>NC_019738.1:37500-2622500 GCF_000317515.1 Allocoleopsis franciscana PCC 7113 | reverse complement strand
ATCTTGATCGGGTGGCATCATAAATAGCTTAATCACACAAGGATGGTTGAGGCGGTCTTGATCGAGTGCAGCAAAAGTTCTACTATATCCACCTCGACCGAGAGGTTTGGTCGCCCGGTAGCGGTCTTTCAAGAGTAACTTTGTACCACAAGTAAGACAAAACTTTGCATCATCAGGATTTTGGGGCTTATCACAGTCGAGATTGAGACAGTAGCTCATAGTGAAGAAAGATGCAAGCTTAGTATTTATTTTGCCCTCTTCATTGTCTAACGTCGCCTTAGCGCAGAAGGTTTGCTGATAAGTCAATTCTTGGACAGGTGACTGGTTCCACAAATCATGCACTGAAGTCATCAAAGCGTAAGTGAAGCGCCTCCAAGGAAGGTTTGCTATCTTTACACTCAGGTATCCCTGTCGCCAGACGCTATCAATGCGTTCTGCCTTTTCAGCAAGGCGATTACTTTCTCATTTTGATCAATCCTTGGTCATTTGAGTAGTGTATTAATAATCTTTTTTTACACACTAAGCCAAAAGCAAGGCTATGATATGAGCCATCAAAGTTATCTATCTGGATAAATACCCCATGAACAGGTTAGTGCATCGGCTGTGTACTAGTCTGCTCTTTGCTTTTAGCTTAGCATTCTCCGCTATCGCACAGACACTGTACGCTGAAACTGATCCACCCTGATCAACCAAAGAGGCAGCCGACTTAAGAATTGCTCTTGGTTTTGGTGTGGCTTAAAGCACTTCTGGAGCAGGTTATGACGTTTTTAGCTGTTTTGAATTCTTACGAGCAACAGGGTGAAATATTTTGCACGCGGCTGACTAGCTGTGGGACGTGAGTGTGCTAGAGGCCCGGTAAACCGTCCAGTTGGAACCATCGAGATACACCAATGGTAATGCTGCCACAAGCACTGTTATCCATCATCACCTCTGTGGCAGCAAGCCTTTGTAACGTGCTTAAGGAGTCTCCTGCAAATCCGGGCGTTCTTCCGGCACGATCGCGCCTTCTACTGGGCAGACTTGGAGGCAAATGCCGCAGTCAATACACGTAGCAAAGTCAATCCAGTACCAGTCCGTACCTTTGACATTTTTCCCCGGCCCTTCGTGGATACAAGCAACGGGGCAAGCATCAACGCAATCGGCTACACCTTCACAAGTATTAGTAACAATCGTGTGTGGCACAGTGTTTTCTCTCTTATCAATCGGCTCAAACTAGCAAATTTAGGCTAGTGTTTCTAGCCTACCAAGATTAGGGCGATGGGTTGGCTAGATATTGAGTTAGCGTTACCCCCTAACTTAGTGTCTCAATCATCGGTGTGCCATCTGCTTTAATCCAAGCGAGGTAAGTAATCCGGTGGCGACGGGCATACTCCCGGATATCTACGGGCGAGCGTTGCCCTAAATCCATCTCCACGCGAACTAAATGCTCAGACTCTCTAAGCTTTTGGGCATAAGCAAAAGCCGCAGCCTCAGACTGGGTCGTCTCCGGAATCACTAACCAATCACTGGCAGGTGTTTGTCTGGGTAGCTGACTCCCTGAAAGTAAAACATAGTGAAGGTCTTCAATATTGAGGCAAAAACCAATTCCTGGGTAGGTTTCTCCCTGAGGATGATACAGCCCCAGCAGTTGGTCATAACGACCCCCCTGGCCCAAAATTCGCTGACTGGTATCCCTGTCACTCACGACTTCAAACACAATACCCGTGTAATACTCAAAGGTTTGAACTAAGCTGAGGTCGAGCATCAGTGGCAACGGAGTGGGAGAGGATTGCTCTAAACGTTCGATCAGGGCTTTGAGCTGCTCCACAATTTGGCGTTCTGATGCGTCTAAATCTAGACTAGCCACTTTTTGTAAAACATCAGTCGGGCGTCCCCGCAGATCAAACAGAAACAGCGCCCGTTCTTGTAATTCGGGGGAAAGGGGTAGCGTTTCTAAGGCGACACGATCCAGATGAGCGATCGCTTTTCGCACTTTCTCTTGCACTGACGGGGGGAAGGGAGAAAACAGCGATCGCGTTAACCCCGCTTCCCCTAAAATTAAATGCCACTGTTGTAAACCGAGCTGATTAAGGCAATCTGCCAACAACAGCAAAATTTCCGCATCTGCCAACAGTCCTCCAGCCCCCAGAAGTTCAACACCAGACTGGTAAAATTCCAGTTGACGCCCGTGGTGACCCATAGGCGGTCGGCGGAACACATTGGCATTGTAATAAAGTCGTTGGGGTAGGGATAGCGTTGCCTCATTGGTACTCCCTGCGATTCGCGTGGCAAAAGCCCTAGCAATCGAAGCCGTGAGTTCTGGGCGCAGTCCCAATGTGCCCGCTTCAGCATCCTGTAACTGAATGACGGTTGAACGCTGAATTGCTCCGCCTGCCATCAGAGTATCTAACCACTCCAAGGTCGATGTAATAATCTGGTGATATCCCCAGCGGTGAAAGACCTGCTGTAAGCGATCGGCAATCCAACGTTTTTGAGTCACTTCCAGGGGAAGCAAATCTCGTGCACCCGCCGGTGGTTGATGAACCATTACTTTTTCTACTTTTTCTTACCGCCAAATAAACCCCCAAATAAGCCACCGCCACGCGATTTCCCCGATTGATCGGACTGTGTGCCCGAAGTTGGTGGAGGAGCCGATTTTTGACCCCCGTTGGTGTTCTGAAGTGCATCGAGATGCTTTTTGCCCTTCAAAGCCAACTCATCGTTAGGATTCAGTTGCAAGGCTTTATTCAGGTGAACTTTTGCCATTGTCGCCTGATTTTGCTTCAAAAAAGAGGCTCCGAGTAAGCTATGGCAGCGGCTATTGTTTGGATCTAGCTTGAGTGCCTCACGCAACTCCAGAACAGCGGCGGCAAAGTTGTTCTTTGCCATGTACCCTTCTGCTCGGCGAATATACTCAGCCGCTCTCGTGAGTCCTGAATCCGGTAGCGGACTAACAGGACGTGCCGCTGTTCCTGGTGGTGTAGGAGCGTTCGGGTCTTTTTTCCGGCCTGGAGGATCTGTCTGAGAGCCTTTTGGGCTGACTCCCGTAGGCGTTCGAGCCTCCGGTCTTCTGTCAGGAGATTTTTGCAGTTCACCCTTGCTAAGCATTAGGTAAACCATATTCAGTTCACTGATTTCAGCAATTTTATCTAAGACTTGGTCAAGGGAATCATATTGTGTTGTAGCTAGCTTTTGTACTACGCTTTTGTAAGCATTGTCTAAATTAGCACCAGAGCGGAATAATTGTTTGGCGGCTTCGCTAGCGAGGGGAATTTTAGCCCCTTCTGCCGCTAAACGTCTCCCCATGTGCCCTAAAGTAACCAGGTAATCCCGATTATTTCCCTGAGACAGTTGTTCATAGGCTGGATTAACAAGCTTGGATAATAGCTGATTGGCTAGTTTCTTTTCGCTATCACTTGCCGCTTTGCAACTATCAGGATGTAATCTTCGAGCAATTTTAAGATATCGTTTGCGGACTTCTTTCACATCCGCATCAACTGGAACACCTATCACGGCGTGATGATCGTTGAAATCAAACTTAAAGAGTCCGCGCTCAATTTGAAAAGACATAAGGGTTAGTCCAAGCTCCGTGCCAAAATAATTGTTTCTAGTATGTCTTAATTTTTGGTATAATCGCTAACTTCATAACCTCAGCTTGGTTTATCAAGACACTGTAAAGCTATGTCGTTTTTATCAGAACATTGTTTGGTTACTGTAAAAAATAGCTTTTCATAGTTAGTCACGTTGTGAAAGTTCATGGGTTACTAATTAGATTATTCCCATCTGAGTGAAATACCTATCACAATTATTTCCAACCCGAAAGAGGGGGCACCTGCAACAGTTCAGTACTTAGGTGTTTGTGCAGATGAGCATTGGTTGCTAAAATTCGACCCGAATCAATTTTTAAGGGGTTACCATCATAAGCCGTCACTTTTCCACCCGCTTCTTCCACCAACACGACCCCAGCCGCGATATCCCAAGGAGAAAGTCCTCGTTCCCAGTAGCCATCCAGTCTTCCGCAGGCCACATCAGCTAGGTCGAGGGAGGCGGCACCGCTACGGCGGACGCCTTGGGTGAGGTGGGTGAGGTGACAGAATTCAGCGTAGTTGTTATCAGAAGTCTCGCGTCGGTCGTAGGCAAAACCTGTAACGAGTAGACTTTTACTCAGGTCAGACGTTTCAGACACTTGAATCGGGCGTCGGTTACGAGTTGCTCCTAAACCTCTTGCCGCTCTAAATAGTTCATCCCGAAAGGGATTGTAAATCGCTCCAACCATAGGTATTCCAGAAACCAGGAGTCCAACGGAGACAGCCGCAACGGGGTATTGATGAGCGTAATTGGTTGTTCCATCCAGGGGATCAATTGCCCACAAGTATTCATTCTGGTTATCTCCTATCTGACCGGATTCCTCGGCTAGGATAGAATGATGGGGCACATGACGCTTTAACACTTTGAGGATGGCGACTTCAGCGTCTTTATCGGCAGCCGTTACTAAGTCTCCAGGACGCCCTTTCTCTTCTACTTCGTCTAACTTGCCCCAGTAGTCCTTCAAGATAGCCCCCGCTGCCATAGCAGCTTCGGTGGCAATGTCCAAGAAAATTTGCAGTTGTTGGGGCGTATGTTGGCTCATCTTTAGATAGGTTAAAACACCAATTCAGAAATAACGCTAGGAGTGGAACGGTAGAGATTAAGTGAGAGTAGGGTTTTATACTTACCCACTCATTATCCTCCCAAGATGCATTCCACGAAAGCTTCTGAAGGGATGTTGGAAGACTCAACTTCTCATCAGAGTCTTCCAAAGTGATGGAGATGAACCCGAAACCAAAATTCTTTTCGTTTTTGCCGTCTACCTGCCAATCCAGCTCAATACTCATCCCATCGTCAGCGCCACTTTAAGGATTTTGGCGACGAAATTCGGCTGGGGTCGAACGCATGGGTTGGTCTGGGTTCCAGATGCCATATCCCATGAGTCTGGCATATTCCTGGGCACGAGCAAGGCGAGCATCGTATTTGGTGTTAGGCAATCGCGGTGCGGCTAACACATACCCTTCTTTTACCAATTGCTCATTGATTAAAACGCCATTATACCAGACATAGGCGAGCCAGCGACCCGTGCTGTCTTTCTCTTGGACATCCGGTTCCAGGAAAACAGGTTTTAAGACAATCGGCTGATTAGCCGTTTGGCTAATCATTTGCTCAAGGCGATTTTTCGCTGCTGTGCCCCAAGGCTCTTGCTTGAAATCGGGTGCTTCAATGCCAATCAATCGTACCCGCTCAATTAAGGCAGTTTGCTGGGTTGGGTTCAATACATCTAGCGTTTGCCCACTGACAACTCGCTGCACCTGAACGGTTACGGTTCTTCCCGTGGGGACATCGGGGGATTGGCAACCTACTAATAAAAAAAGACAGCAGCATAACAGGCCCAATAGCCTAAGCAAAAGCAAACACCCCCTTCCGCAAAGCGTGAAGACTATGGGGACACAGGAGAAAGAGGAAGCCCTGGAGGCAGGGATAACTCCCAATACAACAGTTTGGATGAGAAAGTGGTCGATTTTGGATTTGGGAAACCTCACTAGTCGGGAGTTTTAGACAATCGAATCGAGCAAGTCTCATGCCCAAGAGTATTAGTCCTCCTGTGTTGTCCACCTTAATCCTCATCCAGTGGCAGTCCAAACTGCACCTTGCCCTTGGCAAAATAGCGACCAAACTGAAGTTCATAGACTTCGTCTTCATCCTGCGTCTCTACCTCTAGGTCGGAGCGAGGATAACTCACACACAACAGAGCATAGCCTTGGTCGCGCAAATTTGGAGAAAGTCCCATGGCTTCTGGCTGGTAGACTTCACCACGAATAACGCGCACGGCACAGGCGGTGCAGGCTCCATTACGACAGGAAAACGGCAGCTTCACGCCCTGATTCTCTGCCGATTGCAAGATATAGCGGTCATCGGGCACTTGTACAGTATGATGAGTACCAGCTTGGCGATGATGAATTTGAATTTTATAGGATTTAGTCATCACTTTAGTGTACAATTAGAAACCGGGTGCTGAATTAGCTTAATTCAAAACCTGCAATGAATAACTCCCCTGGAGAGATGGCCGAGCGGTTGAAGGCGCAGCACTGGAAATGCTGTTTAGGGGTGACTCTAACGAGGGTTCGAATCCCTCTCTCTCCGTTCCTTAAAGTGGCGATTAGCCAAATCATGAATATTTGACTAGGGTACTGATGGCACAGTAATTCCTAGTCGATAGGACTCTCATGATACCCAGCGATCGCACCTTTATTTTTGCGATCGCGATGCCGATTGAGCCGCTTGGGCATGGCGACGGCGCTGCTCAAAATTCAGAGCAACAACTCCCAACGTAACAATCACCATGCCAAAAATTTGCGACCCCTGCATGGTGCTTTGCACGATCCCCAAAGCTAAAAGCGCGGTTAAAGCAGGAACGGTTGCTTCCAGAATCAAGGCTCGACGTGGATCAATCCGTCTCAGCCCCATATTACTCAGCAGATTGATCAAGAACGTAATACCCCCTAATACTAAACTGCTGATGATTAGACTCGGCCACATCGTGGGAGCGACATCGAAACGCCACCAGGATTGGGGAAAAGGTCCAGCTAAACACAAACCAGCAAAAGTAAGGAGGAGGACATAATTAATCCACATCAAAGGGACGGGGTTAATCTTTTTAGCAGGAATTCGCGTCAGGATGAGATGAAAAGCAAAGGCAACACCCGCACCCGCCGCCGCACTAATACCTAAACTGGAAAGTTCCGTCGTTCTAGTACCGGGAAGGGTAATCAGCACAAACCCGACCAAAACACTGAAAATAACCAGGTTACTAATAAGCGTCGGTCGCCTACCATACAGCACCCACGCTAATAACAGAGTAAAGATCGGATAGATAAAGAAAATAGTCAGGGCAACCCCTGGAGCAATCGGCCCCAAAGCTAAATAAAGTAGTGCTTGGGATAAAAACAGAAAAAAGCCACTTGCCAAAACATTGAACCATAACAGCCAATCTTTTGAGCGTGCTAATTGTCCAATCTCTCGCCACACCGATGGATAGCGAACCATCGCTAAAATCGCCATCAAGGGCACTACTACAAGCATTCGCAACCACAAAATCAGCAGCGCATTGCCCGCACTGGGAGTTAAAAATCCTCCGAATTCAAATAGTCCAAAAATCGAGGACTTATTGAAAATTACACTAATCACGATGTTCTGGAACGCTTGCAACACAAAGGAGAACAGAACCAGAACAAACCCCACGACTAACCCACCCAGCAACCCACGCTTAGGTTTAGAGGAGGCTTGAGACTGGGGGACATTCGTCAGCGACTCTGCTGTTGGAATTGATTGTACGGCTGGGATGGATTGCTCAGAAGGATAAGCAACATTAGAGCTGTTGTAATGATGATGTTCCTCCAGATACCCAGGTATGTCGCGGCGGGGTATGGAAAGATTGGGGTGTGATGGTGGTGAAGACAGTGAAGAGTTCTTTGTAGCAGAAGATTTTGATGGAACTTCTTGCCTCAGACGATTAACCAGCGTTTCTAAAATTGCCTCGCCTTGCTTCTCTAGACTGTGCATCTCACCCAACTGCTGGGAGAGGGAACTTTGATAGCTCCGAAGGTCTTGTTGTAGGCTTCTAAAAGTGGCTCTCAGGGTTGAATCTAAAGAGGCAATTAATTGCTCTATATTCTCGTTGTGAGCCTTGGCGGCTACATTGGGCGAGAACCCAGCACTGGAGACACCATCAGTTTGTTGTTGGATAAGCTGCTGCTGACGCTGAGTCTTGAGCTGTTCAATGTCCTCAATCAACTGAGATTTTTCTCTTTGGAGCCGCTCAACGTCTTGAGCCAACTGACTCAGGAGATTTTGCCGCAGGTGCTCAAGATCTTGAGTCATGGCTCTTAAAAGAGCTTCTGCTGCCTGCGAATCGCTTGCTCCCCTATCATCCGATTGTTTGTTCAGTTGCCCCATTTGCGTTTAACCTCTATTAGCCCCCAAAGAACCTGGTTAGCTTTTCATTCTTTTTGTCTATATTTCCAGGTTTTAGCACTCTGTATGTCAATTCCAGCAAATTTCTCCGATTCCAATCGGCGATATGTCCCCTAGGCGCTTTGGCTTAGGAGGGTTGCCGTCATTGTACTTCGAGAGAGACAGCAAGGTGCTATTGACTTAAATCTCCTAGTTGCACGCTGCCGTGCAGTAGGGGGAGCGGGGTGAGAGCTAAGCGTGAGGATGAGGATGGAGTGCTTAGAGTCCTCTAGGGGAGATTTAGATCACACCAGTTCTTGAGTGTACCAACATCTCTCCTTTCTTTAAGAGAAGTATTGTGTCTTTTTCTCTGCGAGTTGAAGTGTATTTTGTTTCACCACCTGAAAGCAGGTTAGAGCCAAATAACCGAACCAACTGATAATGCCAAATAACTTAGATCCATCTTCCAACAGGATGGATATTCTCAAATCTAAAAGATCGATGAAGATTGATAATCCCAATAGACCAAATGCAAGAAGCAGAAAGATAAAATCTGTCTTCAAAATCAACTTTCTAAAACGAGTAATATACCCTAATATCATTAAGCCATAACTCAAAAAAACGAGTTTTTCAGGAATTTTCAAATAAAGTGGAAATACTGTTTCATGAAAGAGGAATAAATCATCCAGTAATAAAAGGAGTGAAATCAAACCACCAAATAGGAAAAAAGCTGTAAATTCGCCTATACCTCCTGTTTGCTTTAGCAGCGCAAAACTGAAAAGACAGATAGCCACAGAAGCA
Organism: Allocoleopsis franciscana PCC 7113; assembly: GCF_000317515.1. GTDB lineage: Bacteria > Cyanobacteriota > Cyanobacteriia > Cyanobacteriales > Coleofasciculaceae > Allocoleopsis > Allocoleopsis franciscana. Next base: position 2,613,737 of record NC_019738.1, on the reverse strand, counting down.
CACCAAAATAAGACCCCAATATAGGAAAGCACTCCAATAAAGGGGCTGTCTCCTCTAATCGCCGCAGGATCGCGTGTTAAATCATCCATGGGAATGTCGAACTGATGACCAACCAAGACAATCATCGCTACTAGAATGAGCATTGGTATATACAGCCCAATCAGTATTGGAAAGGAGTTCTTCAGTTGAGTATGCAGTTTTGCACTCATGTTCAATATATCTCCTCCTTAGCCATACGTTAACCTAATTTTAACTATTCCTTAGTCTGATTATAATCAAGATTATTTTTTTGTTGTCAGAAAAATATTTCCTCAGAAAATTACAGGAAATACTCCCCCTAGCTCTGAAGTTACTTAAAAAAGAAGGCACGTAAATCTATGCCTTCTGACTGATGTAATTATTCGGCTGATTGAGTAAAAGATTATCTTTAATCCAATACTCTACCCGTTAAGCTGAATGCACGAATTTCAGTAATTTTGACCTTCACCAATTGACCTTTAAGTTCATTAATATCGCCCGCAAAGAAGGTGAGACGATTACCCTTCGTGCGTCCCATAACTTGGGTGGGATCTTTGAGATTTTGGTCTTCCACGAGGACTTCTTCAATCCGTCCTAAGTAACGTTGCGACGCTTGAGCAGCTTTTGTAGAAACTAGGTGATTGAGGCGCTGGAGGCGATCGCTTTTCACCTCTTCACTTAGTTGATTCTCCCACAGTGCCGCAGGAGTACCGGGACGGGGAGAATAAGCCGCCGTATTGAGCAAATCAAAACCGATATCCTCTACTAGCTTGAGGGTATTCTCAAACTGTGCTTCCGTTTCCCCAGGAAAACCCACAATCGCATCGGCACTAATCGATGCATCCGGCATATACTCGCGAATCTTGTCAATAATCCGGCGATATTTTTCCTGAGTGTAACCCCGTGCCATTGCCTTGAGAATATCGTTATCCCCCGATTGGAAAGGAATGTGGAAATGTTCACACACCTTGGGCAACTCGGCACAAGCGCGAATCAATCGTTCAGTGAAATAGCGGGGATGGCTGGTTGCAAAGCGGATGCGCTCAATTCCTGGCACATCGTGAACGTAATACAAGAGTTCGGTTAAAGTGTGCAGGTGTCGCCCAGACTCCGTAACGCCAGGGAGATCGCGCCCATAAGCGTCGATATTTTGACCGAGTAGCGTGATTTCCTTGTAACCCTGTTGCCCTAATTCCTCCATGTCTTTCCGAATCGCTTCTGGAGTGCGGGATTGCTCAACCCCCCGGACGTTGGGAACCACACAGTAAGTACAGCGCTCATTACAGCCGTAAATCACATTCACCCAAGCCGTAACTGTACTATCCCGGCGAGGTTTGGTGATGTCTTCTACAATCTGAATCGGTTCTGTGGCGACAACTTGGTTTCCATCAAATACTTGTTCCAGCAAATCCTGGAGACGGTTCGCATGTTGCGGCCCCATGACCAAATCGAGCTCTGGAACTCGACGCAGCAAGGCTTCTCCCTCTTGCTGGGCAACGCATCCAGCCACCACAAGAGTTAAATCAGCTTGTTCATGCTTGCGCTTTGCCTGTCTTCCCAGGTAAGAATAAACCTTTTGCTCGGCGTTATCCCGAATGGTACAGGTGTTGTAAAGAACTAAATTAGCGTCGTTGGGGTCTTGAGACCACTCGAAGCCCATATCTTCTAGGATGCCAGCCATGCGCTCCGAGTCAGCTTTGTTCATCTGGCAGCCGAAGGTGGTGATGTGATAGCGACGGCGAGAAGTGGTCATGGATGGCTACAACTAATGAGTCGGAATTGATCAGAACTGTATCTATATTGACACTCACCCACGCCTAACGGTGGGGGATTCTCCAGTGAATCCAAGAAACAGCTTAGCGTATTACGAAATATTACGCGCCTCGGATATTATCCTGATTCACCCCCCCTGATCTGAAAAAAGCTTTAGAAATTCAGATAGGAGTTCTCCTAATGTGCAACTACGTGACCGGGTTTCCAGTGCAATCCTGTTCAGGGGTTTGGCGTGAAAACCCTACCCTTGTTGTATATCACCCCTTACTCAGCACTCTTACGGTTGGGTTTGAGGACGAGGATGACAATCGGGGCAGTGGACGTTAGATGGAAATACCACGAAGGGCGGTTAAAAGCCGCTGGTTTGTGAGGAGACTGAGAAATTGGAAGCGAGAATCGAACCCTAACCTGGCTCTAGCAGCCAGGTTTTTTACTTTTGGAGTGGGCGGTTACTAAAGTTGGGATATTGGGCATCAACTTGATGGGCTTTTTTGGCAATCCGGTTAAAGGAGGCGTTAGCAGCCTGGAATTGTCTAAAAATCTTTTGTGGATCCGCAAGATGGGTTGTCGGTAGCTGTTGTCCCATTTCTTTGAAAACTAAACCCAGTGGCACATTGATTTCATCCTGGAGTTTGAGATAACGGGCAAAGAGTGGGCCATAAGCCGCAACAAGCGAACCAACCCCTCCTCGAATTTGTTCCCAACCAATGTAATAAAGTCCCTTATAGTCATCGAGAAACGAACCCCCATAACATTTGACAACGGCTCCTTCGACGCGCTGAAGTTCCTCAGGGAAGAAGGGATAGGCAACGTAAAATCCCGTTGCACAAACAATTAAATCAAATTCCTCACAACTACCATCGAGAAATTCAACTTTCCAGCCCTTAAGCTGACGCACACCAGGCTTAGGAATGATACGACCATGTTTAATGTAATAAGGCACCTCAGTGTTGAGAGTTGGGTGTTTCTCGAAAATTCGATGGTTGGGTTTGGGTAAACCATAGTCAGAGTGCTGACCAAATGTCAGGCGTATGATCCAATACACCATTAACCGGCCGAACCATGCTGGCAGTGGTGGCATCCATGATTTACCCAAATCGGCAACCGGAACCCCGGCAAAGGTTTTAGGGATGAACCATACTGATTCGCGCATACTCAAGACGCACTTGGCTCCTACCCGTGCCGCTTCTGCGGCGATATCACAGGCTGAGTTTCCGCCACCAATCACCAAAACTCGTTTACCACGCAACTGTTCGGGTCGTTTGTAATCTTTGGAATGGATAATCTCTCCGTTAAATTCTCCCTCAAATTTAGGAAAACGCTTGCACCAGTGATGCCCGTTGCAGACTAATACCCCTTTATAGATTCGTTGTTCCCCATCGGCAAAAGTGACTTCCCAAAGATTGTTTTCAATCGGTCGCACCTCACTCACTGTACGATTGAGTTCGATCGGCTCACGTAACTCAAAATGATCGGCAAAAGCATTCAGATAATCCCGCATGTTTTGAGCGCTGGGAAAGTCGGGATAATCCTCCGGCATGGGGAAATGAGTAAATTGAGTAATCTTGCGGGATGAAATAATATGTGCGGTTTCGTAGACACCGTGATACCAATTGCCGCCAATATCATCACTCGCATCAACTTGATCGTATGGAATAGCAGCCGCTTTCAGGGCTTGAGCCATACCTAAGCCCACAAAACCCGCGCCAATAATTAAATGTTTCTCAGTTGTATCAAGCATCTCTGGCGCTTGAACAGAGTTACTAACGACCTGTACCACTTTTGAGTCTCCTACTGAACTCGTTGCTAATCCAGTCTAAAAATCCGGGAGCATATCGTTTGAAAAAGTGGATATTTTTAGCGACTGAATCGGGAAAGACGTGCAATTGATCGCGAATAATTCCTTGAATCGTTTCGCGCATAACCTTCGCTGGATCGGTTATCCAGTTTTCTGGTAAATCCGGGTTTCTCTGGGCAAATGTTCCATACCGTTTCGATTGTAAAATCGGAGTGCGGCTAAAAAACGGATAAACGGCTGTTACCTTAATGTTATAAGCCTTCAATTCATCGAAAAGTCCTTCGCTAAATCCCCGTAACCCAAATTTGCTGGCGGCGTAATGAGTTAGCCCAGGCGGTGCCGCCCAGCCTGCGATCGATGAAATGTTAACGATATGCCCCTTTTGACGAGCAATCATATCCGTCACAAATAATGCACTTAATCGCATCGGTGCCATTAAGTTCACCTGCATCAATTGTTCCCATGGCTCTAACGGAACTTCGTTAACATGACCCACCACGGCGATCCCAGCATTGTTAATTAAAACATCCACAGGAATGCCCAATGCTTTGACTTGGTGATAAAGTGATTCACAACCCTCACGGGTAGCCAAATCGGCAGTGAGGCAAGCCAGTACCTCACCCGTTGCCACTTCGCTCCAAATAGCCTCAGCCCGTTGATGTAGAACGACTTTATCCAGATCCGTGAGGATTAATCGGCTACCCGCCCTCAATAACTGTCGGGTGAGTTCCTGTCCGAAGCCACCGGTTGCACCCGTAATTAACACCACTGCTTCGCGTAGCTGGGTCATATTGCAAGTTCCCTCTAAGCGCTTAGGTTAAATTTTAGGGGAACTGAGCATCCCCAGGAGTAGCAGTGACCACGGTACCTTAATATCGGGTACGAGCCATGGATACTGTCTCAGGGTGGGCAAGCCTAAGGGGAGGAGAAAACGTAGAGAACGGAGTGATACTGGGCGATTGCCGTCTTTGTCTACTAGTCCATAGTGCTGAGCCAGTTCAGCCACAATCTGCACCCGACCGGTGCGACGCATGACTGTTGAGTCTGCCGCTAATGCCGCAATTGCCCGTCCTGTCAGTAGGGGCGTTTCCCAGTTGTAGCCCTCTCTGATGGCTGAGCTTTGAGAATCAGCCCCACTGCTATCATCCATTTCAGCCGCAAAACGGGTAATGAACTCAGTCCCAACAATACCGGGCCAAATTGAGAGGGAAGCCACGTTATGCGGCTTGAGTTCAACCGCCATCTCAGCCGCTAAGCGATCGCACGCGGCTTTGCCTGCACCATAGGGAACACCAAAAATGTAAGACATCCCCCCCCATGAGGAGATGGTGCAAATCAGTCCTTGCTGATGCTGAGTCATCATTCGAGCGGCAAAAACACTGGCTACATAGTGGCTACGAAGCCCCACATTATTGCAAGCATCCCAAAAACTCGGTTCACTCTCCCAGAAGGGCTTCCCATTCGCGTCCCCTAATGCCTGTACTCCTGAGTAAGCATTATTCACCAGCAAGTCAAGTTGTCCCTGCTCGTCTTGGATACGCTCAAACAGTAGACGCACTTGCTCGTCATCACTGTGATCGACACAGACGGGAATGCAGACACCACCGACTTGTTCCACCGCTAATTGAGTATCATTGAGACTCCCCGGTATGTCATTTTCGCTATTAGAGCTATTCAGACGGCGACCTGTGATGTATACCGTTGCACCGGCTTCACCGAGTCCAATGGCAATTCCCTTACCCAGACCCCGCGTCGCACCTGTGACTAAGGTCACTTTGCCCTCAAGGTTTTTCATGATCGGTGTCTCCGTCGCTGATCAAGATGCACAAAAAAAACTCACAGAAGAAAGACTTCACCCACTCACACTAGACTGGAAGACTGTGTTTTTGCATAAATCTATTACATTAAACCATCAAAAATTAAAGCATTTGTAAACAACTATGCCCAGTTTCTTAACACAGATCTAATAGCATCAATTGTCTACTCTGGAGGAGAAAATTCTCAGACGATGTTCTCCGGAATGTAGGCTTTAGACCTAACTTATCTCACTGACGCTTCTGAGATTGCGAGTGATTCGCTAGTCCGAATCTTCGGCGGAAGGGCTGTGCTAGCACCAACTGAATTTTTTGAGCTGTGCAACTTTCTTAAGAAAGATATTACTTTACTTAATAGAATATACATAAAACGACACAATTGTCAGATGATTGCAGTCCAATTTTTTTAGTGTCAGGGTTAACCTTTTCTTAAACCCAGCCGTCTAATTACATGTTCTTTAATGAAGTAAATAAAAAACACTTACAAAAGTGTTTCTCTCACTGCTTTTTTTACTGAAACCGTCTTTGGAGGTCCGAATAAGGAACTTAGATACTCCGACAAGGACATCCCGAAATGCAAATCTACAGCTCTATCCTGTTAGCAAGTCTGTTATTCACTGGCCTAGCAGTTAATTCTCCACAGTTCGGATCTAGAGCTGGAACACCGCAGCCGTCGGATCTTGACGCACAATCATTCACAATAAAGCAGTCAATCGCCCAGAAGAATTGTCCCGAAAGCGGACAAAGCCCTCTTCCAGGCTGTGGGCGGAGAGATAAAGATATGACTAAAAATAGCTAATTTTGAGCGCTAATTAGCTCTCTTTTCTCAATTTTATCTAAATTATACAGTTGAGTTCGGTAAGGAAGCCTCAGCAAAATGGCTGAAATCCTTAAGTGAAATGGCTGAAATTTTAGGAAGGCTGATCTCCCCTGCACCCCATCTCCCCTGCTCCCCCCGCCGCCTCAATAGGCAAATTAAATGCTTAACAGCTTATGCGGGTTTCCACTTACCATGAAAACTATGGGGAATCACGCTGGGTAATCCTAGGCGACAGATGGGTTCATCATCTAGGGTATCGCTATCAAATACCCATACCTCACTCGTGTCAGAATTCCCGTCATACACAACCGTTAGTACCCAACCTCGCTTGTGATTCAAGACATCATCGGCATATAGGGGTTCAGAGGGATAGCGATTTTCTCCCATCTCCGCGATCGCTAAACGATCTGTTTTGGTATTGAATCGAGCGATCGCACCAAACAACTCTTGACGAATATCCACCCCGTCCCGATGTACGGCTAAATAGATATCCGGCGAGGCTTGTCCCACAACCTGGGGCGGTACAACCGGGAACTCACAGCCTCTGTCTAACAATTCCACAAGTTGTATAACTTTCCCCGTTTGAGGATTTAAACGCACCTGCCACAGCGTTCCCTTAGCTTGTGTCTGGGTTTGACCGGTTGCCACTTCTTTTAAATACTGATTTGTCTGAAAGTCCGCATAGCGCACCAGATCGATCGCGATTGTGCCATCCGTATCCACATAACCATTACTAAAGTGCCACTGAAACCAAGGCTCAGCTTCAGTGCGACTGACTAAAGTAAGGGTTTTGCGATCAAGGACAATAATCTGAGTGGGGCGTTCCGGTTGCCATTCCATCGCGTCACTATAACTGCTCAATCCCAACCCAGCGCTTAACAGATTCACCCGCACGGGTGGCACAAAAAAGATTAGGTACGGCCCTGCCAGTATAAAATCATGCACCAGGGGCAAACCGTCTAGGGGCACAGAACCCTGTTGGATAATCTTGCCCGTAGAGTCACTTTTATAAACGTTTAATGTGATATTCAGCCCAACAGTAACACCAAAGTTAAAAATTTCGCCTGTCTTGGGGTCACACTTGGGATGAGCCGAAAATGGTGCTCCCTCACCTAACTGGGTTAAAGGGTCAATTCCTCTGGTTTCCAACGTCTGAAGATCGAGAGCATGAGGATTGCCACCTTCCCACAGAGCTAACAGTTTATCGGACAACGGCAACACGGAAGTATTGGCGGCATTCTTCACCGATTTACCCCAACGCTGCCAAATTCGTCCCGGTGCTGTCATGCCATAGTTGGGGTAAAGAAATTTCTCTTTTTCGCTTTCGTCTTGGTAGCCAGCGGTTTGCACGTAGCGATAGAGTCCTGTCGCACCCGCATCGGTAAAATGCACACCCAAGATTGCTCCATCGCCATCAAACCAATGTCCGGCTCGTATACCGCCGCGCTCTAGGCGTCCGGGGCCGTTGCGGTAGAGTGAACCCCGTAAACCCTCTGGAATTTTACCGGAGAGCAGAGGCAGGGGTGTCGGGGGAAATTCTTGAGCGGGTTGGGCGATCGCATTTGCCCAAGCTCTACGGGTTAGGGGTTTATGGGTTGTCTTCATTTGTTAACAAAACTATCAAAGCTCGCAGAAGTCAACTTTTTTCAGGCATTTCTGACACAATGCCCAATTCAAGCCAGAACTTTTTTTAAATAGGGGGTGACACCCCCCACCCCTACGGTGTTATATTGTGCTTAGTAGATGCACCCTGATAATCAAAAGAGTCACACAAGTGGCTCTTTTTCCTTTTCGCAAGCCCTCTGGCACGATTTTTATCCAATCCGATGTACCTCAGCCTGTACTATCGGTTTGCCACGTTGGCGGTTTCTTGCGGACTGGCAGAACCTTGAGTCCCTAGCTGAATCAGCTCAATCTTATACCCATTCGGGTCTTCTACAAAAGCAATAACCGTTGAACCATGCTTCATCGGCCCTGGTTCGCGGACGACTTTGCCGCCCTTCATCCTGATTTGGGCACAAGTTTCGTAAATATTATCTACACCAAGCGCAATGTGACCATAAGCATTTCCCAAATCGTATTGATCTGTACCCCAGTTGTGGGTCAGTTCCAGGACGGTGTGGTCAGATTCATCGCCATAACCCACGAAAGCCAAAGTAAATTCGCCGCTGGGATAATCTTTTTGGCGCAGTAGCTTCATCCCCAAAACATCGCAGTAAAACTTGAGAGATTCCTCAAGATTGCCGACCCGCAGCATCGTGTGTAGCATTCGCATGGGCTTTTTCTCCTTAAGCGGATTCCTTCTATGAGTTCATTGTAAAAAGAGCGACGGTCTAAAAGCGCTCACGCGATGAAGAGAAATCCCTACCCAAGAGTACGGGGTAACACGATAGGGATCGGTAGACATCCTTAAAGTTGTCGTTTGACCCTCACAGGAAAGCGTATGCTGATCGCTGGAATCGTTCGATTTTAGATGTTGGAGTAAAACCCCATCAATGAATCTGGGGAGTTAAAACTCACTTTAATGAGCCATAATCAAAATCGGCAATCTAAAATCCTTACATTACTAAAAGGAGATGTATGGAATACAAGCCAGAAACCGCAATTGAAGCGATCGATGCCAGAGAAATTTTAGACTCTCGTGGGCGTCCTACCGTAGAAGCCGAAGTGATGCTGATGACGGGCGCGAGGGGACTCGCCCAAGTTCCCAGTGGAGCCTCGACAGGGACTTTTGAAGCCCATGAACTGCGGGACGATGACTCCCATCGCTATGGCGGCAAAGGAGTTCTCTACGCGGTACGGAATATTAAGGAGAAAATTACGCCTGAGTTGTTGGGAATGGATGCACTCGACCAAGCATCCGTTGACCAAAAAATGATTGATCGCGATGGTTCCCTCAACAAAAAGAACTTGGGAGCCAATGCTATCCTCGCTGTCTCGCTAGCAACGGCTAAGGCGGCGGCAGAGAATCTGGGGCTTCCACTCTATCGCTATCTAGGGGGACCCCTGGCTAATCTGCTGCCAGTCCCATTGATGAACGTGATCAACGGTGGCGCTCATGCGGATAATAATGTGGATTTTCAGGAATTCATGATTGTACCCGTGGGAGCACCGACCTTTCGGGACGCGCTGCGCTGGGGTGCTGAGGTGTTCGCATCCTTGGCAAAGGTTTTGAAGGAGAAGAAGTTACTGACAGGAGTGGGCGACGAAGGAGGCTTTGCGCCCAACCTGGAGTCTAATCAAGCCGCTTTAGAATTGCTGATTGCGGCAATTGAGCAGGCTGGGTATAAACCAGGGGAACAAGTCGCGTTAGCCATGGATGTGGCGGCGAGTGAGTTTTACAAAGAGGGTCAGTATATCTACGATGGGTCATCTCACTCACCCGAAGAGTTTATTGATTATATGGCGAAGTTAGTGGGGCAATATCCCATTATTTCCATTGAAGATGGCTTGCACGAAGAGGATTGGGATCATTGGAAATTGCTGAGTCAGAAACTAAGCAACATTCAGTTAGTGGGTGATGACCTGTTTGTGACTAACCCGGTACGCCTGAAGAAAGGAATTGAGTTGGGTGCAGGTAACTCGATCTTAATTAAGCTCAATCAAATTGGCTCGTTGACTGAAACGTTAGAAACCATTGATTTAGCGACTCGTAGGGGTTACCGTTCTGTCATTAGCCATCGTTCTGGTGAAACCGAAGATACGACCATTGCCGATTTAGCGGTAGCGACTCGTGCAGGTCAAATCAAAACCGGCTCTTTATGCCGTAGTGAACGGGTTGCCAAATACAACCGACTGCTACGGATTGAAGATGAATTAGGCGATCGCGCTATTTATGCTGGAACTGTGGGAATGGGGCCAATTTAGGGTTTAGAAAGGTAGTTGTAGGGTGCGTTAGATCATGCACCCTACTTTTAATTGGGTGTCGATTCCCTAATCTATCGGTGAAGCATCCTGCGACAATGGGTCGAAGAATGAATTGATCGCTATCTGCTTCAGCACAGGAGCCTTGGTGATTATAGATTTTTGCCTTCTTGCCTACACGATTACGTCACATGTTGTAATGTACACAAGAGGCTCTGGCACACGGAAACTTGACAAATGTAAAAATTAGGGTATAGATTTAATTTTTTTAGGGAGTTCTTCTTCAAGCATTTTACTACTGAGTGAAAAATCACTTGCAGGTAAGCAAATCTTGAATGAAACTTTTGCTGATAAACCCGATTTATAATTATCTTTTAAAAAGATAACTATTGAAGTGATTGCACCCAAAATTGTGAAAGCAAAAATCTTAATAGTTGAGGACGAAAATATTGTTGCTTTTAATATTCAAAATCGATTAGAAGGACTGGGATACAATGTAACCGCTGTGATTTCTTCGGGAGAAGCTGCGCTGCAAAACGTGGAGCAAAATCGCCCTGACTTAGTCTTGATGGATATTAAACTAAAAGGCCCCATCGATGGTATTCAAGCGGCTGAACAAATACATCGTCAATTCAAAATTCCTGTAGTCTATTTAACAGCTTACGCCGATGAAGAAACACTCAATCGTGCTAAAATTACAGAACCCTACGGTTATATCCTTAAGCCTTTTGAAGCGAGGGATTTAGTTACAACCATTGAAATGGCTCTCTACAAACATCAGATCGAGCAGCAGCTTAGAGAGAGAGAACAGTGGTTGGCAACGACGCTTAAAAGTATTGGAGACGCTGTGATTACAACCGATTCACAGGGTTTAGTCACATTTATGAATCCGGTTGCCGAAGCCCTCACTCGTTGGAACTCCGAAGAGGTTCTAGGGTATGATTTGACCCAAATTTTCCATGCCATCAACGAGAAAACGCGAGAAGTTATTGAGAATCCGATCAAGTTAGTGCTTCAAGAGGGAGTTACGGTAGGTTTAGAAAACCACACCCTCCTGATTACCAAAGATGGTAGCGAAATCCCAATTGATGATAGTGCAGCACCGATCAAAAATGAGGCGGGTAACATTCTTGGGGCTGTATTAGTCTTTCATGACATTACTGAACAACAGCAAATTCAATCTGTCTTAGAAAAGACGAATGAAGAACTAGAAGTTCGAGTGGCAGAGAGTATTGCTCAATTAAAAGAAACGAATGAGCAACTTAGGCAAGAAATTGCCCGACGCCAGCGCTTAGAACAAGAATTGCGATTGGCTCTCGAAAAGGAGCGAGAATTAAATGAATTAAAGTCACGTATCATTGCGACGGTTTCACACGAGTATCGTACTCCCCTAACGACCATATTGTCTTCGGCAGATATACTGGAAAATTATGACTCACGGTTGACATTAGATAAAAAAAAGAAGCATTTTCAACGCATTCAATCTTCGATTAAATACTTGACCAAACTGGTTGAAGATATGCTAATTGTCAACCAAGCGGAAACGGGAAATCTAGAGTTTAGTCCGACATTTCTGAATGTGGAGCAGATAGCTTGTGAAATAGTCAATGAATGTCAGGTAAATCCCGCAAATCCACATCGGATTCTCTTTGAGTGCCAAGGAAGCTGTACCAACGTTTTTCTAGATGAGAAACTCTTAAAATTAATCCTGAGAAACTTGCTTTCCAATGCGATTAAGTTTTCTCCTGATCGGAACCCAATTCGGTTAGAGCTAAGTTGCGAACCCAGTCAAGTGGTTTTGCGCCTATCAGACCAAGGAATTGGCATTCTTCCAACCGAAAAACCTTGGTTATTTAACCCCTTCTTTCGCGGCAGTAATATTGGTGTTACCCCTGGAGTGGGTTTGGGATTAGTAATGGTTAAGGAATGTGTGGACTTACACGGGGGCGAGATTCTTGTAGAAAGTGAAGTGGGTCAAGGCACAACGTTTACTGTAACTCTTCCCATGTAGTTTATGGCTAATTACTCAACACCAGGTTATCGCGATGTACCACCGTTTCAGCGCCCCCATAGCCCAAAATCATAGGAATATCCTCGGATTTCCGCCCTCGAATCTTCTGAAGTTCGGTGCTGCTGTAGTTAACCAACCCTCTCGCAATTTCTAAGCCACTGCCGTCGCATAACTGTACCGCCTCCGAAGCGTGAAACTCCCCCTCAATGGCTGTAATGCCTGCCGCTAACAAGGATTTCCCCGCCTGACAAATTGCCGCGACAGCTCCATGATCAAGATACAGCTTACCCACAGGCACTAAACTGTGAGCAATCCAACGCTTACGAGCATTTTCAGTCCGAGGTTGGGGTTCAAATTGGGTACCGAGGGGTTCTCCCTGTAAGATTTTTTCGATCGATTCAGGGTAGCGTCCTTCTGTGATGACAGTCCTCACCCCCGCATTGGTGGCAATCCGCGCCGCTGAAATTTTGGTCACCATGCCACCTGTCCCCCACTGAGAGCCGGATTCTCCGGTTTGAATCTGAAGTTCCGCTAAGTGCTCCATGCTGTTTACCAGGGTAATCGGCTGAGCATCGGGGACTTGGCGCGGATCGGCGGAGTACAGTCGGTCTACATCCGTGAGCAAAAACAACCAATCGGCTTGAATGAGACTGGCAACTAAAGCGCTGAGAGTATCATTATCTCCAAACTTGAGTTCCTCAACCGCCACGGTGTCGTTTTCATTCACAATCGGGATTACTCCTAACTGGAGCAGTTCTCGAAATGTTCCGTAGGCATTGACGTAGCAACTCCGTTGGATGAAGTCACGGCGGCTGAGGAGGATTTGTGCGATCGGCTGTTGCAAGCTGGTAAAGAAATCGTCGTAAATTCGCATCAAACGTCCCTGTCCGACTGCTGCTACGGCTTGTTTGAGCGCCATTGTCTGAGGGCGCGACTTTAACCCCAATCGCGCACAACCAACACCCACAGCCCCAGAGGTCACTAGAACGATGCCATGACCTGAGGAGCGCAGATGAGTGAGAGTTTCAACGAGTTTGGCAATGGTCGAGAGCGCTAACTGACCAGTTTGGGGTTGGGTGAGGCTGGAGGTACCAACTTTAACAACAATCGTTTGGGACATGAGGCGATGTTGAAGGTTGAAGATTGTAATGTGAGAAAGTTAGACAAATAACTTTATAACTTGCTCAGGTGCAACTTGGTGACGGGCAACTCCTGATTACCCTTTGGAGAAAAGATTTGTCACATTTGATTCCCTACAACTCCCGACTGGCAAGGCTTTTAAAATTTAACATCCACAAGGGTATCACCGATAACTTTTTTACACAGACAAAAATCTAGAGTGCCCGGCTTATATAAGTTTTAAGCTGGACACTCTAGAAATTTATTAGGATTTTAATATGTTTAGGGTCTTTATATTTGCTGACCCCATTTGAACTAATGTAAATATCTCATGACTTTGTGAGAGTTTATACTATCGTAATGTTTTCTTTATATTTCGGATTCTCTTGATTCGTCATGTTTGTTTAAGTTTTGTTGCTGCGCTGAGATTGAAACACCTAAGGCTTGGGTCAGCCAAACTTCAAAGTCACGAGTTGGATAGGAAGGCGCAGTGACACTGGGGTCTACCATCGGTTCAACGAGGATGGTGAACATCCCCAGACGGTTGCCAGCCAGCACGTCCGTGAACAAGCGATCGCCCACCATAGCGACTTGCTCTACAGGGAGATTCATCGCCGCTGCGGCTTGTTTTAACTTTCGCCGCGAGGGTTTGCTAGCTGCCAAGATGTAAGGCAAATCGAGGGAATTAGCAATACTGCGAATTCGACTCTCGCTGAGATTGTTACTAACTAGCCACAAAGACACCACTTGTCGGATTTGCTCTACCCACTCTCTGAGTTCCGCAGACGCCTCTTTGGAGCGTAAAGGGACTAAGGTTTCATCAACATCCAGCACTAAACCTCTAATTTGATAGTTTTGTAAGATTTCTGGGGTGAGACCGAGGATAGGGCCACCGAGAATTAAATTAGGTTGTAAGTAAGATAGCCAAGACATGAGGATTGATTAATTTCTAGGATCGGCAGGGGAGCTGGGTAGCAGGGGAGCTGGGGCGTGGGGGAGTAGGGGAGCTGGGGTGCTTTTAGATATAAAAAACTTTCCTCACCATTCTCTAAAGCTTGCACATTTGGAATCTTCCCCTTTTATATAAGGGTAATCAACCAAACATTCTCGGACTCACAAGTCGAGGAAATATACGACTCAATCGGCGCTTGTGACGGAGCAATTAAGAGGCGGGTTTTTGTTGGGAATTAATTTGTTTGCGAATCGCCGCTGTAGCGGCTTCGTGTTCGGCTAGAGTTTTACTAAAAACGTGAGAGCCATCATACCGAGCAACGAAGAAAAGATAATCGGTCTTTTCGGGATAAAGAGCGGCTTTTAAGCTCTCTACACCTGGACTCGCAATGGGTGTCGGCGGGAGTCCAGGGTTGAGATAGGTGTTGTAGGGAGAAGGGGTTTTCACCTGGGCAAAGGTTAGGGGTTGATTCATGGTTTGTCGAATGCCTAACCCATACTCAACCGTTGGATCGGTTTCGAGTCTCATCCCTTTTTGTAAGCGGCTGGTAAAAACACCAGCAATGCGTGGGCGTTCGGTAGGAATTACGGCTTCTTTCTCCACAATGCTGGCTAAGGTAACCCACTGGAACAGGCTAAGTTTAGTTTGATTTTTTCCCTGTTCGTACAAGGGTAGCGCCACCTGCTCAAAGCGGCTGAGCATTTGTTGGATGACTTGTGGGGCAGACATGCCATCACTCGGCAACTGATAGGTGTCTGGGTACAAAAACCCTTCGAGATGGGGTAAGTTATCGGGTAACCAGGGGTACTTATCCTTGGGAATTTGGCTGGCGGCATTGAGAAAGTCTTGCGCTTTGAAGTACCCTAGGGATTCAAAGTAAGTCGCCATTTGCTGGAGCGACCAACCTTCGGGAATGGTGAAGGAGACTTGCATCACCTCACCCGCCCAAATTTTGTCGGCGATCGCGGTTAGGGGTTGTGTGGGTGATAGCTTATAAGTCCCCGCTTTAAAGCCGCCCTGATTAT
Organism: Allocoleopsis franciscana PCC 7113; assembly: GCF_000317515.1. Classification (GTDB taxonomy): domain Bacteria; phylum Cyanobacteriota; class Cyanobacteriia; order Cyanobacteriales; family Coleofasciculaceae; genus Allocoleopsis; species Allocoleopsis franciscana. Next base: position 2,598,543 of record NC_019738.1, on the reverse strand, counting down.
CCTGAAACCTGAGCCAATACGTCCAAAGTTTCCAAGCTTGGTAAGAACGAATCACACCCGCCGCTTCCAAATCTTTGCCAATCTTCTGAGCCGCTGTTCCTGGGGGAATCTGAATTTGTACGGCTTTATCCTCCCCGGCACTTGAGGATGGACTGATCACAGGTGACTGTGCCCAGCTCCACCACTCCCACCCCTGCCATGCACCGATTAAGAGGACTGCTGGCAGGAGAGCCAGATAAAATAACCATTTGGATATGCTACTGACCGCTTTCATAACCTGGTGCCGTAAATAATCACTTTCCCCTGAGAGGTTTTAGCGCCCTGGGATCAGCTTGGCTCTATTCAAGCTCATCAAAGAGCAATTCTTCGAGTAAGGGCTGCACTTTTTTGAACTCCTCTGGGGAAAGCAACACAGGTTGACCCGTTTTGTCCCGTTGTGCAAAAAATAGCAGGGGGTCGAGGGGAGTGTAAATTCCATACTCCTGTTCTTCATGATAGAAGCTTGCCAGATATTGGAATTGCTCTGGCTCTAATTCGACCTCGTCTTCTTCTATTTCTATGGTGAGAATCTCCTCTTCATCCACAGCAGGCAGTTCACCTTCCACCGTGAGAGTATAGGCTGTGCGCTTGAGCGTCAGATTTTGTTCAGCCAACACGGCTTGGGCATCCGAGAAGATCAGATCAATCTCAGCGTCGTCTTCAATGAGAGTGGCATCTGCTTCTTCTTCATCTTCGGTTTCATCCCATGCCACAATTTCGACGGGTGCGTCTACAGGCAAGAGAAGAAGGTATTCACTACCCTCTACTTCCAGGGAATGCTCAATGTAACAACTAAGCGATCGTCCAGCTTCATCCGTTAACGTAACGCTAGGGTTACCGGATGACCCATTCTCTTGGGGAAATTCAGATGAGAACATGGCAGATAGGCTGCTATATAGGCTCGAAAGGGGTGGGAAAAGCGCCAACCTCCGTTGTAACAAGACGCTGGGGAGCCGGTCGCAACCATCAGGATATCATGATGCATGAACCTGAAGTTGAGAATTGGGTCATGGGTCATGAGTCATAGGTCGCTCATTGACAAACCAGAACTTTTGCTTCGTAGCCTCCGATATCAATCCGGATGCCCTCTTCTCCCGCTTCTACGTCAGAGTTGCCCATCCACTCATACCAACTCCCAGAAGCTGGGAAATTAGGGACAGGATACTGATTGAGAACAGTATCAGAGAAATTGGTAATGACAACAACACGAGAACTCGCATCACTTCCACGAACGTAGGCTAGCACTTTAGCCTCTGGATTTTCGTGAAAAAACTCAATATAGTCCCCTTGAAGCGCTGGATGTTGTTTGCGTAGGGCAATGAGTTTTTTGTAATACTCGAATAAATCTCGATTTAAGTCTCTTTCCAACAAAGGCCATGCAATTTTCTTCGGCTGAGTTACCTTTTCACTTTTGCGCTTATGCTCACCAAACTCTTCTCCCATCCACAGCATTGGCACTCCCATTGCCGTCATTAATAAGACAGCGGCAAACTTGGCTCGTCTAAATGCGGCTTCGTCAAAGATTCCGCGCTCACCTAATTCTCTGAACAGATGTTCGCGATCATGGGTTGCTAAATAATTGATGACATTCGTCGTAGATTCATAACCCTGCCGCTTGGGGTCTAAAACTTCTTTGAGCTTCTCTAAATCAAATGTTTCACCACAAATATGAGGAATCATAAAGTAGTGAAAACTTTCATGCCAACAGGCATCTAATGGCCCTTCGGGTGTGGTAATTTTACTTGTATCGGGGATATTTTCAGCAATATTATAAAACGGCTTAGGTACAGCATGTTTCTTCGCTTGTTTAGCTAGCCAATCCAGAAATTCATCGTTCGCCAATTGGCGCACCGCATCAAAACGAATTCCATCAATGTGATACTCCTGAACCCAGTAACGCACTACATCCCCGACAAATTTCCATGCTGGTTTAACATCTAAGGTTTCGTCGTAGTTATCGTAGTTAAACTCTGGCCCCCAGTAATTTGCAGGGTCTTCCGGATAGTGCCTATGTTCGTAGTACCAATAATTGCGGTCAATCAGCATTAATGGGCATTCTTCATCCGTGTGATTATAAATCCCATCTAGGAAAACGCGAATTCCCCTGCCATGGCATTCATCAATCAACCGCTTTAAATCTTCTGTGGAGCCGTAGCTGGATTCGGTAGCAAAATAATGACGTACTTTATAGCCCCAACTATAATCCCCCGGATACTCATTCACTGGCATTAATTCGATCGCATTAATTCCGAGTTCGCACAAATAATCTAACTTTGCGATCACATCTAGATATTTTCCCCGTTTGTTAGAGTCATTCTCACCGCCTGAAAAATCGGCAACGTGCATTTCATAGATGACTATTTCTTGATTATTAGGCAACAAAGTATCATCATGTTGCCAAGTATATGTATCAACGATTCGTTGACCATCTTTGATTCGCACCATACCTATTTTTTTTGTTTCATCAACGTCTGTTGCGTAGGGGTCGATGACTTCTATCCATTGAGCGGGTTCAAAATGGGGGCTTTTGGTTTGGACGCGAAATTTATATTGATAGACACCATCTTCTAGCTCAACCTGAGTCCGGAAATAGCCATCCTTCCCTTTTTGCATCGGTATTTCTTTCCCGTCAGCAAAAGAACCGAATAGGGCAGCTCCCTGGTTACGAGGAGCAAATAATTGAAATTCAATTGAGCTAGCCATCAAACCGCCTTTCTTTTACCTGAAATCTAATATTGCAGCAAGAAGAATAAAGTTTAGTTTTTCTGAATCCATGGATGTATCTAACTAGGGAAATATTTTTCTTATTACACTCAACTGTAAAAAAGATAACTTTCACGATTAATACACTCGTGAAAAGAATCCTGGAAATGAAGGTATATTTCAGCGATCGCAACCAGGAGAGGCAAGAGATACGCTTCAGAATTTATAGGCTGAAACTTGACTAAAGACAGACGTAATTTATTCCGTATCACCCTTACAGTGAATTAACGGACAAGCCTACGGTTAAGATGTTTATTCCATTTTTAGCAAAAAATTAGGGACTTTGAGTGAATGATTAGCGTATGAAAGGATGAAGTTAAATTATGATAATGGTTAGAAAAGTTGTCTTGTTTTTAATATGGGTGGGATTTGTCACCTACACTATAGGACTAGCCCCCCTCGATAAACCCGATACCTGGCCTACGGTCAAAAAGCTATTAACGTTTCAGTGGGGAGACGTTAACGCTATCCTCTTTGCTATTTTCTGGCTCATGGGTGTCTGGCCAATGATCTATGCTTGCCTGATGTTTGTTGATGGTAAAATGCAAAACTTTCGGGTTTGGCCTTATTTTATAGGGTCAAATGGAACCGGAGTAATTTGTCTATTGCCCTATTTAATTTTACGGAAACCGAATCAAGAATTCTCTGGAAAAAAGGATAAGTGGTTGCGAATTTTAGATAGGCGATCAACGGGTGTTTCTCTCCTACTGATTACCATTGGTCTATTCGCCTACGCTATCCTAGCTGGAGATTGGGGTGATTACATTCAGCAATTCCAGACTGTGCACTTCGTTCACCTGATCAGTCTGGATTTTTGTTTAATGTGTCTAATATTTCCCTTAACCTCATTGTTTGATGATGACATGGCAAGGCGAGGTCTTATAGATGCTCGTATCTTTTGGGCGGTGGCGCTGGTACCTCTGTTTGGCCCACTAATCTATCTCTGCCTGCGTCCGTCTTTGCCAGAAACTGACTTTGAACGAGTTAAAAAGACATCTCCGAAATATAATTAAAAACCGAAAATAAAGTGGTAATATTATAATTTACTTTTTAATTTTTACAGTAAAATGAGTAATATACCAGAGTACCTTGAAAAAAATCAACAAGAAAGTAAACGATTAATTGGACTAGAGTACGAACAGTTACAGCAATTAATAGCTGCCGCTGAATTATTACATCAACAGAAAGATATCGAGATTGAGCAAAGAAAAGTAAGGATAAACAAGGCAGGAGGAGGTAGAAGACCAAAACTATCAGTCAAAGACCAAATAATATTAACTTTGGTATATCTACACCCGGAGCCAACATTCCAGATGCTAGGAGTCCAGTTCGGAGTTAGTGAATCAACAGCGAATGACATATTTCACTACTGGTCAGAGCTATTGAGGGAATTGCTGCCTGCTAGTCTGCTGGAACAAGTAAAAAAAAATCCCGGTGAGTATAAATGGGTGCAAGAAATTCTCGCCGAGTTGGAGTTAATAGTGGATAGCTGTGAACAGCCAATACCGAGACCCAAGGACTATCAAGAACAAAAAAAGTTTTATTCAGGCAAAAAGAAAAACCATACTTTGAAAAATCAATTAATTGTCACACCAAATGGACAAGAGATTGTAGATGTTATAGTGGGAAAGCCAGGGCCGACTAGCGACATAAATATTTGGAGAGAAGGTCAATCCAAGTTAGCTCCAACACAAAAATTCAAAGGAGATAAAGGCTATATAGGAGAAGTCCAAATAGAAACTCCTCAAAAAAAGCCGAGAGCCAGGGAATTAAGCCAAGAAGAAAAACAAAAAAATCGAGAGAAAGCGAGTGAGAGAATATTTGTTGAACACGTAATTAGATTACTAAAGATTTTCCGTGTAGCCCAAGAAAGGTTTCGCCTAAGAGCCAAGAGTTATCAGAGAATAATTCTTCTAGTGTGTGGATTAGTCAGATTAAGGATTGGGACGTTATTTATAAATAGCTCAGTCTGCGACTAAATCGATAAACATTTTAGATAAAAAATAGATATATTTGGGATAATTATTGATTTGAATTAGCTGTAGCCCTAATAAAAACGTTGAAATGGTTCAAATTACCCGGCTGCGTTAAATACTTCAAAAGCAGTCAGAGACTGCTTTTGGCTATTTTCGGAGATGTCTACTGTACTGCTCCATTGTTGATGTCTGCCTGGGTAAAGCTGGTAATGGCAACACCAGGAGCCGCGATGAACTCGAATTGACCATTGGTGACATTGCTGGCAGTGTAGGTCAGTTGAGCAGGGGTGTTTTCTGCGTCGGTGGCATTGAGGTTGCTGCTGCTGAGGTCATTACCGTTAAGGTTTAAAACTCCACCCCCACCAACGTTCACCTTGCTTGTCACATCCAGATCAACCAGAGATGTAGCCGTTGCGTTGACGTTGATGTCCAGAAGGTTGCCGATCTTGTCTGATGCAATGGTTAGAACTGTCCCGGTACCACCTGCACCGACATTAGTAAAGGAGTCATCAGCATCAATGGTGAAGCTGCTGCCGTTAGAGACATTAAGAGTAGAGGCGGTCACGGCTTTGGTGTTTTCGATCGCCCCACCACTGAGATTAATCGTGTTCGTGGTCGCTAGGTTTTTCCCATCCATCTTGAGAAGACCGCCAGAGTTGATTGTCACATTGGCAGTAGTAGAGATGGTTTCACCGAGTATGCCCAAAGTCGCAATGGGGGTAGCAATATTGGCGTTGGTAATAATGTTGGCAACGGTAAGCACAAAGATATCGCTTGCCGATGCTCCTGATGGATCAGTTGCAGTGACTTTGATATTCAGTCCGCCCGCATTTGCTGTGGTCGGAGTTCCGCTAAAGGTTTGATTTGCGGCATTGAAGATAAGCCAACTGGGGAAGGGATTACCGTTTTCTAGCGTTGCGGTGTAAGTGAGGGTATCCCCATCTAAATCTGCAAAGGTGTTGGCAGGTAAGGGGAGAGTGAAAGCAGTACTTAGGGCAGCTAGTTGATCGGCGATCGCATTAGTCAGGGTTGGAGCATCGTTGACTGCCGAAATGCTGGTGTTGATGGTATTGGTGGTAGCAGAAATTGCGGTTGTTCCCCCATTCGTACCCGTATTCACATTGACGCGAGTACCGCCACTGGTAAACCCACTGCTATAAGTGTTATCAATCGCTCGAACAGTTAAAGCCGGGGGAGCGCCGTTGTAATTGGTAACGGGAACAAACCGCACCGCGCTACCCGCAGACAATGCCAGAGCCGTTGCACCATCTGCAACTGTGCCCACATCAAACCAGTTCGTACCATTTGTAGAGTATTGCCATGTTCCTTGTGTAGTTGTATTTGCGGTATTCCCAACCACTGCAACACCGCTAAGGCTTGCGCCTGCATCCGGGTCGCTAAACAGCCCATTGAAAACAGTGGAAATTTTTGAGATGACCTGAACCGGAGAGTGTGCCACCGCGTAATCGCAGGTCATCGGTAAGTAGAACATCGCCACCCGTTTTGGCAACATCGAGATTCACCAGCACCCCAGTGCCACTGATGCTCTGGTCGGTGCTGCCTACCAGTTGAATAGCCGAGTTGGTGTTGCTAAAGTTGGCATCGTTGGTGATGACATCTCCACTCACCTTGATGTTGAATGTGCCACCATTGCCTGTAATTCCACCAATCTCGCTGATGGTGAGGTCATTGTTAACCACCAAGTCCTTACTCAGGATGAAGTTAGAACCTGAGTGAAACTTCAACTCAACATCATCAATAGACCCAGTGAAATTACTGGTATAACTGTCGTTCAGAAAGTTACTTGGCTCTCCAAAGATCACCTTACCGCCAGCATTACCGCCAGCATTTTTGAGCTGACCTGAACCGGAGAGTGTGCCACCGCGTAATCGCAGGTCATCGGTAAGTAGAACATCGCCACCCGTTTTGGCAACATCGAGATTCACCAGTACCCCAGTGCCACTGATACTTTGGTCGGTGCTGCCTACTAGTTGAATAGCCGAGTTGGTGTTGCTAAAGTTGGCATCGTTGGTAATGACATCTCCACTCACCTTGATGTTGAACGTGCCACCATTGCCAACAATTTGACTGACATCGGTGATGGTCAGGTCGTTGTTGACCACCAAATCTTTCACTAGAGTTAGACTCCCAGTAGCAGCCGCAACTTCCAGGTTGTACAGTGCTGCTGTGCTGTCTACAGTCTGATTTCCCGTAAAACGGACGGTTCCTGTCCCTGAGTCAAAACTGCTGGCATTGGCGATCGCAAATCCCCCTGAAACCGCAAGTGTATTTGAACCCAGGCTAATGCTTCCTGTATAAGCAGCAGCCACCTGAAGGTTTTGAATACTGAAATTGGCATTAATAGTGGCATTTTTGGTCGATGTCCCATCAAAAGACGCCACATCATCTGTATCAGGAATACCGTCTGCATCTGATCCTGTTCCACTAACGAGGCTCCAGTTTGCTGCCTCTGTCCAGTTATTAGTTGTGCCGTTACCGATCCATTTAAAAGTTGCCATAAAAATTCCAGAATATGTTGAGTGTGGTTAGTTAGTACAGGTAAAAAATCAGCAGAAATGAACGCCAACCTCACTTCGAGGAGAACGCCATGTACACTTAGCATCATGCCAACGCCAAGAGATGCAAACTGAACTGATTAAGCAAGTCATTCTCACTGAAGCTAAAAAAGACCTATTCCTCAAACAATTTTTAGCTCAACACAGCCAGCAAATGCTTAATGGGATGCCAGAAAATGCGATCACCACTGCCATCCGAAACGTGATCGCACAACTGAGTTAACACTAATCCCTGAGAGCGATTTTTTATGGGGAGATGGGAGCCTTCTGGCGGTTGAAGGTAATATTTAGGCATGGAGAGTCAGGTAAGTCGAAAATTCGGCACTTTCAACATTATCTGCGCCACCCCTCCTGATCCCGAACTCACTGAAATCCATGAACCGTTATTATGCCAATGACTGAGCCAGATGAAACTGAGTTGCCGTCAGATAATTCTCAGCCGTTGAGTGAACCAACTCAGAGCGTGACGACTAAGTCGGTTGACGATTCCTGGAAAAACCGCATTTCCGGTATCTGGAACAACACAACAACACGTTTGGTGCAACTCTTACCTGTAGACCAACTCGCTCAAACCGTGAGTCAGTGGTTTAGCGTCAGCGAAGAACAGGTGGCAGAGATATTGGAGACGGTTCGTGCCGAACTGCCCACCACAGAAGCCCTCCTGATTGGGAAGCCTCAAGCGGGAAAAAGCTCGATTGTGCGGGGACTAACGGGGGTTTCTGCGGAGATTGTGGGACAGGGTTTTCGTCCCCATACGCAACACACCGAACGTTATGCCTATCCCTCCAGTGATTTGCCGTTGCTGATTTTTACCGATACGGTGGGACTGGGAGATGTAAACCAGGATACTCAGGTGATTATTCAGGAACTAGTAGGCGATCTGCAACAGGAAACACGCCGCGCTAGAGTCCTGATTCTAACCGTTAAAATCAATGATTTTGCCACTGATACACTGCGACACATTGCCACTCAACTGCGTCAGCAATATCCCGAAATTCCCTGTCTCCTCGTGGTAACGTGCTTGCATGAGGTTTATCCGCCCGGTACCGACGATCATCCAGCCTATCCACCCGATTATGAGGAGGTTAACCGAGCCTTCAGTGCGATTCAGGACGCCTTTACCGGAATTAGCGATCGCGCCGTCTTAATTGATTTCACCCTGGAAGAAGACGGCTATAATCCTGTATTTTATGGCTTAGAGGCACTCTCGAATTCCCTAGCCGACCTCCTCCCAGAAGCGGAAGCCCGTGCGATTTATCAGTTATTGGATCGAGAAGAAGTTGGCAAACAACTGGGCAACCTCTACCGAGATGTTGGTCGTCGTTACATGTTGGCTTTTGCGATCATGGCAGCCGCCCTAGAGGCTGTACCTGTACCATTTGCCAGTATGCCCGTGTTGACAGCGTTACAAGTCTCAATGGTGGGTTTGTTGGGGCGATTGTATGGGCAAACACTGACCCCATCACAAGCAGGAGGGGTGGTAAGTGCGATCGCCAGTGGCTTCCTCGCTAGGGCAGTTGGACGAGAATTAGTCAAATTTATCCCTGGTTTTGGCAGTGTGATTGCCGCTTCTTGGGCTGCTGCTTACACCTGGGCACTAGGGGAAGGAGCCTGCGTTTACTTCGGGGATTTAATGGGGGGTAAAAAACCCGATCCCAAAAAAATTCAGTTGGTGATGCAAGATGCGTTTAAGGTAGCCCAAGAACGGTTTAAGGGTATCAAAACCTCCTAAGAAAATCGGATCTTTCGAGTTGATAGTGGGAAAAGCATTTTGAGTAACCGCTATTTCCCATCGCCTGGTTTTGTGACAAAAGGGGGATGCACCCATTGACCCCTAACTTATAGTAAAAGGCACCGGAGCTCTCGCGTGAGGAGGCAGAAGGCAGAAGGCAAAAGGCAGTTCGCGCAGCGTTCTGGGCAGGAGTAGGCAGAAGGCAAAAGATTGTCTGGTCAAGGTTTCAGAATTTTGCTCTGTCCTAATCACCTTGGCAACTGCGATAAATTAGTCTTACTTAATTCGCCCGCTTCTAATCATACTGACGATTAACCACAAGCCGATTAGGCTAGCGGCGACAAAGAGACTACCACTAACCCAATAAAAAATTGGATTACTGGGGGCTCGGGCAAAAATCATGGCAGCACCAATCAGGATAGCGGCTGTCACAATTCCGAATGTGAGTCGATTTCCTACAGCATCGAGGGTGCGGCGAAACGGTTCTAACCCTCGCACGGCAACGTTCCATTGCAATGTTTCCGAAGTTACCCGATCTAATAACATCTCCAATTGGCGAGGAGCATCGAGGGATAAGGTTTTAATGTCGAGGGCTGCCCTTAAAAGGTCTTGTAAGGGAGCATGTCCAATTAATCGTTGTCGGAATAAATCTGCCATCAGGGGTTTAACTTGCTCGACCAAATTGAAATCCGGGTTGAGTTGACGAGCCACTCCTTCCAGATTGGCGAGAGTTTTCGCATACAAGCCCATGTTGCTCGGAACACGAATTTGGTGTTTCTGGGCAATTTGTAAGACTTGATAGATCAACTGGCTAAAGTTAATTGCCGCTAAGTTTAGGTTGTAGTATCGTCGCAGCAATCGGTCAAAATCATTTTCTAAGTGAGAAAGATTGACGGGTTGAGTAGACTCCGCCAACTCTAACGTTAATTGGCTACATCGCTTGCCATCTAAATTGGCGATCGCTAAAATAAGCTCGATCAAAATTTGTTGCGTGCGGGGATCTAAACGCCCCATCATGCCAAAATCAATCAGAGCAATACGCCCTGAATCCAAATAAAACAAATTTCCGGGGTGAGGGTCGGCATGAAAAATGCCATCGATATAAAATTGTTGAAAATAAGCTCGGACAATTAAATCGGCAATGGCTCGGCGTTCCGCTTGGCCATCTCCACCGTAGTTTGTTCCCTTAAAATCACCCGCTAAAAGGGGAACTCCATGAAGCCACTCCATAACGAGTAACTTTTCACTGGTTAAATCCCAGTAAATTTCTGGAAGCACTAATTGTTGGGGATCGAACCAATTACTCTTGGAGAGATTGCGCCTCAGTAGGTCAGTGGAACTGGCTTCTTGGGTAAAATTGAGTTCCGCCCGCAGCGCCGTCGCGAATTCTTCAACAATAGAGAGTAGATTGTAATACCGTCCTACCTGAGTGCGATTGACTAACCGTGCCAAGCCGCGAAGCAACCGAATATCCTGCTCAACCACTCGGTCAATGCCCGGTCGTTGAATTTTTAAGGCCACCTCTCGTCTATCAATCAGCGTGGCGCGATGGGTTTGGGCAATGGAGCCGGCAGCAACAGGCTGGCGATGAATAATGGCAAAGGTTTCTTCGATTGGTTTTTGAAGCTGCTTGCGGATAACGGCTTCTACGGCCTGCCAATCCACGGGCGGGACTTCCGCTTGCAGGGATGTTAAGGCTTCAATATAGGGCGGAGGTAACAAATCAGGTCGCGTACTGAGCAGTTGTCCCAGCTTCACGTAGACAGGACCAAGATCCACCAAAATATTGCACAGCACCCTAGGCGGTGGCAGTGAGGGTTCTTGTGCTTTCCCTCCCAACAGAAGTACTCGCATATAACCCCAACCGTGCCGGAGAACTACGTTAACAATTTTTCTTTGACGAGAGTTGGTTTGGGAAAGACCTGAAAACACACACGCCTCTTAGGAGAATAGAGATTTCATTGGGATGAACGAGTGAAAGACATTCTGTTCACTCCGGCGAACAGCGAGACAGCTCACAATCTTAACTTTACGCTTATAAGGGTAAGCGAAGTGACAACTAAGACGACTGGGAAAAATGATCTGCTGAAGGTTGGAGATTTCCAAGCTATCAAAAATATTCCATAAGGATGAGTAAGGATGAGTCAGTCCGCCGCTCTATGAGCGCTCCAACTGGCATGACCGAGATCAATCAAAATACGGCGAGAGCTTACCCTGAAAGGATTATCTAAGACCATCGATAGCTTTTTGAGTCACTCAATCGAGGATAAATTACACAGAAATTAGCTCTGACTTCTGTTAGAGGAGGAATTAATTTTTGGCTGTTAATCTTAGATTTAGGTTTACAAATGTTAATTGGCTGGAACATCGGTGTCTTTCTAATCCGATTTCATCACTAATCTACAATTCATTTATTCCGTGAATTGCAGGTAAAAACTAAGTTCAGTTTTTCTAGGATTAACTGAGTTTCGAGTGAGCCAATGATATTCCTAAACTGTGAGAATCCTCTTTAATGAACTCATGGAGTATTAGCATGAAAAATTTGATTTCTAGCGCGTTCGTTCACATCAGTTCTTGGTTTCAGGGACTTCAGGTCAAGCGTTTTTTTGCTGTGGTTATCATCGGTTTTTTAGTGCTGACAAACAATCTTGCTGCTTTGGGTAATAACAAAGCCTTAGCTAAGGAAGGTGAGTCCGTAAGACCCACAACCACCAATGAGTGGTATGAAGAAGCTCGCGAAACGGAAGACGCTCCTGGTGAACGACTTCAGAATATTGCGGAAGAATCAGCACAAGCCATCAAACAATTTGGCTCGGTGTATCCAGAAACAGCCAAGAAAAGTGCTAATGCTTTAGACGAAGATAAAGCACAAAACCAAGAGAGCTCTAACCCATTTCGACGCTAAGTACCTTCTAATTAATCAGGTATTGGCTACTTTAACTCGTGATTTTGAGTTGCAATCGTACATCAGTTAAAGGCGTGATTGCCTGAATACTAGGCATGTGGGGAGTCTGAAAAATAATTATCGGACTTCCCATCTCCTGTGCTCCCCAGCTCCCTAGAGCGTCGGTTCAGTAATGGTGATTGGGGATTAGCATGACCAACGAGATTGAATTAAAAGCGATGGTAAGTGCGCTCCCTATAATTTGCTTAACAAAATTGACCCTATAGCTGATATTGTTGATGCTCTGCCTTGTAATCAGGCTGCTCACCTCAACTGATTCAACTCCTGCTAACCAGCAAACAGTCTCCTTCAATTTCAATGGTCGCAGGTTCAATTCCCGCATAAACTTGCTGCCGTTTCCCACAAAACCGAACGTGTAGCTTACCTTGACCAATCGAGCCTAACGATAACTCCATCACTTGTTCTACTACACCCGCTGCTTTGAGATAGAAAATAGCTTGGAGTCGCGCCTTTTCTAAGAACATCTTAGGCTGGTCTTTGTATTGTGAATACAACGATTGAAGCACACAATCTTGAATACTAATTGTCGTTGCGCTGCTTTGAATTAATTTTTCCAACAGGGCCCGTTCAGCTAAAGCAGGACTGAAAACTTGAGCGTCTTGCAGCATTTGCAACTTGGGTGGGTCATTGAGTAATAACCGCCTTGCTTTTAAGGTTGCAATATCATCGGCTGTATAGAATTGCTTGCGTCCTTTGTAGGATTGCTCCAACGCCTTACTATCTAACTTGACAGGTTTGGGTTCAAGTGTGACTGTCCAGAGTTTACAATCCCCCCTAGATATCGATTCTACACTCTTGACCTTAACCAGAAAACCGTCATTTTGATAAGCGAATTTGAGCAGGGGTGAGTGTTCAAGCTTAGGACGAAGGGCTTGGATTGCCGCATCATCTTGGGTAGTTCTAGAGGGAATTTGGATAATCAGCTTGCCATTGACATTTTGACTATACGTTTCGATTTGGAAGAAATGTTCATGTAACAAAACCCATTGCCCAGAGGAGTAAATGACTAACTCGGACTCTTGGCTATTCCCTTCTGAATCCATCGATTCCAGCTCGAATGGAGCTGTAAAAGGTGTAGGGTGGATTGGGGGAATTTGGTAGACCAAAACTGAACCGGGAATATTTTTTAACTTTTTGGGCACCAAGTCAGTAGCGGTTAGAGCCAGGGGAGTTTTCACCACATCATAGACGGTCTGAGACATACAAATCCCACCGGGTTGGGCTTCTGATTGCAGCCGTGCCGCCACATTCACCCCGTCACCCATGACATCGGTGCCATTGAAAAACACATCCCCTAAATGAACGCCAATCCGATGAATTAGAACTTCTTCTGGAGCGAGGTTAGCGGCTAATTCAGCAAAACTGGATTGAATTTTTTTGGCGCAAGCGACGGCTTTCACAGCACTAGGGAAGTACATCAGCAGCGCGTCACCAATGGTTTTGAGGACTTTGCCTTCAAACTGCTGACACAGTTGTTTCATGACTTTGAAGTCCCGGCGGAGCAAGTCCAGGGTGTACTCTTCGTTGGCTGCCATCATTGCACTATAGCTGACGACATCTGTAAAGATAATCGCTGCCAAAGTGCGTTGTCCTTTGAGCTCCGTGGAGAGAGTGTTTTCTTTGGTAAACATATATCCTGGAGTATGCGAAGCGTCCTTGAGGCACAAAGGTCTACTCTGTGTGCAGTCGTTAACCACAGTACCTATCTATATTGAAAGCGAGAAAACGCGACTTATTTGACGCTTTATCGAATCTAGTCAGAAAATTTATCGGAACTTTGAACTCTTGTTCCTGATGGTTTGATGAAAATATAACTCAGGTGCCATACCAATCACAGCCCGCCGATGGTAATTTTAATCACAAATGAGTATCCGATCAATTCCTCAGCTCCTGTGCTCCTGTGCTTACTGGGCTTGGAGCTGGGCATCCAACGCTTTACGGATGCGCGATCGCGTTTCTTCCAAGTGAGCTTTGGTGTAAGTATCCATCTCTCCACCGTGCCTTCTGAGTGTACCATTGAGGCTTCCTTGCAACTGGCGTAATCGATACCAAGCGAGGGTTCGGGCATCTTCCGGCACATTATCTGTCCGCAATACCATACTCGTTAATTGATTCAGGTAACTCCGTTGCAATGAGCGGCGAATACTGGAGATCGAAAGAGATTTGTCGTCGGGTTGGAGTACCTCTGTCCAAATACTATCTTCCAAGGTTTTAAACAATTCTGGCAGGGTCAACGCTTGATCAGCAGGACTCTTGAGTTCAATATCTTGTAAACGAGTGAGGCGATCGCCCGAAAGCAAATCTCCCAACACCTGACTTTGCAAAAAGAAAATACTCTGGTGAATCGGGTAATCCAATCGCTCGATCTTCAAGTCATTGCCCCAATCTCTCCACCGCGATGGCGCTAACTTATTCAATAACTGAGGTGAAAACTGGAACGCATCTGCGGCAAACACGTATTTTTGCAACACGGAGAGTGCCTCTCGTTGCTTTGCCACCGGTACCGCTTCAAAAGGTAATCTCCCATTCGGATCTCCTGCATGGTTGCGATAAAACGACTGTCCCCCAATATATTTTGTGATGAAATAGACGTTCTGGAAATAATGCCAGAACACCGTATCAAACAGTTCGCTGAGTTCGCTGTAACTTTCACCACGACTGGGATAACGCTTTTCCAGGCGTGCCCACATGGCTCGTGCATTATCCAATTGGGTTTGAGAATAAGTCAGGACATCACTACTCATATCCCAACGATTGGCATCAGGGTTCAGATCAAAGATATCCTCATCCGTTGCATAGGCGAGATCTGGGTTGGTGGAACGCTGGGCAATCTCCTCTAAAAACCGTCGTTCCCTTTGAGCAAAAATGGCACCACTGGGTTTATAGCCATACTCAATTGCCCACTGATCATAAACACCAACCGCAACGGGAAAATAGTCTCCCTGCGGTGTTCCTTGGGCTGCCAGGTTAATCGGCAAGTAATCCATCACCGAGTTGACTAAACCTTTTGTCTGAGTGACCTTGGTATTATTCAATTCCTGGGGTGCAAGCAGTGTGCTGCCCCGAAAGTTGTGACGCAAACCCAGAGTATGTCCGACTTCGTGAGCAATCACCCAACGCAAGCGCTGATCCACATATTCTTTCATTTGCTCACTCCTAAGTTGGGTACTAGAAGAAAGCAAAGACAATCCCAATCGATCAATTGCAGACTGCTGAATTGACTCCCTGCCATAGCAAAGGTCGTGGTCTTTTGCTAATTGTGATAAAACAGACGTTTTTTTGGATGCAGATGAGCGATCCATCACGGATGGGCAAAGATTACCCCCTCCCATCAAAGTTGAGAGCAACGAATTCTTCTGCCCTTGATTCTGTTCCACCAAACGGCGAAAATCCTGCTGCATGTCACGTACTAAACCACTATCTACGACGATATCAGCATCTAAGATTTCTCCGGTTAAGGGGTTCACTCGTGCCGGCCCTCTAGCAAAAAACCCATCTAAAGAATTGAACCAGCGAATGGTGTTGTATCGCACATCCGCCGCGTCCCAATCGGCATTATCGGGCATTTGTTCTACTTGAATGGCATCTTGAAATCCCGCCTTCTCAAAGGCTTTGTTCCACATTAGTACCCCTTCCCGAATCGCTTGGCGGTATTCTAAAGGCACGGCGTTTTCGATCCAAAACACAATTGGTTTTTTCGGGGGAGATAAGGGCGCTTTTGGGTCTTGTTTTTCTAAATGCCAACGGTTGATATAGCGTACAAATGAATCGCGACGTTTAGGGTTGGAGAAGTCTTGATAAGTGGTTAAAAAATAACCAACACGTTCGTCCGCTAGGCGCGGACGGTAGCTGTTATTTGGCTCAAGCTGAGAGAGACTGTAGCGAACGCGAAGGGTAAGGGCGCGGTTATCGGGAAGCGTTGGCAAGTAGTCACCTTCGCCAGAATTTAAAGAGAATCCATAAATTGATTCAATCTCAACATTCGCTGGAAAAGCTTTGGCTGTACCGAAATAAGACTTGTCCGCATCAAGTTGGTAGTTTCCTCTCAAGGCGTCTTCTAAGAAAGGGGTTAATCCTGGAAAATCGGTGAGCATCAAGTCACCCAAATCGATGAGAATTGTCTCTTGATTCGGATGAATGCTTTTAATCGGAAGCGAGTAAAGAACAGAATCGCTAAATGAGCGATCAAGCGATCGCACTTGAGGATCGCCCGGTTCAGCACGAAAATTCACATTCCGCACAACGAAGTGTAAATTGTTATTCATGCGGCGGAAGTAGAACAGCCAAGTTTGTAGCGGAACTCCACTGTATAGCCCTCGTTCGCCGATGCCCGATTCCATCGTTACAGTGGCAAGGTAGTTTTTGTTCAACTGTTGGGGCTTTACTTCCAGGTAAATTTTAGCTGTCTCCTGATTGCGGTAAAGGTTAAACAGCCCTTCTAACTTTTCCGTGTCTGCGACTAGCTTGTCAAACGCCTCTAATTCCGAGTCAGAGCTAGATTTTACCTTGGTCTGAGACAGCACTAAAGGGGTATGGGTGTGAGTCGCTGGGGGCGTCAAGGGCTGTTGCGCCCTTAAGGGAAACGTCTGCTTGATACCAATCAGCCCCATCCATAAGAATAGACTCAGTAAGAACAAAACCCACAACGGCACTCGTCTCATCCAATCCATCACCCTATAATTATCCAGTTTATCAAGGTAATGCGGGAGGATGAGAACCCCTGCCTTTTAAGGAGGGGATGAAATCCGACTCGTAAGCGTTTAATCCTGGATTTTCCTGATTTCTATCTGAGCTGAATAACCTCCGATTCGAGTACTGCCAGGTTTCGTACCGCACCTTGATCCGCGCTAGTTGCCAGCAGTGCATAAGCCTTGAGCGCCGCTGTTACCCGCCGCTGCCTCTTCTGTGCAGGCTTCCAGGCATCTTTGCCCAACGCTTCCATTGCAACCCGACGGTTGGCTAGTTCTTCCGCCGATAGCTCTACGTTAATGCTGCGATTGGGGATATCGATCCGGATGCGATCGCCGTCCTTGACCAGAGCAATGTTGCCCCCCGCTGCCGCCTCCGGAGAGACATGACCAATCGAGAGTCCCGAAGTCCCGCCGGAGAAGCGACCGTCGGTCAATAAGGCACAAGCCTTACCCAGACCCTTGGATTTAAGGTAGCTGGTCGGATAGAGCATTTCCTGCATACCAGGGCCACCGCGCGGGCCTTCATAGCGAATAATCACTACGTCACCTGGTTCCACTTCATCGTTGAGAATTCCTTTGACAGCGGCATCCTGACTTTCATAAATGCGTGCCTTACCTTCAAACACCAGAATGCTTTCGTCTACGCCTGCCGTCTTCACAATACAGCCGCGCTCAGCTAGGTTGCCGTAGAGTACAGCCAGTCCGCCCTCGGTGCTGTAGGCGTTTTCGACGCTACGGATACAGCCGTTTTCCCGGTCTAGGTCGAGTGAAGGCCAGCGGGTCGATTGACTGAATGCTTGCTGAGTGGGAATCCCCGCCGGACCAGCCTTGAAGAAGGTGTGGACAGCTTCGTCATCGGTACGCATGACATCCCAGCGATCGAGCGCTTCTTTCATTGTCTTACTGTGAACCGTCGGCACGTCGGTGTGGAGCAGGCCAGCACGATCTAGCTCACCAAGAATACCAGGAATACCGCCAGCACGGTGGACATCTTCTATATGATACTTTTGGGTATTCGGTGCCACTTTGCAGAGTTGGGGAACCTGGCGCGAGAGGCGATCGATGTCGGACAAGGTGAAATCAACACCGGCTTCATGGACGGCGGCAAGCAAGTGCAAAATGGTGTTAGTCGATCCCCCCATCGCGATATCCAGCATCAAGGCATTTTCAAACGCTTTGAAACTAGCGATAGAGCGGGGCAGTACCGATTCATCGTCCTGCTCATAGTAGCGGCGGGTAATGCTGACAATGGTTCGCGCCGCGTTGAGGAACAGATCTTTACGGTCGAAATGGGTCGCCAGCACGGTGCCGTTGCCCGGTAAGGAAAGACCAATGGCTTCAGTGAGACAGTTCATGGAGTTGGCGGTGAACATGCCGGAGCAAGAGCCACAGGTTGGGCAGGCGGAACGCTCATATTCTTCGACAATCTCGTCGCTGATATTGTCGTTGGCGGCAACTACCATAGCGTCCACCAAGTCCAGTTTGTGGTCTGAGAGCTTGGTCTTGCCCGCTTCCATCGGACCACCGGAAACAAATACGGTGGGAATGTTGAGACGCAGGGCTGCCATCAACATACCGGGAGTGATTTTGTCACAATTGGAAATGCAGACTAGGGCGTCGGCACAATGGGCGTTGACCATGTACTCAACCGAATCGGCGATGATCTCCCGCGAGGGCAGACTGTAGAGCATCCCGTCATGACCCATAGCAATGCCATCATCCACGGCGATGGTGTTGAATTCCTTGGCGACACCACCTGCGGCTTCAATCTCACGGCACACCAATTGACCCAGATCCTTGAGGTGAACGTGACCGGGTACGAATTGAGTAAAGGAGTTGGCAACTGCAATGATGGGCTTCTCGAAATCTTCGGTCTGCATTCCGGTGGCACGCCAGAGAGCGCGGGCACCAGCCATATTGCGTCCTTGGGTGGAGGTTTTGGATCGATAGGTCGGCATGACGAATTCTATTCGCTAAGGGGTGTTAATAATCTAGACTTTATTGGAAATAAGCAGTCGAAGCCGTTGACTTCTCCATTCCAAGATGCCTCAAAAAGGCAACGACAGTTAACTGGATGATGTTTCGGATGGAGTTTTTAACCGCCAACCGGGTTTCACGACCTGCCTCGCCCGCGCCAGTACTAGGCAATCATCGGGTACATCTTCAGTGACAGTCGAACCGGCAGCAATCGTGACATCTTGCCCTAAGGTAATGGGTGCAACCAGGACACTGTTGGAGCCGGTTTTTGTGCGATCGCCAATTTGGGTACGATGTTTTTTCACACCATCGTAGTTCGCCGTAATCGTCCCCGCACCAATATTGACTTTATTTCCTAGTTGTGCATCACCTAAATAAGATAAGTGTGCCACATTGGTGCGATCGCCCACAGTGGTATTCTTCAATTCGACAAAATTGCCCACTCGGCAGGATTCCCCGACTTCCACATGACCCCGCAGATGAGTATATGGGCCAATTCGGGTACCGTGTTTGACCACACTGTCACTCACCACCGAGTACAGCACCGTCACATTCTCACCCAACTGGCTATTTTCAATTAAACTACCAGGGCCAATGCGGCTACCAGTACCAATTTGAGTATTTCCCCGCAGATGGGTTTGGGGTTCAATAGTTACATCCGGTTGCAATTCCACGGTGTCATCAATCGTGATGCTATCTGGATTGATTAACGTTACTCCCGCTTTCATCCAGTCATCCTTCACCCGCGTTTGCAAAATCTCATAGGCATTTGCTAGCTGTTTGCGGTCATTAATACCGAGAATTTCTTGATAATCTGCTACATCCACTGCCATTACTGGCTCTAAGAAGTTAACAACATCCGTCAGGTAATATTCCTTCTGGTCATTATTTGCCTCTAATTTCGGCAGCGCTGTGGCTAATTGAGGCCAATGGAAGCAATACACCCCTGCGTTGATACGACAATTTTCCTTTTGAGTGGGTGTGCAGTCCCGATCCTCGACAATCTGATTCAGCAGATTTTGATCGTCACAAAAAACCCGCCCATAACCTTGGGGATTGGGCAGGTGGGCGGTGAGGAGGGTTGCAGCATTCCGATGCGCTTGATGGGTTTCTAATAGCTGTTTGATGGTGCTCGATCGCAACAGAGGAACATCTCCGTTTAAAATCAGTAAGTCGTCTGTAAATCCGTCGAGGTGGGGTAGGAGTTGTTGCACCGCATGACCGGTTCCCAGTTGCTGTGTCTGTTCGACGAACTCCACATTTGAATAGGCTGCCAAAGACTTTTTGACTTGTTCACTCTGATAGCCGACAACCACGAGGAGTCGCGAGGGGGCTAATGAGAGACAACTTTTGAGTACTCGTTCAACCAGTGACAGAGAACCCAACGTATGACAGACCTTGGGCAGGTCAGATTTCATCCGCGTCCCGCGTCCTGCTGCTAGAATTGCTACTGCAACCATGATGTACTATCAGCTTTCAGCTATCAGTTTTCAAAATTTTGCTCACTGATAATAACAGTTAGAGGAACCATAGACAAATCTGGATAATTCAGTTTGAGCAGCATCAGCTAGCGGCTGACTCATCATCCTGAAAGACCCGATCACGCTGAGTGTGCAAGGTAAACCGTTTTGATAAATTCCGTAAACTGCTGGGAAAGTTCGGGGTTGCGCCAACCTCGTTGGGTTTCCTGAACCATAATGTCTAAAGCCTCTGCTACGGTAAAGGCTCGTTTGTAAGGACGCTCACTGGTTAAAGCATCGTAGATATCGATGACTTGAAACACTTGTGCCAGGTAGGGAATTTCCTCTTCCGCTAAACCATCTGGATAACCCGTCCCATCCCAGCGCTCGTGATGATAACGAATAATTGGCAAGACACCCCGCATTGAGCGTAATGGTTTGCAGATTTTTTCGCCAATCAGGACATGATTATTCATAATCTCCCGCTCTTCGGGAGTAAATGAGCCTTTTTTGAGCAGTACGGCGTCGGGAATTCCCACTTTGCCGATATCGTGGAGATAGCCCCCCCACATCAGATTCCGAATGTCTGTTCGAGGTAGCTGGATGTACTCTCCAAAGGCTTTGCCCATGGCGACTAGTCGCTCACAGTGGTCGCCCGTATTGGGGTCGCGGCTTTCAACGGCTCTAGCCATGGAGAACAGAACCTGTTCAGCGTGGTCTAAATCTTCATTGAGACGTTTTTGACGGACGAGAGACTTAACTCGTGCAGCAAGTTCTAAGCGATCAAACGGTTTACTTAAGAAATCATCGCCTCCAGCCTCGATTCCCATAATCCGCGATCGCTTATCATTGAGCGCGGTGATAAATACCACTGGAATCAGGCGAGTTTGTTCATCTTCCTTGAGACGCCGACAGACCTCATACCCATCCATCCCTGGCATCATCACATCCAGGAGAATTAAATCGGGGCTGCACTCAACCACTCGCTTGAGAGCGATCGGTCCACTTTCTGCCTCCAATACTTCGTAGCCTTCAACCGATAAAAGAGCTACAGCCGTCATCCGACTAGAGGGATGATCGTCAACAACGAGGATCTTGGGTTGATCGGAATCCATGGAAATCAGATCGGAACCCATTGTTCCCGATCTGGCTAACGCCGAAGCACCTAATGTATCCAACATGATCTAGGACTGGCACAGGTTTTATATTATGCCCAACAAGAGTTATTAGTGCAATTAGAGTTTTGATAGCTGCTGGATGCAGCGCTGTTCACAATTGATCTGTATTCTAAGCTGTAATACCTCTTATTTACAGATTTATTGAGATTTTTAAAGGCTTGGACTCTGAGAATCCCAAATGAATCACCATTGCAAAGATTGTGTAAAGTTCGATCAAAGATTTAAATCCTAAGTTAAACACAGATGAACTTCTCAAACGTGATTTCTTCAAAAAATTTTCGGATAAGCTTAAGCGCATAAAACATTGCATCTTCTGAAAACAGGATAAAAGCGCTCAATTCCTCTTCCTGGCTCCCTAAACAGCTAAATTAAATAGCGTCACAGCTTATCCCTCGACCAACGCTTCTGCCAACGAGACGTTGGTTCTAAAGGAGACGCTTGTTGTTCGATTTGGCGACGTTCTAAAATAACAGGTGCTGGATCGCATAGCTGAGGATCGCGGTAAGGCACAGCGGCACGAGTCTGCAAATGCTCTTGCGATCGCAACGGCAAAGGTGGCAAATCAGCATCACTCAAACTTGCTACAGTTCCCGGTTGCCGACCCCTCAAGGGTAAGGTAAAACCAATTTTAAATCCAGCCGTCATCAGGGCACTCCGCACAGAAGCGGCACAGGAGTAAGTCGCTAGTCTGCCGCTGGGTGCACAGCAGCCAGCTAGCTGTTGGAAAAATTCAACCGTCCATAACTGGGGACAGCGGCGGGAAGAGAAGGGATCGAGAAAAATCGCATCCGCTTGAAAATGGGATTGCTGCACCTGCGGCAGGGTGACTCTAGCATCACCCAGGAGTAGTTTGGCGTGGAGTCTATTGGTTTGAACCTCCAGAGAGGTTGCCAGATTCTCCAATTGTTGGGGGATAGGCGGATTCCAAATATTCAGTAAATCATGAGCGATCGCGGTTTTTGGCACAATTAGGTTTAATTCCAGAGCCACCAGTTCAACATGGCAATTGGGATTCGTTGCCCAAATAACTTCTAAGGCAGCAGCGCTGTTGTAACCTAGACCATAACAGACATCCAGCAATCGTACTACCGGTTGTTGGGCTTTCTGTGCGATCTGGCAAGGTTCCACAAACTTGATCAGCGCTTCTTCTTTTGCACCTTGAGTACTGTGAAAGTATTCACTAAATTCAGAAGAAAAGAAGGTAAATGAGCCATCAGCGGTTAGGTGTGGAGTGAAGATGCTGGTTTCTTGCATTCAGTGAAACAAAAATTAAGGAATCGAGCTGAGTCTAGCTTGAACGTAAGGCATAAGGCAGAGGGTAGACCGGAGCTCATACGAGGACAGAAGGGATAAGAATTTTTATTTTTGTGTTGTGGGCAATCGCTTGTGGGGTTGTTTTCAAGTTTAACGAGTTGCCACTAGAGGGCGTCTCATGTGCTTAAAAACTCGTAATTGTTCAGCGCTGGGCGATCGCTCCCTTCCATTACTATACTGGACTGCATTCATGCAAAACTCTACCTAATTTATATCTAAAGATAGATATGAAACGGTGCATTAATCCTTACTGGATAGCGGCTGGAATTTCTCTATGTTATTTAGCAACCACTACCCCAGTGGTGGCACAAATTACCTCTGATGGGACTCTCCCAACTAACGTTACGCGATCGGGCAATATTTGGGAAATTACGGGAGGCACACAAGCTGGAGGTAACCTATTCCACAGTTTTTCACAGTTTTCTGTTCCTACAGGCAATGCCGCTTACTTCAACAACGCACCGTTGATTGAGAATATCTTCAGCCGTGTAACTGGGAGTTCAGCTTCAGAGATTGATGGTTTAATTCGAACCAATGGCACAGCGAATCTATTTCTCCTCAATCCTAATGGGATTCTGTTTGGTTCAAATGCCCGCTTAGATATTGGGGGTTCGTTTACTGCCAGTACAAGCGATCGCATTGTCTTTGCCGATGGTACTCAGTTCAAGGCAACAGACACAGCATCTCAACCCCTGCTGACAATTAGTACACCCCTTGGTGTGCAATATGGCACACAGCCCTCTGGAACAATTAATAATGCTGGAAATTTGGCTGTGAAATCCAATGCAAATATAACGCTATTTGGTACAACTGTTACCAATACCGGGCAATTGGTAGCACCAGGAGGGACAGTTCAAGTATTAGGCGATCGCATCGCCTTATTGGACAATGCTCTAATTGATGTATCAGCCGTTGGCGGTGGCGGTACGGTATTAATCGGGGGAGATTACCAAGGGAAAGGGACAGTTCCCAATGCGTCGCGTAGCTTTGTGAGTAAAGATGTAACGATTAACGCGGATGCTCTTGACAATGGTAATGGTGGGAAAGTAATTATCTGGTCTGATGAGAGTACCCGATTCTACGGTAATATTCGTGTTCGTGGTGGCAAGGATGGAGGAAATGGAGGGTTTGTTGAGGTATCGGGAGGACAGTTTTTAGACTTTCAGGGCAATGTCAATACCTCTGCACCTAAGGGCAGCTTTGGCACACTCTTACTCGATCCAACAGACATAGAGATTGTAGCAACAGGTGGCAATACTACTAGCACCAATCTTCTTTTCACTGATCCACCCTTTCCCTTAGCACAGATAGATGCATCAGTTATTAATAACGCACTAGCAAATGTTGTCCTTCAGGCAACGAATAACATCACATTTAGTACAGGTATTAATATTGCTGCGCCGGGAGTAGGACTCACTGCCCAAGCGGGTAATAATATTACCGTTGCTCTTCCTGTAGGCAATAGTTTTGAAACGAAAGGTGGCGATATGCGATTCATTGCTGGCAACAATATTGTTGTCAATACCTTTGTCAGTAATTGGATTAGCCCTCATGGTGGCAACATCCAGCTCATTGCTGGTGCTGGTAATGGAGCAACGGGTTCTATCACAGTTGATGGTAATCTGCTTTCTTTTCCTGGGAACACAGGAAATATTTCTTTAGCTGCAAGAGGAGATATTTCTATCACAGGTAGATCTCAGATTAGGTCTAACTTGGGTGATATATCATTCAACGCGGGAGGCAACTTATTTATCACTGGCATTTCTAGCGTTGATAGTACAAGAGACTTATTTATCACAGCGGCAGGAACTATCTTGATTGATAACTCTAAAGTGTCCGCCGATCGCGTATCTCCTAATTCAATTGGTGGCAATGTAAACGTTGATGCTGCACGTTTAAGGCTATTGAATGGGGGACAACTTACAGCCGATGGTATATTTGACGGCAATGGTGGCATTGTTACTATTCGGGTACCTGAGATTGAAATGGATAGCACGGGTATCTATGGAAATTCTCAGATCAGCGCTTCAGCTATTCGCAGCCTAGGTTCCATCCCAAGGGGGAATGCCGGAAAAATTGAGATACAAACAGGGCGGTTGACTGCTCGCAATGGAGCGCAGATAATTGCTGCAACGTATGGCTCTGGGAACGCAGGAGAGGTAACAGTTCGAGCTAATGAAATTGAACTGATTGGAGTTGCATTTGGAGATAAAGAAGCCAGTGGATTTTTCGCCAACAACCAACCAGGAAGCACTGGAGGTAACGGGAGAATTGCGATTAATACAGGGCGGTTGCTAGCGCGTGATGGAGCAGGAGTTTTCGTTGCCAGCTTCAATAACCAAACTTCTGGAGAGATAAGGATTCAAGCTTCAGACATTGCGCTGATTGGAAATGCACCGAGTTATGGTTGTTACGGTTCTTATGGCTGTGGTGGTTTACTTGCCCGTGCTCTTGAAGGAACTGGTAATGCAGGAGCGATCGCAATAGATACAAATCGATTACTCGTTCAAGATGGTGCCTTAATCGATGTGAGGGCAGCAACGGGTAATGGCGGAAACTTAAACATTCGAGCTACCGACTCGATGATTGTAAGCGATCGCGGCATTGTCTCTGCTGTCTCTACTGGTATAGGAGCGGGAGGAAATATTGCGATCAATACCAAGAATCTGACCGTTCAAAACAACTCTATAGTAGGTACAGGCTCTAATAACCAAGACAACGCTGGCAGCATTACAGTACGCAATTCAGAATCGGTTACTGTTAGCAATAGAAGTGTTATAAGTAGCCTCTTCTATGGATCAGGAGCAGGGGCAAATCTCGACATTGAAACTGGGAATTTAACCATCAGTGACGGGAGTGGTGTATTGACGAGTAGTGCCGGTCAAGGCAATGCCGGAAATCTGAATGTTCGGGCTGCAAACTCAGTCAATGTAATTAACAATGGTATTTTATCAACAGGAACTCTCGGTACGGGTGCGGGAGGCAACCTCGCGATAGAAACGAAGAACTTAAATATCCTCACGTCAGGCAAAGTCTTCACCAGTAGTCTTGATGCCAGTACTTTTGACTTCAGTATTCTTGACCCGAACATTTATTCACCCGCATCTGTTGAACTTATTCGCAATAGTGTCAACGCTGCGGCGCAAGGAAATTTTACTCAAGGCAATTCAGGAAACTTAACCGTAACTGCCACAGATTCAGTGAATGTGGCAACTAACGGCCTTCTTTCTACACAAGCTTATGGTAAAGCCTCTGCGGGTAATCTCGCTGTTACAACCGGACAATTAACACTCCAAGATGCTGGAACTATATCAACGACGAGTTTCGGTGAGGGATTTGGCGGGAATATTCAGTTACAAGCTAATTCCCTCTCTCTAAACAACGACGGACGCATCAGTAGTCGTAGCCAAGGTGCCAACAGGGCTGGCAATATATCGATTAATGTCCGAGATAATTTGCAATCGAGCCGGGGAGATATTCTGGCAACTTCTGTTCAATCAGGTGGCGGTGATATTAATATCAATGCCAGAGATGTTCGTTTACGTAACAGCAGTTTAATTAGTAGCAGTGTATTTAATAGCACGGGGGGGGGCGGCAATATTACGATTAACTCTGAAACATTTCTTGCATTAGAAGATAGTGACATTTTGGCGAATGCCGATGCAGGGCCGGGTGGCAATATCAGGATTATTTCTCCAGCCTTTCTGGTTGATTTGTTCGAGAATAACCGTGCAGTAGCGGTAGGGCGAAACCCTGGTGATTTGTCTCGCTTTCGTGGCAACAGCCGCGTGGATATTTCGGATAATTTTGGTCGGTTACCGAACAATCAATCGGATATTATTTCTAATGCCTTCTCTTCCTTGTTTGATAACGATCGCACTGATATCTCAGCCGCATCCCAAAGCGGTTCGAGTGGTACAGTTACAATCCCCCCTATCGAACCCTTCAGGAGATTAGCGCCTTTACCAGCCGGACTCGTCGATGCCTCAGACCAAATCAACCAAAATTGTTCTCCCCGTCGAGCAGGTGATCGGGCACAGAACCGATTTATAATTACCGGACGCGGAGGTTTACCGCCCAGTCCCAACGATGTACTACAAGGTGATTCGGTGACAACTGATTGGGTGACGCTTGACTCCCAGGAGGAGCAGTTTAAGGATACTACTTCTGGCGATCGCACAACCGAGGACAGTGCGCGTCTTACCTATCCCCCTACGCCTGTGACAATTGCTGCACCGACCAAACATGAACTCGTAGAAGCACAAGGTTGGGTTTATGGTTCCAAGGGTGAGGTGATTCTTACCGCTTCAGCATCAACGGTGACACATCGAAGTCCTTTTATAACACCCCTTAGCTGCGAGGACATCAAAAATTAGAGTGATGAAGGCGATGTGAATAACCCGTCTAGGGAGACAATCCATTAAGCCATTTCTCTTCCTATTTGAGGATTCTGCTGCATCTTATTTTTAGCTATGTTGCATCTATAAGCCTTCAAAAGATTCATAGGAAAATTATGGGTGAAATTAAAAATAAAACAGCAAACGAAGCTAAGACAACCGATAGAACAATTAAGGTTTCGGATACACCGGTTGAAGATAATGACGAGCCAATGATTTCCGATTTACCCCAAGACATTACCGAATCTTATGGAACAGGTGTTTCCTCAGAGCCAGGTTTGGAAATTGGGGGACGAACAATGGATGACCGGATGGAGGAATATACAGCAACAAGCCCAGAACTCACGGGGGGTGATGTGGATGCTCGTTGGGATCAGGCCGCTATGGTGGGTGATGAGGCTGTAGGGGGAACGGTGGCAACTCCCGATCAAAGTATTGTTGAAGAACTGGGAACGGCTGTAGGCGTCGAATATGATGACCAGGCATTCCTCCGAACTAACGATATTTTGGAAGAGCGTGATGATAGCCGATGGGAATTAGACCCCAAGTCTTCCGAAGATTATCAGGAGCATCGGGAATAATCCTCCCTATAGAGAGAGTCAGATGATGCACAGCCAAAAACCTATTATGCCGGAAGAATCGTGTAAACATTTGGTTTTGGAATTACTGATACCAACTTTGACTTGTAGATTCCTTGTAGATTGCTTATTGAGTGACGATTAGTACTTGCTAACCAGCAATAATTACGTAATGCCTAATTTTTTAGCTTCTTGCGCTACTGAATCACTCTGATGGTTGAAGCCATTCTGTCACAATTTTGGCTTACTAGAAGTGAGTCCAGGAAAAGGTCATAAGGCAGCTTTCACGCTTTTGTGAGACTTTTATGAACATTAAACTAGTTTTAGTCTCCACACTGATTGGCACTATCGGCTTAACAGTTCCAGTAACAGCTCAAATCCGTAACCCTTCTCAAGACTTTTTTGAGCGGGGACGGGAGCAATTGGAACGAGAGATTCAAGTGCTTCAAGGAGAAGGAGAACCCTTTAGTCTAGAAGGAAACTTGGAGCAACCGCCCTCGGAGCAGATACTTGAAGTCAGTCCTTCTCCCATCGAGACACCGGATGCCCTAGAAACTCCGAATCAACCGCCGATTCAGGTGGACAACCCGGAACAGGAGAATCAGCAGTGATTAGGCTCCTTGTTAAGTTGGGCATCCTGCCTGCGCTAGAAATGTTACCAGCGATCAGCTATAGCCAATTCCCCACGAGTACATAAGGTGCCCAAATTTCTGGCTTCTGCTGGTAGCGGCTATTCTTCAACAGGGCAACTTGAGCACGGCGCAGAGCTTCGGCTTTACTAATGGTGGGATTGGTTAATTCCTGATAAAACCGAGTCATCAGTTCTGCGGTTCCCTCATCACTCACCAGCCACAGCGTTGCCAGTGTGCTGCGTGCGCCGGCTCTAACGGCTACCCCCGCCAATCCGAGCGCTGCACGTCTATCTCCGGCTGCCGTTTGGCAAGCACTGAGAACTAAGAGTTCAATAGGATTTCTGCCAATTTCTTCTCTGGAGCGCAGCAAGGTGTTGAGCTGATTGACGTTCAGGCGGTCATCCCAAGTCAGAATAAAAGTGTCTTTTTCATTCGAGCTGAACTGTCCGTGGGTGGCGAGGTGTACAACTGGGAAGGGAATCGAGTTGATTTCTTTTTGGATGGTGGCGGTGGTAAAGTCCTGATTGAGCAGTAGCTCACCAGCGACATTCGACTGAATGGTTTCCAATTCTTGCTTTACAAAAGGAAGGGCAGAAAAGACGATCGGTGTTGTTGAACTGCTCAGGGTAATTTCTCGCGCTTCACTGAGTCCAGCTTTGAGAGCACTAATCTTACCCCGTGCTAGAGGTTTGGAATCCAAGAGATTGAGTCCTGGCGTGTAGGCGATCGCATATTTCTCAATCAGAAACTCCTTCCCATCGTGCAGCACCGCCATGGGCAGATTTAGTAAGGGGCCATCCAACACAAACACAAGGGTTTTCAGTTCACTCTTCGCCAACTCTTGCTCTACGGGTTTGATTAACCACTGATACACTTGCTGAGCCAGTGGTAAGTAATTCTGCGAAGTGGGAGAACTCTGGCAGGACAGGGGTACAGGGCCTAAGGTGCTTCGACATTCTTCTCTCAACACGGCTCCTAACCCACGGCGATCCGGTTGTGTACCCGCACTCTCTGTTTCTGGCGGTGCATTCGACTCCGGTTCTACCTGTTCCACCTCTCCCCTGGAGATGGGATTCACACTAGAGGACGCGATCGCTTGGCGAAGCTCATTAAAGGTGTTTTCTACCTCTTCCCTAGGTAAGGATGTCGCATAATGGCGCAAAGGAGCATTGGGCAGTGATAAAATGACCTCCAACCGATCTTTTAAGACAATCGGGTAGATTACCGCCGCCTTTTGGTCAATTTGGTCAATCTTAATCGGATTTCCCGTTAAACAGTCTTCTCGGAAAAAGTTCGCCAGTTCTGCCAGTTGCAGGGACTCAATCACGTCACGAGCTTGCGCGAGGTTGTCTGGATTGGCGTCGGATTGCAACAACAACTCAACGAACTGGCGATAGACGGGTTCAACACTCTCCCGAAATGAGAACTGGACGTTTGGGTTGATACTCACCAAGTCACTGCGGAGATCTTTGAGGGTTTTAACCGCAGAATCATAAGCCGCGATCGCTTCTTTCCGATTGCCCTGAGCTTTGAGCAATCGTCCCAATTGCCATTGCCAGCGATAGGCAATATCGGGTGCGCTAATTGTTTGAGCCAGCACCAGCGCTTCCTCTGTGAGGTTTTTGGCCTCACTCAATTGTCCCGTTTTTTCGTATAAATCACCCAGATTACCCAGAGCGTAAGCGGTAGCACGTTGATCTCCTAAGCTTTTAGCCTGCTCGATTGCTTTTGCCAAAAGCTTAGCGGCGGTGTCCACTTCAGAGGGGGATAGCTTGATCAAACTCTGAGCCAAGTTAATCCCAGCGTAAACGGCGGTGCGACTGGGGGGTAAGGTATCGAGTTGGGACTGAATTTGAGTGAAAAGCGATCGCGCTTCTGGCAATCTTTGTTCTTCGATCAATAAGCTCACCTGGTTTAATTGGGCTTGTACCCGCAGTGTGGGTGAGGTGGCTTCCTCTGCTGCCTGTTGATAGAGTGTTAACGGATTTTCACTCGTCTGTCGGGATTGCCCATCATCACTCGTCGTCCGTTGGGCACGAGCCGTATTGGCTAAACTGAACCGAGCGGAACTAATATTTGCCGGAGATTGCAATCGTTGGGCAATTTCCAAACTTAGCTTCAAAACATTTTCGGACTGCTGAAGATCGCCCACTAATTGCAACACATCACCGAGCGTCCGCAAAGCCACCGCCTTGGGCAGAGTGTCGGGTTGTGCTTTGAGCGTTTGTAGTTGCTCATTGGAGATTTGACAATCCTGATTCTCAATCCCTACTGTATTGAGTAAGGTTTTACACGCTCTGGTATAAAACCCCATACTTTGTAACGCTTGGGCTTGGTTAATCTGGCTTTGCAGTCTCCCGTCTTGATTGTCGGTTTGAGCATAGGTAGCGGCTGCCTGTTGCCAAGTTTTCAACGCTTGTTCAACTTGTCCCACAGAAAATTGAAAACGACCTTGAATATCCAAGGTTTGGGCGAGAATCTGCAATCGTTCGCTGGCTCGACTTTGAGGTGTCTTCCTAACCGTTTCCTCCGATTGCAGTAGGTTGAGACTTTCTGTTAGGGCTTGTTGTGCCTTAGACCAGGAGCCAAGTTGCTGATAAGCTAAGGCCAGATTACTCAAAGTCATTGATTCTTTGAGCTTGTCTCCCTGAGTTTTGAACGCCTCTCTTGCCTGTTGCAAAACAGCGACGGCTTGGGAAAATTTGCCAGCTTCATAGAGAGATTTACCCTGTTCCACTAATGTTGTGGGATTGGGTGAATTCTGGACAATTGTTACTCCCGCAGGTGTCTGGGTAAGAACCGATGGTGTGGTTGCTCCCACAATTTTGGGCAATCCTTGAGTCAGGAAAAATGCACCCGCAAAAAGTAAGCAGAACAGTTGGAGGTTGAATCTTGGGATCATGAACTTCAACCCGTCAACCTGAAATCGGCAACGCCTTAAAAGGTGAAAGGAGTCGCGACGATGGAAAAATAAAAACCGTTTTCTTGCCATGTTCTTTTATTTGAAGAAACTGACACAAGAGGAATGCCGTAATCGAAGCGAGCTGTCAGGCGATCGCTAATCTGTAACTGTAAACCTAAACCCACGGAAGCGAGAAAGCTAGGGTCTGGATCTTCTCTCCCTTCTCGGTTCCAAGCTTTGCCCACATCAACAAACGGAGCCAGTTGGACTAACACCTGCCACTTGGGTATCCGTAGAACGGGTACCCGCACCTCTGCTGAAGCCAACGCGCCATTATCCGTCAACAGGACATCCTGGCGGTAACCTCGGATAGTCTGTTGCCCCCCTAAACCAATTTGCTCTAAGGGAACGAGCGCTCTATCGGCAATTTGCACATCGCCCCGAATCAGTAATAAGGTTTCTGGTGCTAGCAGGCGTACCCATTGAGCCTGCCCTCGCCAGGAAAAAAAGCGACTATCGGGGGGAGCTTCGTTAATCGTGGAGCTGAAGGCGTTGAGTCCCACACTAAACTGAGAACGGGCAGCAAGCACTTCACGACTGTTGCGCTTCGTCCATTCCTGAAAAAATCGCAGGGCGGAAATGCGGGTCCGTCCGTTGTCATCGGCTCCTAAGGAGAGGGGGAAGGGAATCTCTAAAACCGAGGTTTCACTTTCCTGGCGCGAAGCCGTGACACCAACTGCAAATTCCTCTGAGGGGGTTTGCATCAGAGGTTGGCGTAATGATAATTCGTAATAGCGCGAACTGGCATTAATGTCAAGCCGATCAAAAGGAGATTCAATCACATTGCTGGAGGTGGTGCCGTAACTGAATCTGAGGGTGCCGTTGCGGGCATTAATCGGCAAGGTATAACTGAGATCCAGGCCATTACTGCCATCGGTATTGCTATAGCCCAGACTCAGATTATCCCCTGCTCTGGATAAGTTAGCTTGGTTGATTTGGACTCGGCGGTTGAAGCTGCCCACACTGGGTGCTCGGTTATTATCCAATAAGATTTGGGCATTGAAGGTTTTTGCCTCCGTTACTTTCAGTTCTAGTACGCTCGATCCAGCTTGCGTTCCCGCCGCGAGTTCGGCAGAAAGGTTTTGAATCAGCGGATTGAGTTGCAAAAGTTGCAAGGCTTGTAGCAGGCGTTCCCGATTTAGGGGCTTGGCTGTGGCGAGGGCAATGCGCGATCGCACATAATCCAGGTTCAGCCGTCGAGTTCCGCTGACGTTGATCGATTCTAAACCCCCTTCCACCACCTGAATCTTAACTACTCCCCCCTGAAGGGTTTGCGGTGGGATCAGAGCGCCTGAAGTAATGTAACCCCGCTCAATGTACAACTGGGTGACAGCAGAACGCGCCTGGAACAGTTCAGCAAATGAGATATCTCGCCCGGTAAAGGGCTTGGTGACGGCTGTTAATTCGCTGTCACTAATCGCTGTATTGCCTTCAAACTCAAACCGATCCACCCTGATCAAATCAGGCACTTTCCCTGAACTCGGTTCGGGCGATCCTGGGCTGGACGGTGAGGGTTCGAGTAACTGTTCTGGGGGTGGGAGTAGGGTAGGGGGAGTTGGTGGTATGGGAGATTGGGATGGCGGTTCGACTTCATTCCTGGGAACCGATGGACTATCGGGTGAAGGAAGCGGTATCGGCAACGGTTGCGGAAAGTTGGGAAGTTGTCGCCCTGGATCGGGGGTTTGTGCAATATCCCCTAATTGGGAAATAAAAATTTTCGCTGGGGGATTAATCTCAGTGAAGAGTTCGGGAACTTGAGAGATGGAGGGACGGTATGCATGTTCTGCGGTAAGATTCACTCCATCCAGATTTTTATGTTCGTTTCCATCGATGGATTGGTGAACTGGCGAGAGCGTTGCGCTGCTGCGTAGCGCAGATCGCTCGATTTTATCCGATCCCAGGTTCAGCATTGAAACCCTCAAATCCTTGGGGTTAGATGTTTCGGCACTCACTGCCTCAAGCTTCCAACTGCCGAGCAACACCAATAGGCTCAGGGGTAAGAGAGAGGGATATCTAAACAGTTGCACTTTACTTAGCATTACACGAAGCCGCAGGTGTCAGTAAGGGATTGTGGGGTGTAACAGTAGGAGCTTGGGCGGTGAGAATTACTTCGCCATTCTGCCCGTAGATCCACCCTTGTGCTTCTACGAGTGCCGGAGTTTTGGGCACGTTGCTTTCGGCGGGAACTGAGCGATGGGGATTGGCTGAAGAGTCATCCCTATTGCTATTTTCCACTGGCGGGTCAGAGGTTACCCAATTTGTTTGCATAGATTCATTTAAATATAGATGCTAAATCATGCAAACTCATCTAGATGACTGTCCCAGAATACAGCATCCGTGTGGGAGGCGATTAGAGGGTGAGCAGGAGTGTACTATAAGCGATCGCCCCCACTGCAAAAGCCCAAAAGCGGCTCTTGCGCTCTTCGGGTAGCTCTTCTTTGAGAACGTTGAGTATGATTCCGCCGGCTAAGAAGGCAAACAAAACAGCGATCGCCGCCTCATGAATTTCTGTTCCTTGTCCGATTACCCATCCCACAATAATCGCGGCGGCTAGTATCCAGCGCCCCTTACTCTGATAATCGCCTTGATGGTCTTGACGCAAGCCATAATCATTAACGATGAAATGCAAACCCATGGCTATGAAAAATAGGAATAAGCTCTGAATATCGGGTGTTTCCGGATGGCTTAGCAGATAACCAATCAGGCCATTGTAAAGGGCGAAAGAGGCAATATGCAGCCAAAAAACACCCGATTCAATCGTTTCTTCCCCTGGGGATTTCTGCTCACGTTTGTGGGATGTCCTGACGGTTCGCTCTAGTCCATAGAAAGCGACAAGTCCCAAAAGCGCTATGAGGTAAACGTGGTGTTCTAGAAAGCCGAGAGCGCCCGTTTGTGCGATCGCCTTTTGTCTGGCATTCAAATCTGGCAGCAAGTGAACAAATACATAAGCCACCGATACACCACTTGCCATCGAAAGCCAGCGACTGCGGGGAATCTCATCCAGGAATCGTAGCTTGCCACAATAGAGGTGAATAATAGCTAGACCTATGGCAAAGAGTGCCGAAAGCCACGGAAGGGAAGGATTGGAGACGGCTTGCTCTGAGGCAGCGAACACTCTATTCAACCAAGTTATCGAACACCTTATCAGATTTTCATATAGTCCTATAGGCTACAAGTATCTTCAGGAGGATAAAGGATTCTCAATTCGATGATTTCTTTTCTGACCAAATGGGTAATTTGTTCACTTCTTGAAGTGTTAAATCTACATACGTGATGTTCGGTCTGACCTGTTTTTCTCCAAAATAGCCTGTAGCACCATCATGAGCTTGGGGACCTATGGTTTTAACCGTAAAATTCCCCTGACTAACGGCTTGATTAAACGGAGACGCAACCGTCCAAGGCCAGCGTGATGGAAATATAATTTTACCGATATCTTCAATCCAATCCTGACGACCTTGGAGATGATAAACATGTTCTGTTGCCTTGAAGCCTTCTTGGCCTGAAAAGACACCTCCCACAGAAAGCACAAAAATTTGAGTATTTAGCCACTGATTAAGATACGGCGCTGCACCTAGAGACACTTGCGCCCCTCCACTGGTACCAATCAGAATAATTTTTACGGGTTGGCTAGAGTTTCGGGGTATGGAATAAGCCGCATTCATCCGGTCGAGAATGGCGCTGGCAATTCCCTGGTTATAAATTGGGCCATAGCGATCATCTACGGAAATTGCGAATCGCCAAAGATTGCGAATTTTGATCAGGATATCTGCATTTTTCAGCCAGCCGTCTGCCTCCTCTGCAAAACCCCAAAGAGGAGCTAAAACACGTCTTCCGCCAAGACTTTCATTAGCGGCTGAGTAGGGAAAAACATCCGAAACAATCACACAATTAGGATGAAGTTTAACTAAACGGTCTAAAAAAAACTCTTCTCCAGGAGTTAACTGATTAGCGGAAAAATCTCCGACTCCCGGCAAAAAAACAATATAACAATTAATTTTTGAAGATTTAGCGATCGCACTCGCATTCTGAGCAGCAGGTAAGCGCTTGGAGCGATTCTTCTTAAAAGCTAAGCTCTCAGCTTCGTTCGCCCACCAAACCAACGTTCCCACAGGTGAGAGGGTTCCCCAAATAAGGAGAATGATTCCAGTTAAACCCAATAGCTTCAAGGTTCCGCCTCGAAGCCACAAAAGTATTGAACCGATTAGCTTTAGCATTTAATACCGCGACAGTTCCTAAGAAAGCTTTGTTCAGCTCAGTAGATAGACCTACTTAAATGTAAGATGTAGGGTGTATTCGCCTCTCGCCATGACGCGCAAATGGTAATTTTTTAGGGCGTTAGACTGGGGAAGAGAGCATCAATGCCGGACATTTGTTAATCGATCTTAATGATTTTCAGAAAAAATTAAGCTTTTTATTGTAGTTTGTCTCATCAAACAATATTCTATTAACTCTGTAATCTATCCTGAGCTGTAGAAATTTGCTGTGAGTGATACACATAGACAATGGAATTTATGGGCGACCTTGCGGAAGGCACTGACTTTAGATGGAGATTTTTATGAGAATGCGCGTAATACCCCTAAAAATCAGCGCATAGCCCGAACCATTGTGATCTTAGCGGCGGTATCCCATGCTTTGGGTAGTGCGATCATCTTAGTGATTAATCGAGCGACATTGCCTATTCTCGCCTTATCCCTACTAATTGATGGACTGAGTGTGGTGGGAGGATATTATTTTTGGACGTTAACCATTTGGAAGATTGGACAGTGGCTTAAACGAGATTCTTTAACATATAGTGATTTGCTGATTCCTATTGGTTTTGCCTACGCTCCCCAAGTCCTAAACTTTTTAACGTTAATTCCTTTGTTTGGACGACCCATTGAGCTGTTATTAGCCCTCTGGAGTTTGTTAGCTGTAATTGTAGCCGTCCGCCAAGGTTTAGATATCAAAACTCGCTGGGCGGCGTTGATCTGTTTAGTGGGTTGGCCTCTGGTTCACGTGGCGATCGGATTTGTTCAAGTTTACAAAAGTTCTTAAATCCTCCGCTCACCCAGTCAGACCATTACTTCCATTACTTCCATTGCCGTCTCTTTGCCCCTGCATTTCGACAAGCTTTCTGAGGGAACCCCCGATGCTACGAGGCTTTGGCACCTGTTTGTTTCCGGCAGGCCACCCTTCACGCTGACGAGAGCGATCGCCATCTGTCTCCTCGGTTTGGTCGTGAAACAGGATTTGTTGCGTTGGGAAGGGTAAATCAATACCATTAGCCGTCAGCTTTTTCTTGATTGCCGTCAGCACCTGATCCCGTGTGTCGAGTGCATCTGCCCGTCGCGGCGGTGCGATCCACCAGCGAGCACGGATATTGACAGTACTCTCAGCTAGTTCCATCACCAGAACTTCAGGAGGTGGGTCTTGTAAAACTTTTTCCACGCTGGCGAGCGCTTCTAAAATCAACTCCTTAGCCCGGTCAATATTGTCACCATAGCCGATGCCCACATCGTACTCTAAACGGCGGTTGTCAAAGGCGGTGTTCACCGTTACTGAATTCGTAAACAGCTCAGAATTTGGGATGACAACGCGACGCCCATCGTAGGTTCTGATTGTTGTAGCGCGTGTCTGAATTTCTTCTACCGTTCCCTCAAAACTTTTGAACACAATCTGGTCATTGATTTGGAACGGTTCAGTTAACAGAATCAGGACTCCCGCCAGAAAGTTTTGCAGAATGTCGCGGAAGGCAAAACCAATCGCCACACCACTGATACCCAACAGTTGAATCAAATCTCCAGCTTTAAATGAAGGTATGACGATGGATAATGCGACAAATAGACCAACTAAAAGAATAGTTCCTTGCGACAAACGTCCCAGTACCAGTCCTAGGTTTCTGGCCTGCCGATGCCTTCGAGTAACACGTCTGACTAAAGACTTTATCCCTCTAGCCGTGAAGAAAAAGATGGCGAAGACGATGACAGCCAAGATAATATTGGGCAGCATGACGATCAGGCCATCGAGCATAGCCTGCATTTTTCCCCATGCTGTTGATACCGATTCTTGGGGATTCATTACTTTTCCAGCTTTGGACAACGCTGTTGATTGTAATGAAAAGGAAGCCGTTCTAAATCTGCCTTTGGTCAGTAGTTTGTACTAGGCTATCGGCGGCAGATAGGCGTAATTTTGCAAAAACAATGCCCCATCGATGGCAAAGTAATGAAGACCAGCAAAAATTTGCAGAGGGAAAGCACTGCCAATGGAACTCGTTAAAGTCCAACTCATGTTCGAGAATGCTCCCAGGAGATCGCATAAGGATTACTCTGCTGAATTGGAAGATTTAAACGGGAAATTAGTTGAATTATCCCGACTTCCTTGTCAGGGAGAGTTAATCTCATTTGCTGAAGGGCAACTCCATACCGTGGGACCATGCTTTAGTGTAATTGAGGTTGTTCACTTCGCCTCGCCCCGCGAAAATGGACTGGCCGGTCAGGTCACTCTACGGAAGTGTTTTCCCAGATAGGTTCATCAGCTTAGAGCTATCAATCAAGAAGGATAACCCTATCTATGGGTAGCTCTATCAGACAGAACCTTTTATTTATTTTTTGATAAACTTGCGCTTGAATTAAGAATGGTTGGAGCCTCATCCGGGGTTACAGTGTTTTGCCACTGGGGTAAAGAGCTTAACGAAATAGCGAGGATGAAACCAACGATTAAAGCCGTATTCAGAAAAAAGGCTAAACCCAGATTGAAAGTATCTTCATTGTTCATCTAAAATCCTCCTAACTACAGCCTTTTCTCTAGAAAAACATAAAATTAGAGGAATGACTTCCCTCTAGTTGCCTATTTCTAAAGTTATCTCCAAAGCATTAACTTCTGAAGTTCTTTCATTTGAACTTAAATGCATAAATTGGGTCACGATGAAAACTTCCAAAAGAGTAATATTTAGGCATCTAAAAATATCTCATTAGTGAGGTTTTTGATTTCAATATCACTACGACTGCTCTAAATTCAGGTGCAGTTAGTTTCAACAGAAACTACCAATGGGATTAGGCTGAAAACCGTGTTGATACCCAACCCCGTTCTATCTCCCCCATTCGAGCAAGTAGGAGAGATTGAAGCCAGGAAATTTTAAGGAGTCTGTCAAGAGCGATTAGCTACTGTATGCGAGCGGGTAAGGGGGCCGGTTGTACGGTTAAAGTCAGAGTCTGTCCTCCGCGTTGGATTTTTAAGGGTAACTGACCCCCCACGCCGCTCGTTTCCACCTGCTGCTGGACTTGTTCAGCTTTAGTCACAGGCTGATTATTAATCGATTGGATCACATCTCCAGGTTTGAGTCCGGCTTGATCGGCTGGAGAACCCTGAACAACCTGAACAATTAGAACTCCTTGATCGGCCTCAACCTGAACGTTACTATTACGACTATTATTCAAGCGTTGCTTAATTTCTGGGGTAAGGGGCACCATTTGCACACCGAGGAAGGGATGATCAACTTTTCCCTTGGTAATCAGTTGGTCAGCAATCCGTTTAGCGGTATCAATGGGAATGGCAAAGCCGATGCCTTGTGCTCCTTGAATAATGGCAGTGTTGACACCAATCACTTGACCACGAGCATTAAGTAGGGGGCCACCTGAGTTACCGGGATTAATTGCCGCATCCGTCTGAATAAAAGGAACCCGCTTACCTCTAGCACCGATGTCGCTACTCGAACGGTCTATGGCACTGACAACGCCGACTGTTACCGTTTCTTGCAAACCTAAAGGATTACCAATGGCGATCGCCCATTGTCCTGCCTGCACCTGAGTGGAACTAGCAAGTTCAACGGTGGGTAAGTTATTCGCTGGAATCTGAACGACGGCGATATCCGTTACAGGGTCTTCCCCCAGTACCTTTCCATCAAAACTGCGACCATCCGAGAACGATACGGTTACCACATCTGCTTTATTGACAACATGAGCGTTGGTCAAAATTAGACCCTTGCCCTCAATCACAAAGCCAGAACCAACCCCACGCTGCACTCGCTCTGAAGGCTCTGTGGGCATCGAGTCACCAAAAAACCGCCGAAAGAATGGATCGTTAAATTCTTCTGGGACTTGGCGTCTCACCGTTTGGGAGGTATTAATTCGCACCACGGCGGGTTCGACTTTCCTGACCACTTCCACAACAAAGTTGGTATCTTCCTGAGTGGGTGCGAGTGGACGATTTGAGGCACTCCTGCTGGTGTTGTCGTTTTCCGTTCGGGAATTCTCAAGGGATTGAGGATTGGTCGGTTGAGAAGGAGCTAGATTATTAGATACCCCAGCGCAGCCACCCAATAAGGCGACTCCTGTGCAAATCAGAGGTAACAATCGGTAAATCGCTGGTATCTGCCGAAAGCACTGACCTGTGGTACTGGTGTGTTTTGATTCAACCTTGTTGTACGATTGGCTCAAGACTTTTGTCGAAGTAGAGGGATTTGAGTTATTCGATTTTGGATTAGGGGAGTAATTGTAGGATGATTTTTCCATAAAACTGTGTCCTCCACAGATACGAATCGGCAAGCACACTATATTGACACTCCTTTAAGATTGAGTGACTCTTACACCCATTGTCTCTGTCTTCAGAAGTCTGTGTCTAATATTCGGTAGATCTGTGCAACAACCCTAGGCATCGCCCTGCTTGGTCTTTCACTTCAGGACGGCCCAAAATTCTTTTCCAGAAATATTAGGGGAGAGGGGGAGGAATTTTAATTATGTTTCTTGCCTCTCTAACGGCTGCGTAAGCGCTTTTGAGCTGCCCTTAGCTTGACACCACGATTTTTAGGGTGATCAGCAACTCGGTCACAGCACTGACAGGATGATAAGGGCACGACATTGTCATGCCCTCACAGCTTGTATCCCGTGCAATTACCAAGGAATTAGTATTGTAAGCTACAACGTAACTCAGTTTTTATGCTGTTCTTTGAGAATTGAGGGTAGCAGCAACAATTTAGAACCCCTTGTGTGTCTCTTAACTAATGACTTTGGTATTGGCGACCCCGATTAAGGGAGAATCACAGTGAGTGGAATTTTCTGAAGCCAGTAATGATGGATCAGATGGTGCGGGTAAGGGGATGAGTTTGGTGTACAAGTTCAACGTTTCGCTAATAATGTTGTCCCAGTTATAGTTGTCCTGTATATACCTTTGTCCATCCTGAGCCATTGTCGCCAATTCTTGAGGATGATGAACCGCCCAATCCAAGCTGTTTATACAGGAATCTACATCTCCAACGGGAAATAGCAAGCCCCGGTTTTGAGCCAGTAGGCGCTGATGTACAGGAAGGTTGCTAGCTACCACAGGGATACCTGCCTGCATGGCTTCCAGCATAGCTAGCGGTAAGCCCTCTATTTCCGAAGGAAGTACAAATAATCCTGCTCCCCGAACGATTTCTGCTAGACGAGCACCTTGGAGTTCGTTGGTGAATACGATGTCTTCACTATTTTGTGCCAGGTTCCTTAGCTGCGTGGTGAATTCAGGAGTATCGCTAGAACCACCGACGAGGACGAGTTTCCATCCTTCTGCTTGGAGGGAGTTGAAGGCTTTAATCAGTAAATCAGGACATTTTTCGGGTACCAGTCTGCCCAAAAATAGCATGTAGCGGCCTGGTGTTAAACCTAGCGAACTACCATAAGCAAAGTTAGGGTCTGATTCACTCAGTTTAGAGGGGGCGTTAGGAATGTAATGGGCCTCTCTACCATAAGTTTGCTTAAAGTAAGAACGCAAGTCTTCTGACACGACGATTAACCCATCGGCAAAGCGTACAGCCGCACGCTCACCGAGACGTAACAGGTAACTAGATGCTTTGCTCCACTTGGCACGTTGCCAATCTAAGCCATGACAGGTGACAACAATTTTGGCGGTGGAAGCAATTCTGGGTAACCATGTAAACAGAGCCGGGCCTATGGCATGAAAGTGGATGATATCATAACGGGTTCCACTCGATGCGATCGCTCCAAGTGCTGAACTCAGTAGAGCATCCATACCTTTTACATTCAAGCAGGGCAGGGAGACGACGTTAACACCCTTAACGTTATATTGATGTAAGGAGATATCCCCTGTGTATGAGGATCGGGCAAATAGATCGACGCTATGGCCTCGTTCGACAAGGCGTGGATAGATTTCTTGACAATGGTGTTCAATTCCACCTTGTTTGGCCGGCAATCCTTTAGCACCAATCACAGCAATTTTCATTACGATGCAACCTCTGTAACCGTTGTATAACTCTTCTGACCACTGGAGAGCGAATTTTGCTGCTGCCAGCGGCTCCACATATCTTTGTAGATAGCACCCACTACACTTCGCGCACTGTAAGGCTCGACAGCCTGAATGCAGGCTTCGCTGGGATAATGGCTCGGTTGCTGTAGTACCTGCAACAGAGCATCAGCCACTGCCTTGGGTGTGCGCTCTTGACAGACAACCCCACTATTAGCAGACAGCAAGTTTGGTGTTTCACCACACCGGGTTGTCACGATTGGCGTACCGCAGGCCAGTGCTTCTAGAACGACTACGGGTAGACCTTCATAGGCGCTCGTCAGGACGAAGACACTGCAAATCCGCAGTAATTTTGCCAGTTTAGCTTGGTCTACTGGCCCAAGCATAGTCACCTGATGGGACAGTCCCAAAGCGGAAATTTTCAAACGGATCTCCTCCCGAAGATCTCCGTCGCCAGCTATCAGCAGGTGAACATCAGGCTGGTTGAGAGTGGCGATGGCATCTAGCAACAAAGCCGGGTCTTTTTGGGCATGGAGGCGACCCGCAAATAAAATAAAATGCGTATTCTCCGCTAAACCCATCTGCTGTGCAAGGCTATGCCGACCTTGTTCGCGTTCATCCCCCTTTAAGGGATAGAAAATTTCGGTATCAACAGTGTTTCTGATGTAGGAAACGCGCTCTGCTATCTGCGGATAACGCTGCTGATAGTACTTTAACGAATCAGTGTTGCACGATAAAATTTGACTAAATTGACCTACTACTAGGCGTTCGAGAGCTAAATAAGCGAACGGAAAACGTCGCCAAAGAATTGCATCTTTAGTTCCTTTAGCATCAATCTGCTTCTGAATATCATTGTGAACAAAAAGCGTTTTCTCTCCAGGCCAGTTCCGCGTTGCAAGCGTCGGTTCAAGTCGATGAAAATGCATGAAATCTGAAGCAAGACAACGCTGCAAAAGAGCAGCCGTATATTTGACACTGGTCGGTAATAGCTTTCTAGTGTTATCATCTTTGATAGAAAACAAGGGCATAAATTGAATCGCTTTTCCAGCTAATTCAGCTTCCTGCCAGACTCCAATGGGTTGCGCTGAATCATCCCCAGTTCCTACTAGTCGTACCTCAAATTCACTGGGAGAGTATTTAACGAAAGAGCGAATGACTGTCTGAATTCCCCCAATGCTAGTTTGCCAAGGGTTAAACTGGTAGAAGATGGTTAAAACAGGTTTACGCATTACTACAAGCCTCTTTGGACATTGAGTCCAAAAGCTAGCGCCTTCGGACATCTCGGACTTTATAAATCATTGCTAGCTGACATCACCAGCTTTCCGCTGTTTCAGAGACATCAAATAGCAAGACTGGCCTCAATTCAGAACCGGGTAGCTGGTGGAAGATTTTTCTTGTTCTCCAAATTAGAGTAAATCATCTTTTTTGTGCAACTACCTTTTGGTTTGTCTGTATCAGAGTGATAGAAGTTAAGAACTATATAGGGCTTGCTGAATAAGTCGGCGAAAAACAACCGATGGATTAATCAGTTATTTAATCCTGGAATAATAATGAGCTTTTGTTGTTGTTAATTCCCACAAGCATAAGCCGAATTAATAGTTATCGAGAAAAAAGGCGTGATGTTGTGTATTGCACAAAAAAAGACAAAAAAACTGCCGTAGCAGGGTGGAAAGATTCATGACTAAAAAAGTGATAGCAATAGCCGTTTGAGAAGTATGAGGCAGTTTAGCCATGACGCGATTCAAGCTAAATCTTCGCTTTGAGATGCCAAATTTTCCTTCAATAGCATTGCGAACCTTCTCGTCGTCTAAGGCTTGTTTCTTTTTGTCTGAGCTGACATTAGCTGGAGGTCTGCCTAAGGGGGGGCCACTTATTCTAATCCCTCTTTCTTTACAGAATGCTCGATTCTCGCGATTTCGATAAATTCTATCTACATGTACTGATTCGGGATAGACTCCTGTGTGCTGTTTAAATGCTTCTATTTGGGCTTTTAAGTCTCCGGCTTCATTAAAGTTATCCCAGCTTATACGGTCTAAAAAGACATATCCATCTCTGACGCTTGCTGCTAGTTTAGCTCCAAATTCTACAGGTTTTCCGGCTTTTCCTCTCACAATTGGACGGATATGGGGCTGACTTAAACTGACTATTCTGTCGTCAATTCTCTGGGCTTTATTCTCATACATCCATTGCTGTTGACGGTAAACTTCCGCCACCACCAGCAAGCTCTTATATTGAGAGATGCTCAAACCCTCAAGTGCTTCTCCTGTCTGAAGGAGCTGGTCAATGTGTGATAAATTTCTTTTTATATATTTCAGTTGTTT
This sequence comes from Allocoleopsis franciscana PCC 7113, assembly GCF_000317515.1. Lineage (GTDB taxonomy): Bacteria > Cyanobacteriota > Cyanobacteriia > Cyanobacteriales > Coleofasciculaceae > Allocoleopsis > Allocoleopsis franciscana. Next base: position 2,554,770 of record NC_019738.1, on the reverse strand, counting down.
TTTTATAGCTTTTCTTCTCTCTTTTCTTGACGATCTCCGTTTTTTGGCGACTTTCAAGTAATCTTTCCGAGCGAGGTTTCTATAAGTTTTTGGCTTTTTCTTTAGTCTCCCTTTTAGGGGCTTATAGAGAGTATCTATTATCTTTTCCGTTTTGACTCTGGCTTGATTTAATAGACCCAAGTCATTGGGATAGCTGATATCTCCTGGCGCACAGGTAGCATCCAGAATTAATTTCCCTTGATTCGGGCTTTCTCTTGTTTCTTGCCTTTCTGAGAGTGAGCTTTTTTTTTAGATTCCTCCTCTGTTTCTTCCTGAATCTTCTTTACCATTCTTTGATTTATTTGATTTACTAAATCAACATTTATCCTTTCTCTAAATCTTACCAAAAGTGAGGCATCATAAGGGGCTTCGTTGCTGTAATGCTTTCTCCCTATAAAGTATTGTAAGTAAGGGTTTTCTTTTATTTGTTCTACTGTTTCCCGATCGCTTATTCCTAATCTTTCTTTGATTATTAATGAACCCAATGCCATCCGAAATGGCAGCGCAGGTGCCCCCATATCAATAGAAAAAATTTTGGCGTATTCCTCTTCAAATTCATCCCAGGGTATCAGATTTGCCATGATTACCCAACGGTTATCTTGTGATAACTTTCCCTCAAAGGGCAGCTCAAAGTTTTCCGGTGGGGTCGGGCTTGAGGAAGCTTTTCTGTACATTTTCCCTGCTCTTGGTACAAGGATTTTGTGGGATTCTACCAGATTTCCTGGGAGCTGAACAACTTTCAAGACCGCTCAAACTATTTATAGCTAAGGGTTTCCGGTTTTTACAGCAAACCCTATATAAATCGAACCTCCTGAATTTTACGGAGATTCGCCAGGTTATTCTACTACCTTTACCAAATCTTTAGAAAAAAGCACCTGGGTTCATACGAATATTATTATATATCCTGTGCTAAATGATACCAAGTTTGCTATGTACATTCCCTGAATTAATGGCGCTTCAATTAAGTCGGTTACGAGTAGGTTAAGGAAGTGAAAATAAATATTATTTCTGTGTAAATAAATATAAAAATCATATAATTTTTGTACAGTATAGTTCAATACATTCTTTACAAAAATTCAGATTAGTTCTGAGCCACCGATGTTTTACGGTAAGACGATTCCATCCCCACGTCTTGATTTTCTGTCTTAATCTGAGATGAGAGAGATTCTCTCAAAGCGGAGCAGGATTTTATTAAATTTAGACTTCACCACAGCTTGATGGCATATTCCTATCCATATTAGATTAATTTAACTCTATATAAAGTAAAATACATTGTGCTAGCCCTATTCCACAATCCAGAAAGTGAAATTAGAAAAGGCTTTAGACACAATTGATAGATCCTACCTAAGCCAGGATTTCCTTTTGATTACATAGGTGAGTATCAGTGACTTCTAAAGGCAGAAAAATCGTCATCACTTCGCCCTCCTGAGGTCGCTGTCTCACGATCAACTTGCCTCCCAAGGCTTGGAATAAATGTTTGGTCACACTGAGATTCAAACTCAGACTCCCGGTTTCTGGCTGAAACATCAACAACTGACCAAGCGACTTCAACGTCGAGCAGCTAAAATTGGCTGAATTGTTGGAATTGTCGTTGCTTTCCGGATCAGGCTGAGACTGGAATTGCAACTTCAATTGGTCTCCTGCGGGTGTAACCTGCACTTGAATATGACCGCCTGCTGGCAGAGAGCGAGTGAAATTCTCCACCAACCCGGTCAATACCTGATCCAACATGGCAGGATTGCTGACAACGGTGGGCAGTTTTTGGGGCAAGACGACATCTAGAGTCAAGTTTCGCCTTGCCGCTTGCTTTTGCCAACGGGGGATACTGTGTTCAAACACCTGAGCCAGGGACATGGAGGTGAGGTTAACCGAAACTTGCTTAACCGTTGTTGTCTCTAATTCGGCGGCGCGGAAAATCAATTCCATGCGGTTGATTTGTTCGGTACACTCATGGTCGATGATTTCCAGACGGCGGATGACTTCGGGAGCTAAGTCGCGACGCTTGAGCAGAAGTTTCGTCAACGTCCGAATCGTCGTCAGCGGTGTGCGAATTTCATGAGTCAGTGCTTTGAGCAGTTCCACGTCAGCCGTTATTTCGTGAGGATTGGAGATTTTACTCACACCTCGCTCCTCTTTTTTCATAATCGGCTCCCAGCGACGATTGGATTGGAAGGTATCGTCTTGGGGCTGAAATGGCTCAACTTGCACGTTTGAATCTGTAGACGTGATGGGTATAGTCTGGACTTTTTCCGTTTCAGGCGGTTCGGGTAAATTCTGGAGCAGTTGACGCCCAAAATTCATCACGATCCGGTAATCAGGCGGCTTGGGTGCAAACTGTTCGATTAAAGATTCTAACTGGCTGAGTTGATGGGGAGTGGTGAGTAACATCCGCAGGCGGAGTGCTGTCCAAGCCTGTTGGATGTCTTCTGGATCAAAGGAGAACTGGAAGGCGGGAGTGCCGGCTAGGTCTTCTCCCACCACCATCACTAAACTAAAGTGAGGGGTAAAAACTAAACAAAACTGCTCAGATGCTAGTGGATCAGCCGGTACTAGAGGTAACTCATAGGCTGTATTGTCTGCTAACTGACATGGCTCAGTTGTGGCAGGGGGGAGTTGAAAGGGCATCCAAGCGAGGGCTTTATAGGTGTCGCTGGTAAAAATTCCTGTTTTAAAACGACCCAGAAGCTCCGGGTGGCTCAAGACGGGCACAGGGCCTGCTAGAACCAAACCTTGGAGTGATAATGGGTCACAATCATCACCATCTGAGCCGGAGGGAGCCAGGGTTTGCAAAAGTAACGGTTCTAAAGTTGCGATCGCACTTTGCCATTCCCGCTGCGCTTTGGCGGCTGCCACTTCCTGCTGCGCCAAGGCTCGCCCTCTTTCCCCGCGACGGTTGGTACCTGGGTGAGTGTTGCACATCCCTGGCACCCGTCCATTTTCAGGCGCAACGTTAGCATCCAGCCCAATCTGTTCCTTGTGGGCTAATACTTCACTTATACTTGGCAATAACCACTTTTGCACCACAATCTATCCCCGTTCACAGCAAGTGCAGTTGTTAAAAATATCTGCTCATCTGATTATGAGGTTAATAGTATTGGTCATCCATCTGGGGTGGTATAACCGAACTAATTAGTCGCGATTTCCGTTAGTGAGTTGAAATGGTTGTGATTGTGATCTTGAGTTCCAGATGATCAAATTTCTTACTCTTGCTGAAAAAGGGCTTTGATCACGGGAATCCAGTTCTTAATATTTCGTAATTTTTTCTTTAAACTGAGAAGGGTATTGCCTTTGTCCGTTTACGATTATGCTGCTGCAACCCCATCAACGCACCAAATTAGACGATACTAACGACACACTGTTTTACTCGGTTCCACGCTTCGTCACTCATGTTGATGAAGGGTTTATCGACCAACTCACCCAACTGTATCGCGATCGCCTCAAACCCAATACGCGGATTTGCGACATTATGAGTAGTTGGGTTTCTCACCTGCCGGAAGAAATGGAATTTGCTCACGTCGAAGGGCATGGTATGAATCAGGAAGAATTGGCTCGAAATCCTCGGCTGAATCATTATTTTGTCCAAGATCTGAACCAAAATCCCAAGCTACCCCTGGCGGATGCAGAGTTTGATGCTGTCCTCAACTGCGTTTCCGTTCAGTATTTGCAATACCCAGATGCGGTGTTTTCCGAAATTCAACGTATTCTCAAACCCGGTGGTATTGCAATTATTAGTTTTTCCAACCGGATGTTCTTCCAAAAAGCGATCGCCGCATGGCGAGATGGCACTGAAAAAAGCCGCGTAGAACTTGTCAAGGGTTACTTTCAGGCTGTCCCCGGATTCAGTCCTCCAGAAGTCATTGTGCGTCAGTCAGCGGCACCTAATTTTCTGCAAATGTTGGGCGTCGGGGGTGGCGATCCGTTCTATGCGGTTATGGCTGAGCGCTTGTAAGAAAAACTTACACCTTTAAAGTGCGGGCAGGGGTTTCGGAAACTTGAATCAGAAGTCTGGTTCTCTCCGCTACCCCAGCATAGAGTGCTTTTAAACAATCTATCTAAGGTTAGATTAATTTTTGGTTAACTTTAACTTAATCTATTTTTAATTTACCATCACCAATAATCTATAAATTCTCAATACCGGGCAAAACCCTAGACAAATGCCTTTTACTGGGCTTTAAAGGTAAGGATTTTTCAGCTTAATTCATGCTCCTTACCCATGAAGTCTGGTGTATCCAGTCTGTGTAAGGCAAACCATTAAAGGAATGACCCCAGTGAAATTGGATTTAAAAGACAATTCAATTCGATTTTTGTACTTATTTTTAGTAACAGATTTAGCCTTTATCGTTATTCATCTGGTTTACGTACACGCAGACGTCCTTTCAAATCCATCTTTTTCTCTCGATCAAGAACGAGGATATTCAGAAATATTTCAATACATCAAAGAGTATTGGATTGCTCTATTATTGGGTGCTTTAGCCGTAAAGCAGCGCTCGGCTCTCTATCTCGGTTGGTCTCTGCTGTTCTTTTACTTATTGCTTGATGATTCTCTCACCATTCACGAAATATTAGGTGCAATCATCAGCGAAAAACTGGATTTACAGGCTGTGTTCAACTTGCGTGCGCTAGATTTTGGCGAACTTATTGTTTCGGCTGGTGTCGGGTTATTCTTTTTGTTTTTCCTGGCGATCGCCTATCGTTTTGCTAGCCGAATTCCGAGAGAAACATCTAAGTCTTTGATTATCATGTTTCTGGTTCTCGCGGTGTTCGGGATTGCCGTTGATATGCTTCATAGTATGCTAAGGTTTTCCTTATTCTGGGAACCTCTTCTAGCCATGCTCGAAGATGGAGGCGAAATGGTCGTGATGAGTGTTATTGCCTGGTTTGTCTACAAACGATCTGAATCTTTGTATCCCAATGTGAAGTCCCTGGAACAGCAAGAGAAGACATTGGAGACACAATATCGGTAACCTGATTTGCTCAAGATATTCATGATTAGAGGTGGTACTCTGTTCTAGGCAGTGATGGTCGGATGCATCTCACTGATTGATTTTACAAGCATTTTAATTGCTTATCTATCCCTAGGCTTTCAGACAAACACGTTCCTCTTCGTTCGGAGTAAGGTTTTGGCTGACAATCTAGGGATGATTTATGATTTGGATGTTCTCTGGTAAGCTTCTATAAACTCAAATCTCACATTAAAGACTTGCCTCCCTGGAGAGCAGGTTTCTGTGTGTATTGGTGTCTGGAAAAAGGCGGAACTCTCAGCTTATGGGAAGTCTGCTACATATCGCTATGAACAATAACCGAATGAAATCACTTCACTTAACCGCTAAGACACTAATTCTATCATTCATCAATGATATTGGATTTCCAAGTTTGTTATCTTTCATGTTTTTCTGCTTGGGTTTTATGGGGATTCTTAATCATGCCATGTGGCGTGACGAACTTAATCCTTGGTTGATTGCTAGAGATAGTAAATCCCTAGTGGAATTATTCCAAAATATCAAATATGAGGGGCATCCAGGATTATGGTATATCTGTCTTTATTTATTGAATCAATTGACGCAAAATCCCATAGCGATGCAAATTACTCATTTAATTTTAGCTACGGGTTTTATTTATATATTTTTAAAGTTTTCCCCTTTCAGACGATGGCAGAAGGCTTTGTTTGTTTTTGGCTATCTTCCTTTTTATGAGTATCTATTAATTAGTCGGAACTATATCATTGGTATCCTTCTGATTGCTGCTTTTTGTGCCCTATATAATACCCGAAAGAAAAATTATGTTATTCTCTCAGTGCTGCTTTTTTTGATCGCAAACGCCAATGCCTATTGCCTGTTTATTTCTCTGGCTTTAGGACTAGCGCTCATCGTGGAATATAGCTTACGGAAACAATTAGATGAATCCCTAACCGCAAGCCGAACCAATATAATTTTGAGTCTGACTATTTATGCCTTGGGTATTGCCGTCTCTCTTGCCCAACTGATTCCTCCTGCTGACAGTACATTACAAGGTGGTTTATCGGGATGGACACTTCATTTTGATCTTAGACACCTAGCCAAAGCACTGATCAGGATTTGGAATAGTTATATTGTTATTCTTGTTCCGGGTGATTCAAATATAGAAGTATTTCTCTTTGCCGTCTTGGCTTTAGGGTTATTCTTTTTTGCCTCAACGGTATTGATTCGCAAGCCCATTGCCTTCTTGATTTATACAGTTGGCACGTTAGAAATTATTTTCTTTACTTATGTTAAATTTCTCGGTTCAGCCAGACATTACGGACATCTCTATATTGTATTGATTGCCTCATTTTGGCTTGCTAGTTATTATCCCAAATCCAATCTTTTGCTCCAACCATTCACCCGTAGAGCGAGAATGATTCAGCCGATTAGTACAGTTTGGTTCAAGTTTACCGAAAAATACAAAATCATCTTCATGATGGTCATTTTCTCTGCCCAATTGGCAGCAGGTGTGGTTGCCTTTAGCCGAGATTTAGTGGTTCCCTACTCGGCAGCACGAGCAACGGCAACATATATTCAAAGCCAACATCTAGAAAATAAGTTTATGGTGGGAAGTCGAGATGCGACGATCTCACCTTTATGCGGTTATCTCAATCGCAAGATTTATTATCCGGAACGTCAAGAACTGGGCAGTTTTGTATTATTCAATAGCCAACGTCAGGACGTTGATGCTGCCACTGTTTTAGCCCAAGTCAGTCAACGGCTCCAACAAAAGCCTGAACCTATCCTCCTTATCCTCAACAATGAACTCAACACGGCAAGGGCTGATTTAAAAATATCTCCTCTCTCAAAATTCACTAAAAGTTTTATTTTTAATGAGAAATACTATTTATATGAGGTCAGCCCTGCGGTTAAATCCTAATTAAGCATCAATCTTCGCTAAAATAGCTGAGGCTTGAGTGCATAACTCCTGGTGACAAAAGCCGTTACTTGCCATTAAACCGCCCCACTGATTAATATCTCCCTGGTTGTACATTAAAGGCGTGCCATCAAAGTGAGTGAATTGCCCTCCCGCTTCAGTCAAAATTAATTCGGGTGCTGCCATATCCCAATCTTTAGGAGCCGATTTTCCCGAAAGGGAGATATAAACATCGGCTTGCTGTTCAATAATGGTGGCAATTTTACAGCCAACGCTACCCACGTAGTGTTTGGTTTTGAAAGGCAACTGAGCTAATAATTGGTTGAAGCGTTCGTCTCGGTGGGTGCGACTGGCGACAAGAGATAAATTGGCAATGGCATCACGCGATGATACCCGGATTGGGGTTTTGGCACCCTCTGGTGTTTCCACAAAGGTACCGCCCCCAAGGGTTGCGGAATAAAGTTTTTCGGCTTCAGGCCATACCACTACAGCTACTATCGGTCTTCCTTGATGAACCAGGGCAATGTGAATGGCATATTCGCCAGTTTTATTAATAAAGTCTCGCGTTCCATCTAAGGGGTCAATGATCCAAACCCAAGGTGTATTGACTAAGGATTCTTTGGTTTGCTCCGACAGAGATTTATAGGTTTCTTCGCTGAGGTAGCCGAAGGTTTCTGGATCAAAAGCTTCTTGGAGTTTTTGCAGGATGTAGTGGTTTGCGGCTACATCCGCCGCCGTCACAGGGCCATCTTTTTTTTCTTCAATCTTCAACTCTAAGCTACTGTCATCCGTGTGACCGCGATAGTAGGATTGCAGGATGTCAGCCGCACCCCACCCCACAGAACGGGCGATCGCCACAATTTCCTCTAAACCTTCATAGCGCCCTTCACCTAAATCTTTCAATTCGCTCACGGGTTTTCCTTCATTGTTATAAAAGTCTCGATCTGCCCTTTGCTAGTGTCTCTGGCAAGTGTCAAAAAAACAAGTTTTGTATCCGTTGACTGTCCTCCGGCACAGAAGCTGATACAGCCTCAGTGTTGTGAGGCTGACATTGTGTCTAGTTTTTTAAAGAAGTGGTAAGAAACATTTACTCAAAAATTCAGACAACAATTTAGCAAACGCTCATGAAACATAGATTATGCCCTTTTTTAGGGCTTTTGCTCCCAAGGTGCAGTTATTAAATCTTCTTTCACCTCTGCGCTTAGGGACGGAATTCACGCTTCAATAGATTTACAAGAACCCAGTAGCTTCAGAGTTAAAAAACGTTAGCCGAGAAACACTCTGTTAACTGTACGCCGTCTACACCAATCTTTTTCTATAGATGGTTTTGATCGGGCAAGGCTGGAGCTTATAAGTCGGTTGGCACCTCATTTTGCTCAAGAAGTAAGCATTGTAAGGATTAATAATTATGAAACGCATTTGCCAACTTGCTCAATTGATTTTAGACTTCTACCGGGAGGAGCCTGATGAACTGCGTCAGCTTGAACCGCTACGCATTTGCAAAGTCTTCCGACGTTGGGGTGTTTTGTATATCCGTTGCCCTAATTTAGAAACTGTTGCGGCGATTGTGGATGCCGGAGAGGAGATTGCGGAACCTGTAGCCAGACTCCGCTTGGCTAAAAAAATTACAGTTTTGAATAATAATAGTTCAGTGATGGCGTTTCCCGTGGATTTTAGCAAAATCAAGGCTTGAGCGGGCACGTAAAAATTTGTTCCAAAATCTAACGAAGGGAACCAAAATAAACTAAAGGAAAATCTTATGAATTGGTTTGGATTGACTGGGCTACTAAGTCATTCAAACCCTTGCTCGGTTCACTCTTTGTCGTCAACCTAAATAAGCCTTTTTAACGCGCTCATCGTTAATTAAATCTGAGGCATGACCGGTGAGAGTCAGTTGTCCAGCTTCTAGAACATACCCTCTATGAGCCGTTTCTAAAGCGAGACGGGCGTTTTGTTCCACCAATAAAATGGTGACTCCTTGTTCATGGAGTTGGCGAATCACAGAAAAGATCTCTCGCACAATTTGAGGGGCTAATCCTAAACTTGGTTCGTCAAGGAGCAAGAGTTTAGGCTGACTCATCACAGCACGTGCGATCGCTAACATTTGTTGTTCGCCACCACTCAGGGTACCTGCTAACTGATGGCGGCGTTCACCCAAGCGGGGAAAGGTGAGAAATTGACGTTCAATATCGGCTTTGATGCCCAAACGATCAGAGCGAATATAAGCCCCCAATTCTAGATTCGTCAACACCGTTTGCCGTGCCAAGACTCGGCGTCCTTCAGGACTATGAGCAATCCCCAAACTCACTACTTGATCGGGGCGCGATCGCGTGATTTCTTTACCGTTATAAAAAATCTGACCTCTAGCCGAATTAATTAACCGAGAAATCGCCCGAAGAGTTGTACTTTTTCCAGCGCCATTCGCACCAATTAAGGTGACAATTTCACCCTTGTTCACGACCAAATTAATATCCAGGAGGGCTTGAATTGCACCATAGTTGACGTATAAATTTTTAATCTCAAGTAGAGGTTGGGTCATTGAACGATTTACTCATCTCCTAAATAAGCTTCAATGACAGCTGGGTCGTTTTTCACCTTCTCTGGTTCGCCCAAGGCAATTAATTGACCAAAATCTAAGACGGCAATGCGATCACACAATCCCATCACTAAGGGGACATGATGCTCAATTAAAAGTACGGTTAAGTTAAATGAGTTACGGATTTGCCGGATTAACTCGCTTAAAGCCCCTTTCTCATTTGGGTTCATGCCGGCGGCGGGTTCATCCAACAGCAACATTTTAGGTTTTAGGGCTAAGGCACGAGCAATTTCAAGGCGTCTTTGGTCGCCATAGGCGAAGTTACAAGCTTTCTCCTCTGCCCTCTCGGCAAGTCCGACTAATTCTAATAATTCTAAGGCTTGAATATAGGTTTTTTGTTCTTCCTGTGCGGCTGGAGGCAATCCCAAAACACCTTGAATGAAACTTGTTTTGTTGTGAATGTGATGGGCGATCGCTACATTTTCTAAGGCTGATAAATTACCAAACAAGCGAAGATTTTGAAAGGTACGAGCGATTCCTTTAGCGGCAATTTGGTGGGGGCGTAGTTTGGTGATTTCTGAGGCTTCATAGACTAGCTGACCTTCAGAAGGCTGCATTAAACCGGTAATCAAATTAAACAGGGTGGTTTTGCCTGCTCCATTAGGGCCAATTAGACCAAATATCTCATTTTTTTGCACGATAAAAGACACTTGATTCACCGCCACAAGACCGCCAAAACGGCGAGTAATTCCTCTGACTTCTAAAACGGGTTTTGAATCTTGATATACCTGCTGCTCATTGGTCATTCGATTTGGGATTTAGGAGTTGTTTCTGCGTTGAAACTCAAGGCTTATACCTATATTTTTTTTTCATACTTCATCCTTCCTGATTTGTTGCCGTTTGAGGGGATGTAATCGCTTTAGTAATTCTGGCGTAATAATACCTTGGGGATAGAATACACTACCAATTACAATTAATAGTCCAAAGATAATCAAACGACCATCACGGAGAAATTGTGATAACCCATTATCCTGAGTTCCAGCCATCGCTCTTAACACTTCGGGTAAAGCCGTCAGCACGATGCCCCCTAGGACTGGCCCGACGAAAGTTCTAGACCCTCCAATGAGTACGAATGCTAAGTAAATAATACTAGCATCAAATGTTCCTTGACGTGCATTCCAGGTATTCAAAAAGTGAGCGCTCACCGCTCCAACCAAGCTTGCTAAAACAGCGCCTAAAGTAAAAGATAGAACTTTATAATAAGTTGGATTAATGCCCATAGCATCAGCGGCGAGTTCATCTTCGCGGATGGCACTCAGGGCGCGACCGGCTCGAATCCGTTCCAATCGGTAGAGAAAGAGCATACTTAACAGCAACAGGGGGAGAGCAATCCACAAATACTCAATTTGAGTTTGAAAGGGTTGTGGAATCGCAAAAATTCCCACGGCACCACCTGTAATCTCCAAGTTTAAGGCGAAAACTCTTAAAATTTCGACAAAAGCAATAGTTGCGATCGCCAAATAAATTCCTCGTAATCGAAGAACAGGAATTCCTAATGCGATCGCTAATACCGCAGAGATTAAACCTGCCAGTAACATTTCTAACAATAACAGAGGGATTGGGAATAGATTGCCTGTGAACTTCAAGACTTGAGTGGATAGAATGGCGGCAACATAACCCCCCAAAGCATAAAATCCTGGCGTTGCCAAAGAGAGCTGTCCCGCCATCAATGGCAAATACACCGAAAGTCCCAGAATGGCTCCAAAAATCATAGATACGATTAAGAAGCCATAGTTATTAATAAAATCTGACATTTATTTTCTCTTCATGCCTCCTTTTGTCCTTCTTCTACTTTGAGTCGCTTTATCTTTTACAGGCTAATAAGTCTTTGATTTTCGCTGATAGTTCGTCTAACCCAGCATCTTTAGCACAGAAAGCATCAGCTTCTGGACAAATATTTTTGCCTAACGCAGAGTCATTTTTACTCACATAGCCCGAAACAAGAATAACTAAAGGGGGATATCGCAAATTTTTTAAATAACGGATGAGTGCACTACTCTCGACATATTCTTCATGATCCAGGTGAGGAATTGAATAGTCTACAATGACTAAATCAAAATCAAAAGATTGCTTTAAGAAATCCGAAGCCGTGGGAAAACTATAAACTTCAAATTCACCTCTGAAGAATCGTTCGAGTGCAAAGCACCAATGTTTATCATCATCCACTACAGCCAGGGTGTACATGGCTTTAACACCGGGAATCAATTGGTTTGATTGTTCAAATCTTTTTTGATTTTTTGCAGATAGTAATTTTTGAGTTTGCTGCAAAATCTCTTCCATATCAGCCTTTTTGGAAAAAAAATCTTCGGCTTCTGGAAAGAATTTTTTTCCTAATTTTAAGCTCTGTTCATCAATAAAATCTAAAACAATAACTAATAAAGGAGGTCTAGGAAAGTTTTTTTTAATAAAATGAACAATCTCCAATTTGTGAATATTTTCAGTATAACTCTCAGCGGAAAAATTTGAACAATTGACAAAAACTAAATCATATTCAACAAGTTCATAAAAAGAATAAGGAAAATTTTCAAAAATGGTAATATCAAAGCTCTTCTGAAAAAAGGTCTTAAGAGCCAAGCACCAATTTTGGTCTTGATCGACTACAGCAATTTTATACATAATTTAGCGACCTCGTTTAAAACTCAATTTACCGCTCCTACTCAACTCGGCTGAAAGGTTTTTCGGCTTTATTAATAAATAATAACTTTGTGATGTAAGAGTCAAGGTTTACTCACATAAATCAACACAATTATGCAACGCTATGTAAAGGCTACAGTGCCTAATCTCTAAATTACCCTGCTTTTAAAGAAATTTATCTGAAAATGACTAGATGCAGAGACTTATGTTAAAAAATGCAAATTTGTCCCTTTTTATCCCTTCTGGATCTGCCCACTCTCTGATACTAATCGAGTCATCAACCCAAACAGAGCGTTATAGTCTGTGACGGGTTTAGTGAACAAGCCATCAGCTTGTGAAGCCTGCAAAAGTATTTGCTGCTCACCCAGCATGGCGTAAGCTGTGAGTAAAAGGATGGGAATATGGGCAGTCAGGGGGTCAGTTTTGAGAAAACGCGCTAAATCAGCACCACTAATCTCTTCATCCTGCCAGTAAGCTCCTGGCAGATTAACATCCATCAGTACAAGGTCTACAATTCCACTTTGACAGGCTTGGAAAATAGCCGTTGGCTCATCGTTAATCACAACTGAATAACCCCCAAGACGCTCAATCAACTTAGCCGTTGCTTTGGCTAAAAGATAATCATCATCAACTAGTAAAATTTTCATCGTTGGGAAATAGAGAGGGGGAATAAACACAAGAGATGGGGTTGTTTATCAGCTATTACTTATTCCTAATAAGTCGTACTGGGGTAACTTAAACGTAACACTCGTTCCTTCACCTTTACCCAGACTGTAAAGCGAAATCTCACCCCCCATCAATTCGACAAGTCGCTTGCAAACTGTTAAACCTAGTCCGGTTCCTCCATAGCGTCGCTTAACCGAACCATCAGCTTGGACAAACGGCTCAAACAGCATATCCTGTTTAGCAGGTTCAATTCCAATTCCTGTATCCGTCACCGAAAATTTCACCCAAGGATGATTAGCGAGTGTCTCTAAAATCACCTGTAGGCGAATCTCACCACTTGGAGTGAACTTGAAGGCATTGGAGAGGAGATTGCTCAAAACCTGTCTCAGTTTCATCAAATCGGCATAAACTCTCTCCACCTCGCACTCAATCACCAAGCTTATCCCCTTTTGACGACTTTCGAGTCTGAATAAGTTTTGCTGTTCTTCCAACAGAGAAGGCAAATCAATTAACTCTGGATTGAGTGTCATTCGACCTGCCTCTATTTTGGCAATGTCTAAGACATCGTTGATAATAGCAACCAGATTTTCCGCTGAATTATAGGCAACACTAATATATTCTGTCAGTTCTTCTTCATTATCATAAAAACCTTCCTTGAGAAGTTTCAAATAATTCAACGTAGCCGCTAGAGGGGTGCGTAATTCGTGACTGGTAGAGGATAAAAAGTCGGATTTTAGACGAGAGGCTTCTTCAGCAACAGTACGAGCTTTGTTGAGTTGCTGGTTTCGCATTTCCACCAGTACGCGCTGCTGATATTCGCACTGATAGAGCCGATGTTGCAGAACAGCCATCGTTAGATGGGTACCGACTGAACTCGTGATTTCAATTTCTTCCTCTCTCCACTCCCTTGCTTGACCCAGTTTGAGTTCTCGCCAAACTTCAAACGAACTTCTGACTCGATCTTGACGCTCATCTGGATCATAGCGTCCAGCCCAGAGAATATCTGTATCAATCTCATCTCGAAAAATGCTTAAAATTCCCACACACTGCTCCCCATATACCAGAGGCATGGCTAACAAACTACGGATACGGGTGGGTCTAAACAGAGGTGCAACGTCTAGTAATTGTGGTTCTTGATAAATATCATTGAGGGCGAAAAGTTGGGAAATAGCCCGACTACGAAACCGAAATTCCTCTTCTTCACTCAGGATTAAGTCTCTCCAGTAATCCGCTACATTCGAGGGTTGAGCAAACCGATTTTCACAAGTCATGAGTTGCTGCCAAAATGGATAATGCTCCAACACTGTTGGGTGACCTTCGGTTAATAGGGGCTGTGCTCCATAGGTGTAGAGTTCAATCTCTGATGAGCCTGAAGTGGAGCTGACAAAGAGTCTGCCACCCGAACCTTTTACCGATTGAACTACCTTTTCTAAAGCGATTTGTAGAATCTCTGAAACTTGTAGGGGTGAGTGAAGTAAGGTAGAAATTTGATTAATCAGTGTTTCGCCCCGCACTCGCTCACGGGATTGGGAGAGAAGGTGAGATTGGGAGATCGCGATCGTAACTTGATCGGCTAAAGTTTGAACAATCTGTAGCTGCTCTTGTGAAAAAGCCAGAGGCTGAGCGTGGTGCGAAACCAGCAAACCCCACAAATTTTGTTGATGTAGAATCGGGACGACGAGAGACGATTGCACTCCTATTTTACTTAAATATTCCACATGGCAAGGATCGACCGGACGCTGGAGGATATCTTCAATGGCTTGATTCTGCACGTCCTCAATCGTTAAGTCTCCTGTAGTTTCCGGGCAATCCAGTCGATTTAGGGTGATGCGTTGGGTAGGAATATCGATGATAGAACGTACTCTCGCTTTGACAAACATTTCGCGAGCATGGGGGGGAATATCTCCCGCCGGAAAGTGTAGACCTAATAGTGAAGGTAAGCGATTTTGAATCACAGATTCGGCGATAACTTGCCCCGTGCCATCAGACTCGAATCGATAAACCTTAACTCGGTCTGTATCTAGAAATGCTCGCATTTCTGTCGCCGTTGCTGATAAAATTTCCTGCAATTCCAAAGATTGTCGAATGCGATTCGTCATTCGATGTAACAATTCTCCCTGAGTTGCCGCTTCGGTTGTATGTGTTACAGGAGTTTGATCGGTCATGGTTTAATATCGATTTATTGTTAGTTTTTATTCATTCATTCATTCATTGTAGTTACCCATCCAGGATTTTCCGTCCGTTAACCAGAGCTAAAATTTCCTTGAGGGAAACCTGATAGAAATCTATGAGCTGTTCAACGACTGCCCCTATTATCCAGATTAACAGCAGAAACTTGTAAATTATTTAGAATTAAGACTCGATAGATCAGGTAATTGAGATAGCGACTTGAAATGGCAAACACAGAACATCTAGCGCTACTTCAGCAAGGAACAACCCTTTGGAATGAATGGAGAGCTCAGTATCCTGAGATACAGCCTAATTTACGTCAGGCTCGCCTTCGAGGTTGGTCTCTCCAAGGAGTGAACTTTGTAGGGGCAGATTTGCGCGAAGCGAATTTGTATGAGGCAGACTTGTCACAATCCCGTTTAAATGGAGCAAACTGTAATTCAGCCGACTTGCGTAAGGTTAATTTAGCCATGGCTGATTTATCTGAGGCTAATTTGATATCTGCTGATTTGCGTAAAGCCAATCTAACTCAAGCAAATCTCACCTCAGCTAATTTAAAGGTGGCTTTCCTGCGCCAAGCCAATTTGCAAAAAGCAAATTTGAGTGAAGCCAATCTTGAAGGAGCAGATTTGAGCGGCGTCAATCTTAAGGGAGCAAGGATTAATAGAGTTAACCTAAAAACGGCAAATTTGACTGGGGTAGATTTAACGCAATTGGATGGGATGGAAGTGATAATGCCCGATCAGACAACTTAGTCGCAATGGTCGAAATTAATTAATGTGCTACGAGCTACATCCACAAAATTGAATGAAAATTTTTCTTTTTCATTACCAATTACCCATTTTCTAGATAAATCTATGATGACTAATCTTCTCCGGCTAAACTAAACTTTATTTATGCTCGATCGCCCTAATAATCCTTGGGGTCTAACCAGAAGCATGATAAATAATAAGGTAAAGGCGATCGCTTCCTTATAGCCAGAAAAATCAGAAGGGACAAACGCCTCTGCCAAACCTAGCAGCAATCCCCCCACCACAGCACCCGGAATATTACCTAATCCTCCCAAGACAATTACCCCTAACCCTTTCAACCCATAGGTAATTCCAAAGTAAGGGCCAGCAATACTTACACTAGAACCCACTAACGTTCCTGCCAAACCGCCCAAGAACCCACTCAAAAAGAACGTTAATACAATAAAACGCTCCGTATTAATTCCTAACAAGCTAGCCGTTGTCGCATCTTCCGCGACAGCTTGCAGTGCCTTGCCAATTTTCGTGTAATTAATCAAGTAAGTAAGAATGACAACAATCAAGGCCGATACACCAAATATGATGATTTGAACGGTTCGGACATTAATGGGTCTTGCCTGAGTTCCAAAATTAATAGCGGGTGGGATATTTCCATAGGCATCAGCGGGAAAAGTATAAATCTCAGCACCGACTAAGTATTGAATTAAGTTGACAATGACAACAGCCGCCCCCAAACTCGAAACCAATGTTAGGAGTGGATCAGCCCCTCTCGCGCGTAAAGGTTTAAAGGCTAAACGCTCGACTAATACCCCCACTAAACCTGCTAAAAAGCTCCCACAAAATAAAGCTAAAACAAAGGGTAACTGTATCGGCAAAGAGGCATTTGCCAGAATCCCATTAAAGCCAAATGCTCCTCCCGATAAGCTATAAGTAAAATAAGCACCTAGGGTAAAAATTGCACCATGAGCAAAATTAATGATGCCTAAAATGGAAAAAACTAGGGTATAGCCTAAGGCAAAAATGGCATAAACACTGCCAATCGATAAACCATTGAGAAATTGTTGAAAAAACAGAGTAAAGTCCATGCTTTAAAAGACAGTCTCCCCATTGATATTGGTCTTGAGATGTCACTTTTACAAGATACTCAAGGAAACTGAATTAGTATCATAATGAGCAACGATACTGTTCATTTTACAAATGTAAATTTGCCAGTTTTTCCATCGGTTTCCATTTTGATTTGAGCGACGTAAAACTCACCTTGTTTAACTTCACCATCTGGATCAAACGCAATTTTTCCGAGGGGTGTTTCATACTCTCCGTTTAAAATTTGATCATTTAACTGTGTTCGTAACTGGTCTAGAGGCAACGTCTTAATTTTGGTTTTATTATCTAAGGCTTTTAGGGCTTCCACAAATACTTGCACTCCTGTGAAAGCTTGAGCGCTAAACTGGGGCGGTTCTTTCTTATTTTGAGCCTTATACGCCTCTCGGAATGCCTTATTAATGTCATTCGTTACTTCAGGGCTATAGGCTTGAGCAATTAAAATATCATTGCATTGTGCCTGACATACCGGAAAGAGATTCGAGGTATTCAAACCGTTCCCACCAATAATTAACCCTTTGTATCCTAACTGACGCAATTGCTTCACTAAGTTCCCCCCATCTGAAGCTAGGCCAGAGATAATGATGAGGTCAGGTTTAAGGTTAATGGCATTAGTGGCTTGAGTTTGAAAATCGGTATCAGTCGTTTGAAATTTTTGTACCGTTACCAACTCTAGTTTTTGGTTTTTCACGGTTTCTTGAAAAGTCTCTGTCTCAGATTTACTAAAAGCATCATTTTGAGCATAAAAGACAGCCACTTTTTTAATATTAGGATTAATCTTCAGGGCTTCTTTTACCGCATTCGGCGCGACAACAGCCACAGGTGCGGACACGCGAGCAATATATTTCCCAATCTGAGGAATGTTTTTTGCCGTGTTAGACGGTGCTAAGACGGGGACTCTAGCACGCTCAGCAATTGGATCGGCGGCAAAGGCTTGCTGGGAAAGCGTAGGCCCAACAATTCCCACGACTTTATCTTGAGTGATTAAAGTATTAAAGGCGTTAATCGCCCCTTGTTCGTCGCCGGCTGTATCTTGGAACACTAACTTAATGGGTGTGCCGTTAACGCCACCTTTGTCATTAAAAAACTTCTCAGCAATTTTTGCACCCGTAACCTGTTCTTGTCCGAGTAAGGCAACGTTACTGGTTTGAGCGACGGCAATACCAATCGGGATAGATGAGCCTATTGCTGTATTGGTTGATGTATTACCTGGACTGCTGTTAGCTGTTGTGCTTGGTTTATTGTTCTGACTACAGGCAACAACCAGAACACAGGCAAAACACGCGGTGAGAATCTTAGTAAGAGTGCGTTTCCTCAACATCTGACAACTTCCTCCGTAAGTATATGATTTAATTATCTGTTTTAAGGTAGAGGTTTTTTCCCCGCTTTAGTCCATCGCGGCAAAATTGTACCACCCGTTTTTCAGAATACTCCTCAAAACTTTCTCTCTCATCCTCATCCTCCTATGAGCTCCGGTCGTCTCCGATCGCCCACTCTTCCCTTGTTGTCCAGGGGATAATCACCTCTTCCCAGAGAGGGATCGAGAGTAACAATAGGGGAACTCTATAGTAGAAAGTGCTATCCTCCACAATGAGTGTGTTGTGTGAGGAAAATTCGTTTATGGTTACATCCCCAGTCCGGACTCAGGGCTTCTCTCGTTTAGAGGTATTGCCTCGACGTCAGCAGGCAGCCTCGACCAGTGTCAGCCTTGGGAGTCGGTCTCTAACGCTACCGGCGACTCCCTTATTTGGCACCGATGGCATTCGGGGACGAGTAGGAGATTTACTCAATGCAGATTTAGCGTTACAAGTGGGTTTTTGGGCCGGTCAGGTGTTGCAAACACAAACACCCGAACTTGGTCCGGTGATTGTGGGACAAGACTCACGAAACTCCAGCGATATGTTGGCAATGGCACTGACAGCCGGTCTGACGGCAGCCGGTTTGGAGGTGTGGAACTTGGGATTATGCCCCACTCCTGGTATTGCCTATCTCACCCGGATGACGGATGCGATTGGAGGAGTGATGATTTCCGCCAGTCATAATCCACCCGAAGACAATGGGATTAAATTTTTTGCCTCAGAAGGGACAAAGCTACCAGTAGCACTGCAAAAGCAGATTGAAGCAGGCTTGAGAGGTTTTTCTGGAGAGACGATTCTCGCTGATGTACAGGGACAGCACTACTATCGACCGGAATTGCTCACCCATTATGTGGAATCGCTGCGTCATCCTTTGCAAGGGGTGACCGATTTACGTGGGATGCGGATTGTGTTGGATTTGGCTTGGGGGGCGTCTGTCGCGCTGACAGGTCAGGTGTTTGCTGAGTTAGGGGCAGAGGTGATCTGCTTGCATGACCAAGCCGATGGCGATCGCATTAATGTTAATTGTGGCTCGACTCACCTCCAGCCTTTGCAAGAAGCGGTGCGGCAATATTCGGCTGATATGGGTTTTGCCTTTGATGGAGATGCCGATCGCGTCATGGGAGTCGATGCTCAGGGTCGAGTAATCGATGGGGATTACATTCTCTATTTTTGGGGTCAAGCCTTACGAAAAGCCCAAAAACTGCCCGGAGATTTAATTGTGGCAACCGTCATGGCTAATTTGGGCTTTGAGCGCGCTTGGAATCAGTTGGGTGGTTCCCTGGTGCGAACGGCAGTGGGCGACCAGTATGTTCAAGCGGAAATGCAGCGAACTGGAGCCATGCTGGGCGGTGAGCAGTCGGGACATATTCTCTGCCACCACTACAATATGACAGGTGATGGCATGTTAACGGCTTTACATTTGGCGTCCTTGGTGCGCCAATCGGGAGTGCCATTCACTCAACTCGTGGATCAAAGCTTCCAACCCTACCCTCAATTGTTACGGAATGTGCGAGTGGAAGACCGCGAACGCCGACTGAACTGGCAAGATTGTGATGCAGTGAATTCTGCGATCGCCCAAGCGGAGACAGATATGGCAGGTCTAGGACGCATTCTCGTCCGCGCTTCGGGTACAGAACCGCTGATCCGGGTGATGGTCGAAGCCGAGTCGGCTGACGTTGCCGAACATTGGACATCTGAATTGGTTCGAGTCGTTCAGCAACACTTAGGTTAAGGTCTTTACCCCTTGAAATGACCGAACCCACTCCCTGATCAAAGGGAACGATTATAGGGTGCAGCTATTCTGAACAGCATGTATGCGATCGCTAGGTACTCCCTACGTGAACAGTCGCCGTAGCGATCGCATGTCCGAAACCACAACCGTGAAACCGACGGTCTACCTCAGTTAGCCATCTTTAGGCATCGCTTAAAGGCTTCTCGACTATCGTTCAATCTTGACCGAAACAATCTTGTCACCCTTGCGGATGGCATTGACCACATCCATATCCTTCGTTTGACCAAAAGTCGTGTGTACTCCATCTAAATGGGGTTGAGGAGCGTGGCAAATAAAGAATTGACTTCCCCCCGTATCACGACCCGCATGAGCCATTGACAAAGTCCCCGCTAAGTGCTTATTGGAATTAATTTCACACTTAATTTTGTAACCAGGGCCACCCGTTCCCGTTCCCTGAGGACAGCCACCTTGAATCATAAAGTTAGGGATGACACGGTGGAAGGTGAGGCCATCGTAAAACCCTTTTTCCGCTAAGTCTACAAAATTCTTCACCGTATTCGGGGCATCCTGGTCGAACAACTCCAGGTTGATGGTGCCTTTCTCCGTTTCCATAATGGCAAGAGTCATGGTTTCCCTCCTAAGTGGGCTGATTCGATAATTGACAGTTATTGTTGCTAGCAATAGCCTAGAGCTAAATGGCGCAACAGCCAAAAAACTCTAGGTTAACTTTATCTAATTTTTTCAGGGTCTGACCTCAGACTTGGGAACTAATCGCCAATAGGATTTTGTAGTCCTGAGTCATAGCCCATAATAAGGTGATGGTGATTATGCTACTAACCACTGCCTTCGAGGGAGTGGATTGCCGAATAAAAAAACCTCAATGAAGTCTATCTTTTCACCTGTCCAACAGTTTTTGATTACTTGGCTACTCGTCTTAGTGACAGGCTGGGTAACGCTAAATGCCCTGAGCTATGTGGGTGAATTAATCAGCATTTTGCTCACAGCGGCTCTCATTGCCTTTTTACTCAACTATGCTGTCGCTGTGGTTGAACCCTTCTTGCCTCGGAGTGTAGCGGCTGTACTCGTCTATTTAGGAGCAGCTATAGCTGTTGTCTTCATTGCGCTCACGCTAGTACCGCCCGTATTTAATCAAGGGCGGCAATTAGTGACGAACTTACCCTCGCTGCTAGAACAAGGTCAACAACAGTTGGCAAGCTTCCAAGAGTGGAGTGTGGCGCACAATTTGCCGTTTGATGTACGAATTTTGGCATCCCAACTCTTAGCGCGGGTACAAGCTCAAGCCGAAGCAATCGCGTCTACGGGTGTCGGGTTAGTCGTCGGTACATTTAACTGGGTTTTGGACTTGATTTTAATCCTGGTGATTTCGTTTTACATGCTTATCGATGGTGAGCGGGTTTGGCGAGGTTTAACGAGTTTACTGTCCCCAACCATTCGAGATGAGTTAACCCAATCCCTGGAGCGCAATTTACAACGGTTTGTGACGGGTCAGCTGCTGTTGGGTTTGTTTATGGCAGTTACCCTCACTCCTACCTTTTGGGCGCTGAAGGTGCCTTTTTTCCTGCTGTTTGCCGTTTTTATTGGGTTAATGGAAGTCATTCCGTTTATCGGCGCGACTTTGGGGATTGCCACCGTGGTGGTTGTGGTGGCGTTTATCGACTGGTGGTTAGCGTTGGAAGTCTTGGGAATTGCGATCGCACTGCAACAGGTTAAAGATAATTTAATTGCGCCCCGGATTATGGGCAACTTAACGGGTTTATCCCCCGTGGTTATCTTTGTCTCTCTGTTATTGGGAGCCAGAGTGGGAGGGCTGTTGGGGGTAATTTTGGCAATTCCCCTGACCGGTGTGGTGAAAAGCCTTGTCGAGATTGCCCTTGACCCCACACTACCCCCTCAAACCGGCTCATTCTTTCACAATCCTCTGAGCAACAATAGCCTCAAGCGGTCATTCGCTCCGGCTCTGGGTACATCGGTACAGAACCAGGAGTATACGGCTTCGACTCCTATTGACTCCAAACGAGAGAGCGGGACGGTGAGAGATTAAACATCATCTCCTGTTCACTAGGATCGTCGGATTGGACGTTGTACCATCGACCAATCCAGAAAAGAGCATTGATCATGTTGTACGAGCGAGAGAAACAAGTAGCCATCGCAGCCGTAACCACGGCTGCACAGTTATGTGAACAAGTGCGGCGAGAACAAGGCTCGTTAGCCATTGCCAAACCCGATCGCACTCCCGTGACGGTGGCTGACTTTGGTGCACAAGCGATAATTTGTCAAGCCCTAGGGGAAGCGTTTCCCAATGACCCGGTGATTGGTGAAGAAGATTCCACCTTGTTGCGAACCCAAATTGAGCAGTTGGCACAGGTGACCCAATATGTGCAAGCTTACTTACCCAAGGCGACACCGGAGTCCGTTGCGGCTTGGATTGATCGAGGGAATGCTCAAGTCAAATCTCGATACTGGACTTTAGACCCCATTGATGGGACAAAAGGATATATCCGAGGTGATCAATATGCGATCGCCCTAGCGTTGGTAGAGGCGGGTGAATTGAAGCTCGGTCTTTTAGGTTGCCCTGCTTTACCCGTGGATTTGACCCAACCGGATGGAGAACGGGGCGTTCTTTTTGTAGCCGTGCGGGGTCAGGGAGCCACGATGATTCCCTTAGCGGGCGGTGCGCCACGTCCAATTCACGTTACTGACGCTTCAGAGGAAAGTTTACGCCGATTCGCCAGGAGTATTGTCTCGGAACATAGTAATCCAACATTACAAGAAGCGGTGGTGCAAGCTGTAGGACTGACGTCTCCCCCGTGGCAGCTCGACTCTCAAGCCAAATATGGGGTAGTCGCACGAGGTGAAGCGGCTCTCTATCTCCGTTTACCTTTTCCGATTACTTCAGAGAAACGGCAGAATACTTGGGATCATGCCGCCGGAGTGATTATGGTCGAAGAAGCGGGGGGACGGGTAACGGATATGTATGGTCAGCCTTTAGACTTTTCATTCGGAGCTAAGCTAGTGAATAATCAGGGCATTATTGCCAGTAATGGGTTGATTCATGAGGCTGTACTGGCAGCCGTGGCGCAGATGGCGAAGGAATCATAGCGGTCAGGTTAACCTATGTTCTAATATCGAGCAATTACCATGAGAAATGTCGCCTAACTCTTGCAACCTGGAGGTGTATTGTGGCAATTTTGCGACTTGAAGATGGGACAATTTACACTGATCTGGATGATCTGGATCGGGAATTGGCTCCTCTAAACGTTCAGCTCAATCGATGGCCGATCGGGGATAATCCAGAAATTCATGCCTTACTCGCGAAAGACGCATTGAGCGATGAACAGAAGGAACAGGTACTCCAAGCGCTGGATAAGTACTTTGAACAACTGAAAATTTCTGCTGGCTATCAATCCCGTGACTTAGTGGTGCTGCATCCAGAGGTACCGAATCTCGACACCCTCCTGTCCAAATTCGACCGTTGTCATTACCACGCTGATGACGAAGTTCGCTATATCGTTGCAGGTGAGGGCGTCTTTGGCTTTGTGCGTCCGGATGGTAGCCAGGTGGAAGTGACGGTACAACCGGAAGAATACATCAATGTTCCCGCGAACACGGAACACTGGTTTTATTTGACTCCATCACGACGGATTAAAGCGGTTCGCTACTTCACCACGACTGAAGGTTGGGTCCCAGAGTACACGGATAGCGACATCAAATTCCGCACAGCGGCCGTTGTTTGAGGCGATCGCTCACACCGATTTGGATTGAAGAAGGCAGAAGAGGGAAGGCAGAAGGCAGAAGTTTCTGTTACATAACAAATAGGGACACGAGTTAATTCGTGTCCCTTAAAAACTTGAGTTTATGATTGTTGTCCTAGCCTTGTGTTACTGGTTCTTTGGCTAAGAATTTCTCCAGTTCAGTTAATGCATCGGCATCCACTTTGGTCTGCATCGGGCAGAATTTAGGCCCACACATCGAACAGAATTCAGCGGTTTTGTAGATGTCGGCGGGTAGGGTTTCGTCGTGATATTCTCGTGCGCGTTCCGGATCGAGGGAGAGTTCAAACTGACGGTTCCAGTCGAAATTGTACCGCGCTTTAGAGAGTTCATCGTCGCGATCGCGTGCCCCTGGACGACGCCGTGCAATATCCGCTGCATGGGCGGCAATTTTATAAGCAATCAACCCATTTCGCACATCTTCGGCATCAGGTAACCCCAAATGTTCCTTCGGTGTCACGTAACACAGCATCGCCGTGCCGTACCATCCCGCCATCGCCGCACCAATGGCTGAGGTAATGTGGTCATAACCGGGGGCAATATCGGTTACTAATGGCCCCAACACATAGAAAGGTGCTTCTGAACACTCTTCCATCTGTTTTTTGACATTAAACTCAATTTGATCCATCGGTACATGACCTGGCCCCTCAACCATGACTTGTACATCATGTTCCCAAGCTTTGCGGGTGAGTTGTCCGAGGGTTTTGAGTTCAGCGAGTTGCGCTTCGTCAGAAGCATCATGGGTACAACCGGGACGCAGGGAATCCCCTAAACTGAATGAGACATCGTATTTTTTGAAGATTTCGATGATGTCGTTGAAGTGGGTATAGAGGGGATTCTGTTTGTGGTGATGCAGCATCCACCGTGCGAGAATACCGCCGCCGCGAGAGACAATCCCCGTGATGCGATTTCTGACTAAGGGCAAATGCTCAATTAAAATCCCGGCATGGATGGTTTGATAATCTACGCCTTGCTGAGCATGTTTCTCAATGATGTGGAGAAAGTCATCGGCAGTGAGGTTTTCAATCGTGCCGTGGACACTTTCTAAGGCTTGGTAGACTGGCACTGTGCCAATGGGGACGGGCGATGCTTTGATGATAGCGGTGCGGATTTCATCCAAATTACCGCCGCCAGTGGATAAGTCCATGACAGTATCGGCACCATACTTCACCGCCAGCTTCAGCTTATCGACTTCTTCGTCGAGATTGGAAGAGTTGGGGGAAGCGCCGATATTGGCATTCACCTTACATTTTGAGGCAATGCCAATTGCCATCGGCTCAAGGTTAGTGTGGTTGATGTTGGCAGGAATAATCATCCGCCCCCGTGCCACCTCGTCTCGAATCAGCTCAGGTGGGAGGTTTTCCCGTTGAGCAACGTAGTGCATTTCTTCAGTAATAACACCCTGGCGGGCGTAGTGCATTTGTGAAACATTGCTCTGCCCACGCCGCTTGGCGATCCATTCTGTCCGCATTATTGATTCCCTCTATTAAGAGCTTCCCTCCGCCGGTATTAACCGGACTCAGGTGCAAAGGGTGTAATCTCAGCCTGGTTGCTCAGGCACCCCTAGCTATGGATGAGGATTGTATCACGCTTGGGGTGTTCTGATTGGACTAGGTTGGGGAATTTTTAACGAATTGAGGTAATTCGTAATACGGGGGCGTGTTTGGGAGTCTGGGATGATGGAAGGTAATGACACACTTCGATTTTGTTAGCTTCTCTGATGACCTACAAAGTATCAAGGATTCCACGCAAAGAATACCAGCTTCCTTTACTCAAGAGCCTTGTAGAACTTGGTGGAGCTGTAAAATTTTCTCAGCAATTGCTTAGTCTTGTTGCTGAAACAATGGGTTTTGCTGATATGAGGATGGAACGTCATCCCACTAGTGGTCGTATCCTCTGGATTGAAGATTTACAATTTGCAGCATCTCAGCTTCGGAAGCAAGGCGAGATGGATGGTTCACAAAAGGGCATTTGGAAAATCACAGAGAAAGGACGAGAGCGCCTTCGGTTGGAGTGGGGTAGTTTCAAGAACCAATTCAACCTCAACCACTATATTACCGAAACCACATTATCAGATGTAGAAGTAACTGACTCCGAGATAATTGAGAAAGAGGTTAGAGAGGAATTTGTTGAAAAATTCCTTCCTGAATCAATTGAAGCAATCAAAGGCCAAATTTTAATTGAAGACACACCTATTCACCAAATCATTACCATCATCAACGCAAGTCGGCATTTGATTTTGACGGGACAACCGGGAACTGGCAAAACGACTATTGCTATCAATGCAAGTGACCAAGCTGTTAAAACAAAGTTCATATCGGGTTATATTCTTACAACAGCCACATCTGACTGGACAACTTTTGATACTATTGGTGGCTATATGCCGCAACCTGAAAAAGAACTGGTTTTTACCCCTGGTATTGTGTTACGCGCTATCAGCGAAAACAAATGGTTGATTATAGACGAAATTAACCGTGCTGATGTAGACAAATCTTTTGGACAATTACTTACCATCCTTTCGGGGCAGGAAGTTGAGTTACCCTTCTATAATAATCAGGGAAAGCCAATTAACATATGTCACGCAATAGGATTGAGCAGTTACTATGATGAGCAGTCTGCAACTTTTTTTGTTGGTGATAACTGGCGCATCATTGGAACGATGAACACGTTTGATAAAAACTCTCTGTTTTCCCTCTCTTATGCCTTTATGCGCCGCTTTGGATTTGTCCATGTTAATAATCCCTCTACAGCAGAGTTACATAAAATTATTGATGGACGAGTCCAAGACGGACATTTGAACGCTACTAGTGCAGATAAGATTAAGCGATTGCTGAGTATTACACCACGTAAAATAGGTGCTGCTATTCTTATTGATATTTTAAATTACATGAAAGAACGAAGTAGCCCAGAGGCATTCTTTGAAAGCTTCGTTGCCTATGTTTTACCTCAGTTTGAGGGTTTAGCCGTAGAGACAATTGTCGAATTTTTTGATAATGCTGCTAGTGACTTTGGTGATAAAGAACACCAATTCCAAATCAAGCAGTATCTAACAGAATTGTTTGAAATAGAACCAGGAGCATGGCAATTTGATTCATAGAGTATAAATTATGAGTGATTGTTGGACAGATGAGGATTACAACGAAGTATTAAGCTTCGTTGAAAAGTATCTATGGCTTTTTGTTCAGGAAAACGCCGCTATTCATAAACCTGAACAGATTATCTGCAATCTTGCTCAACTTAATCGTCGCGAGTTGCGTCTATTGCAACTTATCTACTTTCTCCTATCTGAATCTCTTCAAAAAAGTGTCAAAATATCTACCCCGCAAATTTTGCGACGCTTAGCACAATCAACCGATAGGATGACCACTGAACTAAAAGGTTCAGTTCGAGGTAATATCGATTGGAACCTAACTTTAAAGCGGAGATTAGGAGCAGGTTTTAGTAACCCCACAGTATTCATGACACGAGTGGCTGTCAAGACTTATAACCTTCCAGAAATGCAAGCATTGAAGTATCTGTTGACTCAGATAAACCACTTGTGTCTCGAAGTTTTAGGCAATATTCCAGAAGAAGAAATATTATCTTACGAGTCAAGCAATAAATGGAAAGCAGAAATTCGCTCTTTGTATCACTCAACAAATCATTTTCTCAAAAACACCTATTTACGTGAAATTGATCTGCCTATAAAAATCACTGATATGATGCTTCAAAAGGTACGGTGTGCGCGAAATACTCACTTTAAAAATATCTATAGAAGCTTACGCCTTTACCGTAGACTATTTGTTCAAGAAGAACAAGAGACATTGAAAGACTGTTTTTCTCAGGGAGTGTTGAAACCTTTAAACCGTGACACCCTCTATGAGGTTTACATTTTATTCGTCACAATGGCAAGCCTTGAGCAAACAGGTTGGATTCGAGAAAATTTTAGGCTTATTGGTTATGGCAAGGGGGCAGTAGCTCAATACAAGCACAGCGATACAATCTTGCGTATCTATTATCAGACATTACCTACTGACTTCGTACAAAACAGTTTATACACTGAATTATTGCGAAAATATCAGATTGAGGTGAGCGTGCGAAGGCCAGATATTATACTTGAGTTTCAGTCTGAAAACTTTGACTTTAAGATATTAGAAGTTAAGCGAACTCGAAATCGACAGTATATTACCGAAAGTGTTTATAAAGTTCTAGGGTATTTAAAGGATTTTGAAAGATGCTTCTTATCTGCAAAGTTGCCTCATGCTATTCTTGTAATTTGGGAAGGTGTAGAAAATACTAAAGATATAAATGATGTTGTTGCAGTGTTAAATTATAAAAATTATCAACATTTAATCAAAAGTCAGTTCATTTAAAAATAAAAATGAGTTATTGTTCTGATGTTGCTCTGATTCTAAACTTAGATGTTGTTGGGCAGTTCGAGCAGTTTATAGAACAAGATGAAGAATTAAGAAATTTTATAGATTGTTGCAAACAGCGATTGACTTCAACCAATGGTAGTAAATTGTATTACTGGAGATATATAAGCTGGCAACTAAGTTATAGACCAATAGAGATTATAGAAATATTTATGGATCAACTAGATGAAGAAAGTTTATCAATTAAATACCTCTTTATCCGAATGGGTGAGTCCTGGAACGATGTCGAATATCGAGGTGAATATGGAGATCTCTATGGAGAAAATCCATTTCGTCTTGAGTTTATAAGAGATATAAGATTTCCGGGAATGGCATGAGTCAATTGATAAGCTGATAAAGAGCTTTAGGAAACGCACAGGAATCTAAAAACGTTTAGGTGATAGGTGAGCTGCTTTTTTCCACAATACGCGATCGCACAACTCAATCATTCCTCTCAACCCCCTCACCCCGAATCACAGCTTCAAACTCCTGCACGGCATCGTACTGATCGGGATGCCCCACATAGCGCAGCAATAAAGCTAAATCTAAATCTGGAAAAAAGGTACTTCGAGAAACCTCTTCATAATCTCCCTCTTTCAAGTGAAAAACTTTTAGCTGATTAGACTTCCAGAACCAAATTTCAGGGACTTTCATCGGCTTAAATAGTTCTCGTCTATTGATAGTCCCACTGGTGACAATGATTTCAATGACAATATCAGGAACATCTTTCTTGCTACCAATAGTGTACGATTCATCCGGTGTACCGGAGGCATACCCAGGTGCTTCTAGAGTAAATCCACCACGCTTGTAAAATCGGATGCTCTTTTCTCTCATATAAGCTTCTAACAACAAGCCAAGAGTACTTTTGATATCCTCATGCTCCTCACCAATGGGTGACATAATTTCTAATACCCCTGATAAATATGACAGTCTCACATCTCGGTTATCCTCTAGCTGTGCTTCTATCGCTTTAAACTTTTCCCAAGTAATGCCATACAAAGTCACCAGTTTTTCCTTTGTTGGCTGATGGGGGGGTTTATCTAAAAGTTGGGAATTCATGAAGTTGACACTTTTTTTATAAACTGAGATTGTTACAATTTTTCAGCCAGTTGATCGTGGCTATATGAAGCCAATTCCAAATTCAACATCCAATTAAGGAATAGCTCCAAAGGACACATCAAGAATCGCGTACTTATCCCAACCCGGTGCATCAAAATGCCACCATTCTGTCGGTAAAGGTATAAACCCATATTTTTTCATTGCATCCTCAAGCAACTTACTATTTTTCCTCGCTTGAGCGCTGGCACCTGTGTAATTTCTGTGCGCTTTCACTGTAAAATCATCAAAGCCAGTTGGCATTTGTAATTCTTTGCCATTACGATCAACTAGCGTTAGATCAACAGCAGCTCCACGATTATGCCGAGAGCCATTCTTGGGATTCGCCACATAGCGAGAATCCGGCTTAACTTGCCACATTAATTTTTGCACCGAAAGGGGTCTATAACAGTCAAAAACCTTCAGTCCCAACCCTTTTTTTTCCAAATCTTGTTGAACTTGTGACAGTCTCCTTACTGCTGCACCTCTAAGCACACATCTTGATGTTGAGTACAATTTACGTTTCAAAAAATTATTGGTTGTTGCATAGCGAATATCAAGAGCAATCTTAGGATTAACTTTGCGAATATCAATGAGTCGTGCATCATAAGGGAGAGGAGATTGAGCAACTTGCTGAGGTGGAGTGGTAAGAGGTAGGGATAGCTCTGATTCAGTTGAATTCTCTGTCTGAGTCACTGTACTCATGGAAGTGGTAGCAGTTGCAAGAGGTAAAGTCTCAGCCTTAGGACTCATGCTAGATAAAGTTAATAAAACGCTAACTAAGCCTAGTATGAAGCTTATTGCAATCCCTTTTGAGCCGCGATTCATCATTGTGATATCTCAAGATATAGCAGTTTTACTAAATACGTAGGTTGGGTTGAAATACACATAAACTCAACCTACAATTTTTAACGGATTAGCCGGACATGATATCAGTCCGTTTACAGAAATCAGCATTGGCTTGGAAGTAAAGCATGTTTGTGGGTGTAGATAGGTAGCACAATAATTCAATTCCAACTACTTTCGCTCAAATGATGCAATCAAAGAATTGTTAGAGGCTAATAGTTGATTTAAAGCAACGATGGCGGTTGGCTGGGAACGAACATGAGCATCAATGAATAAACCAATCGCTTGAGCCATTAAATCTCGCAGTTGTTCTTCTGGTTGGCTAGCTGGAAAGTCCAGAAATACTGTACCCATGGTAGTATCAATTGGATCGGCAACAGAAAAATGATTCGCTCCTTCCAGAACAAGCAGATAACTATCACCTCTGCCACCCGCGATCGCTTCCCGGAAGGTACGCACAACTGGAGTTTGAGCTTGTTCCCATGTCAGTCCATAACGATGGCTGCTATTATAAATAACTCCATCGCAGGTTCCTCCAATCAGTAGTAATGGCAAAGAATCAGGCAGGGGTAAGATTGTGCCCGGTTCATACCCCATCTGTACAGTCGCGGCTGTATGTGCGCCATAGGCAAAAGCGGCTACAACTTGTGGGAAAAAACGTGAGTTTGCACTTTCAATGGCGACTCTACCTCCCGCAGAATGCCCACCTAGAATAATCTGGTTTAAGTCGAGCAAGCCAGCTAAAACCCCTTCTGCTTGTAATTGCTCTAATGCTGCTATCAGGGTTGGTAAAGCGGAGGCTGTCGGCCCTGTGCCATAGAGGTGTGGAGCCAACATCTTAATATCAACCCCTGGAGTGAGAGCCACCATCCCAGGTAAATTTTCTGCAATCCAGGAAAACGTAACGACTACAAGCCCACGCTCTGCCAATTTAACAGCCAGCCATTGATACAGTTCAGAACCACAGTTAATGCCGTTGAAAAAAATGACGACCTTGAATGGTGAGTGTTGAGAATCAGCAGGAACAATACCCATATTTTGTTCTTGGTCGCTGCCTGACATCTGGGATGGATAGAAAACCTTGAGGTGAATAGTGTTATAGGGGGAAGAAGCATTTTCAACTGTAGCAGCTCGAAAAAGTGAGCGAACGTTCATAATATGCCGATTTCAGCTACTCAAATTCAGTAGTAGTGCGGTCTAATACCGTCTCTGCTGTAGTTATACCGCACTCTAACCTCACGCGAACGCCACCGACTTGACCCGATGTCAACCGACTCAACCCAGCAAGCGCTCCCATCCCCTGCAAAAACTTTAGGCGGCTTGACTTTGGAGCGTTGAAAGTAGAGCCGCCGCACCCGAAGCGTAGGGCAAGGCTTGGTTAACAGCTATCAACAGTTGAGGTAAAACGGACCAGTGGATGACTTTTTGACTTTCACGGATGCCAGTAAGATACGTTGGGATATTGGCTCTAGAGAGGGCACGATACAGACGCCAGCGTGGGACATTAATCACGGTGTCTAGTTGGGTGAGTGGTATCCAGACATCGTCCTGACCGTATTCAAAAACGGGCACGGCAAAATTGCCAACAGGGTAAAGTGTCGTTTGCATAGGTGAAGTGAATCGTCTTCATTAAATAGGACAAGCAAAAACCAACCTCAACCGGAATAATTGTCGGAAAGATGTTGCCGTCTTATGACTTCTGTTTGGTAGATGCCGCTTTGATCGGAGCTGATTTGGCAGAAGCGGTGGTTAGTTAAGCTAACTTCACAACTCTTGCGACCAATTACCAGTAATAAACATAAAAGCCTACTCTGCGGAGAACGCTGCGCGAACTGTCCTCGTATGCTCTCCGGTCTGCTTTTTGCGATACAGGCGCTCTATTCTTAACAGTAATTAAGACTGTATTGCAGTAAAAGCAAAATAGGAAAGCCATCCACTCACCAGCAACAGCATCGGAACGAATAGCGCCGCCACTTTCTCGGATAAATTAGCAATTTGAGTGCAACCACTGTAAAGCATAAGAATGGTGTAGCAACTGAAGAATACAGTGAGTATTAACATAATTTGGCTACCCAAAAGGGAAGAGATTCCACTGGCAAGTGCAAGAAAACCGACAGGTAAAAGGGAAGCACCCGCCAGAAAAATATCCCCTGCTAAGCTACCCCGACAACGACCGATTAAGCGGGCAATTCCAACGAGTACTATCAGCGTGACAAAGGGCACCAAGCCAACAAGAAATAAATCCAATAACGAAGAGTTAAACTGCTCGCGCCATCCTAGATAAGCGCCACCCACAAAACATAAATTAGCGATCGCCTCAAACATAATTCCCACAGCCATCACCTGTGGCTTGTCCAGATACAGCATTCCTGGCAGCATTCCTCCTGCCGGATTCAGTGCTAAATAGAAAAAGGCTCTGAATGTATCATTCAAGACGATTTTCACCCAGCGGATTGGGTTTTTCTTCGATGTTTTCAGTTTGGCTGAAGTCCCAGTGATCGACCTCAGGGTGTCCTGCGCTAGCCTATAGCCATTCCTATCCCCTTGCTCATGAAAAAGTGCTGCGGCTTTTCGCAAATCCTCAGCCGCGTTAGCCAATTCCTTGAGATCGTTGTTGGCTAGACCTCGATGGTAGTAAGCTTGAGCAAAATCGGGTTCTTTAGCGATCGCCTGAGTATACGCTTCAATCGCGGCCTGAGTATACCCCAATTTGTAACGCGCTCTGCCCTGGTAATAATAAGCGTCAGAGGAGTTAGGATTCAGACGGATTGCCTGACTACAATCTTTCAGCGCCCCCCTCGCATCGCCCATATTGTAAAGTGTTGCACCGCGCTTGATGTAAGCTTCGACAAAGTGAGGATTGAGTTCAATTGCCTGAGTATAATCCTCCACCGCCCCTTGATAATCTTTCTCTAGAGCTTTGGCGACAGCGCGAACATAATAATCTTGATGAGTCTTCCCCGCTTTGTGAGATTCTCTGAAGGTTGGGTTTAATTGTTGATCGTACAGAGTTCGCTGCACGGAGTCAGAGAGGACTTCGTAAGCTTGGCAAATTTCTTTGAATCGCTCTTCTGCGGCTGGATTTCCTGGATGCAAGTCAGGGTGATGTTCCCGCGCCAATCGCCGATACGCTTCTTTAATCTCTTCGGGAGTGGCGTTTTTTTTAACTTGCAAAATTTTGTAGTAGTCGCGAGAATCCTGCATGTGGCTTAGGGAAGGGGTCGCTTTACATACCAGGGTGTCACATTGGGGGAAAGATCGGCAAAGTTCATGGCTAGGATGCGATCGCTCGATCTAATTAACCAGGATTCAGAACCCGACGGCTAAGTCGCCTGATGTTTGCTCATGCCAAAGTTTATCCCAGCGTTTTGTCCAAATTTTGCACACACAGGGGTGAAACTCCTGATTGTACTGCTTTTTGTGCTGTTGGCAATCTTTTTCAATGGCAAGCCACAAGCAGCGTAGTTGTTGCCAGGTGGAGCACTTTTGAATCTGACAAGCAACGGCATTTTTCCACTGTCGCAGTTGGCGATAACTGATGAATTGCCCGCCTTTATCAGTGCGATGGACAAAGATGACGTATGCCCAACATTCGACGCGCACAATCAGGTGTTTGGGAATTTTCAGTAATTGAGCGATGCAACGGAGGGTGATGCGGAATTTTTGAGCGGGTTGGAGACGGCGGAATAAGGTTGTCATGATGATTTGACTGCATTTTTAGGTAGGATTGGGAGGCTTGCTACGTGGGGATTAAGACATTCCAGTTTCTCGGTGGCTTGTTACAGATTCAGATCCCCCCCAACCCCCCTTAAAAAGGGGGGAGCAAGATTGGGGCTGTCGGAAGGGGTGGGTGCATCGAAAAGGATTTCAAATTCCGCAGCAGGCATAAAGCGGTTGAGGAATCGCTTATGATCTTCGGCGTCTTGGCGGTTGAAGAATCGGGCAACTGTGTACCGTCGGGCGTCGGGTAAGAGTCGGATAATTGCCCAAGGACGAGAGTAATCTTCTGCTTGGGAATGGTGTTGAGCTGAAATTGTCTCAAGTTGTCCCCTGATTTGGTTTATGGTCTGTTCAATGAGTTGCCACAGTTGGGTTCTGGTTGGGCTGGTATGATTGGGGATGAGGCTCCAATCGCTGACGGGTGCTGGTAACCAAGTGAGGAGATAGTCGTCCTGACCCTCTTTGGTAAGTTTCCAAGATAGGCGTCGAGTTTGTTTGCGGCATTGATAACCGTGTTGGCGTAGATTTGCACAAATGCAGTCGCCTTCTGATTGGAGGCGCAGCCAGTCAGAGTGTTTCATAGGAAAATTTGGGTAATGATGGTCTATTAGCGATCGCTCGTTGTATGCGATCGCCCGTGCAAGTTGGCACCACACAGCGATTCACTGTGCAGGCAAAGCGAATAAACCGAAATGGTGATACCTTTCGTACAGAAGACGGGGAAACAAGAAGCTATCGACTTTCCTTAGCGTTCCCCATCTATTTTTTTGTTGGTTAATGACCCAGGGTGGGTCATCGATAGCTAAAATGGTAGACGATAAGAATTTAAATTTCAACCCCGATGTGCCAACTTGGAAGCAAGTTCGCGAACGCTTGGGAATGACTCAGGAAGAGTTTGCCCAAGCGGTGGGTTTATCGCGTAATACAATTGGTCGGTACGAGCGTGGCGAACATCACCGCCTTACGCTTTCCGCTTCTCAAATAAAGCGGTTAGTTGAGCTGATGGAGCAGGCAGGTATGTCCATCAAAGACCTTCCTGATGACATCGACTGATTGAACCCTGTAGTGTTTCATAAGAAAAATTTGGTAATGATGGTCTTGGAATGCGATCGCATTTAAAAGAGCGATCGCCCATGCAAGTTGGCACCACACAGTGGTTCACTATGCTGGCAAAGCGAATGAACTGAAATGGTGAACTACGACAAAATGAGACACTAGAGGAAGGGCAGCTTTGCAACTACAGTTTGAAAGCGCTCTTCCCTACTTATGTTTTAAACATATCCCATTTTGGAGCTTGAATAAGAAACTGTCAATATCAAGCTTTAAAATGGGGCTGTGCCATCATGTTATGACCGAAAGAAGTAAAAAGCACAAACAGTTCAGCGATTCACCTTTAGAAGCTCTGAGAATTGAACGAACGACTTTAACGCAAGACGAGTTAGCAGTACACTGTGGCATTCCCCGTTCTACTTACCAACGCTGGATTGCTGGTAAGACTGAAGCTAAACTGAGCGTCTCGCAACTCAAGAAGCTGTGCCAACTATTAGGGATTGAGCGTATTGATGAGCTACCGGATGACTTTAGTCCGCCAAGTCAATCATCTGATGAGGGTTAGGTGATGTAGCTGTGTGGAATGCGTGAAGCGTAGCTATGCCGCAGGGAATCGCTGTTGATGGTCATGAGTGCGATCACAATGCTTTCTGCTAGACACAAAGCCTAAGCAAGCTCAGATCAACCGCTTGTGAGTTCAAGTAGACTACTTATTACATGAGAGCAACGAGTCATCAAATGATCTGCCCGTGAGCAGATAAGTGGTCATATCCCCCTTGCCCTTGACAGAGATCACGCCCCGTTCCTCGAACAGGTACTTATCCCGTAATAGCTCATAGGTAGCGGCTGTTACCTGTATAGCACCGTCAACGCCTTGGGATTCCATGCGGCTAGCAACGTTAACAGTATCGCCCCACAAATCGTAGAAAAACTTTTTGATGCCAATAACACCCGCAATCACTGGACCGGAGTTGATGCCAATTCGGAGTTTGAACGCTTCACCCGTTTGTTCACCTACTCTTACCATTTCGGATTGCATATCCAGAGCCATTTCGGCGATTGCGATCGCATGATCCGGACGGGGTGTGGGCAAACCAGCGACAACCATATAGGCATCGCCAATCGTCTTAATTTTCTCCAAACCGTGCCGCTCAGCTAGCTGATCAAACTTCGAGAAAATTAGATTGAGAACTATTACCAGTTCTGTGGGAGAGGTTCGAGCCGAGAACTCCGTAAAACCAACAATGTCAGCAAACAGAACACTGACCGCTTCAAAGTTGTCGGCAATGGTGCTTGGGTAACGTTTTAACTGCTGTGCAATTGACTCAGGCAAGATATTGAGCAGCAGTTGCTCTGCTTGTTCCTGTTGAAAACGCAGTGATTCCTGGGCTACCTTACGGACTGTAATGTCAGAGACAGCACCTTCGTAATAGAGCAGCGCTCCCTTGGAGTCACGAACCGCACGAGTGTTCTCTGACACCCAGATAACACTGCCGTCTTTACGATAGATTTGAGACTCAAAGTCAAACACAGCATTGTCCGTCTGGATAGCGGCAATGAATTCGTCTCGGCGGTTGGAGTCAACATAAATTTGCCGCCCGATGTCTTGGATACTTCTAATTAGTTCTTCAGGCGAGGAGTAGCCAAAAATCCTTGCCAGTGCTGGGTTGCCGCTTATGAAGCGTCCGGATGGTGTCGTCTGGAAGATGCCCTCGATCGCGTTTTCAACAATACTGTACAGCCGTTGATGAAGTTGCCCTTGTTGGATAGCGATCGCGATTTGCGTGGACAAAGCTTCTAGGAAATCAACCTCCCACTGCTGCCACTGCCGTGGTTCATAACAGTGATGAGCAACCAGCAGCCCCCACAACCGTTCTTTTTGTAGAATGGGAACCACCAAATTAGCCCTGACCTGAATACTTGCTAGAAAATCAACATGACACGGCGTCATACCCGCTGTGTAGATATCTTCTATGACCATGATGCGACCCTGTTGGTAGCGCTCAACGTAGGCTTCTCCAAAGCAGGGGTCAGAGATTGTGGTATTCAGTATAGATAGTTCATCAGTACTGACGGATTCTACAGCGACAACACCGCTCCAGTCGTCAAAAAATCGGTAAATGAGCACCCGATCCGTTTGCAGAAATTGCCGCACTTCACTCACCGTTGTACTGAGAATTTCTTCTAAATCCAGCGATTGGCGAATCCGCCCTTGCATCTCACCCAGCAATTGTTCCCGCTGAGCCTGCTGCCGCACTAAATCCTCTGCCTGCTGGCGCTCCTTAACTTCCTGTTGCAGCCGCAGATTTTGCTCTTGGAGTTGATTTTGCAGGTTCTGGATCGTCAGGTGGTTCGTGATGCGGGCTAAAACCTCTTCGGGTTGAAGTGGCTTGGTGACGTAATCTACTGCCCCAACCTGAAAACCTCTCACCTTATCTACCGTCTCACCAAGCGCCGTCATAAAAATCACGGGGATAGCTTGCGTTGACGGATTGGCTTTCAACCGACTGCAAGTTTCAAACCCATCAATTCCGGGCATGAGTACATCCAAAAGGATGAGATTGGGCTGGGCATATACAGTCTGCTCGATCGCACTTTCACCATCAACTGCCACCAAGACTTCAAATCCTGAATTGGTCAAGAAATCGCACAGCATCTTTAAATTAGTCGGCGTGTCATCTACGATTAAGAGGACGCCATCTGCCGGATTTTTCACACTCATTCATGGTCTAAAGTGTAGGGTTTGAGAAACTCCCGGATTTGTCTGACCTGGAAGTCTTGTGCTAGTTGACGAAGCTTCGACGCAAACGACACAAATTTCTCATCCAACTGTTCGAGCCGACGCGCTTGCTCATCTATGCCCCTGATGTTGCCTCTCATAGCTAAATCCAATAGGACAGCAATGTCCTCCGGAGGTGGAGCAATCAATTTTAGATTTTGGATTTTAGATTTTGGATTGTTAGTTTGAGCGTTAGATTTGACCGTTTCTGACTTTTGACTTTTGACCGCGCCTGGTTTTGACTTTTCTGTGACACCCTCTGAATCTCGGTCAGCAACCCCTGCGGCGGCTTGCTCTAATCCCCAATCGCCATAAACCCATTCCAGCCCCAAATGCACCCCTAGCCGTTCTAAAAGATGCTTCGCCTGCACTGGCTTAGGGATAAAATCGTCGCAACCCGCCTCTCGACTTTTATCTTGACTGTAATTGAAAACGCTAGCCGATGTAGCGATTATTACAATGTTTTTAAGTTCGGTTGACTTCCGGAGCTGCCGGGTAGCCTCAAAGCCGTCCACTACTGGCATCACCAAGTCCATCAAGATCGCATCGGGTTTAAACTCAAGCGCCTTATTGAGACAATCACGCCCATCTGTTGCTTCAACGATTTCAAACCCCAAAGGTTCGAGGAGATTGACTAGAACCAAGCGGTTTTCCCGTTTGTCGTCCACCACCAGAATTTTGCGCTTTTCCCCTTTGAAGCCAACGATACTGCGCTCCTGACGCTTGGCAATCTCAGTCGATTCCAACACTTCAGGTAAATCCAAATCGAGCCAGAAAACACTGCCAGAACCTAATTGACTTTTCACCTCCAAAGTACTGCCCATCAACTTCGCTAATTTCTTGCTAATGGTCAGTCCTAGTCCTGTGCCTTCAACCAAGTGGCGGCTGTTCTCGACTTGATGGAACGGTAGAAAGATTTCTGTCAACTTCTCTGATGCGATACCGATGCCAGTGTCCTCCACCTGAAAGCGAATTTTCCCCTCGTGATAACCAACTTTGAAAACTACCCCACCCGTTTCGGTAAACTTGACGGCATTTCCGAGTAAGTTGATTAAAATTTGCCGCAGCTTTTGCTCATCGCCACGAACGAGGCTAGGCAACAGGGAAAGCGGAGTATAACGAAACGAAATGTTCTTTTGTTCTGCACGAATACGAAAGATTTCAGCAAGATTGTTAAGAAACAGAGGAAAATGAAAATCATTTAGGTAAATTTCCATTTTCCTTGCTTCAATTTTGGAGAGGTTTAAAATGTCATTAATGAGCGTCAGCAGATGTTCGCCACACTGTTGAATGGTGTTTAGTCCATTCTGTTGCTTGGAGGTTAAAACTTTTTCTTGTTTGAGGATGTAGGCGTACCCCAAAATCCCGTTCAATGGGGTTCGGAATTCATGGCTCATATTCGCCAGAAATTCGCTTTTGGCACGGTTGGCAGCTTCAGCCGCTTCTTTAGCCTTATGAAGTGTTTGCTCTGCCTGCTTGCTTTCGGTGATGTCTTCATGGACGGCAACGTAGACCGTTCCATACTCAGGATGTTCAAATCTCGAAGTGTGAGATCTACACCAGAAAGGTGTACCATCTTTTTTAACGTTATGAACCTCATAGGTCGCTTCACCGTATTGATTTAATTGGTGCATTATTTCACTGGCAACCTGTTTGGCACTCTGCTCATCCGAAGCGTAGTTCAATACTTCCACAGGTCTTCCATTTAGCTCACCCGACCCATAGCCAAACATATTCTCAAATTTGGGATTGGCATAGACGATCGCACTATCGGCGGCTCTGACAAGGCAAACCCCTTCAGCCATATTCCTAGCGATCGTACTTTGAAGCTCCAGCCTCGCCTCTGTTCGCTTGCGCTCCCCGATCTCCCTCTCCAGTTCTCGATTGGCTGCCTCCAGTTGTGCCGGACTTGGGAGAGCAAGCGCTTGATTGACCAACGGAACCAGCTCCATAGCCGTGTAGAGTGAGATTACAGCAGTTATGGCTTTGATCAACCCGCTCAACCAATAGGTTGGATGCCAGAGCGTCCAAATCTCCATCACATGAGTAGTACCACAAGAGATGATAAATGCCCCAAACAGCAGAAATATCTGGGGATAGGGCAAATCAACGCGCTTGCGAACAAAATAGACTAGCGCGATTGGGATGGAATAATAGGCGATCGCAATCAGAGCATCGCCCATGACATGGAGCCACACCAGCTCAGGTTTCCAGAGGTAGCAATGCCCGTGAGGGATAAACGCTCTTGAAGTAAAAAGGTTTTTTAAGACCTCCAGCATAAAATCAGCCCTTTATCTGCCACTGCCATTCCTCTCTTTTATATCCACTTCGTTTTTATATAAAGATGCATGGCTCCTCAGGCTGCCTGCGCCTA
Organism: Allocoleopsis franciscana PCC 7113; assembly: GCF_000317515.1. Classification (GTDB taxonomy): domain Bacteria; phylum Cyanobacteriota; class Cyanobacteriia; order Cyanobacteriales; family Coleofasciculaceae; genus Allocoleopsis; species Allocoleopsis franciscana. The sequence continues at coordinate 2,514,801 of NC_019738.1, read as the reverse complement.
CCCGTTGGCGGTAAGCGCACCCAAAGCTTTAAGCTGTTACGCATGTAATTTGCTTGTTGAGGCGGCGGGGGAGCAGGGCCGGAGCTCATACGAGGACAGGGGAGAGGATTTGAACTCTTTTATCCTGTGTTTAGAATGTGCAAGTTAAATGCGCTTTAGCTTATCATGTCGCCAATGTCTCAGTTTTAGCCAAAAAATCGATAAAATCTTAAAAACCGTCAAACTTGCTCGTACTCTGCCGCCCTTAATTCATAGCCCTGAAAATGACTATTGAAGTTGACTACCGTTTTCCACCCGGTGTTGATGCCGAAAAACAGGCCAAAGTTATTGCAGTGGGGCAAACAGCGGGCACCTGGGATGCTCGTTTTTCCCATCGAGAGGAGGTGTTGAAGTCGCATCTGGCTGAAGTTGTCAGCGGTATTACTCAACCCGATGGTTCCAGTCTTGTCACCATCCGTTTTCCTGAAGCCAATGTGGAGAACGATATCCCCAGCCTACTCACGATGATTTTTGGCAAATACTCAATGGCTGGGGCGGCAAAAGTCATGGCAGTGCGCCTTCCGGAACACTACGGCAGGCGTCCCAAAGTCGGCATTACAGGCATTCGAGAACGGCTGGGAGTGCGTGATCGCCCTTTAATTATGGCAATCTTCAAGCCAGCCTTGGGACTTTCTGCCGATGACCATGGGGCGATTTTGCAAGAGGTGGCGGGTGCAGGACTAGACATTATTAAAGATGATGAGATTCTGGGGGATTTGGAGGTTGCCCCCACACTGAAACGGCTGGAAGCTTGCCGCCAGGTACTCGATCAAGTGAAGCAGCAAACCGGTCGCACGGTACTTTATGCCGTGAATGTAACCGGTGCAGCGGACAAGTTAATTGAGAAAGCCCGTCTTTTAGTCCGTGAAGGGGCAAATGCTCTCTTGCTCAACGTCCTAACCTATGGCTACTCAGTGCTGGATTCCTTAGCGGCTGACCCAGAAATTAATGTACCAATTTTTGCCCATCCTGCCTTAGCGGGGGCGTTGTGTGCTTCCCCCGACTATGGTATGGCTTACTCGGTGGTGTTGGGAACCCTGATGGCCTATTGTGGGGCGGATGCGGTGTTGTATCCTGCCCACTATGGGAGTTTGCCCTTTGACGCGCAAGAGGAAAGGCGAATTCGAGATAGTTTGCGATCGCGCCATGTTTTCCCTGTCCCCTCGGCTGGTATTCACCCTGGTATCGTACCCAAAGCACTGGCAGATTACGGTCAGGATGTGATTCTCAACGCCGGTACTGGGATTATGGATCATCCGGATGGGCCAGCTATGGGCGTTAAAGCGTTTTTTGAAGCGCTGGAACGAGTCAAATCGGGTGAACCTTTTAATCTTGAAGCTGTGCCTGAAGGCGCACTGCGCCAAGCTTTAAAAAAATGGATGTAATTTTTCTGGCTTTTTTCCCCTTTTCCCCAAAAACCTGTCTCTCAGAGTCTAGTAACCATCGGCAACTTCTCTGAACGGAAGTTCCCCCGTACAGATGAACTACAAAGGGAGAAAAAGCTTGAGTGACGGGAACTAGAGCCATTTACTCCCAGAAAGCCGTACCCATGTTTTTAAGAATTTTTTAAGATTTTGGCGGGGAGATTTCTGGGACAATAGTAGCCATGTATATTGAACGAGTCCCTAACAGAAATTCACCCCCCGCTGTCCTCCTACGAGAGTCCTATCGTGAAGGGGGTAAAATCCGTAAAAGAACTTTAGCTAACCTGTCAAAATTACCGGATACTGTCATTGATAACTTGAGAATAGTGCTCAAAGGCGGCGCAGCTATTGAAAATCTCTCCGAATCATTCTCTGTAGAAAGAAGTCTACCTCATGGTCATGTAGCTGCGGTTTTAGGAACAATCAAAAAACTGTCTTTGCACCATCTAATCTCACCCTCAAATTCGAGAAAACGAGCTCTAGTTTTGGCGATGATCGTGGCGCGTCTCCTTGAGCCTCGTTCCAAGTTAGCCACAGCGAGAGGATTGCACAGCGAAACGTGCAATTCATCGTTAAGTGAACTGTTGGGCTTAGAAAAAGCCGATGAGGATGAATTGTATGAAGCAATGGATTGGCTGGTATCCAAACAAGAATTAATCGAAAATGAGTTAGCCCTAAGACATCTATCCGAAGGAGCTTTAGTTCTCTACGATGTGAGTTCAACTTACTTTGAAGGAACTCAATGCCCTCTCGCTAGATATGGCTATAATCGGGATAAAAAGAAAGGATTTTTACAGATTGTATTTGGCTTAATCTGCGACAAGCTTGGTTGTCCCATCGCTGTGGAAGTGTTTGAAGGCAATACATCGGACACAACCACACTCACAGCTCAAATTGAGAAAGTACGTCACCGTTTTGGCCTACAACAAGTCGTTTGGGTTGGCGACCGAGGCATGATTACGAATACCCGGATTCTGGCAGAGTTTCAACCCGTTGAGGGACTCGACTGGATTACAGCTCTTAGAGCTAGTCAAATTCGGAAACTTCTTGAACAAGAAGCTGTTCAACTCTCATTATTTGATGAAACTGACTTAGTAGAATTTTCTTGTTCTGATTACCCCAGTGAGCGGCTAATTGCTTGTCGCAACCCGATGCTTGCTCAAGAAAAGTCTTTGACTAGAATTGCTTTATTACAGGCGACACAGCAGGAACTCAATAAGATTGTTATCGCCACTTCACGAGATAAACGCGCCCTCAAAGGAGCCGACCAGATTGGACTGAGAGTGGGGCGAGTTCTCAATGCTACATGTGTGGGGAAATACTTTAATATTGCCATCACTGAGACAAGTTTTTCTTACTCATTGAATGAAGCGGCTATCGCCAATGATTCGGCTTTGGATGGAGTCTATATTATTCGGACTTCAGTCAAACCGGAGACTTTAGATGCGGCTCAAACGGTGAGAACCTATAAAAGCCTTTCTACTGTCGAACAAGCTTTCCGCAGTTATAAAACTATCGATTTGAAAGTACGTCCAATTTATCACCGTTTAGAACAGCGCGTCAAAGCTCACGTCTTCTTGTGTATGCTGGCTTATTATGTGGAGTGGCACATGAGGAAAGCTTTAGCTCCACTGCTGTTTGACGATGAAAAAGTCACAGTTGAACCGGAGGGAAAAAGTTCAATTGTTGCTCCATCTAAGCGTTCAAAGAAAGCCCGCGCTAAGGCAGCGACTAAAAAGACACCTGAAAAGCTTCCTGTCCATAGTTTTCGGACTTTAATGACTGATTTAGCAACGATTGTCAAAAATAAATTCCAGTCTAGTGGTCTGGAGACTTCTCTAATGTTTGAGAAAATTACTCAACCGACTCCACTCCAACAAAAAGCGTTAGATTTGTTAGAAGTTTCCTTAATTTGTACCCAGTAACAGCCGAGGAGTTGAGTCTCTCCCTCTCTCACAGCATAGGTTGTAGTTTTTTGTCAAAGGGGAACTTCCGTCTGAAGGAGCCTTCAACAAACAGTATTGATTCATAACGGCTAAGGGTACGCTTAATCCAGTCATTTCTCGCGTGGGTAGGGCAATATTTTGCTCAAACTCAAATTGACCGTCCTTGAGTTCAAACAAAGCACACACTTTTTGTAATACCTGCATTTGAAATAAGCGCTTCAGGTGTTTTTTTTCTAAGACAAAACGATTTTTCAAACACAAACCCAGTGGTTGATCGAGTGGACATGACTGAGCAAGTTCGACAACGATACGGTTTCTGACTCCCTGATGTTTTGCAATTAAAGACACTAAACACGCTTGATCTAATCGATTAGCCGCAGCTACAATACTACCTTGATAAACCCAGATGTAAAAAACTAAGGGAGTCGTTCGGATTTCTGAGAAGGCACAAAGCTTGAGTAGACCTGTTTTGTTTCCTTTCTCAATTAACTCAAAAATTTCGGGTAAGGAAATGTCTGTTAAAGAACCTTTGGTGGACATAGTTATGGAATTTAAATAAAAGACAAAAAGGTAGAGTTGATCAGGCTGTAGACTAGGGAACCAAAGGTTTGAGGAGGGTTGAAAAAACTTATTGCCAATTCATAACATAGGAATCTCAATTCAAATATTAATAATCTTATATATGAAATTACTGATTCATAACAAAAGGCTTACTATATATACATCTCAGTCCCTTGAAGTGAAATTAAGGGATGATGTTGGAGTCTTAACTCTGCGCGTGATGGATTCCGGAGAAACTCGCGATCAGGAATTGCGCTGTATCCTGTATCCTATTTTCTGTATTCTCGCTGGTGCGATCGCCAATTGTGTCCCCAAACCCTTCTTCATCCATCCCAATTCCAACATCTACCATCCCCAATCAACACAAGCGCGTTGTCTTCTGCGACTTTGACGGCACCATCACCGCCGAAGAAACCTTCGTCGGGATGCTCAAAACATTTGCACCTGAACTGTCTGAACAGCTAATGCCCGAAATGTACGCGAGGCGATTAACATTACGGGAAGGAGTGCGGCAACTGTTGGAATCCATTCCCTCAGCTTGTTATCCCCAAATCCTGGAATATGCCAAACCCAAGGAAATCCGTCCGGGATTAGTTGAATTACTAGATTTCTTGGATACGGGAGGTGTTCCCTTTGTTGTCGTTTCCGGGGGCGTGCGGGGGATGGTAGAAATGGTGTTGAGTCAGGCAAGTTTGGGAAACGAAGCGTCTGTCTCCCCAAACAAGTCTTTACTTGAACGGGTAGCCGCGATTTATGCTGTTGATCTCGATACGACAAGCGAGTTTCTGCGGGTGAATTCTGCATTTGAAGAAGGTACAGAAATGGTGGCGAAGGTGCAGGTGATGGCACGATACCCCGCCGAGGAGCAAATAGCGATTGGGGATTCAGTTACAGATTTGAAGATGGCACTTCATGCCCCTATTGTATTTGCACGCGATCGCCTCATCCAATATATGGAAGAACACAACAAACCCTACATGCATTGGAATGATTTTTTTGATGTCCGCGAACAGCTTCAGAGGCGGTGGCGAAATATAAGTAATGGGTAATTGGTAATTAGTAATGGGAACGTCTTTCCCTTTCGCCCAATTCAAAACTAGACTCTAATCGCAAACTCCTCTCTCCCATAAGGTGATGATTGGGTGTGACGGTACTCTTAAAATTGGCTTGATTAAGTAGCTCAACCGAATCAAAGCTTTAGCCATCCTCAAGCATTTGTGAGATTGACTTTTTTTACAAACCAATCCAGACACAGAGGGTACAGAGGAGAGAAAGAGAGGTTCTCATGAACAGACCTCTTGCATAAATCAGAGAAACCCCTCCCCAGTCCTCGTATGAGCTCCGGTTCCCAAAACGGAGAGGGGTTGGGAGTGGGATGGTAAAGTAATGTTTTTTTGAGTTGACTTACGGAACTCTTTTTACTCCATTTAGAAGCACCCAAGCGACTTTTGTTGAAAATAAGCGGCAGAGGGAGAAAGGGATACAAAAACACAAAAATCCCTGAAATTCTGTAAAGAGTGTGTAAGTCCAGACCAACAACACCCTGCTTAAAGAAATTTTTGAGGTTAGAATGAGTACCGATCCAAGAACAATCTTAATGACAGCCGCTGGTCATTTTTACCAGCTAGGCTGGATGGTGGGCACAGCGGGCAATCTCTCCGTTCGCTTGCCCGATGGCAGCTTTTGGATTACTGCCAGTGGACGCCATAAAGGGCAGCTATGTATGGATGATTTCATTCGCATTGCGCCCGATGGCAAGGTGTTGGAGCAACCCACACCAGATGTCCGCCCTTCAGCCGAGACAAGTATTCATCAGGCAATCTACTCACTATTCCCGGAGGCGCAAGCCTGCTATCACGTTCATTCTATTGAGGCTAATCTAGTTTCTCACTTTACCACTGGAGATTCCCTACCTTTGCCACCTTTGGAAATGCTCAAAGGTTTCGGGCTATGGGAAGAAAATCCTCAAGTGGAAATGCCAGTATTTGCGAACCATTTACAAGTGCCGCAGATTGCAAGTGATATCTATGAGCGATTTCAGGCGGTACCACCGTCGCTCAATGCTTTGCTCATTCGCAATCATGGCGTCACGGTTTGGGCTTCTTCCCCAGAAGGGGCACGCAACTACTTGGAGATAGCAGAGTACATCTTCCGATATATGGTGGCGGCTCGAAAAGTTGGCATCGAGTAGCCATTGGAAAAAACCCATTAAAAAGTCTGGAAAAAGAAGGGTGAAGAATGAAAATAAGCTAAAAGTATGAAGGGTTCAACGTTTTTTATCCTTCATATTTTAGGCTTCATTCTTCACACTTTACTTTCACACTTCAGTTGAAGCATTTCGGTGAAGCAAGAGGATGCTGAGGAATCAATGACAACACAAGGCGATATACTGCAAGACCATATCATTGCAGAAGCGTGGAAAGCACTTGAAGATTCTGTTATCTACTATGACGGACGCCCAGTTGGCACAGTAGCGGCTCGCGACCCCGATGTAGAACCCCTCAATTACAATCAATGTTTTGTCCGTGATTTTGTTTCTTGCGCGTTGCTGTTTTTGCTGAACGGCAAAACGGAAATTGTTCGCAATTTCCTAATAGAGACGCTGGCGCTTCAGGACGAAACCAAGCAGATGGATTACTTTAATGCGGGCCAAGGTTTAATGCCAGCCAGCTTTAAGGTGGCAACAAGCTATGGCGAGCAATTCTTGACGGCGGATTTTGGGGAACATGCGATCGCCAGAGTTACACCTGTTGATTCCAGTTTGTGGTGGATTATTCTCTTGCGGGCTTATGTAAAAACGACAGGAGATATTGCTCTAGCTCATCAACCGGAATTTCAAAAAGGACTGATCCATATCCTCAAGCTTTGCTTAGCGGATCGGTTTGATATGTTCCCGACGATGTTGGTTCCCGATGGCGCTTTTATGATTGATCGTCGCATGGGAGTGTATGGGCATCCTCTGGAAATCCAAGCCTTATTTTATGGGGCATTGAGGGCCGTGCGAGAACTCCTGGCACCCGATCGCCAAGGTGAAATCTATAGCCTGGTAGTTGATCAGCGCTTGAGGACTCTCAATTTCCATATTCGCACCTATTATTGGCTCGATATTAAGCGATTGAACGAAATCTATCGCTATCAGGGCGAAGAATTTGGCGATAAAGCCGTCAATAAGTTCAATATTTATCCCGATTCAATTCCCTACTGGTTAACGGAATGGATGCCAGAAACAGGAGGTTATCTTGCCGGCAATCTTGGCCCGGCACGGATGGATTTCCGTTTCTTTACTGTAGGAAACTTAATGGCAATCATTTGTTCTCTATCCAGTCCCCAAGAATCCCAATGGATTATGGATTTGATCGAACAACGATGGGATGATTTGGTCGGAAATATGCCGATGAAAATCTGCTTTCCGGCTGTAGAAGGTTTGGAATGGAAAATTCTCACCGGCTGTGACCCGAAAAATGTGCCTTGGTCATACCATAATGGCGGCAATTGGCCTGTTTTACTCTGGTTGCTAGCGGCTGCGGCACAGAAAACAGGTAGACCCCATATTGCCCGGAATGCGATTGCACTGGCAGAAAAACGCTTGAGTCAAGACCAATGGCCTGAGTACTACGATGGCAAAAATGGCAGACTTGTGGGCAAACAAGCGCGGAAATATCAAACTTGGACGATTTCCGGATTGTTATTGGCTAAACACCTAATGTCTCATCCAGGAGATTTGGGATTATTTGATTTTGATGAAGATCTTGAAACAATAGACTGGACATCTTCTCACTTGGTCTAATTCATGAACTCTCCCCACTTGTAATTGCAAGATTCAAGTGGGGGGTTCACTGGAAGAAAATGTGTCATCGCTTCCCTCGTCGTTGCCGATAAATCCCTTGACTCACGTAACCCACCAGTGAGAAAAACAGAACCAGAACAGGAATAATCTCCAGTCGCCCCATCCACATAAATAGGGTTTGCTGTAAAAACCGGAAACCCTTAGCTATAAATAGTTTGAGCGGTCTTGAAAGTTGTTCAGCTCCCAGGAAATCTGGTAGAATCCCACAAAATCCTTGTACCAAGAGCAGGGAAAATGTACAGAAAAGCTTCCTCAAGCCCGACCCCACCGGAAAACTTTGAGCTGCCCTTTGAGGGAAAGTTATCACAAGATAACCGTTGGGTAATCATGGCAAATCTGATACCCTGGGATGAATTTGAAGAGGAATACGCCAAAATTTTTTCTATTGATATGGGGGCACCTGCGCTGCCATTTCGGATGGCATTGGGTTCATTAATAATCAAAGAAAGATTAGGAATAAGCGATCGGGAAACAGTAGAACAAATAAAAGAAAACCCTTACTTACAATACTTTATAGGGAGAAAGCATTACAGCAACGAAGCCCCTTATGATGCCTCACTTTTGGTAAGATTTAGAGAAAGGATAAATGTTGATTTAGTAAATCAAATAAATCAAAGAATGGTAAAGAAGATTCAGGAAGAAACAGAGGAGGAATCTAAAAAAAAAGCTCACTCTCAGAAAGGCAAGAAACAAGAGAAAGCCCGAATCAAGGGAAATTAATTCTGGATGCTACCTGTGCGCCAGGAGATATCAGCTATCCCAATGACTTGGGTCTATTAAATCAAGCCAGAGTCAAAACGGAAAAGATAATAGATACTCTCTATAAGCCCCTAAAAGGGAGACTAAAGAAAAAGCCAAAAACTTATAGAAACCTCGCTCGGAAAGATTACTTGAAAGTCGCCAAAAAACGGAGATCGTCAAGAAAAGAGAGAAGAAAAGCTATAAAAAAACAACTGAAATATATAAAAAGAAATTTATCACACATTGACCAGCTCCTTCAGACAGGAGAAGCACTTGAGGGTTTGAGCATCTCTCAATATAAGAGCTTGCTGGTGGTGGCGGAAGTTTACCGTCAACAGCAATGGATGTATGAGAATAAAGCCCAGAGAATTGACGACAGAATAGTCAGTTTAAGTCAGCCCCATATCCGTCCAATTGTGAGAGGAAAAGCCGGAAAACCTGTAGAATTTGGAGCTAAACTAGCAGCAAGCGTCAGAGATGGATATGTCTTTTTAGACCGTATAAGCTGGGATAACTTTAATGAAGCCGGAGACTTAAAAGCCCAAATAGAAGCATTTAAACAGCACACAGGAGTCTATCCCGAATCAGTACATGTAGATAGAATTTATCGAAATCGCGAGAATCGAGCATTCTGTAAAGAAAGAGGGATTAGAATAAGTGGCCCCCCCTTAGGCAGACCTCCAGCTAATGTCAGCTCAGACAAAAAGAAACAAGCCTTAGACGACGAGAAGGTTCGCAATGCTATTGAAGGAAAATTTGGCATCTCAAAGCGAAGATTTAGCTTGAATCGCGTCATGGCTAAACTGCCTCATACTTCTCAAACGGCTATTGCTATCACTTTTTTAGTCATGAATCTTTCCACCCTGCTACGGCAGTTTTTTTGTCTTTTTTTGTGCAATACACAACATCACGCCTTTTTTCTCGATAACTATTAATTCGGCTTATGCTTGTGGGAATTAACAACAACAAAAGCTCATTATTATTCCAGGATTAAATAACTGATTAATCCATCGGTTGTTTTTCGCCGACTTATTCAGCAAGCCCTAAATAGAATCAAAATTAGCTTGCCTACCCAAGGCAAATCCGGCTCTGAAATGCCTATCGATAAACCTACACTTCCCAGTGCTGAGGCGGCTTCAAAAATTACATCAATCAAAGTATATTGAGGCTGTACGACATGAAGCAATACCAGAACACCAAGTCCGAGCCACCCAACCCAGAGTATGGCTAAGACAGCAGCGCTGCCGACTCGTCGCCTCGCCTGAGCTTCCTGTAACACTTCACCGTCTAGCTGATAGCGCATGAGCTGGTGCGATCGCAAGGACATGTGTCGGAAGTGCCACAACACTCCTTTATACAGTGCCACGACGCGATTTAACTTGAGTCCACCTACCGTAGAACCAGAAGCCGCACCAAAAACCATCGCCACACTCAACAACAATTTGGCACTCGGACTCCAGTCCTGGAGCTTGACGGTACTAAAACCACAGGTACCCAGAGCAGAAACCCATTGAAACCAGGTATCTACCCAGAGGAATGACCCTTGGAACCAGTAATTTTCCAGCAGCAGCACTATCGTTCCCAGTCCCAAGAGCAGCCACAACGCCCGATGTTGTGCATCCCGCCACAGTGCAGACAACCGACGCTTAGCCAAGAGCTGATAGTGAGCCGAGAAGCTGATTGATCCAACAATCATAATCGGGACAACAGCCAATTGAACAATAGGGCTATAAGCACCAATGCTGTCGTCGGTCACAGCAAAACCCCCCGTAGCGATGCCCGTCATAGCGTGGTTGAGGGCTTCCCACCAAGGCATTCCAACCAGGCACAGCAGCAGTATGCTCAACACGGTGTACAGCAGATAGATTTTCCAAATCTTACGCACTGTTGCCTTTACGGTGAGGGCAATTTTCTTTGAGCGTCCCTCGGCGTAGTAAAGCTGGTAGGCATCCATGCTGGGTTCAAGAACTGAGAGTACCAGCACAATCATCCCCACACTACCAATCCATTCTATAAATGAGCGCCACCATTGCAGGCTACGGGGCAATTCACTCGAACGCAGAGCCATTGATAGCCCAGTACTTGTAAAGCCAGAAAATGATTCAAAAACAGCGTTCCAGGGGTTCTGGAACTCCAAAACGGTCTGCGGTGTTAGAGGAAAAACTGACAGGTGTGAGGCAATCAACACAAATGGAATTGCACCTAAGAGTGGAATTAGCCCCCAACTCAGGGCAACAGTTAGCATGGCATGGCGTAAATGCGCTTCCTCACTAGCGTTGCGGAAGAGGCGATAGAGCAGTTGACCCATACCTAAGGATATAAACGCTGTCCACAAGAAAGACGAGATGGCATAGTGTTCGTTAAATATGAAGCCCACAGGCAACGAAATCAGTGCCATCACACCTGGTACGTGCAGCAATAAGCCCACGTCACGAAGAATCGTTTTAGTGTAAGCTCTCACTCTTCACTCTTAGCCCAAGAAGCTGTAAAGGTGCTGGGCAATGATTACTTCCGGGTCTACAAGGACTTGTACACCTAATCGCTCAAACATGGCTTGATGCTGTCGGTCATTAATCATGCTAATCAGTTTCTTGATGCCGCGCTCTTTACCCAGAAACATGGTCATCAGGTTGGCTGAGTCGTCCTCCATCGTCGCAATCAGGGCATCGGCTTGGTCTGCATCTGCCTCATCCAGAATTCCACCTTGGGCGATGTTCGCGTGGAATACTTGTATATCATACTTTTGCAACACGGCTTGGGCGCGTTTCTCATCTTTCTCAATGATTGTCACTCTGTGACCGTCTTTAAGAGCCAATTCTGCTAGGCTAGACCCTTCCGGTCCCGCACCTACGATAATCAAATACATAGCAGCTCAGTGGACACAACAAAACGTACTCAACATTATCTATCTGCCTTAGTTCTGTTTCATCGCCAATAGGGCTGTGCCATAGGCAGCCTCAGTATGCATGGATGGCAGTACAGGTACCTTGAGATGTCGTTCTCGAATGGATGTCCAAGCCGGATTTTTGGCACCACCACCGGCTGTGTAAACGCGATTAAGTTGAGTGGCACCAAGTTGTTGTAATAATCGATATCCTCGTGCTTCAATTCGTGCCATGCCCTCCAGTAAGCCATGCAGAAATTTCACGGAGTCCGTTGGGCGAGGTTCTAATTGAGGTGGCAGATTGGGGTCATTAATCGGAAAGCGATCGCCAACTTTAAGCAAGGGATAATAATCCAGAGGACTCTCTTTATTCGGATTGATTTGGCAACTGAGGCTTTCTAATTCTGCATCGCTGAAGAAATGCCGCAACACCGCCCCACCTGTATTCGATGCCCCACCAGTTAGCCACAAATCACCTAATCGATGGCTATAAATCCCGTATCTGGCATCATCAACACGAGTCCGACTCAACAGCTTCAGCACTAAGGTGGAACCCAGAGAAGTTACCGCTTCACCCGGAGACTCGGCACCACTGGCGAGAAAAGCAGCAATACTATCGGTTGTACCCGTACACACCACACAATCTTGTGACAATTCTAAGTGCTGAGCCACGTCTGCTGTTATTTCACCCACGGGTGTTCCAGGAGCCAAAACTTGTGGTAGTACTGACATTTCCGGCAATTGTTCCATCCAACAGGGATAGCATAACTGTTCCGGGTCATATCCAAGTTTTAAAGCATTGTGATAATCACTAATACCCAGTTGTCCGTGTAACAGAAACGCCAACCAATCCGCTTGATGCAGGAAATAGTCATTTTGCCTTTTACCTTCTGCCTTTCGCTTTAACCATAGGAGTTTGGCGAGACTGGAGGTAGGACTTAAGACAGTGTGATTAGGCGGTGCGATGGCTCTTAGCGTCTCCATGACTTCTATCCCTCGATTATCGTTGTACATGAGGGGTTCAGTTATCGGTTGCCCTGTGGCATCGCATAACAGTACAGTGGAGGAGGTGCCATTAATGGCGATCGCTTTGATTCCTGTGCGTATTTCCTGAGGAATTTGCTCAATTAAGGCAAATAAAGCCCGTTTCCAGGTAACGGCGGCTGAGGGTAATGATGCCTCTGTAAAAGAATATTTCGTTTCGGATTGAATCACACCTTCGGCGTTAATCACAATCGCCCTTGCACCAGAGGTGCCGAAATCAATGCCAAGGTAGAGATTCATCGCCAATTACATTAAAAAGCTTTATTTATTGTTAATCATAAAGAAGCGGGATACGGTAGCGCATCCCGCTTGAACATGCTACGCAAACGAATTTCATTTCTCTATTTGTTCAAAAGAGAATAGAATGTTTGCCAAAGCTGATTAAGTATTGGCGATGGTGTCAGTACTTTCCATCATGGGGTCAAAGATAATGCTGTAGTCGGCAGTTGGTGTCATCTTCCTGAGCACCCGGAGATGTTCTTCAGCATCATTTCGACGACGAGAACACGCTACTACACGGCTTTGCGCTTGCGGGAGGTGACGGACAATGCACCAAGGGGACAGTCGATCTTTGTAAGTCATACGTCCCTCCCTATCGCTGCAATCCGACGCAACCGAGGTACAGCCATTGCGATTGGCTGCGGTCTTGATATCATGTTATTTGCCTCCAATTTTGTGAGGATTGCGTGGAATCGCCCTTTAGTTTCCAGTCCAGAGGGCGATTCTATTTAGCTGTTGAAGTTATCCACATTAAAGAACGAGAACTCGTTCTTCGTCAAGGGAAAGGATGGGTCTAGTTAGGCTGCGAATACGCGATCTGGCTGACGAGAAGGGTTGGACGCTCAAAGAAGTTGCTGCACGGGCAGGAATTCCCTACAGCACAGTGACCACATACGCGCGATCGGCAGGGATGGCAACGGTGGATGTGACAGCGCTGCAAAAACTGGCTCGCACATTTGATGTCTTGATGGAAGATTTAATTGAAACCGTTCAAGAGTAATCTCAAGGTTTTCTGACCGGATTTGGTCTTACACACTGACCCCCCTTATTAAGGGGGGAATAAGAAAAACATCTGTAGGAGGATTTTAGTGAATTGGTATCAGATTAGGTCTATTGACCCACTTGTGCCATCGCTTGACTCACCAGGCACCGCCATTGGCGAATGATGCGCCTCAAGATAGCCTGCTCTGGCACCAAGACTTGTTCCACCACCTCTTCATCCAAAATTTCCAGGGCACTCGTGATCTGAGCCAAAGTAGCCAGTTGCTCAACCGTGGTCGTGGCAGCCTGATAAGCCTTCACCTTTGTCCCAATGTCTCCAAGACGTAGGAGAGCACTCAGCACCGTCGGACGGATCGAAAACTCCTGAACCGACAGCCACGAAACCATATCTCTAGCCCCCGTCAAGTCAGACAGATGGTCATAGGTCAAAAACGTAGCCAGTGCTTCAAACGAGTCAGCTATTTCTACACCACCGGGATACTGGCTTAAGCCAGCGTAGCTTTTTTCCAAGGCGAATAGGTTGAAATCCACGGCCTCAAAGGTCTTGGTATAAGTTAGCTCATAAATCAGACCGGCAAAGCGAGTCAGAGGTGAACGCTGGCGATTGCGAACGAACCGGGTTAACCCCCAGACCAGATTTTCGGCGATTTGATTGATGCCAGCGCCACTGCCATCCACTCGCTGATGGGCCAATTCCCCTAACAAGACTTGTCGGGTTGTCGGCATGAGCTGCCAATCGACCCTCCTTACAGGTGCGAGAAGATAAGTATTGAAATCCTCAGAAGTCAACAAGTCATAGAGGAAGTGAAGCGGTGCAGAGACTTTGTGTAGATGGGTTTGTAAGGCTCGCTGTGCCCAAGGCCGCTGAAACGGGTTACGAGCCACATCTGCCACGAGGCGCAGTCCTTCGCGTTCCGATGCTTGGAGGTGCGATTGGAGGAATGCCTGGGTTCTAGGAACCGGCAAAACCAGCAACTCGTCCCATGCCGCCGGATGCCATTTTTCCCTAAACCGACCCAAGAGTGCCATCAAGAACTGAATCGGGTAAATCGGGAGGCGTAACGCCCCAATCGCAACCAGCAAATTGAAGCCGATGCTAACCGCTTCCCCTGCCCGGATTCCCGGTCGTAAGCGACCGTTGAAGCTCAAAGCCTCTGTGACCACGCAAGCGACAACGATGCCGACACCGATACCCAGAACCAGAATGAAGACGATGCTAGCAAAGACCCCGGTTGCAGTGCGGCTCGACAGTGCAAAGGAAATGCCCACGAGGAGACCGAAGAGAATCCCAGAAATGATCGTGAGGGTGAGGCTGATGTTTCTCGCCTGGTACACTTCTTCGAGCATTGGATCGGCAGCAATCCGATCCGCCATCAAAAAGCCGACACAAAATCCGAGGCTGCCGAAGAGGCCAATGAGTAGGCTGGCAGTAATATTGCCGATAATGCCCAAGGCAATGACGCTGATGGCTAAAAAGATGGCGAGGCTCACGGCTCCAGCCAGTACCATGAAAGTCAAGGCTATGGCGAAGGATACGTTCATGCCAATTCCCGTGCCAATCACGCCTAGCATTGGCTGTTCTATGCCACGATTCAGGCTCCAGAGTTTGGGGGGGCCTTCAAAGGAAGCAGATATTAGGCGTGCCGTTTTTGGCAATACCGCAATTGCTGTAACCCAAGCATGATGACCCGCTAAGGTATGTAGCGCGATCGCACTGCCTAAGTCCCACACTTTCATCGTTTGGTCAGAAGAAGCAGAAACCACTTGCTTACCATCGGAGGCCATTGCCACACTGGTCACCCAGCCCTGATGTCCGGTTAGGGTGTTAAGCAATTTTCCTTGCTGGATATCCCATACTTTCAGGGTGCGATCAGCCGAAGCAGAAACGGCTTGCTTGCCATCGGGGGATAAGGCAACATCGAGAACCGAGTTACTATGACCGGTTAGGGTGTAGAGTTCTTTCCCTTGTTCGATGTCCCACACTTTTAAGGTTTTATCCGATGAGGCGGAAATCGCCTGCTTGCCATCTGGGGTGAGGACGACCTTGGTGACCCAAGCACCATGACCACTCAGGGTGTAGAGTTCTTTCCCTTGAGCTAAGTCCCAAACTTTCAAGGTGCGATCGGCAGAAGCAGAAACCGCCCGTTGCCCATCAGGTGTAACCGCTATATCCCAGATCTCACCATTATGACCCGTTAGGGTTTGGAGGGGGATGCCTTGGTCGATATCCCAAACCCTCAAGGTTTTATCTCCCGACGAGGAGATAGCTTGATGCCCATCGGGGGTAATTACCAGATGGCTCACCCATTCTTTGTGACCTTTGAGTTCGTGCAGTTGAGTACCCCGCCGGATGTCCCAGACTTTGAGCGTGCGATCGCGGGATGCCGAAATGGCTTTCTGTCCATCTGGGGTGATAGCGACATCGGTGACACCATGTTCATGACCAATCAGGGTGTGCATTTGTGAACCCCACTGCAAATTCCAAACTTTCAGGGAGCTATCAGCGGAGGGCACTTTGACTTTCAAGGCGCGATCGCCAGAGGCGGTGACGGCAATTTGCCCGTTTGGGGACACGGCGATCGCATTTACCCAAGCGGTGTTGTTAACAACGGTGATTGATTTGTACAGGAACAGCACTAATCCCACAAGTAAAGCCATTAACACGACCGCCAATGGCAGCATCAGATAAATATTGCGATAGGCTCGAATCCTCCACGTCTGTACAAATTTGCGATAACCCCTCAACTGATAAACATCGGGAGAGGCTTGGTAGAGGTAGCGATGAAACGCCGTCGGACGGAAGTAGACCCAGTAAGCAAGCAGCCAATAATGGCGTAGATTAAACGGACTCAAGACTTCAGGTAGGTCACCACTGGGCTTAGGGAAATTTGGCATAGTCAACTGCATCTGTGATGGTTACATCAGAGCAAGGGGATTAAGGAAAGTATCAAGGATAAAGGATAAACAATAGTCGGGTCGCCCACCCGTAGAGCTTAACTGAGTGGGAGGTTAAATCGCGCCTTGCTACGCTAGTTCGACATGTATCAGAAATTCATATTTCATATTTCAGAGTTCATCCTTCAACCTGGTTTAGTAAATTGCTCCGAGAAGCTTTAAACTAAAGGGTGCGTTATGGTTTGGAGATGGTTGCGTTAAGCTGTGCGGAAAATTGTCATTGCCGGTAACTGGAAAATGTACAAAACTCAAAGGGAATCCTCTGAGTTTTTGCAAAAATTCATGTCTGAACTGGAGCCAACTCCGGAACAACGGGACATCATTCTGTGTGCTCCTTTTACAGCCTTGGACGTGATGTCTAAGAGTTTGCACAATAGCCGTGTGCAATTGGGTGCTCAGAATATTCATTGGGCGGAGGAAGGAGCCTATACGGGAGAAATCTCCGGTCTGATGCTGACCGAAATCGGGGTTCGTTATGTCATTGTGGGTCACAGTGAGCGGCGTCAATATTTTGGTGAAACCGATGAAACGGTTAATCAACGACTCCTGGCGGCTCAGCGTCATGGTTTGACCCCAATCCTGTGTGTGGGTGAAACCAAGCAACAACGGGATACTGGAGAAACCGAATCGATTATTTGTAATCAGCTTTCTAAAGACCTCGTGAATGTTGACCAAGAGAATCTGATTGTCGCCTACGAACCGATCTGGGCTATTGGTACTGGTGATACCTGCGAAGAATCGGAAGCCAATCGGGTGATTGGTTTGATTCGGAGTCAGCTCAAGGTTTCTGATGTCCCGATTCAATATGGCGGCTCCGTTAAACCCAACAACATAGATGCAATTATGGCTCAACCAGAGATTGATGGTGTTCTGGTGGGGGGAGCGAGCTTAGAGCCGGCGAGCTTTGCGAGAATTGTAAATTATCAGTAGGGGGCTAGGAGGACAAAGATTTCAGGATGGCTCAATCCAAAATCTAAAATCCAAAATGGAACTGCGGGGACATTCTTTTCAGTGGGGAGAGCGTACTTATCTCATGGGCGTCTTAAATGTGACGCCAGATAGCTTTAGTGATGGGGGTGAATTTTATGCCCCAGTCGCCGCCTTGGCGCAAGCCCAACGTCTGGTGGAGGCAGGGGCCGATCTCATCGATATTGGTGGACAATCGACTCGACCCGGTGCAGAGCAGGTTTCTGTTGAGGAAGAACTCCATCGGGTGCTGTCGGTGGTGCAGTCGGTGCGTTCACAGTTGTCAGTGCCGATTTCAGTAGATACCACACGGGCGGTTGTCGCTCAACGAGCCGTTGAAGCGGGTGCCGACATGGTAAATGACATCTCTGGTGGTACGTTTGACCCGGATATGTTGTCCACAGTTGCCCAATTGGGTGTTCCTATTGTGTTAATGCATATTCGGGGAACTCCCCAAACGATGCAGCAATTAACTGATTATCAAGATTTAATCGGAGACATCTATGGGTTTCTCGAAGGTCAACTCGCGGCGGCTGAACGTGCGGGAATTGAGCGATCGCGCCTAATCATTGACCCAGGCATCGGTTTTGCCAAAACCCTGGAGCAAAACTTGGAAATCTTGCGGCAACTGCCAGCGTTTCGTGCTTTAGGGGTGCCGATTTTAGTTGGAGTCTCTCGTAAAAGTTTCATTGGTCGCCTCATCAACCAACCAGACCCCAAAGGCAGAGTTTGGGGAACAGCGGCGGCTTGCTGTGGAGCGATCGCGGGTACAGCAGACATCCTCAGAGTTCATGATGTTCTCGAAATGCGTGATGTCTGCCGTGTTGCCGATGCGATCTGGCGCAAATAAAGCATCAAGGATGAAGAAGCAAGGATGGAAAATCTATACACTTCATCCTTCATACTTTGTTTCATGCTTTTTATTGATCGTGGGGTCGAATCGAAGAACCATTCGCAAAACCATCAATGGGGGAATCACCCGCTCCAATCAAGTCGGTGATGGCTTCTGATAAGGCTTTCGGGTCCATGAACACAACCTTAGAGTTGGGGCTTTCACCCAATTTCTGATTGGCGTCTACATAGCGTTGAGCAATTAGGTATTGCAATACGGCTTTGCTATTGGGTTGCTCTAACAGCGCTCTTGAGAGCATCTCAATCGACTCCACCGTCCCTTGCGCTTTGAAAATCTCGGCTTGCTTTTGAGTTTCAGCCGCTCGTGCCTTGGCTAAGGACTCTAAAACATCGGCTGGTGGTTTCAGCTCTTGCACCTCGACGCGGATTACTTTTACGCCCCAGTCGGTAGCCGCTTCATTGAGTTGCTCTAGGAGATTCTGATTGATATCTCTTCTAGAGGAATAAGTCTGGTCGAGTTCTAGTTCCCCAATGGTGGAGCGCAGCGTTGTTGTCACCAACTCTTCAATCGCCCTCTCCACATCTTCAACGTTGTAATAGGCTTTCATCAAATCTTGGACTTTCCAGAAGACAACTGCGTCTACCTCTACAGAAATGTTGTCCTTGGTGATAGCCTGCTGGGCTGGAATGTCTAGAACCTGCTCACGAATTGTATCCTCTACAGCAACTCGGTCAATAAAAGGAATGATGTAGTTAAGACCGGGTTCTAGTTTTTTATGAAACTTACCTAAGCGTTCTACCAAGGCTTGGTTGCCCTGGGTGATAATTTTTGTCGAACCAATACTGTAGCCAATGACGACTAATATCATTGGGGCCAGGATGGACAGAATGGACTCCATAGTTTGTATGCTCCAGCTAGGAGGTTAATCGATTAACTAGGGTTGCGGCTCTAATTTTCTCTTAAATCCCTCTACAATAGTGTGGTTAAAAACCAAAAAACCAAGGTTTTGCTCTCATTTCAATTGTTACACCTTCCCAGAACTAACCCCCAACCTCCTCCGTAATGGTTTTAGCTTTACGAGTTAATACCAGATTCAAAACAACTTGGAGTACGCAGGCAAAGGCTACTAGTGCCACCAAAACGAGAGAGGACAACCCACTACCAGCCGCCGCGAGCATTAAAACAAATAGGGCAGCTCCCAGACGATAGGCACTCAGGATTTTGCGCCGTCTGGTTGTCCCCAACGTACAAGTAATTAGATGGATGAGTGCCAGTACACTCAAGCAAAGTGCCACAGCACCACAAAACAGCCACCGTGCTTCAATGGATAGAACACCGGATTGACTCGCGATCATCTGATCGACTCCTACACCGGTTGCTGCCAAGCCAATGGCTAAGGGAAGATGAGCATATAACCAGGTCATCGCGATACGTATCTTACCCGCTTTTACTGACTTGAGAGGGGAACCATCCACACTATCGAAGTAAATCCACCAGAAGCTGAAGGCGATGCTCAGTCCCAGCAATGCCGCCGCCACTGATGAAATATCCCATTCTTTTTGTGCAACCCCTTTAACGACAGCGACGACTGATTCGCCCAGAACGATAATGGTAAAGAGTCCTAGCCGTTCGGGTATGTGAGAAAGACTCGGCGGGAATTGAGTCATCAAGCGACCAGCAGTTAAGGGGGTAGCAAAGTCTACAATTAACCCAATAACCCATAGTCCGAAACGCCAAGGCAGGGGTACCCAGATGGACAAAACCCACAAAAATGCACTGATTGCAAACCCCCGGATGTACCAGTTGGTTAGCGGACGGGCAGCGCGAACAAAATATCCTGCACTCAGATACTGGAGAATCAACAAGAAACGAAAGGCGGCATAGGAGAGGGCAAAGCCAGTAGAAGACTCGCCCAATCCATGATGCACATTCACCGCTAAGGCAGCAACGAGTGCCACCTGGAGTAAGGTGAGCAGGCGATGTCCTAAATCATCGGTGTCGAAGCGAGTGGCGTAAAAGGTAGAGCCAAGCCAACACCACCAAGTGGGTACAAAGAGGGCAATAAAACCCAAAAAGCCGGATAACCCAACATGACCATCCAGATAGTGGGCTAATTCGGCGATGGCTACCACAAAAATTAGGTCAAAAAATAGTTCCAACCAAGTAGCGCGTCGTTCCTCTTCGTTGTCTGCACTGACACGTAACCGAGGTGGTTCCCATAACCCTTTTGACATCCTGCGACCTCTTGAAAACTAGGATTATTGATTTGGTTGATTCAATGGGTTCTTAACTGTTCTTGCCATCATCTCAGTCATACAATCCCTGGTACAAGTAGGTACCCAAAAATAGGGTATATAACTTTTGGGGGAGTACAACCCTAGATCATGTAGCCAGCGTTGGAGCCAAAGGTTAGCTATACCTATATTCCGTCAAAAATCTAGCGGACGCTAGGTGACAAATACTGAGATAGTTCGTATAATTCTCTATTCCTAAAAATCAATACTTACGATGCAAGAAATGAATTGAAGCGCTTCAAGTCTTGCAAGATCTCATCTTAATGCAACGTCGTTATTCAGCAGACGTGGCCTATTTTTGTATTCGTTCTTGAGAACAACAAGAGTTTCCTTTTTGAAGTTTTGTTAAAGATTATCTCCACAGGCAGAGTTTTGAAAAGTTTGAATCATTTCTGTCGATAGAGTTCCAGTAAGGTGCTGCTGAAAGACGATTAGTTTGTAAGTTTCGTCTGATTTTGGACAAAACATTAAAACAAACTATTAACACAGTTCATTTATTTAAATTTTCAGTAACACAGCTATGACGTTTTTCAATCCCAACGCACCACTTTTATGCCAAAAGCCTAATGTCGTCACCCTACCCGATAGTCCAGGACTTTGGCGCTGTCACTGGCAATTCGGAAGTATTATACTCGTTTCGACGTTTTATACAGCACTCGATCAAGTCTGCTTAATCTGGGGCGTAATCTCGCTGGGAATTTTTGGAACGGCGCAATTTTGCCCAATTAATTGGATGACTCAAGCCATTTGGTGGTCAATCCTCTCCCTGATCGGGTCGGTTGCTATGGTGGTTTTGACACCCTCTTGGTTGAGAAAAGATGGCTTAGGCTGGGTTCTGGATAGTTGGGTAGGTTTGATGTTGCTGGGAGTGGCGCTGACAGACTTGAGTATTTTCCTGGATTGGGGAGAAGTATTAATGAATCTGTGTCCACTATGGTTAGGATTGGTGGCGCTGGGTTACCTAGGGACTGGATTAGGGATGCGATCGCGCACATTAATCATCACAGGATTAGTACACCTGGTGGCTATAGGGATTTTACCCTATGTTGGGGCAATGCAGTTTCTCGCCACGGGCATCATCATGGGGGGTAGTAGCATCCTGTTAGCGGTGTTTCAATGGGACTCGTTTGGCACCTGTGGCGGTGAAGTCAAGGGTTAACCGACTCGCCTCTATTATCTTAGAAACAAAGCCGCTTTTGAAACAGGCTCTTATCGATATGAACCACCTAGTGCAAGAAGGCATAAGAGATAAGGCAGGAGGCAAAAGGGAAGAACGTTTGTACAGTAAGCTTTTTAACCTTTTTGGACGGGTGGATATTTTCGCCGCGCTGCACTAGCAGCATCATCAAGACCAACCAGGAGAACCAAAGTGCGAAGATTAAGTAAATAATCAGGGCTAGGAGATTCAGTAATACCCCAACTGTACTCACAACCCAGTTATGTTTGTTTTTAAATGCCTGGATTGCCTTGACAATAGCCACGAGACTTAGTACAAGAGTAGCGCTCACCGCCAGCCAAAACCCACCGAGTAATGACACAATCGATGGCAAGTCGAAGCGTACATAAGCAACGATCAGCAACCAAGCCAAAACTAGGAGACCGCCACCTATCAGTTCTACAATTAAAAATTTATTGTCACGTTTTATCTGCCTATAATCAATTATGTCGAGTAAGGCAATTAGCAATCCGTGGACTAACAGCAATAAACTCATTAATAAGCTAATTAACATTCAAATTATAGGGTGAAAAACGTTCTTAGTTGATTAAAACCATCACATTTTCTGAGTTGAGAATCAAAAAAAACAGGCTACGCCGCAGCGCAACCTGTCTCAGATTACTATCAAGAATTAAGATTAGGTGGATTGAGCTGTTAACAACTCAGCAGGCAAGCGCTTAAACGCTAACCGTTCATTTTCCACATCCACAAAGATGGTGTCCCCATCATTAAACTCACCTCGCAAAATCGCCTTAGCAATTTGCGTTTCTAATTCCCGCTGAATCGCTCGTTTCAGAGGACGAGCACCGAAAACGGGGTCATAACCCACTTCTGCCAAGAAGTCGAGAGCACTTTCCGACAACTTCAGAGACATCTTGCGATCCGCTAGGCGTTGTTCTAAACGCTTAACTTGTAGTTGAACAATATGGCGCAATTGATGTTTCTGCAAGGAGTGGAAGATAATAATCTCATCAATTCGGTTGAGGAACTCTGGACGGAAACTCGATCGCATCGCCTCCATTACCCGACTCCGCATTTCATCGTACTGACTGTCCTCGGTGGCAAGGTCTAGAATGTACTGCGAACCGACATTGCTGGTCATGATAATCACAGTATTCTTGAAGTCTACCGTGTGACCTTGAGCATCCGTAACGCGACCATCATCCAGGATTTGCAGCATCACGTTGAACACATCGGGATGCGCTTTCTCGATTTCGTCGAACAGAATCACCGCATAGGGACGACGACGGATCGATTCGGTCAACTGACCCCCTTCTTCGTAACCCACATATCCCGGAGGTGCACCAATCAGGCGGGAGACGGCGTGCTTTTCCATATATTCGGACATATCAATCCGCACTAAAGCATCTTCCGTATCGAACAGGTAAGAGGCTAGCGCTTTTGCCAGTTCCGTCTTGCCAACACCCGTGGGGCCAAGGAAGATAAAGCTAGCGGTAGGACGATTGGGGTCAGATAAACCCGCACGCGATCGCTGAATCGCATCGGCAACGGCTGTAACCGCTTCATCCTGTCCCACAACCCGCTGGTGCAGTTCATCTTCGAGGTGGAGTAACTTTTCTTTCTCCGATTCCACCAGCTTGCTGATGGGAATGCCCGTCCACTTGGAGATAATTTCGGCAATGTCGGATTCTGTGACTTCCTCCCGCAGCAGGGATTTGCCACTGGTTTGGGTCGCCGCGAGTTGGGTTTCTGCCTCTTGCAGCGATTTTTGCAACTGGGATAATTTGCCATATTTTAACTCAGCCGCCTTGTTCAGGTCGTAATCACGCTCGGCTTGGCTGATTTCCACATTGACTCGGTCAATCTCTTCTTTAATACTCTGAATGTGGTTGAGTACGTCTTTTTCGGACTGCCACTGAGCATTTAAAGTGCGTTGCTCTTCTTTGAGGTTGGCGAGTTCTTTTTCCAGTCGTTCCAGGCGTTCAACGGAGGCGCGATCGCTTTCTTTTTGCAGCGACAACCGTTCCATCTCCAACTGGAGGATTTTGCGGTTAATTTCATCGAGTTCTTCTGGCTTGGAGGTAATCTCCATTTTCAGCCGTGCAGCCGCTTCATCCACTAAGTCAATCGCTTTATCGGGGAGGAAGCGATCGCTAATATATCGAGTGGATAGCGTGGCGGCGGCAACAAGTGAACTATCCGAAATCTTCACCCCGTGGTGCAGTTCATAACGCTCTTTGAGTCCCCGCAGAATCGAGATCGTATCTTCTACACTGGGTTGATCCACATAAACCTGCTGGAATCGACGTTCCAATGCTGCATCTTTCTCAATGTACTTGCGGTACTCATCCAGGGTAGTGGCACCGATACACCGCAACTCACCACGCGCCAACATGGGTTTGAGCAAGTTGCCTGCATCCATCGCGCCTTGAGTCGCACCCGCACCAACAACGGTGTGAATTTCATCTATAAATAGGATAAGTTGACCGCGAGAGTCAGTGACTTCTTTGAGTACGGCTTTCAGACGTTCTTCAAATTCGCCCCGGAACTTAGCACCGGCAATGAGTGCACCCATATCCAGCGCAATTAATTTGCGGTCTTTGAGAGATTCGGGCACATCACCAGCAACAATCCGCTGCGCCAACCCTTCTGCGATCGCAGTTTTACCGACTCCAGGTTCCCCAATCAGCACTGGATTATTTTTGGTGCGACGTGAGAGAATCTGTATGGTGCGGCGAATCTCATCATCCCGCCCAATCACCGGGTCGAGTTTCCCTTCACGAGCCGCTTGAGTTAAATCGCGTCCATATTTTTCCAGTGCTTCGTATTTGCCTTCTGGGTTTTGGTCGGTCACTTTCTGATTCCCTCGAATTTGGTCAATCGCGTTCTTGAGCTTTTTCTCATCTAGTTTAAATTCTTGGAATAAGCTCTTACCAAAGCGATCGTCTTTAAGATACGCCAAGATCAGATGCTCGATCGAGATGAACTCATCTTTGTAGTCTTTGCGATAAGATTCTGCTCGATCTAACAGAGCATCCAGGCTGCGTCCGAGATAGACTGAGCCACTACTGCCAGAAACCTTAGGCTGTCGCTGGCTAAAGCTTTCCGTTGCCTCGCGCACTCGCTGCACAGGTACTTCAAGTTTATTAAAAATGCTATTGGCAAGTCCATCTTGCTCCAACAGCGCTTTGAGCAAATGTTCGCTTTCGAGTTGTTGTTGTTGAGCGGCTTTGGCAATATCTGGGGTACGTGCTATGGCTTCCCAGGCTTTTTCTGTAAATTGGTTAGGATTAGTGGGTTGCATGATGAATTGTCTGGTTACTCTTCAATAGATAGATAATTTCTTTAGCTAACGCCATTGTAAAAAGTTACACAGCTACCGCAGGATCGGTGTTCCCGCCTTCCTAACGGGGTATTGCCGTCCTAAGAGGAGCCTTGCACACACGAATCTAATGTAATCCTATGCAATTGATAGAGACATTTCACACCGATCGCTTAATCGCCACTTGCCTACGCGCCGAAGATTACGGCAACCTGTGCCGAATGCATCAGGATGCTACCGTGATGGCGACGCTTGCGGGTATTCGTTCTGACGATGAAACTCAGCGAATGCTTGATCAGGAACTAGAGCATTGGCATCGATATGGGTTTGGGCTTTGGGCGTTTCGAGACAAACTCGATGGGCGATTTGTGGGGCGGGGTGGGCTACGAAAGACTCATGTATGCGGTCATGATGAAGTAGAGTTGGCTTACGCGCTGATGTCCGAATATTGGGGCAAAGGGTTAGCCACGGAAATGGCACAGGCAAGTTTGCAAGTTGGTTTTGAGCAACTGGGATTGGTCGATGTAGTTTGCTTTACAATGACGACTAATTATGCATCGCAACGGGTGATGCAGAAGATGGGATTTAAGTACGAGCGCGATTTTGTTCGTGCTGACTTACCCCATGTGTTTTACCGCCTTACCGCAGAGGAATGGCAGGGTAATCGGCGCTAACTTTCGGGCTTTTTCAGCATAACCATCCTGATGCTAAGCCGCCTTGGCTTTTTCTTTCATGGTGTAGGAAAGGGCTGTATGAACTAAATCGATTCTAAAATTCTAGACTCTTCAATCGTTCCTCAAAAATCAAGTGTTTAGATAATATTTATACTTAAAGTTTATAAGCTAGCTAAACCCCCTAATGTGTCCTGTTTAGTAAAAATATATTTTGGCAAATAAATCAGTTATAAACTTCAATTTTATATTCTAATTTAGAGTGAATTTATTTTAAAATTGAAAGTACATAATCTAAAAAGCCAGATTTTCTCAAAAATACTTTTGAATCACTAAGTAGCTAAGGAAATCCCTAAGGACACGGATGCCAACGGTGGCGGAATCGCACTCGTCACGTCTGTGGACTTGCTGGTACGCCCATTACCGCTAAGGCAATTGAAAAGGTGGATTGAGTGGCTCAACTATTAGATTTCCAATCAGGCTGGGAACCCATAAACCCCATAGAAATTTAAACCATGAAACAGATGATTAATTGGCAAAAATCTGTAACAATACATACTTTACTTTTGTCAACTTTAACAGCTTTTGTCCTTCCCTCTACTGCTGCTACTACAGCCACAACTCAGGAAAATCCGACCCCAAAAATAACATCTTTCCAGAACAAAGGTGTATATCAAATAGCACAGGATTCGGACAAGTGCCACGAAGTTGTAGCAAGGAATGGTCTGTATGTCCGGGAAGCTCCAACGGTTTACAGCAGAGCGCTCGGAATACTACCTTATGGACAGAATGTGACAGTTGTGGAGAGTCAGGGCACAAATACTGTTGGTGGAAATCCTGGCGCAAAGTGGATGCCGATTTCAGCTCCCATGCAAGGTTATGTGTATGCGGGTTATCTATCGTCTTGTCAGGAGTCTCCTGCCCCAACAAAGTGTCGCGCAGTTTCAAAAAGGGGTGGTCTTTACGTCCGGCAAGAACCATCGATTAATAGCGCTGGTGTCGGAGCAGTACCCAATGGACGGAATGTCACCCTTGAAAATCTTGGTGCAAATGGCTGGGTGCCAATTTCAGCTCCCTTACAAGGTTATGTTTCTGCGGCTAATCTCACGTACTGTCCTTGATGATCAAAGGGTACTTAGTTAACCGCTATTGAAAAGAGAATTTCCATGAAAAAAACACGTCCTAGCAACGTAATCCTACGTGCTTTTGGTGCAATTTTTTTAAGCCTGGTTCTCTTTGCGATCGGGGCAATAATCAATCACATTTTGAAACAAGCCCGGGGAAGCAATGAAGGGTTGGGAGAGCCTGAACAGGAATTGGTGAATTAACTTGACGATACCTCAAAAACCAAACAGAGGTTATAAAAAAATGTTTGTCTACCACATTTACTTTACTGGTTTGGAAAAACAAGAATTGGTTAGTGAGCGAACGAGCGTACTGCTCTTTGATTGCGATCGCACTTCTCCTTAAAATTCACCAAACAAGCTCAACTTTAGCTACTAGTAAAGTTTTTATATGTAACCGTGGGGTGATGCAGATTATGAATCTATGTAGCAATCTAGAAATAGATACGACTGTTTCCAAGGAAGCTAATTATGGATTATGAAAAAGTTCAAAAAAAGGGAAAACAGGTAATGAATGATGTCCTCCAAACCGCTCAAGAGAAAGGGAAGCAGGTAATTGATAAAGTGACTCAAGTCACTCAAAAAGGTGCTTCAGAAATTACAGAGGAAGCAATAATTTTGGCTGTCGATCAAGCCATTGATGTGATGCAAATTGCTGGTCAACGAGTTAGAGAGAGGGAGATACCCACTGAAAACGTATCATTGCAAGTTAGTGTAAACATTGTTGGTTTAGTTGAATTGAAAATGCGGGCAGATGTACCCAAAGTAACAGAAATAAAAGAGGTGATATCAAACGGTACTGACAACTCTAAAATATCTGTTTCTTAGAAGAAGCGAGATAGGCTACAGCCAAGCTGATTCAGGGTTTCAGACGTTGTGTATTGTACTTAATGGAGTTGAGTAGGGCAGTAGTTGTCTGAACTTTTCTCTAAAAGTATCAGGAAACTTATCAAAAATGAAGAAAATTAAATACACATTGTTAAGTTTGTTAGGAATTTTTGGCGTAATTCTCGGTTGGGGCTTGCTCGAACCTTACCTAATCGACACAGAAGAAGAAGTAGCAGAAATTCCTGCTCTTCCCGCTAGTTGGGAAGGGCAACAAGTCGCACTGATTGCTGACTGGCAAATAGGAATGTGGATGGACAACACCAGTACAATTGACCGCATTGTGAAACAACTAATTCAGGAGCGTCCTGCAATCGTGCTAATTGCTGGTGACTTTATCTACAATGCAGGTGAAGATCCAAGCGAAGAGATTAACAAGGCTATTGAAATTGTGCGATCGCTTCCTGAAGCAGGCATCCCCACTTATGCTGTCTTGGGTAATCATGACTATGCAATGAAAAGCAAGCACGCAACACCAAACGAACAGTTGGCGGATAAATTGCATAAAGCGCTGGAATCAGTAGGCGTGCAAGTCCTCCAGAACGAGGTAGTTGCGATTGGCAAGCCATCGCAAAGAGCAATCGCACCGTCTGAGAATCGCAACCCAACAACAGCAAACACGGCGGGCAACGCACCCCTATACCTAGTAGGCATCGGCGCACATTGGCCGAATAACGATAAACCGAAAGTTGCGCTGAACCCGGTGCCAGAAGGCGCACCAAGGTTGGTGATGATGCACAACCCAGATTCTTTTGAAGCATTACCTCCTAACACTGCACCTTTGGCTGTGGCAGGACACACGCACGGTGGGCAATTTCGTCTACCCTTCACACCAGAATGGTCTTGGATGACTTTTACTAAGGAGGATGAGGTACACGCTGACGGCTGGATTAAAGGATATGGGCAGTCAGGAAATCGTCTTTATGTAAACCGAGGAATTGGTTTTAGCATCATACCGATGCGGCTCAATTGCCCACCAGAGGTCACTATATTTACACTTCGCTCCTCTGCGTAACTAATGGGGGAAGAAATAGTTGCGATCGCTTGCAAGTTCTTGAAAGCATTGAGTTACATTTAACGGCAGAGCAGGTTTTTGGGTGGTTGAAGATTGCTAACAAGTAACGGCTATCTGAGAAAGCGAGGATTAGGGCGCAGCGGTTATAGCTGTTGGATCGACGAATTGAATCACACCCCATTGCCCATTGGTTAACCACTCTGAGTCTTCCTGATTGAGTGCTGCGATCTGCTCTAATCCTAAACCCACTACCAGTTCTGACTTGAGAGTGCGTAGAGCCACCAAGGGGGCGGGGAAGTAGCAGACGATATCTGCAAAAGCCGTTGTAAAAGGCCAGGTGCGATTGCCTAAGCATCGGCGATAATTCGCATCTCCCTTAATTAAAATTAGCGCAGATTGAGCTAACTCTTGCCTTAGGGGTTCGGGCATTTCCCAGAATACGAAGGGAGATGTCCAAAAAGCATCCTCACGGCAGAGCAAACGACCTTGATCCAGATAATCTTGCAATCGATGCGCCAGGGATTGCACATCCTGATCACGGGTAGTGGCGAGAAACTTGATCGTGTCTTGCACATCTTGAATCATCGCATCTGATACGAACATGGGCTGGGATTTCAGGTGCAAGTAAATTACTTCAGCCGCGTGGCTTGTGAGCAGAAAGTCCACCACGCATAAATCACAGACGAGTTCAAACCCCGCATTATCCACAATCACATCCATCCGTACCCCCTCAAAGCGAGCCACTCGCTCAGCAATCAGTGCCGTATCATCGACCAAGATGTGATTTTGTTCCAAGTGAATTTCTTGGCTGCTATCCAATTCTCCGGCATCAATCGGCCACAGACTCAAATCAGCCCGGTTGCCCCACAAAACCGAATAGAGTAGAGCAATCAAACTTTTTGGCTCTAGGTTGCCCTGATCATGTTTTGCTTGCTCTATCCAGTGATTGACTCGTGTACTCAGTTCCCGAATGGAAACCAGGGTTGTCTCCAAACCCCTGCGTTTTTGTAAGGAAAATGGATCGACAGCTTGAGTACTTCCGGCTTGAAAGTAATGAGTTGCCTCAAGGATACGACGGAAGAAGTATGCCTCTGCAAAAAACCAGGGAATGTTTAACCAGCGCTGTCCGATATAGGGTTCCAGATATCGATTCCACTGGGTGAAATCTGGCTCTTTGTCGTCGAGGGAACGCACAATTCCATTGGGCAACGATTGAATCAGGCTTTCCAAGTTATTCACAATGGATGTGGGAAAATCGTTTTCATCGATCACCCGTTGGACAATCGCTGGCATCCGCTGAGTTAATGTGAAGTAGGCGAAAGAGCCTTCCTCAGACATCATCATCGGTGGGGGAAGGGGTAATCGGGGCTGCCGAAATGGTGAGCCAAGCAAATTTTCCTGTTCAGTCACGGGTTTACCAGTTTTGACAGATGAGAATGATTTTACAGGTGTATCGAAATCCGATTTACTTACCCCTAATCCAACTGTGCAATCATGCCACAAGCACCACTCAATCCAGAGGAGCCGATATCGCCCTTAAAAAGGCTACGGATTCAGGCCGGTCTGACTCAATCTGAACTCGCTCGGCAAATTCCTGACAAAACGGGAACTAAACCCATCTCTCAAAGAGCTGTGAGTGCTTGGGAGAGGGGTGAATATCAACCGGAACTAACGATTCCCCAAATGAAAGCGTTTTGTAGAGCGTTGGGTGTTACTCTCGATGCGTTGCCGGACGATTGCGGCCCGCCAAAGCGTTCATCCTAGAGAGCAAATGACTGAGCAGCCTTTTATTTTACCCATTGGGTGTATTCTACGTCGAGCTTGTGCCCAGGATATCTGGGCGATTCGCAAATTAGTGCTGAGTGCCAAACTCGATCCGACTCAGGTACGTTGGTCACAGTTTTGGGTGATGGAATGTGAGGGGGGTGTGATTGCTTGTGGACAGTTGCGTAGCTTTGCTGGGGCGCAAGAATTGGGGAGTTTAGTGGTGGCATCCGCTTGGCGAAATCGAGGTTTGGGGAGCTTTTTAGTTAAGCATTTGATTCAGGAGGCAACCGAACCCCTGTATCTGGAATGTTTGGGCAGTGGGTTGGCAACGTTTTATACTCGTTTTGGTTTTGTGCCCATTGCTTGGCAAGAGTTACCTCAATCCCTGAAGTGGAAGTTTGGAGTTTCTCAATTGGCATCCAAACTATTACCCATGATTTCTGTCACCCTCATGCAGTATCAAGGGTTTGGTGAGTGAGTGAGAGTGCGATCGCTAACTTGTAAATTCTACTTGCGATCGCGCTTTCTCCTGACGCATCGCCCCCGACTCATCCTATTTTCAACTCTCAACCGCCCCCAGAGTTTTCAGCATGGTTTTCTGAGCCTCCGTCAAACCTGTAACTCCGGTGATGTTCATACCCTCATAGGGTCTAGCAGCTCTTAGAGTTTTTAGGCACTCACCCGTCTTGACATTCCAAATCTTAACGGTTTCATCTTGGCTTCCACTGATTAGGGTTTGACCATCGCGGCTGAAAGCAACCGACCAGATCTTATCAGTATGCCCTCGCAAAGTTTGCAGACATTTCCCCGTGCTAACTTCCCACAAACCTACAGTTGCATCATTACTGCCGCCCGCGAAAAGTTGACCATCGGGACTGAATGCAGGGGACTCTCCCCATCGGGTTTGTCTTTGCAAAGTTTTTAGGCATTGCCCAGTGCTGACTTCCCATAACCTCACTGTTTGGTCATTACTGCTACTAGCAAGGGTTTGACCATCCTGACTGAAGGCAACAGACTGTACCCAATCGTTGTGCCCTTGTAGAGTGTTCAAGCATTGCCCTGTACTCACTTTCCACAGCCGCACCATGCCGTCACGACTACCACTAGCAAGTAGTTGACTATCGGGACTAAAAGCAACACACCGCACCTCACTGTCATGACCTTGTAAAACACGGAGACCTTGCCCAGTGGTGACCTCCCAAAGCCTCACTGTTTGGTCACCACTGCCACTCGCTAACGTTTGACCGTCGGGACTGAAGGCAACGCACTGTACCCACCAACTGCCGTGACCTTGCAAAACATGGAGACAATGACCCGTCGTGACATCCCACAACCGCACTGTATTGTCACCACTGCTAGCTAGGGTTTGACTATTTGGACTAAAGGCAACGGAAGTTACCGCCTTGTGATGACCCTGTAGAGTTTTCGAGCATTGCCCAGTGTTAGCCACCCAAAGCCGCACTGCTTTGTCACCACTGCCAGTAGCAAGCCATTGGTTATCACAACTAAAAGCAACCGACCCTATCTTATTCGCGTGACCCTGCAAAATACGGAGACCTTGCCCAGTGTTGACCTCCCACAGCCTCACTGTTTGGTCATCACTGCCGCTGGCTAAGATTCGACCATCAGGACTGAAAGCAACCGACCATACCCGATCAGTATGACCCTGCAAAATACGGAGACACTGCCCAGTGCTGACCTCCCACAGCTTCACGGTTTGGTCATAATTGCCGCTGGCTAAGATTCGACCGTCAGGACTAAAGGCAATTGTCCTTGTGCCATTAGTATTTTCCTCTAGAGTTTTCAAACAATGACCCGTGCTAACTTCCCACAGCTTCACGGTTTGATCAGCACTACCACTAGCCACGGTTTGACCATTGGGACTGAATACTACCGACCGCACCTGATCAGTATGACCCTGCAAAATACGGAGACACTGCCCAGTGCTGACCTCCCACAGCCTCACTGTTTGGTCATTACTGCCACTAACCAGGGTTTGACCATCCCGACTGAAAGCCACTGACCACACCCGATCAGTATGACCCTGCAAAATACGGAGACATTGCCCAGTGCTGAACGACCACAGCCTCACAGTTAAATCACTACTGCCACTAGCTAGGGTTTGACCATCCTGACTGAAAGCCACCGACGATACCCAACCGGTATGCCCTGGCAAAATTTGCACACACTTTCCAGTGCTAGCCTCCCACAGTTGTATGGTTGAGTCACTATGACCAGTAACGGCAAGCAGTTGACCATCGGGACTGAAAGCAATCGACGATACCCAATTGCTATGTCCTTGAAAGGTAAGAAGTTGCTGACCATCCACAACTTGCCAAATGCGAACTTGACCCACTACATCACCTGTGGCTAAAAGTTTTCCATCTGGGCTAAATGCCACTGACACAATTCTGTCGAAAGCTTGAGTAAAAACAGATTTGGATAAGTTAGAGTGAGCGAAATTAACATGTTGTAAAGTCATGCCCTGTAGGTACGCTTGCCAAATTCTCAAATTAGAAAAG
This sequence comes from Allocoleopsis franciscana PCC 7113, assembly GCF_000317515.1. GTDB lineage: Bacteria > Cyanobacteriota > Cyanobacteriia > Cyanobacteriales > Coleofasciculaceae > Allocoleopsis > Allocoleopsis franciscana. Next base: position 2,481,762 of record NC_019738.1, on the reverse strand, counting down.
TCTAAGCCATTTAAATCTGTTTGTAGATAGCAAAGCAGATTGAGAATATTTCCACCTGCATACCCTGGTTTACGAGAAAATTGCTCTCGTAATTTTGAGAGCATTTGTTGCAAGGGCGCACAGCCGTGCGCCCCTACGGGAATCCTCTCAGCAATAGGTTTAAGAATCAGGCGAACTTGAGTCTCCCTAATATAATCTTTCGCTGTTGCCTTAATCAGAGTGTATCTGTTAAATACTTCAATTTTTCCGGTTTTAATCTCATCACAAACCTGTTCAATCAATCGGTCAGTTAAATACTCCATGACCACAGGTTGCAGCGTGAAGAGCGCGGTACATTTTTCGATGAGCGATCGCCTCACTAAAGACTGTATCGCTTCCATCAACTTTGGCGGTGATTCCAACGAGACAATATCTTCTCGCAACTCGGATAAAGAAACTGCCTCACGATTAATTGCTAGCCAGTACATCACTTCTCGTTCCAAATCCGACAGCCGATTAAACTGCTGGTCTAGTAAATCGCGAATGTCACTGAAAACAACTACCTTGCTCTGCAAAAATTGAGCAATATCCCCATCAAATAGCTCCTGAATCGTTGTGGAAACAATTTTTAGAGCCAGGGGACTGCCTTTGTAAAAATCAATTAGTTCCTGCTCCTGTGCTTCTGAACCAGAGACTTTCAGAGCGTGAAATAGTTCTTCTCCTTCTGTTAATTTCAAACCAATTAATTGCATGTATCGAACAGGAAGAGCATCTCCTGCGGCGGAAGCAATGTCTTTAGGATTCTCCCGACTGGTTAATACTAAACAACTTTGATGAACGGTTCCGCCAATGCGTCTGAAAAGCTCACCATATCCCTCATAGCCCTGTTGATACTCTCCTGCACGATTGCCTCCTTGGAGAATCGATTCAGCATTATCCAAAACCAGTAAACATCGGGACTGTCGCAAGTAATCGATCAGTCGGGCAACTAACTCGTTTAACGTGTCTGGTAATTGAGTTTCCTGCTGATTGGAGAGAACTTTAATCAGGTCTTTCAGGATATCCTCAACAGGTGGAGCATTGCGTAAGCTTCGCCAAATAACAAACTTAAACTCATCCTGAATCTGCTGAGCTAGCTTAATCGACACAGAGGTTTTGCCAATTCCCCCCATTCCCAACAGTGCGACTAATCGGCAGCGATCGCGCACAATCCATTGCGCTAACTTGGCGAGTTCTTCTGTACGTCCGTAAAAGGCTGAGGTATCAACCGCTTCCCCCCAATCTTGATGCGATGATGCAATGGATTTAGGAGTCCTGCCTACTTCTGGTGGTGCACTTGGAACTTGTGCAATCTGGGGCGATGGTGTCTGATTTGCCAGCGATCGCTTTTTTTCCCGTTGCTTTTCCAGAAAATCTAGGACTTGCACCACACCAGCAATGATGCCAATGACAAGTCCAATCAATGTCAAGATGGCTACGGCGTCCATAATTTGTTATCAGTCTTGGAAAGGGGAAAATCCTAGCCTGAATCCTAACACTTCCCAAAATTAGCGACAGCCCCCTTTTCAGTCCGCGCAGGCGGACGCGAGTTTGTATAGCTGCGATTTCAATCGCCATCGCCTTCTCACTTCTCAACCCCTACAACACACCCTTAGAACTAGGAATCATCCCAGCGCGACGCGGATCGATTTCCACCGCCATCCGCACCGCCCGTGCAAATGCCTTGAACGTCGCTTCAATGATGTGGTGCGAATTAATCCCATCCAATTGACGGATGTGCAGCGTCATCTGAGAGTGATTCACCACCGCCACAAAGAACTCCCGCACCAACTGAGTGTCGTAGGTTCCCACCCGCTGCGTTGGAATCTCCAAGCCGTAGCTTAAATGAGGACGCCCAGAAAAGTCGAGGGTAACCTGAACCAACGCCTCATCGAGGGGGGCGAAAAAATGACCAAAGCGAACAATCCCTTTGCGATCGCCCAGTGCTTTCCCTAACGCCATCCCCAGTGTAATCCCCACATCTTCATTGGTGTGGTGGTCATCAATTTCAATGTCTCCCTTAGCCCGCACGTCCAGATCGATCAACCCATGGGAAGAAATCTGATGCAGCATGTGGTCTAAAAATGGGATACCTGTGGCAGCCGTGCAAGCGCCTGTACCCTCCAAATTCAAACTCACCTGCACATCCGTTTCACCCGTGGTACGGCTGACGGTTGCCATCCGGGTGGGGAACCGAGTCTCCTGATTTTGAGGATTGAAACCAGTGTGTTCTGTCAGATTCCCCTTCGGACTATCGCTGAGTTGCATAAAACCTGAGTTCCTACCTGTACTCTTACATCCCCATTATTTCGTAACCGGCGTCTACATATAAAACTTGACCCGTCACACCACTGGATAAATCACTGCACAAGAAAGCCGCCGCATTACCCACTTCCATCTGGGTAACAGTCCGCCGCAGGGGTGCCACTTCCTCCACATGATGAATCATATCGAGGATACCTCCAACCGCTGACGAGGCTAAGGTACGGATCGGCCCTGCTGAGATTGCATTCACCCGAATATTGTTCGGCCCTAGTTCAGCCGCTAGGTAACGCACACTCATTTCCAGCCCCGCCTTGGCAATTCCCATCACGTTGTAATTGGGAATTACTTTAACCCCCCCCAAATAGGTGAGGGTGACAATACTACCGCCTTCTGTCATCAAGGGTTTAGCCGCCCCTGCCAGTTGAGTCAGCGAGTACGTGCTAATTTCCAACGCTTGGGTAAAATCAGCCCTGGAAACATTACTAAAGTCTCCCGATAACGCATCTTTACCCGCAAAGGCAAGGCAATGAATTAGAATGTCCAATTTACCCCATTGTTGACCGATCGCCTCGAAGGTGGCGGCGATTTGGGCATCGTCCTGAACGTTACAGGGCAAAAAAATACTAGGGGCGAGGGGTTCTACTAGCTCTTTGACTTTTTTCTCAAAACGTCCTTTTTCATCGGGCAGATAGGTAACCCCCAAATTTGCTCCCGCTTTGTGCAGTTGCTGGGCAATGCCCCAAGCGATCGAGCGATTATTGGCAATACCGGTGACAAGAGCGTTTTTTCCAGTCAAATTAAGCATAATATTTTATCCTAAAGCTAATTGGATGATCACTTAATCCCTAGTTATCAAATGTGATTATACAGGGTAAGACGGTGTATTATGACTCCAATCCAATGCAGTCACAAAGTGTATGACAGTGTATGATGACCCCACGCTCGGCTCTCGACTTGACAGGTCAATTGGTTCACTGACAGTTCCACTCCACCAATCTTCCCTAAATTATGTAGCAATTAGTACAAAAAACTAGCTTGGACTCAGATTAAGTAGTCTTGGATACATTCAAGAAATTTCACCAATTCAGTTCAACAGTCTCAAGCTTTACCGGCAATTATTCATAGACACTAAGTCGCCAGGGCGTTGGCAAAAGAGCATATAAATTATGGTCGTGACGCAAAATAGACCGTTAGCAGCAGTGTTTCGTCAGATGGGCGGTGGGGCATTTCCACCGGTGGTTGAAACGTTTGAGCGGGGGAAAACGATTTTTTTCCCAGGAGACCCAGCAGAAAGGGTCTACTTCTTGCTCAAAGGAGCCGTAAAGCTGTCTAGAGTTTACGAAGCTGGGGAAGAAATTACGGTAGCGCTGTTACGCGAAAATAGTGTTTTCGGGGTTTTGTCGCTGATTACAGGTCACCGCTCTGATCGGTTTTATCATGCCGTTGCTTTTACACCTGTTGAATTGCTCTCTGCACCCATTGACCAAGTAGAGCAATCACTCAAGGACAACCCAGAGCTATCCATGTTGATGTTACGGGGTCTATCCTCACGGATTTTGCAAACAGAAATGATGATCGAAACACTCGCTCATCGGGACATGGGTTCGCGCTTGGTCAGTTTTCTGTTGATTCTGTGCCGCGACTTCGGAGTCCCCTCAGCGGAGGGGATCACCATCGATCTGAAGCTGTCTCATCAAGCGATCGCAGAAGCCATAGGCTCAACCCGTGTCACTGTGACTCGTTTACTGGGAGACTTGCGTTCAGAACAAATGATTTCAATTCATAAGAAAAAAATTACGGTTCACAACCCAGTGGTGTTGAGCCAGCAGTTTACCTAACCCGCTTGATCCATCAATGACCGCATGGGCGCAGTGCTGAGTCAAAAAAAAGAACATGAAGCCCTACAGCCATGAGATAGGCTGTATCTGGACAGACTAAGCGTAGGCGATGACCAGCGGTTATATCCTGATTGTGGCAATTTTGTTATTGGGGGGGGTAATCGCCACCTTAGGCGATCGCATTGGCACGAAAGTAGGCAAGGCGCGGTTAAGCTTATTTAATTTACGTCCTCGCAAGACAGCCACTTTGGTGACCGTAATCACGGGTAGTCTGATTTCTGCGACAACTTTAGGGATTTTGTTCGCGACAAGTGGCTCTATTAGAGATGGGCTTTTACGACTCGACGAAATCAAAAAAAATCTGAGAATTGCTCGTGGTGAAATCCAGACGATTAATCAGCAGAAGCAGCAGGTAGAGAGTGAATTAACTCAAGCTAGAACCCAGCAATCTGAGGCTCAAAAGCGTCTAGATATCATTAATCAAAATTTCCAAAAAGCTCAAGCTCAATTAAAAAATATTTCTGGGCAGGCTACGGTACTCCGATCAGAAATTAAGTCACTCCTAGCAGAACGCCAGCAGTTGTTGCAGCAGCGAAATCAACTCACTGAGCAAATTACTCAACTTCAAACTCAAGTCGCTCAATTAAGAGAATCAGTGACTCAGCGAGATGAGGAACTCGTCAAGCGAGGTCAAACCATTGAGGAGCGCAATCAGGAACTAGCCCGGAAAAATCAAACCATTAAAGAACGCAATCAGGAACTACAAGAAAAAGCCAGAGCGATTACTGAGAGTGAAGAACGCCTCAAAGAACTGGAACAAGAATTCAAGCAAGTAATCGTCCAGCGCGAGGCTCGCTACAAAGAACGGGAAGAAAAATTAAGAGCAGCGATTACCCAGCGCGAAGCTCGTCTCCAAGAATTGGAACAAGAACTTACGCAACGAGAAAGCCAACTGGCTGCTCAAGAAAAACAACTTGGTGAACGAGAAAAACAACTGGCTTTTTTACGACAGGAAGTAGAAACACTAGAACAGTATTATCAGAACTATCAAGTGCTGCGTCAGGGTAATGTCGCTCTGGTTCGTGGTCAAGTTCTGGCCTTTGGTGTTGTGCGCGTGGTTGATCCAAAGGCTGCTCCTCAAGCCATTGAACAGCTATTGCGGGAAGCGAATCGCAAAGCTGTTGAAATCACTCGCCAGAATAGAACAGATGCCGATGAGCCTCTGGTCAAAATCCCTAAATCACAGGTTGAGGTGTTAATTAATCAGATTAAAGATGGGAAAGACTATGTGGTGCGAATCCTCTCTGTTGGTAACTATGTGGAGGGCGAAAAGGACATACAAGTTTTTGCAGATGCAGTCCCTAATCAAGTTGTATTTCCAGCGGAGGAACTCTTGGCTACCGTTTCTGTCGATGCTTCAACGATGACTAATGAACAAATCAGGCAGCGGCTCGATCAGTTGCTAGCTGCCGCTCAGTTCCGGGCGCGTCGTGCTGGGATACTCGGTAGTATTCAGATTGGAGATGGTCGCATCATTACAGTCATTAACTTTATTGAACAGCTAGAAAAGTATGGTCAATCTGTAGATATTAAAGCGATCACTCAAGAAACAACCCCTACCGCTGGTCCCTTGAAATTACAGTTGGTTGCGATGCACAATGGACAAGTGCTTTTTAAAACATGATTTGTTGAGTCGAGAAGAAATTCCTTGCTTTTAGGCTTTGATCCCGGACGCGATAAATGTGGTTTAGCCGTAATGGGTAAGCAGCAACAGCTCCTTTACCATCAGGTTGTGCCGTCTGCTGATGCGATCGCAACCCTTCAACAATTGTGTCAGCAATTCTCCATCACCACCTTAGTGATGGGCGATCAAACGACGGCAAAAAAGTGGAAACAGACACTTGAGCGCGAGTTATCAGCCTCATTGCCGATTGTTTTGGTCGATGAGCGTTACAGCAGTTTAGAAGCACGCGATCGCTATTGGCAAATGTACCCCCCCACAGGACTGCAACGCCTCATCCCTCAAGGAATGCGCGAACCCCCTCGTCCCATCGATGATATTGTTGCCATTTTGTTAATCGAACGTTATTTGAAGGGATTAGGGATGGAGTCAAAAGAAGGCTGAAGCATCAATGATCGGCTCTAATCACGGGAGCATCCCGATTTTACAAATTGCCCACAGACTAGAAGTCTGGGGCTATACAAACAAAGCCTGCCTCCGCAGGCTGGCATTGAGTCCGCGCAGGCGGACTTCGTTTCTATAGCAGCGATTTCCAATCGCCAGGTGTTCTTGTACAAATGGGATGCACCCCTAATCACAGTTCAGCTCGAATCGTAAAGGCATAATCTCCTCCTGGCTCCAATTGGTAATCGCAGCGCTCTAAAAAACGACCGAGTGGCTCTTGAATCAGAGCACGTCCTAGAGAAGGTTTGACAGACAACTGTCCTTTCCGGAAACACCACTGAAACTGCCACCTATATTCTGCCGCTTGCACTTCTCCTTCCATCTTTCCCTGTTGCCAGGAGTGCTGCGTAATCCTGACATAGGCAGTCGTTTCCGGCAGATTCATGGAACTCACAATAAATACAATGCTTCACGCCTTTAAAAACTTAGGGTAGCAGATTCGTAGAGAACTACTCCTTTCTCACCCGATAGATTTTGGGCGAAGAGGCAATCGGATTCTGTCCTTACAATCGTCTTGTCCTGGGAAAGGAGTCAGTCAAAATCAAGTGCGGCTGCTCCCATCGGGAGAACAATCAAACCCATGCTTCATTTCCTTTGGTCAATTCTCAACAAACGATGATTTTTCCCAAGACTAACGATTATTTCTGAGTCAGTAACCTTTGACGGCGTTGAGATAATTTGCGAAGAATTTTGTTCTTATAAACGTTTACAAGGCTGGAATAATCTTCTAATTTCAGCCATAAATTAGCAGTTGTTCCCGTATATCCACGCTCATTATGGAGAAATTGCCGCCGACAAAAACTCATGGGTTCTGGATAGACTTGAGACGTTGATAATCTTGGCTTTGGCCCACACCAGTGAATCACGATCGCCTCTTCATTCTGTACCACTGGCCCCGTTTCCTCCACAGGAAAGCGTTTTTGCATTGCCTCTCGTTCAAAATCGGGGACAATGAGTTGCATCGGCACTTGCCCCAAGCGGATTTTCCCATTATCTGCCGCCCGGAAAAGCATGAAGTTCAAGAAACCCATCTCACCATATTTAAAGATGCCTGGATGCTTTTCTGTGAAATCTAAAATCTCGATATATTCCTCCAAACTAAAGATATCTCGTGTTCCAAAGAAGGTTCCTGTACAAAAATAATCATGACGGTGAGCTTGCCAGTTAAAATCGGGGAAATATTTCTCCACGGCTGAAATTTCAAAGAAAAACTCACAAACCTTGTCGTCGGGATAACCATAACGAGGCTTGTCAATCACCGCATCATAATTTTTAAAGTCGGCATACTTGAGAACATTCCCCCATACATTCGTATCCGCATCTAAAACGAGAAAATGCTTCCAGGGGCTTTCCCAAAATGCAATCATCTTCGTTTTCCCCCAACCAAAGCTTCTTTTCTTAAGAAGCTCATGGGTCACGTTATGGTGATTGAGGATACGAACGTTGTATGCCTTTTCCAAGGAGCTGACCGAGAACGTTCCATCAACAATCAGGCAGATTGGAACATCGCCCAAGAAATGTCTAATACTGGCACAACAGCCCTTGGCAAATAAGTAATCTTGGTAACAACAGGCAACAATAATGCCAAAATCTTCCATAATGGCTTGTCTCACTTTCTCACAGAGGTAACGGAGGGGTTTATCGTAAGTTACGGTAAAATTCTATCGATACAATCAATGAACTTGTCATCTTTCAGGCCGTTAGTCACCGATTGGCTCCGTGAGTGCTGACCTGATCCGTTGAATGACAGAGATGGAATGTAAATTTCAATACAGAAAAATTTCCAGCTCATTATTCTATTCAGATGAAGCCTCTTGTACCTGGTTGCGACGAGAATCAACCGATTTGAACCGATGAACTGCGATCGCCTAGCTGCACTGCTCACTTGCCATAACCGCAAGCTACTGACGTTGGCTTGTCTTCAGGCTCTCTTCCATCAGGAACTCAAGGGTAAGCTCACCATTGATGTTTATTTAGTCGATGATGGCAGTACGGATGATACCGCAGAGGCTGTAGCCCAGTCCTATCCCCAGGTGAAGATTCTGAAAGGAGATGGCAGCTTATTTTGGAATGGCGGAACACGCCTTGCCTTTGCTGAAGCCATTAAGGACGACTACGACTACTACCTGTGGTTGAACAATGACACCCTGCTTTACCCCAACGCCTTAAGCCACCTCTTAGAAACGTTTGATCATTTACGGGATCAAGGTGAGCATCGGGCTATTGTTGCCGGATCGACTTGCGATCCCCAAACTAAAGCCCCAACTTATGGAGGGGTAATGCGCCGCAGCCGTTGGCGACCCCTGAAATTTGACTTGCTAGAACCTGGGGAGTCCCCACAGCGCTGTGACACCATTAACGGCAACTGTGTTCTGATTCCCAGAGCCGTGGTTCAAGTCGTGGGGAATCTAGAGCCGGCTTTTACTCACTATGCCGGTGACTGGGACTACGGTTTACGCGCCCAGCGACAGGGGTGTACCCTTTGGGTTGCACCTGGATATGTGGGGACTTGTTCGCAGAACTACAAACCGGGGAGTGAGGCGGATGAATCCGTAGCGTTGGGTGAAGGACTCAAAAAAATTGGACAACCCAAGGGTTTACCCGTAAAAGAACAAGTCCTTCACCCTTTTTGGGAGTGGAAAATTTTCGCCCAGAGGCATGGCGGTCTGCTTTGGCCCCTTTACTGGTTGATTCCCTATCGCAGATTATTGGGAATTTCGCTCATCGGTGGTTCTGAAAAAAAGGCTGAATGAGTAAAAATACTAGTGGGATTGTAGCGTCGATAGCGGCTGTGTTGTCGCCAGAAAGTGGATAATCTCATCGGGTTGATTCAGGTAAATGTTTGGTGAAACGCCTATGATTCATTCCCATCTTGTGAGAGAGTGGCTAAATAGCCGGGTCTGTATAACTCAGGGTCAACCGGATGGATGAGAGTAAAGATATTCGCATTGCTTGGTTAGTACCTTCGGTAGAACTGGGGGCTTACTGGCAACCTGTATTGAGAGAATTCACAAAGGTATTTAAAAATACAATTTTTTACACCGGTCTGGTTTGGCCCGGATTCGATCCTGACGTTCCCGGCGCAGATGTCATCAAAATTGTCGGGGAGATGAAATCTCTAGAGATGACTCAGACGAAGGGTTACAGCCGTCGTCTAATGATACTCTCTCCCGGTATCATGGGTCACTTAATACAATTTAAGCCACAGGTAATCTTGGCTCAAGCTTATTCGTTGTGGACTCTGTTAGCGCTGCTTTTAAAACCTTGGGGAAAGTGGCGATTTATCATTATTTATGATGGCAGTTCTCCCAACTCAGATTTTCGAGATTCAACTCTTCGTTCACTTTTTCGACGAGTGATGTCTCGCTATGCGGATGCCTTTGTGGCTAATAGTTATGGAGCTAAAGATTATCTAATTGAGGGGGTGGGTGCAAAGTCAGAAATAGTGTTTACTAAAACGTATTTAGTGCCGGATGCAACCACTTTACAGCAAAGTCTTGAGACGGTTGATCAATTCGATGAAACGCTCAAGCCTCCCATTTTTCTGTATGTGGGACGTATTACACCTAGAAAAGGGATTCAGTCACTTTTAGCAGCCTGTTCTATTCTGCGATCTCAGGGCTATTTAGATTATTCACTCCTGATTGTTGGTACGGGTGAGCAACGAGAGGAACTAGAAATCTTTATCAAAAATCAACATTTAGAAGATCAGGTCAAGTGGGTCGGCTGGGTAGAATATGGGCGTCTAGGGAAATACTTCCAACAGGCAGATGTTTTTGTATTTCCCACATTAGAAGATATATGGGGAATGGTGGCGCTTGAAGCGATGGTTTTTGGGAAACCTGTTCTATGTTCTAAATGGGCAGGAGCCGCAGAAATGGTGATTGAGGGCAAGAATGGTTACATTTTTGACCCGTTTGCACCTGAAGAATTAGCGATCGCTATGCGTCGGTTTCTGGAACATCCAGAACTAATTGATTCAATGAGTCAGCAATCTCAGCAACTCATTAGCACGAAAAATCCATCTTCAGCCGCCCAATCTTTTGTGGAGGTTATTTCTTTAGTTTTGAACGAATAATGATCAAACCTCCATTGCTTAGCTTGTTCCATCTGTATTTTGGGAGTAAAACGTGAGTGTCGCTATCATTACTGGCTCAGCCGGGTTAATTGGCTCTGAAGCTACAACGTTTTTTGCCGCACAAGGTTTGGACGTGGTAGGAATTGATAATGATATGCGTCGCGTATTTTTTGGTGAGGACGCCTCTACAACTTGGAATCGACAACGCCTAGAAAAAACGCTAGGAACACAATATACTCACCTAGAGGTGGATATTCGAGACAATGAAACAATTACCCAAATTTTTAGGAAATATGCTTCTAATATCGTCCTGATTATTCATACGGCTGCTCAACCTTCCCACGATTGGGCGGCACGCGATCCGATGATGGATTTTTCTGTCAATGCGAATGGGACTCTCAATCTCTTAGAGGTAACTCGTCAATACTGTCCTGACGCTGCTTTTATTTTCACTTCCACTAATAAAGTATACGGGGATACACCCAATCGATTGCCTCTTGTTGAACTCGAAACTCGTTGGGAAATTGACCCCAATCATACGTACAAATCGGGGATACGAGAGGATATGTCGATCGATCAAACCCTCCATAGTTTATTTGGTGCCTCCAAAGTTGCAGCAGATATTTTAGTTCAAGAATATGGGCGCTATTTTGGGCTACGTACCGCTTGCTTTCGAGGGGGATGTCTCACCGGTCCGAATCATTCTGGGACTCAATTACACGGCTTTTTGGCTTATTTAATGAAATGTGCAGTGATCGGCACGCCCTATACGGTTTATGGTTATAGAGGGAAACAAGTCCGCGATAATATTCATAGCGCTGACCTAATTCAAGCCTTCTATGAATTTTTTAAAGCACCTCGAGTGGCAGAGGTGTATAACACGGGTGGTGGTCGCTACAGCAATTGCTCTATGTTAGAAGCGATTGAAATATGTCAAAAGATAGTTGCACGAGAAATGAAGTGGACTTACTCTGATCAAAACCGCATTGGCGATCATATTTGGTGGATTAGCAATAATCACAAATTTTCTCAACACTATCCAAACTGGAAGTTAAAGTACAACGTCCCGCAGATATTGCAGGAAATTTACGACTGTAACTATGACCGATGGAAGAAAGGGGCACTATGATGACCAATGCAGGTAATCCGAATATTTTGGTGAATCAACAAGAATCTACCCAGTTAGACCCGAAAACCATTGCAGCGCTTGATCAAGGCAAACGCAACGTTCTTGGAGTTCGGGTCGATGCAGTGAATTATGAGGCTGCCGTCCATAAAATCATTGCAGCAGCTCGTCAGGGGAAAAAGCTATCGGTTTCAGCCCTAGCCGTTCATGGCGTGATGACGGGAGTTCTCGATGAAACCCATCGCTATCGTCTCAATCGTTTGGATCTCGTCTGTCCGGATGGGCAACCAGTGCGTTGGGCACTCAATTTGTTATATAAACTTAAACTTCCCGATCGCGTTTGTGGCCCGGTCTTGATGCTACAAATTTGTGAACGTGCCGCTCAAGAAGGATTGCCGATTTATCTGTATGGCAGTCGTCCTGAAATACTGGAATCTCTGATCAAGAATCTTTGCGATCGCTTCCCCAAATTAATCATCGCCGGTTCTCAGCCCTCTCGCTTCCGCCAAGTCTCGACTGAAGAAAAACAGCAAATCGTAGAACAGATTCGTCAAAGTGGTGCCTCGATGGTATTTGCGGGTTTGGGGTGCCCCAGGCAAGAAGTATGGGTGTATGAATACAGCCAAGATTTACCCATGCCCGTGATGGCAGTGGGTGCTGCTTTTGATTTCCATGCGGGGCGAATCTCACAAGCACCCGCTTTTATGCAGCGCTGGGGTTTGGAGTGGTTTTATCGGCTGATGCAAGAACCGACTCGTTTGTGGCGGCGGTATGTTTTCTTAAATCCTCTCTATATCTCGTTATTTATTTTGCAGTTTTTTAAAGTCGTCTATTTCAATCCTTCCAACGCCAAGCCTCCCACAGAAGACATGCGATATGGATAGGTTGGGAGAATCTTCTATTTTCCTATCTCTATAAAATCGCCAACCCAATTAGTTGCCTGTGATGTGAACTACCACTTCACGGTGATGATTTTGTCGCCGATGTTCCCAAAGATAAATTCCCTGCCAGGTTCCTAACAGCAATCTGCCACGAGCAATGGGAATTTGTTCTGATGTCTTGGTGAGAGCTGTGCGGATGTGAGCCGGCATATCATCAGGCCCTTCTGCGTCATGGATATAGCTTTTACCATCTTCTGGCACTAATTTGGCAAAAAAATTGGATAAATCTTTCAGCACATCCGGGTCTGCATTTTCTTGAATCACCAGGCTAGCAGAAGTATGGCGTAAGAAAATTGTACACAGTCCAGTGTCGATACCTGACTCAGCAACAACCGATTGCACTTTCGAGGTAATTGGGGAGAACGATTTGCCAGTGGTTTGTATTCTCAGAAGTTGTTGGTATTGAGTCATAAACAAATGGAGATGGGCGCAGATCAATTATTACCCGATTGGGTTAAAAGTCTCCTAGCCAGTGAGTTCATCGGTTGGGGTTTCCTCAGGTAGATCGAGCAAGGCGATTAATCGCTGAGCATTAAACTCACTCTCAACAGCAACCTCTGGGGTAATGCTCTGTGCCGGATCTAACTCACCCTCAACAGTAACCTCTGGGGTAATGCTCTGTGCCGGATCTAACTCACCATCGAGTTCAACCCCCTCTGAGACACTTGCCTGCGTACTATCCGATTCCTCCAGATTCTCAGTTTGAACGAGATTCTCTGTGTCTAGCTCAGAGTTATCAGCTTCTGACTCTGGCTCAGTTGTCTCCGCTTCTGGCTCACTCCAAGGGGAATCGTAATGATTCCAAGGAAGAATAGGCGTGTTAGGCAGGTTGCGCGTTAAAACCGTTATATTGTCTGGATCGGGTTCCGGTAGCGTTAAATGTTCTCCGGAACCAATCGTGTCAACAGGTTTGGAATCCATAAATTTGAGTTTAGCCAACTCTACTCAGCTCAATTACACAAAATATGATGCTACTACATGCATTAACAGAATGATGGCAATCCCCCAAGTCACAAAGGCCGAATACTTCAATGATAGAGAAACATCCTCCAGTCGTTGCCTGTTTGCATTATAGGTCTCGGCTAGATTAACCAGCATTTGCAATTGATACTCTTCAGGTGACAAAACTAAATAGCGCTCTAAGAATTTTTTATCTTCTAAGTTCGGGCTGACAGCCACCTGCCTTGGAAGAAAAGCGCTAATCAGTAAAGTGAAATTTAGCAGAAATCCTAGGATTTCTGCAATGCTGAAGGGGCTCAGAAAAAACAAGAGCCGAGAAATAATTAGACTCGTCAAAAGAGCGCCGTTGGTGACAAACAAGATATTGAGCTTTGTGGTTAGGGTTTGACCCCTTTCCCTTTGTTGCTCGATCACCATACGGACATCCTTGGCGGCTAGCTCTAGGGTTGAAATAGAGCGGTTTTCTCGGATTTCAGGGGTTTTGCTATCTTGTATTTCTGGTGCCTTGCTTTGTCTTGCTTCTCCTGCTGTTTCTACGGCTTGGTTCTCTTTTGCTTCTGCTGGTTTGGGTGTATCTTGGAGCTTGTGCGGCGTGTTGGGAAGGAAATTGACGGCGGCTGTCATTGCAGGGAGAGGTATCCGTGAGTCTGGTAATAATGGATGACGGATTGGGCGATCGCTTCTGTTCCATCTTTCGCCACCGGTTGAGATTGTCTCGGTGGCTGGGGCGAATCGGATAAAAAGTCCCATTTGCCCTGGAAAAAGTCTTCGGGTGTTATTACTTGATGATAAGCATAATTTTTGATACCTTCCAGCAGCAAGGGAGCTTCTGCAAAGCCTTCGCGAGTGAGAGTGGCGATCGGAATTCCCTCGCGTACAGCTTCGGCAAAGGTACTATACCCCGGTTTAGAAACGACTCGCCCACATAAGGGCATAAATTCAACCGGGCGATAGTCTTTTCCGGAAACTTTCAATAAATTAGGTAAGTCAGGGGCTTGCTGATCGAAAGTAATAAACTGCCAGTCCGGAAACTGAGTTAGAGTCTGGTAAGGAATTTCCTGGAGATTGAGTCCGCCAAAGGTGAGTAAAATTGTTTTTTCTGAAGGCACCGTCAGGTTAAATTTACTTCGTAACTCCTCTGCTGTGTAGCGTGGCGTTCCACCGGTTAAACCTATATCCGTGATGTTGGGAAAGGCACTCATGGGTTCATGGAAGGGCAGGCGAAATAAGCGATCGCATGTTGCATAACACTCACTAATCCAATCCGCCATCTCCACAAATTCTCCTCCCCAAGCGCGGTAGATAAAGTCCCAACCAAAGTTACTCAGCATCCAACAGGGAATCCCTGCTGCCTTGGCAATACTCGCCGCCAAGGGGGGAATATCCGCTAAAATCAATCCCACCCGGTTGGTGCGGATAAAATTCACCTCACCTGCAACAATGGCACCTGCCGACTTGCGAATCTGGCGTAATTTTTCCAAGGTGGCTTCTTGATCCATATTTAAGCTATCCGACTGAATCACACCCACATCCATTGCCCGTGGACGCTGAATAAAATCGCCGGGAATATAAGTTTCTAATAACCAACGCGGTGCGGTTGTGACAAGAACCAGTAAGATTTCTGGACACAGTTGTTGAATTGCCGCCGCTACACAAGAGGCACGTACAGCATGACCAAAGCCGTGGTTGGTAATGGCAATGTAGAGAACAGGGCGAGACATGTTAGGCCGTCGGTAAGGGTTAAAGTTAAGACTTGTAACGGGTCAATGATACCCTTTAGCCAGACGGATAGCCTCGATTGGGAGAGGTTCAACAACGACAAAATAAGGGCACGACATATCGTGCCCCTACTTGATTAATTCACCAAACAGATACCTTTTTAGCGCCGTCTAGGACTGCCGAATGCTCCTCCTGATCGGCGCGCAGGACTCCGTGTACCGCTGCCAAATCGACTCGGACTGTTGGTACGACTGGGACGCGATTTGTTAGAAGGGCGTAACCGACTCGAACCGTAACCTGAACCCGTTGAACGATTCGCATTGTTAGGTGCGGGACGAACCACGCTGGGTCGATTACTAGATGACGGTCTCCTTAAGCCTCCGGTTGTACGGAAAGTTTGACGATTTCTCACTGCCGGGGGTGGTGATTGGTAGCGAGTTTGGTATCGATTGACCGCTTCGCTGTAGGTGCTGCCGTATCCACCGTAGCCTCTCATCAGTCCCCCAGGCTGATACACAGGCGGTACGTAGTAAGTGGGTCTAAATAACAGACTGCCCAAAGCTTGACCCGCTACAGCCCCGGCAAAAGGTGCCCAGAAACCCGATTGCTGACGCACGATCACTGTTTCTTGTTGACCGGTTTGGGGGTTCGTCTGGGTTTCGGTGACATTGTGGACATATTCAATTTTGAAGTCGGGTGTTAGGTGCATCGCCGCCTGACCCCCGTTAATCTCCAGATAAGTCTGCTTTCCTTCCGCCACTTCAGCATCCGTCAGACGCGCCATCTGTAAATTTTCCGTGCGGTAAACCGGAGGAGTGCCGGCTGGAGTATTGAGCAACATGATGGAGTATTCTCCATTGGCATCGTTGTAAGTTGCCTGTTGCACGGCATATTGACCCTGACTCAACTGGTTGCGAGGGGCTGAAATATTGTTATTTTGATTGGGGTAAGACTGAGTTGAGTTGGGAGAACTACAGGCTAAGGTCGTCCAACAAAAACTTAGGGATATTAAAAGAATTGTGAGTTTACGCCACATCATAAGTCAAAAGTTAAGGCAATCTAATTCGGTTATTGCGATCACGCACAGGAAGGACATCAAGAGGCTAAAGACAACGTGATACGGAGAGTAAAACCTTCTCCCTGTCTCTTCTCTCCTTTTTCCCCTCTTCTTTACAAGGGAATCAGTTCAGGAAAATTGACGATGAGTTGGTCATTCGTCAGTTCGTCTCCAAACTGCGCTGGGGAAAAATGAACCTGAATCGCTTCCAGTCTTTCCTGATAGTGGAGATTAATCAAGGCTTTCAGACCCGCTTTCAGCGCCTCCATGCTGGCTAAATTCGTTTCCAGTTCAGGGACTTCTCCGGTACAGGCAACGGCAATCATCACCACCAAGTTACGCGTAGCCGGCAAGGATAATTGGTCATTCGGCCCAAGCGGTTGATTGTAGTCAGGTTCACTCAGATACCGCTCAGCTGAGTCGGTAAATAGCTCGTTAACATAGTCTCCGGCTTCACCCTCATTCCAGAACACATCGCCTTCATTCGCCGCTGATTGCCAATAAATGTCGTATTGTAATAGGCTCTGGCAAATTTCTACTAATCCTTGCCCTAAAACGTCAAGGTCTCCATCTGCGTCAACAGCTTCCCGTGCACTGCGGTTGAGAACTCCCAATAGCGGTGCCACTTCGTCACCCGCTAAATGGATAAATAAACGACACACCATATATCGAGTTCGACCACCAAGTTTATTGAGGCGATCGCGCCAAGAATTCATTTACTTCCTCTACTTACTATTAATGCAAACAATTATTAATGTAAAGGAATCGTTGCGGTAGCCGTATCTTCGCGCAGCGCATTTAAGACACCATAACCATCAAGTTCCGGCATCATGACATCGCATAAAATCAAATCCGGTTGATATTCTTTGGCTAGCTGCACACCTGCGAAACCATTTTCAGCCCCTAAAGCATCGAATCCTTCAATTTCCAGGAGTTCGATCAAATTTTCTCGAATAAAAACTTCGTCCTCAATCACCAGAATCTTTTTCATAATCCGTTCGGCTCTCACTATCTAGAGGAAGCAGAGTTCTAAACCTGACTCCAGAGCTAACTTCACTCTTGAGAGGAATCTAAAACCTGTCTATAGAATCCATTTGGCGGCTAACTGCGATTGTCACGTAAACAGTATCCCTTTCGCAAGGTGCAAGGGAAGAGTAAAAACACTATAAGCAAGTGACTCCAAACACCAAGGAGCAGAAAATAATATGCTTTGTCTCAGTCTCGGAGATAGAGCCAACCGATGAAACGATACTTACTGGTATTAAATGTGTTCTGGAGTACTGCGATCGCGGCTGAACTGGAATATCGCCTAAACTTTTTGATTGCTACAATCAGCAGCTTAGGCAACCTGATCGGCAGCTTATTCGGACTCTTTTTATTTTACCGTACAGGTTATACCTTTGAGGGCTGGAGCTGGGAGCAAGCGCTCGTCATTTTGGGTATCTTTACCTTACTTCAGGGCTGTTCAGCGACCTTTCTCGTCCCCAACCTCAACCGTATTGTCGAGCAAGTCCAACAGGGAACACTGGATTTTGTCCTGCTTAAACCCATCAGCAGCCAGTTTTGGCTGTCAACCCGCACGATTTCCCCCTGGGGAATGCCGGATTTAATCTTCGGAGGCGTGCTGATTGCCTATGCGGGCAGACGCCTGGGTTTAGCGATCGAGAATTATCTGTTCAGTGTGATTCCCCTGATTTGTGGCATTATCAGCCTCTATAGCCTATGGTTTATGTTAGGAGCCACCAGTATATGGTTTGTCAAAATTTATAACGTCACAGAAGTACTGCGAGGTCTGCTGGAAGCCGGTCGTTACCCCATGGTTGCCTACCCGGCTACCTATCGATTCTTCTTTACGTTTGTGGTTCCCGTTGCCTTCCTAACAACAGTGCCAGCCGAAGTGATGCTAGGTCGAAGTCAGGTGGCTTGGGTGGTTGGTGCTGGGGCTTTGGCACTGGGGTTACTCTTGGCTTCTCGTATCTTTTGGCGGTTTGCCTTGCGTTTTTATACAAGTGCTTCTAGCTAAACTGGCTGGGGAGCGGGGGAGCGGGGGAGCGGGGGAGCTGAGGAGCATTTAGATATAAAGTTCCTTACCCTTGTTTAAGTGGGTACATTTTCGATGCTCCCCAGAGCGCACAGAGAATGGAAAAGAGAGGCCATCATTATGGAAACAAAACAGCTTAGTCACACGGGTGTTAACATCAGCGCAATTGGCTTGGGGGGTATGCCCCTATCGTTGAGTAGTAGACCTCCAGAAGCACAAGGGATTGAGGTGATTCATCGGGCACTGGATTTGGGCGTTACCCTGATCGATACGGCTGACTCTTACTGTCAGGATGAGTCTGACAAACACCACAATGAGCGACTGATCCACAAAGCCCTGCAAAGTTATGGGGGTGATAGCAGTCAAGTGATCGTGGCAACCAAGGGGGGCTTGATGCGACCTAATGGAAGTTGGACACGTAACGGCAACCCTGAGCACCTGCGGGAAACGATTCGGATTAGTTTTGAAGCACTGGGTGGGTCAAAGCCCATTGATGTTTGGCAATATCACGCACCTGACCCAGATTACACGATTGAGGAAGCTCTCCAACCGGTGAAAGAAGCGGTAGAGGGGGGTATGATTCGATTTGTGGGTGTTTCTAATTTCTCGGTTGAGCAAATCCAACGGGCGCGGGAGGTGGTGGATGTGGTTTCTGTGCAGAATCAGTACAACCCCTGGCATCGTCAGCCAGAAACTGATGGGGTTTTGGACTATTGCGAAGCGGAAAACTTGACTTTTTTCCCGTGGAGTCCATTAGGGGGTAGCCGTCGGGTGAGTGGTTTAGCAGGGATTTCTGCGATCGCTCAATTAGCCAAAGAAAAAGAAGTCTCTGTCTATCAGATTGTCCTAGCGTGGCTGCGAGCCAAATCATCCTGCATTGTACCCATCCCTGGAGCCAGTAAGATATCGAGTATCGAAGACTCGGTTGCTGCTGTTGAGGTTAAGTTATCTCAGGCAGAAGTCACACGCATCGACCAAGGAGTCTGAACGAAAAAAATGAAGTATAAAGTCAGGTAGCGTTTGCATCCACTGTATCCTTCCGACTGCAATGTGATTTTTGCTCAACCTCAGACTGATTCCGCCTTGCTAGGCTAGTGGTTGAACACCACAAGCGTTGCAAATATTTCGCAATCGGATGGCGAATGGTAACCGATCAAGCCTTGGGCAGGGCACAAGAAGGATTATATGTTGGCACTGTTAGCGAACTTGCTGTTAGAACGGTTTATTCCTCATGGACATTGCTACCTCTGGAAGCCAGGACTGGTAGGACTCCATTTAGTCTCCGATGTTCTCATTGCTCTGGCTTACTATTCCATCCCCCTGACGCTGCTCCATTTTGTTCGTAAGCGACATGACCTGCCTTTTAGCTGGATCTTCCAATTATTTGGGGCATTCATCATCGCTTGTGGCACAACCCACATTATGGAAGTGTGGACACTGTGGCATCCCCATTATTGGTTGAGTGGATTGATCAAGGCGATGACGGCAGTTGTCTCTGTCTCTACAGCGGTGCTATTGGTGCCGTTAATTCCTAAAGCCTTAGCGTTGCCGAGTCCCGCTCAGTTAGAAGCGGCTAATCGTCATTTAGAAACAGAAATTCGAGAACATGCGGCGACAACCACTCAGTTGAAACAGGCACTCCAGCGGTTGACCTTTCATGTAGAAAACTCACCCCTAGCGGTGATTGAGTTGAACCATGACTTTCGAGTCCAGCGTTGGTCCAAACAGGCGGAAAAGCTGTTTGGCTGGCAGGCAGAGGAGGTGTTGAACCATTGTCTGGATGAAGGGCAATTTGTGTTTGAGGAAGACTTGCCGCAGGTGCAACAAGACATGAGCCATTTACTCAATGGCAATGTACCCCATATTGTGGGGCAAAATCGTAACTATACCAAAGATGGCTCAGTCATCTATTGTCAGTGGTACAACTCGGCACTGTGGGACTGTTCGGGTAAACTTGTCTCCATCCTGTCCCTGGCTTTAGATGTTACGGAACGTACCCGTGCCGAACAGGCGCTCAAAGAAAGTGAAACCCGCTATCGAACTTTGGTAGAAACCTCGCCCGATGCGATTTCGGTCTGCGAGTTGAACGGGAAACTCCTGTTCTGTAACCGCCAAGTGGCTCTATTACATGGGTATGAGAGTGAGACAGAAATCCTGGGACGATTTGCCTGTGAATTAATTGCGCCCGAAAAGCGCAGCATTGCCGCTTTATGTCTTGAGAAGGTTCTCCAACACGGCAGTATCCGAGATGTGGAGTATACCATGATCAGGAAAGATGGTAGCCGTTTCCCGGCGGAAGTGAGTGCCTCCTTAATCCGAGATGCACAGGGACAGCCTCAAGCCATTATCGGCCTTGTCCGAGACATCACCGATCGCAAATTCGCCGAAGACAGCCTGAAAAAAGGCAAAGAAGATTTAGAGGTACAAGTCGAACAGCGAACGGCACAGTTGAGGCTGGTGAATGACCATCTCTTGGTGGAAATTCAAGAGCGTGCTCTAGCCGAAGAAGCGCTCCGCAAAAGTGAGGCAAGGCTGAATCAAGCGCTGTGTGCGGCTCAGATGGGGGCTTGGGATTGGGATATGATGAGCGATCGCATGACCTGGTCGGAAGGTACAGAAACCCTGTTTGGTCTGATGCCTGGAGCCTTGGCGGGTAGCTATGATGCTTGTTTAGACTATCTGCATCCGGATGACCGACCCACTGTGCTTCAAGCCTTGAGGCGTACCGTCGAGACAGGCACAGATTATGATGTGGAAGCTCGATTGATTGACCCAAATGGGTCAACTCGCTGGGTTGCCAGTAAAGGGGCGCTGATCCGTAACTCGAATGGTACCGCCGTTCGCATGACGGGTACCCTGATGGACATCACCAAGCGCAAGCAGATTGAGTTGGCTTTAGAACGAGAGCGTCAACAACTGCGGCAAATCATCGCCTGTGCCCCTATTGCCATGGCGATGTTTGATACTCAAATGCGCTATCTGGCCTACTCTCAAACCTGGATAACGGAGCAAGGGTTGGAGAGACAATCGATTTTAGGTTGTAGCCACTACGACATCTTTCCAGACATTCCAGAGTGTTGGCGATCTGAACACCAGCGTGCTTTGCAAGGAGAAGTCATCTCTGTCAGTGAAGATGTCTGGAAACGCAGCGATGGGACAAAAGTTTACCTGCGTTGGGCGATTCATCCCTGGTACCTTCCAGAGGGTGAAGTGGGCGGTATTGTGATTGCCACGGATCGGATTAACGAGTTGGTGGAGGCACGAGAAGCCGCTCTAGAAGCGGCACGGCTCAAGTCCCAGTTTCTCGCCAACATGAGTCACGAAATTCGCACCCCCATGAATGGTGTATTGGGGATGGCGGGGTTATTGTTGCAGACGCCGCTTACGCCTCAACAGTTGGAATATGCCAGTACCATCCGTAGCAGTGCAGAACACCTGCTGACGGTGATTAACGATATTCTTGACTTTTCCAAACTGGAAGCCGGTGAAATGCAGCTAGAAAGCATCGATTTTGAGTTAGATAGCTGCATCGAGTCCGTGGTGGATGTCTTAGCCGCACAGGCTCATGAAAAAGGGCTGGAGTTGGCGATGTGGATTTCCAGCGATGTTCCTAAAATGTTAAAGGGAGACCCCAATCGCCTGCGTCAGATTCTCCTCAACTTGGTGGGGAATGCCGTTAAGTTTACGGATGTGGGTCAAGTCTTGGTAAAAGTGTCGGTGAGTCGGGAACGGGGAACACAGACAGACATCAGTGAAACTCAATTACCTATTACCCATTACCCATTCCCCAGTTATCTTCGATTTGAAGTCACCGATACAGGCATTGGTATTAGCGCTAAAGACCAAGAAAAACTATTCCAATCCTTTTCCCAAGTTGATGCCTCAACCACACGGCAATATGGCGGTACTGGATTGGGATTGGTCATTTGCAAGCAATTAGTAGAGTTGATGGGGGGTGAAATTGGCGTTGAGAGTGCATTAAATCAGGGTTCTAAGTTCTGGTTTACAGCATCGTTTGACTCTCCGACGGTGGGGGAGGCAGCAGCTTGTCCCCTGGTGTTGCATAAGCTCAAACTATTAGTTGTCTCGGCTCAGACAACGACGCGCCAAGCCTTGTGTGCTGCGCTTCACCGCAGTATTCGGTTGAATGACTCTGCTGTGCCAGCAGGATGGCTTAGCGATAGTTGGGAGATGCAAGTGGATGAAGCCGTAGACACTCTTACCACTTTGAATGCCTTGCGATTGAGTGTGGCTCAAGGAAATCCATATCATCTGGCAATTTTGGACTTGCAACTGCCCAAGCCTCAGGGGGCGATACTGGTACCGATGATTCGCTGTGATCCCACGCTGGCTCAGACGAAGCTGATTGTGATGACAACGAGCGATCGCTTGGATACGGTACAAGAGTTAGAGGGAATGGATATTTCTGGCTACCTGATTAAACCGGTTAGAGCTTCGCGGCTGTTGGATTGTTTGGTGAGTGCCTTCGCTCCTCAAGAACCGGAGAATCAAAGTCGAGTATCCTGTGAGCCAAAAGAGGCGACAGCCCAAAACCCGAAACCTGCCAAGTCTGCTTTGAAAATTTTGCTGGTAGAAGACCATGAGGTGAATCAAATGGTAACGTTGAACCAGTTGGCGATGCTGGGCTTTGAAGCCGACTGTGTGGGGAATGGCGAGGAAGCGATCGCTCAATTAACGCAACAGAACTATGACCTGGTCTTAATGGATTGTCAGATGCCCATCCTCGATGGCTATGATACAACACAAGAGATCCGACGCCGCGAAGGCTCAGAGCGCCATACCACGATCATTGCCCTGACGGCTCACGCCCTGCCCAATGATCGCCAGAAGTGTATCGATGCAGGTATGGATGATTATCTCAGTAAACCGATCGCCCAAGAAGCCTTAGGGGCGATGATCGAGCGATGGACAAAACATACGGTAAAGCCTACTGTGGCGGATACAAATTCTGAAATTACACACAATCCTCAACTATCAACACTGAGTTTAGATGAAATCCCCTTGGATTTGGAACGCCTCAAGGCGATTTCTCGGGGCAAAGTGACATTTCAACAGCAACTCGTCCAAGCTTTTATTAAGAATGCTCAACCCGGATTAGAACAGATACGCCTTGCTATTCCAGTGAAGGATTTTGAAATCATTATGCAGCAAGCTCACCGACTCAAGGGGGCGAGTGCGAATGTCGGCGTGCGTTTGATGCCAGAGGTAGCCGCTCAATTGGAGCAACAGGCGCGAAAGGAAAATTTGACAGGAGCAACAGAGAAACTTGAAGCTTTGGAAAGCCAGTTGGATCGGGTTAAGGCTTTTGTTGAAAAGGGGTGGATGGAGTCAGCCATGGGGTGATTTCAACTTTAAGCGGGATGATAGTAAAAAGCCACTCCCAGAATCAGGTAAGTTGCCAACAAAAGAGTGCCATCTAACCAGTTTGATCGTCCACCAAAACAGATAATATTTGTTACCATCACAGCGATCGCTAAAGCAATGACTTCAAAGGTATTGAAGTTAAGGTCAATCGGTTGACCCATCGCTTGACCCACAAAAATTAATACCGGAGCAACAAATAAAGCCACCAGTAAACTATCACCCGTTGCCGTCGAAACGGTTAAATCCATTTGATTTTTCAGCGCCAACCTCACGACGATGACATACCCTGCCACATCACTAATCAACGGCAGCAAAATCACACCGGTAAACAAAGGAGTCAGTCCAAAACGCTGGGTTTGAGATTCGATCACACCGACAAACATTTCGGATTCAAAAGCAACAGCAATCGTGGAAGCTAGCAGAACAACAATCCACAGCCATAATTTAAAGCGACTCTTGTTTTGTGAGGATTCTGATTCGGGAAAAGTGGCATTCTCCTCCATCTCTTCTTCAGATAATCCGACATCGTAGAGGTAGCTGTGAGTTTTGAGGGAAAATAGCAGCGTCAAGCCATAGACAACAATGAGTATCCCCGAAACCACGAGGGAGAGATTGCGAATCGCTGTCGCATCAACAATATTGGAGGTATCAATCACCATCGTCGGCAGGGCAATGGCGATCGCTGCCAGTGTCATGGATGAACCATTCACCTTTGCCAAAATCGGCTTAAACTCCTGCTCTTTGTAGCGCAAACCCCCAGCAAGCATCGCTAAACCTAACAACAAAAGCAGCGCACTCAGGATACTACCGGTGATACTCGCTTCCACAATATCCACGAGTCCTTGACGCAACGCCATGAGGGCAATAATCAGTGCTGTTGCGTTGCCAAATAGCGCATTCACTAAGCCTCCCACCGACGGCCCCGTAACCACCGCCACCTTTTCGGTTGCCGTAGACAGCCAAATCGAGAGAGGAATG
Source organism: Allocoleopsis franciscana PCC 7113 (assembly GCF_000317515.1). GTDB lineage: Bacteria > Cyanobacteriota > Cyanobacteriia > Cyanobacteriales > Coleofasciculaceae > Allocoleopsis > Allocoleopsis franciscana. Next base: position 2,457,171 of record NC_019738.1, on the reverse strand, counting down.
ATGGCGAGTACGGAGGTTAGAAAAACAGCTTCTTCGCCCCACTGCAATCGCTCAGCTACCAGTGAAATCGGGACAAAGACCAAAAGGAGGAGTGGAATAAGAGTTTTGAGTGCCATAGCCTTCTGTGAGAATAGACTTACCATACCCTGACTTAAGATGTTTTCCCTCATATTCAGAGGGATTGAGGGGGGAATTTGACTTTTGCACAAGATGTTTTTTCTTTCCCCCATCCTAGAAATTCTGTCCAGATGGTTTCGTTAGATGCAGAATATGAACATCAATAAAGTGGCTTTATAGGTCATAATCGCGATAGTCATCTACCAGATGGCTGATATTCCTACCTCGCTACCTATTTGTGGGATAGCGCCTGACTATGAACCTACGCCAGAAAACGCTGCTACTGATTGGTCTGACTCTTGCGGGTTTAATTGGAGTCCTTTACGCTAGCTTATCCACCATCTTTGGGGCTAGTTTTGCGGAACTAGAGGAACGAAACGTTCGCCAGAATGTGCGACGGGTACAGGAGGCTTTTTTCGATGAAGTTGAAACCTTAAACACCACCGCAGCGGATTATGCAAAGTGGGATGATACCTATGCCTTTATTAATCAGTTAAATCAGGACTTTGTTCAAGCCAATTTTTTAGATGAAAATTTTGTCCGCCTTCGACTCAACATGGTTCTCTTGTTTAACAACCAAGGAAAACAGGTTGTCGGCAAAGGTTTCAATCTAGAACAGAAGAAAGAAACTCCTATTTCAGATAGCTTGCAAAAATACCTAACTCCCAATAGCTTGTTATTAAAGCACTCAAATCCAGGGAGCAATATTACAGGTATTGTGCTTCTGCCCGAAGGTTTTTTGATGATTGCCTCCCATCCCATTCTTAATAGCCAGGGCACGGGTTCGATTCGCGGTTCCCTAATTATGGGAAGCTACCTCAACGACAAGAGAATCGAAGAATTAGCTAAACGGACTCAATTATCTTTGAGGGTATACCGAGTCAATGATACTCAGTTGCCACCTGATTTTCAAGCAGCGCGTTCTGCCCTTCTCGACTCTTCCCCGAAGACTCAAGCCTCACAACTGAACAATCAACAAATACCCATCATTATCCGACCCCTTAGTGATGAGGCGATCGCCGGCTACACCCTACTCCGAGATATTAATAAAAAGCCTGCTTTATTGGTGCGGGCAGAGATGCCCAGAGAAATTTACCAACAAGGACAAGTAAGCCTGCGTTATCTGATTTTTTCCCTTCTCGGCGTGGGTATTATCTTTAGTGTCGTCGCTTTATTCCTGTTAGAAAAAATGGTACTGTCTCGGTTGGCAAATCTCAGCGCCAATGTGGAACAAATCGGCACCAGTACTGACCTATCGCTGCGTGTATTCGTGACGGGTAAGGATGAATTAACGACGCTGGGAAACACCATTAATTCTATGTTGAATGCCTTGGAATCCTCCACCCAAAAAGTCGTAGCCGAACGGGAAAGAGCGGAGCGTCTGCTGCTGAATATTTTACCCCCATCGATTGCCCAGCGTTTGGGACACAATCAGGATACGATTGCCGATAGTTTTGAGGAAGCCACTGTTTTATTTGCCGATATCGTTAATTTCACGAATCTGTCCAGTCACATATCACCGACAGAACTCGTGAGTATGCTGAATGAAATTTTCTCTAGATTCGATCGCTTGTTAGAACGATATGGTTTAGAAAAAATCAAGACCATTGGCGATTCTTACATGGTTGTCGGTGGCTTGCCCTTGATTCGCCCCGATCATGCGGAGGCGGTTGCAGAATTTGCCTTAGATATGCAACAACAAATTCAGGAATTTAATGCGGAAAGAGGTCAATCATTCAGTATGCGAATTGGCATTAATACGGGGCCTGTTGTCGCTGGGGTAATTGGTCTGAAAAAATTTATTTACGACCTTTGGGGCGATACGGTGAATATAGCTAGTCGTATGGAATCTCACGGTATCCCAGGCGCTATTCAGGTTTCTAGTGCTACTTATGAGCGATTAAAGGATAAATATTTATTTGAAGAACGAGGCACTATTGATGTGAAAGGGAAGGGAGAGATGACCACGTATTTACTCAAAAACCGGATAGGTCATAACTAAATTTTGAAGTTGCTCGTAGTCTACTTTCCCCTGAGTATTGCGAGGTATACTGGCAACGGGAACCCAATGTTTAGGTTGCTTGTACTTACTTAATTTATCTTTCAGTGTGGCTTGCAACAAGGTTGTAGAAATTGTTTCTGAGCGAGGAACATACACAGCGGTAACCGCTTCACCCCAATGTAAATCGGGGATAGCCGTTACGCAAACATCATTGACTAATTGTGTCGATTGAATAGCGGCTTCCACTTCAGCCGGGAAGACATTTTCGCCGCCCGTAATAATTTTACGGCTACTACGTCCGACGATATGTAAATAACCCTGGTCGTCAAAAAATCCTAAATCATCCGAATTGAGATTTGAAAGATTCTTTACCTGTCCCCATTTCTCACTCATCCTGATGGGATAATAACCTAAGGATAGAGATTTGGATTGAATGGAAATCATCCCAATTTGGTTGCTTCCCAATCTTTCATCAGTAGAACTGCGAATGGTAACCTTGGCATGAGGCAAAACTTGACCACAACTATTGTTACCCGTGAGAAAATCTTTGGGCTTCAGCGTAACCACTTGAGAGGCTGTTTCTGTCATCCCATAGGTGGGGGCTAAAGGAATGTTGTATTGTCTTGCCTGTTCTAACAGTGAATCCCAAGCGGGTGCACCCCCTAAAAGAACTGTTTGGAAACGAGATAACCAATCGGTTAACGCAGGACTTTGCAGACAACGTTGTAGCTGGGTTGGGACTAAAGAGATGAAAAATTCAGTAGGATTAATCTTAAAATTCTCACCCGCTTCCACCTGTTTGAAAGATGTAATAATTAGCTGTCCACCTGTCGTTAATGAACGCAAAAATTGCATCAATCCGCTGACATGATATAACGGCAAGACACAGAATGAATTCACACAATTGTTGCCAAAATATTGGTGAAATCCCTGTACCGATGCCATCAACGTTTCCCAAGTGTGAACGGCAAAGCGGACTTTTCCAGAGGAACCTCCGGTGGGAATCATGATGTGATTGGGAGATGGGTAATGGGTAATGGGTAATGGGTAATGGGTAATGGGTAATTTCATGGGTTGTCCGAAAATTAAATCGGGTTGAACCCTTTCAAATACTTGTTGCCATTCCTGTTGTACCCAGTTGGGATTGCATAAAAAAACGGGACACTTTGCCGCAACCGCAGCGAGGAAAGCGGCAAGAAATCGCAGGGGATTTTGTTCGGCTATCAGGAGTTTGGGTGGGATTCCTCCCTTCGAGAATTGAGTTAATTGCTGGAAGAATTCTTCAGTGATGGTGTTCAATAGGTGGCTGTCATGATCAATCAGCCAATCGTCATTAATACGTTGTTTGAGATACCCTAAAGGTTGTTCCATAGATGCTTCAGCCAGGTTTCATCGTCTTCGTTGAACCAGTGATTCACCCCAAAACCGACCGCACGCTTGGGGTTCGAGAGTTCAGCCGCTAGTTGGAGGGCGGATTGTCTGGCGATCGCACTTTCCAAAACCGATGAAAAAACCACATCAATTTCGTGTTGTTGGCAGAATTGGCGTAGGCGTCTGGGAGAACCTGCGATCGCCGCCTTAATAATATAAATCCCCCGCCATCCTCTCTGGTAACAATCTTCCAATTGGTTAAGGGTTGCCACCGATTCATCTAAAGCAATCGGTGTCGAATATTGAGTACTCATCTCCAACATCGTGTCGAATTGTGCAGGAGGTAAAGGTTGTTCCAGAAACTCAACGATTCTCGCCGAATCCGTTACCCTCAACCACTGATGTGCTTCTTTTTGAGTGAGTCCCCCATTAGCATCCAAGCGTAACTTTGCCGATGTCGGTAGCGATTGAATTAACTGACGAAATACTTTCAGTTCTTCCTCAATGGAGGCAACGCCAATTTTCCATTTAAAGGTTCGACTTCCCTGATGCCAAGGAATTTGCCATAACTGTAACACCGTCTCCCCACTGGGCAAAAGATGGCTGAAGGGGAGTTGAGATTTGGTAGTGGGAATATTCTCTCCATCCCCCCATACACACGCCGACTCAAAGCCAAATTGACAAGCCGGCAGTTCAGGCGGGATGGAAAAAATATCGGTTACTGTAATTTTCGCTGGTAATTGTTGACAAAAATCCCAGGCTTGTTTCAAAGTTTCAGAACCAAACCAGGGAATTGGAGCAATCTCACCCCAACCGATTCGCCCAGTTTCATGGGTGAGGCGCAGAATAATTCCCTCGCGCACATTCCACTGTCCGTGATGGGTAGAAAGTGCACGATTAAAAGGACGTTGGTAAGGGCGAAAGTCAAACTGATAAAGCATCTCACTTGACTTTCTCTCTACTTTCATTTCTCCTCTGAGTTCTCCGCGCCTCTGTGGTTAGTTAAAAATAGAATAAGTTGCCTTATCAACAGCCAAAAACACTGAATTAACCACTTGTCAATACAAACCCTAAACTCAACAGCAAACCACTCCAAAAATGCATACCTACTGCAATAAATTTAGAATTACTCACCTTCTCCGGTTGGTCGTGATGCTGATGGACATGCCAACATAACTTCAGGGCAACGGGTAAACTGGCAAATACGAATAACGTCCAAATCGGGAAATGCCCCAACAGGACAAACAAACCCGTCAAAGCATAGACGCTAACACTAAACACCCATAAAACTTGAGAACCGCGTTTTGTACCCAAACGGACAATTGGCGATCGCTTTCCGGCGGCAATGTCATCTTCTACCTGATGAAAATGGGAGCAAAATAAAATGATACTCGTCGCAATACCCACAACAATCGACGCCGCAAAACAGTTGATTGACCAACTTTGCGTCTGGGAGTAGTAAGCTGCTGCCACTGCCATGGGGCCAAAGGTGACAAAACAAATAATTTCCCCTAACCCCTGGTAACCGAAGCGAAAGGGTGGCCCTTGGTAGGTGTACCCTAACGCACAACACAGAAAAATCAGGCCAATGACAGTTAAATCTCGCTGCCACCACGCGATCGCCACAATGCCCAGGATACCAACGGCTAAAAATAAATTACTCAATGCAAAAATGAGCGGCTTGTTTCCCGTTAAATTCACCAAAGAATGGGCTTTATTTTTATCAATCCCCGTTTCCGCATCAAATACATCATTGCTGCAATTGAGCCAAGCAATAATCAAAATCGCTGACATTAAAAAGGTGGAAAAAATTGCCCCATTAATGTTTCGAGTTTCGGCATAAGCCACAGCCGTTCCTACCCAAATCGGGATGATCGCAACGGTGTACATGGGTGGCTTGATAGCCGCTAGCCATAATTTACTGTTTGACTGTTCAACCAGACTTGTAGTCATCAGACCGAATGAATAAACTGAATTAAAAAAAACTTGCTACAATTTTTAACGTTCTTTGTAAGGATTAACGTCAGATCAGAAGTCTGTCAAGTCCGTTACTTCCTCCCACCCTGATATGGCATTGAGAATCCATCGCACCATACCCGTGCGACGGGCAACAGTTAGTATCATCCAGTATCAACGAGTAAGTGAACCTTTCTTCGATACGATAAGTAAGTCGGCATTACAGAACTGCTCATCTGTGCTGTCGGTAGAGCCTTCAGCCACTCAGCCGCTTTCGGATGACTGGGTGGCGGTCGAGTCTAAATAAGTGTCAATGGACACTAGGGGTTAGGTAAGGAGCAAGTATCTCCCTTTAGACATCCCACCATTGTTAATGAGACTTTAGAACAGAACTTCAAAAAACTTTACTATCTGAAGCTTCTATGCCAGTCACCCCCTATCGCACCAATCTCTTTCAAGACCGCAAAGAGCTGCATCAACTTCTCTTGACGGGAAAACAGCAGTCCCTGGTCAAAGGTTGTCCCCAGATTGTGAGTATCTCTGAAGAAATTGAAGTCCTCGATCCACTAGCGGTGCTTCAAGCGATCGCTAAACCTGACCAATTACAAGTGTATTTTGAGAAAGCCAGTCAACGAGAAGCGATCGCAGCCATTGATGCTACTCTTTGCCTGAAAACTGAAGGGACAAATCGTTTCCAAAAAGCACAAGAATTTATCCAAACAACACTGGATAATCTCCTCCCCGGTGGCAACCTTAACCTACCCTTTTCTGGTCCCCATTTCTTTTGTAGTTTCACCTTTTTTGACAAGAAGCAGGCCGTTCACTCTCCCTTCCCAGCCGCGACAATTTTCTTACCTCGCTGGCAAATTTCTTGTGTTCAGGGTAGCTGTGTTGTGGTTGCCAACGTTGAAATCAATCCTCAGACCAATCTGCAATTACTAGTAGAGCGCTTATGTAACCAGCTCAGACGAATTAGCTGGTACGAACGCAGAGTTTCAAATGTTTTTGAGATTGCTCCCCATAAAATAATTAAGCAAGCCCCTAAAAATGCAGAGCGCTTCAAATCATCCGTCTTGTCTGCATTAGAATCGATCCGAGCGAATCAATTGAGAAAAATTGTGCTGGCAAGCGCCATTGATGTCCTCTCCCCAAAGCCTTTTAATTTAGTTGATTCTTTGGATACCTTACGTAAACGTCATCCCGATTGTTACATCTTTTCCAGTAGTAACGGGAAAGGACAAAACTTTATTGGGGCAAGTCCCGAACGACTCATTAGTATTCGCCAACATCAGATAGAAGTCGATGCCTTGGCGGGTTCTGCACCACGAGGCAAGACAAGCACAGAGGATGGGGCTTTTGCTTATCAATTACTCAGTAGTGAGAAAGAGCGGCGGGAACATCAATTTGTGATTAATTTTATTGTCGAACAGCTATCCGACTTGGGTTTGATTCCCCAAATGTTACCCACCCCCCAACTCCTCAAACTTTCCAATATTCAACATTTGTGGACGCCGATTCAAGCTCAACTATTGGGAGATATTCATCCCTTAGAAATCGTTGCCCAACTGCATCCCACTCCAGCCGTCGCTGGGGTTCCCACTAAGATGGCTCAAGAACAAATTCGCCGCTACGAAACTTTTGATCGCACTCTCTATGCAGCACCTTTAGGCTGGGTGGATTATCAAGGGAATTGTGAATTTATTGTTGGCATCCGTTCGGCTTTAATTGAAAGCGAAAAACCAGCCAGACTGTTTGCCAATGCCTATCGCGCCAGACTATACGCGGGTGCGGGTATCGTCGCCGGTTCCGACCCTAACAAAGAATTCGCAGAAATTCAACTTAAATTACAGGCTCTTTTAAAAGCCTTGCTGTAACTCAAGTTACCCCTTTCTTCAAAGTTAATCGGATTGTGTTTGTTTGGAATTAAAAAGTATGGATTGAAAATCTGCTCTCAATTCTTATTGTTAGCTATCCGTGCCTGTTCAATACATACTTTGAGCTGGTTGGCAAGAACCTTAACATGAGGTTTTCTCAGCATCGTTAGGTGATTACCAGGAACTTGATGAATCTTCACTCTTCCTTTAGCTAATTGACTCCAGCCTAGGCTGGAGTCTTGAGCAGCCTTACTAGACTGAACGCTTGTTTTTAGCAGAGTAATGGAGTTTGGGTAAACTTGCGGAACATAGCTGAGAGTGGCTTGATTGTTAGCTTGGTAAATACGCAGCATCGGGCGAATGTTTAGTTCGCTCAATATCTGCTTTCTCGATGGCTGAGGTAGGGCATTGGCTAAAACCGCTTCTCCCAAAATAGACTGCCAAGCTTGATGGTTTCTCAATCCGTGAAGTAACTTATTGATATTAGCCCAAAGAAAGGGTGAATGATTAGCTCTCGGTTTAGTAGTAGTCGTTATTAAATAGAAATAATCGAGTAAAAATGACCCGATATATCGCGCTCCGGCGGTGAACATAAATTTTAAACTATCCCCCAAATCAGGTAGGTTGCCGGGGATAGGTGCAAGCGTATCAAATATAGCAAGTAGAGCCACTTGATGCCCTGCACGAAGGAGTTGTTGAGCCATTTCAAAAGCAACCAAACCGCCAAAAGACCAACCTCCTAAAAAGTAAGGGCCAGAGGGTTGAACCTGACGTAGCGCCTCAATGTAATGAGCCGCCATTTCTTCTATGCGAGTGAAGGGAGCTTGTTCTCCATCCAATCCTAGGGGTTGCAGTCCATAAAAGGGTTGGTCAAACCCCAAAGCATAAGCCAATTCGTAATAAGGAAAAACAACACCGAGGATAGGATGAATGCAGAAAAAAGGTGGCTGTGAACCAGAGGGTTGAATCGGAACTAAAGGTGACCAAGACCCAGAATCGCTTTGTTGCGTTAGAGTATTAGCTAAACCTTCAATGGTTGGATTTAAGAATAGAGTTGATAAGGGTATCTCCCGCTCAAATTGCTGATGAATTTGAGCCATAAGTCGCACCGCTAGGAGTGAATCACCTCCTAATTCAAAGAAATTATCGTGAATTCCTACAGGTTCATTGTTCAGAAGTGTTGCCCAAATTTTGGCGATCGCTTCCTCTATCGGTGTTCTAGGAGCAATGTAAGTTTTTGTTAGTTCTGTCTTATCTACATCAAGCACTTTTAGCCTATGGCGGTCTACTTTTCCATTAGGTAAGTACGGTAACGCCTCCAGCATTACAAAAGCTGAGGGAATCATATACTCTGGCAGCTTCTCTTTTAAAAAACAGCGGAGTAAGGGCGCAAAGCCTTGTGCCCCTACCCTCATTAACGGCTCTTGGTTTGGGACAAAATAAGTTACTAGGCGCTTGTTACCAAATACGTCTTCTTTCGCCATCACAACCGCCTCTTTCACAGCCGGATGTTGCTTCAGTAGCGCCTCAATTTCGCCCAACTCAATGCGAAAGCCACGAATCTTTACCTGTGCATCCATTCGACCTAAAAATTCAATGTTCCCATCCGGTTGATAACGTGCTAAATCTCCCGTTTTGTAGAGACGCTCACGAGAAGATAATCGCCTATCCACAAAAGGATTAGCAATAAATGCCACAGCCGTTAATTCAGATTGATTGAGATAACCCCGCGCCACTCCCTCACCGCCAATGTACAACTCTCCGGGAATACCAATCGGTACAGGTTGTAGGTGGGAATCCAGAATATAAACTTGTGTATTAGTAATAGGACGACCTATCGATGGCTTCTCCCTTTCATCAGTTAATTCTGCGACAGTAGACCAAACCGTTGCTTCAGTTGGCCCGTAAGCATTGAAAAACCGCCGACTGGAAGTCCAACGTTTTACGATATCCATCGAACAGGTTTCCCCGGCAGAAATAATTGTCTGTAGTGCCGGGAGTTGTGATTCAGGTAGAACCGCCAACACCGATGGCGGCAGGGTGACGTGAGTAATGGCTTGTTTACGCAGCAGATGGATTAGATTTTGTCCAGGTAAAAGAGATTCTTTTTTGGCTAAGTAGAGGGTACTTCCTGTTGCGAATGCCATCACAATTTCAAAAATTGAGGCATCAAAACTCAAGGAAGCAAATTGCAGGAGGCGGCTACCGGGTTGTAGGTTAAAAACTTGAATTTGAGCTTGGCATAAGTTGGACAATCCTCGATGTTCAATCACAACACCTTTAGGCTTTCCCGTCGAGCCAGAAGTATAGATGACATACGCGAGGTTGTCAGGTTTTACGCTGTTGATTGCGTTGTTTTGGCTTTCTTTTTGAATTGCATTTGCCTCTTTGTCGAGGCAAATTACAGATGATTGATGCGGCTGTCCGCTACAGGTTGTTTGCTCCCCCCAACTGTCCTCACTAAAGCTCCGGTTAAAAAGGGGGGCGAGGAGAGAGTGAGTGAGTAAAATTGATACTTGAGAATCCTCCAACATGAACTTAAGGCGTTCTTGAGGATATGTAGGATCGAAAGGGATATATGCACCACCCGCTTTAAAAATGCCCAATAGTCCCACAATCATTTCGACAGAACGCTCTAAACAGATACCCACTAAAACTTCGGGTTCTACACCTAATTTTTGCAGGTAATGGGCGAGTTGATTGCTGCGATGATTCAACTCACGGTAGGTTAGTTGTTCGTCTTCAAACACGAGAGCGATCGCATCGGGTGTCTGCTCGACTTGCTGTTCAAACAACTGATGAAAGCACGACTTGATTGGGGATGAATTCGGATTGAAATTGACCAGTAATTGATGCTGCTCTGCCTGGGTTAAAATGGGTAATTCATAAAGGCATTGCTGAGGATTAACGATAATACCTTGTAGTAACATTTGGAAATGTCCCAGCATCCGGGTGATGGTGGTGTCATCCCATAAATCGCTGCTATATATGACTTGTCCTCTCAAACCCTCCGGGGATTCCCACAGGTGAACTTCTAAGTCAAATTTAGCGCTGGGGCGATCGAAGTTCAGTGGCGAAAGGCTTAACCCAGGCAATACCAGTGCCTCAATCGGCGTGTTTTGCAGACTGAACACCACCTGGAACAAGGGATGATGGCTCAGGTTGCGCTCTGGATGCAGTTCCTCTACAAGCTTCTCAAAGGGTAAGTCTTGATGGGCATAGGCTCCTAATGCCACCTCCCGTACTCTTTTCAGCAGTTCTACAAAAGTTGGGTTCCCTGATAAATCAGTACGCAGTACCAAACTATTGACAAAAAAGCCAATTAACCCTTCGATTTCGCCACGGTTGCGATTGGCGATCGCAGAACCGACGACAATATCCTCTTGCTGGGTGTAGCGGTAGAGTAAGGTTTGGAACGCCGCTAAAAGTGTCATGAACAGAGTTACCCCTTGGCGCTGCGAGAGTGCCTCTAGTTGCTCACTCAGACTTTTCGGCAACTCTAGAAATTGCGTCGCCCCTCGGTAGGTTGGAGTTGCAGGGCGGGGGTAATCCGTGGGTAAATTCAGCAGGGGGAGATTGTCTAGTTGCTGCTTCCAGTAGCGTCGCTGAGTCTCTAGAACTTCGCCCTGTAGCCACTCGCGTTGCCAGTGGGCAAAGTCTGCGTATTGGATGGGCAAATCCGGTAGGGGCGATCGCTGGTTGTTGGCAAAAGCTGTGTAAAGCGTGCCGAGTTCCCGAATTAGCACCCCAATCGACCAGCCATCGCAAATAATGTGGTGTAGATTCAGCAGGAGTATGTGTTCTGACGAGTCTAGCTGTAGAAGCATCACTCGCAGTAAGGGTTCGGAGGATAAATCGAAAGGATGCGATCGCGCCTCATTTGCGAATCGTCGAATTTCAGCGTCCTGTTCAGTTGCGGGTAGAGAGCGCAAATCTCCCACTGACAGGGGTATGGTTAAGGTGGGAGCGATTACTTGGACGAGTTGCTCTTCCAGCATCCTAAAGGTGGTACGCAACGCTTCATGGCGACGCACGATTTCGTTGAATGTTTGCTCTAATGCGGCGTTGTTGAGGGAACCTGTTAGCGTCAGTGCTGCGGAAACATTGTAGAAGGGATTGCCTGGGAATAGGCGATCAAGAAACCACAGCCTAGCTTGAGCAAACGATGCAGGAAAGACGAAAACCTCTGCTTCTTCAGCCGTCGTGTGGGAGTTGTCAGCAAGATGCTGGCTCATAAAGTGCTGAACTAGTCGTTTAAGCGCTTTGTCATTCTACTGCTACTTGGTTATGACAACTGTAATAACTAAAATAGATTGGGCTAACGCGAGCGATCGCACCAGCAGCAGCGCTGACGATCGTGGACTTGCGATCGCACACCTCAATGTAAAGTTTAGAGGTAATATGTACTACACCTTAAAGGTTAAGCAAATTGGCAACTCATTAGGAGCCGTATTTCCCGAAGAGTTGCTGCAAAAGTTCAATATTCAAGAAGGGGACAAAATTTATCTGACACAATCTCCTGATGGAGTTCGGATTACGACTTACGATCCAGAGTTTGAGGAAGCCATGCAGGCGTTTGAGAAAACCCGCGAAAATTACCGTAATGCTTTGCGAGAGTTAGCGAAATGAAAGAACCATGTTGGGTGCCAGAATCAGCCGTAATAGCCATTCAGGAAAAGTTAATTGCAGAGCAGGGAGGAGTTTCTGGTATCAGAGATGCAGAACTCCTTTCAATGAGTTTAACTAGACCTAAGCATCTATTTGCCTACAGTGATAGTGTCACGTTGTTTGATTTGGCAGCCGTGTATGTTTATGGTTTAGCAAAAAATTATGCGTTCATTGATGGCAATAAGCGAATTGCTTTGGTTGTCATGGACGTTTTTTTACGTCTAAATGGATACGAATTAGTGGCTTCAGAAGAAGAAGCCGTTATTAAGATTAATAATTTAGTAGAAGGAATAGAGGAGCAGGATTCTATAGCGGCTTGGGTTGCAGCAAATTTTCAAGAATTGGGTTTGGAGTAAATTGCGATCGCTCCTCGTAGCGAGTCGTCGGGTATCAGCTTCCTGTTCGGTTGCGGGTAGATTCCGCTTCTTCAGCTTTCATTTTGTTGCTCTTGCTGTTCGGGAAGCGCCCCAACTCTAAAAACCTGTTTAGCCGTCAAATTTAACTCTGGAAATGCTGGCGACTCGATGCAATCATTACCTCTAAACTGACTCACCTGATACTCACCCTCAACCAATGAGTAAATTGAGATAGTAGGTTGCTTGGGGCTGCCAATAAATCGCCTACCACCTAATCCCAAATAATCAACAATCCAGTATTCTGGAATACCCATTTCTTCATAATCTGCAACTTTGAGCAGGTAATCATCCCGCCAATTGGTACTGACGACTTCAATGACTAAGGGGATTGATGCACCTTGAGTAACCGTTGAAGATTTTTTCCATAAGGGTTCCACCGCTAGATTAGCCCGATTTAGTATTAGCACGTCGGGTAGATAACCGGATTGCTTATTAGGTGGTTTAACTAATGCTTGCTTGGGAATGAAGTAGGGAAGATTTAACCGTTCAAACTGTATAGCCAGTTTTGTTACCAAAAACCCTGTAATCTCTTCATGTTCCCCGGTTGGCTGCATTTCAATAATCACCCCATCATGTAGTTCATAGCGTCCCGTTTCTGGTTTCCACTCTAGAAAGTCTTCAAAGGTGATGGGTTTGGGTAAGGCTTGAGTCATGGTTTAGTGGTTCCCCAGAATCAATGTTGTTCTGATTTTAGGGTATCAGTGCTGTGGAGGCTCATTGGGAGAGATTCTTCGCCATCTGAAAAACCTGCTCTTTGACTTATACCCTATCAGAATCGCTGGTGGGAGAGAAAGGCGGGACGAGGATTGGCATCAAAGGTAAAACGCAGGCTATATTGCATTTAACTGCCTTGCCTACTACCCTTAGAACAATTTTATGGTTTCTTTTTATCCAGGTCAGAAAGCTAATGAACTTGCTAAAGCTGCTCAAGACCGATATGAATGTGCTGTCAAACAGTTGAAAAGAGAGGAAGAAGCCACGAACAAGTTGGCTGAAGAGTATGGTCAACTCCAACTTAATGTCATAAGAAGCACAGTTGGGCGCTTTGTCGCCTTCATTGAGCGTAATGGTCGGAAGGCTTCTGAAAGTGAAAAGCAGCTTTTAGACAGGATGGACTTTTCAGTTCAGCAAATCAAGGAGTATAAAGCGGCGGCTATAGGAGCAGAACAGTTTTTCCTGGGTGGTGCTAAAGCGGTGGGAGCAGCCGCAGCAGGATATGGAGGTGCTGTTACTGTTGCTACCTCTATAGGAGTAGCAAGCACCGGAACAGCCATTTCAAGCCTTAGCGGAGCCGCAGCTACAAATGCAATGCTGGCATGGTTTGGCGGTGGAGCAATCGCAGCGGGTGGCGGGGGCATGGCTGTTGGTGCTGCTGTACTAGGTGGCATTACTGTTTTACCAGCTTTGGCGATTGGTGGCTTTATGGCTAAAAGTGAAGGTGAGAAAGCCCTGACCAAGGCGCGAGAACACGAAAAAAAAGTTAATGAAGCGATCGCAGACATTAATCGTGCCAAAGACGTTTCACAACCAATTAAACGGCGGATTACTGAGTTGAGGGATGTGTTTAAATCTCTTAACACTTGTGCTGTTGAAAGTCTTAACGAACTTGAATCCCAACCTTTTGACTCAAAAAGGGATGCCGAAAAGTTTCAACAGGTGGCAATTCTAATGAAGGGACTTGTAGAATTTTTGAAAACCCCAGTATTGAACAGTGAAGGCAAGCTTAACATTGGTACTGTTACTATCCTAGAGAAATACCGCAAGATATCCGATAAATAGATATGACACTCAAAAAAATTCCTATAGCAGTAATGGATGTAGGTGCAGACGCTGCTCAATGCTTACGTGCTGTTGTTGAAGCCTATACTGAGTACAAGATAGTTGCAGAACAAGAGCAGACTAAACGACGTGAAATTGAAAAGTGGGAAAAAGAAGCAATCACCTCAATTCAATCCCAACGTGACATTATAATAAAGTATCTTGAGCGCTCCTTTGATGAACGATCGGAGACCTTTCGCATTCTGTTTGGGATTGTCGATCAGGCAATGAGAGACGGTAATAACGAGCAGTTAGGAACAGCATTGGATTCAATTACAAAAATAGCTCAATCTAGCCCATTCAAAGACCTTGCTGATTTAGCGTCTGTCAGAGCATCCCTTGATGCTCCAGAGCATGAATGGACGTTTTAACTTGGGAGTGTAAGTAAAAATTTTGACATTGGAGTTCACTTACCAGGGCTGTCGAACCTTTTTGCCAAATTAAGCAGTGCTCACCGTAATCCTCTGTTCTCGACAGGTGCGCTCATAGGTTGCCGCTAAGTCAACTGGCAAGCAAATCTCACCGCGCAACCACAGAGGTAAAATTGGCAATATACTTCCTATCGCTAATTCTTCCTGCCAGATATCCAAGCTTGGCTTTCCATTGCGATCGATCGCTCGATAAGCTACTGCATACAGATTCAGTTTGACTGAAGAGGCTTTGCCCTCAGTAAGACGCGCTAACAATTCACTATGCAAATTTGCCTGTCTTGTGGTAACAACATCAACCACAATTAAACCAATTCCCTGCCGCAAATAAGTTTCACACTTGGAAACAAATGCTGCACGATGAGCAGCGCGATCCTTGTTGGCAGGGCTGACTAATTCAATTGCACCTTTCAAAATAGGGCCTGTTTCGGTATCAAAAATGCTTACTTCTACACTCTCAGTGGTTGGTAGAAATGGCACAGTTTGCGTTGCTTCTGGAGGTATCCATCGACTCTGAGACTCTGTCGGTAGCTGAATGACTCCCGTTTCGTGGGCAAAATCCTGCTGAGATTCCTCAAATGCAGCAACATCAATTTCAATTCCAAACTGCACATTGGGTTCAGCAAAGTAACCCTCTGGCAATTTAGCGTTCAAATCAGATGCAATGTAGGTTGCCCAAGCATTATGAAATGCGTGCCAGTGACGACGCGTACTCAAGGGGGGACGAAAATGATCCTGTAGCATCATCAGTAAGCAACTGAAATACCTATTCCAATAATATAGAGAGTTCCAGGATTCGCCTGAAGCGATCGCTTCCTACTGTTCCGGTTCTGCTCCGCAGTATGGAAACCCCTATTCTAAAAGTTGAATATTCAATTCCTACTCTCCTGAATTTGAGGCAGCAATGCATCCTCCAGCGGAAATTGCCTTCTCACACCAGGAAAACGATTCAGCTTTTGTATTCCTTTACACCATTTGCATTCATGAATAGCACATCTCCAGGTAGATAGATGGAACAGGTCAGGAATGGTAAATTTTGATACATATACAAGAGTAATGCATATTTATTCATTTGGTGAAGATTAGTTAAGAACTAGAAATGATCATGCTCAACGCCCAACCATCAAAAGAACACTTGCAAGCAGGCTCTTCAGTACCAAATTTAAAGCTGTTGCAAGCCATTATTAACAAATTTTTAGAAAATACCGAAGAGTTTTTTACGTCTTACTTGGAGAAGACGGGAAAGGCTTGGTGGGTTGAAATTGTCACCAAAAAGCCCGACTGCACTTACTACTTCGGACCGTTTGCTTCTCACAGGGAGGCCCAAGTTTCTCAACTCGGTTACATTGAAGACTTAGAACGGGAAAGACCCCAATTAATTGCGATCGAAATTAAGCAATGTCAGCCAAAAGAGCTAACGATTTTTGACGATGAGGGGAGAGAGAAAATTGACAGGAAAATGTCACGAAGCATTAGCGCTTAGTTAATTTATGGCGGAGGTGGCAAACTCCTAATCCGCCATAAATATGAACTAGCCTAAAATACTCTTTTCTATACTCACGCTATCCCTTTTGCTGTTTCTTGCAGGATTAAATCGACGACATCCTCTAAACGTCCCGTTCGCTTATAAACTTCACGCTGCCGTGTTGCGCCCGTCCCGCGCTGCATGGTTTCCCGCACAAGAGATGAAACTTCCTCCCATTCTCCATACTCCTCCAGCGCTGGACGCACAAAGGTGAGAAAGTTCTTAATCAGCTCACGCGCTGGTACCGCTTTCATAGCCTTAACGTCGATTGTAGAATATTCACATGTACCGGATGACATAAAGCGATCGCCAATATTAAGTTTAGTGAGGAGGATGAAAGCTTGATTCTGTCTAATGCAATAGTCGATCAATTTCCTGGTAAGTCTGGGATAGCCGCTCAGCTAACAAGTAATTGATTGCTTTTTGGAAAGCGATCGCCGATTGAGGTTCTGAAGCTTGAATCGCTGCATTGCTCTAATTGTCCAGAGACTTCAAAATCTGCTCTTCCTCCTCGGAAGTAATCGCATACTCCCGTTTGAGCGATCGCAGCGCTTCTTCATCCTCAGAGGTATCCTCAATCGCTAAATCCTGAACCGACTCGATCTCTCGGCTACCCCCCACCACATCTAGCAAATCCGCTCCTAGCCCCTTAGCTGGACGGCGATGCCACAGGTTTAGCGTCGATTCCACCATCTCGCGGTAGCTTTCGAGTCGTAACCAGTCTTCGTGGCTGCGCTGTTTATTTGGGTCAAGCAATTGTGGATTTTCAATGCCCAAATTGCTCAAAATTTGGTGGTGTTCGTCGTCGCTGATGGCAAGTTCATAACGCAGACGCTGGAGGACTTCTAGACTGTTGACATTGATGTATCCTTGCTCAATTGACTCTTGCAAAACTTGTTTGTAGGCTTGTAGGCGCTTCTCTTTTGTGAAATCAGGCAGAACCTTTGCTAGCACATACACCTCCTCTGCGGTGAGGTCGTCTAGCGATCGCCCCTCTAAAAAGCGGGATACGTCCAGTTGCAGGTTGCTCAATTGTTTTCGCAAGCGGTGGGCAAGGCTTTCGTGTAAATATCGGCTGGAACTTCGTCCCCAGGTGCGAGCAAGCCATAGGGTACTCAGGAGGGTAAGACCCACTGTATAAAGATACTGGATGGGAACAGGCAGTAAGAGAATCAAGGGACGCCCGCCAAAGATGAAAAAGAAATTGAAGATTGCAAAGGTACAGAGGGTAAACATCCGATGCCGCACCTGTTCCTGACTGAGAAATTGCTGCCGACGCCGTAGATACGCTTTGTAGTGCTTCTCTAACTTCTGTCCTAGCTTGTAGCCTGCGATCGTAAACGCACCCAATGTGAGAGGCACGGCTAGCAGCTTAGGAATCCCGATCGCACGCTTGAACAGGTACAATCCGGGACTGAGTAACGTTGCTAGTTGATTGTTCTCGTGTGCCCAAACACCAGAGAAGTAGTAATTCCAGTTGCCTGCATACAGGTAGTAGTAGACAAAGTAGCCAATGACGAGTCCCACATAGCCGTAGTAGAGCTGTTGTTGCTCAGGGGTATTGATGCTTTGCCAGTAGGCGCGTTCAGCATCAATATCGATACAGGGACTCTGACAGGCGACACAGGCACTCTGCTCTTTTCCGTCTTGAGTGACGATGCGACACATAGATTGAGTGATAATTTGGCGATCGCTCTCGTGAGCTGTACTGTTGAGTAACCCCCGTGGTTCCGCATAGATGCTCTGAACAGGAGCCATCGGGCAGAAATATTGGCACCAGGATTTACCCCCGTAAAGATAGCCCACAACCACCGCCGCTAAAATCGTCAGGAGCAAAAACGTACCTAATGCCAGACGGTTGGCATTGATAAACAGAATGCGGCTGCACAACCCCAAGTACAATAACCCAAATTGCAAGTACCCATGATAGCGAGCTAGCCAAGACTGCTTCAGAACTTTGGCTAATTCATAGCGGACTTTGCCCGTCTTCGGATCGGTGCGCCGCTGCTGTCGCTGCCATCCCAAGGCACGAGGAATTTGAGATAAAAATGACAACGGGCAAATCCGTCGCCAGAGTTCATGCCCAAACACAAGCAGAATTGCGATCGCCACGGGAACGATCGCTCCCCAAAATATCGGTGCCCCCAAGGCGTAAGGCTGTACCTCTAAACACTTACCCTGCACCGCCACGCAAACCTCTGGATGAATCTGTAGCAGACTCCCCCGATTAGGATAGGTGAGCGACGGAGAAATGGGGTCATAGAACAGCGAGGCAATCAGCAGTAACCAAGCCAGCGTTATTACCCATCTGACTCGGTGCATTAGCCTTTCTGAGGTGTTTGCCAACATGCTTCAAAGCCGCATTTTAAGGGAGTGATTTTCGAGCTAAACTTCTAGTTTAATTGTTGCAATCAATACAGAAAATCAGGGCCACAAGCGCGTCAATTCATCACTTGATTGGCAATCTGTTTGATCACCTGAGTCAAGGGATGATTGGAATACTGCAAACAGAAGAGATCGCTACTGGCAAGCTGCATCATTTCGTCGCAATTTGGCAGAACACCTGCCACAGGAACATTGTATTTAGCTTCAACTTGCTGCCGGATTTCCTCGGCATCTGAGTTTTGCAGAACTCGATTGACGACAATCAGCAGTTTGGGAACCCGAAGCTTACGCGCTAAATCGACGGTGACAGCCGTTCCTTGAAAATCTTGGCGATCGGGACGCAGGAGAACCAATAAAATGTTGGAAATGGCGATTGAGAGCAGCGTTTCTTCATTCAAACCGGGATGAGTATCTACAAACACGTAGTCTAGGTTCATCTCCTTTACTAAGTCGCGCAATCCATTCCGCAGCAGGCGCACATCGTAGCCCTCTTTCAGTACACGGGTGATGTCTCCGACTTGACTGCTGGACGGAATCAGAAACAGGCTACCATTCCTTTGTTTGACGGCATCCGGACTGACATCATGAGCTGTTTGAGCGATCGCACAATTTCCCCATAGATAATCATTCAGTGTATGGTTGAGCGGTTTCTCCGCCATGCCAAATAGCACATGAATTCCAGGCGATTGGATGTCTGTATCCACTACGGCAACGCGATGACCGGCCGCCGCGATTGTGGTTGCTAAGTTAGCCGTCGTGTTCGATTTTCCTGTGCCACCTCGGAACGAATGAATTGAGACAATTTTTGCCATGTTAAGTTTGCTTTGAAGCAGTTTTGTATCAAATTTGTATATCCTACTCATTCCCTCTTAAAGGGAAATTCCCCCGTAGGAGGAACTTCAGTAGGCTAAAACTGTTACTCTATCAGGGATGCAGACATTTATACGTAGTCATTTGGAGGTCTAAAGCTCTTCATTGAACCGCAAACTATCTGCCTCCTCCAATAACTTTTGAAAGTAGTCTGTTTCCGTTATGGCAGCGACTTCACACGCTCGTTTTGTTTGATCGATTTCTGTTTTAAGTTCCTGCAACTGTTGCTTGAGGGCAGCTTCTTCTTGTTTACGTTTCGTGATATCTACACAGCTTCCTTCGTAGTAAAGCAATCGCCCCTGAGCATCGCGCACTGCTCTTGCCCACTCTGACACCCAAAACCGGCTGCCATCTCGTCGATATGCCTGATATTCAAAATCTTTGATTTCATCCTGTTGAGCCATGCGTTGCTTGAAGGTATCGCGATCGCAATTATCCACATAAATCTGCTGTGATATATCAGCGATCTGCTGCTTCATTTCTTGGGGAGAACCATAACCAAACATTGCCGCCATTGCTGGGTTGACTTCAATGTATTGTCCATCAGGAGTCGATTGGAAAATGCCCTCAACCGCATGTTCAAAAATGCCACGATACTTGGCTTCCGCCAGACGCAAGGCTTCTTGTGCTCGCTTGCGATCGTCAATGTCATAAAGGGCAGTGAGCAGGGTATTGACGCCTTGAAACCGAAAGGGACGCAACGAGAGTAACCCCCAAAATAGGGTTCCATCCACGCGGCGAAATTGGACTTCACCTTGAAACTGTCCCTGCTTCGCCAGTAGAGATAGTGCAAGTTGTCGATCGCTGACATTTGCATAAAACTCAGATGAGCGATAATTCAGCAAGGCTTGAGCAGACAGTCCAAATAATGCTCCCATTTGCTCGTTGGCATATAAAAATTGACCAGTGACAATTTCTGCGATCGCAAGTCCTACAGGGGTAGCTTCTGTAATGAGTTGAAACTGTTCTTCTCGCTGCCGTCGCTCTTCCTGTGCCTGGTGTTTCAGCTCTAGGGTAAGGGAATCGGAATGCTCAGTTGTGGCTTCTAACAGAATTTTCAGATCGACTTGTTGTTGATGAAAACGTTTCAGCAGATCGTCGCTGTGTTCAGTTGTGACTTCTAGTAAGATTTCTAAATCGCTTTTTTCTTGCTGCAACGTCTCCAGCTTGCGGTGCATCTCTTTGATTGCCAGATTCAATTGCTCAACTTCGCCAAGCAACTGTTCTCTAAGGCTCACATGATCGGCGAGAGGTTGAATTGGCTCTTCAGGCAAAAAGTCTGGATTCATATCATCGAGCAAAATTCCACTGATAAAGCGTTGATCGAATCAGTCTAGGTAAAATTGAGCTGTGCTGTCGGCATCAGTCGCTTAATGTTGTTGAGCGAGCGACTTTGCCAGAATATATTTTCTGAACCTTCCACCATCAATTGCATCGTTTTTTTGTCACGGACTTTAATCACCAAACTAAGTAGAACATTAACGCCTGAACTATTGAGAAACTCTAGCTTCCGCAAGTCTAGGGTTAGAACAGGCGGCTCTTGATTCACGACTTCATCGAGTAGTGACATAATCGGAGCGTACTCATCCATTCCACTAAGTTGAAGCTCTCCTTGAAACGTTATCGTTTTCGTTTCTGGATGATAACGAACACAGTATTCGTTATCTTTTACTTCAAGCTCAGCCGATTCAGTCATACTGGTCAAGGGTTCACTTATAGATAGGTCATAGCGGTAACTGTACACTAGTCGTGACAGTTGCAACAGGAGGCTCTTGCTGAATTGTCTCAAATTTCCAGCCTGGTATTCCTGCATAGTCATTCATAATAGTCAGCAAGCCTAGCCCAGAACTGCTCCAACCCTCTTTAGTATTTTTCTCCAATTGATGCATGAATCGCTCCTGGGGATCGCAGCTAAGGAGGTCTTGAATCAAGGCTTGAAACGATGAGATTTGTTGCGGAGCGATCGCATTTGTCGTTCGCACAATTAGGCGATCGCGTTTCAGGTCAAGCTTGATGCTAATGGGGTACTGCGAGGTTTCGTCACTAAACTTCATGGCATTTTCCAGCAGTTCGTTCGCAATATAGCGTACAGCACCAATGAGTTGATCGCGCTGCTTCACTGCATCTGGCGCATCTTCAGTTATGGGAAAAAAGGGAATCAAAAAGTCGGCAATGAAGCTGGCGGATAGCCCATTATTTCGCCACAATTGCTTCAATGGAATCGAATTCGATGAAAATCCAATCACCAAATACTCTGGACTAGACGATTCATCTTCAACGAAATTTCCAAAGGTTTGAGCCATATTGCTTGTGCCTCTGTTCTTTAGCATAGTCGGGGCTACTTTTGCTTAAGGATTAGTAACGTAATGTCATCCCGAATCTTGCTCTCACCAATGTGTTGCTGCACATCTGCAACAACTGCTTGTCGAATCTCATCTACGGTTTGCTGCCAATGCTGGCTCAACACGTTACACAATCGTTCCAACCCGTACTCCTGCCGATGATCATTCTTCGCTTCGATAATGCCATCAGTGTACAGCACCACTCCATCCCCACTCTGAAGTTGCACTTGCGTTTGCCCAATAAACTCATCAATATTTGTCAGCAGTCCTAATGGAAAACCTAGATTATCTGTATTAATTCGCTCTATCTGTCCATTGGAGCGGACGACAATCATTTCCTCATGCTGTCCGCTCAAGCTGATACAGCCTGCATGATAGTCCAGCATCGCTAGGGAAATAGTCTTGCGCGATTTCATGCGTTGGGCATTGTCATAAATCACGCGGTTGAGAGTACTGAGGAACTTAGTCGAGTCGGTTTCCTGATGCTGTAACAGGGCACGAATGGTAGTTTGCGTCATCAACATTATTAGACCACTTTCGAGTCCGTGACCTGTGACATCGCCAATGCCGATTTTGATGCCACCGTTGTGACGAAGTACATCGTAGTAATCGCCACCCACCTCATCAGTAGGCTCCATGAACCCAGTAATGTCGAGTTCGGGTATCTGCTTCAACTCTTCGTCTTTGGGGAGAATCATTTGCTGAAGTTTGCGAGCCACTTCAATTTCTGCTGCCATTCTCAGGTTTTCGGCTTGTAATTGTTCATTAAGGGCACTAATTTCAGCATTTGCATCCGCAAGCTCAGCCGTTCTCTCCTTGACTTTATCTTCCAGTCCGGTAATCAATTCCTCCAGTTGCCCTGCCATGCTATTGAAGGAGTTGGTCAGCTTTGCCAGTTCAATGATGTTACCGGGTTTAATCGCTTGCTCCAGATTGCCGCCTGCCATTTCTTCTGAAGCTTGAGTAATGCGTTCGATCGGTCGGGTGATGCGACGAGCTGTTAAGATGCCTAAAGCGATCGCGACAATCAGGGCAACCAGACACAACAGAATCGTGTTGCGGGTATTGGCATTAATTTGTGCCATAAAATCAGACTCCGGCACAACAACGACGACTAACCAGTCCAATCCATACTGGTCTCGCCAAGGAGTGGCCTGCACAAACTGACGCTGTCCCTTGAGTTGAAAGTCTAATTGCTGCCTGTTAGTAATCTTCTTGAAATCGCCAAACTGCTCCATTAAGAAGGCTGCCGTTCCCTGAATTAAGGGGTCTTTGCTGTCGATCGCTTTTAATCGTTCGGCGGTTCCCTTCACCAGTCGGTACGGGGGTTCCGAACTGGAACTGGCAATCATCAGCCCGTTGCGTTCAAGAATAAAGATTTTTGCAGAGGGGCTAACTTGAATTTGCTTCAAAAAGTCGCTGATTTGAGAGAGCCGCTGATCGACTCCAATGAGTGCAATGAGCCGATTGTTTTTGTCGTAGATTGAGGTACCAAAGCCAATTGAAATAATGTCAGGACTTTCCACCCAGAGAATAGGACCAACCCAAGCCGGTCTTTTTGCCCGAACTATGGCTTTATACCCGTCTTCCGCTCGATAGTCATACTTTATCACCTCTGCGATTCCAATTCGGTTTCCCTGTTCGTCCAGGTTATAGGTGCGGTTTAGCCTGTCGCCATAGCGTCGCGGCAATACTTCATCGGTTTGGGGTCGATCGGGATAGAGATCGTAGCCAGTTCCAATATAGTCACCTGATGGAGTGGCATAAATAATATAACCAATGGTCTTGAATAGTTTCATCTGTTTCCAGAAGAAGCGTCCTAACCTTTCTGAATCATTCGGATCGATGATCCCGTGAGTTATAGCAAAGGCATTCTGCTCTGTTACTTCATAGGCGGCTGCCAGGTAGTTATCCAGATGTTGGTTGACGCGATCGCTCACTTCGCGCTGTAGTTGAGCCGCCAGATCGTTAACGGCTTTCTGCCCATTTTTAAACGAAAGATAGCCGACTAGCCCTACTGCACCAACCACCTGAAGCACAAACGGGATAATCAACACCACTCGCAGCGATCGTTTACCCAGCAAGCGAGTATATCGATCATTGTTTTGTAGAGGTGTAGGTATCATTATCTGTTGAGCATATCAGGGGGCATAAAAATTCTGATCCCTCAGCTTCAAATCATACAAAACTGCTCTCGTGACTAAAGCTTTTACCAGCAAGATTCTCGCTCATCGCTCTTTGCTTTCTTTGTTCAGGGAAGATAGCTTCATGCGTCGAGTCTCACGAGAAATGGGGACTAAAGCTGGAGCTTTACTTTGAGCTTTGCTATCTTTAAAGGTTTCAATCACTTTAGAAAGTTGTGCGATCGCAGGAGCTTCAAATACACTCCGCAAAGGTAACTCCACTCCAAAAGCATCGCGCACCCTGGAAACAAGCTGAGTCGCCAGTAAGGAATGCCCCCCCAATTCAAAGAAATTGTCGTGGATACCCACCCGCTTCAATCCCAAAACAGAGGCAAAAATTTTCACTAACACTTCTTCAACAGGAGTCCGAGGCGCAACATAACTTCCTGCTAATTCTGATTTAATCGGGTCAGGTGTTGGTAAGGCACGTCGGTCTACTTTACCATTCCGCGTGAGTGGCAACGACTCCAGCACCACAAAAGCGGAAGGCACCATGTACTCCGGCAGCTTTTGCGCGAGATAAGCCTGTAACTGCGGCACTAACTTCCGCATTGCCTTCCCTTGCAAGGGATTATTGGCATAGGATTGCCACAGATGCCGCCATTCTTCTGGCTGGGATGGGGAGATAATATGAGAAAATTCCCCCTGTTCCTGTTTCCTAGTCTGGCGGTGGACAAAGATTACATCGTAACGTCCTTCCGTACCGGAATCTGACCAGCGTATATCAATTTTGTAGGGTAATGCTTCACCCATCCCCCACCAATCCTCTGGTTCCACTCCCCAATCTGGGAGTTCGCGCAATGCTCTGTGAAACTGAGCTACTGTTTTAAAGTCTCCTACACCGGAGAGCCATTGTGCCGCCTTAACGGCTGTCATCACCCGCGCATTAGGGATATGAGTAATAGCTAATATCTCTGGTTGGTTTTCAACTAATAACTGATGTACAGCAGATACGGTTAAGTTATTTTCGTCCCAGTCTAGCCACTCAATAGAACCCCTCCCCAGCCCTCCTCGCAACGGGGAGGGAGCCGGAGTATCCAGACTTTCTAGTGTTTCGGGAGGATTGAGCTGGAGTTTTAGGGAGGAGGTTTTTCTAGAATTTGTTTCAGTCCCAATAGAAAGAATTACATTGTACCGAAACTGAGTCATCTCATTTTGCGATCGCCCCCGCATTAACTGAATCTGTACATCGCTAATTTGGGGGAAATGCTGTTTTAATACTTGGAAGAAAGCTGGGTCAATCACTAATTCCGTCTCTTGGAACATTTGCATTTGTACCTGTTGCTGCAACTGTTCGCGGGTAAGAGAAGATTCTGCTTGATGCAGTTGCACAGAGGCATGAAAGGCTGGCAACAGGGGAAGACTCCGCACATCCCCAATGAAGATAAAGCCACCGGGAGCTAACACCTTCACAGCACCTTCCAGTACGTTCATCAGATAGTCAATACTGGGAAAATATTGGACAACAGAGTTCAAAATCACCGCATCAAAGGCTGCTGCCTCCATTCCCTCAAAGTCAGTCGCCATCTTCTGAAGTAGCCTCACCTGGGGTAAAGGTACGGCATGTTTCCTAATATGCTGTTGGATATATTCAAGTGACGCCTGTGAGAAATCTGTTGCCCAATATTGAGTGCAGTGAGGCGCAATTTGGAATAACAATAAACCCGTACCGCACCCAATCTCTAACACTCGCTTTGGTTGTAAAGCCAGAATCTGCGCGACTTGATTGTTCACCCACTCCCGCATCTGTTCTGCTGGAATCGGTTGATTGGTGTAGCTGCTATTCCATCCCACAATGTTGAATGTTAAGTCGGCATCTGCCGCCGATTGCTCATAAGTCTCGTTGTAAAGCATCTGCCATTGCAACACTTGTTCGTCCTGCAATTGCCTTTCTTGGGTGTGCTGTTGAATATCTTCATCGTTGAACACCACATAAGCAACTAAACGCTTTTCCTCTGCATGTTCACGAGTTGTGACTACGGTTTGTTGCACGGCGGGATGTTGAGTTAAAACTGACTCAATTTCACCCAATTCGATGCGATAACCACGAATCTTTACCTGCTCATCAATGCGACCCAAAAATTGAATATTACCATTCGGTTCATAGCGAACTAAATCGCCTGTTTTATAAAGACGAGCTTCTGGGTTATCACTAAAAGGATGAGGAATAAATCGTTCAACTGTCAAATCGGTATGATTGAGATAACCTCGCGCTAGTCCATCACCACTAATGTACAATTCACCCACAACGCCAATCGGTACAGGGTGTAAATATTGATCCAAAATGTAAACCTGTGTGTTGGCAATGGGGCGACCCAATACAGGGGTTACGGGCATCTTGCCATACATTCCAACTGTTTCTTTACCAGGAACAATACCGGATGTGGCAACAACTGTAGTCTCCGTAAGACCATAGTTATTCACAACCTGAAACGGGTGAGAAGCGGAAGGATAATAACGAAGTTTGTCTCCTCCTGTGAGCAATAGTCGTAAAGCGCTATTATTAAATCCATCTAATAACAGAAATTTCTCGGCTAAAGGGGTTGGTAAAAAGCTAATTGTGATTGATTTGGATATCAACTCATCCCGTAATCGTTCAGGAGAACGTCGAATTTCTTCATTCGGAAAATAAATACTCGCGCCTGTACTAAGATAAGGCCAAATTTCCCACCCACAAGCATCAAAAGCAAATCCTGCAATCTGGGTGGCTCGGTCAAGGGATGAAATGGCAAAGGTTTGTTGATGCCAAAAGACCAAATTTAACAATCCACGATGTTCAATCTGAACGGCTTTTGGCTTGCCTGTGGTGCCAGAGGTATAGATAACATAAACCAGGTTATTTAATGTAACGTGGTGGATTAGATTATCTGCATTTTTTCGGGCAATTGTTTCTCCATCAGTGTCAAAACAAATAACTTGTGGCTGATTCTTGCCAATCCGCTCAACCCACTGTTGCTGAGTTAATAAAACTGGCACTTGGGCCTCTTCAAGCATAACGCTCAATCGCTCAGCCGGATAGCTAGGGTCTAAAGGTAAATAAGCTCCTCCTGCCTTGAGAATGCCTAGCATTCCGACAACCATTTCTGGTGAACGCTCTAGACAAAGTCCGACTAAAACCTCCTCCCCAACTCCTTGTTTTCGGAGGTAATGAGCTAGCTGATTACTCCGACGGTTCAACTCCCCATAAGTAATTTCTTGATTTTCAAAAATTAAGGCTACAGCATCAGGTGTTTTTTCAACTTGAGCTTCAAATAATTGATGAACACATCTATCTTTGGTATACTCTATCTGAGTATTATTCCATTCCACTAATAATTGATGGCGCTCCGCTTCCTTTAATAGGGGTAAGTCTGCCAGTCGTTGTT
The DNA here is from genome assembly GCF_000317515.1 of Allocoleopsis franciscana PCC 7113. Lineage (GTDB taxonomy): Bacteria > Cyanobacteriota > Cyanobacteriia > Cyanobacteriales > Coleofasciculaceae > Allocoleopsis > Allocoleopsis franciscana. The sequence goes on along the minus strand of NC_019738.1, from coordinate 2,429,851 downwards.
CAGGATTGGCAACAATCCCCTCTAGCAATTTTTGGAAATGGTCTAGCATTCGGGTAATCGTGGCTGCATCGAATAAATCAGTGCTATACACCACAAAACCACTGATTCCTTCCGATCTATTGGCTTCTAGACCCTGATTTGGCTTTCGCTCCCACAGATGAAATTCCAAATCAAACCGCGTTGTTCCTGTATCCACAAATTCCAGTGGGCTTAGGGTTAATTCGGGTAACTCTAGCGTTTCCATAGGTGCATTTTGCAGGGCAAACACCACCTGAAATAAGGGATTTTGGTTTAAACTCCGCTCCGGATGCAGTTCTTCTACCAACTTTTCAAAAGGTAAGTCTTGGTGAGCATACGCTCCTAGTGCCACCTCTCGCACTCGACTCAATAGTTCCCGAAAAGTAGGGTTACCGGATAGGTCAGTACGCAGCACTAAGCTATTCACAAAAAAGCCAATTAATCCTTCAATTTCACTCCGGTTACGATTGGCAATAGGAGAACCTACAACAATATCTTCCTGTTGTGTGTAGCGATACAGTAAGGTTTGAAATGCCGCCAGTAAAGTCATGAATAAGGTGGCTCCTTCCCGTTGGCTCAGGGCTTCGAGTGCCTCGCTTAGACTTTTGGGTAATTGCAGAAATTGTGTCGCACCTTGGTAAGTTTGCACGGCGGGTTTTGGTCGGTCACTCGGCATATTTAGCACAGAAATGCCGTCTAACTGTTGCCGCCAGTAAGCTAGTTGAGTGGCTAACACTTCCCCTTGCAAGCATTCACGTTGCCAGTAGGCAAAGTCTGCATACTGAATGGGTAGTGGGGGGAGCGATGAAGGTTGTTGACTACTGATGGCACTGTAGAGTGCGGCTATTTCCCGAATCAGCACCCCCATCGACCAACCATCGGAGACAATGTGGTGCAAAATTATTAAGAGCACATACTCGGCTTCATCCAATTGCAGTACTGTTACTCGTAGCAGCGGAGTTTTGGATAAATCGAAAGGGCGCTGAGCTGCTTGGGTAGTCAGTCGTCCTACTTCATTTTCGCGTTCGGTTTGGGGATGCGATCGCAAATCGATTACAGGTAAGGATAAGGTTAAGGTGGGTGCGATCGCCTGAACCGGTTGCCCTTCCACTGTGACAAAAGTAGTGCGTAACGCTTCGTGACGCCGCACAATTTCGTTAAATGTTTCCTCCAGCGCCGCTAAATTGAGCGAACCGCTGAGACGTACTGCGGCTGGGGTGTTATAGAAGGCATTGTTAGGGACTAACTGGTCGAGGAACCACAGCCGTTGTTGTGCAAAAGAGAGGGGAAGGGTGCCTTCCCGCGAGATGGGAACAAGGGGGGTAGAAGGGTTAGTGCTAGTACGATTAGCGGCTTTTAAAAATGAAATAATTTCTGCTTTACGCGCTTGGATTTCTGCACGAATTTCTGGTGTTAGAGTTCCTTCAGGGGCGTTGCAGCGCAGGCGGTCACTCTCAACAAAAACCTGAATGTCTAAGCTACGAAGGTAAGATAAGAACTCAACTGTTTTCAAAACTAAATCTCACTCACTAGCAAGATAAGTTGCCACTTCCACAAAACTTAGTCATCCTCCATGAGGAGTAGCCTATGTAGGGCTTGCGTTTAAGGTTCTGTCCGTCAAGCAGGATGCGATCGCTTTTGCTAGAGTAACGCAATCGCGTTTTGGCAGGATGAGAAGGTGTAATGGTGCTAGAGGGTCAGCATTCTGATGATTTAGCACCTGGCACGTTAAACAGTATTTTGAAGCAAGCTCAACTCAAGGAACACAAGGACGAAGGAGAAGAAGAGTAATGCGCTATGTGATGGTGATTGAAAAGCTAGAGAGCAACTATTCAGCTTATGTTCCAGATTTGCCCGGATGCGTGGCGACAGGTGCAACTCTTGGGGAGATAGAACAGCAGATAAAAGAAGCGATCGCTTTTCATTTGGATGGTTTACGAGAAGAGGGTTTACCCATTCCCGAACCAACTACTCTGTGTGAATATGTCGAGGCTTGCTGAAGGAGCGATCGCTCCTGATCAAGGATTGCATTGAGAAACTGGTCAAGTGATATTTTAGGGTTATTTGTTTCAAGAAGTTAAGTACCTATGGACGTTGCGGAAGCTAAAGCCCGACTGGAAGCTGCTTATGAAGATGAAGCAGTTTTTCTTCCCCCAAGTGTATTAAACAAAATAACATTAGATGACATTCCTAACCAGGTGATGATTGAGGTTGGCTTACCTAAAGATGGCGTTATGCATCTTGACTGGAGCGGTAGGCTATTCAAAGACCAAGATCAAATTAAAGGTGAAGCAGATTACACTTGGACAAGAAAGTATTGGTACTCTCCCATAGGGCTAGAACACTATCTAGACTTGATACGTCGTGCTGTTGAGTTGCGTAACAGGGTTCATAATGATGTGGAGATAACAAACTACGACGATGATGGTAGCTTATATCCAGATGACATTTGTTGTTAGTACAGGGGAAAAGAATCTTGGCAAAGCGTACCACCACATAAAACGACTCTGTCATGAGCTAGAAGAAAAAGCCGAAAAAGCGTCTGATGAAGCAGGTAAAAGACTTTCTGAAATTGCAAGTCGAGTGTCTGGATGGGGTAGCCAAAGTTTAGACGAACTTGTGAATGCAGTTGAAAAAGCTTCTTCCACCGATGAGCGTGGAAGATCTCTAGAAGAACTTATTAGTAGATTATTTGAGGCAATACCTGGTTTTACTGTGACCGATCGGATCAGGACAGCGACAGAAGAAATTGATATTGCTGTCCTTAACGATAGCAATGATCCTCGCTTTAGACGGGAATCGGCTATTCTGTTGGCTGAGTGCAAGAATTGGAGTGACAAGTGTGGCAAGAACGAGTTCGTTCTATTCAAGGAGAAAATCGAAAACCGTAGCAATCGGTGTTCTCTGGGCTTCTTAATCTCATGGAATGGCTTCAAAGACACTGTTCCTAAAGAGATGCTGCGTGGAAGCCGAGAGCATACACTTGTAGTGCCCATAACTGGGAAAGACATTCGTGCTGCTGTGCTTGACAACAATTTTGCTGATGTGCTGGCATCATGTTGGCAAAAAGCTATCACGACATGAGTTTTATTGAAGCAACTTTGACCGCATCGCTTGCCACACCTCAATCTGCTGCTGTAATTGCTGGATTTGATCGCGCTTGACAGGATGACCTCACCCAACAAGCTACAAAGAGTAACCTAAAAGTTAAACAAATTGACTAAAGACAACCAGAAAGCGTTGAGGATGTAGCGGCATGACTAGCAAAATAGGGTTAGGGATTAACGATTTGTTGCAAGAGCAGCGATCGCAAATTCTTGCTATTGCACAAAAGCATGGAGCCTACAACGTGCGGGTGTTTGGTTCGGTGGCGCGGGGAGAAGCAACCGAAGAGAGCGATATTGATTTTTTGGTTGACTATGATTTGGAGAAAATCACGCCCTGGTTTCCAGCAGGACTATTAATTGATTTAGAACAACTACTCAATCGCAAGGTTGATATTGCGACAGTGGATATGTTGAAGGAACGTATTCGCGATCGCGTATGCCGTGAGGCTGTGATGCTATGAGGCGTGATGCCCAACGGCTGCAAGATATTTTAGATGCGATTTCAGCGATTGAACGATATGCAAGTCTTGGCAAACAGGCGTTTGATGAACAAGAACTAATCCAGGTTTGGGTTATTCATCATCTCCAGATTATTGGAGAAGCAGCTTCTTCGTTATCGGGTGATTTGATGAGTCGATATTCTGAGGTGCCGTGGGCACAGATTGTGGCTTTCAGAAATGTTGTGGTGCATGAGTATTTCCGGGTATCGCTGAATTTAGTCTGGGCGATCGTACAGAATAATCTACCTCCGTTGAAGGTAGCGGTGGAAAGGATATTGCAGGAGTTGGGGGAAGCGTGAGGTGAGAGTGCGATCGCTAATCTATCCTTCTTATGAGGAAATAATGTGATCGCCGATCTTGCAGTGCGATCGCTGCTGTTGTCGAGAGATGCGATCGGGGATATTAGGAAGGGCGATCGCAGGAATAATAATGGGTGACAGAAACCGCTAATCATGAACCAATGCCTGAAATGATCTGGACATCCTATCTTCGTTATCGTGCAACCCAAAGAGATTTTGACCTTGACCTGATTGAAAATCTTACGGTTCTCTAGCGAACGATATTATGATGAGGATGCGATTCCCTTCGGGATAGCTACGCTTCACGTGCCCGACTAGATAACCTCACTCAACAAGCTACAAAGAGTAAGCTGGTTCAAGCAGGGAGACTGTAACGCCAACTTAGCTATTTTGCCATCTGAGAATACCGCCCTTTGCGACGTAGAAAGAGCAATAATTGGGAGACTAGCACCATAACAGGCAGTTCGATAAGTGGCTCAATAGCCAAGACAAGGGTAATCAACGGACGGTGAGGAAAAACAGATGTAGCGATCGCTAATGCAAGGGGTGAATTGCGCGCAAGTGTTGTACAACTGAAACAAGCCAAATCCTCATAACTAAAGTTGCCGAATCGTGCAATTACTTGAGTCAGAAAAAAGGTAATTACATAGAAAATAAGGATAGGTGGTAACATTTTTAGTAGCACATCTGGACGCTGAATTAAGGTTTGCCCCTGCGAGGCAAATACCGCTGTAATTGCCACACATAGAAATAGCGTTGGCCTTGCGGCTATTTTCAGGGGAATGTCACGCCAAAACCCGTTTACCTTCGGTATTAGCCACTTAGCGATAAACGCTAAAAGCATAGGAATAGCTAAAACCAGTACAATACTTTCGAGAAAAATTTCTGTATCAATTTGCACCAATTTTCCAACAAAAACCAAAAGATAGACGGGTATAAGAACCACTTGCAAGATCATATTCCAAGGAAGGAAGGCTGTAGCTAAAGTAACATTTCCTTTGGCAATCCCTGTAAAAATGAGATACCAGTCAGTACAAGGTGTGACCATCAGCATGATTAGCCCAACCCAAAGATCGGGAGAATCTCGTAGGAAAATAGCTCCCAATCCCCAAACAAAAACTGGTGTCCAAAGAAAGTTCATCCCTAAAATAAGTCCCGTCATCTTGTAGTTTTGAAATGCCTGACCTAAACGATTCAGTGGAATATTTAGAAATACCCCATAGAGCATGACCATCAAGGATGGAACAATCAAAGATACAGCATTTTCCTCAACCCATTTGATTTGTCCGAGTATCAGCCCAAGTAAGATGGCAATGATGACAAATACAGATTGAAGTTTTTCAGTCAAACTCATGTTGTAAAATCTCCATCCCCCTTATGTGTGCCATTTTGACTAAAGCCCAAGCGCTAATTCAAGATCTGATGATTTTGATGCTAGCGCCATATCAGACTCTTGCTTCCACTGATGGCATTATTACCTAATGCAAACATTCAACGTCTACAACCTTTAGCCAAACGCGACAGGCTAGATATCAATGTAACCTGGTGCAAGATATAAGGAAGAGAAGCGATCGCATTTGGCATGACGAGAGGATGCGAATACTGTACCTTTCTCTCAAAACTCCACATCTTCTCGCTCATTCCTTATAGAATTAGCCGTATCCTGACCTTGAATTGCCCAACGAATTGTTTCAATATGCTTAGCTAAACTCGCCACAGTCGGAGCCTCAAACAAAATACGGACAGATAACTCTACCTGAAAGGCATCCCGTATCCGAGAAGTTAGTTGAGTTGCCAGCAGAGAATGACCCCCTAATTCAAAGAAATTATCGTAAATTCCGACTTGCTGTTTTCCCAAAATCTGACCCCAAATTCTCGCTAATTCCTCCTCAATGCCAGTCCCCGGTGCCACATAATTTTGTTCTGTATCCAGATTAAAGGCATCGACCTCTGGTAGAAGATGGCGATTGACTTTACCATTCGGTGTCAGTGGCAAAGAATCTAGCACCACGTAGGCTGAAGGCACCATATATTGGGGTAACTTCTCGTTCAAAAATTGGCGCAACTCACTCGATTTTGGATGGTTAACTTGCTCGTTAAAGACAATGTAGGCGACTAAGTGTTTATCATCCGGTACATCCTGCTGAACCATCACCACTGCTTCTCTCACGGCGGGATGCTGATTGAGTACAGATTCAATCTCTCCTAACTCGATCCGGAAGCCGCGAATCTTGACTTGATTATCAATTCGACCTAAAAACTCGATGTTGCCATCTGCTCGATAACGAGCTAAATCACCTGTTTTATAAAGGCGCGTTCCTGGCTGAGCCCCCATAAAAGGTACCCCTACAAATGGATTGGGAATGAATCGTTGAGATGTTAACTCAGGACGGTTGAGGTAGCCTCGCGCTAGTCCATCACCACTGATGTACAACTCTCCTGGAATGCCGATAGGTACAGGCTGAAGCTGCTCATCTAACAGATAAATATGCGTGTTTGTAATAGGGCGACCAATGGGGATAGATGTTGCTTCTTCCGGTACATCTTGCACCTGATAAAAAGAAGAAAAGGTTGTCCCCTCGGTTGGCCCATAAACATGACTTAATTTCTGTGGCGCTCCCTTTTTCAGAACCTTTCTTACCCATCTAGGATCGACCACTTCACCTCCAAATAACAAATATCGCAATGAAGCAAAAGCCTGGGGAATATCTCTGGCAATCTGTTGGAATAAAGCGGTGGTTAGAAATAATACAGTAATGCCTTTTTGTTGGAGTTGTAAGACAAAATCATGGGGCGAAAGCAGGACATCTCGGCTAATACCAACAAGCTGAGCGCCATGAAGCAGTGCGCCCCAAATTTCAAAGGTTGCAGCATCGAATGACGTATTCGAGACTTGGGCAATTTTATCGGCAGAGTCTAACTTGATATAGTTCGTATTGCAAACCAATCGATTCACGGCTTTGTGCGGGATAGCCACTCCCTTGGGTTTTCCGGTTGAGCCAGATGTATAAATAACGTAAGCTAAATTATCACTTGTTACACCACTGGTTGGGTTTTCTAAACTTTCTTGGGTAACACGATTCCAATCCGCATCTATACCAATAATTTGTAATTTTTGTGGGCCCAGACGTTCAACTAAATGCTGCTGTGTTAATAACACTGAAACTTGAGCATCCTCAAGCATAAAACTTAGGCGCTCTTGGGGATAACTAGGGTCTAAAGGTAAATAGGCTCCTCCGGCTTTCAGGATAGCCAACATTCCCACGATCATCTCTACAGAACGCTCTACACAAAGTCCTACTAAAACATCGGAACTGACACCCTGTTTTTGTAAGTAATGTGCTAATTGATTACTGCGACTGTTCAGTTCTTGGTAAGTCAGTGAATTATCATCAGAGATGACGGCGATCGCATTAGGATTGTGTTTGACCTGCTCCTCAAATAACTGATGGATGCAGCGATTTTGGGGATAATCGGCAAAGGTGTCATTCCATTCCCCTAATAACTGCTGTCGCTCAGCGTCTAACAGGATGGGTAAACTGGCAACCCTGGTTTGGGGATTCGCCACAATCCCTTCGAGCAGTGTTATAAAATGTCCTACCATGCGGGTAATCGTGGCTGCATCGAATAAATCCGTGTTGTACACCACCACGCCTCTAATGCCTTCGGAGTGTTTCCATTCCTCCCCCCACAGACTTCTGAAGCCTCCGGAAGCATCCCAAAGGTGAAACTCCAAGTCAAAGCGCGTGGTTTTAAAGTCAATCGTCAGAGGACTTAGGGTTAATCCGGGCAATTCCAGCGCCTCCATGGGTGCATTCTCAAAACCAAACACCACTTGGAATAGGGGATGGCGGCTTAAGGCACGTTGGGGATGCAATTCTTCGACGAGCTTCTCAAACGGCAAATCTTGGTGAGCATAGGCTCCCAATGTGACTTCCCGTACTCTATCAAGCAATTCCTGAAAGGTTGGGTTGCCCGATAAGTCAGTACGCAGGACTAAGGTATTGACAAAAAAACCAATTAACCCTTCAATCTCACTGCGGTTGCGATTGGCAATAGGCGAACCGACGACAATGTCCTCTTGCTGGGTGTAGCGGTAGAGTAGGGTTTGGAATGCTGCCAGCAAGGTCATAAACAGAGTCACCCCTTGTTGTTGGCAGAGTTGCTCTAATCCCTGACTTAAGCTTGGGGATAGCTCTAGATATTGAGTCGCTCCTCGATAACTGGGTACAGTAGGGTTTGGTCGATCTGTGGGCAGATTCAGTCGGGAAATGCCATCCAATTGTTGCCGCCAGTAGGTTAACTGAGTTTCCAGAACTTCTGTTTGCAACCATTCGCGCTGCCAATGGGCAAAGTCGGCATATTGCAGAGGCAGTTCTGCCAGAGGAGAAGGCTGATTTTGAGTAAACGCGGTGTAGATAGCGCTTAATTCCCGAATCAGCACTCCGATCGACCAATCGTCGCAGATAATATGGTGCAGATTGAGCAATAGTACATGGTCTGTCTCCTCCAGCTTCAACAGGAATACTCGCAGCAACGGGCCAGTGGCAAGATTGAAAGGACGTTGAGATTCCTCACTCACCCAGCGCTTGGCTTGAAGTTCCCTTTCCCCGGCGGGACAATGTTGTAGGTCGATGACTGGCAAATTCAGGGTGAATGGGGCGGCGCAACTGCCCAAGGGAGACGCTGACACATCCGCGAAGCTGTCCGCAGGAATCATCTGAACGAGTTGCTCTTGGGCTATCCCAAAGCGGGTGCGTAAAGCTTCGTGCCGACGTACAATTTCGTGGAACGTCTGCGCCAAGGCACTGAAGTTAAGCGAACCGATCAAACGCAGTGCTGTTGGAACATTATAAAAGCTATTACCGGGAACTAATTGGTCTATGAACCACAGCCTAGCTTGAGCAAACGAGGCGGGGAAAATAAAGACTTCTTCTTCCTCAGGCATGTGGTACGTACTCGTAAGAACTGATGCAGAAAGGGGTGATTGATTGAGGCAATATTCCTCCCAACTCTCAAAAAACCCTAACATCTTATATACAAGTACGGGAATCTTGTTTTTCCGATACGCGATCGCTAGCAATGCCCATTGATTTTCGTAACATTAACACTGTCTGGGCTTCCATCCTGACGGAAACCCTGAAACGCTTAGGATTGACCACCGCCGTCATCTGTCCGGGGTCACGTTCAGCCCCTCTCGCTGTCGCTTTTGCTCAACAAAACCAGATAGAATCAATACCGGTTCTGGATGAACGTTCAGCCGCCTTCTTTGCCTTGGGAATCGCTAAGGCTACTCAACGTCCGGTTGTCCTCCTGTGTACCTCTGGCACAGCCGGGGCAAACTTCTACCCAGCGGTGATTGAAGCCAAAGAAAGTCGGGTGCCGTTGCTCATTTTAACGGCTGACCGTCCCCCGGAACTGCGAGATTGCCATTCTGGGCAAACTATTGACCAACTCAAGCTATATGGTCATTACCCCAACTGGCAAACCGAGTTATCGCCGCCTTCTGTGGGAATTAGTCGATTGAGATATCTACGGCAAACCCTGGTTCATGCCTGGGAACGCGCCCTATTTCCAACTCCTGGCCCGGTTCACCTCAATATACCCTTCCGCGACCCCCTCGCGCCCTTACAGCAACTCGATCCGGATACCCTCCCCTCCCCATTTGAACTCGAAGAGTTGTTCACGAATTTATCCCATTCCCCATTACCCATTACCCATTACCCATTACCCAGTCCCTACTCAGAATGGCAACAATGCGATCGCGGTATCATCATTGCAGGTGTTGCCCAACCTCAGCATCCCAGAAACTATTGTGATGCGATCGCACATTTATCCCAAACTCTAGGATGGCCTGTACTCGCGGAAGGACTCTCACCCGTGAGAAACAATGCAGACATCAACCCTAATCTGATTTCCACCTACGATCTCATCCTGCGTAACCCGAAACTGGCGCAACCCCTCACACCCAAAATGGTGATTCAAATTGGTGAACTGCCAACGAGTAAGGAACTGCGTACCTGGTTAGATCAAACCCAACCCCAACGCTGGATCATTGACCCCAGTCATCATAACCTTGACCCCCTGCACGGTAAAACCACCCATCTGCGGACAACCATTGAACAACTGGTGACGACTCTTTCTCCCATTCAAAAAGCGAGGGATACTGTTGGCGAATTAACTGACGAGTCAAACCCCTCCCCAACCCCTCCCCTAAGAGGGGATGGGCTTTCCGGCACCCCCTTCCCTTGCAGGGAAGGGGGCAGGGGGGTTAGGTTTTCCGAATTCGCCAACAACATCGGGAACTTAGGGGAAAATTCAACCTCTGGCTACCTAAAGCAATGGTGTGAACTTGAAGCCCAAGTTAGGTCAGTTGTTGACCCAAAAATGGCTACGATGACTCAATTATTTGAAGGGAAAGCCGCCTGGTTACTCTCTCAAATTCTCCCACCGGACACACCTTTATTTATTGCCAATAGTATGCCGGTGCGGGATGTGGAATTCTTTTGGCAACCCAACAATAAAAGGATTCAACCCTTTTTTAATCGGGGTGCTAACGGCATTGATGGCACCTTATCCACCGCTTTGGGTATGGCTCACCGTCATCAGAGTAGTGTCATGCTGACGGGTGATTTAGCCTTGTTGCATGATACCAATGGTTTCTTACTGATAAACAAATTTGTCGGTCATTTAACCATTGTTTTAATCAACAACAATGGCGGTGGGATTTTCGAGATGTTGCCGATTTCCCAATTTGATCCACCCTTTGAAGAATTCTTTGCCACCCCCCAAAACATCAACTTTGCACAATTATGTATGACTTATGGGGTAGAACACCAATTAATTAAATCTTGGGAGCAGTTTAAGGAATTGTTAAACCCACTTTCTGCGGCGGGAATTCGAGTTTTGGAGTTGCAAACTAACCGCAAAGCTGACGCTAAATGGCGCAAAGAGTATCTCATCAAGTTGGCATCGGGTCTTAAAATCGTTTAGAGCGACGATCAGGAGTATTTGCAGAGCCTAAGCTAAAGCGCATTTAACTTGCACATTCTAAACACAGGATAAAAGAGCTCAAATCCGCTCCCCTGCTCCCCCGCCGCCTCAACAAGCAAATTACATGCGTAACAGCTTATTGAGGGGGCTTAACTCAACCTTAACCAGTGCTGACCCCTTCGACAGCTATGATCTGGACGGGGTGCATTGTAGCTTAATTCCAAAAGTATAATCTTCATGTCCGGCGGTCAAGACATCCAGAACGTTTAGATTTTCAGACGTGGCGATTCTCCATACTTCGGCTAAAAATTGCTTTTCCTGATTTTCAAAATTTTCAAACCCCCGAATTTATTGTTGGGAGCGGTCAACTTTATATTCTGAGCCATCGCTTAATTGCGTTCTGTCATAACCACCCCAATCATGAAAGATCCGGTATTAAAACAAGCCAAAGCCTGGGGGTTTGTTTGTCAAGAAGATAACCAGGGTACCTGGCAAATTTTCCCCCAACAATTTAAAGAAAGATGGACAATGAGGTTAGTCGAAGACAGATGGTTACTCATCGTTGGTGATACCCCTCAAGTTCATCTTTATTCCCACGAAGCCATCACTTTTTTAGAGCGTCGTCGCCGTTGAATTTTCGGGGATTCTATTGAGAGCCTTTCCCTAGCTCAAGCTAGGGAAAAGAATCAAAGCTCTCGTTACGTCATCCTATACCCCGATTTTTAAACAAGGAGGTAATTTTTAATATTTAATTTTTAATTCGAGCCAAGTGACTTAACGGGTTTAGACTCATCCGTGGCAATTTCATTAGAACTCGTGGCTTTTTTTTGCAGAGCTGCTAACAATTGAGCTCTGACCTCTCGTGCCCAGCACTCAAAGTCAAAATTATCGTTCAATTCACTGATTTTTGACTTAACTGGCGAGGACGATTGGACATTCTTAAGGTTGGTATTCATTGTTACGTAGTGTTGCACAGCAATGTCTAGATTGGAACAAATATTTAAGCATATACCTGTATCGTAAGGCATATTTTTAGGCTTTTTATGCAGGGAATGCACGTAAATGATGCAAATTGCGAATAATTAAAGCCGAAACCCATAAAGAATACTCCTATGGGAAAGAAATATTAAATTACTCTTAATCTATTAACTAACCTATCATTTTTCGTGCATCGAATTCCTAATTTCAGGGAAAAACACAGAAATCAGTCGTAAGGTGGACATTACCCACCTTACCGAGCAATCGGCACTACTTCCTCAATTTACGAACATGTTTAACTCTCAGAAGACTTGCCACCAATACCTAATTGCTTTTTGGAACGCTTAAGCTGTTTCCAGAGATGTTTAATTTGGTTGTAAGCCTCTTCAGAAGAAATTTTGCCATTAGTTTCTAGGTTGCAGATAAAGCTGATTCGTTGGGCAAACTCCTGTAAATTGGCATTAAACACCAGGTTCTCCGGCTTAACCTGACCATAGTAACGACTGCGAGGGGAAAGAAATTGGTTGTGTTCAGTCATCACACTTTCCTTGTTTTGAAACGTTGGGTTTAGCTTGAACAAAATGGATAGGCTATTGCTCTGTTATCCTTGACTTTTCGATTTTTCCGTCTTTATTTTTAAGACGAATCGAGACTGACTTTTCGATTTTTTTCACTCCACTAAGTATGACCAGCGTCAAAATTGCCCCAATCAGACTCATTTGCCACAGACCACAGCCAATCGCGGCTCCTAATCCCGCTGCTACCCAGATGGTGGCGGCGGTGGTTAACCCCTTAACTTCTAACTTGCCCAATCTCTGATGGGATTGTTGCCAAATCATGCCAGCTCCTATAAATCCCACACCTGCGGCGACCCCCTGAATCGTGCGACTCAAGGCATTAGTAACCGTATAGGCACTGTCTGTTTCAGCTTGCAAAGGAATCATGACAAACATTGCAGCTCCCAAACTGACCAGCATGAACGTTCTCATTCCTGCTGGCCTACCCCCTTGTTGGCGGTTGATTCCAAGCAGGCAACCCACCAGTACTGCAAGTGTCAGTCTGAAGATTAGGGTTGCCCAATCGTTGGAATTGATCAACATAAAACGCCTCCTGTTTACTTCTGGTAGAATTCCATGGCTTCAGTTCGTCATGAAAGGTTGCCAGAGACAGGGCGAGGACTGTCAAGCGTTTATACCTAGCTAGCCTCAACTGTCTTGACTCTGACTTAAGTTACTCTTTTCTTAACTTACTCTTAACCTTAAATTAACTCTAAGGACTTGGCTGTATTCTCGGTGGTTGTTATGCTGACTACGACCAAGGGTGTGACTCGAACGCGATGAACCAATCAGTATCAGTGCGTCTGAGAGAACTCGCCAAACTCTTTCTGAAACTGGGCGTCATCGGCTTTGGGGGGCCAGCCGCTCATATTGCCATGATGGAAAATGAGGTCGTCAAGCGGCGTCAGTGGCTAACCAGGGAGCATTTTCTCGACCTGATTGGCGCAACCAACCTGATTCCTGGCCCCAATTCCACAGAGATGGCGATTCATCTGGGATATATCTACGCCGGATGGCTGGGACTGATTGTATCGGGTGTCTGTTTTATCTTACCTGCTGTTCTCATTACGGCTGGGTTAGCCTGGTTTTATGTGACCTATGGCACTCTGCCCCAAGTTGCATCTTTACTGTATGGCATTAAACCCGCAGTTTTAGGCATTATCTTAGATGCTCTCTGGCGCTTAGGAAAGAAAGCGATTAAGACTCGCAAGCTATTGCTCATTGCCTTGGGTGTTGTGCTGTTGTTAGGGCTGTTGAGACTCAATGAAGTGATGGCTCTGGTGATCGGGGGTATCTTAGGCATGGTTTGGCTGTGCACTGATGACCAAGACAACTTACCAAAAGACCAGGCAAACCTATTAATGGCTGGCTTAACCACAGGTGCAACGTTAACAGCGAAAGCGGCAGCGGGAACTTCGCTGGTTACAGCCTCAGCGGTAAATGCCCCATTGTGGCAGTTGGGTTTGTTTTTCCTAAAAGTTGGTAGTGTTTTGTTTGGTAGCGGTTATGTCTTGGTGGCGTATCTCCAAGGCGGATTAGTTCAAGAGTACGGTTGGCTGACACAACAGCAGTTACTCGATGCGATCGCCATCGGTCAATTTACTCCAGGCCCCGTCCTTTCTACCGCTACCTTTATCGGCTACACCATTGCAGGGATTCCCGGTGCGATCGTTGCGACGGTGGGAATTTTCTTCCCCTCCTTTATTTTTGTTGCCGCACTCAATCCCCTGATTCCTCGCTTACGCGCCTCTAAATGGACTTCGGCGTTTATCGATTCGGTTAATGCGAGTGCGGTAGCCCTGATGGGTGTTGTCACCCTACAATTGGGAGTCACGACTTTAACCGTACTGAAATTCCCATTTATTGATGTTCTGGCGGTAGCGATCGCAATCATTTCAGCCGTTTTGGCTATTCGTTTCCAATTCAATGCCGCCTGGTTAGTTTTAGGTGCGGCTGTAATCGGTTGGGGAGCTTCACTTTTAGGTTACAGTCCATGAAGATTGAACTGGCTCAATCAAACTGTCTAAAACTAATCCTAAGGTTTGATCGACGCTGGCTTGCGAGATTTGGCTACCTCAACAATTGCCGTCATTGGGTCAGCAATGGGTTCAAAGTGAATGTTAATCAGCGGCACATATTCAGTACCCAGAGATTGACTCACTAAGGATAAAATTGTCTGTTTCACTAAGTTTTGATTACCGGATAGACTCTGTAACCCCATATCACAATTAGCGAACAAATCATTCACATTGATTGACAAATTACCACCATTGGTATTCATGTAGTCAACAATTTTGGACAGAATATCTTGGAGTGATTCAGCTTCTTTGTTATTAGAAAAGGTACAACTTAGCACCCCTAAAGATGACACCGGAGTCGGCTGTTTTTGAGGTTGAGGTGAAGTTTCCTCTTCGGGTGGAGCAATTAATTTTGCTTGTGAGTTTGTCGCCGGATTCTTACTTGAACTTGAAGTTGGAGTTGAAGTTGGCGCTGGGGTTGGAGTTGGAGTTGGCGTTGGCGTTGAAGTTGGCGTTGAACTTGAAGTTGGCGCTGGGGTTGGAGTTGGGGTTGGAGTTGACGTTGGCGTTGGAGTTGGAGTTGACGTTGGAATTGGCGTGGGTTCTGGTGTTGGCGTGGGTTCTGGTGTTGGAGTTGGAGTTGGAGTTGGCGTCGGTTCTGGCGTTGGTGTTGGCGTTGGTGTTGGCGTCGGTTCTGGCGTTGGTGTTGGTGTTGGCGTCGGTTCTGGCGTTGGTGTTGGTGTTGGTGTTGGAGTTGGTGTTGGTGTTGGTGTTGGTGTGGGTTCTGGCGCTGGAACTGTACCACCAATTTGGTTGCTCCCCAGATCGTTAAAATTACCCAAAACCTGAGGAGAACTTGGAGCAGTATTTTCAGCAACAATCGTGCTTCCCAAGTTGATCACCGCATTAGGATTAGAGGAAATTCCCCCACCACTTACAGCCGCGCTGTTATTAGCAATCGTTGAATTGGTTAGAGTTGTCGTACCACCCTCAACGTACATTCCTCCACCTGTTGTGTTCGTTGAGTTGCCACTGACCGTACTGTTGGTTACCGTCAAGTTACTGTTATAAGAGAAAATACCTCCACCGCCATAGGCAGAGTTAGTCGCAGTATTACCACTGACGGTACTATTGTTGAGATTCAGTGTGCCCCAGATACTCATAATTCCAGCACCGCCTTCAGTTCCCGTCGTATTATTGCTAACGGTGCTGCCATTCAGATTAATCGTGCCCCAGCTAAGGATACCGCCCCCTGCATTAACTCCGTGATTGCCAGTGACGGTGGTATTGGTGAGATTGATTGTGCCAGATTCAGGTGATTGGTTGTAGTTGTTGAGGATACCACCACCGTTGTAGGCGCTGTTGTCACTAATCGTACTGTTATTGATGTTCAGTGTGCCAGTGCCTGAGTAAGCGATGCCACCACCCCATCCATCGCCTGCATTTCCATTTGCGATCGCTAAACCATCGAGGGTGACATTAGAAGCACTAATATCAAAGACACGGAAAGCATTGTTTCCACTCACCGTCGTCACTCCCGTTCCCGCACCAACCAGCGTCAAGGGTTGATTAATGGTGACGGGTTCAATGTACGTGCCTGCACCCAAACTAATAGTTGTCGTCCCTGTAACAGTCCCTACCGCATTGATCGCATTTTGAATCGTTCCTGCGGGTGGAGTTGAGTTTGGGTTAACCGCATTCAAATTAATTGCAAGATTGCCGTTGGTGATATTAATCGTTGAATCTGCCGACGGCGTGAGATAGCGTCCGGTTAAGGTCAACAACGCATTATTCGTGGCTGTAGCCGTGAGGGAATTATTCAGGAAAATATCACCATTCCCACCCGTACCGCCTGCCGTGGAAATCGTTACGCTGGTACCCGCCGCCAAGGCATTGGCTAAGTCAGTAATATTAATATTGCCCGTAGCACCGATGGGGTTAAAGTCAGGAAATGTCCCCCCTGTCGTCGCGGCATTGGAGATTGTGATGTCGCTGGGGTCAAGTAACCAAGTACCCGCTTGACCATTAATCGCCCCCGCATCGACGGTAGCGCCACTAACCTCCAAACCCTTCTTGCCGGAGGTTTCCACAAAGCCACCGTTGTCTCCCCGTGCGCTAATTTTGCCAAAGAAACGAGTAGTATCATCCGCCCAGACAATCACCTTACCTCCATTTCCTTGACTCGTGGCATCAGCATTAATGGTGGTCTGGCTATCCCCAAAGGTAAACTGAGCATTCGGTACTGTGCCTTGACCTTGATCATCTCCGCCAATCAACACCGTACCACCGCCATTCGTGCCGGAAGCGTCGATGTTGGCACCCAGGAACCCGACTTTGTTACCCAAAACCTGCACTCGACCGCCAGTCTGTCCAGAGGTGTTTAAAGCACCAGAGGCGATCGTGGTTGCTCCGTCACTGGGAACGACTGCCCCAGAAGCCGTCAGAACAACTTGCCCCTGTTCATTCACTGTGACACCCGTTGCTTGAGTGACACCCTCACCCGTAATCAGTTGGGGCAAAGATAGGGGATTGAGATTAGTAGAATTAGAAGTCTGGTTGGGGTCAATCTCCAAACTCAACAAATGTCCCGGTTGGGAAATCTTCACCAAACTCGACCCAGGTACTGCCGCAAGGGTAATTGTTCCGCCCGGTGCCGTTAGTGTCCCCGTGTTAATAACATTGCCACCCATTAAAGTGAGATTTTGTCCTTCATTTACCGCCAGATTTCCCGCATTAATCAGACTTCCTGGTTGACTAACATTAAAAGCCAATTGGCTGGGTTCTCCCACCAATTCCGCATAATTATTGGCTCCCGTGGCATTGAACCAATGGTTAGCCCCAAAACCAATTCCTGTCGCCGTAGTGGCTATGAATGAAGCGGGAACATTTAACTGAGCATTAGCCCCAAAAATCATTCCGGCAGGATTGATTAAATACAGATTAGAATTGCCGCCTGTAACTTGAATGAGTCCATTAATCACCGAGGCATTGCCTCCCGTCACCCGTCCCAAGATATTGTGGATATTGGGATTGGAGACAAAGTTAGCAATTTCGTTCGTACTTAGACCAAATTGACTGAAGCTGTGAAATAGATTGGTCTGATCTGGGGAAAGGGTGCCACCGGTAATATTGATCTGGTTGCCGTTGGGAGTTGCGATCGTACCTGTACCGTCTGGTGCTGAAGTGATAGATTGAGCTTGCACAGGAACGGGCAAAAGACAAAAAAAAGCTAAAAGTCCCAGGAGTTTTCGGGCTTTTAGCAGATTGGTTTTCGAGGGAGATAGGGACATACCAATAATTCTCCTTAACACGGAATTTTGATAGCAGACGCCCCTCAGCCCAACTCACCATCTATCATCATCTATATCTAAGTAAATTTGCTCAGTATTCTTACGGTTTTATTAAATCTAGACAAAACTTTTCTACGGCTTCATTAAAGCGAGATAAGAAACATCAAAGTTTCTTTTGTCTGTTTTGCCGCGCCTAAAATCGGCGGTTTTTTATCACCCCTAGTCGTCATGACAAAGGCAGGGTTGGAGAGAAAACGAATGTGCTACGGAATGAATACAACTTCGATTACATCGTTTTGTCATAAACACAGAATTTACACATTGTCTAATAAGAATTGATAAAAAACGCTTGATGCTCTTGACAAAAGTCAAGGATATCCAACTGAATATAACCACAAATTAAATAGTGTTTAATAAGATATTCCTCTGAGCGTTTAAAAAGTCAAAATTATGAACCAAGATAAGCGTCAGGCTTACTGGCGTGCCAACACCGCTTTAATTAGGAATCTCCTCATTGTTTGGGCACTGGTGTCCCTTGTCTTCAGTATCCTTCTTGTCCAGCCTTTGAATAATATCCGTTTGGGCGGCGTACCCTTCGGCTTCTGGATGGCGCAGCAAGGCTCTATTTTCGTCTTCGTTGGATTGATTTTTGTCTACGCCGTGCAGATGGACAAGATTGATCGCAAATATGGTGTCAATAGGAGAAGTAAATAAATGTCGGTTGAGGCTTGGACAACGACTCTGGTCATTATCTCTTTTATTTTGTATCTCTACATTGGGTGGCGTTCTCGCGTTAAAGATAGCAAAGGCTTTTTTGTGGCTGGGCAGGGTGTTCCTGCCCTCGCGAATGGTGCAGCTACGGCGGCGGATTGGATGTCAGCGGCTTCGTTTATCTCGATGGCGGGGCTGATTTCCTTCCTAGGTTATGATGGCTCGATTTACCTGATGGGTTGGACTGGCGGCTACGTGCTGTTAGCTCTGTTGTTGGCTCCCTACCTGCGGAAGTTCGGCAAATATACAGTACCGGATTTTGTGGGCGATCGCTATTATTCCAACGTTGCTCGTGTCGTCGCTGTGATTGCGGCAATCTTTGTCTCCATGACTTATGTGGCAGGACAAATGAGGGGTGTGGGGATTGTGTTTAGCCGCTTTCTCCAGGTAGACATTAGCACGGGTGTGATCATCGGGATGGTGATTGTCGGCTTTTTCTCGGTGCTGGGGGGAATGAAAGGCATTACCTGGACTCAGGTAGCGCAATACTTTGTGTTAATTATTGCTTACCTAATTCCGGCGATCGCAATTTCCCTACTCCTTACCAAAAACCCTATCCCTCAGTTGTCCTTCGCCTTTAGCGATATTGTCCCGAAACTCAACCAAGTCCAGCTTGATCTCGGTTTCCAAGAATATACGAAGCCGTTTGCCAATAAGTCGATGCTGGATGTTTTGTTCATCACCATCGCACTAATGGTAGGAACAGCGGGACTACCTCATGTGATTGTCCGTTTTTACACCGTTCCTGATGTACGCGCCGCACGCTACTCTGCCGGTTGGGCGCTATTATTTATCGCATTGCTGTACACGACTGCACCCGCTTTAGCCACATTTGCCCGCTACAACTTAATTAGTTCATTGCACAATCACACAATTGAAGAAATCCATCAATTGGACTGGGCGAAGAAGTGGGAAAATACCAAACTATTGACCTTTGAGGACAAAGATGGCAATGGGCGAATTGAGTTGAAGCCTGATAAAACAACTAGCGAAATTGTAATTGACCCCGATATTATTGTCCTCTCAACGCCAGAAGTGGCAAAACTAGCACCTTGGGTAATTGCTTTAGTAGCTGTTGGGGGTTTAGCAGCGGCTTTATCGACGGCATCAGGGTTGCTACTAGTCATTTCTAGCGCTTTCGCCCATGACATTTATTACCGGATGATTAATCCTGGAGCGAGTGAATCGTTGCGGGTGATGGTGGGGCGAGTGATGGTGGGATTTGCCTTAGCGATCGCGGGTTATTTCGGAGTGAATCCACCGGGGTTTGTCGCGCAGGTTGTTGCCTTTGCTTTTGGTTTGGCGGCGGCGAGTTTCTTCCCGATTATTATCCTGGGAGTGTTTGATAAACGGACAAATCGAGAAGGTGCGATCGCAGGAATGATTGTGGGTTTATGTTTCACAATCTTTTATATTATTGGGGTCAAATTCTATGGAATGCAGCCCTGGTTTTTTGGTGTCTCGGCTGAAGGAATTGGCACACTCGGCATGGTGCTTAATTTCATTGTCACTTGGAGTGTTTCGCGTGTGACACCCCCCCCACCTTTGGAAGTTCAGGAGATGGTTGAAGTCCTACGGATGCCTGGTGACGAACCCCCTGCGATTGAGGAATTGGATGAAGCTCATCTCGATTAATTTGCAAATTCTTGCTTCCGTTTTGTTTGTGCACCGTAACACAGCAACGAATGTGAGCGATCGCGAAGCGTTAGCCAGAAGCACAATAGGATCACAAAGCTGATGTGCAAATTGCATCATCTCAATTGCAGAAAAGACGCAAAGATGCAATTTGAAAGACGATTAGTTTATACCATTTCACTTTTAATCCGTTACACATCGACCCCCCTAGTCCCCCTTATCAAGGGGGGAACAAGAAAACTATCTGTAGCAAGCATTTAGTGAATTGGTATTAGAAGAACTCGGTTAAGTTGATACCTATTACAAAAGAGACTTTTGCTCATTTGTGGGAAGGGTTCAAGGGAAGTTCCTAGGGGGCTTCCCTTTAGTGCCTCGCTATCATAGCTATGCCTGCCTCAACTGTCGCCACGATTGAGAGAGAACGACTCCTGCTGATTTAGCAAAAACGAATGCGAGAAAGATTCCAACTACGATGTCGGGCAATGATGAACCTGTCAGGTAAACTAACCCTGCGGCACCAAGGACGGACGTGTTTGCAATAATGTCATTACGAGAGCAAAGCCACACAGATGACATATTAATATTGTCGTTGCGGTGTTGTGTGAGGAGATATAAACAGAACAAGTTAGCACACAGAGCCACAATGCCGATGGTACTCATCATTTTCAGTTCTGGAGGCGTGTTATTGGCTAATTGATAGGCTGCCCTCGCAAACACAGCTATAGCCGATAAGAACATGATGCTTCCTTTGAGGATGGCAGATCGGGCATGAGCCTTTCTACCCATGTTGATGACATATAGACTACTACCGTAAGCAATTGCATCGCCTAGCATATCCAGTGAGTCGCCTGTCAGCGCCAGGGAATTTGACCTGATACCCGACAGCAACTCAACACCAAACATCACGGCATTGATTCCCAGTACAGTCCATAAAACTTTGCTTTGCCGCTGGGTCAGCTTTTCTAGTTCGCAGGATTTCTTCTGACAGCAGTGGTCGGACATGGCTCACCTCTATAATGCTGTCTATACATTATGATATTCAAAAGAATGTTTGAATGATTGAGCAAAAAAATTTAGATATCTTGTTTAACTGTCCTCTTTAAAGACATGGTTCAAAACTTGGGTGACCAACTCATCTCGCAACGAATAGTAGACCAATTTCCCCTCGTTTCTGTATTTCAGGAGCTTAAGGTCACGCAGCTTTCGTAGGTGATGAGATGCTGCCGATACTTGTGCATCCAATACAGTCGCGACATCACAAACACAGAGTTCTTGCCCATTGCTGAGAGCGTGAAGAATTTTTAGCCGAGATTTATCTGCCAGTGCTGCAAAGAGAGTCTCCGCCGTTTCAAGAGTCTCGTCATCAGGCAAAGAATCACGCACATGAGCGACTAAGTCTGTGTTAAAACAGCGTACTTGGCAAATATCGGCAGGTTTTGTCTTCGGCACGAATTAGGAATTTCTGAGAGACAGTTGTAGCTTAATCCTAGCAGTGTCTCTCTATGGGTAGTTTCTCACACCAATCAAGTCCGCCAAGAGTTTAAACTCTACAGCGAGTAGATCAAGTCCACTTAAGTGGACTGAATTTCTTGTGCTGCAATCTTTTAGTCCTCTTCAGAGGACTTTGGCTATGAGCAAGGGAATTAATTCCCTTGCTGACTCGCGGGTAGACGAGTGGACTAAGGGGGTAATGCCTAGACAATTAACAGAAAATTACTTGCTCGTATTGTTTAAGGTCTTCCATGAAATAACGGGCGATCGCACCTAAAGTTATACTGAAGAGACATTCTTCTCCTAACAGGAAGTTTGATGCCTACCGACGCGCAACTGAGGTGTTTGTATCGAATTGGCTACCAGTTGACATATATTCTGTTTCAGCCCATCCACCTTATTTGCATCGACGGTCGAACTCAGAATTTATATATTTTGGCAGGGCAGAACAAGGAAATCGAGTTTGAAGTTACTCCAGATGGGGAGGTGCTGTAATGAGTCAAGTGGACTACACGGCTATGTCTTACAAAGAGTTAAGGCGGTACTTTCTCAAGCATCGAGAAGATAAAGCTGCTTTTCAGGCTTATCTAGCAAGGCGTCGAGAGCGATCGCATCCAGTCATTACAAGAGTTGATGACCCAGACTTCGATAACAAGATTCAAACAGCAATCCGCCAGCAAATTGCACAGCATCGAAGTTAGCAACGCGATCGCACTCCCCACACCAACAAGCGCGACGCATCCCCTCCCTCAGCCTCTCTTCATAGCTGTTGCAACCTCCTCTTGAGACTGGAATGAACTGATACCGCCTCAGTCAATGTCGTCGGGTAAGTCGTTGATTGATAATCCAGCCTGTTCTAACAAGGCTTGTAGCCGCTTTATTTGAGAAAACGTGAACTTAATTCGCTGATGTTGACCGCGTTCGTAGCGGCTGATAGTACTAGCCGTAATGCCTAGTGCTTGCCCTAGTTCCTCCTGTGTTAACCCTATGTACTCACGAAGTTCTTTGAGAGTTGTCAATTTAGGGTTGCTATTTGAGTTTTGATGTTCTACCATCCTAACAGTTGACTGTGCGTTTCGCATAGTTATGACTAGAAAACCGACGGGGAAACGCCTATGGGAAGCCCTATACTTCCTGTTTCCCTGTCTCTCTATGGGTAGTTTCTCATACGAAGCAAGTTGTGTCGGATGTGTAGCGGCACAGGAGGTGATGCGCGAGACGATATAGCTGGAAGCCCAACCCCGCCCTGAAATAAATTTCGGGCTAATAGCTAAAGTCAGCTAAAGCTGACTGCATGAAGATTTCAACCCGTTTTAACGGGTTTAAGCTTTGAGCCTGAATTTTAATTCAAGGCTCTAGTGCAAGATGTGTATTTTCCAGAAATAACAGGCGATCGCATTTTTGCATTTATCGCAATTTTGCAATCCTTGCAGATCGCCCTTTCCTAAAAACGTTACCCAAATCATACCAATGAAACACTCCGAATGGCTTCGCCTCCAAACTGAGGGCGACAGGGTTGTTGCGTCTTTACGCGCCGATGGCTTCAACTGCCGCAAACAGCCGCGCCGCTTGTCTTGGTATCTTTGCAAAGGCTCCGTTTCTTACACCTTGACTTGGCTACCCCCACCAGTGCGTGAATGGAGCTTGTTACCGAATGATGAGACACCAGAGAGAGCGCAACTTTTAGCTCAAATTTCTTCTATTTTGGAGCATCGGGGCTGCGGTCGAATAGCAGAACAATCCCCAGATTCGACGCAACGCTTCTGGAATCAAAAGAATTATCCCTGGACACTGGTTAGGTTGTTGCCGAATGCTCAACACTATACGGTTGGTCGCTTCTACAGTCGCATGGAAGCGGAAAATCATAAGCGCTTTCTTGGTAAGTGGATGCCTGCTACTGAGTTCGAGGTTATATTTGATTCGGATGCGGTGACTTAGTGGATAAGAGGCGATCGCACCTACTGTTCATGTCATCCAAATTTATGCGAGGCAGCAAAAAGGTGAAGGAGGCTTTGTGTGCGATCACTCTTTACTCTTTAGTATCTACAGCAGTGTCCTCACTCATTGCTACAATGCTTTCAAGGTTCCCGGATTAAGTCTACTGAGTGTCGAATAATATCTCAGAAAAGCTAATTAATTTATCGCAAGTGGTTCAGCAAATAGTTAGCCAGTAATCTACTTTATATAAAGTGAGCTTGTGTAATGAGTGTACCCATTTTTATTAGTTACCGAAGAGCAGACAGTGCTGCCGAGGCTGGACGTTTGCACAGTACGATTTCTCGGGAGCTAGGCGAAGAGGTTGTATTTATGGATACATCCTCTATTGAGATTGGAACACAATGGTCAGAGGAATTGGAGGAAGCTCTACAAGCTGCTCAAATTGTCATCGTGGTTATAGGTCCAGACTGGCTCCGGATTAGTGATGAGTATGGGCTGCGCCGTATAGATCAAGACAATGATTGGGTTCGTCGGGAGATTGAGTTTACCCTTCGCAATGGTAAAAAATTGTTACCGTTGTTGGTTAGAGGTGCCAAAATACCTCCTTCTGATAAGTTGCCTGCCTCAATTAGTGCCTTAACTGAGAGGCAGGCAGTAGAGATTCGCGATGCCTATTGGGCTCATGATATTAAGCTTGTTCTTGAACAACTAAAGTTAGTTATTAACAAACCTAAAAATAATGAAAGTTCCCTCACAAGAAACAAGTCTTTAGGAGTGTACCCAACTCCTCCTCCAGAAAAACCCGATCCAATTACTGAGGAGAAACTCCAGATTGCTCTGAAGGGCAATCTATCAAGTTGGAAAAAAGTTATTAATCAAAACCCTGACGATCCAACCAAAGTCCGTACTGAAATTTTTCGGCGCTATAAGTTCAAGAGTTTTCTTGATGCAGTCGGATTCATGAATCAGGTTGCAGCTGGATGCGAAATTGCACTACACCATCCTCGATGGGAAAATATTTGGAAAACAGTTGATGTTTACCTATCAACTTGGGACATTGAGCATCAAATATCTGATCGAGATATCCAGCTAGCAAAATATTTTGATAAAGCTTTTTCCGACTTCCCTGGAGCAGACCTAGAAGTAGACTGAGAGGACTAGACACTGTGTAGTACCTGCTAAAACTTCCCTGCTGAAGCGTTGCAACCAATGTTCTAGACTGAGATAGCAAGAATCCAGTAAGAGAAAGGGAACATACGATGCGACTGTCTAATATGCTTTTCGTCACCCTGCGGGAAGACCCAGCAGAAGCGGAAATCCCCAGTCACAAACTACTACTCCGCGCAGGCTACATACGTCGCATCGGTAGCGGGATTTACGCCTATCTCCCCTTAATGTGGCGCGTCCTGCAAAAAGTCTCCCAAATTGTGCGCGAGGAGATGAATGCCACAGGTGCTCAAGAATGTCTCCTACCCCAGTTGCAACCCTCAGAATTGTGGAAAGAGTCCGGACGTTGGGATACCTACACCAAAGCCGAAGGCATCATGTTCGCCTTCCCAGATCGGCAAGAGCGAGAAGTGGCACTCGGCCCCACCCATGAAGAGGTAATCACGACCATTGCTCGTGACATGATTCGCTCCTACCGCCAACTCCCGGTGCACCTGTACCAAATTCAAACCAAATTCCGGGATGAAATTCGCCCTCGCTTCGGACTCATGCGCGGTCGCGAGTTCATCATGAAAGACGGCTACTCCTTCCATACCGATGAAGAGAGCCTGAAAAAGACCTATCAGGATATGTACCAAGCGTACAGCAACATGCTGCGCCGCTCTGGTCTGAAGTTCAGACCCGTAGAAGCAGACTCCGGGGCAATTGGCGGTTCGGGTTCCACCGAGTTCATGATATTGGCAGAAGCGGGAGAAGATGAGGTTCTCTACACCGAAGATGGTCAGTACTCTGCCAACGTAGAAAAAGCAGTATCCTTGCCACCCGATGCCGAACCCTCACCCTTCACCAGCTACGAAAAACGCGAAACCCCCAACACCCCAACCATTGACTCCCTGAGTGAATTCCTGAAATGCTCACCCACCCAAATCGTCAAAAACGTCCTCTACCAAGCCATCTATGACAATGGTATGACGGTACTCGTGCTAGTGAGCATCCGAGGCGACCAAGATGTTAACGAGGTGAAGCTAAATAATGAGCTGGTGAAGCTGGCAGAGCAGTACAATGCCAAAACCCTCCTCTCGCTAACAGTACCCGATGCGACTGCTCAACAAAAATGGGCATCTAAACCGCTACCCTTGGGCTACATTGCCCCAGATATCGCAGACGATTACATCAATTCGACCCCCCCTAACCCCCCCTTAGTAAGGGGGGGAACAGGAAGCGGGGAAGTTGCGCCCTCAGTAACGGGGGGAACAGAAGCAAGTCCCCAGTCCGGAACCTCCCCCCTTGACAAGGGGGGGCAGGGGGGGGTCATCCCTCAGTTTTTGCGGTTGGTGGATAAGACAGCCGTCGATCTAAAAAACTTCGTCACAGGTTCCAACGAGTCAGGTTATCACGTCGTTGGGGCGAACTGGGGCGAACAATTCCAGTTACCTAAAATAGAGGTCGATGTACGTAAGGCAAAAATAGGCGATCGCGCCATCCACAACCCCAGCCAAACGCTCCAAAGCGCACGCGGCATCGAAGCTGGACACATCTTCCAATTAGGAACGAAATACTCTAAAGCGATGGGTGCCACCTACACCAGCGAATCCGGCGAAGAATGTCCCCTATATATGGGATGTTACGGTGTCGGCGTGTCGCGTCTAGCTCAGGCAGCCGTCGAGCAGTCTTATGACAAAGATGGCATCATCTGGCCTGTGATGATTGCACCTTATCACGTCATCATCTGCGTTCCCAATGTGGGAGATATCGAGCAAATGGCAGCGGCAGAGAAACTCTACGCCGAACTGAACAAAGCAGGGATTGAAACTCTCCTCGATGACCGCAACGAACGGGCAGGTGTTAAGTTCAAAGATGCCGACTTAATCGGAATTCCCTACCGAATAGTAACCGGGCGATCGCTCAAAGACGGTAAATTAGAAGTTGTCGAACGAGCCACCAAAAAATCCCAGGATATTCCCCTGGATAAAGTGGTATCAACCTTAAAAGACTGGATTAACGCTGCCTTGCAATAACTAACACTGAGTTATTTTGAGTTGTGTTCAATTGTAGTCGGTTGGGTAGAGCGGCAGCGAAACCCAACTTTTGCCTGTTTATTTCGTTTAGCTTTCGTTATGAAATGGCGACTTATCTTCAAATCTATCTTTGACAAAATATTCCTCATTGGAACAGTTTTGCTAACCTTACTTTCTCTGACTGGGTATTTTGGACTATTTAATAGGCACCTAGAACTAACTTCTCATTTCAAACTGCAATATTTAATCGTTAGCTTTTGTCCCTTCTTTTTCTTTTTGTTCACACGCCATAGCTTAGGATTAGGTTTAAGTTTATTCTGTCTCCTCATTAACCTATATGATATTGCGCCTTGGTATTTTCCTCAGTCATTTGGTAGTGCCAATAATATCCAGGGACAAAAAATCAGAATTTTACAGTCCAATGTTGATAAATATCATAATAACTATGCTAAAGTCATTTCTCTAGTGAGGGAAGAAAAGCCTGATATTGCAGTTTTCCTGGAAGTCGGCAAGACGGGAGCCAAAAAATTAGAAGTTTTACAAGATATTCTTCCCTACTCCATAGCTCACCAAGATGAGGAGATAGATGGGACAGCCCTCTATAGCAAGCTACCTCTGGAAAACAAAGCCGTTAAGTCCTTAGGAAAGGGTAGAAGAAGTGTCTTGGCGGATGTCACCATTCAAGGAAACATGATTTCACTTGTCGCTTCCCATCCCTCTATGGCAACTGGAAAGGCTTTTTTTGAGGAAAGAAACAGCCAACTGGATGCCATTGCCGTTCAGGTTACAAATAAAAAAAATTCTTTGGTGGTTGGAGATTTGAATGTAACAATGTGGTCTCCCTATTATAAGCGCTTTGTCAGTAAAGCAGGACTACGCAATGCACGAAGGGGTTTTGGCATTTTACCCACATGGCCGACTTACTATCCACTATTATCTATTCCTATCGATCATTGTTTAGTCGGTGAAGATATTAAAGTCTTAAAGATTCGCACGGGTCGTAAAGTTGGTTCCGACCATTTGCCTTTAATCACAGATTTGTTGATTCCTGCAAAATCAACTTAAACTTAATAGAACATGGAATTTATTACGATTCTCCTCTCTAGCTTGCTCGCCCTTGTTTCCCCCATTGGGCTTATAACAGATAAAATTATTGCCAATAATCTCCGCTCCCGATTGAATAAGGTGGAGCAATTGCAAGTTCGTGTGGACAACGCACCTAGTTACCAATTAGTACAGGGTAAAGTGGAGCGAGTGCGGATTGCAGGTCGAGGATTATGGCTCACTCCGGATATTCGCATTGGGGCCTTGGAAATAGAAACAGACCCTCTGAATGTTGACTTACAGCGTCTCAGGCAGGGGGGTCAGAGGTCGCCCAAGGCGGCGCTACGCCAACCGGCACAAGCAGGGGTACGTTTTGCTCTTACCGAGGCAGATATCAACAAGGCTTTGCAGTCACCCGCTATTATGGCTCGCTTGCGAGTTCTGGGTAGTCGCTTTTTGGGAGGTTCCCCAGAGGCTTATGAGGTTCTCAATCCCCGGATGGATTTTTTGGGCAACAACCGCATCCGCTTTCAGGTCGAGTTGCGCCAAAAAGATGCCGCCACAACGGCGCTGATGGTGGAGTCGGGACTGAGTTTTACTGCCGGACACAGCTTAAAACTCACGGAACCCGCCGTTACTCTCAACGGACAATCGCTCTCACCTATTTTAATTGCAGGGTTCTCTGAGGGCATCGGTAGACGATTCGATCTCCGCACCTTGGAAGAGGCAGGGATTACGGCACGAGTCTTACAATTGAAGATAGATACGGATGAGTTAGGAGTAGCAGCATTTGTCCGAGTTGATGCCTCAAACCCGTCGTCTGCATCTATCACAGGGGGGCGTCGTCCATAATTTATCGTGTTCAGGTGTCTTATGTAAAACCTCTGTACACCCATGTTCTCTAATTTTCATGGAGGTTTCTTGATATGCAAGACCAACACAATCACAATGCTCGTCGCATTCCTATCGGTTTGATTGCTAGTGTTTCTGCGGCATTAGTCACAGCAGGTGCAGGTGCAACTTGGTGGGTGTGGAATTCAAATCAGTCGTCCCAAACACCACCCCAGACAACAACGCAAGCACCAACCACATCTCAACCCAGTAATCCTACCCTGCCCTCACCGCAACCTGTTCAGCCCACTGCTGAGGAAACCGTTAAGATTTATTGGGTCAATAATGTCAATAACAAAATAGAGGTAGTTCCCAGTTCGGTTACCTTAAAGAAAACCGATAAACCCAGTGACATCTTAGAGGGGGCATTTGAAAGCTTATTAGCCGGGCCAGTTAATCAGGCTTTTAGCACAACCATTCCTCAGGGAACGAAACTCAAGAATGTCTCTTTGCAAGCTGACGGCGTTCATGTCGATTTGTCCGAGGAATTTACCGAGGGTGGCGGTAGTGCCTCAATGACAGGTCGGGTAGCGCAGGTGATCTACACAGCCAGCAGTTTAGATCCAGCCGCTAAGGTTTGGATTTCTGTGGAAGGGAAGCCCCTTGAAGTTCTAGGGGGTGAGGGGTTAATGCTGGATCAGCCGATGACTCGCCAAAGCTTTGAGCAAAACTTTAATTTATAAATTTATCAGGCTTCTCCAATCGCGAATTTCTATTTTCCACACAGGGAAGTCCATGTTACTCCTTATTGGTAAGACTGAAGTCCCGGAAATGACGGGCTTGCTGCTCAATTCGTGTGGCGAGGCGATCGCAAACCAAATTACAAAGCTCAAAAATTAATTCATCTTCTACTTTGTAGTAAGCCGATGTTCCTTCAGATCGACGACTGAGGATACCGGCTTGCAGCATCACCTTGAGGTGCTTGGATACATTCGCCTGACTCGTGGCTGTTGCCTCTACTAGCTCTTGTACACATTTTTCGCCTTCACGAAGCAAATTTAAAATTCGCAGTCGCATTGGCTCACTCAAGATACTAAAATATTCAGCAACTTGTTGTACTACTTCTTGTGGTACAGTGTTCGCTGTGGGCATCCCTACAATCCCGAACTAAGTGATCCCCAAATTTTACCAGCTATCGTTAGTCTATTGATAACAATGGAGTAATCTTCAAGGAATCCTTTCAGAAATCGAGTCAGAAAGCCCACGCTCTCGAAGATTAAGGGGTTAACCCGGATTAATCCGCATCAATGGCTGGTCGTACTCCACGGGTTCTCCATTCTGCACCAAAAGTTCCATCACCTGTCCGGAGACTTCGGCTTCAATTTCATTCATCAGCTTCATCGCTTCGATGATGCAAATGGTTTGCCCCGTGCGGATGCGATCGCCCACTTCCACAAAAGGCGGTTCATCTGGAGCTGGGGAACGGTAAAATGTCCCCACCATAGGGGATTTAACTTCTATCCATTTGGGGTCTACGGTTGGAGTCGCCGCCACAGGGGGAGGTGGTGCCGCCTCGGCGGTGGTACTTGCCGGGGAAGGAGTCAATGGCGTCGGCAGGGTTGCCGCTGGGGTAGATGTACTGACCAATCCCGAAATGGTGTTGCCGCCAGAACTACTCAGATCTGGGGCAACACTCGTCGCCATGGGAATGCCTTTACGCACTGTCAGTTCAAAGTCAGCACTTTTTAAGGTCAATTCCGCAATATCGGTTTGAGCGATCGCAGTGAGCAATTCGCGAAGTTGATTAAAATCTAATGTCACAACTAAATCAGGAACTAGGGGCGAGAAACAGCTTGAAGGTTGAAGGTGAGAGGATTGAAGGTTAAAAGGTTGTATGGCACAGCATAAGCCCTTTCGGAGCATGTGCTCAAGCGTCGCGTCGGGAAAGAAGGTTAAAGGTTATCTTTATTAACAGCCAACTTGCAACGGGTCATACACTCAACCCCAAGACTTGCCAACATTCAACCCACCCCGATGCTTCTTGCCTGGTCAAAACCGATTATTCGCGACCCAAGTAGGAGTCGTTACGGGTGTCGATTTTAATCCGTTCACCGATCGAAATAAACAGAGGAACCATGACCTGAGCACCCGTTGAAACGATCGCGGGTTTCGTCCCACCGGTGGCGGTATCGCCTTTGACACCGGGGTCGGTATCCACAACTTCCAACACGACCGAGTTGGGAAGTTCTACTTCAAGAACTTGCTCACCCCAAGTTACAACATTAACCTCCATCCCTTCACTCAGATACTTGACACGTTCGCCAATTTGTGATGAGTTCAGGCGGCTTTCCTCATAGGTTTCCATATCCATGAAGACAAACTGGTCAGCTTCTTTGTAGGTATGCTGCATTGTGCGCTTTTCCAAATTAGCTTGGGGTACCGTTTCCCCAGCGCGGAAGGTTTTCTCAACAACACTTCCACTTTGCACGTTTTTCAGTTTTGTACGCACAAAGGCGGAACCCTTTCCAGGCTTGACGTGGAGAAACTCCACCACCCGCCATACAGACCCATCTAACTCAATCGTGACACCAGGGCGAAAGTCGTTACTAGAAATCATGAACCTGTTTCAAAGGGCACAACAAGACGCTCGATAGATTCGCGACTGCTTGGCTATCGGCACTTTATTTTACCTCTGTTGCGACCATCAAAGTTAGAGGTGGGAAAGTTGCAAGGCTCAAGGTTAAAAAACGCGGTTTCATTGAGAATCTACCGACTGGCTCACCCTGCTCAGCTTCAACCTGCAATCGTCTCAGGTGTAACCCTTCATGGCAAGATGAAAAATAAAGTTCTTTCATGCTGTGGATAAGCCTCAAACCGAATGGTGCGAAGTCTTCAGTGATATAGCTATGCGATTTTCAAAAATTCTCAAGCTTGATTGGTACAAACGCTTGACAAAGACCAGCCTCCTAGCGCTGCTCTTAGTTACGCTCTCCCTCGGTTTGTCTGGGGCTTGGTGGGATGGGGGCAACAGCCAACCCGCCCGCGAAAGCCGATTACCTGTGGGAAATGCGATCACAGATGGCAAAGCTTTATTGCGATATTCCCTACCGATTGATAATCAGTTTGTGCGGGATATTCAAGCCAGTCTTGAAGATATTTCCACACAATTACGGGCTAAGCGCTGGAGTCCGGTCGGTAGAGATATTACCAAAGCGGCGACAATTTTAAGCGATCGCACCGAGAAACTTCTCGCCGACATCCCGATTGAGAAACAACCCCAAGCCGAAGCTTTGATTGCTCAAATGAATCAAGGCATTACCTCAATCCGAGAAGCGGTTGAAGCGAAAGATAAAGAAACGATCTTGAGCCTACGGCGTCAAATCCTCGATCAAGTGGGTGAACTCGAAGAGTTGATGATGGGGGAATTTCCCTTCGAGGTACCCTCAGAGTACAGTCACCTGCCTCAGCTCAAAGGCCGCGCTACTGTAGAAATGACCACCAACAAAGGGAACTTAACGGTCGTGCTTGATGGTTACAGTGCCCCAGTCACGGCGGGTAACTTTGTGGACTTGGTGGAGCGAGGGTTTTATAACGGACTGGAGTTTATCCGCGCCGAAGACTTCTACGTGTTGCAAGTTGGCGATCCACCAGGAAAAGAAGAGGGTTTTGTTGACCCCGCAACAGGTGAATACCGAGCCATTCCCCTAGAAGTCCTCGTTAGAGGAGACTCCGAGCCAGTCTATGGCATTACCTTAGAAGACGCGGGTCGTTACCGGGATCAGCCTGTGCTGCCCTTCTCAGCTTACGGTACCGTAGCCATGGCGCGTCCAGGAGATGACCCAAATGGTGGCTCATCTCAGTTCTTCTTCTTCTTGTTTGAACCGGAATTAACCCCAGCCGGTCTCAACCTTCTGGATGGACGTTATTCCGTCTTTGGTTATCTCGTCGAGGGCAAGGAGGTACTCGAAAAGCTGAAAGAGGGCGATGTCATCCAATCCGCTAAAGTTGTGAAGGGAGCGGAGAATTTAGTCACGCCCCAAGTCGCGGAGGCTTCATCTGGGCAAGAACAAGCGCTGACAAAGCCGGATGAAATTGAATCCGCTAAAGTGGTTGAAGAGGCTGAGAATGTAGTCGATTCGCAAGTTACTGAGGCTATAGCCGAAAAAGAAGCGGTAATCACTCCTAATTCTCAACCCACGATACTTGACACCCCAACCTCGTAGTTGATCGATTCTCAATGCCAATTGTTGACCTCCTACTCGTGATTACGCTCGTCATTCTGGCGGGCGTATTTCTGCGTGTTGGCCCACTCAATCGCCAGCAGCAGTTGGAAACGGCGTTCAATCGCCAGCAGTTGGATGATGCCTTCTATCAGCTACTCGAAGAACAAAGCAGTTGTATTTCTCTGATTCAGCTAACGGCAGCATCGAGGGTAGATGTGGAGCAAGTGCGGAAGTATTTAGATCGTCAGGTGAAGATGTTTGGAGCGGTTCCTGAAGTGGATGCCGACGGGGACACCTTCTATCGCTTCCCTAAGATTCAGGGGCGTCCTCGTGCTGACAAATCGGCATGAGTAGTGAATTGTCCTCCCTACTCGTTCGAGATATTGGGGAACAGGGACTGCTAGAGCGCTTGCAGCGATTTTGTCCTCAAGATATCGTGGGCGATGATGCTGCCGTCCTTCCATTTCCAAATTCGGGGCAATCGTTGGTCGTGACAACGGATGTTTTGGTGGATGGGGTACATTTTAGCGATCGCACCACCAGTCCAGAAGATGTCGGTTGGCGTGCTGCTGCCGCCAATTTATCTGATTTAGCCGCAATGGGAGCCTCTCCTTTAGGTATCACGGTGGGTTTAAATGTTACTGGTGATACCTCAGTGAGTTGGGTGGAGGGAGTGTACCAGGGTTTAAGTGATTGCTTGCAGCAATACAATACACAGATTGTTGGCGGTGATGTGGTACGCTCACCCATTGTCAGTCTCGCGATAACGGCTTTTGGTCAAGTCTCCCCTTCCCGGATTATTCGTCGCAATGCTGCTAACGTTGGGGATGCAATTATTGTGACAGGTGTTCATGGTGCCTCGCGAGCAGGGTTAGAATTATTACTTAACCCAGACTTCGGGAAACATTTGCAGAATGATGAGCGATCGCATTTAATCCAAGCTCACCAACGCCCTAAACCCAGACTTGATGTCCTACCTACTCTGGGGAAAATTTTAGATTCTCCATTACCCATTACCCTAGCTGGAATGGATAGTAGCGATGGGTTAGCCGATGCAGTCTTACAAATTTGCCGTGCCAGTGGCGTAGGTGCAGAACTTGAACGAACCCAGATTCTCTTCCCACTCGTCTTGCATCAGTTCGTGACTCCAGATCAAGCCATGAACTGGGCATTATATGGCGGTGAAGACTTTGAACTCGTGCTGTGCTTGCCTCCAGAACCGGCTAAAACCTTGGTGGAACAACTAGGTGAAGGATCAGCCGTGATTGGCACGATTACGACGGGGAAAGAGGTTTGGTTAAGAGACAGGGCTGACACTTTTGCTGATGAACGGTTGACGCTTAATCGGGGATTTCAGCATTTTTGAGATTGGGTATTTATCGCTTCCGTTTACACAGCCATTATTAATTTTTTTCCTCTTTCCCCTCTCTCCCTCTCAACTTGAACGATGAGTACCTAAAAGGAAGTGATATTACTGCCTCGGTTCCTGAAAAATGAATAGACACTCATCTTTTTGTGAATAAGTATGACAAAAATGAGGGAAACCCAATCGGTTACCCTCATCCAGATTCAAACAACAGTAAATTTAGACTTGGATTTGGGCTGGTTAGATGTCGGTGTGCTTGCGCTAAAACTCCCCCTCTAAAATCCCAAATCGATTGACTAACTCTGCCAGTTCTTCGCCATGTGCTCAGCCAAATCTACAACGCGCTGAGAATAACCCCACTCGTTGTCATACCAAGCAACAACTTTGACCATATCGCCACCCATGACCATTGTCAGACTGGCATCCACAATCGAAGAAGCATCATTACCCTTATAGTCTGAGGAAACGAGGGGCAGGTCACTGTATTCTAAAACGCCCTTGAGTTCGCCTTGGGCGGCAGCTCTGAGAACGTCATTCACCTGCTCAGCGATGGTGCTTTTCTCGACTTGAACCACCAAATCGACCACGGACACATTCGGGGTTGGTACTCGCAAGGCAATACCATTCAACTTACCTTTCAGTTCGGGTAGAACCAAACCCACGGCTTTTGCTGCACCGGTCGTGGTTGGCACGATGTTCATCGCTGCCGCCCTTGCCCTGCGAACATCCCGGTGGCTGGCATCCAGAAGACGCTGATCCCCGGTGTAGCTGTGGGTCGTAGTCATCGTCCCTTTAATGATGCCAAAGTGTTCATGAAGCACCTTGGCAAAAGGAGCTAGACAGTTAGTGGTACAGCTAGCATTACTCACAATATTGTGCTTGCTGTCGTCATAGTCGTTATGATTAACGCCCACCACAAAGGTAGCAACGTCTGGCCCTTTACCAGGAGCCGTAATCAGCACCTTTTTGGCTCCGGCTGCAATATGCTTGGAAGCTCCGTCTTTGTCAATAAAGACACCCGTCGATTCGATGACTAAATCAATTCCCCAATCGGCCCAGGGCAAGTTCAGCGGATTGCGATCGGATACACACTTAATGGTTTTACCGTTAAGGATGATGGAGTTATCATCAGCGCTGACATCAGCATCCAATGTCCCCAGCATGGTGTCATATCTCAGCAGGTGGGCGTTGGTTCTGGGGTCAGAAGTATCGTTAATGCCCACTAAGTCTATCTGACTGTTTTCTCTGGTCAGCCAGCATCGCGCGAAGTTGCGGCCGATGCGCCCGAACCCATTGATCGCTACTCTAATCACTGCGTCTTGCCCTCTGTCTTCAACTAAGTAAATACTTTTTTAATATTCCCGATCATATCGCAAAGGCTGAGTATTTCTAACAGGTAATTTAGTTAAAGATGTTGAGAAGGGGAAATGGACAAGCAAAAGCGGCAGAGTACGAGAGCCTGAGAGCCGGAAAGCAGGAGATCGAATGCATTTTTCCCAATCTTTGCCCAGCAATGATGGATCAAGTGTTACTACCTTGGCTCACCTTCCCCTCCCCCCTCCGGAGTGTGTGCAACGCTCAATCCCTAATTTTCTACGTAGAGGTTGTGGGTCGTAATATAAGCTCGGACTCCTTCAGGCACCCAGTCGCGAAGGGAGTGACCTTGAGAGCAGTACTGACGAATCAGGCTGGAGGAGATACTCATGGGTGGCATGTGTAGCATCTGCCAGCGAATGAGGATATTTTGAGATTTTAGCTGCTCAGCTACTTGTTGACACAGCCAGCTTGATTGGGGATCGATTCCCTGGGAATAGCTGGTACGGGTCGAGACTACACCATCAGTCGAAGTCATCGCTAGAGTGCGGGGTGCCACTAACCAATCACAGGCTGGAATTAGTCGTTCACGGCAGTACCATCGTGGTAAAGTCTGGAAGGCGTCTAGACCGACAATCCAGAACCACTGGCGGTTAGGATATGTATCTTGAAGGTCAGCTAAAGTATCGATCGCATAATCCGGTTCAGTATGATTGGCTTGCCTCGGATCGAGGACAAACGCTGGGTTTTGGGCGATCGCGATTTCCACCATTAACCGACGATGCTTATAGCATCGCCCGTGTTTATGGGGAGGACGGTGAACGGGTACCCAAATCACCCTTTCCACCTCTAGCTGGCTCAAGGCTGTCTCGGCAATCATCAGGTGTCCCCAGTGAACGGGATCGAATGTGCCGCCCAAAATGGCTATTCGTTCCATACCCAACTCAGCACAGATTAGACCTAACTCAAGGTTAGGATTAATAGCTGGAGAATGATGGGATCTGTGGGATTTGTACCTTATTGGTCTCCTGTACAGCCCCTGATAACTCTAGTCGGAGAATGTTGAGTTGACCCCTAAAAAGTGCCTGGTTGCCTGGTGCTTGCCACCTCTAATCAGGTTAGGGGTTCTAGGGGAAGAGGGGAGGGTACAGGGGTTCCGGAGCCAGTCGAGTCAGACAGACGCAAACTCGCCCCTCTGTCTTAGGAATGTCATTCCTAGATTTAAGTTTCCGGATCAGGATTTAGCTTATATGTTTAATAATAAAAACCGTCTAGGGATAGAAAAATATAACTGACCAGTAACACAATCTATCATAAGTAGACCTATAGCGAGAAACTTCAGATAAATCTCTTGTTCGCTATATCTTGAAAAATCAATTCTTGATATGATAGCGCGTGTTATTGGCACAGTAGGCTTGTGTGGTGTGGTGTGTAAGGAGTCAAGATGCCGAATAATGTTGATTTTAGCGGGAAGCCATTTCATTTCATCGGGATTGGTGGAATTGGAATGTCAGCCCTTGCCTACGTTCTAGCAAAGCGTCAACTCCCAGTATCTGGGTCAGACATTCGTTCGACGCATATTACTCAACGTTTGCAAGCGGTCGGTGCTCATCTTTTTAGAAAGCAAGATGCGACTAACTTGGAATTTTTCCGAACAGGAAGCGAGTCCATCTATGAAGTATTACCGACGGCGATTGGTATGAGTACGAATGTGGGAATTGCCTGTGAACCCTCAAAACCGAACTCGCTCTTACCGACAGAAAAAGTTCCTTTAGACTTGCCCCAAGTCATCTGTTCAACGGCGATTAATCCATTCAATTCTGAGTATCAGGCCGCTTTAGAACGAGGCTATCCAATTTTTCATCGCTCAGACTTACTGGCGGCTTTGATTCAAGATTACCAAAGCATTGCAGTTGCAGGAACTCATGGCAAAACGACAACAAGTAGTTTGATTGGTTATCTGCTCATGCAAGCGGGTCTCGATCCAACGATTGTTGTAGGGGGTGAGGTCGATGCATGGGAGGGTAATGCACGATTAGGGGAGAGTCCTTATCTCGTTGCCGAAGCGGATGAATCGGATGGGTCTTTAGCCAAGCTTTCTCCCAAAATTGGTGTCATTACCAATATTGAGTTGGATCATCCAGACCACTATGAGTCACTCGAAGAGGTGATTGGCATCTTCGAGACGTTTGCTCAACACTGCCAAACGTTAATCGGGTGTATTGATTGTGAGACGGTGAGGTCGCGTGTCAAACTCACCAAAAGCTATAGCCTGCGAAGAGATGTCGGTGCTGACTACAGCGTCGATAATGTGAGATATCAACCGTTTGGGACTACAGCCTGTGTGTGGGAAGGCGATCAGGTTTTGGGTGAGTTACATCTGAAGCTGCTGGGTAAACACAATCTCAGCAACGCCTTAGCCGCCGTGGCCGTAGGGCGATATCTGGGTTTAGAGTTTAACGTGATTGCGGAAGCGATCGCTACCTTTGAAGGAGCCAAGCGCCGTTTTGAGCTGCGGGGCAAATGCAATGGCATCTCGTTTGTTGATGACTATGCCCATCACCCCAGTGAAATTGAGGCCACACTTTCTGCCGCCCGCTTGCGGGGAGGCGAAACTCTAGGATTACCGTCCGAGCAACAACGCATTGTGGCAATTTTTCAGCCCCATCGCTACACCCGCACCTTGACATTCTTGCCAGAATTTGCTAAAGCATTCGACAATGCTGACATTGTGGTGATTACCGATATTTATAGTGCTGGCGAACCCAACTTAGGACAAATAACAGGCCAGCGGGTTCGAGATGAAATCTGTGCTGCGAAGCAGCATTCAGCGAACGGGGCTGGTCACGAGAGTAAGAGGGTGTATTACCAACCCACTCTAGAGTCAGTCACTGAATTTCTGACCCAAACCCTCCAACCCGGAGACCTTGCCCTGTTTTTGGGAGCGGGCAATCTGAATCAAATTATTCCCCAGGTGATGGAATTTTATCAAACGGCTGACAGCGATAGCTCCAAAGAGTTGAGCCAGAAAGCCTGAGTTTAATGGAGGAACTATCGGCCTGGGGGGTCTCGGACTGGGAAACCGAACCCCAAATCCCGCTCCTAACCCCCAATCCCAAAAACCAAGCCAATTGCTTAATCCTCAATCCACACTCAATTAAACCCAGAACAATACCGTTGGTCTCAACTCCATTGCCCAAGACCCATTGGCATTCTTTTCACGCGTATTAATATGACTCTGTCCCACGATCCCCCCCGTGTTAATAGCACACTCACCCAAAAGAAAATAGTTTATAACGAGTCGCTGCTGTACCTGCCCGGAACCGATTGCCCGCTCCGCTCACAAGCCTCTTTAGCCAGCCTGACCTCATTTCGAGTCGGAGGTCCAGCCGAGTGGTACGTTGCTCCCCAACGCCTAGAAGATCTACAAGCGAGCTTTGAGTGGGGGCACTCTCAAGGATTACCCCTAACCCTCTTGGGGGCGGGTTCCAATTTATTAATCAGCGATCGCGGCTTGCCCGGTTTAGTGATCTGTACTCGCCATTTACGCCACACCCAGTTCGACGAGGAAACAGGGACAGTGACCGCTGGTGCGGGTGAACCCATTGCTCGTCTAGCATGGCAAGCCGCAGAACGTGGTTGGGAAGGCTTAGAGTGGGCAGTGGGAATTCCTGGCACCGTCGGCGGCGCAGTGGTTATGAATGCAGGCGCTCACAAAAGCTGCACGGCAGATATATTGGTCAATGTCCAAACTCTTTCACCCACGGGATTCATGGAGGAGCTAACCCCCCAAGACTTGGGCTTTCAGTACCGCACCTCTAACTTACAAGGCGGCGATCGCTTAGTCGTTGAGGCAACCTTTCAGTTGAAACCGGGCGCTGATCCAGTCCAGGTTCGAGCCGCGACATCTCAACATTTAGAGCAACGACGACGCTCTCAGCCCTATCACTTACCTAGCTGCGGGAGCGTGTTTCGCAATCCAGATACTCGTCCGGCGGCTTGGTTAATTGAACAACTAGGCCTAAAAGGCTACACCATTGGTCGTGCTCAAGTCGCGGAGCGCCATGCCAACTTTATCCTTAATTGCGGCGGTGCCCAAGCCAGCGATATCTTCCAAATCATCCGTCATATTCAACAGCAAGTAGAACAGCATTGGTCTGTGTGGTTAGAGCCAGAGGTAAAAATTTTAGGCGAGTTTCAACCTGCCTAAAGCTGTCGCAAGGACACGAGTAGTACTAAGATTAAGACTACTGTAGGCAGCTTTTGCTGCTGAGTTGTCTTTCCTCCCACCCCTGGAAGGAGTGGGTTCCCAGACTTCCCGGAGATTTTTATGACAAAAGGACAAGGATTTGGCTTCGGTTTAGGCAAGATGAAAGAGCTTGCCGAGGCGTTCAAAAAAGCCCAAGAGGTTCAACAAGGTGCCAAACAGCTTCAGGAAGAATTGGAGCAGATGGAGATTGAGGGTTCATCAGAAGATGGTACCGTCAAGGTCGTTCTGAGCGGCAACCAAGAGCCGATAAGAGTCACCATTTCTCCTGATGCTATGGCTCAGGGCGCAGAAGCCCTTTCTGAACTTGTGACAATAGCAATGAGAGATGCCTACGATAAGTCCACCGCGACGATGCGCGAACGCATGGAAGAACTTACCAGTGGGCTAAATCTTCCAGGAATGTAGTTGCTCTCCCGTAGGGGCTGGGAAAGGATGAAGTGTGAAGTGTGAAGGGTATTAGCGCCGCGCTGGAGTTTATAGGAGGACATCGCCTCGTATAAAAATTCCCTTCCTCATCCTTCCTTATCATTCCCAATCCCCCTTTTTTTGGGAGGAGCAAGTTGTAGCTTGGGGACAGTTGCGATCGCCTGATACAATTGCTCTGCTAGCAGAGCATTCCCTTCCTCCGTCAAGTGAACAGCGTCATAAAACGCTCGACTGGGAAAGTTTTCGTAAAGATGGTAAAAGTTTAGGGTTTTGACATTTTGGGGAAACGCATCCTGTAGTTTCTGTGTAGCTTTCTCCAACTGGGCATAGCCTGTTTGTACCCGTTGTTTATAGATAGCCCCCAATTCATTTAAAAGCTTCTGCTCATTGGGAGATAGCTGGCTGGTGCCGCGACCTGTAATTTCTGGCTGAACAGCAATTACTAAAGGAATGTTTGCCCCTGTTGTCAACTTGACCATTTGCTTGTGGAATTGGTGGTAGCGTGCCACACGACCCTGTAGTTCTGTCGGGTCAGCAGCAAGATGTTGTTCTAAGGGCGCGGTCTTTTCCGCCACCACCAAACTGAGCTGACTAAGCGATGGCTGCGGACGCAACAGCCAGTATTGTATGGCTTTCACTAAATAAGTGTCGGTAATCCAATTGCTCAAGTTCGCAGTGAGGTAAGCCCAGAAGTGTCCTGGTGCGTTGTTCAAAAAGCCGTCAATTTCGGGAATATCCGTTTGAGCTTTATGACTTGGTAGCATCAGGTCAGTATATCCATCCAAAACAATTACAGCATCTGGGCTGTAGGGCAAAATTTGCAGGGCTAGTTGAGCGAGTTGATTTCCAGAGGCATAGCCCGGTACAGCCGCATTAATTACTCGATACTGACCCTCTCGCAGCTTCAGTGGTAAAGTCAGTGCTTTCTCTAGTTCCGGTTTATAGACGGGTAACGGTATCGGTCGGTACTTTTCTGGAGAACGCCTCTGCTGCGCCACCCGTTCATTTAGACGGATTTCCAGCTTGTTGGCGATGGTGGCTTGGTTACTGGCACTCCATTGACCGAAAGCAGTAGAGCCACCTAAAAGAAAAATTCGGATTTCGTCTTTGGGTTTTTTCAACGGAACCGGGTTATCGTCGCGGAAACCCTGCTCATTAATCTGCCAGAAACTATTCTTTTGGTTGCCGACTAATTTGTAGCCCCCAGCGAGACTTCGTTGGGCGGCAAGGCGTCCACGATCCGGTAAACCGTCGTAGGGCTTTTTTTCTTGACTCAGAAACTGGAGATAGTAAGCGGTGACATTAGCCGGTTGACCTTCATAAGCTGCCAATTCAGCGCTTTTACCCGTAACACCGACAAAAAGCCGTACCGACAATTCCAGGAGAATTAAAGCTAGAGGGATAGCTAAGAGGATGAGTGGGAGTGGCAACGAACGACGGGGCTTTCGATAGGAGCGGCGGCGCGACTTGAACATTCAATACTTTCCTTAAATTACCCTGAAATCAGGCAGCATCCTTTTACATTTAGGGTAACCAGTTGACGATTGTCGTAAAGACAGTGCCAATGGTTGAGCTTGAGTTGGGCTATCCGGTCTCAAGAGGAACGACGGCAGCATGGGACAGTTTCGTTGCTAAACTTAACACTGGTACAGCGAGAAGCCTACGCGGAGTAGGACAGGTATCGATAACTGTTCCCAACACAAACGTGCGAGATTCTCATTGTCTAACAATTAGTCGTTGTTCTAACGGCACAAAAAGCTAAGTATTATACCTATGCCCTGCCAACTACTCTTTGTCTGCCTTGGTAATATCTGCCGTTCTCCATCCGCCGAGAACATTATGAATCACCTGATTGAACAAGCGGGTCTGGGTGAGAGCATTATCTGTGATTCGGCTGGGACTGGTGGTTATCATATTGGTGCTCCTCCCGATCGACGCATGACAACCGCCGCTCTTCGTCGGGGGATAAAGCTTAAGGGACAAGCACGGCAGTTTCAAAAATCGGATTTTGAAACCTTCGACCTGATTTTAGCGATGGATCGGGAGAATTATCGAGATATTCTCTCCCTCGACCCAACAGGAAAGTATCGGGATAAAGTACAACTGATGTGTGATTTTGCTAACCATCACCGTGAGCGAGAAGTCCCTGATCCCTATTACGGCGGACCGGAAGGATTTGATCAGGTAATCGATTTGTTGCTAGATGCCTGTGAAGGCTTATTACAACATGTTGTTAAAACCTACAATTTGACCGCATAGCCTGACGGAATCACCTTAATGTTTAGTCTTCTATTCCTTACTGTTCGACTTAGCGGTTGACGAAAGAACCCCTGCATCCCGTTGGATGAGCAGAGTTTTAGGTAAAACCGCAATGAATTTGCCATTAGCCTCTACCTCTGTCCAACAATCGCGTTCTATTG
The DNA here is from genome assembly GCF_000317515.1 of Allocoleopsis franciscana PCC 7113. GTDB lineage: Bacteria > Cyanobacteriota > Cyanobacteriia > Cyanobacteriales > Coleofasciculaceae > Allocoleopsis > Allocoleopsis franciscana. The sequence goes on along the minus strand of NC_019738.1, from coordinate 2,387,177 downwards.
AGCCACAGTCATCCATCAAATGATATTGAGATAAACAGCTATTGTTGGGTGGAGGGATTTCAATCACTTTGGCATTCAGTGAGATTTGGTATCGTTCACACATCTGGAGACAGGCGATCGCTTGATCGAGCTGGCTTTTCAATTGCAGAGTCTCCTCTCTAGCTGGCTGAGTTGTGCTAGGATTCCTCATCTGTTCAACCAGTTCGTGTCTCCATTTGGTTAACTTCTCTAGAACCTGTGTGAATTTTACATCTCTCCCTGATTGAATCGACATACCGCTAAACCATGCACTTGCTTAATTCAATTAACGATATAGGCAAAATTCAAGTTTGGGTGAAACAAAAAAGACTGTAGTCGCTATTGACTCCAGTCTTATGCCTGTTAGAGGGAAAAAAGGTTTTATGCGTTTGCCTTAAAGTTATACTACAGATATACTACATAGCGTTAAGGGGTTGGAAAAACTTTTTTTGCCTAACTTAGGGCTACACCTCCTTGAAATAGCTAATGTGGGTGAAAGCTTTGTGAAAACCAACGGATTCATAAAGCCGAAGCGCACCCGTGGGGTTCTCGACATCAACACCAAGCTTGGCTATTTCTACACCAGCCGCTTGTAAACGCTGCATTCCAGTCAGTAACATTGCCCGTCCCAATCCTCTATGACGAAAGCCTCGCCGTGTACCTAGACAGATAATCAAACCTTCCTGGCGTCCATTTCGTTTGTTGTCTTCTGGATTAATACGACAGTGGCAGAAAGCCGCAAAGGTACCATCGGTTGCAGTTGCAATTAAGTCTAATTCCGGTTTGTAGTATGGGTTTTTCAATTCATGTCGCATTCGCTCGACGGTTAATTCACGATGATTCCAGTGATCGATAAATGCCTGGTTGTACATTTCTACCCAAGCCTGAATATCCTGTTCTCCTTGCATCTGCCGCACTACAAAACCTTCTGGCAGTTGAGGTTCTGGGATAGGTTGAGAGAGCGATCGCTCCATTGTGAAGAAGTAGCGCTCGGCGGTGAAACCGGAGCGTTCTAGTATGGCAATGCGCTCAGATTGATCGGCGCGAGAGCTAGAGCGTAGCTTCACTGGCACACCACGCTCTTGGCTCATCTCGCGCATCCGTCCCTCGCCCCACGCAAGGATCTGTCTTTCTAGATCTTTGCCCCGTGCCGTGGGGTGGACGCGAAACCCCAGAAAGCCATCAGTGAGTTTGTCTGCTGGAGGAACCCACAACCGACCCAATCCAACGAGCTTATTCTCTGCATCTTCCCAAAGATAGATATTACGGGTTTTGTCTACGGATGGGTCATCAAACGATTGTCGTAGTTCGGAGACAGATGTACCTGAATCCGTGCGATCAACGGCTTCACAAGCGTTTATGAGATGTGCGATCGCGTCTAAATCGGCTTCCCCGGCATAGGGGCGCATGGTTAGCGTAGTCATAAGATCAAGTTGAATGTGTAACTTGCTGCAATTCAAGCAACTGGCAGTTTTAATTGACTACATTAATACTACAAGCGATTACGGAAATAACACTTCATGCTGGTGATTCACCCAGTTGGGTGATAAGCAGAGGTGCGTTGGTGACGAGAAGGATGCTGTCAGTTAACCAGGAAGCCAGACCCACTCAGGGTTAACTACCCCTGGCTATGACCCTGATGCAAGTCCCACATTTGACTAAGTACTGTCAAAAACTGAGGATTTGATTAATTTATATTAAGAATATGAGAGATTGATATAAACTAAAGAATATATTCACTTTGACAATGCATAAAGCTTAGGGAAAATTAGAGTGAATCAAGGCTCAGAGCGAAAAAATATTTCGCGCCGACACATGCTGAAATATGGCATGGGAGCGCTCGGTGCAGGCTCATTAACCGCATGGTTAGGCACAGGCGCACTAACAAAACAGTTTGATTCCTCAGCAAGGGCGGCTGAACTGCTGCAAGCCATTGCTAACGACCCTGGTGCTGCCAAGAGTCGTATGACTCCTGACGAGGCACTCAAGAAGCTGATGGAGGGAAATCAACGATTTGTTTCTAATAAGCAGCAGAATCCTCGCCAGAACATGGCTCGTTTAACAGAAGTAGCCCAAGGACAAACTCCCTTTGCCGCTATCCTCAGTTGTGCAGATTCACGGGTTGTACCAGAAATTGCCTTCGATCAGGGCATCGGTGATTTGTTTGTGGTTCGGGTTGCCGGAAATATTGCGATCACTGAAGACATCGCCAGTGAAGAATTCGCCGTTTCTGTGCTGGGTTCGCCACTATTGATGGTACTCGGACACGAACGTTGTGGTGCGGTGGATGCTGCCATCAAGGGAGGTGAACTGCCTGGAGTGATTGATAGTCTAGTGTATGCGATCAGACCCGCCATTGAAGCAACAAAAGGGCAATCGGGCGATCGCCTCAGCAACGCCGTTAAAGCCAATGTCTTGCTACAGATGAAGCGGTTACAAACCTCTCCAGTTATCTCCCAGCTTGTTGAGCAAGGCAAACTGAAAGTGGTTGGAGGTTATTACGATCTGGATACAGGGATGGTTAGCTTAGTTAGTTAACGAGGATGTTGGAAACTCCGACCTCCGCGATAGCAGGTCGGGGTAGTTCATATAGCTCGCAGTCGTCTTTAGACGACTGGATCAGAGTTTCAGTCCATTGAAATGGACTTGCGCTATAAGCCAAGAAATTAATTTCTTGGCGGGTGTGGAGGCTTTCTGACAAAGGTGCAAGATCTCAGCCAAGGTATCACCTCTTCCTGTAACGAAGTCCAACTACACCAGACGAGTAAGCATTTGTCTCAATTAAATCGAGATTTTGTTCTGGTACGGATTGATACAGAGAGATACCTGCTCCTAAGATAATGGGAATGACTCCAATAATGTATTCGCTAACTAATCCCTGCTCCATGAATGAAGCTGCAACCTTTCCACCTCCGACCAACCAAACTCGTTTATAACCCTTCTTCTTGACATCCTCTACAACTTCTTCGACACCCCCTTTTACAAAATATACATCAGTACGTGTTGTCGATAAATTCCGACTGGTTAAAACATAGGAAAATTTACCTGGATAAGGCCAATCTCCAAAATCTAAAACTTGCTCATAGGTTGTAGAACCCATGACCAATGCTTCAATTGAATTGAAAAACTTAGTGTAGCCGTAATCTTCGCCACCCTCTTCAGGTACTGGCAACCAATCAATACTTCCATTTAATCTTGCAATGTATCCATCAACACTGGTTGCTACCTGAAGAATATATTCTGCCACAATCATTTCTCCCTACGCGAAAAACTGGCCTACTTTCACTTTACTCGCTCAAAAACATCAAGGTGTTGATAGTAAGAACGGTAAGAAGGGTTTTTCGCTCCTGCTTGTTTCGCGCTTTCATCTTGCAAGCGCAATCTGACATAAGATTTATGCCTCTCTGTATTTCTGCTAATGCCAACTCCAGCAGTTTAATACGATTATCAACATTTTGCTGCTCACTACATTTCTATTATTGCTTGTGCCAAATAACTCTTAACTTACCGCCTCCATTAGTAGCTTAAGCCAATTAACTATTGATTGACTCTTCCGAGCGCGATCGCTCAAAATAAATAAGTGGATGCCCATTAACGATTGCATCACCGATTCGCCTCATGCGTAGCTTCTCAAGTACTCGTACAGATGCAACATTTGGTTCGTCTACATCCGCCCTCACCTTGGACAGAGCAAGGTTTTCCAGTGCATAATTCAACACGGCACTGGCGGCTTCCGTGGCGTAACCACATCCCCAGCGATCAGGATGAATTCCGTAAATTAAACTGGGAGTCCCTTGTTGTGAAGGCAAGAAGCCAGCAAAACCGACGAGACTGTCATTGCCGCGCTCAAAAACTAGCCAGATTCCATACCCATGCTGTTCAAAGTTTGCAAGGCTGTCCTCAACGAAGGATTGTGCTTCGTCCAACGAAATTACTCGGTTGTCGAAGAGGAAATAGCGAATGCAATCATTTATCCAGAGCATGTGGACAATTTGAACATCCTCTATCTGGCAAGAACGAAGCTGTAGTCGTATTGTTTCGAGTACACAACTCATCAGTGGTTGATTAACCTAGTTCGGATTAGGTTTAACTTGTCAGGCGACGGGGTTCAAACCCGGATAGCCTGACAAATCCGGAGGTTAGCCATAGTCGGTATTAGCTGTCTAATGCTCCAAACGGTTTAGCATCTGACAGGTCAAAGATTTCAATAGCATCCTCACGGCGAAACATGCGTTTTCTAAGGCGCGGGAAATCGGCAATTTCTATATCGAGGTTTTCTCCTCCTGCTAGGTAAACTAAGTCTTCGTCGCCTGCATTCCTCAGATGATGAGCTACCGAAGGAGTCGGGAATGCCATGAAGTCTCCGGGACTAACCTCAAATTCTTCCCCATCAATTTCCGCAATTCCGCAGCCCGATAGGATGTAAATCCATTCTTCCTCGCGGTAGTGCGAATGATAGACAAACGATTCCTTACCTGGAGGGACTTTGACAAAGTTGACTCCGGTGCGCTTTAGTCCGAGCAAGCGCCCCATTTGTGTCCCTGAGATTTCGGATTTTGGATTCCAGGGGTGCGAGAACGTTTGCATACTGTCAGCAATTTGCTGATGCCGCAAAAGGTAAGTTTTCTTATCTGCCATGTTTGTAACCCCTCAAGTGGTTCGCTGAATACTAAAGTGGAGCGATCGCGAAAAAGTACACTTCGCATCCTTGGAACGCTAACAGCTAAACTCATCGGTGAGATGATAACTCGGAAACAAAGCTCGACTATTGAGGTGAGATGGGAAGATAGGCGAGATCGTACATTGGCATAGATGCTGGGCAAAAGTTGATCTTGGGTTTCCTCACGTCAAGTTAACCTATGGTGATGAGCGATCGCACTCAACACTCTCTACTCATTCCCGCTTCTTTGCAAAGCATCTCAATGATTACAGGGAAATCCTCGCTTACTGCCAATGAGAGAGCTGTGTCGTCATTACAGTTTCTAGCATTAATGTCTGCTCCGGCATCAATTAAGATACGCACAATCTCGATATAGCCTTCCTTTACAGCCCCTAAAAGAGCTGTATCCCCGTCACTGTTTTTGACATTTACATCTGCCCCAGATTCAATTAAAGCCCTTACAGTATCAGCATGATCCAGCCATGCTGCATACATTAGGGCTGTTCTGTTCCATCCGATTGCTACTTTTTCCGCTTTGGCATTGACATCCGCCCCAGCAGCCAGCAAAACTTGGACTACTTGAATACTGCCTCGCTCAGAGGCATACATCAGAGCCGTTTTACCATTCTCATCGTTGGCATTAACATCGACTCCAAGTGCGATGAGAGTCTGCACAATGTTGCAGTCTGGACTGCGAGATGCAGCAGCCTTCATCAAGGTTGTAACGCCACTATTGTCTGAAACCTTTACATCGGTTCCGGCTTTAACTAGCTCTTGAAGTTTGTCTATACTTCCAACTTGGATAACCTCAAAAATATTCATAGCTCTTTGTTGGTTCTGGTCATCCCCTATCTTCTCCAACTCAGGCAGATCACTTACAACTATAGCTAACGGTATCATCAGCTACTCTGATGAAAGCAGTTCAGTTCCCCATTTTGCTCCTCTACTCGTGCTGTCTGAAAGTTTTCATATAACAAAGCTCTTTTTTCTAAGTATAAATTCTTATATAACATCTTCAAGCCTAGCGATCGCTCCTCCGATACCTGACAACTACACCCTCTCTATTAGCCTAAATTTGTTCCATTCTGAAGTGGTGCGATCGCTCCCTTTGGAACGCTAACAGCTAAACTCATCCGTGAGATGATAACTCGGAAACGAAGCCCAACGCTTGAAGTGAGATGGAAGGTAGGCGCGATCAGCTTCGAGTAAAGCCGTAGGCAATCGCTCCTCCGACACCTGGCAAGTACGCCCTCACGATTAGCTTAGATTTGTTCCATTGTTTTCACACGATAAAAAAGCAACAGGACACCGTTTTTGTAAATCTTGCTGTCGGTGAGTTCCAGAGCAGTCTGCTTGATGACTCCTTTAAAAAGTGGAATGCCCGACCCAAGCAGTACTGGATTCAACTTCAGGATTATCTCATCAATCAAGTTTTCGGCAAAAAGCGTTGTGGCTAAATCAGCGCCGCCGCAGAGGTAGATATCCTTACCCGTTTGATTCTTCAATTCTGTGACTAATTCAACAATATTCTCACAGACGAGTTCAACATTTTCATCTGGGCTTTCTTTCATCGTGCGAGAGAAAACATACTGCTTCAAGTGTGGATAAGGATTAGTCACACCGACCTTTAACCCTACCTCGTATGTCTTACGTCCCATCAAAACAACATCAAACCACGTTTTCAAAGATTCGAGATAATCAACTACGTGTTCCCCTTCCGGAAGAAATCCACCCCATGAGCCGTCTTCGTGAGCAATAAAGTTATCCACAGAAACGGCGACATAATATTTCAGTTTTCGCATCTTTAACCTCTTGCTTGAATGGAACTGGGCAGTGGTGTGTGACTTTACAATGTAGCGAGTGCATCCTGCTCACTGGATAAGTAGAGCTTTCAACCCTTGCGATCGCTCTCCTTGGAACGCTAACAGCTAAACTCATCGGTGAGGTGATAACCCCGAAACGAAGCCCAACGCTTGAAGTGAGATGGAAGGTAGGCGCGATCAGCTTCGAGTAAATCCATAGGCAATTGTGTTTCTTAATACACCTCGTCGTGGCTACCAATATCTACAAATACGGCATTCCCATCCTCAGTGAAGTAAAATAACACCCGCTCGTTGTATTCCACGCTAAAACTCCATAGCTCCTTGAGCTTGCCTGACAATTTATGAGTTTTCAAGCTTTGATCGAATGGATCTATAGTAAATTGCTCTACTTTTTCCCAAAATTTTGCTTCTAAATCTGAATTTCCTTTGATTCGCTTTTTGAAAGCACGACGGAATGAGGAACTAAAACTGACTTCTACCATCACTCCTCTATTAACTGTCTCAGCTTATTAATATCGGAGGAGAACTTCAGTTCCCCATTTTGCTCCTCTACTCGTGCTGTCTGAAAGTTTTCATATATTTCCTCACGGCGCTCTTCTCGCAGATACTGCCTCAGTAGCAATTGAATTTCTTGCTTCTCCTCTGTGGAGAGGCTTTTGATTGCCTCGACTACATCACTGAAGCTCATAGCCTGAAACACCGTGTAGGACTTACTTCATCAATCTAGCATGACGATGATTGTTCTAGTGCCAGGTAACGTATCATGCCAAACGTCGATACAATTGGGCATTTTTCTTCAACACATAGCTGGATGCTTGGACAAATTCGCTCTTTGGATAACTGAGCCAGTCTTCAATACTTGCACGTAGCAAATCTTCAAGAGAGATTCCGTTTTCCTGCGCTAATTGTTGCAACTTCTGTAATTGAGCGTCTGGAATTTCAACAGTGATGGAAGCCACAGCTAATCCTCTCTGGATGTCAACAAAGTCTAGCACTTGTAGCTATCTACTAACAAAGCTCTTTTTTCTAAGTATAAATTCTTATATAACATCTTCAAGCCTAGCGATCGCTCCTCCGATACCTGACAACTACACCCTCTCTATTAGCCTAAATTTGTTCCATTCTGAAGTGGTGCGATCGCTCCCTTTGGAACGCTAACAGCTAAACTCATCGGTGAGGTGATAACTCGAAACGAAGCCCAACGCTTGAAGTGAGATGGAAGGTAAGCGCGGTCGCTCTTATTGGTATAGATGCAAATCGGACGTAGATATTGGCGTCACTAGTATCAAGGCCACCTACAGCAATAGGCAATGGCTAGGAATTTACTTCACGTTTGAGTACTGCCACAAAGTCAAACAATTCACCATTAGCCCGTGTACCAGGGAGGATTGTGACCAGTTCCCAACCTCTAGCTCCCAATTCATTCAATATATCCTCCAGTTCTATCTCATTGATTCGTCCTGCATCTAATGACCCTTGAGCATAGAATTTGACAGTCCTATATTCCCACTGATACATAAAGCTCAAACGTAAGTAGTCGTCTACGACGCATCATAGCAGTATGCAGCGATCGCTCCCCTTGAAACGCTAACCGCTAAACTCATCGGTGAGGTGATAACTCGAAACGAAGCCCAATGCTTGAAGTGAGATGGAAGGTAGGTGCGATCAGTTTCTCTACGAGACGCTTCGCGAACGCTGGCGACGTTGGCTTGAAAGCAATCTGGTTTGAGCTACGACTCATGGGTTTGAGGGGCTACTAATTCCTGAGGGCGAACAACTGTAATGCCTGATGTAGCTACAAAATCGCTTGGGTTGAAGGTCAGAAGATGTGTAATCCCATGTGTAAGCATAACTGCCACAATACGAATATCATGAGTACGCTTACCCATCACTCTATTAACCGTTACCAAATCCAACCAATTGGGAAAAATCTGCGACGATTCCTCTAACAATGGAAAGCGATTGAGAAGTTGATCTATTGTATTTCTCGTTTGTTCTACAGCCCAGCCCAAACCATTGACTTCAACGGGTCGGGTAGCAACAACCCAAAGCTCAACAAGCACTTGGGCTGTCAGAAAACATTCGTCTTCTTGTGTAAGTAAACAAGATATTGCATCCGTTGCAAGGCTATGTTGGACATCAGAAGGGTTGCAGAAACGCAAGACAACATTAGTATCAAGCAGGTACTTCGTCATTCTTCGTAAATACTGTCACGGCTGAGGGCTTCATCAGGGAGGCTTTGACTGGTTCTGGGAAGCTGAGAAACCCACTCGCGGAAATCTTTAACCCGTTCCGTTGGTGTTGCCCTCTGCCAAAAAGGAGCAGATAATTCAGCCTGTTTTGCCTGAAACTCAATGAAGGCGATGAAATCAGCAATCTTCTTGAGTTGATCTTCGTTTAGCTTGTCTAGTTCTTGCTTAAGCTTCTCTCGCAACATAATCAACAGTATCCTACTGGATTTCATCTTCGAGTTCTTCCAATATTATCGCTACAGCTAGCTGAAGAGGAGCGATCGCATCCTTGGAACGCTAACAGCTAAACTTATCGGTGACAGATAAACCTGAAACGAAGCCCAACGCTGAAGTGAGATGGAAGGTAAACGCGATCGCTCTTATTAACATAGATGCTGACCAGTGTCATCACATTTGATTTCTACTCTAAACATCCCCTTATTCTCTCCGACTCTTCATAAACTGCGTCTAGCTCCTTTCCCTTATTCCATCATCCTGAGAAACCTATCCGAAGTACTACTTCAACTATCCTTAACCAATTTGCATGATCGAGATTAACTCGTCCAGCAAGGTCATAGCACTGAATTTTTGGATTCTCAGATATAAAGATAGGTATATGCTTTTCTAGTTGATAAGACTGGTGGAGTAGATTCATACCATCTCTCCATTCATCTTGTCTGATGAGTTGAGCTGCCGCTTCATCAAGTTCCTGTGCTTTTTTGACATCCTCTTCCGAATACACTGAATGCGACACGAGCAAAGGAATTCGGTGAGCCGCAGGATCGCGGAACTGTCGCATATCCCAATACCAATCACGAAAAGGTTGTAATTCTTTGTCTAGCTGTTCTAATTTACTCTTACGCAGTTGATCAAGGAAATTTGTGCTAAGAAGTTGAACAAACGTCCGATGTTTCCCATTATTTTCGTCAACCTCCTCAACCAAACTATATTGATACGTCAATGCCCAAGCCAGATTATCTAGCGAACCTGCCAGGTTGAGATAATAGGCATTCAACAGTAGAGTAAGCCTAGTTGCGAGATAATGATCAAGCGGCTCTTCGGATTTACCAATTTCTTCGTCAAGGCTGAAAATTGATTCCTCCATCATCATTAAACGCATTATCAGACCACGATGTAGATGCTTTTTCGCGCCATCACACAGATTGTTTTGCAGTTTTAGAGAAAAAATTTCGTGAATATCAAGGTGCGACTTCAGAAAATCATCTCGCCGAATTTTATCAAACATTTTAAGAACAAATGATTAAATCACACGGTTAGCTAAGTCTTTGTTCAACCGCACTTAGCGGTCTAAAATACTGATCTATGATGTTATCCTGCTATTTTGTAGTAATTGGCTGATCAAAATTATTGTCCATACACCTCATTCAACCGACGCTCGATCGCATCCAACCTCGCCTCAATAGCCGCTAGCCTATCTGGTTCCCCAATATCAGCTTGAATACCTTGTGATATGTACTTCAGCACCAGCCTATTGAGACTGGTGTTTTGCTGTTTAGCTATCTCCTCTAGTTGCCTCTTTACTTCAGGGTCTAGCTTGATGCTGAGCGTCATCTTGGTTGCCATCCCAAAAGGATACCCTAACTAGAGTTATGGGGTATTGCTGTTGTACTTTTACCCTGCTCCGACCACTAAAACGATACTTATGAGGGCTATAGCGACCCTTTATCGGTAGTCAGAAAGGGGATAAGCTGATTTCATCTAAACATGACTGTTTGAAATGGCTGAAAAAGAAGAGACTGCTGTGATTAAAGTCACAGTTCCTAAACGTTTGCAGGAAAAATTGAAAAATATCTCCCAACAGACTGGAATCCCCATGTCCACTCTGCTAGTTATGGCAGCCGTAAAGGAATACAATCTCGTAGACGAACAAGAAAGCAAGTAACCATCAGTATACAGTAAGTACCCTTCAAGGGTACCTTATGGTATTCTTCAGGAAATAAACAACCCTGGAGGTTTACCAATGGCTCAAGATGACCTGATGGAACTGATTGATGAACTTGGTCTAGTATCGGTCATCAGCTTACTGGCGACTTGCTGCCGGGATAAAGCTGAACTCTATCTGAGGCAGAGAGGGCGAGGCTCAAATCAATACACCGCGTGGAATAGCAATGCTTTCCTCCTCAGACAGATGATGACCAAACTCCAGCCCACGGGCAATTATGACCCTGACGCTAACCCCACAAGTGACTGACAAGGAATGGGTGAATTAGTGGGGATGGTGGGACTCGAACCCACACCCAATCGGTTAAAAGCCGATTGCTCTGCCATCGAGCTACATCCCCATTTATATGAACTCCTCGACCTGGATTTGATACAGGAACCCTGCGGTTAATAAATGAGTGTTCTGCGATTGTGCGATCGAGGAATGACCCCTTACCCAGGAGTTGAACCTGGCACACCGTCTTTAGGAAAAACAGGTCTGCATCCGGCAGGTAAGGGAAATCCACTGGGAAGGTACTGCCCCTTCTATCGCCGCGTTATCAGCACGGTGCTTCACTTTTCAGCCTCCAGTGGTCATAACAGTTAATCTTTACTACTTCCAAGTATTTTCATGGACAAAACCATACTGGCTTATGCAGCCGGATTAATGGATGGGGAAGGAAGTATTTGCCTCATTCGTACTAATAAAGGCGGACAAAGGGCACCATATCTAACCATGAGTAGCACATCTATTGAACTTGTCATGTTTATGAAAGATCACTTTGGCGGCTCGGTTTGTATAGCTCAGAAAGCCAAAGAAAAACACAGCGAAGCTTATCATTGGAAGATTGGTCGCCAAGGTGCGTTAAAAGTGCTTAAATTACTGGCACCCTATTTGAAAGAAAAAGAAAAAGCAAGAAGAGCGCGTCTAATTATAGAAAACTATCCAAATCTATTGCCAAAAAATGGTTATTACACTCCAGAGATTTTGGAAAAGATACGTCAAGTTGAAATTGAATTTTTCAAAAACTCTACGAAAGTCAAAATGTAAAAAAAAGGAAGATGAAGGACTCGAACCCTTACGACATCGCTGCCGTACCACAGTTTTCAAGACTGCTTGCCGTCCACTCGGCGGCACCTTCCTTGAGGGTGTCTGACGGGCCTCGAACCCGCTAATGACTGGTTCCACAAACCAGCGCCGCGACCGCTTTGGCTTCAGACACCGTAAGTGGATCTGGTGGGGGTCGAACCCACAACCTCTTCTTTGCAAGAGAAGCGTTCTCCCATTGGAACTACAGACCCATGTTTTAGTGAATAACAGTTGAATCGAAATCTTTAGCGATTTTGTTGTTGACGCAGGATTTCTCGCACTGCCATTAAAATCTCTCCCAGTCTATTTTTTCCGCTACCATCTTTACCGCACCCCCAGTAGTAATCAATGGGAGAATTTTCAACAATTACTTCATCGCCTGTAGCAAGAAGTATCTCGCGAATATCAGCATGAGTTTTAAATTTCTGCAACACGGCTTGCTGCATAATTTCATCTTTGACCTGTTCCCAATCACCACGCAGGGGGTGAGAGCGATCGCGTCCCATCTTTGCTGCTTCTTTCGGCGTTTTTACCTCCCGGATTTTGTCGAACCAAGGGCGATCAGTATCGATAAATTTCTGTGCTTGAAAGTAATGCTCGCTAGTCGCCCACCAAGCTCCATCAAGCTCAAAACCATGCTGTGAAAAGTTGGAAAAACAGCCGTAGGGTTTTTCGCGAGTGCTGTAAAAGTAAATTGTCATACTATTTACCTATCAATTAGGTGGAGAATAAGGTACGATCGCACTATCCTGTTCAATTAATATCAGAAGAAGGCAACCTCCTTTTATTTTATGTTTAACAGGAGTGGTAGGACTTGAACCTACAGCAGCCAATTTAGAAGATTGGTACTCTATCCAGTTGAGTTACACTCCCATGATTGGTAGTCCTGACAGGGTTTGAACCTGTGACATCCTCTTTGTAAGAGAGGCGCTCTCCCGACTGAGCTACAGGACTACGGAAGCGGATGATGGGACTTGAACCCATGCGCTGAGACTGGCAGACTCAGATGCTAGCCACTACATCACACCCGCAAGTTTCAAAAGCGGACAACGAGATTTGAACTCGTACCTAAAGCTTGGAAGGCTCAGATGCTAGCGTTACACCATATCCGCTTGATTAAAAGAAGTGGAATGCTGACCACTCAGCCAGGTGGAAACCTCAAGGTTTTATGGAACCTACAACCAGAACCTCTGGATTTTATCGAGCTTTAACCTTTATGGTTTGAATGTTAACTGTCTAATCTTTAACGATTGAAGTTTGAGCGTTAAGCGTTGAGCTTTAAGCTTTAACATTCATGGCTGATGGAGTTGGACTCGAACCAACAACTTCATGATTGGAAGTCATGCGCTCTACCCATTGAGCTATCCACCAAATACCATAAATTTAGAGGTTTTCGAGTGACCAGCAAGCCCATTTTAGTCTGGAATTTCAATCATTGTCCGCGCATTACTAATTGAAAGAACGCGATCGCAAGTTGACTCGAACTGTTCGACAAACGTCACTCGTCTGGCAATTTCTTCTGCTAAGTTAGTTGGATCGAGTAGCTCAACTCCCTCGCGTGCCAGGAAGCTATCGGCTAATGACTCGTACTTCTCGGAAGAAGCATTCTTACCTAACACTTCCATCGCCAGTTTATCCAGTCGTTCCTTCACTCGCGCTTGGGCAACTTTGTACTCCTGGCAGGTGCGAGAGTAAGCTGAGGTAATCGTGGCAAGAACTTCTTTGTAGTACGAGATGAAGCTCTTCATTTCAATGGCTTCTGCGACTGTCATCTCTTGTCCTGCAACAGAAACCATCGTCGAAGCATTAGAAAGAACGATTGCTCTCTTGATGACTCGTCTGCGATCAATCAGAGCATCCACCCTTTGCAAAGATGCTCTTGCTTGTGCTGCATGATCATCTCTAGATTTGAAGCCTGTTGGCACTTTGCCGACTTCAACAACAGCAATTAAGGTGTTATTATCCAAAGCTACTCTTGCTGAATCAATACGCTTTTCCAACAGCGTCAACTCTGCTAGAGCATCCGTAACCGTCATGGTTGTCATATTTTCCTCCTCTCCACTACCAAAAAAGACCTCTAGCATCGCCACAAGCAGATGGCGAGACTTGAACTCGCAAGAAGGCTTTACAAGAGCCTCATGTTGCCGTTACATCACACCTGCACGGTTGAAGGAGCAGGCGGCGGGGGTCGAACCCACATCGAGGACTTACCATGCCCTTGTGTTGCCACTTACACCACATCTGCTCGAAGCAGGCGGCGAGAGTTGAACTCGCATCAGAAGGTTACGACGCTCCTATGCTAGCCATTGCACCACGCCTGCATTTTGGTGGCGGGGGCAGGAGTCGAACCTGCTGATAAGAGGCTTATGAGACCTCCAAGCCTACCGTGGCTACTTCACCCGCATCGCACCAATACCCCTGACTGGGCTTGAACCAGTAACCTCCGCATTCTAAGTGCGGCACCTCTTCCGATTGGGCTACAGGGGCATATCGGGATGGCAGGATTTGAACCTGCGACTCCATGCTCCCAAAGCATGGCTTCTAGCCGCTGAATTACATCCCGTTAGTACTCCTGGCTGGGCTTGAACCAGCAACGCGCAAGGTTTAAGCTTGCTGCCTCTTCCGATTGGGCTACAGGAGCATTACTTAGCTGCTCTATCAAAGCGAGAGAGCAGAACTGGGGAGGCAGGAATCGAACCCGCGATTTCCTGAGCCAAAATCAGGTGGCTTTGCCAACGTCGCCTACTCCCCAATGAAATTTGCTAAGCCTACAACATAGAAGTTTTAGACTGATTTTTTTTAGCCCAATAACCTCTAGAAGGTTTCTCGATGCCATAAGCTTTACACCACTTTTCTATTGCCTTACCACTTACACCAAAATCCTTGGCTATATGAGTAGTTGGTTTTTCCCATATCATTTTCGCCAGTTCATCCTTAGAAGGACGCTCAACTTTTCTGGCTTTCAGATGGGGAACTTTTTTATTTGGGTGCGAACTGTACTTCTTTGTTTCTAGTTGTTGGCGCTTATTCCCATAGGTTGCAGTTTGTCTGTGACAGTTAGGACAGAGAAATCTTAGATTCTCTGGGCGGTTATCTTGCCAATTCCCATTTATGTGGTCAACGTCTAAAACTAACTTGCGTCCTAACCACTCACTTTGAATCGAACATTGGGGATTTTCGCATTTATACTCCTTCCCCATCTCTAACAAGGCTTGTCTCAGTTGAACGCCAGGCCTTCTTCTGTTACTCAAATTTAATACCAAAACTTCTTGCCAAGGCTTTTTGGGGTTGAACCCTTTCAAGTTTTCGCCCTGTTTTTTAAAGTGAGAGGTATCAATACCCAAGTCTTTAATACGCCTAGTTATGTGACCATGACTTCCTCCACCTGCGATACCAAGTTTCCTTAAAACCCCACTTACAGAGAAGGACTGTTTAACAGCTTTTTCCAAAACTTCTTTGCTGTATTTCATTGGAACAAAGTACAGGACTCAACCTATTATTATAATTGGCTGGCTACACTTCGATTTACCAATTCATCTACCCAGCAATAAATGGCTGCCCCAGTAGGACTCGAACCTACAACCCCCGCGTTAACAGCGCGTGGCTCTACCATTGAGCTATGAGGCAACGACAGCCCCCCAGGTCAGTATCGAACTGACGACCTCTTGATTTTCAGTCAAGCGCTCTTACCAAACTGAGCTACCGGGGGAAGTTTCAACGGAGAGGACAGGATTTGAACCTGCGTTAGGTTTTACCTAATCAGACTTTCCAAGTCTGCGCCTTAAGCCACTCGGCCACCTCTCCAAGTTGACGAGAGCGGAGGGACTTGAACCCCCACCTCTTCGGTTTCGTAGACCGATATTTTATCCAGTTAAACTACGCTCTCATTGAATGGCGCGGGGACTGAGATTTGAACTCAGATCATCGATTTTGGAGATCGAGATGTTGCCAGTTACACTATCCCCACATCCGATTTGAACTTTGAATCCAAAATCTAAAATCCAAAATTCAATGGGTCGGGCAGGAGTCGCACCTGCAATGCGCCTTTCGGACGCGGCGATTTTACAGACCGTTGCCTACGCTAATAGGCGGGCCGACCCAAGTAAAAAGGCGGAGAGGACAGGAGTCGAACCTGCAATGGGTTACCCCATGCTTCCTTAGCAGGGAAGTGCTTTCAGCCAATTCAGCCACCTCTCCAGATAGCCCCAAGGAGATTTGAACTCCTGTCTCTGCCTTGAGGGGGCAGCGTCCTAACCACTAGACGATGAGGCTATGTTTGTCAGTAGGAGTAACAGGACTTGAACCTGCGACTAGTCCCTTATGAGAGGACTGCTCTACCTCTGAGCTATACTCCCAAACAACGACCCCAAGGGGATTTGAACCCCTGTCTCCGCTTCGACAGAGCAGCGTCCTAACCACTAGACGATGGAGCCTTGTGTACTGAGTGGGAGTAGCAGGGATCGAACCTGCAACCATACGGTTAAGAGCCGTCTGCTCTGCCAGTTGAGCTATACTCCCATGCACCAGATGATGTGCAGATTGAGAGGTCGAGGTGGGATTTGAACCCACGAGTATCAGTTTTGCAGACTGACGCCTTCAACCACTTGGCTACTCGACCTCGTTCATCAATCTGATAGCCCCAACGGGACTCGAACCCGTGTCTTCTGATCGAAATTCAGAAATCCTTGACCGCTAGACGATGGGGCCATGTGTGGGAAAAGGAAGATTGAAACTTCCATAATTGCTGTTGAGCGAGACTGACCAGATTTGAACTGGCGACCCTTCCCTCGACAGGGGAACGCTCTAACCACTGAGCTACAGTCCCAAGACTCAATCAGCAATTCCCACTATTTATAGGTCTTGATTTTTGGGAACGTAGCAGGTGTTAACCCTAACCTCTTTTTGTAAGAGGAAATCAACGGTTTTTAGAACAGGCTTGAGAGCATTCTGTACAAATTACAGTTGAGCTACGCTTCCCTTCAAGACATCTGTGCCTATGACTATCAGCACAGATTGATGAATTAAATGGGTGCTTTCTTATTCAGTTTTCAAGGTTCAGTAAAAAGACTTAGATGATTTAGAGAAAGAACCGACGTTCTAGTTGATATATCTGTCTGATCTTGTGATAGCGAACGTTGGTTTGTATTTGGTTGATGTGTTCGGATGACCGTTGTTCTTGCTCTCTTTCAGGTTTTTGGAAAGGAGGCTGATTCGGTCTTTTGTTTGACTCTTTTCGTGGTCTGCGTTGACCGGAGAGTCGAATCAGTAGTAGCAACATAGTGATTTGTTGTTGGAGTTTTTAGCTCCGCTCTTTGCTTCACTACATAAATACTACATAAATACTACATAAAGTGTCAAGGGTTTGAGGAAAGTTTTTTTTGATGCTGTCAATGCCTTGCAGCTATTAGGATTGAGCGAGACAAACTTAAGGAAGAGTCGATATATATAGTGCAAATCTTTTCCCCTTAGTCCTGTAGTAAGACTCCATCTCATACAGTCGCAGGAAAGAGGAAGTAGCATCGCCGTGCTACCTCACACGATTCAATTGACTGCTGATTAGGGTTGCTGCGCGAGTTATGGCAGACAGCTAGTCCGGATTTGAGACTCTTCCCACAGCTTGATCAGGAAGAATTCAACTGCGTAATTCAGGGATGTTACAAACACGCCTTCAGCACCATCGATGTCTGAAGTCATCCAAGTTCCTTTGAGGCTGACTTCGATGTATTCAGCATCGCACCTAGAGATAGCGATCGCATCTTCTCCTTCCTGATGCCGTTCCAGATGACGCAGCTGTGGCATGTCCGCTGGGAGCAGAAACGATGCCGTGCTAGGTTCGACGCAGAGATTGGTACCCGCTCTCAGCGCCAGAATCACTCGTGCCGTGACCCATTCCTCAAGGGGTTGAGCCAGACGCTCTAAATAAAAGCCGTTGTCGGTATAAGTGAGTTTCAGCATCAGCTATATCTCCTGCCTCTCCAGGTTTACTTGCTGTTCACGCCAGAACTGCTCCGAGAAGGCAACAGTTGGGTGCATTGGCGCTTTCGGCTGGGTGCGTAGCGTCATTCCCGCTTGCAGGGGAGTGCGATCGCCTTTTCGGCTATTACACCGTTCGCAAGCTATAACTACGTTGTCCCAAGTGTGTTTTCCGCCTTTTGAGCGGGGAATTACGTGATCGAGCGTTAACTTCTTGGTGCTGCCACAGTATTGACAGGTGTGCTTATCTCGTCTTAAAACTTCCCGTCGATTCACAGGAGGCACCTTCCAAACCCGCTCTCGATCTGTAATCGTCAAGCGAATGTGTTCGGGTACCAATAGCACCACACTGGGTGAATGCACGGCAATGCCTTTGCCTCCTTTGCCCATCGTAAAATCTAGAGGTTCAGCTTTCCCCGTCACGAGGAGAGCGATCGCTCGCTTAATGTTGACTCGACTGACTGGCAGATAGTTCTTCGAGAACACCACCACAGATTGCCTTAACACTTCAGTTGCGCTCGTCACGGTTTGCCTCCTCATAGTTAAAACCCCCGCTTCTTTTGGTTTAGGAGCGGGGGTTAGGTGAAAACGTTTACAGTCTTCCTGTCCTATGTTGGTACGGCGCTTCTTCGCCTGTACCTCCCCCGGCTGGTATCTCGTTGTGGAAAGACGCTATTGCGTCCCGCTTCGCTATTGACACCCAGGAAATTCCCGGCGTCTTTATTAAATTGATTGCCAATCTCTGCTTTATGTTCTTCTCTCAAGCTATACCTGCCCTCATACCAAAAATCCACCCGTGATGTCACTGAGTGCCAACCTCGAAGGGCGGCAGCATCAGGGCATAGGGTGGAAAGAGATATATGAAGGCTCACAGAAGGTGAATTGGTAAAGATCGATTTGAAAGCTGACTTTTACATACTACACTGGTATTACAAACCTGTCCAGATATTTTGGAGAAAAAAAGATGATGCGTACACTCACCAGAACAGCAACCACTGACATGGAAGTTACTAGCATCCGTTTAGAGAGAGAACTCAAAGAGAAGCTCAAAGAACTCTCAGGCAACCAGGGATATCAAGCTCTGATACGAGACGTACTCTGGAACTATGTGCAACAGAAATCCGGTGATTATCGCCCCGAATTTTCCTTGTCTGATATCCGAGCCAGTATAGAGGCTGTCGCCCAACAAGAAGAACGCTGTGTACTCACGGGCAAGTTTATTCGACCGGACGAGCGGATGTTATTGGGGCTGACAACAAGTGGAGATATGGTTCCCTTAAGTTTAGAGAGTTTGTCGCACAGTTAACACTCTTGAGGGCACTCTTGTCCGGGTGCCCTCGAAGGCTTTACCCCTACATGGATTGTATATAGATAGATCATCAATTTATGCAACTTAAGCTTCTGACTTCTCTTGTACTGCTGGTTCTTGTTGCATTAGTAACTCCAACCCAAGCTCAAACCCCTGAGCTGATTCGGCAATTACAAACCACTAAGAAGTGTGAAAAATGTAAGTTGAATGGAGCCAACCTTTATGGTTCCAACTTAGAGGGTGCCAGTTTGAGTAATGCCAATCTCAGTGGTGCTGATTTAAGGCGTACCAATCTCAGTGGTGCTGATTTAAGCGATGCCAACCTCAGTGGTGCTGATTTAAGCGATGCCAACCTCATGGATGCGGATTTAAGCGATGCTAACCTGAGGGATGCAACCTTGAGTAAGGCAACACTTTCCGTTGTTCTTTTGTGCAATACTACTCTGCCAGAGGGGAGAGTCTCTAAAAGAGATTGTTCGCGATTTTATCGATAAAAATCACTGAAATCGCCGATATTTCCACAAAAAACCCCACCAGAGTGAAAGGGTGGGGTGACTCAGTGGTTACATTTCTGGATTGTAGGCTCGATGCAATTCATTAGGCTTCACCTGATGCGTTCACCCGATTGGGTGAAATGGTCAAGAAGAGCTTGTATGCAACGAAGAAGCTTGATATTATTTGGAACCTAATCGGCTTGGGAGCCACCCGTTAGGACTGACTATTGAGGAAGATAATTCTAAATCATCCCGCCAATCAACAAAGTAAAGTTTTCGAGGAAACTTCTTTTGCCGCTTGAGGCGCTCAGCATAGATATCTTTACAAATCTTAGTTGCTACTTCTCGAATGGAAATATAGCAGCTTTCAAGAGAGCCTCTAAGTCTACCCTCTATCGCTTCTTGGGAAACTTCAATTGTTCTGACTTTTTCTTGGAAAGTATAAGGGCCGGGAATACCGAGTAAATTTAGGAATTCGCCAGCAGCTTCTAATTGACTTATTTGATACCTGTTCATCGTTAATTTCCTTAACTTATGAGTATCAAAATTAATTGGTAGATCACATTCTGTAATTTAAAAAAGAATCGTGAAAATTTTGTGAAGTCAGAAACAGAGAGTAAAGAAGAGCCGCAATAACATGGCTTTGTATATCCAATTCTTTACCTTTTTTTGAAGCTGCCGTTAATATTACGTAACAATTGCCTAAAATAAGAACAGCCGTCATCTTCGCAACGACTATGCACCTGACTTGGTTCGACAGCAACTCCTGGCTAATTGAACTTGGAGGAAAACGAATCCTGATTGACCCCTGGTTAGTGGATTCGTTAGTCTTTGGTAAGCTCGACTGGCTGTTTAAAGGTTCACGACACAGCGATCGCGCAATTCCAGACAACATCGATTTAATCTTGCTCTCCCAAGGGTTGGAAGACCATGCACATCCGCCTACTTTGAAGCAACTAAATCACACAATTCCTGTGGTTGGTTCTCCCAATGCCGCCAAGGTGGTGCGGGAGTTGGGTTATACCGAAGTGACAGCCCTCAAGCATGGAGAAACTTTCACCCTAGATCATCAAGTTGAAATCAAAGCAACTCCCGGTAGCCCCATTGGGCCGACTCTGGTAGAAAATGGCTATCTCCTCAAAGAGTTAGGCACGGATTTAACCATCTACTACGAACCCCATGGCTATCATTCCCCATCCTTGAAGGACGCTGCACCTGTTGATGTGGTGATTACCCCACTCATAGATTTAGCGCTACCGCTGATTGGGCCAATTATTAGAGGAAGCAAGAGCGGCTTAGAAGTTGCACAATGGCTGCAACCCCAAGTGATGCTGCCCTCAGCAGAACCGGGTGAAGTCGAATATGCAGGAATGCTGGTGTATGCGCTGCGGTCGGTGGGGAGTCTTGAGGAATTTCGGTCGAAGCTGGCTCAAAACAATCTCTCTACCCAAGTCATTGAGCCTAAACCAGGCGATCGCTTTGAACTAAAACTTCAACCACGAGCCTTAGCCACTTAGGGAGATGTTAGGGAAATGGCTACCCGGCGTTGCTGGGAACCTTGGGAGTAGGAGCGGCAGGGGTCGAGCTTTGCGCCTGAACTAGCGCGCCGTATTGAGCGTCACTGACCTGTGCAATCTGCTTGCAACCAGTCATCATGAGTTGGGTCTGGCCGCCCGTGAACTCCACATAGCGTTGCTGTGCCGCCTCTGCGATCGCTTGCTTCCTCTGTTCGAGGGTGGTAGAACGTCTCAGCCCGTTACGGTTGGCTGCACCCATGTCATACATACTGACCGTTGCGATCGCCTTCATGCGTGGGTCGATCTTAGCGGCGCTGATGACGAAGCTGCCGCTGCCGCAAATTCCAAGAACGCCAATTCGATCTCTGTCAACGAGGGACTGGGTGCCCAGAAAATCGACCGCAGCACTGAAATCTTCAGCATAAATAAATCTTAGCTTATTGACAGGTTTATTGAGGACTCAAGTGGATGAAAATCAAGCTCTAACAGTCTTTTGAGCCGATTGTCACCCCCTGAAGGCTCGCCGTCTGATGTTGGGGCAAAACCTTGACGCTACTAGTGCTGCCTACCGTGTGGGGTATGATGATGCCTCGCACTTCAACCGGGAGTACAAGCGGCTCTTTGGTGCACCACCGATACGTGATGTGGAGCGGCTGCGAGAAGCGGCTAGGGAGTAGTGACACTCCCATGGTAAGTTCTCCTACAAGTGGGAAATCCTGTTAATAGTCCAACAAAATCAATCAGGAGAAGTCTGCCTATTTACAGAGATGCTGACCTGAAACTTGCGATAAAAAGAAAAGCCAGAACCATCAGCAGAAGTTCCCCACCTAGCTCTGGCCTGGTGTATGTTATGTTGTCCATCGTTAGTATTCCTAGACACGCCACAAAAGCCAAACTCATCTGTACCAGTTGCAAAACTGTCCACTCCGAGATCTGGCTCATTCTTAAAATTTGCCCTCGTTTTATCTAAAGTAGATAGTCG
Source organism: Allocoleopsis franciscana PCC 7113 (assembly GCF_000317515.1). Classification (GTDB taxonomy): domain Bacteria; phylum Cyanobacteriota; class Cyanobacteriia; order Cyanobacteriales; family Coleofasciculaceae; genus Allocoleopsis; species Allocoleopsis franciscana. The sequence goes on along the minus strand of NC_019738.1, from coordinate 2,365,139 downwards.
ATTAAATGAGTTGCATAAGGGAATAGCTCTAGCAAAGGAAAGCCTTCTACTGTTGAAATATCAATAGTGGAGTCGAAAACAATGCCAGTAATTTTAAGCTTTATGGCTGTTGGCGCTTTTTTTCTAGTTTCTTCCATCATCGAAACCCTGATCGAAGGTCAATCACCCTCTGATAATAATCTCAGAACTAACAGACGAAACTACCGTCACAGAAGGCTGAGGGATAAAGTATGAAGCATACAATTTGCCCGTTTTGATACTTGATACATTGATATTTTTTCCTCATTTTTTCCAGTTCAAAATCCCACAGATCTGATTGACTAAATCCTGAGCTTTGAAAGGTTTTGTAATTACTCCTGTGACACCCAAATCAATAAATTGCTGTTGTTCGCTAATTTTGGCCTTTGCGGTGAGTAGAATCGTTGGGATGTGCTTGGTTGCAGCATGAGCTTGTAACTGCCGAAACGTCGTCGGTCCATCCATATCAGGCATCATGACATCGAGCAAAATGGCATCCGGCTGTTCAGCCTGAGCTGTGGCTAAGCCCTCGCTACCTGAAGCCGCTGTGAACACATCCCATCCGGCTGCTGCCTCCAGGCAAATTTGGATAATTTCTCGAATACCATCTTCATCGTCAATCACTAAGATTTTCTTTGTGGTCATCCTTGCCTTCCTCAGTATTGCGTTCGGGCAGCGTGAAGTAAAAAGTACTGCCCTCACCTAGGGTACTCTCAACCCAAATCTTTCCACCGTGCTGCTGCACAATACTCCGGCAAATGGCCAAGCCTAAACCCGTACCTCCTTTTTTGCGGGAATCCGAGGCATCAACTTGGTGAAAGCGCTCAAAGATAGTTTCCAATTTATCGGCAGGGATGCCTCGCCCTTGGTCTTTAACCTTAAACAAGACGGTGGACGTGAGGCGGTGGGGTGGTAAGTCGGCGAGGGATGGGTCGGTTTGGCCTAGGATAAACAAAGAATTTTCCCCGACTGGCGAGGGTTGGCGAAGCTTGGTTCTCCCATTGACCAGAGTTGGGGTTTGAGTGACTTGATGGGATAACTGCAACGCTGGGTCTAAAAGCATTGAGTTGTTTTCCCGTTCCTCTGGCTCTTGCAGCTCCACTGTCAACCAGACGGTAGAACCTCTAGGCGAGAATTTTATAGCATTACCTAGTAAATTTGTCAATACCTGAATAATCCGATCCGGGTCGGCATAGAGTGCGAGCGCCTTTGCTGATGCTTCTGGGGAAATCGTGTTGGCAGACACAGACAAAGTTACTCCAGCTCGATTCGCCATCACCTGAATCATCTCTGTGGCTTTGATCATCAGCTCAGCGACATCGCAGGTTTGTTTGAGCAAGCTAATTTTGCCAGACTCCAAGCGCTCCAACTCTAGGATATCGTTGACGAGCCGCACGAGGCGTTCGGCGCTTTGGGCTGCAATATCAATGACGCGACGCCCCTTCTCGGAGTGAGTATCCACCAAGCCACTGGATAACAGGTTCAGCGCACCGTGAATTGAAGTCAACGGAGTGCGGAGTTCATGGCTCACCACCGAGATAAACTCATCTTTCATCCGTTCAATCACCTGACGTTCGGTGATATCTTCACCGATGCTCAGAGTACCAACCACATAACCCTGTAAATCTTGGAGTAGCGTCGTATTCCAGGCAATAACTCGCTCTTCACCCGACTTGGTCAGGACGATGGTCTGATTATGAGTGTAGAATTCCTGTTCTAAAAATTCGACAAAATTGTTCTGCTGCCGCTTTTTCTGGTGCTGCGGCAGGAATGTCTCAAACCAATCGCTGCCAATAACCTCTGCTTTGCTGTACTCGACCAATTCTAGGAAACAGGGATTGGCATACTCCACTTTTCCCTGATTATCCAATCCCACTACCACTAGACGTACATTTTCCAGTAGGCTGCGCCAACGTCGCTCCGCTTCACACAGGGTTGCAGCGATTTTCTTTTGTTGCGTAATATCGCGGGCAACCATCGAAAGCATCTTTACATATCCATCGGGAGATTTGTGGGCAATGATCACTTGGCTGACCGGAATTTCAATCCCTTGGTCGTGAGAGTCCTTACTCGAACCGTCGGGACTGCTTCCTCCTACCCTAGAGTGACTTAAAAAAGCCGTTTCACCCACCCAGGCTCCGTCACGAATTGCCCCTGGAATTCCTTCATGACGAATCAGTTCATAAGCCCAATCCGGATGAGCATCGGTAAGGGTGAAATTGGCAAAATCCTCTTGTTCCCCAATTCCAAATACCTTCCGAGCGGCACTGTTGAGGTAGTATATTTGTTCATCCACGCTGGCGGTGGCAACGATATCAGGAGTCGCTTCCAAAATGGCAATTAGTGTAGCTCGTTCTTCTTGTGCCTGCTGTAGCTCAAGAATTTTCTGCTGAAGTTCGGCATTGGCTTTTTCCAGGTCTGTCGTTCGTTCCTGAACGCGAATTTCTAATTCATTATGAGCCTGACGGAGTGCCTCTTCTACATGCTGGCGGTTGATGGCGGTCGCCAGCACATTGGCAGTCGCTTGGAGAAAGTGAATATCATCTTTAGTAAACTTCCGGTATTGAGTGGTATGCGCTCCTAATACCCCATAGGGACGGTTTTGACCGGGAATAATCACACTGATACCACTTTTGATTCCATGCTGATGCAGGAGACAGGGTCCGCTAAACCGTACTTCTTTCCCCAAATCTTCTACAATTACTGGTTCTCTCGAAAGTAAGGTATAGCCAGCCTGAGAATCAAGATCAATACTGACCGTAGCTTCTCCGACCAGTCCTTCTTGCCAACCCACACCCGCACGTAACAGCACGGCTTTTCCATCGGGAAGAAGTTCTAGAACCTTGCAGTACTCTACCTCTAAAATTTGAGCAACCAGAGCAACGGCTTGGTGAATCAGGGGGTCGAGTGGCTTACCTGCCAGTGCCTGTTGACCCAGTTCAGCAACAGCGGCTTGCTGTCTGGCACGGGTATTGAGTTCTGCTTCTACCCGCTTACGTTCGCTATTTTCACTCTTTAACTCTTTATTCGCCTTGAACAGTTCTCGTGTTCGTTCTTGAACCCGAATTTCTAACTGGTCATAAGCTTCGCGTAATGCGGCTTCCGCTTGTTTACGCTCCGTGACATCCTGAACAAGAGACAAAATTGAGACTAGCTTTCCAGAGGCATCACACAAAGCTGAGTTGTACCAGTCGCAGTCGATGACTCTGCCATCTTTGGTGTAGTTGCGATTATCACTCAGGTTGCGCGGTTGAGAGCCGGTAGCTAACTGCTCCATCACCTTATTGACTCGTTCGCTGTCCTGTTCATGGATAAACTTCCATTCCTGGGGATGCTTACCGATGACTTCTTCGCTGGTCCAACCAAAAATTCTCTCCGCCTGTTTTGACCAATTAATCAGGCGATACTCACAGTCCCACTCAATCACTGCTAAAGGGGTATTTTCCACATGGAACTGTAAGTGTTGATAGGCTAGGAGCAGGGCTTGTTCCATTTGCTCCCGTTCCAGCAGTTCGCGTTGCAATAGCTGATTGGCTTTTTGTAATTCTGTGGTTCTTAAGGTAACTCGACGTTCTAAGTCTTCGTTCGTCTGTCGCAGGCTGGTTTCAGCTTGTTTTTGGTCGGTAATGTCTTGGGCAATCCCGGCGCGGCGGTAAACTTCTCCTGCATGGTTCCGGATGGGAAAACAACGGTCTCTAATCCAGCGCCAGGAGCCGTCTGGTTGGACAATCCGATATTCAATGTCCAATTCTTGGGTCGTATTATCCTCAAATCTCGCGAGCGCTTGTTGTCGATCTTCGGGGTGCATCGCCTCCGCAAAGGATTTAGGATTGGCGTACAAGCTTTCACAACTGCGTCCCCAGATTTGCTCATAAGCCGGACTGACATAGAGCATTTCACTGAAATCCGCTGTTGTCATCCAAAACACTTTATTGATGTTTTCGGTTAACTGGCGGAACTTCTCTTCACTCTGTTGTAACTGAGCCTCAACTTGCTTGCGCTCACTAATATCCACGAGGGTGCCGACCATGCGGATAGCCTGTCCTTCCTGGTTGTAGAAAAACTTGCCCTTTCCTTCCACCCAATGCAGGCTACCATCGGGCCACATCAGCCGGAATTCGTGATGGAATTCACGCCGTGTGCGACGGGAACGATTCACCGCGCCAAGCAGGGAGTCCCGTTCTTCAGGAGGAAGACAGGTTTCAAAGGCTTCATAGGTTGCCTCAAAGGTACCGTTCGTCAAACCAAACACCCGTTGATCACCACTCGACCAAGTCATCTGGTTGGTTAAAATATCCCAGTCCCAGGTGCCGATTTGAGTCGCTTCTAAGGCTAAACGGACTCGCGCTTCACTCTCCCGTAAAGCTTCTTCTTCCCGTTTGCGATCGCTCAGGTCGTGAGTGATACCGAGAATGGACGAGATTTCCCCTTGTTCATTGAGCAGTGGGACGTAGGTTACTACCACGGTAAAAGTACCGACTGTGGGCAACGTGAGCGTACATTCTGAGGTCTGTATCCTGCGCGTTTCTACAGCCCGCAGTAAGGTTGGTAGATATTGAGAGGTAATTTCGGGCGGATAGATTTCTTCATCGGTGTGTCCTAGCAGTTCTTCCTGGGAATGTCCACTCCGTCTTAGCCCTTCAGCATTAACAAACTGTAACCGTCGCTGTTGGTCATAGATGACGAAGCCATCAGGAATATGATCGATCGCTAACCGGAAGCGTTCTTCACTTTTGCGGAGCGCATCTTGCGTCTGTTTGTGCTGGGTGATATCCAAGATAGTGCCACAAGCCCCAACAAATTGACCCACCGCATTTCTGATTGCCGTAGCACTCAAAAGTACGGGGAGGCTTGTCCCATCTTTACGAATCATCTGAATTTCTACGTTTTTTACTTCACCCTGGGACTGGATACGGGCAAATATTTTTGCCCAGGATTCCGCATCCTCAGAAACCATGAAATCCGTGAGTTGGAGTGAGCCTATCACTTCCTCTCGGCTGTAACCTAACCAGCGTAATTGGGTATCATTAATTGCAATCAACACACCGTCTTGATTTACAGAGTAATACCCACAAGGAGCATGATTGTAGAGGAGTTGAAAGTCAGCTTCCGTTTGTTGGCGCTTGTGGATTTGGCGATTTAAGAAATAAAAGATCCAAACAATCCCCAACATCAGGCTGAAACCCAATAGCCCTATTACACTGGACTGTGTTGCCGATGTGGCAAAAGCTAGGAGAATCAGCAAGCTCAGACCCAGTTCGCTTGTCATCATTTTTCCTTTTCTTTCCCAAGAGCCAAATTAATTGTAAATAAAATGTATCTTCAACGTTTAATAACTACCCCTATCAATACAGTTGAAAAACTGGGAATTAACCGATAAATTTTCGGAGTTTACGTAGGATTTTGGTTCGTTCCAGCCGATTTAGGATACGAGCGACTAACTCTGGCCCGACAATTGGCTTACTTACATAGTCATCAGCACCGACTGTAAACACTGATTGGATGGTCTCTATATCAGTACGAGCCGAGAGAAACAGCACCGGCAGCTCACTCCAGCGTGGGTCATTACGAACCACTTGGCAAAGATCAATACCGCTCAATTCGGGCATTTCAACATCCAGAATCAGCAAATCGGGAGCTGTCTTCTCTAAGGTATCCCAGAACTCCTGGGGGTTGTCTAGCAGTGTCAGATTGAATCCCCAAGGCTCTAGTAGGGTGCGAACAACATCCAAAAGCTGAGGATCATCGTCTACGAGTAGCAATTTGGCTTCTGTTTGACTGGATTGTTGCAGAACTTGGGCGATCGCTTCCATGGCTTGAGCCGGAGTTACAGGCTTTTGCAGAAACCCCCGTCCGCCTAAACGAGCGACTTTCACCCGTTGAGTAAAACTTTCCTGTGCCGTAAATACAACAACAGGTACAGACGGCTGCTCTAATGTTAGTTCCGTTAACAGATCGAAACCGTTCTCTGCTGACTCTGGAAAGCATAAATCTAGGAGTACCACATCGGGTCGAAGGTGAGCCAGAGTCTCTCTAGCTTTAGATAAATTGCTGGCAATGTCTGCCTGTATTCCCCAGGATGAAGCTTCTGAAACTAAAGCCAGCGCCAATGCAACATCGTCGTCAACCACTAACAGTCGAGGTTTTGGCTCTATTGTCATGGGTTGATGGAGCTTAGTTTCTGGCACCGTCTCAACCGATTCCACCGGAGTCATGGGTTGCTCCAGTACTTGACGCAAGGCTAAAACCTGTTTAGACAACTGCTCTTTTTCCGTTTGATTTAGGGTATTTGGGGTTTGAAACGCCTGTTCAATTTTACGGGATAGACGAGAGGCATCCATTAAGCCAAAACTACCCAGTGACCCTAATAGGGTATGTGCCTGCATCTGAGCTTGTTGTCGTAATTCTTCACTGAGAGTATCTGTGACCAGAGCGGTCACAGCTTGGTCTAAGATATTGATGCGATCGCGATATTTGTCCTTACTCCGTTCCCAAAGGACAATCAGTTCTGGTGAAATTTGTGAGGTTGTAGCTGACTTGGAATCGAGACGTGTGGTACCCACTATTTCCGCTTTCTGCGGTGCCTGTCGAGATACATCCCGCGCAACTTGTGATTGAGCTGAGGGCTGCGATACCTTGCCTTCTCTGGGTTTCAATCGATACCCTAACCCGTAAACCGTTTCTAGCAAGTCCGAGGCGGCTCCAGCTTTTTTCAGCTTTTGTCGTAAACTTTTGATGTGCGCCCTCACCGTATTTTCTGAAGGGGGTTCTTCAAACGACCAAAGATGATCGAGCAGCGCACTTTGGCTGAATATTCGCTGCGTGTTCCGTAAGAACAGCTCTAGGAGACCGTACTCCTTGGCGGTGAGATGCAACAGTTGCTCATTATAGGTGACGTGGCAGTTACTGGGGTCTAAACGCAGGGCATCCCACTCCAGCACGGGCGTCACGTTTGAACTGCCACGACGTAGCAAGGCTCGAATCCGAGCCAGTAGTTCTTGCACATCGAAAGGTTTTATGATATAATCATCCGCACCTGTATCTAAGCTGATGACTTTGCTGGTGCTGGTATCCTGACCTGTCAAGATCACAATTGGGGTGCGATCGCCTATGGCTCTTCTCTGTTTGCAAAAGCTAAGACCGTCTAGCTTCGGCAACATCAAGTCCAGCAGGATCAGATCATATTCAAACGCTTCTGCTAGTTCCCAACCCTCCTGACCATCAGCCGCCAAATCGACTAAATAATGCTGAGCTATAAGAGCTTTCTTGAGAACTTCGGCAACAAGTTCATCATCTTCCACTAGCAGAATTTTCACAGCAGCTAGTTAACCTGAGTTTAAATCTTTATCTAGCACTCAGCTTAATTCTTTTGGCAAATTATGGGTAGTCCGTCACAGCTTAGCCATGCTAACCTAGGTCAGCTCAACTTCCAGAAGACCCACTGTAATAGCTCCAAAAGCAAAAGCCACAACGATTGGCATGGGAGACTTCAGGCAATAGCTCAAAAGAGCAGCCATTAAACTCACCACCACCGCTGCCATTGACCACAATCGCTCCTCACCACATAATCCCTTTTCCGCTTTGATCCCTTTGAGCGCCTCTGTAGGAATTGGCTCAGGCATGACGGCTCCCGGTGGAAAAGCCCAGTAGTGACAGCGCTCAATATATAAATCTGTCCAACCATTGAGTTGGCACCATTCATTAATCCAGTCTTCTGAAAAATGTTTGATCATCATAAAATGTTAAAATTTGTTTAAATTTAAGTCAGCAATTTTTGTCTTTATTTCAGTTAGGCTATCTACCTTTTAAACAGGCTAACAGAACAACCTTTCCCTGAGTAAGAAACTATACCAAATTTTACGCCGCGTACATTTATGCCTCCTCTGCAAAAAGGATGGTCATGTCGTTAACGAGGCATGAGAGGATAGCAACAGTGATTTTCGCCTAAGCTGCGGCGCATCTAAATTGGATATGAAAATTTTTGAAAGGGGTGTGGGGTGTAGGGTGTGGGGTGTGAAGGTATACAAATTAAATGCGTAACAGCTTAAAAAGTTCTACGAATACGCCGTTTCCACAGTAGGTGACCCGATGCACATCACGAATGAACTCCTTGAAGTAGAGACAGACAAGGGAATTGGGATTTATAACATCACACCTGAGATTGAGAAAATCCTGGAAACAACAGGCATCAACAACGGTCAAGTCATCGTCTTTTCACGCCATACAACCACAGCCTTAGCCATTAATGAATATGAAGAAAGATTACTCGAAGATACGAAGATACATTTTAGAAAGTTGGCTCCTGAATCAGAGCGCTATCTCCATAATGACCTTCATTTAAGAGATGTCCCTCCTGATGAACCCATAAATGCTCACTCTCACCTGATGGCAATGATGTTGAGTAGCAGTGAAATCATTCCTGTGGTGGATGGTAAATTGGCTCTCGGTACCTGGCAATCAATCTTATTTTTTGACTTGGATGGCCCTCGGAAAAGAAGTGTATTGGTTCAAATTAGTGGTGAGTGAAAATACTCATTACTCAGTCGCTCAGCTCTCCGTAAATGAATTATGCAATTTGAGTACCAATAACGTCAGCTCTCGAACCTACTCCTATATCAAACGAACCTCCATTGAATTGTTCTATCGTTCCACAATCGTTGAATGATGAAGAATTTCTATGGCTTGAGACGGTAAGCAAATCAAATTATCTCCTTTGGTACAAATCAATTCACGTTGTCGAAGTTTGCCCATCAAACGAGTCACCGTCACGCGAGTGGAACCAATCGCACTACCAATTTGTGCATGGGTTAAAGGGAACGGTAAACAGTATCCATTGCTACAAGGTTCACCAAATTCTTCGATTAATAACGTAAGAAATCCCAATAGTCGATCAATCGTTCTTCGCTGTCCTAAGGTACTCAGCCACAATAATTTACGCTGATGCTGATACCGAAATGCATCTAACACTTCCCGACGAAAGTGAGGCCAATTGTCTAAGTCATGCCAGTACATCCACACCACCGAAGTCTGGTCGATGTGAGAATAAGCTTGAAGCGTAAAGGGTGATTGCGCCACAATTTCAAAGGGTTGACCCGCTCCCACAAAGCCTAAAAACGTTTCATCTGCTGTCTGATTCAATAATTTAGACGCTGACTTGTCGTTACTAGCACTCACTTGCGCTGTACCCACTAACCGGATTGCCCCCCGCTGTACTAGATACAACAATCCAGTACGAGCGGGAATTCGCTCATCTTTACTGAAAGTTCGATAACGGTAATGTTCCTGCGCCCAGTCTATAATCCGTTGCCAAGTTAAAAATGGTCGAGATGCCTCTGATGCGGAGGATGATGAATTCATATACGATAGCGTGAGCAAAACGCCAGTTTCTTTAGATCTTACATGGAGTCAAAAGTAACAAAAAATACTTCCAACTGTTGGTCATTTAGTATAAGTTTGTTCGGGAATTCTGTCGCTATTAAGCCAGTTTTACAGCAACAAATCTTAGCTTCGATCGCTTTATTGGGTAGGAGTCTTGTCACAAATGAGCTACCAGACAAGTTGAAAATAACGGTTGAAAGGATTCCTGTGCATCGTTTGTCCGATGATAGAGGTGTTATTTATCGATCTGCGATCGCACTTAAGCTTGCACCCCTCTGGCAGTTGCCACCCCTCGACATCGCATATCAACTGGCTGAGTGTATGGCAATCGGTGAGCAAAATACGGCGGATGCAGAAACTGGGAACTGGGAGCAGCAATCTATCTCCAGCCAAAATTTCAAGGCGCAATCTCCAATCCCTAGCCAAGTCGGCTTAGACTTTAGCCTTCAAGTATTCTCTCCAGGCTGGATTCAGTTTCGCCTGAGCGATCGTGGTTTAGCTACCTGGTTACAACAGTTGATTGAAATACCTCCTGTTCTATCACATGGGGAGCTGGGGAGCCGGGGAAAAAGTTTGCGATCTTTGACTCCAACTGGGTATGAACGTCCATACTCACCAGACGCTAAGATTCCTGAGCAAAATCAGCGAACTGAAACTGAACCAGTAAACCAGGCTCATTCTCTGTTTAGAGTTCAATATGCTCATGCTCGCTGCTGCTCACTCCTGCGCTTGGCACACCGACAAAGCTTAATTAACCTGAGTGACTTAGACGGCATCACTCCTCACTGGGAATGGCTTGAGCCTAACCCCATACCCTGGCTGTATGGCAACCCAGAGATGGAGTGCTCCCCCATACGCTTGCGGTTAGAGCATCCGGCAGAACGAGGGTTAATCGCTCTTGTTTTAGATGGAACTGAGCAACTGACGCGGCTTACTCCAATCCGTGCGCTAGAACTGGCGAATGCTTTAAGTCATGGGTTTGAAAAATTCTACAGCGCTTGTCGCATTTGGGGAGAAGTCAAAACCGAGACTCCTCAGCTTGCTCAGGCGAGATTAGGGTTAGTGGCGATTACTCAAAAGTTGTTGCGATCGCTCTTACAAGACCAACTGAATGTAATCGCTCCGATCGAGCTGTGAAGATAATTTTACATAACGACAAAAAAATTTTTGCCACAGGTAGTGACAAAATCAACAAGTTTCAGGTATCATTTTGGTTGTGTGAGGAGCGAACCAGCAAGGGAACCGAGACGAAACACGGCCAGTCGTCGGTTCCCTTTCTGATTTTTACAACTTTTTTCAGTTGGTGGGTTACAACATAAAGGTTTCGATGGCAGCCGCTGCACCATCTTGCTCAACCGTCGGGGCAACCCACTGAGCTAGAGCTTGAACCTCAGGTGGTGCATTGCCCATCGCAACGCCTAAACCTGCGTATTCGAGCATTTCAACATCATTAAAATTATCGCCTATAGCCATCACATTGTGGGCTTGAAGTCCCAGAAGGTCTTCGGCTAGGTAGCGTACAGCCGCCCCTTTATTCACAGCAGGATGAGTGGCTTCAAAGAAGGTTGCCACAGACTTGGTCAAATATAGCTCTGCTGGAGTATATTGTTTACGCAAACTCCCCCACAGTTGGTCAATAATGGCTGTGTCATCGCTCAAGGCTAGAATTTTTGTCGGTTCATCGTTTAAAGTATTACGCAAGTCCCCTACAGGCTGGGGTTGAATACCGGAGCGTTGGGCATAGATTTTTGTTTCTGAGGTGATTTCCCGAACATATAACTGGTCGTTGATATAGAAATGAACGGAGAGCAGAGAGCGCAACGCTTCACTCTCGAAGTAATCCAACAATTGTTCTGCCGTACTGCGCGAGACGGGTAGATGTTGATAAATCTTGTCGGTTGCAGGGTCTTGAATCCAGGCACCTTGATAAGCGAGCAAGGGTAGGGTGGAATTAACGGCTTGATGAAAGCGCAAGGCAGAACAATACATTCGACCCGTGGCGATCGCAACCTGAATTCCCTTGGCCTGAGCCGAACGGATGGCTTTTAATACCTGTTCGTTGATTTGGTTAGAGTGACCAGCAATGGTTCCATCAATATCCAGTACCAAGAGTTTAATATCAAGACCATCTAGGTCAATCGCATCCAATGACGCCGACTGATGAGCTGTAGAAGATTCTGGCATAAGCTTTGAGCAGGTAGAAAACAAAGAATGAACAAAGGCAGCATCAGCATTGCGTCTTGGGCAAGGCATCACTATCGCTCAAGGACACAGTCAAGCTAAGTGATGACGGATAATGTTGGGATAAATGCAGCATCAGGCCATGACTGAAGGACAAAACCGCGCTCAGGGAGTTCGTCAGATTTTATTCACCTCTTTCTGGCTGATGTTGCTCATTTTATCAGTCAAAGTTTCAGTGGGTTGGCGTGTGCGATCGCTCAGTCTCATGGCAGAGTCATTGCATACACTTCTCACCAGCGTCAGCACCTTCCTGAGTTTGCTAACACTAAAAGCCTACCGCCCCAACGGTTATCCGATTTATGGTCAGGGTAAACGTGAAGTCGTCATCACGTTTGTGCTAATCGCCATTTTAGGCTTTGCGGGTTTAAATTTAATTGGGTTGTCCGCTCAGCAGCTAATCGGTGTGATTTCAGGAGGCACCCAAAGCTTTCCGGTTCGCGTTAGTTGGCCTTTAATGCAGGTGTTAGGCGTTTTGGTGGTGGCTAGCCTAGGCATGGCTATCTTGGGTCTTTACCAAGGGAGAGTTCTCAGTCATCCTGCCCTGCGCTTTAATGCAGGTCAACTGTTCAAAGATGTGTTACTGACCCTATTGGTTATCGGGGGACTAGTCGGCGTGTGGGTGGGTATTCGCTGGCTCGATGTCTTCTTGGCAATTGTGTTGGTGCTGCTAGCCGCCGGAAGTTGTTGGCAAGTGGTCAGTTGGCAGTTCCCGTTGATGGTTGAGCAGACTGCGATCGCGCCTGAAGTTCTGGCTCAAATTGCCCGCCAAGTTGGGGGCGTTACACATTGTTACCACATCCGTTCACGAGGTCTTGTGGGACGCTTGGTTTATGTTCAGATGCACTTAATCGTACACCCCGATCTGGCAAACCTCACGCCTTTAATTGCTGAACGCATTGAAACCTTCATTCAAGAGCGTTATGGCCCTGTACACGTCACTTTTTTTATCGTAGATGACATTGCAGGAAGCGCTAACTTTAACCAATCTCCTTCAGTTACAGAAGTGAACGGTAAGAATGACCCGACGGGTAGAAGTAATTCATGATTACAATCCATTTATCTGTGGTAGAAGTGATGGTTATACCCAGTTGCAGTCGCAGTCAAAGATAGCAGACTTTTTCCCCTGCTCCCCAGCACCCCAGCACCCCCACTCCACCATGCGGCAGGTCATCGTCATCAGGGGGAGTGAACCTCCCCTCAGTCAGCTACAGCCGATAACACGGTATTAAGTTCGTTGGTGCATTTGCTACAAGCCATGATGCCCAGCAGTGAGCTGCTGGGCTTTTCTTGTCCATGCTTCTCTACTTCATAGGGCAAAACTCTCTAAAAACAGATAAAAAACCCCACTGAGCTGCGCTAGTCAGTGGGGTTGCAATCAAAGGATACTCAATTATTGACTTATCGGCTGAAGTATCGACTTTTATGCACCTATCTAGAGGAACAAGAGAGACTAATTATCTTGGGCGATTTCCCGGCGTCCGTCCACCTTCATCATTACTACCCCCGCGAGGACTTGAGTTACCAAGATCACAGCCTTCTGCTCCGTTGCCAATACCTTGGTTGCAGTTTTGACGGCGGGGTTTTTCGCGATCGCCTTCACCCACTTCTCTCATTTCACCGGCTTACCTAAACTTGGCTTTTTCTCCGACGATATAAGGCGAGGAAATTTTTGTGGCTTCACCCTTATTAACCATCGCCTGGTAGAGAAAGGCTGCGACTTCGGCTCGGGTTGCCACTTTGTTAGGACTGCAAGTGTTGCTATTAGGATAGTTCACCACAATCCCTCGCTCTGTTGCTGCCGCCACTAAGCTGCGAGCCTCAGCAGGAATCGCGCCAGCATCACGATAAACCGACAAAATTTGCTCGATGGAACGACTCGATGAGGTGTAGTTTAGTCCCTTTGCCAACGCTGTTAAAATTTGCAGGCGAGTCAGGCTTTGGTAGGGTTTGAATTGACTGCCAGAAGCCGCCCCTAAAAAGCCCATCTCATAAGCCTCCCGGATACCATCGTAAGCCCAGTAGTTAGCGGAGACATCCCGAAAACTCATTGCATCGCGAACTTTAGTCTGCTTAAAAACGGAGGCAAGCAGCGCGGCAAACTCGGCGCGAGTTACGGGCTTATCTGGATAAAATTTACCATCTGGAAACCCAGTCAGAATGCCTCGCTGAGCCAGTTCCATAATGAAACCTCTCGCCCAGTAACTTTCGGATATATCGCTAAAGCTGACTTGAGAGCTACGGCGAGCCATCCTTGTCTGCTGCTGGATTCCGGTGTTGACACCTTCGATGATTTGGCTGCTACCCTCGGCTTGAGAGCTTTGGTTGGTGCCACCCGTGACGGATTGTATCGTCTCACTGGTACGGGTAATCACCTCTCGTCGGCTGGTTGTTTGCGTTGTTGTCTGGCTACTGGCAAGAGTTTGGGTTGCCACTTCGTCCCACTTCGCGACAGTACCCGCTAAATTGGTGCGATAAACCCAGCTTTGGGAGCCGCTAGCGACAATGACCCGCCAACCTGGAACCATCGATTGAGTACACATGCTGTTGGCGTCACCCAGACCCAAACAGCCATCCGACCAGGTTTCTTTTTCTACTTTGACAATTCGGAGTTTCGATGATTCAACCCCAGTCTTTTGAGAAACATCTTTGAAGACGGCATCTTTGCAACTGCATTCTTGTGCCATCGACTCATTGTCATCATCGTTGTCATTGTCATCGTCGTCATCTTTATCGGTTTTCTCCTCCTTGTCATCGTCGTCATCTTTATCAGTTTTCTCCTCCTTATCTTTCGTCATTTGTTGGCTAACAGATAACTGTTGTGCTAACTCAACGCTTTCTTCTTGACCAGGAAGCTTCATCGACGAGGCATTGGTTGGGGCAGCCACAGAAGCCGAAATACCTGTAGTCATCTCGGCTAAGACAATTCCCACCACTGCTAAAATCAGTCCACGCTGTGATGCAATAAGACTCAAATTCATTAATCCCACACCAAACGCCAAAGTATGTAAATCGAGGTTTACTTCTCTTAATTGTTCCTGTTGATTAAATCAAAAATTTTTCAGCCGAAGTAAATTTTTAGCTGATAAATTCAGGAATTAGGCTCAATTTTCAGTATCTTAGCTCACCATCAATCGCAGCGTCACTATTAACAATAATGAGAAATATTGCATAAATAATAAGTATCGCAGACTACCCAATCTTATGTCTTTTGGCTCTTACGATTGCCTCAGAGTACTAATCTAGTTGAGTGCATTTTTAGCGATAAACTAGGGTTGGGTTAGAAAACTCGAAGACCAATCTTTTTTCGCGATTACTGCCGACTTCTGGAGGTCTGTCATTTCCAGCAGTTGGGGGATCGTGACAAATTTGTATCCCTGCTTGGTCAGTTTAGCAATAATTTGCGGGACAGCTTGCACGGTTGCCGGGTGGTTGCCGCCCCCATCATGCATCAGTACAATCGCTCCGGGATGCGCCTTGCGGATGACATTATTGACTAACTGATGGGCAGAGAGTGGGCGATAGTCCATAGGGTCATTCGACCACATCACGATCGCATTTTTTTGCTGGATGGCGTAGTCAGCAACCCCATTAGTCATGACAGCACCGGGCGGTCGAAATAGGGAGGTTTTTACCCCTGTCGTTTTATAGATCAGTTGTGCCGTGTCATCAAGTTCGCGGGCAGCCGTTGAGGCATCTAGCTGACGGTACCAGTGGTGCCAGGTGTGGTTACCAATGGCATGACCTTCTGCTACTACCTGCTTAGCAATTTGTGGATGATCTTTCAGGGCTTGTCCTACCCAAAAGAATGTAGCTTTGATGTTATTTTTCTTGAGGATTTCCAGTATTTTTAATGTATTGCTAGGCCAAGGCCCGTCATCAAAGGTGAGCGCGATCACCTTCTGCTGATCTAACGGTGTGATCTTTGTAATGATTTTGGCCTGAAACTCTGGGGGAACCCCAAAACTGATTGTGGGTTGCTCTGCTGATGGGCTTTCTGGGCTGGCTGCGTCACCCGATGAAGTGGTACTCTCTTGTGGCAGGTTTGGAGAAAAATGCGGCTCAGCAATTGCCTTGGGCTTGGGACTAGTAGGGAAGAGGGAAGTCCCGGCTGGGACAGGGTTCTGCGTTGGTAAGCTTTTACCTCCTGAATTTGAAGCCCTCTCTTGGTGGGGTGATACAACAGACGCAGGTGGTAACGTTGAATCCTTAGCTCCAAATGTTCCTTGAGAGGATTTATGGAAATGCCAGCTTAAGCCAATAACAGAGCCAAAAGTCACAGCAACCAACGTGATGAACATTAACCTCCGCAACCGAAAGGAATTCAGCTTAGCCAAATGATCTCTCCTACATATTTTCCAGGATTAGGGACTTAAAGATTTGCTTAACCTTTCCTAAATCAACCCATGGAGGCTGATTTTACCAGGATTGAAGGCTGATTCATCCATGCCAAGACATGTTCGGTCAGTCATAGTCTGAAGACTAAGAGTAACAGTCAAAAAATAATATTTCGATAGAAAAAGTTGATATAATTAACAAAAATTTGCTTTTATTGAGTGGTTACTATATAGTAAAGATATCAAATGCTACCAGCGCATCTTCCAGCTTAAGTCGCTTTACCCATTCAATAGCGTTAGCTTGAACAAGGTCAGGGCTAGCTTCTTAGGTCTCTACACAGATTATGCAACCTATCGGTTACTGACCAAACCAATGCAACTTTTTTTACCAGGGTGATTTTTAGCTTCCCTAGGGTCAAGCCGTTGGCTAAGGTGCTGATTTGACTTTAGATTTACCAAGACTTTTTTTGACTGCCAATACGGATGCCTGCGCTTTTCAGTGTGCGAGTTCAGGCAGGGAATCCCTATGGCAAAGTATGCAACAACTGGAATACTCTACGCCTACCCATATTTCACCTTCAATTTTTTCCTTTAATGAAATACCCATTCAGTTCTCATGTATCGGTTCTCGAACAATCGTCATCTCCATCGGGCGATCGCTTAGTGCAATTGTGGGCAAAGCGCTACGTACCGAACTTGTCCATACTACGTTTAGAGTCAAATCCGTCCGCTATCTCTGAGCTAGCTGAAGTGGCTTCCCCTTCAGGGAGAGCAAAAACAGTTGCTAAGCTAGAGCGTTTTCTCACTAACAACTTCGAGTCGGCATCTCTGCGAACCAACGCTCTGTCTACTTACATTCCAAACATAGTAAATTTGGCGGAAGCAAGGCAACTATCACCCTATGTTGCACACATTTATAAGAAAGCCCTATCCATTTACTTACAGCAATCGCCTTCCCTATCCTCGTTGCTAGCAAGACCAACAGCCATAACGGCAACGTCCTCGATTGGGACAGTGAATTGTTCAATCGCTCTCTATAAAGAGTGGGCAGAGCCGATGCTAGAACAGCTAGCCACGGGACTGGAACCTGTATTATGGCATCTGCGCGAGCGATTAAACCAAACTTCCGATCCGCGTACCATTGGCTTCATGAGTACGCACTTTCACTTCAGCACTAACTTATTGCTAGAGAAGCTTACCCCCTGCGAACAAGTGTTGCTGACTCCCTACTTCAAGTTCGTGGAAGAGCAAGTGTGTATTCCCTGGCAACGAGTCTGCAATACGGCGGCTCAGTATTCTCCTAATTTACCCATCATTAAAGTTGTTGAGCAACTCTTACCTGTTACTCAAGAAATTGCTCATCTTGTCTATGCTCGAATGGCTCAAGTTTACTGTGATCATCGCACTCGCCGGGGCAATTTAAACGAACCAGGAGTTATGAGTTCGGCTATCCGAGACTTGGAGATGTTTCAACTCTACCTCTGGCTATGTTTTCTACAGAAGGATATGGCACCGATAGAACAGGAATTACTGCCTTTGTGTGCCATGGTTTTTCCTAACATCGGCGTGACAGGTGAGTTGGTGAAGCAAATGTCACGCTTTCTTGTCAACGAAATCATGGCTCGCTTGGAACCCACTCAGACATCTCTGTTATTCCCTTATACTCAAAGGCTTCAGGAACTTTTTTCTGACTTTGACCAAAAAGCGGCTAAAACTACGAAATACTCGCAAAAGTTTGTAGGAAATTCCAGGAGTCGTCAATCTATACCTGTGGGTTGATTGATGGGTAGGATTGAATTTTCTGAAAGTTATAGCAAAGGCAGAAGGCACCGGATCTCTCGCGTGAGGAGACTCTTCTGTTTCTTACTGGTGCGTGGTCATTTCAGCCATTAAATCTGTCCTAACCTTGATGGCAACAACTATACTTACGCATTGACCGAATCGTTAAAGTATGATTTGCCGCCAACAGCGTCGCGTCATACTCATCTGATTTGTACAGTGTGTAAGTCCTGTTTTAGAGAGCTTAAACCAAAAAAGAAGGGAAGAGAACGAATTCTTCTTCCCTGGGGATTATTTTGTTGATTATTCTGGTCGTCTGCGTTTTGACCCTCTTTAAGCTTCTTCCTCAGCATCTGCTGTTGCTTTTTGAGTTGTCTCGCCCTGGCAGAACCACCTTTACCCTTGTCGTTTCTTCCCTTGCGGCGGGGAGATTCCCATCGCTTGAGTCGTTGTGTCATGAGTGTTGCCTCTTGAAAACAGTGGGCGGGGAGAGACTCGAACTCTCATGACCAAAGGCCGCCACATTTTGAGTGTGGTGCGTCTACCAATTTCGCCACCCGCCCTGGGGGACAACTTTCTCATTATACCCGGTTTTTTGCCGCTGCAACAAAGATTGATAAATTTGTGAGCTGGCCCAACGATCAATCTCTCTAGCTCGGAGTACGGGTACGGGGTGAGTGAGCTGAGCGGTTTGTGCTGATTTGAGCATTTCACCGAGTTCGGTACTGCTGATGGCGTCGTAAGCTCTCGCTTGATCGATGAAGGCATCGAGGTTGAGTTGGGGGGCGAGAGTGGGGGAACCGCCGGCGAGTTTCATCAAAACTGACATCACGACTCTGGGGTTTTGAGTGGCGAGGAGTGCGGCGCGATCGCATGTAAATTCTGCACACCGTACCCATTCCAATAGCTGTGCCTGTACGCTCTGAGCAATCACTGAACCCCAAGTCGGGATTAAGCTAGCGGCTAGGATAATGATATTGAGGGGCGTCAGGTAGACGCTGTGTTCACATTTAAGATGCCCCAGTTCATGAGCAATCACCGCCTGAATTTCTTCGGGGGTGAGCATATCAATTAAGGATGTGTGTAACACAATAAAAGGCTGCTTACCCCGCATAGCGAAGGTATAAGCATTAGGTGCCGGATGCTGATGGACGTAAAGTTGGGGTGGATCTAAATCTAGAGTTTTGCAGGCATCCAAGAGGAGCTCATGAAGGTGTGGCAGTTGATTTTCTCCCACCAAGACACTAGCAGCGATATTGTTGAGATAAAAAAACTGCTCTGCCAAGGGTCCAAGTAAATTCCGCACCATCAAGTCCAGTCCTGGCACCTGCTTGAGGGATTGGGTTGCCTCAAAATCAAGGGGATGACGAAAATCGTCTGCCTTGAGGCCAACGAGAAGTGTTTTTGAAATTCCCATTTAGACTACGATAAATTCTGTAAGTGTATTGAATGATGCTTTTGTCAAGCGATTTTCTGCGATCAGCTTGGTGTAGTGACTAATCTTAATGATGTCATGTTTGAGATAGGATTGCTGCCCAAGTCTATTCTGAACATAAGGCAGAAGGCAGACGGCAGAAGGGATAAGAATTTTCATTCCTTAGTTGTGTGCGATCGCACTCATGACGACTATGGGCGGATTCTTGGAGGGTGAGTAACCGTTAACTTTCATTGCAACCAAACTCATCCTCTGGAAGTATGAGATTATGGTCGCATTAATTTCGGGGATGCTCTGGATGGTGACCTATTTCCCTGGGGATTTTGGATTAGGGTTAATCAGAGTGTTAAAAGTCGGGGGAGTGATAACCTTAAGGGGATGCTGCGCGATCAGCTTCGCTGGTGCCCCTTGGGCAATCGCATTTGCCGGCAATCCAGCTTTAGCCCAGATTACACCCGATACAATGTTAGGGACGGAATCGTCTGTGGTTACACCTAACATTAATATTAGAGGACTTCCGGGCGATCGCATTGATGGCGGGGCAGTTCGAGGAGCTAACTTATTTCACAGTTTCCAAGAATTCAATGTTGGAGAAGGACAGCGAGTTTATTTTGCT
Organism: Allocoleopsis franciscana PCC 7113; assembly: GCF_000317515.1. Classification (GTDB taxonomy): domain Bacteria; phylum Cyanobacteriota; class Cyanobacteriia; order Cyanobacteriales; family Coleofasciculaceae; genus Allocoleopsis; species Allocoleopsis franciscana. The sequence goes on along the minus strand of NC_019738.1, from coordinate 2,345,338 downwards.
AATCCAACGGGAATTGAGAATATCCTCAGTCGAATAACGGGTAATAACCTCTCGAATATCCTGGGAACGTTGGGAGTGGATGGAGGAGCAAATCTATTTTTGCTCAATCCTAATGGCATTATTTTTGGCGCAGGTGCAAAACTCGATATTTCAGGTTCGTTTTTGGCGAGTACTGCCAATAGTGTGGTGTTTAATAATGGCTATCAATTCAGTGCGACAAACCCAGAAGCACCGCCATTACTAACTGTAAGTGTTCCTCTGGGCGTGCAGTATGGGTCGAATCAACCACGAGCAACGATCACTAATAGTGGAATATTAGCCGTAGGGCAAAACTTCACTCTAAATGCTGGAAATTTAGATTTACAAGGTTTAGTGCAGGCAGGAAAGGATTTAACGCTACAAGCCCAAGATACAGTTAAGATTCGAGATAGTGCCATTAATCCGTTTATTGCTGCGGCTGGAAATCAATTGCTGGTTCAAGGGAATGAAACGGTTGATATTTTTGCCTTGAATCATGCCAATAGTGGCTTCTTTTCCAGTGGCGACATGGTGTTAAGGTCGCCTAATTCGGTAATGGGTGATGCTCACTATACTACTGGGGGGAATTTTCGGATTGAACGGCTTGATGGCAGTTTGGGGAATTTATGGAGTCCTGGTGACCCTGTAATTCGTGCTACTGGTAATGTTAGTTTTACTAATTATACCGGAGCATCACTGCATATTTTTGCTGGGGGTTCAGTTAATATTACTGGTCGTGTCACGATTACGGGTATAGATGCGACTAATTTTATTAATGAAACGGTTACTCTTTCAGATCAAACAACTGAACTCTCAGTTAATGGAAGTACTCGACCTACTCTAGATATTCGTGCTGGAACTTTGGCAGTCGGTAATCCTGTAAACGTATGCGTAGGTTGCCCCTTGTTCCAACCAACGAGCCTTACTTTTCTCAATACACCGTTAACGGCTGATATAACTATTAACGAAATTGTTATCAATAGACCCGATGGCCTGGTGTTTTTAACCAATCAGTACCAGCCTAATTCAGCACTAGCGGGAAATATACAAGTAACGGGAATTTTTGCTGATGATAGTAATGGTAGTTTTATCGGTAAAGGCAGTGATGTTGTTATCGACTCTCGCGGTAATATTACACTTCCTGAAGATGGCAGGATTCAAACCAATTCCGGAACGGGTAATGCTGGAAACGTCACCCTATTTGCTAACGGCTCGTTCTTCATGAATCCTGGCTCTCAAATACAGGCTGTTACGTTCGGGCAGGGGAATTCAGGGAATGTAACGATCAAGGTTGGTGATGCTGTAATCAACTCAGGAATTGGCACGGTTATCTATACCAATGTAGGATCTGACACTGGAGCAAATGCGGGTGATATTAATATCCAAGCGGGTTCACTTTCCTTAATTGATGGCGCTCAACTGCAAGCAATTGGTGGGCAGGGAAACGCAGGGAATGTAATCATTAATGTCCGCGATGATGTTCTCATCTCCGGAGCAGATTCTAGTGGAGAATATAATAGTTCCATCTACACTTCTATAGGGGAGGGGGCTACAGGTAATGGTGGCAATATCGAGATTGAAGCAGGGACGCTTACCTTAACCGATTATGGTTTTCTTGATGCAGGTGCTTTCTCAGTTGATGGAGGTGTTTCCTCACAAGGACAGAGTCAAGCAGGCAATATCATTCTAAATGTTCGCGACACTATCACTGTTGCTGGATTTAATGCTATCTCTGGATACCCTAGTGGAATGTCTGTAGGCACATATGCAGGAGCAAGCGGGCAAGCAGGACGGATTACTATTAATACCGATAAGCTGCGTGTAGCTGATGGTGCCTATTTAAGCGCTTCAACCTACAATTCCAGTAATGGAGGTGAGATTACTGTTAATGCCAACATTGTAGAACTAACTGGTGGCGGACAAATTCTCGCGCTACCTTACGCTCAAGGAAATGGAGGAAATGTTACCCTTAATGTTAGCGATCGCCTCACTATTTCCGGTTATGACCCGACGTTTCAAAGCCGATTGATTGAATTTGGGTCAGGTGTTGTCATCAATCAAGGCAATGTTAGTGGAGTATTTACAGGCTATGGACTCGGTGTACTTCCCACATTCCTAAATATTCCCGTTGAGTCCACCGGCAACGCTGGCAATATCTCCATCATCGGGCCGCGAGAGGTAAATATCGATCAGGGAGAACTCTTTACAGGAGCCTTTAATACAGGAAATGCAGGTACTCTGTCCATCACCCAAACCGGTTCGGTGAGGTTAACCAACTTGGCTTCAATGTCCACATCAACATTCGGTACGGGGAATGCAGGTACTCTGTTGATTGAAACGGGCAATCTCAGCGTTCAAAATCAGTCATTTATTATTAGTGCTACCGTTGGTGATGGAGATGCTGGAGATTTGACGATACGCGCTAATGATTCAGTAGAAGTGAACAGTGGAAGTCGAATTACGTCCCAGACAAGTGGGAGTGGCAATGCGGCAGATTTAACGGTGGAAACTCGACGATTAAGTCTCAGGAATGGAGAGATTTCATCCGGTGCTGGTACAAGAATTACCACCGATGGAGATTTTTTAATTTTTTCTCAAAGTAATGGTCGTAGTGGAAATTTAACGATAAAAGCATTGGAATCTGTAGACATTGGTGGAGAACCGGGAACCCCGATAGGTGGTTTATTTACTGCGACATTTGGTTATGGACAAGGTGGAGACTTATCCGTTGAAACCGGACGATTGACGATTCAAGATGGAGGGCGAATAGAAGCTGGTACATTTGGTAATGGTTTAGGAGGCACGGTTAGAATTAATGCTTTGGAATCTATTGAACTTATCGGCACTTCAGCAGATGGAACGTTTGCCAGTGGCGTATCTGCCTATAGTCGCCCACCGCTCGATTTCGACGCTAATTTGTGGCAAGGCAATGCCAATAGCGGAGGCGTAAACCTAACAACTAACCAATTAATTATCCGAGATGGAGCAGAGGTGACAACTGCTGTTGAGGGAGCATCTCAGACTGGAAATGCTGGAGACATTCAAGTGCAAGCGAATTCCCTCTCTCTAACCAATGGCGGGAGAATTACCAGTCGCAGTGATGGAGTGAGTAATGCAGGGAATATTAATGTTAATGTAACAGGGAATTTGCGTTCAAGTGGTGGCACGATTTCTGCAACATCCACTCAATTAGGGGGCGGCAATATTAACATTGCAGCAGATGATATTCGCCTGGATGGGAACAGCTTGATTAGTACCAGTGTGAAGGAAAGTACAGGCGGTGGCGGCAATATCACGATTAACTCAACCGTCTTCCTCGCCATCGAAGACAGCGACATTCTCGCCAATGCGGCTGATGGACGAGGAGGCGATATTTTCATTAACTCTGAAGCATTTCTCGCTGACATTTTCTCCCGTCGTTTAGCTGAACCCGTTGGACGCAATCCCGGTGATTTTGCTCGGTTTCGCAATAACGATCGCGTCGATATTTCTGCTGACTCAAAAGCAGGTCAAAGTGGTACCGTTACCTATCCCGATATTGAGCAGATACGAGGTGTGCCTGCCTTACCCTCTAACTTGGTCGATGCAGAAGGATTAATCGATCGCCGATGTACTCCTAATAACGACGCACGCAAGAGCAGTTTTACCATTACGGGACGCGGTGGCTTGCCCCCCAGTCCCAGCGACCCCCTGATGAATGACGAAGTTTGGGTGGATTGGATTAGCCTTGAAGAAAGGGAAGAAAACGGCAATGCTGCGGCTACTGAAACCCATTCCACTTCTTCTAACCCAAAATCACTTGTAGAAGCTCAAGGGTGGATAATCAATGAAAAAGGGCAGGTTGTTCTTACAGCACAAGCACCAACCGTTACACCCAATCGTCCTCAATTAGAATTACCACCTTGTGAGGAGAACGAGGCGGCGTTTGATCAGTAGGTAGGCACAAATAGACGAAGCTATATCAACAAATCTTAAGAGACTAACATCTTCTTCCCTTCGCCTACTCCTGCCCAGAACGCTGTGCGAACTGCCCTTTGCCTTGCCTCAACGACAAATATTAATGCCTACCTACTGAGTGTAGAAACACTCAAGACTCAGATAACCAGCTTTGGACGCGCTTTAAACTTTGCCAATCAGGTTTTCTGTTCAGTCCGTCTTCCAGACTTTCCATCAAGTCGTGCCGGACTTGGGAATCCATCGCCATTAGCTGCCTCGCGACATCAATGTGTTTCCGCACCCCGGTTTGACCGATTTCCAACATGGCGATGGCGAGGTTAACTCTGGCTTGGGGGGCACTCTGGTCTAACTTAACGCCCTTGAGAGCCGTTTTATAGGCTTGTTCCGGTTTGTTATCCAGCAAATAAAGCCATGCGAGACAACTCCAAGCGGCAGCCGTTTTGGGGGAGCGATCGCAAATTTCCTTGAAAACTGGAAGCAGTGTATCTGGGCCTTCACCCGCGTTGTAACGTTCCAGACCAATATCGAACATGGAGGTAATGGATTCAGTCATAAGTAGTCGTGGTTACGGTTTTTCTGGGTGATCAATCTCGTTTTGCTATATTGACATAACCTTTAATACATATTTCGCGGCTAGGATTCTACCTACCCTAAAAAAGATACCAGACCCAGCTCAAAGAGTGGATCTGGTTGGCTTAAGACCGACAATAACGGTCACAACGGGAGTTGTCCTAGCTTGCCCAATCAACCTTCAGGCATGACGGACTTAAACACCAAAGGATTTACCACAACCACAGCTTTGACTAGCGTTGGGGTTGGTGAATTGGAATCCACCACCAATCATGGCATCGCTGTAATCGAGGACTAAGCCATAGAGATAAAGCATACTTTTGGGATCACAGACAATTTTGAAGCCTTCATAGTCAAAGACTTCATCCTTCTCCTGAACTTTACTAGGGTCTTCAAAATCCATCATGTAAGACATCCCCGAACAGCCTCCCTGGCGGACACCCACACGCAAGTAGAGGTCTTTTCCTTGTCTCTGGCGCAAGGCTAAAACATGCTTGAGGGCGGCCTCTGTCAGTTGGATACCTCTTTGTTGGGGCTGAGTTGCTTGTGTCATGAATACCTTGCGACTCCTATTGGCTCTTTATATAGGGAATAGTTTATTTTGTCAGTCCCTTGGATCAAGTAGATTAAGAAAACTGACAAAAGAGTAAACTTGCTGAGCTTAGCTTTTTATCTGTTATTGTAACGAATCCCACTTGAATCCATGCGTGGCGACTTCAAAATGCCCTAGTAGAACAGAGTAGAAATCCAGCGCCAGATCCAGAAAACAACAGCCCGGAAATTATTGCGGTTTAATAGGAATATCTCCTCTTATACTGGTTCTCGACTCGCTATTCTTTTTGCAATTAACGCCATCGCTATTCTATGTCTGCCCTGAATCCCACTACTTGTCGTCGGCTTAAAAAATTACAACAAATTCCTAGTGTGTGGGAAGGTGATCGCCGTTCGCTGTCAGCTTTTTCAGATACTATGGAATCGGAGAGTGAAGGGAACAGCGAATGTATTCTCTGGGTTGATGGTTCCGAAGGCATTGTGCGGGCGATGGATGTGGTGTCGCCAGAAATGGGTCCAGAAGCCGTTGTGCGTGCCTTGCTGCGAGCAATGGAGCATCCCCAAAACCCGGCTCAACCGGCTCGTCCCTCAAAGATTGTAGTTCGAGACCGGGAAATTCAGTTTTACTTGCGCGGTGTCCTGCAAGATTTGGATATTACGATTGATTACGTTCCAAATTTACCTTTAATTGATGAGGTCTTTCGGGGGTTTGCGGAAGTCGCCAGCAATCGACGCCCTGAGCTCCCTCCTCAATATGCCGACCTTCTGCTGGAAAAATCCCATGAACTTTGGCAGGATGCCCCTTGGGAACTGCTAGCTGACCACAATATTCTCTCGATTGAAATCAATCGGTGGGATGTGGAGACGTTTTACGCCTCCGTCATGGGAATGCTGGGGATGGAGTATGGCGTCCTGCTATATCGCTCATTGGATTCCCTAAAACGGTTTCGGGCTTCGGTTTTAGCCGAGGAGTCGTTCGAGGCGATGGAAAAAGCCTTTTTAGGGCAAGATTGCTTGTTTCTCACCTTTGGACGAGATGACGATGAAGAAGATGAAGGGGATGAAGAGGAGGACTTTGATTTAGCGGACTTGCCGGTGTCGGATATTGTGCCGAATTTCGGGACGGTGCATCCGTTGGAAGGTATGCGACCCTTTCTGTATGACGAAGAAGCGATCGCACTTTACATTGCCCTGGAAGCACTGCATCGGTTTTTCAAAGCGACATCTCGGCAGTTAGCGGCAGATGATTTCCCTGCAATCTCCAAGCGTTACCGCATCCCCATTCCCTTAGAAGTTGAATCAAAATCAACGCTTTCGGTTAAAGTTTCCACGCTCCCAGATGTGGCAACCGAGTTGTTGGAGATGGCTCAGTTCGCTGGCGAAGATGACTTTGAAGACGACTTTGATGATGACTTTGATGATGACTTGGACGAAGCGGAAATGGCGGTACCGCTACGGGATGACTTAGTCCCCAAAGATGCATTCCTCAGCCTGGGCATGATTCCGTGGGAAAGTGTGGAAATGTTACGGACTGGTGTCGATTGCTACCAGTCTAAGGAAGTTCAGGAAGCCGGTGAAGGGATGCCGGTTATTTTGATTCAAACCACTCGTCCCAAGGCAAAAGTGCTGATTGAGCAGATTCAAACGGCTGGGGGTTTAAAAGGGATTTGCTTTAATCCAGGAGAAGACCCCTTTGTGGGTGAGCGTTATGACTTGGGCATTCTTCAGACGGAAAATAGTAATCTATACCTGTTTGGCGAGTTCCCCGAAGCCGACCCCACCCATACGTCTGCTCGTAAAAAGTGGGATCAGCGCTGCAAGAAAATTAAAGGACATTGCGGCTTAATCATTGCCAAGGGTCTGACGGGAGCAGCACGCGGCAATCCTCAGCCTAGTGATATGCTGGCATTTTTTGAGGCGCGATCGCTCTCTGCCAAAGAGTTGGGATTAGGGATGCTTCAGTTGATGCCGCAGTTTGAGTAAGGAAAGTTTCCCCCACTCCCCCGCACCTCTGCACCCCGGCACCCCCGCTCCCCCAGGGTGCTAGTGTTCAACTCCCTCCACTTGGGCAACCATCAAGATGGTCTTGAGAACAGAATCAGGGTTGAGGCTAATCGAGTCAATTCCCTGTTCGACCAAGAATTGAGCAAACTCAGGATAGTCGCTGGGAGCCTGACCACAAATCCCAATTTTACAACCATGCTCCTTCGCATCTGCGATCGCCATTTTCACCATCCGCTTCACGCCTTTATTGCGTTCATCAAAGATAGGAGCCACTAAGGCGGAATCCCGGTCTAAACCCAAAGTTAGCTGTGTCAGGTCATTAGAACCAATCGAGAAGCCGTCAAACACCTTACTAAACTCATCCGCTAAAATCACATTACTCGGCAACTCACACATCACATAAACATGTAAGCCGTTGACGCCCCGTTCTAAACCGTTTTTAGCCATTTCTGCTAACACTTGACGACCCTCATCCGGTGTACGACAGAAGGGAATCATGGGAATCACATTGGTTAAACCCATCTCCTCCCGCACTCGCTTGAGTGCCTGACATTCCAAAGCAAAGGCATCGCGATATTTCTCATCGTAATAACGAGACGCGCCACGCCATCCCAGCATCGGGTTCTCTTCCTTCGGCTCAAACGGCTTACCACCCAAGAGGTTGGCATACTCATTTGTCTTGAGGTCGGACAGCCGCACAATCACAGGCTTGGGATAAAAGGCGGCTGCAATCATCCCGATGCCACAAGCCAACTTATCCACAAAGAATTCAGGCTTGTGGTCATAAAGTTTTGTCAGTTCGGCAATTTGGGCTTTAACCACTTCATCTTCCAACTCATCGAAGTGAAGCAACGCCAACGGGTGCGTTTGAATGTGGTTGGCAATGATAAATTCTAACCGAGCTAAACCCACACCATCGCAAGGGATAGAAGCTAAGCTAAAAGCTTGTTCTGGGTTGCCCACATTCATCAAGATTTGAGTCCGAGTCCGAGGTAAGTTTTCCAATCTCGTCTCTTTCACCTCAAAGGGCAACAAACCCTTGTAAACCAATCCTTCGTCCCCTTCCGCGCAGGAAATGGTCACCTCTTGACCGGTCTTCAATACATCCGTTGCATCCGTGCAACCCACAATCGCCGGGATACCCAATTCCCTGGCAATAATTGCCGCGTGGCAAGTTCGCCCTCCCTGATTGGTCACAATTGCACTGGCTTTCTTCATAATCGGTTCCCAATCGGGGTCTGTCTTGTTAGTCACTAAGACTTCACCGGGTTGGAACAGATGAATTTGGCTGACATCTAAAATTACACGGGCTATACCCTGACCAATGGTCGCGCCGACGCTACGACCCTTAACTAAAACTTCACTATGTTGTTTAAGGTGGTAAGTTTTGAGGACGTTGCTAGACTTCTGAGATTGCACCGTTTCGGGACGCGCCTGAACAACAAAAAGTTCATTGGTCAACCCATCTTTTGCCCACTCAATATCCATGGGGGTGTAGACGCCCCGAACTTGAGAATAATGTTCTTCAATCTGCACCGCCCAACGTGCTAATTGGAGAATTTCGTCATCGGTTAGGCAATATTTATCCTGTTCAGATTCCGGTACCCAGACATTTTTCGTTAATCTAGAACTACCCATGTCATAGACCATTTTGATCCGCTTGTTGCCTAGTCGTTTGTCCAAAATGGGACGAAATCCATCTTTTAAGGTCGGTTTGAAGACTAAATATTCATCTGGGTTCACGGCACCTTGGACGATGTTTTCTCCTAAACCGTAAGCCGCTGTAATTAAGGCCGCATTCTTGAAGCCACTTTCGGTATCAATAGAAAACATAACGCCCGAAGCGGCTAAATCGGAACGCACCATTTTCTGCACACCCACAGAGAGGGCAACCTCTAACTGATCAAAGCCATTGCGTTGACGATAGGAGATGGCACGGTCAGTAAATAGAGAGGCAAAACATCGGTGGCAATATTCCAAAACTCTGGTGAGACTTTGGACGTTTAAATAAGTTTCTTGCTGACCCGCAAAGCTAGCATCGGGAAGGTCTTCAGCGGTTGCAGACGAGCGAACAGCGACTTCTGTGTCTTCGCCGTAACGGTTGCATAACTTTTGATAAGCTGCACCAATTGCCGCTTCCAGTTCTGGAGGAAAGTTGACACTGAGGATTAATCTCCGCGCTTTGTTGCCATGCTGTTGAAGATTTCTGACATCATCTACATCTAGGTCAGCAAATAGTTCGCGCAACTGGGCTGATAAACCCGCTTTTTCAATAAAGTAACGGTAGGCATAAGCGGTGATGGCAAACCCATTGGGAACATTAACACCTTTGGGCTGGAGTTGTCGAATGAGTTCACCCAAGGAGGCATTTTTTCCGCCTACCAAGGGAATATCCTTAAGCCCTATTTCGTCAAACCACAGAATCAGAGATTGCTCTTGGGTTGTTTGGGTAGATGTCACGCGGGTGGATGTCAGCATAACTCTTTTCTTTTCTCCGACTACTACTTCTAGTTTAACTTTAGATTTTCTTTGGGATCGCTATTAAATGACTGAAAATTAGCTCTAAATCAGAGATAATCGAGAACTTCTAATTCCTCAGGAAGCCGGGAAAGCTTGTTTTTATCAGGTTTTTAGTCAAATAGGATAAGTTTTGAATGAAAGTACGCCTGTACAAAAATATTAATACTTCTTATTTTTTGTTTAATCACCCTTTTTTTAGGGGATTTAGATTACTATTTATAAATCATTAAATTGGTAATATTATGTCGCTTTAAAAGTCAAAATCCGTCATAGATAATGATTAGATACGTTTTTTTTGTGAAATTTTTGTGAAGTGAAGAGTCGCCAGTGATGTTGGCTTAGGACACTCGGCTTCGTCCATGTACTTTATGTCAGGGCTTTTTCTCTTCTTATGGGGAGAGAGAGCCACATTCCCATGGTATTAAGGTATATTACCCATGCAGTCTGAACCGAACTTTTAGAACTCATGCCGAAGCCCCAAGACATTCCTCAGTTAGGACAAAAAGCACCGGACTTCAAGGTTCCCGATCAAGACGGTAATTGGGTGAGTCTTGCGGACTTCCGATCTCACTGGCTCGTCCTCTACTTTTACCCAAAAGATGATACTCCGGGCTGTACCGTTGAAGCAAAAGATTTTACCTCATACGAGAAGGAGTTCAGCGCATTGGGAGCCAATATTTTAGGCGTGAGTCCTGATTCAGAAAAATCTCATTGTCGATTCATTCAAAAGCATAATTTATCTATTCAGCTTTTAAGTGACCCAGAACATCAGGTGTGTGAAACCTATAAGGTATGGAGATTGAAGAAGTTCATGGGTAAGGAATATATGGGAGTTGTGCGGTCAACATTTTTAATTGATCCGGATGGAAATTTAACTTATGTTTGGTCTAAGGTGAAAACGAAAGGTCATGCTCAGGCCGTACTCGAAAAGTTAAGAGAAGGGCTATCGAATCAATAATTTTGGGCACATCTGAAATCACCTTATCCGCAAGCGATCGCCTCTAAGGGAAATTGGTCAAAAACTAGTTTTACCGAAAATAGGATGTTGTTTGCATCGTACTTTCGGAACCGTTTGTGGCTGAGAAAGACGCTGGAAAAGATAAGGTTATCAAACTATCAGGGTCTATGTTTTCTGTAACTTCATACTCATCAGTAACAGAAAGAATTTGATTGAGCGACTGAATCAGAAGTAGACCCAAAGCGAAAGCTAAAAAGAGGAGTACCGCTGCGACAAAAGTAGCAACTTGAAAAAAAGACAAAAAAGTAGATATCAATAAAGACATTTGTGTTCCTTTGATTAACGTCGTTTATACAGAATTCTAGTTTTCTTGCTTACAGTCTTGAGATTAAGCGAACCAGAGAATAGGGAAAGTTAAATAATAAGACAAAAGAGTACTACTTAAGTGTGAATAATTTGTGAAAACTTTAGGGCACTGTACCCTCCGTTTTCAAAGCCCAGCTACAATAGCTAGGCTTCTTGGGTAGAAAGGCGTTCCTTAAGTTTCAATTATTGCCACAATCTTGGATTATTTCCTCTCTCATTGGTTAATCTGTCTTTGGTTGTTATTCTCCTCAATTGAAGAAAATTTTCAGACGAAAGGGGGAGTACATCTACCCTTCATTTACTTTGAAGGCTAATGATGTCAGTCGTACAGCAGCGCCTCTAAAAACCAAATCCCTCGTAGTCGGTGGACTCAATTTATTAAACAGAAAATATTCTCCATGAGGGAGAGTTATAAATTTTTAAGGATGAATCTTCGCATATCACTTTAATATTTATCTTTTTAATCAATATATCTTTAAGAAAAATCAATACTTAAATAACGCTTAAGTTTGGGCTATAAAATGCATTTGGCAGCAAAATAACGGTGGAATGAGAAGCTGAATTTCCTTCGATAAAACAAGATGAATCGACCCCTCCGTACTTTGGGCGTGCTGCCAAATGCTTGGGCCGTGAATGAGGCGATCGCAGATATTACCCGCCCACCCCTTCCACCTCTACTCATTAATTTGACCACAGAAACCAAAACGCTGCGAATAGATGTAGCAAAAGCTGCCATTTTAATCATTGATATGCAGAATGATTTCTGTCATCCAGATGGTTGGTTGGCTCATATCGGCGTTGATGTCACCCCCGCACGGAAACCCATCGACCCAATAAATACTTTACTACCCCAATTACGAGCCGCCAAAGTTCCGGTCATTTGGGTTAACTGGGGAAACCGTCCTGACCTACTCAATATTAGTGCTGGATTGCGGCATGTTTATAACCCAACAGGCGTTGGTGTCGGACTGGGCGATCCGCTACCGAACAGAGGTGCTAAAGTTCTAACACTGGGCAGTTGGGCTGCTGCCATTATCGATGAACTAGAACAGAATCCAGACGATATCTTTGTCGATAAGTACCGAATGAGTGCCTTCTGGGATACTCCCCTAGATAGTATCCTACGCAACCTAGGCAAAACTACACTGTTCTTTGGCGGAGTGAACATTGACCAGTGTGTGATGGCAACTCTACAAGATGCTAACTTTCTGGGTTATGACTGCATTCTCGTCAAAGACTGTGCGGCGACTACCTCTCCTGAATATTGCCTACAAGCAACGCTTTATAACGTTAATCAGTGCTTTGGCTTTGTCACAAATTCTGAATCAATTCTCGAAGCGATTAAATTAGGAGATCAACAGCATAATTGAAGGAGAAGTGAGTTTTTCAGTTTAGCTCTTTTAGTGTTAACACAGGTTAAAGCTTGGCAAGCTTAAGAAGGTTGAAGTTGACAAATTAACAAACTCTCTCATTAATAAAACATAAGTTAACATTCAACCTTATAACCTTCCGCTTTCAACGCCATCACCCACCACCCATCACTAATTTCAGGAGTAAATTCCTATGAACTCCTCTCGTTGTATGATTCCTGTTATCAAGTCGCCTAAAGACTATCAGGCTTATCGCATCAGTCCTCAGGATACAAATCGTTTAGCCATTGTATTTGAGCCAGCAACGGCAGATGCCTCTTTAACGGTTTGTGTGGAGATTTTTGATCAGGGGGGCAAAACTCCGCCCAATCGCCATCAATTTGCCGTTGAAATGTTCTTTATCCTCAAAGGAGAAGGCTTAGCCATCTGTGACGGAAAAACCGTTCCGATTCAGGCGGGAGATAGTTTATTAGTGCCACCCACGGGAATTCATGAACTGAGGAATACGGGTTTGGGTCGCTTATATGCACTATGTATTATGGTGCCCAATGAAGATTTTGCTGAGTTGATTCGTAGTGGTACTCCAGTGGAATTGGATGAGGAGGATTTGAGTGTACTCAAGCGAACTAACGCTTTGGTGCCATGCTAAAGAATTGACACCAAGCAACCCATAACCCTAACAATATCTATCGCTAGATTCCCCCTTAATCTCCTGGATGTGTTGGAAAATTCAAGGGGGATTCGTTTAAGCCATCACTCCATCACTCCATGTTGAACGTTAAGAAAGAAACCGCATCCATGCTGACGCGAGATGGCGTTCGGTTAGATGCAGATATTTACCGTCCCGATGCTGAAGGTGAGTTTCCGGTACTGCTGATGCGTCAACCCTATGGACGTGCGATCGCATCTACCGTCGTTTATGCTCATCCTACCTGGTACGCGGCTCACGGCTACATCGTTGTGATTCAAGATGTGCGGGGACGGGGTACCTCCCAAGGAGAGTTCCAACTCTTTGTCCACGAGACGGAGGACGGTGAGGATGCCGTCAATTGGGTAGCCGCGCTACCCGGTAGTACGGGACAGGTGGGCATGTATGGCTTTTCTTACCAAGGCATGACTCAGCTTTATGCCGCCGCCGCCAAGCCATCGGCACTTAAAACCCTTTGCCCTGCGATGATTGGCTATGACTTGTATACCGATTGGGTTTATGAGGGGGGTGCCTTCTGCTTACAAGCCAATTTGGGCTGGGCGATTCAGCTTGCCGCAGAAACGGCGCGGCTACAAGGCGATCCGGCGGCCTATTTAACCCTCCACACGGCTGCCCAGAATCTACCCTTGTATGAGTCTGTTCCTAACTTGGATGAGTGCGTGCGAAAATTCGCACCCAATACCTTTTATCACGAGTGGTTAGAACATGCCAAACCCGATGAATACTGGGCAAAAATTTCCCCCAAGGGTTACTTGCAAGAGGCTGACTTGCCCATGTTCCATATCGGGGGATGGTTTGATCTTTATTTACGCGGAACGCTCCATTGTTACAAAGACTTTACTGCCCGGAGTACTTATCGCCAACAGTTGTTAGTTGGTCCGTGGGCGCACTTACCTTGGAATCGCAAAGTGGGGGCTGTAGATTTTGGTGCAGAAGCCGCGAATCCGATTGATGAATTGCAACGGCGGTGGTTCGATCAGTTTCTCAAAGGCATCGATACCGGGTTATTGGATGAACCGCCTGTTCGTTTGTTTGAGATGGGCAGTAACCACTGGCGTCATTTTGAGCATTGGCCTGAAAAGAATCATAAAAAATACTTTTTGTCAAGTACTGGGCTTGCTAGTCTGCGGGAAGACTCAGGCACTCTAGTTGCAGAAGCAGCAGAATCAATTCCAGATTCGATCGCCTCCTACCCCCCCTTAAAAAGGGGGGAATCAAAAATCCCAAGTGGCTTCGATGTATTGGTTCACGACCCTTGGCGACCCGTCCCAGCGTTGGGGGGTCATGCCGCTGCACCTTCGGGGCCATTTGAGCGATCGCATTTAGATTGCCGTCCGGATGTCTTGACTTATACCACTGAACCCCTAGGGGCAGACTTGCATTTAGCGGGGGATGTAGCGGTTGAGATTTGGTGTCATGCCGATAAACCCAGTCATGACTTATCTGCCATTCTCTCGGAAGTGCGACCCGATGGCAGTGTCTACAATTTGACGCAGGGTTATCTCCGAGTTGATTGTTTTCAGGACGAACCGTTGCGAGTTCAACTTCAGGCAACGTGCTGGAAAATTTCTAAAGGTCATGCATTGCGGCTGAGTTTGAGTGCGGCTTGTTTTCCTGCCTATCCCATGAATCCGGGTACAGGTTCACCCTTGGGGAGCGATCGCTTGATGGATGCTCAGATTATTACTTTGACGGTGTTTTTTGGAAGCGATCGCCCTTCTCAAATTTGGCTACCTGTGGTTTCAGCTTCTGGAGGCTAAAATCAGTTACATCGATTCAGGGGATGGCAAGTGGCTGACTCAAGCAACTACAATTCTCAACAACTTTTCGGGCGCTGCATTAAAACCTTAGCCGCCATTTTGGGGGAAGACTTTGGGGATACGGCTGATCACGAACGGTGGAAAGAACAGGCAACTATGACGGCTTTACTTAATGAAATGTCAAACTGTTTAGAGTCAATGCCTGAGATTTATTGTGATTGGTTTGACATTCCTCGTGGCTGGACTTATGCCGATTTTGCCGACCATCTTCGTGAAACGGATGCTCGGATTTTGGCTACTCATGTCGGTGTGATCTACGGATATTTCATCACAATTGCTGAATACTATGGAACGGGGAGTCAGGAAGACCGAAAGATGGTTGAAGAAATTGTGGCACACACAGCATCGATTCATGGTGCTTGTACCGATGGGTCAGATTTGATGCTTCTCACTCAACCGGATATCGGGAAGCTGTAGCGTGAATTGGTGTTTGCGATCGCTTCGCGTTGTCTGTTGAGGCAATGAGCTTTTAGATATCATCGCTTAACTCAGCCGATATTAGGGTGAGCAGAGGTTAGGGCTGAGGATGCGACTGTCCAACCAACTGAGCAAATTTCCGCAAATTTGCTGCATATTGCTCACCCGCCACCCACATCAAATCATTGTGACTGGCTTCATCCACCCAGAATGAGAGTTTAGGTTCATGCGCCGCCGCAAACAATTTTTGTCCATGCTGGAAGGGAATGACTTCATCGGCTTTCCCATGCATAATCAGTACCGGACATTTCACTTTTTTGATTTTGTCGAGGTTAGGGAATTTATCAAAAGGGAGGATGGGAAATGGGAGTATCACTCGAAACGCTGAGATAAAGCTGCTTTCCAGAATTAACCCCGCCAACGGTTGGCGTGCGGCTAAATCAACCGCCGATCCACCTCCGACGGAACGTCCAAAGGCAATTATCCTTCGTGGGGGTACACCCAGTTGCCGAACCAAATAATTGTAGACAACTTCAATATCTTGATAGGCATGGCGTTCTGAGGGCTTGCCCTGGCTGGTACCATACCCCCGATAATCGTAAGCAAAGACGCTAAACCCTATTTTTTGCAGGGATTGCAACACAGGCTGGATATCTCCTAAGTCTTCAGCATTCCCGTGAATATACACAATGGTGTATTGAGATGCCGGATTCGGAAGATAAACTGCTGAAAGCTGGATCTGATCGTGAGTCGTCACCTTGAGAATGTCGCGGGTGTCGGCATAGCTGGAGGGTTGAGGTAAAAAGATCTTGCCGTCGGCAAAGAAGAAGACATAAAGACAAAAAAACGTGTAAATAAATATGAGGGAGCGTATCAGTCGTTTGAAGGTAAATTCACCCCATAGCAATCGTTGGAGGGTTTGTTTATCCATAGGTAGACAGGACGATAGATCACCAGTAAGCGGTCAGTATAACTGGAAGCTTAACAAGGGCGTTGGCGTACTTGCCTCTCGATGGACTACTTTATTGGATTGGGGAAAATCTGGAAGCTTTAGCGTATTGCAAATAACGGCTTAGGTTTGTCACAATCCGTTAGCTTAGTTTTGAACTCCCACGGGTGAGAAGTTGTAAACTTAGCTCTGCTGTTCTGCTGTGTAGTGAGGATGTGAAATGACATTGGAATATCCTGAAGATTTAAAATATTTGGAGACTCACGAGTATGTCAGGCTCGATGGGGAGATTGCCACCCTTGGCATCAGTGCTTTTGCCGTTGACCAGTTAGGGGATATCGTGTTTCTGGAACTTCCAGAAATTGGTGATGCCTTAGAAAAAGGAGAAAGCTTTGGCAGTATTGAATCAGTGAAGGCGGTGGAGGATTTGAATGCTCCAATCTCCGGAACGGTGATTGAGCGCAACGAAGCAATGATTGAGTCTCCGGAACTGATTGCAGAAGACCCTTATGGTGAAGGTTGGTTAGTCAAGCTACGCATCAATGATGCGGATGAATTAATCGATTCGTTGTCAGTGAATGAGTATCGCGAACAGGTAGAAGGAGAAGCGTAGGAGTAGGACGCTCTATTCTATGGAAGGCGTTACACCCCGTCAGCCGCCTTCCTCTCCACCTGTAGAGTTCATCGCGACGTATCCTAAAACTGCATAAGTTCAGCCCCCTCAGAAATATAGAAGAGTAGGTGATTCTTGCTCTACTCATTAGGTGCTGATATGGATAGCGCGACTAACACAGCTCTAGTCAAATTACTCAACCGACAAGCCAATTCTGCTTCGGCTCAACTCCCCCTCTCGTTCTTCAAAAGCGGACAGTTCTTATGCCTAACGCCTAATTGTCAGGGAGGGCTAATCTTACAAAGACCGTTTTATGCTGATTTTGTGGGTTCTGGCGCGGCTGTCGGCAGTAGTTTCGACGTGAATTGCACCTCAGTTTATGCGATCGGCAAAGTAGAGTTTTGTGTTCCAGCCACCTATTCAGAACGTCAACAAGCCTTTCAGCAGCGTATGGCTTATAGTCAACAGCTACAGGATATTGTCGGGGAACAAGCACCTCTCCACCGCAGTATCCTGATGTTGAACCAATTATCTCAGTGGGTCGGAGCTGAAGAAGTGAC
Organism: Allocoleopsis franciscana PCC 7113; assembly: GCF_000317515.1. Taxonomy (GTDB): domain Bacteria; phylum Cyanobacteriota; class Cyanobacteriia; order Cyanobacteriales; family Coleofasciculaceae; genus Allocoleopsis; species Allocoleopsis franciscana. The sequence goes on along the minus strand of NC_019738.1, from coordinate 2,327,955 downwards.
AAAAATTCCTGACGAATTAGTGGCGCGACTAGCCGGAGTACTCACTAAAACCATTAAGGTGGCGCGAAAAACATCCGTCCAAGCAACCCCTCAAGGAGCAATGCTGAGGGCAAGCGAGCGATTGCTTGAGAGTTAATCTTAGGGCAGAATACGGGAACCGGCGGGACATTGAACGTTTAAAGAACCACTCGTCGGAGGGACTGGCATGGCAGGAGGTTTAGTGGAGGGTTTTGCAGTCTCGCAAATTTGGGATGTGGTTCTCATTTTCCCATCCACTTTAGTGGCAAACACAGCACTAGTGTAGCTGGGAAGTTCTGGCTGTTTTGCGATCGCCGTAATCATTACACTCTGTTTATTATCCTTTTGAGGTACGATTTGATAGCGATAGTTCTGAGTTTCTAAGTTCGTCACAATCTTAAGTTCTTCCACATCAGCGGCAAACTTTCCATTTTTCAGATAGTAAGCCTGCTGTGCTTGGCTCAAGATGGTCAGGAATTGTTTGACTACACTTTGAGTGGCATTTGTTTTCTCCGTTTCCAGTGCAATCACTTGCACATCTTTAGGGACAGTCGCAACATCCGAAACCTTTTCAAATAGAGTGGATTTCGAGCTAAACTGATTCGGTCTAGGTTCTCCAGCACTAAGACCATCTAACTCTAAATGCAGCTTACCTTCAGGGGTCAATTCAAAAATCGTCTTCACCACTTGCTCAGGACTGACCATCATATCCAGTTGCATGGGTTGAGTGGTCGGATTAATTTTGTAACCCAATTTAATCGCAACAGAAGACCCGTTAGGTTCGGGTAATACGGTAAATAAATTCCCGTCCGGCGCAAAAACGAAGGTGATAAGTTTACCGGTTGTGGGGTCTTTCGTTTGCCATTGCCCTCGTAATTGTTGGGTAACAGAATTGGTTTTGGGAACATCTTGAGTTTGTGCAACTCTAAGCGGTACTTGGGATTGAACACAGACTGGTATCCCCAGTGTCCCCAATAATACGACAAGCAGTCCTTGAGCCATTAATGGACGAGGAACCCAGAAGTGTTGCAATGGGCGCACGCGGCGTGAACCTGTAACTAGATGAGAAACAAGATGACTCATAGCAATTGAACCCAGCACTCCCTGGATTTTAACAGCTCGGATTTGCCATCAGCTCGGAAGGGAGGTTATCGAGTCTTTTCTAAGAATCAATATCAATATCAATATCAAGATGAAAATCTTTCTGCACAACAGAACCAAATACTGGAAATTCAATAATGTGCCAACGTAGACTTCAAAGTGCTGGGAGAGGCGATCGCCTACAATAGAGTCAACGCTACTGAAGTGCCAATCCCATGCAAATCGTCCTACCACCTGAAGTTGAAGCCCTTGTGCAGCGCCAACTTATCAGTGGCAAATACAATAGCGCGATTGCCTACGGCACCAGCGAAGCTGATCGAAGTAATCCTTGCAGGTGTCAAACTCCTTGAACAACAGCAAGATATCTACCAAGGACGATTACAAGAACTCCAACAGGACGCACTGAAAGGCTTGGAAGCGTCCCAACGCGGTGAAGTTGTTGATGGTGCAACGGCAATGGCACAAATACGCGCCAATATGCGATCGCGCTACAGTTCTCCTTGATCATGACTGCACGATTTCGTCTCGCCGAACCCGCAATTCAAGACATTGAGAAAATTGCAGACTACATCGCTCGTCAATCCGGACTTGAGCAAGGCGATAGCGAAGCGAGTAAAGCGAAGCGCAGATCGCTTTTTGAACAAACTCGACGCTAAGTTTATCAAAATTGCTCAGTTTCCAAAGCTTGGACGACAACGAGATGAAGTTTTACCAGGTCTACGCAGTCTCCCGATGGATAATTATCTCATCCTCTATATGGTAATCGGACAGGACGTAGAGATTTTTCGAGTTGTCAGCGGCTACCGAGATTTGTCAGCCCTCTTCACTGATACTGATGATTGAAGCGAAACTCAAAGACCGTCTCTCAACTAGAGTTTGTATCTCCACTGACATCCGATAAGATACCAAGAGATGCTGCTGTTACCTTTGGGCTGGAAAAAACGATTCCCCATCTTCCCACTTTCTATTTTTAAGTGCTTCCCGAACTTTTATAGCAGCCTTCTTGATCGCATTCCCAATTGTCCTCACTAGTTGCGTTCCCTTTCCCCAGTGCTGGCTTATACCAAATTCCTAAATGCTTATTACAGATGCTGTTCTGGCTCCCCCCTTAGTAAGGGGGGTTGGGGGGGTCGATATGTAGCGCTATTTTATGAAATTGGTATTAGGTCACTGAGTTGCGCTTAAAATTAAACAGAGCAAGTCCTCTTCAGAGAACTTGCTCTATAAACCAGGAACTTAAATCCCTGCTGGGTTATGGAACTGATGCAAACTATCACCCAATCCAAAAACTAAGATTTTCGCCCATTGATATAGTAATCTCTCGTCCCCTTAGCCGTCCGGGCTTCTCCAAGTCGATTCAATGCATGAACATAAGCTGCTGTTCGCATCGAAATTCCGAATTCCTGAGAAATTGACCAAATTTTTTGAGTTTCTTCAATCATCTTTTGTTTCAATCGTTGATTCACTTCATCGAGTGTCCAATACAATCCACTCCGGTTTTGCACCCATTCAAAATAACTAACAGTAACACCTCCAGCATTAACTAAAATATCCGGGAAAACATAAATTCCCTTATCTTCCAAAACTTGATCAGCCGCAGATGTGGTGGGGCCATTCGCTGCTTCAAAGATAAATTTAGCTTTGATATCATGGACATTGTCTTCATGAATTTGATTTTCCAACGCGGCTGGAATAAGAACGTCTACATCTAAAGCCAAAAGTTCCTCATTGGTTAGCAATTCATGGTCTTCAAGATTACAAACACTACTCTTACAGTAGACGGATTTAATACCATTTCCGGAGGCTTTATGCTCTCGGATATGGGGAATATCTAGCCCTTGTTTAGAATAAATTCCTCCTTGAGAATCGCTGACGGCAACAACTTTATACCCAGCTTTATACAGGAGTTCGGCTAATATGCCCCCGGCGTTTCCAAATCCTTGAATTGCAACTGTTGTTTCCTGAGGAACTTTTTCAAATTTGGGCAACATCGATTCAATCACAAAGAAAGCACCCGTTGCAGTAGCGCTATCACGCCCCACACTACCTCCCATTGTTAGGGGTTTACCGGTTACCACAGCCGGAGTGATTTGACGCCGAATGATGCTGTATTGATCCATCATCCAGCCCATAATCATGGCATTGGTGTAAACATCAGGTGCAGGAATATCTACATTAGGGCCAATAAAATCTGCGATCGCATCAATGTAACCTCGTGTCAATCGTTCTAATTCAAACTTTGATAATGCCTTTGGATCGACGGTAATTCCACCCTTACCTCCGCCAAAGGGAAGATTGAGAACGGCACATTTAAAGGTCATCCAAAATGCCAAGGATTGAACTTCATCCAGTGAAACATTGGGATGATACCGCACACCCCCTTTAGCTGGTCCTCGTGTATCGTCATAGCGTACCCGGTACCCTTGAAAAACTTTTAAACTCCCATTATCCATCCGTACTGGAATTGAAACACTTAAGCTCGATTTAGGGTGCTTTAAGGATTCCGTTACATCCTCAGAAAGTGATACATATTTCAGTGCTTTTTCTAAGCGTTTGCTGGCATCAGAAAACAATGAATCAGACATTCTGATTTTTCTCCTGCTACGTAATTGGTTGGTACGGCGCTGTTTGTGCCAATGAGAAAGTAAGTCCGCCTCAAACTCTTCGCCTGAGTCGCTTGCAAAAAATAACTCAAACAACATTCCTCCAACACTCTCTAGAGAAACGACGTTTTACTATGCCGGAGGATGAAGTTATTTTTGATAGGCTACTTTAACTCAAGAGTTTTCAGAGAAAACGACAAGCGAGGTGCGTATTACATCAACATCTCTTTAAAATCGAAGATGTTGAAGACCAAACCACCCTGTGAATAAAGTGATTGAGCTGTTTGTATTACACAATGCTTGTAAGACGCGATAAATCGCTTTTGATTAGGGTCAAATAATTTTTCTACGCTCTCCTAAGTGAGGAGAGAAAACTATCAGGTGAAACAGTGCTTACTTTCATTATTTCTAAAGAATTGGTCGAAAGCACGTAAATTGTATATTTTGTTACATTTTTAAAAATTGACTTGTGCATGAGGCGCTCATCCCGGTCAGGAGTTGGGGTTCGAGAAGAGACGCAAAGATGCACAGAGGGGGGACGCGGGGACGGAATTCCAATAGGAGGCAGGGGGTTATCGAGTCAGGGAGCGGTTCGGGAAGCGATCGCACAAATTTCAGTAGGCAGACGTTGATTCAACCAAAGATGTAACGGAATGTAAACCTTTTATCCGGCAATTTCTGTTTTAAAAAGAAAAAAACACTCTTCTAAATTTATACAAAAAAACCACAATTATAAAATTAGCAACTACACTAGGATAGATAGTTTTTTGCTTCTGACTCGACTGCCTTCCAAGCCAATAAGAGCAGACGTTCAAATATTGGTAGGTTAACGTTGAGAGTAGCCCACCCAGTTTTAATTATCACAGGCACAAGGCAACAATGATTGAACTCCTAGCTGCACTCTCGGCTTCGGCATCAGCAGGAATGAGAATTGCCCTGCCTCTTCTTCTGATTGGCTTATTGCAGAGTGATAACCTCTGGTATCATATCCCTCTACTTTCTCGGATTCATCCCTCCGTTTTGGTGGGCATCCTAACAAGTTGGGCTTTATTTGAGCTATTTGCTTCCAAAAAACTGCTGGGGCAGCGGACGTTACAAATTGTCCAGCTTCTCTTAAGCCCTATGGTTGGAGCCATTATGGGCATTTCGGTTGCTCAGTTAGCCACAGCTCCAGAGCCATTCATCTGGATAGTTGGCATTGTCGGCAGCTTATTGGCGTTTGTACTTCAGCTCGTACAAGTGGGATGGTTCTTCCGTTTGCGAGGCTTGCCATTATGGGTCGTCTTTATTCAAGATGTCTTGTGCATTGTTTTGGTGATTTTTGCCTTTGATTCCCCTCAGTCGGGAGGCGTAATCGCTTTACTGTTATTGCTATTGGCGATTCGCAGCTCTAATCAATGGCATAAATGGTATGTAAAAGGGCGTCGTTCTCACAAGCAGAATCGTTCTCAGCATGAGCTACCCGAATAAAGAGATAGCCGATGGTAAGCTGTTCTGAAGCTTGCCTACTTTCAAGACGGGTAATCGGTAATGGGAGAAGGCAAACCTCGAAGCCTGCCTGCTGTGATAGGCTATCTGCGAAGAGGAGTGCTGGAGGTATGATTAATGGCAAAAATACGGGTTGGTCTGCTGTTTGGCGGGTGTTCCGGGGAACACGAAGTTTCGATGAGTTCAGCACGGGCGATCGCAAAAGCCCTGAGTTCTGACCAAAATGCCAATCACTACGAACTGCTGCCAGTTTACATCCAAAAAGATGGCATTTGGCAATCAGGAGAACTCGCTCAGCACGTCCTCGAATCGGGTAAGGCTTTGCCGTTAACCGGCACAAATGAGGCGTATCTTCCCACTTCGGCGGCTGATGCTCCGTCTTCCTCAGCTAGCAGTGAAATTTTACCCTCTGCCGCTACTGCTTCTAAATTGAGTCGTGTCGGTGAAAATATAGGCTGGTCTGAAGTTGATGTTTGGTTCCCTATCCTGCACGGCCCGAATGGCGAAGATGGTACGATTCAAGGCTTACTGAAGTTAATGCAGGTTCCCTTCGTCGGTTCTGGCGTCCTGGGTTCAGCCCTAGGAATGGATAAAATTGCCATGAAAATGGCATTTACCCAAGCTGGGTTGCCGCAAGTCAAATACATGGCGGTGAACCGTTCCCAGATTTGGTCGAATCCCTGTGTGTTTCCTAAAGTTTGTGACCAAATTGAGGCCAACTTAGGCTATCCCTGTTTTGTCAAACCGGCTAACCTAGGGTCATCGGTCGGAATTGCTAAAGTGCGATCGCGTCCTGAATTAGAGGCGGCTTTGGATAATGCGGCTAGCTACGACCGACGAATCATCGTGGAAGCCGGTGTCGTGGCGCGGGAAGTCGAGTGTGCGGTGTTGGGTAACGACCAGCCTAAAGCCTCTGTGGTTGGGGAAATTACTTATAACAGTGATTTTTATGACTACGAAACCAAATACACCGAAGGACAAGCTGACTTATTAATCCCAGCCTCCCTACCCGATAGTGTTGCCACCCAGATTCAAGAAATGGCACTTCAGGCGTTTGCTGCCGTTGATGCTGCCGGGTTAGCACGGGTGGACTTCTTTTACATCGAAGAGACTGGAGAAGTCTTAATTAACGAAATTAACACCATGCCCGGTTTCACAGCTACCAGTATGTACCCTCAACTCTGGGCAGCAACAGGGATTCCTTTCCCCCAATTAGTAAACCAATTAATTGAGTTGGCAATGGAACGACATCAATCTCCTTAGAACAAACACCCTACATTTATCCCCAGTCAATGATTAAGGATTGAGTGCTTGGTAGCTTTCTGGTCTAATCTGGGTTTGGTGATTTGTTGAAAAAAATTGAGGAGAGAAACTTGGAACGCACATTTCTCATGATTAAGCCGGATGGCGTACAGCGTAACCTTGTGGGTGAAATCATCCGGCGTTTTGAGGCAAAAGGCTTTACTCTGGTTGGGTTAAAGCTGATGAGTGTGAGCAAGGAACTTGCAGAAAAACACTATGACGTTCACAAAGAACGACCCTTTTTCCCCGGACTCGTCCAGTTCATCACCTCTGGGCCGGTGGTGGCAATGGTTTGGGAAGGCGATGGTGTGATTGCCTCAGCGAGAAAGATCATTGGTGCCACCAATCCCCTCAATGCTGAACCGGGTACGATTCGCGGCGATTATGGCGTCACAGTCGGTCGTAACCTCATTCATGGTTCAGATGCTCCGGAGACAGCACAGCAAGAGATTGGCTTGTGGTTTAAGGACGAGGAACTCGCTAGCTGGCAACCGACCTTAACACCCTGGTTGTACGAGTAATTCTGTCTCGCTTGATCTTTAACAGGGTAGGGGCACGACATCGTCGTGCCCTTAAAGTTTGACTACCTGACCTCAGTGACCTCTTCAGCTTCCTTAAACTCATTCTGGGTTGGTAATTCCACCTTCTCCTCTTCTGTGGGCAACTCAACCTCGGTGCGCTTGGAAAATCCCCACATAAACACCAACGCGATCGCGGCAACCATCAACCATTCAGGGGGAACCAATTCCGGTTTAATCGCTCTGACCAAAAGGCGCAACCCGACAAACCCAACGGTAATGTAACCAGCATCCTCAAGATAGACGTATTCTTTGAGCCAACGGATGAATAACCCTGCCATGAACCGTAGGGTAATCACACCAATCGTGCCACCGGTAATTACGAGCCAGGTCTTATCTGAGATGGCAATCGCCGTGGTGACGCTATCCAGAGAAAATGCCAAATCGGTTACAGCAATAATTGGAATAGTCTGCCACAGCGAGGTAAATCGAGGCCCATGATGGTGATGTTCGTCATCCTCCTCAGAGGTGAAATGCTCGAAAACCAACCAGAGTAGATAAGCGGCTCCCAGGACTTCAAACTGCCAGAATTGCACGACCCAAGTCGCTGTGAGAATCAGGGTAATTCGTAGGATGTAGGCTCCTACTAAGCCCAAGTTGAGGGCATTACGCTGAAGCTTGGGATCTTCTAACCCGGCGGCAATCGCGGCTAAGGCGATCGCATTATCCGCGCTGAGTACTGCCTCTAGGGCAATTAAAATCAGCAGCACCACTGGAGCTTCTAGTCCAACATCGAAAGGGGAGTTAAAAATTTGGTCTAGCATTAAAAGTTATGTAAAACGGAGAATTACCAACTTTTTCTATGGGGCACACGCTGCTCAAAGTGCGCCCAAAAAAGGCTTTCCTTAACCCAGCTTAACCTCTTGTCGTAATTCTTGCCGAACCTTGACCCTCTCACGGGTTTCGCTCCATGGGATGCTTGGCTCAACGAGAGTCCTTTGTCAATCTTATCAGCTCAACTGGAGCGGTTGAATCACTCCGGATTTATATTGCATCTTGTAACAAGATATTTCGCTGGGAGTCGATTTGGCGCAAATTAATGGGTGATTACCATTGAAATCAGGAGATATTCAAAATGGCATTATCAGATACCCAAGTTTACGTGGCTCTTGTTGTAGCCTTGATCCCCGGAATCTTGGCCTTCCGGTTGGCGACGGAACTCTACAAGTAGAGTTGCCGCACTGAAGCGACAAAGAGCTGATCTTCAGGCAAGTGATCGGCTGTTGAGGGCTTAAGATAGAAGTTTCTTCACGTAGCGAGAGTTCAAAATTTAGAATTGAACTCCCGGACGAAGCTCTGGCGCTATGGGCAAGCCCTTAAGTTTTCCTGATCATTGCAGCAAGGTGCTGTAAATTATCTGATAACATCGGCGTGCCACTGCCTTTGATAGGCTCTTTGTCGCTTGGCTCTGAATTGACCGTGTAAGACAAAGTCGCTGTATCACAACAGGAGTGTATGCTCAAAACGCTATCCTAGAGTCTTCGGCGATAGTTCGCCAGCACGGTATTCACGCATATCATGAACGCATTCCAACCGCCTACACCCACTCAGCAACCTGTAGAAACCCCTCGGATGGCTCATCGGACTCAACGCCGTCAGCGCCGTCACTCTCATCAAGCTGTTGCCGGTGAAACGACCGCTAGGTTGGTTGTTAATTTGGTGCTATGTACCGCTGCCATCGCCGGATTGGTAAAGCTGTTGCCTTTTCACCTGTCACAGCAAGCCAAGCTGCGAGAAGTGCGAACAGAAGTGAAGCGTACAGAGGAACGGGTTAAGGGCTTACGTGCCGACTTTGGTCGCACATTTGACTCTAGACAAAGCAAGAGCGTCATGCAAGAACAAAGTTATCGAGTTGATGAAAATCAGCATCCGGTTGTCTTACAAGATCAAACCCCCAAGGAAGATAATTATTAGTCTGTCAACCTTGAATTGAAGGGTTGGTAGGGAACCAGGAAGACAAGGGAAGGGGGACAAGGAGAACAAAAGAAAAGTTTTATTAAATTACCCCTCAAATCTACCTTGACGCTCTAATAGGGCAGCAGAGAAGGCGGTAGCAGGGGTTAACTCACGCTGAGCAAAGTCGGCAAGATGGGGCGACGCCATAAGATTCAATCGTTTTCTATTGCTGCTGAATAACCCCAATCGATATTTAACTTAAGCACTAAGCGGTTTGAATAGCTCATTCATCCAGCTTTCCACATTCCGATACAAACGACCCACAAAACCAGATGCTGTCATCGCACACAGGGCACGCTGATAGTCGGCAATAGCACAATTCCAGTCGCCGCGCAAATGGTAAGTGCGTCCTCGTTCGGCATAGATATTCTCTTCCAAACCTCCCAGCATTAAAGCCATATCCAGGTTTTCTAGAGCTAAGTCATATAGCCCCAGTTCGCGGAACGTGATCGCTTGATTAATCCAAGTGCGAGTATTGCCCGGATTCAAATCAAGGGCTGTTTCATAATCGGTGAGAGCTTCTGCTAGTTTGCCATTCGAGGCATAGTAATTAGCGCGATTGTTGTAAGCATTATCCAATTCGGGATTTAGTTGCAGAGCCTTGTTATAATCAGCCAATGCTTTTTCTCCTTGACCACTTTGGAAGTAAATTAACCCCCGGTTGTTGTAGTCAATGGCCTGTTTGGGGTGACGTGTGATTAACTGGGTGAGTAAGGCGATCGCACCCATGTAATCTCCCCGTTTCGCTTTGCGATGTGCAGAGGCGCGTAAGCTTTGATCAGAGGGTTGACAACCTTTCCCCGATATCCGTTGGACTGAAACCAAACGCCTTTCTTGACGAGGCATGGGGAGCCATTGTCTATTTTGGTCTTCCTGGTTTACAAAAGCATGAGCGTTCATATCGTCCTCAACTGTACCTGCGGCCTATCTATCCTCAACCTTATGGCTGGCAGCACCCTGCTGTTTGGTCTAAATGTGTCACTTGCTTAGGCGTCTTGATGTTCTTCAAAAAGCAGCCAGACTATCCTTCTAGTTTTGGAGTATCTCCAAAACTCTACAAGCCCGATGGGCTGATTTCCTGAAGCCTAACGTAAAGACACCCTCGATTCCCTCTTCCTTACGTTCGGAAAACCGCCTCGGTGTGTGAACCTTTAGGAATTGGCACAAGCCTTGAAGTCGGAGATAAAGCAGAGAAGAAAGGAAAAAATACTGGGAAGAGGGAAATTCTTCGACTCAAAGTTAGGAGGGGAAACAAATCTTTACTTCCCACATCGGCTGACTCCAGGTTTCGTTGCCCTCTCCCACGGAAATGTAGATGCTGGTAGAATGCAACCGAAGCCCTTGATGGGTCGGTTTTTTCCTCGTTAACTAAATTAACTAAAGAAGAGTCTTATGGCAGCTGCAATTTCCTTGGATCAAGCCCCTGATGTTTCAACCGATAGCTACCTGGTTGTGGGCTTAGCCACCTGCTTTATCAAAGAGGATGGTGAAGTTCACGAAGTCAAAGTGATTGAGCCTATCCCCTCAGCAGCTCTAGAAGCTATTTTAAAGGGAATTGCGACATCTTATTCATTAGCTTGTGGAACGACCCTCGGTGAGTTGCTCACGGAAAATTCTCTCCAGAAACCTGCTGAGTTTCCTCCCGCATCTCAGTTTTGTGATGATTTCGCTGAACGAGCGATCGCGGCAGCACGCACTTACCAGAGCCGGAAGGAGGCTCAAACCCACATTCCCTTAGGTACTACACGTCATGACTTCAACTACTCTACAGAACGTAAACGAGTGCTGAATCAGACGCGAGTCGTCCGCCAGGAAGACGATGTCAAACAGCACGAGTATACTCATAAAGTCCTTTAAACGACTACCGTAATGCTGAAACTTTATGGCGGTGCTCGGAGTCGGGCATCCATTGTCCAATGGTACCTCGAAGAGCTAGGAATCCCCTACGAATTTATCTTGCTCGATCTACAAGCTGGGGAACATCGGCAACCGGAATATTTAGCGATTAACCCCATCGGGAAAGTGCCAGCGATTGTCGATGGAGACTTTCAGCTTTGGGAATCGGGCGCGATTCTGTTCTATCTGGCTCAAAAGTACGGTAATCTGCCTTCCTCTCTAGAAGAACAAGCCAAAATTAACCAGTGGATTATTTTTGGCAATGCCACCTTGGGTCCAGGAATTTTTGTCGAGGCAAGCCGAGAGCGGGAGATGTCTAAGTTGATGACACCGCTCAATCAAATCTTGGCGAAACAACCATTCTTGCTGGGGGATGAATTTAGCGTAGTCGATGTAGCGGTTGGGTCAATCTTGGCTTATATCCCGATGATGTTGAAGCTCGATTTGAGCGAATATCCAGCCGTTGTGGACTATATTCAACGTATCTCAGAGCGACCTGCCTTTCAAAAGGCGATCGGCGGACGAAAGTAAAGATTTTTTAAGAAATTTTCACCAAGAGGGGCATCTACCAACAGATGCCCCTCTTGAACTTTGGAGTTTTGGATGTTTTATCTGAAACCCACAGCCGCTTGCCAGACAAAGGCCAGCAGCAGGAAGAAGACAGGGATGACCGGGAGAATATCTACAATGGGGTCAAAGATGGCGTAAGCTTCTGGCAGCTTGGCTAAAAGCATTGCAGCTTCCATGTTTAAACTTTCCTTTCCAACACAGTTTTCAGAATTGAAATGGATCTTAACACGAAGTCTGTCACGGCTGAGCAGGTGTCAAACGTTGTTTACGCACTAATCATGGGTTGATACAACAAGTCCCGCGTTGCCACCATCGCCGCAACCAATCGATCCATTTCCTCTTGGGTATGGAGGGCATTAACGGTAATGCGAAGACGGGGTTTGGCAATGAACCAGATGGGTGAAACCCAAATCCCGTGCTTCTCAAGCATCAGCCGACCAAAAACTTTTGGATTGAGTTCGGGTGGGAGAAGCACAGGTACCACATTGGTTTCGCCAATGGCAGTAAAACCCTGTTCTATTAGGCTCGATCGCAAATAATGCGTATTCTCCTGAAGATTCTTCACCCGTTCTGGATGCTGACGAACCTGGCGAATGCTCTCCAACGCCGCCGCCGCGAGGGGGGGTGACAAAGAAATCGTCCCAATGGAAGTGGGAGAAACATTCAACAAGGGAATTAGTTCCGCCACATGGCTACTAATTGCCGCACCCGCAGAAGCCGCAAACTTGGAGAACGTACTCATAATCAGGGGTACAATCCCCCGCTCGATCGCGTTTTGTGGCAAAATCCCAAAATGTTCGTAAATCCCTCGACCGGTGGCACCAATCGCACCACTGGCATGAGCCTCATCCATCACCAGAACACTGCCGTCGTAATGTTGCATCACATCGAGCATGTCGGGCAAGGGGGCAATATCGCCATCCATCGAGAACACGGCATCGGAAATCACCATAATCCGCTCGTCAGGACGGGCATAACGGCGCAGCTTGCGAGCTAAATCCTCCACATCACAGTGACGATATGCTCGCACACGCACACGGGGACTATGACCGAACAATTTTCCCGAACGGGTACCCGCATTGGCAACCGCTGAGACAATACAGCCGTGATTAAGAACATCTGTGAGAATCAATGTCTCGCGAGTATTCTGAAATCCCGGCACGGGAATGGCTAAGTGACAAAAGGCATCCATCAAAGCCTGCATCGCCATCCACGCATTAATGAACAACTGAGTGTGAGGCAGATGCTTAAACTCAGAAATTTCCTGTTCCAATTGCCGATGTAAATCGATGCGACCACTCAAGACTGAACAGGAACTATTTGACGTTCCATACTGAAGGATGGCATCAATGGCGGCTTGCTTCACCGCGTCTTCCTGAACCAAGCCTAATACATCATTGGTGCAGAAAGTCAATACTGTTCGACGTTTCCCTGTGGTTGCCTCTTCAATTTCGACTAAATTCCCCCGCTTATGATGACAGATATATTCATCCGGATCTAAATCACTCTCGTACCAACGCTGAACGTATTCTTTGACAACTTGCACAACTTGCTCCTCTCACCCTTTCCCTAGGTAGCCTATTAGCCTATCGCCTCTAGCTAAAGAATTGCTTTATTTTTAGATAAGATAGCGGCTATCCAGTCTGATTACTATGCCTAACGAGAGTCGATCTGAAAATTTCGGCCCATCTAGGAAGCCAACTTCTCAAGAAAGTTGGGTACTGAGGCAGTATCAGCGTCCCGTTAAGCAAGGAGCTGAACAGCCAATCCACCGTTGCCTTTAAAGGTGCCTTCATCCTACAAGTGAATTGTTTGGGGTTGACTCAGTCGGGCTGGGAAGATTAACGGACGATAACGTCCCAGACACCAAAGATTGCTGATTGTTTCGTAGCTGACTCGATTTTTGCATAAATTGTTCATATTGCCGGATAATCAGCCGCTCAAGAGCTATAATAGCCGGGTTAATTTCGACATAGCGCCGCTCTGGATTGGCCAAATAGGTTTGCTGTTCGCTCTCCATCATTTCGATATCTTGGGAGAGAAACTTCATAAATACGAAATCTCTCAGGACTTTTTGCAGAATTGGTTCGAGGCGCTTTAAGAGCCATTTGGGTAAGCGAACTTTTAAGAAGAAAAAGGCAAAGGAGCGACTTTCCCTCAACCCGATGGGGAGTCGCATCAGGTAAACCGAGGAAATCCCCTCCAGACTTGTGGCGTAATGGGGATAGTTGTAGTTGATGGAGATTCTACGGGTCGTAACCTGGTCGGCCTTGTCGCTCAACCCCAAAAACTTCGCCATCCGGCCTTTATAGGATACGTCATATTCCGCACATACCGAAGCGTCTGTTTCGCGCAAACTCTTGAGTACCGGATTGAACCACCCCTGAAGATTTTGGTGCAAAAACCCATGAAATACATCCATCGCATTTTCATTACAAATAGAAAAATGGGATTGCATGTGGGCGGCTAAAGGTATCATCAGGTAGTCAGGATGGTCAAACTCTGGCACATGGGGCAGCTCTTGGCTGGCAGCCAGGGTCGGATCGCCAGGGAAAAGCCAAATCAGATTATATTTTTCCTGGACTGGGTAACTGCGGGCTTGAGCGCGGGGCAGTTTTTGTCCTTCAGGGAGGTAAGGAATGCCCACACATTCGCCGTTACCATTAAACTCCCAACCATGATAAGCACAGGTTAGATGACACCCTTGGACTTTCCCCTTGTGTAGGGCAATGCCTTTGTGAGGACAGGCATCCTCTAAGGCATGAATTTGACCGGTTTCATCCCGATAAACGGCGATCGCTTGTTGCCAAATTACAACAGGCATGATGTCCCCTGGCTTGAGCTGGCTTGCCCAACCAACCGGATACCAGTAATTTGGGTTAATGCCTACTTCCCTGACAGCATTTTGAACTGTCTGGCTTTTTAGGGTCGTCGCCAGTTCCATCAATCATGCCTCTTGTGTTTATCTGACAATATTTAGCTTCCGACGCTCCTGAAAGTCAACTAATTCTTCGTGTGCGAATCAAAAAAGCTGTAACAACCGTCTCTACAAATTGAAACAATCTGCACTATTGTTACAGGTTGTTACGAAAACGTCGAGAGGCTGACTTTATGTTGCGCGATCGCAGGCTATTAATACTCTTAGCGGCAGGTTCGCTCACCAACATCGCGGGAGGAGTGGTAGCTCCAGTTTTGCCAGAAATGGTCAAACAACTGCACTTCGATCCAGCCCTAGCCGCTAACTTGGTGAGTATGCATTGCTTAACCATTGCCTTATTCAGCCCTCCCCTGGGCATCTTGGCAGACCGGATCGGTCACTTACGGATACTCGTTCCCTCCCTGATTTTCTACGCCCTGTTCGGTGTAGCAGGAGCGTTCATGCCCAATTTCTGGCCTTTGTTGGCGACACGGGCATTGTTGGGTGCTGCCAGTGGGGGGATTGCTGCCGCCGCCTTGGGCTTACTGGGGAATCTGTATGAAGGCGAGGAGCGAGCACAAGCCCTCGGACTGACGACCAGTACCATCGCCCTCTCCGGTATTGCCTTTCCCTTAATCGGGGGTTGGGTGGGTGCGACTCACTGGCAATATGCGTTCTATTTGTATGGGTTAGGATTACCCATCGCCGCCCTCGCCGCTGTTGGCTTGAAGGCAAAGCCCAAAACAAAAGCCAAACCCAAAGCCAAAGCCGAGGGGGATAAGCTGTTGAGCGTTCTAAGACATCCCCACACACTACGGCTATTACTCACCCTTGCCTTGACTTCTGTGGCGATGTATGCAGTGGTGATTTATGCACCCCTCTATCTGGAGCAGAAAATTGGCGCGGACACCGTTGTGAATGGGATTGTTTTGGCATCACGGGCTGTAGGGGCTGCGATGATTTCCGCCTTGGGTGCTAAACGCCTGTCTAAAGCGATGAAACCAGCTACAGCAATGGCGATGGGGTTTGGATTAATGGCTTTGACCTTAATCACCATTCCCTGGCTCAACCAACTTAGCTGGATTCTGCTCACAGCCGTGTTGTTTGGCGTCGGATTCGGCATCGTACTCCCCACCCTGTACAGCACCCTGGCTGACTTAGCGCCCTCCTCCCTGAAGTCTAGTGTGCTAGCGATTGGAACCGGTGCAGGCTTTTTAGGACAGTTCCTTTCGCCCTTGTTGCTAGGGCCAATGTTGAACTATGGCGGACTCGAAGAAGTATTTTATGGCGCTGCTATTATCTCCATGATTGCAGGGTTATTGCTGCTGGAGCGATCGGGTAAAAAGTCTAATACTGAGTTGCTCTCTAACGTAGAATTTAACGAATCACAGAGGAACTCCAGGACGCTGAGGTAAGAGAAACAGAGATTTATACGAATGACATGCAACTTGGGTATAACCTGTCGGTTTAAGCGATCGCACTTTCTCTGGACATGTTCAGATGTCAAAATGTTTTAAAAACGTTTTTGTGAAAAAAAGTTGTGAGGAAAAGAGTTCATGACCGCATTAGCCAAGCTTGCTGTGGGACTTGTCTGCTTTGCCCTGGCTTTTGTCCTAGCGAGTTTAGTGGAATACTGGCTGCATCGCTTGATGCATGTCTCGCCTCGGATTGGTGAACGCCACCGAGACCATCACCGCCGCAACGAAGGACAAGGGGTGGTGTGGGAGTTCCGAGATTATATCCGAGGCAGCTTCTTGGTCATGGGCTTAATGTTTTTTCTCTCCTGGGAGGCTGGAATCGGTTGGTGCTTGGGCGGTGTCAGCTATGCCGCGTTTTCCGCCTATGCCCATCAGCTACAACACGAAAACCCGACGAAATGCTTTTGGATGAAGATGCCGGTTCACTATGTTCATCATAAATACGGCATGTGGCATCACAATTTTGGTCTGGCAGTCGATTGGTGGGATCGGGTGTTTGGCACCTATAAGCCAGTGGAATGGCTGACACAAGAGGAACTGAGCCAACCGGAACGAGGTTATTTACAACTGCGTTGGTGGTAAAGTGTCCTAAGCTTGAAGCGGTGTAGGGGCGGTTATAAGTTGTTGGTTATCCCTGCGTGGCTCATAACAACGAACAACCAACCATTGAACCAATAACAACTCAGTGCTATGCGAGTTTTACTGCTCTATCCCATTTTTCCTACTTCCTTCTGGTCGTTTGACAAAGCGCTAGAACTGATTGGGCGTAAGGTTTCACTCCCTCCATTGGGTCTGATTACCGTCGCCGCCATCTTGCCTCAAACCTGGGAATTTCGCTTAGTAGACCGCAATGTTCGGTGTGAGACGGAAGCGGATTGGGATTGGGCTGAACTGGTGATTATTTCCGGCATGATTGTCCAGAAGGCGGATATGCTGCACCTGATTCGGGAGGCAAAGCGGCGTGGGAAGTTAGTCGCCGTGGGGGGTCCCTATGTAACCTCGGTGCCGGAGTCAGCACAGGCAGCCGGAGTGGATTTTCTGGTGTTGGATGAGGGCGAAATTACCCTACCGCTTTTTGTTGAGGCTTTAGAACGGGGGGAAACCTCAGGAGTCATCCGTGCTAATGGGGAGAAGCCGGATGTAACAATCACACCCATTCCTCGATTTGATTTGTTGGATCTCAAAGCCTACACCGAAATGTCGGTACAGTTCTCACGGGGTTGCCCATTCCAATGTGAGTTCTGTGACATTATCGTTCTGTATGGACGTAAGCCCCGTACCAAAACCCCCGCACAGCTACTCGCGGAGTTGCAGACTCTCTATGACTTGGGCTGGCGGCGTTCTGTGTTTATGGTGGATGACAACTTCATCGGCAACAAACGCAATGTGAAGCTGCTGTTGCGGGAATTGGGGCCGTGGATGGCTCAACACGACTACCCCTTCCGCCTCTCAACGGAAGCTTCGGTGGACTTAGCACAGGATGATGAATTGCTGGATTTGATGATTCAGGCCAACTTCACGGCTGTGTTTTTGGGGATTGAGACACCCGACACAGATAGTCTATCCCTGACTCAGAAATTCCAAAATACCCGCCATTCTTTGATTGAAGCGGTTGGGAAAATCAATCGGGCGGGATTGAGTGTGATGGCGGGTTTTATCCTAGGTTTTGATGGGGAAAAAGCTGGGGCAGGCGATCGCATAATTGAGTTTGTAGAAGCAACGGCAATCCCGAAAGCGATGTTTGGGATGCTTCATGCCCTACCCAATACGGCCTTATGGAAGCGGTTGGAACAGGAAGGTCGCCTGATGGAACATAATAAGGAAACTCAGGGACATCAGATGGCACTGATGAATTTTATTCCGACGCGACCGCCTGAAGAATTGGCTCGTGAGTATGTTAATTGTTTTTGGCAATTGTATGAACCGAGACGCTATTTGTCTCGTGTTTATCGGCATTTTATGAACATGAAGCCATCGCCGAATAAGGTGCCTTTTCGGATGCTGGAGTTGGTGGAGATGAAGGCGGTGCTGACTATCTTCTGGCGACAGGGAATTAAGCGCAACACTCGCTTTCAGTTTTGGCGTCAACTTTATTCGATCATGCGGCGGAATCCAGGTGTATTCGTGCCTTACCTGAGTAACTGTGCTCTGATTGAACATTTCATTCATTACCGCCAAATTGTACGGAATGAAGTTGAAGGGCAATTAGCTGAATATTTAGCGAATAAAGCTCAATATCAATCTGTAACTCCTCCAGTAGAGTTAGCGACTATTAATTCGAGTGGTAACTGATAGGTAAATGGCTCATAAGCTGAGGTGCATTTAAATGGCATACTTTTTTGAAGCCCAACTCAATTAATTCTGTAAGGATTAATGATGCCAATTTAATTTTAGTTTGATAGTTGTCTCCTGATTTTAATTTCCCTTGGGTCAGTGACAAACATTCTAACTTTTGACACTAATGTCTGAGAGTTGGTAACCAGATAGCTTTTTTTCTCGTTTTCCATTCATCACCATCTTCACCCCACCTGTGGGAGCAAGAGTAAACCCACGACGTTGCAGCTTAACAGGTTTATCCTCGGCTAAGGTCAGTTGATACTTTGATAAAATCGTGGCGAGGACTAGTTTCATTTCTAACTGAGCTAAGGGATATCCCAAACAGCGTCGGATTCCACCACCAAACGGAAGATATTCACAAGAGGAGTACTGGCGCTCAAGAAAACGTTCTGGAAGAAATTCTTGAGCATTAGGATACAAGTCTTCCCGATAATGCACGAGATAAATACTTGGCATGAAAGTCGTCTCAGCATCAAACTCGTATCCTGCAATTTTCATCGGTGATTTGGTGATGCGTGGAAAAATTACCGGAAGGACTGGATACATCCGCAGTATTTCTTGACAAACGGCTGTTAAGTAGGGAAGTTTAGCAATTTCCATCGGGTTGGAATTTTCCCCCAAACTGTCCAGTTCGTGTAGCAATTTTTCCAGGACATCTGGATGTTGATGAATCTGATAGAAAGCCCAAGCAAGTGTTGTTGCAGTGGTTTCATGCCCAGCAAATAAAATGGTTAACAGTTCATCTCTTAATTCGGAGTCGCTCATCGCTTGCCCATTTTCATCCCGCGCTGCCATCATTAGGCTCAAAATATCGGTACGCCCCTCGTTTTCCTTAGTTCTTCTCTCCTCAATTTCTGCTTGGAGCAAGTCATGAATGTGGCGTTGTCGCTGTTTCATCCGCCCCCAAGGAGTCCACGCTCCCCAATCTTGTTGTAAAAATCGCAAAAATAGCATACTGGAACGTAGGGGAGAATCGGTCATATTGATCCAATCTGTCAGTAAGGGTTTCAGTTGTTGATAACGTTCCCCTTCGCTCAAGCCAAAGACGATTTGTAAAATTACCTCTAAGCTAACTTTCTGCATAGCAGTCCGAGCCACAAAAGGCTGACCGACTTGCCACTGGTTCGCCACCTGTTCAGTAATCAGGCAGATTTGTTGGGCATAAGTCTGTAGTCTTTCCCCATGAAACGGAGGCATTAATAATTTTCGTTCTCGTCGATGACGATTGCCGTCCATTAACATTACAGAATTTTGCCCAATTAGTGGTTTGGCGAGTTCATTGGCACGACCTACATCAAACTTGGAATCAAGGCTGAAAATCTCCTGAATGGCTTGCGGATTACCAACGACTACATAAGAGCCGAGTCCCGAAAGCCGCATCGTAAAGATGTCTCCGTACTTTCGGCTGTATCTGTCCTGAAATCCGAGTGGATCAGCGATCCAATTGAGCAGTTGCCACCAAGATGGGCTGGTAATGCGATTCGGTAATGGACTCAACATAAAATTCCCCCGCTGAGCTATCCCTATAACTTAACTGGAACTACCGAACTTTAAATCCTTTAGCCGCTAATTGTTGGCTCAGACTTTGAATGATGACGGAATCAAGAGTATTCTTGCCACTATTGGCACTCAAAAGGCGCTGTTTTTCCACATATTCGCTCCGCTTTTGAGATAAATCACGAATCATTTTTTGAATAGTCTCTCTTTCAGCTTTCTTTGCCGCTACATATTCTTGTTTTTGAGCTAAAGTCATACCCTGCATAGCTAATGGCAAAGCCTCATTAGGTAATTGCTCAAGGGTAACTCTTCCCTCATTGATAGCATCAATCAAGTCCCAAGAAGCATTGTTATAATATCTCGAAGCCTTGGAACCACCCCGTGTCGCCAAATTGACGCCAGAGTTACTATCTTCAATGACCTGACGTTGTTGTCCTACTTCTCCTTGTGCCCCATAGGGAATATAGGTTTGATTGAGTTTGGCATTCCAAGCTGCTATTTGCTCATCATAAGGAGACTTAATAAATTCAACTTTTTCGTTTTGGTTAATATTGAAGTGACTTCCTTGTGCTAAAGAAGCGCCTTCAGCCCAAAGTTGTCGTTCCTGACTTTCTGCTGAACCACAGTAGATAGTATTAACGAAAGTATTTCCCTTAACCGCAAGAGCAACGGATTCTCTCCAAGGTATCGGGCCTTGATCGAAGGGTTCATTACCGGCAATAAAAATAACGCGAAAATCTTCCTTGTCTTTACTCCAGTTTAATTCTCGCATAGCTGAGCGCATTGCCCAACCCGCATATTCTTGACCACCGTTCGTTCGGATACTAAAGAGCTTTTCGGAAACTAAATCTAATTCAGGAGTAAATCCTGTTAAGAGCCTAACAAACCCTTCGGAGGAGGGTAAATTATCGTTGCCATAATGGTAGAGAGCTACTTCTAATTCGGGGACTTCGCCATCTTTGCTGACTTGAGTTAAATAATTAACAATTTGCCAAAGTTGAGTCCGAGTCTGGTCAATCAGTCCATCCATACTATTACTAGAGTCTAAAAGGATGGCCATTTGAATTTTAGTTTTAGCAAAAGCTTGAGTGGGAAAACCCAAGATGCTTAAGGTTAGAGTTATAGCGAATAAAATCCGAGAGAGTTTCTGCATAGGTTTTTTGGCTTTTCTGATCCAACCGTATTTTCGGCTAATCCCAGTTAAATCATGAAAAAATTCATCGATAGTAACATATCGTGAAGACATGACCTGGTTATGTTTAGCTTTTACTTGCTCTTGCCTATCTCTGAGTGCAGGTAACTTATGCAGCTTTACATAAATGGGAATTGGGATTATGCCTTAAATACCATTGCCGGATCGAGTCGGGTAACTTTTTGAATCGCAAAGATGGCTGAACCAACACACATGGCGATGGTTATGCCAAAAACGGCGATCGCAGAGACGGGTGTGATTAAAATTAGGATGCCCTCGGTAAAATAAGCCCAAGTGGCTACGCCATAGCACAGTGCCACACTGGGAATATAACCCGTAACAGCCATCCAAATGGCTTGTTCAACAATCACACCATAGACTGTCCAATCCGAAGCCCCCATCGCCTTAAGTGTGCCAAACTCTTTAAGATGGTCAGAAACAGAAGAATAAAGAATTTGACCAACAATAATCACGCCAACAATAATACCCACAACGGCACCCAGACCTAAAATAAAACCGACTCCGGTTCGCTGCTGCCAGTAGTCTTGATTTTTGAGGATAAATTCCTTACGAGTGTAGGCGCGGGTGTTGGGCAAAGCCGCTTCTAGTTTTTTCTTCAGTGCCTGTAAATCTTCTCCTGGTTTGGCTTTAATCAAGATATATGTAATCAAATCAGAGGCGACTAATTTATCGGGTACAGGAGGAGGCGGAATCGGTGCCCCATCTTGAGAGGGACGTATAGAGGTGTTGGTACAAACTAATTCCTGCGAACCCGATGGTAATTGGCAAGATAAATCAGATTTTTGACCTGACGTGATATAAACGTTAGCACTCTTTAAAGAGGTGAATAGAAAAGGATTAGATACAATCGCGCGGTTGCCTTGGGTTAAGCCAACGACTCGCGTGGGTATGGAGTTGACATTAGCGACTTCACCCACTCCTTTAACATCCAGAGAGTCGAGGGTTGTCTGATCGATAATCGCGGTATAAGGCTCTGTCAGGGCCCTGACACTTCCTTTTTTCAGGTTCATGGGTGTAAACAATTGCCCATTGGGGTCAAATCCAACGACTTTGACGAGTCCAATTTCGCTCTCGGAACGACGCCACATCGCACCACTAAAAATCAGGGCTTCCGCTAACTCTACACCTGCTACCTGTCGAGCTTGAAGGACATGGGAAAGGGGCAGTGGCAAGGTTAGTTCAATTTGAACTTGACTCTCTGAGGCCACCCAAATATCAGCGTCGGCATTGTGAATTAGCTGCCCCGTAGAGCGAGTAAATCCGTTGAAAATACCCGTTTGCAGGGTCACTAAGCTGACGGCAAACATGATTCCGGCTTGAGCCACCAGGAAGCGAGGAATGTCTTCGAGCAGGTTCTTACGGGCAAGGGAAACCATCGGTCTAGCTTGTAGAATATTTATCTTTTAGGGTAAACCTTGCTAGGTGAAAGCTGCCCAGACGGGGGTATTAGCGATCGCACGATGTTAACTGTCATACCACAGCCGCTAGGGTTTTCCCGCCTCGTTCTTATAAAATTGTTTTGATGCCGCAAAACTTTCGGTTTGAAAGTGTAAAACTTGGTAATCAATCCCCTTCACTGGCTGACTCGTGATGAGTGACAAAAAAGGTAATGACAAATCAAAGCCCGGTCTGTTCACAGGATTTTCCACTGGAACGGGTTTAAGACTTTGGTTGTTTTTTCTGTTCTGCTTTTTCTTTCTGGGATACCCAGTGCCCTTAAGTATCTTACTGGGCTTTGCTGGAGGTATCGCCGGGGGTTGGGCAATGGGTTGGTGGAAAAGCTCGGAAGGCCCCAGAGTGGTGGAATCAGAGGAAGAAGAGGATTTAGAACTAGAGGAACAGCCCAGAGTCAGTGGGCTACGTTTAGCCAAACAACGGAGAGATAATCGCTCTCGGAAGCGTACCCAAAGACCCCTGGTAACGTTTGGCGGCTTTTTGAGACGGTGAAATCCTCCCCTACAAGTCTCGCCGGAATCCGCATCTGCCGCGTTTAATGACAAAGGAAAAAATATTACCGGACTCCGTCTTCGTGGTTCTAGCCCTTAGACCTATTTAGCATGTTTTTATTCCTCTCCAAGCTGCTGCCGTTGTTCTTGTATCCCTTGGGACTCGCTTGCATACTCATGGTTGTGGCGTTGGTGATGTGGTGGCGACGCTCCCGTTGGGTGCCGTTTCCCATTTCTTTGGCTTTGATGGTGTTATTGTTAGCCAGCAATAATTGGGTCGCGCATGGCTTGGTGCAATCCTTAGAGTGGCAGCATCTCCCACCGAAAACATTACCGACGGCTGATGCTATTGTGATTTTAGGGGGTGCGACCAAGTCGGCTTTTCCCCCACGTCCCGGAGTTGATTTGAGTGAAGCCGGCGATCGCGTCCTCTACGGTGGACAACTCTACCGTGAAGGGAAGGCTCCGATTGTCATTTCCTCCGGGGGTCGTGTGGCGTGGCGGGGTGGTGGGCCATCCGAGTCGGCAGATATGGCTCAACTCCTAAAAACGGTGGGTGTTCCGTCCTCTGCTATTTTGCAAGATCCCACATCCCTCAATACTTACCAAAATGCTGTCAATGTGAAGAAAATTATGCAGGAGCGAGGTATCCGCCGCATCTTATTGGTAACATCGGCGATGCACATGCCGCGATCGCTCCGCATTTTTCAACGTCAGGGGATTGACGCTATCCCTGCTCCTACTGATTTCTTGGTCAGTGAACAAGAGATAGAGGAGCCGAACAGTAGCCCTCAAGCCATTGTGCTGAGCCTGATGCCGGATACAGAGCGCCTCGACAGAACGACTCGTGCGCTTAAGGAATACATCGGAATGGCTGTTTATCGCCTCCGAGGCTGGCTGTGATTGAAAAAGCTGAAAATTAAAAAATAAATACTATGGAGGAAGGTGGTGGAAACAAACAGAAAATTGCCAATTGTTTCACCGACCTTCATTTACTCTTATTCAGGAATGCCAGAAAAATTCCAATTCATTGTCCCAGCGCCTCCCCCATCGGCTGATATCTTTGCCACTTACCAACTCGCTCATGAGTTTCACCGGGAAGCGCTATATCGGCAGGAGCAAGAACGCTACTGTGAGTGGTATCGCGCCACTGCTGAAAGCCACAAGCAAGAGTTGCAAAAAATGCAAGGAGACATCAACCTGTTTGGTTGGTTCTGCCGCCGCAAGTCTTAATGGGCTTTCGTACTCCCTACAGCCGAAGTTGCAGCCACAACAGTAGGATTAGACTCTGGTTGATTTTTCTTTAGCTGTATATCATTAAATATCTTATTTGTCAACATCATAATTTACGCATTGCCTCGACAGATGGCGTTCGTGCGTAAGTCCTAAAAATAATAATTTTTGAAAGAGGAGGTATCGAACCTCCTCTATGAGGAGGAGAGGCTCAAGGAATTGCTAAATAATTTCCACCTCATCCTCCCGAAAGTGAGCGCGGAATTTTTTATCGAATTGAACTAACACAGGCAGGTTAGCGCTCACAGGTCTGCCTTGCCACTCAACAACAATCCCAAGCACGTCCCCTTCTAGCCCTTTAACATCAAAAGGCTCGTTTTTGTGAGAAGGATGGTGGTAAACAATGACAGATTTGTTAATACGGACGCGATCGCCAACTTTCATAGATGAAGCTCGTGTTCTCTCAAATAGCCTGAATTAAGCCGGAACTTGCCCAGACAACCTTTCTATTCTTGCACAGCAGCGTTCTTTCCACAGACCCGACTCAACTAATCCTGACCGGAGTTTTATTTACTCTTCTTTGTTAGATACCATACCCTGCCTAGTCTCCTTCTAGCTTTCTCCCTGTTCGGGAGGTTGTGCCGGAACAGAGGAAGACGGAGAAATCTTAATACGATCAGTTTGGAACATACGCTGGCGCATCTTCTGGAAACCATCGGGATTAATTAGCCACTGAGCCGTCAATAAGGCTGCACCCGCTGAAAATAGTACCAGTAATACCCCCACCATGCCAAGAATCACCTTAAACCATTCCCCTTTTGAGCTTTGGGCAACAGGTTCGGTTTCCTCTGTGATTTCAGGTTCATCCGACTCATAATCCTGACGTAATCCAGAAAAGTCTGTGTCCAGAGTGAAGGTGTAATCCTTGGTGCCGACGGGGAGTTCTCCCAGATTCAGCACCACCGGATATTGGGGAGAAACAGCACAGTAGGTGAGGACAACCGAAATGTTATCTTGACCATTCTTTTGATTAGCGAGGTCAACTAACGCCTGAACAGCCGCTTCTAAAGAAAGCTTGCCACTAAAAACATCTCGTGGGTAGTCAGCACAAAATTGTTCAAGCAAGTTGTTGTCACTTAAGCCGTCTGAACATAACAACAGTAAGCCATCTTCTTCTAAAATGAACCGTTGTACGGTTGGACGTAGTAACTCAGCATCTTTTGTTCCCACCGCTTGAGTGAGTGCCCCAGCATCAGGGCGCTGCAACGCCTTACGGTACAGACTGCGACCCAGCCGGACTTCCCGTGTTGCCACATCATCATCCACCGTTAGCCGTTGGCAGTAGCGAGGAGTCAGCCAATAAGCACGGCTATCCCCAACACTGGCAATATAGAGTTCGTGAGCATTGCCCTGACCATCCGCCATCTTCATAATCTGTGGCAGTTGCAGCGCCAGGGTTAGAGTGGTTGCCATGCGACGCCGGGACTCTCGTTCTTGTTCATCATTACGAGAGGCAATCAAGTTATTCGCGACTCGGATAATAGCAGCTAGCTGCTGACTCACCAGTTCCGGCGTCATCAGTTCCGGGTCATCTGCCAACTCAGACAAGAGTGCCCGCACTTGGAGTTTAATCGACTGCACCGCCAATTGGCTGGCGACTTCCCCCCCTTCATGTCCACCAATGCCATCACAAATAATGGATAGATGAGGAATTAAGGAATCACGGGGGAGGCTGAGGTCTGTCGGTAAGTCTGCCATTGTGGGATAGCAGCTATCTTCGTTGTGCCTTTGCACAGAACCTATATCGGTCGCACCCGCAATTTTAAGGCGCAGAGGTTGTCTAGCGGCTTGTTCTAGCAATAGCTTATTCAGCCTAGTGGAGATGGCTGTTAACGAAGGTTCCTCGCCTTGTAACTGTTGGGCAAGCGCTTGCAAGCGAGACGCCACAGACATTGCAGCCTTAGAACATAAAGATGCCCACAACTCTCCCAGTTGTTGGAGACTGGCTTTCTGGGTGCGCCTTTGCAGGGTGGAACTGACGCCAGGAATTTTCTCGCTTTCTAATCCGTCTGAGGAACTTGTTCCACCTCCTGTAGTGGATGCCACCAAGGCTTCTCGCTCAGGCTCGTCAACAACAGAGGCTGTACTATCAACATAGAATTCCCGTAGCCGCAGTCGCCACCCCTCAACCCGCAGATTATCGGGAACTAAAAGACTGGAAGCCACACCCATTTCCTGTAAGGGTGTCCACAGTTCTAGAAGCTGCCAGAGCCAATAAACCTGACGAACGGCTGGCACCTGTGTCCACATCGACTTGATGGAGGGATATAGCTCTCCGCTCGGATTAATTGGGACATTTTCTAGCAAGGTGACCACCGACTCTCCCAACTGGCACACGCCATACACCTCAGGAACGTGGAGACGGTGGGGATACAAGCGCAGGTATGTGAGGATATCGCCACTCAGTTGAGTGGGCATCTCTGGTAGCAGTTCCGGCTGCGTATCTCGCCAAATTTGTGGTGCAACGACCTCATATCGGTCTTTAACGAATTCTCCAGCAGGAATCTGCATGGCAGTTGCACCAACTGCCCAAAGATAGCGATTCATCAGCGGCTTGGAACTGCTCATAATATTTATTAAAACGGCTTAGAAACAACCATTAGGTTAATTGCGGGTCAAGAAGGTCGTCAGAGTGTTAAGAAAAAAGCGATCGCTACTGGGTTCAAGTATTCACTTCACTGGAAGCCGAGATAGCGAGTCCCAACTCCTTATCTTCTCTCGATGCCCCGATCCTGACAACCTCACTTCTGGTTCGGTCAACAACGAGTTCGCTACGATAAATTGGAGCTAGGTGGGCGAATTTTTGCATTTTCCCCCATGTTGCTTCATTGCTTTAAAAAGAAACTAAAAGAATCAATACAAACCTTGTTTTTGTGTCCAGAAACATATCTAAACATGGCAGACTTGTCAATGGGCACAGATACTGATGCCAACAAAAACTGGAATTGATCGATCCACTCTTGGATCTACCGATATAAACGCTGGCGATACCGGATGTGAATATGCCATTGCTAAGTCCTTCACTGCTCTGGCTACTGGCAGGAGCGATGCTTTGTTCTGTGGAACTGTTTGTGCCAACGGCTTTCGTCGCCTTCATGATGGGGCTGAGCGCCTTTTTAGTGGCGATCGTGGCGTGGGTGTTACCGACGGCGTTCCCCTTACAAGTTGTCGTATGGCTCTTGCTTTCGACGGCGCTGGTATTTGTATCCCGTCGCTTCTTGCCCCATGCGAGGGCGTCTAAAACATTGGATGCGAAGGATGCCCAAACCTTGACAGAAATCCCAGCAGGGCAAACTGGGCGGGTACTGTACGAAGGAAACTCTTGGATGGCACGTTGTGAAGATGGCGTGGAAGCGATCGCGCCCAACCAATCCGTCTACGTCGTCCGCCGGGAAGGCAACACCCTAATTGTTGTGCCACGAAACTTGTTGCATTCCTAAGCCGAGTGATTGGATGGGTGATTGCCCAAGCCGGAGTTCATAGGAGGACACCGCGATGATGCGATTCCTTGCTTTCCTGAAAACATCACACGGACATCTGGAGTTCTAACCTTTAGCCTACACATCGATTTCGCAACGTTTATCCAGCGCAGGCTGTGGAATATTACACAAAACTCTTAGGAGACTTGAAATGGAAAGTTTGTTCGGTTTTATAATTTTCATGGTTCTTGGCGCTTCCGGTCTTGCCAGTTCTGTGAAGATTGTCAATCAAGGCAACGCCGCCTTAGTTGAACGTTTGGGGAAATATAGCGGTAAGAAACTAGAACCTGGTATTAATTTTCTTGTTCCTGTTCTGGATCGAGTGGTTTACCAAGAGACGATTCGGGAAAAAGTATTGGATGTTCCACCCCAGCAATGTATCACCCGCGACAACGTTTCTATCAGTGTTGATGCGGTCGTCTACTGGCGAATTATGGATATGGAGAAAGCCTATTACAAGGTAGAAAATCTCCGCTTAGCGATGCAGAACCTGGTGTTAACTCAGATTCGGGCAGAAATGGGTCAAATGGAGCTCGATCAAACCTTTACCGCTAGGGCAGAAATCAATGAAATTCTGTTGCGGGAATTGGACATTGCGACTGACCCTTGGGGTGTCAAAGTGACGCGAGTTGAACTGCGTGATATTGTTCCTTCTAAAGCGGTACAAGACTCGATGGAGTTGCAGATGTCGGCAGAACGGCGCAAACGGGCGGCAATTCTGACTTCGGAGGGGGAACGGGAATCTGCGGTGAACTCGGCTAGAGGTAAAGCGGAAGCCCTAGAATTGGATGCTCAAGCGCGTCAAAAGGCAGCGATTTTGGAGGCAGAGGGTCAACAAAAGGCGATCGTGCTTAAAGCCCAGGCAGAACGCCAGCAGGCAGTGCTGCGAGCACAAGCGACGGCTGAGGCGCTGCAAATTGTTACCAAGGCGATGAAGGGTGATTCTGGTGCTCATGAAGCGCTTCAGTTCTTATTGGCTCAGAATTATTTAGAGATGGGGATGAAGATTGGTAGTAGCGATAGCAGCAAGGTGATGTTTATGGATGCTCGTAGTATTCCGGCAACGATTGAGGGTATTCGTTCGATTGTTGGTGATAACGGGAATGGCAATGTTTAGTTGGATCAATTACGTTAAATAGTGCTACATTTGCTACCCTTATAGCGATTTTTGGGTGGAGGCGGGACACTCTGACCTCTCTCCAAACCTCTCTCCTACAAGGAGAGAGGCTTTGATTCTTGCTAGGCGTTGATTTTTGCAAAGAGTTTAATCCAAAAGAACACACCGCCTCATTACACTCATCACTTCTCCAGGAGTTTTCGTTGGTGTGGGTACACTCCACTCTGTTACTTCGGCAAAACCAAGGCGATACAGGGTGTGAATGATTTTACCCACTCCTTTGAGTGAACCAACGACGATCACTTTGACATATTCTCGCCCGGACTTTGGATCGGTGGAAGTGCGAACTTGAACGGATGATGAGTCGGGTTGATTTGCATCGGTCAAAAAGTTTGTAACCATTTGGGTTTTTCTGATTTCTCATAAGCAGTGATATTCACTTTAAGGAGTTATCAGAGTTTTGAAAATCCTCACAGATCTGTGTAGATTTACATTCTTGTCTTTTTGTGATATATGCCCATTTTTTAAACGGATAAAGCCTTCAAAGATGCAACAGAACAGGGGATTAAGAGGGAGCGATCGCCCTTAATCTCTTATTTAGTTAAGAAAGTGCGATAGGCGATGGAAACTGGAAGATAAAGACGCGCTCTTACACGGAAATAGCTGTGTCGCATCAAAGCAATAGCTAATAATTTGACATCCTCGCCGTCCTAAAAGAACGGCGATTCCCTACCAGTCGAACAGCCGTAACTGTTCGTACTTTAGATGGGGTCAATAGGTTCTCAAATAAAAAGTAAGTAGAATCCAACAAAAATGGCTGGTGTTTACTTCTGGCGAACGAATCGGCGCTCAAAACGTCTTGGAAGGTTTCAGCTCCCTTCATTAGAATTTCTTTAGATATAAATCCTTACCCATCCCCCCAGAGGGGATGCTAACCTAAGAGATAGCCAGGGTGCCTCTGACAACAATGCTGACGCACCCTAGCCATTGAACTCGAATCTATTGGATAGGTACGTGACGTGGTTGCCACTCCTGAAAAACCTCAACAAATAACATCCCCTCGCACGGGCGGTAATGATCGAGTTGCTGTCTTACTCATGGGCTATGGCGAAGTCGAAAGCTACGAAGATTTCGCCAACTACAACGAACAAGCTTTAAACTTACTCACTGCCAAATTTGCCCCTGTCCCCACTTGGGTTTACCCGTCACTGGCGAAACTTCTGGCAATGTTCGACTTGCACGAGTGGGGACACACACACGATAATTTTATCTCTCCCCATAATAAAATCTTTGAACAGCAACGGGCAGGGATTGAGAAGCACTTGCAGGAAAAATGGGGCGAACGAGTCCAAGTCTTCAAAGTTTATAACTTCTGTGCCCCTTTCCTAGCTGAACAGGTTTTAGCGGATATTAAAGCCCAAGGCTTCGACAAGCTGCTAATCTATCCCCTATTAGTCGTCGATTCTATCTTCACTAGCGGTATTGCGGTTGAACAAGTTAACCGAGCTCTGACTCAGTTGACGGATGGCGGCGAACACTGGGTTAAAGGACAGCGTTACATCCCTTCTTTTTACAACGAACCAGACTACATTGACTTACTCGCCCGAATGGTTGAGGAGAAAATTGCTAAAGATTTAGCCGTCGCCCACTTGCCTTCCCAAACGGGTATTGTGTTGATGAATCACGGTTGCCCTCATAAGGCAAAAGGCTTTACCTCTGGCATCTTAGAAAGTGAGGCACTTTATGAGCGAGTCCGGGAAAAACTGATTTACAAGTATCCTCTGATTTCAGTGGGTTGGCTCAACCATCAAACCCCCTTAATCGAATGGACTCAGCCAAATGTGGAGTTAGCCGCTAAGAACCTGATTGGTTTGGGTGCTACTGCCCTTGTGATGATGCCGATTGGCTTTGCCACAGAAAATCATGAAACGATATTGGATGTGCATCACATCGTCCATAATCTAAAACGCACAAGTCCTCACGTTACCTACGTTGAGATGCCCTGCGTTAACGATAATCCTGACTTTTTAAGGATGGCGGCAGAGTGGGCAAATCCTCAGATTGAGGCGCTTTTGGCAGAAACCTCACTGGCTGTTAATCCCCAGTTGGCGGCGGTGCAGGCATCTCACCACCATCATCATGATCATGAACACCATCACCATCATGAGGGGCATAGCCATTCAGCTCATTCCCATGATCATTAAGAACATAGCCGATTAAGGCTAATTTTCAATAATTTGAAAGGCGTTGAATCTTATAGCTAGTCGTTTCAGTGAGTTGGCTAGAATAAGGTTCAACGTTTTTGTTTAATTTTGCCAGTTATTGAGGTAAATCCAAGTAACTCCGCTTGGCTTTAAGCCTTGCAGATGAGATACCTATCTCAGCCCAAGCTTCAATCATCTGAGCAGCTACAATTTTGCTGTATTGGTGAATTTACAAAGCAATGGCAGATATTCAATTCGAGATACAAGGACAAGACGCCGTTGAGGCAACAGAAGAACTCTTCTCAATTTCTGGGTTATCAGGAAGTTGGGAAACTGAGGGCGGAGCAGGGAAAGAGGGTACTCTAATCACAATTGGTACTATTGTCGCCATTGTTGGGGGCACAGTTGCGATCGCTGAACAAATTCGCAAGTGGTACAAGGAATATAAACAAGGCAAGTCTGGTAAAAAGATTGAGAAGGTACTGATTCAGGGGCGCAACGGTAGGCGATTGCTGCTGGAGAATGCCACACTTGAGCAAATCAAGCAAATTCTAGACGACCAGTGGAGCCGTAAACGTGAAGACGCTCCACCTCGACCTCAAGCCCGTCGCGGATAATTACGTAGAGCTGCGTTATTTCTGGGACAATCCCAACCAGTACGAGAAGCGATCGCTTCCTCTGGGGGAAATCGCAGACCTGATTCAGTTAGCAGAACAAGACTACTACGTTCGCTTGGCTGTTAACTATACCATAACTGGGCGAAAACTGTATAACTGGTTAGATGGCAGCGATCGCCTTCTCCAACAAGCAATTGACCGATATTGGCGGGAAGGGATTGTTTTAGCGATTAAAGCGGCGGAAAAACTCGCTCACTTGCCTTGGGAGTTGCTGCATGATGGCAAGGGCTTTTTGCTGGAGAGATTGCCTGGGGTAGTTCCCGTGCGGTGGGTAGCATCGGATACCGGGAAAAAATTGTCCGTAGAGGCGAAACCGGAAAATCGGGCGCTGAATGTTTTGTTTATGGCAACCTCTCCGTTAGGGGTGGAACCCGTGCTGGAGTTTGAACGGGAGGAGGCACTAATCCTGGAAGCGACGGCGCGGAAACCTTTATCGCTGACGGTGGAAGAAAGTGGCTGCTTGACCGAGTTGGGCTATTTAGCTGAGGATCGGGGGAAGGGGTTTTTTGATATCTTGCACCTGACGGGTCATGCGACGATTACGGAGGAGGGAGCAAGATTTTATACCGAGACGGAAACCGGGGAACTGTACCTTGCCAGTGCGAGGGATATTGCTACCGAACTGCAATTCCAATTACCCAAACTGATTTTCCTCTCTGGGTGTCGCACGGGGCAAGCTGGCGATGCGGGGGCGGTGCCGTCGATGGCAGAGGAGTTGCTGCAAGCTGGAGCAAATTTGGTTTTGGGTTGGGGACAGCCGGTTTTAGATACGGATGCGAGGGCGGCAGCAGCAGCATTGTATAAAGGGTTGGCGGCGGGGAAGTCGGTGACGGAGGCAGTTGCCCTGACGTACCAGAAGTTGATTGAGAATAAAGCCAGGGATTGGCATTTGTTGCGGTTGTACGTGGCGGAAACGTTACCGGGGGGGTTGGTGACGCCGTTGCTGACTCTTGGACGGAAACCTGCACCCAAGCCTTCAGTTGCCGAACGGTTTTTAGATCCGGCTGGTAAGGTAAAAGTCCCGACTCGTGGCAGTTTTATCGGGCGTCGCCGTCAGTTGCAAAATTGCTTGCGGGCATTGAAGAACCCCCCTAGCCCCCCTTATCAAGGGGGGAACATAGAAGGAGTGGGGGTGTTGATTCATGGCATGGGGGGTTTGGGTAAGAGTAGTTTAGCCGCAAGGTTGTGCGACAGACTCCCGGAATTTGAGCGGATTGTCTGGGTGGGGAGAGTCGATGAACCCAGTCTGGTAAATAAGTTAGCGGCGGCGTTGGATAGTCGGGAACTGCGGGAAGCGTTACAGGATGACAAGGAGGAGTTGAAGTTTCGCCTGCGGCGGGTGTTTCGGCAGTTGGAAGACGGGGCGGCAAAGCCCTTTTTGCTGGTGCTGGATGATTTTGAAGCGAATCTGGAACCTCGCGATGGTGGGTATGTGCTGCAACCGGAAGCGGCAAGGGTATTGGAGGCGTTAGTCTGGGCTATTGAGGATACTTCCGCGCCTCACCGTTTAAT
The DNA here is from genome assembly GCF_000317515.1 of Allocoleopsis franciscana PCC 7113. Classification (GTDB taxonomy): domain Bacteria; phylum Cyanobacteriota; class Cyanobacteriia; order Cyanobacteriales; family Coleofasciculaceae; genus Allocoleopsis; species Allocoleopsis franciscana. The sequence continues at coordinate 2,294,773 of NC_019738.1, read as the reverse complement.
CCTTACCTGCCGTTACGATTTTGAGTCCACCCTGTTGCAGGATTTCTACAAGCAACCAATGGAGGGATTGCGGGGGGCGGATTTGCGAAAAAAGTGTAGTCGTCTCTCTGCCTTTGATGCGAAATCTCAGGTGGATGAGGCGTTACAGTCTCAAGCAACCAGATTGGCGGATGGGAATCCTCGGTTATTGGAATGGTTGGATAAGGTGCTGCTGAATTTAGAACCCCCTCCCGTCCCCCTTGATAAGGGGGAAGCCAGAGATTTCTCCCCCCTTGATAAGGGGGAAGCCAGAGATTTCTCCCCCCTTGATAAGGGGGGTTGGGGGGGTTCTCAACAGGGGGAAAAGAAAACAGTGGCGGAGATTTTACAGGGTTTGGAAACGAATCCAGTGGAGTTGCGGGAGAAAGTTTTGGCAAAAGCGCTGCTGGAACAGATCGATCCAACGCTAGAGGAGATATTACGGCGGGGATTGGTGTTTGAGTTGCCAGTACCGAGGGAGGCAATAGCCGCAGTTTGTGAAGAAACTCCTAATCTCGAACGGCAGATTAATCGGGCAGTGGCGTTGGGATTGTTGGAAGTAAGTCCTGATCAGTCGCTACGAGTGCCGCGCATTTTGGAGAAAAACCTAACCCCCCAACCCCCTTCCCTACGAGGGAAGGGGGAGTCAGATTCCTCTTTCTCCCCTCTCCTTGCAGGAGAGGGGTTGGGGGAGAGGTTGCATCAGCAAGCGGCTGAGGTGCTGTATCGTCTCTGGTGGGAGGAGGCAGAAACTTCAACCGAGGAACAACGGCTAGAAATTCATCGCTTGGCGTTGCGGGGGAAGGTGGAAACGATTGCTGTAGAAATAGCAGATACTCTCGCATGGCGATGGGTTAATCAAAGCCGATTTCGGGAAGCCGTTGAGTTGTGCCAAGCCACTCTAGAAATCGCTGAAGATTACCGAGTGCTGCATGGGTTGGCTCGATCTGAGAAAGAATTGGGTGAGGTGAGTCAAGCACAAACCCATTATCAACAAGCCCTAGATAGCTGCCCTCAAGACGACGAAAAAGAGAAGTCAGCCATTATTCACAATCTGGCGATACTCAAAGCCAACTCTGGAGAAATCGAAGAGGCGATCGCACTTTATCAGCAATCGTTGGAAATCAAAGAACGTATCGGTGATGCCCAAGGCAAGGCAGCGACGTTGCACTGTCTGGCGATACTCAAAGCCAACACGGGAGAAATCGAAGAGGCGATCGCACTTTATCAGCAATCGTTGGATATCGAAGAAGGTATCGGTAATGCCCAAGGCAAGGCAGCGACGTTGCACCAACTGGCGATACTCAAAGCCAACACGGGAGAAATCGAAGAGGCGATCGCACTTTATCAGCAATCGTTGGAAATCAAAGAACGTATCGGTGATGCCCAAGGCAAGGCAGCGACGTTGCACTGTCTGGCGATACTCAAAGCCAACACGGGAGAAATCGAAGAGGCGATCGCACTTTATCAGCAATCGTTGGATATCGAAGAAGGTATCGGTAATGCCCAAGGCAAGGCAGCGACGTTGCACCAACTGGCGAGTCTCAAAGCCAACACGGGAGAAATCGAACAAGCGATCGCACTTTATCAGCAATCGTTGGAAATCACTGAACGTATCGGTAATGCCCAAACCAAGGCAGCGACGTTGCACCAACTGGCGAGACTCAAAGCCAACACAGGAGAAATCGAAGAGGCGATCGCACTTTATCAGCAATCGTTGGAAATCACTGAACGTATCGGTAATGCCCAAGGCAAGGCAGCGACGTTGCACTGTCTGGCGAGTCTCAAAGCCAACACTGGACAAATCGAAGAGGCGATCGCACTTTATCAGCAATCGTTGGAAATCACTGAACGTATCGGTAATGCCCAAACCAAGGCAGCGACGTTGCACCAACTGGCGAGACTCAAAGCCAACACAGGAGAAATCGAAGAGGCGATCGCACTTTATCAGCAATCGTTGGAAATCACTGAACGTATCGGTAATGCCCAAGGCAAGGCAGCGACATTAGCCATGCTAGGGCAGTTGTTAGCCGACGAGAAAGGCGACTTTAACACCGGATTGAATTATTTGCAGCAATCGTTGGAGATATTGCAGCGTCTCCAATCACCTGGCGCTGAGACAGTGAGGCAAATTATCGCCAGAGTACAACAGATGAGAGACGACATCTCGTAAAAGCGATCGCATAGTAGTATTACCAGTAATCTCCAGCAGACGCTTTTATGGCTCAGACTATTGCGATTGAGAAGAACATCACCACTCTTAACCAGCTACAAGGCAGGTTCAATCTCAGGCGTAGTGACAATGACCAATTCTTCACTGAATGGTTCAATGGTCTAAGCCAACTCACTGACTTAGAAAAGCAAGCTCTCGATGGGATTAAACAACAATACTTTTATCAGAGATCAGATGGCCCCTTAGCAGAAGGTGCTGTCAAAATGGTGGTGTTGGCTAAACTCTTGGATTTAGCTGGATTCTATGACCCTCCCTTCAGGTTTCGCACAGAAACAGGTGTTGAGATAGCCATTGAAGATCGGGATGAAATCTTGCGGGGACGTATTGATGCCCTAGTTATACAGGAACAGTTCTGGGTTCTCGTCATTGAGTCAAAGCGTACAACCTTCTCGACAGATGTAGCGTTACCGCAAGCTTTAGCCTACATGATGGCTAACCCTAATCCAGAACGTCCCATTTTTGGATTAGTCACAAATGGCAGTCATTTTATCTTTATTAAGTTGGTTCAATCTAGAGAGCCACAATATGACCTGTCCGATGAGTTCTCTCTCTATCAGCGTCACAACCAACTCTACAATATTTTGCAGATTCTCAAACGCCTTGGGCAGGTAATGACAGAGGTATGAAATTTATTTTGGTGCAAAAGCCAAGCCTGTAATTTGAGTGAGTCCCTACAGATTTACTTCCCCATTTAGATGCTACGGACAAAATCTAAAAATTCCCCAATTCTCTGGAACGATATCATCCAAGTAGGGACTCACTTGAAGTGATTACATCCGTAAAACAACCGTGAACCTCCGCGATATACCCGTCCTTTTTATACCAATCACTCAGTTTTTAGGACAGGAGTTTATTCCTTAAATTAGCTTTAAAGGTCACTTAAACCCTTGTCAGCATATTGCTCGATTTGTCACGAACCTTGTGCGAAATCTCGTGTTCAGAGATTTCTACTGACTGGACTGGCATCCAGTTACTTGTCACATCTTCTACAAACGTTTTCTTGTTCATTTTTGCATCATCAACCACCTCGACTTTGAGTGTTGCTAAATAAGCGTTGTCAATCATCTCATGTCCGTAGGCAACAACCTGCCCGATTTTGCCAGTTGTTTTGTGAAGTGCGTAGTCGCCAATATTCAACATGGTATTCATGAGTAGTGTTACGACTGGTCTCAAAAAGCATAATTCAGTAACCGTGTCAAGGTCAAGCAATGATTATTAATTAAAAATGTGATAAGATTATAATTTGGCAAAAATTGCTCAGAAATTGGGCATTCCAATTTCAATCGATCTACCTACACTGGCGGTTAAAAATCGGTGTTTGGGAAAAACCATTTCTTAAGATAGATGCAATCATCAAAGAATTAGAAAATTTCATTAACACTTAAGCGATCGCGCAGACCCTTAATACTTCTCTAAGATACCAATACACACGGACGTAATTGTCATAGAAATCTGACATTTAGGAGGGGCAAGGCATTGCCCTCGCCCCTAAAACCATGAACTCTTGACAATTAATCTTTGACAGACTGAAGTTAGGGAATCTCTCGAAGTTTGCGGGTATTTTCGACTAAACTTTGAGCAAACTGATCGAAGCGCTGCGAGAGTTTTTCGTCCAAAATTTTGCCATCTTCACCAAACGCTTTCCAGGATTGACCAATGGCAATTTGCTCTGGAATCACCCAGGCATGTACCCAACGCATGATCACCCGTAAGTCATTCAGGGCATTACTATTATGCTGACCGCCCAATACACTAATCAAACCCGTGACTTTGCCCGACATGTGATCAAAACTCATCAAATCCAGGGCATTTTTCAAAACACCACTGATGCTACCGTGATATTCTGGAGACGCCAGAATCAAAGCATCCGCTTCCTGAACGGTTTCCCGTAATCGCATCACATCTGGATAGCCTGGATAATCATTGCCGCCCGTACAAAACGGGAGTTGCATCTGGCGTAGGTCAAGTATTTCGGTAGAGGCTCCTAACGCTTGCACGCGCTGGATTGCTAGAGTTAGCGCAAGATAACTCGTAGCGTCAGGTCGCAAACTACCAGCAATTCCCACAATCTTCACCATGTTACTAACACTCTCTACTCAAACATCTAAAATAATCGGCTTAATCTAGTCAATAAGTCTGCTAAATTCTTCTCACTATAGAGATAAATATAAATTTAGGGAGTAGGGGATACACCTCAAAGCTTCAAACCCTAAGATGAAGTCATTTCGACTACGTTTAATATAACGAATTTAGCTCAACCTCGTCAAACAGAGCTTATAGTAACCCGCACAGACTCTGTACAACTGTGAAGATCAGTCAACCCTGGGCAGATACGGCGAGAATTGAGAAAGTTAAACTAGAAATTGGAAAGAGACTTCAACTGAAAGGTAACGCGGTTTACACAGGAGTTGAGTTAAGGCAAGACGCGCAAGGAAATTGTGATGAAAGACAGTTCCTGGATAAGGGCATGGATGGGAAAGAAACCAGCAAAAAGTTCGGCTCATAAACAGGGGACACGCGAGTGTGTTTCGACAAACCACAAGCAAAAGGCCGCGACCGTCAACTTCTGGCGTCTTGCGGCTAGTGTACTCCTGATTCAAGGAGTTGTGTTAGGCACCCCAGCCCAAGCACAGCAAACAGAAAAAAAATCACTTAAATATGGGGAATTATTGGAGAAAATTGACCAAGACGAAGTCACGCGAGTCCAACTTGACCCAGGGACAAGGACGGCAAAAGTCAGGCTGATGGGGCAAAAAAAGACTGACCCCCCCTTAGAAGTGGATCTACTCGATCAAAATCCAGAATTGATTGAAAAACTCCGTGAAAAAAAAGTTGAGCTGGATGTTGAGGCCACGACCGATAACTCAGCAGCCCTAGGACTTGTTGCCAACTTGTTTTTACTCTTATTGTTACTAGCAGGGTTAATGATCATCCTGCGTCGCTCTAGTAGCAGTTCAGGTCAAGCCTTGAACTTCGGAAAATCGAGGGCGAGGTTCCAGATGGAAGCCAAAACCGGCGTGATGTTCAATGATGTCGCCGGCATTGAAGAAGCGAAGGAAGAACTGCAAGAGGTCGTGACTTTCCTCAAACAACCTGAACGCTTCACGGCTGTGGGGGCAAAAATTCCCAAGGGAGTGCTGCTGGTGGGGCCTCCAGGTACAGGAAAAACCCTCTTGGCAAAAGCGATAGCCGGAGAAGCGGGAGTTCCTTTCTTTAGCATTTCGGGGAGTGAATTTGTCGAAATGTTCGTGGGTGTGGGGGCTTCTCGCGTCCGCGACTTGTTCAAGAAAGCCAAAGAAAACGCCCCCTGCCTGATTTTTATTGATGAAATTGATGCAGTCGGTAGACAGCGGGGTGCCGGGATTGGGGGTGGTAACGATGAGAGAGAGCAAACCCTCAACCAGTTGTTGACGGAAATGGACGGCTTTGAGGGAAATACAGGGATTATCATCATCGCCGCGACCAACCGACCGGATGTTCTTGATGCCGCCTTGTTGCGCCCTGGACGCTTTGATCGCCAAGTCATTGTGGATGCCCCCGACCTGAAAGGAAGGCTGGGTATCCTGGAAGTCCACGCCCGCAACAAAAAAATCGACCCTGACGTTTCCCTGGAGGCGATCGCACGGCGTACCCCCGGATTCACCGGTGCTGACTTAGCTAATTTGCTCAACGAAGCCGCGATTCTCACCGCCCGACGCCGTAAAGAGGCGGTGACGATGCTAGAGATTAATGATGCCATTGACCGGGTTGTGGCAGGGATGGAAGGCACCCCACTGGTGGATAGCAAGAGCAAGCGCTTGATTGCCTACCATGAAGTTGGACATGCAGTCATCGGTACCCTCTTGCCCAACCATGACCCTGTACAGAAGGTTACCCTGATTCCTCGTGGACAAGCCCGTGGACTCACTTGGTTTACTCCCAATGAAGAACAAGGTTTATTGTCTCGCTCTCAGATCCGTGATCGCATCACAGCCGCTTTAGGTGGTAGGGCGGCAGAAGAAGAAGTCTTTGGTGACGCCGAGGTTACCACTGGGGCAGGTGGCGATTTGCAAACGGTGACCTCCTTGGCACGGCAGATGGTGACTCGCTTCGGTATGAGCGATTTAGGCCCCCTATCCTTGGAAGAACAAGGAAACGAAGTCTTTCTCGGTGGTTGGATGTCCACGCGATCGGAATACTCTGAGAAGATTTCCGCCAAAATTGATTCACAAGTTGAGCAAATTGTCAAAGAATGCCACGATAAAGCTCGCCAAATCATCCGCGAAAATCGCGTAGTCATTGACTACTTAGTTGAGCTGTTAATTGAAAAAGAAACAATTGACGGCGATCAATTGGTTCAAATCATGAATGAAAACAAGCAATTGGATGGAGAAAAGCTGGTAGTTTCTGGATGATGAACAAGGGAGAGGGGAAAGATATTTTCTTTCCCCTTTTTTCATGCTCCTTGCTATGGTCTTAACTAAACAATTTATCCCAGGTTTTTGGCCCAACAATGCCATCCGCCGTCAAGCCTTCCTGTCTTTGAAACACCTGAACAGCCGTTGCTGTCACGACGCCATAGACCCCATCTACCACAACTTTGAGTTGGTGTTGCAGGTATTTAACCGTGGTGCCTGCCGCATGATTAGCTCTAAGAACGGGCTTCGCTAATATTTGCTCAATAGCTTGCCATGTAGTAGGCCCAGCCATTCCATTTTCAGTGATGCCTACAAGCCGTTGAAAGTTTCTAGTCGCCGATCTTGTTGCATTACCAATTATGCCATCTTCCACTAAGGGCTTACTGTTGTCGTCTCTTATTTTTAATCGATTTAAGGCTTTTTGAAGTTCTAAAATTGTCTTCTTTTCAGCCTCATCCGGATTCGGTGCGGTTTGTCCGGTTAACCCCCTGACAATGGCATCGGATAGAGAATCAGGATTGTACCGATTCATATCCTGTTGAGCATCGCAGAAACAGCACTCAACCAGAATGGCTGGCATGTTTGTATTTTTAACAACATACAAATGCAAACCACTTTTAACCCCTCGATTGAAAAAACCCAGCTTCACAATATTGTCTAAAACAGGTTGAGCAATCCGTCTTCCCGTATCACTTCCTGTGAAAATTTCCGTTCCATTCGCTTGCCGATTAAAAGAGTTAAAGTGAATCGAGACAAAAACATCCACTCGATTAAAGTTCGCGATATTACATCGCTGCTGGAGAGAATTTCCGACACTACTAGCGCGACTCGGCTTACAATTAATCACTTGATGACCAAGGGATTTCAGCTTGGAGATAACACGAGTTCCGACTTCCATCGTCAGGTGATCTTCCTGCCGAATTCCTCTGGCTCCAATGTCAGGATTACAGTTGTGACCAATATCTATTCCGTATTTCATGGAAATTACCGTTGAATTTATAGAAGCTTTGAAGCGTTGTTCTTCAGTTCAGTTCAGTGGAGAAAATACCTGTTTCTCTGACAATCTTTACACACTTGAGTGTACAGTCTGGATAGTACACAATTCAGAGACAATATTTCCTCAATCGAGCCGTGAAATTAATCCCGTTGATTTTTGTATTTTGCCACCGAACCAGTGTTAGATTGCTGGTTATACATTGCCCGAAGAACTAAGGCAGGGTCTACATATTGGTTGGCATATTTCATCCCCCAATGCAGATGAGGGCCAGTGGTACGACCGCTCATTCCCACTCGACCAATTCTGGCTCCTGATGGCACCTGTTGACCTTCCCAGATTTGCAGACCACCGCTACGATCAATGAGATAACGACGACCCCCGGCGGTTTCAACATGCCCTTTCATGTGACAGTAGACATGCGTCCACTCTCCGGATTGAATTTTAATTAAGGTGCCGCAGGCGGTATGATCAGACAGTTCAATCACCTGACCTGTCCACCAACTGCGGATATAGCTTCCTTCCGGAGCGGCGATATCTAAGCCTCGATGCAATTCCCATCCTGAGCCTCCTGTGGCAGAGCGTCGGTAGCCGAAACCAGAGGTGTAAGCTTGAAAGTTTTCCACAGGAAAAGAACCGCCTTGCCAGGAATTGATACTCGCTACCTGGATGGCTCGGACTTCTGAGGCTCTCACCTGCTGTTTGTACAGCCCTCCTAGTGTAATCACACTGATAAGACTCAGCACAGCCAAAAGTAGCCAGCGTCGATTTGCTCTCTTGTGGTTTGGGCGCTGGTAAGGCTTAGATACTTGCTGCATTTGTTTACTTCTCTACTGCTGGATGAATTAATCAGTGGGGTAACTCTCACGCCAGAATGTAGTAACGATTCTTTACATTCCGAGTTTGTGGCAGATTTCTGGAGTAGCTGACACCCGAAGCAATACTTGAAACGGCCTCTACTGTTCTTGGGAGTTGTGGACGTTCACTGGATAGGCTTTTACCATCACAAATTAATTCTTCGCAGGATCTTAATCTCTAAGAATCTGCCTTGTCATCCTTTTGCTCCGAATTGTGAGGTTGACGAGTTATGAGGAAGACGCTTCTTCAGGGAAGACGCTCCAGAGAGCGGAGGGTTCCAAAAAATCCCCATAACCCAAAATTCAAACCTTTTTGGTATTTCTTCAAATCTGTAGTTTTGTTAAGATGCCTGAATAGTTGTTAATTTCCTGCTCTCCACCCTCGCTCTACCCATGCTGACTAATATTTTTCCCTTTAAGTTCACCCTGGATGCAACGTTAATTGCAGGTGCCTCCTTGTGGGCACTGGCACTGTATTTAAGCTTCTCATCCTTAAGCCAATGGTTGATAGAGCAACTCAATCGCTGGTTCACTGTTGCTCAAGCCTCCCTTTACGCCTCAACAAAGCAAGTTGAAAACACTCGCCAGGGTAGAGAAGCTCAAAATGCTTTGTATGCCTCAATTTTCAGCATCGTACCGTTTTTAATGGCGGGAGGTTTGTGTAATTGGGGTGTTGAACTCAGTCTCGGTCGCAGTTGGGCGATTAGTATGGGAATCTTAGCTTGTATCGGTTGTGGGGTTTATGAATTAGGGCGTCGGGATGGGCAGTCGAATTAGGGGTTAGTCCGAACAGAGGGAAAAAAAGATTAGCGTCACGCGCTCAACAGGCGATGCCTTCGTCTATCCACTGATTGTAGGAACAAGGTATTTATGTCTCACAATACGCCAGAAGACATTCTGTCATTTTATCAAGGTCAATCTCCCGACTCAAAAGGACGGATGATAGAAGAAATATGGTTGTGGGATTACCAAAAGCTTGAATATACCCATGATTATATTCAATGGCTTTTTCCTTTAGAAGAACCGAGTCAATTTAACTGGAGGGCACCTGTTGTAGATGACAACGTAGTTCACGCCTTTTGGACAAACGAGCAACTAAGAATGCGTTTGCTTCATTCATTCAAAGTCATGCTCCAGTTTTATGGGCTGCAATGCAACGAAATTAAGGGTAGGGCGCTCAACATCACCAAATCGGCTGAATATCCGCAAAGAAAATCCAACTGGATTGATCCAGAAAATCATAATTACCTTCGGATAACAAGAATTTTAACCAGTTTGAGGCTACTAGGATTAGAAAACTATTCTCTGGCTTTTTTCAATTGTTTAAACCAAATCTACTTAGAAGAGGGTGAAACCATTGGTGATGTGACTTATCATTACTGGCAAAGAGCGGTTAATTAACCCAGGTTATCTCAAATAATTCTAAGTTAATGACTTGAATTGAAGTCTCAACATTATCTTCATAGCCATGCCTACCAGACCTTACTTCTTTTATTCAGTGTCTGGTTAAGGTGGAAGCAAAAATTATCTTCCGGGTCTTGGTTGAGCTAATTTAATTTTTTGTTGAATGAGCCTGAATAGTGTGATCTCAAAATAAATCTGAGATAAAATACCCCGTTATGAATTCTATCTGTGTGAAGTATGAACAACTTCAATCAAGAACAAGAACCCAATGATCCGATTCCCCCAGGTCTTGATGTGGTTGAAATCGAAGATGAAATCATCATTCGATATTCTTGGTCTAAAGTAACTGAATACATAATGCCACCTTATCTAATCAAGAATAAAGAAAACAGTGTTATAGAGTGGCCCAGACAACCAGGTTACATGATGATCCCTTTTTCTGTAATTTGGAACAGCCTGCTAATTTCCTGGTTTCTCAAGCAATTGATTGCTCCCACAATTCCTCAAAGTAGTTTTCTATTTTCAATCCCTTTGGTACTTTTTTTTCTCACAATAGGGTTATTTCTGTTTTACTACGGTATTTGCTCTATAGTTAATACCACAACATTGAGAGGAACTAAGAACTGTGTTTCTCTAAGTTTTTCTCCTCTAAAATGGCTAGGGGAAAAACAACTCTACTCGAACCAAATAAACCAGTTTATTGTCAAAGAAAAAATTCAGTTGAATTCTCAGAATGAACAGGAAAAAATCAGTGAAAATAGATATGAATTAACAGCAATTTTCACTAATGATTATCAAGAAGAATTATTAACTTTTAGTTCGCCGGAATACGCGCATTTCATCAAACGTAAACTTGATAATTTTTTTGATTCTTCACAAGGTACCTATTAAGATGTAGTAGGGAAAACAATCGTTACAGGTAAAGTTCCTGCTGCACCAGTTGAGCAAGTTTTTGTGCTGCTCCAGGTTGTCCCCGAACGCTACGAAGGCGCGATCGCATCTCCTCTAACTGTTCTGGATGCTCTAAATAATCAACAACTCGTTGTGCGACTTCACAAGGCTGAATCTTACCAAACAATTCCGGCACAATCTCTTTCTTTGCCCAAATATTAGGCCATGAAAATAACCGCTTTTGACGCAAAATCTGTTGAATCATTATTAAATTAATAATCCTAATTAAACCAGACCCAATTCCAGGCAAACGAGCTAAAATTCCAGGCAACCCATCCCACGCACGCATGGCATCGAGTTGTTGGGTGGGAAGTAAGACAATCATGGGTACGGCTAAAGAACCTAACTCTGCCGTATTCGCTCCCACCGTCGTCAGACATAGGTGACACTGAGACAATAAATCATGAGCGGGAAACTTTCGCCAAAGTTCGATACACAAACCGCTGGGTGTTTCCAGCCATGCTTTATCTGGAGTATCAGGATGTGGAACAATCAATTGAGCCTCACCCCATCCCAACTGTTGAATCAGGGGATTTTGTTGTGGGTTGGCAAAATGAGCAAGCGTTGAAAAATCTAATGTTGGGGCAACAGGAATGACAAAGCGAGTTTGAGGACGTTGTGCGTGGATAGATTGGGCGATCGCTAATGTTAGGGGCACACCTTGGGCTAGTTTAGCCGATTTCGACCCTGGCAGTAGTCCAATGAGTTCGAGTTGAGAATTGGGAGTTGGGGTTTGGGATTGAGGGTTGTTCTCCCTCTCTTCTCCTACGTCTGCCATTAAATCCCCCACCACAGCCAACTTGTCGGCATATTTCTGGGGAATTTGGGCCATCATTTCGGGTTTCATGACGCCGAAGCGATCGATCCAACGATGCCATCGCGCTTCCCATTCAGCATAGACAACGGTACGGTAACCCAATCGCTTACCAATAACGACAGGGAAAAATTGGTCGCCGCCTAAGAAGACAACCACACCTTTGTCACGCCAGTCCCAGTTTTGGGCTGTTGTTCCCCACAGCAAAAAAGGAAAGAAATGTTCTGCACTCTGAACTCGGTCTACTTCAGGATAAGATTGTGCGATCGCAGCTTCTTTCCCCGTCGCATTGGGACAAGGGGACAGCAGTACAGAGATACGTATCTGCGATCGATCATCTCCTAACTGTTGGCGTAATGCTTTGACTACAGGACGCACCCAGGTTGTCACCTCACCTGGGCCATTTGAGAGAATTAAAATGTCTGCCGCTTGCATCTTTAGGAATTAGGTGTAGTTAACCACTTTGTTTTAATTTACGGCTCAACTCATACAGAAAGTTATATATAGCGTTTCTCTATTTGGTGAAGTACAACGTAGTTGGCTTTAAGGCAGAAGGCAGAAGGCAGAAGGCAGAGGGCAAAGGGCAGAAGTTGAGTGTACTCCACTTATTTAAGAACCGCTATAGACGGTCGATAATACTAGCGTTGAGGTTGTGATGGCAATCAATTACGGGGGGCAGTAAGAGATACTTCAAGCTTGTCAAGCGATCGCAGCACAGGTAGAATGGGGGACGATCAAAGCTTCGCAAATTAATCGAGCTTTGTTTAAGCAGCATTTGTACACCCGCACGAAGCAAAACCCAAACTTGCTAATTTGCACCTCTAGAGAGAAGCGACTCTCTAATTTTCTGCTGTGGCAGCTTGCCTACACCGAACTCTATTTTACCGACACCTTCTGGTCCGATTTCGACGCAGGTAAATTTCATCAAGCTCTCTTAGCTTATCAGGCACGAAACCGTCGCTTTGGTCGAGTTAAAGCCACTCAAGACTAGGCACTTAGGGTTGCAATCAGTCGTTAAGGAATAGACAAGGAGAATTCAGATGAATAGCTTTGATGTGGTTGTGGTAGGCGCAGGGCCAGCAGGCGGTCAAATGGCTCGGTTGATGGCAAAATCGGGTTACAAAGTTTTACTCATAGAGCAACATGAGGACTTCTCAAAAAATGACTTTTCCAGTGCAGTCACTCTTTTGAGTACGCTGGAGCAATTTGACTTACCTGAACAAGTCGTTGGCAGTTTCTGGAATCAGTTTGTTGCTGTGACGACGAACACCAAACAGGTTTGGGACTCTCCTGAAAATTTAGGTGTTGTTCTAGACTTCGCCAAGCTTAAGGAATTTCTAGCGAATGATGTTAAATCTTATGGTGGTGAAGTTTGGATGGGTTACCGCTATGTCAGACATCTCCAAGACGAAGGAAAAACGCTAGTCACACTCAAGCAGCGTTCTGAAGGCAAGTTTGAGACTATCTGCACCAAAGTTCTAGTTGATGCAACGGGTTTTGCTCGATCAGTCATGTACGAGAAGCAAAGCGAACAACCAAAGCTTTTAAGTGGAACTGGGATTGAGTATCTGATTGAGGTAGATGAAGAGGCTTACAACCAATACTCAAAGGCGCTCTTCTTTTTCTTAGGATATAAATGGATGCCCAAAGGTTATTCTTGGATATTTCCTATGGATAAATTTAGATTAAAAGTTGGTGCAGGTCGTTTGAAGATGGAGCATAAAAATATCAAAAATCCTGAGTCGCTCCAATACTATATCCAACTTTTAATTGATAAACATGTAATGCCTAAAGAATACCGAATTATTGATATTCATGGTTCAACGATTAAATACTCCCAAGGACTCAAAGATATTTACTACAAAGACAATGTGATCGCAGTGGGTGATGCAGTATCAACAGTGAGTTTCCTGGGAGGAGAAGGAATTAGGCATGGCATGTACAGTGCAGAAATAGCGGCGACGCATATAAAGAAGTACTTAGAAAACCAAATTTCCGATTTTCAAGAGTACCAGATTGAGATGCGAAAATACTTTTTGCCAAAGTGGGATATTTCAGCGCAAGTAGGAATCCAACAATATTTAATCGAAAGTGACAAAAAATTTGATGAGGTATTTACTTATTTGGGATTTTTGACAACAGAACAAATTATCGATGTTCTGTTCTACTATGAGCTAGGTCAGTTGAAAAAAGGGTTCTCCATGTACTTAAACAACAAGGTCTTTGGGTTATTGAATAAGTTTCGCCGCGTTTTCAGATCCCTGACTTCTTATAGAGGTCAGGGATCTAAGAGGTCAGAAACTATATCTTGATTTGAACGTCTAGGTAGAAGACCATAAGAAGATTGCCGCTGTGCCCCTAACGGATGATCCCCTCATAAAAAAAGTCCGCTTTGGAGAGTACCAGGGCGGCTTTTTGTTGGGCTTTTTCGATTAGCATTGCCATACTAAAGAAGATACTCTTACAAGACGGCACCGAACAGAGGTTGAACGAGAGGTATATGTTCAAAAACATTAAGGAGAGAGTGCTAGCTGTTTTTGCCCCATCCCCAACTGACAACTCCAATCAAACAGCCGCTAGACAGCGGCGTTATGACGCTTTAATACAATTTGCTCAAGCGGGTTTTACCCTGTTGATCGGTTTTTGGATTGCACCTCTGTTCTATGAACAGGAAATGTTGGTTATAGTTGCGGCTGGAGTCTGTTCAGTGCCGTTTGTAATCCAGGGATTTAAACTCTTGTTTTCAAACACTCCAGAGATGAAGAGTACGACAACAAATCCCTCTCCCAGTTTAGTTGTTCAAAGTCGTAGAGCCTCTAAATTACCTCGTTCGCAACGTCGGAACGCTAGAATCCAACAGACACCACAGGCCGTCGCGCCGAACCATCAAAGCGAAGATGCCATCGGCATCCTTTTAAGCGATTTGCAGCAACAGGGATGGAAGATGAAATACAATTTACCGATTCCTAACCTAGGGGAAGTGGATGTATTTTTGCAATCCCCTAATAAGAATTACTTTATTGTTAATTTTCAGTCTTATCGAGGTGAGGTGTTTTTTGATGAGGGTATATTGAAGCGCCGCGACTGGAAAGGAATTTCTCACTTTGAGCAGGATTTACTTCAGCAAATGATGGCTCAATCATTGGCGCTTCAGACTATGAAGCGGTTACGCAGCGTCACATCGGTTCTCTGTTTTTCTGAATCAACATTAAGCATTGAAACGGTGAATAATAAAGCACTAGATGTTTATGTTGTTAAGAAAGAATCTTTGGTACGCAAGCTTTTGAGATTAGATAGAGGATAGCTCAGGTGTGAGTAATAAGCTAAAGCGCATTTAACTTGCACATTCTAAACACAGGATAAAAGAGTTCAAATCCTCTCCCCTGCTCCCCTGTCCTCACTAAAGCTCCGGCCCTGCTCCCCCGCCGCCTCAACAAGCAAATTACATGCGTGACAGCTTATTTTCTGGATGGTTGAGTCGGAAACTCTAGTTTCTGTGGTTTTTCTGTAATTCCATGTTGATAATGAGGGACTCTATTCGAGTTTTGCCACAAGGTTCAGCACTTTCGCAATCATTAACGGAAAGCTTTTTATAAGAGAGGCGTACTTTCTGATTTAAGAACTTATTTGGGTTTTCACAAATCTCAAAAGTAGCACCAACTTCATGCTTGATGTTGTTTTCATCGACTAGACTAACGTAACACATTAAGTCCCCATTAACCATACCTTTGACGGTGGCAACAGCGGGGTTTTCCCTCTTAGCTGGAGTTTCAGAAGTTGACGCAGAAACTTGCTTAAGTTGTGTACCATCCCAGAGGTAGTAGCGAGTTTGCATCCAGTCGGGTTCATTTGCGGAGAAATTTTCTGGCGGATTAACAATAAGTAGCCGACTATTAAGCTGAAACTTAACCCCTGCTTCCGCCGGACTCTTTAACATATAAACCGAGCCTGTTTTAGCATTAATAATGCCAACTGATTGACAACTTGTGCCGCATCCCCATGTCACAACTGTATATTTACCCGCAAAATTAGGTCCTTTTTTTGCTCCCTGTTGCAATACAGTTCGGAATCTTCTGGCTTGAGGATGGCTGGTTAAATTTACGGGTGCAGGAGTACCGGAGAATTTTTCTGTTACTGAATAATTCGTGAAGGTTGGAGGCTGAGATACTGGCTGAGTAGCACCCTCTGATACTAAAGTTGTCTGATTGCTGTTAACTGTATTGATTGGGGATAGAGTAGCTTGAGGGTTTGAAGATTGAGGAGCAGAGGGTGGGGGAGAACTGCATGAGGTCGCTAACGCTAGTGTCAGCCCTGAAATTAGGATAGTTTTCATACGTTAATTTCACCTCAAGTCCAAATCTATACTTAATCCTTCAGTCAGCCTCGACTTGATTCCATAAACATTGGGAATACTTGCAGCTATTAATCGACAAACCCGGATCGCTCTTACCCTACGAATAGCGGATTTGCTCGTTTTTATCCTGTGTTGAGAATGTACAAGTTAAATGCACTTTAGCTTAGAAGGCGCGATCGCTCTGGCAAAATCCTTCTGAGGTCAGCCAATGCACAACATTAAGAACTAGAACTTAAATTTGTAGAACTTAAATTTGTAGAGCTTATTAACGTAGCTTAACGCATTATGATTAATCAGCCTAACATTAGTGCATATTTAAATTATTTTGTCAAAATATTTTATATTAACTTTTGCAAACAAATAGTATAAGTAATCACTTCATAAATTGTCAAGATTTGTAAACAAATATCTCAAAAATCCTATCGAATTGTGTCAGATGGAGGCTCAAACCACCATCAGGTAAGCATTTTTTGATACAAACACTAATGTTGCCTATACAAAACCTGAGCCATGAAGAGTGAGTCCTTACTCAACTGATCGCTCACTCCTCAGCACTCATCCGATGAGAAGAGAACGCGCATCATAAGGAGATCTAGTCGCATGTTCACACACGTCAAGTCCACCATTCGACACATTACCCCCAATGCCTTGAATGGGCGTCATTTGCTTAAGGTGGTCTATGTCGTGCTGGAGCCACAGTATCAGAGTGCATTATCAGCCGCTGTTCAATCCATCAATCAAAACAATCCCAACTTAGCGGTTGAAATTAGTGGCTACTTGATCGAGGAACTTCGGGACGCAGGAAACTATGAGGACTTCAAGCGGGATGTTGCCGAAGCCAACATCTTCATTGCTTCACTCATCTTCATTGAAGACTTAGCAGATAAAGTGGTGGCGGCAGTAGAACCGCACCGCGATCGTATGGAGGCGGCCATCGTCTTCCCCTCCATGCCTCAAGTCATGCGCCTGAATAAATTGGGTAGCTTCTCGATGGCGCAGTTGGGACAGTCGAAGAGTGCGATCGCGCAGTTTATGCGTAAGCGCAAGGAGAAATCCGGTTCCTCCTTCCAAGACGGGATGTTGAAGCTACTGCAAACCCTGCCCAAAGTCTTGAAGTACCTACCGATGGATAAGGCGCAGGATGCCCGCAACTTCATGCTTAGCTTCCAATATTGGCTGGGCGGTTCCTCCGATAACCTGGAGAACTTCCTGCTGATGCTTGCCGATAAGTATGTCTTGAAAGGGCGTCAACTGAGCTTCAATGAGCCAGTGGTTTACCCTGATATGGGCGTTTGGCACCCCTTGGCTCCCACCATGTTTGAGGATGTTAAGGAGTACCTAAACTGGTACAGTAGCCGCAAGGATATCTCTGCCGACTTAAAAGACCCCCTAGCACCCTCCATTGGTTTAGTGTTGCAACGTACCCACTTAGTTACAGGGGACGATGCCCATTATGTAGCCATCGTGCAGGAATTTGAAGCCATGGGTGCTCGTGTGATTCCTGTGTTTGCCGGGGGTCTAGATTTCTCCAAACCGGTGGATGCGTTCTTCTACGAGTCAACCGCTAAAACACCGACAGCCTTAGTGGACGGCGTTGTCTCCCTGACCGGTTTCGCGTTGGTGGGTGGCCCCGCACGGCAAGACCATCCTAAAGCCATTGAATCATTAAAACGGTTGAATCGTCCCTACATGGTGGCGCTGCCTCTGGTGTTCCAAACCACGGAGGAATGGGAAGATAGCGATTTAGGATTGCACCCGATTCAAGTGGCGTTGCAGATTGCCATTCCTGAATTGGATGGCGCGATTGAACCGATTATTTTATCCGGTAGAGATGGCACAACCGGAAAAGCGATCGCACTCCAAGACCGAATCGAAGCGATCGCTCAGCGTGCTTTAAAATGGGCGAACCTGCGCCGTAAGCCAAAACTCGATAAAAAAGTCGCTATCACCGTTTTCAGCTTCCCGCCAGATAAAGGGAATGTGGGAACAGCCGCCTACCTCGACGTATTTGGTTCCATCTATAAACTGATGGAAGCCCTGAACAACAACGGCTACGATGTTCAAGGTTTGCCAGAGTCATCCGAGGCGTTGATGCAAGAGGTGATTCACGACGCCCAAGCGCAGTACGCCACTCCTGAACTGAATATTGCCTACAAGATGTCAGTGCCGGAGTATGAAGAACTCACACCTTATTCAACACGGTTGGAAGAAAATTGGGGGCCACCTCCGGGAAATTTAAATAGTGATGGACAAAATCTCTTAGTTTACGGAAAGCAATTTGGTAATGTTTTCATCGGGGTTCAACCCACCTTTGGTTACGAAGGCGACCCGATGCGGCTGTTGTTCTCTCGTTCTGCCAGCCCTCACCATGGTTTTGCCGCTTACTACACCTATTTAGAAAAAATCTGGAAAGCTGACGCCGTACTGCACTTCGGGACACATGGTTCTTTGGAATTCATGCCCGGTAAGCAGATGGGGATGTCTGGGACGTGTTACCCCGATAACTTGATTGGTTCCACCCCCAACCTCTACTACTACGCCGCGAATAATCCCAGTGAGGCGACGATTGCCAAGCGCCGCAGCTATGCCGCAACGATTTCCTACCTGACGCCACCGGCTGAGAATGCGGGGTTGTATAAGGGGTTGAAGGAACTGAGTGAGTTAATTGCGTCCTACCAAACCCTGAAAGATACCGGGCGGGGTATCCCGATTGTGAACACCATTATGGACAAGTGCCGCTTGGTGAATCTGGATAAGGATATCGACTTAGTTGAAGACGCCAGTGGGCTGACCGCCGAGGAACGGGATACGGTGGTAGGCTTGGTGTACAAGAAGCTGATGGAGATTGAGTCTCGGCTGCTGCCCTGTGGGTTGCATGTGATTGGGAAACCACCAACAGCAGAAGAAGCGATCGCAACTTTAGTCAATATCGCTGGACTTGACCGTCCTGAAGAGGAAATCCAAAGTTTACCTCGGATTATCGCCAATAGTATCGGGCGCGATATTGATGAAATTTACACCAATAACGACAGAGGCGTCTTAAGTGATGTCCAATTGTTGCAAGAGATTACCCTAACAACTCGTGAAGCCGTCTCCGCCTTGGTGAAAGCGCAAGCCGATGCCGATGGTCGGGTATCCAAAGTCTCTAAGCTCAATTTCTTCAACATGGGCAAAAAAGAGCCTTGGATTGAAGCGATGCATCAATTAGGTTACACCAAGGTTGACGAGCAAGCGCTGAAACCGTTGTTTGAGTACCTGGAATTCTGCCTCCAGCAAATCGTGGCGGATAACGAACTAGGGGCAATGCTGAAAGCCCTGGAAGGTGAGTACGTTCTCCCCGGCCCTGGTGGCGACCCCATCCGCAACCCCGATGTTCTCCCCACTGGTAAGAACATCCACGCCCTCGACCCTCAATCCATCCCGACAACAGCGGCGGTTAAATCAGCCAAAATTGTGGTAGACCGCTTGTTAGAACGTCAACGCTATGAAAATGGCGGGAAGTGGCCTGAAACGATCGCTTGTGTTCTCTGGGGTACGGATAACATCAAGACCTATGGGGAATCGTTGGCACAAATTATGTGGATGGTGGGGGTTAAACCTGTACCAGATGCTTTGGGTCGCGTGAACAAGTTAGAATTGCTTCCCTTAGAAGAGTTGGGGCGTCCTCGGATTGATGTTGTGATCAACTGTTCCGGCGTCTTCCGCGACTTGTTCATCAACCAAATGAACCTCCTCGACCAAGCGGTGAAGATGGCAGCAGAGGCGGATGAACCTGTGGAAATGAACTTTGTCCGCAAACACGCGATGCAACAGGCAGAGGAAATGGGGATTAATCTGCGACAAGCGGCAACTCGTGTCTTCTCCAATGCTTCGGGTTCCTACTCTTCTAATATCAACCTGGCAGTAGAGAATAGCACTTGGGAAAGCGAATCTGAGTTACAGGATATGTACCTGGCACGGAAATCCTTTGCTTTCACCTCCGATAACCCAGGCACGATGGAACAAAATCGGCAGATTTTTGAGACAGCCTTGAAAACCGCCGATGCTACGTTCCAAAATCTCGACTCTGCCGAGATTAGCCTGACTGATGTCAGCCACTACTTCGATTCTGACCCCACCAAGGTTGTTGCCAGTCTGCGCGGAGATGGTAAGACGCCAGCCTCGTACATTGCCGATACCACAACGGCAAATGCCCAAATCCGCACCCTTTCGGAAACCGTGCGTTTGGATGCCCGGACGAAGCTACTCAATCCCAAGTGGTATGAGGGGATGCTGAGTCACGGCTATGAGGGAGTGCGCGAACTCTCGAAGCGTTTGGTGAATACGATGGGTTGGTCTGCAACCGCTGGCGCTGTGGATAACTGGATTTACGAGGATACAAATACGACGTTTATCCAGGATGAAGAAATGCGGAAGCGGTTGATGAATCTAAATCCTCATTCGTTCCGCAAGGTTGTATCGACTTTGTTGGAAGTGAATGGTCGCGGCTATTGGGAGACGAGTGAGAGTAATTTGCAGATGTTGCGCGAGTTGTATCAGGAGGTTGAGGATCGGATTGAAGGAATAGAATAGTTCGGTCAATCAAATCACATTCCTGTAGAGACGTGCCCGCCGAAGGATGCCCGTAGGGCTGTTGGCACGTCTTTACACCAACCCCAAACGCAGCCAATCGACCAGTCCAATAAATTTGGACCCTTAAAACGCGGTTCATTGCAGGCTATCATGAATGCCTACAAGTCTTCTGTCACCCGCTGGTGTAGAAAAAACGGTCAAGAGTATTTTGGTTGGCAAGAAAGATTTTACGAACACATCATTCGTCTGGATGGGTCTTTAGACCGAATTCGGGAATATATTATTAACAATCCTGCAAAGTGGGAAGAGGACAAGGATAATCCAGCTAACCTATGGATGTGAGTAATAACATATTGTATATAAGCGTTAGAAATATTGCCTGTAAAGTCTCTACAGGGGTTAAACAAGCTGAAATTCAAAAGTGCTATGAATGCTCTAACCGTTAACTTTAACTCCATTATTAAACTGACAGACGAGCAATTTTATCAACTATGTCAGGACAATGAAACTCTTAGATTTGAACGCACTGCCACAGGGGAATTAATTATCATGCCACCTGCCGGAGGAGAAACCAGTAACCGCAATGGTAGGCTAAATCAGCAGTTATTTAATTGGACAGACACAGACGGAACTGGGATTGCCTTCGACTCCTCTGGTGGTTTTAAACTGCCTAATGGTGCAGACCGTTCTCCTGATGCCTCTTGGGTAAAATTGGAACGCTGGAATGCTCTGACTCCCGAACAACAAACGAAATTTGCTCCCCTTTGCCCTGATTTTGTGGTTGAGTTACTTTCTCCAAGCGATAGCTTAAAAGACACTCAGGAGAAAATGAAAGAATACCGAGATAATGGCGCTCGTTTGGGTTGGTTAATTAATCGGAAATCTAGGCAAGTGGAAATTTATAGGCAAGGGCAGGATGTTGAAGTAGTAGAAAATCCAGTGACTTTATCGGGTGAAGATGTTTTGCCTGGTTTTGTACTATATCTTGCATCAATTTGGTAACAGCGATACGCAAGCGGTTGATAACTCTCAACGTTATTCTTTCTGCAAGGTGGTAACGACGTTGCTGGAAGTGAACGGTCGCGGTTATTGGGAGACTAGTGAGAGTAATTTACAAATGTTGTGTGAGTTGTACCAGGAGGTTGAGGATCGGATTGAGGGGATTGAGTCGTCAGTAACTTATCAGAGGTTTAGATGCCCGATTTCTTGGAGAAGTCGGGCATCTTGTTTTCACAGATAATTGAATAAGCGATCGCTGTAATCCTTCTCAAGCTACACAGATTTAACTTGCTGATCTTCGTGCTAGATCATTGATGACTGACTGCACGGTATCGGCTTGGTTATATCCGCCTGTTTTCAGATTGTTGTAGTGAGTTTGCAGTAAGGGGATGTCCTGGGGTTTCCACGAAACCATGCGGGCAACGTCAGCTATCTTGTTGGCTAAGTCTTGTTGTAATCGTTGCAGCCTCTGGCTTGCTGTCCAAGTATCGCGAAAGACTTCTAGGGTTTTCTTGGCTTCTTCGTAGTTGAGTTGAGTGGGGGGTGATTTAGGATTGCCAACCCATTTGAGCAGGGTTTTCACCTCATCAGTGCCACCACTCAGGAAATAGGTCAAAAATCGCCATTGTTCAAAATTAATTTTTTGCTTTGGCTCGTAGACTCGATCTAGAACGACAACAACCTCGTTTAGCTCCAAAGCACCGGTTTCAAGTCTTGCCACTTGTATTCAGCTAATTTGCCGAAAGCATATCCTTTCACCCCGTCATGTCCGTCATCCAGGGCAGCTACAATACCGTCAATCTGCCAAGGTTGCGGCTTGGGTTTGGGCGCTTCTTTGGCATTTACCCAAGGGAGGGAGAGGAGGAGGGTAAGGAAAAAGGTAAACGGGAACAGGAAAAAGGTTGAGAGTTTGCGGGTTGGGCGGGGAGGTTTGGGCATGGGTGCAGGATAGAATGCGGCTGGGGGCGATGCATCGGTTCAGATCCCCGACTTTTTTAAAAAGTCGGGGATCTAGCTTCCAGAAATTCTACAAGAGTTGAGTGGAGAGTGTGGGGTAAGAAATGTCCTGATTTTAAAGGTGCTGCCAAATTGCTTCGATGATGTTGCTGTAGGCGATCGCGCAGTCCCCTTCAGCAGAGCCTGATATATCATGCCCCTACAATCGTCCTGTCTTATACCCATACGAGGTTTTTAGCTTCATGTACCCGGTACTGAACTCCGTTAATGAAGCTATTCAACTCCATTAATGAGGCTCTAAGCTCCGTTAATGAGGTATAAAGCTGGGAGAGGATAAGGTAAAAGTGCGATCGCATAGGCAGTTTACTATCGCTCAACCCAACCTACGTTTGTTTGGAGAAAAGTACGGGAGCGTTGCGGAACTTGTAATACTCGACTCAAGATTAATCACAGTACGATCAAGCTAGATTTGCTGTATAAGTACTCCTATGACTTCTGCTACCAACCCACCAACCGTAACTACAGCCCTACCTGACCATACCCAATTACCAGAATCAAATGGTAGTTTTGTGAAAAATTTCCAGGAGCATCCGCAAAGCATTCTCTTAACAGATTCGATTGAACCCCTACTCCAAAAGCGTCATCCCAATGGTCAATATTGCATCGGTCAAGATTGTGGCATCTACTGGCGTTTAACTGACCCACCAGAGCGAGGAGCAGAAGCACCTGATTGGTTTTACGTGCCAAATGTCCCACCCAAACTTAACAATCAAGTCCGACGTTCTTATGTATTATGGCAAGAACTGATTGCACCTTTGATTGTTTTAGAGTTTGTATCAGGAGATGGCTCCGAGGAACGAGACAAAACCCCTCTATCCTTAACTGAGCCAAAAACAGAGCAGAAACCCGGAAAATTTTGGATTTATGAACAAGTAATTCGTCCAGCGTTCTACGGAATTTACGAAGTCAAACGCGCTAGTGTTGAGGTTTATCATTTAGTTGATGGTGAGTATCAGATAATGCCAGTCAATGAGCGAGGGCATTATCCAATTTCCCCTCTAGGAGTTGAGTTGGGAATTTGGCAAGGTTACTATCAGAATTTAGAATTACCCTGGTTACGTTGGTGGGACGCACAAGGGAATTTGTTATTAACAGGTCAGGAAAGAGCAGAGCAAGTTGAATCACAGTTAGAACAAGAAAGCCAAAGAGCAGAGCGATTGGCAGCACAATTGCGAGCCGCAGGAATTGAACCGGAAGTGTAAATGAAGCGCATTTTGTACCGTTACGCTAACGCAATTTCTGCAATTAAGCTTTACTCGCTTCGCGATCGCATCTATCTTCTCTAACTCACCTGATGTATAGAAATGGAAAAATTTTAGTCCCTAAGGCTGAATTTTGGCGTTTTCCTTACCTGCCTAACTCCCCCAGTATCACCACTGGAGGAGAAAGTATTTTATACAGGATGGCTAATTAAGCCCCTCCCCGCAATTTATCCAACACACCCCGATCTTCTAACGTCGAAGTATCACCCGCCACTTCCTGACCGGCGGCAAGATTTCGCAACAACCGACGCATAATCTTACCCGATCGCGTCTTGGGCAAAGCATCCGTAAACCGAATTTCACCCGGACGTGCGATCGCACCTATCTCATTAACAACATGCTTCTTCAGTTCTTTCGCTAACTCCTCACTCGGAGTGTGGTCGCCTTCCAGGGTAACAAAAGCAAACACTTCTTCCCCTTTCAACTCATCCGGTTTCCCCACAACCGCCGCTTCAGCCACAGCCGGGTGTGACACTAGCGCCGACTCAATTTCCATCGTGCCGAGGCGGTGTCCAGCCACACTAATCACGTCATCCACGCGCCCCATTACCCAGTAGTATCCGTCTTCATCCTTTCGGGCACCATCCCCCGCAAAATAGACATACTCCCCATCTTTCGGTGTAATGTGTTCCCAGTAGGTACGACGGAAGCGATCGGGGTCACCGTAAACAGTACGCATCATTCCAGGCCAAGGGTGCTTCACCACCAAGTAACCCCCCTGATTATCCCCAACTGAATTCCCCTCTAAATCCACCACATCCGCAAGAATTCCGGGGAAGGGAAGGGTAGCAGAACCGGGTTTCGTGGGAATAGCACCCGGAAGAGGTGTAACCATAATCCCGCCAGTTTCCGTTTGCCACCAAGTATCAACAATCGGGCAACGTTCGCCGCCAATCACGCGGTAGTACCACATCCACGCTTCAGGATTAATCGGTTCTCCCACCGTTCCCAGCAGTCGTAAAGAAGAAAGATTACGCGCCTTGGGATGGTGTTCCCCCATCTTAATGAAAGCCCGAATCGCCGTGGGAGCGGTGTAGAAAATGTTAACCCCGTGTTTTTCAATTACATCCCAAAATGCACCCGGATTAGAACCACGAGGAGCACCTTCATACATCAGGGTGGTGGCACCATTGGAAAGTGGGCCATAAACAATGTAACTGTGACCCGTAATCCACCCCACATCAGCGGTACACCAATACACATCCGTATCCTGGAGGTCGAAAATCCACTTGGTGGTCATGTGGGTGTAGAGGTTGTAACCCGCCGTGGTGTGAACAACGCCCTTAGGTTTGCCGGTGCTGCCACTGGTGTAGAGAATGAACAGCATATCTTCACTGTCCATCGGTTCGGCAGGACAATCGGCTGACACACCCTGCTGCAAGTCATGCCACCAATGGTCGCGTCCGGGTTCCATCTGGGTTTTTTGTTTGGTACGCTCAACCACGAGGACGTTTTCCACGCTGGGGACAGCACCATTAGCTAAGGCTTTGTCTACTTGCTCTTTGAGGGGAACGATCGCATCTTTGCGCCACCCGCCATCGGCAGTCACCACTAACTTAGCTTGACCATCAATTAAGCGATCGCGCAAGGCTTCCGCACTAAATCCCCCAAATACCACGCTATGGGCGGCACCAATTCGGGCACAAGCGAGCATGGCGATCGCCGCTTCTGGAATCATGGGCATATAAATACCCACGCGATCGCCTTTTTGCACCCCCAATTGTTTCAACACATTGGCAAACTGGCAAACTTCCCGGTGCAATTGGGCATAAGTCAGAGTTCGGGAGTCACCCGGTTCCCCTTCCCAAATCAGCGCTGCCTTATTTCGACGCCATGTTGTAAGATGCCTGTCAAGACAGTTGTAACTAATATTAATCTTTCCACCGCTAAACCACTTAGCAAACGGCGGTTGCCAGTCGAGAACAGTATCCCACTTCTGGAACCAGTCCAACTCTGTTTCAGCTAAATCGGCCCAAAACTTTTGGGGGTCAGCTTTCGCCTTGTCGTAGAGTTGTTGGTACTCTTCCAGACTCTTGATGTGAGCTTTCTGGGAAAACTCAGCAGAGGGTGGGAATAAACGTTTTTCTTGAAGGATTGATTCTATGGTGGGCTGAGACATCTGTGTTTACTGTCATTGGCTTTATCATTGAAAACCATTCTGGAGGCAGATAGACCCAAAAATAGTGTGAATTTCATTAAGAAAAACGAAGGGTGACGAACCGCGTCCAAGGAGCGCTAATCCGGTGAAGCCGTTACCCTTTCCTGCCACCGGATAGAGATTGCCCTGTCGTCTGTTCAATGTACTCTAAAAGTTGTCGATAAGCCTCTGGATTATTTTGTGGATGAATCACAACTGGGACTTTGCCATGGGGTAACGAAAACATCAACCGACCGTTTTCAGCACAAGCAAAACTACTGATGCCGTCTAGATTAACGACATAAGTATTTCGATCAAAAACAAATTTAATCCAATTGTGCTTCATAGTGCGGTAGGTTGCTTCAACGCCACGATGAGTCGGCTAAAGCGGCATTTTTCACGCGCTTGCCCAGCCGGATAGATAAACGTTAGACCTCTTGCGAAAATATTTCTCACCCCACTCCAATCCTCACGCGAGAGCTCCGGTTCGCTTGTTAAAGGGAGGGAGAAGTTTCCCCCTGATTAAGGGGGGACTAAGCCGGAGCTTTAGTGAGGAGGTAAATCCGACTTTTGCAAGAAGTCTGCTCAAACTTAGAAACTCTATTACAAAGCGATCGCCTTGACAATTTTTCCGAATATCGTTATTTCAGTTAAGTTATTTTCATTGCGTTTGTGTGAAGCGCAGTGATCCCATCGCCCTTTCTTAAAGATGGGAGATTCCTTGATGCCGTAACAGTCATGTACAAGACTGATGCTCTGACTCTGAAATGTTCATCAACTCTTTAGCCAATCGGGTGTTTAAGGTTTCGGAAAAAGTACCACTCCGCATTCTGCTGGTGGTGCCGTTCGTCCTCCAGATCTGTGCCGTTGTAGGAGTTACAGGGTGGATCTCCTTACGCAGTGGACAGAAAGCGGTTCAGGAGGTCACAACCCAGTTACATCGAGAAATTACCCAGCGTCTGGAGCAGCACCTCAATTCTTACCTTAAAGTCCCCCAAATTGCCAACCACCTAAATGCCGATGCCATCAATCTCAGTTTATTGAATATCAACGATTTGCCAACTTTAGAGCGCTACTTCTGGACTCAACTCCAAACCTTTGATTCCCTCGGTTATTTGGCATTAGGGAAAGAGAATGGGGACTATGTGGAAGTTTTGCGTGAGAACGACGGTCAATTTTTAGTCAGAGTGAAGGATGCGGCGACGGGTACATCCCGCCATA
Organism: Allocoleopsis franciscana PCC 7113; assembly: GCF_000317515.1. GTDB lineage: Bacteria > Cyanobacteriota > Cyanobacteriia > Cyanobacteriales > Coleofasciculaceae > Allocoleopsis > Allocoleopsis franciscana. Next base: position 2,267,543 of record NC_019738.1, on the reverse strand, counting down.
CCTATACCCTTTCCCCAGAGGGAAAACGAGGGAAGTTTTTGCATAGCGAACCCAACTATGACCCCCGGCTGCGAGCCTTTTATCAAACCGCTGTGAAAGTAGGGGGGCCGACTTGGACGGATGTTTATCTATGGATTGACAATCGAGAACTCAGCACCGATGCCGTCCGCCCCATCTTTGATCGCGCTGGAACCCTACAAGGCGTTTTGGATGCGGGTTCCAGCCTTTCCCAGCTCGGTGAATTCTTGCAGCGCTTAAAAATTGCAGAGACAGGACAGACCTTTATAATCGAACGTTCTGGAGAGCTCATCGCCACCTCAACACCAGAAAAACCCTTTGTAATTGAAGACGGTACGACAAAACGCCTCCCCGCTACCAAAAGCCGCAATTCCCTAACTCGACACACGGCTCGCTATTTAACCCAACGCTTTGGGAACCTCTCTCAGATTAACAGCAGTCAGCAGCTTACGTTTAAGATTGACCATCGGCGACAATTCCTGCGAGTCACCCCCTTGAGAGAAGGAAACAATGAATTAACCGATGCAGCGCTGCTGCCTGACTGGCTGATGGTGGTGGTTGTGCCTGAGACAGATTTTCAGGAACGCATTGATCAGAACACTCGCTCTACCATCGTGCTGTGTTTAGCAGCCTTGGTGTTCGCCACCTTGTTGGGATGTCTAACTTACCACTGGATTACTCAGCCCATTCTGCGTCTGGCGGCGGCGGCTTCTGCTCTGACGAGAGGGGAATGGAACCAGACTGTACCGATTGAGCGCTGTGATGAACTAGGTGTTCTGGCGAGAGCATTTAATCAGATGGCTCAGCAGTTACAAGCTTCCTTTGTCACCCTCTCTCAACGCCAAGCCACTCTGGCTGAAGCCCAAAGAATTGCTCATGTGGGGAGTGGGGAACTGGATTTAACGACGAAGTGCATTACGGGATCGGAAGAACTCTTGCGAATCTTTGGCTTGGAGCTAAGGGAGACGCCATGCCATTACAGTGAATATATGCAACAGATCCATCCAGAGGATGTGGAAGCTGCCACGCAAGCGATCGCTCAAGTCATCCAGCAAGGGCAACCTTGTGAATTTGACTGTCGCCTGCAACGACCCGATGGTTCGATTCGATATATTTCTACTAAAGGGCAACCTACTTTTGATCGCCAAGGTCAAGTCATTCGCTATTTTGCCACGGTGATGGATATCACTGAGCGCAAACTCGCCGCACAAGCGCTGCAACAAGCCAAGTTAGACTTAGAAATCCGGGTTCAAGAGCGAACTGCCGAATTGAGCCAAGCCTTGGAGCAGTTACAGCAATCGGAAATGCAACTCAAGGCACAAGCACTCCAGTTGCAACAAGCCCTGGCGGATCTGCAACAAACCCAGGCACAACTGATTCATACCGAAAAAATGTCCTCCCTAGGGCAATTGGTGGCGGGGATTGCCCATGAAATTAATAATCCGGTGAGTTTTATCTATGGGAATCTCTCCCATGCCAAGGATTACAGCACCGACCTTTTCCGAGTGTTGCAGCTTTATCAGAAGCACTATCCCTTACCGCCACCGATCATCCAGCAGGAGATCGAAGCGATTGAGCTGGATTTCTTGATGGACGATTTTCCCCAGTTACTAAGTTCCATGCAAGTGGGTGCCGAGCGCATCCGTGAGATTGTGCGATTACTCAGGAATTTTGCTCGCTATGACGAGGCTCAGATGAAAGAGGTGAATATCCATGAGGGAATAGATAGTACCTTGATGATTCTGCAAAGCCGACTCTGTGAAATTACGGGATATCCGGCGATTAAGGTGATCAAGGAGTATGGGGATTTGCCCCTAGTGGAGTGCTATGCCGGTCAGCTCAATCAGGTGTTTATGAATATTCTCACGAATGCGATCGATGCCATTGTGTCTCGCTGTAAGACTCAGGCGTCCCAGAAAAAGAGAGTTAGGCATCCGCAGGCAGCAGAAGAGTTTTTACCTTGTATTAAGATTTGCACGGGAATGCTGGAACTGAAGAGTCAAGAGGATGGACATCCAGCTTCATCCCTAAGCCCTCGCCTGTTGATTCGGATTTCTGATAATGGTTGCGGGATGGGTGAGTCAGTACGCTCTCGAATTTTCGACCCCTTCTTTACGACTAAACCGATTGGATCGGGTACGGGGTTAGGTTTAACCACGAGTTACCAGATTGTGGTAGAGCATCACCAGGGCCGGTTAGAAGTGACATCCCTAGAGGGACAAGGTAGCGAGTTTGCGATCGAGCTGCCGCTTCGGCAAAATCAAGGGAAGCGGGGAGAAAAAGCTTAACAATTCTCTTATAATTCAGGAGAGACGCGCTTTTCCCCAAAGACACTAGTGCCAGAAGGAAGTTCGCGTAGCGTTCTCCGTAGGAGTAGATAAAAGGCAGAGGGCAGAAGGAAAGAAAGCTTTTACAGTAAGCTTTTTAACCTTTTTAACTGGATAGTTATTTCCGCCATGCTGCACTAGGCTCGTAGCTGATCGCAAACAGCCCGTGAGATGAATCGTTCAGGCGACGCCAAAGCGCAGTGCGATCGCTTGCACCAGCTTCACAATTTCAAACGTCACGAAGACACTGAGAACGACTGTAACTAAATTATTCAGTAGGCGGGTGTTGCCATAGCCAAAGAGAGAGGCGACAAATTTGAGGGCAACAAGGAATAACCCGATCAGGACGGCGATTTGCAGAGGTGTCATATTTCTCTTTGTGAGCAACAATCAACTATTGAACGACCTTTTGCCGTTCTTGGCAAACTCGACAGGATTAGTCCTTGATTGTGCCATTAGGATGTCCTGAAGATGCGATCGCGCTCAACTCGGCTCATCTAAGAGTCCGGCGAGTTAATGCTGGTAATTGGAGAACAGCTTAGTGGCTGTGGTTATGGATGGTTTTGCCGCTGATGGGGATGCCGACTGATACTCAGAAAGATTCGCAATCGCCCATAGACAGGCTGTAATGAAAATGCTAGAGAGTAGACGCCTCTTCATAGCTACCTCGTACCCATTGTTTTACCTATCTACTTACCTATCTCTCTGTGGACGGCAAGGTTATGCAAATTGGGGCAGTGGGTGCTGGGGTGCTGGGGAGTGGGGGGAGAAAAATCAACAAAAGAACTAGTAGATTATTTCTGCCAGTCAGCACCTGCTTAGCTGCATAAGGTAACCCGGTTCAGAGTTAGATATCAGTGAGAGAACAAACTCTTATGCCAACTCAGCCATTAAATCCAGTCTAAGGGAGGTGAAACAAGTGAAAGGGAAAGCTAAGGTTGAGAATTGTTTCTTACTTCAGGACGAGGAGAGCATCAATCACTCAGCCTTCAGTAGCAAGTTACTCGCTGATTCGAGCCTTGCTTAAAGATACGGTTCAGTAGTGATACTAGATGATCTGTCACCCGATTAAATTGCAATGAGTGCTGCATCGAGATACTGGACAATTGTAAAAATTGAGGCGGCTGGAAAACGCAAAATCGAGGAAATTCCCTCCGTAAAGACGTTTTTCTTAGCTTCATTTCCGGAATTTACGCCTGAAAGCGAAGTGCCGGATGCGCTGATCCAGCGTCAACTGCTGCATTGGATGCGAGAAACTACTGAACTCAAAACTAACGATACCAGTAAGCGTTTTTTATCAGAACTTTGTCTTTTATGCTTTATCTCTATCCAAATCGAGCGTGTTTGCCTGCAATTGGAAGCGCAGTTTGGCACGGAACACGGCTTCACCTGTAACGATTTACTACGTTGTGTCTTAGATGACGACAGCCGCCGATTGAGGAGAAATACGACTCCTGCCGTCTCGACTTCTTATCAATCTCTACCCCAGGAAATCCTGCAAAGCTTTAATCCAGAGCAAAGCAGTTTAGGCACCTGGACAACCCGGTTGGTAAAACATCATCGAGAACTCAATACTTTTTTACTCGAACACGGCGTTTATCTCGTCAGTGATTGGGCAATTCTCAACGATACCAATTCCAAACAAATTCAGCGAATTTTTTTGCAGTTTCATCAACTAACATCGTTTGAAATTGAGCAGTCCAAACAACTTCTAGATAGCTACCATGCCGTCTATCGGGCGCAACGCCTCCAATCACGACAACAGGGAATCAAGGGACAGTGCCTGCCACCCACTAGGGAACAACTCGAACAAATGCAAATGCGCCTATTGACTCAAACCGGAGAGCGGTTTCGCCCCGAAACCATCATGGCAAAACTCCAAGAAATGGCGTCGATGCTCAGAGATTACCGAATTCATGTTCGAGGTGGCTCTCTTCCTACAGAATCTATGGACGCCCCTGTTAATAGTAATGCTTCAGCCGATCGAACTTGGTTCCGTGACTTTATCGATGACCGAAACACCACTGACGAACAAACTGAGTTTTTACTCTCTTACCGTCAACAATTCATCACTTGCTTAGACCAAGCGATCGCCAAAGTCACTGAAGATAAAGCCGGGAAATTACACCACAAAAACCCCCAGAAAGCCAAAAATTTTCTCACGGCCTTGCAATTGTTTCACTGCCAGGGAAAGTCAATGGGGGACATTGCCAAAGCCGTAAATTTACAAGCTCAATTTCATGTCTCAAGGTTGTTGCAGTTGAAATCGTTCCGTGCCGATATTCAACAGCAGTTCCTCGTCTTATTACGCGATCGCGTGATCGAACAAGCCAAAATCTACACTGATCCGGAACGCCTCAATGCTCTTAGTAAGCAGCTTGAAGAGGCTCTCGACGAACAAGTGACTCAGCTTATCCAAGAAGCGGCAACGGAAGCTTCTACCGCCACTGGCACCAAAAACCAAACGACCACCACAAGTCTCTTTGCGGAGAGACTCTGCCTCTACCTCGATACTAGGAGCTCTAACAATGACTAATTTCTCAAATCGTACTGCCCAAATGTTGCCTGATTTTGATGTTTTGCCCACCGAAGCCATCAACTTATCACCTGATGTTGTTGACCAAGCGTTAAACTTGAGTGCTCAAATTCCCGATGAAGAACGGCAGTGGCAAACTTATCTCAACGCGCTGGCACTCGGCGGTTTTGAGGAATGGTTGGAATCCCGTGCCACAGACTTGACTCTGAATAAAAAACAATGCACTCTTTTACAGCCGTTTATGGCAAATGCAATTGATGCCGTGAGCCATTTGCAAGTGGGTCAATTTAAACTTTGCCTGATTGCCATGGGTAGCTTCACGGATGAAGAAGTCACTGTGCCTAGAGCGGTTGTAGATTTACCGGAATTTGTGGCACACTTCTATGTTTTGGTAGAAGTGCAAGAAGAACAAGAAATTGCCGTTGTGCAAGGTTTCTTATCTTACCAACAGTTATTGAACCAACGCAAACAACATGATTTAGAGGCCGAAGAAGACTGGACTTATCAAGTTCCTTTAAACTGGTTTGAGCACAATCCCGACCGTTTGTTACTGAATTTGCGCTGTCTAGAACCCACCGCCATTCCCTTGCCAGAAAGCGTCAATCAACGCTCCATGCAATTAGCACGTAAGCGTTCGGAACTAGAAGCTTTGTTGCCTAATTTACAATCATCCGATCGCCAGTTGTGGCAGGTTTTGACCTGGGAACAGGGTGCGCTCGTTCTCACGAATCCGGAGTTACTGAACTGGGTGTATCAATTACAACAGCCAGCCGGACAACCTGAGCCGCTCACCGCGATCAAAAAACACCTTGCCGACACGCTGCAAATGGTTACCCAACCCGCCCTGAATGCTGGACGATGGTTATTAGGTGAACTCGATGAATTGGCACAAGAATTGTCGTGGGTGCTGCTACCCAGCTTGGCTCCCATCAGAACGATGCGATCGCCAGTGGAGGAATTTCAAGACATTGTCACCCAACTACGGCAGACGCAGGTCGAGATTCCTCTAGAAGCGCGGGGCGCTTATCGGGATTTGCGGTTAGCGGGAATGCCCTTACGCCTTTATGCTGTCACATGGCCTTTGCTCTCTGGCTCGATTCCTGAATGGACGTTATTACTCGTGTTAGGGGCGACTCCAGGCACTCATCTACCCACAGGTGTGCAATTACGAGTCAGCGACCAAACGGGCATTTTGGTAGAACGGATGTTGGATTCACAACCGCGTAATTCCTATTTCTTTACCCGTGTTGTGGGGACTTGGGATGAGAAGTTTATCGTCACTGTCAGCTTACCATCCGGGATCGAGCAGACCTTACCCCCCTTTAGTTTTAATCCCCAAGATTAATCGACAGCTTGCATAAATGGCTGATAAAAAGCAGATAAGTATTCTACTAGGGAAGAAAAATCGGCTTTTGTCAGGGATCTACTGCCACTACAAGTGCATATCCTTTCAAAGGTCAGAGGTATACCCAATTGAGTCCAAAATGAGGGAGAACTTTGACCATGCAATCTTGTCTTGATCATCAAGCTGAAACGAAATTCGGACAACACTATGAACAGGGTGAAGAATTCTACCGCACTTCATCGGACAGCGATCGCTCTCAATGGGGTCAACATCATCACTCAAAGCGAAGCTCCTACGAGGAGAGTGCCAAAAGGCATCCCGTTAGCCACGACAGGGCATCGAGTTTACCATCAACGTTGGGTACAAAGTCAACCATTGGGCATCCCACAGCGCCGCACACAACAAATGCCCTCGTTCCGAGAGAATTACTGAGTCAGGGAAGCTCAAGCCCAGAAAATCTAGGACTTCCCCAACCGATTGAGCGACAGGATCATTCTAATCAGCTACAAGCTACCCTCAAGACATTGCAACAAGCTTTAACCATCGCCCAAGGGAAAAATAACCGGGCGAACCAAGTTAACATCATCAAACGCATCGGGATTATTCACTGCAAACTTGGAGAACACGCTTGGGGCATTAATTGCCTAAAACAATCTTTGCAATTGGCTCAATCTCTAGAAAATCATGTGCTCGTTGGTGTGATTCTCAATTACTTGGGAGCCGCTTATCGCCAAACCGGTCAAGAATACAAGGCACTGAAGGTTTATTTACGAGCTTTAGAGATTTTTAAGCATATTGGGAACAAGGCAGGTATCGCCCTTTTACTCAATCATCTAGGAGCCGTTTACAACAGTTTAGGTCAGTTGGAGCAAGCACTGTCGTGTTCTCGTCAAGCCCTAGAAGAATTTCAAGACTTAGGAAATTCCCTTGATAGAGAAGGGACTGCCCTGCACAATATTGGGGAAATTTATTTGCAGATGAAGCGATATCGTCAGGCATTGGCATTCTTTGAGCAAGCGTTGACAAATTACCAAAAACTCAGTAACCGCAAGAGTGAAGCCAAGGTTCTAGAGAGTATTGCGACAACTTACGTCCGTCTCAACCAAGATCAACAAGCGATGGAACTGTATCAGCAAGTCTGGGAAATTCGGCGAGAGGTGGGTGATTTACCGAGTGCTGAAGCGAGAACCATTGATTACATTGCAGCTGTTCACTACAAGATGGGTCATCCTGCTCGTGCTGTGTGGTATCACTTACAAGCGTTAGGGATTTTGCAAGCTTATAATTACACCGCTAGGATTGATCGATTTCTCGATGATACAGTGGCGATCGCTAAGCTACTACAGAATTTAGTCAGTGTCTATGAGCGTCTAGGTTTACAGGCTCAAGGCGTGAAGTGCTACCAGGAGGCTCAAGAGATTATTAAAACTTTCGGTGAAAATGCCTGTGAAGAAGCGATTTGCAATTTTTTTAACCAAAACCATTAAGAAATCGGTTGGGGCTGGCGCTTTGAGCTAGAACTTTTGCATAAGTCCTATATGGCTGAGAGATATAAAGATGAAAGATGAGTACGCCATCGGCTTTCCAGTTGATAGAGGATTAGACCCATGTATTCCCATCTCAGCCTGAACACAATTGCTCTACTGATAATTCATGATTGATATAGGACAGAAGAACCGTTAAAATCCCAAATTCAACTTTAGTTTAAAATTTTGAATTGTGATTCATTGAGAAAAGACTGAAACAATTTTTTGGAAAAGGGTGCATCGTTAATCATCTCATCCCCAACCTTACATTGATATGAGCCAAAGTGCTGCCGTTTTCTACCTCAAAGTTCAACGAATCGAGCAATTTTGTCTATTTGAGTTGTCTTGGGGACAAGGACAGCAACTCAACGTGACGCTTCCCTACCCGGAAACGCTTACCACACTCTACGAAGAGTGGAGAACGGATTATCTCAATTTTTATCAAACCAGTTTACGGGGGAGAGTTGCGGAAAACGGCACGATTGCTCCCCCCCCGGTGGATTGGCACGCTAAACTCGTACAATCTGAAGCCAAGTTACTCTATGAATTTCATCATTGGCTGCGTCAGGGTGAGTTATTTGACATTCGCTCGACTATAGCTCAATCAGTGAGTGAGGGAAACCGAAACTCATACCAGGATGGGAGAAATGCAGAGGGAGAAAAAGCACAGAATTCACCGTTTGTTGAGGTTTTCCTCACCTGCAATCCCTTAGATTTGGCACGGTTACCCTGGGAAGCCTGGGAAATTGGGACTGAGTTTGCACGTCCGAGTCAAATTCGGATTGTCCGTATGCCTCCCAATATTCACGAAAAAGCCATACAGCCCCAGAGTCGCCGTCGTCGGACGAGGATTTTAGCGATTTTGGGGGATGATACGGGGTTAGATTTTAAAGCGGATAAAGAAGCAGTGCGATCGCTCAAGTCCATCGCAGACGTTCACTTTGTCGGCTGGCAACCGGGACAGGATGTAGGCGAACTTAAAGCCCAAATTATTGAGACGATCGCAGATGAACAGGGCTGGGATGTGTTACTGTTTGCCGGTCACAGTAATGAAGCGGATTTAATTGGGGGGAAATTAGGGATTGCTCCCGGTTTCTCCCTATTCCTCAACGAAATTGAACAGTCGCTGTTACTTGCCAAAGAACGGGGATTGCAATTTGCCCTATTTAACTCCTGCAACGGACTCGACATTGCCAATGCCCTGATTAGCTTAGGGTTGAGTCAGGTGGCGATCATGCGAGAACCGATTCACAATAACGTTGCCCAAGAATTTCTCCTGCGGTTTCTCCAGCGTCTCGCCCAGTACAAAGATGTCCACGAGGCGATGCTCACGGCGTGTCAGTATCTCAAGTTAGATAAACACCTGACTTATCCCAGTGCTTACCTGATTCCGTCTTTATTTCGCCATCCTGATGCCCCTCAGTTTCGTCTGAAACCCTTTGGTATTAAGGAAATCCTCACGCGCTGGCTACCCACCCCAAAAGAAGCGATCGCTTTAACCGCCTTCGTCTTACTGAGTTGGCAGCTACCCATACAAGGCAATTTATTAGAGCGACGGGTGTTAGTCCAAGCGATGTATCGCCAACTCACTCATCAAGTCCCAACCCCCAAGCCGCCTCCTGTGCTTCTGGTACAAATTGACGACGACTCCCTGCAAAAGGCAAAAATTCCTTATCCTGCCGTCCCCATGGATCGCCGCTATTTGGCACAGTTGGTGGACAAGGCGGCGGCACTAAAAGCTAAAGTCGTCGGCGTTGATTATTTGCTGGATCGCCCTCAAACCCAAAAGGAAAACGATGTCAAACTCGCTCAGTCGCTGCGTTCCGCCGTAGAACAGCAGGGAACCTGGTTTGTATTCGCCACAACACCCAATGATACGGGAGGTTGGTTTGAGGTTTTGCCCGAACTTGCCCAGCCCAATTGGAGCTTGCAAGGGGATATTCTGGTTCTGGGTAATCATCTCAAACATCTGACGCTGGTGCCGATGCAGAAGTCTGATCCCCGGCGCATACCCTTTTCTTACCTTTTGGCGTTGGCTTCTCGGCTGAACACTTCCTCATCCCAAAAGCTGCCTCAACCCCAATTGCAATCTACGAATGATTTGCACTCAACCCTGAGCACCTATGCTTACAAAACCACGGGCAAAGATTATCGGGATGTATTCTCCCCCAAAGCTCGCTTACATCCGATTACTAACTTTGCTTATCTGTTACGTCAAATGTGGATGCACCCGATTATTGATTTCTCGATTCCGCCGGATCACGTCTACCAACCCCTACCCGCTTGGAAGTTTCTGGAGAGTTCAGCCACTTCCCTACCCCAACACCCGAATCACCAGCCAGTGGTGATGATTGCCCCAGGCGGATATAGCGAGGCTGGCGTTACTGAATTGGGCGAGGATAATTTCCCCATGCCGCCAGCGCTTGGTTACTGGCATTCTCAAGCGAATCCTGGCTCTGGGCGTGAGAAATTCACAGGAGGTGAAGCCCACGCTTATATGATTCATCATTTCTTGAATCAACGGCTGGTGGTTCCGATTCCCGATTTGTGGCTTCTTGGCTTAGCTGCGCTGTTGGGGAAAGGAGCGGTATTGGCGCTAGAAGGCAATAAAGGGGGAAGCAGACAGCGGAAAGAAAAGTATAGGCTATTTGTTTTTCCTTCAGGAAGGAGCAAATGGATGTTAGTTATGGCGAGTGCCACAGCTATTTATGGACTCGTTAGTTTACAGCTTTACATCACAGCAGAAGTGCTGTTGCCATTAGTGGTACCGACTGCAACATTTTGGACGTATATTCTGTTAGCTCAATTGGAGAGAAAAAAACATGTCAAAGTTTAACTGGGTGTTATCAACCTTGCTCGTGACGACGCTGGTTTCTAGTTTGCTAACTGACTCAACTCAAACTACCCGAGCACAAACCCATCTCTTCGGTTCTGGGGAGAATGTCGCTCAAGCTCAAACCAAAGATAATCCGCCTCCTACTAATCCTAGTGCTCCTGAGCAAGGTAGACCTGGAGGTTCACGGGGAAGCTTACGGAGCAGCAATCCTTGGACGCGTATTTTGCAACCTCTTGCACAAGATAATCAGCCCGCTGAAGATAGTAAAAAGGGGAGTTCGCGTGGTCCCTGTCTGCTCTCACCCATTGCGCTGGGCAACAACAAAGAAATGTGGAGCGATCGCCCCTTATTTGTCTGGACGGGACGACCGATTCGGGTGGAACTTTATCAAGTCGGCAGTGATAAGCCGTTGTGGAGTCACAATATCCAACAGAATCAGAACAAAGTTTTGTATGACAAAGAGGCGCTCAAACCCGGTCAAACTTATGAATGGAGGATCATCGGTTTCTCTCAACCGGTGACAACACAGTTTCGAGTCATGGACAGCCAAAAGCGCGATCGCATTAAGCAGGAATTGCAGCGTTTGGACGAGCAACTTCAAGCCCAACAAGCCACACCCGAAGAGATCGCGAGGCAGCGTGCTAATTACTTTACCGAACAGCGGCTTTGGTTAGATGTCTTGCAGGAAATCTACAGCGTGGAAAATCCCTCGACAGCACTAACGGATGCACTCAAAGAAATGAAGCAAGCCGTTCCTTTACAGATTTGTACTTGATCGGTTCCAAAACCAGAAACGTCTATCCATTAACCCGAATTTCTCACAAAACCTTAAAACAATGGGGTCATAAACTGCCAAGATATAAATTGGATAAGTATTCCAGCAGTTTAAGAGCATGACCCCGACATCAACAGAAGTTGAGTATAGTCATACGGGTATCAACGCTCGGTTTGAGGAAAGATGTGACAAGTACCAGGAATATCAAATTTTCCCACAAGAGCTTCACCTCCGTCGGGGAGATCGTCATGGGTCGTAATGACGCTAAAAAGCGAAGAATAATAGGCGAAATAGCTGTATTATAAAAAACCGTCACATTAAGCTTAACAAGCTGAGATTTTTCATTCAAAATCTAAAATCCCATGAGGCGTCAGGCAAGAGAAATAATAGTAAGGCACCGACTCCTAGTAAACATAGAAAACCAGCGACCCCAGCTAAGGGATTTTCTCCCAAACCTGTCATCCAGATTGGGCCTTTGCCTGTGTAAGAAATTAATTCAGCCGTATCCAAGCATGTTAAGCCCCAAATCCACCCAGCATGAAGCCCCCATGCTAAACCTAAACTACCGCCATCGACCCAACGAGCTAGCACTAATACCATTCCCATAAACCACAGTCCGGGCAGTTGAGGCAAGGTATTTTGCTGTTCCCAAATTAGGTGTAATAAGGCAAAAATTACACTAGAAATTGCAGCGGCTACCCAGACTGAGTAATCCTGTTGTAGTTCATTGAGTAACAAGCCCCGAAAGACTAACTCTTCTGTAACCCCAATCCACAATCCCAAAAACAGTATGGGTAGTAAAACTTTTCTTAAGCGCTGCCAGTTTTGGTGATGCCACTCGATCCAACCGAGTAACCACTGCCCCATAAAAACAATGATTAAGCTTAGAATCGCGAAGCCTAATCCTTGCCCTAGTGAACTTAAAACAGCTAATTTCCAGTCCAAGCCATAATTAGAAAAAGACACCCCCTCTACCCAACAGGCCCCCCATAAAAGGGGGGGGGCAATTAGGTAAAGTGCAGCGAGTAATGGCAGCTTTTGCTCTGCTGCCAAGGGCTTAAGAGGATGCCATTTCAGGAGTGTAGCGATAGGAATTGCCAAAGGCAGCCACAAAGCGACCCAAGCGATGAAAAAAGCCGCTACTTTTACCAGAGCTGATGATGTTACCAGAGACATCAACCCGTGATTAGCTGCCTGCTCAAATATAGCCATTGGCGAGATCGGCAGATTGTGAGGAGCTACAGATCGAAAGCGTACACAAGGATGGATAAATCCACAACCCATCCTTAAGGGTTACCCATTACACATCAGCGGTTTCCAGTTCTTGATCTTCAACCCGGCTCATATCACCATCCACCTGTTTTAGATGGATATGCTTGTAGCCCAGTTTAATTTCAAACTCATCACCGGGCTTTAATCCCATTGCCTGAGTGTAGGTGGCACCAATCACAATTTGACCGTTTTTATGGACGCTCACCCGATAAGTCGGCTCCCGACCACGACCATCTTTTGTTCCCTCTGGATCAAGAGGAACACCCTTAGCCGCAAGCACCGCATCATAAAAATCTGTTAAATTGACGCGGGTTTGGTCGTTTTTAGTTACGGTGTAATAGCCACAGCGTTTTGCTGTTTCTCGTCGGGGCAAGTGGGAAAGCTCTTTTACTTTTTGAAGCAAGGCTTTCCCTGTAAGTGGAGCAGTTTGGGTTTCTGTCATACTTTTGCTAGATATCCTTCAAATTTCAGGATGGTATTGGTCATTTCCCAGTCAAGCTATGAAAGCTCTATAAAAAATATATCGTTAAATCTCTCTCTATTGACAAGTGTTTTTCGATCATTTCTTCTAATCTTCATGCATTTTAGCAATTGCAGATTTTTCTACAACTCATTAACGCTTCTATGAGTAAAATTCTCCCTAGGGCAATTTTCTGGGTTGTTCGATCAAAATAGAAGCATTTTAGTATGAGAGGTTGCCACTTATGCCATAAACTGTAGACAGCACTCGAAAAATCTCCAGCTATTATAAGGATGGACAGATCGGATAATTGCGAGTCGTGTTGTCGTGACTCGTGAACAGCCGAGTTGTTCTGTAGCTTTTTCGAGCATCTAGAGCTTGTCAATATGCAAGTTTGTTTTAAAATACTTCGACAGACTCAAAACTCCTCTCCAGAATTCCAGACTTATACCTTGGATGTGGAGGAAGGAAACACGATTCTGGATTGTCTGAATCGTATTAAGTGGGAGCAAGATGGGAGCCTTGCTTTTCGCAAGAATTGTCGCAACACAATTTGCGGCAGTTGCAGTATGCGAATCAATGGTCGCTCGGCTTTGGCTTGTAAAGAAAATGTAGGCGCTGAACTAAAGAGGTTACCAACAAACGGCTCATCTAAGATACCGGAAATTACCATTGCCCCCATGGGGAATATGCCGGTAGTTAAGGATTTAATCGTAGATATGCGTAGCTTTTGGGATAACCTGGAAGCTGTCGATCCCTACGTCAGCACGGGGGCAAGAGCGATTCCTGAACGAGAGTTTTTGCAGACCCCTGAAGAGCGATCGCGCTTAGATCAGATCGGTAACTGTATCCTATGTGGTGCCTGTTATTCGGAATGCAATGCCCGCGAAGTTAACTCAGACTTTGTTGGGCCTCATGCCTTAGCGAAAGCCCAACGTATGGTAGCAGATTCTCGCGACGCTCAAAAAGAAAGTCGCTTGGAAAAATATAACGAAGGAACGAAAGGGGTGTGGGGTTGCACCCGCTGTTTAATGTGTAATGCGGTTTGCCCAATGGAGGTGGCTCCGATGGATCAAATCGGTAAAATTAAACAGGAAATCCTAGAACGTAAGGACGACCAAGCTAGCCGCCAAATTCGTCACCGTAAGACATTAATTAATTTAGTCAAACGAGGAGGCTGGGTCGATGAGCGGATGTTTGGCATTCAAGTCGTTGGCAATTCGTTCCGGGATATTAAGGGTTTACTGAGTTTAGGACCCTTGGGAGTACGAATGATCGCACGCGGGAAATTCCCCTTAGGGTTCGATCGCTCCGAGGGAACAGAACAAGTGCGATCGCTCATTGAATCCGTGCAAAACTTCGAGTCTGAAACATCTAAGGAGGACGCGGCATCAAAATCATGACTTCTGAAACAACTTCTGCTCCCGAATCCCCCAAAGAGTCATTTAACCAACCAGAACCCGCTTTTGGTTGGACTCCCTACGCTGAGCAAATTAATGGTCGCTTTGCCATGATTGGCTTTGTTGGTTTATTGATACTGGAATTGCTCACCCGTCAAGGTCTACTGACTTGGTTAGGTCTGCTTGATTGAGGATTAAAGACTATTTGCAGGGTTGAAGGTAACCCTCAAGAGCATCGCAATCGTTTCGTTAAAGCTGTTTAACAAGTTTACGGCTTACGCACTAACTCCCCCCTGTCGGGGCAATCCCGCCGTGGTTGCCCCTCTTTCACTTCTTCAACCTTCCCACCCAGTGCATCCCGGCAAAAGTTTCTGACCACCTCTGTACAAGCAGGGGAGCAGGGGAGCAGGGGAGCAGGGGAGCAGGGGAGCAGGGGAGCAGGGGAGCAGGGGAGCAGGGGAGATTTTAGCTGGTCAGTTATTTCTGCCATGCTGCACTAGCGTATTGTCAAAAGGTACCGACCTCTCCCTCTCCTGTCATACGCATTAACAATCACCCGATAGATACCCGTTTGGGGCAAAGTAACCGTCAAGCTGGAATTGTTGTCATTCTGGCTAACCTGATCATTTTCGCCAATGGACTGACCCCTGGGATCAAGCAGTGCCAAATACGTTTTAAAATCTGGACTCGCTAAGTTAATCGTGACTGACTGACCCGCACGGCCTTCAAAGATATGGACTTTGAACAAACTGCCATCTGAAGGTAATACAAAAGAACCAGGGCCAAGAATACCTTGTTGCCGTAAGACGAAACGGAAACGTTCCTGACTGGCAGCATTAGGACTCCCGACCGTCGCCGCCTGAGCGCGTAATTGATAAGCTCCCGCTTGTCCTGCCTCAAAAGAGTTTGCCATCAATAGGTAGCTCCCATCAACGGGTAAAGTGGCGAGGATTCGAGCATTCGACCCGCCCCCACTATCATCGTCTTGAGCTACCTCATTCCCATTGGGATCAATCAAAATTAAATAAGGGTCGATTTCCTGACTTGCCATGTCAAATTGAACCCGTTGACCGGCTCTCCCTTCAAAGGTATAAAGGTCAAAGAAGCTATTATCCACTGGCAACACACTGCTACCTCGTCCTAGAGTGCCTGTAATGACAGAACCATTAAGAGCTAGGGATTGAGGAGCATTCCTACCAGGGTCTGGCCCTTGGCGTTGAGTTGTCCGGGGAGCACTTCCGGAGCGCACCGCCGAGAGGAACGGTTGTACTCGCTCAAGAGCGATCGCAAAACCAATCCCAATATTGCCACCCCTACGACTATCGGTAAAAATTGCCGTATTCACACCAATCAATTCACCCTGACTATTCAAAAGTGGTCCGCCTGAATTACCGGGATTAATGGCGGCATCAGTTTGAATCAAGCCGCGTTCTTGATCGATACGACTAACAATCCCCGTCGTAAAGGTTCCTTGAAATCGACCAAAGGGATTACCAATCGCAAATGCCCTCTGACCCACTTGTACGGCGCTACGAGCCAAGGTAATGCTTGGTAAATTGTTCGCTCCTCGAATTTTTACAACAGCGAGGTCAAGACCATTCGCGCCAAAACCAACAACATCAGCTAAAAACTTGCGACCGTCGGTCAATGTCACCTCGACGGTACGTGCATTGTCCACAACATGGGCATTGGTTAAAACTAACCCATCTGGGCTAATAATACTGCCACTTCCTGCACCGTCATTGGTATCGATGGAAACGACGGCTGGGCTTGCCCGTTGATACACTCGAATATTGATTTGCTCGTCAACATCTTGGGCAAAAGCACGGTTTGACTGTAAGGATAGACTGAGCAAGTCAACAGGAGCGATTACAGTTAGGGTCGTAGCACCGATAGCCACTGCGGCAGCAATCATTCCTGGTGTGGCGATACGCAGGTGTCTGGTACTCATGGGTGGAAGAACGATGATGACTCAACCTAGAGAGTGGGTGTTGGCAAATTCAGGGGCTTCCCAGAACGGTCATACACCATAATTTCCCATCTACCATTCTGGCTTGATTCAAAAGCAATAGTACTGCCATCAGCACTAATCGTTGGATTACGCACTTCGGCTCGAAGATTTTCTGTAAGATTCCGTAACTGAAGTGTGCCTCGGTTATAGACGTAGATTCCGGAACGTCCCTGACGAATGGCAGCAAACACAAGGGTATTACCGTCTTCAGTCACACTAGGGTGAGAGGCGATCGCATCCAGAGCATTGAGTCCCGGTAGTTCAATCAAACTTTGGGTATTCGCATCATAGAGATAAACATCCGGACTGCCGCGCCGATCCGAGACAAAAACAATGTATCGCCCTGACACTTGGGGATTTAATTCCGATGCCAAACTATTTAAACTACGCCCTCCGGGATCGAACGGAAAATCTAAAAGACGAGTGGCACTGGTGCAACTGGTTAACAAGCTCGTCAAAGCGGTTACTGATAGCCAAAAATAACGATTCACCAAAACGTATGAAGTGTGAAGTATGAAAAGACTGAACACCTTCTGGGTTTTATGAAGGCTACATCTGACACTTTGGCTGATAGCACCAATCGTACATCCTTCCTGTTTGAGCCTTTATCGTCGGAAAGAGCGGCTACCCTCGGCGATATCTAATTCAATATTTGGCCCCCGATCCAAGACTTCAACATCCCACTGACCCCGACGGCTGGTTTCAAAGACGACGTAGCGACCATCAGGACTAATACTTGGATTTCGCACCCAGCCGCGATAGCCAATGGTGAGAGTTTCTATGCGTTTGGTTGCTCGGTCATACAGGTCAATTTCTGGGCGGCCTTGGTCGCTGGCAATGTAGGCCATATAGCGACCAGTACGGCTCAGACTAGGATTTTCTGCGATCGCATCCGGTCGATTTACACGCGACAAATCCACGAACAAACGTTTTTGCAAGTCGTACATCACAATTTTGCGATCGCCATCCCGGTTAGAAACAAAAGCCACAAATTGACCATTCCCGCTCAACGCGGGTTGTTCATTTGTATAACGGCTGTTGAGAACAGCAGGTTCCTGGTAGCTGTTGGTTGGGCTACAGGCGGTGACGATCCCCACAACGCTGAACCCCATACCCCAACTCAGCCACTGGCGGAGGGTGAGTCCAGTCGCTAAGCTTCTCATCTACTCTGCTTAATAGTCGAAACGCCCTGAATCCGAATTACCGCTTTCTTCTGAGGAAGAATCGATGGGTTGATAATCCACATATTCGCCTTTCGGGGAGGGTTCTACGTCTCTAGAGGGTGAAGTCGAGCCCCGGTCTTGGGGAGGACGACGCCTCCTCGGTTTAGCACCCGTTTCCGAGTCACGGCTTTCTGGGCGGTTCGTGGAGCGAGGGCGACGTGAGCGAGACGACGAGTCTTCCCAGTCACTACTTTCTCTCGAATCTAATTCGGCATCCCATCTCTCGACGGGGGGTTCTGTAGGACGACCTGTAGGACGAGGACGACGTGAGCGCGAACGATCCGTTGGCCCCATTTTTTCCGAGTCCGTCCGAGTTTTTACACGACGAGCGTCTTCGGTTCGACCCCCATAAGAATCTTCCGTTTCTGTTCCTCTCAGACGACGCTTCACATACCGCTCTTCCTCTGGTTCGATTTGATCGTAGTAGTCCGTCTCCGGCTCATATCGATAGGCTTTACTCACCGGTCGCTCATCATCCACAATGGGCGTTCTCTCCTTCACCACCTTTGTTGCAACGCCCCGTAAACGAATTGCTTCATAGGCGAAAAAGATAGTGGTACCGGTCAGGAGAAACTGACCAAATTGCAGAATTGGATCGAGTCGCCATCCCTGGAATAAGAGGATAAAGCCGCACAAGAGTCCCACTGCCGCAAAAAATATATCCTGGTCTCGTGATAGCTCTGGACGTACCGAACGCATAAAGTAGAGCGCTGCTCCTGCAACGGCCAGAAAAATCCCCAAAATGCTGGCTGAATTCAGCCCAAAATTTACCATTGCTGCTCTCCTAAGTCAGTCCTATGGTAGCGAGTTATCCTTACACCAAGCTAGCAATCTCTCCCATGTACTTCCACACAGGGGATGAATTGTAGGGTTAACGCATTTTATGATTAGAAGTCTTGTTCTTTTCAATAAGACCTAAATAAAACCTAAGCTCCTAGTTTAACTAGACTTTTTGGTTTAGCTGGCTCTGTTGTGGGCGAATGTGATATTTGCTCAAGCTTTCCTCACTTTTTGCCACAATGGGCGCTAAATCCTTAGGGCACAGACAAGAATACAAGAATAGAGTATAGCAAAATAGGGCAGCGAAGTCTTTTGCTGCCCTGCCCTTCAGTCAAATTTTTGAGAACAAACGGCTCCTGCTTAAGAACGCTGGATTTTATCCCTCTGGCTGATAAAGATTAGGCCAACGGTTACAGGAATCACAACAATCACAGCACCCCAAACGAGACTCCACAAAAAGTTTGCTAACGAAGGCGTCATAGAATTTCAACCCTTTTTGATATTCTTCATATTAATTCTAATAGTCTGTTTGCCGCTTGAGAAGTCAAATGCGGCACAAGTATGACAAGGATGTTCGCCTGTATCTAGGAAGTAATTGTGCCTGGGTAGCTGAAAAAGGCTTATATAAGACCTGTGTTTAGGTCGCTCAATCCTGTCCGAATCGGCTCGGCTGAACTAGCCCTATCCATCTCTATATCGCTTAAAACCTCGTTAACATTCATGTAGTTATACCGAGTAAAATTAAAATAAATGGCTTCAAAACGTTTGTAAGCCTGCGTTTGGGTGAAGACTTGACCTTGGGATTGAACAACTCATGACTGTTTCTACGCTGGCTCCTTGGATACTGGGTCTCTTGCTGGGACTGATGATCTTTTTGTTTATCTTCCGGATTATTCTTACCTGGTATCCTCAGCTCGACCTCAATCGGTTTCCGTTTAATTTAGTCGCTTGGCCCACGGAGCCTTTGTTGGTACCCATGCGTAAGTTGGTACCTCCCATTGGGGGGGTTGACATTACGCCCATTATTTGGGTAGGAATTTTCAGTTTACTGAGGGAAATTCTGCTGGGTCAGCAAGGACTACTGATGATGATGCATTAAGCCGGGGACCTGGGGAGCCGGGGAGCTGGGGAGAGAACTGGAGCGCTTTTATCCTGTTTTCAGAAGATGCAATTAAAATGCGCGTTAGCTTAGCACTACTTTCTGCTTCATACTTTTCCCGTTACTACCCCTAACCCCTAACCCTTGCCAGCGTTCATCATTTGCTCAACAAAATTGGTATAAACTTCGCCTTTGAGAAATGCGGGTGTTTCTAAGATTTTTTGATGGAAGCCAATCGTGGTTGGCACTCCCGTAACCGCACACTCCCGCAGTGCTCGTTTCATCCGCCTAATGGCTGCCTCACGGTTGGGTCCCCAAACAATTAACTTGCCAATTAACGAATCGTAGTAGGGCGGAATTTCGTAATCGGTGTAAACGTGGGAATCCATGCGAACACCAGGGCCTCCTGGGGGCAGGTAACCGCTAATGCGTCCGGGTTGGGGACGAAAGTTATGATCGGGGTCTTCGGCATTAATCCGACATTCAATGGCATGACCTTTGAGGACAACTTGGTCTTGGGTGAGTTGTAATCTCTCGCCTTGGGCGATGCGAATTTGTTCGGCAATGAGGTCTAAACCGGTGATCATCTCGGTAACGGGATGCTCAACTTGGATGCGGGTGTTCATTTCCATGAAGTAGAAGGCACCGGAGGCATCTAAGAGAAATTCGACGGTACCTGCACCCACATAGTTGATCGACTTTGCCGCCATGACGGCTGCCATCCCCATCTTTTCCCGTAGTTCTGGGGTGAGGGCTGGACTGGGCGCTTCTTCTAAGAGTTTTTGATGTCGCCGTTGAATGGAGCAGTCGCGCTCACCGAGATGGATTACGTTACCGTAGCTATCCGCCAAGATTTGAAATTCGATGTGGCGGGGACGTTCAACAAATTTTTCCAGATAGACGCCGGGATTGCCAAAGGCGGCTTCGGCTTCTCCTTGGGCGGCAAGAAAGAGTTTGGTTAAGTCACACTCTTCCCTGACAAGACGCATCCCCCGTCCGCCTCCTCCCGCTGTGGCTTTGATCATCACGGGAAGGCCAATTCTCTGGGCGATCGCATGGGCTTCGCGATCGCTCATTAAGAGTCCCTCACTCCCTGGCACGGTGGGAACACCCGCCCGAATCATCGTTTCTTTGGCGGTGGATTTATCACCCATCGCTCTTATGGCGTCTGGGGTGGGGCCAATGAAGGAAATTTGATGATCGGCACAAATTTCGGCAAAACGAGCATTTTCTGCCAAAAATCCATAGCCCGGATGAATCGCCGTGGCGTTACGTGTTAGGGCGGCGGCAATAATGTTGGGAATATTGAGATAACTTTTGTTACTGGGGGAATCACCAATGCAAACGGCTTCATCGGCGAGTTGGACATGAAGGGCGTGTCGGTCAATGGTGGAGTGGACGGCAACAGTGGCAATCCCCATTTCTTCACAGGTTCGGAGAATCCGCAGGGCAATTTCCCCACGATTGGCAATCAAAATTTTTGAAAAATGCATAGAACAGCGCTGCTATACCCGTATCAGATAGGATAGAGGCGATCGCGCACCCTATTTGTACTTTTTGTGAAAAGTTGTGTTGTGGCTAGACCAGACTGGCAGAAATAACTGACCAGCTAAAATCTCCCCCGCTCCCCCGCTCCCCCGCTCCCCTGCTTGCACAGAGGTGGTCAGAAACTTTTGCCGTCATGCACTAGGGTTGGTTAGCCGTAGCCGTGAGTCGGGTCGTCTAGCCATAAGCCTGGACAGTCGGGATGTTCACCTCTCCTCACGAACCCTTAAACCATCCCCACTCATGAGGTAAGCAGAACGCCTCCATCGATGTTCTCTAACTCCTTGAGATGTGCGGTAATCGAGGAAAAAAATATTTTCAGTAAAAATTCTTTCTTTTTGCTATAATCAGCAATACGCGGATGTGGCGGAATTGGTATACGCGCACGTTTGAGGGGCGTGTGGCTTTGCCTTGCGAGTTCGAGTCTCGCCATCCGCATAGCTAATTCAAGTCAGTTTGAATAAGTGTCGTACTTTTCGGCAATATTTTTCATGGTTTGCCATGGGAATATTTTCCCAATGTCTCAAGTATCGTACTGAAATCTCACTCTTCAACTGGACGAATGGCTGTCAGAATGGTTACCGGATTAAGCGGATTAAAACGAGTCAACTCTCCCACCGGTACCGATCGCGATATCTGAACCTGTAATAATCGATACTGCCAGTGGCGGTAGTTGAACCAGTCGAGAGCGGCGTTGAGATGTTCCAAGGTGGCTAAAGCGAGTACCACCATACCACCGGGAACCAACCGGACGTTACAGGTATCGAGAATGGCAGTTAAGTTGCCGCCACTGCCGCCAATAAAAACGCGCTGGGGTGCTGGCAGATGCTGCAAAATATCCGGCGCATTGCCGTGAATTGAGGTAACGTTTTTCACTTGGAGGCGTTGGCAGTTCTGTTCAATTAAAGTAGTTCCGATCGCTGTTTTCTCAATCGCATAGATCTGAGAAGTCCCCGACAAACGAGCCATCTCAATCGAAACCGAACCCGTACCCGCGCCAATATCCCAGATGGTTAACCTGGGTTGCAGTGCCATTTCTCCCAAAATCAGCAGCCGAACTTCACGCTTCGTGATCAAACCGGGGCGATCGCTAAAACTTAAGAATATCTCGTCCGGTAATCCCATCAGCGGGAGAGAGTTCACATCGATCACTTGCTCCTCTGGCTCTGACTTACGCAGTAATACAACCACATTGAGCGGTGCAAACGTCTTGTGTGATAACTCATCCACCGATAGGCACTGAACCCGCTCATCACTACCTCCCAGGTTTTCGCACACCCAGAACTCGTAGCGATTGGATAAATCGAGAGCTACTAACAAACGCGCGATCGCACCCGGAGTATTTGTCTTATCTGTTAAGACGGCAATTTTGTCAACCCCCTGTTGTAGTGCCACCGTCAACGGCTCCATGGAACGTCCGTGAATACTAATCACACGGGCATCCTGCCAAGGAATTTTAATCCGGTTGAAGGCAAGCTGAACTGAACTGGTATGGGGATGAAAGGTGAGTTGCTCTCGTGGCAGTTCTTCTAATAACAATCGTCCCAAGCCAAAAAAAAGTGGATCGCCCGTCGCGAGTATGACAATACAGGCACTCATGTCAGCTACCGTTAGTTGGGCGCGAATCTCTCGAATCGTCTGGATAAAATCTCCCAGTACCAGGCGTGAAGCGGGGTGGCTGGGGAAATAGCTTAAAAGGCGATCGCTCCCCACTAATAAAGTTGCCCGTTCCACAATTTGCCGCACGGTATCCGTCAATCCCGCCGCGCCATCCAAACCAATACCAACAACGTGCACTTCTGTCATGGTTTAGAGGGGGTAGATTTTGGATTCCTATCCAGTCGCGATTTGTCGCACATCACATCACATCACATCTTTCTGTTCCCAAGCCAAAACCATTAAAGCATTAAGGATGGCGGCTGCAACGGGTGAACCGCCTTTACGTCCCTCAACCCGAATTTGAGGCACCGATGTTTGTGCTAAAGCTTTCTTGGATTCGATCACCGAGATAAAGCCAACGGGTACACCAATGACTAAAGCGGGTTGAATGGGTGAACTGGGAAGCTGGGCACACAAAGCCAGCAGGGCAGTGGGGGCATTGCCAATCACATAAATCGCGCCCGGATATTGCTCAAAGCATTGGATTAATCCGGTTTCGGTGCGAGTTTTTCCCGGTAAGGCTTCTGATACCTGTTCCACGGCAGCAATCAGAGGGTTGCCAAAGGTTTTCGCTATCATTCCCACGACTCCCTGTTTCACCATGCCGACATCGGTGATAATGGGTATTTGCTGTGGGATAGCCTTGATGGCAGAGGCGATCGCACCTTCACTAAACCGAATCAATTGGGCAAATTCAAAATCAGCCGTACTGTGAATAATTCGCCTGACAATGGCATACTCAGCAGAATTAAAGTTATGTTTGCCCATTTCTCGGTCAATGACGGCAAAACTCTGCTCCATGATTGGATGGATGGGCAAACTCATAAATAACCACCTTTATGGTGTTGTCGATAGTAATTTATAGTCGCCATAATCATACATTGAGTAATAATATGCCGTCTTTTTGGTCACGAAATTGTTGCTTTTTGCCTAGCTGAAAAGACTTAATTTTTGGGCTGCAAGTACATCGCAGCCCAAGCGCTTTTAGTTAAGGTGGGGTAACTGTCATTCAACAGCCCTCTGTTTGTCTTGGTTCCTGCCTCCAACCCAACGGTAATAAAGCGGCTTAAGAGCTATAGTTTCATAAAAAACTGCTCCTTGAGCTATATGCGTCGTGGTGGGAACACAGTCGTCGATCAGCGCATCATGCTGAATGGAATAGTGAATTTTGCACTCGGATGAAACAATAAGTCATTGAAAAATTGCAACTTTGAAAGATACATCTCATCGATTGTGAATAAATCCCTAATATCTGACGGTTGGCAACTTTAGAACTCTAAAATCGGCCAGTCAGGTTTACGATAGTAGCGCACCATATCGTCAAATTTCCGCAATTCCACCCGCCGAACACACAGGGGCGCTGATTCCTCTTCTAGGGCTTCCTGACTTAATTTCGATAGCGTATCAGCAAGGCGATCACGATCTAATTCTGGTGAGATTTCACCAAAATATCCCAGGGTAATGTGAGCGGTAAAGTGATATTGTTGCTCAATGCCTAAGGCAATGAGACCTGAACTTTGGTAGATAGAACGGCGAAAATCTAACATGCGTTTGTAAGAATCTTCGTCCTGGGGTGCCAAACATACGGCGATCGCACGAGGACGAACCATGATTCCTAAAAGCTGCCAACAAATCGGATTACCGCTACTGAGTAACTTCTGATACTGCTGAAAACTTTCCTCAATGCGAACCTGTAGTTGCTCCTCAAACTTGGGATTTTGACTCTCGCGATCGCGGAAGGCACTATCCCAAATTAAATCCGCCAGAGTTAAATGAAAGCTCTCTGGAGGTACCAGTACGATTAAACCAGGGTCTAGTTCCTGCAACAGCTTTTTTTGCAGCACTTGTAAGGGAGTGTAGAATGCAGAATTCTCCGACTCTTCTTCCCAGGGAGGAGTTACTACTGAGTACCCTGGAAAAGGTACCGGCTGTCTGCTGCCGTCTGGGAGAGGCTTAAACTTGGGTGACTCTTGAATATGTTGCAACTGGGATTTATACGTTGCTGGCAGCGTCAACCGTGCCACCCGATTTAAATAGGTCTGAAACGTCTCGTCCAATCTTGATCCCCTCGCTAACCTTGGGTGTTTACTATGCCAATTTACCTCTACTGGGGAGAAGATGACTTTACCCTGACACAAGCTGTAAACCAACTGCGTGAGTCATTCCTCGACCCCAACTGGGCTAATTTTAACTATGACAAAATTCCCCCCGACCAACCAGATGCTGTGATCCAAGGGCTAAATCAAGCGATGACTCCGCCTTTTGGTATGGGTAAGCGTCTAGTCTGGTTAGTAAATACAACAGTATGCCAGCAATGTTCAGAAAATTTGCTGGCAGAACTAGAGCGTACTCTACCTTTGATTCCAGAAGAGTCTATTTTGTTACTGACAACGCACAATCGACCGGATGGGCGTCTTAAATCAACTAAACTGCTGCAAAAGTATAGCGTAATCCAGGAGTTTTCTCTCATCCCCCCTTGGAAAACCGAAGAACTGGTGCAACGGGTACAATCCTGTGCTAAAGACATTGGCGTTCGATTAACCCCTGATGCTGCAACACTTTTGGCAGAGTCAGTGGGTAACGATACTCGACAGCTATTCAACGAATTGGCAAAATTGCAACTTTATGTCGGCGATTCAGCCCAACCCTTAGAGGCAAAAACTGTTGCAAGCTTAGTGACAGCCAATACGCAAAACAGTTTGCAACTCGCCACAGCCTTGCTTCACGGAGATGGGGCAAAAGCCTTAGGATTGGTAGCTGACTTGATCAATAAAAATGAACCCGCTTTGAAGATTGTTGCTACCTTAATCGGGCAGTTTCGGACTTGGCTATGGGTAAGGTTGATGATCAGTGAGGGGGAACGCGACCAAAAAGCGATCGCGACGGCGGCGGAGGTGGGGAACCCTAAACGCATTTATTTTCTCACCAAAGAAGTTCAGCCCCTTTCCCTCGCTCAACTGACTTCAACCTTGCGGGTGCTACTAGAGTTAGAGTTTGAGCTGAAAAGAGGTGGCGAACCCCTAGCAACCCTCCAAACGAAGGTCATACAACTTTGCCAAGTTTGTCAAAATTAGTAAAAAGGGATTGGATATGAAATTTTTTGGTAAGATTCATATTTTATTTGCATTTTACAGACCCATGATTTCCCCATTACCACCACTCCCGGCTCCATTTCCTTAAAATTCATGCATTCTGAGGAACTTCTGCCCCGTAAAATAATTCAAAAAAAACTAGCCCCCAGTGGTATTCGTTCCTTGTATCTTTGGTCGCACGCGATCGTCATGATGAATTCTTCTTGTTCTCGATCTTCCTTCACTCGAATTTTCTCCCAGTCCCTACTGATAGGAACTCTCACAACTATTAGCTTACTTTCGGGACTCACACCTGGGCTGTCTAGAGACTTCCATACCGTCGTCTTTAGTTCGTCAGCCCAAGCTCAAGCTGTTAATGATGATGAATTGACAAGATACGTTCGTGCTTCTTTAAGAATTGAAGCTCTGCGCCTAGCTACTTACGAGGAGATTAAAAGAGCTAACAATGGAACAGTTCCTGAAATTCGCTCTTGTTCATTGCAAGGACTTTCCAGTAATGTTGCTTCTATTTGGAAGCGTTTCTGTACTCAAGCTGAAGGTTTAATCGAGAAAGAGGGTATCTCGAATAGCCGCTACAACGCTATTACTAAGATGCGGCAAGAAGATCCGGCTTTAGAAAAACGGGTGCTCATGCAAAGAGATCAGCAGCTGAATCGTTCTTAGTTTCTTAATGAGCCAATCTTAGAGATTATATCGCCAGATAGAATGTTGCTTTCAGGATTGACCTGCGTCCTGTACCATCTTTAAATGTGTGAACAACCCCTTCACTCAAAAAGCGCCAACCATATTTAATTTCAGCCAAATTCAGAAGGGTAATAAAGTGGAGCAGAAAGCAACTTCTCTCAAGTCCCTCGGTTTATCTGTGGGGTTCTTCCCCATCGTCCTATCCCCTATCCTCACCAGAACTCCAGCCTCACTTTTGTTGATGGCTATTGGGGGGTTCGCTGGAATCACAGCAATTTTGACTGGATGTGGTTCTAATTCAGCGTCTGAGTCTCCCACCCCTACTCCCATGGTGACATCAGCGAGTTCAGAGGACATCGAAAATTATGCTAGAGCCATTCTCGCGATCGAGCAAATTCGTCAGGCTGCCTCTGAAGAAATTCAGAAAATGACGAATAACGAGACGATTCCTGATGTTACCTGCACTAAACCAGAGTCCCTCGCTGCTCTGTCGAAAAATATTCAAGGGATTGCTGTCAACTACTGCGAACGCGCCAAAAAATTTATTGACGAAACAGAGGGCTTGACAATGGATAAGTTTAATGAAATAACGTCAAGCGCCCAATCCAATCCGGAATTACAACAACGCATTCAAACTGAGTTAGTTCGTCTCCAAGGCAACTAATTCAAGTGTTCTTCTGAATTTCTTTCTTATGCTGACTTTTACACAACGCCTGAGTGCTGAGGTAGACATCCCTGTCAGCTTTAGCCTCGCGCTGACGGCGGAGGAACGGACTCGGACGCGCCACCGTTTTGAAGTGCCTGAGGGTCAAGTGATCTATTTGCGCTTACCACGAGGCACTGTTCTCCACAACGGGGATTTACTGAAATCTGAAGGGGGTGATGTTGTTGTGCGGATTGTCGCTAAGCCAGAACCTGTAATCACGGTGACCTCCCAGACGCCAGTAGATTTATTGAGAGCGTCCTATCATTTAGGGAATCGCCATGTGCCTCTAGAAGTTACTCCTCACTATTTACGCTTGTCCCCTGACCCTGTTTTGCAGGCAATGCTGGAACAGTTAGGCGTGGCAGTTAAGGAGGAGGTTCTACCCTTTCAACCGGAAAGGGGGGCTTATGGGCATCATCATGCTTCAGGACTTGAAGATTAAGATTGGGGATTGGAGATGAGGCTAATAGCGAATGGATCATTCAATCTATTAGACCTCTCTAGAAATTAGATTTCAGCGCAGGTAAAACAAGGGTTTCAGGTTCTTTTTTGGAGATGTCTATAACACTGAGCCATGAATCATCAGCAATCTCCGAATTCTCTATTGAATTTGTTGCAACTGGCTAGCCCAGCGCTGCCGGTGGGTGCTTATAGTTATTCGGATGGTTTGGAAACCTTGGTTGAAGCGGGTGTGGTCAATACTCAGAGAAGCTTGTGGCAATGGCTAGAGCAAGAACTGCGGTATGGAGCGATTCGCTTAGAAACAGCGGTGATGATCCGAGCTTATCAGAGCGTTCTGAGTGAGAATATTGAGGCGTTGGGCTACTGGAATGCTTGGCTGACGGCTGCCAAGGAAACGACTGAGTTGCGGGCGCAAAGTTGGCAGATGGGTAACTCTGTGATCCGGCTGTTTCTAGATTTGTCGCCTCCACTTCCGACCAATGCTACCCTCTCTCTACAAGATTTGGCTTCGGCGGCGGGTACACCTTGTAATTATGCGATCGCATTTGGCCTTGCTGCTGCCTACTGGCAAATTGACCTCACAGCCTCTGTATTAGGTTACTTACACAGTTGGGCTTCTAATCTGATCAATGCTGGGGTCAAACTCATCCCCCTAGGGCAAACAGCGGGTCAACAGCTCTTGCTTGAACTGAACACAGGCTTAATTGGATGCACTCAAGAGATTTTAGCCTTACAGGATGAACAATTAAGTAGTTGTGGCTGGGGATTGGCACTTGCGAGTATGGCACACGAAACCCAGTACACGCGATTATTTCGGAGTTAGCTAAAGAATTATGTCGCGTGACTCAACCAATGTGAACCATGAATTCAGTAGATCTACTGATATACAAGGACTCCGTAGGCGATCGCTAGCTCTAGGCTAACGCCACTTGACTGGCGATTCTTGATATGATGAGATTGAGGAGAAGACCGAAAGCTCAATCCGAGTAGACCCATTCTTCCTGACCCATAAGTTGCTCTAGCCAATTTCTCAAATAGATGTAAGTTGAGCGGACTCGTTAAATCGGCAACGGCTAATTCGACATTTTGGTCGAGAAGAGTTATTCCTCTTTACGTAGATCTCTCCAATGGAATATGATCTATGCTGGGGAAGCAGTATAGATTCCAAAACCCTATCTAAATATATTTGCCAGCTAAACGAAGAATAAGCTGGAACAGGGTTTTTTCACCCAGGGTGTTAATAAGGGTGTTTTTTATCCGTCAAGTCTAGTGAAAACACGCTTGATCAACTCTCAGCGCTAACCAAATCTATCAATCTACCACGGCGGCAACCTACCTTACTTTTTAATACCGCCATTGCAACACAGTTGATGAAAAGCTGGCTTCAGGGTTTTTGAGCTTTCCTCATCAATGCTGGTATTTTGCAGTCCTAAAAGTTTAGGTTTTCTGCAATACAGGGTTTTCCAGACCATGGGGTCTAGGTATTGTGCTACCGAAGTCGAGATGACTCATCGCGTCATTCTCAATAGACTGAATTACACAAAGCGATAGCCATTTAGCAGGTACACCTTCTAGGTGTATTACACCCAACTGCAATCCACTATATCATGCCAGATTATTACCTGCAACCTATTATTGTGTTTGCCTCTTCCTTGCCTAGATGGAGCTTCAGCTATTACGTAGCGAAAATAAGGGTTAGCGCCGCCTGTACGCCACGCATAACCTTGCCCCGTCCGAAGGTTTGGGAAGTCATCAAGGCCGCATCAGCAAAACCAGTTGTATTACGACTAGCCAACCGACTCGGACATACTTTCTGCATGAGGTTGTGGACTCCATCTATCACATTCCAGTTTTGGTGATTGCGTATTACAGGGCTTGAGCTAGGGGAAAAAGGATGTGGAGTTAGTGAATCAGCCCCCAATTGACTAACAACTCAGTCCGCTCTCTGGTCATGAATCCCTTTACTCTTACAGTCGAGGCCTTTGTCACAATGCTTATTCCATCATCTATCAGTTCGCTGAAGCCCTTGATGACAACGAACTATGAAGTCGTTAGCATCGCTGAACTGTCAGAGCAAATACAGGCTTATAGTCAAGAGCGATTTACAGGTTGGTTGGATTTAAAACTTGAAAATATCCAAGATCAGCAATGGAGGCTGTATTTCTGTCTAGGAAGTTTAATTTGGGGCACGAGTACGGTGCATCCAATTCGCCGTTGGTATCGGCAGTTATCTCGCCACTGCCCACGAGTCGTAGCGGGTAAAGAGTCAACTCCGAGGCATTGGCCGGACTACGATGTCTTAGCAGACTGGGTCAAACAAGGCAAATTTCAACCGGAACAACTACAGGCGGTCGTGGAAGACCAAATAATGGAGATCTTGTTCGACATCATTCAATGGGGAGAACAACTCCGCTATCGTTCTGGAGGAGAACGACTTTCAGGAGGAGAACTACTTTATCGCAGATGTCTGGGAGAGAACCCTAAAGATTCAAAAATTGTCATGATTCCCGCCGTTCAGGCTTGGCGGTACGCTCTGAAATTATGGGAGGCTTGGCAGCGAGCTGGATTAGAAGATGTTTCTCCAAATCTAGCTCCGGTTCTTTTAAAGCCTGAAAAATTGCGAGAACAGACCTCTCTGATTGTTTACCGCAACCTCAGCACTCTGGCTGATGGCAATCAAACCTTCCGAGATTTATCTGTCAAGATGAACCGGAACTTGTTGGCATTGATTCAACCCATCTTGCCCTGCGTTCGTCAAGGGTTGATTGGATTGAGAAAAGTAGAGGACTTCAGCTATTCCCTGAAGAGAACTACATCCACCACCGATAAGCCACGAGAGAGTACAACAGCCGTCAACCCGGAACAACCTGTCAACCCGAAACATCAAGCCTCTGGCCCTTTAGTTGCCTGTATTGATGATAGCCGGATTGATAGCCTAGCCATGCATAAAATTCTCACCGAGGCTGGCTATCGCTGCATTAATATTTACGACCCTGTGCAAGCTTTGCCGATATTACTCGAAAAAAAGCCTGACCTGATCTTCTTAGATTTGGTCATGCCCGTTGCTAACGGGTATGAAATTTGTTCCCAAATTCGTCGTATTTCGGTTCTCAAAGACACACCGGTAATTATTCTCACAAGCAATGACGGAATCGTAGACCGTGTGAGGGCAAAAATGGTGGGTTCCTCAGGCTTTTTAGCCAAGCCCATCAATGCAGAAAAAATGCTGAATATGCTACGGGTGCATCTACAAAAATCTATCCAATCATCAACACCTATCCCATCCATGAAAGATAAAAGCGAAGACCCTCTTTCTACTCAATCTCATCAATCTCAATTGATAGACAAAAGTTTTCCCCAACCTTTGTGAAGTATTTCTATTCGCAGATTACAAGAGGTGGGCACCCCAAAAAATGAGCTTCTATCCAGGAAGATTGGACTAACAAAAAGCGGCTTACCACCAATTCCGCTTTCCTCTCATCGCAACTTTACAAATATGACAGAGTTTTCTAGCAGGATTTTGAGATGACTACAGTCCTTTTAGTTGAAGATAGCTTAACAGAAACAGAGGTGCTGACCCAATACCTCAGGCAGGCTGGTTTAACAGTGGTCAGTGTCAAAAGTGGTGAGGAGGCTCACATCAAACTCCAGTTGCAGAAACCGGATTTGGTGATTCTCGATGTCATCTTACCAGGGCAAAGCGGGTTTGAACTCTGCCGAGAGCTCAAAGCGAATGCCAATACCCAAAAAATTCCTGTCGTAATTTGCTCGACCAAAGGAAGCAAAGCCGACAAACTTTGGGGTTCAATGCTAGGAGCAGATGCCTACATTCCCAAGCCCGTAAATCAGCAAGAACTGATGCAAACAATCCAGCAATTAACGACAGTTTAGACATGAGTCCAAACAGGGGTTGAAAGTTAGCAGGTTGATGTGTTCAAACCTACCCCTACAGGGAACGCTCTCGCGTTCAACCTTCAACCCCTAACGTTTGACTGATGAAAACAACCCGATTTAGAAATGCTCACCTCCATGTTTGCCAGCTCAACCGCAACGAGTCTTGACCCTCTAACCTTAGAGCCACTACCTCCAGAAACTCGCCAGCGGCTGCTTCGCTTTCCCTTGGGTTCGCAAGACAGTGCGCTGCTGCCCTTAGAGCAAATTGCAGAAATTCTCAGGTTAAACGTGGCGGAAATTCTCCCCGTCCCAGAAATGCCCAGTTGTGTTTTGGGAATTTGCAATTGGCGCGGAGAAATGCTCTGGCTAATAGACCTCAACCATCTTGTCGGCAATCCGCCCGTATCCTGGGCATCCGGAGCCTCTCCTGTTGCCATGGTGGTTCAGGTCAATAACCAATCGGTGGGTTTGGTGGTACAGCAAGTCAACGACATCGAATTACACGACTTGCAGCAACTTCAGCCAGCAGCCATTGGCTTATTTCCGCCCAGGCTTCTGCCTTTTATCTTAGGGGCTTTGCCTGGAGACAACGGCACTGTCTTGGATGTCACAGCCATTACAAGGAGTCCGATATGGAAGGTACACCAAAGAGGAGTTTCCTGAGGACTTTACACTTAGCCTCTCTTTCAACAGCGCGATGGCTGAGGCAACTCAGGAGCAGTTTTAGCTCAAAACCACTCATCCCAGAGAAGCCGTTAGAAAGCTTACCACGGCTTCCCCCTGCACTAGCCCCTGATCATGAGTTAGAAAGCTTATCCCGGCTTCCACCTGCACTAGCTCCTGATCATGAGTTAGAAAGCTTATCCCGGCTTCCCCCGGCATTACCCCCGATTAATTGGTATCCAGAACGGTATCTCAGCCAAAGTCCGACACTCGTGCCTGTTCCCTCAAATGGTAATTTCTCTGTGCCTTTGCCATTGAGAACCGCTCTTGTGCGTGACTTACTCTGTACCTCAATGGCGACATTTTCTAAGAATCAGTTTTTGCTACCTGGAGGGCAGCCGAATAACGGAACGGGAAACACGCTCATAGAAACCACTCCAGACGATCCAGGAATGCCCTACCCGTCCTGTTCCGATTTAACAGGACATCCAGACGAGGAAAGTACGGAAGAGGAGGAATCCTCTCCCAGCCATTCCGAAGCGGACGATCCATCTTTGCCCTCGCCTCACCCCGTCAGCGCACCCTTATGTCTTCCTGAGGTGAGTGTATCGGACGGTGACACCTCATCCGATTTTCATCTCGACACCGCTCTACCTGAGAACACCGATCTTCGCGACGAATTTACTCAACCCGATCTCGAAACAACTAAAACTTTAACCATGCACACAATTGACCCATCGGAACATATCCTCAACCCTGAACCCCAGCACAAACTCTCCCAGAGTCATGTCAATGGCGATTGGGCTTCTACCGGAGCCAAGGGTAACCTTCCCCTTTCCCTCGACATGGAGGAATACTTAAAGCGCGAACGTCAGTGGTTATTAAATCTGGCCGAACGGATGCGCCAAGCTTCAACTTTTGACACGATTAATACCCTGCTCGAAATTACGATTACAGAGGTTCGCGACCATTTAAAATTAGACCGGGTTCTGATTTATCGTTTCCAGAGCGAAACCCACGGAGTCGTGATGGCTGAATCGCTGTTGACTGGGTATACCCCTAGTTCAGGAGCATTTCTGCCAGCTCTGATCTTTGGTGGTAACAATCAGAAAGAGTTCTACCAGCAACAAGCGGTTACTCTGAGTCCTCGCGACTCATCTACGACGACTCCTTACCAAATCCAACTGCTCAAACGCTACCAAATTGAAGCCAGCCTGAGTTTGCCCATCATTATAGATAAGCGAGTGTGGGGCTTACTGGTTGTTCAGCAATGCTCGACTTCAAGGCCTTGGCAGGAAGCTGAAATTAACCTGCTTTATCAGATTGTCACTGAAATAACGCTTCACCTTCAGCTCGGAGAAGTTCGCAACCAAAAGCAAAGAAAGATTGAGCTGGAAAAAGCCATCGGTAAAGTCTCGGCGAAAATCCTAAAAAACATTCTCCGCTCTTTGGATGTTGCCACTGTTTTTAGCAGCGCGACGAAAGAAATCCGGCAGCAGCTACAGTGCGATCGCGTAGCCGTCTATCGCTTCCTTCCGGACTGGAGTGGTGAGTTTATCGCAGAGTCAGTCGGACCAGACTGGGTGCCATTGGTCGGGCCTAATATCCAAAAAATTTGGGCTGATACCTATTTGCAAGAGACGGAGGGCGGTCGGTATCGCCATGAAGAAACCACTGCCGTCGATAACATTTACACGTCGGGTGTTACCCAGTGTCACATTGAGTTGTTGGAGCAATTTGAGGCGAAAGCTTATCTGATCGCGCCTATTTTTGAGGGAGAAAAGCTGTGGGGGTTGCTCGCGGCCTTCCAGAACTCTGGAGCGCGTCACTGGGAAGACGCGGAAATCAGTATGTTAGCGCTGATTGGCCGACAGTTTGGTGTCGCGCTACAGCAGGCAGAATACTTGGAAAAACTTCAGACTCGAACAGGGCAACTCTCTAAAATAGCCGAGCAAGAGCGCTCGGCAGCTCGTGTCATTGACAAAATTCGCCAAACCACCGATATTGACACGATTTTCAAGACGACTACCCTAGAAGTCCGTAAATTCCTCGACGTGGAGCGAGTCACCATCTACAAATTCCGCGAGAACTATTTTGGTGACTTTGTCACAGAATCCGAATCTGGGGGTTGGCCAAAACTGGTGGGCAGTGGTTGGGAAGACCCCTATTTACACGAAAACCGAGGCGGTCGCTTCCGCAACAACGAACCCTTAGTGGTGGATGATGTCTACCATGCCGGCTTAACCGAGTGTCATGTAGAAGCCTTAGAGGAATTTGGCGTCAAATCTTGCCTGGTGGTTGCCATTTTCCAAGGCTCAAAGCTCTGGGGTTTGCTTTCCGCGTTTCAAAACAGTGGGACTCGCCATTGGCAAGAGAGCGAAGTCAAGCTGATGATGCAGATTGCTGACCATTTAGGAGTGGCTCTCCAACAAGCCGAATACCTCAGACAAGTCAAAGCCCAAACGGAGTGGCAGGCGAAAGAAGCACAACGGGAGCAAGCCTTAGCCAAAGTAATTGACAAGATTCGCCAGAGTTTAGACATTGATGCCATTTTCACAACAACCACCCAGGAAGTTCGCAAACTGCTCAATGTGGAGCGAGTCACCATCTACAAGTTCCGCGAGGACTATTTTGGTGACTTTGTTACGGAATCCGAGTCTGGGGGTTGGCCGAAACTGGTGGGCAGTGGTTGGGAAGACCCCTATTTAAGCGAACATCAAGGGGGCCGGTTCCGCAACAACGAAGCGTTAGTGGTCGATGATGTCTACAACGGCGGCTTAACCGATTGCCATGTAGAAGCCCTAGAGGACTTTGGCGTTAAATCTTGCCTCGTGGTTGCCATTTTCCAAGGCTCAAAGCTTTGGGGCTTGCTGAGTGCGTTTCAAAACAGTGGCTCTCGCCATTGGGAAGAGAATGAAGTCAAGCTGATGATGCAAGTTTCTGGCCACTTGGGAGTGGCTCTCCAGCAGGCGGATTACCTCAAGCAAGTTCAAGCTCAAAACGAGCAACTTGCCAAAGAGACACAGCGGGAGCGAGCACTAGCCAGGGTGATTGACAAAATTCGTCAAACTTTGGATATCAAGACCGTATTCAAAACAGCCGCGCAAGAAATGCGAATCCTCTTGGGTGTTGATCGTGTGACCATCTACAAGTTCCGCGACGACTATTTCGGTGACTTTGTCTTTGAATCGGAGTTTGGAGGATGGCCCACACTGGTTGGTAGTGGTTGGGAAGACTCCTACATTCAAGAACATCAAGGCGGTCGGTTCCGCAACAACGAACCGCTTGTGGTGGATGATGTGTACAACGGCGGCTTGAGTCAGTGCCATGTGGATGTTTTGGACGACTTTGGCATCAAATCTTGCCTAGTCGTGTCTCTCTTCCAAGGGCAAAAACTCTGGGGTTTGCTCAGTGCGTTTCAACACACCGGTCCCAAGCATTGGGATGAGAGCGAAGTCAAGTTGCTCATGCAAGTTAGCGCCCAACTCGGAGTGGCTCTGCAACAGTCGGAGTACCTAACGCAGTTGGAGGAACAATCCCGGCAGATCTCCAAAACCGCAGAGCTGGAGCAAGCCACCAACAAAATTGTCTCCAAGATTCGTCAGTCCTTGGAGATAGAGCAAATTTTCCGGACAACCTGTACAGAAATACGCCAACACCTGAAAGCTGACCGGGTGGGTGTGTTCCGTTTTCACCCTGACTCTGGCTTTAATAGTGGGGAACTGGTTTCCGAAGATGTTGGAGCAGGCTATACTCCGGCGATGTCTATCGAGGTAGAAGACCACTGCTTTGGCGAGAAGCACGCGGAAAATTATCGCAAGGGTCGGATCTGGGCCGTTACCGATATTTACAAAGCCAATCTCGCCGATTGTTATATTTCCACCCTTTCTCAATTCCAAGTGCGGGCTAATCTGGTTGTACCGCTGATGCAAGGAACCGAATTGTTGGGCTTGCTCTGTGTTCACCAGTGTAGTGGGCCACGTCATTGGCATAAGGACGAGATGCAGTTTGCCAAGCAAATTGCCCTTCAGTGTGGGATGGCTCTGGAGCAGGTGCAGTATCTGAAAAAGGTGGAAGAGCAATCCACCCAGCTCGCGACAATGGCTGATACCCAGAAGGTGGTGGCGAAAATTCTCACCCGGCTCAGTCAATCTCAGGACTTGGACTCGATCTATCGCACTACGAACCGAGAAGCTCGGCAATTGCTCAAGTGCGATCGCGTCGCCGTCTATCGCTTCGATCCGGACTGGAGTGGTCGGTTTGTCGCTGAGTCGGTAGCCAAAGGCTGGGTGCAACTGGTGGGACCGGAAGATATCCAAACCGTCTGGCCTGATACCTATTTGCAAGAAACTCAAGGCGGTCGATATCGCAACCGTGAAACCTTTGTGGTGGATGATATCTACACTATTGGTCACTCTGAGTGTCACCTGGAAATCTTAGAGCAATTTGAAGTCAAAGCTTATGTGCTTGCGCCAATTTTTGTCGCAGACAAGCTGTGGGGTATACTCGGTGCCTACCAAAACACGGGGCCACGTCAATGGAATAATGCCGAAGTTACAGCTCTAACTCAAATTGGGCAAGGGGTGGGCACAGCTTTGCAACGGGTGAATTACCTGGAGCAACTGGAGCAGCAGTCCAATAAATATGCCAAGCTGGCTGAGCGAGAAACCAACTTCATCAATCTGCTTTACAAAACAGGGCAGCGCATTGCTGAGCATTTGCAGCAGGGAACCCTCAACCCGAATACTCTATTGCGTGCCACGGCTCAGGAACTCCGGTTATTGCTCAAAGCGGATCGA
The DNA here is from genome assembly GCF_000317515.1 of Allocoleopsis franciscana PCC 7113. Classification (GTDB taxonomy): domain Bacteria; phylum Cyanobacteriota; class Cyanobacteriia; order Cyanobacteriales; family Coleofasciculaceae; genus Allocoleopsis; species Allocoleopsis franciscana. The sequence goes on along the minus strand of NC_019738.1, from coordinate 2,230,431 downwards.
GTAGCTGTCTATCGCTTCCATCCGAATTGGAGTGGGGAATTTGTAATTGAAGATGTCGGCGGCTCCTACATGAGGTTGGTAGGCAGTGAATGGGCGCAGGTGACCGATTCGCTGTTGAAGGAAACCAAGGGGGGCATTTATCGGAAAAATGAAGTAAGTGTGGTCAACGACATCACCGACAGCAATAGTTTGACCTTTGAGCAGCAGGCACTGGAGCAGTGGGGGGTCAAATCTTATGCGATCGCTCCTCTATTTAATGGTGATCAGCTCTGGGGCTTACTAGCGGTTTACCAAAATAGTGAACTCCGAACCTGGGAGGAAGGTGAGGTTAAGCTCTTGGTACAAATGGCTACACAGTTGGGTATTGCCCTGCAACAGGCCGAATCTCTCGACCAAATCCAGCACCAGTCTCAGCAGCTTGCGGAAGCGGCGCAACGGGAAAAAGCGGATAAAGAAGCATTGCAGCATGAGGTGTTACAGTTACTCTCTGCCGTGCGACCCGCTTTGGAAGGGAATCTCACCGTTCGAGCTCCGGTGACCGAAAGTGAAGTGGGTACGGTAGCAGATGCCTACAACAACACCCTGCAAAGCCTGCGTGCCATTGTCCAACAGGTGCAAGACTCTTCTCGCAAGGTTGCCCAAACCTCTCAAGAAAGTGATGTGGCACTCACCAGTCTCACGGAGCAAGCGCAAAAACAATTCCAAGCCCTCGAACAAGCCCTGGATCAAATCCAGACGATGGTTGAATTTACCCAAGGGGTGGGGAATAGCGCTCAACAGGTGGAAGCCTCTGTCCAACAAGCCAACCAAATCGTCCGGACTGGGGATGAAGCCATGAACCGCACCGTGGATGGAATTTTGGCGATCCGGGAGACGGTGGCGGAAACCAGTAAGCGGATCAAGCGCTTGAGTGAATCGTCCCAGAAGGTTTCCCGTGTGGTCAACCTAATTAGTAACTTCACCACTCAAACCCAACTCTTGGCTCTCAATGCTTCGATTGAAGCCACCCGCGCCGGGGAATATGGACGTGGTTTTGTGGTGGTTGCTGATGAAGTGCGAACTCTGGCGCGTCAGTCGGCTGAGGCGGCGACTGAAATTGAGCAGTTGGTTCAGGAGATTCAGAAGGGCACCGCTGAGGTTTCTACGGTGATGGAGACCGGTATCCAACAGGTGGCTCAAGGTACAAATCTGGTCACAGATGCCCGTCAAAATCTCAATGCGATCATTGAAGCAACTAGTCGAATTAGCCAATTGGTAGATGGTATCACCAACGCCACGCAGCTACAGACTCAAGAGTTTCAATCGGTTACTAAAACCATGACAGAAGTAGCCACAATCGCAAACAAAACCTCGGAGGATTCCAAGGACATTTCCTCCTCCTTTAAGGAGCTTCTAACCATGGCTCAAAACCTTCAGCGCCACGCTGACCAGTTCAAGGCCAATTAATGGTTAATCGGTAATGGGTAATGGGTAATGGGTAATGGGTAATGGCACACCAAACAATTACCCATTCCCCTTTCATACTGCTCGTAATAATCACTCTTTGTGATTACTACAAACCGCTTTCACACTTCATACGTCAAATGACTAATGACCCAAGCATTCGCGAACAAAGTTACCGATACTTTCTTCAAGAAGCACCGGAACTTTTGCAAGTTTTAGAACAAGATTTGCTCACTCTCCGAGAAGACTACAGCATCAATAAAATTCATAACCTGATGCGAACCACCCACACCCTGAAAGGGGCGGCGGCTAGTGTTGGGTTGGAAACGATCAAAACAGTTGCTCATTCGTTGGAGGACATTTTCAAAGCCCTCTTCAACCCCGATTTGTCGATTGACCCAGATATTGAAGCCTTACTGTTTGAGGGTTATGAGTGCCTCCGTCTCCCCCTCAATGCTGAACTGACGGGCGGGAATATCAATGATGGGGAGATTCTTGATCGCACGGCTGCTATTTTTGCCCAACTGCAAGAGAAGTTAGGGGACTGTTTTGGTGCAGAATCTCACATTCCTAGCTCCATAGAATTGGGCTTTGATGTCACCCAGTCCATTTTTGAAGTGGGGGTGAATCAACGCTTAGAGGAGATTTCGGCTGTGATTGCTAGTGCTGAGCCAGCTGCGGTCGCCACCACGCTAAGAACCCAAAGCGAAGTGTTCCAAGGACTGGCTGAATCCCTGAATTTACCTGGATTTGGCGCGATTGCCGAAGCCACGGCCCGGGCTTTAGATGACCATCCCGATCAAGTCATGCTGATCGCTCAAACGGCGTTGGCAGATTTCCAAACCGGACAAGAAGCGGTACTCAATGGCGATCGCACCCAAGGGGGTCAACCTTCTGCACTTCTACAACAACTGAGCGGACTCCAACCCTCTACGGAGATAGAGATTGAGTCATTAGAAGTACCGGATGAAGACTCGGTGCTCACGAGTGATTGGACGGAGTCAGGAACGGACTTATTTAATTACTCCGGTGTAGAAGTCGAGGTCTATAGTGAGTCATCTCTATCCAATGAGCTACAGTCCCCAGACTTCTCTGCATTCGAGAGTTTTAGCCTGAGCGACACTGTACCCGAAGTGGTGTCGGATGCACAGGAGAGTGATACTTTCCAGACTGCAACGTGGACTTCTCAATCCGAAGTACATTCTTTCCGCAGTGCCTCTGATTCAGAGTTGAACTTAGGTGAATCTCCAAAGGAAGCATCACCCAACTTGCTTTTAGAATCCATCTGGGGGGAAACCGAGGAAACAGACACAGGCAGAGAACGGGAAATACACCCACAAGCAGAAGAGGTTACCGCCTCATCTCGTCATCGTGTCTCCTCACCCTCGACTTCTGCGACACCACCCAATTCAATTTCTCGCACAGTACGGGTCAATGTCGAGCATTTAGAACACCTCAATTATGCGATCGGGGAATTACTCACCAACCAAAATCGCCAATCCCTGGAAAACGAGCAACTGAAAGCTTCCGTTCGCACTCTCCTCGCTCGTCTACAGCAACATCAGCAACAGCTCAATGAATTACAGGATTGGTCTGATCGTCAATTTATTGATGTAGAACAACGGCAGATGGGGCAACGGTTACAGCGTGAGCGATTGAGCGTTGAAGGGGGAGCGCTTGGCGTTGCTGGAACAGCGGCTTGGACGAGCGTTCGTCCTGTTACCCTAACCTTACCTAACCCCGAACACCGTTTCGATTCCCTGGAATTAGACCGCTATACGGAAGTCCAACTCCTGGTGCAATCGATTCTGGAAGATGCTGTGCAATTAGGAGAAGCCACTGAGGCGATTGACTTATTCACGAAGCAGTCTCAGCAGACTCTGGAAAAACAACGTCGGCTGTTATCCGGTACTCGTGATGCTCTGATGGAAGCGCGGATGTTGCCTTTGGCAGAAATCTTTGGTCGCTTTCCTCGTGTCTTACGACAATTGGAAGTTTCTCACAACAAGCGAGTCGAACTTGAACTTCAGGGGACGGAAGTCTTGGTCGATAAACTGGTGGCTCAGAAGCTTTATGACCCCTTGCTGCATCTGGTTCGCAATGCGTTTGACCACGGGATTGAGTCCTCCAGCATTCGGCAAAAACGGGGCAAGCCTCAAAAAGGTCAGATTTCCATCAGTGCTTCTCATCGAGGCAGACATTTGGTGATTGAAGTCCGGGATGATGGTCAAGGGTTGGATTTTGATAAGATTCGTCAACGAGCTGTAGAACAGCAGTTCTCACCGGAACGGGTGAGTGCGCTGAATGAGGCTCAGCTCACGGATTTACTCTTTGAGCCTGGATTTTCTACGGCTTCTGAGGTCAACGACCTTTCCGGCAGAGGTGTAGGGTTGGATGTCGTGCGTGCCCAGTTGGATTCCCTCCAGGGTTCAGTTGGGGTTGAATCGGAGGCGGCAAAGGGGACAACTTTTACCCTGCAAATTCCGTTGAACCTGACTATTGCCAAGTTGCTGATTTGTCAATCTGGCAACCACATCTATGCCTTGTTCACAGATGCGATTGTTTCTATTTTGATTCCTCAAGCCAATCAGATTCGAGCTTGGGAAGGGGGCAAAGTTCTGCGCTGGAATCAAGGAATTGATGGCTTTAGTAAAGCTGCTGTTTCAGAGTTAGAAAAATTATCAGCTAACGCACCAACGTCTGAGCGACTGATTCCGGTACACTCATTGGCGAACGTTCTGGATTATTTTTCATCTCCATCCCCCTTGAATTTTCAGCCAAAACCTTCCTTTTTACATCAGGAACAAACACGACCGGTGATTCTCCTGCGCTGCGTAAAGCAAGGCTATCCCGTCGGGGAAGATACGCTGATAGGATTGGAAGTAGACCAGCTCATTGGGGAACAAGAGTTAGTCATCCGTCCCTTGGGAGGTATGATGGTGCCACCCAGTTATGTCTATGGCGGCAGTGTTCTCGCAGATGGTCGGTTAACGCTGGTGCTTGATGCAGCGGCTTTGAGCCAGTATGTATTGGAGCAACAAACCGGTAGAGGTACTGAAGAACATTTTGCCACTTCGACGGCTCATCTTCTGTCCGGAAGTCCGCAACAGCGGCTCTTACCACCCCAGCATCGTGCAGCCTTACCCCCACCCCCCCCGGCTGAAGTCAGAACCAAACAAAACAAAATGGTTCTCCTGGTAGATGACTCCATTACCCTACGCCAAACGTTGAGCTTAACCTTACAAAAGGCTGGCTATCCAGTGCTGCAAGCCAAGGATGGTTACGAAGCGATCGAACAACTTCGGGTTCACACCGATGTTGAGTTAGTGATTTGCGATATTGAGATGCCTCGCATGAATGGGTTTGAGTTTCTCAAACACCGTCAGCAAGACTCTGCTTTGGGCACAATTCCTGTCGTCATTTTGACTTCTCGCAGTGGTGAAAAGCACCGTTTAATTGCTACGGAATTGGGAGCAACAGGCTATATTACTAAGCCTTTTCTAGAACACCAGTTGTTAGAGACGGTGAACAGTGTCATGGAGAAACAAAGCTGAATTCCAAATGTGAAGGATTAAGTGGGATGAATTAATAAAAATCCCCATCCATCACTTTTTTATCTCTTGATTCTCTTGGCGGTGAAGTGTGTATTGGGAGCATCCCAAATAGGCAAAATTCAAGAAGGGTGAGCAGAGTTTACCTCTATAGTCTCCCCAGCTCCCCCTTCATCCTTGATTTCTCATTGACAAGTCTTTGAGGAGATAGCCAATAATTTCTGAAACCTCAAAAAACAACTTAGAACAAAGATGCAAAACGATCCAACCAGCGACAAATTTATTGTTTTTAGAATTGCGGATTGTCTCTTAGCGCTGCCGATGAACAATGTGCTGAAGGTTATCAATTCTCCTTCTATCAATAGTGGCGGACTTAGAGCAATGGGTTTAATTCAGCTAGGTCGCCATACCATTAGGGTTTTGGATTTGTATCACCAATTAAGCCCAAAGCAGCCATTGCCGTCATCTGGAAACCAACCTTTTTTAGTGATTACTCGTAGTCCTCAGGGAGAACTGTTGGGAATTTCGGTCGATGAACCCCCCAATTTGATGGAATTACCCAGAGACAGTCTGCGGAGTGTTCCTCAGTCTGAGCGTCAATCGGGTGTCAGAAAGCTGATTAGCCATGCCGCCGTTATATCCCAAAAACAAGCCACAACCACAATTTTTTTGCTGGATTTGAAACACGCTGGAGAATAGTGCTTGTAAACTACCCTAGGTAAGGAGAGAAACTGATAGTGTTAATCTAAAATCTACAATCTAAAATCACTATGAGTGCTTTTCGCGTCGGCATTGCTGGCCCTGTGGGTTCGGGGAAAACGGCTCTACTCGATGTGCTGTGTAAGGCGCTGCGGACATCCAATCAAATCGCCGTGGTCACCAATGATATCTATACTCAAGAAGATGCTCAGTTTTTGGTGCGAAGTCAGGCATTAGAGCGCGATCGCATCCTTGGTGTTGAAACCGGCGGTTGTCCCCATACTGCCATCCGTGAGGATGCCTCCATGAATCTAGCCGCCATTGAACAACTAGAACAACGCTTCACGAATCTAGACTTGGTGTTCTTAGAAAGTGGCGGCGATAACTTAGCGGCGACGTTCAGTCCAGAATTGGTGGATTTAACCCTCTACGTGATTGATGTTGCAGCGGGAGATAAAATTCCCCGTAAAGGTGGCCCAGGAATTACCAAATCAGACTTACTTGTAATTAATAAAATTGATTTGGCTCCGATGGTGGGTGCAGACTTGGGTGTCATGGAACGCGATGCCAAAAAGATGCGCGGCAACAAACCCTTTGTTTTTACCAATTTGAAGACTCAAGAAGGACTCCCAGCCGTGATTGATTTTATTAAGTTGCATATAGGCTAGTTTACCGAGGTAGAAATAATCCTTGACAGTTGGGGACTGTTTCATAAAATATTGGTGCCGGATGCTCTTCCTCAGGGCAATGGGTTTTGTTACACGAACATTTTTTCCAAATCGAAACGTATATTCAACTCAGGGTAATGGCAAGCTGATTCATCAGCATCAAATTCATCGTTTCTTATGAAAAACGTCAAATTCTTCACACTTTAGAGCGATTCCAGCTTGTTGGGATACTTTGATCCGTTCTAGATAAAGACGAGCGGCTAAATCTTGGTCATTAACTTGCAAAACTCGTTCAAAGTATAGCTGGGATTGAGTAAATTTTTCCTGAAAATAAAGCCAAACCCCTTGTTCAAAATCACGCTTGGTTTGGGTTTTGAACTCTTGAATCAACGGAGAGTCACCGTCGTAAATTTCAAAGACTGCTACAAAAGACTGCTTCCCTCTCACCTGAACTCGGTCAAGAAATCGGCAGGTATAGGTTTGGGGATCATCAAGTTTAGAGAGAGCTTCACCACTAACAATGATACCTGCTCCGTAGAGTTTGGTTAACTGTTCCAAGCGACTGGCTAGATTCACGGCATCGGCAATTACCGTACTTGATAGTCGCTCTTCCTCCCCAATAATACCCAGCATCATGCTGCCACTATGAATGCCAATGCCGATACTGATGGGTAGGCAACCTCTATTTTGAAGAGATTCATTATAAATTGCCACCTGTTTTTGCATTTCAATTGCAGCCATCAGGGCATCATCGACGGTTTCAGGAAACAACGCCATGATGGCATCGCCAATATACTTATCAATAAAGCCGTTGTGCTGGCGGATAATGGGACAAACTTGGTGTAAGTAGGAATTGAGGAAATCAAAATTTTCGCGGGGAGACATCGTTTCCGACAAAGTGGTAAAAGAGCGAATGTCGGCAAACAAAATGGACATCGTAGCTTGTACGGAATCCCCTAGTTTGGCGTCAACAATACTATTTTTTTTGAGAAAATGCAAAAATTGACGGGGTACAAATCGTGCTGAAGCTTGGGCAATTTTTGCCAGTTGTCTTCGACTTTCTTCGAGCCTATTGAGGGCGCGAAAAGCTCTCAATGCCGTCACAATTGTAGTAAATAATTTGCGAGTTGTTAGTTCAGTTTTTGTTTTATAGTCATTAATATCGTAGTGAATAATTACCACATCTTCCGGAGCTTGGCCTGGTTGACCTGTGCGTAATATAATTCGCACTAATGAATTACCCAGAACGTCCCGAATATATTTCACCACCTCCAATCCGGCATCATCGCTTTCCATGACTACATCGAGCAAAATCAGAGCCGTATCTGGATGTGTTTCGATTAATGTTTTGGCTTCTTCCCCCGAATAAGCACTAATGAATCTCAGGGGAATGCCGTCAAATATAAATTCACTAAGTACTAATTTAGTAATATGATGAATTTCGGCTTCATCGTCCACTATAAGAATTTTCCAACTGTCTCCTGTAGATAGAGATAACTCGTTGGCGTTGGTAAAAAGTATTTGTTTGTCTTCAGAATTTGCACAAATTAATTCATCATCGTCTTCGTCGGCAAAGACTATTTCATCATCGTCTTCATCGGCAAAGACTATTTCATCGTCATTTTCATTAAAGGTCTGATTTGTAGTCTCTTCTAACATGGTCATTTATTTTTTATTAAAAAATGTAAATTGGGATATCCCTACTCTCTACTTTCTTTCCATAGGCAGCTTAATAATAAACGTCGTTCCTACACCCACTTGACTCTCTCCTTCAATGGTACCATTGAGTTTTTGAGTAACTAAGTTATAGACAATATGCAATCCCAATCCGCTTCCTCCCTGTCCTCGTTTTGTGGTAAAAAATGGATCAAAGATTTTGCTTAAGTTCTCCTTGGGAATGCCTTTGCCATCATCGGAGTATGTCAAGATAATCTGTTCACCCTGTTGCTTAAATTCAAAAACTAGATGTCCAGCGTCTTCGGGGGAGTAGGCATGGGTGAGGGAGTTCATCACTAGATTGGTGATAATTTGAGAGAATGCACCTGGATAAGTGTTGAGTGCGATCGCTTCATCCCCTTCGATTTCCACCTGATGATGAGTGGTGCTCAGTTTGGGTCTGAGTGAAATTAATACCTCAGATAGATACTGTTTAAGATTAAATGTGCGTTGTTCTTCCGTACACTGATCGACCGCTACCTGTTTGAAACTCTGAATTAAATCAGCAGCACGGTGAAGGTTGCTTAAGACCATACTACTGCTCTGCATGGCGGTATCGAGAAACTTTTCGAGTTGCGAACGTTTCATCTGTCCGCTTTTATAGGTGCCAAAAAACTCTGTGACTTTGTCGGCTAACAGAGAAGCGGCGGTAATGCTAATACCAATGGGGGTATTGATTTCATGGGCGACACCAGCCACCAACCCGCCGAGGGATGCCATTTTCTCAGATTCTACGAGTTTTGTTTGCGTGGCTTTCAGGTCGTTTAGGGCTTGGGAGAGTTGTACGGTGCGCTGCTGGACTAATTGCTCTAAATTCTCGTTGAAATGCTGTAAGTTGGTGTAAAGTTGGGCATTTTCGATGGAAATGGCGACTTGAGCCGATAAGAGTTTCAGGAGTTCAACGCGGTCTTCTGTAAACGCATCGGTGGTGAGATTATTTTCTAGATAGAGGATACCACTAAGTTTAGTCCGATCAAGCAGTGGAATGCAGAGAATCGATTTGGGTTTTTTCGTGAGAATGTAAGCATCCTGGGTAAATTTTCCGGCATGGACAGCATCGTTTAAGACGAGATTTTCTTTCGTGCGGATGACATAGTGAACAATCGCAGCGGACAACAGGGGCATTTGGGTAGATACTTCTACAGAGTCTATACCAATCGATTGCAGTATTGTTTTCTGCTCTTCATCGACTGAACCTGAGGCTTGAATAACCCAGTTTTCATGACCATTTTCTGAAGTAGACGGCAAAATCAGAAAACCCGATTGTGCCCCAGCATTTTCGATGAGAATTTTCATCAAGGAAGCCAATAATTTATCCAGAACAATTTCGCCAGAAATTGCCTGGGAGGCTTTCATCAAAGTGGCCAAGTCTAAGGATGATGCCGAGTTACTGCTAGTTGTGGAATTGCTCGTTGTCGTGCGGGTGGAAGTCAGACTTTGGGTAGCCGAGGATAAGGGCAATAACTGTGGGTATTTTGCTTCTAAATCCCTAATTTTAGCTGTGGCTCCCCACCGGGTGTAGGCGTAGTGTGCCTCTTTCATATAAAGTTGGGCAATCTTCAGCCTGCCACGAGCTAGATAAAACTTGGCGGCTAACTCATAAGCTAATGCTTCTTCTTGGATATATTCGTTTTCCCTTGCGCCGGCAATCGCTTGTTCATAAAGTTCTTCAGCTTCAAGAATTTGACCTAATACACGCGCTTTTTCTGCTTCAACTAAATAAAATTTGTGCATGTGGTTCATGGGGGCATGATTTGCCCATTGCTCCATCTTTTTTTGATTCGTATTAATCTGATTTAGGATAACCTCTTGTTCAAATGTTGAAGCTTTAGCAAACCTGTTTAAATGCACCAAGGAATCATAAAAATAAAATATAGGGACAACAACCATGGCTGTCACCCCATCTAAATATTGTTCTGCTTGAATAGCATTTTCTAGGGCTTGATGTTCCTCGCCAAACAGATAACCTAAGATAAGTTTATTTAAATAAAGTAAGTGAATTCCTAATCGGTCATTAGTTTGAAGAGCAAGGGGCAGCCATTGCTCCTCATTGTAGGCATCACCGATTAAACGACTGGTATGTTCAGCTCGGCCCAGTAAGTTAAGGACTCCTTGACGAAACATAGCAACCCAATTCAAAGGGTTTTCCCGTCTAATTTGACTTATGGCGCTACCATAAGTTGCCATTTTTTGTTCTAAATCTGTAAGTTCATGACCGATAAAATATGAATGATCACAGACAAAAAATGCACAATAACCAGCAAATTCAAATTCTCCGGTTTCGATACCACTTCGATAGCCTTCTCTGAGAATTGGTAATGTTGTCCGGAAATGTTCTTTCCAGTGCATGACATGAGCACCCAATACTTCTAATGCCCTAGCCTTCCCTCTTTTTGGATTTAACTGTTCCACTAAAGTTAAACCCAATTTTCCAAATTTATAGCCCAACTCAATGTCTTGAGCCACTCCACACAAAATTAATCCCTGACAAGCATAACTAAAGGCTGACCAAGTAGTATGACCATATTTAATAGATAAATTAACCATTGATAAAACAATCAACAGCATAAGTTCAGGATTAGCGATATAGGCGGCAGCACTGATACTAGATAGGATATGGATAGCGGCCTGCGGTTCTGGTTTAGTCATGTCCGTCAGGTTAATGAGTTCTTCTATTTTTTGACCATCATAAAGTGAAAAGTTTTCCTGAAATCCTTTTTGAATATCCAATTGACTTGGCTCTTCGGGTAATATCACCCCTAACAACTTCAGCACTTGTAGTCCAATCTCAATCGCTGCTTTAAAGTTGCCCTGTGCTCCAGCCGCTTGAATTTTTACATCATATACTTTCACTTTTTCCAACACTGTTTTGGCCTTGTTTAATACTACCCCTGCCAATTGATCCATTACGAAAAAATTACCGTTGAGGTAAGCTGCTTCTACGGCTTCTTCATGTATAGTTAAGGTTAGGTTATAGTTATTTTGCCAACTCCTTGAACTTAGGAGTTTTAACGCCATATTTAAATACTCCAATGCTGCCCCATAAGCGGTTGCTGCCTTGGCTTTCTGACCTGCTATTAAATTTAGCTTAGCCATTTCGTATCGTTCTTTTTGTTGGGTTAATAATTCAATTCCAACATTGATATGATCGATGATTTTAAATATTTCTTCTGACAACTTCTGTGGTGAAGTATTCTGCAACAAAAATCGACCAATTTGTAAATGAATCGATTGTCTTTGAGTCTCATCAATCAAGGTATAAGCAGCTTGTTGTACTCGATCATGCAGAAATTTATAAGGTTGAATTAACAGATTATCATTGAACTCAGACGTGGGTATAACTAACCCCGACTGAACTGCCGGAGTTAGTTGAGAGTAAATTTTAATTTGTGATTGTTCAGTAATAATCGAAAGAGTGTTTAAGTCAAAATCAGCACCCACACAAGCTGCAAGTTGTAAAATCTGCTGAGTGAATTCTGGCAGTTTCTTAACTTTGCCAATCATCAACTCCACTACATTATCCGTGATGTCTTGGGCTTCAATTTGTGCAATATTCCACTCCCAGAACCCCCCCTTACTCCCCCCTGGAAAAGGAAGGCAATTGAGTGATTCTTCTTGTACTTGTCTCTGAATCAGGGGGATTGGGGGAGTTAGGAATGATTGAGGGGGATTAAACGTTAGTAAATTTTCAGTATATAGGGTTTTGAGAAATTCATTAACAAAAAAAGGATTACCTTCAGTTTTTTTAACCACCAGTTCAGCCAAGGGTTTTACTGAAGCAATATCATGGTGCAATGTCTCAGCAATCAGTTGGCTAATTGGCTCTAATCCTAAAGGATTTAAGGTAATAAAATTAAGATTGACTCCTGCTTTTTGCAGTTCCTCAAGAGTCATCATTAAGGGATGAGCAGGATTCACTTCATTATTTCGATACGCCCCAATTAAAAATAAATACTGACTATCAGCATCCATCATCATCAGTTCGATTAACTTGAGAGTAGCAGAATCTGCCCATTGCAAATCATCTAGAAAGATCACCAAGGGATGTTCTTTTGTACAAAATGCCCGGATGAAGTTACCAAAGACAAGATTAAAACGATTCTGCGACTCAGTAGCTCCCAACTCCGGTACCGCTTGCTGTTTGCCAATAATGAGTTCCACTTCCGGAATTATATCAATAATAATCTGCCCATTAGAACCAACAGCAATTAACATTTTTTCTCGCCAATGGTTTAGTTCGGCTTCAGTTTCAGTTAACAGTTGTTGCATTAATTCTTCAAAAGCACTGACAATAGCTGAGTAGGGAATATTGCGCTGAAATTGGTCAAATTTTCCAGAAATGAAATAGCCTTTTTTTTCTGTAATAGGTTTATGAACTTCGGCTACCAACGCTGATTTCCCGATACCACAGTAACCAGCAATGAGCATCATTTCGATTCCTCCTCCACCCGCAGGCTTCGTTTGTGTAGGCGCAGCCTTCAGGGTATCGGTGATTGTTCCCCCTGCAACTCGCTCAAATGCGGCTAGTAAAGTTTCAACTTCTGCCTCACGTCCATAGAGTTTTTGGGGAATTTGAAACTTATCTGAAATATCACTCTTAGCGAGGGAAAATTCTGATATTTCTCCATCAGACTCTAACTGAGTTAAACATAATTCCAAATCAACTTGAATTCCGAACGCACTTTGATAGCGTTCCTCAGCCGTTTTTGCCATCAGTTTCATCACAATATTTGAAACCGCTAAAGGAATCTCTGAATTAACTTCATGAGGCGATATCGGCACTTTAGCAATATGACAATGCACCAATTCCAGTGCATCTTTGGTTGCAAAGGGTAGCTTTCCTGTAAGCAGTTCGTAGAAAGTGACACCGAGGGAGTAAAAATCTGTGCGATAATCCAAGGAACGGTTCATCCGTCCCGTTTGCTCCGGTGACATATAGGCTAAGGTACCTTCTAAAACATTGGGATTTCTCAGCGTCGGATTTTCGCGAGTTAATTGGGTGGAAATACCAAAATCAATAATTTTGACTTGTCCGGTTTCTGGGTTATAGACAATATTGCCTGGATTAATATCTTTATGAATAATATTGCGGCTGTGAATAGCCGCCAAAATCTCAGCTATCTGAGTAGCAATGTTGAGAAATTCCTGTAAGGGCAGTGTTCCTTTTCCTACCGCCCTCTGTCCATTCATCCATTGCTTTAAAGATAACGCGCCAAAATCTTCTAAGATAATGACTAAAGTTCTCTGATACGTTTCTAACCCATAAGCTTTAACCACACCCTCTAGATTTAGATGACGGGTAATTTCATATTCCTGCTTATAACGAGTGAGTTCCGAAGGTGTGGGATAGTCTTCTTTGAGTACTTTGAGAATTACTGCTTTTTTATCCCGTTCTCGAATGCCTTGATAAACTTTTGAATTAGTATTTTCGTAGATTTTGGTAAAAATTTGGTATCCAGGAAGAGTAATCATCACTTAAGTCAGATTGAGATTTGTTTTGTCAGAAGCTTCAGCCTCGGCCTTAGGTCGCTATATAAACAAAACAGTCTGTACGGACTTTCTTTAAACCCTTACAGGTAGGCTAGGTTTGTATATCCTTAGACTTGAGGCTATATTGTGTATTTTTGCAATAAGTCTGGAGCGCAAAGCCTTGATGTACTCCCTATTGACTTTCGCTAGCACCCTGCAAAGTATGGCTAGCATTGCTAACATTTAGCTCAACTATTCGTTTTGAATTATACAACCTTAATCTTTTCTACTCTTCTCAAAGAGGTAGTTTCTCAAGATTTATTGGTAATACTAAATACTACGTGTAATACGTCTCTACTAATTCATCTTCCCGACTGCTCTGATCAGTCGGGATTTAACGATTCATGAATTATTCAGGACTTTTATCTAATGGGTCAGTCGCTTTAAATCCCTCAAATCGCTCCATCAAACATTCAGCAATACGCTTGGCTGCACCCGGTTGTCCCATGCGTTGAGAACCATTATCTGCAATTAACTGTAACCAATCGGGGTCACGTAACAACTGCTGTACCGTACTCGCAACTTTCCCTGGTTGTTCAACTAAAATCAGAGATGGCCCTAACAAGCGAGTTTGAGCTTCGGCAAAGATAGGGTTATATTGCGGCCCAATCCCTGGTATGGCGATCGCAGGTTTCCCCAATCCGACAAACTGCTCCGTCGCTGTCCCTGCCATGGCAATGGCGCAGTCGCCTTTGAGCAAGCAGAGATTATAGTCATTTTGAGTCAAGATCAACGTGGCATTCTTTTTCGTAAACGCGCTCGCATTTTCGTCCTCGAAGTGAAGGTTCAATGACATCGCTGTCAACGATTGTTCACACCACCCATATCCTTGCAGAGTTTCTCGCAAAACGTCGAGGCTTAAAGCCGGAGCAATGGCACCGAGAAACAACAGGGTTCTCTCGGTGAAGGTATCCAAAAATCCATCGCTGGCTTGGACAATTTTCTGCCAATTGTTATACGCTTCCGGGACTCTAGAACCGGGTAGAAGCGTCACAATGAGCGATCGCTGCATTTCTTTGAGTTCAGCATTCGTTTCATAAAATACGGGTGCAGGATGCTCTGGGGCAATCCCATCCATCATTGGATTCCCTAAATCAAACGCCGGGATAGACCATTTTTGTAAGGTTTCCGTTGTCAACTTATCTCTGGGAAACACCGCCTTGCACCGCCGACGACTCATTAACCAGCGTTCCCAAGGATAATAAACCGAACCTGACCAAGTTTCCCCCCATGAGCGATTCGGCAACTCTCCCGCTTCATCCCGCACATAATACTCAGATTTAGCCGTACCGACAAACGTATAAGGTGCGCCACTTAACCCAGCAAACAATAGGGGAACAATATCCCCCACCGCCAAAATAACACCGCCCTTTTTACTCCAACGACGAACCGCTTTAAACTGTGACCAAGTCAGTTGCAGTAAACCACCCCGCAAATCTCGCATGAGTTGACGCCCTTCCATATAAATGAAACCTCCGGAAGGCATCGTCTGTACGGTTCCGACAATTGGGATACCGAGTTGGCTATAAGCACGTCCTTCACCCACTAATGGCAAGGCAGCTAGTTCTGGAGCATTGGGGTGTTTCTGCAATTCTTGCAAAATTCGGACGGCAATCATATCCTCGCCATGACCATTGCTGAGGCAGAGCAGACGCATCATTAGTATCTGGTTAGTCCTTGTATCAACAAAAAATGGCTCCTCACCCGCAGTGGATTTGCACCACTGTAGAAATCTGCATTGTGCAGGATCGCTAGAAATAAATCAATGTCTGTCTTTGCCAAGGGGTTAAGTAATTATACTCATCAAAAACTCAAAAGGAAAGGGTCTCAGAGAGTGATATCGAATCCGGGATTATATTTTTTTAACGCAGAGAACGCTGAGGGAGACGCTGAGGTACGCCGAGGTTTTTGAATCATTTTGATGCCAATGGAAATGATTTGAGAGAGTGAGTTGAGCGGGTCAGTTATTTCGGTCACACTGCATTAAGGGTTAGGTGAAGAGAGTAGAGAACCTAGCCTCTGTGAATAGTTTTCAAGGCTTTTGTGGAAAATCGGGGACAAATAGCAAAATGCATCTCACATAGCTTGAGGAAGTGCGATCTGTCGTCCTAGTATTGCTCACTCGACAAGCGCACCGGATGGGATTGAACTCCTCAATCATCCCTTATCCAAAATTTTCAGTCCGCGTTGCTGAGTGTGGCAGATGCAGTTGTGGCACAACCCTTGGAACTTGTCAATTCCCGCAACGGTCTGGTTAATCAAAAGCAAAGAAAATTGTAACAAAGCTGACTAGCGATGAGGCTAATTTTATGCTAAACAGAATCGTTTTACTTTCTACATTAGCGCTCCTCGCGGCTGGGGAGTTAACCAACCAAGCGATCGCCAATCCCAACCCGGCAAATTCAACTCCGAAACCGACGGCGAGTAACTATGTGGTTCCGGTTGTGGCGTCCCCAGCATCCCAGTCATCGGCGGCAATTGCTTCACCGGAAGCGTCTGTAACACCAGTATTTTCCCAATCGAACTCAGCCACTACTGGTAAAACGGTGGCGGTTCCCACGGTATCAGCCTCTCCTCAGCCAGCGAAAACATCGGTTAGTGCCACCCCGCAGACATCGGCAAAGCCGACTAACTCCGTCGCCCAGTCCACCAATCGCAACGATCTCGCTGTCACTGCTACCGATGTTGAGGTTAAGGGGGCGACAGAAGAATTACAGCAATTGGTTTTGAGCACCATTGGCACTCGTGCTGGCGGTTCAACCAATCAAAGCCAGTTGGACAAAGATATTGCGGCAATTCTCAATACAGGTTACTTTGCCAACGCCCGTGTGAGCAAAACCGTTAACCGAGATGGGTGGAATGTCGTCTTTCAGGTAGAACCGGTTGTGGTGCGATCGCTTCAACTCTCCGGTAACCAGGTTCTCACCTCAGACGTTGCCAACACGATTTTCCAATCTCAACTCGGACAACAAGTTAGCCCCACCGCCCTACGCCAAGGCTTTGAACAGTTAAGTCAATGGTATAAAGACAACGGTTATGTCTTGGCACAAGTTGCCGCCATCCAACCCAACCGCAGCGGGGTTCTGGCGGTTGATGTGGCGGAAGGGATGGTGGGCGATATTAACTTCCGTTTCTTAGATAAAGACGGTAAGCCCACTCAGGGACGTACTAAGGAAGATTTCCTCAAGCGTGAGTTAAAACTCAAGTCCGGTGAAGTCTTCCGTGTGGATGTAGCGCGGCAGGACTTGCAGCAACTGTACAAATTAGGACTTTTTGATAACGCCAACGTCTCCCTCAACGGCGATGCTAGACAAGTCGATGTGACTTACGATCTGATCGAACGATCGGCCCGTGGCGTGAATGTGGGTGGTGGCTACAGTCCTAGCTCCGGGTTGTTCGGTACGATTAACTACAGAGATCAAAATTTTGGCGGCGTCAATAAACAGTTAGGGCTGAATGCCCAGATTGGGGCTAAAGACTTCCAGTTTGACGGCAATTTCACTAGCCCTTACCGGGCAAGCAACCCTGATATGCCGGGATATAGCGTCAATGGCTTTAGGCGTCGTGGCATATCCCAGACGTTCGATGATGATTTCCAAAATCAAACCAATGAAGCCGGGAATTATGAGCAACCCCGCGAAGGACAGATTGGCGGTGGCATCTCGTTGAATAAGCCTGTGGGAGAGTGGGATGGTTCGTTAGGTTTGAACTATACCCGCACCAGCATTCGCGATCGCAATGGCAATATTATCTCAACAGATTCCTTCGGTAATCCGGTTTCCTTCAGCGGGACTGGCGTTGATGACTTGCTAGCGGTTACGGCGGGAGTGACTAGAGATGAGCGCAACAATCCCTATAATCCTACTCAAGGTTCCCTCCTCAGCTTGACGACGCAACAGTCAATCCCGGTGGGGAATGGGAATATCTTGATGAACCGAGTTCAGGCTAATTATTCCCAATACACGCCCGTTAATATATTGGGTACGAAAGACCCGCAAGTGTTAGCTTTTAACGTCCAAGGTGGAACCACCATTGGTGATTTGCCTCCTTACATGGCCTACAACCTAGGGGGTATCAATTCCGTGCGGGGTTATGGTACAGGTGACTTAGCCAGTGGTCGTAGCTTTGTGTTGGCATCGGCGGAGTATCGCATCCCCGTTTTCAACCCAGTTGGTGCCGTCTTGTTTGCTGACTTTGGTTCTGACTTGGGTTCTGGTAGCAGTGTACTCGGTGAGCCAGGAGTTGTGCGCGGGAAGCCGGGAACAGGCTTTGGTTATGGTGCTGGTGTGCGAGTCAACTCCCCTGTAGGTATTATTCGCGCCGACTACGCCTTTACAGATAAAGGTGATAGCCGAGTTCAGTTTGGCTTGGGTCAGCGCTTCTAAGAACTGGGTGGAGTGTGGTGTGATGGTGTAGCCGGACGTTGTCCGGCGGAGAGTAAGGAAGGGGGGATTGACAAATTCCCCCTTTGGGGAAGTAATTTTTTAACATTAAAGCAATAATTGGGATCAATTAAATTCCCGATATCTTGCGATCGCGTTCCTGTCAGCAAGCAAATCAATGTTGCCCCTAAACTATAAAGATCGGAAGCTTCCGTCAGAGTTTGCAAATGTCAATTTTGGCGACCTACCTATAGTACTTATCGCCTTTAGTTATGCAATTGATGCAAAAGGTTACATCCTCCAGCTTGGCAGCTTCTAAGTCAGTTCCCTCCAACAGATAAAACTACATCCTGAAATTGCAGCTTTACGGATTGATTCCCCAGTCTACGGCTTAATGCTTCCTAGGCAAGCAACTTACTCTCACATTAGCAAACAGTTTACTATCCCAACTGACTCAATGCCTGTGCTCGGTTATATATTGCCATAGGGAAATTGGGTTGAATTTGAATCGCTTTGTCGAAAGAAGCGATCGCCTCTTCATACCGTTGCAACTTCAATAATACGCCTCCTCGATTCCCCCAAGCTTCTGCGTCTAGGGGATTGAATTCAATGGCTTGATCATAAGAAGCGATCGCATCTTCGTAACGCTGCAAGTTATACAGCGCAAAACCTCTTTGAAACCAAGCTTCCCCGTAGTCGGGTTGGAGTTGAATCACCTTGTCATAAGCTGTGATCGCCTCTTCGTACCGTTGCAATTCACCTAACGCCATACCCCGTTGAAACCAAGCCTGCACGTAATTTGGATTGAATGCAATGGCTTGATTACAAGAAACGATCGCATCTTCATATCGTTGCAAATTCCCTAACGCCGCGCCTCGGTTATACCAAGCAACAGCATTGTTGGGTTGGAGTTGAATCACCTGATCAAAAGCAGTAAACGCCTCTTCGTACCGTTGCCAACTCGCTAACAGCACGCCTCTGTTATACCAAGCGACAGCATAATCAGGCTTGAATTCAATCGCTTTATTGTAACAAGCGATCGCTTCTTCATCCCGTTGCAAATTTCGCAGTACCACCCCTCGCATCACCCAAGCTTCAGCGTAGTCTGGCCTGATTTGTAGGGCTTTATCCAAACCCATCATGACCTCTGAGTACGATTGCAAGCGATAGAGTGCCTGAGTTCGTTCAAACCAAACCTCTGCATCGTCGGTTTGGAATTGAATCACCTGATCATAAGAAGCGATCGCATCCTCGTATCGTTCCAATTGATAGAGTGCCTTACCTCTTTCATACCAAGCTTGATAAAAATTAGGTTGAATTAAAATAGCGTCTTCATAATAAGCAATTGCCTCTGAATACCGTTTCAATTCACACAAAATATGTGCTTTATTAAACAATGATTGAGGACTGTTATAAGAGGAATTTGGCATTAGGGAAGAAGTAATTAATCCAGCCTCTTTTAGCGCTTCCAATGCTTCTGTTGCGGACGGATAACGCTGACGAAAATCATAGCGTACCATCTTGTCTAAAATTTCGGCTAACTTGGTACTAACTTGTACTTTGTCACGCCAAATAACTTCACCATTGGCATCTTCTGATAATTTGCGGGGAATGATTCCTGTGAGGGCTTGAATGGCAATCATTCCCAAGGCATAAATATCACTACTGAATTTTGACTTACCGAGAGCTTGCTCGCTCGGCATATAGCCACGAGTGCCCATGTTAACGGTCAAAGTTACGCTATTTTGAGAATCCGTTTGTTGAGTACTTAGTTGTTTAACTAAACCAAAATCAATCAGAACAATTTTGCCATCTTTGTTCCGTCTAATATTGTCGGGTTTAAGGTCACGGTGGATGACATTCTGCTGATGCACAAATGCCAAAATCTCTAGAATATCTCTTAAAATGGCAATAACATAAGACTCATTCAACGGCTTCCCTTTAGGGAATTCCTGGGTGAGATTATGACCTTCGATAAATTCCTGAACTAAATAAAACTCTTGATTTTCCTCAAAGTGAGCTAACAGTTTAGGAATTTGAGGATGATTTCCCAATCGGTAGAGAACTTGTGCTTCTGAGTTGAATAACTGTGCCGCTACTTTTAGATTTTTCGCATCAGTTGCTTCAGGTTTGAGTTGCTTAACCACACAGCGAGGATTACCGGGTAGCTGCCAGTCTTCAGCTAAGAATGTAATACCATACCCGCCCCGCCCCAACTGACTGATGATTTGATAACGTCCACCCAGTCTTTGTCCTTCCATGAAATTTATTGCGTTATGAACATGAATTGTTAACTGTTACAATTACCCATTACGATTCATTTGCTATCTGGATCGGAATCATCACTGTAAATGTAGTACCGGCTCCTACTTCACTCGTAAACATGATTCTGCCGTCGTGTAACTCCACACACTTTTTCACCACTGTCAGCCCCAAGCCAGAACCGGGAATACTCTCAACATTCGCTCCCCGATGAAAAGCTTCAAACAAATGGGGTTGATCGGATAACGGGATGCCAATTCCCTGGTCATAAATTTGGAATAGAATAAATTCTTGATTTTGCAGAATTTTGAAATTAATTTCACCCCCTTTAGGCGAATATTTAATGGCATTTGAAAGCAAATTGGATAGAATATAACGTAATATCTTTTTATCCATAAAAGCCCATTTTGCTTCGCTTTGATTAAAAAAAGCTAAGGTATGCAAAGGAGTGGCATAAGCCCGCATTTCTTGGAGCATCTGCTGACAAAAATCATTGAGTTCAATGGGGATGGGGGCAAATTCTATCCTTCCAGTTTCAGCTCGATTAATGGTTAAAATATCATCCAGCATTTGCCTCATTTCTTTAGCTGCCGATACAATCCGCTGGAGATTTCGGGTTCGTTTCTCCTGAGACCATCCCTGTGCAGACGATTCCAGAATTTGAGCCGTTAGTAAGATAGTACTCAAAGGGGTACGAAACTCATGGGATGCCATGGAAAAGAAACGAAGTCGGAGTTCACTCAGCGCTTGTTCTCGTTCTAATGCCCGACGCATATCTTCGGCTCGTTTTCGATCCGTGATATCAATCCCAATACTGATGATATGTTTAATCGATCCATCAGTATCGAGAATCACGGTATTAAACCAAGAAATCAGGTGGCGACTGCCATCTCGTGCGACCCAGTAATGTTCAGACTCATTAGGGAATTGACCCAATTGGAGTTCCTGAATCATCGATTGGACTGGCTCCACCTCCTCTGGAATTAAAAACAAATCCCAAATATATTTCCCTTTAACTTCCTCCAACGAGTAGTCGGTCATTTGCTCACAAGCGCGATTGAAACGGACAAATCTTCCCTGAGCATCGAGAACTGCAATTAAAGCATTGACCGTTTCTAAAATGGCGGAAATAAAGTTACGTTCTTCCAGTAAAGCCAGTTCAACTTGTTGCTGACTTTCGCGCAAAGCTATCTCAACTTGCTCACGTTCTGTGATGTCGCGCAGAATGGACAAATGTCTGCCTGGTAAAAAGTCAGCTTTCGCAGAATAATCCACGTTTCGCACAGTTCCGTCCAAACGTAAAAGGCGAATTGTCCCCGTTAGCTGCCTCTGTTTGCGGAAGGATCGCCACGCCGATTTAAAATCAAAGCCCGGTTCCATAAAGTCTACAATCCGCCTGCCCAAAAGCTCACTCAATGGCAGACCGAACAATTTGCAGGCAGCAGGATTTGCTTCTAAATAGATTCCCTGATTATCTGTGATCGTGATAGCATCCAGCGACTGCTCGAAGATCGCTCGTAACTGCTGTTCCCGAATCCGAATGCCCGTGATATCCGTACCTGCGCAGGTGATGCCTACAATGTCTCCGGTTGATTTAAGTAACGGTTCTACAGTCAGGTCGTAATAGCGAATTTCTCCATTGACTGTCACAAATACCTCTTCTCGCGTTCCTACTCCTGTTGTCAGCACTCGCTGCTTGATGGCTGTCAGCCGTTTGGCGTCTTCAGGAGCCATAATCTCAGCGTCTGATTGACCGATCACTTTCTGGACTTGAGTCTCACGATTCGGATTGTATATCCAGGTGTAACGTAACTCGCTGTCTTGAGAGAACACAAAGGTTGGCGAATTTTGCAGTGCCACCCGAAAGCGTTGCTCACTACTTTTGAGTGTCTCTTCCATGCTTTGCGATTGAGTACTCTGCTGATGCCCTGGTTGTAAGGCTGAATCTAAGGGTTCTGCAAGGCTTTTGTGATCGTGTTCGGGTTGTGTACTTGGGCACGGGATGTCTTCCAAATATGGCGAAGGAGTGAACCCAAGCCCCAGCCGATCGTACAGCCAACCGAGTACGACCAGACTACAACTGTTAGCGATCGCGACGAGCCACATTGGATTGAACCCATTCCCCATCCAAGGTTGGCTCATCAGGCTCCAATAGGACAAAATAGTCACTCCACTGAGCAGGCACAGTGCCAACCCAAACCAGGTACTAATAGTTCTTTTTGTAATCACTGTTTTCATTATTATTGGATTTTAGCCGTCATAACTTGCTATTTAAAGTCATAACTTGCTCTTTAACTTGCTATTTAGCTATTTAACTTGCTATCGAGCACAGAGGCAAAGTTTAGGAGTAGGTGGAACTGAGAGGGGAGAAAATTTAATTATGTTTCTTTCATTGGAAAATACCAGGAGGCTCTGGAGAGGTGGCGGAGTGCATAATGGTTAAGATTTTTATCAATTAGGTAAAAATGTTATGATTTGTCTTTCATTAATCCGCCATTTTACCCTTGCCAATAGGAACTTATGCGTGATGGTTTCTTCAATGTCTCTTTTACCCCTTTATGTAACAATTTCAAACTCAATAGGGTTTGGCTATGAGAATTTTGCTCGTTGAAGATGATGCGGGCTTTGCTGAAGCGCTAGCAGAAGCCCTGAGTGATCAATGGTATGTCGTGGATGTTGCGAGTGATGGGGAAGCCGGTTGGATGCAAGCCCAAGCGATGGACTATGACTTGATGTTGCTCGATGTAATGCTTCCTAAACTAGATGGGATCAGCCTTTGCCAGAGATTACGGGCTAAAGGCTACAGCAATCCAATTCTGATGATTACAGCTCGCGATACGAGCTACGACAAAGTGAGCGGCTTGGATGCTGGAGCCGATGACTATGTGGTTAAACCCATTGATCTCCCCGAATTGTTAGCTCGTGTTCGGGCGTTGTTGCGTCGAGGTATGAGTTCAACGTCACCGGTGTTGGAGTGGGGGGGCTTAAAGCTTGATCCGAGTACTTATGACGTGTCTTACGATGACAAACCCTTGCGTCTGACGCCTAAAGAGTATGCGCTCTTGGAGCTTTTCTTGCGGAGTGGGCGGCGGGTACTCAGCCGCAGTCTCCTGATCGAACATATTTGGTCATTAGAGAGTCCCCCAACTGAAGATACGGTCAAAGCACATGTTAAGAGTTTACGCAATAAACTCAAAACAGTAGGCGCGCCTCATGATTTAATTGAGACGGTTCATGGCCTCGGCTACCGCCTCAAACAGAATTCTTAATTCTTATTTACAAAAAACGGCTGTTGGTTTGGGCTTTCTTACCCAAATTTTTCACCTCCAAGCTGTACATTCAGCGAAGTAAACCCATCGTAGAGTCTCTGACCTTTCCCGCTCTCCTGTCTGTTGCGGAGGAAACTAAAGAGGGCAGCGAAGAGTGGCGTGGTCCGTACTTAGGTACAGAGGTCTTTTGGTTAAAGAAGCGATCGCTGAGGGTTTATTCATTTTTCCGCGTGGATTAGCGTTAGTTAGTAGCCCATCGATTTGAGGAGCGAAACAATGTCATCACCCATGTCCAAAGAGAGTGAAAATTTGGGAATCTTGGTCATCAATGAAGAAATTGCAAATGCTTTAGACCTGTATCCTGATGATCCTTACAAGCAAGCTTTTGCTAATCCTGAATTACGCCAAAAATTAGTGAACTATGTGATGAGTGGAATTCAGGGACTTTATCCTGTCCTTGCCCATCAGCAAGGCTGGCCCGTCAAGACTAAGTTTCCGTATCGTTCCTTAGAACTGCGTTTACACATCGAGAATTATGTTCATTGGGGAATTGAGCATCTTTTAGCAGCTAATTCCGACTGGCTTGTGCGCTTCAGAACTCAAGACGCTCAACCTAGCTATACCCCTTCCCATCGGTTTAGCTAGATTGTCGCTCGTGTTGAGCAGTGATGAGTGCAGATAACGCTTCCAGCCAATTTCCTTAAGCTGGTCCAACGGCTTCGATAGCCGCTTCTAGCGCGATCGCGACATGAGTCCAATGGGTTCCCCCTTGACAAAAGGCAATATAGGGCTTTCGCAGGGGGCCATCGGCGGAAAATTCGGAAGTGCTGCCATCAATAAACGTACCTCCTGCCATGACCAACTGACTCTCGTAACCGGGCATCTCTGCTGGCACGGGGCTGAGGTAGGAACCGATGGGTGAGTGCTGTTGAATCGCTCCACAAAAGGCAATCAGCTTCTCTGGTGAACCGAGTTGGATGGCTTGAATCACATCCCGCCTGGGTGCCATGGGCAGCGGATTGACCGGATAGCCCAGTTGGTGGAAGACATAAGCCGTTAAGTGATTTCCCTTCATGGCTTCTCCCACCATTTGGGGGGCTAAGAACAACCCTTGAAACAGCAGCCGATTTTGCTCGAAGGTTGCGCCCCCCGAACTGCCAATTCCAGGGGCTGTCAAGCGACAAGCGGCAGCCTCAACTAAATCAGCCCTTCCGGCAATGTATCCACCCGCTGTGACAATAGTGCCACCGGGATTTTTAATCAGGGAACCGGCAATGAGGTCCGCCCCAACGGCTGGAGGTTCCCGGTTTTCAATAAATTCCCCATAACAGTTATCCACGAAGCAAATCGTGTCCGGGTTTTGTTGTTTAACCACCTGGACGATTTTTTCAATGTCGGCAATGGAAAGACTCGATCGCCAGGAATAACCACAAGAACGCTGAATTAAGACGAGGCGTGTGTTGTCGCCCACCGCCTGACCTAAATTGTGCCAATCTACGGTTCCGGAAGGGGTGAGAGGTAACTCACGGTAACCAATACCAAACTCCCGTAGAGAGCCTTGATTTTGACCTCGTAAACCAATCACCTCTTCTAAAGTGTCGTAAGGCGCACCTACCACCGCCAGCATCTCGTCACCAGGACGCAGGACACCAAAAAGGCAACAGGCGATCGCATGGGTACCCGAAACCAACTGCACCCGCACCGCCGCCGCCTCAGCCCCCATCACCTCCGCAAACACCTGATCCAAGGTTTCGCGACCCAAATCATCATGCCCGTAACCACTGACTCCGGCAAAGTGATGAACTCCTACCCGGTGACGGCGAAAGGAATCCAGGACTTTTTTGAGATTTTGCTTGACGGCAGAGTCAATTCCGTAAAAAATCGGAACTAGTGCCTTTTCTGCTTCTTGCAGTTGCTTATCGCTGTTCATTAATCAATCAATTTGTGATTGGCGATCTTTGAAGGTTGGCTTTTTCACAAATCAAAACTCCTGAATCCATCCTTCAAAATCTCAAATAAGATAACAGATTGGGCTGCACAATTTAAATAAAACTTACAGATGACGATCGCTACCTCAAATCCAGAAAAAGCGGAGATTTCCTCCCCCTTACGCCCCGATTGGGTCACCATCATTTTCATGGCGGTGTTACACATCGGTGCTCTCTTTGCCTTACTTCCTAGCAATTTTAGCTGGAAAGCTATCGGCTTAGCTATCTTGCTCCACTGGGTCACTGGTGGTTTAGGAATTACCCTAGGATTTCATCGCTTAGTCACTCATCGAAGTTTTCAGACTCCTAAATGGCTGGAATACTTCTTCGTTTTTTGCGGTACCTTAGCTTGTCAGGGAGGGCCAATCCGGTGGGTTGGTTTGCATCGCATCCATCATTTACATTCTGATACTCAACCCGATCCCCATGATTCCAATCGGGGATTTTGGTGGAGCCACATGGGTTGGATGCTCTATAATATCCCATCGGATGTAGAGATTCCTCGCTACACAAAAGACATTTCAGATGACCCTGTTTATCAGTTTCTTCAAAATTATTTTGTCCCCATTCAAATCGTTCTGGGCTTGATTTTCTATGGTTTAGGAGGCTGGCCTTTTGTCGTTTGGGGCATTTTTGCCCGGATCGTTATTGTGTTTCACTGCACTTGGTTGGTCAACAGTGCAACGCACATGTTTGGTTATCAAACTTATGACGCGAATGACCACTCAAGAAATTGCTGGTGGGTGGCTTTACTGACTTATGGTGAAGGCTGGCATAACAACCATCACGCCTATCAGTATTCGGCTCGGCACGGTATGAAATGGTGGGAAATTGACCTAACCTGGATGACGATTCAGTTTCTCCAACTGTTAGGTTTGGCACAGAAGGTAAAACTGGTTGGCAAAGAATAGTCATTGGTAATTTTTCATGGGTAGTTGGTGATTGGTAATGGAGCAGGCAAAAGTCAAAGTTAAAAACAGTTCTTAACTCTGTCATTACCCATTACCGATTACCCTTTTTCTAATATTTCTCATTACCCTGAATCACCTGCTTAAGTGTAGTGAGCGCCTCCAAGCTAATCATTCCTCGACGATAGCCCTTTTGATTCGACATCCCCAGAAACACCGCATCTGCTCGTTGCGGGTTGCGGGAAAATCGGGGTGAGGAATTAATATAAACCGAAGCGCTATCAACCCCTAAGGCAAATTGGCGACTTTCCTGATAAGACTCTGTGACAATACAGTCAGCATGACCACTACTGTATTGGTTCAACCAGCTAATCGCGGCCTCGATGTTATCGACGACTTTAAAAGCAATAGTCTTATTGAGATAAGGTTGATTCCATTCAGATTCTGCTGCCAAGGTTAACTGTTCGGGAAACTCAGCCACTAGTTCGGCATCGCCTTTGAGTTTGAATCCCTTTTCCTTGAGGCTATTCCAAAGCATGACCAAGGAGGAGGGTTTTTGATGACGATTGATTAAAATCTTTTCAATCGCATTGACGGGATCAGGTTCGCTCGCCTGACTGTCTAAAATCACCCAACGAACCATATCTAGCGTCCCTGTGGCAGACCAGTACAGGTAGCAGTTGCCCATTGCCGACCTTAAAACTGGTGCGGTTGATTGCTCCAATACTTGCTGTACCAGCGTAGGTCGTCCATAGGGAATGACTAAGTTGAGGTAGCGGTCTTGGGTGACTAAATCCCGAATCGAAGCACCTTGTTCGGAGGGCAACAGTTGCAGGCATCCGTCTGGCAACCCGGCGTCATCTAAGGCTGTTTGTAAAGCCTGGGAAATCACCAGATTAGATTGACTGGCTTCACTTCCCCCTCTGAGAATCAGGCAGTTGCCAGTTTTGATACAAAAGGCTGCGGTGATTGCACTCAACTCTGGAAATGCTTCATAAATTAAAGCAATGACTCCCAGGGGCATCAGGTGGCAATAGGTTTGAGAGTGATCCAGTTGGTACGAAGCGTTCATCACCCGCCGGATGGGATCGGATAACTCCCCAATTCTTTGCAATATCTGGATAGTCGTCTGAAGCCGCTCTGGCGTCAGCTTGAGCCACTCCCAAATGATCTCTGGCACTGCCATTTCTCGACTAGCTTCCAAGTCGAGGGTGTTGGCTTCCAAAATATCATCAAAGGAGTTAGAGAGCGCCTTCGCCATGGCTTGAATCCCGCGACTGCGGTCTACTCCTGTAGTCGTTGCTAAGACTAAAGAAGCCCGATAGGCACGGAGTACAGCATCAGTTGGGTTAGGCGTAAAGCCATCAGTCTCCATTTATCACCTTCTGCTAACGCCGATGAGCTAGCCAAAGCCATAGAGATGGCAGTACCGCTATCAGCACTGCCAGCAACACCAACACAAAGGTGAGGCCTTTTGGAGCGCGTAACGCGATTGGAAGCCAGACTACTAGGAGTACGAAGACCATCCCCACTGCAATCGGTAGGTAATATTCCCCAAAACTCGAAGTCGCTGTACTCCAGCGATTTCCTGTCCAACGGTACGCTTTTTTGTAGGGGTAGCTGGTAGAGAGTTGCTCTATTACATACCCAGTTTCTTCAACCACGAAGATCTGCTGACAGCGATTGCAGCCAAAGGCATCGGTCAGCGTGATTGGTACTAAAGAACCCCGACGCCGACAAGGGCAAGGGTACTCATTATTTAAGTCAATCTTTTGAGATTTCTGAGATGGCACAGGCGCTATTTCATTACCCAAACACTTCAAGCAAAGATTATCCTAACTTGCACGAGCCGTAGTGTTGGTCAATCCCATTGAGGCGGGAGTAACCTGTGACTACTGCCTGAGAAGCGATCAAGACCCCGGATTGAGCGATGCAGAGGAAATGCCCATTCTTAATCATACTAGCGCTTCCCCTAACATGCACCCCCCTAGCTCAGCATTTAGAGTTAGGGTTGTTAATGTTTTGTATAATCTACAAGCTTCATTAACTCAGTAACAAGTACGAATGATATAGTTTGCTATCTTAATACTTGTATTTTTTAAAGCGGGTAACGCGATTCGAACGCGCGACATTCACCTTGGCAAGGTGACGCTCTACCACTGAGCTATACCCGCATCATTTCCACAATTTCTAGTTTGTCAGAATAATCACAATCTGTCAACTGATGGGTGAATTTTAGTTTTTGGATGGGGGATGGAGAAAACGGAAAGACACACAAGGAGAATGCCGAAAAAAACTGGCTTTGTCCCCCTTGTCTGGCTGTCCCTGTGTCTCTTTTCATCCCCCAAAAGCTACTCAGCCGACGGTTGGTGTTCAACCCTTGCCTCTGAAGTGATTGTCCGATTGGAGGAAATCGGTAGCGCCTGAGGCGTAACAGCATTTTCTTCATAAGTAGCATAAGTTGAAGCTATCCCGTTTCCCTTGAAGTGCTGCATTAAGCTCGCCATCTCCAAGGCATTCAAGGCATAGTCC
Source organism: Allocoleopsis franciscana PCC 7113 (assembly GCF_000317515.1). GTDB lineage: Bacteria > Cyanobacteriota > Cyanobacteriia > Cyanobacteriales > Coleofasciculaceae > Allocoleopsis > Allocoleopsis franciscana. The sequence goes on along the minus strand of NC_019738.1, from coordinate 2,201,484 downwards.
CAGCCCTTATTACTCTTGATACCCGCCCGTTCTAAGGCTTGCTGCATGGTATCTGCTGTCACAACTCCAAAGATTACTGGCACACCCGTTTCAGCGCCAGCCGAAGCAATCCCCTTGGCTACTTCAGCCGCGACATAATCGAAATGAGGGGTTTGCCCCCGGATGACTGCACCTAGGCAAATCACGGCATCATAACGTCCCGTGATCGCGGCTTGACGAGCCATCAGGGGTACCTCAAAAGCACCAGGTACCCAAATATAATCTACTTGAGTACCGTGGGGATTGGTATCAACACCGTGGCGTTTCAGACAATCTTCACATCCTGTTAGGAGTTTGCCCGTCACTAAATCGTTGAATCGACCAATGATAATTGCAAACCGCAGGGGTTTAGATGAAGTAAAAGTTCCCTCGAAAACTGCCATGGCTGTTGTGTGAAATCATTAAGAGCGAAAATTCGGGTAGAGGTGTGTACGTTGTTTACACCACCAAGAAATTCAAGACACCCACTAAAAGAACAAGAGCCACCCAAACGCCGGAACCTAAAAAGATTAACTGTTTGGATTGATTCCAGTTCTGCGGAGAGGCGTAGGCGACGGGTACACCGACCACCATAACAAAGGACAGGGCAACCAGAGCAGCAAGTGATATTTGAAATATGATAGACATTTCTTGTTCTCCCAAATTAAAAGCAGTGAGCTGGATAAAAACTATTCAGCCCGAATTTGACTGATCGTGAAGTATACGACAGGGACTCTTCCCGGATCATCCGCTGATGCCGTTTAGAGCAAAGCCGAATAGGTCTTACTCAGCGTCTCCAGGTCAACACCTCCGAGAGAGAAGGCGTAATCAGAGTTTGTAGCTTGGCTTGCGCCAACAGGACAATTATTTTGCCCTTTGTTGTTTGGAGTTTCCCTGGCTGTGCTAGTTGCAGCCCACTTATATCTAACTCAATTGTGGATATGTGGATTTTGTGATTCAGCCATCCAGGCAGGGAGTGCAACCAATAATATAATCTCATGGCAAGAGCTAGAGTTTTCTCTTTTATTGCCGTGTTTTTATTGAGACTGACTCTGGAAAGCGTTTTTGCTCCGTTAGGACTGACACATCTGAATCGGGAATATCTGCTATTTTAACTGTTGCCAATCCCTCTAACCTCCTGAAACAGAAGGGCTTTGGGTCAGTTGTGTCAGTCTGATGAAATCCTTTGTGCCAATTAGCTAGCGAAATTTGACCGACTTTAGCTGAAATTTCCGAGCGGTTAAACCCTCACCCCACGAACCATGGATCTGATTTTGTGCCACACAACCACTGATTTTGATGCTTTAGGAGCTGCCGTGGGGTTAACACGCCTGAAGCCAGGAGCCAAGCTGGTTCTGACCGGCGGTGCTCATCCAGCGGTTCGAGATTTTTTAGCCCTGCATCGGGATGAGTATGCCCTGATTGAGCGTCGGTCTGTCAACCCCAAACAAATACAATCCCTCGTCGTGGTCGATACCCAAAAGCGCGATCGCTTAGGAAAAGCTGCTGAATGGTTCGACTTATCTCATTTAACCGCAATTGAAATCTACGATCATCACCTCGATATCGACAGCGATATCCCCGCTACCCAAATTCAAATTGAGTCCGTGGGAGCAACGACGACTCTGATTGTTGAGCAGTTGCAGCAAGCTTCTATTGCCTTAACCACGGCTGAAGCAACCGTCATGGCACTCGGTATTCATGTGGATACAGGTTCTTTGACTTATGACCAAACGACAGCACGAGATGCTGCCGCTTTAGCCTGGTTGATGCTACAAGGGGCAAATGTGCGGCAAATTGCCGAATATGTCGATCCGGGACTATCTCCTCAACTCCAAACCCTATTAACACAAGCCTTAGATAATTTACACTCACAAAACCATTTGGGCTACAAAATTTCTTGGGTACTCCTGAAAACAATAGGCTTTGTCCCTGGATTATCAAGCTTGGCGTCCCGACTGGTTGAACTCACAGAAAGCGATGCCTTGCTGCTAGCAGCAGAGTATCCTCAAGGGTTACAGGTTGGCAGATTGAAGGTTGAAAGTTCCAGCCTTCAAACTTCAACTTATCTCACCGTAATTGGGCGATCGCGAATTGAAGGAACGAATTTGAACAAGTTGTTCCAACCCTTGGGGGGTGGTGGACATTCCCAAGCGGCATCAATGAGACTCCGAGATGTGGATTCCCTGGCAACGGTAGAGCAGCTTGTTCACCAACTTAAAGACCAAATCCAAGAGCCACTCAGCGCACGGGAGTTAATGTCGTCGCCAGTACGCACGATTCGTCCCGAAACAACGATTAGCGAAGCCCAACGGATTTTACTGCGCTATGGACATTCGGGGCTTTCTGTGGTAGACGAGAATGACCAACTGGTTGGTGTTGTTTCACGGCGAGACTTGGATTTAGCACTACATCATGGGTTTGGTCATGCACCTGTCAAAGGTTATATGACCCGAAATGTCAAGACAATCGCGCCCGAAACGTCTCTACCAGAAATTGAGTCGCTGATGGTGACTTACGATATTGGGCGTCTTCCCGTCTTGCAGGATGGGCAGTTAGTCGGAATCGTCACCCGCACCGATGTTCTGCGGCAACTGCATCAAAATGGTAGTGGAGAGTGGGAAAGTGGGGACAATGTGTGTCCGCTACCGATGACCCATCCTCAAGCGATCATTCCGAATCTTCGCGATCGCCTCGCGCCGACGCAGTGGAAACTCCTCTCCCAAGCCGCTCAGGAGGCTCAATCTAGGGGCTGGAATCTTTATTTGGTGGGGGGAGCCATCCGCGATTTATTACTGGCTGATGCGTCACAGAAGCTACTGCTCAAAGATATTGATTTAGTCGTGGATGGGTTTCATCGCTCAGCGGATACGGGTGCAGGGGTAACCCTAGCTCAATCGCTTCAGAAACTCTACCCCAATGTACGATTAGACGTTCATGGAGCCTTTCAGACGGCAGCTTTGTTATGGCACAATGACCCAGTTTTGGACTCGTTATGGGTTGATATTGCCACCGCTCGCACTGAATTTTATCCTTATCCGGCAGCGAATCCTGAAGTTGAAGCCAGTTCGATTCGTCAAGACTTGTATCGGCGAGATTTTACCATCAATGCTTTGGCGGTTCGCCTGACGACTTCTCGGAGTGGGGAGTTGCCCTTATTGGATTTTTTTGGCGGGTTGCTGGATTTGCGATCGCGTCAAATTCGAGTTTTGCACGCCAACAGCTTTATCGAAGACCCCACCCGGATTTATCGCGCTGTACGGTTTGCCGTGCGCTTGGGATTTGAAATTGAACCCCAAACCGAAGCGTATATCCGTTATGCCATGGAAAGTGGAGTGTATGAGCGATCGCTTTCCCAGAATGACAAAGCCCCCGCCCTGCAAACTCGCCTTAAAGCCGAACTGAAGCATATTTTACAGGCACCTTATTGGAACAGAGCCTTACAGCTTTTAGCCTCATTAGGTGCATTGCGCTGTATCCATCCCACCCTAGATCTCAATGAGACACTGTGGTGGCAAGTACGTTTGGTTGACCGTTGGCTGCGACGGTTTGACCCCACTCGACGCCTAGAACACTGGCAGATGCGCTTAGAAGTGTTGCTGGCATACCTAGCTCCGGAAGAACGGGCGGCTGTGGCAGAAAATCTTCAGTTGCCCCTCGATAGTATTGAGCGCCTCCAGCAACTCGCTCCAGCACAAGCACAGGTGTTAAAGTCCTTGCCGAATACCAAGCGTCCCAGTGAAGTTGTCTGGTTACTGCGACAGTATAAGTTACCCACTTTAGTTTTGATGGCGATTCAAGCTCCTAGAAGCATCAGACGGATGTTGTGGAAATATCTCACAACGTGGGCTGATATACAGGCACCACTCAATGGCAACGACCTGAAAAAGTTGGGCTATAAACCAGGGCCGCAATACCGAGAAATGTTGGACAAACTCTTAGCCGCAACACTGGATGGAATGATTCAGGATGAGGCAGAGGCTAAAGCTTTTCTGGCAAAACATTATCCGTCGCCCAGTAAGCTGTGATGCATTTAATTTAGCTGGGGTGCTGGGGTGTTGGGGTGCTGAGGTGCTGGGGTGTTGGGTGAGGAATTGAGCATTTTTATGCTATTTACAGAGCCAGTTTGGTGGCGATCTCAGCTATCGTCTTGGCTTTAAGTTCATTATCTTCAATGGTTTCCGCCACTTTTAGTGCTTGCGATCGCTGCCCTATTTGGGCAAATTTATCCGCAATTTCAGCTAACAACTTGGCTTTTTCACTTCCTTCCAGGGATGATGAACTGCTTGCGGGGGAAGATGCTATTTGAAGCGCCTGATCCAGTTGACCCAATTCCACGAGCTTCGAGGCTACTTTGTTGAATAGTATCGATCTAGAACCTTGTCCTTTGAGGTTCTTAGCCAGTTTCACCGCTGGTTCAATTTGTCCCAAATCTGCCAGTTGGACAGCAATATCTGTTAAGGTTGTTTCTCTGAGTAAGTCACTTGGGATCGATTCAGCCATCTGGAGAGCACGATCCGTTTGTCCCACCGTAACCAGTGCAGTGGCAATGTGGCTGAGCGGCTGATAACCGTAATAGTCATTGGGCTTTATGGGTGTTGGCGGTAAGACCAAATCTTGAAGTAATTTTGAGGCTTGTGACCCTTGTTTTGTAGTTTGCAAGACTCTGGCGATCGCAATCTGAGCCAGGGCTTTCCCTTCAATATTAGGAATGGAGTTTGCTACCTGGAGTGCTGAAGAAACTTGCCCAGCCAGTGCCATCTGGTGGGCGATCTCACCCAAGGTTGTGTCTTTGATACTGGGTTGGGGAAAGAGATCGGACTCCTGCATTGAGCCAGATACTGACGGCGGTGATGCTGTCATGCCCTGTACAACTTGCATCGCTGCATCAAACTGTTGCTTTTGTGTCAGTTTAATGGCGATATCCCTCAAGGCATTTTCTTTTGTACCCAAATTGAGTAGCGTCCACTCTGGACTATAGTCTTTTACAGGAGGAATGGCAGCAATTTTTTGCGCGATCGATAAAGCGAGGGGTACTTCTCCCATATCGATCAGTTTGACGGCGATCGCCGACCAAGCGATGGATTGCTCCAATGGGCTTTGGATGGCTTGGGCGCTTTTCCACGTCTGCTTGACTGAGTCTACTTTTTTCAGATGGCTAAGAATGCCGAGAAATGCCCAGGCTTGATAGTCCTGAGTCGATTGCCCAGCGGCTGAACTACAGCCAGATACGCTTCCCGCTACTTGCAGGGCGCGGTCTAACTGAGACAGTAAACTTAAATTGCCAGCAATTTTAGAAAGTACCGCAAATTTCTCGTTGCCGCAAAAGCCATTGGATTCATAGGCATAGTCTCCGGTAATGCCTCTGGCGAATTGCAGCGCCTCTAGTAGGATGGACTTGGCTTGCTGCCATTGTCCGCGATCGGCAAGACTTGCCGCGATTTCGTTGAGAGCTTGAGCTTTGAGGAGATGGGAAGAAAGTGTCTTCGTTAATTGCAATGCTCGTTCGGTTTGTCTGGCTTGAGCCATTTGCATGATGACATCCCGCAAGGCTGGGCCTTGAGCGTATAGGTCGAAATCGGGGCTTGTTTTTTTGGCTAGCTGTACCGCTGTGTTAAATAGTTGTTCTGAGCGCGGTGTTTGCCCCACTTGTGCCAGATTCAAGGCGATCGCAGACAATGCTCTGATTTTAGCCGCCCGATCCGAAATTACTTCTGCCACCTGAATGGCACGCTCGAAGAGTGGCTGGGATTGCTCAATGTTTCCACTCGTAGCCAGGTTGAAAGCCAAAACGGCTAACACTTCAGCCTGACTAGTGCAGCATGGCAGAAATAACTGACCAGCTAAAATCTCCCCTGCTTTCCTGTCCTCGTATGAGCTCCGGCCCCGCTCCCCCGCTTGCACAGAGGTGGTCAGAAACTTTTGCCGGGATGCACTAGCTGTAGTGGCGGTTGCGGGTGTAGGCTGACGCGTAGTAGCAATGGAACTGGCAATTCCTGGCGATCCCAAAATTATCAGTAGGGAGAGCGCGAGCGGTGGAAAAATCGTCTTTTGTGATGGCATCAATGCTTAAACCACGTTCCCAAGAAAGGCTGAAAAGCTCGTCAACCACCTTGAGGGTTTGCTGACCGACTTCTAAGAGGTAGCATATGTAGGGAAAACGGTGAGTGAAATTTTATGAATTTGACGGCTGGAGCAGCCTTACATCAAGGAAAATATCTCCTCAATGCCCATCTAGGCCAGGATGCCCTGACACTCACCTACCGAGCCATTGATACAGAGTCAGGTCAAGCCGTCGTCATCAGAACCTTAACCGAAAATCTGCTTCAGCGCTCAGAGTTTGACCGATTCAAGCCAAAATTGATCAAGTACGCCGAGGGATTGAAACGCTTTAAGCATCCGAATCTTGTTCAGATACTCGATGTCTTTGAAGACGCTGGCTGTCCTTACGTTGTGATGGAATATGTCCCAGGGCAGACTCTTGCGGAACTCATTCAAAGGTCGGTACTTTCAGAAGCGAAAGCGATTGATTATATTCGTCAAGTAAGCAATGCCTTGAGTTCTCTGCACAAGGCAGGGTTGCTACACGGCGATATCAAACCTCAAAACATCATTCGGCGACAAAACACGGATCGCGTTGTAATTAGTGGGTTGGGGATGTTGAGTGAGTTATTAGCTGGAATGATGCCAGTTCAAGGTGATTGGCTCTCGGCTGGATATGCTCCACTAGAGCTATATTCCCAGGAGGATCTGCGTACACCAGCGACAGATATTTATAGCTTGGCGGCAACTTTATATACCTTGTTGTATCGGAACCCACCGTTACCTGCACCCGTTCGCCAAAAGCTTCAAGCCGATGGAGGCGATCGCCTTTTCTTACAAAATTCCCATCACGTCACGCCTAAGATTAGCCAAGCCGTTAAACGGGCGATTTGGCGTGGACTGGAGTTCACGGCTCAAAAACGCCCCCAAACGGTGGAAGCTTGGCTTTCTCTATTGCCTAAGTTGGATCAAAAACCAACGCCTCAACCCGCTCTAAAAGATTGTTTAATCGATCAATCTAAAGCCAACCCAGAAGGATTGCCCCGTCCTATCTCTGGTAGGAGTACTGCCAACTCGCCTCCCGCCAACGGCAAAACCTCTGCCTCACCAACGCCTCAATCCGCCATCGGTCAGCTTTTCGTAACAAAACTCCAAACTTTGGTTAATTTTAGGAACACGACAGCAATAAAATTTAACCTTCTGAATGGGCGTTTAGGGAAATTATCCTGTACTCAAAAAGAGAACTTACCCAAAAGGACATCGCTCCTACGAGCACTCCTTCTGACCGGTGCGATCGCCGCCTCAGCGGGGTTAGGATTTGGTTTTGCACTTCGAGTCAACGGGCCTCAGGCACCGGGTTCGACCTTCTTGCACACGGAACAATCGTTTCCCCCTAGAAGCGATTGGCCTGTAACGAAACCCCGGATCTGAGTGGAACGGGGGTCAGTTAGCCAGTTAAAGGTTATATTCAGAACCTTCAAACCGCTCTAGTATCGAACGTTCAACCTTCATCCGGGCTTCCATCCCCTATCCTGACAAACAAGTTATAATTTTGTTGCGGATGCTAAAGAAATTTTTTCATGAGCAATTCTGTAATTCATGCGTTTTTTGTGGGCAGAGCTCTGGCGCAAGCCCTGAATGAGCAAGTAGAAGATGCCCTAACCAATGCCTTGAGTGAACTCGGCAAGTTTGATGCCGAGCAACGCGAACGGCTGCGGCAATTTACCGAGCAAGTCCTGGAAAAAGCCCAACGGGAGGCTGAAGCGGCAAGTCTTGGCAGAACGACAACCACGATTGTACCGTTTGGTTCCCAGTCGGGTGATCTTCAAGCCACCATCGATGAGCTGCGCTCCGAAATTGCCCGATTGCGTGCGGAATTGAAACTCTACCGCAATCAATCCGTCTAAGAGTGGAAACTCCTAAGCAGATTACAGTTGTTTTTTAGTGGTGGGAGAGACAAAGATTGAGCCAAAAAATCAATAATCATGCTTAATCGCAGAGGTTAAAAGCTTTTTTATACGACTGATTTTTTGAAACACTATTCTAGGAATCCGAGTGTCTGCTCTCTCTAAAGACCCTATCAACCTCAAACCCAATCAGGAACGTCCGCTCTCTCCCCAGCGCTCTGTCGATAAGGTTTACAAAGATAAAGCCTATCGCTGGAATCGAGAAAATTATTCCCGGAATCGGCGATTCGTTGACATTTGGGGATTCTTTTTAACCCTACTCTTTGGGTTATGGCTTGATAGCAAGCCCTGGAGCTATCCTGGTGGAATCACAGATGAAAAACGGGCGCGTCGTCGCAGAACCCAGGCGATTTGGATTCGAGAAACCTTCTTAGATTTAGGCCCAACTTTTATTAAAGTGGGTCAACTTTTTTCAACCCGTGCCGACTTATTTCCTAGTGAGTATGTCGAAGAACTAAGTAAGCTGCAAGACCGGGTGCCTGCTTTCAGTTACGAGCAGGTTGAAGCCATTATTAAGCAGGATTTTGGCAAGCCTGTAACAGAACTTTTCTGTAATTTTGAACCGATTCCCCTTGCTGCCGCTAGCCTGGGACAAGTTCATAAAGCCCAATTACAGAGTGGAGAAGAGGTTGTTGTTAAGGTACAAAGGCCGGGGTTAAAGAAGCTTTTTACCATTGATCTCCAAATCCTGAAAGGTATTGCTCGATACTTTCAAAACCATCCTGACTGGGGACGAGGGCGAGACTGGCTGGGAATCTATGAAGAGTGTTGCCGCATCCTCTGGGAGGAAATAGACTACCTCAGCGAAGGACGTAATGCCGATACGTTTCGCCGCAATTTTCGGACTTATGACTGGGTGCGGGTGCCACGAGTATACTGGCGGTATACCTCTCCTAGGGTGCTGGCACTTGAATATGTACCAGGGATTAAGATTAGTCACTATGAAGCCCTAGAAGCCGCTGGTCTAGACCGAAAATTGATTGCGCGATTGGGAGCAAAAGCTTACCTCCAGCAGCTCCTCAACGACGGATTCTTCCATGCTGATCCCCATCCAGGGAACATTGCGGTTGATCCAGAAGGAGCGTTGATCTTTTATGATTTTGGCATGATGGGGCGGATTAAATCGAATGTGCGTGAGCAATTGATGGAGACGCTCTTTGGCATTGCCGAAAAAAATGCGGAGCGAGTGGTTACATCCCTGGTTGAATTGGGTGCGCTTTCCGCCGTCGATGATATGGGTCCAGTACGGCGATCGGTTCAGTATATGCTGGATCATTTCATGGATAAGCCCTTTGAGAATCAATCGGTGGCTCAAATCAGCGACGATCTCTACGAAATTGCTTACGATCAGCCATTTCGCTTTCCTGCTACATTTACCTTCGTGATGCGAGCGTTCTCGACATTGGAAGGTGTCGGGAAGGGCTTAGATCCAGAGTTCAACTTTATGGAGGTTGCAAAACCTTTTGCATTGCAGATTATGACAAACGGCAACACTCCCAACGGTAATAGCTTCCTCAATGAGCTGGGACGCCAAGCCGCGCAAGTGAGTAGCACGGCTTTGGGTTTGCCTCGGCGAATTGAAGATACCATTGAAAAACTAGAACGTGGCGACCTGCGTGTTCGAGTGCGGTCTATCGAATCAGACCGAATTCTGCGACGCATTAGTAGTATTCAGTTGGGAACGAACTATACTTTACTCATCAGTGCGTTCACACTATCAGCTACCCTCCTATTCGTGAATGGGAACGTTGAGCTGGCGTTAGTCGTTGCTTTGGTAGCGGCTGTTGCGGCGTTTGCCCTGATTCGCTTGCTCAGAAGGCTCGACCGGTTTGACCGCATGTTCTAACACTCGTAAAGTTAAAAAACGCCAGTAAACAATTTATGAAACGTAGCTTCACGGGTCTCACCGATCCGGGCTTACTTCGTACTGTCAACCAGGATGACTACTATATCGACCCTGACGGACGCTTTTTCATAGTGGCCGACGGCATGGGAGGTCATGCCGGGGGGCAGGAGGCTAGTCAACTTGCTACAGAGGCAATACACACTTATTTAGATAAACATTGGCAATCTGTTATCCCATCTGATGAGTTACTGGCGCAGGCTCTCTTAGAGGCCAATGAGGCGATTTTGCAAGATCAGCAAAATCATCCAGAGCGTTCAGATATGGGCACCACTGCCGTTGTCGCGATGTTTCGTCAAGAGCAGCCTTGGTTCGCTCATGTCGGAGACTCTCGCCTCTATCGCTTACGAAACTCCAAACTCGAACAGATTACGGAAGACCACACCTGGGTGGCACGAGCGATGAAAGCCGGTGATATTACTTCAGAGCAGGCTCGGATACATCCCTGGCGACATGTGTTGTCTCAATGTTTGGGTCGCAAAGACTTACAGCCGATTGAGGTTTACCCCCTAGAGGTTCAGCCTGGGGATCGTTTGCTTTTATGCAGTGACGGTCTCACGGAAGAACTCTCCGATGATTTAATTACTTCCCATCTCCAGCCCGGTTTGAGCAAAGACCAATCCTCGACCAAACTGATTGAGGCGGCGAAAGAGAAGGGAGGTCGAGATAACATCACGGTGGTGATTGTGGAAATTAACGAAACAGGTCATGAATAACATTCAAGGGTGGGTGCCTGCCCATGGAACCAATCGATAAGGCTTATTCTTTTTAGCCCAAAAAGCTTTCTGCCTGGGAACACTCAACAGGGTGCGCTGATCACAGATAATAAATCCCTGACCATTAACAATGCATGACGAATGACAAAAACTGCATGGGTGTTTCCAGGACAGGGTTCTCAATCCATTGGCATGGGAGTTGATTTAGTAGACTTGCCCTTGGCTCAGCGTCAGTTTGAGCGAGCGAAAGAGATTCTCGGATGGGATATTGTAGAAATTTGTCAAAGCCAGGAAGACAAGCTCTCTCGCACGCTTTACACTCAACCTTGCTTGTATGTTGTGGAAAGCATTCTCGCTGATGTCCTGATCGAGCGTGGCAACACACCTGATCTCGTAGCAGGCCACAGTTTGGGCGAATACGTCGCCCTTTACGTCGCTAGAGTATTTGACTTTGAAGCGGGTTTACGCCTAGTCAAGCGCCGTGCGGAATTAATGGATAGCGCTTCTGATGGCATGATGGCGGCTTTGATTGGGTTTGACCGCGAACAGCTTGAACAACAAATTCAACAAACACCAAACGTTGTCCTCGCCAATGACAACAGTCCCGCACAAGTCGTCATATCTGGGACACCAGATGCCGTTAAGGATGTCCTCGCCAATATTAAAGTAAAGCGTGCCGTCCCTTTAAATGTATCCGGTGCTTTTCATTCTCCCTTAATGGCAGAAGCGGCTGCCGAGTTTCAGGAGGTTTTGGAATCCGTTTCTTTTGCCAACGCCCAAGTGCCCGTCCTGTCTAATGTGGAACCCGTGCCAACTGTTGAGGCAGAACAGCTCAAGCATCGTCTCCAGCGTCAGATGACGGGTTCCGTGCGCTGGCGCGAGATTAGTTTACAGTTGCCCGTGGCAGGTATGGAGCGAGTGGTGGAAATTGGTCCTGGTAAAGTCCTCACGGGTCTGATTAAGCGGATGTGTCCTGACTTAGTGTTGGAAAATATCAATAATCTCACCGAGTTACCCACTTAAGGATTAGCGATCGCTCCACACGTTAATCTGTTAGAACCTCTCAACCTTCAACCTTCCAACATTCAACCCTCATGGGCAGAAACCGCGAACCCTTTGCCAGCCTAGTTCTCTACCACGCCTTTAAGTGGTCTGTTGTCAGCCCGGTGCTTCACGCTTATTTGCGTGGTCGCATTTACGGAGCGGAAAATGTACCCCAAGAAGGGCCTTTAGTGGTTGTGAGTAATCATGCCAGCGACTTTGACCCACCGCTTTTGTCGTGTTGCCTGCGGCGTCCGGTGGCCTATATGGCTAAGGAAGAATTGTTTCGCGTCCCTGTCTTGAAGCAGGCGATTGAGTTGTATGGTGCTTATCCAGTGAAGCGAGGGATGGCAGACCGAAGTGCGCTTCGCTCAGCACTGAATTGTCTGACAGATGGGTGGGCTGTGGGTGTGTATTTGCAAGGAACAAGGACGCCTGACGCTCGCATTACAGACCCTAAACTGGGTGCGGCTTGGATTGCAGCTAAAGCCCAAGTCCCACTGCTCCCCGTCAGTTTGTGGGGCACTCAGCACGTTCTCGTCAAAGGTTCACCCATACCGCGTCCGGTGCCTGTCACGGTGCGAATTGGTCAGGTGATTGATGCCCCTACTTCAACCAAACGAGAGGAACTAGAAGCCTTGACCCAACATTGTGCCGAGGTAATTAATGCCATGCATGACTTAGGACGTTGAGTCAGCACACCTAGAGGCGAACTATCCTGAAAAGGAAGTCATCTAACCTGCTTACGTGCTTAATTTGTATGAGTGAGCCACCCCTAAAGAATCCTTTGGAGCGACTGAACAACTCGGTATTACTCCGATTTCTACTTCTGTTCGCCTCTGGGTGGGCATTGATCCAAATTTTAGATTACTTTGAAACGGTCATTGTCATTTTCACGATCGCTGCCATCGTCGCTTTCTTGCTCAGCTATCCAGTTGGGTGGCTACGTCGTTTTTTGCCTCACGGTGTAGCCGTGGTCTTGGTTTTTTTGTTGGGTATGCTCATACTGGCTAGTCTGACACTCACGGTGGGATTAGCGCTGTTCTCCCAAGGACAACAATTCATTGAAAGCTTAACTACATTTTTGAACTCTCTAGTCCCATTAGTAGGGAGATTAGAAGAGTTTTTGCAGGCTCGAAATATTCAGGTCAACTTGAATGCGATTGAAGAGCAATTAAGAGACCAAATTTTAGCTGGACTGGGTGTAGGGATCGGCTATAGTGTGGAAACTATTAGAGTTTTCCTGTCTAATTTTTTAAATTTTATATTTATCGCCGCTACTGCCTTTTTTATGCTTTTTGATGGTGAAAGAATTTGGAATTTTATCATCAAGTTATTGCCTAAGTCTTTACAAAAAAGGTTTGATAAAATTATTCAACGCAGCTTTCTGGGATTTTTTAAGGGGCAGATTCTCTTAAGCCTCTTTCTTATCACTTCAACCTTTATTGTATTTTTAATTTTAAATGTACCTTTTCCTTTACTTTTGTCATTAATAGCTGGAGGTCTTGATATTATTCCTGGGGTTGGAGCAACTTTGGGGGTTAGTGTTGTTTTTGTAATTATTTTATCTCAAAATGTTTTTTTGGCGTTTCAAGTGATAGCAGTGTGCATTATCCTTCAACAGATTCAAGATAATTTAATTGCGCCTAGGATTATGCAAGATTCACTTAATATTAATCCAGTTGTGGTATTTTTTGCTTTGTTAGTGGGCGTTAGAGTCGCAGGTTTATTGGGTATTTTTATTTCTATTCCGATCGCCGGTGTAATTGTGAGTTTATTTGAAATTGATGAAATGAAAGCAGAGGAATAAGTGGTATTGAATTCGTTGGTATTGGAAGATTAGATTTTTTTTAACGCAGAGGGCGCAAAGGTCACGCAGAGGGGCGCAGAGTTTGTAGCCCAGTTTTAGTTAATTTCGGTGCCAACGGAAATAATATGAACTGAAGTATAAAGTATGAAAGTGCCTATCCTAAAGGAAGGGGACATATACCGATCAATTCTGTTGATCTTTGTGTGTTTACACTTCAGACTTTTTTAGTCAATCCCTCTAGGGAGATGGAATCGCCCTGAACTTGAGCCAGTACAATAAGACCTAATTAAAACGGAGTTTTGTCAGAATGCAAGAGTTAAGAGCGCAGTTAGCAGAAGCCTTGGATGAAGCCGAGTTGGACTGGCTAAAGCCTCATATCCAACGGGATGTAGTGGTGGTTGTTCATCCCCAATTAGATTTGTTGGATGTGGGAATTGCGATCGCTCGTGACGATGCTTTGACAGTACAGCATTGGATTAGTGAGCAGCTCATTCACAAGCCGTCTTCCCACCAACTCGCCGATTGGAACTCTAATCAGACGAAGCGATTTCAAGCTTTAATCGTGCAACCCTACGTTTTAGTGCAAGAGTCAGTGACTCAGGGGGCGTGATTAGTTACGCCCCTTCATTGTTATTCATTTTTTTCATTTTTGATACTATACCTCAGGGTGGCTCCCGTATAACCGGTCGTCACCCAAAGGATAGCTCTAGCGCCATCTCGAATCGCTTTTTCGATTGGTTCAGGCGATCGTCCTGTGGGAATTTCTACAGGCTTCACGGCAATTCCTCGGCTCCCAAATACAATTTCACCAATGACGCGAGCACGACGCATGTGATCGTCAGAGGTAATCAAATAAACGCTATCAATCCCTTCGGATTGCAGCTTATCCACTAAAGTCGTGAAGTTCGTAACCGTATCCTCGGCCTTATAGTCTAGGTTGATGCGCTTTGTCTCAATTCCTGCCTTCGTAAACACCCGCTTTGCATACCATTGGGGGCTACCTGAAGACACCCAAATGGGTATTCCTGGATGCTTTTGAGCAAACTTAGCGGCAAATAACTCTCGCTCCTCTTCTCCTCCTAAGACAAAAATCGCTTTCGGCTGTACAAAATGGCTTTCAACTTGCTTATAGCCATAAATAAGCGAAAACGCCAGTACTGGCATCAGTAAAGAAAATAATCTAACTCTAGAGCGCCGAGTGGGTGAAATTAGTTCTCGTCGCTTATGCGAAGCAATCCTCAAAAGCATGAATCAAGAGATGAATCAGGTTATCTCGCTGCCATTTCTACACTAATGCACTACATCTTATTTCTTTCTGATCAACCCATCTCCCGATCTCTGCCTCAAGGTTGAGCCTCAACCCGCTAGAAAGGAAAGGGATTGCTGTGTTGGAATTGAATTCAGAAATCTTTCTAACGTAGCCACATAACAGTCTAAGAGTAATGCCAACTGTCTCGAAATAAATACAAGAAACAGTCGAACTGACCGCCTCAACACTTTCCTGTAGGAAACTATGGCAGTCCGCACAAATTTTGATCAACTCGCTAGTTATCCTGAACCAGTTGACATGAAGATATTTGCTTTGTGTTGCAACAAAACCTTAAAGAATGAATGGCTCTAAGGTGGACTTGATTAGATTAACAGAAAACGGGACAGGCCGGATTCGAACCGGCGACCTAGCGCTTCAGATTGGTGTGAGTTTCCCCACTCTCTGGACTATACCTTCACCATAGGCTGATTGCCTTTAGGTGGTGGCCGTCTAGTCTCTAGACCTTCCTGAACACAACGTTGACAATTGATGCCATCGTGTTGAGTCAGGCTTGGCTCGGTATTGCCGTAGGGTGCCCTGTCAGTTGGGTCACTCTTTAGGTTTCACCGAATTTGACCACATTCACTCATGGAGTTTCCTCCACGGTGCCCGATTGTTCAGGAGGCGCTCGCTCTATCCATCTGAGCTACAGCCCCAATGATACGCACTCATTATAGCCAAAGCTGTTAACAAACAGAGAGCAGATTGTGAAGAAGTGGAGAAAATTTTGCCCACTCGTACCCTTTGGGGAAAGGATTTATCACCGGGAGAAGCTTACCGATAAATAACCCAAGGGAATTTGGCGCTAGATACCCAAGCGTCTTGCCAGGGGCCGCCGCCTATTTCTAATCCACAAACAGAGCTACTGGCATTTAGAATAATTTTAGATTTTCCGCTGCGCCGCTCTCGGAGTTCCAAGGATAACTGACCGTACATGGTGTCGCGGCAAAAGAAGATTAGACCCTGTTCAGTGGGTGCTCGCAGGGGCGTTCCTGGGTACTGTGTCGTGCCTGTTAACTGCACTTCATACTCTCCATTTTCGGCTTGCATCTGCCAACTGCCCCAAGGCTGAATCTGCCAACTAACTTTTGAGTTCCAAGGGACAAATTCATAAAACTTGCCCTGGTAGTGAATGCCAACCAATGCCGCCGACTCTTCCCACCCCAGTACTTTCCGGTTGCCACCGCCTGCGGTGAGGGCAAGATTGGATTCGCCGTCAAAGCTATTGCAATTGAGCCAAAACCACTTTTTAGGAAAAGCATGACCCCAGTTTTTTTCACTATAAGCGGGAGCGTCGGTGAAGTCGTAGCGTTTGCCATTCCAATCAACCCAGCCCGTGGCTAGCCCATGCGCCATTAAAATCTGCCAACCGGGTTCAAATATCGGTAGATACGAAAGCCAGCCAGCGGTGGATTGCTGAGGTGTGCCCGAATCAGCCCAACCATAAACTGGCTTGATCTCATACTGCCAACGACAGTCGGTAGAACTTGCGGGATCGTGAATATAGCCTTGATTCAGAGTCGCTGTCGCTTGATAACCTTCTTGGATATGACGTTCAAACGTTGCCGGATCGAGGTATTGAGGTGGAGAGGGTAAGTCCGTTTTGCCCCAATGCCCCAGGGCTAAGGATTTGGATGAACCCCAAAACTGTTGAACATTTGGGAAAGTTCGGCAGAGATATTCATCGTTGGGGCCTAGAATTTGGGCGGCACCACCGCTACAGTGTTTACCTCCAACAGGGTCATCAATGGAATACATGAAGGCAAAGGTTTGACCACAGTTGGGTAAGGTAACGCGGTAATACCAACCTTCAAAAAAGCGGCTATCGCTACCATCCCAATGATATTCACTATGGGGAGTTTGGAGGGGATTGGTCATATACTTTACTGACTGGCTCTTTTTCACGATAAATTATTACGAGTTAGGGGTGTCCTGGTCAGTAATGGGTGGCTCTTGAGATGTTTCCATGGAAATGATTTGTAACTCTGGGGGAGACTCATCTTCTGAGTCCTTATGCCAATTGTTGAGTACATCTTTGATTAACAGTTCTGTTATCCATATTTTGAAAACAATTACAAGTGGGACGGAAAGAAATACCCCTAAAAATCCAAAAAAGGAGCCAAAAACTATCACTGACAATAAAGTAGCAGCGGGCAGCAAAGACACCTGTTGCTTCATTACAAATGGCACAAGAAAATAAGCTTCAAATTGTTGAATGAGGAGGTAAAGGATAAGGACTGCAATGGCTTTCCAAGGCTCATCTAATAAGGCAACTGCCATCGGTGGGATCACACTCAAAACAGGGCCAATATTAGGAATAAATTCTAATAAGCCTGCTAAGAGAGCATTGGCTAATGCTAATGGCACTCGCAAAATTAATAAACCAATAAAGCTCACCCCACCAATGGCTGCCATATTAATGAGAGTGGCTGTCATCCAGCCAACTAGAGTGGTTTCACACTCTGTGAGGATTTCATCAGCACGCCGACGATAAAAGGCCGGAAAGAGAAGTATTAATCCCCGTCGATAGGGTGCGGGATTCGCTAATAACATGATGGTCAGAATTATGACCAATAATAAGTTAAGAATAATTGACAGCAAGTCCGAGAACCAGTTATAGGCATTACCTAATAACTGAGTGACGAAAGGCTGAACTCGTGGAATGAAGTTGCCAAGGTTACGGACATCTAATAGTTGCTCTGGAATGAAGGGAGAGAGTGAATTTAACCAGTCACGAAGCCGTTCTAACAACCTTGGTATGGCGTTAATTAATTGTTCGAGTTGCGTCGCAAAAGAAGGCCCTATGAGTGCGAACAGGATAACGAAGATTAACAATAAAGTAATTACTGTAAGCGCAATGGCGTATCCTCGTTTGGCTCCTCTTTGCTGAAGCCAACGCACCACTCGATTTAAGGCAACAGCAAAGACAATTGCGGCAAAAACCAGCAAAAGGACTTGCCGGATCTCCCACAAAATATAAAGAGAAACTGCAAAGGCGAGAAAGCCAATCAATTTCCCTAAACTCACTGTATTGCCTCCATTTTCTAATTCTTACTGAAGATTGATCTGACTTTAATATTGTTTAATTAATGGTGTCATCCTCCTCAAGAATTCCTTTTGTGACTTTTGCCTTTTGCCTTTCTAGTATCCCATAGCCGTCCAGTTGCCTGAGGGGATGAACGCTGCCCAGTAGAAGGGATGTTGGTAAGTTGGATTTTGCAACATCTCTAATTGAGTTTGGCGCATGGCTTCAGACCGTCCTACATTATTGAGTAAGCGTTGATAATAGCTCACCATTAAGTCTTTTGTCCCTTCATCCGAGACTTTCCACAGGCTGATGGCTTGACTTTCGGCACCGGCTATGGATAATGCTCGACGTAAGCCATAAACGCCTTCTCCGTTTGCCACATCTCCTAATCCCGTTTCGCAGGCGGAAAGTACCACTAATTTTGTTCCCCGTAAGTTGAGGCTGGCGGTTTCTAATGCTGTCAGTACGCCATCTTCAGTGCCACTCTGGCGCGGGTTGAAACCAGCCAGAGCAATTCCAGAACGCAGTAGGGGGTTTTCAGTTTTGCCGGGTGGGGAATTGGGAACAATACCGGGACGCGCTTCTACCCCCAGTCCTCGGTTGGAGAGAAAGGTGCTACCGCCGAAATCAGCAGGGGCAACGAGTTCAACATCGCTGAGGAAGAAGCCGTGAGTGGCGATATGTAGAATCTTTGGGGCTTGGAGTTGTTTGATTGCATTTTCGGTGGCATCTGAGCCGGTGAGGAGTGTGACTCCTGGCAGCATGGGGGTAATGGCGGCGGCTTCTTTGGCGGTGCCAGGTAAGGGGCCGAATTGGAATTGGCTGAGATCTGATGAGCGTTGGTTTTCGGTGCTGCGAGTTTGACCTAACCCCCCTAGCCTCCTCACTAAAGCTCCGGCTTCCCTAGCAGGGAAGGGGGGAACAAGATTACTATTACTCCTACTCCCCTCTCCTCGTAGGAGAGGGGTTGGGGGAGAGGTTCCCCGCTGACTGGCTATTTTCACTGAGGGATTGCCGGGTTTGTCGTAGTCGGGATTAGCGACAATGACGGATTCTGAGCGGCTTGGAGTGTGGTTTTGCAGGCGCAGTAAGTCGCGTCCGGAACTGAGGTAATTGATGGAATAGTTCTCGACCAGATAGCGGTTATTTTCATCAACTAAGGCGGCGAAGGGGATGAGGTTGAGTTGGCTATCGGGGGAAAGGAGGATGGTGCGAGTATTGCCCAATTTTTGGCGGATGGGCTGCATCAAGAGTTCATCTAAGGTACGGGCGATGGGTTTGATAGTTGAGGTTGGGGATTGCAGGGCGTTGCGGAAGTCTTCAACGGCTTGGTTGATGGGTGCAGCTTCGCCTAAGTCTATCCATTGGATATTGCCTTTGGAGTGCAGGATGTAGGCGACGTAGCGAGGTTTACCCCATTTTTCATTTTGTTTTGTGGCTTTGGCGTTGAAGGGTTTGTACTGTACCAGTTCAACTAAGGCAGTATCGGTAGGAATTAACTGCTGCACCGCTTCGATGGTGACGGGTTGGGTTTCGGTGCGGAACTCGGCGCTGCGGCGGGAGAGGGTATTTTCCAGTTGTTCGGCTTGAGCTTTGAGCGTGGCGACTTGCTGTTGGTATTGTTCAAGTGGGATGTCTTCGGGTTTATTGAAGATTAAGGCGGCTAACTGGGAGCGAGTATCAGCGAGTTGGCTGAGTAAAGTTTGGTCTTCGGGTTTGAGGTTTTGGCGTAGGGTTTGCAGGCTGTCGGTGAGGGCATCGAGGATGCGACCTTTGCGTTGTAAGGTGGTGGTGAGGGCGAGGCGGGCAGCTTCCGGGTTGTTGGGTACGCCTTGGACGTGCAAAGAAATATTAGCGTTAGTGTAACCGGAGAGGGTAGCCATGTAGGCGCGTTTTCGGGCTTCAGAGCCAGTGGTGAGGATAAGGGCGAGGTTGCGTTCTTCGATGTTGGTGGCACGGGTTTTGAATTCCAGGGCACGGGCGGTGTCACCTTGCGCTTGGTACAACCATGCCAGATTCCTGAGGCTGGTGGCAATATGGGGCTGTTCTTTGCCCAACGCCTTCTCCAAAATTGCCAAGGAGCGTTGCAATAGAGGTTCGGCTTGACTGTAGTTTCCCTGTGCGTTGTACAGATTTGCCAGATTGTTGAGACTTTGTGCAACATCGGGATGCTCTTTGCCCAGCACTTTCTCTTCGATTGCGATGGAGCGTTGGTAAAGGGGTTCGGCTTGGCTGTAGTTTCCCATATACTGGTACAGTATTGCCAGATTGCCTAGACTGGTGGCAACAAGGGAATGCTCTTTGCCCAACGCCTTCTCCAAAATTGCCAAGGAGCGTTGCAATAGAGGTTCAGCTTGGCTGTAGTTTCCCTGTGCGTTGTACAGCCCTCCCAGATTGTTAAGACTTTGTGCAACATCGGGATGCTCAGAACCCAGCACTTTCTCTCGGATAGCGAGGGAGCGTTGGTAAAGGGGTTCGGCTTGGCTGTAGTTTCCCTGTACCTGGTACAGTCCTGCTAGATTGTTGAGACTGAGGGCAACATCGGGATGTTCTTTGCCCAGTACTCTCTCCCGGATGGCTAAAGAGCGTTGCAACAGGGGTTCAGCTTGGCTGTAATTCCCTTGTGCTATATACAGCGATGCCAGACCGTTGAGACTGGTGGCAAAATCGGGATGTTCAGAACCCAGTACTCTCTCCGAGATTGCCAAAGAGCGTTGGTACAGAGGTTCTGCTTGGCTGTAGTTCCCCTGTGCCTGGTACAGCACTGCCAGAGCGTAGAGACCGGTGGCAAAATCGGGATGTTCAGAACCCAGCACTTTCTCGCGGATTGCTAAGGATCGTTGGTACAGGGGTTCTGCTTGGCTGTAGTTCCCCTGTACTTCGTACAGCCTTGCCAAATTGTTGAGACTTTGTGCAACCTCGGGATGATCTTTGCCCAGTACTTTCTCTTCGATTGCTAGGGAGCGTTGGTATAAAGGTTCAGCTTGGCTGTAGTTTCCCTGTGCCTTGTACAGTTCTGCCAGATTGTTGAGACTTTGTGCAACATCGGGATGATCTTTGCCCAGCACTTTCTCTCGGATAGCGAGGGAGCGTTGCACCAGAGGTTCGGCTTGGCTGTAGTTCCCCTGTGTGTGGTACAGCGCTACCAGATTGTTGAGACTTTGTGCAACATCGGGATGCTCTTTACCCAGCACTTTCTCGGAGATTGCTAAAGAGCGTTGGTACAAGGGTTCGGCTTGGCTGTAGTTTCCCATCTCCACGTACAGATTTGCCAGATTGTTGAGACTGCTGGCAACAACGGGGTGTTCTTTGCCCAGCACTTTTTCGAGGATATCGAGGGTGCGTTCTGCCAGGGGAATGGCAGCAGCGTACTGCCCTTGGTTTATAAGCTGAACTACCTGTTGGTTCAGCCGCTTAGCTTCCTCCAGCTCTGCTGACTGTTGGGCAGACTGGGGGGGATTGGCTTGCCCTACCACGGGTGCTGGTACTCCACCCAGTAACTCCATGACTGTGATGAGTGTAACCGCCCACGGTAGCGCTTTCCTGACTGGTGCTTTTCCCTTCATGATGGCGATGCCTCACTCTCTTACCCAGTTTTTCTATATCTCTAAAAACTCAGCTTATGCAAATCATAGGAAGATTTTTGGTGTTGCGCGGACATTATGCGATGGTCGCTGCGCGAACCGCCGTAGGCATCGCACAATGATTGGGTTTTCCAACAGGCGAGGCAAAGGTAAGCTAAAGCGCATTTAACTTGCACATTCTAAACACAGGATAAAAGAGCTCAAATCCTCTCCCCTGCTCCCCTGTCCTCACTAAAGCTCTGGCCCTGCTCCCCCGCCGCCTCAACAAGCAAATTACATGCGTAACAGCTTATCTTGTAGGGAATCTCCTCACTGCCACTGATGCGATCGCACTTTCGATGCAATCATGCGTAACCTTCAAATCATTGGGGCGTAAAGCCACAGTCTAGCTCAAACCACTTGGTGAGTAGAAAATCTAATCGCAATAATTTGAGATGAGTCCCATAAGGAGCGATCGCACTCCACAACATTTCCCTGGCAAGGGACTTCTTTCCCATCCATCCAAGCTTGCTTGAGTTCAATCCCGTGTAGATGAACCTGGACACTCGTGTACGGAAAAGGATAATTTCCTTCTTGCTCCCAGGTTAGCTCGATGCCGTTCTCACCCTTGTCCATCCGGAAGCGATCGCATCGCCACTCTCCATATCCATCCCCTGCATCACTATACAGGCATCCTTCACCGCTTCCTTGCACAGGTGGGTAAAGATGAAGAGTAAGTTGTTCCCCTTCTTCCATTGGCAAAATACTTCCCGCCTTAACCAGAAGTGGAATTCGTTCTAAGGGAGCATCTACAGTAATCTCATTTGCTCCTGTAATTAGCGCATCATCCCAGAAGTTGTACCAGCCGCCTTGAGGAAGGATAACTTTTCGCGATCCTACTCCCTCTTCCAGCACCGGACACACCAGCAGCGCATCACCCAAGCAAAACGCATCCTCCACACCCCAAAGCCTCTGATCATCGGGATCGCACCAGAAAAGGGGACGAATCAGGGGATGCCCCGTCCGATTTGCTTCCCACGCTAGGGTATAGAAATAGGGAATCAGACGATAGCGCAGACGCAAGCATTCCCGAACATGATTAAGAACCGTTCCGCCATAACTCCAGGGTGTACGTGGCTTGACATTATTCGCCGAATGTGTTCTACAAAAGGTAAGAAAACTGGATAGTTGGAACCAGCGCAGGTAGAGCTCATCCGAAGGATTTCCCTTAAAGCCGCCAATATCCGGCCCTGTGTAAGGAATTCCGGAAAGACTCATCCCTAGGATAGTCGGCACCGTTTGGCGCAACCCTTGCCAACTGGTTTCTACATCCCCCGTCCAAGTCCAGGCATAACGCTGCAACCCCGCCCAACCCGATCGCGAGACAATAAAAGGACGTTTTTCCGGTTGGTACTCGCACAGGGCTTCATACCCAGCCCGCGCCTGCTGCAATCCGTAAACGTTATGCGCCTCAACGTGGGTACCGCCTCTGCCTTCCATCGAATGCCGAGTGGGGCGGGGAAGCGTGGCATCTCCTCGCAGGGTAAAAACTCCCGGTTCATTCATATCGTGCCAGAATCCCGTTACCCCTAAATCGAGGAGGTATTCATACTGCCGACTCCACCAATGACGGGCAAGGGGGTTGGTAAAATCGGGGAAGGCGCACATCCCAGGCCAAACAGGGGCGAGGACGAGTTTGCCGTTGGGATAGGTGCAAAACACTTCTTGTGCTCGTCCTTCCTCAAATAGGTCGCTGTTGCGATCGGCTTTGACTCCAGGGTTGACAATGGTAATTAAGCGAACTCCTTTGGCAGCGAGTTCCTGGTTGAATTCTCTGAGTTTGGGAAAGCGATCGGGATCAATAGTGAAGGAACGGAAATTGTCTTTGCAGTCGATGTCGAGGTGGATCGCACTTAAGGGTAAATCGTGATGCTGAAAGCCGTTGGCTGTTTCTCGGACAGCTTCTTCAGTTTCATAACCCCAGCGCGACTGATGATAGCCAAATGCCCAACGAGGAGGGAGGGGAGGGCGTCCGGTTAACTCGGTATAGCGTTCCAGCAGTTGGGTCGGCTGCCCCACACTCAGGTAATAACGCAGTGCGCCGCCTTCAAAGGAGACTTCAGCAACATCTTTAAAAGTAACGTTGCCGGAATGGGTGTTTTCGTAAAAAACGAGGTAACTTCCTTGTTTATGTAAACCCAAATACACTGGAATGCACAGGTAAAGGGGGTCAGTCCCAGAACTATACATCCCGCCTGCATCATAGTGCCAAAGTCGGTAAGTTTCGATGTGCTGCGCCTCAGTTTTGGGTCTACGCAGGTTGAGAGAGGCTGCCCGTTCTCCTAAACCGTAAATGTGTTCTTCTTCTCGCAGTTGTGCCCGATGAGTCCAGGCTTCACCTTGTCGCTGTGGAGGTCGTTCTTCCCGGATGATCTGCCCGTTAGCATTGTGCAATTTTAGCTTGCCATTGTCTGCGATAACGACTTTTAGGGCAGTACTCGACAGCACCCAACCCTCAGCCGTTTCCTGTAAATTTGTTTCTACTTCCGACCAATCCTGACGGGCAATTCCATAAGGAATCGGAGGGATTCCAGGCTTCCAATCGACTCGGATTAAATCGGCAGATAAAAAGCTAATTTCCAGTTCGGCTTGCTCAAAGTAAAAGCGCCCTCCGGTTGTTGTTGGTTCAGCTTGAAGCAGTTTTCCTGGTTCTTGCAAGGGTTCCGAAGTCTGAGAACTGGGAGACTGGCGTTCCCACCGATCTCGCTGATAAGAAAAGAAGAGTGAACCAAGAAAGCGCTTAAATCTAACGAACCGTAGTAATAGGGAGAGTTGCTTAAAGATATTCATTCCGCTTTCTTGAAATTAGGATAAATTTTTTTGACGCTTAACAGTTTCTTTAATTTTTTTTACGAATACTGGATAAAATAATCATCTATCTCAGGTATGGGGATTAAGTATTGGGTGTAAGAGCCTGTTGGCGAAAGTTACTGTATAAGCTGTTATGTATTTAAGAGAGCGATTTAGATTTCCGCCTTTTTATAATGGGATGAGCATCCTGTCTATTTAAGTTATTCAATGTTTTATGCCGATTAGCTGAGTTGTTGAGTATCAATGTTCTCGTCATTCCAGGTTTAAAAGTAAGAAGTAAAACTATGTTTATGGATCGTAATATTATTAACATCTTAATTGTTTTATTTACTGTGGCTTTTATATTTTTGGGATTAAAACTATTAAACAAATTTTCAATGAGTTTAAAATTCCAAAGCTTTGGCGAACTTGTTAATCATGTGAATACAAAAGATAAAGTAGTGGCGTTGACCTATGATGATGGTCCCAATCCACCTTATACCAATCAGTTGTTAGAGATTTTAGAGCGCCATCAGATCAAAGCTACTTTCTTTGTTGTCGGCAAGACAGTTGAAAAATACCCAGATACCCTTCGACTCATCGTGTCTAAAGGACATGAGATAGGAAATCACTCTTATTCTCACAAAGCGCTGATTTCTGAAAAACCTGGGTTTATTTGGTCAGAGATACAGAAAACTGATCAACTTCTGCGTCAATTAGGTGTGAAAGATGAAATTCATTTCCGCGCTCCCTATGGACGTAAACTGATAGTCCTTCCCTACCTTCTAGCCAAGTTAAACAAGAAAAATATATTGTGGACGATTGATACAAAAGATTATGAAGCATCTAATTCAGAAGTGATAGAAGCGAGTGTGCTTGAACAGGTTCGTCCTGGCTCAATTATACTGATGCATGATGGCGGAGGAGAGCGTTCACGAACCGTTGTAGCGACGGAAAGATTGATTGAAAACTTGAAGGAGAAGGGCTATAGTTTTCAAACCGTTTCTAACCTAATCAGTAAGAGGTCAATTATAAAGTAAACATTAAGTGCCCGTAGGAGACGTTAGGGGTATCATGTCAGGCAATTTTATCTCTATTGGGCGCTTGTCTGCGCCGTAATGCATCGTCTTGAGCGGGTGGGTTACAGTGCGTTAATACACCGTAAATATTTAAGATTTCCTTTATAAATCAGCTTTCCGACAATCTAATTTTCTGTAAGATTCTCTCGTCGCTAGCGTAGTGCCGTCATATCTTTGTGTTGAACTCAGGTTCATCATCCTCATGCGTTCAATGGACAGAGTTACCATTACTATTAAGCACAAGTGTGCTAAGCTTTACAGTTCCCTCAAAAAGATGGGACTTTTTCAAAAGGATGATGAACTTTCATCTATCTAAGGAAATACTTAAGGTTAAGAAGGCTAAAATCAGCTCATGGCATAAAAGACCAATTCAAGGGTGATAAGTACTATAGCTAGATAGCTAGAACTGACTTCAGCAAGACATCTACTCGACCTCAGCACTTATTCTTCAGGTACTAATTGACATGGAACGTAATCAGTTGGAGCCATCAAACCGAGTTACACAGTGTTTGAGCTTTATCCTTAAAACGAGAGTCGTTGTGTTTGCAGGAAGTCTGGCTCAAAGACTCACCTCTATGTTGTTAATGTTGGTGTTTACCGCTTTTGCCTTCGTCGTTTTGGCCGCTTCAGTCGTTGTGGTAACCGGCGAATCCTTCGTTAAAAGGGTACTCTCACTAGCAAAAGCACCAAAAAAGGAGAGTTGGCAGAACTTAATCAAGGACGAACCCGTCTCTCCCCACTAAGGCTCCCACTACCAGGTTGATAACAGGCAAGACGGATGAATGTTTAGCCAAACTTCGACACGGATGGGATTTTCCGCTTTCGTCCGTCTTGCTAAACCGATGGGAGTTAGTAGCGCTACGGGAGCCACTAACTTAGATGCATAGTTTATGTAATCACACAAGTGTTATTTCGCTTATTTATCATAGATTCTTTTCTACTCAATTTCAGAAGATTTACGGATGGCAACACGGCATACTCTCTAAGATGCTGTAAGAGTGAAGCTACCTTATACTGGAAACTCTCTATATGACAGCAGTCCTAAAAAAACTAACTTCTGTAGCCTTGATGTTAAGTCTCACCGTTGGGGCTTTTATTGTCTTGGCCATTTCGGTTGTTGTCATGACCGCCGAATCCCTGGTTTCCTCTCTCTTTTCACCCGCCAAAGCTGCGAAAAAGAAGAGCTTGAAAGAGCGTAGTATCGGCGAAAAAGGAGTGTCTAGAGAGTCTCAAAGTCGCTCTAGGCTGGGAACTTCTTCTTGAACGCTTTCGATACATATTCAAGGGAGCGAAACAAAAGCCCTCTTAAACTTAGATTGCACCCGCCAAACGACTTATCGCACGGATGTAGAAAGCCTGTGCTGCTGATTGATTCCCCGACTCACCGCGTTTCACTTGGTGGAAGATGTAACCTGCTAACGCTGAGGGCTGTCTGGAGTTCCGTAAAAAATGCCCCTGCCGTTAGTGCCAATAAAGACTAGCCCAAATTGCTTCCAACTCGCCTCCATCACATTTGGCTCACCACCAATCGGGTTTTCTACAGAACCAATGCTAGTCCATGTTTCTCCTCTGTCGAGAGAACGGAAGATGCCGTCCCCCATGCCGGCAACTCTCCCATACAGATAAAGTGTCGGCGTTGTACTTCCTGTCTCTGGCTTTCCGAATGCAAACAGATGTGCCCGCTCCACCGAGGACAACTTTGTCATGGTTTTACCGCCATCGGTTGAGCGGTACAAACCGTTCCAGTCTAAGCTGAGCCAAACTTCATCTTTAAAGCCGGGTACTGTTTTCAGCGAATACCAATCCCATTTGCGGGTGGGAAGCGATGAGTTAACCAGGCTGAAAGATTCGCCCCCGTCTGTACTGCGGTAGACTTTCCCTTCGTTGTAGTAGTAAAAAGTATCACCCTCTACCTTGTCGGCAACCAAGGGCTGACCCCAATACCACGGGCCTTCAGCACCATCGGGCAATCCGGATACTTTGCTCCATGAAGCACCTCCATCCATTGTGCGAACAGGTTGAGCTTTGCTCAGTGTCACGACAAACAGCTTGGGATTCGTTGCCGATACAGCGACGCGCAGGGGTATTGTTTTCGGCGGAAACGACGGAAACTTTTTCCAAGTCAATCCGCCATCTTGAGAAGTTGCTCCTGTAAAGGTTGAGTTCCAGCGACTACCGCCCAAGCGGACGATGTGCAAGGGTTCGCTTTCGGAATAGGCAATGCTAAGGGTATCTCGATTGACGTGATTCGAGTCAGCAATGCCGTCAAACCGTTTGGATGGAAAGGCATCAAGCCCGTTATTGTGATAAAAACCATCGACATCAGCGACACCACTCAACAACATAGCTCCTTTTGTAGGTGCTGCTAGGGCAAACGCTACAACTTCCTCGTGTCCCTGCTGATAATTAGTCCAAACAACTGGATTGGGGTTGATATTGTCCGTTTGCCAAATTCCAAACCCATTCGTCATCCAGACTTTGCCTGAAACGTTTGGGTCAAACTCAATGGCGGAAGTCCATGTTGCAAACATCGAGTCATCCCACCAAGGAACCCTGTGCTTGATGGATGCCTTTTTTTCAGTCCAGTTATCTCCTCCATCTAAGGTTTCATAGATTTTAGTAGAGGTTGACTGTTCCAAAGCGACCAAGATGTGTTTGGGATTCGTTGGGTTCACTCCCAAAGCGTTAAAAGAGGATGGGTTGCCCTTGGGGGTGATATTGCGCCAAACCCCGTTTGCATATTGGCTCACGCCAGAATTATGGGTGACATAGAGTACCCCGTTATTCGCTATCGCCATACGTTGTGCCTGCTGGGGACTGCCCTCGATTTTGCTCCAAGTCACACCCGTATCCGTGGACTGATAGATTCCATCTCCATAGGCATTCATGTACATTAAACCGGGCACTTGCTGGTCAAACATGATGCCCAGAATGCCAATCCCTTTAGTCAGAGTAGGGGAACAAGATGTGACTTTGCGCCATGTCGCCCCCGCATCCGACGACTGCCACAAGCCATCGTGCCGAGAACCAAAAAAGATGTCGTTGGAATTCGATGGATTGACGGCCAGTCTCTCTCCTGCCCAACGCTGCTCGTCATTGCTGTCCATCCCTAAATCTATCTTCAGCTTAGTCCAAGTTTTGCCCTGATTTGTAGACTTAAAAATTGACCCCTTTGGCTCCCACTGTGAGTATTTCCCTGCCGCCATATAGACAATATTGGGGTTGTTGGGATCAACCGCTAGCGCTTCTCCGCCGTAGTAGGTTTTTTGGGCAAGCCCAAAGCTGTCATTTAAGGGAATCCAGCTTTTATCTGCGGCATTCCAACGATAAAAGCCACCCACGTCAGTCCTAATATAAACCAGATCTTTTTGTCGGGGATGGAGGTAAACACCTGTAACAAAGCCTCCCCCGCCTATAGACACATTAGCCCAGCGATACCCATTCTGCCCCATAGCTGAGTTCATGGGCGCGGCCAGTGTAATCGCTTGAGGTGTTTGATTATTCGTGGCACACCCAACGATAAAGCCCATCAAGACAGGAGCCACAACCCAACGCATTAGCTGTGGTATTTTAAATGTTTCCCTTCTGATTATTGCCGGTTTCATTAATATATAAGGATGACAATAAGGTGTCTTCAGTGCTGGGCAATAGTGGTGAGGTTAAAGACTTAATGGATTGAGCTATTGAAGACTTCAAAATAACAGTTTTGAGTGGCTATCTCAGTCTTTGCAGAACATGGGCAAAGACAAACCTCAACGTTAGCGCATTAGTCATTAATTGACCCACTTTAAAAAATGGACGATATAAAAGAAAAACAACGTAATCTACTAATCCGTAGGAAATCACAGTTGCGATTGCCGCTCCTGTTTCTTGATAAATTGGAATTAACCAAAGGTTTAATATAATATTTACAATAGCCCCAGCGCTGGCAAAAACTAAGGCATACATGGTCAATCCCTCTGTAACAGTCCAAGTTATGCGAGCGATGCCTAAAAAAGAAAATAATTGTCCCCAGATATAGATCGCCAAGACCCCTCCAGAGGCGGCATAACTATCACCAAATAGAAGGACAACAATTTCTTGGGACAGAAACGTAGTGGGAATCGCAATTCCATAAGCTAAAACCGTCATAATATTGAAAACTTTCTGTAGCTTATTATAGTAAAGCTCTTCACTCACTTTCTTCGCTTCAATAATAGAAGGATTAAAGGAAGAAACAATCGCTGTCGGCACAAAGCCCCAAAGTTCTGAGAGTCGTGAGGCGACTGAATAAATGCCCACAGACTCAGAACCGATGAGTTCACCTAACATAATCTGATCGATTCGCACGTAAATCATAATCGATATGCCAGCAACGATCATAGGCCAGCTTTCTTTCAGCAACATTTTGGCTTGTAGCCAACTGAAATGCCATGCTTTAAAGTTTTCTCCCCTTAAGGTATAGGCAAGAACTAAACCTACAGCCCCTAAAGCAATTTCCAATAAACCTGTCCAGGCAAAAGCAATCAGAGGAGCTTTAATTTGGATTAAAGCTATTTTGATAACCGTGATAATGATAAAGCCTGTATTTTTAGCAACAACCGTATATTTGGAATCAACTTTAAACTGAAACCACAAATCGATGGTATCAAATGCCTGAAAAATCATGCCTGTTGCTGTGATTCCTACCAGCCAGCGAGTTAGGCTGTCCTCAGGCCGTAGCAGGTGAATGATGCCAAGGGTTAGACATAAGGTGACAATTCCGCCAATAAATTTTAGGGCGAAAGTAGTACCTAGGGTTTCATCTTTACAAGAGGGTTCACGAACAATATTACGCACCACAATTTGGTCTAATCCCAGTGTGGCAAGCGCAGTAAATAGGGAAACAAAAGCGATCGCGTAGTTGTATAAACCAAACTGCTGCGGCCCTAGATAACGGGCTACCCAAGCGCCGACGAGAAATCCTACACCCATGCGTAGGACGCGATCGGCAAACAGCCAGCCTATGTTCTTAATAATCTTACGGAGTCCAGGACTGAGCTTTTGGCTTACCGCCGTTAACTTATTCACAATGCAGCTCAATAAAGTAAGTAGACACAAAAAGAGCGAAATAGCAGACTGATGTTATCGGCGAGATTTTTACATTAAAATTGAAAAAATAAGACAAAATTAATCTAAAATCGTCGTTTAAAAATGGATTTATTGAAATTTAGTATTTTTGATGTAATTGTAAAGTGCCCTAAGATATATTTCAAATTTTTCTGGGAACGTAATAGAAGTTAGATAATTTTCGACAAATTCCTGGCATTCCATTTCAACCCCTCCTGCACGTTGATACATTCCCAAACCCGTTGCCAATAAATTATTCGTAAACTTAGAAAATTCTGGGAATTTAGTTCGCATCCAATAGGCTGTTAAGACGATAATTCTAGCTTGTACTTTTTGACGGTCTGGTCTTTGGGCATAAGCATTGGAACCATGTACCCGATAAAGCGCTAATTCTTGATTTAAGATTATGCCTTTACTCAGTCCGATGGACGTGAATTCTAAATACCCATCATTCAGACCAATTCTTTTCGCTTCAGGCATGGGAAGAATCTGTTGTAGAAGCGATCGCGTAAAGCAAAGACCGGTGGTAGAGGGCAGATTGTCTAATTTATCCTTGAGTTTGCCTTCTTTGATGTGCGCTCTCAAATCGTACTTGTGAATTAGACTTTCATGGCTGTTTTTATGAATTGATGCATCTTCCTGGCTGTTTTTATTAATAGAGGTTTTGCCATCGGCATCCACCCACTTAAGGGAATGGAAACACCAACCCGCATCTTGGTGATCGCCAAATGCCTTCACGATTTCTGCCGCCTTTTCCGGCACAAAGGCATCATCAGCATCTAAAAAGCAAATAATATCCCCTCGACTCGCCGCAAAGCCAGCATTGAAAGCCGAAGCTTGTCCCCCATTTTCTTTAAAAACAGGGATAATCTTATCCCCATAATTTTTAATAATTTCCTTGGAGTTATCCGTAGAACCATCATCCACCACAATTACCTCAATGTGGGGATAGGTTTGATTGAGCGCGCTATCAATCGCCTCCGGCAGGAAACGCTCGTAATTGTAGTTATTAATGGCGATGCTAACGACAGGTTTATCCTTCATGTTTTACCCCCTATAGGCATTTAATATCATTACAAGTGTTAGGCGAATAGTCTTAATTGATCAAGGCTTTGTGTAAGGTGATCGCACCACCCAAAAATGTTATCCAAATTTAACAGTGAATCACTTGGTTTCTAGCCTTAGTTTGGGTTATATTAACCGACCTGCAATACCCGCCCATATTGGGCAACCGCTTTATCAAGCGAGAAATCAGCCGCTCGGCGTTGTAGCACTTCAGGGTTAGGAGGCTCCTCCAAGCTACTCAAAATTGCCTCTGCAATAGCGTTAATGTCGCCCACCGGCACTAACTTGCCGTACTGCCCGTTTGACAAAATCTCTGCCGGCCCACTCTTGCAGTCGGTAGAAACCACCTTGGTTCCCCCTGCTATCGCCTCAATCAGTACCGTGGGCAACCCTTCAAATAAGGAGGATAGGACGAATACTGCCGATGAAGCCATGTAAGCATAGGGATTTGTCACAAACCCAGGTAAAGCTACATCTTTTTCTATCCCTAGCTCTTGCACTAAAGCCTCAATCTCTGAGCGTTCTTGCCCTTCACCCAAAATCATCAGCCTAGCCGGACGATGCTGTCGCACTTGAGCAAAGGCTCGAATTAGCGTGGGAAAGTCTTTCTGCTTTGCCAATCGTCCCACACCCAAAATCACTGGAGGTGAACCAGGCTCAAACCAAGGATGGTCAATGGGTTCAGCAACTTTTTCAAAAACCTCTGGGGTTACGACTGGGTTGTAAATCACGCGAATCCGTTCTGAGGATAAGCCCAAACGCATCAAATCCTCCGCCGACCCTTGGGATACCGTAACAATAGCATCTGCCCAAGGATAGAATAGTCGTGCCAAGTACGGTGCAAATCGTCGCTTCAACTGGGCTGAATTTTGGGACTCTTGCGAGACGGTGTTGTGTACACTTATGACCACACGGGTCGATACACCCGCAAGCCTCCGACTCCAGAGGGCTACTAAGTTAATATCCTGCATCGCCGAAAGCAAAGCAACAGGTTTGTTCTGTTGCAGGTAGCGTACCAAAGCGGGGATGCTAGATATCAGGCGTTTACCGTTCAGATTCACAATTCGCACCCCTGGCGGTACCAGGGACAAAAATTCACCTTCCTCCCTGACTAAAACTAAATCTACGCTTAAACCTTGCTCAACAAAACCACGAGCTAAGTTAAGGATGACTCTCTCGACCCCACCTCCACGGAGATAGGTGAGAAAAATAGCGAGTTTAGGCATTTTTTAGGCTGAATAAACGTCTGTCACGAAAATTAAAGTCTCTATTGTATGCCTCGATAAAGCTTTATCAGTTCTCGATCGCCCAGAACGCGATCGCTTTTGGTACCGATAAAATAATATCCAGATGCCGCATCAAAGGTTCCCGGCTTATCAATCAAGAAATAATCGAAATATTTTAACCAAAAAGAAGTTAATCGAGTAAAAGCTTTGACAATATTTTTGGCGGCTGATGATTTGACAAAGCTTAAAAGAAAGTACTGATAAGACCAAGCTAATGCCATTCCCGGCCCACAGGTTGGACCACTCGAAACTTCTTCAAATTTCCGAAATAAGCGACGATGCCCTAAGTGAGTAAAGCGAGTGAAATCATATCTCCCCATGTGGACTTGTTGCATAAACGGAGTCTCGGCATAAACCACGCCATTTTCTTTCAGGACTCGATGAATTTCTTCTACACATCGATTGGGGTCTAAAACGTGTTCAAGTACCGCTTGAGCGATTACACCATCAAACGAATTATCCTCAAAGGGGATATCGTGGGCATCACAGATCAGGGCTGTACAAGGCCCAAAAGAAACATCACTGCTAACGAGCTCCACAGAGGGATTGGACAATATCTCTTCCATGCCATCCCCCACAATACCCCCACCGAGTACCAAAATCTTAGGTCTTTCATTCTGCTTCTTCACCAGCTCTAAAAACTTGTTGTAATTCCGCTTTCCCTTCATGTTTGCATTAATATCGGGTAGGCGATTCGTTAAGAATTTTTTGAGTTTAGACTGAGACTGAAAAGTGAAGGTAGTATCTTTTTGACTCAAAAAGTCACTGAAAGAGAAGATACTGGAAGATTCATTAATTAAAACTGGGATGCCATCAACGATTGGAAACTGCATTTTACAGGAAGGGTTGGTGCAGTCAATTTGCTCCTGATTCAATATCACTTGCGACCTGCAAACTGGACAGCTAAGCATTTGATGCATACTGGTCGGAAGTTTTGCTTGGATATTCATAGACCTATTCTCTGCCAGGGATTTGGATAGTAAATCAGTTAAGCCGACAGATTGGTTGAGCATAATAAGTAGGGATATTAGAGAGAAAGGTAAAAGATGTGAGAATTAAATGAATAGCGAAGCCTTTCTAGGTCTGTCCGACTAAATTTTTCTTTTCTCTGATTTCGCTTTCTTCCCGAAGCTTCACCCACTTTCCACGTTTTAAAGAGAGACTTATTGCTACAAATAATACCCAGAAGATAGAGTTTTGCTCTACAGTTGTAGTCTCGGTATAGTTAAACATCAGTAAGAATGTTACGTATATTATTGGCCATAGCTCTGCGGATGTTTGATCTGAACGCACGCATCTTATTGCTCGGATGTAGGTGAAAAGCATACTCAGCGAGTAACAAAACAACCCTAAGAAGCCAAGCTCGATCGCTATGTTTAAAAACCCATTGTGAGCTTGGTAGACTAGGTAGTGAACGGCACGAAAAACATAGACTGATTCCCCTCTCTCCTCCCAAAACCCGTGATACCCATAACCTAACCACGGGCGATGCCATAATCGTTCAATTACAGCATCCCAGATATGAGTCCGACCGCTGAGGGTAGGGTCTTTCCCGTAACTAAACAGTAAGTCATTCCAATTGGTGCCAGCCCATAAAGCTATACCTCCAGCCACGGTGATCATAGTAATAAAGAAGGGAATAGCCAGGGAGTCGCTCAACCGCAAAGCCCTGTAAAAAGGCAAGAGAATCACAAGGGTTAGAAAGACGATTAAACCGGTTCCTGAATCTGAAAGCAGAAGCAGAGCAACAGAAAGACCACAGCCAACCCACATCAGGTAACGATACCTGCCACTGTTGAAAGCCGCCAGTAAGCAAACTAGCGACGATACGACCATAAGGCGACCAAAGTGGTTTTTGTGTATCAACGGTCCCCGCCAAGAGCCTGAATGAGTTCCTTGCTCTATGCCAGCCCCCCGAAATGCTAGGGTGTACAGTAAGCTGAACACTGTGGCGATAAGCAATGCCCACGCTATTATCCGTAGTTGCTCTTTCAAGGTAAAGCGCGAAGCCAAGTATAGTCCAAACAAGGTTGTATATAAAGTTTTTATACCGGCTTTTTGTGAGAGTTCGGGGAAATCAGACCAAATAAAAGAGAACACGATAAGTCCTACCAAACCCCATAGGAATGGGTCTCTCAGCGCAGGAAGAACAACACTTTTTAATCGCGCAAGCAGCAGGAAGATAGTAGCCGCATAAATTCCCAACTGCATCAGCGATGCAGCAGTGTCGAACC
The DNA here is from genome assembly GCF_000317515.1 of Allocoleopsis franciscana PCC 7113. GTDB lineage: Bacteria > Cyanobacteriota > Cyanobacteriia > Cyanobacteriales > Coleofasciculaceae > Allocoleopsis > Allocoleopsis franciscana. The sequence continues at coordinate 2,166,485 of NC_019738.1, read as the reverse complement.
TGGAAGAGACATAAAAACCATATCCTCCGATGCCCTCCGACACATTGTAATAGCTTGAACAAGTCAAGACTCCCGAAAAAACGAGTACGCCAAAAACCGCGAATCTCTCTTCGGCAAGGTGTAAGAGTGGGCTAACTAATTTACGTGGTGGTAAAGGCTCTAGCATTAATCTGGAGTCTCTCTAGTAGTGCAACAGAGAAAAGATAATTTTTACAAATTAGATTTTTTGACAAACAAATTCCGGTTCTTCTGATTCACGGTGTTCTAGTTGCAGACGCTCTCGGTTTCCCTGCAAGCGGGCTAGGGTAGCGATAGAAATTTGACAAGTCGCAATCTTCCCGAAACTGAGAATCTTGCCCACAAAGCTAATGATCACCCCTAGCCCCTGACGGAGTAAAAGGTAGGTTCCTCCACCCAGGACATGAGTCTTTAGGCTCATACCTGTCCTCTGACGTAAGTAATAATACGGGGATCACCTTTCAGATCAACTTAAGAGCGGTCAGAAATTTTTTCCCTCTGAGCTGTCGTGACCTCTTTTGAGGTGGTGAAGTCCTCTTGGTAGTAGGACTTAGCATGGTGGAAGTAACTATCAGGTTCGTTTCCAACTCTTACACCATTGATGACTAGACCTAAAACTTTCTGTCCTGATTGCACCAAAAATTGTTTAGCAGCGGTAGCGCTGACTCGGTCGAGAATACCTGGTCGAGCTACCAATAAAACACCATCCGTCATTTTGCTCAAACTTAGGGCATCAGCCGCTAAGATCAGAGGAGGCGTATCAAGAATTACAAAATCATAGGTCCCAGAAAACTCCTCAATTAATGAGTTCATTCGCTTGGAGTCAAGCAGAGCCAAAGGATTGGGAGGTATGACTCCCGATGGCAGGACATCTAACTTATCCATCACTTCTCTCACCGCGATGCCAAATTCAGACCGATTCACGATGACATCGCTCAATCCTACCGCATTCGCTAAGTGCCATATATGATGCTGCATCGGATGATGCAAATCCGCATCAATCAACAAGACCCGGTGACCCAATTGAGCCATAGCTACAGCCAAATTAGCAGAGACCGTAGACTTGCCCTCTTTGGAAACCGAACTGGTCACTACAACGACTTTCAGCTCTTTATCGGGGCTAAGAAATTTTAAGTTAGCCTGTAGCATCCGGTACGCTTGAGAACTCACCGCCTGAGGAGCGTCTCTAACGGGAAGTGGCGGCACAAACTCGTCTTGTTTTCTGGTATGAAAGAACCCTTTTTTCTTTGAATTAGGAATCATTCCTAGCCAGGTATACCCATATAACTCCCGTACATCTTTTGCTGTTTTGATCGATGGATCTCTTAGGTCTAGAAGGAAAGCAACGACTACGTAAAACATGGTGCCCCCCACAAGTCCTGCACCTAGGAGTAGCTTTTTCTTCGGACCAACAGGCTTGTCTGCCACGCTGGCATAGGCCAGTACGCTGGCGTTACCTACATTTTGATTTTCCGCAATCCGTACTTCTTGGAGATTTTTTAAGAGAGCTTGATAGGAAGCTTGAGCGGCATCCACTTGCCGCTGTAAATCCCGCTGACCCTGTTGCAATCGGGGTATGACATTCACCCGTTGTTTGTAGGCCGATCGAGCCTGATACAGGTAAGTGACTTGATTCGCCAAATCTTGGCGTTCCACCTCGGCATTCACTAGGTCTGCGATCAGTTTTTGTTTTTGCTCCCCCATCTGCAAATTCGTGCCGGGAACTTGCTGTCCACTGCCAAGAACCTGCCTGATCCGATCCTGTAGTAGTGCCTTTTTAGCGTCTAAATCGAGCTTCAGGTTAACGATGTTGGGGTTTTGGTCTCGGAATCGGCTTTGCTCAGCAGCCAGCTTGTTTTCTAGCTTGTGGACTTCTTCGAGCGCTTCCTGAACCCCAGGAGACTGAGTAAGGGAGTTCAGAGCCATAGCTTGCCGTGAATTGAGACCTGTCTTCCTTTGGAGTTCTTCGACCCGAGCCGTTACACCTTCAAGCTCAGTTCGAGTTTGGTCTAATTTCTTGTCTAGCTCCGCAATTACCTCCACAGCCGTAGTGGCTTCTTCTTCTAGTGCGACTATGTTGTTTTTTTCTCTAAAGATACGCAGATTCGCTTCTGCTTGACGCACAGTACTCTCACTAGCGGGTAGCTGTTGGGTGATAAATTGGCGAGCTGCAACGGCCTCCGCTCGATTACTAAGTATATTGTTCCGCTTATAAAGATCGATGAGTGTGTTGACGATCTGTGCCGCTTCCTGTGGAGACTTGCTTTTAAAAGAAATCTCCAATATATCGGTTCCTTTGATACCTTTTACTGTGAGTTGTTTGAGGAAGTCCTCAGGTTTTAGAGGCTTCCCCTCTTTGTCTTTTAGTTTTAAGGTATCTATGGTTTTTTGGATCAGGGGGATGGAACGAATTACCTCCGCTTCTGTATCCAGAGGCGTATTCATGAAATTTAAGGATTCCAACTGTCCTATTTTTGCTGATGCCTCTGTTACTAAGCCAGATGTTGGATTTGTCTTCTTAATCAGAAGCCTTCCTAGTGCTGAATAGGTTGGCTTTTTCAAGAACGCCAAGCTGGTTGCGAGCACAACAATCACCGCAAAGGCCGTCGTACCGGGTAGCCAATGTCGTCTTAAAATAAGCCAGTACTTTTGAAAATCTATATCTTCGACGTAATGTTTAGATTCCATAGAAAACTCCTGTAATAGGCTAGTAAGGATTCAGGTACCGAGTTGAGCTAAGGGGGAGAGTAGAGACTTCTACCCTGCCTTAGTGATCGAGACTTCGTGGAAAAACGACCGCACCCACCTTCCCTGTAGCCGACTGGTCTGTACTACGCTCAGCAAGTCTGCTGTTTGAGCAAATTGATTCATTGAACGCGATCCCCTGTGCGCCTGCTGCTTAGTAACGGCTAGACACAATGAGAAACAAGGCGCTAAGCGGCACGCCTCAGGCTTTGCCACGTTATTGACCGAAGGAACTTCCGGATATTCAAAGAAATACCACCACTGCTGGATTTTGTCGTGCCGGGAACGCAGTAATCTGCCTGTTTCATCTCCCGCTTGCGCTGTCCACCTCTGTAGGCTAGGCTTGAGACGGAAATTAAATCCGTTTGTCCACACTCGGTAGGCTGCTTCATTACTTAAGCGCCACTGAAGATTCTGGGCAACAGCTTTATCAATCAAGTCCCAGAACACTTGTCCACGCTCAGAATTGTTGCCGTGGCCCAAGTTCATTACTTGCTTAATGTGACGCCGCACATGTAGCAGACATTTCTGTTGAGCATTGACTGGGTAGCCTTTGTAGGCTCTGAACTCATCACTGCTGACAATAGCGTCAAACTTAAACCGTAACTGAAGACACTTCATAGTAGATGCTTTGAAGCTGCTGTTGTAACAAACGTCTGAGGCTGAGAAATCTCCTTACCTTAGAAGTACTTTTTTGGGGTTAAGCTTGCACAAGTAAATATAAATCTACCTGCACATAACCACTTATAGAAGTTACACAATAAGGATGAAGCATTCATAAGTAAATCAAAATCACCTGAATTTTACGGAAGCTCCATCAATTTTTCTACTTTTTTCATAAAAACTTCACACGGAGAATATGTTTTTATGCGTAAAATTATATATCATCTATCTAAAGAAATAAAAATAAGCTCGTATTGATTCTGAAATAACTGTCTACTTCCGTCCTTGGCACAAAGGGGCAGTAGAAGAGGCAACAAGTAGCATTACTTTGAAACTAGAACCTTCACCTACCTGACTCGTAACCGAAATCGAACCCCCACAGCGTAGTAATAATTGCTGCACAATGGTTAAACCTAGACCCGCACCTGTGTTTTGGGTAATGGTTGAGCGTCCTCGGTAAAAAATGTCGAAAATGATGGGTATTTCATGGGCGGCAATGCCAATACCTGTATCTTCAAAGACTAACTGGATATATTCACCCTGAAGCGTTGCTTGCACTTTCACTTGACCGCCAGCCGGAGTAAACTTTAGACTGTTGTGCAAAAGATTAATCAGGATTTGTCGAAGCCAAGTTTCCAAACAGGAGACAGAGGGAAGACCAGAGGGAATTGTATAGCCAAGTTGGATACCTTTTTCTTGTGCGATCGCCTGATAAGTGCTAACCACGCCGGGAAGTATGTCTGCCAGTTGTACAGACGGCATTACAGGGGGCTGGGGTTCGCTCTCTAGTTGGGCTAACTCTAGAAAACCAGTCATCAGAGAATTTTGGCGATCGCACTCTGTATTCAGTAACTGTATGTAGCGTTTACGCTGAATTGGCTTGAGTTGCGCTGCATCCAACAGCTTCAGCGCCGTTTTCATACTCGTCAATGGTGTGCGTAATTCCTGAACTACTCGCTTTAGAAGCTCATCTTTGTCACGTAAGCCATCATCCGGTGGTGGTGCCGTAGTTGGGGTAGTGTCTAAAATCGGTGTTAGCTCTGTTGTAGCGTTACGGTTAACGGCATCGCCTAGGCTTAAATCGCTAGGGATAGACGGGTGGAGAATTGCCTCCGTCTGCTGTAGTTGCTTGACTAAAAGCTGGGTGAGTATTTCCTTTTCTTGAGAAGCGCTACCTTGGGGAAAGCGAGTTTTCCAGAACTCTAGAACCTCTTCAGAAATAGCATCATCCACCGCGATCGCTTCTTTTATCCCCTCGAAGGCTTGCTGAATGACTTGGCGTTCCAGGGTAAAAATCGTTGACAACGGTTGAGTTTGAGGCAATTGCGTTGGCATTGAGGATTCCCATGGCTCAATCGGCTGAGCCACCAGTAAACCACTAAACGGCTCAGAGAGAATCAATAAAAAGTATTCTCGTTCTAGCTGGCTGCCCCCTGTTAGTTGTATCGGGAAAAATTGGCTCTCTGGTTTGACATTAGCAAGCTGAACAACACCATCCTTAGTCTCTAATAAATCCTCCTTTCGACCGTTGCACAGATAAATCTTGTGTGCCATAAAAGCTTGCTGTTGGTAACGCTTAAGTTCGCTTAACCAGCCGACTCTTGGTGGTAATTTGACCCAAAGTGTTGCCGATATTTTCCCCTCAATCAGGACATCGATTAATGCCCCTACCAGCGATTTGAGCGTGTCACAACTGACTCTAAAAGACTGAGAAATTCCTAGTGCTTCTAGAGCCAGTTGATAGAGAGACAAACCTTGAGACGAGGGTAGGGTCATTGCGGTTAATCACCAGTCATTCGCCATCAGTCATCATCGCTTGTCTCATGAGGATTTTTAAACTCAAACGTCACGAATCATTCTATTTTAGACTAGGCTAATCGCTCAGCAAGTGCCTCTCGTGCCTGTTCTCGGTCATCAAAGTGAATTTTTTCAGTACCGAGAATTTGATAATCTTCGTGACCTTTCCCTGCAATTAAAACACCGTCTCCCGGCTGAGCTTGTAAGATAGCAGTCCGAATGGCGGTGGCGCGGTCGCCTTGTACAATGGGCGTCACGGATGACGGAATTCCTTCGAGGATGTCTTGTAAAATTCGCTCTGGGTCTTCCGTGCGGGGATTATCAGAAGTCACGACCGCCACATCAGCGAGTTCGGCGGCAATTTTACCCATTTTGGGACGCTTTGTGCGGTCGCGATCGCCCCCACACCCAAACACACAGATCATCTTGCCCTGAATAAAGGGTCGCGATGCCTTGAGCAAATTCTCCAAACTATCGGGCGTATGAGCATAATCTACAATCACACTCACGTCCTGTTCTGGCTTGATTTGCACCCGCTCCATCCGTCCAGGAACGCCCATAAATTGCGGGAGCGCCTCCACCACCGTCTCTAACTTCAAACCCACCTGTAAAACAGCTCCTACCGCCGCCAGCCAATTAGATAAATTGTACTGACCCACCAAAGGCGAACGGAAAGGAGCCTCACCCGCAGGCGTATGCAGTATCCCACTCACCCCAGTCGATTCATAGTTCAGGTCACTCGTCCACAAGTCAGCCGAGGGGTCATGCACACTGTAAGACCAGACCTGTTCTGGCTGCAATTGTTCTACCAATCGCTTGCCATAGGGGTCATCAATATTAATAATCGCCCGTCCTTTGAGATAATTGGCATTAAACAAAAGCGCTTTGGCGGCAAAGTAATCTTCCATATCGCGGTGGAAGTCCAAATGGTCTTGGGTTAGATTGGTAAACACTCCGACCTCAAACGAGCAACCAAGCACTCGGCCTTGAGCTAAGGCATGGGAACTGACTTCCATCACACCCAACTGGCATCCTGCCTCCAAGGCTGACTTGAGCTGTTGTTGCAGTTCCACCGGAAACGGGGTTGTATGAACGGCTGTTTGTTGGAAACCAGGCCAACGGGTATAAAGGGTACCTAGAAGTGCTGTAGGTTGCTGAGCATGAGTGAGGAGAAATTCAATGAGATGGGTGGTTGTGGTTTTACCGTTGGTACCCGTCACACCAATCAGCTTGAGTTGCTGTCCTGGATATCCATAGAAAGCGGCAGCGGCTTCGGCACAGGCGATGGTCATATCCGTCGCAGAAATCACACAAGCACTTGCCCCTAAAGCTTCTGGAGAAGGGCTTTTTTCAGCGGCTTGGGTAGAAATTAGGGCAGCGATCGCACCGGATGCGATCGCACTTTGCCAAAACTCTCCTCCATCAACCCGTGTTCCTGGCATCCCAATAAATAAATCCCCTGCCTTACAGGCATGGGAATTGGTCGAGAGTCCCTTCACCTCAGCCTCCAGTGCTGGGTGGTCAGGCATTTGCACAATGTTAGGAATCGTAGCTAATAGTTGGCGTAATTTCATCTCAATTGTTGCTCCTCACAAAGAACGGGCATGGGGCATGGGGAATCAGTCCCCTTGGATTAAGCTTGTGCAGTTTTCTCCGGTTCCCCTCTCTCCGTGTTTCTGCGCTTATTTTGCCTCATCTACCGATAAATAATTCTGTAACATTCGTTCCAACTGCTGAACACTCAGGCGAGGAGAAGGACGAGGCAAGGGTTCTTCCTGACCCGCACGGCCTCGGCACAAAACCGGCACTTCATACTGATAGGCTTGGAACCAATCCTCACGCGTTGTAATATCTCGCACATCTAGAGCCAAGTTTAAGCCTTGAATCTGTTCGAGCTTTTCTTGTAATCCTTCACACAGGTGGCAACCGGGCTTGCTATATAGGATTAATTGCATAATAATTGTCTCCAAAATTATTTGGTTATACGCACAGTTGGCTCGCTCCGACTAGAATCAGCCTCTAATTTCTGCTCAATCCGCCAGTTTCTTCGGCTTGCCTTGGTTGAGCCCAGAGTGCCATTGATTTAACCAAAAATTGAACCTGTATTCGGTAATATACAGCTTTATTGGTAAGACTTTTCGCCAATTGATGTACGGTTTTCTGGTGGATTCATCTTGATTGGGTTAGTTAGGATGAACTGGATTGAACAGTCTGCAAAAATGAGAGGCGAAAGCTATTATGACTCAATCGGCATCAGCATTGGTTCAATCTCCTAATTTTGATTTAGAGGAACTCAATCAGCGATTCGATACGGCTGATCCAAGAGACATTTTGGCTTGGTGTGTTGAGAATATCCCCATAGGTCTAGTGCAGACCAGTGCCTTTAATGTTGATGATTTAGTGATTACCGATATTCTCTATCGTGAGCTTAAACCAGTAATATCGGTGCCGGTAGTGTTTCTTGACACGCTACATCATTTCCTTGAAACCTTAGAGCTAGTTGCCAAAGCCAAAGAGATTTACAATCTAGACCTAAGAACTTATCGGATTCCTGATATTGATACCCGTGCAGCCTTTGCGGCGCGTTATGGTGACGCACTCTGGGATAAAGATATTCAACAATTCCATCATCTGACCAAGATTGAACCACTACAACGGAGTCTGGCAGAACTCAACACAGTTTCAAAGTTTTATTGGGTCTAGAGGACGCCCTCGGTAGGATTCGAACCTACGACCAAGGGATTAGAAATCCCTTGCTCTATCCCCTGAGCTACGAGAGCATAAATTTATCATACAGAAATTCCAACAGCAAACATAGCGCTTGCCTGGTTGGTTAGAATAGGTTTCACCCTCCGTAGCAGATTCCTGTGAAATAGGATAACAATTCCATGCTAAAAACAGATGATAGTCTTTTTGAGCAAGTCAGTTGGATAACATTAAGTATTGTATTGGTGCGACACGCGTGATGGCAAGTCAAGATTCTCAACGCTGCATGGCTAATCGCGGCAAGCCGATTGACGAGCAAGGTACACTATAAACCATCATCATCAGGTGCTTGTATAGGCAGCGGTATGACTCCAAGGGATCAGCCCCTTGCCGAGTCGCTTGCGTGTCTATCGCAGCTCAGTTAAACCCTCACGGCAAGCGCACTGGAGATAGATGGTTGCTTGGGTATTACAGCGCGTCCCCCTAGCACCCGCCGGCCTGGTCAAGAGTCATTTACCAATGTCATGTTTATTCTGAAAAAGCAGGATGTTGAAATCTCTACCATTCAGCACCCGAAGCGGGACCAACAAATCCCAATTCTCAATTATCAGGGGCAATCTTTTCGTTTGATTAGCGTATTTAGTGCCAATCAAGCAGAAGATGCAAAAGCCTTCTGGCGAGACCTCACAGATAATCGCGGCAAAGTCTGCGTCTTATTAGAGGAGCCTGAGCGCTACAGCGTTTGGGGAAAAATCCGCCTTGAGCAGCTCGGAACAGAAAGTAGCCCTGACGCGAAAATTGTCCCTTTTACCCAAGCCTGTCTTTTACTGCTACAAACCGTTTATATGGATGTTGAAGACCTTCTCGGAAATCGGCAAGCGGGATTGTTTCAGAAAGATCTCACCCAAGTCTTTCAGCAGTGGCACTTTCCAAAAGCTGACTCACCAGCGGCTGTGAAAAATTTGCTCAGCATAGACCCACTCACCGCCTTACAGATACCACCTTGGGAAGAACATCATCTAATTACTCTATTACAGGAACTCTATCGTCTTGGAAAGGAATATTTTGGGAATACCAACTTTGCGGAAGGAGTAAGAGATATATTGCAAGATATGTCAGAGACTGAACTCGCGCAGTTTCTGGAGTGGCTTCAATCTTCTCCACTGGGTAAACTATGGCGATAAGCTAGAAAGAAGGTCACATCAATAGGCCGTGCTTGGGCAATCCAAACGCAAAACGGCTGCGCTAGTCCGTCAGTTTATAACATTAGCTTTTGGGGATTTCCCTTGTAAGTGATAAGGGTGAAAGTCTTATGAGCAGCTCTGTAGAAAAATCATCAGGTACTTCTTCCTCCTTAAGCGGTCAGCAGATCGTCTATGGGGGAATTGCTTGGTCTGTGATCTCGCTATTGTTTTTTCTGTTGTTCAGTATTACAGCACCTGGGGAAGATAGCCCGCTATGGTACTTGATTGGTACTTATGTGTTGGAAACTCTTCCCTTTTTAGGGGCGGCTATACTCTGTTACAGAAACTGGCGTAGTCCTCAGATTGCTAGCGGACGTAATGTTTGGCTAGGAATTGGTCTGGGAATGATCTCGTGGTTTATTGGTAACTTAATATTTGGAGTATGGGAACTATATTTCGGTCTTAGCCCCGAAGTGTCACCGGCCGATTTGTTTTACATTACTTTCTATCTATTTCTTAGCTGGGGCATGGTTTTAGCCGTTCTGCCCAGGCGTTTGAATTTAGAAGTTTGGCAGTGGGTAACAGTAGGGGTTATCGCCGTTCTAGGGATTGCCTTAGCGGTTTTGGTTTTGCTGTCTACACCCAATGCTAACTCGAAAGCAGAAGGGGTAGTTTCCCCGCTTAACGCGATTGAACAGACAAGCACAGGAGCAACTTTACCCCTAGCCGCAGGTTCTCCACAGGCTTTGTTAGTCCAAGCTAGTGAGCCATTCTCAGCCACGCCACCTGTAGAAGAAGAATCTCAAACTGGAGAAAATCGGGCACCCGGTTGGGCGATTTCCATCCAAGAAACGCTTAAACCCTTCTCTAAATCTGTGAATTTCTTCTATATTGTTGGCGATGTCTTCCTTCTGATTATTGCCTCAACTCTCTTTTTAGCGTTTTGGGGCGGACGGTTTGCCCAGTCTTGGCGAGTGATTGCTGCCGCAACGGTGTGTCTTTATATTGCGGATATGTACTTTAAGTACGAAGATGCTACACAGACAAAATATCAAAGCGGTAGTCTACTAGAAGTCTTTTTTGTTTTTAGTGGTGTACTGTTTGCCATTGGTGCTGCTCTAGAATATGACGTATCAAGCCGCTCTCGCCGTAGTGCGCGCAAGCGAGCTTAACTTAAGTTATGAGTCCCAGAAAACTATCGGATGCCGACAAAAGCGATATCTTAAACCTATATCGACACCCAGAAGAGACAACCTCAACTCTGGCAGTGCGCTATGGCGTAAGTAACTCGACCATTAGCCGCATCCTCAAAAGCAACCTATTAGAGTCTGAATACGAAGATCTTATTCAGCAAAAGCGATTAAATCGTACTCCAGGGAGTGGAGCTTCGTCGATTCTCCAATCGCCTGAGCCAACACTCGAATTGGAGGTAGAATCCGCACCCGTTATTCAGCCCCCGAAGCCACGAACGGTAGAATTACCGCGAAAGGTAGAATTAGAGACTCCATCATTAGACTCAAGTTCTATTGACGGGCGTCGGCGACGTAAACGTTCTTCCGTACCTCACCCAGCAGATTCGGATCGCAGGGCTATTCAGACCGAATTACCGCTGAATATTTCTGCTAGGGTTCAGGCAGAGAAGTCGGATGAGCCAGATGAGCCGGATCAGCCAGATGAGCTGCTCGATGAAATGGAACAGGCAAAGCCTAACCGTTTAGACGAGTTGTTGGATAGCGACTTGATGGATTTAGAGGATGATGATGATGACTTAGATGATGAGGATGATGACGACTGGGAAGACGACGGAGACGATGACAACAGCCGAGAACTGTTAAAAACGTCTTTTACCGGAAGCGGTGCTAATGTTCAAGTTTTGCCCCTTTCGGAAGCTTCTCTGCCTAGAACCTGCTATTTGGTTGTAGACCGAGCAGCGGAGTTAATCGCTCGACCGCTGAAAGAGTTTAGCGACTTAGGTCAGATTCCATCTGAAGAAATTCAGGAGAAAACGCTACCCATTTTTGACAATCACAAAGTTGCACGGCGCTTTTCTAATCGTTCTCAGCGAGTGATTAAAGTTCCTGATAGTCGAATGCTTCAGAAGACTCGCTCTCATCTGCAAGCGAAAGGAATTACTCGACTGTTAATTGATGGTCAGGTCTATTCTCTACTACCGACTCAGCCCTAACGTTAAGAAAACTTAGGCGGCGGTTAAGAAAGAAGCGATCGCCCCTTTGGGCGATCGCTCTTGACTATTAACGACTCTAGTCCCACCCATCCTTTATAGAGTTCGGAACCCTCACTGGATAACCAAGAGAGTCGTTGCTAGATGCGGCAAATTCAGGTATTAGATGGAACGTTGAGAGCTAGAACTTTTTCTGCCTCCTCCTGGGGAGAACGTTGTGAAAAAATTGGGAATTCCTGATTTTTGTCTATTTCTAATCTTCCCTGGGAATGTAAATAAACATGAATATTTCCTTAGTCGAATGGTGCAAGATGTAAATTTATACCTATTTGCTTTAGAGAGGGTACATAATATCTTTTGAGAGGCTACTTAAAATCAGCACAGAGGCTTAGATCCGAGAGAAGAGAGATGTGCGAGTCGTCTTAATAATACAGGGTGTTCTTACTCATCATTTCAGACTTGCTCTTGAAGCTTTTTGACCAAAATACTTCAGATGTCGTAAAATCACGAACTCCGTCTACCCATTTTTTAATCTTTATAAACATCCACAAGGTGATATTAATTTACGTCCCTGAAGACGAAATTTGTATTACAGAATTAAACAAAAATCGTCTCAAATTTCACAAATATTTATTGAACCTTGATTAAGACATCATAACTGACTTGATAAAATTAAAAATGAGACATTGAATTTTAAATTTATTATAAGTTTTCTTCTAATTGGTGATAAAAACTTAAAAAACCTAATCAGATCTTTTCTAATGTTAATCATGAGCTACGACTGATATGGTGATTAAAGTTGGTAATCCAAGTCTTTTGAATCGTCTAGGTAAAAGCGTCGTCATTGGAGTGTCTACGCTATGAAAGTGAGATATCTGCTCAACCTTTATGACCAAGGAGCTAGAGATTTTTCAGGTGTCGATCTGTGTGGGGCAGACTTAAGGGGAGTCACTCTGATTGGAGTCAACCTCACAGGAGCTAATTTGACCGGTGCTAACTTGAGTCGAGCGTTTCTCACCAAGTCAGATTTGAGTGGTGCTCAAATGAACTGGGCTAATCTCAGTTTTGCCAAAATGAGCGAAGCTAAACTCGTAGAAGCCGATTTAACCAAAGCCAACTTGAGCGGAGCCTTTATGGTGAAGTCAAAACTTCCAGGAGCTAAGCTGAGTGGTGCAAATCTTAGTGCGGTTAATCTGCGGCGTGCTAACTTATGGGGGGCTAACCTCTGCTCCGCAGATTTACAAAGAACAAATCTCCGAGATACCAATTTGAGCGGTGTCAACTTCAACTGGGCGAATTTATCAGAGGCGAGATTAGTTGGAGCAAAGCTATATGGAGCTTCGTTGAATGGGGTTAACTTCAGTAAAGCCTTTTTAAAAGAAGTCGATCTGGGTGGCGCTGATTTAGAAGGCGTCAGCCTGAGGGAAGCTAAATTAAACGGTGCTAACTTGGAAGGAGCAAACTTAACAAGGGCTAATTTGAGTGAAGCCAATTTACACGGAGCTAATCTCAAAGGAGTAGACTTCACAGGCGCTAACCTGACTAAAGCTTCTCTAGAACAGGCTAACCTGACATGGGCAATTTTGAAAAAGGCAGATTTAAGGGGAGCTAATTTGAGTGAAGCAAAGCTGAATGGGATTGACTTTGAGGATATGCAAATTGGTGGTGCTATTCTCCCGGTATCAACAGATCACCTCTTGTATTACGCGATGTAAAAAGTTAGCGTCATTTGAGCAGGGCAAAGGCTCTGAATCCCTGTTAATTTTTGCCCTGCTATCCTATTAAATAGGCAAGGAGATTGAAGTTTGAATGCGAGTCAATTGATATTGAATTCGTGAGTATCCCAATATTAGGTTTTTTAACGCAGAGGGATGCAGAGGTTTTCGCAGAGGGACGCAGAGAATGCGAGAGCTAATTTTTTGTTAATTCTGATTGGATAGGAAACAATCAGACAGGTCAGTATGGGGCTGGGTTATTCCCTCGTTCAGGCGCAGGGCAGTGATAAAGTCGATACCAGTAGCTATCTACCTTTGGCAAACGTTGTGGGGTCACGAAACACTGTTGTTGCGCTAGGTCTATACCGGCATGAAAATTCACAAGCCATACATCCAAGGGTCGGGGTAGTCCAGCCACCGTTTCTTGAAGTGTAATGCTCGGATTTTTCCGTTGAGAATCTGACTTGTCACGAGCTAAGAGAAACGTAGGAGACGTTGTATCCCGACTGGCTGAAGAATGAGACGAGTTACGGTGCTTGAATTCCCACGCTAAGCCCATCATTCTACCGGTATGACCATGGTGTTGATGAGTCGTAGCAATCAGAACGGGCACATCGGACACTTTCTCAATCACATTGACCATGAGATCGGGACGAATACTTTGCAGATAGCCCAGATTCCAAGTTACTGTTAGCCCTCCCAACAGTCCCATCAGCCAAATCAGGATGACAGCTTTTTTACCCCCTCTTCTGGAAAATCGAACCCTAGAGGATGGGTGAGGCGCTGTTAAGGGCATTTGAGCGGGTGGGGTCAAGGTAGTCCATGACGTTGCTAGTGCTGCTGCAATTAAAGCGATCGCCACTGGAAAGTAAACGAACTGATAACGGGGTGCCAAGGTCATATCCGCACCCAGAGTATAGGTAATGCCAAAAAATATCACCAAAGCCCCGATCATAAAATCACCCAAAACCTGAAGATTCAAACGGGTATCGGGCGAAAAGTGTTCAGACTTCAAACCATACCTAAGAATTGGTATAACCCACACCACGAAAATCAGCGTCACAACGCCAGAGGTAATCAAAATTGCTAACGGTAACGTTGTCAATTCCATCGGTAGCGAGGTGAGAATGGTCATCAACCAAGCCAACACTCGACCGATGGGTTCAAGCCAGCGTTCCAGGGGGTTGCCGTCATAAATCCAGTGGGTCAGGTCGTAATCGTAGTTGGATTGTAAAATCGGTAGCCAAACGATGCCGCCTGTTATCGTACCGGCCGCCACCCCATAAATCCGTCGCCAAGGTTTAGAGAAGAAATGAAAGTGGGCTTTGGTTCGAGTTTCACCGAGAGCAACCGAGAGGGAGTGAGGGGGTGATAAGGTTTGTGTCGTGTTTTCCGTTCGGCGTAATCGTTGCCAAAATGTCGGAGTGGGATGAGGTTCGGGGGTAAAAGCGGCTGTCCCTTCTTGGGTTAAATTTAAGGACTTCTCCCTCTCTCTATTTCCTTGACGCCAAGCCACGGCCAACAACACCAACGCTTCAGCACCCAGCGTCAGGGCAAAAAAGTAATGGGTTGCAACCCCTAGGGTGTTAATCAAGACCCAAGTTAATCCCATCCACAGGGGTAATAGGGTATGCCGATACAGGTGTTGTACTGCCACGATTAAGCAGCACACTGAGGCAATCACCCACAAAATGGCTAAGCTGTAATGGCGTGCTTCCTGAGCCAAAAAGATACCAAAGGGTGAAACCGCCATAATTGCGGCTGCCATCTGCCCGACTAATCGAGAACGAAAGGCAAGATAACCCAAACCGTACATGGCTGGGATGGAGAGTGTACTAAAAATAGCCGGAAGCGATCGCGCCGCCCACATTGACACAATCCCGTCCTCTGGCGGAAACAAGCGCATCCACAGGTGAGCGAGCACGAAATACAGGGGGGGATGATTACTCTGTTTGAGTAAATAATGAATGACATCCCCAATTCCCGTGCTGGGGTCGGGTTGGATCGGTTTCAGGAGAACATCAATGGAGATCGCCTGATCCAGGGGTACTGTTCTAAAACTATGACCCAAGCTAAACACAATGGTAGCAAATTCATCCGTCCAAGGGGTTTTGGCGGTTAGACGCATCAAGCGCAAGCCAATCCCAACGGCTACCCAGAGCAAGAGCAGCAGAGGATGGAACCAACGACTAGCCCGAATACCCTTGACAAAACTCAACACGTTCCCCACACCCCTCACTGTTCAATTTTGAACTGTAACGACCAAGGGCTTATTGTAGGATACAGGAATGTCCTGGAATCTCTCCAATGGGTTCAAAGCGACCCCCTAAATATTTGGCGAGGAATTCTTCTGCGATCGCAAAAAAATGGAGTCGGTTTTCCGGACGAGCAAAGCCGTGTCCTTCATCGGTGTACAGTGCATATTCCACAGGCTTGCCCGCCTTTTTCATGGCCTCAACGATTTGTTCGCTTTCTGCCTGCTTGACCCGTGGGTCGTTGGCACCCTGTCCAATGAGTAAGGGTTTCTGGATGCGGTCAACGAAAAATAAAGGCGATCGCGAATTAAGAAACTCTTCTTCCGTCTCCAAGTTGCCAATTCGATGGTACATGTTAGCGAGCAGAGGTGCCCAGTACGGTGGGATACTTTTAAGCAACGTTACCAAGTTGCTGGGACCAACAATATCCACACCCGCCGCAAACACCTCTGGGGTAAAGGTTAACCCAACTAATGTGGCATAACCTCCGTAGGAACCCCCCATAATTGCCACCTTCTTCGGGTCAGCAATCCCCTGTTCGACCAACCAATTCACCGCATCAATCAGGTCATCGTGCATGGTTGCCGCCCATTGGCGATTCGCTGCATTCAAAAAGTCTTTGCCGTAGCCAGTAGAACCCCGGAAATTCACTTGCAACACCGCATAACCTCGATTGGCTAGCCATTGCGCTTCCGAATCATAACCCCAAGTATCTCGTGCCCAAGGGCCACCATGAACCAGGAGAACGGTAGGCAAATTTTTCGCCTGGATGCCCACGGGTGTTGTCAGGTAGCCGTGAATGGTTAATCCGTCTCTGGCTTGGTAAGCAATTGGTTGCATGGAAGCCAGGGATAATTCTTCCAGTTCGGGTTGATTGCTGAAGAGTAACGTGCTGGACTTGGAGGCGCGATCGTAGATGTAGTAGTAAACAGGGCCATTATCGATCGTATAAACGAATAGCCAAGTATCATCCGCCAAGGTGCGGCTACCAATGCCAAATTCGCCTTCACGGACTTGGGAAATGGCCTCAAAATCGGCGGCAATACTTTCATCCAGTATTTGCCACTTCACTTTATCCTTGTAGAAAGAAACCGCCTGAATCACTCGTGTCGTGGGATGTGCTATAATTCCACCCACATCATACTGGCTATCCTCTGCCATCACGGTTTCTTGGTGAGTCGCCAGGTCAAGGGCAATCAAGCGCTGAGTGTTAGCCTCATGAGAGCCAATTAGATAAAGGGTTTTGCCATCGGCAGAAAAGCCAACAGCCCCACCTTCATCATCGGGTCCCCAATGACGCAGGGTTTCCCAAGGCTTGTCCAAGGTTTCCCGAAATAATAAATCCGAACCTCCATCAGGGGTTGCTGCCGTTGCAGCTCTTACTTTAAACTCGGCATCTGCCGTCCAGCTTACGATATTACCGGGGTTCTCTGTCTCAAACTCCACAGCACCGTTATTCAGGTTAATCCGGTAAACATCGAACGTTTGTGGGTTATTTAAGTTCAGTCCCACTAGCACTTCGTCTGGGAAGTTGGGGTCAAGATCGACGACCTGGGCTTTAACATTTTGGAAGGGAGTCAAGTCCCGGACGATATTCGATTGGATATTGACTAAGTAAAGATGGAAATTCTCATCACCGTCTGAGTCTTGGAGATAAATCAGTTGTTGGGGGCTGTATGTCCAGAAGTACATGCGAATCCCACGTTTTTTATCGTCTGTCAGCTTCCGGTCGTCTTCTTGCCCCACCGTCCGCAGCCATACTTGTAAGACGTTCTTTTCATCGGGTGCGAGATAGGTGAGATACTGACCATCCGGCGAGAGTTGAGGACGGGCACGTTTTGGGTTGCCAAACAGAATTTCGCGAGGGATAAGTGGGGGGAGTTGGGTGGCGGATTCACTGCTTGTTGTAGTTGTCATAGACGCTTTCGATTGCGATGGGTCATCTATGTGACACTTTAGCGAATTCGCCAACCGTCAAGAATAGAGCATTCCAGTAGACCGATGCAAAGTGGGATTTTTGGTTGCTCAACCCAGAGGCGATGCATCAAATCACAATTCTATTTATTGAGATCAATCCATCGATGATTTCGGCATCTGCTCAGCCTGTAGGGGCATAGCAACCCGTTGCAGCCAAAGATAGCAGCCTTTCTTCGTTTTGTGAATGCGATCGCCTGTGACAGTTGCGTAAGTCCTGTAATATTTAAAACGATGTTCTAGCTTGACGCCAACCGATTGAATCACAAGGCTCAAGAAAGATTTCTCCAAAACTGGGTACAAACTTTCCTTAAAATGAAGCTATCAAGCTGGAAATAGAAGTGAATATATACACCAAAATAGCCATTAATACAACTCTCGCAGGAATAAGTTTGGCTGCAATTAAAATGCCGGCCCAAGCCGCCACGTTTTGGGAAATTAATGATGCCGGAAATACGTTTAATAGTGCCCAAACGGTGAGTGGATTAGACAACAAGTTGTTAGATATCATTGAGGGAAGCCTGACATCAACGCAAGATAAAGATTATTTTCGCTTTTCCTTTGGTGGCATAGGAACTTTGGCAATTGAAACAGGCCCTTATTTCAACATGCCATTTCCATCAAATACTTTTCCAGCTTTTCAGCTTTTTAATAGCAATTACTCTTTAATGGGTGGGTATTTTATGGGTGATTTTACCTGGGGATTAGGGAATATATCAGGTAGTCGAATTTCTTATAGTTCTGGAATTGCTCAAGTTAAATTTAATAACTTGTCAGCCGGAGAATACGTATTGAAAGTTGACGGCACGGGTCAATTCAATAATCAGAACCCCATTCATGAAGGGAACTATGCTGTAAGATTATCCGGTGCAGAATTTATCCCTTCCCAGCCTCAATCGGTACCTGAACCCATTACATCAGTTGGCGTACTAATCGCTGGTGGCATTGGCTGGCTGATGAAGAAAAAGAGAGTATCTTGAGCAACAGATAAATACCTAAAGTGACTGCTCATGTTGGATTTCACAAATTATTCACACTTTCTCAGTACATTTTAATTTGTAAGCATTTGGACTACTGAGATGCCCTCTCATCTGGAAGCTCTGAGAGGGCTTTTTTTTGACAATTTTTTGTGAACCTCTCTTCGGTTGAGATGAGGCATCCTGAACACTCACCGACAAACTAAGAATAGAAAATGTCATACTCTTCATGGACGGGTTATTTGAGGTTCGAGCATCCGAAAGCCTCATGAGTCTGAAGAAGAGGAGGGTTCGCAAATGCTGAAAATATTTCAAGAGTGGGGCTTCTCACTTCAAGGATGGCGCAATGGTGAACGAGGGGAGTACTTAGTCCTACTTCAAGGTGCCCTAATGATTGGTTTTGTATTCTTGCCAGTTTACCGCCCAGTGGGCTGGGTCATTGACTCACCCCTATTTTTGTCTCTACGCTGGGGTATCGCTACTGTGCTGGGACTAGCAGCCTCCATTTTCATCGGCAAAGGGCTGCTGGACTTAGGGCGAAACTTAACCCCCTTGCCTTACCCGAAAGAGGATGGACAATTAGTACAGTCTGGCATTTACAGCATCGTGCGTCATCCGCTGTACACTGGGCTGATTGCTGTCGCCTTGAGCTGGTCTGTCTTCCATGTCAGCCTTTCTCACCTGATTGCAACCGCTATCCTATTCACCTTTTTCGATGCTAAAAGCCGCCGAGAAGAAGCCTGGTTAACTCAGAAATATTCAGATTACGCAGAGTACCAGCAACAGGTGAAAAAACTTATCCCTGGTTTGTACTAAGGGGCAGCAACAAATTTTGTACGATTAGCGGCTAATAGGACATGTTAGCATGAATTCACTTCAAACTCAACCAGTCAGAAAAGCGACACATTAAACTTAACTAACCTTGACATTCAGGCTACAATGTCCGTTGGTGTGAGTAAGCAAAAATAACTACCAAACGGCTGATGTCAACTCGTTCATCTAGTCTCATCGCTCCCCCTCGTTCGGTTGATAATGCTCAGTTCATCAGAACTTCAAGGGCTGCTGCAACTGAAAATCCCCGCCTGATGGCATTGATGAAGTCTCTGTATCAGGCTGACCAGCAAGTCAAGTATTTGCATTTGCAAGCGGAAGTTGAATCCCTCTTGCAGCACCTGCAAATTTTGAAGCAGCAACGGCAAGGCTCGTCGGTCAACTCAGACACGGGGAATTAAGGATAATAGAATACTTTGTCGTCAGTAAAACGGCTGATCGCCCTGGGCATAGCTCTGGGTGTAATAATACTTTTCGTCTCTGACTCGAATATCAAGCAGAGCAAAAGCCCTGCCTGCCAGTACCTTTAATATCCTGGCGGGTGGTTTAGCGTGACTTAAACATGCGTCCTCTACCAATACTGACCTTGGAGAAAACAATTTTTTCATGACTATATCGGCAATTAAAGAACCAGGTTCCAACACAACGCCTCTAGTGACGGCTTCGTCCTTAAGATTGAAGGACATTTTGCGAACCTTACCGCGAGAGGTTTTTACGAAAGACCGTCGTAAAGCCTGGACTTTGGTAATCATTAACGTGTTAATGGTTTGCTTGGGCTACTGGGGTCTAGCTGTGGTGCCCTGGTTTCTTTTACCCCCTTTATGGATTTTTACCGGTACCGCGTTGACCGGTTTTTTTGTGATTGGTCATGATTGTGGGCACCGCTCTTTTGCAAATCGGCGCTGGGTGAATGACCTGGTCGGGCATTTGGCTTTTCTACCCCTGATTTATCCCTTTCACAGTTGGCGACTACTACACAATCACCATCACGCCCATACCAATAAGCTGGAAGAAGACAATGCGTGGCACCCCTTTACACCGGAATTTTATGCCAGTAGTCCGGGTTGGGTAAAGTTTTTTTACCAGCTTATCCGGGGTCGAGTTTGGTGGATTGGCTCGATCGCCCATTGGGGATTGATGCACTTTAACTGGACTCAGTTTCAGGGGAAAAAGCGCTCTCAGGTGAAGTTTTCGGCTTTAGTGGCGCTTGGTTTTGCGGCGATCGCGTTTCCTTTACTTTTAGCTACAACGGGTATCTGGGGCTTTGTCAAATTCTGGCTCATGCCTTGGATGGTTTACCACTTCTGGATGAGTACCTTCACGATTGTTCACCATACAGCACCTGACATTCCTTTCACACCTACTCGTGATTGGAATGAGGCTGAAGCTCAGCTTTTTGGCACCGTCTATTGCACCTATCCCCGTTGGGTCGAATTCCTCTGCCACGACATCAACGTCCACATCCCCCATCACATTTCTACCGCTATTCCTTCCTACAATCTGCGGTTGGCTCATAGTGCCCTAAAAGAAAATTGGGGTGACAAACTTTATGAGTGTAATTTCTCTTGGTCTTTAATGAAGCAAATTACAGACGAGTGTCACCTTCACAGGGCAGATAATTACTATCAGTCTTTTAAGGACTACCAAGCTAAACTCTAGGTTATAAATCTCCAAAATTGAGTTTTAGCAAAAAATAAGCACCTTTCGGCATTTTTGTCAACTGAAGGGTGCTTTTTGATTTAAATTCAAACGTTTGTTGTTGTATAAGCCGATCTTCTCTTTCTCTGTGTTCTCTGAGCAGGTAGTAGTTCTAGAAAAATCAAAAAAATCAAGTAGATTAAACAATATTTAAATCTAACTAATTCTCTAATCAGAGAGTTGCCAAACCAGTATTTACAATAGCTTTATAAGTGAGACATTAGTGTAAAGATTGAATCAAGATAAAGATTATTTTTTATATTACAACCTATAAATCTTTCCTAAAAATCTAGCTTTTATAACCCAAAAGTATTGATTTTAAAGGGAAATAGACCATTTATTTAAATAGAAACTTGAGCTATTTAACGAATAGCCGTAAATTTACGTAGACCCATATTCTAGAGCCGCTTTTTTTTATCCGTATAACTACTGTTATCGCCTTCCTGCGAAAAAGCTACAACTGATTTAAGAGGGCATTAATTTGAATTGAATTTTTCAGTTTTGCCTTCTAGAAATAAAAAATAGTTTTTAAAGTTATTGTGTAAAAATTATTTTTTTATTTCTTATTTAAGGTCAATGTCTATTTTTTGGAGTATGGAAATTTATGAAATTTATCTCTGTCTGGCAAAACTTATCCGTAGCTGCTGCAACAGTATTAATGTCTTTGAGTGTAGGAACCGCTGCTCAAGCGTTTACATTTACTAACCCGACAACGGGCAATCAATATTTCTTAACTACAGCTCGCTCATCTTGGACTGAAGCTCAAGCGGAAGCTATGGCGGCGGGTGGAAATCTCGTCACCATCAACGATGCTGAAGAACAAAAGTGGCTCTTAGATGTTTTCGGTGGCACCGAGCTTTTTTGGCTCGGACTCACTGATGAACAAATGGAAGGTGTTTGGAAATGGAGCAATGGAGACAATGTGACTTACACAAATTGGACTCCCAACGAACCTAATAATGCTTTATCCTATGCAGGCCAATATTTTGGGGGCGAAAACTATGTGGTGATGAATTGGCAGAGTAATGGAAAATGGAATGACGTTGCTAATACTTTTGTGAAATCTCGCGGTATTGTGGAAATTGTTAAAAATTATATCGATAAAATTCCTAATATTTTTGAGCAAAAAAACGAGAGAGCTTGCCAGTAGAATCTTTATAGACAAGCTCCCTGAATTAAATAGCGCACTCTATTGGATGATTAGCAATCTATAACGGGTAGAAGGATAGTTGCCTTGACTTGGGCAAAGACTGAGTTCATGGAGAATGATTAGATTCACTCACTCAGAATGTGGTTAATTTTGTCCTTTTGACGCTGCTTTTGTCTGGCTTGCATCCGGTATTTCCAGTCTCGAATTGCGATCGCCGCTTTGGCAGCAGGAGACTGATGGCTATGAGAACTGCTGTCATTTCTGTTTGCCAACGCTTGTGGAGCCGGTTGGTGGCGAGTCAACAAACACCGAGCTAGATTATCTGGAGCATTATCTGGAGTCGAGTTCTGATCAAGCGATCGCAGGATGGAGCCAACGGATTGATAGCGGTCACTGAGAGAAATTTTGAGCATTTTGCTCAAAATATTAGCAAAGGGTTCACTCACCTGGGTGGAATTTTGCCAGATTAACTCACCGGTATGGCGATCGCTATCAAAATCCAAGGGTGCTTTCCCCGTCAACAAATACAGGCAAGTAATTCCTAGGGCATAAATATCGCTGCCAAACACAGGTCTTAGAGAAAACTGTTCAGGCGGCGCAAACCCCACTGTCCCAATAAAATGGGTGGTGGGCGCTTTCATGCTGGTTTCTCCCGCTTGAGCCACTAGCTCTTTAACGGCTCCAAAGTCAATCAGTACTAGCCTGCCATCGTCCTGACAGCGAATAATATTTTGAGGCTTGATATCTCGATGAATCACCTGCTGCTTGTGAACGTACTGCAACAGCACCAGCATCTCGCGGAGGAAGCGTGTCACCCATTCTTCCGAAAAACAACCGGAACGCCTCACAAGCCTTGCTAAGGTCGGGCCACAAACGTATTCCTGAACCAGGTAAAATTCCCCGTCTGCCACAAAGTAATCCAGCAATCTCGGAATTTGGGAATGGCTGCCCAACTTGCCGAGAATTTTTGCCTCCCGTTCAAAGCGTCTTTGGGCGTTTTCTAAAGCGGCAGGGTCGGCAACCTTAGGGCACAATTGCTTAATCACACATAAAGGTTCACTCGGCAGTAACACATCTTTGGCCAGAAATGTGACACCGAACCCGCCTCGACCCAGCATCCGTAGTACTTCATAGCGATTGCGAAATAGCTGTTGTTGACCACACAGTTGACCCAACTGTGTTTGCTGCAAAACATCAGAGTGAAAAGAAGACAAGTTTCCGGGTGCAAAATTCATGCGTCTTCAGGAGCAGGATGATACACATCTCCAGTATGCTTTTAGTCTAGGCAAAAGTCTTCCCCTTCGTCTAAGCTCTCAAGGAAGAAAAATTCAGATGAGGGAAGTTTATGGGCATCCATCTAGAGTTTGACTTTTCAATCGTGCTGCCCTACTTCGTTGATAATCAGGCTATCGAAGATCAACTATGACTATGCATCCAACCCTACAAAAAGCATTCGACCAGAGCCAAGTCCTCAAAGTCATTAGCGGTTTAAATAATTTTGACGCCAAAAGCGTTGCCGCGACGGTAAAAGCCGCTGATCGAGGCGGTGCGACGTTTGTGGATATCGCCGCCGATCCAGATTTGGTCAGGTTGGTTCGCCAATTGACAAACATGCCAATTTGTGTATCAGCCGTGGAATCGGCTCAATTTGTTACTGCCGTTGAAGCCGGTGCCGATCTGATCGAGATTGGTAACTTTGATAGCTTTTACGCTCAAGGAAAGCGGTTTGAGGCAGAAGAAGTATTGGCGTTGACTTATGAAACACGAGCGCTCCTACCTCACATCACCCTATCCGTTACCGTCCCCCACATTCTGACCTTAGATCGGCAAGTACAACTGGCGGAAGACTTAGTCCAAGCCGGTGCCGACATTATCCAAACCGAAGGCGGAACGAGCAGTTCACCCCGCTCAGCCGGAACCCTAGGGTTAATTGAAAAAGCATCCCCCACCTTGGCGGCAGCTTATGAGATTTCCCGTGCGGTATCAGTACCCGTGATGTGTGCCTCTGGCTTATCCAACGTCACTGTACCCATGGCGATTGCCGCAGGTGCGAAGGGTGTTGGCGTTGGTTCTGCCATCAATCAGTTGGATAACGAAGTTGCCATGGTGGCGGCTGTCCGCAGTCTGGTTGAAGCCTTGGCGACGGTTAGCCCCCGGAGCCTTCAGGTTTAACTCACTCTAGATTAAAGTCGGGGTACCCCTTGTGGGTACCCTGCCATTGAGGGATACCCCTACCTCATTCCACCAAGCAGCTAAACTCGTTCCAAAATTAAGCAATCCTTCAAGCGATAGACCACTTGTTGCTGCTCCTCAAAGGAAAGTTCTGGGAAAATGGGCAGAGATAATACCTCATGGCAGACGGTTTCAGCCACAGGAAACTGACCCACTTGGTAGCCTAATTTCTGATAAACCGGCTGCAAATGCAAAGGTAGGGGATAATAAACCATTGCAGTGACGCCTAACTCCTGAAGCTGACGGCGCACTTCATCCCGAAAGCGTCCACTGCTGTTGTCTTGAGTGAGACGAAGGGTGTATTGATTCCATACCGCCCAACTTCCTGGTTGTTCCTGAGGAAGCACCACTCCGGGTACTGGCTTCAATAACTGGTGATAATTGGCAGCTAGCTCACGACGTGCAACATTCCATTGCTCAAGATAAGGTAGCTTAATTTTGAGGATGGCAGCTTGCAAGGCATCCAATCGGCTGTTGATACCTGTAGCTTCATGGTAATAGCGGCTAACCATACCGTGTTCTCGCAACTGACGGATGGAGGTAGCCAAATTCTGATCATTAGTGACGACTGCCCCACCATCTCCACAAGCACCTAAATTCTTGGTGGGAAAAAAACTAAAGCAGCCAACATGTCCAATGCTTCCTACTTTTTGCCCTGCCCACTCAGCACCGGTTGCCTGAGCACAGTCTTCAATCACAGCCAATCCGTAAGTTTCTGCTAGATCCATCAGGGCAGTCATATCCACCGGTTGCCCAAATAAGTGAACCGGGATAATAGCCTTGGTTTTATCAGTAATGGCGGCGGCTAGCTGAGTTACGTCAAGATTAAACGTTTGAGCATCAATATCAACAAACACTGGCGTTGCACCAACCGCTGTAATCACCTCAGCCGTGGCAATAAAGGTAAAGGGTGTTGTAATCACTTCATCTCCTGGGCCAATCTGCAACGCCCGTAGAGCCAGATAAAGGGCATCGGTACCAGAATTGCAGGCGATGCCTTCACTCACACCCATGTAAGCGGCAAACTGCTGCTCAAAGCTTTCGACACTAGGACCACCAATATAACGCCCGGAGGTTAGGACATCCTGAACCGCAGCACTGACTTGTTCGCCAATCATTTGGTACTGCCGTTTCAGGTCAATAGGGGGAATATTTCTCACTCGCTTACACCTAGAATTTTTACTTAAATAAACCAAATTTTGCGGCAAAAGGGAATCCAGGCGTTCCCATTCATTATTTCCTGAGAATGCTAAAGTTCTCAAATTGTTTCAGAGTTGGGGATCATGGGCGTTACAGGAGAGTTGAGCCAATAAGGAGTAATTATTATCGCTTAAACCTCTGACTTGTTCACCTTTTACTTCAAAAGCGAGGGTTTCCTTGTCCGTTAACAGGTTGTGACTTGAGACACAGACGGAATAGTCTAGAGAGAAGCTAGGGGCTGCAACGACTGCTTTTCCCACATTTTTGACTAGCTTCTGGCCTTATTCAACCAAGTGAGTGAGTTGTTGTGGAGTGGAAAATTCTTTAATTGAACTTGACCCGATTGACTTAGTTGGGGCATTAGGCTTGATGGCAATCGCCATTGGCTTATCGAGCTGGCAAAAGCTGGGGCTAGAATTTCAGCTTGCGATCGCCACCGGTAGAACCGTTGTCCAGTTGTTGGTCGTGGGTTCCATCCTGGCTGTAATCTTTGATTTAAAAGACCCCGTCGCCGTTCCAGGGGTTCTAGGGGTGTTAATGATCATGCTGACCATTGCCACCATTACCACCCGCAATCGGGTCGGAAAAAAGATTCCCCGGCTTATCCCCGTAGTGTTCGGTGCACTATTTTTCAGTACAGCCTTGACTCTGAGTTATACCAATCTGTTAATCATTCACCCCAGAACTTGGTATGAGCCACAGTACCTGATTCCCTTAGCGGGGATTGTACTGGGTAATGCCATGAATGGAGCCGCGATCGCGGGGGAACGCTTCGTCAGTAGCGTGAAAAGCAGCCGCCAGGAGATTGAAACGCATCTTAGCTTGGGCGCAACGCCCCAGCAGGCGGTAGAAACTTATCGCAAAGAGGCGATCCGGGCTGGATTAATTCCTACGTTGAATCAAATGATGATTGTGGGGGTTGTTACGTTACCAGGGATGATTACAGGTCAATTACTGAGTGGGATTGACCCGTTAAATGCCGCATCTTACCAGATTTTGATCATGTTTATGATTGCCTTTGCCAACCTGACAACAACTGTCTTGGTTACTCAAGGTGTTGCACGTCAATTTTTCAACGCACAAGCTCAGCTCCAGTTACCATAATCGCTATCTCAGGATGAGCAGAAAAGTTTATTATTGCTTTGCATAAGAAGATTTCATGAAGTCAGTTAATTGATGTGTAAAGTGTGTTTTCCCACGATTAACATTGAGAACACGAAGAGCGAATCGAAAAAAATCATTCCTTAGAGAGAAAATTTCTCTAAACTATCAGGCTAACAACATGGATAAACTAACTCCCCAAGAGAGGGCTTTGCGCGATCGCATCCTCAATTGGCAATCTCCAACTGTAGACGACCTAAAAAATATTCGTATCCTAGAACAGATGGGGTCACAAATGCTGGAAAGTATTTTACAATATTGCCCTCATAATCACGAAAGGGACGAAGCGATCGATTGCTTAGAAATTCTTCTAACTTGGACGAGAAAGTCCATTGTTAGGGGAAATGGAGTCGATCATTAATAGGAGCCTAAAAGTATAGCAAAAGGCAGAAGGGAAAGTTGGAATCGTTTTATAAATTTGAAGAAAGTACTGGAGTGTCTTGAAGAGATCGCTCACTGAGTACCATTTTGATTCCCTGTTTTGGGCGCAGGGTAAAAGCAGGCCAAGGCTCAACTTTTTGCCCTGGTACAAGAGTAAACTGAAATTTTTGAGCCATGGTAGCTAACAGTAACACAGCTTCCATCTGAGCAAATGACTTGCCAATACAGACTCGTGGCCCCCCACCGAAGGGAAAATAAGCATAGGTGGGTAGCCGTTGCGCCAAGCCATCTGCCCAGCGATCGGGGTTAAAGACTTCGGGTTGGTTAAAATAGCGGGAATCGCGTTGCATGACCCACTGGCTGAGGATAATCACGCTACCCTTGGGGATAGGATATCCACCGATTTCACTATCCGTGTTTGCTCTTCGTGCCATTCCCCACACAGGCGGGTAAAGCCGCATCGCTTCCTTCACCACACTGTCGGTATAACGCAACTGGGGTAAGTCGGCGAAAGTTGGATCACGTCCATTTAACACGGTTTGCCATTCTGTTACCAGCTTGGCTTCAACTTCAGGATGCTGTGAGAGAAGATACAACATCCAAGTCATGGCTAAGGCGGTGGTATCATGACCGGCTAACAGGATGGTCATTACTTCGTCCCGCACTTGTTGGTCAGTGACTGGACTGCCATCTTCGTATTGAGTATGCAGGAGCACTGAGAGTAAGTCACCGGTATCTTGACCAGTTTCTCGGCGCTGGCGGATGAGTTCATAAGCGATCGCATCTAAGCGCTGAATCACTTTTCGGGAACGCAGGTTGCCAGGAGTGGGGACATTTTCGGGGAGTAACATGGCGATGGGATTGCGCTGCCATTGGTCGAAATAAGCGATCGCAAACGCGAGTGCCTGTCCCACCTCATCCGCCTGATCCGCCATATCCGCATCAAACAACGTCTTTGCCGCAATTTCCAGCGTGAGGCGCATCATGTCCTCGTGGACATCATGAATTTCACCGGCTTGCCAACGAGTCAGCATCCGGTTGGTATAGGCAACCATTACCTCTCCATACGCTGCAATTCGTTCTCGGTGGAAGGCGGGTTGTATCAAGCGACGTTGGTGACGCCAAAAATCGCCTTCGCTGGTGACGATTCCATTGCCTAAAATTCGCCCAATAATTCCTAAACCTTGGTTAAATTTGCCGAATTGGTGAGTTTTGGTGGCGAGTACTTCTTCAATATAATCTGGGTGGTTGATAAAGTAGGCTTTGTATCCTACAAATCGAATGCCTGGAAAGTAGACAATATCACCATATTCTTGGGCAGATTGAGTTAAGAAGCCTAGGCTATCGCGGACGTATTCATTGAGAATGCCGAATAGAAAATGACCTTTTGGACTGGGTGGTAAATTGATGGATTTCATAAGTTTAGTTGTTGTAATTGCAATGTTTTTAGGGTGAACAAACCACTCCAGGTGCAGAGGGCACTGAACTGATATCAAGTTGCAGTCAAAGGTAGTAGATAGGGGGACAAGGGGGCAAGGGGGAGAAAGTACTACGTATGAACGCAACTCAGTATGAGGAGGGGAAGGGGAGAGAGAACAGGAGGAAAGAGAAAATAGTTTCTATCGATCAACTGAACCCATGATGATATCAATGCTGCCTAAAATGGGCATGATATCGGCAACTTTTACTCCGCGCAGTAACTGGGGCAAAACTTGTAAGTTATTAAAGTCGGCGGTACGAATTTTCCAACGCCATGGAAAAACATTATCATCGCCAATTAGAAAAATGCCTACTTCACCTTTACCGGTTTCAATGCGGACGTAATGTTCCCCTGACGGAATTTTGAAGGTAGGGGCAATTTTTTTGGCAATGAATTGATAGTCGAAGTCATGCCATTGGGATTTCTTGCCTTCTACCATTCGCTTGGCTTCCAGGTTTTCGTAAGCACCACCGGGCAATCCTTGCAAGGCTTGGTGAATAATCTTAACGGATTCTCGCATTTCCCGAATCCGAACTAAATAACGGGCGAGGCAATCTCCCGCTGTTTCCCATTGCACATCCCAGTCGAAGTCGTCGTAGCATTCGTAATGGTCAACTTTTCGCAAGTCCCATTTCACTCCAGAACCGCGTAACATCGGGCCAGAAAGTCCCCAGTTGATTGCCTCTTCCCGTGTGATGGTACCGATGCCTTCCATGCGACGACGAAAAATTGGATTGTTCGTAATTAAACGTTCGTACTCATCGACTTTGGGGGCAAAGTAATCGCAGAAGTCTTGGCATTTATCCACCCAACCGTAGGGTAAATCTGCGGCTACACCGCCAATGCGAAAGTAATTGTTATTAATTAAGCGCTGTCCTGAGGTGGCTTCCCACAAATCGTAAATCATCTCCCGTTCGCGGAAGATATAGAACAGAGGAGTGCCTGCCCCCACATCCAGCAGGAAACTCCCCAACCATAGCAGGTGGTTGGCAATTCGGTTTAATTCCAGCATGATCACACGGATGTAGCTGGCGCGTTTGGGAACTGGAATATTGGCTAATTTTTCGGGGGCGTTAACGGTAATTGCCTCGTTGAACATGCCTGCTGCATAGTCCCAGCGACTGACGTAAGGGACGAACATCAGATTCGTGCGGTTTTCGGCAATTTTTTCCATACCTCGGTGCAGGTAGCCGAGAACGGGTTCGCAATCGATCACATCTTCCCCATCTAGGGTAAGGATGAGTCGGAAGCAGCCATGTGTAGATGGATGGTGAGGCCCCATGTTGAGAATCATGGGTTGGGTTTTGGTTTCAATCATCGCCATAAACACAATCTCCCGAACGATTAAGTCCTAATTAAATAGTCCTCACAGGTGTTCTGGGTTGTCACATCCGCTATGTAGGGTTTGGGGATGTGGAGTCAACCGCTTTGAGTGAGAGACTACTTTCAGTGTGTCCGTGCGATCGCGTCTATGCCAGTAAAGATCGAGGCGTTAAGCTGCTAACTTAAGTCAGAGTTTATCGGTTTTAACGGACACGACTGATTCCTTGCCAACGTTTTCGCGATCATGTGGTTCTAGGAGATTGGTCATATCGGGGCCAGAAGGGATGATACCACCGGGATTGAGAGGGAACAGATTGCCATAATAATCTTGCTTCACCGCCTCTAAGTTGCAAGTATCCGCGACTCCAGGAAGCTGATACACGTCACGCAGGTAGGCACCCAGGTTCTGATAGTCCCGAATTCTCCGGCGGTTACACTTAAATATCCCGTAGTAGGCTACATCAAAGCGGAATAATGTGGTGAACAGACGCACATCTGCCAGCGTCACTCTGTCTCCACACAGGTATCGACTTGTTTCCAGCGCTGCGTCAATCTCATCAAGGGTGGCGAACAATTCATTGCAAACTTGGTTATATGCCTCTTGAGTTTGGGCAAAGCCGCAGCGATACACGCCGTTGTTTACCGAGTGGTAGATTTTCTCGTTCCATTCATCCATCTTGTCCCTTTGTTCTTCTGGGTAAAGATCGAGGGTGGGATTTTTGGCGAACTCGTTGAATTGGGAGTTCAGCATCACAATAATCTCAGAACTCTCATTATTGACGATCGTCTTTGTCTGAGAGTCCCACAGTACAGGAACCGTAGAACGCCCTGTGTATCCTGGTTTTGCCAGTTGGTACAGTTCAGCCAGCGTGCGGCAACCTAGTTCTTCCTCGTTGAATACCCAACCTCCCTCAATGGGTGAAGGAGACACGATGGACACTGATATGGCATCTTCGAGTCCTTTGAGGGCGCGAACCACAAGAGTACGATGTGCCCAAGGACAACTAAGTCCCACGTAGAGATGATAGCGTCCTGCTGCTGGTGGATAGGGGTTGTCTGCCTCTGTACCAATGAAGTTGCGAAACTGGCTGCTGGGGCGAATGTATGCACCTTGTTTATTGCGTGGGGCAAGATTGGACATCATGATGTGCCACAGGGTTGTCCAGACAAACTTACCCAATTTGATGATTAGTTTGGGAGGCAGCGATTTGCCCTTCTTTTTCGGTTTGGCAGTTTCGGTTTGGGGTTCGGTGAGAATTGGATTGTCTTTGGGGGGAGTGGTGAGTTGTGGCATAGCTTTAGAATTGACGAGAGCTGGAAGTTGAGTATCGCTCTTATTACTCAACTTATCTCTTCTGCACCCATCCGACGAGCGGCTTGTTCAAAGTCAGTGGCGGCTTGATGGGTTGCCGTAACATCGAAAAAGGCAGAGGCGATCGCTTCTGGAAAGGTAAAGGTATCCAATCCTTGAGTGGCGAGAAATGCCATATCATCCACACTCCGAATACTGGCAACTAAAATTCGAGTTGTACTGCCAACTCCCACAATGGCTTTCTGCATTGCCACTAAATCATCACATCCATTGCGCCCCAAATCGTTAATTCTACCCAGATAGGGAGCTGCATAATTGGCACCTAAAGCGGCTGCAATTAGGACTTGGGGAACTGCATATACGCCAGTGAGCGTAATCTGAATTCCTTGTGCTATGAGTCGAGAAGCGGCTTGTGTACCAACTTGAGTAATGGGTACTTTAACGACAACGCGATCATCAATTCCAGCTAAACGTTCGCCGGTTTTCACCAAGGCATCAACTGAAGTTCCCCACGTTTGAAGCTGGACTTCTTTCGCGCCTAAATTAAATGCTTCTTGGGCTAACTCTTTCAACGACTTAACTGAACAAGTCACTTGAGCTTTTTCTAACAAAAGTGGATTAGTTGTTACGCCGTAAAATAGTCCCATAGGGAGCCAATTTTGCCACTGAGTGATATCGGCGGTATCCAAAAACAGGCGGATTCTAGGAGTATGAGCTTCGGGTAGTACAGGGTAATTGCTGTAAATCATGAAGGTGCTAAGAGAAAAATCGGACACTAACTAAAGTACACCTGATCGAACTATAGTTTGCTGGCGCAGCCCCCACATCCAAGCCCAACCGAAAAAGCTACCGATAAAGTAGGAAAGAAAATCTGACCAAGTAAAGGAGTTTCCTAGGACAAGACGACCGGGTAAAGTCGCTCGCATGGCTTCTAAAAATGGAGGATGCCACAGTTGAAGAAACTCCACCATACAAGTAGCCAAGCAGACTCCGATCGCCGTCCAAAGAGGAGAAGCTTTGGGGAACAGGAGAGCCACCAGTAAAATCAAAAAAATTTCATACGCTATACTTCCAAACAAGTCATTCATCCATTCGGGTGCAGCTCCATGAAACCGAATCATGTAACCTAAAGGGACAATAATTAAAAGACTGATGAGCAGAGCAAGCCGATATTTTAAAAAACGATACTGCTGGGATTTTAAGGATGCCATGAGAAGTGATGAAATTCAAGGTAGGATGTGTTCGATGCTGTATTAAATCGCACAAGAATTTGTTTTTATAACCTTGAGCGGTTACCAATCTATTGGAAATTCCTATTAACCTACAAGTGATGATTGGCTCATTCCTGATGATGCGGCTTTGGTACTATCATTAATTGCCCCTCCCCCTTAAAATTAAGAAAAAATAGTGATTGTTATTTAAAATTAGCAAAAGTACCGCCACGATAGAAGTTAACCTTTAACAAGGCATGGCTGTGCAAAAGCAAAGACGCAAACGCGGTGTAGTTCTTACCTCTGTTGGCTTTAAGAAGCTGCAAGAGGCACGAGCTCAAGCTGAATTTGGGGACAATGGGGGGGAAAGGTACACTCTTGAGGAACTCAGCGATCGCACTCAACTGGCACCTTATACCGTGGCAAAGGTTTTGGCGCGAGAAGAGGGGGTGGATAAGCAAACCCTGATTCTTTTCTTTAGAGCCTTTAACCTAGAATTGGCTGATGGTGATTATGACAGGGTAAATTCTAATCGCGAACAACCCAATCAGACAACGATTCTGCCAACGCGCTGTAGTTGGGGAGAAGCGATTGATGTTTCTGTCTTTTTTGGACGCACAGATGAACTTGCCAAATTAGAATACTGGATTTTGCAGCAGCGATGCCGACTGATTGCTTTGGTGGGGATGGGGGGAATTGGCAAAACCGCTTTGTCGGTGAAACTCGCTGAACAAATTCAGAATCAATTTGAATTTGTGATTTGGCGATCGCTACGGAATGCGCCCCCTCTCCCAGAAATTCTTGCTCACTGGATTGAGTGTTTGTCTGATGGAGAAACGGATTTATCCGAACAGAGGAATCAGCGGATTTCTCAACTGATTGATTATTTGCGTTCCTCGCGTTGCCTCCTCATTCTAGATAATGTTGAATCCATTCTAGACAGTGGTGCTCATGTGGGACGTTATCGAGATGGATATGAAGAGTATGGCGAGTTACTGAGACGGGTAGGAGAAGCATCTCATCAAAGCTGTCTAATATTAACAGCCAGGGAAAAACCTAAAGAAATTGCTTGTCTTGAAGGGGGGCATCTTCCAGTTCGTTCTTTACCATTAATGGGATTGAATGTTGTAGAAGGACAAGAAATTTTTCGCTACCAGAATCATTTTAATGGCTCCGAATCGGATTGGAACGTTTTGATTCACCGTTACATTGGTAATCCTTTAGCGTTGAGGATTGTAGCAACAACCATTCAAGATTTATTTAATAACAGTATATCAGAATTTTTAGAACAAGGAACCACGGTTTTTGGGGATATTCGCGATTTACTTGACCAGCATTTTCATCGGTTATCCCCTTTAGAAATGCAAATCATGTATTGGTTAGCGTTGAATCGGGAGCCTATTTCTCTTACGGAATTGCGAGAAGATATTGTCGCTCCTTGTTCTCAAGCTAAGTTACTAGAAGCCTTAGAATCTCTGCTGAGGCGTTCACTGATTGAAAAGGCTACACCTGCATTTTTAGCAAAAAATCAGTTACTGTTTACTCTACAACCTGTGGTCATGGAGTATCTGACTGAAAAGTTTATTGAAGACTCTATCCAAGAAATTATCACTTATCTTGAAAACCATCCTTCGTCTTCTATCCGTCAGTTTAAAGATTATGCTTTCATCAAAGCAACAGCGAAAGATTATGTCAGAGAAACTCAGATTCGCCTAATTTTGAATCCGATGATTCAGCAATTACTGTATCTTCTGGGTTCCCCAAGCAATATTCAACATCAGCTTTGCCAACTTCTCAACCAATTACGAGGAAAATCACCGATTGAAACGGGATATGCGGCGGGTAATGCCCTGAATTTAATGAATCAACTACCAATTGATTTAAGAGGACAAGATTTCTCTCATTTAACCGTTTGGCAAGCCTATCTATGCGATGTTGATTTGCACCAAGTTAATTTTGCCTACTCGGACTTGTCTAAATCCGTTTTTGCAGAAAATTTAGAGAATGTCTTATCCGTCACGTTTAGCCCCGATGCGAAAATTTTAGCCACGGGTGATACAAATGGGGATATCTGCCTGTGGCAGGTGGTGGATGGTCAACGACTGTTGAACTGTCAGGGACATGCGGGCGGAGTCCTCTGTGTTGCCTTTAGTCCCGACGGTAAGACCTTAGCCAGTGCTAGCTATGACCACACCGTGAGGTTGTGGGATGCCTCAACAGGCCAATGCCTCAATGTTCTGACGGGTCACGACCTTTGGGTGTGGTCAGTTGTTTTTAGTCCGGATGGGAAAAGGGTCGCGAGTGGCGCTGTAGATAGCACCGTGAGACTGTGGGATATTACAACGGGTCAATGCCTCCACGTTTTACACGACGATAGTCAGTCTGTGTTGTCAGTGGCATTTAGTCCCGATGGCAAAAGGTTAATCAGTGGTAGTATCGATCACCAAGTCAGGTTATGGGATGTAGCGACAGGTCGTTGTCTCCATGTCTACCGAGGTCACACCCGTTGGGTTTGGTCGGTGGCGTTTAGTCCCGATGGCAAAACAATTGCCAGTGGTAGTCAAGACCATACGATTCGGATGTGGGATGTTGCGACGGGTGATTGTATTCAAGTCTGCCACGGTCATACGAATTGGGTTTGGTCGGTGGCGTTTAGTCCCGATGGTCAACTTCTGGCTAGTGGTAGTACGGATCACACAGTTAAGTTGTGGGATACTCCGACAGGTTATTGTCTAAAAACCTTGCAAGGTCATATCAGTTGGATTTGGTCAGTTGCTTTTGCACCGCAACGACAGGGGAATAGTCCCGATAGTTACATTCTGGCAAGTAGTAGCATCGACCAAACCGTCAAACTCTGGGATGTCGCCACCGGTCGCTGTTTGAGAACTGTACAGGGACGTTGTAGTTGGATTCGGGCACTGGCTTGGAGTCCAGACGGTAAGATTTTAGCGAGTAGTAGCTATAACCAGGGTGTGAAGTTATGGGATACGACCACAGGACAATGCTTGAAGACGTTTCAAGGACACAGCGATACTTTATTAAATGCTGTACTATCGGTTAGTTTTAGTCCCAAAAATCGAATTTTAGCCAGTGGCAGTTATGGCCAGACGGTGAAGCTATGGGATATTGAGACGGGTCAATGTTTAAGAACGATACAGGGATTAAATGGCGGTGGGTGGTCAGTTGCCTTTAGTCCTGATGGTCAATATTTAGCGACAGGTAGCGATCGCACCATCCGATTATGGGATGTTGATACGGGACAATGCCTGAAAACTTGGACAGGACATGCCGATATCGTTTTTTCGGTGGCGTTTAGTCCCGATGGTTCCATGCTAGCCAGTGGTTCTGAAGATACCACGGTGAGAATTTGGCATGTGGCAACCGGTGAATGCCTGATGGTTTTGCAGGGACATATTAGTTGGATACAATGCGTGGCTTGGAGTCCCGATGGGCAAATTCTAGCGAGTGGTTGTTCTGATGAAACCATCAAAATCTGGGATGTTCAAACGGGTGAGTGTCTCAGAGGTTGGCAAGAGGATACTCATGGGTATGGCATCTGGTCGATTGCGTTTAGTCCCAATAATCGGACATTAGCCAGTGTCGGCACGGATCAGAATGTGAGGTTATGGGATGCCTCAACAGGGGAATGCCTCAACCTCTTGCAAGGTCATGATCAGGGGTTATTTTCTGTCGCGTTTAGTCCCAATGGTCACAGGTTAGCTAGCGGCAGCCGAGATGACGCGATTAAGATATGGGATGTTCAAACGGGTGAGTGCCTCAAGACACTCAGAAGCCATCGCCCCTACGAGGGGATGAATATTACACGCGTAACAGGGTTAACAGAAGTTGCGATCGCGAATTTGAAAGCATTAGGGGCCGTTGATGTTGCCAACCCATAAAAAAACCGAGAGCGAAAACCGCTCTCGGACAGTCATCAGGGTGCATCTATCTGTTACTGTCTTCGGCATATCGCTCTATGCGTCAGGAAAAATTGAAAAGGGGTAATTGGTAATGGGTAATGGGTAATAGGTAATGAGCGAGGGAAAACCGAATAGGGAAAGAATTCTACCCATGATTGATGGTCGATGAACTGCACAGAATTGACGTATGAAACGAACTCTTATTTGCTACACTCTCAGTCTGGGAGTCGGGATTGGGATCATTCTCTACACTCTCTTTCCATCATCTAGAGATAAAGATGAGGCTTTGCAACAGGGGAAAGTCGCGACTTCTTCTTTAACAGAAGTGTCTACTCTTCCTTGTCTGTTACTCTCCTCCTCTCCCAACTGGTTCCAAAATGACTATCAGCCTATGTCTGACCAAGACCGCTTTCGGGCACCGGTGCGACCCAAAAAAGCGGCAATCTCCTTCCCACCTTGCTCTACCCAGAATTTAGGTGTTGATGAGCAGCTTTGGGGAGAGTTGGGTCAGTCTGGAGACAAGCCGGCGCTTTTAGCCGCGATGGCTCAAAGTCTGCGTTACCTGCAAAGTAGTACGGCGGCGGCGGCATACCAGAAATATCGAGTGTCTGGGGTGACTCGCGAACGGGTTTATCGCAGCCTTGTCCGCTTTCGGCAACTGGTACTTGCATCACGTTCCCCGGAACAACTAGAGGCGGCTGTAAAGCGGGAATTTGTGTTTTACCAATCCGTTGGCAAAGACGGTTTGGGGAATGTATTGTTCACTGCCTATTATGAACCGGTTTATGCCGCTAGTCGTGTGCCGACACCAGAATATCGCTATCCCCTCTATCGACGACCTTCAAATTTAGAGGCTTGGCCTAAACCTCACCCCACTCGTGAACAACTCGAAGGTAAGGATGGGTTGCAAAGTTCCAAGGGTAAATTGCGGGGATTGGAATTATTTTGGTTGCGCGATCGCCTCCAAGCTTACATGATTCACATTCAAGGTTCTGCGCGACTGGTTCTACCGGATGGGAAACAAACCACGGTAGGCTATGCGGGACATACGGCTTACAACTATAGCAGCATCGGGCGGGCGCTGGCAGATGATGGCAAATTACCTTTAGAAGGGATGACGATGCCAAAAATACTTCAGTATTTTCAGGATAATCCTGCGGAACTGAATATTTATATCCCGCGTGACAAAAGCTTTGTGTTTTTCCAAGAAAATCATGGTGAACCTGCAATGGGGAGTATTAGCGTACCTCTAACGGCATCGCGTTCTATTGCCACGGATAAATCTTTGATGCCACCGGGTGCACTTGCGCTGATTCGTGCTCCTTTTCCGTTTAAGAATGCCAAAGGCGGCATGGATTTTCGGACTGTCAGCCGCTACGTACTCGACCAAGATACAGGAGGGGCGATTAAAGGGCCAGGTCGTGTGGATTATTTTTTAGGAACGGGTGAAGAAGCAGGTGATCGGGCTGGGGTAACGGTTGCTGATGGACAATTGTATTATTTGTTACTGAAGAAATAAGTAACCCGTGGACTTGTCACGATGGAATATTCATCGTTCCTT
Organism: Allocoleopsis franciscana PCC 7113; assembly: GCF_000317515.1. Classification (GTDB taxonomy): domain Bacteria; phylum Cyanobacteriota; class Cyanobacteriia; order Cyanobacteriales; family Coleofasciculaceae; genus Allocoleopsis; species Allocoleopsis franciscana. The sequence goes on along the minus strand of NC_019738.1, from coordinate 2,128,809 downwards.
GTCACAACCCCGCAAACCATTCATAACCCTGATCTTCCCAATAACCCCTACGGGGAAACAAATGACTCACTAAGGTAATACGAGTCACCCATTTACTCTGCTTGTAACCCAATTTGATCGGAGAAGCAAGACGCAGAGGCGCACCATTATCAATACTTAACGGCTGACTGTTTTTCTGATACGCCATCAATGTTTGTGGGTGCAAAGCCGAAGCAATATCCCAGCTTTCGTAGTACCCATCCGCTGACTGAAAGTAAATATATTTGACATCCGCTTTGGGTTGGGCAAGGGTAACTAATTCCCGTAATCGTACCCCACCCCACTGCACAATTGCAGCCCAACCTTCAACACAAACATGACGAATCGTCATGGCAGTTAGAGGCAGTTGCTGGATTTGTTCCATACTCACGCTAATCGGATTATTCACCTCACCGTCAATCGTTAGATGAAATGTATTAACATCAATTTTGGGTGTAAAGTCAAAGGTATTAACAATTAGGGCATTTGGCTCGATCGCACTCGCTGGAAATTCAGGGACGGGTTTTTGAGGATTGAGTAATAAAGTTTCAACACTTTGGTTAAGGGGTTCAACCGTTTTACCCACTAAATCTTCAAACAGAGATGACGCACACCCCCCCAAAACTAGACCCATACTGGAAAGTCCAGATAACTGAAGAAATTGGCGGCGTGAGAAAGAACGGCGAGGGACTTGAATTAAATTCATAGGAAATTTCTACCAAAATATGGATTCCAGAAGGCGTTGTCCCCCCACCTTAAGACCGAGTAAGGAGTGAATAAGGGCAAAGATAACGACGATAGGGACTGAGGTGAAGTGAACAATTCTCAGTGCTTGCCAACTTCCAAAAAAGTCAACAATCCAGTGTAATTGGGCGGGTTTATACATCCCCAGTCCGCTCAAAATAGCTAATAATAAAATGGGAATAATGATAGTGTAAGCCAATCGATGCCAAGCATAAGTAACACGTTTTTTATTGTTACTATTTTGCAATGCCTTCAGGTCATTAGACCCTAAAAAGCGATGTTTCCAACGTCGGGTGATGACAATATAAAGACCATATCCCAGTAAATTCAGCGAGAATATCCACATCGCCGCAAAATGCCAATGCCGACCACCCGCTAGCCAACCTCCTAACAAAAATATGGGGGGAAAATGCCAACCTGCACGTCCACCAAAAACGGGGTTAGCGTTGTAAATTTGGAGTCCACTGGTCATCATCAAACAGAGGCTAATTAGATTCACCCAGTGAAATATTTTGACCAAAATGGCTTGATTTGGCCAAGGTCGAAATTGAGAGGCTTGAGAGGGAATAGGGGAATCCATAGTGCTTGATGAGTAAGAGGGCTAATTCGCAATATTAATTATTTTTAGATGACTTACCTCTTGCACCAGTAGTTTAACCACTGTCTGTGTCTGATCGATTAAGTCTTCTCGCAGAAGACTGTTATTGTCATACCATACAACAACTGCCCAACCTTTTGGATTGGGCAGCGTTTACCTGAAGTGGAATCAGATGGCTTTTAAAATCAGACTATAATTTTTGTCAAGCCTCTAAATAACTATGCTAGAGGCTCTTGTCGGACTTAGGTAGCTACCAGAGCTGACTAGGGTTTTGCGCTGTCTTCTTTCTTGGTAGCATCCTCTTTGTTCTCGGTTTTACCTGTGGTGGATTTCTCATCTTCCTTCACGGCGTCGCCTGTCTTGGTAGCATCCTCTTTGTTCATGGCGTCGCCTGTAGTGGATTTCGCATCTTTCTTCATGGCGTCATCTGTCTTGGTTGTATCGCTTTTTTCGGTAGCGGTACCACCAGCCGGGGAGACTTCAGTTGCCGGAGAGACTTCAGCCGCTGGGGAATTCTCAGGGGTAGCTTCAGGAGTAGACGAGTTAGAGCAAGCAGACAGAGTTGTCGTTAGAGCCAAACCAGCGATGACGCACAGTACTTTCCAGTTCATAGTCCTCATTCCAACCTTTAGTAGAGTCTTGTTTCACACCTTCACCAACTCACGGCTGGTGGGGGTTCTTCTTTTAATACGGATGCGCCACTGTTTTGGATTACAATTTCCTGAAATAGCTTAGGGATAGGTGAAAAATTTGATCAATATACATCCAATTCGCTCTGGGAGCCGTACTTAATTAAAATGAGATTCGGTTTTTCTAGAGATGCGCTTGTTGCCATGAGTGGAATCTACTCGAAAATGATGGGTTCAGGTCTGTTCTATGAGAAGCCAACGGATCTTAAAGGTATTGGAACCCCAGAGGACTGCCATGATCTTCAAAGTGATGAAGAGTTAATTCAGGCGCTCAAAGCCGGTCAGTCCTCAGCCTTAGGCATTCTCTATGATCGTTATGCCAGTCTCGTCTACCGATTAGCATTGAGGATATTGACCAATCCTCAAGAGGCAGAAGATTTGACCCAAGAGATTTTTCTAAATCTTTGGCGTAGTGGCTCTTATAATCCGTCTCGTGGCTCTTTGAGCAGCTTTTTGACAACTCTGACTCGTTCGCGGGCGATTGATAAAATTCGCTCCCGTGGTAGCAACTTGAAATTTATCCAGCGATGGAGTCAGATGATGGTTAATGAAACATCTTCTCTCACGCCTTTCGAGTCGGCGGCTTTAAGTCAGCGATCGCACCAAGTCCGTCAAGCCTTGACCCAACTGCCCGAAAAACAGCGGCAGGTGTTAGAAATGGCTTATTACGAGGGATTGAGCCAATCCGAAATTGCCGCTCAACTGGGTATACCGCTGGGAACGATCAAAACTTGGTCTCGCCAAGGTCTATTGAACTTGAGAAAAAACTTACGAGACTTTATTGAATAAGTTGTTGTACCTATGACTGGGCCTCTACTTCCGGAACGATTAGAAGAATTGATGGCAGGTTACGTCCTCGGCAATCTCAGTTCTGAAGAAGCTGAGGAGTTAAATCAGCTGTTGACCGAACACCCTGAACTAGCGACTGAAGTGCAGCAATTGCAGGAAGTCCTAGAAGTCTTGCCTTACGCTTTACCTGAAGTAGAACCACCCCAACACCTGCGTCAGGCGATCTTAAATACGACCTCGCCTGATCCAACGGCGGCGTTGATTACTGCTAAACCCAGACGCTGGAAACAACTCATGCGTTCTCCACTGTTCTGGAGTCGTCTGATTGGTGGCGCGGTGGTTCTCTTGGCGTTAATTCTGGGTTTCGATAACTACCGAATTAGACTCAAGTTCACGACCATGCAGGCTAAGGTCGCTCGGCAAAAAGATGTGATTGCCCTGCTACAAAAGCCGGATACCCATGTGGTTCCGCTCAAAGGGATGGCTCAGGCTTCTGCGGCAACTGGCAGTATGCTGATGACACCCAGCGAATCTCAAGCGGTTCTCATCTTACAGAACCTTCCCGTCTTACCGCCGGGTGAGTTTTATCAGCTTTGGTCTGTGCAAAACGACGAAAAAATCCCTTGGGGACAGTTTAGAACCAATAAGCAAGGAACCGTTTTTGTCAAGCTTTATCGACCTTCTGACTTTGAGGTCACGGCGTTAGCCATTACGGTAGAAGTAACGCCTGAGCCGACCACACCGGCTGGCCCGATGGTGATGGCTGGGAATTTAACTATCAATAACCAATAATTAAGGTTGAAGGTTTTAATCGGCTAACCTTCAACCCCTTATCTTAGTACCCAGCTTCCTCTTCGTATTCGGGAGCTTTGGTTTTTTCAGGGATATTGATGCGTGGAGCTTGGTAAGGTTCAGAATCTACCTCGTCATCCCAAGCATCACCCTCTACCTCATAATCATCATAATCATCTGCGTAATCCCGTTCCCGTTCATAACGTGGAGGCTCAGTATACGCTGGTTTTTGGTACTGGGTAGACCGACCGGGAGCATCATCCCATTCATCATCACCCCAGTTGTCTTGTTCTAATTCTTGCTTGGCGTACTTCGGCGGTGGTGCTTCTCGGCGTAGAGGGATAGGCTCTGGTTCGGGTTCTTCTCGCCAATCGTCATCGTCCCACCGCTCTTCGACCGGTGTAACCGTCTGGATCGGCTGAGCAATCGGTGTACGAACGGGAATCCCAGTTCCTAATTGATTTTCGGGTCGGGTAACAGGGGTATAGTAAGTTTCCTCTTCTTCCCGCTCCCAAGGGGGTCTGCCAATCCCCAAACGTTCTAAAACGCCTACGGTCAATTGAACCAGGCGTTCTTCAGCTCCTTCAAACACAATCAAGCGATTCGGGCCACTGCTGACAATTTCATCAATCGGCAGTTCATAGGTACTGATCACCTGGTCAGGGATTTGTGGCAACCCAATCGAGGCAATGATCAGAGAACTCACCTTGGCGTCTTCAATGTTGAATTTGAAGTCCCTTACCCGTCCTAGCAGTTCACCGGTTTCGGTAATCACTTCGCTATTGATCAGGGTGCTGTAGGCTTCCACCTCAACATCTTCGATCACATCTTCATCATCGACGAGAATGGTGTCCCCAACCCGTCGAATGCTACTCAAGAGCATGTAACGTGGCATCCCAGCGAGCGCCAGCAGATTGTCTCGTAAACCCAGTGCTACAACCTCGCGCCGATCAATATCTACTAATAGCTCTTTAACGACTCCAAGTCGCTTAGCGGTGTCGATCGTGACGACCTGAGTATTTAAAATATCGGAGCGTTGACGATTTTGTTCAGTTGTCATTATTTCTTGTGATCCTGCTCTCGACTCCTGCTGGAATATCAATAATATTGAACGCTAAATCCGGAAGTTTTTATCTATCGAATGGCGCTTTTAGGCGGTAATTTTAGTCCTAACACTTGAGTATACGCTCCTCTAGCCTGCGTGACACCAATCGTGCGCTCCGAAGACTCAATCATCGGTCGGCGTAAACTCACCACAATAAACTGGGCTAGCATAGCCTGTTGTTTGATCATTCTAGCTAATCGCTCGACATTTGCCCCATCGAGGAACATATCAACTTCGTCAAAGGCGTAAAACGGCGAAGGACGGTAACGTTGCAGCGCGAAGATAAAACTGAGAGCCGTGAGGGACTTTTCGCCCCCTGACATGGAAGCCAGACGCTGTACGGGTTTGCCTTTAGGATGAGCGACCAGATTAAGTCCACCGTTAAAGGGGTCTTCGGGGTCATCCAACTGTAGATAACCATCGCCGTCCGAGAGTTCGGCAAAGATGCTTTGAAAGTTCTCGTTAATGGCATCAAAAGCTTCTTTGAAGGCACGAAATCTCAGAGTGGTGAAGTTTTCGATTCTCAGCAGAAGTTCGGTACGCTCAGCCTCTAGGGTGGCGAGTTTCTCAGAGAGTTCAGATAAGCGATTTTGGGTGCGATCGTATTCTTCTAACGCCAGCATATTCACGGGTTCCATCGCCTGGAGGCGTTTTTGAGCATTCCGTATTTCTTTTTGCAGGTGTTCGAGTAGGCTGGGAAGGTCAGGAGTTCGCAGATTGGGGGTTTCCGTTTGCCAATGTTCGGGTAACTCTGGCAGGGGATCGGGTAACTCGGTTTGTTGGAGTTGAAGTTGAGCTTGTAAGCTGCTCAGTTCCTCGCGTCGTGCGACTTGAGTTTCTTGGAGTTTTTGCCGTTGCCAGGATTGCTGTTGTTGGAAAAGGTGCCGTTCTCGCAAGTGTTGCTCGACGCGATCGCGTTCCTGTTTCACTTCCCCTAATTGCTGCTCCAACTGGGTTAACGTACCTTGTGTTTTCGTAATAGCTTCATTCATCCCTACCAACTGATGGCTGATGGCTGCAAGCTGTTCCTGCACAGACTGGTGTTGGGTTTGGTATTCGGCTACCTGTCGATAGCCTTCGGTAATTTTTTCCTTGGTACGCTGCTGCTGACTGTCTAAGTCCAGAAGCTGTTTTTCTGCGGCTCGAAGTGCTTGTTCACGCTCACTTAACTGCGCTTCCCAGCCTTTGATCATGCCCTGAATTTGTTGCCATTCGTTAGGCGTTTGAGATTGCTCTAACTGTGCCAACTGTTGGCGTAATTCCACGAGTTGAGCTTCTTGAGTCGGTAAATTGAGGCTGAGAGCTTGGAGGCGATCGCTCGCTGTAGATAGTTCATGAGTATTTTTCGCCAGAAGCGATCGCACTTGTTCCAACTGAGCCGTTAAACTCTTAATCTCTTTATTTAACTGTTCCAATCGCAATTGAGTTTCCGAGCGTTTCGCCTTGGCTTCTGTCAGTTCTTGCGTCAGTTGTTTCACCCTGGCTACTCCCTGATGAATCAACTCGCCACAACGCGATAGAATCTGCTCGATATCTTGGAGACGGTTTCTCAACAGCGCCACTTCTGCGGATTCTGTGGCATCGCTGGTGCCAAAGTGTAATTCAGAACGATGGCTACTACTCCCACCCGTCATCGCACCACTCATTTCCAGAATTTCCCCTTCTAAGGTAACAATGCGGTGTTTTCCTAGATAAGGACGAGCGGTGTTGAGGGTTTCAAACACGACTGTATTCCCGAACACATAGGCGAAAATGTCCCTGTAGCGAGGATCGCAGTCAATCAGGTGAACCGCGTAATCGATGAAGCCGTTCACATAACGCAGAGCAGCCGTTTCCGTGAATCGAGGAGCCTGGATTTTATTCAGGGGTAAGAATGTCGCTCGACCGGCTCGTTTTTGTTTGAGCAGCTCAATCCCAGCCGCCGCCACACCATCATCTTCAACCACCAAATTTCCCAAACGCGCACCTGCCGCCGTTTCTAAGGCTAACTGATAGCGGGGTTCGACGCGACCAAGTTGGGCAACTAAGCCACAAACACCGGGTAAGTCACTGTGTAAAATAACTTTGGTGGCGTAGGTGCCTTGAGCTTCTTGTTGGGCTTGGGCTTGGGCTTCGAGTTTATCGAGTTGGCGTTGTTTTTCCCGTTGTTCAGCTAAGAGGCGAGTTTGAGTCTGCTGCTGAATTTGCAGTTCTTGTTCAGCGGTAACGAGGGATTGGGCGAGGGTTTGAGCTTGTTGAGAAAAACTGGCTAACTGAGTTTCTAAATCGGTGGATTGAGCCTGTTTTGTGGTAATTTCTGGCTCTAAAGTTTGTAAGAGTTGGGTTTGTTCTTCGATTTGACGGCTGAGCTGATTATGGCGTTCTTGGAGTTGAGCTTGCTCGGTACGTTGGGGGTCAATGGTTTGGAGTAATGTTTCGATTTGGCGGTTGAGTACCGTTTGTTGCTGTACCCAGACTTCGGAGGCTGAGGCGATCGCATTGGCTTCTTCCCGACTTTGGTTCAGGCTGTGTTGCACCTCATCCCGTGCGGTACGTAGAGCCTCTAAATCTTGGGTTTCTACATGATGTTTTTGCTCGTTGAGTTGTTGCAGGGTTTGCTCGTATTGCTGAATCTCCTCCTGTGTCCGTTTGAGGCGACGTTCAGTTTGCTCTATGTTTTCGGCGAGTTCCTGTTGTCGATTTTGTAGCTGACGCCGTTCGGCTTCTTGGGTGGCGAGGGTAGAAGCAACAGCAATCTGTTCCTCTTCTCCCAAGGCTTTGACACGGCTGTTGAGTTGGTCGAGTTCGCCTGTGGTTTGGCGGATTTCTGCTTCTAGGGCGGTAAGCTGGGAAGTAAGTTGAGCTTCTTCTCGGTCGCCTGCTTCAATTTGCTCCCGAAGCTTCCCCTCTTGTTGTTGCAGAAAGCGCCATTTGAGGACGGCTTCCCACTGCTGCTTTTCTAGGAGATCAGCTCGTAGCTTTTGGTATTTCTCGGCTTTGAGGCGATCTGAAGCGAGGCGATCGCGCTGAGCTACCAGTTCTTGTTCTATGATGCGACAATCGTCTTCTCGCTCTTTGACTTGAGCTAAAGTTTCTTTGGTTTGGACAATTTTGCGATCAAACGCAGCAACACCCGCTAACTCGTCAATAATCTCCCGACGCTCCCGTGAGTTCATGGAAATGATACTGGTAACATCCCCTTGCAACACTACGTTGTAACCTTCTGGATACACTCGCAGACGGTTGAGCTGTTCGTGAAGTTCAGTGAGGGTGCAAGATTCGCCGTTGATGTAGTAATTCGAGGTGTAGGTGCCTTGCTGGGTTACTCTTAGCCGTCGCGTCACACTCCACTCTAACCCCCCTTGTGTCCCCCCCTTAGTAAGGGGGGGTGCCGTAGGCGGGGGGGTGGGGGGTTGGGGGGGATCGAGAGGTTCACAAGAGTCTGATTCGGGATTTTCCTGATTCTGGTGCGGGTACGGGGGCACCGCCCCTACGTCGTCGTTCTCTTCTTCGTCGTCTAAGAGGGCATCGGGTGCATCGGATAAATCAAATGTGGCGGTAACGCTAGCTTCAACGGTACCCCGACGCTCTTTATCGTGATTAACTAGATCGGGAAGGCGTTCAGCACGCATTCCCTTGGAACTGGCAAGACCAAGGCAAAAAAGTAGGGCATCTAGGATATTTGACTTACCTGACCCATTTGGCCCGGAAACCACTGTAAATCCTGGCAGCAAGGGAATGGATGTCGTGCCGCCAAAGGATTTAAAGTTCGTGAGTTCCACGCGCTTGATATGCACCATAGGCGCTGGGAGAGCTGAGGTTTAAGTGATACGCGTGTATCAGTGTAACAATTCTCAACAGGTTAGCACGGGTGTGGTGGAGATGAAAGGTGGTTGACGCCATAACTTAGGGGAGGAAATCCGTAGAGATGGGTGAAAGAGGGATGGGAAACAAAGGCGATCAAACCTCATCGCATCCCCAAACGGATTTCGCCTGAGCAATCAATGGCTGACTCGGTTATCTCAGGAGGGACTTCCGTGACGAGTTAATGAATTGCGCTGTACTTAGGGCGATCGCACCTCTAGGTTAATGCCTGACTTGGCTAGCCTGAACAGTATCCATTACAAAATTTCGCATTACACCGAAAACGGCGGGTATCACAATATGTCCCATGTCAAATTCTTGATACTCTACGCTTACACCTACTGCTTTTAGAGCTTCTCTGGCACTTTGAGCGGAACTCAATGGCACCATTGGGTCTTGTCTACCATGCACAATTAAGACGGGTGGGAAGGATTTTCCAGATATAGGGGTCGGCTTGGAGTGCAGATAGCCACTGATACACACTAACCCTGCCAAAGGCAACGTTAGACCCACTTCCAGCGTCATTGCACCACCTTGAGAAAATCCGGCTAACACCGTGCGCGACAGGGGAACCCCAGTGCTACTCTCTAGAGACTTCAGCCAGTCTGTCAGCTGCTGCCGACTCGCCGTTAAGCCTTGATCATCACGACTTCGTAGGTTGTACCACATCCTACCGCCATAGGGACTGGAGTAAGGAGCATCAGGGAACAGAAACTGGTATTCGGGAAGAGCGAACATGGGTGCAAAAGGTGCCAACTGTTGGGAGTTGCCTGTAAAGCCATGTAAGCAAACAACCAACCCGACGGGTGATTGACCTTTTGCCGGAGGAACTGAGATGAAATTTAAAGACAAGGACTTATCTCCAGAAGTAGACTTTGTTGGAGCCATGGCAGAAGAAGAATTTCTGTTGCAAGCTTTTAGGAGCAGCGTTGTGGAGAGTATGGCACAGCCTTGTAACAGCAATTGACGCCGACCCAATGCTTTGATTTTCAAGTACTACGACCCCCAATCCAACGCTGCTACCCTGATTATTATTTTGTCGGGGGGCGATCGCCTTGCCATCAGCAAGAGGGCGTAAGTCCTGAGAATGTTGAGCGTCTTTTTGTCAGTCGCCCTATTCAGAAGCTAATCATTGCAACCCTTTTGCATCCTCTGATACAGGCTTTATCCTTAATTTTCACAATTGTCAAGATGAGCGAGTTAGAATGGATTACTTTAACGAAATCAATCTCAATCTGCTCAGACTAGCGATTAAGGTTGAAAGCTTTCTTGTGCATTACTGTTCTAATAGTGCGATCGCGCTAAAGTTGAATCAAAGCTAGGAAGAAATTGCTTGCAATGGTAGCGACTGAAATTCTCTCAAATAGCCCTAAAATCTCCTCTTTAGAAGATTGGATGCAAAACCCCCCAGATAGTACCGAATGGGTCAATGGGGAATTAGTAGAAAAAACTGGCATGACGCTCAAGCATAGTAAAGTACAGGGAAATCTATACTTCTATTGGAGAAGTTATAAAGACTCCAGTGGACAGGGAGGAGAAGTTTATACCGATGTCCCCTGCCGAACTAATAAGCAGGGACGCTTTCCTGATGTTGCCTATCTCACTCCTGAATTAGTCACACAGTACGGCGATGCGAAAGTACTTCCCCAGAGTTTTCCCTTGAGTGCCGAGATTGTTTCACCTACAGATTTGGCTGAAGATGTTATTGCTAAAGCCCAAGAATATTTACAGTCAGGTGGTGAAGAAGTATGGCTAATTTATCCAGAGAATCGATGGATTATTGTGGCGACTGAAAACTCTAGGCAAATCTTTATTTCTGGTGAGGTGGTGAATACCCAGAAAATTTTATTGGGTTTTAGTATTTCAGTAGATGAATTATTAGCTTAAAGAGCGATCAATCTGTTGATAGTTAATCGTAATGCACTCTCAACAAAAATCCCCACCCTCTGAAGGCAGGGATTCTTTAATCTTTATTGATAAACCCTAAGACACAAAACCGATGAGTTCCTCATTTTGCCATTCCAAGGTGTCTCCAATTTGATTGCCATCATGATAGGCAGCAAGCAGAACTTGACTGGTTTTACCCCAGGCGATCGCACCTGTTGCATCCAGTGAGATCGCCGCAAAATCTCGCCCGTGTTCTTTGGCTTCTGTAAACGAACGCTGCATCGCCTCAACCAGGGATAACCCATCGGTGACGCGCACTACAATCCTCGCTGCCAAACACTCATCAATGATGTCTTCCCCAATCCCTGTACAGCTTACTGCGGCATGGCGGGAGGCGTAATTGCCCGCAGGCATTGCCGAATCACTGACGCGACCAATCCGTTCAAAGCCTTTGCCACCCGTCGATGTCCCCACCGCCAGACGCCCCTGACTATCTAAAACTACAACCCCAATGGTGCCGCGTCCATCTTCCGAAGCTGTCACCAGTTCTTTTTCGGCAACAACTCCTGCCATCTCCTTCTCAAAATTGCCCTGCCGTTCTAGCATCCACTCCTGCAATCGGAGATCAGTTAGGGGATTATAAGTAGGAGTATTGAGTTCTCGCATCAATTCACCTGACCCATAATCCGAGAGTACGCGATCGGGGGAGCTTTGCAAGAATTCTGCCAGGTTAATGGGATTTTGGACTCGTGAGACATTAATCACCCCACTAAATCGCTGGACACTCCCCTGCATCAACGACGCACTCATGCGGATTTGCCCATCCGATTGCAGCACTGAACCCGTTCCTGCATTAAAGCGAGGGTCATCCTCCAGCAATTGGCAGCCGAGTACCACCGCCTCTGTGGCATCAGCACCCGTTAACAATAAAGAGTAAACCTCTTCAATAACTTTATAGAGCGACTTGCGGACAACATCAGCTCCCGCTTTGCCTTTAAGAGAACTACCAGCACCGCCGTGAATAATAAGTTTAGGTTGCATCTGTTATGTCTTGACTGTGATCCATTGAAAGGTTGAGATTTTTACTTTAATCGCAAAGTATTCGTTGGGCGAGGCTGTCATATTGCCCTATTTCTTGTTTCAAGAGGCTTTGCAGCCTCTTTTGAGGAATGACCTTAACTGGCTTTGGACTTACGTCGGCGACAGCGTTCTGAGCAGTATTTCACCTCATCCCAACAATCCGCCCATTTTTTGCGCCAAGTGAAGGGAAGTCCGCAGACGAGACAAGTTTTTTGAGGCAAGTCAGATTTGGAACGCTGGCGTGCCATGCTAAGTTGGCGGTAAAATGACTGGTCTAATTGTAAAAAACTGTTAATCAATTTGTAAAGAACGATGTAAATGTTGGAAGCCAATCAACTCGGCTCAGTAGCTGACTTAGCTAAGGGAGTGACAAAGGATGACATCCTCCAATCCGGATGGGGGAGAACCTGAAATGAAGTTAGACAACGTCAAAATTATCTTAGTCGAGCCAGCTGGTCCGTTGAATGTGGGTTCTGTGGCGCGGGTGATGAAGAATATGGGACTGCATCAATTGGTGTTAGTCAATCCTCAGTGCGATCCCTTCGGAATCGAGGCACGGCAGATGGCGGTTCATGGCAGGGATATTTTGGACGCTGCCCAGCAAGTGCCAACGTTACCAGATGCCTTAAAGGGGTGTCAACGTGCGATCGCCACCACAGCCCGTAGCCGTGCCCTACCCACGCCACTCGAACCCCCTAGAACAGCACTTCCTTGGTTATTAGAACCAGGTATCACTTCGGCCTTAATTTTTGGTCGCGAAGACCGTGGATTGAGCAATGTTGAACTCAACTATGCCCAGCGATTTGTGGGGATTCCTTCTAGTTCCGAATATGCTTCGTTAAACTTGGCACAAGCTGTTGCGATTTGCTGTTACGAACTTTACCAAAGTACTCAAACATTATCCTCACCAGCCCACATTCTGAATCGAGTCCCCCCACCCCAGACAGGCGAAACGGCTCCATTAGACGTTTTGGAAGGTTACTATGAACACCTGGAAACGGTATTGTTAAAAATCGGTTATCTTTATCCCCATACGGCTCAATCCCGCTTGGAAAAATTCCGGCGGCTGTTGAATCGAGCAACGCCAACCTCAGAGGAAGTGTCGATGCTCCGAGGAATTCTCCGTCAAATGGAATGGGCGCTACAATCACTACCAAAGTCTGATGTTGTGGAGGGTAACTCGTCTCAGGAGTCTTAAAATAGGCTGGAGCTGATCAATTAAATGTTAAATTCAGTGGGTCAACCGTCTATAAAAGAAATTAGGTAGGTCGATGCAACAAACCTGAGAAGTTGTGTTTAGTTATGCCTACCTGCGTAGTGGTGTTGGAGGTGTGATTCGGTGGCAGCGTTTATAGATAATAGGGGTCAGTCAGAAAATTCCCCAGTAGAACAACAAGAGCGGCGAATGCGATTGCGTCGTCGCCAGCGTCGAACCTTGCAAAAACAGATTTTTGAGCAGGAAGTGCCTCCCTTACCCTCCCCCCAACCGCCTCAGCGGAGCTTTGGGAAATCGATCCTGCGCCGATTGTCCACGGTGCCGAGGTCAACGCGACCTCCTTTAGAGCCGCCAAGACCCCGAATTCCTCGACCCCAGAGGATACAACCGAGTTCTTCCATCCATTCTTCGGTGCCGCCGTTGCGACCTGTTTCTGCTATTAACCCTCAGCGACCATCTACGACAGCTCAGGAGTCAACGTTTTTACCCCAGTCTAACCCCAGAGAGTTCAGAACTCAGACGCCTGGATACCGCAGGGAAGAACAGGGGTCGAATTTAAGTGCACGGGTGAATCCGTGGCAGGTTCAACCCAAAACCCCATCTCCCCTATCCCCCTTACCTAGGGTGGGAAGCCAAACGCCCCAATCTCTGGACACGCACCAGGGAGCTAAAAGACGTGAAGGCGCAAGCCTACCTATCCGTCGGGAGGTTCGAGCCGAGGGTTCGGCGTTATCAGCGTTGAACGTTCTGAAGAATTCGAGCAAGCGTCGTCGAGAGCATCACCCTTTCCGAACAGCCGCCCCTGTCGCTGCCCCAATTTCAGAAGGGCAAGCCAGTTATAGACGAGTTAGCGTCAAATCTGGCTCCTCAACCGCCAAAAATCCAATCAAGGGGACAGCGAAGCGCTCCCCCAAACCAAAGCGTCCTGTGCACCCGTTCGTTTATATCATCCGCCTACTGATTCTAGGAATTGGCATTGGCGCGATCGCAGGAACCCTGTTATCGGCGTTACATCCAGCAACACAAGCATCCGTTAAAGTCAATAATGACCAGGCTAAACCTCAAGTCAAAGATACCCCCAGTCCTGCTAGCCCGGTAACACCCCTGGCGCTGACTCAGGAAATCTTGTCGTTGAAATCCCAGATACAAACTCTCGCCGCGAATAATCCTAAATTGCAACCGGGCGTCTTTATCGTTGACATCAATACAGGAACTTATATCGACATCAATAGCCGCTCTCCCGTGCCTGCCGCGAGTACGATTAAGGTACCCATTTTAGTGGCTTTATTTAAGGAAGTTGATGAAGGCAAAATTCGCTTAGATGAAAGCTTAACCCTGCAATCGGAAATGATTGCCACAGGTTCGGGCAATTTGCAGTACCAAAAGCCAGGAGCCAAGTTCACGGTTCTAGAGTTGGCGACGAAGATGATCACGATTAGTGATAATACGGCGACGAATATGCTTATCGCTCGCCTTGGGGGTATAGAGGCACTCAATCAACGCTTCCGTGCTTGGGGATTGACTACAACAGTTCTCCGCAATGCCTTACCGGATTTAGAGGGCACGAATACCGCCAGCCCTCAGGAACTGGCGGCTTTGATGGCAATGATCAATCAAGGGCAGTTAGTATCACTGCCCTCGCGCGATCGCATTCTCAGTATCATGCAGAGCAATGAAATCAACTCTCTACTGCCCCAAGGACTAGGCAGTGGTGCCATCATTGCCCATAAAACTGGCAATATTGGCGCATTGCTGGCGGATGTGGGTTTGGTGAATATGCCCAGTGGCAAGAGCTACATCATTTCCGTAATGGTGCAACGTCCTTTTAATGATGACAGTGCCCAAGAGCTGATTCGCAAGATTTCTAAAACGGCCTATGAGTATTTCAATCAACCTCAAGTTAGTCCAAGTACAAGCTCTATGCCTTCGGATACTACAGCAACCGGAAACCGTGCCGTTGCATTAGATCAATAAGATCTGTCCAAAAGTCAGCTCGCCATTCTGCGTCAAGGCACGGCATCACGAATGGTGATCAAATTCCTTTAAATCCGACTTCCATATCTTGTTCTTTATCAGAACTAATTGGGGGAGTGGTGGGGAGTTTGCGTGGCATCCGAGCAACGCCAATCTGGTTCAAAATGATGCCGAAGATAATGACGCTACCTCCGATATATTGAGCCATAGTCGGTGATTCACCCAAAATCAAATAAGCTGCCAAAATTCCTGCCAGTGGACTAAAGGCGCTAGCCAACGAAACATCCGATGCGTCAGTTGTTTTTAAACCGGTAAACCAACATAATTGACCCCCAACGATAATCACCACACTATAAATTGCCATCCACTGCCATAAAAAGGGTGAGAAGACATCTGCAAAATGCACTACACC
The DNA here is from genome assembly GCF_000317515.1 of Allocoleopsis franciscana PCC 7113. GTDB lineage: Bacteria > Cyanobacteriota > Cyanobacteriia > Cyanobacteriales > Coleofasciculaceae > Allocoleopsis > Allocoleopsis franciscana. The sequence continues at coordinate 2,113,662 of NC_019738.1, read as the reverse complement.
ATAAAGCTTTAATGCGACTGTAAAGAACACGACAGTTCCTAATGCCATCCTAAATAAACTAAACAAGCCCAAAGGAATTTGGCGCAGTTTTACCTTACTAATAATGGTGGAAAAAGCTAAAGAGACAGCCGCGCCTGCCGCCATTAATTCACCTCTTCCGATCTGAAGCCCTCCCCCTCCCATCGTCATCATGCCCGCCTCTGGAGCCTGAAGAACGATGGTTAAGACGACACCAATAAACGAAACAATTGCACCCGCAATGACCCAATAATTCACCCGTTCTCGTAGCAGTAAAATCGATAAAGCCAGAATCAGCGGTGGCTCAATTCGTCCAATTAAAACCACATTATTGACCATCGTCAGGTCGAGGGCAATGAAAAATAAGGCTGGGGCGAGAGCACCGGAGAGGATAGCGACTGTACTCAAACCAAGCCAATCGCTCCATGAGAGCTGTTTGAAGGACTGAACATTCAACTGTTTACCGTAAATTAAACTGAGGGTAATCAGAGCGCAGAGATTACCCACAAACAAAACATTGCAAAAAGAAATCGGATTTCTGCCATCAATTAAGTTTTGTGCCCCAATTTCTGTTAGCTTGCGTGTAATGGAGTTCGCTGAAGCAAAGATTAGGATCGCAAACAATAGATAGGCTCGTCCTGGAATTCGATAGGTCAAACTTTTGACACGAGCAATGAGTTTTGACATGAACAATCGACTCTTACAACAAGAACTAGCACAAATTATTGCTGAAATTGAGCGATTATCACCCTTTCTAAGCTAAAGTGCATTTAACTTGTACATTCTAAACACAAGATAAAAACGCTCAATCCTCTCCCCAGCTCCCCCGCAGCCTCAATAGGCAAATTAAATGCGTAACAGCTTACCCTCTCCTCCCCCTTTCGGGGTGTTCTCTGCGCGTGGAGTGGTTCGTTAAAAACCATCATTTCCAGCCATTACACCAACTCACTCCCACCTCCAACCCATACTCCAGGACACAATCAAGCCAAACTCGGTAACTCCGTCGCCGTCAACTGCTCTAGAGACTGCCAGATTTTTGACAACAGAGCATCTAAACCTATTTGAGCCACCGCTGAAATCTGAAAAACAGGCACCTGTGTCAATTGATTCAACTGAATCGCCAAAGCTTCAGCCGTCTCCGAATCAATCGCATCTACCTTATTGAGAGCTAGAATTTGAGGACGTTCTGCCAACCCTCTACCATAAGCATGTAACTCCTGTTGAATCGTGTGATAATTGCCAATCGGGTCATCCGCCGTCGCATCAATTAAATGCAACAACAAACGAGTACGCTCAATATGGCGCAAGAAATCGTGCCCTAATCCCGTCCCCAGATGTGCCCCCTCAATTAACCCAGGAATATCCGCAAAAACAGTGCCATCCCCATTGGGTTTACGCACAACACCCAAATTCGGCACCAGCGTGGTAAACGGGTAATCCGCAATTTTCGGTCGTGCGGCGGAAAGTGACGCAATCAAAGTAGACTTTCCCGCATTGGGTAGGCCAATAATACCCACCTCTGCCAACAGCTTCAACTCCATCCGCAAGCGGCGATGTTCTCCCGCAAGTCCAGGTAAAGCATACTCTGGTGCTCGGTTGCGATTGCTCAGGAAGTGCTGGTTCCCCAAGCCTCCTTTACCACCTTTCGCCACACAAAACGTTTGTCCCGGTTCCACCAAATCTACCAGGACTTCATCGGTATCGGCATCATAAACCATCGTGCCGCAGGGAACTTGAATCGTGCGATCCTTGCCATCTGCCCCTGTGCGATTATTGGGGCCTCCCCGTCCGCCATTTTCGGCTTCAAATCGATGAGCATACCGGAAATCCAGCAGCGTTTGCAGGTTTTCCACCGCCCTTAAGATGACATCGCCGCCGCGTCCCCCATTGCCACCAGACGGCCCTCCCGCAGGCACATACTTCTCCCGCCGAAACGCAACGATTCCATCGCCGCCCTTCCCGGCTTCTACTTCAACTTCGGCTTGATCGATAAATTGCATAGTTCGTTTGTTGTGAAGGGTTACAGATTAGCAGGCTAGCCAGTTGAACATTAGGGTTTGAACCTTAAATTTCCATCTTCAACGGTTTAACTCCTGACTCTTTAACAATACGGCGAAATATCTTCACCAACGTCATCCGCGAGATACGATAACGCCCGGAAGCGCAAACTGACTAATTGCTCATAGAGCGGATTGAGCTTGCACATCGGCGGAATGTGGACAATTTTGCGACCAAATAACTTCACATCCCGTTCAAACGGACACTGCGGCGGAATCATCTTGCAGATAAATCGTGCCACTCGTGGGTCGTGCATTTCCATGCCCTCTAACCAGTTCCGTACCGGTTGCAGCACGTCGGAATGGGGATGAGGTGACATTCCCGGCTGTTGAGCCTTGTCATGGGCCAAGTCAGCCGACGGACTTACCTGACGGTTGTCGAACAGTGTAATCTCTAAGGCATCGAGTATGTCTGCCTTCAACTCCAGCGCTTGACAAAACCCTTGAAGTACGCTTGCTTCTGTCGCGGAATATACGCCATCCGCCAATGCCACCATCACAGCCGTTCTTAAAAAATTCTCTGCCGTTGCCGTATTTTTACCCAAAGCGGCTACGAGTTCAGATGATTTAATTGGCTCATCCAGCGACTGCCAATCTGTCGCCGGATCGAGTTCCTCTTGAGCGATTTGCCCCAATATCTCTTGCTCTTCGGGGTCAAAATGACCATCGGCCCAAGCAACGGTGAATAAACCTCGTAACCAAGCGGTGATTTGCTCTTGTGTGTAAGGAGAGTGAGTAAAACTTGTCATAACCATCTCAATTAAGGCTACGGAGGTTATTGTATTAGCAAATCTGGGGAACGTCTCTAACCAATGTAAACTAAGAGACTGAAAAACTCCTACTCCGGCTACTTTTGTGACCTTAAAAGAATTCGGGCTTTTTTTATTGGCCATTTTTACAAGCGCCGCCGGACAATTGTGCCTGAAATTTGGGGCGATGCGACTAGGGAAAGTCAACGCGACCAATTGGCTGAGTCATCTTTTGGCTGTGTTCACGACGCCAGAACTACTAGTGGGTTTATGTTTCTACGGGATTGGAGCTTTGGTTTATATTTTACTGCTCACGCGGGTCAATCTCAGCGTCGCGGGGCCTTCTGCGGCTTTGATTTACGTCTTTTCAGTCATGATGGGTTACTTTTTCTTTCAAGAAGCGATTCCCTTGAGTCGCTCTGTAGGCTTAGGTTTAATTATCTGTGGCGTCCTGTTGGTGATTTGGCAGAAATGATAGTAATTACCAGCCCCAAGACGGAGTTTTCTGGGATGTCATTTCTGATATAGACAAGGACAAGACAGCATGGCAAATAAGCCGAATCATCTGATTGAAAGTCGCCTACGATACATACCCTGGTTTCGCTATTTCATTGTGGTTTTATTGCTGCTGGGAATATTTTTTCGATTTTACAATTTAGACCGAAAAAACTACTGGAATGATGAGGTTTACACCTCGTTGCGGATTTCAGGCTACACCAAAGCGGAGTTGCTCAAGCAAGTTACAAATCGTGCGATCGCCAGTCCTGAGTGGCAGAAGTATCAGCGATTCACGCCGGAAAAAAACTGGGGTAATGTACTCGATTCCCTGATTGAAGACGTTCACCCGCCGCTTTATATCCCCCTTGTCCGTCTTTGGGCGATGACCTTTGGTAGTTCCGTCTGGGTCATCCGCAGCTTATCTGCCGTCTTTAGTATTTTGGCATTTCCTTGCCTCTATTGGCTGTGTTTAGAACTGTTTGAATCGCCACAAGTGGGATGGGTGGCGATCGCTCTCATGGCTGTCTCCCCGTTTCACGTTCTGTATGCACAGGAAGCACGCCAATATAGTCTATGGACTGTCACTATTTTACTTTCTAATGCCTCACTGTTGTGGGCGATACGACACAAGAACAAGTTAGGTTGGGTAATGTATGGAGCAACAGTAGCGCTAGGATTCTACACCCATTATTTTGCTCTATTCGTGCAGATTGCCCACGGCATCTATATTGCCGCAATCGAAGGTATTCGTCGCGGAAAAACCTTCATTGCTTACTTATTCGCCTGTTTTGGCGGTATACTGATCGGCCTGCCGTGGTTGCTTGTTGCCGAGAAGTTTGGAGGGGCAGAGTACACCGCTAGAAAAGTGCCTTTTTTTACGATTCCCCAACGATGGGCACTCAATATTAGCTCCCTGTTTTTTGATGCCCAAATTGATTACCGTCAGCAATTGTTTGATGTTTGTTTTAATGATGGGTTTCAGCTTCGTTGCAATGACGTTCAACTTCAGTGGACAAGTTTATCCACCTATCTTGTTTTGCTGATTGTCATTTTAGTGGGATATTCTCTTTACTTTTTGTACCGCCAATCTCCCATGCGAGTTTGGGTCTTTGTCTTTTCTTTAATTGGCGCAGAAGTCTTATTTTTATTACTTCCCGATTTAGTCTTTCGGGGGCAGCGTTCAACGATTGGTCGATACTTAATTCCCTGCTATATAGGGATTCAGATTGCTGTGGCTTACTTCTTTACGGTTAAAATTACTAACAAATTTATTCAAAAATGGCAACAAAAATTATGGAAGTCTATTTTAATTGTCTTAATTTCACTGGGAATTTTATCCTGTGCTATAAGTTCTCAAGCCCAGACATGGTGGATTAAATATAGTAGCTATTATGAACCCCAAGTCGGTGAAATTATCAATCGAGCGGTTACTCCAATTGTTGTTGTTGAAGACCCCATTCGTTTAATGGGTTTAAGCTATTTAGTTGCACCTCAAGTCAAGTTCCAACGAATCGATACCAATAGTCCTGAAATTCTTAGCGGTTTTAGCGATACGTTCTTGTATCGACCGTCTCAACAATTACGACAAGAACTTGAGCAGAAGCAGCACTACAAACTACAACCCGTTTATGAGCAGGGATATCTCTGGCGCATAGAAAATAGCCCATCGTGATTGCAGTTGATTGCATTTGAAAATCATGATTAACTAACTGCGATCGCTCTCTATTATCTGATTATCCGACGGTAGCGATCGCTTAAAAAATGCCACTAGCTCACTTGAATCATTTACCACTGAAATTAATTCCCAACCCAAATCTCCCAAGTGATTCATGTTTCGCCAAATACCAGTGGATGTTTGATACTCCCCCTTGGCGTTAGCATAGACGGTTAGATACTCAAAGCGCTGCATCATTTCTTGGTTTACTGCTGGGGTTGACTCAATCCTGATAAATCTGCGATCGCACGTTCCAATCCTGCAACCACCCGTGCCAAGCGATCGTAGTCTACTTTATCAGGGGTATCATCTAACGTGTGATAATAGGGATAACGAAACGGAGCTGTATCCGTAATCATCAACCCTGGATAGCCCTGCTGCCAAAACGACCACTGGTCTGACCACCCCACACCTGTAACAAAGCCAGGAAGCGCAGCACCCTCTGAGGGAAATTGGGTATGACGGCGGAAAGAAGCAATCACCTCTCTCACCAATCCTCCAGAAGCTGCATTGCCAATAAAAGCGATAAAGTTTCCCTGAAGCGGATAAAACGCCGAGAGGGGAGCAGGGTAATTCTGACTACCAATCTTGTCAGAGTAGTAACCCATTGTTTCCAGACTGAGCATGGCAACCACTTTTTCTTTGCGATCTTTGCAGCGTTTAGCATAAACGAAACTACCCATATTTTCTGTCCAGAAAAAGGGAGGTTCTTCATTGACAAACTCGACAAACCGTAAAGTACGGGAAGGTTTTTTATCCGCAAACAAACGCGCCAACTCCAATGTCGCGACAGCACCCGTGCCATTATCGTTTGCTCCAGGACTACCAAACACCGAGTCATAGTGACCACCCACAATCACAATTTCATCGGCTCGGTCAGTACCCGGAATTTCGACTTCAAGATTGTAGTAAGTTTGGTTGTCAACCGTATATCCCTGCTGTTGTACTGGATATCCCGTCGTAGCCAAGGAGGATTTAAGGAAATCTGCCGCCGCCGTCAAACTTTTGTAGTTTAGGTAATGGCGTTGTCCAATTTCACCAGCCAGCTTTTCCAAATCTTTTCTCAGGGTGTTACGTAGCGCGACTTCCTTTGGAGTCAACGGCGGCAACGACCCCTGAAAGCTTTTTCCTGGCATCTGAATCATGGCAAACCATCCCCAGTTAATGAGAATACTCAAAATAATAGCGAGAATCGTTAACCGAAGCAGTGCAGCTCGATTCACCCATGGCAGGCGCAACAGTAGATTTTTAGGTGTCTCACGCATTTTTTTGGGAAATGGACTTGGTCAGCAGCATTCTCATCCATACTGGCAGATTTATAATAGCGCGAGCAGCAACTCCACATACAGCAAAACTGCCTGATGTCATGCTGATTTAAAAGAGTTCGGGCACATAGCGGGTTGATTAAAAAACTTATTATTGAGGCATAAATTATGAGTCAAAGTTACTTAGATGTCGCACGACAAGGCAAGAATAGTTGGTGGCGTTATCTGTTAGGAATACTCTTTATTCTTTTCCTTTGGATCATTGTGGGGAGTATTGTTTCATTAATTGTTGGCAGTATTCTCTTAACTATTCATCTCAATCAAACTGGATTGAATTCTGAAGCCTTGCAGCAGCCATCTCAGCAGCAATTATTATCGTTTTTGAAAACTCCTTCAGTCGGAGCTTATGTTACTGTTAATATCCCTTTCATATTTTTCGGTTTAGCTATCTTATTAGTGGTCATCGGGTTGCACCGACGCCCATTCCGTACCCTCATCAGTGCCGATAGCTCTGTTAATTTCAAACGTTTGTTGAGAGGATTTTTGGTTTGGTTTTTGATATCGACCATTCTCATACCAGTGGACTATTTGCTAAATTCTCAAAACTATGTGTTTTCTTTTAATCCAGCCCAATGGTTTCTGCTCCTTCCCCTAGCTCTAGTACTCACCCCGATCCAAACTTCAGCCGAAGAATTCTTTTTTCGGGGATATTTGCTTCAGGGATTAGGTTTGCTTACCAGGCAACGGTTTGTACTCATTATTGTGAGTTCCCTCCTATTTGCAATTCCGCATTTTGTGAACCCCGAAATGCAACGAGGAGCCGTGTGGCTAGCCCTGCTTTATTTTGCATTTGGTGTGTTTCTGACTGTGATTACGCTAAAAGACAATAGACTAGAGTTAGCCTTAGGTGTCCACGCGGCTAATAATCTTCGTTTTTTGTTTCTCAGTACCAAAGATTCTGCCCTTCCTGCTCCTGCAATATGGATTTTGAATGATCCAGGTGATCCAAGGCTGGATTTAGTTGTATTTCTGGTACAGAGTGCAATATTTTATTATGTGTTCTTTGGTAGGAGAAAAAACAAGGCGTAAGGTTTTTAGAGGAAAAATATGAAATCGAATCATTTTTTAGCTCAAATAGGATTTACTTTAATAGGATTGTATTTCCTAATAAATCCTCGAATCAGTTTCTCTCAAACCAACCTTAATGCTCAGCTCCGGCAAGCGTTATGTAGCCAAAACTGGGGGCAAGCGATCGAAATTCTCGATCAGATGAAGAGTGCGGCAGACCCTCAATATAGATCGCAAATCAATCTGTACCGTGCGCGAGTACAAGCTCTCGCTAGAGAAAACGTTAAGGTTTCTAAATCCATAGATAGTTGTTCCGCTCCGTCTTCACCAAGCTCAGCTCCAGCTAATCCCTCTATTCCTCCTACACCGAGCAGTGATATTCCCCCAGCGCCCAGCACGAATACACCTGTGCCACCCAGCAGTGATTTTGCCCCTTCAGTGCTCCCTAACCTTCCCCCTCCACCTCCTCTGTAGTAAGTGACAATACGAGGAAAACAGTGCTTCATTATAGGCGAGGAGGTTACCTCAGCTCATGATTGGGGTAGTCTGTGAATGTAATGGTACCAAAACCCGCGATCGCATCTCTATCCAGTTGCGGAGATGAGAGAGCTTAGCCAACAATTTGCTAAACTTCAGCTTCTAGAGCTTAGATCAAAATATGTTGAACGTTGGGAATTAAGTAGGGACGATGGCAGCGCAGGAAATGCAGGGGCAACAGAGCATCCACCCTAGAGACTGGTCATGGCCTTTCTGGCCTGCTGTGCCACTCTACCCCTACGGCAGGCGGCGGACACTTCGCACAGAAGTGGTGAAGGACACGGTTTGGACATTCGACCAGTTACAGGGCATCCTCTATGTTGTGGTGCCGATTCGCATGAGTGTGGTGAAGCTGGAGGCTGGAGGGCTTTTGGTTTATGCACCGATCGCACCCACAAGGGAATGTATCCGGCTCGTCCAAGAGTTGGTCGATCAGCACGGCGATATTAAGTACATTATCCTACCCACGGTCTCTGGTATTGAACACAAGGTCTTCGTCGGCCCGTTCGCTAGACGCTTTCCCAATGCACAAGTCTTTGTTGCCCCCAACCAATGGAGCTTTCCGTTGAATCTCCCCTTGAGTTGGCTGGGTTTACCCTACAGACGCACTCATCTACTTCCAGATGACAGCAACCAAACCCCCTTTGCTTCTGAGTTTGACTACGCCATACTTGGCCCCATCGAACTGGGGCCGGGGCGGTTTGAGGAAGTGGCATTTTTCCACAAGCGATCGCGTACATTGCTCGTAACCGATTCCGTGCTTTCCGTGCCAGAAGAACCGCCTGCGATCGTCCAACTCGACCCGTACCCCTTGCTATTCCATGCCAAAGACAATGCCTTCGACATCGTTGAGGACAATCGGGCAAACCGCCGCAAGGGATGGCAGCGCATCTCGCTATTTGCCTTTTACTTCCAACCCAGTGCATTGAATGTGGTGAAAATGGGGCAGTCAATTCGGGATGCCCTTCTAGCGCAGGATCGGTCAAGAAAGGCATATTTCGGTTGGTTTCCCTTCAAATGGAAGGATGGCTGGAAGCGATCGTTCGATGCACTACGAGGGGGTGGGCGTCTGTTTGTGGCACCCATTCTGCAAACCCTCATTCTCAACCGAGCACCGAAAGAAACCCTGGACTGGGCGGATCAGGTAGCGAGTTGGAATTTCCAACGGATTATTCCCTGTCACTTTGACTCGCCCATTGAGGTGAACCCCGATCAGTTCCGGCAGGCGTTCAGCTTCCTGAAGAAAGAAACCTCCGTCGGTGAAGGCTTAACAGGGAGTGGAACTCACCCCTTACCAGAGGAGGACTTTGAACTCTTGAGAGAACTCGATGAGAAATTGAACCGATTCCGTATTACGCCGCCCCCCCAGGAAAAGGTGTGAGATCACTCCCGGCCGAAGCCCCGGAGCTTTTGATTTTGCAACGGTTGGAAGCAGTTGCGTGTTCTAAGGAGGCTGAACATCTGGGATTGGACTTTGGACAAAGGCAGATCGCTTGGCGACTAACAGACGCGAATTCAAGTAGGGGCGCGGCGACACAAATATTTCGGATTGACGACAAGGGTGGATGATTCCGTGCCCCTACACAGTGTTATACCCAACTAAAAACCGCTATAGTTAATCGCGAGGTTGAGCACTCTTCAATCCCTTGCGTCGCATCCAGCCCAAAGATATCCCCAGCAACACCAATGCCAGAAGGTTACCTACGATTTGACTAGGTTCTGGCACAGCAGCAAATTCACCCGCCGTCGCGTCAGCTTGCATACCCTCCGGTGTTTCAACAGGTACTTGCACCTTCAGGCGTTTGCCCTTGGCATCAACCCGCACTTCTTCAGTCACAGCAACAAACGCGGTGTATTGAGACAGCAACCGATACTTTAACGCTGTATCCGTAACAGCCTTGACACCAGACGCCGTTTCTGCATCAAACATTTGACTCATCAACTCTTTAATCCGGGCACGTCCCCAAAGTTGTGCGATCGCAGGATTTCCCCCACCCTCAAACTCAATTGGCACAGTCTTCTCATAGCGTTTGCCACCCGCTGCCATACCCATAATCTTCAAGTTACCTTTAGAGCGATCGCCTTTGCGCCCAAATAGCACCAACGGCTGATTAGCAAACAAATCCGCTGGTTTGAGGGGATAAATATCGGGTTGTTTCCCCGAACCTTCCCAACTCACCTCAATATTCGTCAAGACGGGATTATTGATGCGGCGGAAGAACTTTTCAGCTACCTTTTGAGCCGGTTCATCAGGAGGCAACACTTCCGCAATACCCCGTCCCTCTTCTGCGATGCGATCGATCAGAAAGCGGTTTACTGAACTGCCAACGCCGAAACTATAAAGTCGATTCCCAGGTTTAAGGTTTTTCTGCACCTCGGCAATCACTTCATTATCATTGCCTATCAAACCATCTGTAATCAGAACCACACTGCGTAGGCGTCCCTCCGGTGCCGCAGGGAAACTCAACACCTTTTCGATGCCATTCATTAACTCGCTGCCACCATTAGCATCGATGCCATTGATGTAATCTAGGGCTTTTTGTCGATTTTGCGGCGTATTTTGTAACGGTTTGGAGGACAGCTGCTGACTCGTACTAGCAAAGTCAATAATGGTAAACGTATCGTTGGAATTCAGCCCATTAATAAACCGCCGCATTAATTCCTTGGATTGTGCGATCGCTGAACCGGCTTGTGACCCAGAAGTATCCATGAGAAACACCACATCTTTGGGTACAATCTCATTACTTTGATACTGCACGGCTGGGATTAAATAAGTAGCAAAGTGACCGCCTCGTTCATCAGCTTGGGTTAATACCGTAGATTGCGTTTCATTCCCGGCAACTTGATAGCGTACTATCAAATCTTTATTAGGGATTGTATTTTGTTTATCCAACTGAATCCTCACAGCACGTCCATCTTGGAGGGTGCTGATTTGATGGGAAGGCGATCGCACATTACTAATCGGCACACCTCCCTCAATTTCCACCGTTACGCCAATATCTTGTCCAGAACGTCCCGTTGGTATCGTAGGCGGAGTTATCTTTGAGGCATCTTTAACCGGGTTTGTATTCCCTTGGCTATCACTCTTCGTTCCTGGGATATAGCGTGGCCCGACCACCATCGGGAAGACGAATTCGTAATTCCCTTTTTCAAACTTTAAGCTATTCGTGTAGCGAATCGTGACATCTATTTTTTCCCCTGGCTTGATATTCGCTAACGACTGGGTAAAAATATTGTCCCGCTCTTGTTCTAAAAGACCAGCCGTTTTGCCTTCCTGTTTGGCTTGCTCATAAATTTTCTTGGCTTCTTCGCGTTTTTTAATTAGACCACGAATAATGCGATCGCCAACTTTAATTTCCATATCATCCACTGCCGCATCATCGGGAAGTGGAAACACATAAGTTGCTTCTAGTGGGTCTTTAAACGGATTTTGAAAGGTTTGCGTTACCTCCACCCGCGACACATTCCCCGACACCTTCCCCATTACTTCGGTGTGTTTCAAGGGAAAAACCTGTTTCTGTCCATTGACGGTAGCGAACAATCCCCCCGGTTTAGAGGGTTGGCGTTCCTCCTCTTGAACCGGTTCACTGACGGGATAGGGTGGCGTTACGGTGGAACTACTGGGAGTCGAAGCTTGTTGCCCCGCACGAGGGAGCAAGTACCCCAGTCCTACAGAACCCAACAGCAGGAACGCAATGCCTGCCACGAGTAATTTTTTCTCAGACCCCGTTTTGCGAGTGGGAAGGGACTTGGCCTGCAAATCTTTGAGAACTTCATCTGCCGATTGGTAGCGCCGCTTGGTGCCACTTTCCAGCATTTTGTCAAGGATAATACCTAACTCTTTACTAATCGGCTTCCTCAAGTAATGCCGCCAAACCCAGGTATCTTCACTGGTATCACTCAAGTCAAAGGGTGGTATCTGAGTGAGCAAATGGATGCAAGTCACACCCAAGCTGTACAAATCACTGGCAAAAATGGCTTTGCCTTTTACCTGTTCTGGGGCAGTATAGGCAGCAGAACCAATCACCGTCCCCGTTCTGCCCAACATCGTCTCGGTGGTATACTTCGCCGCGCCAAAATCCACGAGTACCAGTTGATTATCTCGGCGGCGAATGATGTTCTCCGGTTTGATATCCCGGTGAATCATCTGGTGATGGTGGACGCATCGCAGCACAGGCAGCAAGCTGTGCAGGAGTTGCCGAATTTGGGTTTCGTTAAACGGGCCGTTGTGGGCTATTTCTTGGGCTAAGTTTTCTCCATCAATCAACTCTTGCACCAAGTACTGGTGGTCATCTTGCTCAAAATAAGCGAGTAGTTGAGGAATTTGGGGATGTTGACCTAGCGTTTCTAGACGATTTGCCTCTTGCCGAAATAATTCGGTGGCTTTTTCGATATTGTCAGTTCCCTGCTGTTGCGGAAAAAACTGCTTAATCACACAACGCCGTTGGGATTGCGTTGATTCATCCACCGCTAAGAAGGTTCTGCCAAAACCACCCTGACCGATTGGTTTTAGTGCCCGATAGCGCTGTTGCAGCAACAAGTTAGAGCCACAATTTCGGCAAACCAGGGCATTACCCTGATTTTCTGGATGCTTACAAGCGGGATTGAGGCAATAGCACTGACGCCGATTGTGGGCTGTGCTGTCTTGAGGCGCGAACGTAGCCATAGTTCCTTGTTTTACTAGTCAATGATTTGGGTAGACTAAGCCGCTAGTCATCAGGTCATCTTTATTGGCACAACTGCCACAGCCTGTATCCCATTTCCACAGGCATAAATATAGGAGTGCTTCCCTGATTAGGTTGGCACTTCCGTGGCAATCCGCATTGATGAGAGTAACCCGAATTCGCTCGGAACAAACCCCGCTTGATGCTCTGAATCTTGATACTATGAGCGCTTATAGGTAAGTTCCCCATTTAGGAAACAACAATTGGATTTGTAAATTTCCTAAATCAGCACTACATTAACTTGCTTTATTGCTACGTTCTACTTCCCTTTACCCCGTAACGGCAAGTAGATTTCCCAATCTTCATCAAAAATTTAAAAAAATCATGAAATCTTTACATTAAATAAAAAAATACTGGATTATTTGTTGTATTTGCTAGCTTGAATAAACTGGCTTTTGGAGGTTGCGATCGCAGCTACACCATACACTTGTATTCCTTGTCTTTGTAAGATTTGGGCAGCAGCGCGAACTGTAGCTCCTGTGGTGTAGATATCATCAATTAATAGCACGGGTGAATTAGGTAAATGTTTGCCAAAACTTTTGCTAATCCTAAAGGCATCGGCTAAGTTTTGTTCTCGCGCTTGTGCCGATAGACCAAATTGAGCCTCCGTTTCACGAATTCGTTCTAAACCCAAGGGTTGATGTTTGTAACCTGTAACATCGCAAAAGTTTTGGGCAATTAATTCGGCTTGATTATAACCGCGTTTTTTCAGCTTGAGGGGGTGTAGGGGAATAGGCACCACGGTCAATTTTTTGACAGGGGTAGCAACGGGTGATTTGAGCCAAGATTGAGCTAACCAATGACCCAAGGGACGAGCTAATTGGGGTTGATTGTCATATTTTAAGGTTGCGATCGCACGTTTCAAAACACCACCATAATTTCCCCAAGCAAAGACAGGTAACTCTCCTTTCCAGAAGTCACCTGGTGTGGTAAGTTGACAACGTTGCAATTGCCGCTGACAGAATGTACAAAACTCGCTTTCCGCAGGGCGATCGCATAGGGGACAATTAGGCTTGAGAAAGAGCGCCAGTAACCCATCTTTTAGCCTTTCAATTGATGTAGACATCCTAAATTCATCCTAAGTCATGAGTGAGTTATTCGTTGACCACACTGACAATTCCAAACTCTCCTGTGAGGAAGTGGAGTGACTCCAGTCTGCTCTTTTCCTACAGTCCTGTTCATTGGGGTTCAAGAGAGGTTTTTGTCGGGGCACGATATTATTGTGCCCGTATTATGGAGTGCATCTAACTCAAAACAACAATAGGACTTGTCTAAAAAGTCCAAAATGTTTTATTTTAGTGCCTCATCTGAGCAAGGCTGATCAAAAAACGAATGACGAATGATCGATTGACTAGAATGACATGGCTTCCGGAGGAGCAATACCCGCTCCAGCTTTTACACCGGTTTGGTTCGATTGTAACCCCGGTTTATTGGTCTTTTCTGTACGCTCCATTTTAGGAGAGGGCATGGCCTGAGAAGAACCAGCGGGTTCAGGTGTGACGGATACCCCTGGAGAGGCTTGCTTGGACATTAAACTGAGTCCACCTACAGCGCCTGCAATCAAAGCCGTGTAGCCAAGGTACAGATGCATTGAATTGACTTGAAATTCGGGTACGGCAATGGAATTATGCCAGGAGGGAACGGCAGCTTTTGATAAATCGGGTTCTGGGATAGAAGCAATGAGTGCCGAGCCATTCAAACCCAAAGCATGAGCCATTCGACGAATAAAGCCGCGAACATAGACATCCTCCGGCAACTGTTCAATGTGACCTGATTCCAATGCCACAATATGATGGGGTGGTACCAGGGTTTGGTTATGGAGTTGTTCAAGACTGAGCGATCGCTCTAAACGCGCCTCTAGCAATTGTTGACCCACTTTACGTAGCATCTCTCCCCGTTCTTGTGCTACTTTTTGGGCAGTCATTTCTGCCTTTGTAAATTTTTTAGGCGGCTTGGGTTCACCCATCTGTTTACTGTTGAAATTGAAGGGTTGGGTTGCCTCTTCTAAGCCTGCTCCTTCTTGTAACTTTTGCTCCCAAGAATTATCTTCGACTCTCTCGGCAGCATCAGACTTCTCTTGTCCGGCTTGATGAGTGTTTGCGGTAGTCACAGGCACAACATTATACTGTTTAATCACCTGTTGGAAGGTCAAGCGCACAGCCTCTCGCCCCACGGCTTTAACTAAAATTTGAGCGGTGCTAGACGCCTCGCCTAACATCGTTTGTAACCCAGCCATTGTGCGGCGATAAACTTCGCTGTTGATCAGTTCAGCTTCTATTTGATTGAGAATCAACCGCAATCCTTCTTGAGAAATTTCAATGGTCTGGTTTTCAATAACACCGTTACCATACGTAGGTTGCATTACCATAACTTTCTCTTGTTCCGTGCTTGAGTAAAACTACTTTTTCTTGAGCAACACAAGGGTGAGATAGGGGTGTAATCATGCCACCCACAGCAGTTGCCGATGAATAGACGAGGGGTTAGGCTATCTGAGTATTCTTTTCGGCAAGCTCGGTACGAATCCGGATATTTATAGCAACGGACAGGCACCCTAGGATAATAATCAACTTACTGAATATGCTATTGTAGGTAGCTATCACCAACTTGTCCTAACAGATGTGGCTACAGCTACATATCAAAAAAGAGGATATTTAATCCGGATTTCGGCTCACGGGTTCTGAATGATTAAGTAAGGAAAAAGGTGAGCAATGCCCACCTTCTACCAGAGATATAGCCTATTTAGGTATTTCCCAAAACAATAGAGTTCGACAAACCATCCACTACCGAAGCAACAGTCGCTCAATTACAGTCATCTGCCGCTCAAGCAGACTCATCAGTCGGTCATGATTTTCGTGCTGCTTCTCCAAAGTCATGGTAAGCTTATCCAATCGCTCAATGAGTATTTCAGTTTCTGAGCGGGGAGCCCTGTAAGAGTCTGAATAGGGTTCTGAATAGCGCTCTGAATAATCTTGTTCCATCGTTAAACCTCAGTTAGAAATAGCTTTCTTTCCATCTCTCGGCGCTTCACCAACCCTGGCAGCACACGCCCTCCTCCCTTGTTCCACAAGAGAAATCCCTCAGCGGCACCCCGATAATCTCTAGCTTCTAGCTTGCGTCGAATGGTCATGCCTTCTGTGATCGGCTCCATCCCGCAATTGTAAGTTAAACTGACCAGCGCACTAAACTGATTTTCGTTAAGAGGGATGTGGCTGAGAATTCGTTCAACTCCCTTCTCAAACTCCGTCAGTTCTTTCCTGAGCATCTCTTCCGCTTCGGCTTCAGTAATGGTCATACCCGGACGGATTCCCTTGGTGCAACCATAGCCAATCGTCCACACTCCTGCGGGACACTTGTAGGAATTTAGATAAAGTCCCTCACATTCCTTCAAGATTCTCATGCCCGCTGCATTCATTCTTCGCCCTGTCGGGTTTCCGTTGGTCGATCCATTTTGGGTTTGTGGCTTGGGTTCTGGCTTAGCATCTGCTGGTAAATCGATCACGTTCTCCCAGATGCTGAGGTCAACTTTGGGCAGACCATTGCCGTTCGTCTCTTTCACCGCCACTGTAGACGTTACAGACACGAGTTCAGCTTCTACTTGAGGTGTTGAGGTCACCTCCTGCGGTGGTGGAGGGGGAGCTAATTGGCGTTCTTTCTCCCTCTCTTCCAAAATCTGATTGAGCCGTTCCGCAGTAATGGTAGTCGTTGTAGCCGCCATTTCTTTGGCTTGATCCCTAGCTTGGCGTGACGCATCATCGGCTTGCTGTACCTGAGCGAGATATCCCTCAATATCTTGCTGAATCAGTCCTTCTACAC
Organism: Allocoleopsis franciscana PCC 7113; assembly: GCF_000317515.1. Lineage (GTDB taxonomy): Bacteria > Cyanobacteriota > Cyanobacteriia > Cyanobacteriales > Coleofasciculaceae > Allocoleopsis > Allocoleopsis franciscana. Next base: position 2,097,219 of record NC_019738.1, on the reverse strand, counting down.
GACCTGCAAACTCTACATAGGCACCCGAATGAGAGCGGTAGCGATTGTAGTGTCCGGTTAGCTGAAAATACTGCCAACCCTCCACTTTCAACCCCTCAGCCGTATTTCTGAAGGTGCGGTAACGAACATTAAAACCAAAAAGCTCCTCGACGGCAGCGGAGATGGCAACCGCTTGAGCCATTCCGAAAGCCGTCCAGGTAAACACCTCCCGGATTCTGACTTGACCATGATTGAGAGAGACCAGTGCAGGAGTGATCACCCCGCCGACAATGGTGATTAGCCTCAGCGTATAAAACCGTGTCTTTGCCTTGGCGGCGCTACTCTCTAGCCACAACAGTTGATCCAGCCATCGGGCTTTCAGGGCATCTTTGCGAAACTCGTCCAAGTCGAGGCGATCTATCATGCCCGATAGGTTGCGCTTGAGGAATTGTTTATAAGTCTCTTTCGCCATATAACCAAAAGTTTTTTATTTGAATACAATGCGGACTAACACGAACAAATAGCTGCACAAGAGATGGAACTACGATGTAAGCATTGACAAATAAAACGAAATATGAATTGGAAGAGATTGCTACCCCCATGAACTCTACGACCTATCTCATGGGTGAACCCACGTTTACTTATACAAAATTTCGGCGAGTGTCAGATCAAAGTGGATAAGCTGTTACGCATTTAATTTGTATACCTTCACACCCTACACCCCACACCCCTTTCAAAAATTTTCATATCCAATTTAGATGCGCCGCAGCTTAGAGATGCACAATCTAGAAGTTTGAGATATCACACGTAGGTCTCTTGGTATAATATCAAACCAGCCGCCTTCGAGTGATACTGGCAACCTGGGGACACTCCAGACCAACCGACCTTGTGAACACGGTTCCAGTGAACAACAGAAATCCGCCCTTTCTCCCCTGCACCCTTTTGCCCCCTCGTTCCCGGCAAAAGTTAAGTTTTAATCTCTACCTTTAGGGGGTTGGTAAAATTGCCACTAGAGATATTCTCTCATAGTTTTTCATTGAGGAAGAGAATTAATGTTTCGTTACAATTTTACCGTGGTTGGCGAATGGCGCAGAATCGAGAGAAACCCTTGATATGTCGTAGTGGGTAGCGGCAGGAATCTCGGTGGAAGACTGTTCGTCAACCCAATCTGTGAGCACCCCTTGACACTTTTCTCCTCAAAGGTCAAATCTGATCGCCCCTTGACACTTTTCTCCTCAAAGGTCAAAACAGAGTTATAACCCTATTTCAATGAACCCAAGAGTTACAGGTTACCCAAGCTTGAGCGATCTGCGGGACGCCGCAGCGCCCTTGCTAACGCCTCGCTGACGCTAACCCTATCGCGACATGAGTCAGCCTTAATGTCACCGATTAAATTGGAAACAAGAGAGTGATCCTTCAAGGATATCTCTCCTCGCTAACAGTTTTATCCTGGTCACCTACCAAATTTGAAGAGTATGCACTTCCCTAAACTCACTGGATTTACCGGCACAATCGAGATTGAGCGAATTAACGACAGAGAACTGGCGCAGGAGATACAGACTCTTCTGGTCAAAGGTAAATTCCTCAATCCTGGAAAGCTCACATTTGAGCAAACCAAACAGGCGTTTGATCGGTTTAAGCAAGACTTTCATTTGGGTTATCCGGGTTTGTTGGGCGAGTCTACCGCCAAAATCCTACTCGATCTCCATGACCCCGTAGATGAGGACAGCCCAAGCAACAGACCACAAGATATGCCGGTGCCACCCGAAACGAAAATTAGTGCACCGGATCGGGGCAGACCCATTACTATTCCCAAGTTGGAGGTCGTGTACTTAGGTGAACCCATCCTTAAAGGTGGACACTTTAGTTGGGCAGAAGCCACCAAGAACGGAACCCGAATTCCTGCATCCGTGGGAGTCGTAGACGGAATTCTCAAGGTGGCTGAGGCGATGGAAGAAGTCCGGGACTATATGGGCGGCAAATCCATTACGATCAATTCCTGGTACCGTGACCCTGCCAGCAATAGAGCGGCTGGGGGAGCAACAAAATCACGCCACTTGTCGGGGGACGCGGTTGATTTCGTCGTCAGCGGGGTACATCCCAAGGAAACCCATCGTCGATTAGAGTCGTGGTGGGGAAGTCGCGGAGGCATTGCTTCGGCTTCCTGTTTCACCCATCTAGACTGTCGAGGTTATGCTGCCCGCTGGAGTTATGGCTTTTAAGGGATAGCTAGCACCATCCTCAATCAGAGTGGTTTATTCCTCGCCATGAACGACAAGTACCGATTCCCTGCTGTCGAGGTATGTTGAGGATGGTGTGAAGCAAAAATCAACCAACATGAAAGGGAAGCAAGTTTTACTCACAGGCGGTACTGGCGGTTTAGGGATGGGCGTTACCTCAGTGGTTCTGGCACAAGGTGCCATAGTAACCATTCCCTATATCGTTGACTCAGAGATAGAAGGTCTAAAGGAAAGGCTTTCACCCACCGATTTTTCCAAAATTCGCTTTGTATCCGTTGACCTCAGCCATGAGGCGGCTGTAGAACGATTGGTTGAAGATATGGAACGGGTGGATGTTCTGATTCATCTCGTGGGCGGCTTTTCCATGGGTAAAACCCACGAATATAGTTATGAACAATGGAAAAAAGACTTTGACTTAAATCTGAATACGACGTTCTTAGTCTGCAAGCATAGTCTGAAGAAAATGCTGGAACATGGCTATGGGCGCATTGTCACGGTGGGTTCACGAGGTGCCGTACAACCCGGAGGACAACTGGCGGCTTACTGTGCATCAAAGGCGGGGGTGGTAGCGCTGACCAAAGCGATCGCAGACGAAACGAAAGGAACCAACATTACAGCGAACTCCGTTTTACCCAGTGTGATTGATACTCCTGCCAACCGACAGGCCATGGGTAGCGAAGAAGCAGACCAATGGGTCAAACCGGAATCATTGGCGCAAGTCATCTGTTTCCTGGCTTCGGAGGCGGCAAAAGACATGCGCGGCGCAGCCATTCCTGTTTATGGAAGTATTTAGTTGAGCGCAAGAACGATTCTTTGATCGGGTGGCTGGAACATCGAAAGTCGAACGGAAATTCGACTCATTTGGCATCGTTATTTAATGACTTATTCTCCCAACATAGACTAGACTGGGACTACTCACTGAATTACCGTAAAATAAGCCAATATTTATCCTTTTGGGGTGCGGGTGAGTCAGCATGTCGTTGCAGGTGAGTTTCCTATTGATTGCAGGCTTCTCTCCTTGACGCTTTCAAGATTTAGATTAAGAGATAGCAAGCCGCGATCGGTTCAACAGGATATCTAGCTGACTTCTAGCAATTAGAGGGTTCTGTTTTGCAGTCAATAGGGCTGAATTCTTACACCAAAAAGCGCAGATGAGTAGCCTTTTAAACAAACTCCTGTCCCTTTTAACCATACGCCGCAAAGAATACCTCACGATTGATCGGGACTTTAATATTTTAGAAACCTCTATGGGCATACAACGGTTTGCTGAATCGCCTGAGGAGGTCACAAAGGGACAGGATGTACGTCTGGGCTTTCCCGAACTGCTGGGCCTGGAAGAGACATTACTTGATATTCTTGAAGGACGGCAGATGAATTTTGAGATTCAAGCCATTGCCCGGAGTTCTGAACAGGGAAATCCTATTTATATCGATATTTGTATCATTAAAAATTACCTCGATGAAGATTCAAACCATTATTTAATCATTTTTTTGGAAGAAGTAACCGAAAGAATGATTTTAGAACAGAATTTAGTTCAGTCATCCAATGAAAAAAGTCTTTTATTAAGTGCTTTAACAGCTTCCAAAGCTTATATTGAAACCATTATTGTCTCGATAGCAGAGGCTTTAATCGTGACAACACCATCCGGAATGATTAAAACCATCAATCGAGCCACTCAATATTTATTCGGTTATAGCGAAGAAGAACTCATCGGTCAGCCGCTCTCAATCCTAACTTGTGAGGATGGCGTATTACTCGCGGCAACTCAGTCGCCTCTTTTATTTCAAGAAACTTTGAATGTTGTAGAAGTGATCTGTAAAACCAAAACTGGAGAAAAACTAGCGATCGCATTTTCCTGTTCTGCGATTCAGACTGATGTTGAGGGCGTACAAAATTATATCTATGTGGGTCGGGATGTTACCGAACGTCAGCGATCGCAAAAACGACTGGCTGTGCAATATGCAACCACTCGCATCCTGTCCGAGTCCGCAACTCCTAGCGAGGCTATCCCTAAAATTCTCCAAGCCATTGGGGAAAACCTGCTGTGGGATTTGGGTGAATGTTGGACAGTAGAGGTTCACAATTCCACACCCCAATTGCGGTGCCTGGACACTTGGGTTAGACCCTCCCTTTCTATCTCAGAGTTGATCGAAAAAAGCCGTCAAACGATTTTGGTTCCAACGGTTGGCTTAGTCGGTCATGTTTGGGATATTGCGTCCGGTTATTGGAGTTTTGATATCGTCGAAGATATCCACTTTCTACGTTCCGAACAAGCCGCTATTGCCGGACTGCAAGGAGCATTTGCTGTTCCCATCCAAAGTGACGGTGAAGTTTTGGGAGTGATAACCTTCTTCAGTTGTGAAAAACAGCCTCGCGATGAATTTTTACTTCAAGTTATGGTGGGGATTGGTAGCCAAGTCGGTCAATTTATCAAGCGGAAACAAGCCGAGGCCGCGCTTGCCGAAAGTGAAGAACGATATCGTGATTTGTTTGAAAATGCCACTGACTTGATTCAGTCTTGCGATCTGAAAGGTCAATTTTTATATGTTAATCGAGCTTGGCGAGAAACTCTGGGATATAGCGAAGCTCAGGTGTACAGGATGAATTTGTTCGACATTCTTCATCCCGATTGTAAGGCGAGCTTTCTAGAAAGTTTATCTCTTGCCATTGGGGGAGAAAAAATTGATCAAATTCAAGCCGCATTTATCAGCCAGAACGGCACAAAAATTTCGGTTGAAGGGAACATTAACTGTAAATTTGTTGAGGGAAAACCTGTCGCTACCCGTGCCATTTTCCGAGATATTACCCAACGACTACAAGCAGAACAAGCACTACGCTATCAACAAGCACAAACTGAACGGCTGTTGCTGAATATCTTACCAGAGCCGATCGCCGACCGCCTAAAACACGATACACGCACGATCGCAGAAGACTTTGCCGAAGTGAGTGTGATGTTTGCAGATATCGTTGGCTTTACCCAAATTGCGGCTCGTCTGCGTCCCATTGAACTGATCAATTTACTCAATCAAGTCTTCTCTGCATTTGATCGCCTGAGTGAGAAGCATGGCTTAGAGAAAATTAAAACCGTGGGTGACGCTTATATGGTAGTCGGAGGGCTACCCGTGCGCCGAGCCGATCATGCGGTGGCGATCGCAGAAATGGCACTGGATATGCAAGCGGCAATCAGCCAATTCCGCCAAGAAACGGGTAAAGAATTCAACATCCGCATTGGCATTAATACTGGGCCTGTTGTGGCGGGGGTGATTGGCATCAAAAAATTTAGTTACGATTTATGGGGAGATACCGTTAATATCGCCAGTCGTATGGAATCCCATGGTGTCCCTGGAAAGATTCACGTAACTGCCGTAACTTACGAACGCTTACAAGAGCAATATTTATTCGAGAAGCGGGGTGTTATTCCCGTAAAAGGGAAGGGGGAAATGACGACTTATTTTCTTAAAGGCAGAAAAAGTACTTTTTCAGAAGATGCACTTTAGTTTAATAGATATAGTTATTTACAAAATCAATGTAATCAGAAACAACTTGTAATTGTTCTTGATTCAGAATTTCCAAATGAGGTTGGAAATGTCTACTCTTATTCTCAAGCGCCCACATTAAAGAACTTAAACTATTGGAAGAAGAGGCTTTAGGTTCTTTTAGGCTCCAAACCATATAGGCGGGAATATAATATCGAAATCCTTTAGGATCTAAAAAAGGAAAGATATCCTGAAATTGCATCAGCCACTTATCGGGCACCTCTTGCCATTGGGTATCTCGATCCATTTCTCGCCCTATTTTTTTAGCCTCTTCCAGACTACTGTAGTCATCAAGTGCCCGCGCCGCGTGTAGGGAAATGCCATTTTGGCGAGAGACACCATCAAAAGCAGCCGTAATTTTTTCAATTAGGAGTAATCTGGTTTTTTCTGCCAAGATGTCAATCGTTTCCCAGCCTGGAGCTCGCTGATCATTGCTGGTGGGATGACGAACATCCTTCAGCCATTCACGTTCGCAGGCACCAAATTCTATAAAGTTACGTTGTGCTTGACGTAGCGAAACTCGGTTTGATGAGAAATCTTGTTCTGCATCATCTTCCCAAAAGCAAATGGGGCAAATGAGGTACGTACCCGGTGGTTCTTGATTAAGTGTCATGTAGCCACAACAAGGACAAGGGTAAAGAATTTCAGCATTCATTGTAAAACTAGGATATTTTTCAAGAATTTGGACTCAGGACAATATCTAATTCGTCACGTTAAGGGTGCGGCTTTGTGCCTATCGGGGCTAAGCTATCGAAAGTGAAACAAGCTTTAGACAGTAAACTTGGCACAATTGAGGGACTGGGATACAAAGGTAATCAGTAACAAAATGACATCCCCTTAATAGGTCAATTTTTTTGTTAAAAGTAAAACTTAAACAAAAACTGCATAAGTTTCACTGGGTCAGAGATACATCCACAATAGAGAGATTTAGAGTTCCGGAAAATAACTCTCAATCGCTGTAGTGAAAACTCCTAGAGACAACACCCCCAATCCCCAATTCCCAGCCGTTATGAGCAAAGAACTAGCCATTTCTACTCGTGGACTCACCAAGCAATTTGACCGCCATATTGCTGTTAACGATGTCGATTTACAAATCGAGTCGGGTGAAGTTTATGGACTAATTGGGCCAAATGGTGCAGGCAAAACAACCTTGATTCGGATGTTGGCGGCGGCAGAGGAACCGACAACCGGAGAAATTTTTATTAATGGTGATCGCTTATTGCGTGACCACAGCAATCCTACCCTGAAGCGGCGACTCGGCTACCTTCCCGATGACTATCCTCTTTATGACGACCTCACTGTCTGGGACTACCTCGATTATTTTGCACGGCTGTATCGTTTACGGGAACCTCTTCGCACCCAACGACTGCGTGAAGTTTTGGAATTGGTACAGCTAACCAATAAGCGCAATAGCTTAATTTCCACCCTTTCACGGGGGATGAAGCAACGTCTGAGTCTCGCGAGAACGATTATTCACGAACCCATTCTTTTATTACTAGATGAACCGGTTTCTGGATTAGACCCGATCGCCAGGATGCAATTTCGGGAAATCATCAAAACCCTGCAAGAAGCTGGGATGACAATTCTAATTTCGTCACACGTCCTCAGCGACTTAGCGGAACTTTGCTCTTCAGTAGGAATTATGGAACTTGGCTATTTGGTGGAAAGTGCCTCTTTACAGGAACTCTACCGTCGTCTGGCACGACAACACATCGTGATGTCTACCTTGGGGAATTTAGATGCACTGACGGCTGAACTGAAAAATCATCCTTGGGTAGAAGAGTGGGAGGTTATACCAGGAAGCAAAAATGTACGTGTTCATTTTTCCGGAACTCCAGAAGATAGTGCGAAGTTATTGCGATCGCTGGTTGAATCTGGCATCCCTCTCACTGAATTTCACTGCACCCAAGAAGACTTGGAAACGATTTTCCTCAAGCTAGGACACCAACAAGCTTCTTAATCAAGTTGAACGATTGAAGATTTGAAGGGTGAGATTCTATTTTTGGCACAATTGGCTAACTCTTTATACGGAGATTGTAACGAATGCAACTTAATTTTTTAGACCGCATTGGTGACTGGAATCCACAGCTATTTCGAGAAATTAAAGGTCGCCTGAATGTTCGGAATATAGCCATTGCTGTGGCCTCATCCCTACTCGGTCAAATCCTGCTATTCCTATTTTGGTTGAATCAGCTCCCTCACTATCCTTACTATCAAAATCAACCTTACTGCCGCCTGCAAAAGACTTTTTTAGCCGCTCAAAATCAAAGTTACAAACTTAATGACCAATATCGCCAACTTCAAGCCCAATTCAAGATTTATAGCAACCCTAAAAACTACGACCTGGAAAAAATCCAACAACTCAAAGGCAGCATAGCAGAAGTCAAAGAGAAAATTCAGCACGTACAAGGCATTCTTAAAAATGACCTCTGCCCATCTGACGCGATTGATATCCCCCTGTGGTGGCATGACCATTATCCAAAAATGTTCATGTCGCTGAGTGTATTTGTATTGTTCATCATGTTAGGCGTGGGTACCTACATGCTGATCAGTAATTTGGCGAATGAAGAACGTCGTGGGACTCTTAATTTTATCCGACTCAGCCCTCAATCTACGCTAAGTGTTTTGGGCGGTAAGCTGCTGGGAGTTCCAATTTTGCTCTATTTAGCGGCTATTATTGCTGTTCCTTTTCATCTGTGGTTAGGATTTTCTGCTCAAATTCCTTTGGCTGAAATTTGTACGTTCTATGCGGTTCTGATTGCTAGTTGTGCATTCTTCTATAGTGCGGCGCTGCTGTTTGGTTTAGTGACTCCTTGGCTGGGGGGATTTCAGTCTTGGTTAGGGAGTGGTGCTGTTCTACTGTTCTTATTAATGGTTAATTTCAAACCGATTGAGAACACTTTGCTGGATTGGCTGAATCTGTTTTCTCCGGTTGTGGTTTTACCCTATTTAGTCAATCGGATGGGAACAGAGTATACAGGTGGAAATTTTCCTTTTTCTATGGGAAAAATCTTAAATTGGGAATGGTTTAATTTGCCCATTGGTGCAACTGGAATTGGCCTAGCTATTTTCGCGCTGCTGCATTACGGTTTATGGACAACATGGATTTGGCAAGCTCTGAATCGACACTTTCACAACCCCAATAGCACTATCCTCAGCAAGCACCAAAGTTATTGGCTAGTCGGCTGTTTTGAAGTTGTGACGTTAGGATTTGCCATGGGAGATCCACGGGGGAATTTTTGGGTTTCACCCTATTCATTTCTCACCAATCCCGTGTTGCTAGCGTTCTTCAACGGTGTATTGTTTATCGGTTTAATCGCTGTTCTGGCACCTCAACGTCAAGCTTTACAGGATTGGGCGCGTTATCGTCGGGAGAAGGTGGCAACACGTAAGGGATTTTGGAATCGTGCGCTGGTACAGGATTTGCTTTGGGGAGAAAAAAGCCCAGAGTTATTGGCAATCGCCCTGAATTTAGCGATCGCAATGACTCCTTTCTTGGTATGGATTACTTTCTTGCCCGGTGACGCTGTTGACAAAACTAAAGCCCTTTTGGCGGTTGGATTCTTTGTTAGCTTGGTGATGATTTATGCCTCGGTTGCCCAGCTCATGTTATTGATGAAAACGAATAAGCGATCGCTTTGGGCTGTGGGTACCATTGCCGCTTTGCTGGTTGTGCCACCGATGAGCCTCTCTATCCTGGGTATTGAACCTGTGGAAAATGCCACGCTGTGGCTTCTGTCAACGTTTCCCTGGGCAGCGATAGAACATGCTGCTACGACAACTGGATTGATGGTGCTTTTGGGTGAGTGGACTGTTTTGGTATTGCTCAACGTCCGGTTGACTCGTCAACTGCAACGCGCTGGTGAATCGCAAACTAAAGCGATGTTGGCAGGGCGTCCTGTATTGCCCAACTAGATTCATCTTGCAGTTAAAGATACTGCTGGCAATTTGGCGGGGGAACCCCTCCCCCAGCCCCTCCCCGCAACGGGGAGGGGAGCATTTATAGCTCTTCTCAATTGGATCGGTACACTTTGACCTCTCTCCAAACCTCTCTCCTAGGAGGAGAGAGGCTTTGATTTTTTTATGGAATTCAGATTTGATAATTATGCTCAGGGTGATTTGCAATGTTACGTTTCAATCCCTGATAGGGATTAGATGGAATTCAGACACTTTTGCTTCAGCGCTTCCAGGTAAGCCACCCCTGCGTTTCAATCCCTGATAGGGATTATATGGAATTCAGACTTCCGAACACTAGCGATGTGGTTGTGGAATCTGGCGTTTCAATCCCTGATAGGGATTATATGGAATTCAGACTAAAATCGGCGTTCTCAGACTTCAATGCCTCATTGTTTCAATCCCTGATAGGGATTATATGGAATTCAGACTGCTGACCTCCAGAAAGCTTATTGTATTTAGTTTTCAAGGTGCGTTGGTGACAACCTCCACTGAGTATATCATTTCAGCCCAAGGGTGAAGCAACACCCCTCCAGAAAAAACAGCTCAAACCCTTGCTCAGTAAGACTTACAAGAAATGTGACAACCTCTTTTTGAGAACAAAGGATTGAAACCCTTGTGCCGTGAAGGATACAGCCCAAAAAATTAACCCCTGCTCCAAAACACCTACAGGTTGTCGCAGCTTGTGAGATAAGACAACCAAAATTGATACCGATTCAGTTTGCCGCGTCATTCCTCTCCACAATGCCTTAAACTCAAGTTTTGTCCTCGGCGGCAGTCTTCCACGAAAACTGTGTCTGGGAAACTTTGCCGCTTTACTCAATAGACTTGATTAGCTGGGCAATCAACGGCTGCAAAACCTTATAAATTCATGAATTTAAAGTAAATTCGGCTAGAATAATATATTACACTAAAAAGTTTTAATTTTCAATTTATATACTACAAAATTCAAAACATTAGAGTCAATTTTTATGAATTGAATTGTTAAAGGAAAGGGGAGGGGAGATTGATGAACAGGCAATTTCGAGACCGAACCGAAGCCGGTCAGTTGCTGGCGAGAAAACTCACAGCCTATGCCAATCGTTCAGACGTGATGGTATTGGCGCTACCCCGTGGCGGTGTCCCTGTCGCCTTTGAAGTGGCAAAAGTACTCTCAGTGCCTTTAGATATTTGCTTAGTACGGAAGTTAGGCGTACCCGGACATAAAGAGTTAGCAATGGGAGCGATCGCCAAAGACGATGTATTAGTAATTGATAAAGGGATACTCGAATGGCTGGGTATATCCAGGGAAGTGATTGAGCAGGTAGCGACGATTGAGCGGCAGGAATTACAGCGGCGCGATCGCATTTACCGAGGGAACCGCGCCATACCTAATGTACAACGACGCACTGTCATTCTCGTCGATGACGGCATTGCTACAGGTTCAACCATGCGTGCGGCAATTGCCACATTGCGACAGCATCAGCCAGCCCAGATTGTAGTGGCAGTTCCAGTGGCATCTGCTTCAACGTGCAGAGATTTAACAACAGAAGTAGAAAAGGTGGTGTATGTCCTAGCACCAGAGGCGATCAATTCCATTAGCTGTTGGTATGCCAATTTCTCGCAAACAACCGATGAAGAAGTGTGTAGTCTGTTGGCACAAGCCAATAATGAGCAAACAACGGCAGCACCCACCAGAAATATCCCCAGCTAGAGGTTTAGAGCAACCGGATTGAACTGACATCTTGCACCTTTGTCGGTAAGCCTCCACACCCGCCAAGAAATTAATTTCTTGGCTTATAGCTCAAGTCCATTGAAATGGACTGAAACTCTTATTCAGTCGTATGAAGACGAATGCGAGCTGTGAGCCAGGGGTTTAAACCCCTGGCGGGTTATTGCAACTGATGCAAGATCTCAGATTGAACCCCAATTCTTTACCCCCAAAATTAATTTGGGTGGGCTAAGATCGTTCAACCCTATAGGTTCAAGAGAGCATAGCCCTAACGCTAGCGCACTCCCTAAGAGCCTTTCGCTACATCCATATCACCATCCATTCCCATAAGGAGGATAGACCCATGAACAGGACATCAACATGCAACGCACAAGAATGCCTGGTCTCGGTCCCCACCGGCTCAGTTTGTCTGACCGGAAATCTAAGAGTGCCAGACAAAGCACGAGGAGTTATTCTGCTTGCCAATGGCAATGGCAGCAACCGATATCGTTCGCGCGATCGCTACATGACTCAAGTGTTATGTCAAGCGGGACTCGCAACTCTATGGATTGAGCTACTAACCCCCCAGGAAGAGGCAATTGATCGGCAACTCAGACAACTTCACTTTGATATTGGCCTCCTCGCCGAACGGGTGGCTAGTGCAAGCCATTGGCTGACTCAACACCCAATCACCGACAACCTGGGAATTGGCTTCTTGGGGACTAGCACAAGGAGTGCAGCGGCTTTGATGGCGGCGGCTCAATATCCAGAACTCATTCGTGCCATTGTCTCTAGCGGCGGTCTTCCTTACTTAGCTGGCTCCGCTTTATCTCGGATCAAGGCACCAACCCTCCTGATTGTAGGAGAAAATAATATCCCAGTTCTAGAGATGAATCAGGAAGCACTCAAACATCTGCATACCGAAAAACAGCTTGAAATTATTCCTGGTGCAACCCACTTATTGGAGGACTTTGGGGCGCTAGAAAATGTCACCCAGTTGGCAAGTCAATGGTTCGGGCAACATCTCACGCCAGCGCATCAATCGGTTCTACCTTAATTGAGGGAGCATTCTAAAACCAATCCATCGTGGGTAGGGGCACGGCATCCGTAAAATCTCAATGTAGAGACAATCTTCATCATTCCGTGCCCCTTGTGAAATGCCAATGGCTCTCTGGACAACCCCTGAGAGGGGTCTGACAATTTAGGATTGAACTAAAGCTTCAATCGTCGTCCCACTCTTCACGCCCTAAGAGGTCACTAATCGGATCTCTTAGCAAGAAGTCGTTTCGTTCTAACTCACACTCAATACAAACCCATTCTCGCCCAGGAATGTATTGACACAGAGTATAGATCGGTTGCTGACGCATCACCAATCCTTTTTTAACCAATTGACGAGCTTCTTCTTCAATCACATCGAGGGAATATTGAACGGAGTGCATCATAGCTCATCTCCTTCCTTCTCAGCCTGGAATTAACCGTTGAAGCCATGACTGAGCTAGCTCCACCTTCAAAGGTAGGAAAAAATTGAATCGTTGGCGAGAAAGCGGAACTTTTCTTAACGAAGGTTTAAGCGAGTAACGATTCTCAATCTTCAGGGTGCCTTTCACTTGTTGAACAATAATGAGTTGCCGTTAAGAGAGGTAGGGGAAGAGAACTATTTTTTGAGTGATCACTGAATCATCGACTCCCGCCGCTTTTAGGAGGAGGAGGGTTGCCTCTGTCTCCTGGATTTCCTCTGTCCTCAGGAGCAAATCCACCAATCATAAAACGAGAATTGTCTTTTAACTCTACATGATGCGATCGCTTCTGCGGAGTCAGTGTAGGGTTACCTGTATTCGTTTGAGTTGAGGCTACATCGGTTGAGGTGCAATTAAACCGACTATTTTCGGCAAAGGCTTGCATTCCATCATTGACTCTGTTCAAATTAGCAGCCAGGGCATCTGTCCCGCTCAGGAGAACCACTCCAAGAATGATCATCAGCGCTTTCATTTTCTTCATTGGTTCTTTACCCCCTCCCTTATCATGATAGTAATGTTATTATTTCTGATAAAAAGCTTTCTTTAAGAGTTCCTGAGTTTTCCTCTCGCTTTGTAGGGATATAGTAAAGATTTAATTTTTTTACAAGGAAAAAGAAGAATCCGTCTTGAACCTCTTTTACTAGAACAATTCCTCTGGGTCAGGAAATTTTACGTTTTTTTTGACCGATGATAGGGTGTCCGGCAAATGACCCATCATAATGTGGAGAGTTTGTCATGAGGGCTTGAGTTCTCCTGGGAGGGGTACTACAGTGCCTACTACAAATGGAACGAAACAACTGAGCGATCGCTCCATCCCTGTGAAAAAAATATCCTGTTGAAGGGATAGGCTTTCTAATTCGCGGCTCAACTATCTACGAACGGAATCAGGATTGGGATTGGGGCAACCGATTGATGTGTTGGGATGAGTTACCAGGTAATCTTGGAGCCAGTCGCAGCCACGAGCGAGCAAGTCATCTAAATCTTCAATCCGCCACAGCTTAATCATCCCATCCCGCCCTGCCGTCGCCAAGTATTGTCCATTTTGGCTGAAGCTGACACTATAAACTCGGCCTTGATGCCCACTCAATTGAGCAATTTGTAGCCCCGACAATAACCGTAGATGAACCGTACCGTCTTGTCCGGTGGTCGCGATGCGCTGTCCATCCGGGCTAAAAGAGGCACTCAAGACTCCACCCTGATGCGTGTTCAATCGAGCAAGTTCCTGCCCTGATAAGTTCCACCGTCGAACCGTCGTGTCGATTCCTGCCGTAACCAGGCGCTGTCCATCGGGGCTAAAGTTGACACTATAAACCCCATCTTGGTGCGCCCTCCATTGAATGAGTTGCTGTCCAAACAGATTCCACAGTCGCACCGTGCCATCTTTTCCCGCCGTTGCCACCGTGTGTCCATCCGGGCTAAAACTCACACTCCAGATGGCCTCTTTGTGACCCACAAATTGAGCCAACATTTTTCCATTCAAGTCCCAAAGTCTGGCTGTGCCATCCTCTCCAGCACTAACCAGACGCTGTCCATCCGGGCTGAATCGGAGGCTATAAACAGGCCGTTTATGGTCTTTGATTTCCACTAACGCCTCTCCCGACAAGTTCCATAGCCGCACCGTGCCATCCTGCCCTGCCGTCGCCAAGCGCTGCCCATCGGGGCTAAAAACGACAGCATTAATCCCACCCTGATGACCATTCAAGCGAGCTAAAAGCTGCCCCGATAAATTCCACAATCTCGCGGTACCATCTGCTCCAGCAGAGGCTAGGGTTTGCCCATCCGGACTGAAATTAACGCTCCAAGCCTCACCCCAATGTGCCCGCCACCCTGCCAACTGCTGCCGGTCCCGTCCTAATTGCCCAGATAAATCCCAAAGTCGAGCCGTACCATCCGCTCCAGCGGTAGCGAGACGCTGTCCATCAGGACTAAAACTGACACGATAAACCCAGCCTTGGTGACCTTTTAATTCCGCCAATAGCTGTCCAGACAAATCCCAGAGGCGAGTCGTGCCATCAACTCCAGCGGTGGCGATACGCTGCCCATCGGGACTAAAGCTGGCACTCAAGACTAAATCTCGACTTCCCTTCCATTGGGCGAGTAACTGCTTTTGCAAATTCCACAGCCGCACGGTTCCATCTAATCCGGTGACAGTCACCAAACTCTGACCATCTGGGCTAAAACTCACGGTAGAAACAGGCCCACTATGCTGGTATTGAGCCAGTTCTCTCCCCGATAAATCCCAAACTCGAACGGTGCCGTCCTCTCCCGCCGTAGCGAGGCGCTGTCCAACTCCTTGCGCCGCAGAAGTCCCCCCGCGAACGGGGCTAAAACTCACACTCCAGATTTGCCCAATATGACCCTTAAATTGAGTTAACGGTTTTCCCGACAGATTCCATAGTCGGGCAGTGCCATCCTCTGATGCCGTGGCGAGATGCTGTCCATCCGGGCTGAATTTGACACTGGTGAGCTTATCCTGATGTCCCACAAATTGAGCGAGTTGTTTTCCCGACAGATTCCACAGGCGGGCAATGCCATCCTCTGATGCTGTGGCGATGTGTTGTCCATCGGGGCTAAATGTCACGCATTTGACCCTCGCCTGAGCAACTGTGAATTGAGTGAGCTGTTTTCCGGACAAGTTCCACAATCGCACAGTGCCATCCTCTCCGGTGGTGGCGATGTACTGTCCATCGGGGCTAAATGTCACGCTATCCACTCGACCCTGATGACCCTGGAGTTGATTTCGTTCGTGAATATTATCGAGAATGGACTGTAACACCCACAGGGGACTAAGGGCTGGATAGTCGTTCAGGGAGTGATACTCTCCAATCATGGTCTTCAATTTTTGTCCTGCTTCCATGGCGGAGAGGAGGGCTTCGATTTCTTCAGAATCAAAGGAACGTAAAGCCTTGATGCCTTCCTGCTCCAGGCGAACGCCTTGCTGTGCCTGTTTCAGGGCGGGAATAGCCCAGACGGAAACTGTAATCGCTAAAACAAAGCTGCTGACTAATCCACACAACCCGGTGCGAATCGTCTGGGTTGCCTTCTTTTGCGCTTCGGCGAGTATTCGATTAGCTTTTCGTTCTTCTTCTAAGGCAAGTTCGGCCTTTTGTTGTGCCTCAGCTAGAAGCTGCTTGGCTTGCCGTTCGGTTTCTAAGGCAATTTGAATGTCTCGCCGATCTAATTCTTGGCTGGCTCTTAAGAATTGGTAATCATCATTACTGAGGCTTTTGCCAGCCGCCCAAGCTTGAGCCGAGTGCAAGGCTTGTCCCCGCAGCAATCGGGATTCATCCTGGCAATGGGAGGACAGCCAAGCTGCGATCGCTTCTCCATAGGGTCGCAAATCACACAGGGCACGTTCCACCCAAGTTTGATGGAAAACGGCGGCATAGATGGGATTATAAATGCTTAAGCTGCCATGATGCTCGACGACTAACCCCGACAGGCGCAATTCCATTTGTTCGGAACTGTCATCGGCGGCGATTTCTCCCTGCTGTAGAATTTGCTGATACAAGCCTAGGAGTCGAGCGGTACACTGTTGGCTTCGGAATAGGCGATCGCGCAGTGTCTTCAAGTGCTCGGGTTCATCCTGGACTTCCCAATTTTCGATCAGGCGCGATCGCACGAGTTTTTCCACCCACTCTCTCTCCTGTCCCTCTGGAATTGAAGACTCTGCTTTGAGGATTAACTGACACAGTTTTTGGGTGAGAAACGGCTGTCCCCCTGTCCAATCCAAGACGGCTTGCAGTACGCTTTGGGGATTGTGCGCTTTTGGAGCCAAACCAAGAGCTAAGGGTTGAGCTTCCTGGAGTGCAAAACCTGTTAATTCAATTGCTCGACCAATATTAAAGGGGGTGCGTCGCTTGTCTTGAATGAGGCTAGAGGGCGTTGCGACTCCAATTAGGGCAAAGGTTAAGCGTCGGAAATCGGGGCGATCGGCGCGATTGTTATAACAGTCACGAATAACGGCGAAAAAATCATCAATATTGAAATTTAAGCTCAAAATACTGTCAATTTCATCCACAAAAATTACAATATTATGAGGAATTAATTTGAGTAAAATTTCTTCAATAAACTTACTCAATCGCTGAACATTCGACAGCAAATCTTGTTCAGCCCACCAACTAAATAAATCAAATGTTTCATATAAATTTAGGCTCCCCACCAGGCTATCAATGATGCCGGCATACCATTGCTCTGGAGTAATATCATAGGTACCAATCGCCGTAATATCAATTGCCGCACAAGCGACTCCTTCGGCTTGCAGGCGCTGCATCGTCCGTACCCGTAAGCTAGATTTACCCATTTGCCGGGAGTTGAGTACGTAACAAAATTCCCCAGCTTTAAGTCCGTCATACAATTGAGAGTCTGCCTGTCGCACCACATAACTCGGCGCATTGATCGGTAAGCTTCCTCCGACTTGATATTCATAGGCTGAGTGAGTGACGGCGTTGGAATAAAGCACTGGCAAAAATCAATTTTTGCTAGGTGACGGTAGTACTTATCACTGGTGACTGTAGCACTTATGCAATAGGTTGAATCATGAGTCTGGCTGGAGGAGAGCAGGGTATAGGGCACAATCACGAATTTCACCCAAAGTAACACAGCTTTTGCTCTGACTGCGGGAGCATCCCATTTCTTACTTATTTTCAACTTGACAACTAGGAAGGGAACCTAGCCTAAGATGGCGGTGAGTGTACCTTCATGATGAACAGTAAAATCCGATGCTTGAATCCGCTTGGTGCGACCACTCTATGACCCAGTGGCTGACCTTGAAGAATTTGTTGTCTCAGTGGCTCATGACACCGACCTTAATATTAGTTCCACTGGTCATACTGGTAGGATTACTTTGGCTGATTCCACGACGGCGTTGGAAGCGTTTATTCGCTGGTTTAGGAATTATTTTATTGGTAATTTATTTTACAGCCACTTCTTCATTAACGGTTACTTTAGCCAGTCAAGGATTAGTTGCTTTTTTACCTGAAGATTCTGGTGAAACGGTGGATGCAATGGTTGTGTTAGGACGTGGTTATCCATTTAGAGCATCTAGAGTAGAAGTGGCGGCTAAACTGTGGCAAGAACATCGAGCACCTTTGATTTTTGCCAGTGGTGCGGGAGACGCTTCTGAAACCATTGAGCTATTCACCGCAGCAGGTATTCCCAATCAAGCGCTAGCTCACGAAGATTGTTCTCGCACCACGAAGGAAAATGCCGAATTTACGGCAGCAGTGCTCCAACCTCAAGGAGTTAGGACAATTTTACTTGTAACTGACCCCCCTCACATGTTGCGATCGCTCCTTACCTTTCGTCATTTTGGGTTTCAAGTCATTCCCCGTACCAGTCCCCTACCGTCAGAGCTAACGCCTAGGAGAAAAGCTGTGATGGTATTTTATGAATATTTAGCTTTTGTCAGTTATGGATTACAGGGGCGGTTGTTTCCACAAAGTATTTCTGAAGTAACCAGTCTTCAACTCCTCAAGTACAACCCAATTTCTCTTTGATTCGTTGACAGTGTTCCGCAATTTTGACCGCCAAAAGATTCACATCAATCGAATTATTGGCTACAGAAAACTTGGTTGCAAAAGTACGGCCTGGGTGCAATTGATCCCATACAGAACGTTTCTGTCCAGCACGTCCACTGCCGGGGTCATGAATCCCAAATCCCGATATTTCCCAATTCCAAATCGGATTGAAGTGGCGGATTAAAACCGCTTCCCCCCAAGAAACTAAATCGATGTCCATTGCCGCCACTTTGAACTGGAAATCCTCAACAGAAAGATTGTCTACAGCCTGAATTGATTTTTTATGCTCCGATAAACGCCCGTACAAAGTACTACCAATCGTTGTCCGCCCAGTCCGACGACCGCTAGGAGCTGCTTTTCCTACATAAATTGGCATACAGCAAGAATTTAAGTTCGCCTGTTTAATTAGCTCGTACATGGAAAAGTCGCCCCGGTAATATAGGATATATACCCCCACATATTGGCTCAAGTCTGCCTTTAAAGCATTGAGTTCTTGAAGGTTATAGCAATCTTGTTTAGAACAGAAAGCAATCAAACTTTCTGACAGATCGGGCGGGATTCTAAATATTTCTAGCATGGGGTAGATTCTATCAAGCGGCAGCTACACCTGAATCGCCCTTACTCTCAATAGATGCGTTCTGATACTAGAAGCAATCATCTCAGCCAAAGCGACCGGAACGGCATTTCCCAACTGTCGCATCGTCTGCGTCCAACAGTGAGGAAAAAAGTATTCATCTGGAAACGTTTGCAACCTGGCAGCTTCTCGCACCGTGAAATAACGCACCTCCCCCGTGTGGAAAGCCAGCATATTTTCCCCGCCAGGAACACCATGCACTCCCGCCTTTAGCGTTTTGGCGGGTTCATCTAGGGGACTACCAGTGTGACCGGGGTACTTTCTAGCTCCCGGTATGACAACGTGGTTCAGTACCTTGCTAAAGCCTTCCTCACTGCCTGGAACTGGTAAATCCCAAATGGCATCACGCACCGTGCGCCAGGGCTTTGTCAGGGGTGGGAACAAGCTGGACTGGAGATTGTAGAGGCTTGAGCATTGTTTCCTCGGCACTTCCGGTCGCTCACAGAGAGGAACTTGATGCCGTTCCCAGTAATCACCCGTCACCCATTGCTCCCAAAGCATTGCTTCCTGGGAATGGGTTGGTGCCGGGAAAGACCACTCTACGCCTAAGTCGGAACGGAATCCTACAATGAAAACGCGATCGCGCTTTTGGGGAATGCCGTAGTCTGCTGCATTGAGATTGCGAAAGACTACGCGGTAGGACAGTCCATCGTGGCGACCGACAGTATGATGCCGTTCTAATCTTGATAGATGGTCTACCCAATCCTCACCTGGCTTTTGCACAATCTCCGGGTAAGTCAGTTGCAGGATAATGTACTCAAAATACTGGCTGAAAGAAGAACGCAACAGACCTTTCACATTCTCGACCAGGATAGCCTTTGGCTTGAGTTCTCGGACAGCCCTGAAGAACTGGGGGAACATATCTCGCGAGTCATCCCACCCCTGGTGTTTGCCTCCTTGGGAGAAAGGCTGGCAGGGTGGCCCTCCGGCTAGGAGGTCGATTTCACCTTTGACTTGGAGCGTCGTAAAATCGAATTGACTTACATCGGCTTGGAAGACAGGCCAGTCAGCTACAGCCTGGATACCGCGCTGCTGATTAGAGCGAATTGTCAAGCAGGCATCCTTGTCCCGTTCGATCGCAGCTTGATGACGAAAGCCTGCATTTGATATACCGATCGCCAACCCCCCGGCTCCCGTGAAAAGTTCGACCGAGTTCATTGTCAGGATTTTATTAGCCATTGAGTTTATCTCAGCATATTGAAGCTTTTCTGAATCAGTTGGCAGGATACTCAGAAAGGAGGCAGGGAATCGTACTAGCTTCTCTCCCCTTCCCCCTTTCTTTGATTATCATTGTCGTTAACTGAACAGTTAAGTATATTCTCTATATTGACATTGACAAAATCTCTCTGCCTTCACTTGTCACGAATGAATCCAATAAACAAGACGAGTTTATTAAAAAAATAATTTCTCTGACATCTTCGCCATAGGAGAATTCAATCTGAGCGATCGTTCTTGCATCATGAAAATAACTATCAACTCTTTTCTTTTCGCCACCAAGCTCGCACCAGTTGAATTTCCTCATAACTATATTCCTCACCCACATGTTCCCGAAGAGTTTTCAGCGAACTCTCACCTACCACTTGAATCCCTTGAAGTATAATTTTTTGCCGTTCCGGAACCACCAATCGGTTTAAATCCACTGGCTGTTTCATTTCCAGTAACTCACTCAAATGAGTCACAATTGTCCGAGGAGTAAAACCGCGTTTTTGAGCAATTTCTTCAACACTCAACCCTTGCTGATAGTATTGCAGCGTCACCATGTGAGTATTAGCAGGCAAAGGAATCGGTAATTTTTGCTCTTGACAAAATGCCCGAATTTCTGAAACAAATTTATCCCCATATTGATTAACTTTATTCGTCACAACCCCGGAAATTTTGGCAAACGCTTCCAGGGTTTGGGGTTGCTGCTGCGCCATCAATCTCAAACTAGAATCTGCAAAAACAACATAAGGGGCAACTGAGTGGGCATCAGCTATTTGTTTGCGTAACTTTCGTAGGCGTTCCAACAACATTTCGGCTTCAGCGCTTCTAGGATTAATCTCTGCTAACGCTTTAGCAACCGCAGTCTGAGTAATAGCAATTTCAACCGTTCGCTGACTTCGCAGGACTTCCCAACTCAATTTATTGAGCTTTAGAATACGGTAACCATCGGTCGTTTCATCGAGTAATCCTTGATGTAAAAGCGATCGCCCCAACATCTTCCAATCATCAGCACTTCTATCCTTACCAATCCCATAGGTAGAGAGCAAATGATGCCCATACTGCTCAATCTTCTGCTTTCTGGAACCCCTGAGCACATCAATAATATGTGCCATGCCGAAACGTTCTTTGCAACGCGCTACGCAAGACAGAAACTTTTGTGCTTCAATCGTCCAATCTTCTACAGGTTTGGGGTTACGGCAATTATCACAGTTTCCACAATTCCCTTTAAATCGTTCGCCAAAATAACGGAGTTGAATGGTGCGGCGACAGTCGGTTCCTTCCGCGTAATCAATTACCTGACGCAACTGCTGACGCGCAACTCGTTGTTCTTTGGGATCGGGTTTTTGCTCGATGAGATAATCAATGGTGCGGATATTACCAGCACCGAAGAAGAGGGTACAATGTGCAGGTTCCCCATCGCGTCCCGCTCGTCCTGATTCCTGATAGTATCGCTCTAAATTGTGGGGTAAGTCGTAATGGATGACGAAGCGGACATCGGGCTTGTTAATACCCATCCCAAACGCAATAGTAGCTACCATCACCTGCACATCATCTCGAATGAAGCGCGTTTGATTGGTTGCCCTAGCTTCATCACTCATCCCGGCATGGTAGGGTAATGCATCAATCCCATCTTTCTGGAGACGAAAAGCGACTTCATCCACCGCACGACGACTTAAACAGTAAACAATGCCTGAGCCTTTATGGGATTTAATTTTTTTTAAGAGTTGGTTGTAGCTGTGGCGTTCTTTGGGTTGAACTTCGTAGTAGAGGTTGGGACGGTTGAAGCTGGCAATATGGATTCCCGGTTGCCGCAACGTCAGTTGTTCCAGGATATCCTGTTGCACACGTTTGGTGGCAGTGGCGGTGAGGGCGAGAATGGGGATATCGGGATAACGTTGGCGCAGTTGTTTCATCTGCCGATATTCTGGGCGGAAGTCGTGCCCCCATTCTGAAACGCAGTGGGCTTCATCAATGGCAAAGGCGGAAATGCCGATTTGTGCCCGCACTTTCTCCAGAAAGGGCAGAAATTTCTCCCCCAGTAAGCGTTCCGGTGCGACGTAAAGCAACTTGATTTTGCCGTTGAGGATGGCGAGTTCGCGCGATCGCACATCGTCCCAACTCAGCGTACTATTGAGGAATGTAGCCCCAATCCCATTATCCACAAGGGCATCCACTTGGTCTTGCATTAGAGCAATCAAGGGGGATACCACTACCGTTAAACCCGGTTTTAGCAGTGCGGGCAGTTGGAAACACAGAGACTTCCCGCCCCCTGTGGGCATGATAACCAGTAAATCCCGTTGCGCGAGCGCTTCTTCAACAATCTGTCTTTGTCCTGGGCGAAAGGCATCATAACCAAAGAAGTGTTTGAGTGCTTCCTCCAGGGATTGCAACTGGTACATGATTGATTGGTTTTGCGCTGATGATGCGATTATTGTACCAACCGCAGATGAATACAGTCTGCTTGCATCCAGGACGGATCGGGTATTTGGGCAAGCCGTGTAACGAAAAATGCGATCGCCCGGTGTTAATTGAGGCGATCGCATTTCACAAACTAATCGATCAAAAGCTTTTGATTTACTGCAAGTGAGCTAGTAACTCCACTTTTCATCCCGATATGCACCGATGTACTCATACGACAACGGTTATTTTCCAGACAATCCTACTCTATCGCTCTGCTACAAAATGATGTCAGCCGCAGCAATAGACGCCAATCCATTGAGCTGAATCTCCATGTCGGCAACGATGTTACCATCACCATTGATTTCCGCTTGCAAAATCAGGTTGGTACCACTGGTGAAAAAGCGGACTTCACCACCGGTTCCACTGAAGTTGTTGGTTCCGATAAAGGTGAAAGCTTGGTTACCTGCAATGTTCAAATCAGCATCGATGGACGAGAGATCGAGCAGGTCAAATCCCCCATTGAAGTCGAGGATGACATCTCTTTGAGCACCCACAGCACTTTCTGAAGTACTGAAGAAGCGGTAGATATCATCCCCGTCCCCGTCACTCATCGTGTCCCGACCAGCACCTCCCACAAGAATGTCATTACCGCTACCCCCTATGAGGGTGTCGTTACCCGCACCGCCATTCAAGGTGTCATCGCCATCACCACCGGATAGGCTATCGTTGCCAAAATCGATAGACGAATCATCACCCGTCAGGCTATCGTTTCCAATGCCACCGAGTAAGGTGTCGTTACCGGCTTCTCCTTGGAGGGTATCATTTCCATCACCCCCATCGAGGAGATCGCCAATCGTATCCACTGCTCCCAGAGTATCTGAGTTTAGGAAATCATTGCCACTGCCACCAATCAGAGTATCGGCACCCCCTTGACCTAGGAGAGTGTCATTACCCGCACCTCCATCTAAGGAGTCATCGCCACTACCACCATCAAGGCTGTCATTCCCCGCACCACCATTCAAGGAATCATTGCCGGTTCCACCTTCTAAGGTATCGTTACCGTTTTCTCCCCGGAGGGTGTCATTACCCGCACCACCATCCAAAAGATCGCCAATTGTATCTACACTTCCCAGCGTGTCGGAGTCGAGTAAATCATCGCCACTGCCACCAATCAGAGTATCGGCACCCCCTTGACCTAGGAGAGTGTCATTGCCAGTACCTCCATCTAAGGAGTCATCGCCACTACCTCCATCAAGGCTGTCATTCCCCGCACCACCATTCAAGGAATCATCGTCGGTTCCACCTTCTAAGGTATCGTTACCGTTTTCTCCCCGAAGGGTGTCATTACCCGCACCGCCATCCAAAAGATCGCCAATCGTATCCACACTTCCCAGCGTGTCGGAGTCGAGTAAATCATCGCCACTGCCACCAATCAGAGTATCGGCACCCCCTTGACCTAGGAGAGTGTCATTGCCAGTACCTCCATCTAAGGAGTCGTTGCCAGCACCTCCATCAAGGCTGTCATTGCCTGCATTACCGAACAGAGTGTCATTGCCAGCGCCACCATTAAGCGTATCGTTGGTGTTAAGAGCGTTGAGAATGTCATTACCATCCAGTCCATTGATGGTATCAGGAAGATCGATGATGATACCAGGAAAGATGAAAGAGAGATCAACGACGCCATTCAGGGCAGGGCGAAAGATAAAGGGAATGCCGTTGAATGTATTGTTATCGTTGAAATTGGTCCCGTTAATTGTTGCCATAAAGAGCCTTTGGTTAACATTGCTTCGTCTTATGGCACAAGACTAGCTATCGCCTAGCAGGAAAACACCTAAGGAGCGTTAGCAGTTCATTAGGTTGTTGTATTAGGTAAACGCTCAAATATGAACTTTTATAAAATATTCCGTAATTTTCTCTCCTTGACTTGATAACTCAAGATTAAGGTCTTAGTTAGAAAAAATAAGCAGAGAGCGATTAATTGTTGTATTTAACACATTCGATTAGATTTCTTCGATAAGTTGTAGCTTCTCTGTGCAAAGCTGAAATTTATATTTTTAGGGCGTATCTGCTCTCGTCTATCTTTAACAAGGCTCTCTAGAGATTTTGATGATGAGACATAATAGAAAAAACATTGAATGCGAACTGTTTGTCAACGTCAATAAATTATGGAATTTAGAAGAATTATATTCAGATTTAGCCAATCAAAAATCAACAGGCAGAGAAAAAAAGATTGAACTAACATCTGTTGAAAAAGCCATTTTGCGAGGATTGTTGTGTAATTACTCTCCCAAAGAGATAGCTACTGCTCTCCATTGGAACTCTGGCTCAATCTGCGTAGAACTCACTAAAGGGTTATATCGATACGTTGAAATACTAACGGGGAGGGAGTCAAACTCGCTCAAAAACTGGAGAGATATTTCTATTTGGCTGGAAGCAGCAGGATACAAAACTCTCAAACCTCATCAAGACTGGGGCGATGCACCGGAACTCTCTGTTTTCTACGGACGCACGAGTGAACTGCAAACCCTCAAGCAATGGATTACGCAACAGCAGTGCCGACTAGTGGCAATCTTGGGTCAGGCAGGAATTGGTAAGACAACTCTAGCTGTGAAATTAGCTCAAGAAATTCAGGGTGAGTTTAAGTATATAATCTGGCGATCGCTACGCCATGCTCCACCACTTAATCATCTTCTGATCCAACTCATCCAATTTCTGTCTAACCAGCAACAATGCAGCTTACAAGAAGACACCAAAGTTTTAATTTCTCGCTTTACAGAGTGTTTACACCAGCATCGCTGCTTGGTCGTGTTTGATGATGCCCAGATACTGATGCGAAGTTATACTCACGCGGGACAGTATCGTGAGGGATATGAAGGTTATAGCGATCTACTGGCACAGGTGGGACGAGAGCGGCATCAAAGTTGCCTGGTATTTAATAGTCGTGAAAAACCGATGCAAATGGAGCTACTGGAACAAGAATCCCCTTACATTGGTTCCTTGAAAATTAATGGATTGCTGCCAAAAGAAGCCCAAAAAATATTAACTAAAAATGGTTTAACGGGAAATATCAAAGAACTAGAAAATCTTATTAATTTATACCAAGCAAATCCCTTGGCATTACATATAGTGACCAAAACAATCGATGATTTGTTTGACAATAAAATATCTGATTTTTTAACTTGGAGGCAGGTCATTGTTCCCGAACCTTTTCAAACAAAAGTGATTGAACAGTTGAATCGCCTAGATGACTCTGAAATGCAGATTATCAGTTATCTAGCAAGGAGTCGTACACCCGTTGTGCGAGAACAATTACGACATGATATTCACTTGGGTTCTGATTCTAAACTAATCAATGCTTTAAACTCTCTGGAGCGACGCTCAATCTTGGAGAAAATTAGAGAAAGGAGTCAAACATTCTTCACAATCTCTCCGGTTGTTATGAATGTGATTAGAGAGCATTACAACATTGACGTACCTTACTCTACTGCTAGATTTTTGTCCTCAACCTAAAGGTACTTCATGGTGAACAGATTGGGCGTTAGCTAGACGTTAGTCTAGTCATTACAAAAATTGGGTAGTGGGAGGACACAATGAGAGGATGGCAAAATCAAAATTTTATCCATAAACGGCTCTCCATCTTTCTGTCCCCTGCCTGACGATGAAGTCGGTCATAATAGTAAGCAGAAGGTTTATTAAGTTAAGTAACAATGCCCAAAGCAATCTGGAATGGTGCGGTTCTCGCCGAGAGTGACAAGTGCGTAGTGGTGGAAAACAACCAGTACTTCCCCCCGGACGCCATCAAAAAGGAGTACTTTAAGGAAAGCAATACCCATACCACCTGCCCGTGGAAGGGCGTGGCTAGCTACTACAGCATTGAAGTAGACGGACAGGTTAACAAAGATGCGGCTTGGTACTATCCAACAGCGAAAGACAGGGCAAAGAATATTGAAGGCTATATCGCGTTCTGGAAAGGTGTGAAAGTCGAGATGTAGTGAGTAATTTTCAGGGCAAGGCATGTCTTGCCCCTACATAGATTTTCCACTGGTTTTAATGGCATTAATCAGTTCAGCTCGGTAATCTATATCTGCTTCGGCATTGCCACTAGTTAAGGTGCTGCCGAAGCGATTCACGTTTAATTCATTATTCAGCAGCGTGTTGAGGATATCTAACTGAGCGTCGAGAATTTTGGGGCGTTTTTCGTACCAAGTGGCAATGATTTCTGATATCTTCTCTTCATCCTCAGGCAGAGAAGCGGCAAGCTTATCCAGGATAGCCCAATCTTGAGGAGAAAAGAGCGATCGCTTCGTTTTCAAGACCTCAATAAAGGCGGCGATGTTCTGTTCATGAAATGACATTACCAGAGTCCTCAAATTTTTTGGCTTGCCCCTTGATGGCGGTGTTGTTTAGATGTACATCTAACTTGCTTCAAGCCTTATATATCTTACTACTCTCTATGAGCGATCGCTCTATTGAGGAACAACATCAGCACTTTCTTTCATAAAAACTGTTTTGATTTGGCTTCAAGAGAGACTCAATCAGACTTATGATTTTTTAGAGAGTCACACTCCAGCCTGGATGAGTTGACAGGGGCACACTAACCATTATTTACATACACCAAATATAGCCAATGGACAATTTAATTTTAATCATAGGCTTGATCGGCTTGATCGTAGGTTCCATCGCAATTTGGTTGAACAAGCAGACAAACACACGTAACCGCATCAGCCATGAGCGTGCCAAAAATGCGTTATTACAGTTTGAAACACGCTTAGATGCCATAGATAGGCAATTACAGCAGGAACGTACTGCACTCCCTGCTGAACTCACAACGCTACCGACTCAAATAGAAACTATCCAACAGAATTACTCCCAGCTTCACTCTCAAGTCTCAGAACTCCAAACCCATGTAGACACCCAAGATGGGGAGCGTCTGCAACTCAATTCCCAAGTAGCAGAACTGCAAAACCAGTTTCTCACGATTCAGCAGGAACGCAGCCAACTGTCCTCTCAACTTCCCCAACTGCA
This sequence comes from Allocoleopsis franciscana PCC 7113, assembly GCF_000317515.1. Lineage (GTDB taxonomy): Bacteria > Cyanobacteriota > Cyanobacteriia > Cyanobacteriales > Coleofasciculaceae > Allocoleopsis > Allocoleopsis franciscana. The sequence continues at coordinate 2,069,522 of NC_019738.1, read as the reverse complement.
AACTGACTTAGAGGCAACCACTCAAGAACGCGAGGATCTAAGCTTCCAACTATTAGAACTGCAAAACCAACTAGAAACCCTAACTCAGGAACGAGAGCAATTGCATGGGCAACTCTCGCAACTGCGCCAGCAAATGGACGGCATTCAGCAGGAGAGTGTACCCCTACACTCGGAGTTCGCCGAACTACAAAACCAGTTTCTCACGATTCAGCAAGAACGCAGCCAACTGTCCTCTCAACTTCCCCAACTGCAAACTCAGTTAGAGGCAACCACTCAAGAACGCGAGGATCTAAACTTCCAATTCTTAGAACTGCAAAACCAACTGGAAACCATAACTCAGGAACGAGAGCAATTGCATGGGCAACTCTCACAACTGCGCCAGCAAATAGACGGCGTTCAGCAGGAGAGTGTACCCCTACATTCGGAGTTCGCCGAACTGCAAAACCAATGGCTCAATGTCCAACAAGAGCGCAGCCAACTGGACTTACAACTTCCCCAACTGCAACAGGAATTAGAAACGAGCAACCAAGTTCGTGAGTACCTCAATTTCCAACTGTTGGAACTGCAAAGCCAACTGGAAACCCTAACTCAGGAACGTGAATACCTATCCTCCCAATTATCTCAATTGCGTCAGCAAATCCACAGCCTCACTTCAGAACCTGCGCCGCTACACTCTGAGTTCGCCGAACTGCAAAACCAGTTGCTCAATGTTCAACAAGAACGCAGTCAACTCGACTTACAACTTCCCCAATTGCAACAGGAATTAGAAACGAGCAACCAAGAGCGCGAGTATCTCAATTTCCAACTGTTGGAACTGCAAAGCCAACTGGAAACCCTAACTCAGGAGCGTGAATACCTATCCTCTCAACTGTCTCAATTGCGTCAGCAAATCCACAGCCTCACTTCAGAGCCTACACCCTTACACTCGGAGTTCGCCGAACTGCAAAACCAATGGCTCAATGTCCAGCAGGAGCGCAGTCAACTGGACTTGCAACTACCTCAATTACAAAGCCAATTTGAGCAGACTCAGCAAGCGAGTGAGTACCTGAACTTTCAACTGCCCCAACTCCAAAGTCAATTGGAAACCTTGACTCAGGAACGAGAGTATCTGCACTCCCAACTGTCCGAACTGCGCCAGCAAATCGACAGCGTCCAACAAGAACGTACACCACTACAGTCCGAATTCACCGAAGTGCAAAACCAACTGCTCACCCTCCAGCAGGAACGCACTCAACTGCACTCCCAACTTTCTCAGTTGCAACGCCAATTAGCCCAAGTGAGTCAAGAGCGGGAGCAACTGCGCTCTCAACAGTCCCAACTCCAAAACCCCTTAGAAACTCTTACCTCAGAGCCTGCGTCCAACCAGCCTCAGCCCGTTGAAGTGCCACAGCCGATAGACATCTCTCCGTCGGACGTAACCGTTTCCAGGAATGAAGGTTGGATTGTGTCTCAACAGGGTCAGGGAGATTATCGTACCATTCGTGAGGCCATCCGCAATGCTAAAGAGGGCGATCGCATTTTCATCCGTCCAGGGTTATACCAAGAAAGCCTAATTATCGACAAGACCCTAGAAATTATTGGTGATGGGGAACTAGAGGAAATCATTATCGAGAGTGAAGACTCGAATTGCCTACGGATGCAAACCGAATCTGCCTTGGTCCGTGGCTTAACCCTGAGCGAGCTAGGCAGGCACTATACCGTAGATATTTCCCAAGGGCAACTCATCCTCGAAGACTGTAATATTACAGCCAACTCCAACTATAGCGTGGTGGCGATTGGTGGCCCGACAGCGAACCCCGTCATCCGTCGCTGCCACATCTATAAAGGAAAATGGAATGGAATTTGGGTTTCCAATAATGCCAGGGGCACGGTGGAAGACTGCAATATCTTTGAAAATGGCAGTTCTGGGGTAGGGATTGGACAAGGTGCCAAATTAATTATCCGGCGTTGTCAAATTAATCAAAACGGCGGGAAAGCGATCGCTGTGTACAACAAAGGTGAAGCCACCGTTGAAGATTGTAACTTGACAGGAAACGCCGGAGGTGCATGGGAAATTGCCCAAGGCGGTTATGTCCGCAGCACGAGGAATGTGGATGATGAAAGCTAACTTGTTCAGACTTCCCTCACAAGAGGGATGATCATCCCTCTCCCTTTGTTGAACCATCAAATTAGGTTAGGGAATTAAGGGAGAATCAGTCATGCAACTCACAGGGAAAGTCGCATTAATTACAGGTGCCGGTTCCGGTATCGGGAAGGCGACTTCCCTACTGCTGGCAAAAGAAGGGGCGAAAATCGCTGTATTAGGACGAACCGAGGACGAACTTCAAGAAACCGTTGCTCAAATCCAGAATTCTGGCGGTGAAGCCATACCCGTCGGTGCCGATATTTCTCAACCCGATGAGATGCAACAAGCGGTGCAAAAAATAATTAATCAATGGGGGCGTCTCGATATCGTTTTCGCCAATGCTGGGATCAATGGTGTTTGGGCACCGATTGAGGAGTTGGAACCCCAGGAATGGAATAAAACGATTAATGTCAATCTCACCGGCACCTTCTTGACGGTTAAGTATGCCGTGCCTTACCTGAAAAAACAAGGTGGTTCCGTGATTATCACCTCCTCCGTGAATGGCACACGCATCTTTAGCAATACGGGGGCTACCGCCTACTCCTGCACAAAAGCCGCTCAAGTTGCCTTTACCAAGATGGTGGCATTAGAACTTGCCAAGCACCGTATCCGTGTCAATGTGATTTGTCCAGGAGCCATTACCACGAATATTGATGAAAATACGGAGCGACGAGATTTAGAGGAGATTCAGGAACCCGTTGAGTTTCCTGAGGGTAAGATTCCCCTGACAGATGGCAAACCAGGCTCCTCTGAGCAGGTGGCTCAGCTCGTGTTATTTTTGGCATCAGAGGCTTCGGGCCATATTACGGGGACGGAAATGTGGATTGATGGGGGTGAGTCATTGCTGAAAGCGTGACAGCCATAACTCAAGCAACACTCTGGGGAGCATCCCAAATGTGCAAGCTTTAAACAAGGGTAAGGAAAGTTTATATCTAATACTCCCCTGTCCTCACTAAAGCTCTGGCCCAGCTCCCCAGCTCCCATACTCTGAGGGGGGTGAGGGGTGGGGGATATCGCCACGTCACTCCTAAATTCGTGTAAAAGTAGATGCGATCGCTGACTCTGTCAAATACCCCGGCTACTGCGTTAAAGTCGGGGCTTAGACTTGTCTCCCTACTACTGCGTTGACTGGAGTTGGGCGGTGAAAAGGGAGACTTTTTTCAGGTTGCTGGAAGAACTCTGATTCAGCGATTTGTTTTTGCTATGATACGAATTTTCAAACCCTCTGCTGGCAACGATTCCGTTCAGGATAAGCCTGGAAACAAGCAGAACTGTCCAGTCCGCAGAAGTTCACCGTCAGGACAAAAGGATGAGGCGCAGATATCGCTATGACTTACGAAATTTTTGACCAACAACTCGCGCTATCCCTCCAGCGCTTAGAAGCACTGTGGCGACAGGTGGACGAACTGCCAAAGCCATCCACTCAGGTATGGCAGGACGCGGATGACGTTCCTGAAAAGCCGCAAGCACACCTCACCCAAAGTTTGGAGGAACTCTCGCTTTCTCTGCAAGAGTTACAAGTGGCTGCCGAGCAACTGCGCCAACAAAATGAAGCGTTAGCCGAAAGCCGTAATACCACTGAGCAACAGCGTCAGCACTACCAAGAACTGTTTGAATTTGCCCCAGATGGCTACCTGGTAACGGATAAAGAATCTTCCCTGCTCGAAGTCAATCAGACAGCAGCACAGTTGCTCAATGTTCCCACAGAACGTCTGGTCGGTAAACCTTTAGTGGTGTTTGTAGCTCCTGAAGAACGTCGTGACTTCTACTCCCAGTTACGTCAGTTGCAAAAGGGCGAGTCGATTAAAAATTGGCAAGTTCAGCTTCAGCGTTGGCGTGGTGCCTCCTTTAGGGTGTCGTTGACTGTGGCACCGTTCAAGAATTCCCAAGGGGAGGTGGTGGGGTTGCGCTGGCAGATGCAAGACTTGACATCCCCCAAGAAGGAGTCTGCCCAAACTCAGAGCGATCGCCTGTTTCGTGCTATGTTTGAAAACTCGGCGGTTGGCATCGCACTTCTCGATCACCAGGGTCGCATCCTCAAAAGCAACCGGGCACTTCAAGAAGCCTTAGGGTATAGCGCCCAAGAGTTGCAGTCTCGTTTCCCCATGTTGCTGAACTTGGATGAACCCGGTATGGAGTCTGCCATGTTTCACCAATTGATGGCAGGACGACGCCGCTCTTACCAGCTAGAAAAGCGTCTCTCGAATCATGATAGCTCTATGCAATGGGGACGCCTGACCTTTTCTCTCGTCCGGGGGACTCAGTCTGAACCCACCTTGGCAACCTGTATCCTAGAAGACATTACAGCCCTGCGTCAGCTCAAAGCCGCGCAGCAACATGCCATTGAACACCAGGAAGCCATTAAACAGCAGCAGGCGACCAAGAAGTTAGAAATTACCCTTCAAGAGCAGAAAAATAGCTTAAACCAGTTGCTGGAAACTCCCAATCAACAACTGGCACCCTTGCTGGAACAGCTAGGGAAAATCTTGAATGATATTCTTTCGAGTACGTCTGAATTCTTCTTTGTCTGCGATCGCACCGGCAAATACATCTATGTGAATCGAGCCGCAGCACATGCCTTGGGTTTGACTCAAAGCGATTTTATCAGTAAAACCTGGCAACAGCTCGATTTACCCGCAGAGGTGATGGAACGCTTGGATGCTCAACGCGCCACCGTCTTCGCAACGGGACAAGCGATCGCAGATGAAGCCAGTTTTCCGACCGTAGACGGCATCCGGGATTATGAATATACCATGACGCCGATTAGTGACATCAACAATAAACCGGAGGCCGTCGTCGTCACCGTTAGAGATATCACTGAGCAAAAACTTGCCGCCGTCGCGATGAGTGAAGCCTTAGCCAAAGAAGACGAATTGAGTACTCTTCAATCTCACTTTTCTTATTTTGTCTCGGTTGTGGTGCGGGAACTGCGGAATCCACTCAACAATATTTTCGCTTGCACGAAGTTAATTGAAACGAACGCTCATCCAGAAGCTGATGAAAAACTACTCTACTATCTGCAACTGATTCAAGCAAATGTTAGACGGATCAATCAGCTTTTGCATAACTTGTTGTTGATTAAGAAGTTAGAAGCGAAAGAACTGAGCTTAAACCCCGCTTTGCTCAATCTAACCGAGTTCTGCCGTGAGTTGACCGAAGATGTACAGCAGGGTGCAGGTTTCTTACATCAACTGAGCTTTAATAGTGAATGTCTTGATGTTGATGTGTGTATGGACAAAAAACTACTGCGGCACCTACTCACCAATTTACTGCTCAACGCGATTAAGTCTTCGCCTGAAGGCAGCGAGGTTAAGATGGAGTTGATTTGTCAAGAACAACAGGTCGTTTTTCACATTCAAGATTCTGGATCAGGTATATCTCCTGAAGACCAAGAATTGCTGTTTAAGGTATTGCACCGAGGCAATTCCCTCGGCACCCTTGCCGCCAGTAGTTTAGGTTTATTCGTCGTTAAACAGTGTGTGGAATTACAGGGAGGCGAGATTTTTGTAGCTAGTGAAGGAAGCGTTGGCACAACCTTTACGGTGACGCTGCCACTAAATCATCATTAAGTTATGATGTATTGAATAATACATAAAGCCTTCATGAGGCTCCTCTACAGGTGTGCAGCTTTGGCAAAATTTCTCTAAAACCATACCTAGAGGAGTCTCTAGAAAAGTTTGCAGTACTTACAAGACGAGAATGAATGGAATAACAGTATCCAAAACATCCCCGTAAGTAAAGTTGCAATAAGATTGTGTAAATACTTCTTAAATAGACTTACATTTGTTGCCAAATATGGCAAGAATTATATATAGACTTCTAACTCAAGAGGGTTATTGTTAGGCGATAAAAATTTTCCTCTTCCATCACCCCGGCAAGAAGCCCAAGCATCTACAGGATAGATTGAACACGATTGTGTTTTTTTTCACAAGAGATGAGTTTATAGAGTTTTATATTTTTTTAAAGATGCTATCGCGTTTACCCTAAGGGATTAGTTTTCAAGAAAATATTTATCTTGATTTAACTCCAATAATTTTCAACTCTCTAAACTATCCCTTGATTGTGAGGAGAGTATTTTATTGTCCCGAAATTGGCAATACCAATCAAATTGGAGCCGAAAAATCGATGCAGAGCTGCAACTCAGACCTCAATCACAGCTTAGCTCACATGACGGAATCAATGTCGGACAACACAGATAATGAATGGACATTGAAAAAAAAACAAGAGCTTATTTCGACTAATTTAAATCAAGCCAATTCCTGGAGCAAACAGCCAGCTCAACAAGACCAGTGGACACAGTTACTGGCTAAAATCACTCTTAAAATTCGCCAGTCTTTACAGTTAGAGGACATTCTGCAAACCACAGTTACAGAAGTGCGAGAGTTGCTGGAGGCGGATCGAGTTTTAATCTATCGGCTTTGGCCCGATGGAACCGGAAGCGGAGTCACAGAAGCGATTGTGCCCGGTTGGTCAACGGTTCTGGGACAAGTATTTGAAGCCGAAGTTTTTCCCCAAGAGTACCATCAGCTCTATGCCTCTGGACGTATTCTGGCGATTAAAAATGTAGAAGACGCTGAGATATCTCCTTGCATGGTGGAATTTCTCCAACAATTTGAGGTGAAGTCCAAATTAGTGGTACCGATTCTTCTCAAGGAAAAACTTTGGGGTTTGTTGGTAGCCCATCAGTGCGCTCATCCCAGGCAGTGGTTAAGGGGTGAAATTGAACTTTTGCAGCAACTGGCTGACCAAGTTAGCATTGCTCTATCCCAGGCTCAATATCAGGAACACCTGGAAGAATTAGTTGCACAGCGTACTGCTAAACTCACAAAAACCTTAGAACAACTTCAGCAAGAAATTAATGAGCGCCAACGCACCGAAAAAGCCCTGCGTGAATCCGAAGAACGGTGGCGCTCCCTGGTAAAAAATGCTCCCGACCTGATTTTCACCTGCGATCGCACCGGTAAAATCCTGTATATAAATCGCACTGTACCCGGTTTTACATTAGAACAGGCCATTGGTAGCAGTGTGTATGATTACATACCCGACGAAAGTAAACCGTTATTAAAACAATCCTTTGAGCGAGTTTTCCAAACCGGGGAAGCGGTTTACTACGAAACACAGGGATCGGGAGCCTATGGTACAACGTCCTGGTATGCCAGCCGTGTTGGCCCAATTCAACAGGAGGGAGAAGTTATCGCAGCAATGGTGATTTCCACAGACATCACCGAACGAAAGCAAGCTGAAGAACTGTTACATCTGCGTGAACAAGAATTTAGAGCCTTGGTGGAACATTCACCAGACTTGATTGTGCGGTTTGACCCCCAATTACGCCATCTGTACGTCAATCCAGCCGTGGAACGCAGCACGGGAATACCGAGACAGACATTTATTGGCAAAACTAATCAGGAATTGGGTATGCCACAGGAACTCGTGGCGGGTTGGAACAAGGTCTTGTTGGAGGTATTGGCAACCGGGCAGGAAGGGATGATTGAATTCGATTTTCCCACCGCCAGTGGTCTTAAATCTTATCAAACCCGTATTATCCCAGAGTTCGCCCAAGATGGGACAATCCGGTTTTTGCTCGGTGTAACTCACGACATTACACCAGCCAAGCAGGCAGAAAAAGCGCTGCAACAACGCCTTCTCAGAGAGCAGGCGCTACATCAGCTTGTCCAATCTATCCGCAACTCTCTCGATTTAGAGACGATTTTTTTCACCGCTGTTGCTGAAATTGGCAAACTCTTGCCCGTAGATCGGGCGCTTGTGGTTCAATATTTGCCAGACCGCAAGCTGTGGTTGAATGTCGCTGATTATCGCGCCTCCTCTGATTTACCCGTCGCATTAGGTTTAGAAATTCCGGATGAGGATAATTGTATTGCTGCTCGATTGAAGCAATCACAACTGGTTTTGATGGATCACACGAATCAGTGTGAGGATGAAATTAACCGCCACTTTTCTCCAACTTTTCCCGGTGCTGGGTTATGGGTGCCGTTGTATTTGGGTTCCCAACTCTGGGGAAGTCTCAGCTTGTTTGTCGAAAATCATGCTTACGCTTGGCAAGACTCAGAGGTGCAACTCACCTTAGCTGTTGCCGAGCAATTGGCGATCGCCATTCAACAAGCGGAACTCTTAAATCAAAGTCAAATTGCCACTGTTAAAGCCCAAGAGCAAGCCGAAGCGCTGAAACACGAAATTAAGGAACGCAAACGCACGGAAGAAACCCTGCGAGCGATCTATAAAGTCAGCACAGCTCGAAAACTCAGCTTTGAGCAACGCCTGCAAGGCTTGTTAGCTCTGGGACGCCGCCGATTTGGACTGGAAATAGGGGCTTTAGGTCGGGTGAAAAACAATGTCTATGAAGTCATTGCCGCTCAAGTTGCGCCCAAATCTAGCTTTCCCATTACCAAAGGAACGATCTGGAATCTAGAGCAGACGTATTGCAGCGTAACGTTGGGCACGAAAGAACCAATTGCGTTTGCATCGGCTGGAACTTCTTCCTGGCGTCATCTCCCTGCCTATACCTCTCGCCCAGTGGAAGCCTATCTTGGTATGTCCGTGGTGGTAGCGGGTCAAATATACGGCAGCTTAAGCTTTTTTAGTCTCCACGCACACCAACACCCTTTTACAGCCGGAGATAAGGCACTGTTGAAGCTGATGGCGCAGTGGGTGGGAGCATTGTTGGAACATCAGCTTTCAGAAGAGGAGTTGCGGCAATCGGAAGCTAGATTTCGAGCCATAGCTCAGAGGGAGGCTTTGCTGAACCAATTGGCAAGTCAGATTCGTCGTTCTCTCGACCTCAACACCATTCTAGAAACAGCGGTGCATGAAATTCAAAACTTATTAAAGATTGACCGTTGTTTCTTTTTGTGGTACAGAGCGCATGAAACTCAACCCGTTTGGGAGGTCGTGACCGAAGCGAGGAGTCCGGCCTTTCCCAGCGTTATTGGTCACTGTGTTCCGCTTAGCACCTTTGGCCCCTTGACCCGTCGGGTGTTTAACAAGGAAATTACTCGTGTGGACAATGCCAGGAGTTTAACAGATCCCGCCGAGCGCAAGTTTTTCTTCAGTTTGGGCTACACGGCGATGTTGGCATTGCCGATTCACACCACATCCGGCGAAATTGGAGTGGTTAGCTGTGGTCACTCAACGGGTTCAAGACCTTGGCGTCAGGAGGAAGTAGAATTGCTAGAGGCAGTGGCGGATCAAATGGCGATCGCTATTGACCAGGCCGAACTTTTGCATCAAAGTCGCACAACCGCAGCAGCAGCTCAAGAGCAAGCAACCCAGCTTAAACAGGCATTGAATGAACTCCAGCAAACCCAGGCTCAATTGGTGCAAAGCGAAAAAATGTCTTCTTTAGGGCAATTAGTCGCGGGTATCGCGCACGAAATTAATAATCCTGTTAATTTTATCTATGGCAATCTCACCTACGTGAGTGAATATGCCGAAGATTTGCTCCATCTGATTCAACTTTATCAGGAATATTGCCCCCGTCCTGCACCCGTGATTGAAACGGCAGCGGCGAACCTTGATTTGGATTTCATGAAAGAGGATTTCCCCAAAATCGTGTCATCCATGAAGGGCGGTGCCGATCGCATCCGTCAGATTGTCTTATCTTTGAGGAACTTCTCACGGGTGGATGAAGCTGAGATGAAATGGGTGGATATTCACGAGGGGATTGATAATAGCCTGTTGATTCTCGCTCATCGCCTGAAAGCCCAACGACCGGAAGAATCAGATATCCAAATTATTAAAGACTACAACAATCTGCCCAAAGTGCAGTGCTATGCGGGGCAACTCAATCAGGTGTTTATGAATATCCTGGCGAATGCCATAGACGCGATCGCATCTCGTAACGCTTGCGAGGCGCTTGGACAGGTTAACCCACCGTGTTCGCCTGAGCTGTTCAAAAGTCATCCTGGGTTGATTTGGATTTGCACAGAGGTTATAGCCGAGCGCAATGAGGTAATGATTCTGATTAGTGACAACGGGCCTGGGATGACCCAAGAGGTACAGCGAAGGATTTTCGATCCGTTCTTTACAACCAAACCCGTCGGTTCGGGTACAGGTTTAGGGTTGTCGATTAGTTACCAGATTGTGGTGGAAAAACACGGGGGGCGATTGGAGTGTATTTCAGCACCAGGTCAGGGTACGGTGTTCTTAATTTCCCTTCCGATTCGGCAATCTTCGTAGTGGAGGCTAGGCTGTCTGGAATTCTTTTGCCTGAGTGTGTTCAATAATCTCAAGTTTTTGCTATGATTGCTAATGCAAGTTAAGCGGATGTGGCGGAATTGGCAGACGCGCTAGATTTAGGTTCTAGTACCGCAAGGTGTGAAGGTTCAAGTCCTTTCATCCGCATTTAATATCTGGTAAGGGTTCTAGCTTAGATGTTAGCTGGAATCCTTAACTTATTTTTGGCTATATCTTGTCTTTTTGGCTATCAACTGGCTATCGTCGTTGTGACGCGCTAGAGTTTTGATATCCAACGAATGAATACTACACAAACCAAAGCAGCGAAAGGAACAGTAGGGGTTGAGAGCTTCAGAGGTAAATTACGTCTGCGCTTACCTCGTAGTATTGAAACTAAGAACAGATATATCTCTACTGGCTGGCAGGATACTCCAGAAAACAGCAAGAAAGCTCAGAAGATAGCATGGCAGATTGAGGATGATATCAGCCGTGGAACGTTTGATTCTACCTTGGCTAGCTATAAGCCACAGCATCATTTAACAGTTGTACAAGCAATTAAAGCTCAACCAGCGCTATCACTTTCGGAACTATGGGAACAGTACACCGAGTATAGAAAACCTCTGATTGCTGAGACAACGCTCAAGATTCAATATGCAGCAGTACGGAATCATATTGCCAAGCTACCGACAAAGACTCTAAGCGATGCTGTTCAGATTCGAGATTTTCTGGTAGGTAAGTTGTCTAATGATGCGGCAAGAAGAACTCTAACTCAAATTTCAGCTTGTTGCGACTGGGCAGTTGATTCTTGCTTAATCTCCAGTAATCCGTTTCATGGCATGGCACAGAAAATTAAGGTAGTAAAGGATGAAACAGATACTATCGATCCATTCACTGCTGAAGAACGAGATATTATCATCAAAGCTTTTGAGGAACATTCTCTCTATTCCTATTATGTTCCATTCGTCAAGTTCTTATTTATGACTGGATGCCGTACTGGTGAAGCGGTAGGATTGCAGTGGAAACATATTTCTGCGGATTGTAGAACAATTACGTTCTCTGAATCAGTTAGTACTCAATTGAAAATCCGTAAAGACTGTAAAACACATCAAAGCCGTAAATTTCCTTGTAATGCTACTTTGCAAGCTTTGTTACTGAGTATTAAACCTAATGCCTGTAATCCTGAAGCATTAGTTTTTCCAAGTAAGAAAGGTGGAGTTATTCGTTCTGGTCATTTCATTGATAGTGCATGGAAAGGACGTTCTGATAGAAATGATGGAATTGTTACACAGCTTGTCAAGGAAGGAAAAATAAGCCGTTATCGTACTCAATACAATACACGCCATACGTTTATTACGCAGTGTTTAGAAGCTGGAGTTAGTGTTGTGCAGGTAGCGAAGTGGGCAGGAAATTCACCAGAAATAATTATGAAGCATTATGCTGGTATTACTGCTCATGTGCAAGTACCTGAATTCTAATGAAATCAGCTAATTAACCTTAAGAGGATAGTAGTTTTTAGTTTCTACTATCCTTTTCTATATCTATGTCGATTAAATTATTCTCTCTAAGGCATCCCTACACTAGAAAAACACTAAATACAGACAAATAACTCAACTGCTCTAGGTAGTTCAAGACCTAAAACTAGTTTCGATCGTCTTCTAGAGCCATAGAGAAGCTAGTAATAATTACTCATTTTCCTCACTGTCATCTGCTTTCAGCTTGGATTCAGGTATAGCTTTGATTAATTCCTGCACTGCTTGGGTCTTAGTCCATTCATTTTGTTCAGCATATCTCTCCAATTTGTGCATCTGGCTTTGAGTTATGTTAACTGAGAGCCTTACTAATTTAGATTTACTTGCCATTAATGTACATACTGTGTGATTATGATGTACATGGAATTAACATTCCATTCACACAATAATTATTGCATCTAACGCCCAGCAGCTAGTACTGGGAATACTACTGCTGGACTACTCACTCCACTTGAAGCGCCAAGCGAAGGAGCAAATATATCATGCCAGAAAATACGGCTAGTCTGAGATTGATAGACAAGGTTAACTACATTCAAGAAAGATTGAGGTTAATCACAAATATTCATATCAATCAATTGTTGTTACTGGAGCAAAAATTCACAGAAGACTTCGAGGATTTACAGCAACAGTTACAGCAGCTTGAAGAGATGATTAGACCAGTCGAACCCGATCAGCAATAGATTAGGTTTGTGATAATTTAGCAAGATGCTCCTATAGCTTTATTGGTTGTAGGAGTATTTTTAATATTTAAACTCATAAGACAATAAAAAATTCAACTATTAAAATCACAGTTTTAGTTGATGGAAATCACACTAACGTAATTAGTAGAGATTATCTTGGAAAAGATAAGCACTAATACTTAAACAAGCAAAAAGAGAAGTTTTTATCTTCTGTCTAATAAACAGACTCTTTTGCAACTTCTTGCCAAAGAAGGTAATCTGAAACCTATTCAAGCTTTAATGAAGCGATCACTGCAATCTACAGGTATAACAATTAAAACTGCGCTGAAGATGATTAAATAGATTGAGCTTATTTAAGGAGACTTATCATGTTAAAACATATTCCATCATTAATTGTTTTATCATTGCTTCTAACGTCATGTAGCAGCCATACAGACAAGATTAAGCAACAGCTAGGAGATAAGTTTGATAATCAAGTATATGAAAATGCTGGAGGTGAAGTAAAAAGTAAAGATAGATATGATACTTTCTGTAAAGCCATTAAGCAGAAAAAACATAATAAAGCTTCTTTACAATTTAAAGCTCTAAAGGAGATAAACAATAATAAGGATTTACAGTTAGTTAATGCAGAGATTAACTTAGCAGATAAGGATTGTAAGTAATGATTAATATCTGCGGAAGTTAGTAAGAACGAGCTTACATAGAAAATCAGGATGCATCTACTATCGAATTCAAGTGATTAGTTTAGAAGAAACCAGCGTTGCTTTAAGATTTTACTTTCTAATACGATAAAAATTAGATAACTTATAAACAGACCTAAATATTAGGAGTTTCAAGCATGGATAAAGCTAAAGCTCTTGCTGGACAATATGCTAGTAAGAAAATTGACGCTAACCAACCAGAACTAACTCATAAACTTTGCAGAAAATGGAAGTTGTACTGTCCTGAATGTTATCAATTTGTTCATTGGAGAAAATCAAAATCAAGTTATTTCGCTCACTACGATGTTGAGGATAAAAGCTGTGATCTTAGAGTTAAATCATCTAGCAATAACGCCGCAGTTAATATAAATACTAATGAAAATCAAGGACAAGATTTAGAAGGTATACAAAATGAATTTGAAAAGATTATATTCTCAAGTATAAATAGTTCTTATGAAGAGATAACAAGTACAATAAGTAATATTCATTGTCTTAAATATATTTCAAACGAAATTAAAAAGAAATTCATTAAATTTGATGCTAACAAAAATATTAAAGAAGAATGGGAAGAGTTAGAAGACTGGATACGAAATAATTCTTCTAATAATCCTGCACATTGTATAGCTGTATTAAATATTTTGTCTATTGACATGAATAGACATATTTTAGAAAAGCTTATTCAGTATGCAATTAATCATGTTATTGAAAGTTTTGAATTAATTCCTAGCAGAGCTAAAGAAAGCATCATCAAAGCACAAATACAGTCAAACAAAGAAGAGTTTTTTAATAAAACTATTGAAAAAACTCTTCAAATAATTATTGATATTGATTGGGGATCTGGAAAACAATTTAAAACTAATTTTAAAAAGAAAGAATATCAACCTTATGTTTCTAACTTCAACAGAGGAGATGGCAGCAGCTCACTATTCATAAATGAGCGCTACTCAATTATTAGTTGTGAAAATTCTATTTATTCGGTAATAGATAAGACACAAAAAAAATCAGAATTATTTAAATTAGAGTTGAACTATGAGAAAGGAATTAACTGCGAATTACTACGTCGAACATCTCCGTCTCAAGATTTCTTCTCACAATTGATATGGAAAATTATCAACAGTAGCAATGTTCAATGGTTCATGTTAGCTGTCGGTATATTAGCAAGTCAAAAAATCCAAGGAGATATTTTGACAGTCAATTTTATTGATCCACCTAGCCCATTGCCATTATCTAATGAGAAATGGATTGATTCTGCCAATCAAGTAATTAGATTAATTGGAGAAGAAATTGAGAAAATCCCCGTAAATTCCAAACCAACTCATTTAGGCGACTTACAAGCTATGCTAGATGTCGCTGAACAAAAATTACGAAATCTAGGAATTAATTATGAATTTTCAAGGGATGATAGATTTTTTTTGATTTTAGAAAATAAATATAATTCCGTAGCTCAACATCAGCTAGGCGCAAGTGCAATTAATGATAGAAATTTAAATGATCTATTACTTGATATTCCGCTATATATACGGCAACAAATAGGCAGCATTATTGTAATATTAAAGGCTTCACCTGTTCAAAACAGATTAGTAGATATAGCTTGGTGCGATAAATCTGTATTAGATAATGAAAGAAATGAATTAAGATTTCAAGCAATTGGTTCATTAATAATACAAAATATTAAAGGTAAGTCTGTATTATTTTGCAAATTAGTACCTAAATTTACCTCGTTAGCTAAAAAGCATGAGTTAGGTAATGGATTAACTGCTTTTGGTTGTATATTATTAGCATTAAATAAGTGGGGATTAGAAAATAATCAACCAGTTAGTTGCAGTCGTACAAAATATTTAAAGATCAAGGAGTTAAAAGACGCTGAAAAAATATTTACTAATACTGACAATAAACAACTAAAGGAATATTTAGCCAAGAAATATAATTTAGGAAATAAAAATAAATTTACACCGATTAAGATATGGAATGAACAAATAGCTAGTTATTTTAATCTTGATTTTGTGCCTCTAATAATAGATGGCAATCATTTTTTTGAAGTAAAAGACAATCGAGAAATCAAACAAATAAGTAATTTTAAAGATAAATCTCCCGAAGATAAGAACATAGCAAGCAATCCTGAATCTGTTTCTTATCCTCAAGCAGGAGTAGGCAAATTAGCAATAATTTATGATATTCTTTTACCTGTTAAACAAAAAGTTAAACAAAAAAAATCAATCATAGAAGTTAAACACCATCTTCAAGTAGAACGTCAGAAAATAAAAATTAATGAGTTACTAGATGCTCGTGATATTTCAGTATTATCTGTTAATGAACCGACCAAAGAAATATCCATTTATTCAGTCAAGCTTGCTGGGTATGTAAAACCGTTGTTGTTTCAGCTAGCAATGGTAGAACAAAGAGTAGTTCTTACTTTAAGAAATAGTAAGTTGCCAGCAAAGGTAGATGCAACTAAATTTCAAAATAAGATTCTAGATATTAATAATTCTCTAGGTCTTAACTCATTTAGTAATGTAGCAAGTAATATGCTACCGATACATTATGCGGTCATACATTCGTTAATGCTTAGTCAGGAATTTCTAGAAATACGAAACAAAACATCACTAGAGCATGATAAATTACTCACAACATTTCAGCCATTACCTACTGAGTTGGTAAATATTTATTCGATATTTGCATATCGAGCAGTAGAAATAATACGGCGCTACCGTAACTTAAGGGATGCTGCTAACAAGACCAAAATTGGCTTACAGCAGTATGCACAAGCAAGACAACTAGATTTAAATAGTTATCTTGATATCGTGCATGAAAAGATGGCTGCACTAAGTCAGATTCCAAAAAAGTTTGAGCTTAAAGATGCTTTCGAGAATTTACAAGGAAGTGGAGGATTACCTAAGTCGTAGCTATAGCTATATCAGAATGGAATGTAAGAAACAATTACCTACTAATGTCCTCTAGAGCAGAATATCAAGATGAGAAATTAAAAAATAGGTCATTATATGACAATTTCATAGTTATTCTTAAGCTTTTACTTACACTTAAACTTATGTCTAATCTTCTACTTAAACTTACCTGATTCTTTATACTTGCCAGATAAATCCAGTTACCTAAAAAAGTAGGAATCAGTAAATAAATTACTAAGCTGAATAATTGATAAATGAGTAATTTAGATGAATAGCAAAGCTATCACACACCTAAAAGGTAATAAGCTTAAGTGTTTATGTTGACTAGATGTTACAGATCGAGTATTGCTATCAGGTTGTTAGATTAATCCTTCGAGAATAGTCTGTGAAGCATGAGAAACGCTATTAAGGTAGGATATGACCTAAAGATAGTTTACGATCCTTCTAATGAACGATAGCGATCGCAGCGATGACTGGAAGCAAGAGGAAACCGTAATTGCTATAGAAGGCAACAACACTGGAGAATGGCAGTACCTCGCCTATCCTAGCTGGGATGAAGCAATGGAAGCGGTCAAGGTAGCCCGTAGGCAAGGGAAAGCAGCAGTCATCTACTCAGGTGCTACGCCTCCAGTACCACCTGAGTCTTAACAGTGGCTATCATTTGGTTATCAAAACTGATGAAAAGCTTTCACGAATTTAGATGATATATGTCGCGCTCTTGAATTGCGACATTTAATTGGCGAATGTACAGTTAAGCACTATACTTCTGTTTACTCTTAATTTTCGTTTAAGCCCAGTTAAGCAGAAAGGCAGGTGTAGACCTGCCCTTCTAGACGGATTTTGCCGAACTTTGTATTCTACTTCCGCATCAGGTTTAGTAGTTCTTTGGGAGAGGCGAGCAAGTCTATCGCTACAAAGAAAATCTTGCCTTGGGGATCTAATAAGAACCGCCACGCAATGTTCATACCGACGTTGTTACCGAACCAAGGAGTCTCTACTTTACCGGTCACTTTAATCTGCGTGTAGCCATTTTCTATGGTCTCGGCTACGCCCCGCTCTGGCATCATCTTAAGTCCCACACATTCTTCACGCATATAGGTGAGAATAGCTGCCTTGCCGACTATCGGCTTCTGGAATGGAGGTTGCAGGGCACCTTCTTCAGCAAATAGACCCACAGCCGGTGTGAAGTCAAATGCATTCATGTAGTCAATGTAGTTTAATACCGTGTAATTGTCGATACCCTCAATCTTGGTCTGAACACGTTCAGATAGTGCCTTCGGTGTGCTGCGGGGGGCTTCGCGTTTTGCGTAATCCTCGCTCAGATCTGGGTCGTATCCCATGTTAACTACGGTATTACGCAAGACTGTGATTTGCTGACCGGGATCGAGTTTCTTGATCGTTTCTAGCACGCCAACAGCTTCAGAACTCATTTGATAACCAGGGGGGATGGGAGCAACTACGCCCTGTTTCATCAACTGCCCTAACTCATACCAGAAACCTAGCTTGGTGTTGACACGGAAGGAGGAATAGGTACGACCGATAGGAGTGTCAGCATTGCTAGCCAAATCATACATGGCTTGCGATTGAGCCTGTCGAGGCATTTGCTTGATTTCATTGAGTAAGCCTTCCGCTAGAATCATGCTGGCGGCTCCCGTGGCGGCGCGAGTAATAGAAGTACCCATTTCGGTGTAGGCAAACCAGAGTAATGCCAGTTGATCCTCAACGCTGAGTTTATTGTATGCTTCCGTGGTTGCTGGAACCGCATTAGCAATTTGAGTATTAGGGAAAATGCCTTGAGCCGACTCGATGGTATAAGTCATGATTTTGCCAAAAACCCTTTAGTGTTGAGCAGTTAATCAGTTTGAGGTACGTCTCTCTTGTTTGCCCTCTTCAATTTTATATTGCAGTATTTTGTTAAAAAATACAAATAAATATTGCAAATAATTGCCATAAAAATAAAAAATGCTATAATGGTTAGTTTTTGGTCAATGCATTGAATCAACCCACTAACTCTTTTTGCAATATCAAGGTCGCCCTTACTAGTGGTTCATGTCATTAGTTCTGATGGGTTATTCTGGAAAGAGTGTCAACAGCGCTCGCTTTTTACTTATGAATGGAGCGAGGCGATCGCTGACTCTTTTGTTGCGAGCGCATAATTTTAGCTCTCATAGTACCTCAGCCGCGACTTTTGCAAGAGGTCTATTAACCTCTCAGCAATCGCAATCCACTTAATGTCACAATTACCGTTGAGCCTTCATGCCCCAAGACTCCTAACGGCAAGGTGATATTACCTGTAAAGTTTGTAATCAACAGAATTACCACGAAGCTCAAGGCAAACACAATGTTTTGTTTTACCACACCTTGAGCGCGACGACCCAGACGAATCGCATGTTCTAGTCGCTCCAGACGATCCGCCATCAATACAATATCTGCCGTTTCCAACGCCACATCACTACCTGCGGCTCCCATCGCAATTCCCACATCCGCTTGAGCCAGGGCAGGAGCATCATTGATGCCGTCTCCAATCATTGCTACTGCCTGATACTGCTTCTGGAGTTTGCGAATGATATCAACTTTCTCTTCGGGCAAAAGCTCTGCATAAACCTGATCGACTCCAACCTGTTGAGCAATGCTGTGGGCGGTACGCGAGTTATCTCCAGTTAGCATCACAATCTGCTCAATTCCTAACCGTTTTAATCGGGCGATCGCTTTTGCGGCTGCCGGTCGTACCGTATCCGCAACGGCAATGATGCCTAAGATTTCTCTGGCATAGGCAACCCAAACCACAGTTTTGCCGTCAAATTCCCACTGTTGGCTCTGCTCTATCAGGGTTTTTGCAGCATCGTTCATTTGCGCCTGGACAAACGCTGCTTTACCAACGATCGCCATCTTGGAGTTGATTTCTCCAGTGATTCCCTGTCCTGCCTGGGCTTGAACGTTCACGGCTGTTGTCCAGTGCAGGTTTTGCTGACTGGCGAACTGAGCGATCGCCTCTCCAATCGGATGCTCTGACAAGCTTTCCAGTGCCGCCGCTACTTGCAGAAGTTTGTCGGTGGATGGCTGAGTTGAGAGAACGTTCACGACTTGAAGGTTTCCTATGGTCAGCGTTCCAGTTTTATCAAAGGCGATCGCCCGCACTCGTCCAATCCGCTCCAACTGTGCCCCGTTCTTAAACAGGATGCCGTGACGCGCTCCATTAGCAATACCGGAGAGCAGCGTCGGCATAATCGAAGCCATGAGCGCACAGGGTGAGGCAACGACCAGGAAAATCAATGCCCGGTAAATGGTTTCTTCCCAGTTCCAGCCCAACAGAAACGGCGGTAATGTACCCAACAAGATTCCGGCAATTACAATCAACTTGGCGTAGCCGCGCTCAAATCGTTCAATGAACTGCTGAGAAGGCGGTGCTTCCGTTTGGGCTTGCTGAACCAGACGAATGACTCGCTGAATTAAGCTACTTTCGGGCGGTTGATGAATTTTGAGCCGCAGTGCGCCATGACCATTAATCGTACCTGCAAAGACTTCATCCCCAACCGTTTTCTCGGCAGGAATCGATTCTCCTGTAATGGAAGATTGGTTGAGAGTGCTAAATCCTTCTATAACTAAGCCATCTGTTGGCACTAATTCTCCTGGTTTGATCAGAACTTGATCCCCAATTTTGAGTTCTGAAACGGGGATAATTCTCTCCTGCCCATTCCGCACCATTCGCGCCGTATCAGCGGTTAGGCTCATCAATCCCTGAATACTACGCTCCGTCCGTTGCATCGCATACCCTTCTAACGCCCCGCTGATGGCAAAAATCAGGATCAGAACCGCCCCATCCACAATCAGATAATATTCTTGTCGCCAGAGTCCCAAACCTGCGGCTCCCAACGCTGCCACAATCATTAGCAGGTCTACATCGAATTCTTTTTCCTTAAATAAGGTTGTCAACCCTTCGCGGGCACTTTCAAACCCACCAATCACATAAGCCGCCGTCAGAATGAAAAGGGCAACTCCCAGCCAACCAAAGTTGAGCATTTGCCAGCCTAAAAATACCAGAACTCCACAGGTGATCGCGGCGACTGCATCGGGGTGTTCCTTGAAAAGGTTGGTAAATCGAGAAGTAAAACGGGTAGCCGCAACCATGTTTTTTTACGTCAGATTCCTACCCTTTCAGCCTAAACCTTAACATTAGTGTCAATGTCAAGGTTTTGAGTAAACTGAAAGGATGAAGACCGAACACTTGACGATTAAAGAACTGACGGATGCGGTGGGCGGTGGCGTTACCCCTCGCATGGTACGCCATTATCACACGCTCAAATTGCTTCCCCCAGTACAACGCTCAGAAGGCAATTACCGCCTCTACACTCAGCAGGATGTGCAACGGCTACAGCGGGTCATTGCTTTGAAACAGCAAGGCTTTCAGTTATCCCACATTCGACAACTTCTAGACAGCCATTCAGAAGAGACCGTCGATCCAACCCTGATGATTCAGTTGCAGCAGCAATATCGCTCTGTGATTCAGCAGATCACCCGGCTCCGCCAAACAGCATCTGCTTTGGAGGGATTGCTGGGACGTGATCAAAACTGCCAAATCATTCAAGCTGAAGCCCTAGCACAACTGAAGCAACTGGATGTAGATGCCCAAGAGGGGTTAGGAAAACTCGATCAGTTATGGACTAACCTGGATGCAGAGACAAATACTCATCCAGAAGCATTTCAGGAATCCCTACAACACCTGCTGCCTGATTTGTCTGGTTATTCTGAAATCACCGTCCATTTGCTGCATCAATTGGTGCTGGCGTGTGGCGATGTCAGTTTGGTGAACTCGGTTCAGTTAAGCCAAAATGCGATCGCGGCTGCACGGGATGCGCTGAAAGTCGGGTGTCCAGTCTTGACCGATGTTCCGGTTGTTGCGGCGGCCCTCGATCAAACTCGGTTAGTCCATTTAGGATGCGCGTTTGAAACGCTGATTGATGACCCTCACATTACTGGAGTCAGTGAAGCTGAGCAAGCCTTTTGGAATCATGACCAATGGCAGCAACGGTTACAACAGATTCCAAAGGGATGCATACTTGTGATTGGATATGCCCCTTCCGTCTTGCTTACTGCCTGTAAGCTGATTGAGCAACAGCAAATTCAACCAGCCCTTGTGATTGGGATGCCGATTGGCTTTAGCCATGCCCCAGCAGCAAAGCGGCGACTGATGGCAACATCAATTCCGTCCGTTACGATTCAAGGGAGTCTTGGTGGTAGTCTTTTAGCCGCAGTGACTCTAAATGCCTTGGTTGAAACGCTGATTGAAAAGCCTGATTGCCACTGCTATCTAACTCGAACTTAGCAAAGGATGGTATCCAGAGAGAGTACCTGATCGGGTGCCAGAATGCCTCCAACTGTGTTCCAATTTTCTTGTTTTCAGGACTTACGCAACTGTCACAAGCACAGGCGCTGCTACGCCGCGCCTTCTACCAAAAAACTAGACAAAACGCATGAAAGTATTCGGTCGTTTTAATTGTTGAATTAAATACTCTGACAAAAGTGCGTATTTGATTTGATAAATAGTTTGACCCGTCTGATAAGCAATATCTTTAAGCCTGAGCCAAACTAAAATAGCACAAGCAATATGATTCTTTTGAATCCGAGCTTTGCGGCAGTGATTTAAATTCTGAACAGCTTATTCGTCACCAACAGCTTTTGACCACACCCACTGAGAGGGGCGAGGCGAAACAGCCTCCTCGACTCAACCAGTAATCCAAAGGAGCTGTAGGCAGTAAGGTTCAACTTGGCGAGAGCAATTGCTTTTCAAGTTCTTCCAGATAAAGCTCAGTACCAATCGGACCGGGAAAACCTCGGCATAGATAACCAGCAATGAAATACACTCGTCCAGTTTTGCTGGCATTGAGGGATTGGGCGATCGCATTGTTTGCCCACGCTTGCTTCAGATGTGACAGTTGGTGGGCTTCAAAATTATTCGTGTTATTAAGTTCGCTGAAATTGCCTCCAAACATAATCACTGAATCTGCGGCATTCAGTTGAGGTAGAATTTCGAGAGAAATGGGAACTGGAGTATCTGGTTTAGACAAATTTAAACCAGGTGGTGTAACTAGTTGAAATCCCAAAGCTTCAAGCAAGGAACTGCAAAGACCAAAGTTAGAGTCACCTAAATAAAGCTCCTCCCATTTGACTGCACTGAGCAGCAATACTTTGCGGTGAGTAGCAACAGTGCGTGCAAAGGTTTCACGAGCCGAAGCAATTTGCTGTTGTGTTTTCGTTAGCAATTGTTCGGCTTGGTCAGACTTTCCTACAGCCTTGGCAATCGCCCGCAAACTTTTTTCTATATCATTATCATTCCGACTGAGCAGCAAGGTTGGAGCAATCTTAGAAAATACCTTATATTGATTGGCATTGTACTGAGTGCCTAAAATCAAGTCGGGCTGAACACTGAGAATGGCTTCGATAGACGGTTCAGAAACCGAGCCTACATTCTTCAACTGACTGGTTACTCGGCTTCCCAGATAAGGAATTTGTTGACCGGGGTTATCGTAATTTCCTCTATGCCACGTTACCTGGTCAGCGAACCCAGTCGGTTGAACGTCTAGAGCTAGGAGCAATTCTAGGACAGAAGGACCAAGCACCACAATCCTCTGGGGCTGACCACAAACTTCGGTTTCTCCCATTTGATGCTCAATGGTGCGGCAGTTTGCTGACGTTGCAGATGATCTAATCAGGGGATTGTCGTCATCAGCAGT
This sequence comes from Allocoleopsis franciscana PCC 7113, assembly GCF_000317515.1. GTDB lineage: Bacteria > Cyanobacteriota > Cyanobacteriia > Cyanobacteriales > Coleofasciculaceae > Allocoleopsis > Allocoleopsis franciscana. The sequence goes on along the minus strand of NC_019738.1, from coordinate 2,046,663 downwards.
GAGCTTATTGGCTGTTCCATTACAAGCCGCCACTACAAACGCTGTGAGTACTGCTAATACCAGAAGCTTAATAAATTGATTCTTTGTTCTCATCTCTACTTCATGAGTGAAAATCCGGCTTTCCCAATCCCCCCTTGCCAAGAAATTTCGACTCCCTTCCTTTTATGAACAGGACTTACGCACCTACACCACTTATAGAGGAGATGGTGCGTTACGCTACGCTAACACACTCTACAAATAGAGGTTTTGCGTAAGTCCTGATGAAAGGAGGATACCAAGTAAAGTCAAAATTCCACTGAAACTGAGCCAATGATCGTCAACGGATCGCCTGGTTCAATTCCAGCCCGCCTAAGATTATCAGTCGCTTGAATGTAGTCGATATTGAACAGGTTCTTGACGTTGAGGCCAATTCGCCAGTTGTTGCGACGATAAAAAATAGCCGCATTGGTCAGAAAATAGCTGTCTACCTGAAAACTATTGGCTAAATCGCCCTGACGTTCCCCAACAAAGTTAAATCCAACACCAAAACCCAAGCCTTGCAAATTCCCCTGTTGGATTTCATAGGTCGTCCACAGACTGGCACTATGTTCAGGGACGTTAAACAACCGATTGCCCACAGGAATTTCGTTGTCTGCTGTAACTTCGGCATCGGTGTAGGCATAGGAGGCAATAATATTCCATCCCGGCAAGATTTCTCCAGTCACGTCCAGCTCAACCCCGCGACTTCGCTGTTCGCCCGCTGCCACAACCCCAAACAAATTATTGGGATCGGCTGTGGCAACATTTTGTTTGGTGATGTCAAAATATGCCAGGGTGGTCAACAGTCTACCTTCGAGCAATTCGGCTTTGACACCAACTTCAAATCCCTCACCTCGTTCTGGTTCAAGCGGATCGCCGTTGGCTGTAGTTTCGCTGCTGGGTGTAAATGACCGGGAGTAGCTGCCGTAGAGCGAAATCGCTGGGATGGGTTGATAGACAATTCCAATTCGGGGGGTTAGTGCGTCATCGTTTTGAGTCGTTTCAGGTCCAGTATTGTCTACATCAAGGAAAGGAGCGCTGGTGCTGTTTACTGTATCATAGCGAAGCCCTGCCACTAGGATTAGGTTGTCTAGAAACTTGACTTGATCTTGTATATAAACTCCCAATCGATCGGTTTGAACTTTTGAAGGGCCAAAGCCAGATAAGAAGGGTAAGGTCTTAAAATCAATATTAGGATCTGCGCCATAATCAGGAGCGAAGATATTGAGTGGCAACGGATTGCCGAAGGAACCTCCCCATAGGAGTTGGGCATTTTCAATTCGATTAAGATCGACTCCAAACAAAAGTGTATGCTTGATCGAGCCTGTGGCAAATTCCCCGACAATATTGGTTTGCAAATTATAATTTTGCGTATCAGTTTGTTGTCGAACAGGAACACGACCCAAAATTCCTGTAGTTTCATTAATGAAGAAAGGATTCCTGAGACCGATATCGCTTGAGAAATCCGAAAACTGGAAGGCGTTGCGAAGTCGCCAGTTGTCGCTAAAGCGATGCTCTAAGTCGTACCCGATGCTGAAGTTGTTTTCCCGAATCCCAGGGTCGTTTGGAGAAGTGGTAATGGTATCGAAAGGAACATCAACAACTCGGTTGCCAAACGCAACTAAACCATTATCTGCGGGGGCTTCTCGATCAGAATACTGTAGTCGAAACGTGACATCTGTGCGATCGCTCGGCTTCCAAGTGACTACGGGTGCAATCAGAAATTGCTCAAATCCTTGCTCAAAGTCTTGAAACGGTTCACTGCTTTCGTATGCCAAATTCAAGCGATAGAGCAAGCTGCGGTTTGCTGTCAATGGACCTGAAATGTCAATCCGGGGTCGAAACAGCTCGCGGTTGCCAATTTGCAGTTCCGCTTCATAAAATGGCTCAGTGAGGGGCTGTTTACTCACTAGGTTAATCACACCTCCTGGCTGCACCTCACCGTATAAAATTGATGCAGGGCCTCTGAGAACTTCAACCCGCTCGAGGTCGGCAAGTTGTGGTACTCCCCGATTCAAAGGATTTTGTCTAAAGCCGTCGCGTAAGATGGGTGCCTGTTGAAATCCTCGAATCGTAAAATTAGTAACCGCATTACCGGCTGAGCCACTGGGTGTTACGCCACTCAAGTTACTTAGGACATCTCTTAAATCGGTTGCCTGTTGATCTTTAATTACCTCTTGCGGAATCACCTGAATTGACTGAGGAATGTCGCGCAGTGGAGTATCGGTGCGCGTCGCGGTGCTGGCATTGGGGGCAAAGTATCTATCTTCATCTTGTTCCCCCGTCACCACGATTTCAATCTCCTCTTCTGGCTCGGGTGCAGCCGTCGGGGCTTCGGGTTTATCCTCTGAAGGGGTGGTGACTTCAGGTGCGGTAGGCGGCTGAGTTTGAGGCTCTTGTGCTGTAGGAGTTTCAGTTGATGGAGTTTGAGCCGTAGCCGATGGAGTACTCAGGCTCAGGACGAATCCTGATGGACTGGGACTAAGTTGAACCGTCGGCACCTCTGTTGTACCCGTTACCGCAACTCGAATGGTGTTTGGAGATTGCTGAGTCACCGTGACAGACGAAATCCCTTCCACCGGGTTGTCTTGACGAAACGCTTGACCATCTGGTAGACGCAGTTGAGTATTGAAAATATCAGTCAGTAACGTCTTATCCAAGCTTGCCGTAGACACTTGGGGAATAGTGTCTGAATTGGTCTCTAAAATCACATTAACTCCGCTCGATGTGGCAGAGACACGCACGCCTGTTACTTGTATAACTTGAGCAAAAGCCGGAGCTGCAACGAGTACAGAAACCGTGCTAGCGAACAAAAAACTAGGAAATAATTGTTGTAGTTTCAATCGAGTGTCCACGTCCTCACCCCCAGGAATTGAGTTACTCTCAGCAACTCAAGTAAATTATTGAGAAATAGTATCATTAACTCAAGTAACAATAAAACAGTTCGTTTGCCATGTCAACTTTATTTATTTCGGTAGATGACTGTACAGTTGACAGTTAGTAAGGTGCACCACTGTTGGAGAATAGAAGGGCAATTGGCTTTGCCAGCGCCTGAAGGGCGATCGCACTGGCTGTCGCATAAGATGGGGTATGGCTGATACTCAGCAGCCACTTGGTAATGCCAAGTTTCGCGGCAATTTCAAGGGTAGTGGCATACAGCACGACAAACGGTTCACCCGTCGGTAGCTTTTGGATCTCAATCTCATGCCACGAGATAGGCTGTTGGCAATCTCCACCGAGCGCTTTTTGAACCGCTTTTTTGGCAGCGAGACGGCTAGCAAGATACTCAAAGCGGTGAGTACGGAACCCCGAAGCATTGAGTTCCGCAGCCGTGAGGCATTGACGTTCAAAACACTCCCCCGTTTGTTCGACAAGTTCTTGGATGCATCTCACGTCCACAATGTCAATCCCATGACCGATAATATTCATGCAGCTATCTCGTCGTTATCAAGATTGCAAAACTAAATTCGTCAGCATCGTATTCATTTTGTTAACCGACTCGATATACTCATTTTGAGGCACTGATTCAGCAACAATACCCGCTCCAGCATTGAGGTAGATTTCATTGCCGTACTGGTAGACAGAACGAATTGCGATCGCTAAATCCGATTCCCCATTACTATCAACCCAACCAATACCACCCGCATAAATTCCTCTCGGTTCGTCCTCCAAGCGATCGATCCAATCTAAAGCTTTTTGTTTATCAATTCCAGAAACAGTAATACCTGGAAACAAAACCTTCAACGCATCCCACAACGTATTTCCATCTTTTAGCTGACCGCCAGCTCTCGAAGAAAGGTGCTGCACACAGCGATATTTTTTCACCTCCATAAAATTAAAAACCCGAACCGTTTCTGGAAAGCAAAATGAACTCAGTTCGCTTTGTGCCAACCAGATAGAAAGTGCGTGTTCTTTCACCTCCTTAGCATCGGTGAAAAGTTCATCATTGAAGCGTGCATCCTCTTCACTAGATTGACCGCGAGGACGAGTTGCTGCTAAAGGATTCGTCACGACAAACCCGTCTTTATTAACTTGCATCAAAATTTCAGGACTAAAGCCAACCGCACGCACGTCTCCTATATTTAGACAATAGGAACGCGCTGAATTATTCGCTTTGGCTCCAACGGCATAAGTTCCCAATACATCCAAATTGCCGATAAGTTTCTTGGAGCGAGAGATAATAGCTTTATGCAATTCATCATTTTGAATTGCCTCAATTAACCTCTCAATACGGTGGGAGTAATTTTCGCAGTCCGCGAAATCTTCAGCGAGAGAGATGGGTACATAATCGGGGAGCTTGCTATCAATAGATAGTAGTTCTCGAATTTGCTCTAATGAACTGGTGCTTTTAACATGAACGCCTTCTGACGTAAAACGCAGTTCGGTTTCAGGAACTAATAAATAAAGAAGTGGCTGCTCCATTGCTTTAGAGTAGGACGAATAGAAGCCAGCCATGTCAAAGGCTACATAACCATAAGCGGTCCAATTTTTAATAGATAAAGACCTCAGTAAATCACCGACTTGTTTAAACGGATCGCTGACAGGTTGAGAGGAAGATTTCCCCATACCCTCAAGACAGACTGTAGTTTTGCTGACGGACACCTTGGCTAGCTCATTGCCCGCAATGCGAACTTCGTTGTCTTTTTCATACATCACATAATTGGAAAAAATACCCGCTTTCAAAAAATTCTGTAAAACCGCTACTGCATTCCTTCTGCCCGATACAAAAGTTTCTTGATACGATAGAGCGGTTTTTAATTCTGTAACCATTAATATCTCCTTGTCAATACTTTTTCAGTGAGTGCCTACAGCTAGGACTTGATTTTTTCCTATCAATTTCCGGTGAATTTTCCCCGTCGCAGTACGCGGTAACTGTTCCACAAAGCGCACGGTTTTTGGAGCCTTAAAATGAGGAAGTTGCTGTTTGGCAAATTTACAAATACTAGTTTCCAATTCAGGGGACGGTTCTTGTCCGGGTTTGAGGCTGACATAAGCAACGACTCGAGTGAGTTGTTCGCCCTCATTAGATTCAGGAACCACCGCCACTTCTAGCACTTGGGGATGCTGGTGCAAGATATCCTCAATTTCCAAAGGAGAAACCCACTGACCGTTTACTTTAAACAAATCGTCCTTACGACCCATAAACTTAAAATAGCCGTCAGCATCACACAGATACTTATCCCCCGTTCGCATGGTGTTGCCATAGAGTGCTTGCCGCGTTTCTCGGAGTCGGTTCCAGTACCCCAACATCAGGCTTTCTCCACTTACCAAAAGGTCGCCAATCTCGCCTGGAGGACAGGGAAGTCCATTTTCATCAACGACTCGGACATCGTAACCCGGAACGGGGCGACCGGAGGTGCCAGGTTTGCACTCACCTAAGCGGTTGGCAAGAAAAATGTGCAAAAACTCAGTTGTGCCAATTCCTTCACAAATTTCCCGGTTGTAAGTCTCTCGCCACTTTTGCCAGATACTCTCAGGAAGCTGTTCGGCGGCAGAGATGCATAAGCGCAGGGAGGAGACATCTAAAGGTGCGATATCCTGTACGGCGAGAAGGTTGGCATAAATACTGGGGATGCCAAAAAAGACGGTCGGTTGATAGCGCTGAATGTCGGAGATAATATCAAATGCGTTGCTGGCATCTGACAATACGGTGGCTGCACCGACTGCCATTGGCATATAAAGCGTATTTCCTAAACCGTAGGCGAAAGGCACCTTGGCAACCGAATAGGTGATGTCATCGGGTTGCAAGCCAAGTGTGGCTTTAGCATAGCGTTCAGCACAAACCACCATGCTTTGATGCAAGTGAACCACCCCTTTGGGTTTGCCTGTACTGCCGGAGGTGTAAAGCCAGAAGGCGGGTTCGTCGCGAGAGGTTTCGGCACAGGGGAAGGGTTCGTCAGGCTGTTGGGTGAGTCGGGATAAAAATGGGTTGTCTCCATCTTTGAGTAGAATGTGCTGCAAAAACTGAGACGGAATGGGAGTGAGTTTCTTTTGCCATTCCTGAGTCGTCAGTAAGATTTTGGCTCGCGAGTCTTGCAGAATATACTGGATTTCATCAATGCTACAGGCGGTGTTAATGGGAACAGGTACGGCACCCATCCAAATTGCTCCCCAAAAGGCAAAGACTAACTCGGGAGTATCAGGCAAAAGAATGGCAATCCTATTTTCCCGCTCTAAATCGAGAGTGAGGAGCGATCGCGCCGTGCGTTGGACAAAGCGGTTGAGTTGATCGTAAGTATAGGTATCGTCCTGATAAAAACAGGCGACTTTTTGGCTATTTCCCCGTTCTATATTGCTGTTCAAGAAATAAGCTGCCACATTGAAGGCACTCGGCAACTGTTCAGAAACACTTTTCATAAAATTTTTCTTTGACGCTTATGTTTGATAAGGCGAGAACGTGAACTAGTACGTGTTCATCCCAATGGCACCATGTCGCTAACCATGTGTGGATACCCCATCGTTTCGCCTGAATGCTGGCGTCCCCATGCTGGTGAACGGTTAACCTGTCTTGGGTAAGGTTGGCTTCAATTTCATTCCAGCCAATGCCTGCTAATCCAGTTCCTAAAGCTTTTCCCACAGCTTCCTTGGTGGCAAAGCACACGGCGAAAGAACGGTGGGGATGACTGGAGGATTGGCAACGGTCGAGTTCGCCCGGAGTAAACAACAAATTTAACGTTTCGCGATCGTACCGCTCAATTAATCTAGCAATCCGGGGGATGGGCGCGATATCAATACCGAGTCCTTTAACTTCAAGAGACATGGTTAGAGTTGGAGTTGGCCAGCAGCGCCGCTTCGACTTTGTTGCAGACTTGAGCCAGTGTCATATCCTGCCGACCTTCCAGCTTCACGCTTACCCCTAGTTGGCGTTTCAGTCCTAGGGCAATTTCTACTATTTCAGTGGAATCAAGTTGTAAATCCTCGTGCAGTAGTGTGTCATTGTGCAGCGATTCTTGGGGAATACCTAAGTCAGCAAGTATTGCTTTGAGAGTATCCATCGCTTTTGAAGTATCCATGCAGAAAACACCTCGGAAATCTAATTGCCCCAGATGGCTTTCTTTTGAGATGTGACTAGTACATGACGACCCAAATGAGCCTACCATCTGAAAACTTGCTCAAAAGTCTAGAAATAAAGCTTTTTGACTTTTGACATAAAGGGTAGCGGTACTAGTGCCGTTTTGTTCCAAGTCACGCCTTCACGCATTCCTGTGAGGGTAAGCTGGTTAGTTATTTGAAGCCAGCCTGCACCTTTGATGGCAGACTTGATGCGCCCAACCCTCTATGCATGATGTGGGTACAACTCACGATAAATTTTCTCATTAACTAAGTTGATTTTATCGTTTACTGATCCAGAATTACAATACAGCTAACTGGTATTTATTTGCAATAAAATTTTAAAAATTTTTAGGGTCACTTGCGATCGCAGGCGCTAGCGATCGCCGCTTGATACCGATTCGAGCCTGATCGAAGGTGCATCGGATTTGGGCGCAATCGCCTCCGAACAAGGCTGATAGCATCAGCATACTTGCTTTTCTCCGAATGGAAACCTTCGCCTCCCATGACCGACTAGATGCCCTTAATGGTCGCTTTCGTACTCATTAATAATAAATTACTATCAATTTTTTTCTGCAAATAAGAAAAAATATTCAATGAAAGACTTGTCAATGTCTTGTCAAGTAGTAAGATACATGAGTCAGTCAGTCGCTAGTAATTCTCATTAGTGACCTACAGGCATAAATCAATCAATGGAATTACCACCTGAGTGCCAGCTATGACGACGTTCAGTGCTGAGTGCAGAGTCATGCACCTTTCCAGGTGATAGTTACCGAAGTTTAGGAGTCGTGTTGTGACGAGTCACTCCATTGGTATTCGTTCGCTTGCCGTAAGCTTTCCCAGTCTGATTCGTACCAATGATTATTGGTACGAGAAGTTTCCAGAGTTAGCGGTTCAAGCTCAACCAAAACGAGTTCGGTTGCCTAGAACCTCTCAATCCACCTCCAACGACGATGGAATTGAAATCTGGTCGCAAGAGGTAGCCCCGTATTTAAACGACCCGTTTCGAGGGAATGTCGAACGGCGAGTACTCAGTCATGATGAGTCGCCGCTGACACTGGAGTATCGGGCGGCAAAAGAGGCACTTGAGGCGGCAAACCTTCATCCTGAAGAAGTCGAATTGGCGATCTGCGCTTCGCAGCAGCGCTTCGCTATCGCCACCTCACTTTTCTGTGAACCCATCGGACTTAGTAATACCTCCTCCCTCGTCCGTCAACTCAACTTGCATTGTCCTGCCTGGAATCTGGAATCAACCTGTTCGAGTGCTTTGGTGGCACTGCAAAATGCCCGTGCCTTGGTGCAAACGGGAGAGTACCGCAATGTACTGGTGGTGGTTTCGCAATTTGGTTCTAACACGGTAGACGATGAAGACACGCTTTCTTGGTCGATGGGTGACGGCGCTGGAGCCTTTGTCGTGAGTGCGCTCAAACCCAATCAGGGAGTCCTCGGCACCAAAATCATCAGCACCACTGCCACCTGCGGCGCTTACTCCCACGAACTCGTAACGGATGCTCAAGGCGTGCCTCGAATGCGTACTCGAACGGGTGAGAACGCAAGTATGCTTGCTGAAACTGCCGTTGATTTCGTCCGCACTTGTTGCAAAGAAGCGGCAACAGCAGCAGGAGTGTCCCTTGAGGGCATCGACTTTTTTGCCTTCAATACGCCGACCGCCTGGTATGCTAGCGTCTGTACGCGGGCATTAGGCATCGATCCAGAACGTACCATCAATCTTTACCCCCGATACGCCAATATCGGACCAGTTCTTCCCATCGCCAACTTGTACCACGCGACGAGATCGGGCAAACTGCGTGAAAATGACCTGGTTCTCGTTTACACAAACGGTGCAGGTGCCACAGCAGGCGCAATGGTGATGCGTTGGGGTGATGTAGCGCTAGGAGCGGTTCCAGCTCCTCCCATTAGTGTTACACCGGAACAAGAGAAGATTCGTTTAGCAGGAGCAGACTCTCGTTCCCAAGAAAATCCTCCTATTCACCAAACGGAAACTCTTTCAAGAGAACAGCTTCTAGCTGCTGAACCAGAGAAAAGACGGCAGATGCTGGAAACTTACCTTATAGGATGGCTCACCACTACTTTACAGCTTCCCCCAAATCAATTCACGCCTCAGCAATCTTTTGCTTCATTACTGGACTCCTTGATGGCATTGATGTTTAGGAGCCGAATTGAAACCGACCTCCAGGTACAAGTGCCAATGGAGAGCTTCTTTGGAGACAACACCATTGCTCAACTATCAGAACAATTGCTTAATCAATTAGTGCTGGTCAATCTAATTGCAACAGAGCCAATTGATGCTGCTAAAACACATGAAGAAGAACGAGAGAAGTTGAGTCTGTAACGTGTGTCTGAACTATACGGATATTTTTTTCTTAAGCAGGTGAGTGAAAAGAAACACAGCAGGAGCAGGGTAGGTTTTGAACAGAACAAACTAGTTGTTGGCAATCCATATCGCTAAACCCGCCCCTACAAATTTATTTTTTTGGTCTATTTGCTTAAAAATTAGCGAATCAGGTTCGTAGTGCAAGGCACAATCTTCTGGAGTCAGTTATGGATTTACATTCACTTTTAACCACCCTCTCCAACAAAGGCGTAAAACTTTCTGCTAATGGTAATTCACTAGAAATTGATGCGCCCAAAGGGGTAATCACTCCAGAACTGCGGAACTCTTTAGCAGAGCATAAAGCAGAGATTCTTAAGTTGCTGCACCAAAGCAATATAAGTGTCAGTTCTACTGCTCTACCAACTATTGTGCCAGCACCAGAGTTGCGCTACGAACCGTTTCCTCTGACGGATATGCAACATGCCTTCTGGATAGGCCGCAGTGGGGTATTTGAGTTAGGCAATGTGAGCAATCATGGTTACTACGAAATTGAGGGTAAGGACTTAAATCTGGAACGCTTGAACTGGGCGTTACAACGATTGATTGAGCGTCACGACATGCTGAGGGCTGTGGTGTTACCGGATGGTCAACAGCAGATTCTCAAGCAGGTGCCTCCTTACCCGTTCGAGGTTTTAGATTTAATAGGACAAGATGAGGCAGTTGTCAAGGCTCAGTTAGAGGCTATTCGGGAACGAATGTCTCATCAGGTGTTGCCTGCCAATCAGTGGCCTTTGTTTGAGTTTAGGGCAACGTGTTTGGATGGCGATAGCCGAAGGCGCGCCCGTAAGGGCGATAGCGAAGCGCTGCCGCCTACGGCAGATCGCGTTCGATTGCACATCAGCTACGACTTGCTAATTTTTGATGCCTGGAGTCTGTTTCGTCTATTTGAACAGTGGTTTCAACTGTATCAAAATCCTGAAGTTGCACTGCCACCGCTTGAACTTTCATTCCGGGATTATGCTTTAGCAGAGCAACGTTTACAAGAGACCCAACTGTATCAGCGATCGCGCGATTATTGGTTAAGCCGTATAGACACTCTTCCCCCAGCACCCGACTTACCCCTGGCTAAGAGTCCCCATCAACTTAAACAGTATCGCTCCAAGCGTTATGAGAGTGGCTTAGATCGCACTCAATGGCAGCAGTTAAAGCAACGTGCTGCTCAAGTTGGTTTGACACCTTCTGGCGTCTTACTTGCCGCTTTTGCCGAAATCATCACCGTTTGGAGCAAGAGTCCCCAATTTACTCTCAATCTTGCCCTGTTTAATCGGTTGCCCCTGCATCCCCAAGTCAATGAAATCTTGGGAGGCTTTACCTCTGCAACCCTCCTGGCAGTGGACAACTCAGCCTCTGAGTCGTTTAGCCAACGCGCCATCCGCCTCCAGAAACAACTATGGCAGGATTTAGAACACCGCTACTTTAATGGTGTGCAAGCGATGCGGGAACTAGCTCGCAGGAAAGGGACGGCTATCAGCACCATACCTGTCATCTTCACCAGTACTTTAGGCTTCAGTTCGCTAGGACAGGAAACCTTAACCTTCAGCCATTTTGGAGAGTTAGTCTATGGCATCAGCCAAGCATCTCAGGCGTGGATGGATGTTCAAGTATGGGAGGAAAAGGGAACGCTGACATTTAATTGGGATGTAGTCGAGGAACTCTTCCCTGAAGATTTAATTCAGGATATGTTCGAGGCGTATTGCCGCTTTCTCCAGCAGCTAGCTACCTCCGATTCAGTTTGGGTTGAGACAAGGCGAAATCTTATACCTCCGGCACAGTTAGCGCAACGGGATGCTATCAATGCTACTGACGCACCCGTTCCTGATACGCTGCTGCATGAGTTATTTACCGAACAAGTACAGCGTCGAAGAAATGAGCTGGCTATCATTTCGCCGGAGCGTAGCCTAACCTATCAGGAATTATGCGATCGCTCCAATCAAGTTGCTCATCGACTGCGGAAATTGGGGGCAACTCCCAACCAACTGGTAGCCGTAGTGATGGAAAAGGGATGCGAGCAAATTGTTGCAATTATGGGCATTTTAGCCTCTGGTGCTGCCTATGTCCCCATCGATCCCGGACTCCCTGAAGAACGTTTTTCGTACCTGCTAAGAAACAGTGAAGTTAATATTGTTCTCACTCAATCTTGGCTCAATGAGAAACTGTCTTGGCCTCAGTCAGTTCATCGGTTGTGTATAGACAGTGAAGACTTAGCAGAAGAAAGTAACCAGCCTTTAGAGCCAGTCCAGACACCAGAGGATTTAGCTTACCTCATCTACACCTCCGGTTCTACAGGTGTTCCCAAAGGGGTGATGATTAACCATCGGGGTGCCGTCAACACCATTATTGATATCAATCAGCGCTTTGGCGTGAGTCCAACTGACCGCGTGTTGGCGCTCTCTTCCCTCAGTTTTGACCTGTCGGTTTACGATATTTTCGGCACGCTAGCAGCAGGGGGAACGATTGTCATCCCCAAAGCATCCTTTGAGCGGGAACCGAGCCACTGGGAAGAGTTGATAGTACAGCACAACATCACTATCTGGAACTCGGTGCCAGCTTTAATGCAGATGATGGTGGACTATGCCCAGAATAACTCTGAAGCTTTAGCCAGTCTGCGGTTGGTCTTGTTGAGCGGAGATTGGCTCCCCCTAACTTTACCGACTCAAATTAAAGCCCTTGTCCCGGATATTCAAGTGATTAGTTTGGGGGGTGCTACTGAGGCGTCTATCTGGTCTATTCTCTATCCGATTCAATCGGTTGACCCAGCTTGGAAGAGTATTCCCTATGGTCGTCCGATGACAAATCAGCGTTTCTATGTATTCAATCATGCGCTAGAACCCTGTCCTGTTTGGGTTCCAGGGCAGCTTTACATCGGAGGCATGGGGCTGGCGTTGGGTTACTGGCGGCAAGAAGCTAAAACGGCGGCTAGTTTTATTACCCATCCTCGTACAGGTGAGCGATTGTACCGGACAGGTGATTTGGGTCGTTTTCTTCCCGATGGAACGATTGAATTTCTGGGTCGAGAAGATTTTCAAGTCAAGATTGGTGGATACCGCATTGAGTTAGGAGAAATTGAAGCGGTGCTGGTGCAGCATCCTGCTGTGGGTAAAGCAGTCGTTACTGTAGCGGGTGAACAGCCCAGCCATAAGCGGCTGGTCGCTTATGTGGTTCCCCACCAGGAAATTCCCACAGATGAATTGCGTCGTTTTCTGCGCGGGAAGCTGCCTGAGTATATGCTGCCATCAGCCTTTGTCTTTCTAGAGGCTTTTCCACTGTCAGCAAATGGTAAAGTAGACCGCCGTGCGCTTCCTACTCCAGACGCTTTTCTTCAGGAATTAAACGTTTCTTATGTACCCCCAAAAAATGAAATCGAAAAAACGATTGCTGCTGTTGTCCAATATGTGATGCAGATAGAGAAAGTAGGAGTTAATGATAACTTTTTTGACTTGGGTGTAAATTCACTACTCATTATAAAAATTTACAACAAGATTCGAGAAGAATTGCCAGATGAGGTACAATATATCTCATTGATTGACTTGTTTAATTACTCAAGCATTCGTGCTTTAGCTAAGCACTTAGTTTTTTCCCAAGCTCCTTCTTTACAACAGCCAGATACTAACTTGGAGCAGAAAATACAACAGGGAAAAACTCGCCTGAAGCAAAGATTTCAAAAATCAAGACTAACGACTCGCTAATCGGTCATGCCGCTTGGCTCCAAACTAGGGAATTCTATAATTAATTGCCCAGCTCAGAGTCGCATACCAAATCCACCCTTATAACCCCTTATATCTCTTTATTTCCTCTTATTCTCGACTCTGCGAACTCTGTGCCTGGAGTGGTTCGTCTCAAAAAAGAGTAGTAATCGCTAGCCAAGATACCGTCTACAAAAAGATAAAGCAATGAACTTCAAACATAACGGATTAGAAATTGCAATAATAGGTGTTTCCGGACGTTTTCCAGGCAGTGGTAATATTGCTCAGTTTTGGGAAAATTTGTTCAATGGAAAAGAGTCTATTTCAGTTTTTCCAGATTCGGGAAAAAATCCTGAAGCTAATGGTTTTAATAAAGAAATAAAAGCGGCTGCATTACTAGAAGATATTGAGCTATTTGATGCCTCGTTTTTTGGGTTTAATCCCAGAGAAGCGGAGATTATCGATCCACAGCATCGTCTATTTTTAGAGTGTGCTTGGGAGGCTCTGGAAAATGCTGGCTATGACTCTGAAAAAGAAGAAAGACCGATAGGAGTGTATGCGGGAGTAGGGACAAGCACATATTTGCTTTATAATCTTTTCCCCAACAAGGTGAGAGAAACACTAGGATATTTCCCCACTCTACTTGCTTATGATAAAGATTACGCATCCACCCGAGTTTCTTACAAATTAAATCTCAAAGGGCCGAGTGTTAGTGTTGGAACAGCTTGTTCCAGTTCGTTAGTTGCCGTTCATTTCGCCTGTCAAAGTTTGCTCAGTGGTGAATGCGACATGGCTTTGGCGGCTGGGGTTTCAGTTAAAGCTCCCCAAAACGAAGTAACGCTGTGTCCGGAAGGGATTTCTCCCGATGGACATTGCAAAGCGTTTGATGCTCGTGCCAATGGGACAATTGGCGGCAACGGAATTGGTGTGGTTGTCCTCAAGCGACTGGAAGATGCGATCGCAGATCGAGATTATATTTATGCTGTTATTAAAGGTTCAGCCATCAATAATGATGGTGCTGTAAAAGTTAGCTACACAGCCCCTAGTGAAGAGGCACAAGCGAGAGTCATTCGAGCCGCTCAAATCATGGCTGAAGTTGAGCCAGAAACAATTACTTATATAGAAACACATGGAACCGGAACGTCTCTGGGCGATCCGATTGAAATTGCTGGGTTAAAACAAGCATTTTCAACAGATCAAAAAGGTTACTGTGCAATTGGCTCAGTGAAAACCAATATTGGGCATTTGGATGCTGCGGCGGGGATCGCAGGCTTGATTAAAACAGTTTTAGCTCTCGACAAAAAGTGGCTACCGCCGACGCTTAACTTCGAGACACCCAATCCTCAGATAGATTTTGAGAATAGCCCGTTTTATGTCAACACTAAGCTTACAGAGTGGAAAGCTAACGGTACTCCCCGTCGCGCTGGAGTAAGTTCCTTTGGTTTTGGTGGAACCAATGCCCATGTCATTCTCGAAGAAGCGCCAACTGTGCAACCGTCTGCAACCTCCCGCCCTTGGCAAGTGCTGATGTTATCTGCCAAGACGAGTTCAGCTTTGGAGACGGCGACAAGCAACTTGGTTGAACACCTGAAACAACATCCTGAGCTTAACCTAGCTGATGTGGCTTACACCCTACAAGTGGGTCGTCGAGAATTTGAGCATCGGCGAACGGTTGTTTGCAAAGATATTGAAGATGCTCTAGTCGCACTGCAAGACCCCAAACGGGTTCTCTCCGGTCTTCAGGAGACGAGCGATCGCCCCATCGCCTTCATGTTTACTGGACTGGGAACTCATTACATTAATATGGCTTGGGAGCTTTACCAAATTGAGCCAACGTTTCAAAAAACAATTGATCGCTGTTGCGAGTTGCTCAAGCCTCTCCTTGGTCTCGATCTGAGAGATGTACTGTATCCCACGAAGAACGAGGCTTCGGCAAGTTCCCAACCAACCCAGGCGATCGCAGGTGTGCCTCAATCGGGCATCGATCTACGCAAAATGCTTGGTCGTAACGCAGAACCGATCGATGAAGCCACTCAAAAACTGAATCAAACCCATCTTACTCAACCGGCAATTTTTGTTATCGAGTATGCCCTCGCCCAGTTATGGATGTCGTGGGGAATTCGTCCAACGGCGATGATTGGCTACAGCATCGGTGAGTATGTCGCGGCAACTTTGGCGGGAGTATTGTCTCTGGAAGATGCTCTGACTCTTGTGACAAAAAGAGCGCAAATGATTCAAGAGTTGCCCGGTGGAGCAATGTTGGCGGTTCCCCTCTCAGAGGAAGAGGTACGTCCTCTCCTAGGAGAGAAACTGTCTTTGTCTGCGGTGAATGGCTCAAAACTCTGCGTAATTGCCGGAACCCCAGATGCTGTGGATGAATTGGCTTCTCAGTTAACTGAAAAGGGCTTGGCTTGCCGACGTTTGCAGACATCTCATGCCTTCCATTCCCAGATGATGGAACCTATTGCCTCTTCCTTCACTGAACTGGTAACAACGGTCAGTCTCAATCCCCCGAAAATCCCTTACATATCCAATGTTACGGGAACTTGGATAACAGCAGCCCAAGCCACAGACCCCAGCTACTGGACGCAGCATCTATGCCAACCTGTGCTATTTGCCGATGGGGTGAATGAGTTATGGAAACAACAGCAACCGATTTTGTTGGAAGTGGGGCCAGGACAGACATTGAGTAGTTTGGCATTACAGTGTTTAGAAAGCGAGCAGGTGGCAGATAAAGTTGTGCTACCCTCTCTTCGCGATGCCTATACTCAACAGTCGGATTTAGCGTTTTTGCTCAACGCTTTGGGTCAGTTGTGGCTATCGGGAATTCAAATCGATTGGTCGAAGTTCTATGCCGAGGAGTACCGCGAACGTGTCCCATTACCGACTTATCCCTTTGAGCGCCAGCGCTACTGGGTTGACTCTCCCCAAGCGGGACAGACTGTGTCCATAGATCAAGCCTCCTTAGAGAAAAAGCTGGACATAGCAGACTGGTTCTACATTCCAGTCTGGAAACAGTCGATGCCGCCTGTTCCGCTTGAAGTGGGTAGCTTGGCAAAGCAAAAGTCCTGCTGGCTGGTATTTGTCGATGAATGCGGAATAGGTTCTCAAATTGCGGCAAGAATAGAAAACGAGGGTCAAGATGTCATCAGTGTAAGGGTAGGAGAACAATTTGACCAAGTTAGTGAATGGGAATACACTATCAATCCTCAAAGGAAAGAGGACTACCATTCCTTACTCAAAAAACTTGATTTTTTGGACAAAATTCCCAGTACTGTGATTCACTCGTGGAGTATCACTTCTCACGAACAAATACCATCAGGAGTAGAGCTATTTGAAGAAGCTCAGCACTTAGGTTTCTACAGTCTGCTCTTTCTTACGCAGGCTCTCAGTAAGCAACGGATTACTATTCCTCTTCGACTTTGGGTGTTGTCCAATAGTATGTACGCTGTAGAGAGCACTGATGTGTCATATCCGGAAAAGATAACCTTGTTGGGACTGTGTAAGGTCATTCCCCAAGAGTATAGTAATATCACCTGCCAAAGTGTTGATTTAGTACTGCCCAAATTAGGAAGTTGGTCGAAGGATAAACTAATAGACCAACTCTTAGCAGAAATCACTGGAAAGTCATCTGATTTGGTAATCGCCTATAGGGCTAATCAGCGTTGGCGGCAAGTATTTGAGCCTGTAAGATTCGATAATCCAGTTGAGTCTCCCAAACAATTGCGTCAAGGGGGCGTGTATTTAATAACAGGCGGATTAGGAGGATTTGGTTTGACACTAGCTAAATACCTAGTGCAAACTGTACAAGCCAAGCTTGTATTGACAGGACGTTCAGCATTACCTCCTAAAGAAGAATGGGAGCAGTGGCTGGCAAATCATGAGCAACAAAATCGAGTAAGCACCAGAATCAGGAAAATCCAAGAATTGGAAGATTTAGGTGCTGATGTTCTCGTCATCAGCGCAGACGTGGCGAATGAAATCCACATGCGAAGAGTTATTACGCAGACTGAAAAGCGATTTGGCAAGCTTAATGGGGTGATCCATGCAGCTGCAATTCTCGATCAAGATAAGATCATTAATTCAATTTTGGATACAAGCTACACCGAATCTAACTGGCACTTTCAAGCTAAGGTGTATGGACTTTATACGTTAGATAAAGTTTTGCAAGACAGAGAAATTGATTTTTGCATATTGATGTCCTCAATGGGAGCTATCTTTGGAGGAACAGGGTTTGCTTCCTATACTGCGGCTAATCTTTTCATGGATGCCTGGGTTCACAGGCAGAACCAGCTTGGTAATAGTAATTGGTGTAGTGTAAATTGGTTTCACTATGAAGATGCCTTCTTAGCCCTTAGAGGTATAGCCCCAGACCCAAGAAAAATTGAGGTTTTTCATGAACAAGTTGTGGAAATTTTTAAACGTCTTTTATCTAATCGTCTAATTCCTCAGGTTGCTATCTGGCAGAGTGATATAGAAACAGAAGTCGATAAGCTTATTAAGCATAAGTCTAGCCAGTATCCTGAAAAAGTAAAGGGCAGTGAGGCAACCCCCTCTCTGTATCCGCGCTCAAACCTGCGGACTACCTATGTTGTTCCTAGCAGTGAAATTGAACACCGGATTGCTCAATTATTCCAAGAGTTTTTGGGAATCGATAAAGTAGGTATTCATGACAACTTTTTTGAATTGGGCGGAAACTCTTTAATAGCAACCAAAATGTTTCTAATAATTCGCCAAGAACTACAAGTAGAAATACCTTTAATTAGCTTGTTTCAGAAACCATCTGTAGCGGAGTTGGCTCTGTTTATAGAAGAAATAATCATAAGGGAAATAGCAGAAATAACTGAAGAAGATGCTCAGAAGCTTATGAGAGAAATTACCAGCAAATAAAAGAAACAAAATCAATACATCACAATACAATTTTGGCAGCATTACTATACACCCATGTCCAAAAACTCTACATGAGGTAGATCTGAAAATGAACATTCAAACAGTTGGTGTAGTCGGAGCTGGTGTTATGGGTATCGGGGTAGCACAAAACCTTGCCCAAACCGGACATCAAGTGATTCTTGTTGATATTTCCGATAAGATTTTGGAGCAGGCGAAACAGGAAATTAGTAAAAATATTCGTTTTCAAGGTTTTTTCAATAAAAGCGAGAAAACCGAAAATCCCAAAGAAGTCCTCCAGCGAATTAAATTTACAACTAATTATCAATTTCTAGAATCTGCGGAATTCGTTATTGAAAACACGACAGAAAAATGGAATATTAAAAACCAGGTTTACTCTCAACTTGATACCATTTGTCCTAAAGAATCAGTCTTTGCCGCCAATACATCTGCTATTCCCATTACTCGCATTGCTTCAGTAACTCAGCGTGCCCCTAAAGTCATTGGTATGCATTTCATGAATCCTGTACCAATGAAATCAATGGTGGAAACGATTCGCGGCTATCATACCTCTGAGGAAACTATTGAAACCGCAAAAAAAATGTTGGCTCAGATGGGCAAAGAATGCATCCTAGTCAATGATTCTCCCGGTTTTGTTTCTAATCGTGTACTGATGTTAACTATTAATGAAGCAATTTTTCTTTTGCAAGACCAAGTTGCTTCAGCCTCCGATGTAGATAGAATCTTCAAAACCTGCTTTGGTCACAAAATGGGACCTCTTGAAACCGCTGATTTAATCGGATTAGATACGATTCTCTTCTCTATTGAAGTTCTATACGAAAGCTTTAACGACAGTAAATATAGACCCTGCCCTTTGCTCAAGAAAATGGTAGATGCAGGGTTGTATGGTCGAAAAAGCGGGCAAGGTTTTTATGCTTATACCTGAACTTCTTAAATTTGCAGTAATTCACACAAGATAACTCACCATGCAAGCAGCTAAATCTAAAATCAAAAATTTTCTTTCCCAGTATTTCGGCAATCATCAACTCCAAGATGATGAAGATATCTTTGCTCTAGGTTTTGTTAATTCGATGTTTGCCATGCAACTGGTTCTATTTCTAGAAAAAGAGTTTAATGTCACGATTGAAAACGAAGACCTCGATTTTGATAACTTTAGAACTATTGAAGCGATGAATCGGTTGATCCAATCTAAGACAAATGTAGCTATAGGCTCGATCTAGATCCCAAACTTCTTGAAGAAGTCGGGGATCTGGACAGAGAAGAATGGATTTTGTTGTGATTTAAGTGTAAAATGCGAATAGAATTAACTCCTCAGCAAAACCAAGCTCGATCTGAATTCAAAGCTTTTGTAGACGAAGCAATAATTCCTTATGCAAATCGATGCGATCGCAAAGAACATACGCCCCCAGAACTCATTGAAAAACTAGCTCAACAAGGATATTTAGGTGCTGCCTTACCTAAAGATAAAGGTGGCAGTGGAATGGATGCAATTACATACGGTCTTTTGAATGAAGAAATTGGACGAGGCTGTTCTTCACTCAGGAGCTTGCTGACAGTTCATAATATGGTATCTCAGGCTCTGCTCAAGTGGGGCAACAAATTTCAAAAAGAAAATTGGTTGCCTAAATTAGCATCTGGAGAAGTCATTGCGGCTTTTGCATTGAGCGAACCTAACGTCGGCAGCGATGCCAAAAGTATAGAGACGACAGCCACACGTTCGGGAGATTTTTATGTATTAAATGGGCAAAAAAAATGGATTACTTATGGGCAAATTGCGGATGTCTTTTTAGTCTTTGCTCAGTGTGAAGGTAAGCCATCAGCATTCTTAGTCGAAAAAAATAGCCCAGGATTGACAATCAAACCCATTTTTGGGATGTTAGGTGTGAGAGCTTCAATGTTAGCAGAACTGCACCTGCATGATTGTAAAATTCCGTTGGAAAACCTTGTGTGTAGGCAGGGTTTTGGTTTTTCCCATGTGGCTTCTTCTGCACTGGATTATGGAAGATATAGCGTAGCTTGGGGTTGTGTAGGTATTGCCCAAGCCTGTTTAGAAGCTTGCATTCAATATACGAGTCAACGCCAGCAATTTGGTGTCTATCTCAAAGAACACCAATTAATTCGACAAATGATTGCTGAGATGCTTGTCAATGTCAAAGCAGCGAGACTGCTATGTTATCAAGCAGGCTACCTCAAAGATATTGGCGCTCCTAAATCAATTATGGAAACTTCAATTGCCAAATATTTTGCCTCCACAACGGCAACTAAAGCGGCAAATGATGCAGTACAAATTCATGGCGGTAATGGTTGTAGTAGTGAATACTCTGTTCAACGGTATTTGCGAGACGCCAAAATCATGGAAATTATTGAAGGTAGCAACCAGATTCAACAAATTACCATCGCTGAGTATGGTTACCAAGAACATCTGTTTCCACCGACTCGCCCTGTAATATCTCAAGAATTAGTGGCAAAGATTTGACAAATGGTAAGTCTAAATTCAGAGAAAGTAGAAACTAATCTAGTTAGTCAAAAAACGATTAAATGTGTAGTTTGGGATTTGGATAATACCCTATGGAATGGCGTATTATTGGAGGACGATCGCGTTTCCTTAAAAGACAATATAGTCGGTATCATCAAAACCTTGGACAGTCGAGGAATACTCCAATCCGTTGCCAGCAAAAATGAGTATGGCAAAGCAATGGCGAAACTAGAGGAGCTGGGATTGCATGAGTATTTTTTGTATCCACAAATCAACTGGAATTCTAAGGCTTCCTCTATTCAGGAAATTGCTAAATCAATCAACATCGGTATAGATACAATAGCTTTTGTTGACGATCAGCCATTTGAGTTGGAAGAAGTCAGTTTTTCACTGCCTGAAGTTCTCTGTATTAATGCCGCCACTCTGGAGCAGTTGCTTGATATGCCAGAAATGAATCCTCGTTTTATTACAGAGGATTCAAAAAAGAGAAGGTTGATGTATCTTAGCGATATAAAACGCCAGAAGGTAGAGTCAGAATTCGTAGGCCCTCAAGAAGAATTCTTAGCTACACTCAATATGCACTTCACTATCTCTTCGGCTCAAGAAGAGGATTTACAGCGAGCTGAAGAATTAACGGTACGAACAAACCAACTTAACACAACTGGCTATACATACTCCTACGATGAACTCAATCAGTTTCGGCAATCGAATCAGCACAAACTGCTAATTGCCAGTTTGGAAGATAAATATGGAAGTTATGGAAAAATTGGGCTAGCTCTTGTGGAATGCCAAGAAAGCCTGTGGACGATTAAGTTATTGTTAATGTCTTGCCGCGTCATGTCTAGGGGTGTCGGCACAGTGATGCTCAACTACATTATCAAGCTGGCTAAGGAAAATAAGGTTCGTCTGTGTGCAGAGTTCGTTTCCAATAATCGCAATCGGATGATGTATATCTCTTATAAGTTTGCGGGTTTCAAGGAAATTGAAAAGAGGGGCGAGTTGGTAGTTATGGAAAATGAACTAACGCGAATTCAACTTTGGCCTGAGTATATGAAAGTAAAGATTATTTCTTAGAAATTAAAAATGATTAATAAGGCATATTTTTAGGTAGTTTTAGTTACGAAAAAGATGTTATCACCCGAAGAAGAAGTTATCAAACTTAAGTCTAAATTTTCACCTGCTAAACAAGCACTTCTTGAAAAGCGTTTACGTGGTGAAGTTAAGTCCAAAACCGAAGAACTACCCACAATAGTTCCCAATCCAGATGATCGATACCAACCATTCCCACTCACTGATGTTCAGCAGGCTTACTGGATTGGTCGTAGTGGTATTTTTGAGTTAAGTAATGTATCAAGTCATGGATATTTAGAGATTGAAACGGCGGATTTAGACCTAGAAAGATTTGAAAAAGCTTGGCAACGACTGATCGACCATCACGAGATGTTGCGAATGATTATCAACTCTGATGGGCAACAGCAGATTTTGGAGCAGGTACCTCCGTACAAAATTAAGGTGGTGGACTTGCGTGGGAAAAGTTCTGAACTAGTGGCTTCTCAGTTAGCAGAAATTCGCAATCAAATGTCCCACCAAGTCTTGCCTGCTGACACCTGGCCTTTATTTGACATTCGAGTTGCTAAGTTAGACAAGAGTAAAGCCAGACTTTATATCAGCTTAGAGGTATTGATTGGTGACGGTTGGAGTTTTGAAATCTTGCTGGGGGAACTAGCTGATTTAATCCAAAATCCGGATATTTATCTTGCTCCTTATGAACTTTCATTTCGGGATTACGTCCTAGCTGAAATTGACCTACGAAATTCACAACTTTATCTGAAAGCACAAGAATATTGGCAAAGTCGTCTGGCTAGCTTACCCTCTTCTCCTGAACTCCCCCTCGATAAAAGTCCGGCAACTGTCAAATACCCCCGTTTTCTGCGCCGCAGTGGCAAATTAGCTCCAGATACCTGGCATTGTCTCAAGAGGAGAGCTACTGAAGCAAACTTGACCGCTTCGGGAATATTGCTAGCTGCTTTTGCCGAAATCCTAACCGTTTGGAGTAAAAGTCCCAGATTTACGATCAATCTGACTCTTTTCAATCGTCTACCCCTGCACCCCGAAGTGAATCAGATTGTTGGGGACTTTACATCATTGAATTTACTAGCAGTGGACAACTCACAGCAGGAGTCTTTTGCACAGCGATCGCAACGTATTCAAAAGCAACTTTGGCAAGACTTTGACTACCGCTATTTTAGTGGCGTGAAAGTTTTACGGGAGTTAGCTCGCAGGCAAAAGCGTCAGTCAGAGGCACTAATGCCAGTTGTCTTTACTAGCAGGCTAACTCAAGAAAACCTAAGTCGAGAAAAGTTAACTAAACCTCAAATTGGTAACGCACCCAATGAACAATCGTTATCATCAATTGATCGGTTAGGAAAACTCGTCTATGCTCTCAGCCAGACACCCCAGGTTTATCTAGACCTTCAGGTTTCTGAAAGAGAAGGTACTCTGGTTCTCGATTGGGATGCTGTTGAGGAAGTCTTTCCTCCAGGACTCCTGGATGATATGTTTGCCGCTTACTGTGACTTCCTGAATCGTCTGGCACATGAAGAAGACCTTTGGCAAACAACAACACGGCAACTGTTGCCCTCAGCACAGCTCAAGCAAATAGCCGCGATTAATGCCACTGAGACACCCATTGCGGAAGGAGCCTTACTCCAGACCTTGTTTTTTGAGCAAGTCGCTTTGCATCCTAAGCTTGCTGCTGTCGTTACCTCTAGTCGCACTCTAACCTATCAGGAATTATGCGATCGCGCCAATCACCTCGCCCATCAACTGCGACAACAAGGTATTCGCCCCAACCAACTAGTAGCAATTGTCATGGAGAAAGGCTGGGAGCAAGTCGTCGCTGCCTTAGCCATTCTCGCATCTGGTGCTGCTTATGTACCGATTGACCCCGGACTCCCTAGCGAACGTCGGCAACATCTATTAGAAGAAGCACAAGTGCAGTGCATACTCACTCAATCTTGGCTCGACACCTCCTTAGAATGGTCAGAAAATATCACACGCCTCTGTATCGACACCGTAGAACCTCCTAGTTCCTCCACACCTCTAGAGTCGATACAACAACCGTCGGATTTAGCTTACGTCATCTACACCTCTGGCTCAACTGGCAAACCAAAAGGAGTCATGATTGACCATCGAGGTGCTGTTAATACCATCCTCGACATCAACCAGCGCTTTAACGTTCAACCCCAAGACCGGGTATTTGCCCTATCATCTCTGAGTTTCGACCTGTCGGTGTATGACATCTTTGGCACCCTGGCAGCGGGAGGAACCATTGTCATTCCTGATGCCGATGCCACAAAAGACCCTGCCCACTGGGCGCAATTAATCGTACAACATCAGGTCACTATCTGGAATTCAGTACCAGCTTTGATGCAGATGCTGGTGGAATATGCGGCTAATCGCTCAGAATTATTACCTCAATCTTTGCGGTTGGTGATGTTAAGTGGAGATTGGCTACCCCTAAGCTTACCCGACCAGATTCGGACTTTGTTTCAAGATGTGCAGGTCATTAGTTTAGGCGGCGCGACAGAAGCCTCTATCTGGTCAATTCTCTATCCCATTGAAAAAGTTGATCCAACTTGGAAAAGCATTCCCTACGGTCGCCCAATGCGCCATCAACATTTTTATGTCCTGAATGAAGCTTTGGAGCCATGTCCAGTGTGGGTGACTGGACAACTTTACATCGGGGGAATTGGACTCGCTAAGGGTTACTGGCGAAACCCAGAAAAGACTAATGCTAGTTTTATTATTCATCCCCGAACCCAGGAAAGGTTGTATAAAACTGGTGATTTAGGTCGGTATTTGCCAGATGGAAATATTGAATTTATCGGTCGCATTGACCATCAAGTAAAGATTCGAGGCTTCCGCATCGAACTCGGAGAAATTGAAGCAGTCCTCAACACCCACCCCCAAATCCAACAAGCTGTAGTCATTGCCACAGAGGACATTGCTAGTAACCAACGCTTAGTTGCCTATATTGTTACTAGAGATGAATCACTCACCAACAATCAACTCCGTGAATTCCTCTTTTCAAAGCTACCCGAATACATGGTGCCAAATGTCTTTGTTACCTTAGACACCCTACCCTTAACACCCAACGGCAAAGTAGATAGAAAAGCACTACCAGCACCTGATGGAGAAATCAACCGAGAACATCAATGCGTAGCACCCCGCACACCAAGTGAAGAAATAATAGCCAATATATTCGCTTCCGTTCTCGGCGTGCAAAATGTAGGAATCCACGACAACTTCTTTGAATTGGGAGGGCATTCTCTACTAGCCACCCAATTAATTTCGAGACTCAGAGTTGCCTGGGACGTAGAAATCCCACTACGGACAGTCTTTGAATCTCCCACCGTCGCTCAATTAGAGCAAACATTAACTCAACTACGTACTACCAATAGTGGATTAAGTCTTCCCCCCATTCAACCCAGAACCGAGGGCGAACAAATACCCCTGTCCTTTGCCCAGCAGCGACTGTGGTTCCTCAACCAACTGGAAGGGTCAAGTGCCACTTACAACTTATCAGGGGCACTCCGCATCACTGGTAACTTAAATGTTCATGCCCTACAACAAGCCTTATCAGAAATATTACGCCGCCACGAAGTACTACGCACGAGCTTCCAAACTGTTAACGGCACACCCATACAGGTAATTCATCCAGAAGCCACCCTGAACATAACTCTGGTGGACTTAGAGCGACTAGAAGTACCAGAACGAGAAACTGTCCTACACCAACAACTACAACTTGAAGCCATTACAGAGTTTAACTTGGAAATAGCACCATTAATCAGGTGTAGTTTGTTGCAGTTATCAGCAACAGAATCTGTATTGTTACTGACGATGCACCACATTGTTGCTGATGGTTGGTCAATCGGAGTATTTATCCAAGAACTGTCTAGTTTATATCAAGCATTTTGTACGGGAGAGCCGTCTCCTTTAGCAAAATTACCAATCCAGTATGCCGACTTTGCCGTTTGGCAAAGACAATGGTTGTGTGGCGAGGTACTAGAAACGCAACTCAATTACTGGCAGCAACAATTGCAGGGTGCGCCAGACTTGTTACAATTACCCACTGACCGCCCTCGTCCAAGTGTGCAAACTTACCGGGGTACGACTCAAAGTTTTACTTTAGATACTGATTTAACCCAAAAGTTGCAAACTCTGTCTCAGGAGTCGGGGACGACTTTATTTATGACCCTGTTGGCGGCGTTTGCTACTTTACTCTATCGTTACAGTGGTCAAGAAGATATTTTAATTGGTTCTCCTATAGCCAATCGCCATCGCCGTGAAATTGAATCTTTGATTGGCTTTTTTGTGAATACTTTGGTATTGAGAACCCGTTTTGAAGATAATCCCAGTATGAAAGACTTACTGGCACAAGTTAGGGACACCACACTCAAAGCCTATGAACATCAGGATGTGCCTTTTGAGCAGGTAGTAGAAGTCTTGCAACCGCAACGCTCTTTGAGTCATTCTCCCCTGTTTCAAGTGATGTTTGTGTTGCAAAACGCACCGATGGGTGAAGTAGAATTACCCGGTGTGACTTTGACTCAGTTAGAGCGGGAAAGCACAATTGCTAAGTTTGATTTAACAGTGTTAATCACCGAAACTTCCCAGGGATTGGTGGGGGAATGGGAGTACAACAGTGACTTGTTTGACGGGTCAACCATTGAGCGGATGGCGGCTCATTTCCAGAACTTGTTGTCAGCCATTGTGGAAAATCCCCAACAAACTGTTGCTGAATTGCCCCTGTTGAGTGAAGCACAGCAGCATAAGTTGTTGAGAGAATGGAATCAAACTCAGGCCGATTATCCAAAAGATGTCTGTATTCATCAGCTATTTGAGGAGCAGGTAGAGAGAACGCCCGATGCTGTAGCGGTAGTCTTTGAAAACCAACAGTTGACTTACCGGGAACTGAACGCTAGGGCGAATCAGCTAGCCCATTATTTGCAAGAGCTAGGTGTAAAACCAGAGGTACTGGTAGGAATTTGCGTAGAGCGATCGCTTGATATGGTCATTGGACTCTTGGGTATCCTCAAAGCAGGTGGAGCCTATGTTCCGCTAGACCCAACTTATCCTCCAGAACGCCTCGCTTTCATGTTAGAGGATGCCCAAGTTCCCGTCTTGCTCACCCAGTTCCAGTTGTTGGAGACATTACCGACTCATCAAGCTAAGGTATTCTGTCTGGACACCGACGGCGAGATGCTTGCCAATCGGAGTCAGGAAAACCCCGATAGCGGAGCGACAACCGATAACTTAGCCTACGTGATCTACACCTCTGGTTCCACAGGCACGCCCAAGGGGGCGATGAACACCCATCAAGGGATTTGCAATCGTTTGGTCTGGATGCAGGAAACCTATCAGTTAACGATAGGCGATCGCATTCTGCAAAAGACCCCCTTCAGCTTCGATGTGTCAGTTTGGGAGTTCTTCTGGCCGCTGATGACTGGGGCGCGTCTGGTGGTTGCCAAACCCGGAGGACATCAGGACAGTGCTTACCTGGTCAAACTGATTGCCACTGAGCAAATTACCACCCTTCATTTCGTCCCCTCAATGCTCCAAGTTTTCTTAGAAGAACCTAGACTTGAAACCTGTAACGGTCTCAAGCGGGTGATTTGTAGCGGCGAAGCACTACCCTTTGAACTGACTCAACGCTTCTTTGCGCGTCTCGATGCCGAACTGCACAACCTCTACGGTCCAACTGAAGCTGCCATTGATGTTACCTTCTGGCAGTGCCAGCGCCAGAGCGAACGACAAACCGTTCCCATCGGTCGCCCTATTGCCAACACGCAAATCTATATCCTCGACTCTCACCTGACACCTACTCCCATTGGTGTGCCAGGAGAACTGTACATCGGTGGTGACGGACTGGCACGAGGCTACCTCAACCGCCCCGAACTTACAGCAGAGAAATTCATTCCTAACCCTTTTGGGAAGGCAGAAGGTAGAAGGCTGTACAAAACCGGGGATTTAGCCAGATATCTGCCCAATGGAGAGATTGAATTCCTCGGTCGCATCGACCATCAAGTAAAAGTTCGGGGTTTCCGCATTGAATTAGGGGAAATTGAAGCGGCACTGAATCAACACCCAGCAGTGCGAGAAACGGTGGTTCTCGCTCAGGAAAAGGTGCAGGGGGACAAGCGCCTGATTGCCTATATAGTTACAGAACAACAGCTAGCACCTTCTATCAATGACCTGCGTCGCTTCCTCAAAGAGAAGTTGCCCGAATACATGGTGCCTTCGGTTTTTGTGCAGCTCGAAGCGTTGCCCCTAACACCGAACGGCAAGATAGACCGCAAAGTACTGCCAGCACCCGATACAGTCAGACCCGAACTGGATAAAGCGTTTGTGGCTCCCCGCACTCCGGTCGAAACCACGCTAGTTGAGATCTGGTCTCAAGTCCTCGGTGTAGAGCAGGTCGGTATCTACGATAACTTTTTTGAATTGGGGGGAGATTCCATCCTCACGATCCAAATCGTTGCCAGGGCAAACCAGGCAGGTTTACAGTTAACCCCCAAACAGTTATTTGAATACCAGAATATTGCCGACTTAGCAGCCGTTGCCGTCACCAAGAAGGTACTCTTAGCAGAGCAAGGATTAGTCACGGGTGTAGTTTTTCTAACGCCCATCCAGAAATGGTTCTTTGAGAAAAATCTATCCGATCCGCACCATTTTAACCAAGCTGTTTTGCTGGAAGTGCGACAAGCGATCGACTTAGCTCTGTTAGAACAAGCACTGCAGCATTTGTTACTCCACCACGATGTCCTCCGCCTGCGATTTGAACCAATAGAGTCTGGGTGGCAGCAGGTTCAATCCAGTCCTGATGTATCCGTGCCATTAACCCGGTGGGACTTCTCAGCGCTGGCAGAGGCAGAGCAAACGTTAGCGATTGAGGCAACTGCCACCGAATTACAAGCCAGTCTTAACCTCTCAACCGGACTACTCGTGCGCGTGGGTTTCTTCGACTTAGGGGTTCACCAACCCAGCCGCTTACTGATCGTGATTCACCACTTGGTTGTAGATGGAGTCTCTTGGCGAATCTTGCTAGAAGACTTGCAAACAGCCTACCAGCAACTGAGCCAGGGTGAACAAGTACAGTTACCCGCAAAAACAACATCTTTCCAGCAGTGGTCTCAAAAGCTGGGGGAGTATGTACGCTCAACTGCCCTACAGCAAGAGTTGGACTACTGGCGACGCCAGTCCCGTAAGCCGTCCATCCCTCTACCTGTAGATTTTCCTGGGGGCGAAAACACAATGGCTTCTGTGGGGTGTGTATCGAGTACCTTGAGTTTCTCAGAGACCCAAGCCTTACTCAAGGAAGTGCCACAAATTTATAACACTCAGATCAACGATGTATTGTTAACGGCACTGGTGCAAGCTTTTGCTCAATGGACGGGTGAACGCACTCTGTTAGTCAATATAGAAGGTCATGGGCGGGAAGACATTGCCGATGATGTAGATTTGTCACGCACCGTGGGTTGGTTCACCACTATCTTTCCGGTACTCCTGAATCTAGGAGAGGCTTCTAACCCAGGAGATGCTTTGAAGAAAGTTAAAGAACAGCTTCGTGGCATTCCCAATCGAGGCATTGGCTATGGTGTACTGCGCTATCTCAGTGATGACCCGGAGATTACCGAACAACTGAGGACTCTGCCGCAGGCTGAGGTCATTTTCAACTACTTGGGTCAGTTTGACCAAACCCTTTCGGAATCGTCTTTGTTTGGCTTGACTCAAGAATCGAGTGGATTAGCTCGAAGTCTCAGAGGTAAGCGATCGCATCTTTTAGAAATCGATGGGTTGGTGAGTCAGGGGCAATTGCAACTGAAGTGGAGTTATAACCACAAGGTACATCGTCGCTCAACGATTGAGACCTTGGCTCAGGGTTTTGTGGAAGCGTTGCGATCGCTGATCGCTCACTGTCAATCTCCTGAAGCTGGTGGCTTCACGCCCTCAGACTTTCCACTAGCGCAACTTGGTCAAGACGACTTAGATGCAGTATTGGGAATGGTTGAGTTTGAGGGAGGAGGTGCAAGATGAGTTTAAAAAATAAAAACATTGAAGATGTCTATCCTCTCTCTCCGATGCAGCAGGGGATGCTTTTCCATAGCCTTTATGACCCAGCATCCGACGTATATGTCACTCAACTAAGTTGCGAATTGCAGGGAGAATTGAACGTTTCTGCCTTTGCCCAAGCCTGGCAGCAAGTAGTCAATCGGCATTCCGTTTTACGAACCGCCTTTGTGTGGGAAAAACTGGAAAAGCCCCTTCAGATAGTAGGTCGGCACGTAAAACTCGATTGGGAAGAACAAGACTGGCAAAGCGTCCCTCCCATTGAACAAAAGGAACGACTGGAAAATTTACTGGACGCAAACCGAAAGCGCGGTTTTGAACTGTCCAAAGCGCCGCTAATGCGCCTAATTCTAATCAAACTTGCCGAGACTCACTATCATTTTGTTTGGAGCCATCACCATCTACTGCTGGATGGTTGGTCTTTACCCATAATCGTTAAAGAAGTCATTGCCTACTATGAGGGATTTTGCCAAGGTCAAATCCCCGAACTAAAACTACCTTGCCCCTATCGGAACTACATTGCATGGCTACAGCAGCAGGATATGTCTCAAGCCAAAGCATTCTGGCGAGAGAAATTTAAAGGTTTTACAGCTCCAACACCACTGGAAGTAGGTCAAGCTTCTCTAAGGTTTCCGAATCTGGAAGAGAACTACGACGAGCAAGAAATCAAACTATCGATCGCACTAACAGCCGCACTAAAATCACTGGCACAGCAGCAACATCTGACTCTCAATACTTTGATTCAGGGAGCTTGGGGTTTACTCCTGAGCTGTTACAGCACTCAGGACGATGTAGTATTTGGAGCGACCGTCTCCGGTCGCCCGTCTGCTCTGCTGAATGTAGAGTCTATGGTAGGTCTGTTGATCAATACCCTGCCAATACGGGTGCAGGTAGCTCCTGACGAATTCCTCCTGCCTTGGCTCAAGCACATCCAAGCTCAATACATTGAGATGGGTCAGTACGAGTATAGTCCGCTAGTGGAAATTCACGGCTGGAGTGAAATACCTAGAGATTTGCCTCTGTTCGAGAGTCTGGTAATTTTTGAGAACTACCCCATAGAGTCTTCCTTGCGGGAGCGAGTCGCTAACCTCAAGGTTGATAATATTCGTGCCTTTGAAAAGACGAACTATCCTCTGAGTGTGTTTGCAATACCTGGAGAAGAGTTAGAACTGAAAATTGCGTACAATTGCCACCGTTTTGATGCAGCTACCATTATTCGGATGTTGGGTCATTTACAAACCTTACTAGAAGGAATGGTCGCCAATCCTAAAGTACGCCTTTCAGATTTACCTCGATTGACCCAAGCCGAGCGCCATCAGCTATTAGTGGAATGGAATGATACACAGGCTGATTATCCCCACAATCAATGCATTCATCAGCTTTTTGAAGCTCAGGTGGAGAAGACACCCGATGCTGTAGCGGTAGTATTTGAAGGGCAACAATTAACCTACCGAGAACTCAACGCTAGGGCAAATCAACTAGCGCACCACCTGCAAAAGCTAGGTGTAAAACCAGAGGTACTGGTGGGCATTTGTGTAGAGCGATCGCTCCATATGGTCATTGGACTCTTGGGCATCCTGAAAGCGGGTGGCGCATATGTACCCCTCGATCCAGCTTATCCGCAAGAGCGATTAGCTTTCATGTTTTCAGATGCTCAAGTACAAGTACTGCTAACTGTGCAGCATCTGGTCGAGAGAGTTCCCGAACATGAGGCACAGGTCGTTTACCTGGACGCTGACTGGGGTAGTATTGCCCAGGAAAGCCAAGAGAATCTCGTCAGTAGTTCTACGGCTAACAATCTGGCTTATGTCATCTACACCTCTGGCTCGACTGGGAAACCCAAGGGGGTTCTCGGTCTTCATCAAGGTGCCGTCAATCGTTTTCACTGGATGTGGGAAACCTATCCCTTTGAAGCCGAAGAAGTTTGTTGTCAAAAAACATCCTTAAACTTTGTGGACTCCGTTTGGGAGATTTTTGGGCCATTACTCCAAGGAGTGCGGATCGTCATTGTGTCCGATCAAGTTCTCAAAGACCCTCAACAGTTTGTGGAAACCCTTGCCGACAATGCGGTAACGCGACTCGTACTTGTCCCCTCATTGCTGCGCGTACTTTTGGATACTGCCAGCGACCTCCAAAAACGGCTACCCAAGTTGAAGCTCTGGGTCACGAGTGGAGAAGCACTTTCAGTAGACCTATTGCAGAAGTTTCGACAGATCATGTCTCATCGTACCCTCTTAAACCTTTACGGTTCGTCAGAAGTGTCTGCTGACGTGACTTGCTACAGCATAAGTCCGCAAGATAAAGCTCCTTCGCACGTTTCCATCGGTCGCCCGATCGCCAATACGCAAATCTACGTGCTAGATCGGCATCTAAAGCCTGCTCCCATCGGTGTGCCTGGTGAACTCTATGTAGGCGGTGCAGGACTTGCTAGGGGCTACCTGAACCGACCAGAGATGACGGCAGAGCGGTTTATCCCAAACCCTTTCAATGATTTGGAATTGCCGATTGTAGATTTTAGATTGGCAGATTCTAATCAAAATTCAGAATCTTGTGAGACTAACGCACAATTTAGAAGTCCCAAATCGAGTGTGCGTCTATACAAAACTGGGGACTTAGTTCGCTACCTACCGGACGGTAACCTCGAATTCCTGGGACGAATCGACAACCAGGTGAAACTTCGCGGTTTCCGCATCGAACTGGGAGAAATTGAAGCGGTGCTAGGTCAACATCCAGGGGTACGGGAGGCAGTAGTTCTGGCTAGGGAAGATGAATCCGGTAACCAGCAATTGGTGGCTTATGTCGTTTCTGATCTAGAGCAGTGGGTAAGCGAAGCTATGCCGTTAAAGAAGCGGCACGAAGTGCAGGCGATCGCAATTAGTGAACTTCATCGCTTACTCAAACAGAAGCTGCCCAACTATATGGTGCCATCAGCTTTCGTGATGCTAGAAGCTCTGCCACTGCTACCCAATGGCAAGGTAGACCATCGAGCGCTGCCAATGCCCGACGAGCGATCGCGTCCCGAGTTGGAAGCGGCTTATCAGGCACCCCGGACTGAAGTAGAACAAACAATTGCCACTATTTGGCAAGAAGTCCTTCATGTCGAGGAGATAGGTATCCATGACAATTTCTTTGAACTCGGCGGTCATTCATTGCTCTTGGTTCAGGTTCATGGCAAGCTGCAAAAAACCTTTCAGCGAGATTTTCCCTTAGTTGGAATGTTTCAATATCCAACCATAAGCTACTTAGCTCAATATTTAAGTCAGGAGCAAAGCAAACAACCGTCTTCTTCACAATCTTCTAACCGCTCTGGAAGCCGGACTGATTCAATCAATCGCAGAAAACAAGTCAGACAAAAACATCGAGCAGCAGGCAAGCCCAAAAGCACTCCATCTCAATAATTCAAACAAATACCTCCATTCCACGGGTATATTCTCTAATAAAACTACCTGGAATTCGGTTGAATTAGGGAATTAATAGATGTTTTTTGTGCTACACAAAAAGTGAAAAATAATTTATTCAGAGGATTTAAATATGACATTTAAACAAAAAACTTCACAACCAAATCAACTGACTAAGACTGAACTAGACTTGCCTTATGGGATTGAAGAAAAAATCAGTCAACTATTTAATTCAGCGAAAGAAGTAGCCTCTGTAGAGGAAAAAATAGATGTGCAATTCGATACTTTAACCCATGATTTTTTAGACGCCATTTATACTAATACGGATATCGATTATGCTTCGGTAATAGCAAATTTTTCTGACAGTAATGTTCCTGTTGAACCTTCTGATTTTGAAAGCTATCTCGAATACTTAGCTGACAATGTTATTGCCCATTCAGTACACACATCTTCGCCACGATTTATCGGTCACATGACCTCGGCACTTCCTTATTTTGTGCGACCTCTAGCCAAACTAATGACGGCAATGAACCAAAACGCCGTCAAAATGGAAACGGCTAAAGCCTTAAGCCCCTATGAACGTCAGGCTTTAGCAATGATGCATCGACTGATTTACAACTTTTCTGAGCATTTCTACGATCGGCATGTTCAAAACAGCCAGAGTACGTTGGGCATTTTGGTTTCTGGAGGCACTACAGCAAATATCACAGCGCTTTGGTGTGCTCGTAATGCTTCTTTGGGACCCAAGGATGGCTTTCTTGGTGTAGAAAAGGAAGGCTTAGCTGTAGCCCTAAATTTCTACGGCTACAAAGGAGCAGTGGTGATTGGCTCTGAGTTGATGCACTACTCGTTTGATAAAGCGGCTGATTTAATGGGCATTGGTACACAGGGTTTGATTAAAATTAAGAGCGATCGCAACAATCGGGTTGACATACAAGCCCTGCGCGAAGCTGTTGCAGACTGTCGTGTTCAGAACAAGCATATTATCGCGATTGTGGGCGTTGCTGGCACTACAGACTCTGGTGGTATGGATTCCCTTTGGCAAATCGCGGAGATTGCACGAGAAGCTAATGTTCATTTTCACGTAGATGCGGCTTGGGGTGGGCCACTCATCTTTTCCGAACAACATCGGTATAAGCTTGCTGGCATCGAACGGGCAGACTCAGTGACTATTGATGGACATAAACAACTGTATCTGCCGATGGGCATTGGTATGGTCTTTCTGCGCGATCCAAAAATGGCGCAAGCGATCGAAAAGAATGCCAGTTACACCATGCGTAAGAGTTCGTTCGATTTAGGAAAACGGACTTTGGAAGGTTCTCGACCCGCTATGGCATTATTCCTTCATGCTGGACTAAACCTGATAGGGGTCAAGGGATATGAATTTTTAATTGATGAAGGAATCAGGAAAACTCAATACATGGCTGCTCGTATCTGTGCCATGTCTGAGTTTGAATTGTTAGCCCAGCCAGATATTAACATTCTAATCTATCGCTACATCCCAGAGTCCTTGAGAGAGCGTGCTGCCAAGAAGCAGTTAACTGAAACTGATAATCAACTCATCAATCAATTTAATGAGTGCCTTCAAAAAAGCCAGCGTCAAGCGGGTCGTACCTTTATCTCGCGGACGATGAAAACAACTATCTGCGCTGGAAAAGAAGTTCCTATTGTTGCACTGCGGGCAGTGATTGCAAATCCACTGACTACTGAAGATGATATCGAAGCGGTTTTGAACGATCAGATTCAGATTGCCTTGGAACTTTCCACATCAACTTCTATAGAAGCGTCCGATAACGTAGCCTAATGAAGTAAAAAAAAGATCGAGTATCAGTTACGAGTCTCAACTATTGCAATCTATCAATTAAAAGGATTTATTTATATGAATAATTCAAATGAACTTAATACTATTGATCATAGAGATGAAATAGCTATTATTGGTCTAGCGGGTCGTTTTCCAGAGGCAAAAAATATTGATATTTTTTGGCAAAATCTGCGAGACGGGGTGGAGTCAATTTCTTTTTTTACAGATGAAGAACTAGTAGCCACAGGAATAGACGCCGCTGTGTTGAATGACCCCAGCTATGTCAAGGCTGGCACTGTACTAGAGAATATAGAATTTTTTGATGCTTCATTTTTCGGCTTTTCTCCCAGAGAAGCTGAAATAGCAGACCCACAACATCGTCTCTTCCTAGAAAGTGTCTGGGAAGCGCTAGAAAATGCTGGTTACAACTCGGAAACTTACAGTGACCAAATTGGTCTTTACGCTGGTGTAACCGTGAGTAGTTACTTATTTTCAAACCTATATCCAAATCGGGACTTAATAGAATCAGTAGACCAGTTCCAAACGTGGATTGGAAATGATAAAGACCACCTGCCCACGCAAATTTCTTACAAGTTAAACCTAAGGGGACCGAGCATCAATGTTCAGACCACTTGTTCTACATCTTTGGTTGCCGTTCACTTAGCCTGCCAAAGTTTGCTGAACGGCGAAAGTGATATCGCTTTGGCCGGTGGTGTTTCGATACAAGTGCCACAAAAAGCTGGTTACTACTATCAAGAAGGAGGGATTAATTCTCCTGACGGACACTGCCGAGCCTTCGATGCTAATGCTCAGGGAACCATTTTCGGCAATGGGTTGGGGGTTGTCGTGTTGAAGCGATTAGAAGATGCCCTTGCTGATGGCGATTGTATTCATGCCGTCATCAAAGGTTCGGCTATCAATAACGATGGCTCTTTAAAGGTTGGTTACACAGCCCCCAGCGTGGATGGTCAAAGAGAGGTGATTTTAGAGGCGCTTGCCTTAGCTGGAGTCGAATCTGAAACTATTAGCTACATCGAGGCTCACGGAACCGGAACTTCCTTAGGTGACCCTATTGAAATTGAGGCTCTCACACAGGCGTTCTCACTCCAAACTGACAAAAAAGGCTTCTGTGCTATTGGTTCAGTTAAAACCAATGTCGGACATTTGAATACAGCCGCTGGTGTTACTGGCTTAATTAAGACCATCCAAGCGCTTAAACATAAACAAATACCCCCCAGCTTGCACTTCAAACAGCCCAATCCCCAGATAGATTTTGCTAACAGTCCCTTCTACGTCAATACCACGTTGTCTGAATGGAAGACCAACGGTATTCCTCGCCGTGCTGGAGTCAGTTCTTTCGGAATTGGTGGAACTAATGCTCATGTGATTCTCGAAGAAGCTCCCGTCGTTGAAGCCTCTAGCTCTTCACGCCCTTGGCAGTTG
The DNA here is from genome assembly GCF_000317515.1 of Allocoleopsis franciscana PCC 7113. Taxonomy (GTDB): domain Bacteria; phylum Cyanobacteriota; class Cyanobacteriia; order Cyanobacteriales; family Coleofasciculaceae; genus Allocoleopsis; species Allocoleopsis franciscana. The sequence continues at coordinate 2,010,359 of NC_019738.1, read as the reverse complement.
TTGCTGCTCTCGGCTAAGACTAATTCAGCCCTGGAGTGCGCTACAACAAATTTGGCTGATTACTTCCAGCAACATCCCGATATTACCCTGCCTGATGTCGCTCATACCCTACAAGTAGGTCGTCGGGCTTTTGAGCATCGCCGCATGTTGGTTTGCCAGGACATTGACGATGCACTGAAAGTGCTGACCTCCCAAGAAGCGCAACGTATTTTCACTAACTATCGCAAACCCAGTCACTGTCCAGTAATCTTCATGTTTTCCGGACAAGGGGCGCAATATGTAAATATGGCGCAGGAACTGTACGAGGTGGAAGCCACCTTCAAAAAACATGTAGATACTTGCGCCAAGACTCTCCAACCCCTGCTCAATCTGGATATCCGCCAGATACTCTTCCCCAAAGCACAACTGGTTGAAGTTGCATCTCAACAACTACAACAAACAGCCATCACCCAACCAGCACTGTTTGTAATTGAATACGCCCTCGCCCAGTTGTGGATGGAATGGGGAGTGCGTCCAGAGGCGATGATTGGTCACAGCATCGGGGAATATGTCGCGGCAACAATTGCTGGTGTGTTCTCCTTGGAAGATGTTTTAGCAATTGTGGCAACCAGGGGAAAACTGATGCAACAGTTGCCCGTCGGGAGTATGCTGGCAATTCCACTTCCCGAAAAACAGGTGCAATCTCTGTTGGAGCAACAGACGCACGGTGGCCCGTCTATCCAAATAGCAGCAATCAATACTTCATCTTCATGCGTAGTTTCCGGTTCTAGGGAGGCTATAGCCTCACTCCAAAATCAATTATCCTCCCAAGGGATTGAATGTCGGCTATTGCATACATCTCATGCTTTCCACTCCCAGATGATGGAACCAATAGTGGAACCCTTTGTGCAGGCTGTCAAAAAAGTCAAACTCAATCCGCCACGCCTTCGCTTCATTTCCGATGTGACTGGTACTTGGATAAAAGATGAACAAGCGACAAATCCCAGCTACTGGGGTCAACATCTACGGCAATCTGTGAAGTTTTCTGATGGGATATCTCAACTATTAGAGCAGTTTGATGGTGTTTTCTTAGAGGTAGGTCCGGGGCGGACATTAAGCACACTCACAACACAGCATTTGAAGCCACAAGCCAAACAACAGGTGCTGACTTCCTTACGCCATGTCAAAGAACAACAATCGGATGTGAGCTTCTTGTTGCAGACACTAGGTCGGTTGTGGCTAGCTGGAGTAGAGATAGATTGGTCAGGATTTTATACCCACGAGCGGCGTCATCGTCTGCCTTTGCCTACCTACCCCTTTGAGCGACAAAGATACTGGATTGAGGCAAAATCGTCATCACCTTCTTTAAGTAGCAAGCCAGTAACAGTAGACAAAAAACAAGACATTGCTGACTGGTTCTATATCCCTTCATGGAAACGTTCCTTGCTACCTCATGCATCCTTCCCTTCTCCAATAGAATCTGCACAAGAACAATGGTTGTTGTTTGTTGATGAGTGGGGGGTAGGTTCCCAGTTAGTTAACAAACTGGAACAGAATGGCAAAAATGTGCTTGTGGTGAAAGTGGGAGAGAAATTTACACAATTGAGTGAGGGAGTCTATGCTATTAATCCCCAAAACAGAGATGACTACGAGGCGTTGTTCCAAGAGCTGATTGCACAAGATAAAATTCCCCATAACATTGCTCACTTATGGAGTCTGAATACTTTTGACAATCGTCAACTGGGTAAGTATTTAGAATTTAACAGTTTGCTATTTTTAACGCAGTCTCTTGGTAAGCTCAACATTAATGAGTACCTGCAAATATGGGTTGTATCGAACCAGACCCAAGAAGTCAGTGGCAATGAAACTCTGGTTCCAGAGAAAGCAACAGTCTTAGGTTTATGTAAGGTAATTCCGCAAGAGTATCCTAATATCACCTGTCGGAGTATTGATGTTGCTTTAACGAATCGCCAAGACGCAGAGAGAGGACGAGGAGATTGTGACAGTCCTATTATTGACCAAATCTTAGGTGAGTTCACAGCTTTGTCGTCAGACTTGGTTGTTGCATATCGCGATCGCTACCGCTGGGTACAAACATTTGAGCCAATGCGCTTAGAGTCAGTAATTGAAGAAAAAACTCGTTTGAGACAACAAGGTGTATACCTGTTTCCAGGCGGACTGGAAAGTCTTGGAGTTGTGATTGCGGAATATCTAGCAAAAACCCTACAAGCCAAACTCATATTTATCGAAGATTCCGCTTTCCCTGGCAGGGATGAATACTTGCAATGGTTAGAAACTCACGCTCAAGAAGATGAGGTGAGTCGTAAAATCAGAAAATTGCTAGTGTTAGATGAATTAGGTGCAGAAGTTTTGGTGGTGCGTGCAGATGCAACTAACTACGATCAAATGCACCAGAGCCTTGCACCTGAAAAGGTTGGTCAAATTCATGGGGTTATCTATTCAACTGGAATAACACGCGAAAATATATTTAGTTCGATATCAGAAATTGATAGTACAACGTTAGAAAAACAACTTGACTATCAACGCCATAAAATTACTGTATTAGAACAAATAATACAAAATAAAAATCTAAGTTTTTGTATTATATTTTCTTATTTGTCTTCCATTTTAGGAGGGTTTGGGTTAGCTTTATACTCAGGGGTTAATCAATTAACAGATACCTTTACTCAAAGACAAAGACAAAACCAAACTAAATGTCCCCCCTGGCTTTCTATAAATTGGGATAAATTGCAACTGAATGCAACCCAAGAACAAACAGTATTTGAACAGGCATCTGGGGTGGAGTTAGCCATCACTGAAATAGAAAGCGTAGAAGTATTTAAACGGATACTCTCTTTAGGAGAGGGAACTCAAGTTGTTGTTTCCACAGTCGATCTCAAAACCCGGTGCGATCGCCTTTGGCGCGGCACGCAGCGCCATCACACATTTAACCTTGACTCTCTACCAGATTCAAAACATTCCAGTCAAGCAGACTTATCCTCACGCTATTCCAGACCTAACCTTAGTAATTCCTATGTTGCTCCAACTAACGAGTTAGAAAAACAAATTGCCGAAATCTGGCAAGAAGTTCTTGGAATTGCACAAGTTGGTATTTACGATAACTTCTATGAATTGGGAGGAGACTCTCTGATTGCAACTCAACTAGTTTCTCGATTGCGAACAAAGTTTCCAGTAGAGCTACCACTGCGAGACCTTTTACTGCAAGCAATGATACCTGTAAAACAAGCAGAAATGATTGAGCAACTTATGTTAGAGAAAATTGAAGAATTATCGGAAGAACAAGTTGCAGTTCTTTTAGGTAACTAGTTTTCGTGCTAATTGGAACAATCCCTAAAATTTTTGCTAGCAGTACATCGCTGACTAAAACAGGCACTCACTTTACAAGTTATAACGTAACAAGTATTAAAATTCTCCGAAATGGATAAGCAATACCCCAATTTATCACCCGCCAAGAAAGCCCTTTTGGAAAAGTGGAAAGGAGGAAAATTTAAAGCTGATACTATTCCAAAGCGTCAATTCTATAACAAGGCTCCTTTATCTTTCTCGCAACAAAGGCTGTGGTTTATTGACCAACTTTACCACGGGAGTCCTTTCTACAATATTCCTATCGCCTGTCATTTAAAAGGACTGCTTAATATTACTGCATTCCAGCAAAGTCTTAATGAAATCTTTAAGCGTCATGAAGTTTTGCGTACAACTTTTGCACTTGTAAATGGAGAGCCAGTACAGGAGATTGTACCGGAATTAACCTGGAACTTACCCATCATCAATTTCGAGCATTTGTCCGGAAAAAACTGGGAACCAGAGATTAAACAACTTGCCGCTGAAGAAGCCAAGAAACATTTCAATTTGGCTAAAGAACCTTTAGTCAGAGCAACTTTACTGCGATTGAGTGACGAAGAACACGTCTTCCTTTTGACCATGCACCATATCATTACGGATGGATGGTCTATGGGTGTGTTTCTGCGGGAGTTTGCAACACTGTATGCAGCTTTCTCCACAAATCAGCCTTCTCCCTTAGCTGAACTCCCGATTCAGTATGCAGATTTTGCGGTTTGGCAGCGCGATCGCTTCCAAGGTGAAGTCCTATCAACTCAACTTAATTATTGGAAGCAACAACTCAGCGGCGAACTACCTGTACTACAGTTACCCGCAGATCGTCCGCGACCTACTGTGACCACTTTTACTGGTGCTAAGCAATACTTTACATTCTCAAAAACTCTCACAGATGCACTAAATCAATTCAGTCAGCGAGAAGATGCCACTTTATTTATGACTCTGCTGGCAGCATTCAATACCTTGCTGTACCACTACACAGACCAAGAAGACATCCTAATTGGTTCCCCAATTGCCAACCGGAATCGAGCTGAATTAGAAGGGATGCTGGGTTTGTTTGTGAATACTTTGGTGTTGCGTAATAACCTCAGTGGCGACCCTAGCTTCCGCGAACTGCTACATCGAGTGCGTGAGGTAACTCTCGATGCTTATGCACATCAGGATTTGCCTTTTGAGATGCTTGTAGAAGAATTGCAACCCGACCGAGACTTAAGCCGGAATCCGCTTTATGAAGTGATGTTTGTCCTGCAAAACACCCCAATGCCCGCGCAGGAAATTTCTGGTTTAACCTTGCGTACTTTGGAGTTCGATAGCGGTACAGCTCAGCTGGACATTTTCCTGTCGATGTCTGAATCTCAACAGGGTTTAACAGGGTTTTTGGAGTACAATACAGACATTTTTGAAGAGGTAACAATAACCCGATTCATCAGCAATTTCCAAGCTTTATTGGAAAACATTGTTGCGAATCAAGAACAGCGCATCTCAGAATTGTCACCCCTCACGGCTAAAGAGCGAGAGCAACTATTATTTGAGTGGAATCAGACTCGTGCAGATTATCCCCAAGATGCATCTCTCCATCAACTATTTGAGCAGCAAGTCAAGCATTCTCCTGATGCATTAGCATTAATTAGCCAAACAGAGCAACTGACTTATCGTCAACTTAATCAGAGAATTAATCAGCTTGCCCATTATTTACAAAAACAAGGTGTAACCAAAGTTTCTTTGGTTGCGATTTGTCTGGAACGTTCAGTAGAAATGGTTGTGGGAATTTTAGCTGTCCTCAAAGCTGGCGGTGCATACATTCCCCTTGACCCAAGTTATCCAGTCGATCGCCTTGGCTTCATGCTCTCTGATTCCCAGGCATTGGTGTTAATCACCCAACAAGAGATATTAGAAAAGCTACCTGCATCAAAAGCCAAAACTATATGCCTGGACATCCACAAAGACGAAATTGCCCAAGAAAGTCAGGAAAACCCGATCAGTCCGTCAAAAGCTGATAATCTCGCTTATATTATCTATACTTCTGGTTCCACCGGAACTCCTAAAGGCGTTCTTGGGACTCACCAAGGTACAGTCAATGGCTTGCACTGGCTGTGGAAAACCTATCCCTTCACACAAGAGGAAGTTTGTTGCCAGAAGACAGCGATTAGCTTTGTAGACTCAGTATGGGAAATTTTTGCTCCCTTACTTCAGGGCGTTCCCAGTGTGATTATTCCCGATGCCATTCTCAAAGACCTCCAATTGTTCATCGAAACTCTGGCACATCACAACGTTACGCGTATCGTACTTGTGCCCTCACTGCTGCGCTTACTTTTGGATACCTACAGTCATCTGACTAGAAATTTGTCACATCTAAAACTCTGGATAACGAGTGGTGAAGCGCTGTCTGTTAGCTTAGCTCAAACATTCCGAGAATTAATGCCATCTGCGAAACTGATCAACCTCTATGGCTCATCGGAAGTTTCTGCCAACGTCACTTACTACGACATTAGTTTATTGCCAGAACAAGCAACCAGCATTCCCATTGGTCGCCCTATTGACAATACTCTGGTCTATGTATTGAATCGCCATTTGCAACTAACGCCTGTAGGAGTTGTTGGTGAACTCTATATTGGTGGCGATGGATTAGCTAGGGGATATTTGCATCGTCCTGAATTAACTCAGGCAAGGTTTATTGATAACCCCTTTTTTCCAGGAACCAAACTTTACAAAACTGGCGACTTAGTGCGTTATCTCAACGATGGAAATCTAGAGTATTTAGGTCGCCATGATGACCAAGTCAAAATCCGTGGCTTCCGAGTGGAACTGGAAGAAATTGCCACTGTAGTCTCACAACATCCAGATGTGCAAGAATCTGTCGTCATTGTCCGAGATGATGCTCAAGGCGATCGGCGTTTGATTGCATATATAGTGACAGATCAGCCAGACATAGTGCCACAGTTAAGCGCTGACTTACAGCAGAAACTGCCAAATTACATGCTACCGTCCGCTTTCGTAGTACTAGATGCACTCCCACTGACACCTAATGGTAAAGTAGACAAGCAAGCGCTTCCCACCGACGACGGTATCCGACCAAACACCACGAAATCCTTCATTGCTCCCCGGAATTTTACGGAACTGACTTTAGCGAAGACTTGGGAAAATCTCCTGAATACTAGCCCGATTGGAGTAACAGATAACTTCTTTGACTTGGGTGGTCATTCGTTTTTAGCTGTACGCTTAATGGCTCAAATATACGATCGATTTGGGCACAATCTTCCCCTGTCTGCTCTTTTTGAAAACCCAACGATTGAAAAACTAGCTCACCTTGTCAGTCAGCCTGTCCATGAGACATCCAATTCTCATCTGGTAGCCATTCAGTCTTCTGGTTCCAAAATTCCTTTTTTCTGTATGCATGGCGCTGGTGGAGGTGTTCAGGCTTACTTTAACTTGTCCAGAAGACTGGGTGAGAACTACCCATTTTATGCATTGCAACATACCCCTGACCAAGAGGAACCTGAAATAATTTCGGTGGAGGAAACAGCAGCTCGATACCTCGAAGAAATTCGTCAGGTACAACCGAATGGCCCTTATCTTTTAGGAGGGTTTTGTTACGGGGGTGTACTTGCTTTTGAAATGGCGCAACAATTGCAAAGGCAGGGTCAAACAGTAGGTTTGCTAGTTGTCATCGACGCCATATTATCAGAAACAGCCGTTAAACCAGCAGACGATGATGATGCAAAATTCTTCCTTCGCATGGCGGAATCGCTAAAAACTAACAATAATATTGACTTTTCCCTTCCTTTTGAGGAACTTCGAGATTTGCCAGTGGATGAGCAATTTCATTTAATCAATAAAAAAGCTAACTTCATCTTTAGCGACAAAGAGGTTAAGGATTTTCTCCGCTATTACAAACTTTTCAAAGCTCATGTCCAAGCCATGCGAGATTATGTTCCGCAGGTTTATCCTCACCAGATGACTCTCTTGAAAGCTAAGGAGCAAATTATTCATGACTTTGAGAGTCCAGAATTCCATACTGATGACCCCTTTCTAGGTTGGAGTAAATGTTCCACCCAGCCTATTCAAGTCATTGAAGTTTCAGGAGATCATTTCTCGATGTTCGTCGAACCTCATATTCAGGAATTAGCTAGACAGTTGAGAAATCTTATTGATAAGGCTCACTCTTGTATACAGAACGCAAGTAAAGAATACTGATGAAACTACCCCCAGGACCGAAAGCTCCCGCTAGACAACTGTATCCGAAACTCCAAGCTGACCCCTTTGGCTGGCTGGATGCCATGTGCAAACGCTATGGTGAGATCTTCACCATAATCATGCCTGATTCTACACCAACACTGTTCGTCAGCAATCCTTCAGGGATAAAGCAGATTTTCACTAACGTCAAAGAAATCACTGCATCCGGTGCATTGAACCAGAGTTTCGCCTTGATTACAGGAGAGCGAGGAGTCCTTCAACTCGATGGCTTCCGTCACAAACATCGGCGCAAGCTGTTAATGCAGGCTTTTCACGGAGAGCGGATGCAAGCCTGCGGACGACGGATCTGCGAACTCACAGAAAAAATCATGAGTCAACAGGCGATCGGGAAACCTTTTATTGCCTACCCTACCATCGAAGATATCACCCTGCGAGTGGGTATAGAGGTTGTGATGGGATTGCCTGAAGGAGAGCGCTATGACAAAATCAAGCATCTATTCGTTTCTGTGCTCAAACATGCGAATTCTCCCTTGTTTGAGATTGCCACAAGACTCCCCTTTGGACAACGGGATTTAGGTCGGTGGAGTCCACAGGGATACCTGCTTCACCTCCGGCAAGAACTTTTCCAATTGCTATACGCTGAAGTCCAAGAACGCCGCAAGCAAGCAAAACCTTCACACACTGACATTCTCTCCGATCTCATATTTGCTCATGATGAATCAGGTGAACCATTAAGCGATGAAGAGGTGCGCGACCTTCTATTATCACCCATATTCGCAGCTCAAGATGCTTCAGCAACTGCGATCGCCTGGTCTTTGTACTGGATTCACCGTTTACCTGTCGTTCGCGATCGACTGATTGAGGAACTCGATAGCCTTGGTAAAAATCCAGAGCCCATGAGCATTGTTGCATTACCCTACCTTAATGCTGTTTGTAACGAAGCTTTGCGAATTTACCCGACTCAGTTATTTACATTTCCCAGGTTGGTAGAGTCCCCAGTTGAGGTGATGGGTTATGAGTTGAGTCCGGGTGTAGCGCTCACTGGTAATATTTATTCCACACATCAGCGTGAAGATTTATACCCAGAGCCAAAACAATTCAAGCCAGAGCGCTTTCTAGAAAAACAATTCTCTCCCTACGAATTTTTTCCCTTTGGCGGCGGTGCTCGTGTTTGTATCGGAGGCACTTTTGCCCTATTTGAAATGAAGCTGGTGTTGGCGACGATTCTTTCGCGCTATCAATTAGCACTGGTTGACAAGCGACCAGAGAAACCGAAGTTTGGGGGTTTGATGTGCTACCCAGCTAGTGGCGTGAAAATGCTCATGCAGGGTCGGCGTCAGCATCAAGGACAGTCTCAGCCATTGGTTGTTGGTTCAATTTAACAGCGATCGATAATTCAACAATCACTAATAAAAAATACTCATGAACGATGAAAAGTCTTGTAAGCAATCGTTTCAAGTCCCCAGCTTTCTCTATGATAAAGATAAAGAAATATCCAAGCGAGAGGGAGCCAGTACAAGTGAGCAGTCGAATTGGTGCGTCTTTATTTTAAGTCCCTACATTTGGAATGGCGGTTAATTTAATCCGGGGCTATCACCTCGCTGCGCTAACATCCTTCATACTTCAGCATTCAGAATGACTTCCCACAAACAATCTCAACTGACCAATGAGATCCTCAATGGCAATCTCGTTAAACTGATGTTCAAGTTATCAACTCCCGGTATTCTGGGAATGCTGCTAATTGCCTTGAATACTTTTCTTGATGCTTTATTTGCCGGACGACTTATTGGTGAAACTGCCTTAGCCGCTATATCCCTTGCTTTGCCACTCACGTTTATTGTTATTGGATGTGGCATGTCCGTCGGAGTCGGTTCTGCCTCAATCCTCAGTCGAGCCATTGGTTCAGGAGATACCAAAACTCAGTCAAGAATATTTGGTACCTTGATAATTATAAGTGTCATTATTTCTTCTTTTATCACTATTTTTGGATACAGTTTTAGTGATGAATTAATTTCCTTTATGGGAGGAGAAGGTGAAGTAGCTGCCTATGGTTCAGAGTACTTTAAAACCTATCTGTTGGGGTCAGTATTTTTGGTCGTAGCCGTCTCTTCTAGTCAGTTAATAAAAGCTGAAGGTAGAATTGCACTAGCGAGCTTATTTGCTGGAATTTATGTTGTGCTTAATAATATTTTAAATCCTCTCTTTGTGAGTGTATTTAATTTGGGAATTAAAGGAATTGCTTGGGCTACAGTTATCTCAGGTGTAGTTTATTGTTTTGTAAATTGTACATACTTTATTTCCGGTAAAAGTTTGATTTCGGTTAATCCCAAACAAATTACTCTTGCAGTAGATTTACTACCAACAATACTATCAGTAGGGACATCAGTAATGCTCATGCAAGTCATAGGCATAGTTCAACAAATCGTGTTTTTTAAATCAATCGCTTACTATGGAACGGATAGTGATATTGCTTTCGCGGGAGCAACGATTAGCTTATATTCCTTGGTAATCACTCCTTTATATGGATTTGTGCAAGCCCTAAATCCAGTAATTGGTATGAATTATGGAGCTAGAGACTATAAAAGAATCAAGGATGCCTACTTAATTTTTGGAATAGGAGGAACCATTTTTTTAATTCTAATCTGGCTACCTTTACAATTAGATCCCAAAATATTTCTTAGCTGGTTAATACCAAATTTTGCTTTTACTTATAATGATTTACTAAACTTTCGCCTGGTTGTTTTTTTCCTACCATTTGCTTCTTTTATATCCTGTAGTATTGCCTTGTTTCAGTCTATAGGTAATGGTAAAATGGCAGGATTTATTACCCTGTTAAGACAATTAGTTTTATTTTTACCAATATTTTTGATTTTACCAATATTTTTTGGAGTTAATGGAATTTACTATGGTTTTCCGTTTGTAGATACACTGGCTTTTGTGATAATTTCTTTGTTGACTTGGATAGAATTTAAAAAAAATCATTCTTCCAAACCTTGCTAATTTATAGAAACTATTTTATTGATAGTTGACAATGACAACAGCACAAACCTCAAAGTCATGGGTTATCTGTCCTCAACCCAATGCTCAAGCAAAGCTGCGACTCTTCTGCTTTCACTATGCTGGTGGAGGAGCATGGAGTTTTCGCACTTGGTCAGATAATTTACCGTCATCTGTTGAGGTTTGCTCTGTTGAATTACCCGGACGGGGATTCCGGTTGACAGAGGCTGCGTTTACGAATCTCGATCCCTTGGTTCAAGCGATCGCCGATGCCCTCCTTCCCCGTTTAGACAAGCCATTTGCCTTCTTTGGACACAGCATGGGTGGACTGGTTAGCTTTGAATTGACCCGCCTACTCCGCAGAAACTACAACTTGAATCCAGTTCAGCTGTATGTCTCCGGTCATCGTGCCCCTCAACTTCCCGATCCAGACCCACCGATCCACAACCTGCCAGAACCCGAATTCCTGGAGGAACTACGCGACCTTGAGGGTACCCCTCAAGCGGTGTTAGAAAATGCTGAACTGATGCAACTACTCCTTCCTACCCTACGTGCAGACTTTACTGTTGTCGAAACTTATGCTTATACTGCCGAGCCACCGCTAGATTGTCCTATTACTGCTTTTGGGGGGTTGCAGGATCGAGAGGTGAGCTACGACGAGTTAAAAGCTTGGCAAGAGCAGACAAATATAGCGTTCTCACTACATATGCTTCCTGGCAATCACTTCTTCCTACACTCCGCTCAGTCACTCCTGCTAAAACTCCTTTCCCAAGACCTGCACCAACTGATCTGTGAGGTAGACCCATTGAGGTAGAGCCAAGGCTTGCTTCCACACTGTCAGTGGAACGATAATATTGCCGCCACCGGGGACTGGAATAGCCATTCTGTGTCTACCCCTAAAAGAGTCCTATTTGAGGTCTAAACGTGTCTTATACCGAGCAGCTACTAGGGCCTAAATGAAACCTATTTAGGACATAAACAGGATGTGTGGAGTCACTTAAGCATTTTTACTTATGAAGTCGTCTAACGCCTTCCGTGCTGCTTTGTACCCCGGTGCTTAAGTGCCCAACTTCAACGAATTGAGGATGCGATCGCCGGAACGGCATCGGCAAAGGCGATCGCGAATTGTCCTCAGATGCTCTGGATCATCGGAGGTTTCCCAGTTGTTGATCGCCTGTTTTTGCACTAAAGTCTCGACCCACTGCGCTTCTCCTCCTGCGGGAATTGGTTCAGAAGCCTTCTGAATCAGTTGAAAGACTTTTTGAGTCAGAAACGGCTGCCCCCCTGTCCAGTCCAATACCGCTTGCAGCACCGCTATTGGGTTGCTGGCAATTCTCTCCAATCCCACAGCTAAAGGCTGAACTTCAGAGATACTAAAGTTTGTCAATTCAATGGCATGACCGATATTAAAAATTGTAGTCGCCAATGTCCACCAGAGCCACAGGCGAGGTGCGATCGCCAATTGTCGTGTTTCATCTTGCCATTCATGCTGCACCATAATGCTCATCCCAGTGTTGCACTTCAACTCGATATCTGTACTATTCGGTTCAACCTCTGTGAAAGCGGTTTTCATCAACAGAACGATGAATCGAGCGATTCAGAAATTTGCAGATTGTCATCCCTAATTTTCAGGATTCACTTGCCTTATAATCACAATATTTTCAGCAAACAGTAAAACAACGATTAGCCGCGAAAACGCTCGTAAAATAGCTTCCATCGTCCAGTTCTGACTTTGAACCTCCCAAATTATCCAAATAATAGTGAATCCAATCACCAACGAGGATAGGATTACCGATGAATTGCGGCTGCGATAGAAGCGGATTGTCCTCTCCCGCCAAGATGGATTGAAAATACAAGCGATGTAGGACACTCCTGCACTGATCAACAGGCTAGTTTGAAGGCCCGAAGGTAGGTTTGGGTATCCAAACGCGATCGCCGTCAGACAGACTCCCAGCGCGAGGTACAGGAAAGTAAACAAGGTAGATCGTTTCATTCTTTCTTCTCTGGTGAAGCTTATTCTCTGTACCAAACACGCACACATTGAAAGCATTTGATTGCAAGCCCCTGACTGATCATCACTGGGTGGAAAGCATTACTGGTCGTCACTCCGTAGACATCATCACTGGTGCCTTCAATCCGATCAGGTAAAACAACGGTTTCAACATTGATTACCTGTATCGTTGTACTTTCGATCCACTGATTGACAGCACTCACAACCTCAGAAAAAGATTCATACTCGGAAGGTCCGCCGAAGGGTCCCCGTTCAGTAATTCGAGGCGCAAAATCTTTGCATTGAATCATGTGATTGACCACCTTAAAACTGTAGAGTTGAGCATCAATTCAAGTAGTGGGCATCGCCCACCATCTTTAAAACCTTTCACAGTAAAGCTTTATGGGCAGTGATAGCCCTACGAGATCTATTCCAAAACTTAAACCAACCTTGCCAGTAAACCGTTAAGAACAAAGGTAAAAGCATGAACGCTGATGTGGGCTAACATTGCAGCTTCTAGCGAGTATTGCCAAAAGAGCCAGCCAAACGCAATTCCCGCAATTCCATTCAGTAACAATGCTCGAATAATCACAACGGTCGTGAGGGGAACGATCGCAGCAGTCGCTGGCAGGTGTAGTAGTCCAAATACCAACGCGGCTAGAACGATCGCACCCTGGTAAATCCCTTGACTGGGCAACGTAACGCCTTGTTTTAGAACTTTCCACACGATCCAAACAAGCAGCGACATTAAACCCCAACGCAGCAGAATTTCCTCAGTGATGCCGCCATAGGACATTGCTGTAAGCAAATTCAACCCACTTGGCTCTGGATTATTGGCTGCCCGTAGCGCTTCAGGTAGAGCAGGTTGCATCAACCGATCGAGCAACAGGAGAACGATCGCCGCCGCTGCACCCACACCCAAACTCCACTTTATCTCGATAGCAAAAGATGGAGACTTAGTGGTATGAAACACCCAATGATCAATCAAATGGGAGTTTAATCCAACGCGATAGGCACAACCAATGCCGATTAGAATGCTGATTGCCAGTAGAACTGAATACTGTAGTCCTTGCAGAAGCATTAAAGTCCACAATGGAGGTACTTTTTCCAGTCTTTCTGGAGACAGTTTCGCTAACTGTTGCTCGATTAAAGGAATAGACGTGATCGTGAACATGACAATTCCGACACTGCCCAATACAAATAAAATCCCAAATTGTTTCAGAATTACCATTGGTTTAATCTCCAGATGATCTGTCCTATTAGCCCGTGCTGGTGAACAGCACCATCAGCAGGAACGAGGGCAGGTTGAAAACGAAGTGGACGACGAGACCCGGCCAGATCGATCCACTGCGACGGAAGACCTCGGCGGTGGCAAGACCAGCCACCACAGCAGCGGGAAAGATGCTGTTGATCCCATGCATGAGGGCAAAGATCACAGTGCTACCCACGACCCCAGCGAACGGACCGTAGCGCAGCAGGGCGTTGGTGACGATGCCTCGGTAGAGCAGCTCCTCGCCAAGGGGTGAGAAGACCGAGTTGCTTGAACAGCGAGACGCCTCCGAACCCTACAATTAAATAGACAACGAGTCCGACAATAATCTCGGGCCAGCCCGGACGGGAGGTTTTGCTAGACCGAGCCGAGGATGCGGAAGGGGGCTTTCCCGACTCCCGCAGGTGATTTGAAGAAACACGAGGCATGATCATTGACTCCTTTTATCGGGTTGCTGACTTCAGTTGCTGATGGGTTCGGGATTTGCCGGGGTCACCAACGACCCTTCTAGTGGCTCTGAGAAACGGATTGGGGCGACTCCTGCTTGAACACCCCGTAGGCGATCGCCAGAAACACGGGTACGACAATCAGCATCGATAGCGCCGTGTAGGTCGCGTGGAACTTGCTGACTGTGAATAGAGTCGGCGCGGTCACGGCGCTTCCGGCTACGGCGCTTCCGGCTACGCCCATCAAGAGATTGCCGCCGATGTTGTTCGCGAAGTGTACGCCGATGGCGAGTTCGGTGGTTCCGTCAATCAACGAAACCACGGTCCACACCAGACCGGGAACGAGGAAGTAGTTGAAGAATACCGTGAGCCAACCGCCCGCACTTGCCTCCGGGTTGAGCAGGTGCGATAGGGCGAAGATCGTGGCTGGCACCAGCGCCAGAAACACGCGGTTAGACCAAACAATACTCGCACCCTGCACAATGTAGCCGCGAAAGAAAAGCTCCTCTGTGGTGGTCTGGATCGCAACGAAAATCAGTGCGATCGGCACGAAGAGCGCGAACGTTGTGAGGTCAAAGTTAAAAGAGAAGGTGTCGGGATACAAGAAGTACTGTCCCAGCCCAGCGATCAGCCAGACTGGCACGAACCACGCCACAAACCCCTGACCGACACGCCGCCAGCTAATCTTTTCCCGCGCTGTGACCAGCGTCCGGGGATGACGCTGGTGAATGAGGGTGACGGCGATCAGGATTCCCGCGAGGAAGAACAGAAAACTCGCCCTGAACGCAACGAAGCCCCCCACGAGACCGAGCGCAGCGTAATCCAGCCGATTGACCGCCGCAAGCGCCTCCTGACCGCCAAACAGGAACGCGATGCGGGGGATGGCGATGCCGCCGACCACCAGCCCCACAAAGAAGATGATGACTAATCCCAGAACATACCGCCACCACCGATACTTCCCCCACCCGGCAGCCTCGACGTAAGTTGCGTCTTTCCCTTCCGCTCCGCTTCCCTGCTTTCCTTGGGTTGCTTTGATCCTCATCGTTGTCTCCTTTACTCGTGCGTGTCTAAGGTTGAGTTGAGTATCGCGAACCCAACCTACAGAAAAGTTTTGTCAATCAAGCAGCGTAATGGTCATGGTTTCTCGTCATGTTGTAAATTGAGCCACCTAAAGGTATTCCAGTTACTTTTTTGTGCCACGGGAACAAAGCATTTGCGATAACTCAGGTAGGGTTCTGGTTCAGAGAAATAGTCCCAATCCACCAGTGAATAAAGTTCAGCTTCTCGTACAAGCTTGTTGCATTAAAAGGCGGTTGTTTTGATAGACCTCTAATGTCCCAGCCTGTGGATCATCCAACGTCCCATCCCAAACCCAATATTCATAGTTGCCACTCCCAAATTTGTACACTCGAACGCCTTCAGTCGCCTGGCTGGTTCCTCCACCCAAACTTAAATTACCGTTAGGACTGATGGCACGATAAAGCAGTTCACCAGACTGATAGTTTCGCCAAATGTTAATGGTGTAACCGCCCTGGCATTGGGTACTCAAGATGAGGTCGGCTGTAGAATCAGCAGCAGCAGGCAAGGAGAAATAACCTGAAATACAGATAGGCAGAGTGAAGAATAATGTGACTCTTTTAAAGAGTGTTTTCATTGTTTTCCTTGTGTAAAACTTATTGATTGAATAGTTCAAATCGAATTGCCTCAGCGGTGTGCTTACTAAAATCCGCTAGCTTCATTGGAGGCACTTATTCCTGAGATTAAAACCGAGCATTTACAAGTTGCTCATTCACGAGGCTTGATGAACTCACTGTATATCTGTTATCAATCACTAACGGTTGACCAGTTATGAATAGAGCTTAGTGATTTGCAGCAACAATGGCTGTCATTAACTCTGTCATCTTCCAGCGTCCGGCATATCGAATGTTATTGATGAATAGGGCTGGAGCAGTTGTTACTCCACTGTGTATTCCGCCTTCAACATTTTCATTGATGCGATCGCTATGCACTTGTTTAGACACATCTTTGAGAAATTGAGGCATATCAAGCCCTAAATCATTGGCATACTCGATCAGGTAACCGTTCTCTAACTTCTGTTGATGAACAAATAAAGTATCGTGCATCAACCAAAATTGTCCTTGTGCAGCGGCGGCTTCAGCAACTTCGGCGGCTCGTTGAGCATGAGGATGAATCTGTGTTTGCGGAAAATGACGGAAGATAAAGCATAAATAATCTTCTCCAAAAGAAGCACTCAGCTCTTGTTTGATTCTTTGAATTATCCTGTAAACGTCCGCACTTCTAGAGCATTGATAGTCTCCATACATCACCAGCACGACCTTGGCACTCAGCACACCTTGCATCCAATCTTGAGTTGAGGGGGGTACAAGTAAGGAACTGTAGCTGCGATCGTCGTTCATTTTTTTACGTTTGCAGCAAGTACGGAACTTTGCAATTGACTTGCTCAATCCATTGACTGCATCTCTATTTGCATACATTCAATATAGGAAATTGCCTTCAAGCTGTCTTCTATAGCGAGTTAAAATTTTTACAGTCAGTCACCAAAGCAACCTTGTCTTTCAGCATTATGATAGTTACCTCTTGTTGTGAATGGCTGTGTCACTTTGTCAAAAACTCAATGAGCAATACGTGTAGGAGCCAGCAATAAGAAGCACCTCCTACAACCAGGATGAGTACGATCCTGGTTGCAAAATGGCGGGTTTAGGCATTGATATTTGCTGGCTCCTGCACTTAGTTGCGATCGCTGGCACGATCGATCAGTGCGTTTGAGGGCAAGTTCGGATCAAGTACCTTGCGCGCACTGTCAACTCCTACAACGGGCAGTGTACCCGGATCAAGCATACCGAGTTGAACCAATACACTCGCCTGATCCCAGTAGAGGTGTTCGTGGGCTAGCTTGTCGTCACGAAACTGAACAATTACTACCAATGCCATTTCAACCCGTTTAAGAGTCGGAGCAATGCCAGGTAGCATCCAGTCCATCTGGATGGTATGAGTGAACTTAACTAGCATTTCATCGACGAGTTGATTAGTCCCGATTGTGCGCGAGACCGGAGTCAACTCCATGTCCGGCGGCATCTGTGGAATGAAGTACTTGGAATAAAACTCGCGCAGTGCCGGTTTTCCTACTCCCCCAATCATTACCGGAATGCCGTTAACGTAAGCATCCTCAACCATCGTGGCGAGAGTATCTTCAGTGTTGTGAGCGTCAAACTCAAGCCGCAGATGCTCATCCCAGAGTTCTTGCAAAAACTCCTGGGCTGGTGTCAGATTACTAGTTGCCTTTCCATTTGCTTGTTCGTCTACAGATTGCTGTTTGACCATGATTGGATTCTCCTAGTTCTATTTATTTAAAGTGTATTGAGTTCCAAGGCTCGACTTCTTTCAAATTCTTACAATGATTTGTCAGATTCTTGTGGAATTAACGAACCTGCTTTGGTGTCATTCGAGTAATTCGCTTAAACTATTGGTTCAAATGGCTCTGACTGGAAAACCCGGTTTGGAAAGCAATATCAGCAATGGTTAAAACAATTCGCAATTCGCAATTCGCAATTCGCAATTACGTTTTGGGACGGGGATTTAAACCCCCAAAGTTCGTTAAATCCGTTTTCGATAACATCGATTTCGCCCGTTCCACCCGTTGTTGAATCACGTACTGATGCGGTAAATAAATTCTGCATCCATCTATACAATGGCAGGAAAACACAAAACTAAGAGAACTGCTAAATTGATTGACCAAAAAAGTAGTAAGAGATGCAATAAACTATTAAGAACTTTTGGGCTAAATGTATTGAGTTGAGTATTTTTATTTACAACCTGTTGACTCTGCCATAATTGCCAAATCCGATAAATCGTGTAAATAGTTCCGATAATTACCAGTAAACTGGGAAACAAAATGCTACTTAAAATTTGTTCAGTTATTATCTGAACAAGTAAAACTAGTAAATAGAAGCCTAAAATTTTTCGAGGTTCGGGATAACGCAGCCAAACCAAGAAAGCAATGCCAGGGAGTAGTAGCCCAACTCCAATAGCCACCCAGATCCAAAATTGTATAAAGTTGGTTTCCCATGCGCTGTAATCTATAACTGTCTTGACTGGCAATACTTGATTTTTGATGAGCCAGCCAATCAGCAGAATGAGTAGGGTGGCAAGGGTTACAAATGACAACGTTGTTTTCCAGGTCAATGATGTATTGATTGATGACTTCATAATCATTTACAAACAGCCTCTTAGGACAGATTGAACGGCTTAAACGACCACGTATAGCAACCGCCACAACCGTTAGGACATTGCAAAAGCTGGGATTGACAATTAGCTTTGGGGCATTTGTTCTAATCGCCTTGGCGACTGCTATACCAGTAAAAAACATAAAAGCCTTCTGCCTCCTGCCTTCTGCCTTTTGCTATAAAGGGTAACCACCACCCACGAGCATGATTTGCCTGATTGGATGCACTTCTATTTGCATAAACTCAATATAGGCGATCGCCTTCAAGCTGTCGTCTATAGAGAGTTAAAAGTTTTATAGTACAAATTGATAGAGTAACCCTGCCATCGCAGAGTAGAAGGCTGACTCTAACTTAAGTTAGAATCTCCATTTGATCGAAAGTACACCCTACAAACTAACAATGCCGCGCTTAACCGCAACAATCACAGCCTGGGTGCGATCGCTCACATCTAACTTATTCAAAATCCGATTGACATGAGATTTAACCGTGCCTTCACCAATACTCAAAGCCGCCGCAATTTCCGCATTACTCATTCCCTGTGCTAGTGAGCGAAGTACTTCTAGTTCTCTTTCACTCAGTTCTGGATTGCTGAGTCGCTGTGCTAATTTTGCTCCCACATCGGGCGGAATATACTGCTGACCCCGATAAACGGTACGAATCGCATTCAGAAGCTCGTCTGGTTCAGTTTCTTTCAACAGATATCCTTTGGCTCCTGCCTGCAATCCCCGGTAAATATCTTCGTCACTATCATACGTGGTTAGTACAATAATCCGAGCAGATTTAGCAATAGCACGAATTGCACCGATGGCGGCAACTCCTTCAACTTCAGGCATTCGCAGATCCATGAGCGTGACATCCGGTTGGTGTTCCTCAAATAGCGCGATCGCTTGTTCCCCATTTTCCGCTTGGGCAATCACGTTCATATCAGGGTCACGGTTAATAATCGTGGCTAATCCTTGCCGAAAGATAGCATGATCGTCCGCAATTAGAACCCGAATGGTCGTGGCTTGGCTCATCGTGAGCTTACTCCCGATCGATGGTGACAATAATCTCTGTTCCGTGTCCGGGTTGACTCCGAATCGTGAGTTGTGCACCGATGCGCTCTGCCCGCTCGCTCATGCCGAGTAAGCCAAAGCCCTCAGAGGAGGGAATACTGCCCACTCCAAAGCCCTGTCCATTGTCTTTTACGCGCAACAAAAACTGATCATACTTGTAGACTAGCTCCACTCGAATTTCGTCAGCATGGGCGTGTCTAATCGCATTGGTTAAGGCTTCCTGCCCAATCCGCAGTAGGTTACTCTCGACTTCGCTGGGTAGAGCATACACTGCACCCTCAATCTCATAGTACAAAGTGGTATCCATTGCGGCAGCTCTAACCTGAGCGACGAGACGATGGAGAGCACTTTGTAAACTGCCTTCCTCCAAAAGCTGAGGACGGAGCGCGACAACCGATCGCCGCGCTTCAGTCAGTCCAGTTCGCGCCAATTCTTTGATCAGATCGAGATGTGCCCCAGTTGCTTCTAAATCATCCGTTAGCACCTGTTTCGCCGCTCCCACCTGAGCCAGAATGCCCGTAAACGACTGAGCGAGTGTGTCGTGAATTTCGCGTGCCATGCGGTTACGCTCTTCCAGAATCGAGGTGGCTTCTGCTTGCTTCTGCGCCGTAATATCTCGCACCAGCCAAATCACCTGATCGTGGCTGATTGGGGCAATGCGAGCCGAAAACCACATTTCTCGTCCATTTAGAAACGCACCATACTCGACCGTGAGGATTTGTTGGGTTCTCAGTACCTGCTGAATATAACCTAGAAACTCATCAGCTTCTTCCCTTCCGAGTTGATGCATAGTTTTACCAATCATCTCCTCAAAGGGTTGCCATAGCAGATTTGGTTCCAGTACCATTATTTCAAGGAATCGCCCTTCAGCAGAGAATACAAACAATGGATCGGGAATTGCCTCAATTAGAGTCCGTAGCTTTGACTCTGAGACTTGTAGGGCTGCTTCTGCTTGTTTGCGATCGCTAATATCTGCAAGCACCCCTTCGATGTAGTCATCGCCTGCATTCAGATAGGAAGAGAAAAGTCCCCAAAACACTGTCCCATCTCGTTTTTGCAACTGTGCTTCAAAGCTTCGCACTTCCCCATCCCGCTTCATCACTTCAATGCCTCGTTGGCGATCGCTGGGATTGACCCAATAGCCTATAGTGTGTTCAATTCCAATCATCTCTTGGGGTGAATCAAAGCCAAACAGTTCTGCAAAGCGTTGATTGGCATCAAGAATTAATCCATCACCGATGCGGGTGCGGTAGATGCCAACCTGGGAGTTTGCAAAGATAGCTCGGAACTTGGCTTCACTGCGTTGTAATGCCTCTTCTGCTTGTCTACGCTGGGTGGTGTCGTTGCCCACCGATAAGATTTCAACGACATCTCCCTGGTCATTGAAAATGGCTTGATTCGACCACTCCATCCAAACTCGCCGACCATCTCGACACAAATTTTCACCCTCACCTCGCGGGTACGATTGAGGATTACGAAGTAAATCATGGACAAAGGGTTTCATATCGCGTCCAGAGAGTTCGATATCTGGAAGGATGGTTTCAAATAAGGTTCGCCCTAAAATCTCATGTTCTTCATAGCCCAGAAGTTTTACCCCATAATCGTTGATGTAGTGAATCCGTCCTTGCGGATCATAGCGAACGATGACTGAATTCGCGGTTTGTAGCAGGTTGCGGTAATTAGCCTCACTTTGTCGTAACGCAGCAGTTCGTTCTGCAACCTGTTGCTCTAAAGTGCAGTTGTAGTCAGCTAGGAGTTTCTCGGCTTGTTTGCGCTCCGTAATGTCCTGAAAGGTAGCGATCGCATAAATGATATTGCCCTGTTGATCAAAAACTGGTGTTCCCCGTGCCTCAAGTAGAATTGAGACATGATCTCGACGAATTTCTATATCTTCAGTCCTGATGCGTTCGCCCTTTAATGCCTGCACAATAGGCAAGCTCTCCGCTGGATAGACTTGATCCGTTCCCGCTACATAAAGCTGATAAGCCTCTGAGATCTGCTCTGGTGCGATGGAAGGATCAGTCTCTTTGCCCACGAGTTGATTGCCGCATTGGTTGGTATAGTAAAGGCGACCCGTCGCATCCACGATCCCAATTCCCACCGGAATCGCTTCGAGGAACTGGGTGATCTTGCTTTCCTTAGCCCGCAGTTCTGAGTAAAGGTTGGCATTTTCGATGGCGATTGCGGCTTGAGTCGATAATAGCTGCAAGACTTGCGATCGCTCTGGTGTAAATACTCCAGCGGCTAACCGATTTTCTAAATACAATACACCGACCAGCTTGGCTTGATTCAGCAGCGGCAAACAGAAAATAGATTGAGGCTGGTTCTGTTGAATGTATGGCTCATTAATAAAAGCATCTTCACGAGTCGCATCATTTAAGGTGACAGGCTTCAGAGTCCGAATCACATATTGAATGATTGATTCTGGCAATTGAGCGGCAATTGGAGTAGACTGTAACACCTGAGTCGCACAAGCATTCTCCTCGGCATTGAGTTCACAAGCCGCTTCAATCGACCATTCTCCTGAGTTTTCTAAAATCAGATATCCGGTTTGTGCGCCAGCATTCTCAATTAAAATTTGCATCAGCGATCGCAGCAATTGCTTCAGTTCAATTTCACGAGAAATCGCCTGTGAAGCTTTCATCACTGCTGCTAAATCGAAAGCAGTATGGAAGGAATTAGAGATAGTTTCAGCAGTAATAGGAACTGATGCGGAAGCGGCTCTAGACGACTGACAAAAGAACTGTGGATAGCGTTTTTCTAAGTCTTTAACTTTAGCGATCGCGCCCCAGCGACTATAGCAATAGTGCGCCTCTTTCATATAAGTTTGAGCAATTTTCTCTCGACCTCGCGCTAGATAATGCTTAGCCGCTAATTCATAAGCTAATGCTTCCTCCTGGATATACTCATTTTCAGCAGCACCTGCGATCGCCCGTTCATAAAACTCTTCAGCCTCAAGAAATTGCCCTAAGACTCGCGCTTTCTCTGCCTCGACTAGATAAAATTTATGTAGATAATTCATTGGGGCGTGTTCTGCCCATTTCTGCATCTTTTCTTGGTTGGTGTTAACACAGTTTAGCCAAGCTACTTTTTCAGAGTTTGAAGCATCGAGCGATAGACTCAAAAACGCTAGAGAATGATAGAAACAGAATACAGGTAAAACCTTTGTTGCTGTCACTTCTTCAAAATGTTGCCTTGCCAGAATAGCACTCTGTACAGCTTGATGATATTCTTCAAATAGATAACACAGTATAACTTTGTGCAGATATAGCATTTGAATTGCAGTTCCATCTTTAACTTCAAGGGCGTGTGGTAATGCCTGCTCTTCATTACACACTCGACCAACTAAGCGACTGGGATTCTCAGACCTGTCTAGCAAATTAAGAATGGTCTGCCACACTATTGCAATCCAAGTCGAGGGGCTTTCCCGTCTGATTCGATCAACTGCTTTGCTGTATGTTGCCGTTTTCTGTTCCAGTTGGGTGAGTTCCTCACCGACGAAAAACGAGTTGTAGCACACGTCACATGCAGCATAGCCAGCGAATTCAAAGTCTCCAGTGTCCACTCCGTTTTGATAAGCATCAATCAGCATGGGTATTGTGTTCCTAAGATGCACTTTCCAGTGCATGATTAGGGCAACCGATACCACAAATGCTTTAGCATCCCTTTTTTTGGTATTCAATCGTTCTAGCGAACCGAGAGCCAATTTGCCAAATTTATAACCAAGTTCAATGTCTTTAACAACTCCACATAGAACAACTCCATAGGCAGCATAACTCATTGGTGACCAGGTAGAATTGCCGTAGTCGAGCGATAAATTTACCATTTTGCACGCAATAAGTACCTGTAGTGCTGTCGAAACTATAAACGCAGTCGCTCCAATACTCGCTAGGATTGACATTGCTGCTAGCGGTTCTGGTGCAGTCATCTCTGGTAAATTAATCAAGTCTTCAATTTCTCGTTCAGCGAGTAGTGCAGCCGTTGACTCCAATCCGCCTCGAACATCTAACTCACTTGGATTTTCTGGTAAAATCACTCCCAGAAGCTTTAACACTTCCAATCCAATTTTAAGTGCTTCTTTCAGGTTGCCCTGTGACAAATGTCTTTGAATTCTGCTGTCGTAAACCTGCACTTTGTCAACCACTGTCTTAGCGTGAACGAGTACCACTTCTACGAATTGTTCCATCTCATCAAAGCAACCATGAAGATATGCTGCTTCTGCTGCTTCTGAGTACAGCGCTAAAGTAAGGTCATACTCACTCTGCCAACTCTCTGGATTGAGAAGTTGAATCCCTGTAGTGAAATACTTAAACGCGGCTTCATAAGCCGTTGCTGCCTTCGCTTTCTGACCTGCTATTAAATTCAATCTGGCAATTTCAGTTCGTTCTGGTTGAGCAGTGACTAGCTCAATTCCCTGATTGAGATGATCGATGATTTCAAACAACCGATCGGATCGTTGCTCTGGTGAAGTTTTTTCGAGCAAATTGCCACCGATTTGGAGATGAACCACTTGTTTCTGCGATTCATCAATCAAAGCATAAGCCGCTTGCTGAACGCGATCGTGCAGAAACTTATACTCTTGAACCAACAAGTCTTCGTCCAATTCAGACAAAGGTTGAATTAATCCAGATTGTATTGCTTCTAATAAATCCTGGAAAATTGCTTTCGGTGATTTTTCGCAAACGATCGCCAACGTTTCTAAATCAAACTCAGACCCAACACAAGCAGCGATGGAGAGAACTTGCTGTGTTGCTTCCGGTAATTTTTGCAACTGACGCAGCAGCAACTCCACCACATTATCGGTGATATCTTGAGCTTCAATCTCAGCCAGGTTCCACTGCCACCCCCCTTTACTTCCCCCCTTACCAAGGGGGGATTGAGGGGGGTCAGGATGATTTCCTGAAATACTGCTCCCTGGTTTCGCAGTTCTAAGAGCGTTAAGACCACCGGATGCGTTGGAGTCAGTTCGTTATTTCGGTAGGCTCCGATCAAAAACAAATACTGGATTTGCTCATCAAGTAAGACGAGTTCGATTAACTTCAACGTCGCAGAATCGATCCACTGTAGATCGTCTAAGAAAATGACTAGGGGATGCTCTTTTGCACAAAACGCCCGCACAAACCTTTGAAACGTAAGATTGAAGCGATTCTGTGCCTCAGTTGCTCCAACTTCGGGCACAGGGGGCTGCTTGCCAATAATGAACTCAACTTCGGGAATGACATCTATGATAATTTGTCCGTTGCTTCCCAAAGCAGTGAGTAAACGCGATCGCCATACTTCCACCTGTTCATTGGGTTCTCCCAAGAGTTGCTGCACCAAATTTTGCAGAGCATCAACGATCGCGCTGTAGGGAATGTTGCGCCGGAATTGGTCAAATTTGCCAGAGATAAAATAGCCGTGCTTTGCGGTAATCGGTTTAGAGAGTTCCTGTACCAATGCTGTTTTGCCAACGCCAGCGTAACCAGAGACCAGCATCATTTCGCTGCATGAGGGTGTAGGGTGTAGGGTGTGGGGTGTGGGGTGTGGGGTGTAGGGTGTGGGGTGTGGGGTGTAGGGTGTGGGGTGTTTTTCCCGATTCTCGACTTCCGATTCCCGATTCCCCGTCACTCTGTCAAACGCTACCCATAATGCTGCAATCTCCGCTTCTCGCCCATACAGTTTTTGAGGAATGCGGAACTGCTCGGAAACATCTTGCAGTCCCAACGATATGGCGTTAATCTGACCCGTTTCTGCCAGTTGTTGAGCACAGCATTCTAGATCTGCTTTGATGCCCCAGGCACTCTGATAGCGATCCTCTGCATTCTTCGCCATCAGTTTCATCACAATGTCGGAAACTGCTTTAGGAATTGTATGCCTGGTCGATGATGAACCATCCCTGCCCACACCCCACACCCCATCCCCCATACCCCTAACTTCGTGTGGAGGAATCGGCGGTGTAGCAATGTGACAGTGGACTAGTTCCAGGAGATCACGGGTGGGAAACGGCAATTGTCCCGTCAACAGTTCGTAGAAGGTTGCACCCAGCGAGTAGAAATCAGTGCGATAGTCGAGCATCCGGTTCATTCGTCCGGTTTGCTCTGGCGACAAATAGGCGGGGGTTCCTTCTAGAAGATGGAGACTTTTGAAGGTGGGATTGGTGCGACTGAAGCGAGTGGCAATGCCAAAATCAATGATTTTGACAACGCCAGTCCTCGGATTAAAGACAATGTTGCCAGGATTAATGTCCTTATGGATGACATGAGCCGCATGGATTTTGCCTAGAGTATCAGTAATGGCGATCGCCATTTTCAGAAAAACCGACAACGGCATGGGAGAGAAGTCTAACTGTTGCCGCATCCAGCATTCTAAAGACTCTCCACCAAAGTCTTCCAAAAGAATAACCAGCGTGCGCTGGTAGTCTTGCTGGCTGTATGCCTTGACTACGCCTTCAATGTTGAGAAAACGAGTAATTTCATACTCCTGCCGATAGCGAGTTAATTCCTGAGGAGAGGGATAATCCTGCTTGAGAACTTTGGCAATCACTGCACAATCATCTTGCTCTCTGATGCCCCGATACACCAAAGAAGCTAAGCTCTCATAAATTTTGCTGTGGATAGTAATTCCAGGCAGGGTAATCATTGAATGCTCCCCGATGAAGGACTGCCATCCGTTTCCCAAAGTATATCGTTTGTCAAACTCTATCAGGACGTACGCAACTGTCACAATTGATTGTCGATGGTGTGGAGCACATTACTAATCTGACACCGGAACGACAGAAAATCCTCCGCTTTTTGGGAACCGAAGCGAGGCGTTATTATCATGCTGGCTGAGTCGGTGGCTTGAGCTGATTGGGCTGTGTTGAATCTGTCACTATTTCTGGGCGGCAGTATATGCTCACTAATTAGCGTTGTATTTCCTTGGCTTTTGATGCCTTCATTGAAGTCAACGCTGAGTCGTTGTGATTATCATCATCAATAACATACTGGAAACGTCTTTTGCGATCGCCTTTTTCAGAAAAAACGAGAGCATCCCAATTGTGCAAAAATAAAGGGACAGCCATTATTCGCGAGTAATAATCGCGAATACTTCGGGAGATTCAATCCTGCGGTTTTTCTTCCTCCTGCTCGGCTCCAGAAGTAATATCCAGCAAGCAATCATCTAGGGAACGGATGAGCTTCTGTATCTCATCGATAACAGAACGCCTAAAAACAGACATGACAGCATCTATATGGTCAGTAGTACCAGCTTTCCCCAGATGCTTGTATTTACTCAACTCTTCGGAGGTCGCGCATGGGAAGTATGGAGTCGGCACTTGTAATTTGTAGTACCAATATTTCTTATTATTTTGCCGAACTTGATAACGCGCTACCCAAGCCCCGGATGGAGCCAGCTCACCCTGTTTTAATATTTGTCTTTGTTGTTTTTCTAACGCTGCTATCGCCTTTTTAATACGCTCAAATCGAGCGAGTTTATCTCGCTCAATATCCTTGGAAGTCTTTCGAGGCATAAAGATAAATCCTAATTATTCGCGATTGTAACTCGCGAAAAAAAGCAGCGTGCTTCTTTTCATACTGTTTTTGGGTTTTTTAAGCGCTTGGAGCAAGCTGTCGATTCAGATAAGCGCACCGCAGTTGCAGCATTTGCGGTAAATTTTGGGACTTCCATTGAGCGCCGACTATTTGTAGCCGCTTGTCTATCTGTTTGACCGCAGACTCTACAGCTCCCGAAGCAATCGAACTTAATTGTTCGGCTTGAAAGTACATATAATTGACTAAGCGATGCCTATGTTTACGTAGATAACTTATAAAGTTAGTAGCCCCGACATAGTTAGTTTTCCGGAGTTTACTAATCGCTTCTTCGACCACTCCTTGCCACAAATCTGCTTCGATTTGTTCTAAAAACTTTTTCGATGCCTGAATTTTATAGAGGTTCTCTTTCAAATGATACCAGTCAAGAATTTCTTGTCGGGTCTGGTCGTCGGCTATTTGTGCAAATAGGTTCCACACCCCATCGTGTCCATCACCCAAGCAATAAATGGTTCGAGCCAGGTTTTGGCTGTTCACCCAATTAATTAGAGAAAAATTATCTTGAAAGAAGGCTCCGTAATATATTCCTTGTAGTCGTCCGGTTTTATACTCCTTCCAGTAGGCGGGTTTACCTTTTTCCTGTGAGCGTAAACGCACTTTCCCACCATCGAGACAAACTTCTGTCAGTTTTTGTTTAATATTAGGTGGCGATAGCTCTACTTTCTGGGCTTGGCGATGATGAGTGCTGTGACCTACTTCTACCCCGGTCAAGACTTTCAGGTCATTCTCTGCATCTTGAAATGATTCATTTGCTGCAAGTAATAAACAGCATTTTTCCAGAAGAGGACTTAACCGTCGATACGGCTCAATTCCTAAACGTGACGCTTGTTTTTGAGTGATTTTTATCCGACCCACACAACTTCTTATCGTTCGGATGCGTCCCGATTCTGTTCCCGTCTTTTCTCCGATAAAAAAAAGGTTATTTGGGGGCTGACATGTTCTAGCACTTGGTCGCGCACCGCTGTTTCAATACCCTCTAACGTCTCAATTTTCTCTTGTGGAGTATTTTTATAGAGAATTTTAGCTATCGCCTTGATATGGTCGGCTAAAAGTTTTTTGTCTTCTGGTGTCATTGTCATAAAGAGGCTCCCTAACTAATTAAATTGTCGCAGTTAGGGCAACATCCGCCTAGTCGGCCTTTATTCGCGAGTAAAAATCGCGAATAAACTTCCCGTTCTCTTGCCTTCTTGCAAAATTGGGATGCTCCCGAAAAAACTCTCTAGAGTACTGAAAAATACCTCTGACTCTATCAGCAACCTGCGGAATGTGGGTTTCAGCTGACATTTCCTGACTTGCCCTGACAAGTTCCTTGCGTTGCCCAAAATTTGGTTAAACTGACGCTAAATGATTTCAAAACTCGCTTATGTCACTCCCCGAAAACTTCCTGATCCAATTGGAACAATACGGTGAATTGTCTGCCGGAGAAAGGACTGTTTTCCTGGTAATCTTTGGTCGCGATTTAAGTCGAGTACAGGCGACACAAGAGCTGATACTCTCTGAGAGTAGTCTGAGTACTTACCTGACGGGAATCTATAAAAAATTCAAGATTAGTGGCTGCGGGCCGACGAAGGAGAATCGACTGCGCGAATTTTTGATTAAACGGTTCTCGCAAGCACAATCTCTGGCTCTTTCAACTCCTGACTCGTTAAAACCAACGATCAATGAGCTAGTTCAAGAAATGCGGTAAAAAATACAGGGATGCATTGGACGAACTTAAAGAAGCCGATAGCAACTATACATTAGGACAAATTCAGGGTTTTTCCAATCAATTTCACCGCAATCAATTTATTATAACTTGTCGTATTGCTGCACGAGACTACATTTTTGAGCCGTTTACTCAGGTAGAGATTGCTGACTTTGATGACCAACAAATTGCGACTTTTGCTAAGAAGTGGTTTCACAATAAACATGATTATGTGGTAGCGATAAGAAGTAATCACGGAGTCTGGATGCCCTCTCATCAAAGGATAAGGTACAATAAGTGGCGAAAATTTGACCGGATTTTTGCCGATGGAACCAAGCAAGTTCGCTACATTCGAGAAGTTATTTATGGCAAAAGGCGGTCACGACAGTACTGGGAAATTACAACGAATCCCCAAACTCTTCCCCCCAACGAAACTTGGTCTGTAATGACGAGAATCCCTGATGTTAAATATCACCAAGTTGGCAACCTTTACAGGTTACGCAATTGGGTAGAGTATGGGCTAAAACCAAGTAAAAATGAATTAGGCTGGGCAGATTTTCGCCTTACCAGTTACACCAATATTGAAAAATGGTGGGAACTTGTCTGTAGTGCTTACCTACTTGTGAGTCTCCATTCAAACGCCTTGCCAACTCTTCAGAAACCACTAGCTAATATCCCGAACACAGGGCTGGGAATTCTGTTAGCCGAACACCGTTACTGGGACTTCAAGACCGGTTGGAAAAACTTGCTGAACAACCTCCGTTTAATTGTACAACCCTTTGTGGCTTCTCAACTGATGCAATTTTGGCTCAAAGTCTTTCCTATTCCTGAGCTTTCTGTGGGCTTAAATCGGTTACTTGCTTTTATGAATCGGTTCCCCGGAGCCATTCCCCTAGCTGACGCTCCTGCTGATTTCCACTTTTTCTCTGCCTAGAGTGACAAAAGAGCGCTACATTTCGGATTCGCTCTAATTCAGGGGGCGACAAGCGCCCCCAAAGCCGGAAGTGTAAAGGGTTTTACCCAACAAGCCCTCGTGCCAAATACCGAGTTTATTGACAATGAGATGGATGGAGGCAGGAAGGAGAGACGAAGGTGTACCCAATGTATGGTAAAAAAGAACGGTCTTATTAGCGAAAACAAGACCGCCATCAAAAATGCTACCAATATTCTATCAAGTTCAGCTAGAAAAGTATTTAAGTCAGTCTCAAATAATTACATTGAAGCTGTTAGTCTGGTTACGGCAAAGCAAAAAAAGACCACTCCAGGAAAATTATTAATGCCAATTCCCATAAATTTATTAGTTCTATCAATTACCACCAGTTATCACCTGATTGCGACTTGGCTTGAAAATAAAAAGTATCATCCACCAGGACAACTGATTGACATCGGCGGTTACAAACTGCATTTATACTCCAAAGGTCAAGGCAAACCAACGGTTATCGTTGACCATAGCCTTGGTGGAATCGATGGTTACTTTCTCATAGAAGAAATTGCCAAACTTACACAAGTATGTATATACGATCGCGCTGGATATGGGTGGAGCGATTCAAGCCCCAAACCCCGTTCAACGCAAGAAATTGTTAAAGAATTAGATACACTCCTGAACATAGCTGAAATTCAGCCCCCCTATATTTTAGTGGGTGACTCTTTTGGCAGTTACAATATGAGGCTTTATGCCCATCAATTTCCCGAAAAAGTCATTGGCATCGTAATGACAGATGGGCTTCATGAAGTCGGCTTGTTAAAGATGTCTATAAGTTTGCAGGCATTAAAATTATTTTTTATGTCTGGATTTGCCATGTCCATCCTGGGTTCAATTTTGGGCATTGTTAGGCTTTTAGGCACATTGGGAATGTTTGAACTGCTCAAAAAAGAGCTGCGTCATTTCCCCAAGAAAATACTAAAACAAGTCAAACGTTCGTTTTATCATTATCGACACTGGCTGACCATGTGGCGCGAAATGTGGAACTTAGATTTGAGTAGTGTTCAGGTGAGTCAAGTTAAGAGCTTAGGCAATCTTCCGATGGTTAGTATCAAATCAAGTACCTTCTTTAAACGCTCCATCTGGAATTTTTATCTACCTGTTCAAGCCGCCGATCATTTACGAGATAAAATGCACACTGAAATCCTCAAATTGTCAACCCATTCTACGTCATTACCAGCGACCCAAAGTTCTCACTTTGTTTGGATTGATCAGCCAGAGATTATCTTGGAAGCGATTCAGAAACTCTTGCCCAAATAAGTCTAGTCTAAAACTGCTGAAACATCATGTTTTCAGCAGTTTATCGAATATTACTAACTACTCGGTTTCGGTCTTATTCTTTCGTTCGCATCAATTTAAAAATTAACCAAACGTTGAGCCATTCCAACCCCACATCGCCCCTTTAGCATCGGCAAATTCGATATAGATTCGATTGATAGATACGCCGAGCTTTTCGCTAATCGTCTGGCAAAAATCCTGACTCATGGCTTTAGTTTGCGCGGGACTCATGGAGCCAATACTTTTCACTTCTATGTAACAGGTTGGCTCAATTGTGCCCCCAAAAGTCATCGCGACATTGGGTTCAAATGCAGTCATCACATAAGATTCCGGCTTACCCAGATGATTGGCTAATTTGCTAGAAAGAATCTTCAGCAACCCTTCAACGGCTGTTGATTCTGGAGCATCAGCAGAAGTTTGCACCTTAATTAGAGGCATAGGCTTGTAATCACCACTTGGTTAAAACGATTTCAGATTTTAAGGAGCAGTTAGCGGCTATCTATCCACCGTAATTCCAGCCAGTGCTTTCCAGCAAAAGCGGCTCACCCTCGCGGTGCACACCCGCACCAATCACTTGAGCGACAAACACGGTATGGTCACCTTGATCTACAGTGGCTACCACCTTACATTCAACGTAACCCAGAGTATCAGAAATAATGGGACAGCCCGTTTCTGCTCCCTCATAGAAATCTACATCTTCCAACTTATTGCCAACTCGCCTCTGCGGCTTGAAAAATTTCGCCGCCATGTCCTTTTGTCCACTCTCTAGGAAGCTGAGGGTAAACACTCCCGTGTTTTTCAGCATTTCATGAGAGCCACTATCTTTTTTAATGCAATTCACCACCAACGGCGGCTCAAACGAAGACTGCATCACCCAGCTCACCGTGAAACCATTCATTTCCTCACCCTCTTTCACTCCGCAGATATGAAGACCGTGAGGAATCTTCCGCAGCATTGTCTTTTTCGCTTGTTCGTCTAGCAAGGATTATTCTCCCTAAGTGCTCACACATCGCATTAAGTGTACCAACAGGCAAGGGACAAGGGGTATCGGTTCCTAGCCAATCGCTAAAATGCTCAGCCTATGCCAATATTGACAGCAATAATCTGCCTGTGGGGTGAGCCTCCTGCCCGCCCTGTTACTCTAATGACTGCCTGGACGAAACACTTGACTGATGCGTCCGAGAAAGCCTTTAGGCTTGAAGTTATCTTTAAACTGAGTAAATTCACCGGCATCTAACCACACCCCTTGACATTTGGGGCATACTTCATACCAGATACAGTACTGGTCAATGTCCACCAGGCGAGTCATTTTCGTGTGGCAACGAGGGCATTGAATATCGCCCGTTATATTATCGAGTTGGCTGCCAATTTCTTGGTCGCCAATATCCAAGCCTTCAGAACCTTGAATTGTTTTGAGCTGTTCCGCCTCAAGGGAATCAAACCAAATTCCTTTGCAACCAAGGCAACGGTCTACTTCAATTCCAGCCCAGACGACTGGCTCTAAGCGTCCTCTACATTTTGGGCAGACAGTTGAATTCATAATTTTGAAATGGCACCT
Organism: Allocoleopsis franciscana PCC 7113; assembly: GCF_000317515.1. Taxonomy (GTDB): domain Bacteria; phylum Cyanobacteriota; class Cyanobacteriia; order Cyanobacteriales; family Coleofasciculaceae; genus Allocoleopsis; species Allocoleopsis franciscana. Next base: position 1,977,760 of record NC_019738.1, on the reverse strand, counting down.
GTTTTCAGGTTATCCAACAGGGCGAGAGGGTCGAAACAAATGGGAGTGTTCGGGATGGTACAGACGGGAACGGGCTAATTCATGCCCAGCGTCTACGCTTTCAGGGGTACTAAGGCTGAAGTCTGTCTGGGATGTTAGTTCGTTCCTTGCCGTTCTCAGCGCCGGACTAATCAGATAAAGGGTTGTCCGAATAAGATTTTCGGCTTGCGTCAGTGCCGCCATCTGTTCTAGGGGAACCAGCCAGATTTTCTCATCCGGCCATCCGATGCGGAAGCAAACGGCGACAGGAGTATCAGCAGGGTAATGTTCCAGCAGTTTGGCTTGAGCGTCTTCGATATGACGGGCGCTGAGGTAGAGGCACAAACTGGCTTGATGAGCGGCTAAAGATGCCAGTTCTTCCGACTCCGGTACAGCGGAAGCACGCCCACTGATGCGAGTGAGAATAATGGACTGTACCAGTCCCGGCACTGTCAGCTCAACACCGAGTTTAGCAGCGGCGGCTTGGAAGGCGCTAATCCCTGGAATGAGTTCAAAGGGGATGGAGGCTTCGGCAAGGGCTTGCATTTGCTCATGGATGGCGCTGTAGAGACTCAGGTCACCGGAATGTAAGCGAACGACGGATTTGTGCGATCGCACCCGTTCAATCATCAATGGCACAATCTCTTCTAGGGTTTTATTCCCCGTGCGAACCAATTCCGCATCGGGACGGACACCCTGCAACATCTGCGGGGGGACGAGGGAATCCGCCAGCACAATCACATCCGCTTGGGCGAGAATTTTCTGTGCCTTAACGGTCAATAATTCAGGGTCTCCTGGCCCTGCACCAATAATGTAAACGGCAGGTGCTAGGGGAGGCAGGGCGTTTTCCAGGGGGGTTGAGTCAGTAGAGTGAGACATAAAAACAAGTCAACGGGTTCAGGTCTTGCACTAATCTCAACTATCCTTTCATGGGCAAGGCTTGTATGCCTAGTCTACAAGCACAATGATTAAACTCCCGACTATACACTATCTGCGTCTACTCAGATAGTAAGAAGAATCCCCTAGCTTCAGCTATCGGGAGTCGTCAAGCCAGAGGTAGATAAAACCGAAACGTACTACCAACGCCCAGTTGACTTTCGACTTCAATCTCACCGCCTTGCAATTCAATCAACCGTTGAGAAATCGCCAGACCAATACCCGTTCCTCCTGTGTGCTGATTTCGAGACTTTTCTGCCCGCCAGAAGCGCTCAAAAACACGAGGTAAATCTTCGGGTGAAAGTCCAATCCCCGTATCAGTCACCGCAATCCACAATCGCGGGATAAAAGCTTTTGCCCCTTCGCTTTCTGTCCAAGCACGGATGATGATTGAACCCGACTCCGTATAGGTGAGAGCGTTACCTAAAAGGTTAACTAACACCTGTTCCACCCGGTCAATATCAGCCAGTACAATTGGCAATTGCTCCGGACAGTCTAAATGCAACTGTGGGCCATCTTCTAATATCTGGTCAGCAAATTTTTCCACCAAAGACTCTAACAAGGGACGGATATTGACAGACCCAATCTTAATCGGGAGATACCCAGCTTCTGCTTTAGAAAGTTCTTGTAAATCATTAATCAAACGTTCTAGCCGCCTAGTTTCCTTGGCTAAGCGCTGATAAACTACTGGAGTAGGCTCAATTTGACCATCAGCTAGTTCTTCAAGATAACCCCGCAGCACCGTTAAAGGAGTTCGCAGTTCATGGGTGAGGTCACTGACTAAGTCTCGCCGTCGCTGTTCTACATCTTCCAAACTGACAGCCATCCGGTTAAAACTATTAGCCAGTTGATTAATTTCAGGAATCTCACTCGGTGGCAGTCGCTCATCGAGTTGTCCTGCTGCAAACTGTTGGGTAATTTGTTCGATTTGAGTCAGAGGCTGTACAATTCGCTTAGAAATCCAATAACTCAGTCCACCGGCAGCCGTAGTCCCAACAATCACTGACCAAAAGGTACTTCGATTCCAAGCGGTTTCAAACCCCTTAACCAGATAAGTCCGAGCAAAGCGTAACGTGAGACCTCTGCCTTCGAGTTGTTGCAGGTGCAGGACAAACAAGCGAGGGGAAGACAACTTGCCAATAATCACAAGAGAACCTACGCCCACAATCATCACTAAAAGATGGGAAAAAAACAGGCGTGAGGCTAAAGGCAAGGATTTCATCCGACGCAAATTATCCTTACTCATTGGCTGACAAAATTCCCGTGAAATGATGTGGAAGTTTTAAGTTGTAGCTAAGTCTTCAAACTTGTAGCCGACGCCAATCACCGTCTTAACAAAAGTCGGATTAGCGGAGTCAGGCTCAATTTTTTTTCGCAACCGCGCTACATGGGTATCAACGACTCGTTCATCACCAAAAAAGTTATCTCCCCAAAGTTTATCAATGAGCTGAGTCCGATTCCAAACTCGACCCGGCTGACTAATAAATGTTGCCAACAGATTAAATTCTAAAGTGGTTAAGTCCAGCACTTCTGTGTCACCTACCTCCAGTTGGCGTGTTGCAGTGCGCTGATCGACATTAACTACAAAATGTTGGGTTTGATAGATTAAATGCTGTCCCCCATGACGTAGACTGCGCCGTAATAGCGCCCGAACTCTGGCTACTAATTCTGTCGGACTAAAAGGTTTAACCAAATAATCATCTGCACCTGTGGATAGACCAATCACCCGGTCGATTTCCTCACCCTTAGCCGTCAACATCAAAATATAGGGGTCTTTCACACCGGGCTTTTGTCGAATTCTGGCACAGACTTCCAAACCATCCAGACCTGGAAGCATCAAATCTAAAATGATTACATCGGGTTGTTGTTGGGGAAACGCCTGTAAAGCCGTTAGTCCATCGGCACACCAGTTGCAGACAAACCCTTCTCTTTCTAAAGCGATCTGGATGAGTTTGGCAATTTCTGGTTCATCCTCGACAATTAAAATATCCATAAAATCCTCCATTTAGAAATTAGGAAGTTCAATCACAAATTCAGTTCCTTGACCCGGAGAGGAAATACAGTACAATCGCCCCTTGTGGAGCTCAACCACAATTTGGTAGCTAATGGCTAACCCTAAACCCGTACCTTCGCCGACGGGTTTTGTCGTGAAAAAGGGGTCAAAAGCTCTGGAACTCACTTCTTCTGTCATACCTGAACCATTATCTACAATGCGAATCACAATCCAGGGCTTGGAGGCAGATTTTGAACTTATTTCCGTGCGAATTTTGATCATGCCAGGGTTAGCACTAATTTCGGCAAAATTCTGATGACGGTTCTGTTTCTCTAACGCATCAATGGCATTATTCAGGAGATTCATGAAAACCTGATTGAGTTCTCCTGGATAGCACTTGACCAAAGGCAGATTACTATAGTCTTTAATCACCTGAATCGTCTGAGAGTTCAACGGTGGCTTCAAACGACCTTCTAAAAGAATTAAAGTACTATCAATTCCTTGATGAATATCCACCTCTTTAACAGCCGCTTCATCCACACGAGAAAAAGTACTTAAACTCTGAACAATTTTCCGAATCCGTTCAGCCCCTAATTTCATAGAATCAAGGAGTTTGGGGAAATCTTCTATTACAAAATCTAGGTCAACCTCATCAATTTTTGCTGCAATTTCTAGGGTAGAATGAGGCAGATTTTTTTGATACAAATTAATCAGATAGAATAAGTCACTAATATAATTATGGGCATGGTTAATATTGCCATAAATGAAATTAATGGGATTATTAATTTCGTGAGCCATCCCCGCCACCAACTGCCCTAGAGAAGACATTTTCTCAGTTTGAATGAGCTGTGCCTGCGTATTCTGAAGTTTGCGTAAGGTTTGTTCTAATTGATTGGCTTGTCGTTGTAGCTGCACTTTCGATTGCCGGACGGCTTCCTCCGTTTGCTTGCGCTTAGTAATATCTCTATCGATACCGCGATACCCTTGGAAATTACCCGCCTGATCAAAGAAAGGTACACCACTCATTTCGAGTACTACAATATGTCCATCTTTGTGAAAGTTGCTGTTCTCAAGATTGGTAATTGACTGTCGCAAAGCCACCCGATTACTCATCAGCTCACTTACACAACAGGCTTCTTCGGAGGGCATGAAGTCAAAGGGTGTTTTACCTAAAACCTCTGCCACTTCATAACCTAAAGTATCTTTAATTTGGGGACTAACGTAGGTGTATATGGCATTCCGGTCAACCTCCCAAATGAAATCGTTAGTGCTTTCAACCAGATTCCGAAATCGCTCCTCACTCTCTCGCAAGGCGTCCTCGGCTTGTTTGCGATCGCTAATATCACGAGCAATCCCAATCACTGACACCACGCGCCCGCTAGCGTCTCTCAACAGTGACAGATTGGAGATATACCATCGCCAAGTACCAGTCTTGTGTCTAACTCGGTACTCAACCCCAGATTGATTTTGAGCCTTTTCGATCGCTCGACGTAAGGTACCCAAACAGACGGGTACGTCATCGGGATGGACAAACAGAGTAAAAACTTTGCCCTCAACCTCTGAAATTTCGTGCCCTAAAAGTTCAACCCAGTTCGGGGAAACATAAGAAAAGATGCCATCCGGTGTTAACTGATAAATAATATCGTTCGCATTTTCCACCATGCTGCGAAACTTTTGTTCGCTTTGTTGAAGCGCTTCCTTTGCTTTATAGCGCTCGCTGATGTCGCGGACAAAGATGCAGTTATACTCTTGACCCTTGAATTCTAGATGATTGATGCTAATCTCAACCGGGAAAATTCGACCATCTTTAGCACGGTTTGTAGACTCTAAAGTCACAGAACCCAAAGGTTTTAGTTTTTTTCGGTATTCTGGCCAAGATTGAGCAGGAAGGTTGGGATCGACATCATAGACACTCATCGAGAGCAGTTCCTTACGAGAATAGCCCAACATTTGGCAAGCCGCTTCGTTGACGTAAAAGAAGTGAGCCTCGCCATCCATCCACAAAATCGCCTCAGGAGCATAATCCATGGAAAACTGCGTGAATCGTAGCGGTTCATTAACCGGGCTTAACTCACCTGTCCTTTCCTCCACACTATGTTCAAGTTCTTTCCTCGTCTGCCACAACTCATCTTCCGCTTGTTTGCGTGCCGTGATGTCGATGAGCAAGCCATCCCAGAGAATCTCTCCATCCGCCTGTCGTTCCGGTGCAGAAGCCGCTTGAATCCATTTAATCTGCCCCGATGGTAAGATAAACCGGCCTTCCCAAGACCATGGCTGTAAGGTTTCAATGGAATGGGTCACTGAGCGGTTGAAGTCTTCTTCATCCTGTGGGTGAATCATCGACATGAGAACACTGGCATCGGCTTCAATCTCAATCGCCTCCACTTCAAAAATCCGGCGACAACTCGGACTGATAAAGGGAAAAGCCAGAGTGCCATCTGGATACCTCAAAAATTGGTAAATGACTCCCGGCACACGAGCAGAGATTCTTCGCCATCGCAGTTCGCTCTTAGAAAGAGTGGCTTCTGATTGATGAGATTGAGTGATTGAGTCTTCCATGGTTCAGATTGAGTCAGCCGTAATCACATCTATCCAAAAGAATTTCTGCGCCAGGATTTCCCTGTTGTTATGGCGTTAGCTGGATATGGCTGAAAGCTTTAAGTGTCGAGAGGCTAAGTCAGGATAATAGTTTTAAGTTTAAGGGGCACGACAATGCCGTGCCCCTAGGATGGCGCATGAATAATTTTTTGTGGAAGTCTTTTAATCACTGGGGGGTGAGGACAAGAGTTACTGCTAAGTTAAGGTATACAACCATTGGGGGAAAATTTCTATGATTTGAATCATGTCGCACAAGCCTCATGGTGCTAAGGAGTTCTCCTGGAGGAAAGGGTTTACCTCCTGATTGTCTGACTAAAAGATAAAAACAATATTAAACTTCCACTAGAGTTTATATAGTTTTGTTACAAAACCGGGCTAAAAAAAGGGTAGGTACAAGACCTACCCCGACTATTTTTGAGATATTGTCAAAACTTAAACGAGCTTCAGGTCTGGATACTCAGCCATCAAGTCATCTGAGGTGAGAGTATCGCCTTCGGCTTGAGGTGTCCAGAGAATTTCTACAGCCAGTAACCGCTCACTAGAAATACTACCCATTTGACGCAGAGCTTGACGCAGGTCATCTGAGCTATTGATGGTTGGGAGTTCCAGCTTGCCTTGAGTCCCGACCACCAGGGTAACGACAATGTATTCACCCGGTGCCTCTGCGCCAACGATTTGTCCACCATCAGCCGGTAAAGAAGTCTGAGAAGAACCGTCTCTAAGTTGATTGTTGACATTCGAGAGGGTTTCTGCGGTAAACTTGCTCCGCTCCGCCAGTGCAAATTGATTAAATTTGGCTTCTGCCGCTTCCAGTGCAGTTTGTTGAGATTGAGCCGCACCATAAACCCAGTATTCAGGGTGACGCAGTAAAGCTAAAGTTGACTCTTGCAGAACTTGAGCTCTCCCTTGAGCAGAACCTGTATCCGCACTCAGCGCTAACTCATCTAACTCTTTCTGGAGACCACGCGCCCCTTCTAACAGACCTACTTGTACCCGACCGACGGAAATCTTGGGGTTGCTGTAGCCTGGAACATCATTATCGCCACCCTCACCCATGCGGCGGAAGGTTTGTACCAAGAAATTAGCGATCGCAAAAAAAATCAGGATACCGAATATACTGCCAAATCCACCGCCAAATAAGAAGGGCATCAGAAAGAACGACCCTCCAAATCCGCCGCCATATCCATAACCATAACCATAGCCGCCACCCGGTGAGCGGTAACCACCACTCGGAGGTGAGTAGGTACGACTGGGGGCACGGAATGAACCACCCCCAATCCGACCCCCACTTCTCGCGGCTAGGGCATTACCGGCGTTCCCCAAAACGAGGGAACAGATCAGCCCAAATAGAAAAAGGGATTTCAAAAAAGGTTTAATCGCTGAAAAAATTTTGTTACGCATAGGAAAACCATTAATCTCCAAGCTAAGTGAAACTTTAGCGGCTCTAGTAGCTCAAAACATCTTTTGACCAACAAGTCTTAAGGTGGAGAGCCAAGAAAAGGGAAATCCGCAAGGGGTTCTGCTAGCTCCTTCTCTAATTTACCGCTATCACTTACTGGGCTGGGAAACCGCTCTGGAGGGATTCCCGACACAAATAGCCGTACTTTCACTTTGACTTTTACCGTTTGTCTGGCTTACCCACCCCCAACAATCGTGACAATTTCCAGCTTGTCGCCCTCCTGGATTTGAGTTTCGGACCAATATTGCCGATGGAGAATCTCGCCGTTATACTCCACGGCGACTAGGCGGGGATTTAAGCCTAACTGTTCTAGAAGTTGCGGAAGCAAAGTGTGGGGTTCACAGGTACGGGTTTCACCATTTACTTGAAGAGTAATGCGATCGCTTGTGTTAGACATGAGATTGAGTGACACGGGCTTCGATGCTACGGAGAGTGTGCTGTCGTGTGAGTTGAGACAAAAAGTACTGCGTGACTAGGGTCGGTTGGTCAGCTTGCATGATGGCACGCACAATGGCTACTCGCTGGGCACCGGCTCCTAGAACCTCGTTAATATTACTTGGATCGATGCCTCCGATCGCAAACCAGGGTATGGTGGCCTGCTTAGCGGCATATTGCACATACTCCAAACCCGCTGCGGCCTTCCCTTCTTTGGTCGGCGTCTCATAAATCGGCCCCACACCGATATAGTCTGCACCTTCATCAATCGCACGTCGCATTTCCTCCGGATTGGTGGTCGAGCGACCAATGAGGCGCTGGGAGCCAAGGAGTTGCCGTGCTAGGGCGATCGGGATATCCTGTTGCCCTAAATGCACACCATCCGCATCCACCGCCAAGGCTAAATCGACCCGGTCGTTCATGATAAACAACGCCCCGTAGTGATGGCACATCTGGCATAGTTTCTGGGCATAGGAGAGCCTCTCCGTATCGTCTGCGGTTTTTTCTCGGTACTGTACCAGGGTGAGTCCACCTTGAAGCGCCGCTTCTACCGTGGTAAATAGCTGTTCTGAAGCAGACGTAACCAGGTAAAGATGCGATCGCTCCAAGAGTTGATGACGCCGATAGGTCAGCAAATTGCTCTCCAATGTATAAACTCGGTAGCGCATCTGCTTAAAGACTGCACCCATCTCTGGGTGATAAAGCTTGCCGTATTCTTCCAACACCCGCAGCGCTTCTTCCACTCGGCAAAGATTAGCCTGCAAAAGCTGCTCAATACTGGAGCGCTGTTCTTCCTTCGGGTGAGTCAAATCGGTGCCAGGGTCTTGTGGAGTATCCCGTGATGCCCGAATTTCTTGAGTATGCCAGCTAGCTAATTCCTGGCGCATTTGCTTGCATTCTTGTGCCAGTGAGCCGCTATTGAGACCAAAACGGCACCACTCTTCAATAATTCGCAAGCCTTCTCTCGCTCGGTCTAAATTGGCGTCTAAAATGCGGCAAATAGCTGGCTCTTGCCATCTACGACTGCTGTATTGAGCGCTCATCGCTTGCCTTTACTCCATTATTTGTAATCGTAACAGGGCTTCTTTAAAAGATTCTGACCGGATTGGTTTGCGCGTCAACGCCAGAGCGGATGAACCTCCTTCGATAGACTGGTACCACTGATGATGATCTTGAATTCGTCATTTTATACAGCAAGAGAAAAAGGTGACGGCAAATAATAAGTTTTATCCTATCCTCAAGTCGGTTAACCTTTATCGAAATTAGGTCGATAAAAGACAAATTGTCTCGCCCGCAAATAGATAGCTCTCACGGATTATGGAGTTAGTCATCTTGATCGGTCTACAAGCTTCGGGGAAGAGTACCTTCTTCCATCAGTATTGGGCGGCAACCCACGAACTTGTGAGTAAAGACTTGATGCGGAACAATAAAAATCGTGCTAGAAGGCAAGCACAGCTCGTTGAAGCGGCACTACAAGCGAGTCGTTCTGTTGTCGTTGATAATACCAACCCAACAGTTGAGGAACGAGCCTCACTCATTGAACTAGGCAAGCTATACGGCGCTCAGATTTTGGGATATTACTTTCAATCCAAAGTCAGTGATTGTCTGGAACGCAACCAGCAACGCACGGGTAAAGCCAGAGTACCCGATGTAGGAATTTTCGCCACAAATCAGAAGTTAGTCCCCCCTTCTTATGCGGAGGGCTTCCATCAACTGTTTTATGTGAAGATGGCGGATAACTCGGCTTTTGAGATTCGTGCGTGGACTGAAGTGGAGGTCGCTGATGGATAATGATCGCTTTGAACACAAAATGCGTTCTTTGGAGTACTTTCACTCCCTACGCCTCTTGCCTGGTGCTTGGGTCGTAATTCGTGTGGATGGTCGTGGGTTCTCGCGCTTTACAGAGTCACGATTTGAGAAGCCGTTTGATTTGGAGTTTCACAGGGTAATGGTGCAAACGGCTTCAGCGCTGTTAGAAGAACTTCACGGAATTTACGCCTACACAGAAAGCGATGAAATTTCTGTGTTATTTCGTCCGAACTGGGATTTGTTTGACCGCAGTTTGGAAAAAATTGTTTCAATTTCTGCCAGTATTGCCAGTGCAACTTTTACCCATATCTCTGGAAGTGTCGTCAATTTTGATAGCCGCGTCTGGTTAGGGGTAGACAAGTCACAAGTCGTGGATTACTTTCGTTGGCGGCAGGCAGATGCCACTCGTTGTGCGTTAAATGGTTGGTGTTACTGGACGCTACGCAAAGCAGGCGAAAGCAAAAGGTCTGCGACAGCAACGCTGGAGGGTCAGTCCATTGCCTTCAAAAACGAGTTGCTTTTTCAGCATGGTATCAATTTCAATGCGTTACCTACCTGGCAGCGTCGAGGGGTGGGTTTGTACTGGGAAGACTACGAGAAATCAGGCTTCGATCCGGTTCGGGAACAAGAAGTTGTAGTGACACGGCATCGGATCAAAGTGGATGAAGAATTGCCGATGAAAGAGGCTTATGATGAGTTTATTGCTCGCCTGATCAAATAGGGAAAGATCGTTTATAGGCATAGAGTTGGTGGCTCTGTGGCACTAAATGTAAAACATTCCCTTTTTGCTGATCGTTTAACGGCATCATACACTACTAATTCTTGGCGCTCAGCTTCGCTGGTGCCGTAGGCAATTGCAGAACTTTGCGGTCTCCTGAAGTTGAGAAAGTAAAACAGGCAATAAACAGCCGGGGATGAAGAGATAAAAATCAGATCATATCGACCTCCACCCCCAATGAACAAGTAGGGGGTTACCCTACTTTTAATAACTTCAGATAAACTTAGTTGTTAGCTCATTCCTCACCTAATTCAGGTTCATCACCAAAGGTAATTAATTTCAAATGATCGCGGTCTTGAATCAGGTACTTGGCAACTAAATATCCAGCAATTGTCCAGGTTTGATAAAGTCTCGCCTCTCTGCCAATGACATCGCCATTCTTTCCATCATAATATTCAGGCCACTCATCATCTAATAAGTAATGTTCAGCCTGTTGAATGGCACGTTCAGCTATCTCTATTTTCTTTGTTTTTAGAGCTGCTGCTGTTAAAGACCAGAGCAAAACAGGCCAACTTCCACCATTGTGGTACGACCAGGGGACATTTTTGGGGTCGCATCCCGTAATACTCTCCCAATCGCGTTCCTCTAGGGCTGGATAACACAGCTTCATCGGCATATTTCCCATCAACTTCGACCATTGCAGTTCAATTAAATGCATAATGCTGTTTGACTGCTCAGGTGTAGCTAGCCCAGAAATAATACTGAGCAAGTTACCTTGAGAGAAAAAACGAAAATCTATCCAGCCAACACCCAAATTTCCAACTAAATAACCTCCTTTTCTGTCTACCCAAGGTAGTACCCATTCAGGAACAGAATTCTCGTAGATATTGAACTTATTTAAAGCCGTTTCCCCAAACTCTTCCGTCTGGTAACGATAGATTGCCCTCACTCGTTTGGGGTCTAGCCAATACCGTTCTCGAATGTATTTCGTCAGCAACGGCAACCGACTATCCACTTCCCGCTTTTCAATATAGCTTTCATTAACGAGCAATTCATAACGAGCAGCACGTAAAGCATGATGAAATAATGATTGAATTTCCAACGGATGTCCATAAACTCCCATCCGACGGTCAATCATAAATGCCGCTTCTGGCACTAACATGGTTGGGGTCATGTCAAATCGCTTACTCAAGCAAATATCCAGAATTAATTGAATGCCCCGTTGGAATTCGATTCGATGAGCAATCTTTTCTTCTGGTCGGTTGGCTATTTGACAAGCTTTTTCATAAGCTCGTAACAAAATAATCCACCACAAACCTGAATCAACGGGTGTTACTCTGCCAATCGCTCGCTGACCAAAATCAGGTTCAATTTCTTGATTTGATGTTACTTCAAAGCTAGCCGGCATTAAACCTTCGCCTAACCGAATTCCATCAATCAGAAGTTCTTTCCCCTGCCAGTGTTGTCTGACTTCACCAAATAACCCTTGACCTTTCTTTAACCCAGCTCTATCAGACTGCAAGGCTAAGGTAAATTCAAGAAAATTCCGGACGATTTCTCGTTCTCCTTGCATGAGAAAGGCAAGCCCTGAAGGAACAAAATCGCGGACAAAACAATGTCCATAGTTGAGTTGTTCTTCTTCAAGAACGTCTTCCTTCGCTGCTACCGTCCCGACTGGCTGTTGCTGATAAGTCATAATGGACTGCTTCAGCCTTGCTTGCGCTTCTTCTACTATTCTGCTGTTCATCACTCTGCTCTTTTTTAGCTTTTGTTCTCTTCTACTGAACGAATAAGAATGCAACCCTGACAAGAAAAATTAAGCCCAATTGAAACGTTGAGCTTGAATCAAAAGATACGGTTGACTTCTCCTCAATTTGAAGACACGACCCTTTTCACCGGATGTTAAACGACACTCATCTATCGAGGTCGCTAACACTCCTGTGTTGTTAGAGGTTAGCTAATGTAATGACCCAAAACTATAGGGTTTGCCATTCTTGGGGATGGCACTTGATTTTTTGTATCAAAGGTTCAGAGATTTGATTGATTTTCCATTAATAACCCTAGGAGTTTTTACATTAGATACACAAATCAGCCAGTAATTTAATCCTGAGCCTATATCTAGTCTTTTAGCCTTACCTACACTTTCAATTAGAGCTAACTTGCATCAGACATTCTGCCTTTCCTGACTTGTTTTACCTCTGAATAAATAAACTCTAAAATTGTCGCTAAATAGTTGTCAAGACTCAGTAATATTTGTTGAAATATTTACAGATTAATCTCCTCCTAATTTTGCCACTTTTTCAGCTAAAATTGTAATTATTGAACACATTAACCACTCAAGTTCTCTAGCGCTTGGTAAAGCCTTCTCCAAGGGTAAACTAAGGTATGGAAATCGGAGAAGCAGCATTGAGCCTTGATGTAATTGTTATTGGTAGTGGGATTGGCGGCTTAACATGTGCCTCTCTACTGGCGCGGTACGGTAAGCGAGTGCTGGTGTGCGAGAGCCATGCGATCGCTGGAGGTGCCGCTCATAGTTTTAAACGGCGGGGGTTTGAGTTTGATTCGGGTCCTTCGTTTTACTGCGGGCTAAGTGACCAACGTCCCAGCCTCAACCCTTTGCGGCAAGTATTGGACGTTCTCGGAGAATCGTTGCAAGTCGTTTCCTACGACCCCTTGGGATATTACCATTTTCCGGAAGAAACGTTTCCAGTTTACAGCAATGCTACTCGCTATCGAGAGGCTGTTGCTCAGATTACACCCCAAGGAGCTAGGGAACTCCAAGGATTTGAAAAACGTTTGTTGCTTCTCTATGACTGCTTACGGGATATCCCAACCCTTGCCCTGAGAGCCGATTGGCAGCTCATTCCTGTCTTATTAGGACGCTATTTGCCCTCCCTGTTCAAAATGCTACCCCAACTGGGTATCATCCAGGGTTCCGTCGGGGATGTGATGGACAAAGAGGTTTGTGACCCTTGGGTGCGGCGATTGATTGATTTAGAGTGCTTTCTCCTATCTGGACTAAAGGCACACGGCACGATCGCACCTGAAGTAGCATTTATGTTAGGCGAACGCACCCGCGCAGGCGTGGAGTATCCCGTTGGGGGCAGTGGGGCAATTGTTGACGCTTTGGTACGCGGCTTAACACGCTGGGGAGGCGAGTTGCGACTGAATGCTCACGTCGAGCAAATTCTGGTAGAAGCCGATAAAGTCGTTGGAGTACGGTTACGCCAAGGAGAAATCCTCAAAGCCCCTGTGGTCATCTCCAATGCCACGATTTGGGATACTTTTGTAGGAGTAAACGGTCGTTTGCCCCTACTGCGTCCGGACGATTTGCCCCAGTCTTACCAACAGTTAGCTTTAGAGACACCTGCGGTTGATAGTTTCATGCACTTACACCTGGGTATCCGGGCAGAGGGATTAGAGGGGCTAACGGGACATCATGTCGTTGTTCACGATCGCAACAAGGATATTACAGAAGCGGGAAATACCTGTATGATTTCCATCCCCTCCGTGTGGGATGCCAATCTCGCCCCAGAGGGGCATCATACGGTTCATGCCTATACTTTAGAACCTTACGAAGGATGGCAACGGGATGAGGGGTATGAGGAAAGGAAGAAAGCGCGATCGCAACCCTTATTTCGTGCCTTGGAACGCATTATTCCCGATATCCGACAACGCATCGTCTTAGAACTGATTGGCACCCCCCTAACTCACGCCCACTACTTGCGCCGTTATCAAGGAACCTATGGCCCTGCGATCGCGGCTGGTAAAGGCATGTTTCCCAGTTGCCAAACCCCTATTGCTGGTTTATATCGTGTCGGTGATAGCACCATGCCGGGGATTGGAGTTCCTGCGGTTGCAGCATCCGGCATCCTCTGTGCCAATACCTTGGTTACCCCTCAACAAACATCTGAATTATTGGGAAGTCTAAGCAACAAGTGACTTGACTTCTGAAAAAGCAGAATCAGCTCAAATCCAGGCGTCTCGCTTACCAAAATTCCGTAAATATACTAATGCGAGGCAGCGCTTCTTGAATTAGGCTCAAAAAAGAGCGATGCTCTTTTATTCAGTGTGGAAAAATCAGCCTTCGCAGGGCTTATCCGTTAATCAGTTTCATTAAATCATGAATGACCAAGCACTTAAGCAAGCGCTGCTAAACCTTCCTGACGATGCACAAGAATCCATAGTCGATCGAATTTTTGTACCAGAATTTTTGCAAGCACTGGGTTTTGGACTAATGGAACGTGTTCCCCACTATACAACTGGAATCCGTCCAGATAAGGTTGATTATGCTCTTCGTCATAATACCAATGGAGATATTTTCCTAGCTACTCAATCTAATCCTTATATTCTGCTTGAATTAAAGGGTAGGCACATTAACCTGAGCGATGGATCTACCCAATATCAATCTACGTTTAAGCAACTTAAGGGCTACTTGTTAGATAGTAATTGTAAAACGGTACAGTGGGGTATTAGGGAGCATCCCAATTGTGCAAAAATAAAGGGACAGCCATTATTCGCGAGTAATAATCGCGAATACTTCGGGAGATTCAATCCTGCGGTTTTTCTTCCTCCTGCTCGGCTCCAGAAGTAATATCCAGCAAGCAATCATCTAGGGAACGGATGAGCTTCTGTATCTCATCGATAACAGAACGCCTAAAAACAGACATGACAGCATCTATATGGTCAGTAGTACCAGCTTTCCCCAGATGCTTGTATTTACTCAACTCTTCGGAGGTCGCGCATGGGAAGTATGGAGTCGGCACTTGTAATTTGTAGTACCAATATTTCTTATTATTTTGCCGAACTTGATAACGCGCTACCCAAGCCCCGGATGGAGCCAGCTCACCCTGTTTTAATATTTGTCTTTGTTGTTTTTCTAACGCTGCTATCGCCTTTTTAATACGCTCAAATCGAGCGAGTTTATCTCGCTCAATATCCTTGGAAGTCTTTCGAGGCATAAAGATAAATCCTAATTATTCGCGATTGTAACTCGCGAAAAAAAGCAGCGTGCTTCTTTTCATACTGTTTTTGGGTTTTTTAAGCGCTTGGAGCAAGCTGTCGATTCAGATAAGCGCACCGCAGTTGCAGCATTTGCGGTAAATTTTGGGACTTCCATTGAGCGCCGACTATTTGTAGCCGCTTGTCTATCTGTTTGACCGCAGACTCTACAGCTCCCGAAGCAATCGAACTTAATTGTTCGGCTTGAAAGTACATATAATTGACTAAGCGATGCCTATGTTTACGTAGATAACTTATAAAGTTAGTAGCCCCGACATAGTTAGTTTTCCGGAGTTTACTAATCGCTTCTTCGACCACTCCTTGCCACAAATCTGCTTCGATTTGTTCTAAAAACTTTTTCGATGCCTGAATTTTATAGAGGTTCTCTTTCAAATGATACCAGTCAAGAATTTCTTGTCGGGTCTGGTCGTCGGCTATTTGTGCAAATAGGTTCCACACCCCATCGTGTCCATCACCCAAGCAATAAATGGTTCGAGCCAGGTTTTGGCTGTTCACCCAATTAATTAGAGAAAAATTATCTTGAAAGAAGGCTCCGTAATATATTCCTTGTAGTCGTCCGGTTTTATACTCCTTCCAGTAGGCGGGTTTACCTTTTTCCTGTGAGCGTAAACGCACTTTCCCACCATCGAGACAAACTTCTGTCAGTTTTTGTTTAATATTAGGTGGCGATAGCTCTACTTTCTGGGCTTGGCGATGATGAGTGCTGTGACCTACTTCTACCCCGGTCAAGACTTTCAGGTCATTCTCTGCATCTTGAAATGATTCATTTGCTGCAAGTAATAAACAGCATTTTTTCCAGAAGAGGACTTAACCGTCGATACGGCTCAATTCCTAAACGTGACGCTTGTTTTTGAGTGATTTTTATCCGACCCACACAACTTCTTATCGTTCGGATGCGTCCCGATTCTGTTCCCGTCTTTTCTCCGATAAAAAAAAGGTTATTTGGGGGCTGACATGTTCTAGCACTTGGTCGCGCACCGCTGTTTCAATACCCTCTAACGTCTCAATTTTCTCTTGTGGAGTATTTTTATAGAGAATTTTAGCTATCGCCTTGATATGGTCGGCTAAAAGTTTTTTGTCTTCTGGTGTCATTGTCATAAAGAGGCTCCCTAACTAATTAAATTGTCGCAGTTAGGGCAACATCCGCCTAGTCGGCCTTTATTCGCGAGTAAAAATCGCGAATAAACTTCCCGTTCTCTTGCCTTCTTGCAAAATTGGGATGCTCCCGGGGTATTATTACTAATTCAGTCCACATACAATTATTCAGAAAGCATGGGAGGGTTATTTACCCAGCAACATCCTGTCTTGATATTACGCCAGATAATCTCATTGAGATTGTAACAGCTATAAAACAGAAAATCGAAAATACGCCAAGAGCATTGACAGTAGCAATATACAACAATAAAGGCGGGGTAGGCAAAACGACGACTACTGTTAATTTAGCTGCTGTTCTCACATTAAAGGGAAAAAAGCTCTCATTGTTGACTTCGACCCTAACCAGCAAGACCTTACTAATTCATTATCTATAAAACAAGGTAAGGAAACCTTCTCTTCTTACTTGGAAGATAAAAAAAACAGTGTCAAACCTGGTGATGTAATACAGCCATTCGTCACAAAGAATGCAAGAAATGGTCAATCATTTCAGTTTGATATTATTCCTGCTGATGAATTGTTAGCTAGTCTGAGTGAAGACCAGTTACGCCAAAGATTTAAAATATTCAGGCTTCGTCAAATATTAGATAGTTTAAAGTCTGAATATGATTACATTTTGATTGATTCACCTCCTAACTGGCGATTCTTGAGTGCAAGTGCTATATATGCCTCAGATGTTGTGCTAATTCCAACTAAGCACAACAACATCTTTTCCCTAGAGAATGCAGCCATAGCTATCAAACGATTTATCCCTGAAGTTCAACAAGTAAGAAAAGATGGTGGACCTATTGCACTACCAATTTTCTTCAATGGCGAGAAGATTCCAGAACCCCAAAAAATTACTGCTTATCATGCGATAGATAACCTCATTGAAGAGGCTAAGAAAGATAAACAAAAAAAGTTTGACATGCTTCCCTATTTCTATCCTCGCTACACTCCAGCTAAAAAAGATCGTCATATCTTTGAACTACCTAGTTATGCTCATATAGCTAGTGCGGCTTTTTCTCGTATGCCTGCTGCTTACAAAGACAAAACAGCTCGTCAGTATTATCTAGAGTTAGCGAAGGAGTATTTTCTGCAATGAGCAACTTAAGTGATATTGGTAACTTAATGCATCTGTACATGGATGAAATTCAACCTGGTGAAGGGACAGATGCTCCTGAATTTTTGATTACCGCTACAGCAAAAACTCTCAACAAGTTAGGCGGTCGTAATTGGGTTCCTGTAATTGTCAAAGAAATTGGCGAAGACCAATATGAAGTCATTGGCAACTCATTTATCTATGCTGTTGCTGAAGAAGCGGGTTTAGAGAAAGTCTGGTGCATTATTGCTGATTCTAGTAACGAAACTGTAGAACTGACTAAAGTTCTATCAGGCGAAGTAACACCAAAAATCAACCTTTCTACAGCCACGAGAGATGACATTAAAGCTGCACTCCAATATTTAATTGAAAAACCTGGTGCTGAACTTAAGGGAGTTAAGCTTTTGATTGCTACCGATCGCATTGATGAAGCTCCTCGTCAGTACTGGAAAACACTAGACCCAATTACAACACTCAAGTGTGGTATTACCAAAGGTAAGAAGCTAAATGCTTTAAAGGAAGTCTTCTACTTAACCCCTCAACCCATGCCTGAAGTTATCAAAGAGTCTACTAGCTTAAACACCCTAACTGCTGGAGAGCTGAGAGATATGGCTAAAAAGCGTGGGATAGCTGGCTACAGCAAGAAGAGGAAGAACGACTTAATTGAATTACTTAGCCAGTAATAGAGCTAACACCTAAACTCCTCACTAAAGCTCCGGCTTATCAAGGGGGGAACAGAAAAAGTATCTGTTTTCAGTCGGCGAGTAAATTGATATTACTCCCCCCTTAACAAGGGGGGGTGGGGGGGTAAGATCCGTAACTCATCACCTCACCATAATTCCCAAATTTCCTGAGTAATCCTCTCCAAAACCCCTTCCAAATTATCGTACACCTCATTATTCGTAAACCTTAAAAACCTAATCCCAACAGATTCAATAAAAGCCTGTCTTTCCCGATCATATTCTTGTGCGCCATCTTGAAAATGGCTGTCTCCATCAATTTCTATCGCTAGTTTAAGTTCAGGGCAATAAAAATCAATAACGAACTGACCGACACCATATTGGCTGCGAAACTTACAGCCTTCAATCTGCTTACCTTTGAGTTTTTGCCAAATCATAAATTCAGCTTTTGTCATATTCTGCCGAAGCTGTTGTCGTTTCGCTTTTTCGGATGCTCTGTTATAAAGTTTGGTCATAGCTATAGTTGGGTTTTATAGATGTCAGTCGTTATAAGTGTTTCTCCTCTTACCCCCCCAGCCCCCCTTGGTAAGGGGGGAGCAAGAGAGAAGAGAAATGCGATCGCACTTTCTTCCCCTATCCCTACTCCTTCTCCTCACCTACAACACCAAGGTAAAGCCTGATAAACTCCTCAGCCGCCTCTGAATTAATCTTGTGAAGCGCATCTCGAATATCAATCACTGCATCAGCCACAGGATCGCCAATTTCATAAACCCAACGGTGAACGCTAGAGCGACTAATCCCCATCTCCACAGCTAATCGATTCTGAGTAATGTCGTAGTTTTCCAATACTTGCTTAAGGGCTTTGCCTGCTCTTCCCATGCCTTGTGAAACTTTGTCAGAGGCTTATAACCGAATAAATGTTCTATCTTCAGAACATTGAGGTAAGATAGAAATGTTCTGTCTTCAGAACATCTTTTTTGAACCACAACAAAAAAAGCAATTGCCTAGAGCGCCAAGCGCTTGCTGGGCAATCGCTGTCGTGTCTACTAATAGATTACCAATGAAAAAATCAAAAGCGACGGAAGCACTCCGAGTCGCCACAGATATTGCTGCCATAAAAGCAGCACTGCATCAACGCGGCTACCGACTTCGTAAACAACCCAAACAACCCGTCTGGAAAATCATCATCACCCTTGGTCCCCCCTTAACAAGGGGGGAAACAGGGGGGTTCTACACGCTGACTTATCAACCCGCCCCAATCAGCGCCTGGGTACTTCACCCGCAAGACAACGACATCAGACGCCAAACCCTTGAAACCATCATTCAAAGCGCCCTAAAAAAGCAACCCGCAAACCCAATTAGGACATCGTCATGACCTACTTACAACGCCTCAATCCCTGGTGCATCATCCGCCCCTTCCCCGATATGCGTACCCTCATCGTCGGGCGCTTTCGCCGCCGAGTTGATGCGGAGGGGCATCTGCGAATCCTCAAGCAAATGATACCCAGCGTTCCTTATGAAATTGTTTTTGACGTAATGCCAGATGAGGTAGACGATTAGATCCCCCTAAATCTCCTCACCTTCGGCTCCGGCTTAAAAAGGGGGACTTTAAGAGTTTTCTCCCCCCTCGTTTCTAATGTCCCCCCTTACCAAGGGGGGATTAGGGGGGTGGGGGGGCTGGGGGGGATCTAAACTCTCGCAACCAAACCGAGAGAAGAAGCGTTCAGCCGTCTTTCAGAGATTCACGCACAACGACTTGTGTATTTGCACTGTCACGAACCAATATAACCAAGCGATCGCTCACAATACTGTTTCACTGGATAACGGAGAGGGTGGGATTCGAACCCACGGACTCTTTCGAGTCACTCGATTTCAAGTCGAGCGCATTCGACCACTCTGCCACCTCTCCGGGCTAATCTATAATATCAATCCTTGGCACTTATGGCGAACTAACTATAAACCGGTTGCACTTCCACCGCTTCAGGACGTTGATAGAACACCTGTTCAGATACGACTGAATAGTCTTGACCCACCCAAACCAGGGAGATTTGGGAAACCCCATTCGCCTCCAGGGACACCAGGGAAAAATTACGCAGTCTGTTCGTTTCCGTTTGGATAATCCGGGGGACACTGGCACCATTCCAGTAGACAGTCCCCTCTGGACTCGCCACAATTGCCTTTCGTCGTTGCTCTTTGGTATGGCGTAGAGAATGGTGCATGTGACCAAAGGTAACAAAAGCAACATTTTTACCTAGCGCCTGAGTTTGTGCGATCGCTTCTGCCAAATCCGGGTCACCATGATCACCACCTAAAGGTTGCCAGTCTCGACCACAGGGGTCTTCAGCCTTGTCACCTAAGCCAGTGGGGCCATTGTGACCTAAAAAAATAATGGTCTCATAAGCCGCACTCTGCGCTGCTGCCACGATGCGTTCAACCGACTCCCCAAAACTGTTAACGCCATATCGTTCTTGATAGAATTCCTGATTCTTCCAAACTTCTCCACCCCAACTAAACGGACGACTCCCCACCACAGAAAGTTGAAATTGGGGAAAATCCAAGTACCCATAACCCAGATGAGTCTCTCCCAGCAAATCTAATTGCTCCTGTACCCAATCTTCCTTGTTTCGGTCGTAAGGGCAACGCTTTCGTCCCCAATCCGAAGCCGTATACCAGGCATCATGATTGCCCATAATTGCGGCTTTAGGAAGGTCGAGAGCAGCAATCCTTCGCACGATTTCAACCGATTCATTGCCAAAATCTCCCACAAATAGAACGAGGTCAACGCCTAACTGCTTAAGAGCGATCGCATCCTCGTTTTCCCATTGCTCGTGGACGTCCCCGACAACTGCAATTTTGACGGGATTAATGTGATAACTGGTCATATCCCTTTTTGTGCCTACCTTTTTCCAGGATAGGCAACTCAGACTCGTTTTGATTAAACAAGTATGAAGGATGAAGCCTAATTTCTTGGTACAAAAGGATTTCTCGATTTTTCATCCTTGCGGTGTTGTCCCCCTACCTCAAAATGTCACGCCTCAACACCATTAGCGACCCCAGCCATTTTTGGTAAAAACTACTATAATTGCCCCAAGTAGCAATTTTTAACCAAGGCAACTCCCAACTGTGTTTACCACTGCACTTGCCCAACGAGACTCTGCCCAGACTGGTGCCTTACCTGACGACCTATTTGAAGCGATTGGTACCCTCAAAAAAGAACTCAATGCCGTCTTGCTGGCTCACTACTACCAAGACCCTGACCTTCAAGATATCGCAGACTACATTGGCGATTCCCTCGAACTTTCCCGCAAAGCCGCCAACACCGATGCCGATGTGATTGTCTTTGTCGGTGTCCACTTCATGGCAGAAACCGCCAAAATCCTCAATCCTGACAAACTGGTGTTGTTGCCCGATTTAGAGGCGGGTTGCTCACTCGCTGATAGTTGTCCACCCGATGCTTTTGCCGAATTTAAGGCCGCTCATCCCAATCATTTGGTCGTTTCTTATATCAACTGCTCTGCCGAAATCAAGGCAATGAGCGACATCATTTGTACCAGCTCCAATGCCGTCAAAATTGTTAACCAAATTCCCAAAGAACAACCGATTATTTTTGCCCCCGATCGCAATTTAGGGCGCTATGTGGCGGAACAAACGGGACGAGACCTTGTATTATGGCAGGGTAGCTGTATTGTCCATGAAACCTTCTCAGAACGTAAGATTGTTCAGCTCAAAATTGAACATCCAGAGGCGGAAGTAATTGCTCACCCGGAATGTGAACCCTCGGTACTACGTCACGCCAGTTATATTGGCTCGACAACTGCATTGTTGAAGTATTCTCAAGCCAGTTCCAATCAGACTTTTATTGTGGCGACGGAACCGGGAATTATTCACCAAATGCAAAAGCAAGCACCGGGTAAACGCTTCATCCCAGCACCACCGGAGAGCAATTGTGCCTGTAATGAGTGTCCCTTCATGCGGCTTAATACGCTGGAAAAACTGTATCTTGCGATGAAGAACCGTCAACCAGAAATTACACTACCCGAAGAGATACAAGTAGCAGCTCTACGACCGATTCAGCGAATGTTAGAAATGAGTGTGTAGAGCAACCACAGTGGTGGGGCGGGCACCCGGAGCTCATACGAGGAGGCACCGCCCCTACAGAGCGGGTTGGGCTGATATTTTTCCAAATGCAATTGTTCATGTTCATCGCACCTTCACGCCCATAGGCGATAGCGAAGCGCTGCTGCCAAGCAGAGCGCACGTTATACAGGAAATGCGATCACACTGTCCTCTCACAAGAGCGATCGCCCTCTCTCTTTCCAAACCCTAACACTGTGATCGCACTCCACCATTCTAGGTAACAAAAAGGTGATCGCCTTTTGGATGTGTTTTATATCGATTGACTGTTGAAAGATTGTGATTCAATCAGCTACAGAATGCCTAATTCTTTTCACCCGCTACCCAGAACCCGGAAAAACGAAAACACGACTCATCCCATTGTTGGGCGCAGAAGGTGCGGCAACACTTCAGCGTCAGATGACAGAACAAAAGCTAGCTGAAGTGAATCAACTCCTAACTTTTTATCCCCTATCGGTGGAAGTCCATTTTTCAGGTGGAAACGAGCAGTTGATGCAAGAATGGTTGGGGTTAAATTGGGTCTACCGATGCCAAAGTGAAGGCGATATTGGCGATCGCATGGCATCAGCGTTTCAAGCCTCTTTTTCGGCTGGAATGACGGCTGTGGTTCTTATCGGTACTGATTGCCCTGAATTGAATGCCCCCCTGATGGTAGAAGCGTTTCAGTTATTGCGTCAGCATGACTTGGTACTTGGGCCGGCACTGGATGGGGGCTATTATCTGATTGGGCTGCGTCGGTTGATTCCAGAACTTTTTACAGGTATTCCTTGGAGTACGGCTGAGGTTTTGCAACAAACACTTAGTATTACTCAGAGGCTTGGGTTAACTGTTGCTAAGTTGCCTCTACTCAGTGATGTCGATCGCCCAGAGGATTTATGGGTTTGGCAGCAAGCCCATCTTTAGGTCGTTTTCTGATTGTGGTCTATTGAACTTGCATAATTGAGAGGCTCAACTCCCTGATTACCGGATGTTGCGCCTGAAAACTCAATAAGAACACAGCAAGAATGGTGAGTTTTTAGTCACCCGTTGTCAAACAGAAATGACGGGTTCAGGAGGCTTCGCCGTGCAAAACCTGTGTTCTTGCTCTTTTAATGACCAAACGCTGCATGAAAGCTGCCAAAATTTCCATTATCATTCCCGTTCTCAATGAAGCGACGACAATTGAGGCAACACTCACTCGGCTTCAGGATGTCTCGGATATAGAAGTCATCGTAGTCGATGGGGGAAGTCGGGATGAAACGGTGGAGTTAGCCCATCGCTGCTGTGGCAGATTCGCGCCCTTGTCAGAGATTAAAGTGATTTCAGCGGCAGCCGGTCGTGCGAATCAAATGAATGCAGGTGCAGCGATCGCGACAGGTGATATTTTGTTATTTCTTCACGCTGACACCCATTTGCCCTCTAAGTTTGATACCTTAGTCCGCCAATCGCTAGAAAACCCCAGCACTATTGCTGGGGCATTTGAATTGAGAATTGATTCCGACTTGCGAGGGCTACGGTTGATTGAGAAGATAGTAAATATGCGATCGCGCATTTTTTCCATGCCCTATGGTGACCAGGCTATCTTTCTCAAAGCCACCACTTTTGATGAAATCGGTGGTTTTCCAGAGTTACCAATTATGGAAGACTTTGAATTGATGCGGCAATTGAAACAGGAAGGAAAAATCACCCTTGTTTCAGCCTCTGTACTTACTTCGGGACGCCGTTGGCAAAAGTTAGGGGTACTAAAAACCACGCTGATGAACCAACTGATTATTGCTGGCTATTTTCTGGGAATTTCTCCTACTCAACTAATGCGCTGGTATCGTCAGGGCGGTTTTAGAAACAGAGGGTAAGCTTTGCTCTTAATATCACTACCGCTACACAAACTCATGCTAATCTTTGGGTTGGTGAAATCCCCCGCTTTTCAAGGCGAGGGATGAGCTGAATCGTCCTTTCCTACAATCACCAATTCCAAGTTCCCAGCCACCCAGTAAAGCTCTGTCTCTGGGCATCGGAAGGCTTCTCCACTGGCACAATTTGGTAACGACTGGGGCGTGGTGCAGCTAAGGTAACGGGTAATGTGCGGAGCTCTTCCTGGTGGAAAACGCTCAACTGGATGGTGTCACCCACCTTGTAATCTTTGAGGCGATCGCTTAATTGTTCAGCCGTTACCCGCCAACCATTAAGGGCTAACAATTCGTCTCCCGCATCGACTCCTGCCACAGCGGCGGGAGAAGCAGCTTCGACAAATTGGATAAGGGTTTTACCATTGTCTGAATTCACATTTACGCCTAAGTGAGGTACACTTTCCCCTGATTCCACACTCAATAGGCGCAAACCAAAAGGTTCGAGGTACTCATCAAAGGCTAATTCATCGGTGCCATCGATGTAACGGTTAAAGAAATCGCTTAAATCCGTCTGTGCCACCGACTCGAACACATCCCGTAGTTGTTGGGGAGTAAAGCCAATTTCCTTGATGCCGAAACGCTGCCACATTTGGCGCATCACATCATCAAGCGATCGCTGATTTCCATGTCGCGCCCGAATGAGCAAATCCAACAAGAATGAAACCATTTCCCCCTTCAAGTAGTAGGAAATCTGGGAATTATTGCTATTTGCATCCCGTCGATAAAGCTTAATCCAAGCATCAAAACTCGACTCACTCAGCGGCTGGACTTTACGACCGGGTATAGATTGGAATTGAGTAATTTCCTTACTCAAGTTTTCTAACAAATTCTTAGCATCATAAATCTTTGCTCTGAAGGGAATCACCATATCGTAGTAACTCGTCGTTCCTTCAGAAAACCACAAAGAAGTGGTGTAATTTTCCTGTTCGTAATTAAATTTTTCTAGCGCTTTGGGGCGAATTCGCTTGACATTCCAGAGGTGAAAGAATTCGTGGGCAACTAATTGAATGAAGCGGTTATATTTCTCCTTCGCCCGAAATCCAAAACGGGAGTAATTTAACGAACAAGAATCCTTATGTTCCAAACCGCCGAAGCCACCAGAGGAGAGATGCAAGAGAAACAGATAGCGGTCATAGGGTAAGCCTCCAAATAACTCGGCTTCCACTTCAATAATCTGCTTCGTGTCCTCTATAATTCTCTCTGGGTCAGCGTTTCCCTGTCCCCAGATGGCGAGTTGATGGGGTTTCCCCAACACTTGAAAGTTATACAGTTGCTGAGAACCAATTTCAAACGGGCTATCGACCAGGGTATCGAAATCTGCCGCCTCGAAGGTGTTGGCTTCTCCAGGAAGCGATGGCAAGGGAGTCGTAACCTGCCAATCGGGTTTGGGTGGTGTAATAGTTACCCGAATGGGTTGATGTTCCCATCCGGGGATAAAAAGGAACAGCGCCGCCCCATTAAAATAGCCATGAGTGGCATCTAAATGATTCGTTCGCACGGAGAGTTCATTGGCAAAAACGCGGTAACGAACAGTCATTTCTGAGGTATCTGCCGTCTCAATTTGCCAGTGATTTTTGCTGATTTTTCGTGAAAGCAAACGCTGTCGTTGCTCACCCGTTTCAGCAGAAAAGTCTTGGAGATGTTTCGCATACTCCCGCACTAGATAAGAACCTGGAGTCCAAACAGGCAATTTTAAATCCAGCACAGGTTCCTGCCAGCCTTTCACGAAAAGCGTCACCTCAAATAGGTGCGATTCTGGCTGAGGCATCGCCACTTGGTAGTGAATGGACGGTGCGGTGGTGAGTAAGCTGCTGGGGCGAAAGGTTGTGGCTTCTGTCATTTCGGCAAATTATTGGGCAAATAAGCAAATGGCGATTAGCTTTTAGCGTAGCAGTGGTCAGGGGTTGATTGTCTGGGGAGGGTGGATATTCCCCCACCCCGCTAATTCTGTTCCACGATGGCTTGAGGGACGGGAATAAGTAGATGCACCTAACTTGAATTACATGCAAGATGTAGGGTGTGTTCAGCCTGCGCGTAACGCAGCGAATGGTCAGATTTTCAGGCGTTACGCTGGCGAAGAGAGCATTTTACAGACCATTGGGAAGTCTTGAGTGACGGCTTTTTGCAGAACCGTATGTTCCACGATTGAGCCACACTATTTTCTCGCCCATTGCCCTCTCTAAACACGTCCTGCCAAATGAGCCAGTTGCTTGATATTGAGTAGGCACAGTGTCTGATTTTCCGGGTCAATGTTAATCCAGCCCTTACTATCGAGCTTGTCCATAATTTTGGCGGTATCGTCGGCACTGATGTCTGAAATATCTGCCAAGTCTTTATAGGGGAAGTTAAAGATTTCTGTTCCCTTTTCTGTGGGTTGACCATAGTTTTCTGCCAAGCTAACCAACGTACTGACTAACTTGACAGCGGGTGGCTGATGGCGTCGTTGCAGGCGGATGTTGGTTTGACGTAGCCGCCGCACCATCAGTTGCAACATGCGATGGTGTAATTGAGGGTCTTTAAACAGGGTTTGAATGAAGCGTTGGGCAGAGACGCTGAGTAATTTTACGTCAGAAAGGGCAAGAACATCGGTTGAGCGGGGAGATTCATCGAGAATTGCCATTTCCCCAAAAAAATCACCCTGACCCAAAATTGCTAGAGTCACAACGTTTTCTCCATAAAGGCGTCGTACTTTCACCCAGCCGGAGACAACAAAGTAAACTGCGTTGCCCCAGGCATCTTCCATGAGAACCGCTCTCCCTGCCGGATACTCGTGTTCGACTACAACAGACAGGAGCCATTCTAATGTCTCTGGGTTAGCCGTATTAAACAGTGGGAAAAGCTCATTAAAAGCTTTAGTCTGCATGAAAGGTTTTTAAAGATAGAGTCTGAGGATGCAAGAGCCGTGACAGTCAAAAACTAGCGTAATGCTATATAAGATTCCCCAGCCTCGGTACCAACTGAGTTTTGAATCAACTACGGCTGGTCGCTATACTGGGAAACCCCTACGCTTCCATTACACCACACTACAACAGCAGTACCCAACTTCCCTTAGTTGGATAGAGGCTAATGCCTCTTTGATTGGGAGAGTGGGGGGAGTGGAGCTTCCTGAACTCAACATATCGTTACAGAACACTCTATTGATTCCCTGCACTTCCGCGATACTGTGAATAGTTACTTGGGGGGAGCGGAGGAGCGGAGGAGCTAAGGAGCTGAGGAGTATGTATTTAGGGATCAATTTTCCTTCCCTTTGTTTAAATGTGTACATTTGAGATGCTCCCCAACCCCAGTGGAAAATCTACCCAATCTCTACTGAGTTGGTGCGGGAACTCATCCGGGTGCAGGATTACCTGGGGTGATGAATTTAGGCAAGATTGTGGCACAGATGATTGGAGCCTAGTGTTGAGGCGGTTTAAGGAAGGTGGTGATGAACGAGCTAGATCATTGCTATAGAATATTGGGGTTAGAGCCGGGAGCCTCTCTCGAAGAGGTGAACCAGGCTTATAAAGATTTGGCGTTTATTTGGCATCCTGATCGCGTCCCAAGCGATAATTCTCGGCTGCGGGAAAAAGCGGCGGAAAAACTCAAGGAGATTAATCACGCTCGCGATCAGTTGCGTTTAGCTCGACGCAAGGGTCACAAGCCAACAGCACAAACTACGCGATCGCCTTCTCCTGCACCGCAACGAGCTCAATATACACCACCCCGCTCCCAACCGCGATACTCCCAAAGGGAAACGACTGCACAATCGCGATCGCAATCTTCCTCCCAAACTCGAACGCCCAATCCTGATTTGAGTGGAGCTGACTTTCGAGGTGTTGACTTAAAAGAAAAAGATTTGTCAGGACGCAATTTGAGTCATGCCAATCTCAGTAATGCCAACTTAAGTGATAGTTTTTTGCATAAGGTTAATCTTCAGGGAGCGAATTTGGAAAAGGCAAATCTTTTTAGAGCGAATCTCTTTCAAGCGAACCTGAATCAAGCTAATTTAAGAGAGGCTAACTTAATTGGAGCCGATTTGAGTGGCGCTGATTTAAGTGGCGCTGACTTAAGGGGGGCTAAAATTGGGTCTGGCGATCGAATTTTGGTCAAATTAACAGGAGCCAATTTGTCTGGAGCTATCTTACCTGATGGTCGAATTCATGCATAAGCGATCGCGCATTTAAACATTTGTAAGCTAAAGCGCATTTAACTTGCACATTCTCAACACAGGATAAAACAGTTCACATCCGCTCCTCTGTCCTCGTATGAGCTCCGGCTCTGCTCCCCCGCCGCCTCAACAAGCAAATTAGATGCGTAACAGCTTAGACGCTCCCTGATTAACATCTGTTTTCCCTGATACGGCCATTCCGCCTTGGGCCAAGTTGAGCCAAGACGGAATGGGCGTCTTAATTGCGTTTTTATGATGACATCCTTACGTCTCCTACCAATGACCGCTCTGCTGGGAATTTTAGTCCCTCATCGGTAGTTACAAAGTGGAGAAATCGATAGAAACTCCACACCGTTGATGTCAGCTAACTATATGCACTGTTTGTACATCTAACATCGCTCTGTTTTGATGTACAACTATGGGTCGCAGCGGTTAAACTCCCATCCAGTACCTTTTCTTTTCGTCTCTAAAGTTACCAATTTTTTCGTCATTTCTTTCTCACTCTAGAGGCAGAATCCCAGTCATTCTTTAGATGGAATTGGCTAAACTATTGTTATTTCTTGAATTTAAAATAAGCTATTTTACCTGAATCTATGAACTAAAATAATAAAGAAAATATAAAAAAAAGAAAAGCAAACCTCTCGAATTGTTAAGCCCGTATTCAGGTGCCAAAGCCCAGCCTTGAAACCCGATTTTTCGCCTCTTCGCCCTATATACTTGTTTAATATTAAAGATTAATCAGTTTAATACTAAAGATTAATCAACCTGGAGATGATAGTTGTGTTGTGCTTCACCCTTCCTACTGGTGCTAAATTCATTCTTCGGGTAGAAAGGTGGGCGGATTAATCTGTGCCACTATTACTTTTATGAATACTCTAGAACGTGTAGCAACTCTTAATCGTATCCGCAAGCTCAGCCGCTTGATGGATACAGCCATTGGTATCCCTGGCACCAAATTTCGTATTGGGTTAGACCCAATTATCGGTCTAATACCGGGTGCAGGGGACTTAATTAGTACATCTTTTTCGGCTTACATTATTTATCTAGCAACTCGCCTCGGTATTCCCAGTAAAGATATCCAGAAAATGATATTGAATATTGGTCTAGAAGCCGTTGTGGGTACAGTACCTCTGGTTGGTGACCTGTTCGACGCTTATTACAAGTCGAATATCCGCAATCTAGCCATTTTAGAGAAACATCTTCAGGCTACTGAACCAGAAATTGAAGAGCTGGATTCCACTCTCCATAATGTTAAAGAGCCGATGGCAAACCGATAAAGCTCAAGAAGGATTTTCGTCAACAATCAATCAAAAAAAATATGGTTTATTTGAGAGCTATTAACAGAGAATTAAATTAAGAAATTTACGCCTTTCATTTGGGCTAAAATTGCTTGACATTAAGATTACATGCTCAACTCTAGTGGACATGTAATCCAATGGGGTGCGATGAGTCATGGTAGGGAAAGATGGAAGAAGATGGAGAAAGGGATTAAACCGATCAGGGACAGAGTCAGAGTAGAATTTCAACTCGGTCAAGGCAGTCGATTTGGGGTCAAGTTGAGTATTCCTGTACAAAACGAGACATGTTTAGCAAATGAGCTGACATCTCCTAGGCTGAAGTTAAGCTAATGAAGATGTCTTAAGAAGGATGACACAGACAATTTTGATCGTAGAAGATAATCCTGCTGATATTCTTCTAATTCAACGTGCCTTTCGTCAAGCCGATTTATCCCATATTTCCCTACAAATCGTTAGAGATGGAGATGCAGCGGTTCTCTACCTCAGTGGTGAAGGAGAATACTCAGACCGAGAATGCTACCCCCTGCCCATGCTTATGTTACTAGACCTAAAGCTTCCCCGCCGCTCAGGTCATGAAGTCCTAGAATGGATACGACAGCAACCCGACCTCAAACGCCTGCCGGTGATTATGTTGACGTCTTCCAGGGAAACCCTTGATGTCAACCAATCTTATGATTTAGGGGTTAATTCCTATTTAGTCAAACCGATTGGTTTCACGGCTTTAGTAGAAATGTTGAGGACTCTTAACCTATACTGGCTAATGCTCAATGAACCGCCTGAATTTCAGTATAGTTAGTGCTTATTTTATCGTGTTTGAGAACTATTGATTCAAGCGCCTTGCTAAACGGCAGCTTGAACACTCCTGACAAAGCCGATGCCCTACATTCTTGTCATTGATGACAATCCGACTGACCGCCTGTTAATTATTCGCGAGTTGGAGCGAGAATTTACAGAACTTCAGGTTACAGAAATTATTAATACCAAAGTCTTGGCACAAGCGATGGATCAAGGGGGCTTTGATATAGTCATAACCGACTATCAACTGGGCTGGAGTGATGGACTTACCGTACTCAAGCAGCTTAAGTCCCGCTATCCTGACTGTCCTGTGATTATGTTTACCAACAGTGGCAACGAAGAGATTGCGGTGGAAGCGATGAAATCAGGGCTGGATGATTACATCCTCAAGGCTCCTAATCGTTATATTCGAGTACCCACCGCTGTACGCTTAGCGTTGGAGCGGGCTGAATGGCGGCAAAGAGCCAAACGTTTACAACAAGAGCGAGATCTGTTGCTGATACAAGAACGAGCCGCTCGTGCCGAAGCCGAAGAAGCCAATCGTCTCAAAGATGAGTTTCTCGCTAACCTCTCTCATGAATTGCGTACCCCCCTGAATGCCATGTACGGTTGGGTGCAGCTTCTGCGACTCCAGAGGTTGAAAGATGAGGACTACAAACGAGCAACGGAAACCATTGAGCGCAACGCTAAGTCTCTGGCGCAAATCATAGAAGACTTACTCGATGTTTCCCGCATCGTTACCGGCAAGCTTGCCCTGAACATGCAACCCGTCGAACTCATTCCAGTCATTGAGGCGGCTCTTTCTACCGTGCGTCCCGCCGCACAGGCTAAGGCGATTGAACTCGAATGCAAGCTAGACCCCGAAGCGGGTTCCATTTCCGGGGATACCCTGCGCTTGCAACAGATTATCTGGAATCTTTTGTCCAATGCGGTCAAGTTTACCCCGCAAGGTGGACGAGTTCAAATTCAGTTGACGCGAAGGGAAGCGAAAGTTGCCTTGATTGTCAGCGACACAGGCATTGGCATTTGTCCTGAGTTTTTACCTTATGTGTTTGATCGCTTTCGCCAAGCAGATAGCTCCAGCACTCGTATACATAGTGGACTGGGATTGGGGTTAGCGATTGTGCGTCATCTGGTTGAACTTCACGGTGGCACGGTTCAAGCCGAAAGTTTGGGTAAGGAACAAGGGACAACTTTTACAGTCCAATTTCCCCTGTTAGCCATTCGTCATCCACCCAAGGATGCTTTTCAGGAATTGGCGACTGAGAAGCCCTCCGGTATTCTCAACGGTGTGAAGGTGCTGGTTGTGGATGACCAAACCGACGTTCGTGAGGTCATGGCACTTTTACTGGAAGAGTATGACGCTCAAGTGAAGACGGCGTGTTCGGTAGAGGAGGCGATCGCCGTCTTTGCCGCGTTTCAACCCGATGTGCTGATCAGTGATATTAGTATGCCAATTCAGAACGGCTATGATTTGATTCGCCAAATCAAGGCAATGGTTGCTGAACAGGCACGGGAAATCCCCCAACTCAGCCCAGCTATGCCGAAGGCGATCGCCTTGACGGGCTATGCTGGAGACGAAGACCGCGATCGTGCCCTGGCTGCCGGGTTCCATCTCCACCTATCCAAACCCGTCGATGCGGCTGAATTAGTGGCTCTCGTTACCAAACTGATGGGACGTTCTTAAAGGCAAATCCTCAACGAGTAGGTAAGCTAGTCTTGACATTGCGGGCAAAGTCCTCGCGTCCCTCTGTGAGATTGGCAGGAACACCCTTGGGAAAGTTATCAGCAATCAGTGCATTGAGCTGTTGTACTCGATTTCCAGGGTCGGGGTGACTACTTAAAAACTCCGGTTGTTGCCCCCCCTGTCTAGCAGAGGCGAGGATTTGCATCAGTTCCACAATCCCTTTTGGGTTATAGCCGGCTGTGGTCATAAACTGAAAACCGAGGCGATCGCTTTCCAATTCATCCTCACGCCCGTACCGTAAGCTAACCAATTGATTAACCGCCTGCGCCACAACTGCCGCTTGCCTTGCACTGTCTGGATTATCACTAGCCGCAATACCGACCGCATTCACCAGTGATCCCCCCAATTGCTGTTTAGCCAGATGTTCCGCGCCGTGTCGCCCCACCACATGTCCAACTTCATGCCCCAATACCCCTGCCAATTGTGCTTCTGAATTGAGGCGACTGAGCAAAGCCGCTGTAATAAAAACCTGTCCTCCAGGTAAGGCAAACGCATTAATGGTTTTGGGGTCGCGCAGCAAATGGAATTGAAAAGGATAGGGAGCTTTAGCCGCTTGCGACTGCTTGACCACTCGCTCTCCCACCTGATCGATATAGGCTTGGAGTCTAGAATCCGGGTAAAGACCCCCATGTCGTGACGCCATACTGTCCCGTGCCTGTATACCAAGTGCGACTTCCTGGCGCGGTGAGAGCTGTACCCGCTGTTTTTCCCCCGTTACTGGGTTGTCAGTGACGTTAGTAAAGTAGGTAATTATGCCAAACAGGGCAAATAACACCCCAATCCCCACACGAATCAGTAGTCTTTGCACTGGTTTTCTCCCAAATGGTTGGTGAGCAGGGTACCATGCCCTGTGCCAACCTTACATCAGTCGGAAGAATACTGTTTCAGCTATTTTTCTTTAATAGCTATAACGCAGATGAATGCGGGTGTTAAGTTTCGCGTCTATCGGTTCGCCCCCCTTGAGATGTTGCTCCACAATGATCGGGACATCACTAGGTTGGACTCGCCAGTACCATGTCTCTTCTGGAACAATTCGCACCGTCGGCCCGGAGGTACACTGTCCCTGGCAACCTGTACCCATCACTGTAAAGTCCGTTAAGTCAGCCGCCTCAAAGGCAGCCAGTACTGCCTCTGAACCATTCGCCAGACAAGACCGATGCTGGCAAACTAGGACACAACGCTTTTTTGAGTTTGAATTGTTTTGCTCGGAAGCTATTTCCACTGTTTGTTGGGTTAAGTACTTCAAATTGCCATAGTTTCTATATTAACGACTCGTTTTTTCGATTTAGGGATGAAGAAGGCGGGAGAACTACTGCCATGGTCTTGAATCTCAGCCCCAATCGCACTCCGTTAGAATGAAAAGGTCGTTTCAATAAAATTTGATGGGAAAAGCTTCAGCCATCACTTCAGATGTTATCGCCTCTGGCTTTCACGCCCTGTCTGACCCCCTGAGAATTCAGGTAATCGAGCTGCTGCGATCGCAAGAGTTATGCGTCTGTGAATTGTGCGATCGCTTGGGAGTGACTCAGTCCAAGTTGTCATTCCATCTCAAAAACCTCAAGGAAGCTGAACTCGTGCGATCGCGCCAAGAAGGTCGCTGGATTTACTACAGCCTCAATCTCACCCAGTTCTTGCTACTAGAAGAGTACCTGGCCGAGTTCCGCCGTTTCAGCCCGATTATTCCGGCTCGTCCCTGTTAAACAGCAGAGGAGCTGAGGAGCGGGGAGATGGGGAAATAGTCTGCCATCTTTGACTGCAACTTGGTACAAGGCGTCTTTGCCTTCCATCAACTTTTCTTAAAGTTTTCCTAACCTCTTTGCCTTTTTTATGGCTTGACAAATCAATTTTTTTTGAAATGATTAAATTATGCCTCAAGCCAGAGGGAACAGGGGAACAAGTGATGAATCAGAAAACTGATGGGTTAGTCAGTCGTTTGGGAGTGTTGGCATTCATCGTTGGTATGGCGGCAATGCTCTCCTCATGTGGCAAGCCAGCCGAGTCTCGCCAAGCACAGGTCGTTAAGATCGATGGTTCCAGTACGGTGTATCCGATCACCAATGCGATCGCCGCTGAGTATCAAGCCGCCCAAACCAAAGCCAACAACGACAAAATCAAAGTTGAGTTTGCCTTGTCCGGTACAGGGGGTGGCTTCAAAACATTTTGCGAAGGTTTAACCGACATCAGCAACGCCTCGCGCCCCATCCTCAAACAGGAGATGGCACTGTGCAACCGCAATAATGTGCGGTACATCGAATTACCCATTGCCTTCGATGCGCTAACCGTAGTCGTTCATCCTGAAAATAACTGGGCGAAAGACATCACGGTAGAAGAGTTGAGAAAAGCTTGGGAACCTGCTGCTGAAGGAAAAATTACCAAATGGAATCAAGTTCGTTCCTCTTGGCCCGACCGACCCCTGAAGCTTTATGGTGCAGGGAAAGATTCGGGTACCTTCGACTACTTCACAGAAGCAACAGTGGGTACCAGCAAAGCCAGTCGCAACGACTATACCGCCAGCGAAGATGACAACGTCCTGGTACAAGGAGTGCGCCAAGACGTGAATGCGTTGGGTTACTTTGGTTTGGCTTACTACGAAGCCAACTCGAATCAGTTAAAAGCGTTAGCCGTCGATAGCGGCAAAGGTGCCGTCTTACCCTCACGTCAAACCGTGGAGAAGACTCGGTATCAACCCCTTTCCCGTCCAATGTTCATTTACGTTAACTACCAATCTGCCCAAAACAAACCAGAGGTGAGAGATTTCGTGGAATTCTTCTTAGAGAAAGCACCAACCTTAGTCGATGATGTTGGCTACATCCCTCTACCCGATGAAGGCTACCACCTCGCTAAAGTACACTTCAATCGCGGCAAAGTCGGTACCGTTTTTGGTGGACAAACGCAGCTAAATCTGACACTAGGCGAGTTATTACGCAAACAAGCCACATTTTAGAGTCAACCCATTTTGGATTGATAGGTTTTCCCTGCCATCAAAATTAACAGGAATTTTGCTCCAAAACTCTGCGTTCCTCTGCGCGTCCCTCTGTGTCCCTCTGCGTTAAAAAATTCTATTCCAATTAACAATTCACAATGAGTACCAAGAATCCTTCCGGTCGTGCACTACCTCCTCAAGCAGGGAGTAGCCTCAGCTTTTTTGAAAAATACTTAACCGTTTGGGTGTTTCTCTGCATCTTCGTGGGCATCGCATTGGGTCGATTATTTCCAAATATTGCGATCGCCTTAGATGCGATGAGCATTTATCAAGTGTCCATTCCGATCGCCATCTGCCTGTTCTTCATGATGTATCCAATCATGGTGAAGATTGACTTTACCCAAGCCACAAATGCACTCAGAGCACCCAAACCTGTCATCCTTACCCTAGTAGTGAACTGGTTGATTAAACCGTTCACAATGGTGGCATTTTCTCAATTCTTCCTGAGTTGGTTATTTCGCCCTCTAATTACGGGTACAGAGTTGATTCGTGGTAGTGAAGTGGCACTCGCCAATTCATACATTGCCGGGACAATTTTATTAGGAATTGCACCTTGTACGGCGATGGTGCTGATGTGGGGCTATCTTTCCTATAGCAATCAGGGGCACACCTTAATCATGGTGGCAGTGAACTCCCTAACGATGCTGTTTCTGTATGCACCATTGGGAAGATGGTTGCTAGCAGCGAATGATTTAACCGTACCTTGGCAGACAATTGTGCTATCGGTGCTGATTTATGTGGGTTTGCCCTTAATCGCAGGGATGTACAGCCGTTACTGGATTCTCAAATATAAGGGCAAAGAGTGGTTTGAAAGAGAGTTTCTCAAATATCTCAGTCCGATCGCAATTACAGCCCTTTTGATGACTCTGGTACTGCTATTTGCCTTTAAAGGGGAACTGATTGTCAACAACCCCCTGCACATTTTGTTGATTGCAGTACCCCTGTTTATCCAAACGAATTTCATTTTCTTAATCGGTTATGTTGCGGCCTTGAAATTGAATCTTGCCTATGAAGATGCAGCACCAGCCGCCCTAATTGGAGCGAGTAATCATTTTGAAGTTGCGATCGCCACATCAGTTATGTTGTTTGGTTTAAATTCGGGTGCGGCACTGGCTACTGTTGTGGGTGTGTTAATTGAAGTTCCAGTCATGCTGATGCTGGTGGAGGTGTGTAAGCGTACAGCAATGTGGTTTCCACGAGAACTGGAGAAAGCTACGTTACGCGATCCCCGGTGTATCGGTTCGTTGAGGTAATATTGCCACTTTATCTGATTTTGGAAAGAAACGAACCACAAAGGATTTTGAGGAAACGAAGAAAGAGAGATGAAGAAGGATTTTACAAGTTTTTGAAGAGTGAAATTTCTGCTAGTGCAGAGTATTCAACAGGAGGTATTAAATATGAAACGAGTGATGTTTGTATGCAAGAAAAATTCTCGCCGTTCTCAGATGGCAGAAGGATTTGCTCGGACGTTGGGAGGAGGAAAGATTGCTGTTAGTAGTTCGGGACTGGAAGCTTCTCAGGTCGATCCGACGACGGTTGA
Organism: Allocoleopsis franciscana PCC 7113; assembly: GCF_000317515.1. Lineage (GTDB taxonomy): Bacteria > Cyanobacteriota > Cyanobacteriia > Cyanobacteriales > Coleofasciculaceae > Allocoleopsis > Allocoleopsis franciscana. The sequence goes on along the minus strand of NC_019738.1, from coordinate 1,941,329 downwards.
AGTGATGTCCGAAATTGGCATTGATATTAGTGAGCAAACTTCTAAACCGTTAAGTGATTTTAATCCCGAAGAGTATGATGCTGTGATTTCCCTCTGCGGTTGTGGGGTGAACTTGCCGGAATCTTGGGTTGTGCGGGAGGTGTTTGAAGATTGGCAACTGGATGACCCAGAAGGGGAATCCATCGAAACGTTTCAGCGTGTTCGAGATGAAGTGAAGGAACGGGTGGCAAAATTGGTTGAATCGTTGAGTTAGCCATCTCATACCAAATCCGGGTTAACTATTCATTTTTTGGTGGAGACAAGGTAGAAGGCAGAGGGCAAATGGCAGAAGTAAAGACCTGGAACCCTAAAAAATAGCAGTCGGTACAGACACTTATTTTCTTTTGTCGCAACTTGACGCAAGTTCTTGCCACAACAGATTGAGGCGGTAGTAAAGCCGATTGGTTTTTCCCTCAGGCAGCAGCAAACCCTTCTCCACCATTTGGCGTAACTCTCGCTGTAGCGTCCGCCGGGAAGTCTCCGGGCAAATTTCCTCAAAGTTCTGAATGGTTAGCCCACCCTGCGCGATCGCAAACATTAAGGCTTGGCATTGGCGCACAGAAAGTTGGTACTGCTGGCAAAGTACATCGTAGGGAATCGACTCTCTAGCACGAGGTTGCCCCTCATTTTGTAATTCCTCATCCCCAACATAAGGACGTAAGTAAGCCACCAATAGCTCTCGCATCTCTTCGTAAAGCTGCTTGCGATGGGTGCGATTACTACGTAAGGCTACCAACAGCAGAGAGTTATAGCACTGAAGGCAAACCTCAGCTAGCAGTTCGCTTTTTTCCTTACTCAGAGTAGGGTTTCGTAGTCGTAACTGCGTCGCAAACGCTTGGATGAGTGATTGATTAAAACTTTCATCGAAATACTTAAACATCTCCGGAGCCACGCAGTATTGAATGTAGACGACTTTCGGCCCCGGATGCTCGAAGTAGACAGCAAACGTCTCCACTATCTGCTCAACCATAGACTCTAGTGGCTGTTGAGCCATCTGGGGAGTCATTAACTTGGCGTGGATGGCTCTTACCTGCTCCATGTGACGTTCTTCTAGAGCATGAAAAATCGCCAACTTATCTGGAAAGAACTGGTAAAGTGAACCGATCGCCGTTCCTGCACGAGATGCGATCGCATGGGTTGTGGCTGCCTCGTAACCCACAGAGGCAAACACCTCTGCCGCCGCTGCCAAAATCCGCTCAACCCGTTGTTGGCTGCGTTTCTGCTTGGGTTGGCGACGCAGAGATGTAGTGTTTGAGCTTGAAGTGTTCATGAATTCAGCGTAACTCGTGCGATCGCCCCGCTTTGATAGATGTGAGCACTACGCTACAACTCTGCCTTGACAAACATGAATATTCCGTCATAATTTTAAATAGATACGAGAAATTTGTCACATTTTAATTTACGTTCGTTCTTCCACCTGACCTATTCATTGCCACAAACTAAGCGATAAGAGGTCAATTGTTGGTTGCACGTTCATCGCTTTTCGGATGCTTGCCTGCATCTAATTTGGGCTGACAATTTTTTACAAAATGCTTGCCCATAAGGTATATATTGCATTGCTTCTGGTGAAATAACCAGTGGCAAAAAACGTTCATTCACTTAATAAGGATTACAACACCTATGTCTATGCTTGAAGGTGCACCTTGGCTATTGGCACACAAATCGATGTTGGAAGTTAATAAGCCTAAAAAAGTATCTCTTTATGGTACAGACTATGTGCTGTGGCAAGATCGAATGGGCAAAATTAACGCTTTACCCAATGCCTGTCCGCACATGGGGGCCATGTTGTCTGAAGGGTGGTGTCAGGAGCGTGACGATAAAACAAGTGTAGTCGTTTGCCCGTTTCATGCCCTTGAGTTTGATGGTGAAGGGTGCACAATTTTACCTGGGTCGAAGAAGAAAACGCTACCGCAACTCAAACCGCTAGAACTGATTATTCAAGGAGATTTTATTTGGTCGTATGGCGGATATGAACCCAAAGTACCGATTCCCAATATCCTGAATGAAATTACTTCTCAATATGAGTTTATTGGTCATACGGCTGATATCAGCGTAGAGACGGATTTGCTCTCAATGCTGCTAATTATGCACGACTACAATCACCAAAATGGTACGCATCGCCCTCTATTTAAGATTGAAGAAGTGCAGTTTGAAAATTTTATTGATGACGGTCATCATTCCCATGCTTTTTACAGCCTGCCAACGTCCCCAACTAATTTATCAGAAAAACTAAGCAATCCCGATTTGCTCCTGCTGCCAAAAGTTATCAAGGCTCATCTGGAAAATCACTTTCCATCTTTAGTAATAGCTCATGTAGAAAACTGGGTGGGTAAAGTTGCCCAAGTCCATTTGTTTGTGCCAGAGTCCACAACTCGGACGCGGACTTATGTACTGATGTACGGGATACCTAAACACCCTGCCTTTAAAGCCCTAGGTCAAAAGTTTCTCAATTTTGCCAAAGTAATCGTCGAGCAGGATGCAGATATTTTGCCCAAGATTTACCCGAACACACCACAAAAAATCAAGCTCAATAATGAAGTTGGTATGGATTGGGTAAGGCGAAATTTTAAGAACTGGTCAAATATGACAGATCTAACTCTATCAAGTTCATTCAACAGTGAGTGCTAAAGATAGAAGTTGAGTTGGATAAAGGGATGGGCAAAAAACTTACGATCATCCCGTTTCTGTAAATATACCAATATAGGGGTAGGGGCGAAGGACAGGAAAGCCCCTACGTAATCCAATCATCCATTCACTTGGAGCCGAGAGCAGCGTATTTTTTCGATTAAAACAGCACTCATCATCGAACCCGTATAAATTTCTAACTCAGCTTCGGGAAAAGCATTGAAAAGAATTTTTTCTGCCGGGAAAACGACTTGCTCAAAGTGGTAGTTTTTGAAGTTAGAGATTTTAGCAATTTGAATTTTATCGGTTGTGTTTTTGTAGAAACAGAGAATTGGCTGGCCTTCGGGCAAAGTTTTGGGTTCCTGGACTGCGGTAGTTTTTAGGAATCTATTCATAGCCTTGAGTACCAAATAAAGTATGAATAACCTCTGCTTAGATGGGAGGTCGTTGAGATTTTTTCCTCGATGCAATCACAAAAGCTCTTTCACTTTCATGCAAGGCTTGCCTCCATCTCTGATTCATCAGAACTTATTGCCTTGACTTCGCTGCTCCCTGAACTGGAAAAGTATTTTTCGGAAACTTACGCAATCACCTCCTTAGTCCTCCAATCGTGAAGAGAACATAACCTTAACTCCCAAATCAAGGGATTAGGGGGCTTGCCTCACGGATCATGCGTAAGTGCTTTTCCTATTACCTACCCAGAACCATACTATTAGCAGATGTAATAACCGTGCAGAATTTATGCAGAAATCGTGCAGAAGCGCTTGCTGCCCTGTGCATCGTTATTCTAGATAGGTTACTTCAGGCGATAACCCAATCCATGAACCGTTTCAATGAAATCATCAGGAGCACCTAAATCCTTGAGTTTGTGCCGCAACCCTCGGATATGAGAGGTAACGGTTTCCTCGGCAGGAGAATTGTCCAGTGACCAAACTTGTTCAATAATGCCCGCACGGCTCAACACCCGCCGACCACTGGAAACCAAGAGCTCCAAAAGGGCATACTCCTTAGGGGTCAAAGACAGAAGCTTGTTGTCGTAAGCCGCCTCGAAGGTACTCGGATTTAGGCGCAGACTCCCCCAGCATAGACTCGCTGTACTTGAAGAACTGCCCCGCCGCAACAGAGCACGAATTCGAGCCATCAACTCTTCCAAGTCAAATGGCTTTGCCACGTAATCATCCGCTCCAGCATCCAGTCCCGTAATCTTGTCGGCAACCGTATCACGGGCGGTTAGCATCAGTACGGGTGAGGTAGAGTTGCGATGAGCGGGATGGGTGACTTCGCAACCCCGCAACTTCTGACAGAATCGAATGCCGTCCAGCTTCGGCAGCGTCACATCCAGTACCACTAAGTCATACTTCATTGACTCCACCCAACTCCAGGCAACCTCTCCATCTTTGGCACTGTCTACCACATACTGGCGTCGGGTTAGAGCTTCTGTCAGTACCTCTGACAACTGGATATCGTCTTCAACCACCAAAATACGCATAATTCAACTACAAAAATACGCAACGTCGGGATATTTCGGTTCAGGTAGAGGAAGGTAGAGTAGAGGCAAGTTAACTTTATTATCCTTGACTTTTGCCTTAATCAATGAAGTTGTCACTGGAAGGAAAATGGATTGCTGGAGGATTTGGCTTAACCCTGCTGCTAATGGGACTGGTCAGCCTTACTTCTTACAACAACACAACAGAGCTAATTGAAAGTGCTGAGCGGGTGCAACATACTTATGAAGTCCTGAATACGTTGACTGATTTTTATGCCTCTATGACTGTTGCAGAATCGGGGCGACGGGGATACATTATTTCAGGTAGTCAGCAAGAATTAAAGCGTCATCAAATTGCAGTCAATGACATGCAATCTAAGATAGACCTGCTTCACAAGCAGATGACTAACAATCTTGCTTGGCAACAACGGATGAGCAGGTTGAACTCTCTAGTCACTCAAAGATTAGGGTTGTTCAGGAAATCGATCGCACTTTATCAACAAGATCCATCAGCCATCCAAAGCCAAGCTTTGATTACAGAAAAGAGCGTTAATATTCGAGATGAAATTCAGAGAGTTTTAGCGGATATTAAAAACGAAGAAGAACGAGTGTTACGAGTTTTACTTAATAATTCTCGTTCTACTATTCATTACATAATTTTGATAGAATTAATTGGCACTGTTTTAAGTTTTACCGTCATTATTGGTATATATTTACTTCTTTATACCCAGTGGGTGCAACGCCAAAAAGTTGAATCACTCCAACACACCCTAGCTCAAGAGAAAGAACTAGGAGAACTCAAAATCCGTCTTTTTTCAATGGTTTCCCATGAGTTTCGTACTCCTTTAAGTGTAATTTTGGCATCTTCTCAGTTACTTGGAGAGATTCTTCAAGATTTAGTCGAACAAAATCAGTTGAGAAATCTTTACAGAATTCAATCGTCTGCTAAATTAATGAATCAGCTTTTAACTGATATTTTAACCTTAACTAGAGCAGAGGCTGGGGAGCTAAACTATAAGCCCGAATTATTGGATTTGGAGGCATTTTGTCTTAACTTACTCGAAGATGTGGGTTTTTGTGGGATAAAATCACACTCACTTAGATTTATCAGCAATGGTCGCTGTGTCCGGGTTTATTTGGATGAAAAATTATTATATTCTATCTTGAGTAACTTACTCTTAAATGCCATTAAGTATTCACCCAATGGAGGTAACGTATACCTAATTTTAAACTGCGAAGCTGAAGCTACAGTTTTTCAAATCAAAGATGAAGGAATAGGCATTCCAGCGGAAAATTATTCAGAGATTTATGAACCCTTCTATCGCGGTAAAAATGTTGAAAACCTTGTGGGGAGTGGTTTGGGACTAGCTGTAGTAAAAAAGTGTGTGGAACTCCACCAAGGAGAAATTACCATGGAAAGTCAAGTTGGGGTGGGGACAACATTTACAGTCAAGATTCCTCACCTAAAAGTATGAAGGGTAACTTATAAAATAGAAAATACGTTGTCCTCCAGGCTTTTTAAGATTTTTGATTCACCGTAAATCCCTTCATTGTGTAGATTTTGTCTGAAATGTCCTGAAACAGTCTGGTCAATTGAGGGAAAGTGCTTAATAACCTAAGTTAAAGCCCATCCAGACTCTAAAGAGTAGCGACGATATGGTGCAAACCGAACAGATTCTCCAGAAGCGCTATCAGCTTAGACAAACGTTAGGACACAATGCCAGTTGTCAAACCTGGCTAGCACAAGATATTCGCATCCAAGAGAGAGTCGTCGTCAAACTGCTGACTTTTTGCGACCAAGTGCAATGGGACAATGTGAGGTTGTTTGAGCGAGAGGCTCAAGTCCTCAAACAGCTTAATCATCCTAAAATTCCCCAGTATCGCGACTATTTTTGTATCGATGACCAAATGCTCTGGTTTGGGTTAGTTCAGCAATACATTCCCGGTTCATCTCTGAAGGAATTATTGGCTCTGGGCAAGACTTTCAGCGAACAGGAAGTTCGTGCGATCGCGCAACAAGTCCTGAATATTCTAGTTTACCTGCACAGTCTAAGCCCACCTGTACTCCATCGCGATATCAAACCCAGCAACTTAATCTGGGGTACCCCCCCTGAGACGAAGTTGCGTTCAAATATCGTCGTCGAGATAGACGCGGGGACGCGGGGACGCGGGGACGCGGAGACGATAAATCCAACTGAGTACCAATTCCCATTCCCCCCTTACCAAGGGGGGGCAGGGGGGGGTTTCCCTGAACACGAAGGGACAGGAGAGGTTTATCTCGTTGACTTTGGGGCGGTACAAGACCGCGCCGCCGCAGAAGGAGCTACGTTTACAGTAGTGGGAACCTATGGCTATGCACCGTTAGAACAGCTTGGAGGTCGAGCCACTCCAGCCTCTGACCTTTATGCCCTTGGAGCCACTTTAATTCATCTTCTCACGGGCGTGGCTCCCGCTGATTTGCCCCAGCAAAAGGGTCGCATCCAGTTTGCTGATAGAGTCCGCCTCAATCCAGGTTTTGTGCGTTGGATTGAGAAGCTAACTGAACCGAATCTCTCGCAACGATTTAGGAGTGCAAACGAGGCGCTTGAGGCATTGCTGGAAAATCAGATGACTAGTGTTGCAATCACTCATCCAAAGCCCTCTAATAGCCGGATTCAACTCAAAAAATCCCCCACTCAGCTCCAGATTAGAATTCCTGTGCGCTGGCGCAGAGCATTAACTCACCCTAAACAACTCGCTGTGGGGGTTGGACTGGGGTTTTGGCTCTGGTTTGGCGGTGGTTTTGCCTTACGAACAATCAATGTGAATCTTGATTGGTTAGGGCTTTATCTTGTAGCTTGGCTAATATTTGGAATTTTATATGCAGGATGGTTGATGCTACCTGCTTTTGGAGAAACAACTATTTATTTCAATCATCAATTTTTTCAGATTGAGTGGAGATTATTGGGTTTTTGCTTGCGGCAACAGCGAGGTTCTACCTTAGCAATTGACCAAGTCTTTAAGAGCGAAACTCACGGTTTATTCAACCGAAAATCACCCGAAGTAACCCTCGCCGTTGGCGTTCAAGAATATATATTCGGTGGATTCGATCCCCCTCTTACTCATACAGAATGCTACTGGTTAATGGAAGAAATCAAAAACTGGTTGGGACTTCGATAAAACAGCAAGATTCGTGAGATTCACATGCCACTGAATATCAGCAATTAGGGAGGCTTGGACAATGCCACAAGCGGGACAGGTACTACAGGCTAGCTTAGCAGAACACAATCTCATTCAGCGTTACCAACTTAAGGAAATATTAGGACAGGATGCCAGTCGTCAAACTTGGCTGGCAATCGATTTGGCTTCACACACCCAAGAACAGGTTGTTGTGAAACTGTTAGCTCTCAATCCGCAGATGCACCTGAATGAATGCCAGTTGTTTGAGCGTGAGGCTCAAATTTTGCAACAACTAGACCATCCCCGAATTCCTAAGTATCGAAATTACTTCGTACTCGACCACCAACCCGGTTCAAGATTTTCCTGGTTTGGCTTGGTACACAGTTATATTCCAGGTACTTCTGTTCAACAATTACTCAATGAAGGTAAGCACTTCTCTGAGGCAGAAGTCGAAAAAATTGCCGTTGAAGTATTGAATATTTTGGTCTACCTGCACGAACAAAATCCACTCATCATCCATCGAGATATCAAACCCAGTAACCTAATTTGGGGCGAAGATGGACGAGTTTACTTGGTTGATTTTGGAGCCGTACAAGACCAAGCGGTGCTAGAAGGTGCCACCTTTACGGTAGTGGGAACTTATGGTTATGTACCCATGGAACAATTCGGGGGTCGAGCGGTTCCTGCATCTGATTTGTATGCTTTAGGCGCAACTTTAATTCATCTTTTAACAGGTGTTGCTCCTGCTGACTTACCGCAACACGATGCACGTATTCAATTTGCTGATAAAGTCAGCATCGATCGCGGTTTTGTGAATTGGATTGGTAAACTTACAGAACCTAGTTTGTCAGAACGGCTTAGCACAGCTCAACAAGCTTTAGAAGCACTTCAAAATAAACATAAACTCAGTCCTGCAATTACCAATTATAAGCCTACAGGTAGCCAAATTCAACTGAAGAAGTCTGCCAGTCAGCTAGAGATTAGAATTCCCCGACGTGGGAAAAAAGCGTTTAGATCGTTTTACCTACTTGGGTTCATTGTTCCTTTCTTAATTCAGCTGCCAAACTACCTCAACCTGTTTTGGAGCTGGAGTTCTTACACCATCACTCCGTGGGTGGGTACGGCTGTGATAGGTGTCCTAGGGATAGTGGTGATGAGTGCAGTAATATTACCTGCCTTTACACAAACTTATTTATATTTTGATCGCAACCATTTTGAAATTAGACGAAAATTATTTGGTTTTCCTTATTGGTGGCGACGTGCTAAAACGTCAAGGATTATCGCTATTGGTGAAGAAGAAATCAAGAGAACAGCCGCGCCCAAGGGCGTAACGATCGAGACGGGTAGCCGAAAATATACAACTAACCCTTTAGCTACAGTAGAGCGCCTCTGGCTGATTCAGGAAATCAAAGATTGGTTGAGACTTAGATAAATGGCTGAGCAAGCCATACTAAGGTCATATCGATAACAGGGAAACTCCAAAGCCGAATGACAGCAGAGATTCAACAACGAGCAATTCTAAGATTAATCCTAATCTTCTGTACAACCTTATCCAAGACAAAGCCCACAACATTTTCAACATTATTAGTTGCTCTGTGCTGGCTCAGCGCAACACGAGGAACAAGGTTTGCCGGAAAACGACCTACGAATATCGGTGTTTGCTCAGGACGACTAGCGCCTTGCCCTAGCACACCCAACTGTGTTAATAGTCAAAGCCTTGATTCTATACATCGAATTAAGCCTTTAACTTACAACTCGACACCGACACAGGTAATGGCTAACCTCAAAACAGTGATTCAGAACCTGGAGAGGGCGAAAATCATCACAGAAACTGAGAATTACCTCTACATAGAATTCACGAGCGCCTTTTGGGGTTTTGTCGATGATGTGGAATTTTTACTAGATGAAAGCGCCAAGGTAATTCACGTTCGATCTGCCTCGCGCCTGGGAACATCGGACTTGGGAGCGAACCGTAAACGAATCGAAACCATTAGAGCTAAACTCAAAGATTTGAGGAATACTTAGCTGTGAACGGAGAAACGCGGGTATAAAATGCGATAGCGCAGCTCTGTTCGAGCGTCAGCATGACGTTAGGCTTATCGCTCCTCGAAAAATCTTGAAAAAAACTTGTACTCGCAGTTAATTCCAGTAATTGTTCAGTAGTATCAAAGCTGACAGAAAGAATTTACTGATACAGGTATTAAGTTTTTTCCTGATCACCGTAGCCTCATAATCGTTGCCAAACAGAGGATTCAGATGACTTATCTTAAAACAACTGCCGAATTTTACAGTGAAGTTGCCCAAACGCCCCAAGTGGGTTTATGTTGCGTCCAAAGTAGCCCCCTGAGACTGCCAGGACTGAGCATTCCTGAACCCATGCAGCAAATGAACTATGGTTGCGGCACAACGGTTCATCCGGCTGAACTCACCAATGAGCCAACTGTACTGTATGTCGGTGTCGGTGGCGGCTTGGAAGCGTTGCAATTCGCCTATTTTTCCCGCCGTTCTGGTAGCGTTATTGCTGTTGAACCGGTCAGCGCCATGCGGGAAGCAGCTACCCGTAACCTAGAACTGGCTGCTCAAGAAAATCCCTGGTTTAACCCCAGTTTTGTCGAAATTCGGGATGGAGACGCCTTCGCCCTGCCTGTGCCAGATGCCTCTGTGGATGTCGTGGCACAAAATTGTTTATTTAATATCTTTGAGCCGGATGACCTCACCAAAGCTTTGAAAGAAGCCTACCGGGTATTAAAACCAGGCGGACGCCTGCAAATGAGCGACCCCATTGCCACTCGTCCTATCCCAGTACATTTGCAACAAGATGAACGATTGAGGGCGATGTGTCTATCTGGTGCTCTGACTTATGAGCAGTATACTCAACGGATTATTGATGCTGGATTTGGTCAGGTGGAAATTCGCGCCCGTCGTCCTTACCGACTCTTAGATCGTCACACTTACTATTTGGAAGAAGATTTGCTGTTAGAAAGTCTGGATTGTGTTGCCTTCAAAGTCCCGATTCCTGAAGATGGTGCCTGCATTTTCACGGGAAAAACAGCGATTTACAAGGGTAGCGAAGAATTTTTTGATGACTCAGCAGGACATGTTCTCCAACGGGGTGTACCCGCCGTTGTCTGCGATAAGACAGCCGCAAAGCTAGGGAAGTCACGACCTGAGGATGTGATCATTACAGATTCAACGTGGCACTACGTGGGTGGCGGTTGCTGTTAATTCGGAAAAAGAGAGGATAAGGGTGTTTTTTTGGCGATTGATATGAAATTATATTTATATCAATCGCGGTTCAATCCAGGCAGGCAGCTATGAACCCAAAAAGCGAATTACCTCAGTCGTTTTGCGTCCGCAAGCTGAAAGTTTTAGCAGACACCACTCGTCTAGCCGTTTTGGAAATCCTGATGGAAGGGCCAAAGCATGTTGGGGAGTTGAACGCTGTTCTAGATGTGGAGCAAAGTTTGCTATCGCACCACCTCAAAATTCTGCGGGAAGAGGGGTTTGTTGAGGCGACACGAGATGGCAAGGCGGTGCTTTACAGTTTGACTCCCGCCGTCTGGCAGGAAAAGGTTGGTAGGGCAATTGATCTTGGCTGTTGCCTGCTTTCCTTTAACTGAAACTAACAATAAAACAGCTTCACTGCTTTGGTATATCTGCATGAATTTGAGCTAGTAAAGCTGAGATAACTTGTTTAACTTCTTGAGAAGATAAGATTTCACCAAGAGCATTTTCAAATTCTTCCTCAGAGGAACACTTGTTGTAACCCTGCTTTTCAAGCAAGCCATAACCTTTCAAATCACCCATTAAAGATTGTATGAAATCTGTTGCATTAGTAAGGGGATCGGAAGTTAAATTTTTAACAAATACAGGATAGAGTTGGATTAAGTGCTGTACCTCTACCACCGAGTAAGTGTAGTTATTAAGCGAGGGTGCTTTTATTCTAAGAATTTTAACAAAAAATTTACCATTTTGGCTGTTAATAACCTCGCCAATAAGTAAACCATTTGTTATCTCGCTGAGTAGAGATGCCTGCTCTTTTAGAATGGCATAAGGAGTGCGTATAGTTTCAGGATTTGGTAACTCACCCCATAGATTTTTCTTACTGCTCATTTTGGTTCATCCTTTCGATTTGAAGTGTAACTATTACTGGAAGATGGTCTGAATAAGACGAAAAAATCCCGTTTTCCGTCATTAAATTATTAGCTCCAATTTTGGAAATAACTTTTAAATCATCTTGCGAGAAAAAATCCAGAAGAGCGGGTCTTAACAGCACTTGATCAAATGTATTCCAGAAGTAACTGACATAGGATGAACCCGCATAGTAATAAGTTCCTGGCGCTCCCACAGAAGAGTCGCCCATTCGCCCCCACATGGGATTCTAAAAGAATGGTCTTTCTTTTCCTTGAACTTTTCGACTGTGCTTTCGGGCAATACTCTGAGTCATCACAGCATGAAGACCATCTGCTCCAACAATACCGGCTTCAAAGGGATTCATATTGAAGTCGCCAATAACTAAAGTTCTCGTGTGTCCTACCTTGCTCTCAGCCTCTTGAATAAGTTGAGAAACTCTGACTGCCTGGAACTTTTGATCGTCCTCCGTCATGTAAAGCTTGCTAGGCAGATGAAGCGCCACTAAAAGTATATCCATTCCAATCGGTGGAGATATCTTTCTAATCGCAATACCTCCTTCGTCAGCTACGAGTCCAATTGATTCAGACGGATATCGAAAGAAGAATGATAAACGTGGAGACGGATTAAATGGGGAAATATATACATTTTTACGGTCTGAATTCAAAGCTATCAGTACCTCTGTATCTGATATATCTGGTTTTGCTTACGCTAAAATCAAAATATCAACTTCATGTTCATCACAAAGAGATATAATCCCTTCAAACAATCGTTTTTTGTTGATATTCCAGAAGAGAATTGTAGCCATACAGTTATAAATTTAAGGTTTGTAAAAGCTTGCTCTAAATTATGTCAAATCGTGCATTCCACGTTCTGCGGCTAGTGGCTCACGGGGTTAAGAGAATTCCTATCCAAGCTTACTCACAATTCATTTCAGGTAACTGACCCAAGCAGGAGCGATCGCCTATTGTCTTGTATGACTAAATCCCCTAGAGAGTATAGACTGGGAATCTCTTCAGACATTAACGATGAAACTCAGATTCTTGCTCCTAGCGATCGCAGCTCTCTTCACCTTGATTGGTATAGCGAATTGGGCATTTGTTTTGCCAGTGAGAAGTCAGACACACGCCACACTCCTGTCTCAGGAGTACGATCGCTCAGCAGGAATTCTCAGTGCTAGCATCCCGAACGATACTCAAGAAGAAGCGGCTTTTCAAGCTCGCAGTCTTGCCATCCGAGAGAAGATAGCCGCGCAAAACCTAGATGAACTGGATGCCTGGTGGCGGCGCGAGAAACTCGACGACCCCCACAAGTACCTACTCCCAGTTCTCTTAGCCCGCCTCAGCTTGGGAAATCGCTACGACTCCCAGCAAAGTTGGAACATGCTGCTGAAGCTGGACAAAGACCAACCCAACCTTTACCATTTCCGAAGCGTTTTTGACATCCCCATCTTCTTCCGGTTCCGAGACATTTTACCTAAAGAAGTAGAAGCTTCTTACCGGAGTATGCTGGATGCCCCGCGTGTCTTGGAGTGGATGGAACAGGGTACCGAGAACCACATGTTCATGCAACGCCTGTCTGGTCTGGCACTCATGGATGGTAGTGGTTGGCCTAACGCTCTCCCCGGCGTAGCTGCCACCAATGAGGCTTGGCTCAGGGCAGAACTCAATAAATTTCTCACGATTGGGCAAGGTGAGTTCCATTCTTCAACTTATTACGGATATGCGATCGCTGGCTTGCTCAATCTCTACAACTTCGCCCATACCCCCCAACTGAAGCAGCTAGCCAAAGCGGCCTTAGATTGGTATGCGGCGAATATGGCTATACGCCTGAGTTGGGGAACGGCAGGCGGTGCAGGGAGTCGCGGTTTCGATCGCGGCACTTGGGATGGAAGCGAACTGAGTGCTGTAGCCTGGATGTGGTGGGGCGATAGGCCGGAAACTGCACAACGCATTGGCAATCGATACGCACCCGTCGCCCTACTCGCTGCCTTGAGTGACTACCGTCCTCCAGTTCCATTCAGAGCGATCGCGAGGAAAGAAGTGCCCTTACCGTTCCAGTTGCAAGCCAGCCATCCCGGCTATTTCAGCTATGACGAGGGAAACCGATTTTGGGAAACGTTCTATGTCACCCCGGACTACAGCTTGGGCACCCTCCTAGAACCGCAACGCTCCTACCAAGTAAAGGGAACGATCAACGCTCAATATGCTATCTACAAGCTGGTGGTGCGCGACCCCAAGGGCGTGAGTAACGCCGTAGTCAGTTTGGGGGGAACGTTTCACACTCCGATGGCAACTGGGCGTTCTCCCGGCGACCAGTATGTACAGCAAGGCAGTGCGGTCATTTACCAGTTGAGACTCAACGACCAAGACAAAGCGGCTGGAGTGCCAGCGCGTTCTCACTTGGTTTTGCCAGCGCGTTATGGTAGACCCCAACGGCATGGGAACTGGTATATCTGGCGGATCGAACAAACCTGGTTATGTGCCCGTCCTTGGGGCGAAACAATTAGCTGGCAGGCGACTGTATCAGAGAAGGACAAGGACTACCAAGCTTTGGCAGCAATGGGGACTCAGACAGCTTGGATTACTGATGCAGCTAGAGTGGCGGATTACCCAGATTTTCAGAGTTTGAAGAGTGCCCTGGACAAAACGCAGGTGAGCGATCACTCGTGGGAAAAATTGGGTCAGCTTGCTTATACCAGCCTACAGAACGAGCGATTGGAGATGACTTACGAACCGGACGGTGGCATCGGTCGCGCCAGCATCAATGGCAAAGAGCGAGTTCTGAAAAACTGGCCTGTGTTGGCAAGCCCCTACCTCAAGGAAGATTTGGACAGTGGTTTGTTGGAAGTCTTGTCTCCTGGAGGTCAATGGCGTCTGCGTGCTACTCTGACAAGTCCGAAATGGGAATAGTGAGGAAGCCAAAACAAGCCCAGGGAACGACCAATCAGCCAGCGTTGCCTAGGGTGTCACTCCAACATAACGACAAATCAGCCAGCGTCGCCCAGGGTGTCACTCCAACATTCAATCTTGCCTCACCTTCATCTTGCGACCGACCGGAACGCACATCGGCGTTCCCGCCACAGGGTCTTGCATAATATGAGACTCCAAGCCAAAAACCTCGCGCACCATCGCTTCTGTCATCACTTGCAAGGGTACACCTTGGGCATAAACTTGACCCTGCCGCACAGCTACTAAATGATCAGCATAGCGACACGCCTGATTCAGGTCATGCAGTACCATCACAATTGTCCGCCCCTTGCTCTGGTTCAACTCATAAAGCAAATCCAACACCTCAACTTGATGCGCCAAGTCCAAGAATGTCGTCGGTTCATCCAATAGTAAAATTTCAGTATCCTGCGCTAATGCCATGGCAATCCAAGCCCGCTGCCGTTGCCCACCGGAGAGGGTATCCAGTCCTCGGTCTGCTAAGTGACTCATCCCCGTAGTCACCAACGCTTGCTCTACCAGGTGTTCATCGTCTTTAGACCACTGCTGCAACCAGTTTTGATAAGGATAACGACCCATCGCCACCAAGTCTCGCACTGTCAAGCCTTCCGGAGCAACAGGGCCTTGAGGCAAAATTCCCAGTCGCTTAGCTACTGCTTTTGTCGATAACTTGAAAATGTCAGCACTATTGAGGTAAACGTTGCCAGCACGAGGCTTCAGCAATCTCGCAAGCCCCCGCAGTAAGGTTGACTTACCACAGCCGTTGGGTCCAACTAATGTTGTAATTTTCCCCGCAGGAATAGCCAGGTCGAGGTCTGTGATGATGGGTACACCATCATAAGCTAGGCAGAGTCTACGAGTTGACAGAATTTCTTTTTTGTGCATTAGTGATGTCATCGCTTGCGGTTGCGGATTAGCAAGTAGAGAAAATAAGGAGTACCGATCGCGGCTGTCACGACTCCACAGGGAAGCTCAATGGGCGCAAATAAAACTCGCCCCAGCCAGTCAGCCAGAACGACAATCACTCCACCAGTGAGTGCCGCCGTGGGTAACAAACCTTCATGAGTTGGCCCCACTAGCTGACGCCCCAAGTGCGGTGCTATTAATCCGACAAAGCCAATCGTACCCGCGACGGCTACGGATGCACCTGCCATTGCTGCACTGCTGAGTAAGAGCAACCCACGCTGCCACTCAACCCTAGCCCCCAAACCCTTAGCCATATCGTCGCCCAAAGAGAGTGCATTCAGCGACATTGCAAGTATTAACGACAGGGGGACGAAAACACCCAACCAGGGCAAAATTGTCCCCAAATGTTCCCAACTGCGTCCATAAACACTTCCTGCTAGCCAAACAAAAGCCTGACTTACATTATTGATCTCCCCAAAGGCGATGATTAACGTCGTCAAGGCATTGAGGACAGCCGCAAAACCGACACCCATTAAAATTAAACGGAGTGGGGAACTGCCTTTATCCCAAGCCATCAGGTAAATCAGAATCGCAACCGTCAAAGCACCCGCGAAGGCAGACAAAGGTAAGAGAAATAAAGGAACAGTTGGAAACAGAACAATTAGACTGACAGCCGCCAAACCCGCACCTGCATTGATACCAATAATGCCAGGGTCGGCTAAGGGATTGCGTGTCAAACCTTGAAGGATTGTACCGGAAAGCGCTAATCCCACCCCAGCCGCGAAGGCGACTAATGTTCGAGGTAGGCGTAAGGTATTAATAATGAAGGGATAATCTGGATTAGTGCTCGGCATTCCCAAGATTGTTTTCAAAACTTCTAGGGGAGGAATGGGATACTCGCCCTGTCCGACGTTAAGGACAATTAGCGTCAGGGTAACCAATCCTAACACCAGAAGTACGGTGGGTACGCGCTGATCCAAGTGAAAAGATACTGGCAACTGTTGGGGACGAATAACCAGCCAACTTTTTCTCATCGCTTCACCTTCCACCGAGCAAGGTAGATAAAGAAAGGGGTGCCTAATAAAGCTGTCATGACTCCAACCGGGAGTTCCTGGGGTTTAAGCAGTAAACGAGCCGCTATATCCGCAACGAGTAGTAAAATTGCCCCGAAAACAGCAGAATACGGCAGAATCCAACGATAATCAAACCCCACGAAAAAACGAACGATGTGGGGAACGACTAGACCAATAAACCCAATCGGGCCGGCGGCGGCAACTGCACTGCCTGCCAGTAGAACTACACTAATAGCGGCAGTCACTTTTACCCAGGCGGTTCGTTGACCCAAACCTCTGGCAACATCGTCACCTAAGGATAAAGTCGTGATGGGTTTACCGATGACGAAGGCAACGATTAGTCCGATCGCCATGTAAGGTAGTACTTGCACAAACAACGTAAAATCGCTACCCGCAACTGAACCCGCCAGCCAGAACCGGATTTCATCGAGTGTTTTTTGACTGAGGATGAGAATGCCAGTGGTGATTGATGACAGGAAAGCCGTTAAAGCCGCACCTGCGATCGTAATATTGAGGGGGGTCAGTCCTCCACGACCCAAAGAGCCAAGCAAGTAGACTGTTCCTGCGGCAACACCTGCCCCCAGAAAAGCAGACCAAGCATAGACACTTGGGGAGGACGTGCCGAAGATAAAACTAGTCATTACGACCGCCATCACGGCACCAGCATTAATTCCCAGAATTCCAGGGTCAGCTAAGGGGTTGCGGGTTATTCCTTGCATGAGTGTACCCGCTACTGCGATCGCGGCACCGACAAGTGTGGCAATCAGCGATCGCGGTAACCGTACAGTACGAATAATCAGGTGGTCGGTAGAACCATCAAACGCGATTAACGCCGCAGAAATCTTACTCAGGGGAATGTCGGCTGCACCGTAAATTAGGCTTGCCACTAAGCTCATGAGCAAAACGAACAGGCTGACTAACAAACCTGAAATCAGTAAGACATGCGATCGCTTCCTCGATATTCGATTTGTCGTAGCGGTTTCAATGACCAATCGCTTTTTTCCTCAATTCAGGATTTACCAGGTTGAAGGGTAACGAGGGAAACTAATTTTGGAATTTGCCATCTTTCCAAGTTCCTTCCACACGGGTTCCGTCTGCGAAGATATAAGCACCCTTGTCCTTCTCACCATTGCGGAATTCTCCATCAAAGCTGTCCCCATTGGCATATTTGCAGGCACCTTTACCGTTTAACTGACCTGCACTGAACTGTCCCTCACAGCGATCGCCATTGGCAAAGGTGTAGACTCCGGTACCATTAAACTGACCGTCAGTGAACTGACCTTCATAACGGTTACCGTTGGCAAAGGTGTAAACTCCAGCGCCGCTGAATTTGCCATCGCTGAACGCCCCTTTGTAACTACCCCCATCCGCAAAGGTATAGGTTCCTTGACCGCTGGGTTTGCCGTTTTTAAATTCCCCTTCGTAGCGGTTCTTATTGGCGTATTCCCGAACTCCCTTGCCATCGAATTGACCGTTGCTAAACGTTCCTTGGTAGCGACCCCCCTCAGCAAATGTGTAGATTCCTTGACCGTTGGGCTGACCGTTCTTGAGTTCTCCCTCATAACGGTTTTTGTTAGCGTATTCACAGACTCCTTTACCGTTGAGTTGACCATCGGTAATGTCTCCAGAACAGCGATCGCCCTTGGCATAGGTAAACGTTCCTTTGCCACTGGGATTGCCATCGGTAAACTGTCCCTCGTAGCGACCCCCATCGGCTCGAATGTAGATTCCCGTTCCGTTAGGTTGACCGTCCTTGAATTCTCCTTCATAGCGATCGCCATCTGGATAGGCTCGAACTCCTTTACCATTGGGCTTATCCTCGCTGAACTCTCCTTCGTACCGACCTCCCTTGGCAAAAGTGTAGATACCTTGACCTTGCTTCTTGCCGTTGGTGAAATTGCCTTCGTAGCTGTCTCCATTGGCATATTTGCAAGTGACTTTACCATTGAGGACACCATTGCTCATTTCCCCTTCGCAACGACCCCCATCGGGTAATGTAACGACAGCTGCGATCGCTTCTTGGGGATTGCTGAGTGAGCTAGCAATATTGAAACTTGCAGCCATTAAAAGCGTTATTCCGAATCGCCCAATTGTCCGAAGCATGAATCTAAAAAACCTCCTTGTGAACAACAGTATTAATCAGCCAGATTCTAAATCAATGAATTGTAAGAAGCATAGAGAAAGAACCTTGAAAAGGTATTAACTTAACTATTCGGTTGCAGGGATTGGTTCTGTTTTTTGCTGTTTTTGTCGCTCTCGTTCTTGTTGTTGTTGGCGCTCTCGTTCCTGACGTTGGCGGAATTGGCGATCAAAATCGGTGCCTGCGATCGTATATTTAATATTCACAATTACTGCCGCCTGCTCTTTGTTTGCCAATGGTGTAAACTTCATCTGTTTTGCACTGGCAAGAGCTGCTTCAGCCAGTTTGCTATAGATGGTCGTTTCCCCATCTTTTGGAACTACATTGCCATTTGGAGCTACCAAAAACTCGGTAACTGCGCTTCCGCCAAGGACTTGTGCCTCAACTACATTGCCGTTGCGATCAACCACGACTCTGACTCGTGCACTCCCTTCTTCACCAGCTAGTGCCGCTGGATATTGGGGGGCACACCCGCTAATACACCTCAATCCAGCCGTTGGATTTGAATTGGGTGAGTTCTGGGGACGAGTCGGAGCAGAGTCTGTTGGCACTTGGGCAGTTACAGTTGAGAGGTGCTTCTGTGGATGAGCAAATGCAATCGCCTTTTGCGTTGAACTTCGCGCAATCGCTCTTGCCAGCAGTGGATGACGACTTGAGCTGACAATATTCAAGCTAGAAGCAATCAATAGTGTTATTCCCAATCGCCTGATTGTACAAAACATAGGCTGAAGAAACCTCTCAACTCCTTTTTGATGTGGTTTACTGACTAGGTGGAGTCAGTGGTACGTTTTCCTGCTGTTGTTGGCGATCGCGTTCTTGTTGCTCTTGACGCTCCCGTTCTTGGCGATCGCGCTCCTGTTGTTCCTGACGTTCGCGCTCTAGCTGTTGTTGGTTTTCCCGTTCCTGTTGCCCTTTCTGTTCGCGCTCTAGCTGCGCTTGGCGTTCCCGTTCTTGGCGTTCTTGTTGCTGCTGTGCTTGACGTTCCTGCTCTCTCTGCTGGCGTTCGCGTTCGTTCTGGGCTTGACGTTCGCGGGCTTGGCGCTCGAACTCAGTGCCTTCCTCTCTTGCAAAGTTAATGTTGAGTTGAGCGATAACACGGCGTCCGGGTGCCTTAAATTTCATTTGATTGGCGGCAGCTATGGCAGCTTGATCCATTTGTGTGCTCTTGCCGTTTTCTGCGATTGTGGCATTAACGACATTGCCGCTTCCATCTACTGTAATTTGAACACCGACCCTACCCTCTTCCCCATTGAGTGAGGATGGAGATTCAGGTGTGCACTTCCTAATGCACTGCAATCCGTCTCTTCCAGAGCCAGTTGGAGAACCCTCTGAGTTCCCTCCTGGATTCTCTGTTCCTTGTCGGTTGTTGCCTGAACTGGGTCGTGGGGGTGCTGAGGAATTCGCGGCTACTGCCCCTGGTGATATGGGGTTGCCGATGGAGTCGCCTCCTCCGGGCGAGGTGGTACTGGGAGAACTCTCACTCCCGAAACTCTGTCTAAATTTTCGGGAATCGGGGGAAGAACTTTGAAGCGCCTGAGAACTGCCTGTCGGTCGTGGGGGGGCTGAAGGATTGGCTGCTACAGCGCCGGGTGATACGGAACCAGGGTTAGAATCGTCTTCCTTTGGTGGTGCTGTCGGTGCAGAAGAACTCTCACCCAAACGTGTTCTAATTTGCCTGTCGGGATTTGAATCTGTTGACAGCGGTTCGGGGGCATTCCTCAGAGGTGGGGGTGCCAAGCGATTGTCTGCCACGGAACCCGGTGGTATAGGGTTGAGATCTGATTCCGGGTTAATAGGCTCGCTCAAACGTTCTTGAGGTTGCTTTGTTGCCGAGTCATCCTGAAGTGGTTGGGTTGGGCTATTGGCTGGTGGAGTTACCGGTTCCTGAGTGGCGATCGGTGAAGGAGGAGGTGAAGCAATGGGTTCAGGTTCTCTCGGTGCTTGGGGTGGTGCAACAGGGGCAGGAGGCGCGGGTTGAGTCTGTGCTCTTTGAGGCACTGGCGGAATTGGAGGGATGGGTTCAACCACTGACTTTTCAGGTGCCGCAGGAACGATGGGCGCGGGTTGAGCCTGTGGTTTTAGAGAAACCGTGGGGATTGTCGGTTCTGGGATCGGTGGCTTGGGAGCCTCTGCCTTAAGCGGTTGCTGTGGCGTTGGGGGCTTAACTAGCTTTGGCTCTGGCTTAGGAGTATCGGTTAGCGGTTTTTCTTCGGTGTCTGGGTTCTCGACCAATATGACTTCAATGGGGTCATCGGCAAGTTCCGGCTGGCTCTGCCACAGCCAGCTTACGCCGAAAGCCGCTGCTACGTGAAACACGGCTGAACCAGCGAGGCTATAGACGAGAAACTTTTTGAGAGCCTGTTGTTCTCTCTCCCGTTGCTCAATGCAGAAGTTTGAAATGCTCATCCCCTCTACTCTTTCCCTGCTTACTAGAACGCATACCGTCTGAACCGCTAAAAATTATTGCATATAAGTTGCATTAACGAGTTAAACGATAAAATGACTGAGATGCTGTTGTCAAGAAAAAATTAGGCGATCGCAGAGCTATCGTTCAACGATAACCCATGAACCATAAAGCTTTCACTCTTTTACCTCTTGACAAAATCATCCCCATCTTCTAGGAATTGTTGATAATTCTTAGATTAAGTAATTGAGATTAATTGCAATTTTATGCTAAGAGCGGAAGATGAATAGAGGTTTACAACGTCACGAAACATCTAGCTGCTATCGCAGCCGCCAAGGCGACTCTTGACTCTCGCCAAATACTGAAACCAAGACCCGCCAATCCTTTCCCTTCCGCCTTCTGCCTTCCGCCTTTTGTTATATCACCCATTACCCATTCCCTCTCAAAAACTGCTCTGTAAACCGATGCGGAATGTCAAACCCGGCTGATAAATCCGATTGGCTTTTTCGTAAGTTACATCTGCCAAATTTTCTAAATAGACGACGACGCCTATATTCCGAGTGACAGGAATACGGGCACTCAAATCTAAATTCACCCACGAGGAAATAAAATCTGTAGTACTCTCATCGGGTCTATTAAAAAAGGCTCTACGGGCACCACTGTTGTAACTTGCAAACAAATTGAGCTGCCATCCAGCCGAGGCATAACCAATGCCGAGTTGTGCAACAGAGTAAGGAATCATCGCTAACTGTAATCCCTTCTCCGAGCCAGTTTCAATCTTCGCATCCGTATACGTGTAATTAAAAAAGGTGGAAAACTCAGAAGTCATTTGCCAGCGAAGTGCCGCCTCAAATCCGTTCGTATTAACCAGACCAATGTTTGCCCATCGACCCGCTTGGATGGCAATGCGGTCATTTAATCGGTTACCAAAGTAAGTAAACTGCCCTGTCAAACTGGGAGAAAACGCAACATCGATTCCAGTTGTCCAAGAAGAACCCGTTTCAGACTCTAAGTCAGGGTTGGGCAACCAATTATGAACCGTGTCATAGACATACAACTGGTCTAAACCAGGATTGCGTTGAACGGAAACCCAACTCCCACGCACGGCAACAGATGGAGTAACAGCCCATCGCGTTCCTACACTAGGATTTAAATAACTACCAAACTCACTATTAAAGTTCTGTCTCAGTCCCAAATCTATCTGGAATGCATCGGTAAGTTTCCAGGTATTTAAAGCAAATAGGGCGGTATGAAACCTATCTCTATTTTCAGTTTCATTTAAGGCAATTCGGTTGGGAACTGTACTCAACGTCTCACCCTTTAACATTTGATTTTGTAAATCAACTCCCCAAGTCAGCTTGTAGTTCGGGGTGATTTGCCACTGATGTTCTACTCTCCCGGTAAGAGATTGTGAATTCAGCGTACCTGTACGGTAATAAATGTTTTGAGTCGGGCCATAGGTGTTGAAGTAATCTTGGTTGTACGCGAGTGTTGTTCTGAGGATAGAATCATCACCGCCACCGAGTAAGGTTTTCCAAGATAGACCGATGTTGAATGCATCGTGGTCTAATCGGTCTCTTTGCAAGGGGAAACCGAAATAAAGTAAACCCCGACGACTGGTAATTTTGTAAGCATCCAAACTAACAGTATTTCTTGGATTTAAATCGAGCGCGAGATTACCAAAGTAATTGCTAACAGCCGTGTCTCCGTTAAACAAACGCCCCTCTGAATCACGATTAGCGGCACCTACTGGGACACGATAGCGGTTATCTGCCTGGTTTTGCTCGTAGCCGAAGTTGAACCTTAACGAACCCGTGGAACCGCCATAACTCGCTCGATAATTCAACTGTTCGTAAGAGCCATATTGCACTCCAAGATTGAGTTGGGGAACTTCTTGACCTTGTTTTGTAACAATATTGACCACTCCCCCAAAGGCTTCTGAACCGTACAAAGTGGAACTCGTACCACTGGATAATTCCACCTGTTCAATTGCCCCAACTGGAAGGCTATTGAGGTCAGTCGCACCATGATATGTGTTGATATTAGTGCCGATAGGTCTGCCGTTGATTAAGAAAACGGACTGATTGATAGAAGCTCCTCGGTAGTAAGTCCCTGTATGAATATCGGCTCCAAAACCCACATCATTAATGGCAAATCCGGGTAAACCCCTCAATACTTCTGCTGCACTATCAGCGCCTTGCTTTTGGATTTCTTGTTCAGTGATTCTGTACTCTGGAGCAGACGTTTGCGGGATAAGATCTTGCTCTCCCGTTATAACAATCTCAATTTCTTCTTCCGCCTCGGAAGCATCGGGTGTAGTTTCGTTAATGGGGGAATTTGGCTGAGTGTCTTGAGGGGTTTGGATGAGACTGGGTTTAGATTCGGTGGGCTGTTGAACGAGCAACTTAGCGCTAGTGGGGATACGCTCGAACTCGCTGAGTCGAGGAATGTCTAAGTTGGGCGCTTCTGACGGTAAAGCTTTGGGGGCGGACTTGA
Organism: Allocoleopsis franciscana PCC 7113; assembly: GCF_000317515.1. Classification (GTDB taxonomy): domain Bacteria; phylum Cyanobacteriota; class Cyanobacteriia; order Cyanobacteriales; family Coleofasciculaceae; genus Allocoleopsis; species Allocoleopsis franciscana. The sequence goes on along the minus strand of NC_019738.1, from coordinate 1,917,922 downwards.
GCATAAACGGCTCAGGCTGAGCGTTGGCAATTGTATCTGTCTGGATAATATCGGTTGTTGTCAGGGAATTTGTCTGTGCCCTAGCGATTGGAGCAATAGTCCAGCTAAGTAGGAAAAGGCTAGGCGCAAGAAGATGCAATTTCATGCTTTTTTAACGAAAATGACGCATACCACCCAATTTGGCTTTTGAGGCAAACGCTCAGGGAATACAGTTAGCGCTGGCTCGAAAAAGTTACAGATAGTTTGATTGAGGCTGTCATCTACGTCAAAAGACACGCTGTCAAAGTTCATTCCTAGCGCCCTAGTGCAAGAAGGCAGGAGGCAGGAGGCAGGAGGCAGAAGGGATATTGCTTGTACAGCAAGCTTTTTAATCTTTTGGAACTGGTGGGTTATTTCCGCCGCGCTGTACTAGTAGTCTGTCAACCTTGAATTGAAGGGTTGGTAGAGGACAAGGGGGACAGAAGTTTTATTAAATTACCCCTCAAATCTACCTTGACGCTCTACTAGGCTGAAACTTTCAGGGACTTCTCAAGAAAATATGGTTTATTGCAACTATTTTTATTTAAGCATCACAAAGTAAAACGACTTAGCTACCTATGTCAAGTAAGAAATTTGAATCCAGGTCGGTTGGGTTCTACAAGAAAAATTGGGCGAAATCTTTATATAACAGTGGTTTCAGGCGTCTTTTTTGAGAACAAAACGTCTTCCCACTCGCCAGATACGAGGCTTTTTTCAGCGAAATACTTGACAATGAGAACTATTAGCAATATTTCTATTGAAAGTATTTATCAGCTTTTTCTTGTTGAGAGATGCGCCAACGCTGACTCGGTTTTATGACATACCATTTCTGAGAATTTATGTCAATTGTTAATTTTTTTAAGGCGGGTGGAATCGTCGCTTGGCCGCTTTTGGTCTTTTCCCTGGCGTCTGTTGCCCTGATTGCTGAGCGATTGCTGTTTTGGTTTCGGGTGAATCGTCGGCAGCGTCGAGTTGTCAGAGATGCGCTGAAGATGTACCAACAGAACCCAAGAAATGCGATTAACTACCTACAGCAGAATGCTGACTTGCCCATTGCCAAGATTTTCTTGGAAGCCTTAGAACTAGACCGCCCCAATCCTGAGGAATTTCGCATTGCCTTAGAAAGTGCGGCACAAGCTGAACTGCCAACATTAAAGCGTTTTAACAGCGTTTTTGATACGATTGTTGGAATTTCGCCATTATTGGGTCTTTTAGGCACGATTTTGGGCTTGATGACGGCTTTTTCTTCCTTGAAGATTGGTGATGTTGGGGGTAGCCGCACGACGGGAGTTACTGGAGGAATTAGTGAGGCTCTCGTCTCAACGGTGATGGGGTTGGTTGTGGCAATCTTCACCCTGTTTTTCGCCAATATGTTCCGTTCTTTTTATCAGCGACAGCTAGCGTTAATTCAGGAGTACGGTGGTCAGTTAGAACTGCTTTATCGTCGTCAATACGAACAAGGGAGAGATGTCTATGCGGCTTCCCGATGAGGTAGACAGGCCAGGAGAAATCAACATTGTGCCGATGATTGATGTGATTTTCTCGATACTGGCATTTTTCATTATTTCAACACTGTATTTAACCCGTTCGGAAGGGTTACCCGTGAATTTACCCAGTGCCTCAACTGCAAAATCTCAGCCGAGTACCAAAATTACGGTGACGATTCAGCCAGATGGAGTGTTGGCTCTCAACCGTAAACCGATTCAGTTGGAGGCTCTTGAAGACTCGGTACGCTCTTTGGTAGAGACGAATTCTGAATCACTGGTGATTGTCAATGCAGATGAAAAAGTCGATCATGGTCGGGTGGTGAGTGTGATGGATCGTTTGCGTCGAGTTAAGGGCGCTAAACTGGCGATCGCTGCTCAAAGATAGTAAGAGCGATCGGCTTCGCTAGTGGCAGAGGCAATCGCTCAAGCTGGTATCGGAGGCGATCGTAATCGACTCTCAATTTGGCGTCTTCAATTTATAAAATTACTGGTTTAATTCTTGTGAGCAGAGCTTCATTTTCCATTCTGAGGGCATGGTGCAAGATGTCGGTTTGGCAGAATGGTTATGGTAGCGTTGTAAGTGCTGCTGACTCTGAGAATATGTCATACAGTGATTTCAAAACGATTGACCAAGCCGTTTCTACCCTCGATTTAACAGTCGAGGATATTCCTCATTTCTTTAGCCAGGTGACACCCATTGAACCTTCTCAACGGCTTAAGGAAATGCTGGATGAAACGTTAGATTTAGCGGCAAGCATTAGTACAGAAAAAGCTCGATCTGAATTAATTATTACTCCGATTTTATTGGAAGTAAGACGTATATTTCAGAATAAAATCGGTTATTTTTCGGGTAATACGTTTAATGTTGATGAATCAAAAGGTTTAACGGGAGCCTGTGATTTTATCTTAAGTGCATCAAGCAATCAATCGCTAGTGACTGCGCCTGTCTTAACTTTGGTTGAAGCGAAAGATAATGATATCCGCATTGGGTTAGGACAATGTGTAGCTCAAATGGTTGCTGCTCAAATATTTAATGCTCGTAAGGGGCTGGAACAGCAAGTGGTGTATGGTGCAGTTTCAACAGGGACTAACTGGAAATTTATAAGGTTAGAAGATCGGGTTGTCAAAATCGATTTGACTGAATATTTCATTACTCAGCTGAATCAAATATTAGGGATTCTCGCTGAACCCTTTAGAATTTATTTTGAGGGAGCGATCGCGTAAGTTGGTTTTGGCTGTATGTAGGTATGGGTGCGATCTGCCTTTGGCGGCAGCGCTTCGCTATCAGTCTCACTGTTCATCCTCCACATTCAGAGTGTGCGATTACGCGCAGCGTAGCGCCAAGGGCGATCGCCCCTACGTTAAGATGTGGGTGAGCGGTAGCTAAAAGGGTGGTTATGAGCCAACTACAAGCCAAACTACCAACCGATATAGACCATGAGTGAGTTACAAACCAGACCCCGCACAGATATATGGTTAACAGCCTCATGAGAGGAGTATGTCCGCACGATTGAAGACCCAATTTATGAGAAGGCAAAGGGCTACTACTACAAGGGTCACATGAGGATTGAGATGTTGCCAGTTAGTTTTGATCATGGACAAGATCATGTTGTAATTATTCTGGCAGTTAATTTGTTTGCAGCAATTAAAGGTATTCCGTTAAGAGGTTTAGACACCACTACTCTTCGTAAACCAGGTGTTAGGGAATGTCAGCCGGATGTGTCTTATTACGTTGGCGATAACGAAGCGCTGCTGCGAAGCGCAGATCGCGTTCAGGCTATCCCATCAAGTACGGGGATTGTTAATCTTGATCAGAATCCAGCACCAAATTTAGTTATTGAGGTTGCTAAAACGTCGTTGCTGGATGATATAGGAACTAAACGGGCACTGTATGAAGAGTTGGGTGTGGCTGAGTATTGGGTGGTAGATGTGCAAAATACCCAAATTCTCGCCTATGCCATTGCAGAGCAGGGAAGTCAACGGATTCAGGTAATGATTGAAACCCATAGTGAAATATTGGTAAATCGCCTAGGACAATTAGTTTCTGAAGGTAAAATATCTCCTGATGAAATCAACATTGTTTTATTTGAACCATCCGATAAACTAGGAGGAGTAACAATAAGAAACTCTCAATTCAATTCAGATGGGTATCTTTTAAACTGGCCGCTAGGTTTTTTCGAGATGGAACTTGTATAAATGCTGATTTTTATCAATAGCTCTGTAGTAGATAATGGAGATGAAAATAGTTGGGACGATGAAACTGTTTTGGCTTTAGAAAATCTTGCATCTGCTCGTCGGGAAGGTAAGCCTTTAGTAATGGCTAAGAGAGAAATTTTCAAAAAGATTGCTCAATGCCGTCGTTTATCTCAATTTGCCAGGAATACTTACAACAAGTTATTTAACCAATCTACACAATTAGAATCTACACAATTAGAATCTTACCTTTCTGCGGTAACCAGATATATTGAACTTGTTAATTCTTGTTATGAACCAGAAGTGGTGTCTAATTCAGGTAAGCAAATTATTAAAGTTGCTCCACGTTTTTTTAATGATTCAGAGTTAGTACAGAAAACCATACTTCTGTGTGAAAATATTCATGATACTATTCTATACGAAACCATAGCAAAAATTTATCTTGTATGGAACAACATTAATATCAAAATAGTATGCGAAGGTAGAGGAGGTGGCGGCAATACAATTTCTCTTGAATATATTAATATTCAAGAATTAAAAAAACGTTTTTGTCTTTGTATTGTAGATAGCGATAAAATTGCTCCTGATGGAAACTTTGGCTCCACAGCATCTCTCATCCAAACTCAGAGCGATTCAAATTGTATAAATACGCAAACTTTTATTCTTGATTGCCGTGAAATTGAAAACTTAATACCTAACTCAATTTTATCTGAACTGTGTTCAAGAAACCAGGAAAGACTCAAAGTTTTAAAAATCTTTGAAAATATTAGTAGTACGGCATTCGAGATTAGGCGTTTTTTAGATATAAAAAAAGGAACTCGGATGAAGGAAATTATTAATGCAAGTAATCCTAAAATTAAATCTTTTTGGGAAGTAAAAACTTCTTTAATTCCCAATATATCAAGTTCTATAGATGATTGGTGTCAAGCTAACTGGCAATGCAGTAATAATAGTGGAGAATGTAAATGTAAAATATCACTGGGATTTGGAGAAAATACGCTCAGCAATACCGTTGAATATCTTAAACATAAAAATCCTCATGAGATTGCAAAAATAGTTGATAAATCCATGCATTCTGATTGGGAAAAGATTGGACAAGTTGTTATGAATTGGTGCATTGCTGGAAGCCCTATTCGTGTTTGATAAGGTGCCATTACCTTTTTGTTTATATTAGATGGTATGATAGCTTTTATCTGCTACTTGAATGTAAGAATGAACGAACAGAGCGCTCGTTCGTGTAGGTGGGTTTTGACTGTATATATGTACAGGTGCGATCGCTAGCTCATCATAATTTGAGTTTAGGCAGTTGCAGCAGTTTGCTCTTCAGGGAGAAATGCAAGAACAATTCGCTCTGGAGGGATACCTGCGGCAATTAGATCTTTAGTAATTCCCTGTTCCATCCCGTCATATTCCACCCAAACCTTACCCTCACTCAAAGTCACATAAATCAAATTTCCCCTAACCCGTCGTCCTCTATCCCAACCCACTTGCATTAGTGCATAGCGGTTTTGCGTGTCGTCAAATACCGTGTCGAGTCGAATATGGCCATGAGAAGGTTTGAACTGGGCGTATCGTTGAATCACCTGCTTTACAATGTCCCGCTCTCTCGTGCTGGTATCCATCGCTTCACCTCTACCGCCTCTACATCTACAATAAGCAATTTCATTGGTAACTCACGCATCACCAAATCACCAATCGGTTCGCTGAAAATCCCGTCAAAGGTTGTGTCTGCAACAGCGAGATACAACTCACGCTCTCGATCAACCTGTTCGAGGAGTAATCGATAAAGAACATATTGACCAATCGCTTGCTCCAAATCAGCAATTGCCGAGTTGCCTCGAAACTCCTTAATTTCAACGGCAATTCGACTGCTACCGCGTCTAGCACCGATAAAGCGTCCTGCAATACCATTGAGCGCATCTAACCTTGCTGCCAAGTCGATAAAGAGAAATCGCTCACCATACGATATGACATAGGGATCGTCCGTGATTTCCCAACCCTCCTTGATGAGAGCTTGCTTGATGATGTTATGAATCGCGTCTCGCTGAGGCATGACTTAATGGGTTATAAGCCAAATGACTAGCCTATGGTACGTGATGCGATCACATAAGAACACCAGCGAAGCTGATCGCTCATACTAGAATTCAAACACCAGCATAGGTTGGAGTACCTTCATGTCGGGACTACGACTGCTCCTTGACGTAGACACCGTAGGTGGCTTCCCGAAGGGTAGATTCTCAGGCAAAATATCTCGTCAATTTGCTTCAAACCGCAGGTCATGATGTGCTTACTGTTAATGAAGCAGCAGGCTACACCATTAAAAATCAGTTTGTCATTCTGAACCAATAGCACTACTGATTGAGTGAGGAAATACGCAAAACAGTATTGGCTTACCACTAGAAGCGGGAAATAACGGCTCTGCCCAAAGTTAGATTTCTGTCACTCTCTGAGTTCAAAGCTCACAAATTTTCCTACTATTAAGTAAATAGACTTTCAGTATTTTTGTATTGGCAAAATTTTTTAAATCATGACTTCTTTAAACTCTCAAAACGAAAAAATTCTTGTGGCTTTTATGACCGCCCTTGGTCGTCAGGATGAATCTTTGCCATCGGGACTGCAACAACAGCTTCATGCTATTGGTCAGAATCTGGAAGCTCGAATTGTGGAACTGCCTACGATCGCAGCTAGCCTCCCTTCCTTAAATCAAGCCTATCAGACCGCTCTAGCTGATGCCCAAATGGATGAAGGTGAACAAGGCGCAAGGCTTGTTTCCACTTCTCAGGATCACAGCTCTCAACTTCGCGATAACCCTAACGGGATGCTTCGCGATCGCGCCGCCCAAATTTTCACAGATCCAGACCCGGTTCAAGCGGCTCAACGAAATCTGCCTGGAAGGTTTGGGCAAGTTGCCTCAAATCCCTTTAAACGGTTCTTTGGTAGGGGTTAAGAAAATGCGGATGCTGTTAGCAGACAGGGAAGTTACTGTTACAGAAAGTGATGCCCTCAACTGGGTTTTCGGAGTGAAACTCCCCACCGCCTCGTAAGTTCAACTGAGCATTGCTCAAGTCAATCAACAAGGTCTGGTTCTCGCTGGAGGTTTTAGGTTGGGGTGATGCTCGTGAAGCCGTCTCTAAAATCACCTCTAGACCATCGGCGGTTGGTTTGAGCTGCACGTCTGTCACTTTTACGACATCTGCGTTGGCAGGCATCCCTACCAATACAGATTTTTGATAAGTGACTCAGTTGCCAGGGAATGAATTCCTGAGAAGGGTGGCTCAAAAGTCCATTCTCAATAGACTTGTCAATTAGCTATTTTTTGCGTCCTAAACGGGGAGAGTTCCTCAACGTTAGGTTGCGTTTTTTTAATTAAAATATGAATATAATTTCATATCAATCACGGTTCAATCCAGGCAGGCAGTGAGCCATAAACCAGAAAAACGAGTTACCCCAGTCGTTTTGTGTCCGCAAGCTGAAGGTTCTGCCAGACACCACTCGTCTCAAATACTGCAAGGGATACCTCTCCCCCAACCCCTTCCCCCCTAAAGCTCCGGCTACGAGGAGATGGGAGTATTGCGCCCTCATTCCCTGGTAGGACAATTGACCTTGGTTGCTGCCTCCTCTCCTTTGATTAATTCCGACAGGATAATTTCAGTGCATCACTTATGAAAAACTTCCGAATACTGGCATCGCTTTCCATGAGTTTGGCGGTTTGTATGGGGTTACAATCCTGTACTAAGCCCCCAGAAGCATCAACACAGTCCAGTGATAAATTACAGGGCAAGCTAGTATTAACCGGCTCCAGCACAGTTGCACCTCTAGCCTCCGAAATTGGCAAGCGCTTTGAGGCTGAACATTCCGCTGTACGGGTGGATGTGCAGAGTGGTGGTTCCTCTCGCGGCATTACGGATGCTCGCAAAGGACTAGCTAACATTGGTATGGTTTCTCGCGCTCTCAAGGAGGACGAAAAAGACCTTCAAGCGTTTACGATCGCTCGTGATGGTGTGACAATCATCCTTCACAAAGATAATCCAGTACAGTCCCTGAGCGATCGCCAAGTTGTTGATATTTACACAGGCAAGATTGGCAACTGGAAGCAGGTAGGAGGCAAGGATGCTCCTATCACTGTAGTCAATAAAGCTGAGGGACGCTCCACGCTAGAACTGTTTACGAACTACTTCAAGCTCAAGAATAGTGACATCAAAGCTCAAGTGGTGATTGGTGACAATGAGCAGGGAATTAAGACAGTTGCGGGTAATCCCAACGCGATCGGATACGTGTCGATTGGGACAGCGGAATATGGCTCTAGCAACGGTGTTCCTATCAAGCTACTGCCTGTTAATGGAGTAGCCGCTACTACAGCAAATGTGCAAAACGAGACGTTTCCTATTTCCCGTCCCCTCAACTTGGTGATGAAAACTCAACCTCAAGGGTTGGAGAAGGAATTTGTTGATTTCGCACGATCGCCAAAGGTACAGAACATTGTCAAAGAGCAGAATTTTGTCTCCCTATCAAAGTGACCAAATCCTCATCTGGACGCTGCGGGGATGTGCGGTTGTTGCGGGTGCGATCGTCATTTTGATTGTGGTGTTTCTAGGGTTGGAAGCGCTGCCAGTTTTGCAAAACGTCGGACTATTGCGCTTCTTCACTGATGCATCCTGGAATCCCGCAGAAGGACTCTACAACCTCACCCCCATGCTTTGGGGCACCCTCTTGGCAATGGCGGGTTCAGTGCTGGTAGCGACACCATTGGGGATTTTATCTGCTGTCTTCTGCCACTACTATGCTCCTCCCACGATTGCCGGACTCTATCGACGGCTGATCGAGTTACTGGCGGGAATTCCCTCCGTCGTTTACGGATTCTGGGGTTTGGTCGTATTGGTGCCGATTATTGGACGCATCCAACCGCCGGGAACCAGTCTCTTAGCTGGGATTGCTATCCTCACGATTATGATTTTGCCTACAGTCGCACTCATGGCAGATGCCAGCCTCGCCAAGGTTCCTCCAGAATACCTGCGGGGTGCGTCGGCGCTGGGATTCTCCCGGTGGGGAATGATTTGGGGGGTTGTTTTTCCTGCTGCCAAATCGGGACTGTTCACGGGGGTGATTCTAGAAACAGGTCGCGCTATTGGTGAAACAATGGCAATTTTGATGGTTTGCGGCAATGTCGTGCAAACTCCTAAGAGTCTATTTGAACCGATGCGGACACTCACCGCCAATATTGCCCTAGAAATGGCTTATGCAACAGGTAATCATCGTTCAGCACTCTTTGTCAGTGGATTGGTGCTGATGGCGCTGATTGTGGCACTGGTTGTTGCGGCTGAGGGAATCAGCAAGGGGAGAATTTATGACTGAAACGGGAGTCAGGAGTCGTAGGGGCGGTGCCTCCGTGCCCGCCCTAGAGTCAGGAATCGGGAGACAAAAGAGTCGTCTTGCCACTGTCTACTCTTTACTGCCTACAGTTGTGGTTTGGGCGATCGCTATTTTAGTAACCGCCGTCTTCCTCTGGATACTGAGTGACATTATTTGGCATGGTGCGGGACAACTTTCCTGGGAGTTTCTCACAGCTGCACCGGAGAATGCGGGACGCCGGGGAGGTATTGGTCCCATTCTTGTCTCCACTCTTCTAATTCTGGGTGTTTGCATGGCGGTTTCCGTTCCCATTGGGATAGGTACGGCTGTACTGCTAGCGGAATTCACCTCGGAGGAAAGTTTTTTCGGGCGTCTGGTACGTCGCAGTTTGGATGTTCTGGCAGGTGTGCCGTCGATTGTCTTTGGGTTGTTTGGGAATGCCTTCTTCTGCAACGTGCTAGGACTAGGGTTCTCGATTTTGTCCGGTGGATTAACGCTGGCGTGTATGGTGCTGCCGATTCTAATTCGTGCGACAGAAGAGGGGTTTCGTGCTGTTCCTAACCATTATCGGCTCTCAGCAGCGGCTTTAGGCTTTTCGCGCACGACGACGTTGTGGCACTTGCTTTTACCTGCGGCGGTTCCGGGACTTATGGTGGGATTGGTGCTAGGAATGGGCCGTGCGATCGCAGAAACAGCCGCCCTCATCTTCACCAGTGGCTACGTAGATCGGATGCCGGAGTCTCTACTCGATTCTGGACGTGCCCTTTCCATTCACATTTTCGATCTTTCGATGAATGTTGCTGGAGGGGATAAAAATGCCTATGCATCAGCTTTAGTGCTGCTGGTTGTGTTGCTGCTGATTAATGGCACAGCAGCATGGATGGCTCAGCATTGGTTACATCGGAGGATTACACTACTTTGAATACACCTGAACCCATAGAGACAATACCCAACGGCAACGCCAATGGCATACATGAATCTCCCCAATTTTCCGACTTGCCTCACCCCTTGATTCAGACTGAGCAATTAAGTTTGCACTATGGGGAGAAACCGATCTTCGCAGATGTAACGTTACCGATTCATGAGGGTTGCATTACGGCGTTGGTTGGGCCTTCTGGCTGTGGTAAAACTAGTTTTTTAAGCTGCCTCAATCGCCTGACTGACTTGATTCCCCGATGCCGTGTATCGGGACACATTCGGATGGGTTTACTGAATGTACTCGATGCCAAGATAGATGCGATCGCACTCCGTCGCCGTGTCGGTATGATCTTCCAAAAGCCCAACCCCTTCCCCCTATCAATTTGGAAGAATCTGGCATTACCGCTACGAGAGCACGGCATTAAAAACCGCGAACAAGTCGATCAAATTATAGAATCAACTCTAGAAGATGTGGGCTTGTGGGACGAGGTAAAAGACCGACTGAATGCCCCTGCCCTCGCCCTCTCCGGCGGACAGCAACAGCGATTGTGTATTGCCAGGGCTTTGGTCTTGAAACCTGAAGTCTTGTTATTAGATGAACCTTGTAGTGCTCTCGATCCGATTTCCAGCGGTGTAGTGGAGGATTTGATTGCCCGTTTGCGGGGACGTTACACCCAACTCATTGTTACCCATAACTTAGCCCAAGCGCGTAGAATTGCGGACTATGCTGCCCTCTTTTGGGTTCAAGATGGGGTTGGGCGATTGATTGAATATGGATGTGTTCAGCAGATGTTTGAAGCACCGCAGGAAGCTTTAACAGCAGCTTATGTGAACGGGATAAGAGGTTAATTCTCCACTTGAAACAGGGAAAATCTACCGAGAGATTTCATGAAATCAAAAGATAAAAAGAAAGTATCGCGTCAGGGTGTTTCGCGTCGGGGCTTTTTGAAAGGTGCTGCGATTGGTGCTGCTGCCGTAACTGGGGCTGATTTGCTCAAAGGACAGGCTGAGGCAAAGGAAGATGGGTACTATCCCGCTACCACTTCCCCCAGTGCAGAATTTGACTTTACTCAGAAATCTGGGGCGCTACAACCAGATGCAATCATCGATAGTGCTTGTCAATTCTGTAACTCCCTGTGCCGCCTAAAAGTTCATGTCAAAGATGGGCGCATTATTGATGTTCTGGGTGAACCGGACGATCCAGTTCAATCGGGGGGCTTTTGTGTCAAAGGACCGATGATGACACAACTGGTTTACAATCGCTTCCGCCTGAAAAGTCCGATGAAGCGGGTTTCCGGCGAGAAGGGTTCTCCGGATTCCAAGTTTGAGCCGATTTCTTGGGATGAAGCGTTGGGAACTATCGCTACGAAATTCTTAGCGCTTCGGGATGCGGGAGAGGTACGCGCGATCTGCGCTTCGCAGCAGCGCTTCGCTATCGCAAACAAAACCTCTGGTAGAATGCCACGAGGCACAGGTTCGGTAATTGGACGCTTCTTCACCCTCTTGGGAAGTCCTAACGACACAGATGTTGGCCCAGTCTGTAACGATGCTGGAGGAAACGCTTTAGCATGGACGTTTGGCTTGGGGAATTTCACCAACGGCTACGGTAAGGATGGCGCAACAGGGAAAGAAGATTTAGGTGCAGCGAAATACTTCTTATTTTTGGGTACCAATCAAGCGGAAACTCACCCCGTAACCTTTGCTTACCTGCTGAGAAGTCGCGCCCAAACTAAGGCAAAGCTGATAGTAATTGACCCTCGACTAACGCCAACTGGTGCACAGGCAGATGAGTGGATTGCACCGAAGCCGCATACCGACCAAGCTTTGGTTCTCGCAATGTTGCATCATATTCTGGACAAGAACCTGCACGATGCCGCCTTTGTGCAAAAATGGGTGCTTGGTTTCGAGGAGTTGAAAACTCACCTGGTTAAGCAAGGCTACACGCCGGAATGGGCAGAAACTATTACAGGGGTTCCAGCAGGTAAAATCAGACAAATTGCTGAGGAGTACGCTAGGACAAAACCGGCCGCAATTTTCTGCAATGCTGGCATCTCCCATCAACTAAACGCCTTCGATACTTACCGAACCCTGGCATTTTTAGCTGCTGTTACGGGCAACATTGGCGTAAATGGTGGCGGCTGCAATTTCATGCACAATACTTGGCCTGGTGGGTTAAATCTTCCGGCAATCGAGGGCAATCCTCCCAAGAAAGATGTGGCGTTACCCGTTGGCCCAGACTATTTTGCCGAATCTATCCTAACTGGGAAGCCTTATCGCTTGAAGGCGATCGCAACGGCGGGCAATCCCCTTGTCTCCAGTGCCAACACGCGTCAGGTAAAAGAGGCTTACCGCCAGCTAGAGTTCTATGTCTACACTGGCTTGTTTATGGAAGAATCTGCCTATTACGCCGATATCATCCTACCCGTGTGCAGCGGCTTTGAGATGGAAACCGTCTATATGCGGCGGGACGACAGGGCAATTCGCTGGCAAAAGCAGGCGGTTCCTCGCGTGGGAGAGTCCAAACCCGATTGGGAAATTTGGATCGACTTGGCACACGCTATGGCTAAGTTGGACAAGAAAAATCCACCCGCCTACTGGACAGAGAATTTCCCCCTGGAATGGAAAGACTACCGCAATCTCTGGGCAACCTTTGTCAAGAATACCCCTGGTATGGGAGGTATGACCCAGGAACGCATGGAAAAGCGGGCGGAACCCCTGCGCTGGCCTTGTCCTTCTCTGGATCATCCTGGCGTCAGCACCCTCTACTTAGATCATCCCTCCTGGTATCAGGTGGTGAAAGGGCTTGGTATCAGGAACGCTGATACAGCGAGTCAGGATAGTGACGCGAACAGAGGGGTTACAGCGACTTCTGGAAACCAGGGCAAGCGCTTTTTGACCCCCAGTGGCAAAGTAGAAATCTATACCTCAGAATTAGAGAAAAAGTTGGCCGTTGCCGGACACGCAGCCTTACCCATCTTTTACACCCATCCCGAAGTAACGGGCAAAAATCCAACGATCGAGTACAGCAAAGAATTTGTCCAAAACCCAATAAATCCGCAAGCACTAACCCAAAAGGTAAAGTTAGGCGGAATTTCCTCTGGGGAAGTACACCAAGAGTATCCACTGATGGGGATGATTGGTAGGCCGAGTGTGGTGCATTTTCACACCGTAACTCAGTGGACGTACACGGGTAAGCAAATGAACGGCATTCGGCTAGTTCAAATTCATCCTAAAGTGGCGCAGAGGGTGGGGATTAAGAATGGGGATGCGATCGCCGTAGAAAGTCCTAGAGGTTCGATTACCGGAACCGCGCAAATTTGGGAGGGTATTCGTGAGGATACCATCTTCGTTCCTCATACGTTTGGCCCGATGCAAAAAATGGCTGAAGAACTCGGAACTCCCTACTATGAAGCCGCCAATACCCTGGTAGATGACCAATATTACGACAATCTTTCCGGTCAGCAAGCCTACAAATGCTTTGCTTGCCGGGTGAGGAAAGCTTAACAAAGTCAAAAGTCAAAAGTCAAAAATTTACTGGTTAGGTATTAAGAAATGACTCAGATAGAAGCGCCAGCAGTAACGCCATTTAGAACCAAACTGAATTCACCCTTAACTAAAAACAGAATTACTGTTTTACAGATTAATTTAGGCAAGCGTTGTAATTTGGCTTGTACTCACTGCCACGTAGACGCTGGCCCCAAACGCACCGAAGAACTTTCACCGGAAATTTGCCATCAAATCATTGACCTGATTCATCGCTTTCCTCAAATTAAGATAGTTGACCTGACGGGTGGCGCACCGGAGATGAACTATGGATTTAAACCAATTGTTGAGGCAGCACGGGAAACGGGCAAGGAAGTCATTGTCCGCTCCAATTTGACGATTTATTTTGAACCCGGATTCGACTATCTTCCTGAATATTTTGCCGAAAATCAATTAAAAGTAGTGGCATCATTGCCTTGCTATTTAGAAGACAATGTGGATAAAATGCGAGGGAATGGTGTCTATAATGATTCTATTCGTGCTATTCAATGGCTCAATCAGTTAGGCTATGGGAAAGACCCCAATTTAATTATTGATTTGGTGTATAATCCGCCACTCCCATTGAGTGATAAATTTTCTTTAACTCCCAATCAGGTTAAGTTAGAACAGGATTACAAAAAGTTCTTGAAAGAACATTTTGATATTCAATTTAACCAGCTATTTACAATTACAAATCTACCTGTGGGTAGAAGTAAGTTTCATTTGCAACGAACCAAGTTATATTCTCCTTATCTCAGGTTTCTAGAGGACAATTACAATGCAAGTACAATAGAACATTTGATGTGTCGTGATGAACTCTCGATTGATTATCTGGGCAATGTCTACGATTGCGACTTTAACCAAATGGAAAATCTAGGAGCGAAGTCTCGCACTGGGGAAACATTGACGGTGGGGAAGCTCTTAGAAGCGGGTAGTTTAGACTTAATTGATCAGATTCGCACGGCTTCCTATTGCTATGGTTGCACAGCGGGTTGTGGTTCGAGTTGTGGGGGTGCTTTGGTTTAGATCCAAACTGGAAAGTGGATATAAGATTTAAATACCGATGACTCTGAGCAGACGGCTGAAAACTCCTCGATTGTGGCTAGCGATCGCCTTTTTGGTACTGTGCCTGTTGTGTTGCTTCACGCCTTTAAAAGGCTTGTTTAATCAGCAATTCCTCGTGCAGCAGTTGCACCGATGCGGTAACTGGGCTGTCTATTTATTCGTACTCATTTACACTCTAGCCACAGTTTTAGGAGTTCCGGGGACGGTTCTCACCATTGCTGGTAGCGTCGTTTTTGGTTTAGTCTGGGGGACTTTTTTGTCGGTAGTAGGTGCCACGCTGGGAGCGATTGGAGCCTTTGGGGTGGCGCGTTACTTGCTGCGGAATTGGGCGGTTCGCCGCTTTGGACATCACAAGGCATTGGTACGGTTCAATCAAGCGGTAATTGACAAACCTTTGGCTTTTGTCTTATCAGTGCGCTTTGCTCCCATTTCTCCATTTAATGTCGTCAATTTCCTATTTGGTCTGACCTCTATCCCTTGGGTTTATTATGCCGTTGGTACGTTCTTGGGCATTATCCCTGGAACCTTGGCTTATGCATGGCTGGGAGTAGCTGGGAAAGAGGCTTTGCGGGGAGGCGATCGCCTCCCTTTTTTCATCGCGCTAAGTTTTTTGGCTCTTCTTTCTGTATTACCTTTAGCAATGAAGAAAAAATAATAGGTAATACTGCGATACCATGACCCATTACCCATTACCCACTTCTTCCTTCCGTTGCTCCCATTCCGCCATCAAAAGTGCTCTCGCCGCCTCACTATCCACCGGTTTAGAGAAGAAATATCCCTGCCCATATTCACATTGCAATGCCAGCAGAGGTGACACCTGTTCTGAAACCTCAATTCCCTCTGCTACAACATCCATACTCAGAGTTTGAGCCAACGTTACGATCGCTTGGACAATTTCTGAATTTTCTCCTAATGCCCCAATCCGGCTAATAAATGAACGGTCAATTTTTAGGGTACTAATTGGAAAATGATGTAACCGACTTAAGGAAGAATAGCCTGTACCAAAGTCATCAATGCACAGCGGAATCATCCTTTTTTTGAGTTCGAGTAAGACATCTTTCACCCAATCCGGATTTTCCATAACCACACTTTCTGTAATCTCCAGCTTTAAACTACCGACGGCGGGTTGAGCCTCCTGAAGTATGGTGTCAATTTGTTCGAGTAAATCCGATTGAGTAAACTGCTTGCAAGAAAGATTGACGTTCATTGTTAATGGCTTGGCAGACGGAAATTGCTCCTGCCACTGTTTGAGTTGATGACAAGCTTCCCGCAACGTCCACCAACCAATAGGGCTAATCAGTCCCGTTTCTTCGGCGGTGGAGATGAATCCATTGGGAGAAATTAAGCCGCGTTGTGGATGCTGCCAGCGTAACAAAGCTTCAAATCCAATAATGCTGCCGGTGGAGAGAGACACAATGGGTTGATAGTAAACTCGAAATTCTTCCCGTTCAATCGCTCGCCGCAAGTCAGTTTCAATCTGCAATCGCTCGACAGCAATCTCGTGCATGGCAGCGTCAAAGACTTCATAGTGAGCTTTGCCTTGCGATTGCGTTCCGCGCAGTGCTACAGGCGATCGCGCCCGATACATCGCCAGGTTAGCATTGCGGAGCAGGTCTTCCGGTTGCTCGTCATGATTCGTATTAAGAGCAATTCCCATGCTGAGTGTCATGAACACTTCGCGATTGCCACTGGCGGTGTCCTCGGAGGAGTTTTGGTTAGAGCAATCATTAAGCTCAAAGGGTGTACTCAGCGTTTCATGAATCAACTCTGCCACCCGTGTAGCGTCATTGACATCCTGAATCCCTTCCAAAAGAATCGTAAACTCATCTGCTCCGAGGCGGGCTACAGTATCTGTAGCCCGCAGGCACATCTGGAGACGCTGGGCAAATTCCTGGAGCACCTGATCCCCCACCTCGTTTCCTAAGCTGTCGTTGACTAACTTAAAGCGATTCAGGTTGAGAAACAGGACAGCAAACAAATAAGGCACGCCGCGTGAGTCACTCCTACGACTCTGTCTGGCACGTCGCATCGCTTGCTTCAAGCGATCCATAAATAAAGCCCGGTTTGGTAGCCCTGTGAGTTGGTCGTAAAAGGCATTATGAATTAATTGTTGTTCGGCCTGTTTGCGATCGCTAATATCAAAGGCATAGATGCGAAAGCACTCAATTTCTTCTAAATAATGCAGGACTTGTTCATAATAAATCTCACCGATTTTGAGTTCCCGCCGCATGGAACCTTTGCGTTGCAGTACCGTAGTCATTGAGGGGACTCCGGTGAGAAACGGATGTTCTGCACCCATTTCTTGTAAATCGGGTAACAATCGCATGGCTTCTGGATTCAGATAACGAACGTTACCGGCTAAATCCGTTTCCACAATGGGGTTAGGGCTGAGGAGTGCGATTGATGCCAGCCGTGCGGTTTCGTGTTCTGAGCGGCGGCGTTCTGTCACATCCCGTCCCACGGATTGAAACTCAACGATGGGGTCATATCCCGGTGTTGAGGAACACTGGGATGAACCGGATAAGTGCAATTCTCCGCGTTTTTTGGCTTCTGGGTCAACAATCACCCGATCTGTCCACTGTAGGCAGTGAGTTTCGCCGTCAGGCATGAGAATTTGGTATTCTCTGGTGGCGACTGGGTTTTTCAAACTCAGGCTGGCGATGTGCTTTTGGGTCTTTTGCCGATACGAACCGGGAATCATTTGCAACAAATTGCTGCCGAGGAGTTCCTCGCGGGTTTTGCCAAAATAACGGCAATAGGCGTCGTTGACGAAGGTAATGGTGCCATCCGCGATAAATCGACAGATGAGATCGGTTTGGTCTTCCACAACCGCACGATATCGCTCCTCACTGTGGCGGAGTTCCTGCTCTAATTGCTTGCGTTCGGTGATATCAATGCCGACACCAAACAATAAATCCAGTTCCTCCTCGTTCCCTGCCTCTGCCGGGGAATGCCTGAAGATGGATTTCCCCCGCCACTCCACTAAAAGCTCTCGTCCATCCTTGGTGAGGACGTAGTTTTCTTTCAGGATGGGTTGCCTCGATTTCACCAGTTGCTTAAAGTTTTTGTAGAGCAACTTGCGATCGCACTGGCGTGCAAACGTCAATAAATAATCAGCCCCCAAAACCTCAACCAAGGTATAACCCACGGCATTGAGGAAGGCTTGATTCATCATGAGTATTCTGCCTTGAGCATCCACCGCTACAAAAAAGGCAGAACTGGTTTCAATCAGGGTTTTGCTAAAGTCTCGTTCTTGGCGCAGTTCTTCTTCTAACTGCTTGCGCTGCATCACTAACCCTAATTGGGTTGCTACAGCCGACACCAGTTCCACCAATTGGTCATCTTCCGCACGAGATTGGGTGATGAAAAAGGTGAGAACCGCCAAGACGCGATCGCCCATCAGGATGGGGACTCCAAACCCCGCCTTCAGTCCCGCCACTTGAGCCTGGGGGCGAACCATCGACGTATCGGTTAAGGCCGAAATATCTTCAATCCAAAGAGGTCGCCGTGAAGTCCATACTCGTCCTGGCAAACCCATATTGGGGGGCAACGTCAGCTTTTGGCTGGAGAATCTGAACGGTTCTAGTGTTGGGGTTTTGCTATACCAAGCCGGAGTACATTCTAAAACACGGTCGTCGGGGCGAGGGAGCCACGCTTCGCCATAGTCCCAGTTTGTGACTTCACACACTAAGCGCAGCGCCATACACAGTGCTGAATGAAAATCGGGAGCGTCGCTGATCAGGGTACTGAGTGACTGTAACAGACCGAGTTCTTCTAACCAACGGACTCGCCCAGGAATGTCACCGTTTAATTGGGGATGGTTTCGCTGCAACTGTGCGATCTGCTCGTTGATTTGTTGTTCCCAATCAATGTTCAGGGGTTGAGTTTGATTTTGTTGCAACATACTATTTTCTGCCACAAGTGCTGACTCTTCTGTTACGGCTACGGCTGGAGTCTCTGAAGCGGCGGCGTGAGTAGTATTCACGTCAAGTTGATTTTGTAGCGAGGCTTGGGGGTGAGCAGAGTCAGGCTTTGCTAGGACTTTGGAGAGTAACAGCGCCACGAGGAGTACGGTGGACAATAGCATGGCTACGGCGATGGCTTCGCTTAGCGATGCTAGCCAAGGATGAAGGTACCCTACTGTCCATCCATTCATTAATTCAACGGTGCCGCTCGTCAGGGTAAAAGTCCCAAACAGCATCCAACTTCCGGCATAAAACAGAGCCTTGCGCTGGAACAAAAAGTAGAATACTAGGATGGAAATCGAGTAGTAAAATAAGACAATTAATGAATGAGAAGAAATCTGGAGCCAACTCAGCTTTGGTGTCCAGAAAACCCAAGGCTGTTGGATCATCAGTACTCCGTCAGATAACAGAGTTTCAACGCAGTTCAACATAAACACTCTTAGTCCCGTACCTCACCACTGTGTTTAGAACCGAGGTAATTTTTTTTTAGACAGATTCAGATCATGCCGGATTTACTTCCAAGCCTGTTGCCAAAAGTTTCACGCTTCACAAAAGCTTCAATTAACGGCTAGGGAAGTTGGCTCATGGGATGATTTGCACCTAATCAGGGTGTTGATATAAAACAACCCTCAAAACACAGGACGCGCTTGTGTTTTGTTGTTAAGTTCCATGGGATGACCTAGAGGATTGGCACTAACGGCTAAAATTTCCCCCGAACACCCTCGATTACACCCCCTTAGAGACGATGATCTCTCCCATGCCGGGTCAGAGGCGAATCTTACTGCCGCAGCCTCATCGGCTGACACCCTGTTCCTAAAAGCGCAGATGCTTGCTCTTTTTTTGAGTACCTAGAGGGCTTACGCATGAACCTTACAGAGCAAGTTCAAATTCACTTTTGAACTTTACAGGTAATGTGTTGGTAGCTGCACAGCGTAAGACATGTCTTAGTGTACACGCTCTGCTGCCTATAATGCCACTTTGATTAAGGAAAAATAAGCCAAATTTTAGGATTTTACAGAGGTTATCAGCTAAATTACCATTACAACGATTGATTAAGAAAATGCCTGGAGTTTCAGGAATCATCGATTTCGCTTTCTTTTTATCACCTACAAATTTATAGTTATATCAACCTTCTCAGGCTATAGCTTTTAATCAGGAAATATCGTTTTTTAAAAATAAGTATGGTTAGATCAAAAGTCATGGTTAATATCTCAAACTGTATTCGGGTTTGTGTGTACTCCGATACATAAAAACTTAACAAGAACCTTGTTCCTTAGGCAGAAGTCACGCGGCGCTCATAATCGATATGCTTCAGATTAGCTGCAATTCGCAAGAGCAATTACCTGGGAGTTCTGCAAAGGTGGCGATAGCCAAAAGAAATGGTGCTTGACCTCTTTACACCGGAACGGCTAGCTACTTTTCGGGTCAGGCTCTCAGGCTTTTCTTCACTCCCATTGATAATACTGATGCAAACAATTACTTCCTCAGGAAAATCTATCAATATTAATTCTTCCGCTCGCTTTCTCTGCTCTTATACCAATATCACCCGTCACATTGAGATTATTCGGCTTAAAAATATTCCTGGTTTGCATTTGGAGCGAGTCATTTTTCCGGGTGAGCGTCTGATGTTTGAAGCCGTGCCAGAAGCTCAACTAGAAATTCAGTCCAATCAGACCCTAAGCGTTGTTGTTCCTTGCCTTCAGTTGAGTGTGACTGAAACGGTAACATTAAATCAGCTCATTAAGTCATAAACTCAACTGGATTGAATACTGCAATCCACTCCCTATTCAATACATCTTGGTCAAAAAATAATGGTTCTTACGGCTGTTGCATCACCCATCCCCCATTGACTTGGGTTTATTTCCCCCTATTAGTAATCTTCAGTTGCTGAGTACTCTTGATTAAATCACGCAATCGCTGTCGCAGGTGTTTAAGATTTGGTGTTTGGTTGCCATAACGCCAGCTCACATAAGCTTGGGAGATTTCATCAATCACATCAGCAGAGGAAGGGGCATGGTGTTGACGCGATCCTCTAGCATATTCTAATGGTGTCTGTGCTGGGTGCTTGGTGTAGCCGTTAGTACTTAAAAGCTTCAGCATTTGCTGATAGAGATTTTCCATCGGAGGCAAACCCGCTAGCCATCGACGATAGCGCCAAGTTCGCCATTGACTCCAACTCAACCAACCCAAAAAAGCAAGGGCGATCGCTAAAATTAAACCGATGAAAAAGCCAACCCAACCTTTAGAGATAATCCCCCACACCCAACCAATAATTCGGCCTATCCCACCAATTAGCCAACTCCAAATCTCGCCCAAATAACTCTTCACTGGGGTGGGCAACCAACCCGCTATCCATTGCCAAAACTGGCGTAAAACTCCAAATGTTTCAGTCTCCTCAACACTTTGGGGAATCAGTTCGTGACCGGGAATCGGGTCAAAAGCAAACCAGCCATGTTGTGGAAAATACACTTCGGTCATCGCATAGGCATCAGTGTTTTTAACAATATAAAAACCCGTGAAAGGATTGAACTCACCCGTACCAAACCCAACGACAAGTCGCGCTGGAATGCCAATGGAGCGCAACATCATAGTCAGCACGGTAGAAAAGTGGTCTGGGTACCCTCCTTTGTACTTGAACAGGAAGGCTTCCACCAAGTCTTCCTTTTCCTCGAATGTGGGTAAATTAAAGGGGTCTGTGGGGAGTGAGTAGCGCTGTTTAAGTGCCTGAGCTAAATACAGTGCTTTCTCATAAGGGGAAGTGATGGGCTTGGGTGAGGTGGCTAACAGAGCTTCAGTTTGTTGTCGGACTTTATCAGCAATTTCGGGGGGAACATCCAAATAGTATTTTTTAACCGACGTGGGATAGTTACTCGTTGCCTGTTGCAACCGAGAGCGATCGCGATACGGCACTTGCGAAATCACCGTGTAGGTGAGTCCCTCTGTTAAACTACCAGGCGCTCTCAAACTCCCTTCCGGGTCTACCTCAATTTCCCGTGACGGGAAGTAAAGTTGCTGCGGATAAGCCAGAGCGGGAAGCAGATTCGGCAAGTCTGAGACTACAGTGTAACTTTGCACCACCTGTTCGGTTCGCTCGGCGGCAAAGGGGATCGGCAGGAAAAATCGATACGACCACTCCGGTCGATCAACCCTAACCACTTTGTCGTCACGAGAGATTTCCCATCCCTGACCTGTATAACGGTCAAAGGCGAGTACCCGCCAAAACCCCGGTGCCTGAGAACGTACCCGTAATACGACCTTAGGCTTGAGTGTACCCCGGAGGTTTTGGTTCATTTTGCTGTTAAAGCCATAGTAAAAGGTATCATCCATCTCCCCAGAGTCGCCGCTTCCCCCTTGCCCACTCTCGCCATTGCCTTGGCTGCCTTCGCGCACATAACCGGGATTGATAATGCCACCTTGTCGATTCTCGTCAAAATTCTGGTCAGCAAAATTTCCCGGTGCACTCACAGGAAATGTTTGGAGTTGATAGCCTGGAAAGCGCGGCATTAGGGCAAAAATCATCAGTCCCAAGCCCAGGATTGCCAGGAGAAATACACCCAGCTGTCGAAGTGAGAGGGGTGAGGCATTTGGGATCACAGGTGAGGCGGTTCGGCGTTTTGGGGTTCGCAATAGCCCCAAGCGCGACTGATAATCAAGGATGAGGGTGGGAAGTGCGATCGCTAAAAATAGGCACAACAGTGGGGCAAAGGCTAAAGTTTGACTCAGGGTACCCGCTACACCTAACAGAATCAGCCCAATCACCATCGAATACCCTAAATCTTTGCGGCGAGGCAGGTCAAAGCTGTGCAGGACTTGTAGCTGAATTAATAACTCTGCCAGTACCAAGCGAGTATCATTGAGCTGACCAAACAGCCGCGCAAAAAACACCCCCATTGCCAGCAACATCCCAATCGCCAGCACGAACTTGACGGTGATGTTGCGCTCTCGACGGCGGTACCAACTCCAGGTTGCCCCAAGCAGACTCAGCGGTACGGCCCACAGGCTAATCTGCGTTTCTGCCGCCAGATCTGTAGCAATAATCCCAACGATCACCAGCGCCTGCACCAGCACCCGCAGTCTAATGGAGTTTTCTGTCTCAGGAGTCGGCATAGCTTCAATACGCCGCCACAACTGACCGAAAAGGGGTAGACGACGGACTTGCCGCATTCCAGAGAAATTAGACATAGCAAATTAGTCAGTGGTCAGTGGT
Source organism: Allocoleopsis franciscana PCC 7113 (assembly GCF_000317515.1). Taxonomy (GTDB): domain Bacteria; phylum Cyanobacteriota; class Cyanobacteriia; order Cyanobacteriales; family Coleofasciculaceae; genus Allocoleopsis; species Allocoleopsis franciscana. The sequence goes on along the minus strand of NC_019738.1, from coordinate 1,895,198 downwards.
CATACCATTGAGGTTGAGACTGGCTTGAATTTCTGAAGCTGCCGAATCGCCAGCTTGTCAAAATCCTTGCCTCCAAAATCCCAAATGGTATCAGCCGTCAGTCGCCAGTCGTGAGAACTGACAACTGACACATACCAGGTTTCCAATATGCTAGCCTAAAGGGTTTTTAACTTACATTGTCGGGCAGATGGCAAAAATTAAGGGTGTTTGTTCCGAATCATGAAAACGAATTTCTAACGGATAGGTCTGGTTCGCTTGCAAATCAAAGGATTCCACACTCACGTAGCCTGGATAGATACGCTGTGCACTGGCTGATGCCTGAGGAGTCCGCAGGGTCAAGGTGCCACCGCGAGGCAAGCGAGCAGTGACGCGGAGCTTCGGCACTCCCTCTTGCATCTCATATTCGGCCTGAACCGTTACAACACCCACAGAGGTCTGCCACTGCCGCTCTACAGGGGTTAGATTCTGAGAAATCGGCACCGTTAGAGCGCTGATAATCTCTTTAGCCGCCAATAGTGCCAGCGTCATCTTTTGTTCATTCGACGCCGCCTCGTAACTGCTCGGCAAGGATAGCAGTTGTTCGTTGGCGCTTGTATTAAAGGAACTTTCGCTGCGAGAGCCTCTAACACTGGTACCCCCAAAGGCTGGAGACAGCAGCACCATTCCAGCGAAATGGTTGAGTGCCTGGAATTGGTCGGGGAATAAACTTTCCACCGCATGAACCAGTTTGGCACCAAGCTGCCGTCGGGAATACACAGCCTCAGAACAGGCATCTAAGAGTTGTGCTAAAACATTTTCTGGTAGGGTAACTGGTAGAGTCAGGTTAAATAACTGAGGCATCCACAAGCGAACGGGAGGAACCCAAGTATCTTCTACAGCGTCAGAAGTATTGGATTCATAGTCAGAAAGTTCCGTCTCCCACGGAAATAAGGGGGGATGACGTTCGATTTCAGCTTGTAGTCGGCGTTTTAATATTGCCTGGAAACGGTTTTGCACGGTCGGCATTTCTCCCAAGTCGTAAGGGCGGCTTGAACCGCCCGGTACATCGTCCTCACGAGCAAGGATCGGGTCCGAACTTGCCCATGCGCGGTATTGATCCGCTTCGTTGGTGTTAAAAGATGCAATGTTCAACTCTTCTAAATCAACTGGGTCTATTGGCTCCAATTCAAAATCCGCTGCTTTGGGTTCCGTAGGAGAGACAGCATGGTCTGCCTGACCCTCTGCCGGGGGTGAAGCAGCGGGAACGGACTCTTCTAGTAGCCAGGTAATTAAACGGCTATATAAGGTGTCCGAGTTGTTATACATGTCACTATTCATCTTGAGATGCACCAGATCCGGATACTGAACTATTGCGAATATCCCAGGCAAGTTCGAGTAATTTAAACCAACGCTTTTCGACCTGGGTAACCGTACAACCTAAGGCTTGGGCAATTTCATTTGTTGAGCAACTTTGCTGCTTGAGATCGAGTAATTCTTTCTGAGTCGCGTTCATCTTAGTCTGAAACCGTTGCCACTCCCAGGGCGTCAGTCCCAGATTCCGCTCTAGATCGGCTTCTAGCCACTGATGTACCAGTTCCCATCGGTGAGATAGAGCAAACCGAATGAGATGGTACTTAAAGCGTTGCTGCAAATAATCCCTCTGTCGAGGGGTTAAGCCTAAAAACTCCTCTATTTCGCTCGTGGGGAGGTCTTGCAGGCGTAATACAAAGTATTCGGCACAATCATGTTGCTGACGTTCTTCTAAATAGGCGAGTAATTCCTCAATCACCGTATCCCGCAGGTTCGCTTCTAGGGGTTCGGGTTCGGAGGCGACCATCATCTCCCTTACTTGCTGGATCGCTGCATCGTTCCAGTTCGTGTCGGACTCTGGCGTTGCGCCTTCAGCGGCGGTATCCATATCAACCGACGTTTCCGGCGGTTGCTGTTGGGAAAACGTTTGCGCTCGCAAAATGATTAATTGCTGAGACCGACGACCGGGTAAGGGAATACGCCGCTTCCCATAACGCTCGGTAAAGGCCATGTATTCCGCCAACTCCAAAAGACTTCGCGGACGATAACTGGCATCAATCAAGTTCTCCCGCCGAAAGGCATTCAAGGCTTCTACGTAAAATCCTTGTAAGAAATCTTCGATTAAGGTCAGCCGCGCCTGGTAGCTGGCTGGTGCATGAGGGGGTGTAATGTAGCGGTAGACGATCGCACTCAGAGTACTCTGAAGCTCAATTCGTCCCCGTTGTGACCCCAGTTTGTAGTAACTTAATACTTGCTTGAGGCGATGGGTTGCCAGGGTATGCGCCCAACTCTCAACATCTCCTGAAGTCTGTATTCGACTGCTTTCGTTACAGATTCGACTGACTTCATCGGCTAAACGTGCTGCCACGTCGCGGCAATTCTGATCGGAAGCACGAACAGACTGCCGGAATTCGTTATACAGCAGTTGAAAAATTGCCTCCACGCCCTGGCAGACTTCCCTCATGATTTTCATTTGTTAACAAAGACCCTAACACTTTCCGCACGCTCGACTGTTTTGATCTGGGTTTAGACTCAAGATAGCAGCACCATTGATGACAGTTCTCATGAATTTAGACCTACAAATTCAAGTTCTGATTGATAATGCACCACAAGACGGGACGACGCCCAAGATTATGGAAGCGATCGCACCCGTACTCAAACTCGTTGCCACCCAGCTACAACATTCGGAGTATCACATTCTCCAAACTCTCGACGAAAGTTGGCTTCTCACTACACTGAGTAATCGCGCTCAACCTGAGATCCAAAAAAATGTTATTTATGCTTTTGGGACTCTCAAAGATGCTGCTGATTTTCAGTCGGTTTCTGACCCTGAAATCCTCGCTGCGGCTGTACCTGTCACTCACATTCTGTTCCAGATGTTGGCGCTAGACGCCGTTACAAGTATAGTTTTCTTCGATACACCCGGTAATCTAGCTGCTGGGACAGAGGTACGTCGAGATGAGCTACAAACTTTAATTCAAACGCAACTGCAACACAGCCAGTCCGTACCTAGGTCATATCCTAGCAACCTTCCTCCAGATATAGCTTGACTACCTCTTGCCAACGGTTAATAAAGATGGTAGATTCAACCTTTCTCTTGATGGGTAGATGGTTCTAGTCCTTATCCCAACGCGGAGGGCGTCTAGCAAGGATTACTCCCTCTCCATCCTAAGAGCTTCGTAGCGGCAGATTGAACCCTGGTTTTGTGACTTTGATCCATTCTAGAAGTTAGCCATCGATAATGAGCCGCGAGGCGCTACGAGTGAGATTGACTGTACGCTTCCACGGGCGATCATCTCCTGGCACTCTTGGAAATGGCGTGTGTACTTACCTACTGTTATTCTGACTCGATACTCACACAACTGGCTATGTAATCCTTAAGTTTTGTCACAAAACCGGGATTGACTCCTGAAAAATTAAGCAATCCCTGTAAAGGTACTTATTATTCTTTGGCATTGTCAATATTATGTAAAGAAACGATAATGAACTGTTCATGGTTAGGACGGATAAGGAGATCAAACAAGTCGGAACTGAATGAATCGCGGTTGCGAATGATTCGCTTTACTTAGTACAAACGACTCAGGACATAATCCGCTAAATCAATCAGCGTTTGAGCCGATGTTGAGGGATTAAGAACCGCCAAGCTTTCTACAGCGATTTGAGCGTGGTGTGCAGCTAAAGCGCGGGAACGTTCGATACCTTCACTCTCTTTAACCAAAGCGAGGGCTTGAGGAATATCATCCGGTTGGGCAAATTCTCGCTCAATGAGTACCTCTAGATAGGGTTTTTCTTCCAAGGCATATAAAACAGGTGCGGTAAGATTGCCACTAATTAAATCCGATCCCGCCGGTTTGCCTAATGCTTCCGTCGAACCAGTGAAGTCCAATATATCATCGATAATTTGGAAGGCTAACCCAAAATGATATCCATAGAGATACAAGTTGTCTGCCACCTCCGCCGAGACACCACTCAGTAGCCCAGCGGCTTTGGCACTATTAGCCAGAAGTGAAGCTGTTTTACGATAAGTTTTCTCCAGGTAGGCTTCCATCGTCAGGGTGGTATCAAATCGAGTCAGCCCTTGTTGAATTTCGCCTTCTGCCATGTCTTTAATCACTTCTGACAGCAGTTTGACGACTTCTAAATTGCCAAGATTAGCCAGGTACCAAGCGGCTTGACCGAACAAGAAATCCCCAGCGAGTACAGCCACACGGTTGTTGAACAAGCTATGGACGGTGGGAACGTTGCGACGTACCTCTGCCTCATCGACGACATCGTCATGAACCAGACTCGCCGTGTGAATCATTTCTGTGATTTCTGCTAGACGACGATGACGCGGGGTAATGTCGGAGTCGAGCATGGTGGCTCGCGAAATTAAAAACACGATTGCCGGTCTAACTCGCTTTCCCTGTGCCCCGAATAAGTGTTCGGCTGCGGCATAGAGTATGGGGTGACGGGCACCTACCAGGTTCTTTAAGTTCTCGGTCAGCAGACACAGGTCTGCTTCTACAGGGGCGAAAAGGGAAGTTACTGAGGTCATGGATCAGCCGACTCAGAGATTAGGTTACGAAAGTTTACAATTTCTTTTTTTAATTTTAGGCGAAGCGTCCCCTACAGGGAAGTTTTGTTGGATTAATAGCTGTGCCCAAGCGTAATACCAGGGTTTGTATCGACATATTAAGTCCCTGAAAAAATTAGTGTAACTCGCCAGGATTGTTGTGTTAATCTAAATAGTAAGGGTTTCAAAAAATTAATACATTTATTGATTCCAAGGTGATAGAGGAGTGTATTCCCCTATACCGATGGTGTAATACGCATTCAGTAGACAGAGTACCTGATGTTTCTGGATGACTCCCCCGTGGCATCACTGGGGATCGTTGTCTGTCAGACATAAATAATAATAATAAACTTCTCCTGGGCCGAGATTCCGAGCCGAGTTTGAGCATTTTGTTCAGAACTTGAGTTACGAGAACCAACGGTGAAGTTGGAGGGAACAATGCTCTGTCTCCCTAAGTATTTGTATGCCAACCGTGTCTTGAGTCCATAAGGATTGGGAATGCTGTTGGAAGAACTTGTATTGAATTTTCCTTTCCCTCCCTCTTGTCCACACTATGATTTATATGGATATGCCTGTGATTATTCCTCTTCTGGCGACTGGTTACCTATTAACAATTTATTTGCTATTGACTCTAGCGCAGCGGACAATCAAGAATTCGCATTACGTGGACAACTCTTTGACAGACGCTTACGCTCCTTTTGTCTCAACAGATCAGACCCCTGAGACTGATGAGGTTGAAGGATGGTCATTTCAGATGAGCCGTGTAGCTTCATTAGCCTCCGAGGAGTTAGCACCTCCTGTCGCGCCATCATCAAACGTACAAAAGGCCGGCACTCTATCTTAACTGGCTCCGCATTGGGAGAGAAACTAAAATCAGATTTTTTTCGGGTTCTTAGTCTCTCTCTCCTATAATTCAAGATTAATTTTTTATTCTCTAAAAAGTAACACACCGCCCCTTGTGGGCGTTTTTTTGTGCTTCTTTGCTCACCACCCCTACCCATGGAAGAAGATTTCCGATGAGTTAGATCTGCGATCACTCGACTGATTCTAGCGGAGCCACCGGGGGAGATACGGTTGGCAAAGATACTTTTTCAGCCACTGGAGTGCAGCCTAGCCATTGTACGGAGAGTTTGGCGAACTGTTGAGGACAGCCACTCACACAAAAGCTAGTCGGCAGTGGTGCTCGATTATTCCTCAGTCCCAGGATGTCCAGTTCTTGTGCCGCTGCCGCCACGACGTGTACAGCAGGGTCAATGAGTTGGACGGTGGGAGGTAGGATTGTCCGTAAGACGGGAGCCAGAAGCGGATAATGAGTACAGCCATAAATCAGGGTATCGATTCGCTGCTGTAGTAAAGGGTCTAGGTACTGCCGCGCCACCTCAGCCGTATAGGGGTCGTGGAGGCGGTTTTGCTCGACTAACGGCACAAACTCCGGACACCCAACTTGCCAGACTTGTGCTGTCGCTTCAATCTCGGATATGGCACGCCGATAAGCATTGCTAGAAGCCGTTGCTGGGGTGGCAATCACCCCAATGCGCCGACCTTGTTGAACCGCCGCACGAGCACCCGGTAAAATTAACCCCAAAATCGGTAAATTAAACTCGCGTCGTAAGGTTTCCAACGCTAGAGCATCACTTGTATTACAGGCCAGGACAACCATTTTGACGTCCTGTTGCACCATCCAGCTCAAGATCTCAAAACCGAACTGAACAATTTCATGGCGCGACCTTGTGCCATAGGGTAGTCGCGCTGTGTCAGCAAAGTACAGGATCGATTCGTTTGGGAGTTGTCGGTAGAGTTCTCTCAAAACGGTGAGACCACCGACCCCGCTGTCGAAAACACCGATACGACGCTGCTGCGGTTCTTCCTGGGCTGGATAAGCAGGACTATCGGTTTCCTTTGGCGGAAAGTCAGGTGTGTCCGAGTCAGAGGGATTTTGCCCGTGAGAGTGATTGAGGGAAGAGGTGGAAAAGTTGATCACCGATGTTTGTTAGGAGAAAGATGTTTAACTATTTTGCTGAATGTACTGGAGAATACCACGAGCGATCGCTTGTGCCATCTGGCTGCGGTAAGCTGAGTTAGACAGTTTGGCAGCATCTTCTCTTCCCGTGACAAAACCCACTTCTACTAAAACCGAGGGCATAGAACTCTTTCTGAGTACGTAAAATCTCGCCCGCCGGACACCTCGGTCTTTAACATCAAGACTCTGCAAAATGCTGTTGTGGATGGTCTGAGCTAGACGCTGACCGCTTGAGTAATAATACGTCTCTAAGCCACTCACATCGGAGCGGTTCAGACTGATGGCATTAGCATGGATACTGACAAATAAGTCGGCATTTGCTCGTTCAGCCATGGTGACTCGTGGTGCCAGATCCACAAAGTAATCCGACGTTCGCGTCATCACGGCTTGGATACCTTGTTGCTCCAAAAGCGAGGCCACTTGTTGGGCGATCGGCAGGATAACATCTTTTTCTCGCAATCCACCAATGCCGATCGCACCTGGGTCTTTGCCGCCGTGTCCCGGATCGACCATGACCACAACGCGCCCCTTGGGTACGCGGGGAGATGACACCGGTGGATTATTGATGGCAGGGGGTGGCGCTGGCGTATTCCTCTCCGGCAGTGGCACAGGAATACTGCTGATGGGCGACGTTTCGGGTTGGGAGGGCTTGATTTGCAGCGCCAAAAGCTCGTTATTGAGTTGATTGAGTTCCCCAATCTGGGCATCCCCAGCCGGTTGCACCAAAAGCACAACCGTGCGGGCATCTTGCTGCCTGAGTAGTACCCGCGACAGAGGACTCCTGGCATCAAGTTGTGGCCCCCTGACTCGTTGAGCCAATCGAGCCGAGGGAATTGTAATACGATAAGCTTTGGCGATCGCATCCCAAGTACTAATCGCCCTCACCGGTTGGTCAGCCCGAATTAAAAGTTGAGTCTGGTTGTTAGCCAGTTCAACGGACTCAATTGTCGCGACTTTACCCGCATCAGAGGTAGAAATCGGTCGATTGGGTGTTCCCAGCAAGGGTGGCACCTGGGAGGATTGATTCCTGGGAGGCGTATTTTCGCGGGGTTGATTAGGGGATGGCCCGATCCGTTCAGGTGTCGGTAATTGAACCGTCCACTCTCGTGGCGAAAGCCCTCGGAATTTCACGGCCTTCGGATCTAAGGTGTAACCGGGCGCTAATTCAATTACGATCCGAGTTGTATTGTTGTCCAGTTGTCCCACGCGAACTTCTCGAATCGCCCCACTCACCCGTTGATTTGCGGTTGGGCGTCCCAAATCAATCCCAGGCAAGTCAATGACTACCCGTGTTGGATTGGTCATCAGTAACGCTTTGGGTTGAACCCCACTGTCGGTGATAAACACCAATCGGTTCTGATTGTTATCAAAACGCCACTGTAGAAGTTGACGCGCTTGGGCGGCAGATGAAAGAAGAAAAACTATTAAAAAGCTGGGAAGTACTAGTAGCCAGCGAAATTTCACAATTATTGCTCCTCGTTAAAGCGCGGTGTTGCATCGAAACAGGGGTTGGGTGATTCACCAAAATCAAGGGAGTTGCGGATGTGAAAGCTTAATTCACGTTTTTTTCCGTTTGTCAAGACATCTTCATGAGTTTTGACTACACGTTTGTGCCAACTCTGACTCCAGCGTTTGGCCGCACTCTTCAATGCATATCAATGGGCATCTGTCTGCTCAAGACAGTCAACTTCAAGGGACGTAGGCTAGCAAACTTAAGTTTCAGGAAAAACAGTATACACAGAATTGTCCCAATCAAAAATATAGATTGGGTTGTGTACAAAGACGATCAATGTTGAAAAGATTAATCCATGACAGTCAGTTTTCACGAACCTTTCTTTTGCTCCTCAATCGTTTCAACATCCTCGAATGACTCTTGCTGTTGGTTGACGGCTGGTTTTACAGCCACCGATTCTGTGCTTGCCCCGTCTAAGACTGGTATTTCTGAAGCTGTAGTCTCCAAGTCGGATTCCTGAAACACAAATCGCAGGAAGGGAGGGGCGACAAAAGTTGTCAAAATGACCATCATGATAATCGCAGCCTCCATCGCGGGTGATAGGACACCACTAGCCGAGCCTACACCCAAAAAAACCAGTCCCACTTCGCCTCTAGGAATCATCCCAACACCAATGGCTAGGCGGTTGATTCCAGGTTGACCGAATACAAACAGACCCGTAACTACCTTACCCAGAATCGCGACTACAATCAGGAAAGCCGCCAAAATCAAGCCTTCCCGATTAGCAGGAACGGTGGGATTGAGAACACCCAGATCCGTTTTTGCCCCGACGACAACAAAGAAAATCGGGACAAGCATATCGGCAACGGGAATCACCTGTTCTTCTAACTCCCGACGCTTATCGGTTTCTGCTAGAACAAGTCCCGCCGCAAAGGCTCCCAAAATCGCTTCTAAGTGAATAACAGCGCCAATGTAGGACAGGATAAAGGCAAAAATGAGTGCCGTCAGTAATAGCTGACCGCGAGTTTTCATTTCATTGACTAAGGCAACGAAATAGGGGCTTAAGAAACGACCTAACAAAATAGCCCCAACCAAGAAAACAGCCGCACTAACAATCAGATAGATGACGTTGCCAATCTCGATTTCACCCGTCTTCGCCAGACTCGCAACAACCGCCAAGACGATAATTCCGAGTACGTCATCCAGAACGGCTGCACCAATGATAATTTGACCTTCTGGAGAACTAAGACGACCGATTTCTGCTAGCACTTTTGCCGTAATTCCAATACTGGTGGCGGTCAAAGCCGCACCCGCAAAAATCGCCGGGACAGGGGGAATATGAAATAAATAAATTAATCCAGCCGTACCAGCAGCAAAGGGCACTACGACCCCAATAATGGCGACAACAGCCGCTTGCGGACCAACGCGGATGAGTTCTTTTAGGTCAGACTCTAGTCCAATTTCAAACAATAGAATCACGACCCCTAATTCTGCCAAGATCGAGATTACCTCGCTCTGAGCTTGAAAGACGGAAACGGCTGCTTCTGGACTCAAACCCGCCGTTGTTTGCAGAAAGCTTACCAGTAAAGAGTTGCTGACATCTGCACTACCTTCTGGGAACACTAACAGATGGAGAGCAGAGACTCCTACGGCTACACCGCCGACAAGTTCCCCTAATACGGGTGGTAAGTTAAGTCGAGCGCAAATCTCACCGCCCAGTTTGCTGGCAAAGTAGATCACGACCAAACTCAGGAGTACTCCGGCAAAGATCAGTGATTCGCTTGCTGATTCCTTGGGAGTTGCCTCTGCCATCAGCAGAGAGTGAGTCCCGAAAGACGAAAACAGGTTGGTAGGGTCGAAGAAACTCACCCAGGCAGTGATGTCAGCCATTCGTGGTAGTTGCGAAAAAATCATTCTTTCTACTCTACAAGTTTCTTAACGAAATCAAGCCTTCCTTTGGTTGATTCTGCTGGGCAGTTAAGTACGATACAAAAAGTTTACTCTCCTGCCAGTTGAAGAATTCGCTGCCAATATTCAGCAGAAACGGGGACGACGGAAAGCCGTGGCAGACGGACGAGGTCGAAGCTTGTGAAGTGATAATCTTGCTTAATCTGTGTTAGGGTAACAGGCCGGGAGAGCGATCGCACGGCGCGAATGTCCACCACCATCCGACGAGGGTCATTGAGTTTAGGGTCAGGATAAGGCAATGACATAATTTCAGCAATCCCCACGACCTGCCGCTCTTTACCTGTGTGATAAATCAATACTTTGTCCCCTAATTGCATGGTACGGAGATATTTGAGAGCCAGAGGATTTTTGACACCATCCCAGATGCCACATCCAGCTTGCTCTAAATTGGTGTAGGAGTATTCTTGGGGTTCGCTTTTGAGTAGCCAGTAGGCCATCGGTTGAAGAGAAAAACTACAAATTAAAAGAAGGCAAATTTAGCCGAGTTGCTAAAACGGTAACGACTGAAAAGTTTGACGCTCTATGGTGGCACAGTAGAAGCTAACGACAGGTTCATGATATCAAGTCATCCTGTTTTTCCAGTCATATTTCTTACGCTACGACCCTAACAAAAGCCTAAAAATTGTATGGGTTAGGAAGATTTAGCCTTGTTTCAGATTAGGAGAATCCTGGACATGAATCAAACTTTTCTCTCTCGTTCTTGCAATATCTTGAGTCAGCGGTTGCCGACGGTTTCTTTAATGGTGGGACTCCTGACTCTAACACTGACTCAGCCGACGCTGGCACAGGAGAAACTACTACGAACCCTTACCGTAACAGGGCGAGGCGTGGAATCAATTGCCACCACGAAGACTCAGGTGCAGTTGGGTGTTGAAGTTCAGGGAAAGACGGCGACAGAGGTTCAGCAAGAAGTGGCACGTCGCTCATCAGCGGTTGTGGAGTTACTGCGATCGCGGAATGTGGAAAAGTTAGAAACGACGGGCATCCGACTCAACCCTGTTTATCGTTCCGAAGACAACAAGGCACCCCAGATCACCGGTTATTCAGGTACGAATACCGTTAGTTTTCGCGCCTCTACTGAGCAAGCGGGTAAGCTCTTGGATGATGCCGTTCAAGTCGGTGCCACGCGAATTGATGGTATTAGTTTTACGGCATCCGATGAGGCGATCGCGTCAGCGCAAAAACAAGCTCTGCGTGAAGCCACTCAGGAGGCTCAACAGCAGGCGGATGCCGTCTTGAACACTCTCAATCTCACTCCTAAAGACATTGTCAGTATTCAAATTAATGGTGCTACCCCACCCCCAGAACCTCGATTTCGGGAACAATTTTCTACCACGACTAAGCTATCGGGCGATGCGATTCTGGCGATCGTTGGGGGCGAGCAAGAGGTGCAAGCTTCTGTAACCCTACAAATCAGCTACTAGTTCTGAGATTCACAGACTCGCAGGGTAAGGAAGTTATGCCTCTGGAGATTGTTGTTTAACACCGAGTATGGGCTATAGTTAAGCCGATACCTCTACAACTCAAATCTCTCAAAATTCTGTATCGTTAAATTGATTAACGCTGCCCGGTTCATTGTCTCGTTTGGAACCTAATAATTCCAGCCGATCCACTTGGATGATGGGGGTTGAACGATCTACTCCTGTGGTGCGATCGCTCCAGTGTTCGATCTTCAGAGAGCCTTGTACTCCGATTAATTTTCCCTTGCGAACATAATTAGCAGCCACTTCCGCTGTCTTACCCCATAGCTCTAGATTGAACCAGTCAGGCTGATCATTATTACGTGTCCGCCGATCCACTGCCAGCGTTAGCTTACACTTAACCTTGCCAGACTCGAAATACTTCACGTCTGGATCTCCACCCACCCGACCAACTAGATTGACAACATTGAGACTCATCGTTTTTAGTACTCTTGTACTTATCTTGCGGATCTACTTTAACGAATTTAGCGAGACAATAACAATGACTGAGGCGGGGAAACTTTACCAAATCTTTAAATAAGGAAGGAATATACTGAATTTAACTTTCACCCGGATAGGGTATGACCTCACCTGAATGATAGTTTCAGCTTGATTGTTGATGATTTCTGATAATGAATTGCTTTACCTCACTAGACTCAGCTCAAGAAACGTAATAGAATCCACATCGGTTACGGTTCATTTACATTTCGGTCGTATACAGCAGCATTTGACTTTGGGGGCGTAGAAACGAGTGGGTTTTTTCAGTCGCTTTTCCCTATCACGGGACATGGGTATAGATCTGGGTACTGCTAATACTTTAGTATACGTATCTGGAAAAGGCATTGTTCTTCAAGAGCCTTCCGTCGTCGCCATGGACCAGGACTTAAAAGTTCCGCTAGCCGTAGGCGAGGATGCCAAAAAAATGTTGGGCAGAACCCCAGGTAATGTGGTTGCCCTTCGTCCTCTCCGCGATGGCGTGATTGCCGATTTTGATACCGCAGAATTAATGCTGAAGCATTTTATCCGGCGGGTTCATGAAGGCAGAACCTTGGTTTCACCTCGGATTGTGATTGGCATTCCGAGCGGTGTAACAGGCGTCGAACGACGGGCGGTAATGGAAGCCGCGTCTCAGGCGGGCGCAAGAGATGTTTACTTAATAGATGAGCCTGTGGCAGCAGCAATTGGTGCTGGGCTACCTGTAGCCGAGCCAACAGGCAACATGATCATCGATATTGGTGGTGGCACAACTGAAGTCGCTGTGCTGAGTTTACAAGGGACAGTTCTGAGTGAATCCGTGCGGGTTGCTGGAGATGAACTGAGTGACTCGATTACCCAGTATATGAAGAAGGTTCATAACTTGGTCATTGGGGAGCGCACCGCTGAAGAAATCAAAATTCAGATCGGTTCAGCTTACCCGACTCATCACGATGATGATGCCAATATGGAAGTACGGGGCTTACACTTGCTCTCTGGCTTACCACGCACTGTCACCATCAAAGGGCCAGAAATCCGTGAAAGTATGTCAGAACCGCTTTCCGTGATTGTGGATGCGGTGAAGCGGACGCTAGAGCGGACTCCTCCGGAACTAGCGGCTGATATTATTGACCGGGGCATTATGCTGGCGGGGGGCGGCGCTTTATTAAGAGGGCTGGATACACTGATCAGTCATGAGACTGGCATTGTCACCCATGTAGCAGCCGATCCCTTGAGCTGCGTAGTTTTAGGAACGGGTCGAGTTCTAGAGAACTTCAAACAGTTAGAACGGGTGTTTAGTGGGCGTTCTCGCCATATGTAAGGCTCAGCAAGCGAATCTCTCGCTTTGAGGAGTTATATTCTTAACTACACAATCCCTATACCTGCAACCCTAGAAGATACACACGTCGGCTGAACGCCGAGCGTTGCTAGATAGCTATGTTTATAATGCGTCGTTGGTGGGACCGGCATGGGGTAGCCATTGTGCTGGGAGGACTAACATTGAGTGCTGCCTGGGTGGTTCGCCAGACCCAAGGGGCAGCAATCTATGAAACTTACCAGTTGATAACTCGTCCCTTTCAAGTCGGTCCAACAAAAGAAGAGCGCCTTACTGATGCGCGAGTCGTGGAACTACAAGAACGCTTAGTCGAACTTGAAAGCCAGAACCAAAAGCTCAAAGAGCTGTTAGATTATTCTAAAACTCAGAAACAAAAAGGAATTGTTACTCCGATTGTGGGGCGTAGTGCTGACCATTGGTGGCAACAAGTAACCTTAGGTCGAGGCAGTAATGATGGCATTAAGGCCGGCTATATTGTGATGGCACCGGGTGGCTTAGTGGGTCGTATCTCTAGTGTGACACCAAATAGCAGTCGTGTCTTGCTGATCAGCGATGCCACCAGTCGGGTGGGGGCTGTACTCAGCCGTAGTCGGAGCATGGGTTTTATCCGAGGCCAAGGCTCTAACCGTGCTGTACTACAGTTTTTTGATAAGGTGCCAGATGTCAAACGCGGTGATGTGGTGTCAACCTCGCCCGTTAGTCAACTCTTCCCACCGGGTCTACCCTTGGGGCGTGTGGAGTCTGTCAATCTTGATAAAAGTCCGGCTCCCGAAGCTGTCATTGAGTTGACGGCACCCGTGAGTTACCTGGAGTGGGTCATGGTTTATCCGGAAGGAACAACTTTTACTCATTAGTCCGCGTACTCCGGTCTTTGGACTAATTATTCATGACGAATGATGAATGAGCAATGAACAACGTTTCTCAGTTTTCCCCCTGGGCTCGCCAAATTCTTAATTGGGTTGTGACTGTTGGTTCAGTCATGCTCTGTTTGCTCGTGTTACCGGCACGTTTACCGGGGATGGAATTACTGGGTATTGCTCCAAACTGGTTATTAATTTGGGTCGTTGCCTGGAGCCTCAAGCGTACAGTTTTACAGGGAGCCTTAGCAGGACTAGTGCTGGGGTTGATTCAAGATGGCATGACTTCCCCTCAGCCCACTCATATTATTAGCCTTGCCTTAGTCGGAATCTTGACAGCTCGGATTCAGAAGCAACGTTATATACAAGAAGATTTTATTTCGGTCGCGTTAATTGTATTTGGTATGGCGGTTGTTGGAGAGACGGTGACCGCGATTCAGTATAGTTTTATGGGCGATCGCAACCTGGCTGAAATTTGGGCTGACCATCAGCGTATCGCACTGTCTTCGGCAATTCTCAGTAGTCTTTGGGCACCCGTTCTTTATTATCCGCTCAATCGCTGGTGGGAGCGGATCAATGTACTGGAGCCTTCATGAAGTTTCAACCCCTTTTCGTCTTCATCCTTTAGCCTTCAACCTTCAAACTTTCTAAAATGTAATGAGCCGCAGAAAGTAGGTCTGTGTGGATGCGAGTCGGATGAAATTGCTTGAGGTACATCCGAGAACGAATGCCGCAGGTGAGGGCGATGGTAGGGATGGACAGGGCTTGTCCGGCTAAGAGATCGGCTTCTGTATCACCGATCATCCACGCTGACATCTGATGCCCAGTGAGCAGAGGTTGTTCCTCTATTGCCTTGGCTAAAAGTTGTGTTTTCCCTTCAGCATAGTTGTGATAGGCGGCATCGCGGTCATTGGTTCCGTAAATGCCACTAAACAGACGAGTCAATCCATGGTTTCTTAAAATCTGCGTCGCTTGCTCCTGACAGCGCAGCGTGACTAACACCAGGCGAACACGCTGAGAATGTAGCAACGCCAACGCCCAACTCACTCCCGGTTGCAGCCGATCAAGGTTCAACAGGGCAGGCTGATTCACAATCTCAATCACGCGCCCCAAAAAGAAATCGATTTGCTCCCCCTGTAAACCAGAGCGCATCGCAATTTCTACATCGGGAACCCGATCTTGCTTCATTTGCCAGAACTGCTGTTTCTGGAGTCTCTGAATGGGCAGAGTTCTACCTTGACGCTGGTAGAATTCCTGAGTATCCGCCAATGCCAACTGATAAGTGCTGTAGTAGCGCTGGGAGACATCAACGATCGGGCCATCAAAGTCGCAAAAAACGGTCAGATGATGCGATCGAGGAACAGGGTTGTGACGTGGGTAGCATTGGGGTGGTTGCAAGTCGGAGGTAGCAACGCCGATCATATATCTTTATCTTTTTTAGCTCTTTTGAAATGCTTCTTTACACCTTAGCAGTTCCACCACGAAGTTTAATGCAGTTTTTTCAACATTTTGTATTAAATTCATCGATGGAATATATAAGGCTGACCACGTTGGGGATTGAGCCTTTAACGAGAGGGGGATGACGGGGAAACAGGTGTCGCTTTGGAGATACTCCGTTAGAGAGAACTCTATTAGTGTCCCAGTCCTTTCTTCTCTCAGTCCCTTCCAGAGAGTTCTTCTGCTGTCCTAGGGAAGAAAATTAATATTGCCTTGACTAGATGATTTCTCAATGACCATCCTATGATTAGGGAGGCAACAACGAGGTAGCTAGCCATGAGCTACTGTATTAATCCCAAGTGTCCTCAGCCCAATGATCCAGCCAATCTTAACAATCGCGTATGTCGCAATTGTGGCTCCGAGTTGTTACTACAAGAGCGCTATCAGGTTATGCGTCTGCTGAGTGACAGCAGCGGTTTTGGCAAGGTTTATGAAGCTTACTATGGGGCAATCCCCAAACTCCTAAAAGTCCTTAAACAAAAACATAACGATAAGCCCAGAATCATCGAGCTATTCCAACAAGAAGCTGCTGTCTTGAGCCAACTGAACCATCCTGGCACCCCTAGAGTTGATCCGGATGGGTACTTTCAGTTTTTTCCGAAAAATAGCACTGAGCCAGTGCATTGCATCATCATGGAGAAAATTGATGGACTCAACTTAAAACAGTGGATGAAGCAGCAAGGAAATCATCCCATTTCCGAAAAACAAGCATTTAATTGGTTAAAACAGCTAGCCGAAATTTTGCATCTGGTTCATCAAAAAAACTATTTCCATCGAGATATAAAACCAGAAAATATAATGATTCGCCCTAATGGTCAATTGGTATTAATTGACTTTGGTACGGCTAGAGAGTTGACCTTTACTTACCTGGCTGATGTCGGTGGAGCAGGGAGTGTAACCAAGATTAGTTCGGCTGGATACACACCCCCTGAGCAAGAAAAGGGTCATGCCGTACCCCAATCGGATTTCTATGCTTTAGGTCGTACTTTTGTCTATTTACTGACAGGTAAGCAGGCTACGGATTCAGCCATCTATGAACCCTTAACGGATACCTGCCATTGGCGGAAGCTGGCTCTGGATGTTTCTGAACCATTTGCCAATTTAATTGATAAGCTTATGGCTCCCACCGCCGCTAAACGCCATAAAAATACTCAGGAAATTTTAGATGAGATTGCCAGTATTTATAAGCTTCCCCAAGACGCCATTCAACCCCCATTAGGAACTCATTTGAACAAGGATACTTCAATTCAATCTTATGATAATTTATCTTGGGTTGGACACAAAGATAGAGCCTTTAAAAAAAGATGGCTAATGGGAGGAGTAGCAGCTCTGACTCTGATGATAGGAGGTTATGGTATTTGGCAACTTTACCAAAACCATCTTCCTCCAGCTAGCTTACTCGTTAACACAATTGTTGGGGATGGAAGCTATATTAATTACCTAGTCATGACGCCTGATGGAAAGAGTTTACTCAGTAGTAGTGCCGATAAGAAGATTAAACTCTGGGATTTTTCTACAGGAAAAGAAATCCGCACACTTATTGAAGCTTCTATCCCGATTAATTACTTCGCCCTTAGTCCAGATTGGCAGACACTGGCTACTGGAGGGACTGGCAATACAATCGCAATATGGGATTTTGATTCTGGTCAAAAAATCAAAACCCTCAAGGGACATTCTAGCTATGTGAATTATGTCGTTATCAGCCCAGATGGTAAAAAATTAGCGAGTGCAAGTGCAGACCATACCATTAAAATTTGGGATTTTTCTACAGGGAAAGAACTCCTCACCCTTAATGAGCATTCGAGTTATGTAAATTACATCGCTATTACACCAGATGGTAAAAAGTTAGCCAGTGCTAGTGCGGACAATACTATCAAAATTTGGGATTTATCTTCTGGGAAAGAACTCCTCACTCTCACCGGACATTCCGGTTCAGTTAATTCCCTTGCTATAACGCCGGATGGTAGGAAGTTAGCCAGTGCTAGTGCAGACAATACTATCAAAATTTGGGATTTATCTTCTGGGAAAGAACTCTTCACTCTCACCGGACATTCCAGCCCGGTGAAGCCCTTAGCGATAACTCCTGATGGGAATACATTAGTCAGTGCCAGTGCTGATCATGAAATCAAAATTTGGAATATTTCTACCGGGAGAGAAATCCAAACAATTGAAGGGCATTCTAGCTCAGTGAATTCACTTTTGATAACGCCCGATGGAAAGAAATTAGTGAGTGCCAGTGCTGACGGTACGATTAAAATTTGGCGAATGCCGAATTAAGGTCAGTTTGGCTCAGATGAGCAGTGCTGAAAACTGTCCCGTTTAATATTAGTTAACCTGTTCTCAAATAGTAATAGACGCTACAATTCAAAACAGCCAAGTCCATTCGTGGGCGATGAAGACTTGACGGGGCTTGTATTAAATTGTAGCTACGATACTTAAGGTTGGAAATGGCGAATACATCCAATATTCAGGTCGCAATAGCCCCTAAAGGTTCAGATTTAGACGTTACCATCGATTTGAGAAATACAGAGCCGGATTTAGCTCCAGAGGAACTGGAAGCCTTGACACAACGTCTTTTTCAACAAATGAAGGACATTGATGAGGTGAAGCAAGTTCATCGCATACCAGAGCCAAATCCACCCGCAGGCAGCAAGCCACTCAATGCAGCATTTCTGATTGGGCTGTTGCAGGCTGAGGTTAATCTAGCCAATATTAAGGTACTTTTGGGATTTATCTGGGAGCGATTGTCGGGCAAGCCAATTGAACTAAAGGTAGAGGCTGACGGCAAAAAGCTGGAAATTAAAGCCTATAGTCAGCAAGAATTAACTGCCGCTATTGAGGCAGCTAAAGACTTTTTAGCAGCAGGAAGTTAGGACATAATCAATGGTTAAGATGGCACTGCTGATTGGAGTCAGTCAATATGGAGCTGGTTTCAATCAGCTTCCTGCTGCGGCAAAAGATGTGGCGGCAATGCAGCGGGTTTGGCAGCATCCAGATATGGGTGATTTTGATGAGGTGATTCCGCTAATCGATCCGGAACCCCAGGAGATGGGAATTGCGATTGAGAATTTGTTTGGCGATCGCAACCGGGATGACCTCTTACTCTTATATTTTTCTGGTCACGGTGTCAAGGATGAGAGTGGGACTCTGTATTTAGCCACTCGTGCGACGCGCAAAAATGAGCGAGGAGGATTAATCCGATCAACGGCGATCGCCGCCCGATTTGTGCAGGAAATCATGAGTTATAGCCGTGCTCGGCGACAGGCGGTGATTCTCGACTGTTGCTTTAGTGGGGCATTTGCTGAAGGGTTGTTAGCCAAAGATGACAGTTCTGTGGATATCAGAACCCAACTCGGTGGGGAGGGGCGAGTGATTCTCACCTCTTCCACCTCTACTCAATATTCCTTCGCTCAGGAAGGCTCAGACCTTTCGATTTATACTCGTTTTTTGGTTGAGGGAATCGAGACAGGTGCAGCAGATTTAGATGAGGATGAGGTGATTTCGGCAGATGAGTTGCATGAGTATGCGAGTATCAGAGTTCAGAAAGCCTCTCCCGCCATGAAACCCGAAATCTATACAGTTAAGGAAGGATACAAGATTATCCTGGCTAAAGTGCCCATTGGTAACCCGAATTTGAAATATCGCAAAGAAGTCGAGCGTTATGTTTATCGGGGTAAGATTTCACCAGTAGGGCGGAGAATCTTAAATGCAAAACGAGACAGTTTGGGACTGCCTAGAGAGGAGGCAACAGTAATTGAGGCGGAAGTTCTCAAGCCTTATCGAGAGTATAAGAAAAAAGTACACGAATACGAGCAGGCACTACGAGAGGCGATCGAACATGAATATCCGTTAAGTGATTACATTCGTGGTGAGTTACAGGATTTACAAAAGGTTTTGGGTCTTAGAGATGAAGATATCGCACCCATTGAAATGCGAATTCTTACACAAATAGATTCTGTATTTGCTTTTTTAGATTCAGATTCATCTCCCACTCAGCTTGCTCGTGTTGCGCTTGATGCTCAGTTGGGAAAACTCACGAGTGAGCTAGATTATGAAGAAAAAAAAGAAGAAAAAAAGGGAGTAGATTACACCCGATTGCAAGAGTTTTTGGCAGCAGGAGAATGGCAAAAAGCGGATCGGGAAACTGAGGCGGTGATGCTTAAAGTTTCGGGTCGAGAACAAGAGGGGTGGCTAACAGAATCAGACATGGAAATGTTTCCTTGTCAAGACCTACGTACTATTGATGAATTATGGGTTAAGTACAGTAAAGGACGCTTCGGTTTTAGTGTTCAAAAGCGTATTTGGATGGAGATTGAGAATTCGATTCAGGACGACAAGGTAGATATTTGGAAATATTTTGGGGATAAGGTTGGTTGGCGGGTGAACGACTACTGGGTTGGCTATCGAAATTTGAGGTTTTCGCTGGATGCGCCGGAAGGGCATCTTCCAGGGTGGGTATTTGTCAGTGGGTTTGTGGCGGGTGGATTTTTTGGTGGGGGTTTGTTCTATCGGGTTGAGGCTTGTGATGAGATAGCCGTTTGACAGCTTCACCCAAAATCAAGAAGTGATACAACATTGCAGATTGAGTTTTAATATCAGTCGCTAATGTCGCTTGATCAATTCCCTGTTGAAATTCAATTATCAGTCGTGCTGACCTCGCCAGGTCTAATAGCGTCTGGTTGTCTCTTGACATAAAATGTCTTTGCACTCCCTAAAATCTCTTTCCGACGCAGTCAATTGTGGCTATGTTCGATCGCCTTTCTTTCTATTAAATCAACGTCTCGGCCTACAATAGTTTCTAAGTTTTGCTGCATTTCAACTAGCTTGAATAAGCCCCACTTGGCATCGGGTGCAAACGTCACCAGTACATCCACATCGCTATCTGGACGAAAGTCATCCCGTAAAATCGAACCAAACAGTGCCAATTCGGTAATCTTCCAGCGATCGCAGAATTCAGCAATCTTCTCTTTAGGTAGCTTCTCGACAAAGTTATTGCTCATGCACGGTTCCCCAAAGCTATACCTTCATCTATCATGCGCTGTTCTCTCCCAACATGCGATCGCTATAACAAATCCGCCTCTTCAAAAACCTGCCTTGTTGTTAGTTCCAAGCCAGGAAGTAGTGCATCCACAATGGACGTAGTATCCCTATAAACCTGACTAGACCCATCTGGAAAGAAGACCCTAATGCTGATACCTTCAGGGTCTACAACCCAAACTCGTGATACACCTGCTTCCAAATAATCCTTAGCCTTCTCTTCAAATTCTTTCATCGTTTGGTCGGGAGAGATAATCTCAATAACCAGTTCGGGAAAGGCAGGACAGGCTTCATTCCGCTTCCAGCTTTTGGGTAGACGTTCATAGGATATATACGTCAAATCCGGTACAGGTGCCCAATCTTTACCTTGACGCTTTAAGAGAATTGCCCACTCTGAACCAACTCTACCTTTGCCCTTGCACCAGCTACGTATGAGGAGTAATAGAGCTGCCTGTAAAGTCGAGTGGAAATATTTTGGAGACACTTTAGGAACGGCCTGACCATCGACAAACTCATAGTTTACATCTCCTTCGGGGAGAGCTAGAAATTCTTCTAGAGTAAGTTGGGTTCCTGTATTAACCATGAGTGATACAAGTGGGTGGCTGACACATCTATCTTACCTGTGCCTCATTGGCCTCTGATTTCAACGGCAATAGGAAATTAGGCAGTTCCTCAACCGTCTTGTTCACCGCTTTGTAGAACGCCTTCATCAGGTAAACCGTTGTTGTCGGTTCTGACAATCCCCGTAATTGGCTGCTACATTAGTGAGTCCCCTCGGAATTAGGAACATTGCGAGATCATATCCAACGCCGTCAGCATCAGGTGAGGGCGACGGCAACATAAAGTATATGCTTGCAACATACTGATTCACTAAACTCAGGGGTAAGCCTAACAACAGCAAGCTCATGGAAAACTCTTCCGCAGACGCCCAAACCAATACTCAACAGGCGTTAGCGGCGTCTCCGCCAGAAATAGGAACGCCCTTTGATCGCGCTATGATGCAACGATGCATCGAACTGGCTCGTCGTGCCCTCGGACGAACGACCCCCAATCCCCTCGTGGGTTCTGTGATTGTGCAAAATGGGGAGATTGTCGGAGAAGGGTTTCATCCGTTTGCCGGTCAACCCCATGCGGAAATCTTTGCTCTACGTGCGGCGGGCGAAAAGGCGAGGGGAGCCACGATTTATGTCAATCTGGAGCCTTGTAATCACTACGGACGAACACCCCCCTGTTCAGAAGCTTTAGTGGCAGCGGGTGTAACAAAGGTCGTAGTAGGTATGGTTGACCCAAATCCACTGGTGGCAGGGGGCGGTGTGGCTCGATTACGGGCAGCGGGAATTGAAGTGGTGGTGGGTGTCGAAGAAGCAGCTTGTCGTCAACTTAATGAAGCTTTTATTTATCGCATTCTTCACAAACGTCCTCTGGGAATTTTAAAGTATGCTATGACGTTAGATGGCAAAATTGCTACTATCAGTGGTCACAGTACTTGGGTGACAGGTCAGGAGGCACGAGCTCAGGTGCATCAACTGCGAGCGGCTTGCGATGCTGTGATTGTTGGCGGAAATACGGTGCGTCTCGATAATCCTTTCCTAACCAGCCATCATTCAGACACCCATAATCCCTTGCGAGTGGTCATGAGTCGCACCCTCAACTTGCCCTTGGACGCCCATCTTTGGCAAACGAATGACGCTCCCACCTTGGTTTTGACCGAAGTCGGCGCTCTTCCGGATTTCCAAGATCAGTTGGTGAAAAAGAAAGTGGAGGTGGTGGAGTTGACACCCTTAACCCCCGCGAAGGTGATGGAGTACTTGTACAACAGACAGCTTTCCAGCGTGTTGTGGGAATGTGGGGGAACTTTAGCCGCCAGAGCAATTGCAGATGGCGCAGTGCAAAAAGTCTTGGCCTTCATTGCCCCCAAAATTGTCGGTGGCAAGGTGGCTCCCTCACCGGTTGGGGATTTGGGGTTGGCAACGATGACTGAGGCTCTCACCTTAGAACGTGTCACCTGGCGTCAACTGGGGCCAGACTACGTTGTAGAGGGGTATTTACCCCTGAAGGGTTGAAAGTTAGAAGGTTGGGAGGTTGCAAGGTTGAAACTTCTCCGAATCTGCCACGGGTTAGCCTGCCACCCAAATAAAAGAAGAACGACCTAAAAATGCTTGAAGTTACGATTTGGAGCCTGCTAGCTGGCAATCTCGGTTGGCAGGCTGTGGTGGTGAGTGGATGGCTGCGCTGGAGGCAAATTATTACCAGACAGCAACATCATGAGGAGGAAGAAATTTTGACCTTTTTCGACTCAAAAGACAACTTGGGATCGGTAGAAACGCCGCAACGGAATGGGAAGACTGACTCTGCGGCTTATTCCAGCCATGCATCAACAGACTCAAATCTAGTCGGTTGGGAATTTAAAATTGTACGCGCCAGTCGCGACTTATTTCGCAATCCTGCTGTTTTGCAAAAGCTGTGCGAAGAAGAGGCGATCTCCGGTTGGATTATGCTGGAAAAACTCGATGATCGACGAGTGCGGTTCAAGCGATTGATTGCTTTACGCAATGTTCTTGATTCGTCACAACTTCCCTATGACCCTTATCGTTGCCATTACGGCTCATCCGTGACACCCCAAGGCTGGATCGGTGCGATCGCGTTTCTGATAGCGCTCACTATACCCTCCTATTTTGGTTATACGTTAGTATCCCATCTGCTTACCAACGCCCAATCTCAGGAGAAATCAGCATCGCCCTCTTTACCCTATGAGAATATCCCGCCGCAAAATTTCCCCCCAGCTCAAGAAAAACGTTGATCTTTTAGGGATTGAATCACTTAGGCTAGTTCTCACCAAAAATCACGGCTAAATAGAGCAAAGCAACTTTGAGCAGGTAACTTCTAAGCACAACAGTTGACCAGCCACAAGAGGACAGACGTATAACTGAAGTATGAATTTATTTATCTCTCCGATTCCGTAATGCCGAAGGGCATTCTTGTAGGTAGAGGAGCAATGGTGTGTCTATTGTCCGGATTGCTAACAACGTTGTTGAGCTAGATCCCGGATGAGAGATACGCGATTGTTCAGGTAGTCACTTAACAAGTGGATCTCGTCGTGGTTAAGCGCTCGTCCTTGATTGTATTGCTTCAGTAGCCACTGAACTAAAGTTGCATCATCCAGTTTTAATAGAAGATTGGCCTGAGTCGTTTCAATTAAAGACCACAGCTGACGCAGCATTGTGGGAGTCATAAAATCTCCTTTCTAGGTAAAAACCCTTGCTGGGCAGGGGAAGGGGAACACTGGTCTTACAACGCCGTGAGGTTATTCCTTGAGACACGGCTAGATATTAAGAATTCCTTTAGAATTCTCATTTCTTTCTTACAATAACCGATTTAGGGATAACAGCGAACAGATCTCACAAGTTGATACAAGAGTTACAAAATACTTAACAAAGTGACTATTATCTTGATATGGGCATGGAGAATACCGGACTCGAACCGGTGACCTCTGCGGTGCGATCGCAGCGCTCTACCAACTGAGCTAATTCCCCCTAAGGAGAGAGGATTTTGGATTGAATCCTCACCGCTGAGTGGGGAATCACCGTTTTTTATTCTAACACGTCCTAGCACCGGGCTGATGTTCACGACGTTCAAACACCTCCCTTACCCGATCCAATTCTAAATCGTGAAGATAATCGACCGTCCAGTTGGCTTGACGCTGGAGCATGTGAAATGGATAGGTATTCGCCACGCCAACCACCTGCATCCCCGCTCGTTTTGCGGCTTCAATGCCGGCTGGGGTATCTTCAATGGCTAGGCAGTCTGAAGCTTGTGCTTTTAGGGTAGGATAGTTTTGATTGAGTCGCTCAACGGCTAAAAGATACCCATCGGGTTCGGGTTTGCTGACCTTAATGTCGTCACCCCCAACAATTACGGCAAAATTCTGGGCGATCCCCGCACGATTGAGTACCAATTCCACCTCACAACGCAATGCCCCACTCACCACCCCCAAGGGTAACTGTGCGGCGCGAATTTGGAAAATTACATCCTCTAAACCTGGATAAATCGGCAGCTTTTCCAGCATTTCCAGCTTATGCTCATAGGCTTGGGCTTTACGGGTGATGAGTTGGGTTAAGTAGCTTTCTGTAACAAATCGTCCTCGACGCTTGAGTAACTCCGTTAAACAGACGCGATCGCTCCTGCCCAGACAAACTTCTCGATACTCATCCGATGAGGGACGCAGATTTTCCTGTAGGAGAATTTCCTCAACGAGTTGTTGGTGAATGGACTCATCATTAATAATGACGCCGTTGAAATCAAACAGAACTGCCTTTAGTGTCATGCCTAGTGCTAAAACGCTGGGGCGGGAGTGCCCTGTGAACCAAAATCTTGGGATGTGTTACTCGTGAACTCCTGTCGGGCGGTTGCGGCAGGGTTGTTTGCTCTTAGGGGTTTAATCCCCTGGGTGACTTGATGCATCCACCAATGATCATGAGTTTGTACCGCTTCAAAGCCTGCTGCACCCATTCCAGCCTCTACACTCTGGCTCGCATAATCCTTAATATACGGCTCTTCAAATACCTCGGTAAGCCAATCCACTTGGCGCAAGGTTTTCTGATTGCCGTCCAAAATTAATAATTCTCCTCCTGGCATCAGCAAGCGGAAGCTTTCTCGCAAAATGGTCTTCGCGACGGCAGATGGTGTCTCGTGAAATAATAAGGATGCTGTAACTAAGTCAAACGACGCATCTGGCAATCCCGTCTCTTCGGCATTCCCATGCCGCCACTGAATCGTTAACCAGGCGGCTTTAGCTTTGTGTTCCGCCATTACCAGCATATACGGTGACAAATCTAATCCCATCACCTGGGCTTGGGGAAAGGCTTGCTTCAACATCAGGGTTGTGGAACCCGTACCGCAACCTAAGTCGAGAATCCGTCGCGGCGTTCCCCCAATGCGCTCAATTAAGCCTTGGCGTACCCAAGTTTCATTGGGTGGCAGCACATACTGGGTAATCGGATCATAGGAAACCGAAGCACTAGGGTTCAGGTATCCCCCCTCGATGCCGTGGAAGTTTTGGCTACTGTAGTAGTGAGGGTAAATAACCTGTGGATTGGACAAGCGATCGCTCTCGGCTTGCCAATCGATACTTTTATACAACTGCCGTAACTTTTCTTCATCAATCAAGCTCCGGACAATCGGCGATAGGAAGCGTTCCCAAATTGTGTCTTTACGAACTGCCATAAGAGTAAACGTGGGGTGGTGTGGATTGCTCTTGACACAATCGAGGGCAGATCCGTTGAAAACCTTGCCCTCTTTACAAATTGTAATGTAGTTTCTCTCTGGGCTATTAACTTTTGCTGGAAAGACCCACAGGGTAGCGAAACAACATTCTGGAATTTAGCTAGGTATCGTGTAGTATTTATGTAGTACACCAAAACGAATCTCAGAGTTATCCCCTATAAAGCTTTAGACAGGGATGAATTGAGCCAAACATAAGTCGTTGTACAAAACTCTTTCTCCATAATCAGCAATATTTTTTTAGAGGCAAACGTTTATGCCATACGAACAGCTAAAAATCTCCACTTCAGCGCCAGTCCTTTCTTGGGCTAATCATGCTTTGGGTTCAGAGGAAACCAAGATGGCCAAAAATGTGGCTTCTCTGCCCTTTGTTTTCAAGCATGTAGCATTGATGCCAGACGTTCACTTAGGCAAGGGAGCCTTAGTGGGTTCTGTCGTTGCGACAAAAGAAGCGCTCATGCCGGCGGCTGTCGGTGTGGATATTGGTTGCGGAATGGCTGCAATCAAAACGCCTTTTGTGGCTGACCAATTGGAGGGTAAGCTCAAGAAAATTCGCCTAGATCTTGAAGCGGCTATTCCGGTTGGCTTTAACGAGAACAAAGACATTGAAAAATCGGTAACGAACTGGCAGCGTTGGGCTGATTTCAAACAACTGCATCGAGGGGTGCAAGATTTGCAAGGGAAAGCGATGAGACAGATGGGTTCTCTTGGTGGAGGCAATCACTTCATTGAAGTTTGCATCGATACCGAGAACCAAGTTTGGCTCATGCTGCACTCCGGTTCACGCAATATTGGCAATGTGTTAGCTCAGTGCCACATCAGCACGGCAAAAGAACTTGCCAAAATGACAAAAACATCTCTTCCTGACCCAGATTTAGCTTATTTTGTGGCGGGAACGCCCGAATTTCAAGCTTACTGGCGGGATTTGCAGTGGGCGCAGAATTATGCTCGCGTTAACCGCGATGTCATGATGGCTCGCTTTAAGCGGATTGTTGAAAAACATCTTGCGGGTGGTAAGCCAACCAAGGCTCTTTTGGAAGTGAACTGCCATCACAACTACGCCGAGAAGGAAGTGCATTTTGGTGAAGACGTTTACGTCACCCGCAAGGGGGCTGTGCGGGCACGAGAGGAAGATTACGGCATCATCCCTGGTTCCATGGGAGCAAAGTCTTTCATCGTCAAGGGTAAAGGTAATCATGACAGCTATTGCTCTTGTTCCCACGGTGCAGGGCGTCAGATGTCGCGCAGTAAAGCGAAGAAGCACTTCTCGTTGGATGATTTGATTGAGCAAACCCAAGGGATTGAGTGCCGCAAGGATGAAGGGGTTTTGGATGAAATTCCAGGCGCTTACAAACCAATCGACGAGGTGATGAATCATCAGTCTGATTTGGTTGAAGTTGTGGCAACTCTCAAGCAAGTCGTCTGTGTGAAAGGGTGACATCCTCTCGTTGGTAATCCCTTTATTTCCGTGGACAGGCAGCCGCAGATTTGGCTAAAAGTTAAGGTTGCCTGTAACAATGGACACAAATGAAGTTGACAATATTACCATTGTTTGGCGGCTCTAAATCTCTCGATTGGTTAGTGCATCAAAAGCAGGTAATCTCCTATGCTTCACCTCGATAGGTGAATGTCGGAGGTTTAGACATGGTGAATGTCGATGCGTTCGCTAAGCGGCTACAGGTGATCAACTGGCGCTTAGCTGAGCTGTACGAGGGCGCAAATGTCCCGGTATCTCAGCAACCAGACTTCTTACTACCAACTGCCTTCAAGGAACTCGGTACTGCCTCGGAAGAGTTGCAAGTCGCTGTTGAGGAGATGTACCAGCAGTCTGAGGAATTAGCCCTCACCCGATTGCAGGTGGAAGCGGAACGCAAGCGCTATCAAGAACTCTTTGAGTTCATGCCCAATGCCTACCTGATCACGGATGCACAAGGCAAAATTCAAGAGGCTAACCGTGCTGCGGCTAGGCTGCTCAACATTGAGCCGTCGTACTTGAGAGACAAACTGCTGATCAACTTTATTCCTATACAAGAGCGTTCGACGTTTCGCTTCAAACTCAATCAGTTGCAGCAGCGTAACTTAGTACAAAACTGGACATTAGGTTTACAGCCTCGTAATAGTGAGTGTATTGAAGCCGATGTGACTGTTGATGCAGTCTGTGACCATGAACACAGAGTCGTCTCCTTGCGCTGGATATTGCGCGAACTTCCCAAGCACCAGCTGTCTCAAAAGGCGTTCTCCAGAAATAGCCACAACCTTTTCCAGGATCGTCCCCTGCATAGTTATTCTAAAGGAGAAATTATCCCTCTCTCACCTTCTTGCCTTTGGGTCGTTGCTCAAGGTGTAGTAAAGCTGAATACGATGAGTGAAACCGGTGATGAAGTACTCATGGGGTTGGCAGGGCCATCGATGCCTTTTGGTTCTACTTTAACTTCCCTTCCTACGTATCAAGCTACCGCTCTCTCGGAAATAGTTAAATTAGTGTCCTTTTCTCCAGCAGAGATCAGCGCTTGTTCTCATCTATCCCAAACGTTGTTACCTCGAATCAGTCAGCGGCTACGTCAGACAGAATTGCTGTTAGCTATTTCTGGAAAGCGGCAAGTTAAAGAAAGATTGCATCATCTGTTGCAGTTGTTAAAGCTGGAAATTGGCGCACCTGTGGCTCAAGGCACTCGTTTAAGCGTTCGCCTGACTCATCAAGATCTTGCCGATGCTTGTTGTACTACTAGAGTGACGATTACGCGACTATTGGGTCAGTTCCAGAAACAAGGGATGATTACATTTGATGCTAAGCATCATCTGATTGTGAGAGAGAAGTAGGAATACTTCAGTCTTCAGCCAATACTTGAGAACGTCCAGCCTAGCTTATACGAGGGTGGGTTAGGCATATATTTCTCTCTAAGGTTTTCTGGGATACTGTGAAATTTAATAAATATATATCCTTCGATAGATTACTTATTTCATCAAATCAAAACTCTCGACAGAGTAAACAGAAAGTAAGTTTTAGATACAACTGTAAACAACATCTTTGCTGGATTGCATTTCTATATTAAGAAGTCTTGACTCAGTGGCTTAATCATACTGATCGCTATGTTAGGGCATCGAAGATAAACGGTAGGGCACAATCAGGTTCCCTGGAGGCAAAGATACAGCCAAATAGTATCAGTAGACGCTTGCTCATGACCCTAGCCTAAACGGAGTCTTCAGATTTATGAATTCAATTTCTATGATGGTACCCAGGTTTACTCGAAATCAAACTGTTAGTTTTAGCGGCGGTGTAGGCAGAATCAAAAGTTACCGACCGAATTCAAATCAGACGTGGATTTATGCGATTGAAATGGAGATGGGGCCGGAACCAGATTTTGGCAGGGTGGGTTTTGAAACAACCATTCTTTTACCTGAAACTGAGATTCAAGAGTAAGGATAAAAATCCCTATCTTTTTAGGATTTCTGCCGGACTTGTCGTTGATAGTGGGGGCGTGCGGGTGTACCCCAGCAGACCTGTTGGGCTGGGATATGACTGAAAACACTGCTACGCGCCCCAATCACCGCATTGGCTCCAATTTGAACGCCTGGGGCGATGAAGCAGTCTGTGGCAATCCAGGCACCGTTACCGATCGCAATGGGGGCGGTGATGAGACCAAATCCTGGGTCTTGGATGTCGTGGCTACCGGTACAGAGGTAGCATTTTTGCGAAATAACGCTGTGACAGCCAATGTGAATGCGATCGAGGCTGTAAAAAACTACATCCTCCCCAATCCAACTGTAGTCGCCAATTTCCACTTTCCAGGGATAGGTAAAACGGGCAGTGGGTCGGATAACCACGCCAGTACCAATTTTTGCCCCAAATAGCTGGAGTAGCCCTTTGCGGAAGCCGTTGAAGGTATGGGGACTTAAGGGAAATGCGATCGCTTGCACCAACCACCAAAGTAAAACAAACCATCCAGGACGCCCGCGATCGGACTTGGATGAGTCGTATTGACGTAAATCAATCAAGGGTGGCTGATCTAAAACGGGTTGTGCAGCCGAGTCTCCCCGAATAGCCGCGATTTCCGGCTTTTGAGACAACTCAGTGGGTGGGGTTGTATCCATTTATATAGTGCAATCAGATTAGTCTTTGTCAGATAACGTTAAATCACAACGGGTTCAAGCTGGCTATGACTCCAATGTCGCCCCAATCGTTCGGCGATAAAGGGTCTAACAACCAACTTGGGGGGGCAACCGGCTTTGACATCGATTCGGATAAACGAATAGGGTCGCCCCTTTTTTGAGCCATGACCATGCCGACCGACAAAAAGGCGGGATTTTGCAACTTGACGAATGCGATCGCCTCCATTATCCCTAAACCGCTCACTTAAATCCGAACCCTCAGCCCGTTGGCGACGCAGACTGTAACCGCTACCCCCGCAGACAATCCAGTTAATGTGAGAGTCCGCGTGTCCGGTGTCACCCGTGTAGAGATGTTCCAAGCAATGGGCGTGACCCGAAAGCACCAAATCCACAATGGGACGCCCCTGTGGCAGTTCCCCAACCGCTTCATCTACGGCATCCAGAACACGGCGCAGATGGTAACGAACCTCCATCGTTTGTCCTTGGTCCCACTTAGTGGCTTCAGTGACGTAGGGAGGATGGTGGAAATAAAGGACACGTCCGCGCACCTCTTGGGTATGCCAAGATTCAATCAGCCTTTGTTTGAGCCATTCGAGTTGTTCAAAGTCGGTAACAATGTTTTTGTCGGTGGTCAGTTGTTTCTCAATGTCCAGCTTGGCTTCCTCAATTTGCTCCAACTTCGCTTGCTGATCATCCAGAATATCCGCTTCCTCCGGGTTGTCGGGGTTAAGTCGTTCACAAGTTTCGAGAATTTTCTCTTCTGAACGTTCTAACTCCTCTCTGCGCTGATAGAGTTCGCGACGGAGTTCATCACCCTCTTTGGTGTTGGGTAGGGGTGATGGTGCATTAAAGGTATTCGTATCCAGGGCAAAGAAGTCAATCCCACCGAAACGAAAGGTGTAATAGCGGTTGGGTAAGCGGGTGAAATGTCCGGGTTGGTAACGTAGACAGGGTCCTGTATCGGTTTTAGCCGTGTAATGCTGGTCTAAATGACGGACAAACGCTTCCTTGTTATTCAACGCTTTCAGGTAGTCCATGAATGCCTGGGCATAAACCCTACCTTGACCCGAACCCTGCCAGCCAATGTCAAAATCTAGTTTTGACCAGAGGAGTCGGCGCAGGGGAAGTGTCGTCCCTGTCATCACACCAAAAAACCAAGGAAGGTCGTAGTAGTCGTGGTTTCCTAGCACGGGGAGAAACGGGATATTAAACACCATCTGGTCATAGGCAATCTTTTTGTAATCCTCTCCCCCGACCAGAAACTCTCGATAGGGGGAAATAAAGTTCTTTTGATAGTACTCGCTGGAGCCAACGAGGTAAATTACATCGCCTGTGTGCAACACAAAATCACTGGTATCGCGCTGTGAGAGCATCAGTTCAGCGATTTGTCGTTGAGGGTTATGACCGCGCTGTGCTCCAGCACCACTATCCCCCACGACTAAGAAGGAAAATTCAGGATTATCTGGCTCATTGATGTCTAAAACCATCCGAGTTTGGTCGATTCCCCGCTCTAAAATGACTGGGTCACCCCACCGCACCCGCTGCTTCATCTTGCGGATTTTGACGGAGATGGGTGGATCGGACACGAATTTCATTCTTGGATAACTCCCAGATGGTATTCTTCAGCGAGGATGGTATTTCAGGATGTACGCAACACTTGTTTGTTATTTGTCATGCTAAGCGAAACGACCTGGCTTCGGGTGTATTGTAGGCAATTGAGAACCGCTTAACCAGTAGAACTCATCGAATCAGTAACAGGTGACTCAACCGGATGAAGTCTCTTCCACCAGCCGCTTCTGTAATGCCTTGGCTTTACTGGACACTTTTCCCCGTCCATCGTATTTTTCTGAGTCTTTATTTTGGGCAAATTATCTTCCAAGGGTATGAAAATTTACCGGAATCTGGCCCTGTGGTTCTTGCTCCTAAGCACTTTAGCCGTTGGGACCCACTCGTCATCTCTTTACTCAGTACTGAACCGCTACGGTTTATGACCAATGCTAATCAGTTTGAGGGCTTCCAGGGTTGGTTGATTGAAAGACTAGGAGCGTTTCCTGTGGACTTAAATCATCCGACTGTTTCTACTATGCGCTGTGCGATCGAACTGTTGCAAGCGGGGAAGAAATTGGTGATGTTTCCCGAAGGGGGAATTGTGCGCGACCAACCCCTACGCCCGCTAAAAACGGGTTTAGCGCGTTTGGTTCTGCAAGCTGAAGCGAAGATACCGGAATGTGTGGCAATTCCTATTGTTCCGATCGCGATTCGCTATGACCCAAGTGCTAATCCCTGTGCCAGCATATTAATTAATATCAGTTCTCCTCTTTACTCCCATGCATACCGTCAGGAGAATGATAAGCAAACGGCTGTTGCACTGACTCAAGCTTTACAAGATTCGTTACTCCAGGGTTTAGAAAATATATAAGTAGAGAACGTTAATTATTTGTAGGATGGGTAGAGCCATCGCGAAACCCATCCAGCCTTTATCAAAGTTGGGTTTGGTACCTCAACCCAACTACAATACGATATTGTTTAATTCGCTTTTTTTACCAACGTTTTACTAGGCTGAGACCCTGCACTCAATATAGTTTGTACCAGATTCGTAATTTTAAACTTTTTCTCTGAAGGTTCTTTTTTTGGGGCTGAAGCGCAGACTTCCAGGGGTGACCAGAAGTGGTCGTTAAAATCGTAGTATCCCATCTTTATCCCTTCTTTACGGTATCTTCATCGATACTTCATTGTGAATGGGAACAAAACAGGAAAATTATCCAAAAAAATCTGAGGATTTTTCTAGGGGTTAACGGTTATATCTTGATTCCTAGTTTCAAAGCTGGATTATTCAGCCAACGGTCAGCGATATGTGCATAAATACAGGTTGTTCTGGGGTCGGCATGTCCCAACAAATCTTGCACTTGGCGTAACTCTGCACCAGACCTTAGGGCAAGTGTCCCTGCTGTATGTCTTAGACTATGAGCTGATATTGTTCTCCCTGGTGTTTGCTTGAGTGCTGTTTCTTGCAGGTAGTAATCCACTATCAGCCGAATCCCACGTCGAGAAATCCGCTGTCCACCGGCCCGATTTCCTACGGCGATGAATAGGGGACTCGATGGTTTGAGTGTTTCCCCACTCTCTTTCCTCGCCTCCAGGTAAATCATCACAAGGCCGGCAATATCTGGAGTTAAAGGAACAACTCGAATATTTCGCTTCCCTTCCACCCGAATTCCTATATTTCCTCCTTGCCTAACCAGATCAGAAATATTGGCTCGGTGCAGTTCTACTGTACGTGGCCCTTCCAAGGTCATAATGGCTAGCAGGGCTTTATCTCGCGCTGCTTTGAGGGTTCCATCTTGGGGTATGGCTTCTAGAAATTGCTCGACTTCAGCTTTTTCTAGGTAAGAAATGCGTTCTGCTGGGTCGCGCTTTTCCTTTGGGGGTTTCACGCCAGCGGCTGGATTAATCGGAATCAGCCCTTGTTCTACGGCAGCTTGATAAAAACGCTTGACTACAGACAACTTTAATGCTATGGTGGCTGGCTTGAATTTCTTTTTTTCTACCATCCAGCGACGGTAATGCTTGATGTCGTCCTTCGTGACTTGTGCGGGATAGATTTTTTGGCGATCGCACCAATCAACGAACTGCTGAACTTGGCGGCGATATGTGTTTAGGGTATCGGATGCTGCATCGCCAGCACCAACATCAATATTCAGAAACTCGGCAAAGACTTCTAGGAGGTTGGCGGTAGTGATTGCCAGGTTGGGAGGTTGAGGAGTGATGGGGCTTGGTGTTGCAGTAACCTGCATGGTGAAATTTGCGGGATTTTATACTCATGCTATCATTTTTACATCCGATAAGTACTGTTATGGGAATTAGAAGGCGATGGGTGCAAACAGAATTCGGGTGGCTAAGGATAAAGCGGATTTAGTCAAATCTTTAGTCGTCTCAGAAAGTTCCACGGGGCCTTTCCAAACCTATGCCGATGCGATAGTGTTTGCCGCCGCATTAGGGGCAAAGCGCAAAAAGCGATCGCCTTTGGGAACCATCTCCACCAAAGAAGTCTCACCCATTGCCTTAGAGGTATTTGTTTCCAGGGGATATGATCGCGTATTGAAGTTACTGGCGATCGCACAAACCAAAGAGGCGAAAATTCTCTCCCCCACGGATGACATCGCTGAGGAGAAACGCATCCATATTTTTGAAGAATATGCCAATGGGGGGCTGGATCTTTTGCGAGATGAGTTACGGGGAGCAGTAGATTATTCTGATCGATTGTTGCTGATTTTGAGTGCGGAAAGGTTTAAAAAAGAAACGCCTGAAGGGGATTTTGATTTGAGTCGGTTTTTATAACGGTTCGGTATTTATTGGTATTTCCTATGAGTTCTACTTCTCCTGCTAGATGCATTTAATTCAGCAAAAGCGAGATAGTAAAACCATTGAGATAAGAAAAGTACTCCATGAATAATCGACTCGGAAAAATTGTAATATTCGGCTTATTGCTGATGCTGCTATTTGCTCCTTTTGCCGGTTTTGCGCCTTTGATGCTCATCTTATTGGCATTTGGGATTTATTGGATGGTTGGCTCATTAGTAGAAGCTTTTTTTTCAGATGATGTTGCCCAAAAGAATGACAACGCTGGATTCGAGTCCTCAGGAGGCGAGTAATCATTTTGAAGATTTTTGAACCTTCCATCAAAAATTGACCTACCCATTGGAATAGCTGGATTTATTTCGAGGGATAGAGACAAAATTTATTCAAGATTTGAGATGTTGAGGAGAAATCGCAAAAATTTTTAACAATCACTCTCAAAATCATGCTTGGCATTAATCAAATTAAAACAGCAGCGTTGCTAGGACTGCTGAGTGGTCTGCTCGTGCTAGGGGGCTACTATCTAGTCGGGAATGAACAGGGTCTGTACATGGGTCTAGTGTTTGCAGCCCTCACCAGTTTTGGTTCGTGGTACTACTCGGATCGAGCCGCTTTAGCGACGTATAATGCACAGCCTATTGCTCGTCATGAGTCGCCAGAACTTTATGATACCGTCGCTTCTTTAAGCGATCGCGCAGGCATTCCCATGCCTAAACTATTCATCGTACCCACACAATCGCCGAATGCTTTTGCCACCGGTCGAGACCCAGAACATGCAACCGTAGCCGTCACTCAAGGCATTTTGGAGTTGCTCTCACAGGAAGAACTTGAGGGAGTTTTGGCTCATGAACTCACCCACATCCGTAACCACGATACCCTGACCCAAGCGGTTGCAGGGACTATCGCCGGAGCCATTACTTTCTTGGGAAGGATACTTACATTTGGCGCACTATATGGCCCCGTGACTCGGGATAATCGTCAAGGTGGCAATCCTTTGGGTATATTGTTTTTGATTGTGTTAGCTCCGATTGCGGCGGCGTTACTTCAGTTTGCTATTTCCCGGACTCGCGAATATTCAGCTGACTTGGGTTCGGCGGAAATCACAGGAAATCCCAGAGCACTCGCCACAGCGCTGGAGAAGCTTGAAGCTATGGGTCGGCAAATTCCGATGAATGGCAACCCTGCAATGTCCGCGCTACTGATTGTCAATCCGCTTTCCACCAAAGGTCTGCTGACATTGTTCCGGACTCATCCTCCTACGGAAGAGCGGATTCGTCGGCTTTTGGAATTGGCCAATCAAAAGCAGGGCACTCCAGTCCCCGCTTAATCCTTCAGAAATCCCTTAAATTATCCAATGTTTCTCAGCCCGGTAAAAATGCCGGGTTTTGTTGTTGCAAATAGTATTTTTATCCAAATTAGAGTGAAGTCTCGTACAATTGATTTCACCTATTAAAGTTGACTCAGGAGCTGATTTCATGCCAGCAGCCGTTGGAACGATTGAAACGTTAGGTTTTCCTGCTGTGTTAGCGGCAGCAGACGCGATGGTCAAAGCTGGTGCCGTCACATTGGTTTATTACGGCATAGCGGAAAGGGGTAACTTTATAGTAACTATTCGAGGGAAGATTTCTGAGGTCAATGTTGCTATTGCGGCAGGAATTGAAGCTGCCGAGAAAGTTTACGGGGGTCAAGTGATTGAGTACTACATCATTCCAAATCCTGATGAAAATGTTGTAACCGTTATGCCTATCGAATACACGCAAAAAGTTGAACAATTTCGCATGTTCTAACATCTTTATTACTTTCTAAAACATCAGAGTTCACCACGAATGACAACGCGCAAGCCCCACTGATAAGTTGAATTTTTCATTCAAGTGGGGTGAGCGGCGTCTAGCCATAAAAGCGTAGCAGATGCTCTATCAGACCCAGCGAACCTGGAACATCTTTTAGGAAAGCCAACTTAAGTAATACCGATTTTAGTTATTCCGAGGTGAAAAATACAGATTTTTCTCTGGCTACGTTAACGGGAATCTGTATCTTTAACTGGACAATTAAATCCCATAATCGATTTGTGAATGTTTATTGTGAATACCTTTATGGGGAACCGGGGTACCAGAATCGACAACCGGCTGAGGGAAGTTTTCAACCCGGTGAGTTGGAACGGCTACTAACTCAATTTACGAAGTGAATCTTGTAACTTGACTGACTTAAGTTACGCTTGAGGATGCAATGATTGAGAAAACTGATTTTGAGTATCAAAGCAGTCTCTAGCCAATCGTATGACAAACTCCGGTTCAAATGAAAGCCCCGCATTACTCTCTGTAGCTCAAGCTGTCGAGCTACTTGGCGTAACCCGTCAGCGAGTTCATGACTTAATTAAGAAGGGTCAGATTGTCGCTCGCAAACTTGGGCGTTACTACTACATAGATGCTGTTGAGATAGAGAGATACAAGAATCAACCTACTGGAAAACCCTATCAGCCACGTAGTACAACTGCTCAGCAAAATTCTATTGACAATTGACAATAGAATACATAAACTCAAGCTATACTAACGTACTAAAGGTTAAATGGATGTTCCCGTTTCAACTGATTGCTACTGATGTTGCAACTCAACAAGGACTGCGACAAGTTTACAAGAGTGAGCATGGCATCCTTTATCAAAGTTAAATAAGGGTAAAGTTTTCTACTTGGGAGTACCAAGGCAGTACCTAGAAAAACACCACGCAGCAGTCCAAGAACCATTTTATTGATTGCTCGATGGCTTGAGGAGATATTACCCGTTTCCCACTCAAGAGCAAAAAGATAGTTGTCAATGACTTTGGATAAAGCGATTGCCCCTTCTCCCCCACTTCACAACAGCGATCGCCCTTTGCTCAACTAACGCACAGTTTCCCGCAGCGCTTCGGCATCAATTCCTTTAGTCAGATAAATCCGCAGGAGATGACCGACAATTCTAAGTTGGTACGGTAACTTACGTAATGCCTTCACCCACTTGGGTTGAGTGCGATCAATTTCACTCATCTTCCAATTCAGATCGGAACAACGATGTAAGCGACGGAAAAAGTCTGGATGTTCCGTGTCGAGAACGGACGGGAAGGCGCGGAGTGATGTCTCATTCGTCTTGCGAATCACTTCAGCATCAAACTCAGTGGGATCGATTCCCAATACCTTATAAAAGCCAGTCCGTTCGTGAACGGTTAGCGTATGAGTAGCAAAGACAGTCAGCAGGAAAAAGCGACTCCACAACTTAGATTGCCAAGTCTGCCAGAGTTTGGGTTGCGATCGCAACAATGCTTTAAAGATATCCCCATGTCGATTTTCATCCTGACACCAGCTTTCAAAGTAGCGGAACAAGGGATAGAACTGATTCTCAGGATGCTTTTCCAGATGACGATAAATAATAATGTAACGCCAGTAGCCAATCTTCTCTGACAAATAGACCGTGTAAAGTACCCACTCAATCGGGAAGAATGTATAAACCCGATTCTTAGTCAGAAAAGCCAAATCCATCGTACAGCCAAAATCCCCCATCGCTTTGTTGAGGAAACCTGCATGGCGGGCTTCATCCCGTGCCATTAGGTTAAACATTTCAGCCAGTAGAGGACTGCGATCCTTTACTTTGCGAGAGAGTTCTTTAAACAGCAAAAAGCCGGAAAACTCGGACACGCAGGAGCGTTCTAGATAATCGATAAATGCCTGTCGCGCTTCTCCAGTAATGTGATCCCAAGATTGATTGAACGACTCATCCCGCACGAAGTGATGGCGGTTGTAGTCTGCCCGCATTTCTGCCAGCATCGCCTGCAACTCAGTATCCTGGGCAGACAAATCCATCTCTGCCGCCGTGTCAAAGTCCGTTGTGTAAAACCGGGGGGTGAGGATGTTTTCCTTGATAGCCTTTGTCTTGGCTGCCGATAAGTCCACAGTAGGCTTGGGCGGAGAATTAACCATCGTGTTCGCTCCTCGTAAACTCAATAACTATTAAGTTATAGTAATTGTCGCTTCTTGAACAGACCCTTCATTAGAAAAGTTAACAGACGTTCATTTACCGAGAATTTTGTTAAGTTATGAAAACTCTCATTCTTTTAATCATTTAATCGCCATAAAGTATTCAATGAGTCTTTCGGTTGTCTGAAGCGTACCTGCTCCATGATTGCACTGCCCACTGCCCAAACAGGTATTGCCAAGACAACCATTTCTTAGGAATGAGGTAATTTGACATGAGCCACGATCTAGCCAATCGCCTGCGAGAAGGTACGAAACAGTCTCACACCGCCGCAGAGAATACTGCTTACATGAAGTGTTTCCTCAAAGGGATTGTTGAACGAGAGCCATTCCGTAAGTTGCTTTTCAATCTTTATTTGGTCTATAGTGCGCTGGAAGAAGAGCTTCAACGGCACCAGACTCATCCAGTAATTGGGTCGATGTATTTTGCTGAACTTAACCGCACCTCGAATCTGGAAAAAGACTTGGCATTTTACTATGGCGACAACTGGCCCGAACAGATTACACCATTACCCGCCGGTCAGGTTTATGTTAATCGCATACATGAAATTGCTAATACCGACCCGGCGTTGCTGATTGCTCACGCTTACACTCGCTATATGGGTGATTTGTCTGGGGGACAAGCGTTGAAAAATATTGTGCGATCGGCCTTGAAATTACCTCCCGATCAGGGTACGGGATTGCATGAATTTGAGCAAATTCCCACTATAGAAGCCAAACGCGCATTTAAAGAGAAGTATCGTCAGGCGTTGAATTCTTTATCCGTTGATGAGGAAACAATTCAACGAATTGTAGACGAAGCTAATTATGCATTTCAACTGAATCGAGATGTGGTTCATGAGTTAGAAGATGATGTAAAAGCTGCCATTGGCGACCATGTATTTGATTTGCTCACTCGCCAGGAAATTCCAGGTGCAACCGAGCGTCCGCCTCACGGGTCTAAACAAGAGCCTGCAATGGAATACAGCATTTAGGAGTTTCGATTCCCCCCCAGCTCCTCCCTAAAGCTCCGGCTTGTTAAGGGGGGAGCTATCAGAGAATAGGTATAAAACTAAAACCCAATGGGTATAACCAGTCGTATTTTTTTTGATGCATTACTTCTCAGAATTTGTTATCAATTGTTCTATTTCAGATAAAGTCAAACCTGTTAATTGAGCTACCTGTTCTCTTGTCATTCCAGCGTCAAGTAAGTTGAGTGCCGTTTGTAGCAATTGCCCTTCTGCCTTGTCTGCTCGTTGTCGCTCTTGCTCTGCTCGTTGTCGCTCCTTTTCTTCAGGTGTTGTCAGCAATTCTCCTTCCCAGGTTGCCCAGCGTAACCAAGTCGCATCAATGCCTTTGTAATTTCCCTGCCAACGCTGCAATGCTAGTCCTAATGATTGACTCACTAACTGATTTTGAGCATTGGGTGTGATGGGTTGATAACGGCCTTGTTGAATTGAGAAACCGGCCCAATCATCCGGGTTAAAGGGGTCATACCAAAAATAGTCTGGTACGCGCATTTGATTTTGATAAATCAGCTTTTTGTTGTTTTTATCGGCGGCGGCAGTACTTTCAGAAAGCAACTCAATTACTACATCCGGTGCTTTTCCTTCTTCCCAAACGACCCAACTTTTTCGTTCACCTTTGGGGACTCCTAGCACGGCAAAAAAGTCTGGCCCTTTAAAGTCTTTGTTTCGTACCTGCGCCAGACTGTAATAGACAAACATATTGCCGCCGAAAAACCCATCTTCCCGTTGTTCCAACCAAGGAATTAGGGCATCAATCAGCAAGTCCATTTGGGCTTTATGCCGTGCACTTTCCATGGGGATACCATCATCATAGGGCAGCTCTGCCTGTGTGGGGGGGAGTTGGATATCGGGTGCTGCTAGGGTAGTTTCGGACATGGCTTTTCACCTGTTGTGTCGCCATTGCGGATGCTTCTATGGTAGTGGATGCTTGGAAAATGATGCTGTTGCTGTTTATTTTAATGGCTAATTGTAGTCAAAGATAGCAGACTTGTTCCTCCGCTGCCCTGCTTCGAGAGTTCCCCTGCTGTTTCTGATCTAAGCTGTTAGGCATCTAAACTGGGTACGACTAAAATGCCAAACCCTTACGCCTGAATCTTGACAGCGAATCCGAATAAGTGATTCAAAGGCTGAACAGCTTATGCCGTTTGAACGCAGCTTCCTATAATGTGCGATCGCCTCTGGATAGAGCCAGTTTGGTTTGGAGGGATTAATCGCTGGCTAATTTCTAGAGCAATATTTGCCCTCTCTATGATTAATGTCAGTGGGTAATTGCTATTAAAGCCTTGAGCGTGAGTTCAGGGGAATTGCCTCTGCTCTTGAACAAACAAGCAGCAGATTATCCCCTTGAATACAACTTCGTATAAATTACTTTTTGGGTGGTATTACAGGTTCCCATAAGTCTGGAAACCTGGGTTTTTTGTCACCTGAAACTTTAGTTTCTACCCACAACTCTTCATTCACTTTTTTATACCCTTTTACCTTGTCTCCATCAACCTTTTGCAACGATCCCCAAATCATCGCAGCCCATGAAGCAAGCAAAGCAAATGCGAAAAAGTCAATAATAGTCATTTGAGTTCTCCAGGAAATACAAAGAAGAATGTAACTGATTAAATAAAAAGCTATTTATGGAAGTGATACAGGATTAATTATCCATAAGTATAAATTGATATTTTTCGTGTAAAGCTGATTATTTAGAAGATAAAAGCCTTGTAATTACTGCAAGTGAACGCAACTATATTTGGCGGCATTGAGTATAGAAAACATGAAATATTTATCTAGAATTTAGTTTTACACCTTGCCTTGAGTTGCCGCAACCGAAGTTTGGGTAGTTAAGCTCCGAATTTAATTATTCATCTCATTAAATCCATCTAACTCTTACTCCATAAAGCCTCTAGCTATTTTCTTTGGTTAGACTTAAGTCTTAATTACCCTTAATATCGGGAAAAAATGCATATAAAACATTTCATTTATAATGTGTTTTAAATCAAAAAATCTTGCTGTAGAATATTCGGCATGGAGTTCAGTACTTAGTTACAAAATTCCATAGTCCCTGCTAAAAGTGTATCTACTTGGGCATGTGTTTATTGAGTTAAATTCAAAGGTATACAACTATTATTCATAGATTGGAATGCCTCGCGAATTAACTAGGTTTTATGCCTATACACGCTAGAATTAGTGCGATGCCTTATTTCTTATCCTAGATAAAGTGTTCCCTTGGGCTGTGCAAAGTACTCTTTTTTAAAAACCCTTGTTCTTCTTATTTTGTTGTACTTGGGTTAGAGTTTGGTTTTTGATGCTTAATCACTAAGCAGCGTGTATTCCAATTCTGTAAAACCTGATCTAGTACGGTAGGCATCTTGCCTGTTTTCTAAAAGATTTTGGCAAGAACGTACCCCACTTGTGTATTTACCTAACTACGAGATGAACCCAAATGCATTCACAAAAAAAGAGACGTAGACGTGGTGTAGTTCTCACACCCCAAGGATTAAAAAAACTTCAGACAGCAAAGTCGGAGGCGGAACGTCACGACAACAATGAAAGACGCTATACCCTGGAAGAATTAAATATTCGTACTGGCTTAGATCCAGATACCCTAATGAGAGTATTTACTGGTGAAACTGGCGTTGATAAACGAACTCTGGATCGCTGCTTCAGAGCGTTTAATTTATTGCTGGAACAAAGTGATTATGACCTGCCTACGATTCAGTTGGAGTCTGTTGAAGCGCAAGGAGGTACAATGGATCAAGCCTTACCAGATTGGGGTGAAGCACCGGAGTCGGGTATTTTTTATGGACGCACAAAAGAACTAGCAAATTTGACGCAATGGATTGTAGAGGAGCGCTGCCGATTAGTAACAATATTAGGCATAGGTGGCATGGGTAAGACGGCTCTATCGGTACAGTTAGCAGAACAGATTCAGGATAAATTCGAGTTTTTAATTTGGCGAAGTCTACGCCATGCTCCTCCCATTCAAGACATCCTCGCTCAGTTAATTCGATTCCTCTCAAATGCAAAGGAAACCGATTTATCAGACACAGTATATGCTAGAGTTTCCCAACTCATTCATTATTTACGAGTCCGCCGTTGTCTACTGTTATTTGATAATATCGAATCTATTCTACAAGGATGTAATCAGTCTAAAGAGTCATGCAACTATTCCCTTGGGCACTATCGCCAAGGTTATGAGGCTTATGGTGAACTTTTCAAAAGAGTGGGAGAAGCACGTCATCAAAGTTGCTTAATATTAATGAGTCGAGAAAAGCCGAAAGAAATTGGGCTACTGGAAGGAGAATCCTTATCGGTTCGCATCCTACAAGTGAAGGGATTGCAACTAGAAGCAGGACAAGAAATATTTAGAACAAAAGGTGCCTTCCGGGGAACGCTAGCCGAGTGGAATCAGCTCATAGAATACTATGCAGGCAATCCATTGGTGTTGAAAATCGTCTCTACGACGATTCACAAATTATTTGATGGTAATGTTTCTGAATTCTTAAAACAGAATACAGCCATTTTTGGCAACATCTGTAATCTTTTAGAACAACAATTTGAGCGATTATCAGATGCAGAAAAAGCCATTATCAAATGGATGGCTATACATCGCCACCCCACTTCATTTTCTCAACTGCGCGAATATCTCTCACCTCCTCTATCTCCACAAAAACTGCTAGAAGCACTAAATTCATTGGAGGAACGTTCATTGATTGATAAAAAGGCTGGTTGTTTCTTCACCCCACCAATGGTGATGGAATATGCCGCTCATCGATTCAGCGAAGCGCAAACTATGGGCGTTCAGACGCAACTCTCATCGGGTTACCCGTATCAAACACTAGCCGCTAATAGCTAATAGCGATAGCAACTGGCTCTAACTGGCGATCGCTTTTAAGCTGATGGCTGTTTGTAAGCTTGTGAAATTTGTTTACCAGTGAGTAAAGCGATCGCTTTTTGGGTGATACAGTCGGTAATCTCCCTTCAGTCTGACAGTCTTCTGCAAAGATACGATACCCTTGACTAGAATAGACTTCCTTGGTCAATCCAGCCATGACTGCAACCCCTGACTTCCTCAGCCACCTCAACCCCTCTCAACGTCGCGCCGTCGAACATTTCTGCGGCCCCTTGCTGGTGGTTGCTGGCGCGGGTTCTGGTAAGACGAGGGCATTAACCTATCGCATCGCCAATCTGATTCTCACCCACAAAGTCGATCCGGAAAACATCCTGGCGGTAACCTTCACCAACAAAGCGGCACGGGAGATGAAAACCCGGATTGAAACGATTTTTGCCCAGCAGATGGCGCAACGCAAACATGGGCAACGTCTGGAATTACTGCCCGAAGAAGAACAAACTCAGTTGCGATCGCGCGTCTACAAAAAATATA
Organism: Allocoleopsis franciscana PCC 7113; assembly: GCF_000317515.1. GTDB lineage: Bacteria > Cyanobacteriota > Cyanobacteriia > Cyanobacteriales > Coleofasciculaceae > Allocoleopsis > Allocoleopsis franciscana. The sequence continues at coordinate 1,851,407 of NC_019738.1, read as the reverse complement.
TTAAACCGTTGTGGGTTGGTACCTTCCACAGCCTCTTTGCTCGGATTCTCCGCCTCGATATCAATAAATATCAAGACGAGCAAAAACATCAGTGGAACCGTAACTTCTCCATCTTTGATGAATCCGATGCTCAAAGTCTGGTGAAAAATATTGTCACCAAACAATTAAACTTGGATGACAAAAAATTTGACCCCCGCAAAGTCCGCTACGCCATCAGTAATGCCAAAAATCAGGGCTTATCTCCCCTAGATGCTGAGAAAGAACACTCTGGCTATAAAGGACGAGTGATTGCCGAAGTCTACCGCCATTACCAAAATCAACTCGCGAGCAATAACGCCCTCGACTTTGATGACTTGATTTTAGTCCCCGTTAAACTCTTTCAGCAAAATGAAACCGTCTTGGGCTATTGGCATCAGCAATTCCGTCATATTTTGGTGGATGAATACCAAGATACAAACCGGATTCAATATGACTTAATTCGCCTATTAAGCACGAATGGAGAGACACAGAAAAGTGCATGGAATTGGCAAGACCGCTCAATCTTTGTCGTGGGTGACGCTGATCAATCTATCTATTCCTTTAGAATGGCTGATTTTACCATATTATTGGAATTTCAGCAAAATTTTGGAGATGGATTACCCGATGAAGATACCCGCACGATGGTGAAATTGGAAGAAAATTATCGTTCCAGGGAAAACATTCTCCAAGCGGCTAATTCCCTGATTGAAAATAATACCCAGCGCATTGATAAAGTCCTAAGACCTACACGCGGATTAGGGGAACAGATTTATGTTCATAAAGCAGATGATGAAGTAGAAGAAGCGCATTTTGTGGTCAATCAAATCCGACGAATGGAGCAACAGTACCCAGAACTCAACTGGGGAAATTTTGCCATTCTTTACCGCACCAATGCCCAATCTCGACCCTTTGAAGATGCTCTAAGAGGTAAAGTTCCTTACATTATTGTGGGTGGGTTGAAGTTCTATGATCGCAAAGAAATTAAAGATTCTCTGGCTTATTTAAGAGCGATCGCCAACCCTGATGATACCGTCAGTCTCCTCCGTATTATTAACACCCCTCGACGGGGCATCGGTCAAGCGACAATTGACCGACTCATGGGAGCGGCTCAAGAATTGAATATATCGTTGTGGGAAATTCTCAGCGACCAAACTTCAGTAAATACTTTAGCCGGACGTTCAGCGAAGGGTGTCAACAGCTTTGCCGAAATCATACAGCGTTGGCAGCAGCAAGTCGAGCATCTTTCGGCGGCAGAAATTGTTAAGGGAATTATGGAAGAGTCGGGTTATATTGACGACTTGAAAAAACAGGGGACTGATGAAGCCGAAAATCGACTGGAAAACGTATCGGAACTTTATAACGCGGTTCTCCAATTTCAGGAAGAAAATGAAGATACCAGTTTAGAAGGTTTTTTGGCAAATGCTTCTCTGGCTTCTGACTTGGATGATTTAAAAGATGGGCAAAAATCTGTCTCTTTAATGACTCTTCACTCGGCTAAAGGGTTAGAATTTCCGGTTGTCTTTTTGGTAGGGTTAGAACAAGGGCTATTTCCCAATTATCGCTCAATGGATGACCCAGCTTCTTTGGAAGAAGAACGCCGCCTTTGTTATGTGGGGATTACTCGCGCTCAGGAACAGCTATTTCTCTCCCACGCCCGTGAGAGACGCCTGTATGGGAATCGAGAACCCGCTGTGCGATCGCAGTTTCTTGAGGAATTACCCAAAGAACTCGTCAGCAGCACTTTAGTGAAAGTTAAAAAGTCGAAGGTTGAAGCTTCAGAAAACAACCTGCAATCTTCAACTCAACTGAATCGGCAAACCTCCAAACGCTCAATTAAACAATCTCAAGAATGGACGGTTGGCGAGTTACTGATTCATGACACTTTTGGTACAGGCGAAGTCACCCATGTTTTTGGTTCGGGGAATAAAATCAGCATTGCTGTTAAATTTTCTGGTATTGGTCAGAAGATTCTCGACCCAACAAAGGCATCCTTGCAACGGGTACAATAAAGATTGTTAGGAATTGGGCAGAAATAACTGACCCGATTTAAAGCAACCAAACCTTATAAGGGCAATACATAAATTGTCTCTAAAAATAATCTGTATTCCCCTCGATTGAGAAAGGCTATAGGGAGTCTAAATCAATCGACTCCTAGAATGCACTTGGAACTCTGCTTATTTCACCTTGGTCTCAAAATTACTAAATATCTGCTGTATCGCCAAAGTATAGGACGTTACCCAAAGTGTTTGGTCAAAATCCACACGGGTTAGAATCGTCTCAAATAACAACTGCAATATCGATTCAACAAATTCTCCTTTGACCTCCACACTGGGAAAAACCATCTGGCACAAAGGCAGCAATTCCTGTTCCACTGCATCCAGACTCTTTTCCAGTACACACAGCCAGAGATAGCCTTGGAACATATTCAAATCACGCAGGATAGAGGCGGTAACCCCAGATTCGCTCAGGCTTCCCCGATAGCTTCGATAATGGGGGTACAATTCCACAGCTCGGTGGTAGACGGTTAACGCGATTTCTTCAGTCTGTGGTAGTAGTTGTTCCACGAGTGCCAGAGTCGGGGAATCCGGTGGATGCTTTGCCGCAGCAGCGCACACTCGCTGCCACGGAATGCAAACTTGCTCTTCAATAAACTTGAAGTAGGGGCTAAGCAAGACTTGCTCCGATAGGGTGAGTCGATTGAGAACTTGCTTGGTACTTAAGTGAAAGTGGGTGGAGAGAAAGCCACGACTGCGCTGATCCTGAGTCAATAGATGTTGTTCCTGAAGTTGAAGTAATTCAGGTTCCAGTTGCAGAGCCAACTGTTGAATATCGGGTAGCTCTATCGCCTGCCTCACCCATGGAGGCAGAGCTTCCCCTGTCTGGGGTTGGACATCTTGTGCCACGATTGGTAGCGACTGCTGCTGATAAATCTCCAGTACCTTCTCATACACTCGCACGGCTGACCGGGCGATGTTTCCAGCCTCCGATAGATTGACGACATTGGGAATGTAAGAAAACAGGATATTCGTTTTGATACCCGCTAACTCGCAACTGGTTTGAAGTAGACGCTGAAGCTTAGCAACGGTTTGAGTTCGCCCCTCTAGCGATGCCGCTTGAATCACCTCAGAGATATTGAATTGACCTTGATTTGCAGAGAAAATTGATAAATCGGGGACATAGCGCTGTGCCCAAAGCTTGACCAGGCCAGTGGCTGAAGTGTTCTGAAGCAGTGGAGTGGACTTAAGCAAGAGATTCTCTCCTAGGGCTATCGTAATCTTCAATCATCGGCGTCTATTTACAGTTTCAACCGTCATCTCCACTTTCCGGAGAGGCAATTAATCCAGCAAAGTTTTAGACCCAGAATTGATATAAATAGTAGCCAGGGTTAAACTCAGGATTAGAAGAGTGAAAAGGCAGACAATATAAGCCAGCGATAAATTATCTAAACCCGCCGCTTGAACTAACTTGGAAACATCGGGTTTGAACATGGCTGCTGCCATTCCTGTGTAATGCATTGAAAGCACCGCCCCACCCATAATGCACGCGGTAGCAAGTTTTAACCATCGACGCCCCACCCAAGCCTCTTCCCGAAATTGAATCGAGAGTTTTAAAGCCACGAACGATACGGCGATCGCAATCACAACCGAAAGCAAAAATAGACTGGGGTTGTAATGCACCATCGCAGGCATTTGCATGGCAGCCATACCTGTATAATGCATTAAGGCAATACCAATCCCCATGATGCTGCTACCGGCGAATAAAACCACTAAACTTGGCTTCGGACGACCGATGATAAATAGAGCCTGTGCAGATGCCAAAATAGCGGCAATCAGTGAAACGAAAACAATCCCCAGATTATAACTAATGAATAGTGGGATGGAAAAAGCCAGCATGGCAATAAAATGCATCGCCCAAATCCCAGTGCCCATAGCGATGGCTCCCCCCATTAGCCAGAATTTACGAGTCAATCCTCGGGCAAAAGTGACTCGACTGGAAAGCTCAAGCGCTGTATAAGAAGCCAGCACCGCAATGAAGGCGGAAAAGACGACAAGGTAAGGATTGTAAGTGGTATTCATCAGAATTTAAGGCGGATCTATTGTTAGTTGTCTGTGAAGATTTGCAGATTGGAGATAGCTCTTTTAGAGGATATGGAATAAACGCACTCTTCAACGTTCAACGTTCCCACGTTTCATCCTCAAAAGAGCCAATCTTGAAGCGACCGACCGATTGCTGCAAGTATTGAGCCACCTCCACTGTTTGTCGCAGTGAGCTGGAAACTTGAAGAGAAGAATCAGAGGTTTGTTGAGAGATTTGGGCAATTTCTTGCATCAAGGCCGTCACAATTTGAGAGGTTTGGGCTTGAGATACAGTGGCGTCGGAAATGGATTGTACTAATCCATCAATTTGATGTGAAACCTCAAATATTTCCTCTAAACTCTGTCTGACATCTAAAATCATTTCAGTACTATTAATCACTTGAGTTCTGCCCTCTTCCATCGCCTCGACCACTCCTTTGGTGTTCTGCTGAATCACTTCGAGGACTTGTTCGATTTCTTTGGTGGCACTCACCGATTGCTTCGCCAATTTGCCAATTTGATCGGCAACCACTCGGAAGCCTTCACCCTCTGCACCCGCACGGCTCGCTTCCAATCCCGCATTAATCGCCAATAAATTCGTTTTGAGAGAAATCTCCTGAACCAGAGTCACCACTTTGGCAATTTCTTGGGAGGACTCGTCCAAAACTTTGGCCTTATTCGTCGTTTCCACCACCCGTTCGCGCAAATTCACAATATTGTTGACGGTGCTATCGATCGCCTTGCCACCAGTTTGTGCAGCGGTGGAGGCGATGCGGGTAATGGCTGCCGCTTGGCGGGCATTCTCAGCCACAGCTTGAATCGAAGAAGTCATCGCCAGGATAGACTCTAAGCTTTGACTAATTTCATCGGCTTGCTTGAGTGCAGTCAGAGAGAGTTGCTCAACGGACTGTTCATCAACTTGGAGAGCCGAGTTGACTTGAATCGCGGTTTGTTGCACCTGCCAAACAATCTGCCGCAGATTCTCGATGATGGCATTAAAAAAGTCTGCAACTGTACCGATGGTGCCCTCTGTCACGTTGGCTCGGACGGTAAAGTCTCCATCCGCCGAAGCTTCGATATCCTGGAGCAGGGTAAGTACTTGGTGCTGAAGTTCTTCTTTTTGCTGACGTTGCTCAATTGAGGTTAGTTCGGCAACTTGGCGAGCCTGTTCAACCTGGGCAAACTCGATCGCTTTCTGCCGTCCCAGTTCTGCCTCTTGCCGTGCGCGTTTTAACTGTTCGATTAGATGCGCTTGCTGGAGAGCCAGATTGCTCTGAGCCTGTGCCTGCTGGAAGAGGGCGATTTCCTGTGGCTGCCAGTTCCGGGGTTCAGAGCACTGCTGCACACATAATAAACCCAAGAGATTGTTCCCTAAAAACAAGGGTGCAATCATAGTAGCCTTGACTTGAAGATGTTGGAGAATATCAAAGCGAACAACCGTATTACTACCGTCATAGATGTCATTGCAAATGACAACCTGTCCCGTTTTGAATTGCTCGATGTCCCGTGTTTCTAATAGGTCATAGCTGACTAGATCGATCGCATTCATCCAACCGGATACCACCGATTCTGCTGTGACAGTTCCATTTCGGTAGTTTTCTTGGAAAGAATAGACCAGCACACGCTCTACTTGTAGAAGGTCGCGAACACCATTCACAACGGTGTTGAGGATATCTTGAACGTCGAGGGATTTATACAGGCGGCTGGTAAATTCGGCAAAGGCTTGGGAGCGTTCGGCTTCAGCTTTTTGATAACGAGCCTGTTGTTCCAGAACTCTTTCATTTAAAACAATGCTGTCGGCTAATTCATTAAACGTATGAGCGAGTTGTCCAACTTCATCGTTCGTCAAAGCCTTGGCACGCACTTGGCGATCGCCCCTGGCAAATCTTTGGGTCGTTTGCTGTAACCGCTTGATCGGTTGGGCAATGGTTCGTCCCAGTAACACCGCTAACCCCACATCCACCGCTAATGTCAGGGCGGACACGGCTAGCTGGAGTAGTAGGCTATCGCCAAGGAGTTTATTTAAGGCGTTTTCTTCGGTTCCCCGAACCAACACCGCAACAGGCTTGCCGTTGACATCGCTGAGGGCTTTAGCCGCTACCGTATAGCTTTGTGTTCCTGCAACGGCTCGTCCAGTCACCACTTGGTTCGGAGCGGCAACGGCTTTCTCTAGCACAGAGGGATCGAACAGGGGAACATTCGGTTTGGCTTGCGCCACATCTTTGGCGATACCTTGATCTAAAGCCGTCGCTAAGGCGAATTTCCCAGAAGGCTGGCGGGCATAAACCGCACTGTAGCCCCCGCCAAACGCTTTCACCGTGTTTTCCACCATCGACAACTTCCCATTCACAACGTCACCGGAAACCAGGGTTCCCACCACGCTGCCCGTTTTTGGGTCTTTCACGGGTGTGATTGTGTAACGGATGAGTGCATCTTGGTTGGCTAAACCCTGAGCCAGGGGCGGTGACTCTTTCGATAAGTCCGATCCACTAATAATTTGACTGGCTTGAAGCGGCTGAGAATTGCTCAGGACTTGACTGACTAGGTTGTTTGGATCAAAGGTTTCCCCAGTCCGATCCGCATTGGCATTGACAATAATCCGCCGATCTTTGCCCACTAACGTTGCATATTCGATGTTGCTCGCCTGAGCTTCATTTTTCAAAATCTGCTTGATTTGACCCCGAAGTTCTGGAGTCAAGGGTTGATTTTGAGCATGAGCGATCGCGGCTGTAATAATTGCGGCATTGTCGGATTGAGCGCGGAAGCTAGACTCCATTTGGTTGATTTTAAAGTCGTAGTTGATCTGGGCAACCGCCAATTCCGACTCCGCTTGCCGAACCAATTGAGTGCGCCCCGCTGCCACAATCAATACAGCCCCCACACCCACCAGTCCGACAATTGAGATCACCTCAGAGGTAAACAAACCGGTGAGTTGCTTACCCCTAACAGGTAAGTTTTCAAACCATTTTAGAGATAAAGATTTGTGCTTTTTGGAGTAAGAAAGATTAGGTGAACTCGTTGACGCTACAGATGGCAATTCTATTCCTGTCATGATTTATATTTTTGAGAGTAACGCCTTGAAATTAATTCTCTATCTAGATTTTTTGATAAGACTCAATTCTTTTGTCCCTGCCAAGTAGGAATGTGCCTAATGATCACGCTCCAAGAAAGCAAAGCTCAACACACCGTTTCAGACATCGTCAAATGCCTGAATGAAGTGACTAAGATAACCATTCCACTCAGAAGTTCAGGAGCCAAATCAGTGACAGAAGTGTCTTTTAGATGCCCTGGTTAATTCCTGAGTAGGGTTTGATTTATCCTCGTAATTTTGAACAGACGTAAAACTTGAGTTAGGTAGAGAGATAGAATCGCGGTTTTGATAGCGAAGCCGCTTTGCCAGAACTACTTCTTTGTTTGGCGATATGTGAACTTTTTTCCCGAAGAGAAAACTATCACTCTCTGTTTTACTATCGCCCATTCAAAATTGAGTGCTTCATGCAATCGCTAGCGCATCCAATCGGCTACTGGTAGAGATGGTAAACTCTCACCTGTTGTCTTGACTAACAGCAAGTTCTGCCAAAATGGATTAGCAAGTACTTTGAGTCTTGTGGAGATGCACTCACACTGTAAGTCTGATGCAGATGCCCTTAAGCCTTATTATCCGTAATTCTACGGACTTGAACAGCGAGTCTTGATTCAGTGGCTCTACGTAATCTCCACAATAATTTAATTTCTGATTCAGCCGCTACGTAATTTTACTGAATTGTTCTACGCACAATGGCTGGATCAAGAAGCGCTGTATCTCAACGGATACAGCAAGGGACTGAACTCAATATGGCTTAAATTGAGAATTCCTCCTTAAGTTGAGGACAAAGCACCTAAAATTTATAGCGTTTCACTCCATAGCGGATTGGAGCGTTAAGGTTGAATCAGAACCTTCTGGCAGAAAGAGTCATGTCTCACCCATTATGGCAGGGAGTTTATCAATTGTGGCGGTATTCATCTCCCTGCTTGATAGTTTAGCGATGCCTCTGGATGCAATCTCTCGTCCCTAAGATATAAACGGAGGTTGGGTCAAGAATAGGGCTGATGGGTTCAGCAAGGCTACCGCAGCCATGAGCAATCTGCTCATTTCGGAGTTAAACCGAACGATGGAACCTAAATAAAGGTTTTGACCTACCCAAACCTTCACCAAAATTAATACTTTCTATAAAAATAAAACTACGCCAACAAACCTCTCCTCACAATCCTATTGTTGCATCGGCGTAAAGAGAAATATGATGTGGCTGTGAACCGATTTCTACTAATTTGGCGTTGTTAGTTGATAAAGTATTGTTAAGAGCAGAAAATGAATCCAACTGAGCGTAAAACTGAAAATAAAACAGAATTTCCAGGGACTTCTAGTGGTGTGATTCGCCTCAAACCCCAACAATTTATTCACATTCTCGACAACAACACAGGTGTCACTCGGCTGGAGGTTGGCCCTCAAACCATTACTTTGCGTGACCATGAACGGCTGATTTTAAAACCAGAACCGATGATTGTGGTGCCGCCTCGGTATTATTGTATCGTTGAGAATCCGGTGCTTCGGGATGAGTCAGGTCAACCGATCGCAGATGAGCATGGTCAGATTAAACTGTGCTATGGCGATCGCGAAATTCGCTTTGCTCAAGAGCCTTTTCCCCTCTATCCAGACGAAGAACTAATCGGAGAGATTACCCAACTCCAAGTCGTTGAAAGAAATCAAGCTTTACGTCTCAAGGCGATCCGAGATTTCACCCATACCCTCACCCCCCCTGATCTAGGGAGTGATGGACAAACCCAGACTCAAACCATTAACCGTTTAGCTGGGGATGAGTGGTTATTTGAAGGGCCAGGAACTTATATTCCCCGTGTGGAAGTAGAAGTCGTAGAGACGGTTACCACGAGGGTGATTAAACCCAACCAAGCCTTACGGCTACTGGCACGTCAAAATTGTATTGATCGCCAAGGCAATAGACGCCGAGCGGGTGAAGAATGGTTGGTGAGGGAAGAAGGAGCCTATTTACCTGGGGTTGATGAAGAAATTGTTGGCATTATTAATGCTTACGTATTAACCGAACGCAAAGCCTTGCATCTTCGAGCCAAACGCACATTTCAGGATATTTTTAGTCGGCAACGTAAAGCCGGAGATGAATGGTTAGTCACATTTGAAGATACAGAGATACACATTCCGGATGTTTATGAACAGGTAGTGGGAGAAGTCGAAATTACCACCTTGAGCGATCGCGAATGGTGTATTGTGGTTAATCCCATCGATGCATCCGGCAAACCTCAACTCGGAATGCGAGAAGTTCGTCAGGGGAGAACCTCATTTTTCTTGCATCCGGGTGAGTTTCTGGAAAATGGCATTCAAAAGGTCTATGTTTTGGGTGAGCAGGAAGCCCTTTTACTGCGAGCCAGAGAAGCGTTCAACGAAGGTGATGGTGAGCAGCTCATCGAGCATCACCCAGGCGACTTGTGGATGATTACAGGGCCAATAGATTATATTCCTCGTGTGGAAGTGGAAGTGGTTGAGAGACGTAAAGCCATTCCTTTAGATAAGAATGAAGGAATTTATGTGCGGGACATTCAAACAGGGGAACTCAAATTAGTGAGTGGCCCAATGGCTTATATGCTTAGTCCCTATGAAGAACTTTGGGAAAAACAACTTTCACCGATAGTTGAGGAACTGATCACGCAAAAAAACGACCCCTTGGCGAATCGACATCGCCATCTGACTGGGGGCAATGAGTCCAATCAAACACCAGGAATTAATCCATCTATCTCTGAACGAGATAAAACCAGAGCGGTTGTTTTTCATGTTCCTCAAAATGCCGCCGTGCAAATTCATGACTATAAAGATCGCACAGCACGAACCGTATTTGGTCCGGACTTGGTAATGCTTGGGCCAGATGAAGCGTTTACGGTGTTGAGTTTATCAGGGAGCAAACCGAAGCGACCCAATGTGATTAAATCTCTAGCCTTATTATTAGGCCCGGACTTTATGACGGATATCTTCACGGTGGAGACTTCCGATCATGCCAGACTTCAAATTCAACTGTCGTATAACTGGTACTTTGATGTAGATCGGCACGATGAACAAGCGGCGATCAAGATGTTTCAAGTACCTGATTTTGTCGGGGATGCTTGTAAGGCGATCGCCTCTCGTGTGCGGGGTGCTGTAGCGGGTGAAAAATTTGATGAATTTCATCGCAACTCGGCTCGGATTATTCGTCAAGCGGTGTTTGGGATAGATGAAGAAGGTCGGATTCGAGATGAATTCCGAATTAGAACGAATAATCTGGTGATTACCAACATTGACATTCAATCGGTGGAGCCAGTTGATGAACGCACGTTAGAAAGTTTACAAAAGTCGGTACAAATTGCCATTCAAATTACCACAGATGCTCAAGAAGCTGCCGCACGGCAGGATGCAGAACGCATTGAGCAAGCCGCAAAAGCCAGACTGGAGAGGCAAGTCATTGTTGATCGGGGTGCGGCAGAAGCTGAGCGTAAAAAATTGCTAGAATTGCAAGCTGAAAACGCGGCGATCGAGGCAACCGGTCAAGCGACAGCAGAAGCCAGGGCAAAGGCTCAAGCGGCTCGAATTCAAGGCGAAATCACGGTAAATTCAGCCCAGCAAGAAGCAGAGGCGACTCGAATTCGGGATGAAGCCAAGTTAGCCCAACTTAGAGCACGTCAAGAAGCGGAATTAACGCATCAACAAGCACTCAGTGCCTTAGAAATAGAAAAAGCAACAGCGATGTCCCAAATTAACAGTGCTGAATTTCGGCAAAGAATTGAAGCGATGGGTTCAGAAACGATTAAAGCGATTGCTCAAGCGGGTCCGGAAATGCAAGCTAGACTTTTAGAAGCGCTGGGTATTCAAAGCGTTTTAATTACTGATGGGAGAAATCCGATCAACCTCTTCAGTACAGCCAATGGTTTAATTAGTCCTCTGACTTCTGGATTACCGTCTGATTCACAAAGACTGCCAACAATGGAGGATTAACTGTTCTGCTGCTGTGAATGGGTGATCTCCTAGATTTGTAGGGTGTGTCGCGACGCACCCTGGGGTTTGGGAAAGAAAATCACTGGGCACAAAACGATAAATAGTAGAGGTAACCAAGGCAATATGCCAAGGCACAATCATTCGAGAATGAGCGTCTTAAATGCTGACATAACGAGGCAGCAAAACAGCCTCCAACCTGTCCAAAACAGTATTTCCCCAGCCTTTTATGAGCTATTGACACGGTGCTTATGACTTACAAAAAGGTTTCCCAACTTCTGATTTTCTTTGGTATGGCTTTGTTTCTAGCCCTAGCTGTTCCTCCCATCTGGAGCAAACTAGCACAGATAAAACCTGAATCTAACGTACTCAATTCTCCTCCGGCTGTAACATCCACTCAAGCCGCTACCTTACCCAAGACCATGATGACTAATCGCTCATTAGGCATAGGAATCAATGGGTTTAGTGACTATTCAACACAGATTCCTTTTTTAGACGCCTTCCGCACAGCTAGACCTTGGTACACAATCTGTGGTGATGAAGATCCAGCTTGTCAGGAACAAGGGAACAACAACGCAGAAGTCAAACTCGACTTAGATGAGAATGGTTGGGTTAAGTCTTTGCCGAAGCCAGGAACGGGAGCAAGTTATACCCGTGTTGCCACCTTACTCTACAGAGAAATTCCGGGGGCGTTTCCCACGGGTAAGTATGTCGTTTTGTACGACGGAGAAGGGAAAATTATTTACGAATTTGAATCGAAAAAAATTGAAGAGGAATCCAGGCCAGGGAGAGATGTAATTAATGTGACGGGAGGAGGCGCAGGAATTTGTCTTCATATCCTTGAAACAGACCCGAATAAAACGGGTAATTATATTCGGAACATCCGAGTTGTCCCGGAGCAATACGAGAAAACATTTACTACTCAAATATTTAATCCTGATTGGATAGAGAAAGTCAAAGGTTTTCAAACGTTGCGTTTCATGGATTGGATGGAGACGAATAACTCGCCTCAGAAGGAATGGGAAGATCGACCGAAGCTCACAAATGCTACCTGGCAAGGTAAAGGTGCACCTGTAGAAGTCATGGTAACGTTAGCCAATCGACTCAAAACTGATGCTTGGTTTAATATGCCACATTTGGCAACAGATGATTACATCCGAAAATTTGCCCAATATGTAAAAGAGCATCTCGATCCACAATTGAAGGCTTATGTAGAGTATTCCAATGAAGTGTGGAACTGGCAGTTTCAACAAGCTCATTATGCGAGTGAACAGGGTAAAGCTAAATGGGGACAAGATTTAGGTGATGCTTGGATGCAATTCAGTGGCATGAAGGCAGCACAAGTATGCGATATCTGGAAAAAAGAAGTCTTTAAGGAAGCTTCCAATCGCGTGTTTTGTGTCATTGGCACTCAAACGGCGTGGAAAGGATTAGAAGAACCTCTTTTGAATGCACCAAAGTGGGTGGCAGAAGGAAACGAACCACCTTACAAACATGGCATTGATGGATTAGCGGTGACTGGCTACTTCTCAGGAGGCTTGGGCAAACAAGAGAATCTAGATACAGTACTGAGCTGGCGCTCTGATCCCGATGGTGGATTTGGTAAAGCCTTTAAACAACTTCGGGAAGGTGGCTTGCTCAAAGACGGCGATACAGTGCCAGATATTATCAGTTTGTTTGAATACCATTCTAAGGTGGCAAAGGAAAAAGGATTAAAGATGGTTGCCTATGAAGGAGGTACCCATATTGTAGGAATGGGAGGAGCGGAAAATAATGACCAATTAACCGAATTTTTGATTGCTATTAATAAGCATCCAGAGATGTATAACACCTACACCATGCTATTAAATGGTTGGAAGAAAAATGGCGGTACTCTCTTTAACCATTTTGTAGATGTAAGCAAGCCCAGCAAATGGGGCAGTTGGGGAGCATTAACATCTCTCAATGAGAAGGGTTCACCGAGGTACAATGCTTTGATTGATTTTATGAAGAACAATCCGACATGGTGGCCTAGGGAATAGCTTAGGGAACAGAGAATAGCGGGTTGGGATACTTTACCCAACCCGCTCAATACGTCAGCGTAATTAAGAGCTGAGTGTTAAATTGTCCTTGCTCAAACTACAGCTAAGTTGACAGCACGAACAAGCTGCTCTCTAGAGAAAGGCTTCGTTAAGTAGGCATCGGCTCCTTGCTTCATGCCCCACAAACGGTCGATTTCTTGGTCTTTGGAAGAACAAATTACAATAGGAATTTTGGTGGTCAATGGGTTATTTTTGATGCGGCGACATAACTCAAAACCGCTCATTCCGGGCATCACCACATCGGTAACAATCACATCGGGTTTATGTTCAATCGCCTTATTCAGGGCTTCTTTAGCATTGTTGAGACGAATGACCGTGTGTCCCCCCTCTCGCAGGTAACTCTCCATCAACTCCGACTGAGCGGGATTATCTTCAACTAGCAATACTTTACTCATGTCTGGTTATCCTCACACAATTCCTGCATAATAAAAGTTTGGTAAGCTGCTCAGAAGCAGCACCATGGGAGAGCTGATGGTCTCATTTAAGCGGATGAGCATTGTTTGACCCATGGGAAAGCTTGATTAAGTGAACACGTCATCAGTTCATTACTACTAAATGAGTAAGGCTTCCGTAATTTTTAGGGCGATGCCAGATACAGAGTCAGAAGTGGCAGGCGCACAGCGGCATTGAAAGAATTATCAAACGTGAGGAAACGTCTACCCCCTATTCCAACGAAGATTCCAACGAAGGTTAATATCGACCGCAGGAATTTTTGCCCATAGGTTGACAGGAGTTGACTCATTCACCTGTAAGAAAAGGTTTAATCTTTCAGGCTCATCCCCACTGCCTGAGCGCAGAAACTGTGTTTTTGGCAGAGACCGCTACTGAACACTTTTATCGGAACTAGGGAGTTGCACCCTAATCGCGTCGCAAATCCTGATGTAGAGATGCACTTAATGTGTAAGCCTTGTGGAGATACACTGTGGCGGCAATGCCCAGTACTACACTGATGTCTTACACAGACTAACACATAAAAAAACACAAATTTTTTACGTAACTTCTACGATAACCGAATCTCCCTGGAGTGTCAGCTCAGGCGATTTGCCTTCTGCCTTGTCTCCACCAAACAAGGGGTAGTAAACTAGGATTTAGTATGACCCATGACCAGAGCGATAAAATGGGATGTCTTGTTCTTTCGCACTGGTTCTATGACTGGCATCTACCCTGCGCCAACGCAACTTGAACACCATCGACAGCAATTTCCGGCTTTAGCCAATAAAGCCTATTTTAACTTTGGGGGTCAAGGCACACTGCCCCAAGCCTCGCTAGCCGCTATCCAAAAGGTTTATGAATATATCCAGCTACATGGGCCATTCTGTGCTGGCGTGAATACCTGGATTACGGAAGAAAGCAACAAAACCCGATTGGCGATCGCATCAGAATTAGGCGCACCTGTAGAATCGATTACACTCACCGAAGATGTGACTGTGGGTTGCAATATCCCTATGTGGGGGATTGATTGGCAAGCGGGCGACCACTTACTGCTGACGGATTGTGAACATCCTGGTGTTATCGCGATCGCCCAAGAACTCGCTCGTCGGTTTAATATCGAAGTCTCCACCTGTCCCATCCTGGAAACCCTCAATCAGGGAGACCCCACAACCGTTATTGCACAACATCTAAGACCCCGGACTCGCTTGGTTGTGCTGAGTCATCTTTTGTGGAATACGGGTCAAGTGTTACCCGTTAGGGAGATTGTTGATGCCTGCCGAAATTATTCTACAGGTTCTCATATCATCCGAGTTTTGGTCGATGCGGCGCAGTCAGTGGGTTCTCTGCCTTTAAACTTAACTGAATTGGGGGCAGACTTTTATGCCTTTACAGGTCACAAGTGGTGGTGTGGGCCTGAAGGTTTGGGTGGTCTTTACATCCGACCCGATGCCTTCGACAGTATTCGCCCAACCTTCATCGGTTGGCGGGGAATTGTGAGTGATGAAACCGGTAAACCCTTAGGCTGGAAACTGAATGGACAGAGGTTTGAAGTGGCAACATCAGCTTACCCGTTGTATGCAGGATTGCGTGCTGCGATCGCCACTCATCAGCAATGGGGAACCGCTCAAGAACGGTATGAGCAAATTTGTCAAGGTAGTGAGTATCTTTGGCAACGTTTATCTGAGTTAGAATCTGTTCGTTGCCTATGTATCTCACCGCCACAAGCGGGTCTGGTTTCGTTTGTATTGACGAACGGACGTTCTCACCAAAAATTAGTACAATTTCTCGAACAAAAGGGGTTCATGCTCCGAACCATTCTCGACCCAAACTGTGTCCGCGCCTGTGTTCACTACTTCACTCTACGGGAAGAAATTGACCAGTTAGTTGAAGTGATTAAAGATTCTGGACTTTAGACTAATCGAATTAGATAAGGCTCCTCAATAAGCGATCGCCCATTGTCTGCGAAATCCTTGATCTTCATACGACTGCCAGTATGTATTCGGCAATTTCCACTGAGGATTTGTTAAACATTCCGATCTCGCTACCGCAAGAATCTACTCGCCAGAAAATTACAGAAAAGGTCAGGGCATCTCGTAAAGCACGGGAGCAATCGAAACAACTGCTAGAAATTGCTAAAACAGGAGTAGAACAAGCGATCGAGGCTGATGAAGCGACGGCAACCAATTGGATAAATCAACAGCTTAAAGCATTAAATATAGAAATTGAGGTGTTGAAATAAGAGATAAAAGAAATTCGCTTTAGCGATCATGCTCAATTAAAAATGGAGGTTTTAGCGAGTCATGAAATAAGCATCGAGCCGAACTTTGTAATAGAGACAGTGCGATCGCCAGACAAGCTGGAAACTGTGAGTGCATTGTTAGCCTCCTGAGAAAATTGCAAAAATAGGAGTAGAACGGGCGATAGAGACTGATGAAACAACAGCCACAACTTGGATAAACCAACAACTTAAAGCCTTGGAGGTAGAACTAACATGATTGCTCAACCTGAGACCAAACAGTACACCATAGATGAGTATTTAGAACTTGAAATCGCCTCAGAAATACGCAGCGAATATTGCAATGGAGAAATCATTCCAATGACTGGTGGAACACCCAACCACAACGATATTGCTGGGAATTTGTATATTTTGCTTAAATCTGCCCTAAAAGGGAAAGACTACCGGACTTTCTATGCCGATCAACGACTTTGGGTTCCCAGTGTAAGCCTATATACCTATCCCGATGTGATGGTTCTGCCCAAACCCTTAGAACTTCAAACCGGACGCAAAGATACTGTCCTAAACCCTTGCTTTATCACTGAAGTGTTGTCTAAGTCCACCCAAAACTACGATCGCGGCGAGAAATTTGTTGCCTATCGCACAATTCCCACCTTCCAAGAATATTTACTGATTGATCAATACCGTACACACGTTGAGCATCATGTCAAAACAGCCGCTCATCAGTGGCTATTTTCAGAATACGACGACCCAACGGTTACCCTTTCTTTTAGTACCTTTGAGTTGCAAATTCAAATTGCAGAACTTTACGAAAATATTGATTTTTCAAACGTTTGAGTTGAATGGCTAAGTAGGTAGATACAAATAAACGCAGGTATGTCAACAAATGTTAAGAGCCTAAAACCCTCTTCCTTCTGCCTTGGAGCCTCCTGACTACTCCTACGGAGAACGCTACGCGAACTGCCTTCTTGCACTAGTCATAGGAATCCTAGTTTATCGACCTGTTTAAGCAGAGCTTCTAGGGTAGAGGAATTATCGAATACAACATCAGCATGAGCCATTTTTTCTTCTATGGGAAGTTGGTTATTGATCCGGGCTTGAGCTTGTTCGACAGAGACGCGATCGCGTTCCATTATCCGTTGTAACTGTTGTTCAGGGGAACAGCTAACCACCCAAATTTCAGTGACCAAGTCAGTCATCTCGGCTTCAAATAATAACGGTATGACTAAAACAACCGTGGGAGCGATTAAACTATCGAGTTCTGATTGGATGCGATCGCGCACATAAGGATGAATCTGTTGCTCTAACCACTGCTTTTCATCGGGGTGATTAAAAATTATCTCACCCAACCCTTTGCGGTTGAGCGTGCCATCGGGTAACTTGACAGCAACACCGTAGCGTTGAAAAATTTCGCTGAGGATGGGGGAACCCGGTTGTACTGCTTCCCTGGCATAGATATCTGCATCTAAAACGGGAAGCTGATAGCGCTGTGCCAGGTAATTAGAGATAGTTGTTTTCCCAGTGCTAATGCCACCGGTCAGGCCAATAATGCGTTTCAAGAGTGATCAGGAATGAAGTGTACGCTTTGAATTAAGAATATCAAAAGTCAACCCTTCAGAGGTTCTGCTACATTACGATTGAGGCATTCAAGGACAGGAAAATGCTGACTCAAGTCCCAGTAAAAGACATCATCCGCCAGCAACGCGAATTTTTTGCTACGGGCAAAACGAAGGATGTGGCATGGCGCATCGAACAGCTCAAACGTCTCAAACAAGCGGTCATTGATTATCAAGAAGCAATCGTCAAGGCCGTCAAAGCTGACTTGGGGCGACCGGATTTTGAAGCGTATTTTGAGATTACCACGATCGCAGAAATTAACTATGCCATCAAACATGTTAAATCGTGGGCTAAACCCAAGAAAGTCTCGACTGGCATCGAGCAATTTCCTGCCTCTGCTCAAGTTTATCCCGAACCCTTGGGTGTGGTTCTGATTATCTCCCCTTGGAATTACCCATTCCAGTTGATGATTTCTCCTTTAACCGGAGCCATTGCCGCTGGGAACTGTGCTGTCCTCAAGCCCTCTGAGATGGCGGCCAATACCTCTAAAGTGATTGCTGATCTGATCCAAAATACCTTTGACCCAGCTTATATTGCCGTTGTGGAAGGTGGCGTTGAGACCAGTCAACAACTTTTAGAGGAGAAATTCGATCATATCTTTTTCACGGGTGGGACGGCGATCGGCAAAATTGTGATGCAGGCAGCGGCGAAACATCTTACCCCTGTAACCTTGGAATTAGGGGGGAAAAGTCCTTGTATTGTGGATGCGGATGTTGACCTCAAACATGCGGCAAAACGCATCACTTGGGGCAAATACCTGAATGCGGGTCAAACCTGTATTGCTCCAGACTATCTGTTAGTGGATCGCCGGATCAAATCCGACCTATTGACAGAAATTCAAAAATGTGCAGCAGAGTTTTATGGAGATGACCCGTCTCAAAGCCCCGACTACGGTCGGCTGATTAGCCACAGACATTTTGAGCGACTTGCACCCCTATTAAAGGATGGGGAAATCGTCATGGGCGGACAAACCAAGC
The DNA here is from genome assembly GCF_000317515.1 of Allocoleopsis franciscana PCC 7113. Lineage (GTDB taxonomy): Bacteria > Cyanobacteriota > Cyanobacteriia > Cyanobacteriales > Coleofasciculaceae > Allocoleopsis > Allocoleopsis franciscana. The sequence goes on along the minus strand of NC_019738.1, from coordinate 1,832,940 downwards.
CAGAGGAAAAGTATATCGCTCCAACGTTGATTGATGGGGTTTCCTGGGACTCGCCCGTGATGCAAGAAGAAATTTTTGGCCCCATTCTACCTGTGATTGAGTATACAGACTTGAAGGAGGCGATCGCACAAATTAATGCTCAACCAAAGCCCTTAGCCCTCTATATCTTCTCCAAAGACAAACAAAAGCAGCAGCAAGTGTTGCAGGAAACTTCCTCTGGCGGCGTTTGTATCAACGACACCGTGATGCACGTCGGCATCTCAACCCTGCCATTCGGGGGTGTTGGGGATAGCGGCATCGGTAGTTATCACGGGAAAGCCAGTTTTGATACCTTTTCTCATTACAAAAGTGTGTTAAAGAAAGGGCTTTGGTTCGATCAAAATTGGCGGTATCCCCCTTACAAAGGTAAGCTGTCTCTGCTCAAGCGAATTATTGGTTAATCGGTAGTCGCTTGGTTCTCCTCACAAGACGGGTATCCTAACCCAGAATTCCCCGGCGTGGCGGTGGATGCAGAAGCCGTCAGCATTACCTTACCATCTTCACCAATCACCCAGCCTTGTGCTTCCACAAGTTGCTGGGGATGAGAAGGAGTGGAATTAGTATTAGAAGCTTTGCTACTAGAAGTTTCTTCCGGGTTTTCAAGGGTAACCCAATCAACCAACTCGTCTTGATACATTAAGGGGTCATTAGGATTGGGGGGCAAACCACCACGTCCTGTAATCGTAAAGCGGCTTGTCTTGGTACTGCTACTCGGAGCACATCGGCGGTCAATTAAGTCTTCTGGATCGACCAAATCAGACGGTAATGAAGCTACAGCCCGTATCTGCTCAACATTGGGGAAAGTGGCTGGGCCACTAGTGTTACTTACCGAGGCGGTAGAGATATCAGTCCGATTGTTACCAGCAAATCTAGCAAAGTCATCCGAAATATCAACCTGACCGTTATTCCGAAACCGAGATAAATCACCTGGATTACGTCCTACCGCTACGGCTTGACCTCTAGCAAATAGGTTAGCCACAAATCCGGGGGAGTTAATCGTGATACTGCCTCCTGGCCCAGCATCTGCATTTGCCAGAATGTCGCTATCATCTAAAGCCAGGAAGATGGTGGACTTAATTGTAATATTGCCGCCGCCACCATTGCTATCAAAGACACTACTACTGATGACGCTGCTATCACGAAGACGGATATCGTCAGCAGTAATATTAATGTCACCACCCCCAGTTTGAGCAGAGGTGGCAGCAATGATGCCACGATTTGATGTTAAGCGATCGCTGAGATTAATAAAAATATCTCCGGCATTACCCGCATTTCCCTTGCCCTCGCTGCTGCTGGTGATAGTTCCCTGATTGCTAAGGTTGAGGGAGTTCGCCTGCAACCGAATGTCTCCGCCCTCGCCCTGACCCCGTGTTGCAGTCGCTATGCTACCTCCAATGAGTTCTACATTAGAGGCATTTATAGATAAGTTTCCTCCCCGACCTGTACTATTTTCAAAAGTACCAGTGGAGACTTCTGCATTCTGAATTGATAGCTTTCCGGTTTCAATATTTAAATCACCAGCGTTGCCATTACCAAATGTATCGGAAGAAAGTTTACTAAGATTAACAACTTCAACGGAATCAGTCGCCCGAATCGTAACATCACCAGCATCACCAGCGCCAATAGTACTGCTAACAACCCTAGACCCATCCCGAATACTTAATCTGTTGGTTGTAATGTCAATAGAACCAGCAATGCCTGTACCTTTATCAGAGGAAGTAATCACGTTGCTTCCACCCACCACATTCATAGATTCTGTGGCGACAATTGATAAGTTTCCTGAATTTCCAGTACCTATAGCGATAGTGGAAATTCCTCCATCAAGACCGCTATTGATTACATCTAATTGTCTTGTGCTTATCGATAGGGTGCCGCCATTTCCTGAACCGAGTGAGCCTGTAGATAAAAGTCCTTGGTTACTTACAGTTACGGTATCTGCATTAGTGATTGATAAGTCTCCAGCTTTGCCTGCGCCAAACGAATTAGTGGCAACTTCTGCCGCATCGCTGACATTCAACTGACTTGTACTAATAGATAGCTTGCCTCCGTTTCCTGTAGAGCCAAAAGAAGATGTAATGATACGGCTATTGGGGTTAACCACATTTATAGAATCTGTGGCAGTGATGGATAATTCTCCAGCATTCCCTGTTCCAAAGGAAGAGGTGAGAATTTGTCCGCCATCACTAACATTTAGCTGTCTTGTGAGCATATCTAGGTTGCCTCCGTTCCCTGTAGAGCCAAGAGAAGCATCGGTATATATTCCACTAGCAGCATCTTCATTTGTGACTACATCGCGACCAAATCGGGTTAAGCGGCTCAAAAAGTTGGGGTCACTGCCAGAAATGGTGACAGTATCAGCGATATTGAGGCTGACAGTACCCGCACTACCACTACCACGAGTAACTGCAAGAATTTGTCCACCACCTGTTAGTTCTAAGCTATTGGCATTAATACCAACAGTACCGCCATCACTAGAATTTGAGGTTGAAGCGTTCACAACTGCACCATTTTGCACTCTCAGGACACCTGTGTTGACAGTAATACCTCCGGCTTGACCGCTTGTACGTGTCGCTGTACTAGTAAACAAGCCGCTAGAAACGCCTCCATTCCGTCCTCTATCTGGATTAACTCCAGATATAGTTACAGAATTAGGGGCAAAAATCTGAATAGTTCCAGCGTTTCCTTGACCTCCTGTTGATACAGGACTATAAATAATCCCGCCATCTATGAGAGATACGGAATCATCAACCTGCACAAAGACGTTTCCAGCATTTCCTCGCCCCTCACTCGGAACTTGCACTCCCGCTGTACCCTCGATCAAAAGTGACCCAGCTCGTATATTAATCTTGCCCCCATTACCCACTGCCCCAGAACCTACTTCACTCGAAATTAAAGTGGGGTTTGCTCCGTAATTGGTTTGAGTAAGGGTAACACTGTTGCGGACATTAATATTCACGTTGCCAGCATTTCCTATCCCGCCAGAACTCACAGAATTTTCCACAACAGAAGCGTTTGATAGGAAAAGTGACTCCGCTTGAATGTTGATGTCACCTCCCTTAGCCCCAACCCTTGAGCTAATGGTGCTGCCAATATCGCCACCTGTAGAGGAAAATGAGCCATTAGCAATTAGAGTGACGTTACCAGCATTGTTAGCAGAAGAAGACGTATTGATGAAACCATTACCAGGGAGTGTAATGTTACCGCGAGAGTCGATAATGACATTCCCACCGTTATCAATATTGCTACGAGTATCGATTGTTGTAACTTGAATGTTTCCACCAGGCAATGTTGTGTTGGGTTGGTACTGATTGGTGAGAAAAACAAGACCATTAGGAACCGTTACATCTATATTGCCTATGGTAATATTGGCACTTGTTGGAGTCGCAGTAGTAGTAAGTCCTGCGGGAAGAGGTACACCTATATTTCCTATAGGATTAAATGCAGTAGTTCCGGCTCGGATATCAAGAGTCGGTTGATTAATGCCATCGATATCCTGAGTTGTACCATTTGACAAAATCACGTTCGGTTCTACAATTGCGTTTCCTGTTAAGTCTGCACCTGTAATCGTCACATCATTAATAGTGACTGAACCCCCTGCAAAAATATGTAGTGAAGCTCCGATATAATTGGCAAAATTAACATCCCCACTAGCACGAATGATCGGGTCATCAGGACTTTCTAAATCCCCTAAACTTCCATCCAACTTCTCAATTCTAAAATTCCCACCACTCCAATAGTGAGCATCACCCATCACAGCATCAGGTGACCTTAACACCATATCCCCACCCGAATACAACCCACTATTGGGATGATTCAACGCAAAAATATCAACAATTTGATTACCCTGAACCAGTAATTGCTCCCCAGCAGCAGCAACAAAAGGATTAGTGATACTATCCCTGATTTTGACTGTATCTTGTGCTTGCAACGTTAAATTATTGCCAGCCTGAAGTTGACCCTGTAAATCAAGATTTCCAGCATCTAAAGTTAAATTTTGCCCTGCTGCTAAATTCCCAGTATTAGTAATAGTGGTTCTGGATTGATTGGTGCCATACTGCACCCCAAGGGGAACATTGACTGTTAATAGTGGCGGTGATTCTGGGTTATTGGCACTAAACTCAAAGCCATTATCAAACACTACACTGTTCGCCGTACTTGCTACAAACGAACCCGCAATATCCAATTGAGCATTTGAACCAAAGATAATGCCATTAGGATTAAGCAAAAATAGATTTGCTCCCCCATCCACCCCCAACGTTCCCAGAATATTCGAGAGGTTATTACCCGTCACCCGACTCAGAATATTCTCAATTCCTGTAGGATTAGCAAAGTAAACTCGCTGCCCATTCCCAACATTGAATTCCTGAAAACTGTGGAATAAATTAGTTCCTCGAACTGCTCCACCCTCAATGCGATCAGCAGGAAATTCCCTAACATTAACGTTAGGTGTAACAACAGAACTTTCTGCTCCTAAAGTAGCATCGGGTGTAATCTGAGCTAAAGTCGGACTTCCGAATAAGTTTGCTTCACCCCATAATAAAACTCCTGCTAACCCTAATCCCCAACCCCAACGCCCCAGATAAATTGCCATGACAAAACCACCCCTTACCCCTTTTAATTGCGCTCCTGACTCAATCTCACTTTTACTGAGAAATCTCCCAATCGGAGCAAAATTTTGGAAATATTAATTCTAGCCTAATAAAAACTGATGTTGAGCTTATTGAAATAAATAAACAGTCACAAATAATAACGTGCTGCTCTACCACTGTAACTGAGCGGCTAACAACTCTTCAGCTCGCTGACTATCCACCGGTCTAGAGAAGAAATACCCTTGCCCATATTCACAATTAAGCGATCGCAACCGTGATAGCTGCTCTTGGGTTTCCACTCCCTCAGCAATTACATCCATTTCTAAACTATGAGCCAACATCATAATAGCTCGGATAATTTCTAAACTCTCCCCCTCATTGCCCATCCGACTGACAAAAGAACGGTCAATCTTTAACGTATCAATGGGTAACTGATGCAAACGAGCTAAAGATGAATAGCCAGTACCAAAGTCATCAATTGAGAGCTTGACTCCCAAGGTTTTTAGCTCCTGTAGAATTTCAGTTCCAGAGGTAGCATTTTTCAGTAAACCGCTTTCTGTAATCTCTAACTTCAAATTGCATCCTTCGACACCCGTTTCTCGCAGAACTTGATCAAGACGTTCCAATAAACCCAACTGTACTAGATGCAAGCCAGAAAAATTGACGCTCATTGTTAAAGAGGCTGAATCTTTCGCAAATGCCTGTTGCCAAATCCTTAACTGAGTGCAAGCTTCTCGCAATACCCACCAATCGATGAAACTGATTAATCCCGTTTCTTCAGCGAGGGGAATAAACTCCATTGGTGATACCATGCCTCGTGTGGGATGAATCCAGCGCACTAGGGCTTCAAAACCTGTGATCTTACCCATTGCCAAAGAGATGATGGGTTGATAGTAAACCTGAAATGGCTGGCGTTCGATCGCACGTCGTAAGTCTGTTTCTAACTGAAAGCGTGCCACTGCTTGCTCGTGCATGGCAGGATTAAAAACAGCATGACTCACATGGGCCTGAACTTTGGCATGATGCCTTGCGGTATCAGCCGCCCGTAAAAAATCTTCGGGTCGTTCAGAACAGGTAAGTTCCTGAGACGATGAAGATGGAGGGGGAATTTCTGGGGATAAGTTGGGAAAAAACTCCGGCAGAGAAACGATACAGGGGAATTCGTCTGTCCCACCCAAAGCAATTCCAATGCTGGAGGTAGAAAACACCTCACGTCCTTGGAGGTCGAACGGTAAGATCAAAAGTCGGTGAATGCAATCGGCTCGATCGGTCGCTTCATCATGATTTTGCAGTTCCGTTAGGAGAATGGCAAACTCATCTGTCCCCACTCGTGCCAGTGTTGCGCTCGGTTGCAGATGCGCCTCTAGTCGTCGAGCAGTGGCAATAATTAATTGATCTGCCATGTTGTGCCCCAGGCTATATTTCACCATCTCAAAGTGTTCTAGCTTGAGCAGCAGAACGGCAAATAAACCCGTGTTATGCTGTTTGGCCGCTTCGATTCGCTCTCCTAAACGCTTGGAAAATAAAGCCCGGTTGGGTAAGCCGGTTAACGCATCGTAATAGGCATAGCGCCACAATTGGGCTTCGGTATGCTTGCGCTCCGTTATATCCTGAGCAACAGCCATGCCCGCCAAGATTTCTCCGGAACGATTAGTTACGGGAAGGACTTGCAACAGGTATACCCGGTTGGCATAGGGGACTTCCAAGGTTGTGGTTATTCCCGCGAGTGCCTGATGATAAACTGGCTCCAACAGATTACAGATTTCTGGTTCAAAGGTTTCTCGAAACATTTTTCCTTCAACCAACTCGCTGGAGAGTCCGAGAGCTGAGAGTTCCGATCCTTCGGCAAGAATGTAGCGTAAGTTACGGTCAAATAAAAACACAGCACCATTGGGAAAATTTCGAGCTAAAGTTCGGTATTGCTCATCCTTTTTCCGCAACTCTTGCTCAGCCTGCTGGCGCTCCGTGATGTCTTGCGCCATGGAGAGCATACCAACGACCGCGCCATCAGATTCCTTGAGGGGCGTGTGATACCATTCACAAATGATGGTACGTCCCTCTTGAGTTAAGTTTTCGTTGACGCTGTGTACCGTCTTCTCCCCCGCCACCAGTTGTCGAAAACTCGTTTCTAGATGCGGACGAACGGCAACGGGAGCGATTAACTCACACAATTTTTTCCCCAGTGCCTCTTGTTGACTAAAGCCAAAGATTTTTTGAGCAGCGGGATTCCAGTCGGTGACGCACAATTGGTGATCGCTAATTATACAAGCGATCGGCATCTGGTTAATTTGCAGTTGGAGGCGTTCTTGGAGCTGTTTGGTTCGTTCATACAACTGAGCATTGAGAATCGCCATTGTACAGCGTTCGGCAGTAATTTCCAACAGGTGAAGTTCGCGAGCGCTTTGGGGATGAATACTCTGCCAATCCACATGCAGGACACCGACTAATTCGCCCTGGCGTTGCAGTGGGACACCCAGAATCGAATGGATGTTGCCCGGTTTGAGGGCGAAAAGATGCGAGTCGGTTTGAGCATCTTCAATGTAAAGCGGCTGCCTAGTTGCCGCGATTGTACCCGCAAATCCTTCGCCAATGGATATAACATAATTTAAGCGAGATTCTGCATCTATCCCTAGACTGGATCGGACATAGAGTTGGTTATTTTGTTTCAAAAGAAGGACAGCCGCATCGGCACGCATCACTTCTACAATGCGCCCAAGGAGCACTTCCAATAATTCGTCTAAATGCAACGTGCTAATGCCATTGGTTGTGACGGTAATGAGTGCGGATAAATCTTCTTTTTCTCGTCTAAGTTCTTCAAGAAGCCGTTTCTGTTCGGTGATGTCCTGCGCCATTGCCATTAAATCAACCACCTCTGTTTAATGGTTGCGGTAGAGATTTTATTGGGATAGATACCTTCGATCTGGTTCTCCTAAGAGAAAAACCTCTTCGTAGACCTGGGTTTGTCCAGATGAGATTACTTTGTTATTATCATCCTTAATTTTAGCTGCAATCTCAGTTTCCAAATATTCTGTATCCTTGCTCCCTTTCCACCGCTTTAGTAACAGGAGGCGTGTGCATAAGAGTAAACCTTCTGCCCTGGAGCCTCCTGCCTTCTGCCTTTTTTGGTCAATATCTGTCTGTCGTCCACTGCACAATTGCCTGAATCAGACCTTCTAAAGTATATTCCTGGGCTTCCACATCCACTCGCCCCAACAGTTGACGGCAAGTGATGGACGTTTGCGGGCCAATGGAGGCGACACAGACGTTTTCGAGTCGGGATTGGGCAATAGGAAGCCCTGGGGCATCTTCCGGTAGGGATGTTTCTAAGAGTTGAACAAAGTGCTTGACGGTTTTGGAACTGGCAAAGGTGATAATATCTACCCTTTGTTGTTGCAGAGCTGTCTTAGCGGCAGGTGCCATTTGGGCAGGGCACCCTGACTCATAGGCGGCAACTTCTGTGACTTCTGCGCCTTGGGCGGTAATCTGCTTCACCAAAACATCTCTGCCCCCGCTTTCCACACGGGGAAACAAGATGCTTTTACCCTCTAGGGGTTCTGGGAAGTGCTCGACGAGGGAATCTGCCACAAAATTGGGAGGAATAAAGTCAGGTTCCAATCCGTGTGCTTTAAGACTAGCGGCTGTTTTTTTGCCCACCACCGCAATTTGCACCGTACCTAAGGCACGGTTGGTTTTTCCTTGGGCGTGCAGTCGTTCAAAAAAGTACTCAACGCCGTTGCTAGAGGTGAGAATTAACCAATCAAAGTTATAGAGTTGAGCGATCGCATGATCCAACTCCTCCCAACTAGACGGCGGAGTAATCACCAAGGCAGGCATTTCAATCACCTCGGCTCCTTCTTGTTGCAGAAGGTAGCTAAAATGGCTAGATTGTCCCGCTGAACGGGTGACTAAGACGGTTTTACCCGTCAATGGTAACGATGGGGTGAGGGGGGAAGGTTGCACGTTATCGAGTTGAAGGTTAACAGGTTGAAGGTTAACAGGTTGTAAGTTTTCTGGAGAAGGTTCAACGGGCAACGGGTTCACCTCTAGGGCTTGTGAAATTTCAATGTTGAGTTGTTCAATTGTCAAGTCGGGTGACTCTTCAGGGGGCGGATTGTCAACCTTCAATTCGGGTAAAGGTTTAACGTCCCACTGTGCCACATTAAATCCGGGTGACTCTTCAGGGGGCAATGTGTCATCATTCAATTCGGGTGAAGGTTCAACGTTCCACTGTTCCAGGTTTAAGACGGGCAACTCTTCACCGGGCGACGTATCAACCTTCAATTCGGGTAAAGGTTTAACGTCCCACGCTTCCACCCTCAACTCTTCACCAATAACCACTTCCGGAGAAGAGGGCACTTCTGGTTCACTGGGGGATTGCAAATAGTCCCGTAACCCCACCACTTCACCGATGACAATCACCGCTGGGGAGAGAGAGATACCCGTTGTTTGCTTAACGATATCCTTTAAAGTGCCGACCCAAACCTGTTGTTCGGGGCGTCCACAATCACGAATCACGGCGATGGGTGAAGAAGGCGATCGCTTATGGCGTTGCAATTGCTTGACAATTTCCCCCAGATGACGTGTACCCATCAAAATCACCACTGTCTCCAGCCGTGCCAACGCTTCCCAGTCCAACTCTTCTGGTTCATGGGCACTCACCACCGCAAAGCCTCGACTCAATACGGTATCCGTGAGGGGAATTCCAGCGAGTAACGGTGCCGCTAGGGCGGAGGAAATTCCCGGCACCACCTCAAACGGACAGTTAGCTTCCTGCAAGGATAAGATTTCCGAGGTAGCGCGACCAAAAATAAACGGATCGCCACTTTTGAGCCTGACAACCTGTTTGCCTTGCCGACACTGTTCTACCATCAATTGGTTAATCTCGGATTGGGACGGGCTGGGGCGTCCACCCCGTTTCCCCATATCGAACTGAATGCAGTTGGGGGGCACTAACGTCAACAATCGCTCATCGACTAAGGCATCGTAGATGAGTACCTCGGCTTGTTCCAGCAACTGCTGTGCCCGAATTGTGAGATATTCGATATTTCCCGGCCCTGCACCTACCAGGTAAACTTTGCCCATTTGCGGTAAACCTTTCGTGTCGCGTCATACAGACTCAAGCTTTCCTGATTTTACGCCCAACCAGGCTAACACCCGAAGATACAGCATTGAATAATTTATTTCTGGGAAGTCACCAAGAATTCTGAATTGTGAATTATGAATTATGAAATAAGAAAAACAAGAATAATTCAGGTGACCAATGTTCCCACCACTAAAACTTTTTAGCGGTCTACATTTAAGGGAAGTTCAAATCTGATGCGTAAAAGCATGAATGCTTACTTCATAATTCAGCATTCATACTTCATCATTTAATTAAGTTATACGTTCGACCGCAACTTAGGAGCAATTCTATGCCTCTACTTGACCCCAATCGTACTTATACGTTCAGTGAAATTGGCAAACTGAAAGCTCCAGCTGATGAAGTGTTGGCGGAGTATGGCTATTCACTAGATCGCACTCTAATCGATTTACCGCAATATCAGGGTGAGTTAGATCGATTACAGGAACGGCGTGAGCGCATGGAAGAAGTGTTACCTTATATCGATCTTACAAATGAGCAATCACGCCGAGAGATGTTGATTGCACCGCTGATGGAAGATTTAATTCACTACACGCGAGCACAGTTGCGGATTGAGTATGCACTCAAGGTGAGTAATCGGCTTCAAGGTGAGTTGGATTATTTGCTCAGGACAAAGACAAATCTGTTGGTAGTCGAGGCAAAGCACGAGGATTTGACGAATGGTTTCACCCAGATGGCAGTTCAACTCATCGCACTCGATCAGTGGGAAAAATCAACATTGGTGGAGCAACAACCAGACATAGTCGGAGCAGTTTCGACTGGTACAATTTGGCAGTTCGGTGTCCTGCACCGTCAGCACAAATTAGTAACGCAAGAATTGACTCTTTATCGCGTGCCAACCGATTTAGAACCGTTGATGAGGATTCTCGTTGCCGCACTGTGAAAGAAGCACTGATTGCGATCGCTGACCATCGCAACGGTATCTACTTGATTAACATTTCAGCTAACTGCATAGTCGGTAAACTGTCGCATGAAGGGCGAATGAAACCCAAGCACTATATCTTCTTTGGGAACACCGAGGCTGACTAATTCTTGGGCTAGGTCGATTTCGGTCATGTTGTGCTGAATCCAGATCTTGCCATTTTTGATATCAATGTGGATAGTACAGCCATAGATGCGGCGATGCCCGTCCCAACCCATGTTGACAATTTGATAGTGGTCGTTTTCGGTATCACAAACAAATTGCCGCTCGATTGTTTTGTTCAGGGACTTATAGCTGGCATATTCTGTTAGGAGTTGTTTGATATAGCCTCGGTATTGTTCTACTCGATCCATTGCTCGATCGCCTCCAAGTCTGGGTTATAAACTGCAATTTTGAGACGGTAAGCTTGAGTCATTTCTCGCACCGTCTCGCGCCTGAAGAATGTTTCGTAAGTCTCAACTGGAACTCCAAGGTAGAGTTCTCGGTCTGCCTCAACTTTGTTGAGGAGAAAGCGATAGTTGATAAACTGACCAACGGCGAGGTAAAACTCAAACAGCGTAGAAGTTTACTACTGAAAAATATTGACTGGCTTTGTAAACACACTCTAGTTTTGTTCTGCGGAGTGATCGCGTAGATGTTCCTTAATAGAATCACTTATTTTAAGTGTTTCAGCCCATTTCACAACTTTTTCTCTATCCTGTGCTTCTAGATAGATATATAGCCTAAAAATACTTTTAGAGCTTTTGTTAGAGATAACCCGTTTATGCCGTTTCGTAACTAATGTTACTAAATCAAATTTCTGCCCATCTTGTTCAAAAGTTGCCTGAACCTCATCTCCTATTTGCAATCCAGGATCATAATCATAATCAGCAATTTTTACTGAAGAAAAGTCTACTTGTATACCAAGCTCTAATGGAACAATTAGAAGAATATGGCACTGAAACATGATCTCTACTAAAAAATGAAACAGTTGACTAATTTGAGTAAGCGATAAGGGTTAGGGAGACACACACCAAATCATAATAGTGTTGTCATTACTACCGCTGACTAATGTCTGCCCATCTGGACTGAAAGCGACGGAAGAAACTATATCTGAATGCCCTGTGAGCGTACAGATTTCTTCACCTGTATCCAACTGCCAAACAATGATGGTTTTGTCTTTACTGCTACTGGCTAGAATCTGTCCATCTGGACTGAAAGCGACAGAAAGAACCCAATCTGAATGTCCTGTGAGAGTAAAAAGTTCTTCGCCTGTACTCAACCGCCAAAGCTTGATGGTCTTGTCCTCATAACTTCCACCACTAGCTAGGGTTTGCCCATCTGGACTAAAGGCAACGGAATGAACCCAGCCTGAGTGTCCTGTTAAGGTGTGAATTAGTTTACCACTGTCTACACACCAGACTTTAATGGTTTTGTCATCACTACAACTTGCAAGAGTCTGCCCATCCGGGCTGATGGCTACCGAATTAATTGTGCTTGAATGTCCTTTGAGCGTGCTAATTTCTCTGCCTGTGCCTAGCTGCCACAGCTTGATGTTTCTGTCACCACTACCACTAATTAAAGTCTGCCCATCCGGACTAATGGCAACGGACTTAACCAACTGTGAATGCCCGGTAAAAGTACGGATTTGCCTGCCTGTATCTAGCTGCCACAGCTTGATGGTGCTATCCATACTGCCACTAGCTACTGTCTGGCCATCCGGGCTAATGGCAACGGAATGAACTCCTGCAAACCAACCTGAATGTCCTACTAGGGTGTGCAATTCTTCACCCGTACTTAGTCGCCAAACCTTGATGGTTTTGTCATTACTCCCACTTGCAAGAGTCTGCCCGTCTGGGCTGATAGCGACGGATTCAACCCCGCGTGAATGCCCCGTTAGGGTAAGTTCACAACTCCAGTTTCTTGTTCGAGGTTGTGAGGTAGACGCAGGAATCACTGGCAAGTCTGGGGGTGTTGAATCACGCCGCCAAATCATGATTGTCTGATCCTCGGAACCACTGGCTAGACTTTGTCCATCCGTACTAAAAGCGACTGAATAAACAGATTTGGAATGCCCTTTAAAGGTGCGGATTTCCTTGCCAGTTTTGACATCCCAAAGCTTGATAGTTTTGTCTCCACTGCCACTAGCGAGGGTTTTGCCATCAGCATTGAAGGCAACAGAGAAGACAACGTCTGAATGCCCCGTTAGAGTGTGGATTTCCCTACCTGTCCTGACATCCCAAAGCCCAATAGTATTGTCCTCACTGCCACTAGCAAGAGTTTCACCATCTGGACTTAAAGCAACTGCTTTAACTGAGTCTCCATGCCCTCTGAGGGTGCAAAGTTCTTCGCCTGTGCGCCAATCCCAAACCTTGGTAGTTTTGTCGTGACTACCACTAGCGAGAATCTTCCCTTCGGGATCGAAGGCAACAGACTCAACCCCCGATGAATGCCCTGTAAGGGTACGTATCTCTTTTCCCTTCTTGATATCCCAAATCTTTATGGTTTCGTCTGCACTCCCACTGGCAAAAGTCTGTCCATCCGAATTGAAGGTGAGCGATTTAATCGTGTTTGAATGCCCAACAACAGAAGTGCTGAAGATAGCAACAGTCTTAGCCAGGTTTGAATGTCCTAAAGACAAAGCGCCGAAGGTACGGAGTTCATTGCCCGTGCGCCAATCCCAAATCTTGATGGCTTGAAAGCCTCCAGTATCACTAGCTAAGCTTTGTCCATCTGGGCTAAAAGCGACAGAATTAACCCAACTTTGATCCATTGGCTCCTTAATGGTGCGGATTTCATTGCCTACCTTGATATCCCAAATTTTGATGCCGTCCCTCTGGCTGCCACTAGCAAGAGTCTGACCATCGGGATGAAAAGCGACGGATTTAACCCAACTTGAATGCCCTCGGAGAGTGCGTATATATCTCCAAGTCTCGGTTTGAGGCTGTGATACAGATGTGGCAACAACTGGTGTAGCTAGCGATACGCTTTGTGCGATTACATCAAACTCTTGATCCCAAGCGGGAAATTCTTCACCTGTTTGTCGCCCGTAGATCTTTACTTTTTTGACAGACTCAGCTTTCAAGCTCATCACCGCCTTACGGATGAGGGTAACTAGAGCTTGTTGATTTGGCACTTGAGCTGATTCCAACATGATTTGTAAACACCCATTTTTCATGCCAGCTTTCGCAGTAATACCCTTGGGCTGCAACTGGCGGTTCATTAGGGCAGCTATCGCCTTCGGATTTCCCTGCTTAGCAAGTTCCAGAAGATTTGGCTGAGTCATAATGAGTAGCAGTAAGGCTTCTATCAACAAGATAACCTTTGATCGTGTCCAGCAGCGAACCGCCTGTACACTTACACCTCCTCTCCAGCTTCGAGTCAGGATGGGATGGCTTGAACCTCATCTATGAGCTAGAACCCGCTGACGAAATGGCTGAAACTCACCTCCGTCAGCACTTTATTCTGATTGCTCTGGATGATTTTCGTGCCACCTATCTACTTGATGGACGTTGGAAACAGGTAGATTACGCTCAGGGGGAGATTGCCATTATCCCCGCTACCCAATCCCTACCCAAGACACAAGTCGATCGCGAAGTGCCATTACTCGAACTGTTTCTCGAACCTACCACACTTACCCGTGCGGCTTGTGAATCGGTGAATCCAGATAAAGTCGAGTTAGTACCGCAATGGCAGATACACGATCCCTTAATTCAGCACATGGGATTGGCACTGAAGGCGGAGTTAGAAGCTGGGGGTACCGACAGTCGGCTTTACGCGGAGTCTATGGCAACAGCACTATCGGCGCATTTACTCAGGCGATACTGTTCCCACCCACAGAAGATTAAAGACTATACAGGTGGATTGCCCAACTATAAGCTAAGGCAAGCGGTAAGCTACATCAACGAGCATTTAGACCAAAATTTGACGCTGGCTGAAATTGCTGCTGCCGTGCGGATGAGTCCGAATTACTTTGCCAGTTTATTCAAACAATCTACAGGATTTACACCGCATCAGTACGTGATGAAATGCCGGATTGAGAAAGCCAAGCAGTTGCTGCGCCATCAAGAATTAGCGCTTGTGGAAATCTGTCAGGAAGTGGGTTTTGCGAGTCAAAGTCATTTCACGAGGGTGTTTCGCCAACATACTAAAACGACACCTAAAGCATACAGAAAAGCTCTGTGAATTCTGAAGATTAGGACATTTTTCGGGAGATTAGGCAAGACAAGATTAGGGAGCGATCGCTAAATTAAGTACCTATCAATCAGATCTTGTAGCCAATCGTTTTTACCCCACCCCAGCCCTCCCCTTGCTAAGGGGAGGGAGCTAAGTTCCCCTAATAATAAAAGTTCTTCCTAATATTCCCCCCTTATTAAGCCGGAGCTTTAGTGAGGAGGTTAGGGGGGTCAAAGAGGTGGCGCAAGATTTTGAACACCAGCAATATTCAAGGAATTCCCAAGCATGAGAGGTACAAAATTCCCATTACAAGGATGGCGCATCGTTGGTTTTTCAGCGCTGACAGTCGGCACTATGGTTGCCATAATTTGGCTGTTTCATGGCATTGATGAACAAGGAATGCGGATGGCAATTCGAGCAACGGCTCGTACATCAACCATCCTATTTCTCGGTGCATTTGTTGCTTCCTCGCTGCACAAACTTTGGTCAACTCCACTCTCAGCATGGCTCCTGAAAAATCGCCGTTATCTGGGAATATCAATGGCAGTGTCCCATACTTATCATGCGATCGCTCTTTCCGGTTTATGGTTCGTCACGGCTGGCGCTGCTCCATCCTCCAACCCATTGGGACTATTTGGCTACGTCTTGCTGTTTGCCATGACTGTAACCTCCTTCAATCGCCCAGCCGCTTGGTTAGGTAAACGCGGGTGGAAGATTTTACACAGTACTGGAATGCACTTTTTCTGGTTAGGGTTTCTGTTTGAATACAGCTTTAAGCTGCCCAATTCAATGCTGAGCTATTCTCCCTTGGTCATCTTGTTAGTTTTAGCAATGATGCTTCGCTTAGTGGCATCGAGAAAGCAGAAGGAGTTAGTTGCTTAAATTCTCAAGGGCTTCAGCTACTGATAGACTACATCACTGGTAAGGCACGATATTATCGTGCCCCTACAAACAACCGGGATTGAAGTCAAGAGTGAAAGGCGATGAGATGTTAAAACGGCTTTCCACTGGATAAAGTAGAAATGATTTGCATCCTTCCTTCTTCATCCTTCAGCCTTTATAATAAACAGGCGGCGGGAAAGATTAAATATTCTAGGAAGAAGAGTTTCCAGATAAATTGATAAAACTGTGCGATCGCGATTTTATCTTGCAAGTCTACATTCCGACTCCGCCACCACAAGATACCCAACAATACTAGATGACTAACACCCAAAACAATTGGATTAACAGAAGCCGATAGCCAAAATATTCCGGCAATGAGCATCCCTAGATAACATACGGTTATTACCCAACGAGCCAAATTAAACACTGCTTGTTGACCCAGTTTGATCGTAAATGTAGTGATGTTGTACTGCTTGTCACCTTCTATATCGGGAATATCTTTGAAAATCGCGATCGCAAAGGTAAATACCACAATAAATAAGGTTAGCACCCACACGGGTGCAGTGGGAAACAGAACAGTCCCTAATAAACAATTGCTAAAGTGCAAAAACAGCCCTAAATTAACAATAGCTCCCCTAACTGAAAAAATACATAATGCTGCCCAAAAGGGAAATCGCTTCAATCGGATTGGTGGGAGCGAATACGCTGTTCCAATGGCTAAACTAATACTCACCATCAAGAACAACCATGTCCCTAGTAAACCTGCTAATAGTAATGCGAGGATACCCGTTACAGCGACAATAATTTGAGCTTGTCGCCGCGAAAATTCACCGGCAGCAACTGGAAGATGGGGTTTATTAATTTGGTCAATTTCTACATCTTCTAGTTGATTGAGTCCAACAATGTAGACATTACCGCACAAACAGGACAGCAACGCTCCCAGCAGTTGCTCTATACTTTCCAATGTGACTTGGCTATTAGTGGTTGTCACAGTAATCAGATACAACGCCAAAACACTCAGGCTGGTGCCAATAATCGTGTGAGGGCGCGAGAATTTCCAAAAGGCGTAGAGCCATTGACTGGGTTGTTCAAACAGTTTAATGGGAGAATGGGTAGATGTTGGAGAAGAAATTTGGCTCATTATGAAAGATAAAAGGCTATCAACCAGAAATATCTTACCGTGATACAGCCATCAATATGAGTAAGGATTTAGACGGGTTATCACAGCCTCTTAATGCCTTATTGTCTATCAATCTTTACTTGCCAGGTGTCTAAGGTTGTGCCTAGAGTCTGATCTAATCGGGTTAAAGCATTAAGGTAGTTAATAATTGCATTAAGTTCTACATTTCTGGCTTGGACTAAATCATCCTGAAGTCGGATTAACTCAAAAACGGTAATATCTCTCCCTAATCTTTGTTTTTCTCGTGCAATTTCTAGTTGCTTTTCCGAGGACTCTGTGACTTTTTTAGCCAGTTCTACCTGAGCGAAACTCAGATTAACATTTCTAATCCTATCTATTAACTGAATATCTAAACTCTCACGTTGCTCCGTGAGAGTATTTTCGGCTTGGATTTGGTTGACTAAACGGCGTTGAAAATCTCGTTCTACTGTTAAATCACCAATTTGACGGCTCAACCCTAATCCGATTCGGACATCGCTGGTGTTGTTAGAAGCATAACCGTAACTGGTATTCAGGTTTAAATCCCAAAGTCGGTTATTCTCCGCTTGCAATAAGGCCAATTTAGTTCTTTCTAAATCTAACTGTGCCTTCAAATAATCCGGTTGATTTTCAAACGCTAATTGCCTGAGATTGTCTGAATTGAGAGAAACGGCAGGTGCAATCAAGGAGTCAGTAGCTACAATGACAGCCGTTGGCTCAATATCAACAATATTCACTAGGCGTAATCTAGCGGCTTCAAGGTTGTTTTCAGCTTCTATCAAACTGACTTGTCTCCTCGCCACCTCAGTTTCACTTTGAACAATATCAACGGGGGCGAGTCTACCGGACTCAATTAAAATTCGGTTATTAGCTAATGATTCTTCTGCTCTTTGTAGGGAAATTTGAGCAATTTTTAGCTGTTCCTGTGCCCGAATTAATTCACGATAAGCGAGGATGGCTTCTGTAATCGTGTTACTTAGGGTAGATTTTAAATCCAAGATATTAACCTGTTCCGTCAATCGAGCAATATCAACCGAAGCTCTATTTACGTTCACTCCAAAACCCCTTAATAAAGGTTGGTTAAAACTGAGCTGTAGATTTTGACTGAAAGGGTCATCATTGATATCAAGATTCAGGCCATTTTGAGATACCGTCTGACCATTGGTTGCCCAACGAAAACTCAGCTCTCCTCCTGTCGGAACTTTTACAGAAACCGTTGCCCCGATTCCTAAGTCTGCATCGGTTGTCCTGCGATTTGTGCCTAATTGTGCAATAGATATGGACACGGTAGGAGTGAAATCAGGAGAAAATTTATCTTCTGCTACAGCTAGTTCTTGTTTTTGGGCAATTCGTTCGAGGTAGGCATTTTTAATCGGTCGATTGTTCTCTAAAGCCAGAATGACAACATCCGAAAGAGTGAGTTTAATGGCACGCGATTTCGCTACAGGTTTGGGTTGATTTTCGGTTAATGGGTTGTCAGCAATGGGCTGGGTTTGTTGTGTTTTCTGGGTTTGAATGGGAGCGATTTCCTGGTGTTGGGTGGGGAGGTTTTGTAACATCTGAACTGAGTTCAACCCCGTCTCTTGGCTCAGAAATGGGTAGACTGCCAAAGGGGCGTTCTCGGCATTTGATACCCAGTGGCATTCCAAGAGGCAAGTTAAATGACTCCCCTCTCCTTGTAGCCGAAGCTTTAGTGAGGATGAGGAAGGGGTTGGGGGTGAGGTTCTGGTTAGCGGTTTGAACGCAACTGGGTATGAGGCGGGATGCTGCGCTGGTGTTTCTTCAGCAATCGGTGGATGGGTTGGCTTCAGCCTAGGGGTGAAAGGCTGTGACAAAGTTGGCTCAAGGATGGGTGATTTGAGGGCTATTTTGTCGTTGACAGAAGCTTTGGGTGCTGGCTGAGGTTTAAACGCGAGGGTGAATGTCCAAGCGGTGCCGACAACGGCGATGAGCATACCGAGGACTGTGGAAATAAAAATGCTGATGCGGGGAAAAGGCAGATAATCTCGTGGGTTGGGACGTTTAGAGGCTGGGTTGAGGGATTTTGGCATAAGACAGTGCTTTCAGTAGATGAATCTGATTGGCAAGCCTACATCAAAGCGATGCTGCATTGAGTAGTGCTGCGTTTCAGAATCCCAACATCGAGATCTGATGAAGCTCATTCACTCCGTAGCGCTTTCACCGGATCGATTTGGCTAGCGCGAATAGCAGGGAGAAAACCAGCACCCACACCGACGAGTAAGGCTGAACTTAAGGATAAAACGGCGATATTACTCTTGAATGTATAGGGTAATTTGAACGTATTTGCCACCACTACTGTTAATCCATGTACAGTAGCGATCGCGCCAATGCCTCCAACTAGGCTTAACAGTGCGGCTTCTAGAATGAATTGCAGTAAAATATCTCTCCGGGTTGCCCCAATTGCTCGTCTTAATCCAATTTCTGGGGTACGTTCCATCACGGCGGCGATCGTAATATTAGCAATGCCTACTCCACCAATCAGCAATGAGATGATGCCCACAGCCGTGAGTCCTCGTGTGGCGAGTTCAAAGGTTTCTCGTTGTTGGAGAATATCGTCAACATTATTCCAGGAAGAAAAATCCGAGTCAGGAAACTGTTGCTCAAAGATGGCCTTAGCTTGAGCTTCTATTTTTTTCATATCTTTGAGGTTTTGGGGTCGTAGCCAGAGAGAATTAATCCGCTGTTTCCCCGTGATAGAACTGTAGGTTGACATCGGCATCAATAACCCACCTTTTGGTTCATCTTCCTCAGAATTACGTTTAGTTTCTATCACGCCAATCACGAGAAATGGGTTTTGTCCGGTGAAGATGAGTTGACCCCTGGGATCTTGGTCTGGAAACAGTTGTTGGGCTAAAATTTCATCAATCAGAACAACAGGTCGATAGTTAACAAAATCAGCCTTTGTAAAAGAGCGACCGACCAATACTCGCCGCCCCGAAGTCAGCAAATAGTCTGGGGAAATTGCCAGAATATCTGGCTCTGCTTCTCGACCCTGAAATACGGTTGGACTCCCCAATTCCCAAACGAAATTAACCGCACTGATGGATTGCAAACCTTTGAGTTGTTGTCGGAAAAATTCCATATCTTCTAGTTTTGCCTCCCTACCTTTAATTCTCCACAGCCCAACAGTAAGATGAGGCGCTTCTCGCTTTGACAATTCCTTTTCAATCACTGCCCGACTGATAGTGCCAACCTGAAGTGTGGCACTGACTGACGCTACACCCATGAATACTCCAAGAGTAGTTAAGGCAGAACGCAAGGGGTTGCCGCGCAGGGAATTAAAGGTGAGGGCGAGAAGATCGAGGGAGGAGAGACTCATGAGGTATGGGGAAGATTATCTTTTTTACTTTACAAAGTTCTATTTTCAGTCCTAAATAATTATTTATATTTATCATTGATTCAACTCCCTTTCTCTCCTGGAGCGCCTTCTGTGTCTCTGTTGTTCCTGAAAAACAGCTAATCTTACCTTATGGTTTAGGATTGTTATACACAAGTGCAAAATCCTCATGACGGTGTGTACAAAGGGAAAACATTTTAGGACTGAACAGGACTAATATTAGAACTAGGAGTAGGAAAACTCGTTTGAGGAACAACAGGTATTCCCGGTTTGAGGGGAGTTTCAGGTGGGGGCAGTATGACGTGTTCATCGGGACGTAAGCCGGATCTAACTTCTACATGAGTTGCTCCTTCTAGCCCTAACGTGATCGGTCGTTTTTGAGCCTTACCATAATCGTCTCGAATCCAAACAAACGGTTTTGATTCAGAACGTTCAATGGCAGATGGATCTAACGTTAATACGTTCTGTCGTTGTTCTTGAATAATCTCAACACTGACTTGGCTTCCTGGAATTAAAGTACCCGTGGGTTCGTCAAGCTGAACGATCGCAGGGACTTTGGCTTGGGCTGATTGGCTTCGGGATGAGCCTGGGTTGTCGTCTGGTGCGATCGCTTGAGGATACAAGCTCTTGACTTGTCCCTGATAAGATTTAGCATCGGGTCCAATCACCTTAATCCGGGCTTTTTGTTTGACTCGGACTTTAGTCGCGTTCAGCGTGGATAGCTGAAGGTTCACCAATTCTTGTGCCGGGTTGCCTAGAGTCAACAACACATCACCGGGTTTGACTCCATCTCCATCCTTGGCTTGGACATCCAAAACCTTACCCGCAATGGGAGCCGTGACAATATTATTTTGTAGTTGCTCCTGAATACTCTCTCGCTCTACTTGAAGGCGCTGGAGTTCGCTGCTATCGGTGTTAACGGAGGAGCGAGCTTCTTGCAATTCAGATTGCGCCTCGATCACCTGGTCTTGGAGTTGAGAGGGACGTTGTTTCTCGGCTTGCAGGCGCTGAAGTTCGAGAATCTCTGCGTTAACAACGCTTTGAGCATCCCGCACGGCAAACTCAGCATTGCGGATTTGTTCTTTTTGTTCTTGCAGTTCATTAGCCGGAATGAAGCCTTTTTGATCCAGAATTTCTAATTGCTGAAGTTTCTGTTGAGCGGTGGCTAACTTTTCTTTGGCTTCTTCCACCTTCTGGCGGCTGCGTTCCAGGATGAGTTCTTGTTTACGAATCAAAAATTGTTGGTTGAGCGGCTCTTTGAGTTCCTTTTGGGCGGCTGCCAGCTTTTCTTTCGCCTCTTCCACCTTCTGGCGGCTGCGGGTGAGCTTGAGTTGTTGTTTGCGAATCTCTAGCTGCTGGTTTTCCAGGTTTGTTTGTCGCTGTGGATTGCGGAGGACGAGCAGTTTCTGACCAACACGAACGCGATCGCCAACCTTAACCAGGACTCGATCCACCGTGACTTCTCCAGGAGATTTTAGCTGTTGTTGACCTCCCAGTTCAACAGTACCACTCTCATTGATCACGAGTTCTACATTGCCTCGTTTGACTGTGAGCAAACGCACCGCAAGCGGTTGAGCCGCTTGATTAAATGTTTGACTATAGATTAGCCAACCCCCAGTGCTAACGACAGCTAACACTCCGGATAAGGCGACGAACCGAACGCCGGATTTGAATTGCTTGATTTGCCGAAGATCCATCATCAACACTTGATCCCCTCAATTTGCTGTAAAGGTCAGCCTGTTTCGAGGAAGTCTTGGACACAGTGCTGGCAAGTTAAATGGTCTTCCTTCCGTGTTTTGCATTGTATATGGCAGGGTGACGCACCAACTTCAAAATGCTATTCGTTTCCACTCGGTTCGGCAAGCCACCCAAAGTCATAGACAAATGGATCATAAATTAGGCACAAGTCATGGCAGCACCCCAGATGTGTTTGGGTATTGGGTGGCTTATAGGATGAGATACCAACGGAAAACCCATCAGCCTGAAAAGCTTACTCGTTGGGACAAGTGAGTGAAAAGACTCCTAATTGGAGCCAGAGTGCCGTTTCAGTTGTAGTTAATTTGAGCCAAAAATTAACTTGATTGTGAACCGGACTATTGGTGACAATAGGTCTATTGAAGTATTCGCCTCCGGCTCTCAATCTATGGTTTTCATCTGGGGTTAAGGGATAGGCTTTGGCACAGATTTTATGGGAGAGCAATCAGTGCAGTTTGCTATCAGCTTTTGTAAATTATCTTGTTGAGGGTTACGACTATGGACAGTACATCATCTTCCACACCCCATTCCGCTAGTTCATCTGTTCCATCATCGACGAATATACCTGAGGTAAAACTAGGCGCATCGACGTTTACAACCACCAGAGTCGGATCATTTGCCTTGTTTTGTGTGCAACATCCAGATTTATTTCGGTTTGTTGTGCAGGTGGCTTTTAGTGCGATCGTCTTAAGTTTTTGTATCAATCAGCTTGCTGTAGGTGCAAAGGATGGCAAAAACGATGCAATCTATTGGGGCGGTGTAACATCCATACTGGCGTGGTGGATGCCCTCTCCAGGTGGTAGAAATCCCCAGAATCAGGCGAATATTGCAGGTAATCTGACAGTTGAAACGTCCTCTTCAGGGGATACTCCACCATCAACAACAGGTAATGATAAGCTGTGACGCATTTAATTTAGCTGCTGCGATCGCCCTTTCCACCGTTGACTAAACTAGATTCAGCAATAATTGAATGAAACGGCCATGTCCCTCACCCAAGACTTAGAAATCTCCCAAGACATCCCCGAAGATGTTATCTTTCCCCCTAGCGATTTATATAGTGACGAGCCGCAATTGGAAAGTTATTTTCATTTACAACAAATGCTGCTGCTGCTCAAATGCCTGGATTGGTGGTGGCGCGATTGCAATGACTTTTTTTCGGCTGGTAATCTCACCATCTATTACAGTCCACGTCAGCGCAAATCAGAAGACTTCCGAGGGCCGGATTTTTTCGTGGTACTAGGAACTGAACGCAAACCCCGTAAAAGCTGGGTGGTCTGGCATGAAGATGGGAAATACCCCAATATTATTGTAGAAATCCTCTCCTCTTCAACAGCCGCCACCGATAGAGGATTGAAAAAGCAAATATATCAAGATACATTTCGCACACCGGATTACTTTTGGTTTGACCCGGACAGCTTAGAATTTGAGGGATTCCATTTATTAGATGGTGAATACCAATCGCTAGAACCTAATTCTCAAGGATTGTTGTGGAGTCAACAACTACAGTTATATTTGGGAATTCATCAAAGACAATTACGCTTTTTCACCGCAGAAGGTGAGCTAGTTCCCACACCGGAAGAAGTAGCCGAACAAGAAATACAACGGGCTGAACAGGCAACACAACGAGCTGAACAGGAAACACAACGAGCTGAACAGGAAACACAACGGGCTGAACAGGAAACACAACGGGCTGAGCGATTAGCCGCGAAACTACGGGAGTTGAATATCGACCCAGATACCCTTTAACCCACATTCCGCCCTTTGACTGTCACAAGCGGATAATTGTGTGGAACTGAAGGCTAACACAGGCCAGTTCAATCGAGTGAAACGTTCTAGAGATGAGAGATGCTAACTTTTTTCGGGTGCTTGTTCTCAAAAAGCAGCAAGTAGCAATAAAAAGTCAAGTAACTGGCAACATAAAGTGAACTGTTTCCTATCAGGAAAAGCCTGATGCGTTAACTAAAAAGCTCGTCTACGCATCACTTTGCTGAAATAATTGTTGAAGTATTTCAATGACTTGAAGAACTCAGCACAATAGATAGTAGTCCCGGCAAGCTTGAGAGAAAAAGCGCAAAATCTTTAAGCGTTCATCGGTAAGATTGGCAATTTGCTCAACCCCATCAATCACTAACAAATGCACCGCTTGGAAACACTGAAATATCCAGCGGAGGGTGGGACGCTGAGTCGGCTTTTTTAATTGATTAGGGAGGCTTTCATCAGCTTGAACTAAGGCTTGACGTAAAGCTGCCTGTCCCAAGTTGTAGACCAACAGACACAATCCCATAACCATCCCTACAGCAGCAATGCGACCTGGGTCTTTCAGGAAAACACTATCAGCAAAAAACAGAGGGTCTTTGAGAAAGCTAAAGCCCCGTTCCGTACTCTGCTGCTCTTTGTACTCACTCAGGACTGCATCATTATTCAATTGTTCCTTGTCTAGGACATTGGTGGCGAGAATGAATCGTCCCGCTTGCTGTCTTTGTTGTTCTAGGACAGTTTCATTGACTACCAATGTGGCTTGAATGTGATAGGTTTTGTGAGTGGGTCGAGTTTGCTTTGCTGGTCTTCCCGGTTGGGAGTAATGGTCTTGCTCAATGATTTCTACTGCTTCTAGGGTGTGATATTTCAACTGCTTCATCCGCTTGAGGTTGTCGGCAGTGTACAAAGCACTATCTGCTATGTGTATTCCCTCAAAAGTCCACTGTTTCTGAAACTCCTCAAACAGATGGGCAAACTTTGTCTTGTCGTCTTGATTGCCATCTGCCATCTCTAAAAATAACGGTATACCACCCTCTCCACCACATATCAGATTCATCACGAATTGTTTGAGGTCACTTCTATGGTCACGAGAATATCCATACGTTAGGTGAATCGCTTTCGGCGCTACCTCAATTTCTACTCTTGTGCCATCTTCTGTCTTTTGAGTGACTACCACTTCGTCATTGGCTGTTTCATACTCGCCATGCAGATGAAATGAGGTCGAGTCTAAGTGCGCTGTCTCAATACTCACTCCAAACTTGGCGATAGCTTTCATGGCAATGCTGACGAAGCAACGGGTTAGTCCTGCCAGGAACAGTTCATCAAGCACTCGTCCCAGGCGGTCATCATTGAGATGTTCTGGCTTGACTCCGGTTCCAATCAGGTGTTCTGTAGCTTTCCCTTCAAAAAATCGACTAAATAAGTACAGTGGGGCTGACACAAAGCCCAGTCCGTTGAGAATCATTGCTTTGACCACAAGACCTGCACTGACTTTTCCTCGGCTGTCTTGCCCCAACCGCAGGTCTATTTGTTCCACCAGCCCGATTTCGTCAATAATACCTGCCACCAGACCCAAGTGGTCGAGGTTCATTACCTGCATTTCTGCTGCTTTCACACCCCCTCCCCAAGACTTAGCCCTTCCACTCCCGTTCAATTATCCTGTTTCGGCCAAAAAGCTGGCTAGGCTATCTTTAACTCCACTTACGTTGCGTTTGCCTCGATTGCCTCCACTAAATTATCTACTTGTGACAGTCAAAGGGCGGAATGTGGGCTTTAACAAAATCCGAAAATATTCCATTTTTCAGCAGTGGTAGCTTGGCTGTGCAAAACTATTGGGGTTCTCGGATGCGATCGCTCCCTACCCATTCATCCCACTCTTCCGAAAAATCATCATAACTGACACAGTGGAGGCCATACCAAGCCTTTTTTACAGTGGCAGAATACCATTCTTCTCCATATTCCACCTCTACCGCTTCACCAATGCCAAACATTTCCGGTTTGTAGGGACGAATTCGCTCCTCGTCCACCCATTCTTGTTCCTGATCATAGCCAAGATACTGAATTAAAGTTTCACCATTATTTCGTTCCAGAGTCTTCGCTTTATACCATTCTTCTTCGTACTCAACCTCTACCCGCTTTCCCTCTATGGGTTCAATCTCATCTGACACACTGGCTAACTGCATCTGCGGGTCAAAATCATGGGTGGTGAGAAACATCGATTTTTGTTCCTCGATAAAAGCCATTTCCAATTCAGCATATCGAGCAAAATCATAGAGCGTCACGATATGATCGCCATCTAAATCAACCACTGGATCGCCCAACAAACCCTTGTATAAAGCCTCTGTGAACGTCCACTCACCCGTTGAACTGTTATGAGAATAAGCTGAAGTCACACAAGCATAAGCAAGGTCTGTCTCTCGCTTTTTCAGTTCATCAATCAACCCCCCAGAAAAGCAACAATCCGCCAAAAGCAACACTTTAGAGCCATTGAAATTGCTCTCAATGTCGTCATAAATTGAAGGAATAGACCAATAGTTATCTCGGTCGTCGGGGTTGGCATCGTAATTGATAAAATAATGTTCACCTGATTCAGAATCCCAATCTCCGTGACCCGCAAAATACAAAATAAATAAGTCATCTTCGTTGGTATTCGACAACAGTTCAGTCAAGCTTTCTTGAATCTGATCTAAAGTCGCCTCTCCATCTTGCAAGTAAACGATTTGTTCCTCTGGAACTCCCTTAGAATAGAAGAAATCGACGAGTTTTTCATCAAACCGACCTTCCACCGCATCTGGGAAAGGTGCCCAGGTTTCTCCATATTCCCATTCGAGAATTCCTACCGCAAAAATCCATGTTTTCTCTGGTTCCCAATCCTGTTGATTGTGTTCCACTGTTTAATTTTAAAGGGTGTATTTTGAAGAGAAAACTTCTGTAAGGGCGCACAGCCATGCACCCCTACCCTAAAACTCAATGCATCCTCATCACTTAGATTCGAGAGCCATCTCAACCGATACATTCATATCCATTGCTGTGGATTTTTCACTGTTCGGGTCTTTCACACTCATCTGTGACTTAGAACGCATGGACATGGTGGAACTAACGGGCATGACTTTATTCAACGCCAACTTGAGCTTCCCATTGCCTTGAGAATTCATGGATTTGAGGTCAATAGAAGCACCAGGAGGTAAACCTTGTGGGTTGATTTTTTGTTCTCCTGCCTGCTGTTCCATGCTCACTTGCAAGGAGGCGACATTATCCTTTAAATCAACTAACTCATAGGTGGAACTCTGATTCATCGTCATGCCATTAGCCGTAACCGAGTTCGGAATCTTCCACTTGGCACCCACTCCAAC
Source organism: Allocoleopsis franciscana PCC 7113 (assembly GCF_000317515.1). Taxonomy (GTDB): domain Bacteria; phylum Cyanobacteriota; class Cyanobacteriia; order Cyanobacteriales; family Coleofasciculaceae; genus Allocoleopsis; species Allocoleopsis franciscana. The sequence continues at coordinate 1,805,830 of NC_019738.1, read as the reverse complement.
GGCTTCTGAGGGAACGGGTGAGGAAAGTTGCTTGAGGGAAGTCACCATTTGCTCAACCATTTTTTTCGTGTTGGGGTCGAGTGTCTCAGGCGTATTAAAGTTTGCCTGTTTCGTGTTTCCCTGGTTATCGACAATCATAGAACCGCGTAAGCCAACCAGCTTTTTAACTTGCGATCGCATCGCGTTAACCAGTTCAGGTGGGGTATTCTTAGCCGCAACAACATCTGCATCCGAATAGGAAAAATCTGTGTGAATATCCCCGTTAGCATCCACTTTTGTGACTTCCGACTCCATCGTCATCTTAATGGGTGGACTATCAAAGGCTGGCTGAGTTTGCCCTCCTACAGACATTGCCATGTCCATATCCATAGTCATTTGTAGCGTTTGCTTGGTGTTCGCCCCAGGTGTGAAACGCAGTTGCTGCTTAGGTTCAGTTCCGGCATTAATCAGTTCGACGTTACTTTGTGCAGCGGCAGGGGTTTTGGCGGACTCCTGGGAAAGCTGTGCACTCTTGGACGGACTTTCAGCACTGGTGGTTGTAGAGGGAGGCTTTTGGGCGCATCCAGCCATAAGCAGAACGAGACAGCCAACGAACAATGATTTTTGCATCAAGTCTCTCCAAAATTTTTTGTCTTAAACAAATCCTTGCTGTATGCGTTCTCTGTAGATTTGTCCTTGCCTGTTTCTATGCTAGCAATAGCCTATGTCAGCTTGGCTTTCAGGTAAAGACGCAGAGCGTCCTCTACTCAAGATAGATAGATAGACTCCCGAAAAAACTATAAGGGTTCCCCATTTCCATAAACTAGTGCAAGAAGGCAGGAGGCAGAAGGCAAGAAAGTTTGTACAGTAAGCTTTTTAACCTTTTTCAACTGGATAGTTATTTCTGCCACGCTGCACTAGTTTGTGTGACACTTGAGGGTGGAGAATCTGGGTAAAAGGGGTAAAGTCCCATGAGCTTGGTGTTAGGCATTGATGGGGGAGGAACCAAAACAGTTTGTGTCCTCATGAACGATACCGGTCAAGTGCTGGGACGGGGTGAAGCGGGTGCGTCTAATTATCAGAGTGTCGGTAAGTCAGCGGCTTTGTGTTCCATTGAATCGGCTATTACTCAGGCAACGGCTAGCTTCCAGGCTGTCCCAGTTGAAGCCATTTGTTTGGGAGTAGCCGGTGTCGATCGCCCCGCCGATATCCAAGTCGTTGAGACTTTCGTACAACAGTTACAGTTGAGCGACTCACTTCCTATCACTTGGGCTTTGCGACCCTCAACGATTGTAATTGGGAACGATGCGTTGATTGCCTTAGTGGGAGGACTGGGTCATTGTGTCGGAGTAGTTGCGATCGCAGGCACCGGTTCCATTATTTTTGGGCGAAATTCAACCGGATGTACCAAGCGAGTAGGAGGCTGGGGGCATCTTTTAGGAGACGCTGGCGGCGCTTATCATCTTGCTATTTCGGGTTTGCGATCGGCACTGAAAGCTTATGATGGATGCGATGCTGCCACCACTCTTCAAGAGCGATTTAAACAGCATCTCGGTTTATCGAGTTTAGAAGAGTTAGTCAATGTCATCTATCAGCCAGGGTGGAGTGTTAAAGACATAGCGGCGTTAGCACCGATTGTGGCTCAAGAAGCGACCTCAGGAGACGCGGTTGCCCTTGGTATTATTGAAGAGGCTGTTAAAGAATTAGTCAAAGCTACACAAGTAGTTGTTGATAGCCTTTTTAGCCCTTCCGACATTGTTGAAGTGGTGACAACAGGAAGTGTATGGCAGGGTTTTTCTTTAATGCGTGAGCAATTTGAAGCAGCTTTTGTCACCCACAAGCCTGGGGTAAAGATAGTTTCTCCTCGTTACGAACCTGCCTATGGGGCTGGCTTGTTAGCGTTAGAAACGCTCTCTAATTGCTAATAGTTTACATGATTATTGGATTCGGGGCAAAAGAGAAATTATTCAGATTTATCAAAAACTTTATCAGCTTATCAATAAAATTAATCTCTAAAAACAGCTTTCTGTGTGCCTTAACCAGTAAAATAATAAATTAGATTTTTAGCCATTTTTAACTGAGGATAAATAAGTGCCTGATATTGTTGATATTGCGGTTAGCGCGGGTTCTTTCGAGACTCTAGTAACCGCTGTCAAAGCGGCTGGATTAGTAGAGACACTGAAAAGTCCCGGCCCTTTTACTGTCTTTGCACCGAATGACGATGCTTTTGCCAAACTCCCACCGGGAACAATACAAACCCTCGTGCAGAACATTCCTCAGCTAACTCGAATTTTGAAGTATCACGTCGTCTCTGGCAAGTTAACAAAAGCTGATTTGGAAAAAGTGGATTCAGTTACCTCTGTTGAAGGTTCATCGATTAGGATTGATACCTCTGATGGTTTTGAGGTAAAAAATGCCACGGTTCTAGCCGCAGATATCGAAGCTGATAACGGTGTCATTCATGTTATTGATACAGTAATTCTGATGGGATAGGTGAACCTTCGATTAAGTAGAGAATTTTTCGTGTTCCGTCCAAAAATGACATACCGAAGCGATGGAAATCAGTTATCAGCTACCAGTTTCTAAAGAGTAATTCTCCGCCAGTTTGTGATACTCGGATGAAAAAGTTCTAGGGGATTTACTAAAAAATCCCCTGTACTCCAGATAGCTGAAGCCAAGGCGATTGCAAGCCTAAACTTGGTAGATTGGGCAAGATGGTAGTAGTAAGTTGCTGCAATATTCATCTCTGATATGACTGAGATACTAAATGAAATTGCTCTACCACCTCCATTCCCCGACCATACTCAGTTGCCAGAATCCGATGGTAGTTTCGTGAAAAATTTTCAGGAGCATCCCCAAAGCCTGATTCTGACGGATTCAATCAATTCCACCTTGCAACGACTGCATCCAGATGGACAATATTGCATTGGACAAGATTGCGGTATTTACTGGCGAGAGACTGAACCACCGGAGAAAGGAGCAGAGGCACCTGACTGGTTTTATGTGCCGAATGTGCCACCTCGATTAGATGGTGTAATTCGCCGCTCCTATGTGCTGTGGCGAGAGTACATTACACCTACCATTGCCTTAGAGTTTGCCTCTGGTGATGGCAGTGAGGAACGAGATAGAACTCCGTTATCTCGCTCTGAAATGGGAGAAGTCACAAAACCGGGTAAGTTTTGGGTCTACGAGCGGGTGATGCGAATTCCTTACTATGGCATCTATATAGTTAGCCACGGCACTCTGGAGATGTATCACTTGGTTAATACCTCCTATGAGAGGATGACTCCCAATGAGCGGGGACACTATTCCATTACTCCGATGCAAGTAGAGTTGGGAGTGTGGCGGGGAATCTTCTTGAATAACCCAGAACAACTCTGGTTGCGTTGGTGGGACTTAGATGGAAATTTGTTGTTAACGGGACATGAGCAAGTAGATATTGAGCGCCAGGAGAAAGAGCAAGCCTTGCAACAGTTAGAGCAAGAGCAGCAAAAGCGGCAGCAGTTGGCACAGCGGCTTAAATCGCTCACTCCGGAACAACTTCAAGCTTTGGGAATTGATGCTGAAATGCTGAATTGAGATTTGGGAGTTGTGGGCGATCGCTTTTTCTCCCTCTTTCACTAGCATCAAACAGAAATTGCTACCAGCCAGAAGTTTAAAGTGCGATCGCCTCTCGCCAGAGATAACAACCGTATAATCACGGAAACACTTTTTGAGGCAGCAAAATAATTCCGTATTTCCCCTCTAGAAAGCATTCACCTTCATCCTCGACACAAAGATATTCTATTCGCAATTTTCCTTATCATATTTCTCAGAAGCAGGAAGTGAAAAATCTATATAAATCTCTCCTAGAATCTTGTCAAACTCAAACCAAAAATAAGACACAAGAGACTATTTTGAATGTAGCTCAAAATCCCCATCAAGGCTTATCTCCGATAGAGTCACTCAATCCCTAGGGAAAACAAAAGTTTTAGAGCCTGCGGAGGCAGGCTTCGTTTGTATAGCCCCAGACTTCCAGTCTGCGGGAATAAGGTTTTCTGTTTGTTTGAGATGTGATCGCTTTACCCCCTAACCCCCCTTATCAAGGGGGGAATATGATGTTATTGAGGGTTGGGGGGATCTTCCTACCGATAATCCGCCGTCTGAATAGCCCCTAAACGCGCCGCATTCCGCATCCCATACTCCGGACGACAGAACCGATCCAATTGCGCCTCAAAAAACGCCCGATTGGCTTGCAAATGCTTCGGATTTGGGTCATCTAACGGATAAAGCAACGCCGTCCGCAACGCTTGGAATACCGCAGAGGTAACACAGTACATCGATCGCTGGAACGTTACCGCAATTTGATTTAAAATATCATCCTCATCCCGACAACGCTTGGCATAAAATTCCTTGAGATAAGGAGGTAGGAAATGCAGCATATCCTGCATCAGTAATGTGGGAGGAATACCCGCCGTACCAACCGGGAATTTATCGGCGTAGAGAACCCCATAGTGGAAGTCTTTCTGATCGTCCGGAACTTCTCCAGCTTGAGCATTATAAGATTTCGTTCCCCTAAATGGTGCAGTGCGATAAAAAACAGCTTCAACGTAAGGAAGTGCGGCTTCATACAACCAGGTGAAGCCCTTCGATTTGGGGATAATTTCGTAGCATTCACCCCGGATGTAGACGTGGTGGTAAATGGGACGACCGGCGATCGCAAAAATTCCATTTACCAAAAAGTTCATCGCCTCCGGAACTGTTGTAATTTTCCCCTCATCATAAAGGTCGGAAACTTCAAAGAAAACCGGAGCCATCACTTCCCAGAATAGCCCTAAGTTACTGTAATAAGACGCCTGACGGCACTGCTCCAAAAACATCTCTGGGAACATCTTATGGAGTCCCAGCATCACTGGATTGCCCTTAAAGTAAGCCTTAATTGCTCTATCTGCGTTGGCTTTGTATTCTTCCGAATCTAAGTAGGGGTCAAATTGATTCACTGGCGCATACATATTCCGATGCCAAAGCATCGCCCGCATACAAGCTTCAGCGAACTCCATATTAATCCGGTCATGCCACAAGTGATGGAGCAACTTGGGCATTTTGCCTGTTTCACCCTTCTCGATAAACTCCAAAAGTTCGGGATGAGCAGTGGCTTCTCCCCGCCAAATTCGCAAGTCTGCATCATCGCCAGCGTAATGATTGTGCAGTTCTAAATACTCTTTGGGTAGGAAGTATTTAAAGAAGGGAAGGGGATCTAAAAAGACACGTTCCCCTATATAAAGCAAGTCGCGCCAGTAAAAATCCATCGGTACAGCATACGCCTTCCAAATGCCGATAATTTGCATGAGATTCTCTGGCGTATCCGGTATCATGGCACCACCTGCTTCTAGGCGGTGAATGACATCAGCAAATTCGTGCTTAGAAGGGGGTAATTTAGGTTTAGTTGGTTCACTGGCCGTAGATTTATCTAGAGTTGTAGTCATGGTCTTAATTTCTCTTGCTTAGAATGATGATTTTGCTGGTTGCCAATCTTGCACCTATCGCTTTCACCAGCTGAGGAATTAATTTCTCGGCTCATAGCTCAAGTCCACTTTAGTAGACTAATAACCCATCCGAAAAATTCTTTAAGTAATCACTGGATATCTGTGGTTTCAAAACTCAAATCCACTTTTTGGATAGTCCTAAATTTTGCTTTTTAGTCCTCTTAAGAGGACTTTAGCTATGACGCAGGGAATTAATTCCCTGCGAGACTTGCTATTTGTTTGTTGCCACGTTTGGCTGAGAGTTGAGCGCTAGTTGCTGATTATTTCCAGTTGAAGCCGCAGCAATAATTGCTGTGGTAGTCGGCTCCATCCAGCGCACTAACCAAGTCGGTTGTATTCCTAGTAACAAGATGAGGGCGGCTAAAACGAAAGCAGGGGCTTTTTCAGGGAACAGGACTTTGGGATAGTACGATGTTTTGTTGTCGAGTTTGCCAAAGCAGGTGCGGTTTAGCAAAATCACGAAGTAAACGGCAGTTAAGCCAGAGGCAAAAATACACAACAGCGTTTGCCAAGGGAAAGCCAGATAACTGCCTTGGAACACCATAAATTCAGCGACAAAACCCACTAAACCAGGAATTCCGGCGCTAGCCATTCCACTTAAAATGAGGAGGGCGCTGACTAAGGGTAAACCTCGCGTGGGATTCATCAAACCATTGAGAACATCCAAGTCGCGGGTGCCAACTTTGGCTTCGATAATACCAACCAAATAAAACAAAATTGCCAGGATTAAACCGTGACTCACCATCTGGGAAACAGCACCCAAGAGGCTTAATGGCGTAAGTGCGGCAGCGGCGACAACGATATAGCCCATGTGACCGATGGAGCTATAAGCGACCATGCGCTTGATGTCTTTTTGCGAGATCGCACTCAGTGCCCCATACATTACGCTGATTACGCCAATAATCGATAGTCCCGGAGCCACAAGTGCCCAAGTTTCGGGAAATAGCTGCAAGCCAAACCTTACCAAACCATAAGTTCCCAACTTAGCAACCATGCCACCTAAAATAATCGCTACCACTGGAGAAGCTTCAACATAAGCATCTGGCATCCAGGTATGCAAGGGAACCAGTGGAATTTTGATCCCAAATCCCACCAAAATCGCGGTTAAGAGAATGAGCTGAACCGTTAAGGATAATCCTTGCGTGTTAATTGCGCCATAGTCGAAACTGGTGGAGTGGGAAAGCCACGTTATCCCCAAGAATGCACCCAGAATCAGAATCCCGGATACTGCTGTATAGATGAGAAACTTCATCGCTGCATATTCCCGCTTCTCACCTCCCCAAATTGCAATTAATAGGTAGAGGGGAATTAAGATTACTTCGTAGAACAGGAGAAACAGCAGTAAATTCTGGGCGAGAAACGCTCCGGCAACACCAGCATTAACGAGCAGAATTAGAGCGTATTTGAGGCGAGAACGATCGAGCTCAATCCGACCGCTAAAGATGACGATTAATGTCAGCAAATTGCTAAGAGCTAGTAAGGGAAAGGATAACCCATCAACGCCCAGTTTATAGGTTAAGCCAATTTGGGGAATCCAGGGCAAAGATTCTTGAAACTGCATTCCTGAATTGGTTATATCAAACTGAAAACCAAGCCAAATCGTAACCAATAAGATAGCGGCGGCGATCGCAATTGCGATAGAACGTATCCGCGTCCCCGCTGCATTTCCTGGGAAAAACCCAATTATTGCAGCTCCTAATAAGGGTAGCCAAATCAAGGTACTCAGCATAGATTCTTGTTTGTTTTTCGTTGTTAGCTGTTAGTAGTTAGTAGTTGCCATTAACGATTCACTAATGACTCATGACCAAAACGAGTTTCAAAAGCCATTAACGATCAGCGACAGACGAGCCAACAAAGGCCAGCTCACGACAATTCCAAACAACACTATTCCAAATAGAATCGTTAGGGCATAAAACTGGGTCTGACCGGAAACGTTGTACTTTAAGCTCTGTCCGCTGAATACGGTTAATATCCCTACTAAATTGACCACACCGTCAACGATATAGCGGTCAGCCCAGGAAATAGCTCTGGAGACTAGGTCAACCACAAATACAATGGTTAAGCGGTAAACCTTCTGGGTGTAAAAGTCGTAGGCAAAGAGGTCTTGCAGGGATTTGTTGCCAAAGCGCACGGGTTTGGCAAAGCCGTTGTTGAGATAAATGAATGACCCAAGAGTACAACCCACTGCACTAGACAAAACTAGCAGGCCAGCAACCGTTGTATTCAAGGTTGACCAGTCTGGTATCAGTTGCCATTGCAGGAGGATGAGCGGAACGTGGAGGGTAAAGCCCATTAAGAGCAACATGGGTAACGCCATCGGCCAGTGAACTTCGGGCGATCGCTCACTCATTGGCTTGGGTTTGCCGCCAAACACTAAGCCGAATACACGGGTTAAGCTAAAGGTCGCTAGACCATTCACCAGTAGCAATAATCCCAGAAACCAGGGGTAAGTGCTAGAAAGATGGTCGCCTACTTGCAATAGAGCAAAGAAACCACCTAGAGGAGGTACCGCCACTAAGCCAGCAGCACCGACGAGGTAGGAGAATGCCGAAGCTGGTCTTTTAGCCCATAGCCCCCCTAACTTAGTAACATCTTGGGTGATGCTGTTCCAGACAATACCACCGATGCTCATGACCAGCAGAGCCATTGATACGGCGTAGGTCAACATTAATGTTAGGGCCGTTTCGCTCTGTCCAGTGCCGACGGCAATAAACACCAAACCCATGTAAGCGCTAACCAGATAGGAAAGGGTGCGTTTGATGTCAATTTGCGCGATCGCAACCATCGTACCGCCCAACGCTGTCACGGCACCAATAATTAATGTGGCTGATGCCGCCAAGGGAGAAAGCGCGATAATGGGTTCAAGCTTAATGAGTACCCAAGCACCGGTGCAGACAACCACTGCGTTCCGCAAAATCGTGCTGGGAACTGGTCCTTCCATTGCTAAATCCAGCCACAGATGGAGAGGAAACTGGGCACATTTGCCCATCGGTCCTGCAATTAAAGCCAAACCTAATAGCGCCGCAACTTTTGGGTCTACGTTCGCCGTACTTGCCCATTCGGCGAGTTCCGAAAAATTCCAGGTTCCTGCCAAGGGATAGAGAGCAATAACCCCCATCAGCAGAAATAAATCGCCCACCCGCTTGGTTAAGAATGCATCTCTAGCACCTGTAACCACTAAAGACTGATTGAACCAAAACCCGACTAAGAGGTAAGTTCCGAGGGTGAGGACTTCCAGAATAATGTAGCTGAAAAACAACGAGTTGCAGAGGACAAGCGCACACATCCCAGCTTCAAATAATGCCAGTAGCGAATAGAAGCGTGCCCAACCCCAATCCATTTCCATGTAACCAATAGCGTAGATTTGTGCCAGCAGGTTTATTCCTGAAATGACAAGAGTCGCGCCAATGGTAATCGAAGAAAATTCCAAGGGAATGGTCAGATCGAGATCGACCACTTGAAGCCAAGGAATTAGTATTTCTTGTGCGGGTTGATTCCAAGTCGCCGATAAAGCAATTAAACCGTGTAAGAAGGCGACGAGGGTCATTAATGCATTGATGTAACCTGCTGGTCTAGGTCCCGTGCGACGGATAAGGCTAGGAGACCAAGGTATCGCTAAAATCGAACCCATCAACGCATAGCAAGGTATTAACCAAGCCGTTTCCAAGAAGAATTGAGCCATCGAGCTTACCTGTTTTGAAGGGAGAAATGCTCACGTCTGTGAAAGCAATGGTGAGCCAGTTCTGTTACTACCAGAACTGATGAATGCGCTAGATTAATTTTTTTTTAAGCTTTGTTACTGAGTGTACTAGTGGATTGGCAAAAAAAAAAGGATTAAATTAAAGAATTTGATAATCATGACCGTAACGTCTGCTTATATAGGCAAAGAGTAATAGCAACTATTGATTTTTATCTATAGTATGCATTTCACTTACTCTTTCAGATCGCATCCTCCTCTAGGAACATCTCAGCGCCGGATTTCTCCCCGCCATTCAATTTTTTGCTCCGCAGAACGTCCCGCAAAAGAGCGAGTTGCCACTAATTCGATTTCCACGGGTAATCCCGATTTGAGGTACTGGGGGGAAATCGGCAATTTACCGATATTGATCACGAAGCGATTGTTGCTACGAGTCACCAATTCTGCTGGAATATCGCCTTCATAACGGGTGCGATAATCAAAGCGATCACGAAAGCGATCGCCCGATTCGGATACTTTATACTTAATCCGAAACTGAGTCGTAATCAGATCGGACTTTCCGGCAGCGTCGATTACAGCAAAATTCAGGTCTGTCCCACTCCCCGAAAAATCGGCTCGTTTGAGCTGAGTGGCTTCTTTTTTGAGGATGACATTACTGGCAATAAACTGAGTCGTTCCACCTTGCTGGGAGGTTGTACCATCCACCCAAACCTCTTCCGGGAAAGAAACCTTGACCTGTTTGTCATCTTCCAGACTCACCTTTACCTGTTCCCTGGCAAAATCAGTAATCGGTCGCGTGGCATTCCAGACCACCTGAAATGAACTTTCCGCACGTTCTACAAACTCCAGGTATTGATCCGCCATCACCGAACCGGGTGCTAAAACAGATGATGCACCCTTGCGAGTTTGGAATATATTTTTAGACAGTGGAAAAACCTGGTCTTTGAGTTGAGCCATTCCCACCGTTACTGTTGGGTTATCTGCCGCAAGTGTCTCACTCCGCTGAATCAATGTGATGCGACCCAGAGTGCCATCACTCCCATCCTTCCCATCGCTGCCATTACTACCATCCCGACCATCTTCGCAAGAGAACTTACGAGTTTTGCAACTATAGTCAGGACTTCCTGGAGTCCCCTTACAGGTTTGGATTTCCCAGTTGCGATCGCGACAATTGCAACCCCTACCCCCCTCAGCCCTTCGACCACCTCTGGCTCCTCTACCCCCTGTCGCACGCACAAAGATTTGTTTTAAGTCGGCGGGATTGGTGTAATAAATTGTCAACGAACCGCCATTACCCCCATCCCCACCATTACCCCCATTGCCACCTTTCCCGCCATCAGCCGCACGTAGGTTACGGTCAACATCTCGCGGCTGCCTACCACAGTCGGCATCGTCACCCTCTCTGCCATCATCCCCATCCAAGCCATCCTCCCCGGACAAATCCAAATTCACCGGAGAACCGTTGGCAAAAATGGTTTGACTTTGACCATCTCGTCCCCGTCGTCCAGTTTGCCCATCAGAGCCATTTCGACCATCCCGTCCAAAATCACTCGCTTGGGCATTCCAAGCCAGAAACGTACACCGAATAACTTTGGGGGTGGCAGGCAGGAAGTAAGGGAAAGTGAGGATAACGAGAAACAGCGATAGCTGGCTTAAGAAACGGAGTTGCATTCGACGTAACCCTGTCTACTCTCTGAGGGAAGATATTACTGAGATTTTAAAATGACCTTATTTTAGAGTAATTTGTTCCACTTTCGGAGAAATTCTAGGCTCAAGGGTCTGCGAGTCATTAGCACTCAGTCATGTAGTAGGGTAGGTAATGCTAGTAAATAATTGCTCAAATACTAAGGATTCAATTAGAGCCATGTATAAAAAATTGATTCATGTATCTATGTTGGTGATAATCGCGTTCTGCTTAAGTTTGGCGAGTTCCACGCCTTCTGTATCACAAGCGGCGAATTCCCCTATCACCAATAACTTCGCGATCGCACAAAGAGTTGACTGTTCTAACGCACAAACTACAGTCGAAATGAAGTATTGTTCTCAACAGTATTATCAAGCCGCAGACAAACAACTGAATCAGGCTTATCAAAAAGTTATTTCATCGATAAAAGGTGAGCAGAAGGGGTTATTGACGACGGCACAACAGGCATGGATTCGATTTCGCGATAACAATTGTAATTTTGAAGTCTATCCCAACCGGGGTGGGACAGGTTATGAAATTTTCCGCAATGGATGTTTAGAGCGATTGACGAAACAACGCACCAAAGATTTACAAGATTATTTATCTAATCGGTAATTATTAGACAATAGTGTACAAAAAATCTAGATATTACTCAACGAAAACTATTGAATGGGTTTGAACAATGCTGTTAGAACTCCAGCGTTTATCGGTACCACCAGGACAGCGAGTTTTGTTACGAGATGTCAGTTGGCAAGAATTTGAAACGATTTTGCAGGAGTTGGGAGAACATCGCGCAGCACGACTGGCTTATGATATGGGAACGCTGGAGATTATGACGCCTCTGCCAGAACAGGCAGCTCAATCGCCTACTGATGATACTCCACAAAGCCAGAATACAAAAAAGTAGCTGGAGTGCGATCGCTCTTTTCGACGCATTGCTTACTCTGACTTTAAATAAATACCAAGGGTTTATCCTTCAAAGGTGCAAATGCCTCCGCATCAAAACGATACAAACTCGCCGGACGACCAGCTCCTCGTGATACCTTAAGACCTGTATCCGACAAAAAACCCAGCTTCAAAAGACGAGCGCGGAAATTAGAATAATCGGCAAAGTTTTCTCCCAAAATAGTCGTATAAAGCTGATAAAGGTCACTTAAAGTAAATACTTCCGGCAACACATCAAAAGCAACAGGACTATACTCTAACTTATTGCGTAAACGGCGATAACCATACTCCAAAATTTCATTATGATCAAAGGCAAGTTTTGGCACCTGCTTAATGGGATACCAAGCAATTCCACTGACGCCATCCGCGATTAATTCGGCTTCTTCAAACCGCACTAATGCAAAGTAACTAACCGATAGGTATCGCACACCAAAGCTAGAAGGGGATTCTCGTGGGTCACGACTTGGCCCGCCAAAGGTGTAGAGTTGCTCCAAGTACAAATTATTCACCCGAATTTTCTCAGCCAAAATTCGATGAGCACCATCTTCTAACGATTCTCCATTGCGTACTAATGTCCCTGGCAAACTCCACTGACCTAAGAATGGCTGATCTTGGCGCATCACCAACAGCACAAGTAGCCGATTTTGCTGAGTATCGACCGAAAAAATTACATTATCAACTCCAACTTTAAAGTCAGCTAGTGCTTTTTTATTTACCTTCTGGGTGCCGCGTCCTGGCATGTGTACAATTGTTCTCGATGAATATAGTCCTCAACGGGAGGTGTCACAGCTTGTGTATCTCCATTCTCACGATACGCTGTGGAGGAAACGGCGGGTGCTTTCAGGTCTGCGATCGCCACTTTTGCTCCAAGTTTCCTCAACTCCTCTAAACCTACCTCGTCTATTTCATAACCTGGACGCGGTACCACGAGCAATTCCACTTGTTTTAACAATTGATCAATTTGATACCAACGCGGCATCTGGCTAATTAAGTCAGCACCAATCACGAGGCTAAAGCTGACTTGATCTCCCCAGTGTTCTCTGGCTTTTTCCAGCGTTTCCAAGGTTCTGGGACTGCTTAAGGCTTGGTGTAGCGTCACGTTGCGTCGAGGCGGTTCAATCCCCTCGATCAATAACCGTAACATCTGCGATCGATGTTCTAACGGTGTCTGATGAGACTTAAAGGGATTATCCGATGCCCAAACCGCTACATAGTCATAGTGATCAGATAACCAGTTGATAATGACTTGATGAGCGGCAGTTGGTGGATCGGCACTGGTACCGAATAAAGCAATGTTAACCATAAAAAAGGGTTGAGGGTTGATGGTTTTTTAGGTTGAACGTTGAAGATTGAGGAAATAACTCGCTAGCTTGTTAACTGGCTAATCTGCCTTCGCTGAGTCGCTTGAGTTAGCTGCAAAAGGTGATCTGAGATTTGTACGGCAAGTGGAGTTGGGTCATCCAGTTGGCGGATTGAGGTAGAAAGTGTTGCCACAGAGGCGGCGGTACGCTGGGAAATTTCTGTTAAAGGTTCTGGTGGCTGTACCCGTTCACCTTGTTTCATCACCAGTTGCAACAAAGGCTGCTCATTTTCCAGAGGTGTTTCCCCAAAGAGTGCTAATCGGTCTTGGATCAGCTTACCCTTGATGATTTGACGATAGATTTGCTTGCGTCCGGGATAAGTGGCTTTGTTATTCGATTCCTTCATGGTGGCAATGCCATCAATTTCGACCAGCTTATAGATTCCATTCACAGGCGTTCCGGTAACCAGTCGCGTTCCCAGTCCATAGCCATCGATGCAAGCGCCTTCTTGTTGGAGTCTGGCAATTTCATACTCATCCAAATCACCACTGGCAAAGATTGTCGCATTGGGAAGGAGCGATCGCACTTTTTGGGACAAAGTCACTAAATCCCCAGAATCCAGTCGCACACCCGCCACTTGGATTTCTCCAGCCTTTTCCCGTTGTGCCAACTTCTCGGCCGCTGCGATCGTATCGTAGGTATCAATCAGTAAGGCAGCATTGGGAAAATAGCGATAAAACGCACTAAACGCATCTTGCTCACTACCTTCTATGGCAGAAATCGCCATCACCAAGGCATGAGCCATTGTCCCACTCGGCTTTCGCCCTAACTTCAGCGCCGCCAGCACATTTGAGGTTGCATCCAACCCCGCCGCCATTGCCGCCCGCGCTGCCCATATAGAGCCTTGAGGGCTAAACGCCCGCCTCGTCCCAAACTCCAGTAACTGCGCCTCTGGCCCCGCCACATCTCGTATCCGTGCGGCTCTTGTCGCCACTAAAGTCTGATAGTTAATCGTATTCAACAGATAGGTTTCCACAATCTGCGCTTGCCACAGGGGGGCCTCTACCCGCAACAATGGCTCTGAGGCAAAAATCGCTGTTCCCTCTGGCACCGCCCAGATATCGCCTGTAAAACGCCCATCCGCCAGGATTGACCAGAATTGCTCCGGAACTCCCGCAAAAATACCTGTGGCTTGCAAAGCCTCCAACTGACTGTGAGTGAAACGAAACTTTTCCAGGTATGCCAGCGCCTGTGCTAACCCCATGGCAATCAGATAGCCAAAGCCTTTGGGTAACTGCCGCACAAATAGCTCAAAGGAGGCGGGTCGAGCAAAAAAACCTTCGCCCGTATAGCAAGCTGCCATCGTGAGCTGGTAAAGGTCAGTCAACAGACTGTAATCTTCAGCGCCGAGTATCAGTTCCTGGTCTTCAATGTTCATAGTTCAGGAAGATGGTCTGGGTGCAGGCAGAGTCCTCGTGGGCAAGTGTTGTTTGCGCCGTTAAGAGTGAGTCTCTGGTTTTAATTATAGTAAAAATTACCAAAAATAAAGGGTTTCAACTCTCGTTTTGCCTGTCTAACGTTCCGAGCCAAGAGGACGCTTGATCTGAGGTTGCGTTTAAACAGAATCGATCACAAATCTCAGGGAATTTATAAATATTTTTATAAATTGTACAAAAATATTAATGGTTTTTTGTCCGAAAAATCATTGTCCTAGGTCAAACTTTTACAATAGGAGGGAATGTATGGACTCCCCCCGTCCTGGGAAACTTGAGGCGAGATGCGACTCGCTAGCCCAACCGGAAAACTAGCAAGCGGTGACTACCCACTCCTGAGCTGTCATGATTGACCAAGTGGCTGATGCCTTTGAACGTAAAGATTATCGAACTGCTGCCCGATTACTCAAGCAGTGGGTCAAACAGGAGCCGAAGAACCTTTGGGTTCAGCTTTATATCGGACGATTGCATGAAGCGACGGGCAAGCAGGAATCGGCTGAAAATGTCTATCGGCAGTTATTACGGGGTACGACTAATCCTAAAATCATATCTCAAGCCCGTCAGGGACTGGGGCGCTTAGAAGCGATGGAGAAAGAGCGACGGCGACAAGCTCTGGCGGAGGCAACGGCTGACCCGAATAGTGGGCAAGTGGGGGTTTTGGTACTGGAACCAATCCAGGCTGAAACGAAAGCGGAAGCCGTGCAAAAGTTTGCCCGCATCATGCAACTCGATGCCTACAGCGCCCGGTTACAGCTACCGATGCGCGGCTGGCGCTTGTATCGCACGGGGTCTGTGGGAGAACTCAACTTTTATGTTTCATCTCTGCGTGAGGCGTCAATTCCTTGCTTTTGTGCCGCGATCGCTGATATCAAAAAAATTAACGTGTTTAACGTTCATTATTTTTCCCCAGAGAGCCAGTCTTCTCAACCCACCGTGGTTTGCAAAAACGAGCAGGGACAGTTGGGTTCTCTGACTTTCGACTGGTCAGAAGTCACTCAAAGAGTGGAAGGACTATTGCCGCTGTTTGACGAAGTGGTGGATCGGGATGCTCGTGGCAATTTTAAGCGCAAAACCCAAACTCTGGATTACGTCCAGTTTTGTGACCTGCATTTACCAGAGCGAGGGAGTATCCTGCGTTTCGGCGCTCGTAACTATCAGTTCCAGCAGGGACTCGCTCTTTCTCCAAAGCCCCTTGCCGATCAACGCCGGAAGTCCAAAGCGCTTTCACTCGAACAAGGAACGACCCAAAAAAACTGGAATCACTTAGTCGATTTCCTGAACCAAAACTTACCTCAAGTTCCAGTTTGGTCAGATTTCAAAACTTTTGCCGAAACCGCGACCGATTTTAGAGAAATGCTGGGTAACCTGCCTTCTCATATCGACTTGTTCCGTCGAAAAGAGACGCCTTGGGACCCAGCATTTCAGTTATATAGTGGATTGGTTTTCCTGAAGAATTCTTCTCAGGAAAAATGAAAAACCTGAGGTACTATCGATTCGGTGTTTTGACCTGACGTGCCATATCCCGGAACATATCCATGTTCGGACCTGGACGACGCCGACTATTGGTAGGCGTGGGCATTAAGTAGTTAGGAGCAAACGTCGATGCCTCTTGGGGTGCGACTTTGCCATTGGTAGCTGCGGCTGGGGGGTTAGGCTGCGCTTCGACCTTTACTTTCTCGTTCCCAGAAGGGACTTCATTAACGGTCGAAGTTTTGGGGCGTTCAAGTGTTGCGACAGCGGATTTAGAAGACGATTCTGCCTGTTTCGCGGGAGCCGCTGCCTTCGCTTTGATGGGTTCCGACTTTTTGGCTTCAGGAGCTGATGGAACACTCCCACTATCGTCTAGCTCCAAGAAGTACTCTTTCGATTTTTTCGCCTTAGGAGCTGACTCACCATCTTTGGATTTTTTACCACTGAAAAGTCCGCTAAAAAATGCAGCGATTCCGCCGAACAAGTTTTTGATAAAACCAAACATTTACAGATACTCCTGCGCTTTTAGATGAATTTATGTGAGATGCCAAATATGGAAGAATATTCTGCCATCTTTGATACAAGACTATATATTACGGCTGCCAATCCCCGGTGGCTACTTCTAATAATGAAGCTTCCCAAAAGTTGCTGCCAGATTGAATTATGAATTTTTACGGCGACACAGTGCAAGGCTCGTGAGGTCTTCTTTGCAAAAGTTTACAATTAAATTGTAAATAGTATACAGGTTTACATTTCGCGTGGGAGAGCTGCTCATATTGTTTATGTATATTTACAATCATCTCATACTTTGGTGCCAAACCTAGGCCACTGAGGTAGCTGTACCACATTCGCCCAGTCATCGATCAACAGATGACTAAGCTTAGATTAAATGAGTTATTTGAGCAATTATGAATGGTGCAAGCGATTACACGAGGCGTACACAACCCGAACGCAACCCTGTATTGCTGATTCACGGCATTACCGACACAATTGCTGTCTTTAGCAAAATGGCTCCTGCTCTGAGCCGACGGGGTTGGTCAGTACATCACTTCAACATGATACCCAACAACGGCGACTGCTGCCTTGACCTATTGGCCAAGCAAGTGGCTGATTATGTGGCTCAGACTTTTGACCCCAAACAACCCATTGATATTGTTGGTTTCAGCATGGGAGGTCTGGTGTCGCGATACTATATTCAACGATTGGGGGGTGCTGAGCGAGTCAAGCGCTTCGTGAGTATATCGGCTCCCAACAACGGCACTTTAGCCGGCTATCTGTCTTGGCGTCCTGGCTGTGTTCAGATGCGTCCAGATAGTGCGTTTTTACAGGATTTGAATCGAGATGCTATCAGTATCCTCGGACGTCTGAACTTTACCGTGATCTGGACGCCTTACGATTTAATCATTGTCCCGTCGAATAGTTCGCAGATGCCTGTTGGGAAAGAGGTGACGGTACCAGTTCGCCTCCATTCCTGGATGTTGACTGATGATCGATGTCTCAAGGCGGTCGTGACGGCGCTGTCGGAACCGATTTTAAGTTATGTAAGCTGATAGGCGGTCATCATTGGAGACTCGACTTATGCGCCTTTGGAATATAGATTCGGGTAGTTCATTTGTCGGGAAAATAAACTGATGAACTCTCCTGGGACAAATTTTCTACTCATAGGGAGACGATCTTGATGCTGCGCCTTCAAATAAACATAGTCACAAATCACACCATCAAAATTGGAGTCAGAGTTAATACTCCAATCTTCTAGCTCAACACCCGTGAGTCTTGCCTGTTCAAAGTTCGTACCCAACGCATGAGTATTGCTCAAACTGGCACCACTAAGGTTAGCTCTTTTGAAGTTAGCAGCGCAGAGGTTAGTACCACTCAGGTTAGCCGCGCAGAGGTTGGCACCACTGAGGTTAGCCGCGCAGAGGTTAGCACCACTCAGGTTGGCTTTACCAAGGTTAGCACCACTCAGGTCAGCACCACTCAGGTTGATATTTCTTAGGTCGGCTTTACTGAGGTCAGCTCTATTGAGATTAGCACCACTAAGGTCAGCACGACAGAGGCCGGCATTGCTAAAATTGGCTTCTTTGAGGTTAGCTCCCGTCAAATTAGCTCCCGTCAAATTAGCTCCCGTGAGATTGGTGAAAAACAGGTTCGCTCTAGTGAGGTTCGCTCCAGTGAGATCAACTCTCGTGAGGTCGGCTGTTGAGAAATCGACTAAAAAGAGGTTCGCTCTAGTGAGGTTCGCTCCCGTCAGGTCGGCACCGCTGAGCTTAGCATTAAACAAATCTGCTTCGGATAAATCCGCTGTACACAAATTGACATATCGGAGGTGAGCTTCCCTCAGGTTGGCTTCTCGGAGATTAGGTATTAAATGGTGATTTTTTTCCATCCAAGCATTCCATACATTTACTCCTTGAGCAAGTAATTCAATATGCTTTTGATTTGTCATCTATCCTGGGGATGGTCATTGGTCGTATTCGTTACATAGCCTATCACTACTGCCTAAGACTTTCAAAATGTCAAGGGAGAAAATCTAAACAATTCAGAGTAATCTCCAGCGATGGGAAGTCTGGACAAACTTATTCAGGATTTCTGGCAAAATTGGCTTAACAGAGAATAGGAGCGATGGAGAAATAACAGATGGCTGTTTATCAAGTTCGGTTAGTCAATCCAACACTCAATCTTGAGTGCACCATCTCGGTACCCGATGATCAATATATTCTGGATATGGCAGAGGAAGCGGGTATTCGTTTACCTGCGGGGTGCCGCGAAGGAACCTGTTCCTCCTGTATCGCCAAACTAGTCAGTGGTGAGGTGGATCAAAGCGAACAAAAGTTTTTGCAACCATCGGAATTAGCCGCTGGGTACACCGTCACCTGCGTCGCTTACCCTGTGTCTGATTGCACTTTAGAAACTCATCAAGAACAAGTTTTATATAAATCGTCACTCTACTTGAATACGAATCCAGTTCAGGCTAATTAATTTTCCCAAAATATGATTTTGAATCAGTAAGCTGTTACGCATTTAATTTGTATACCTTCACACCCCACACCCTACACCCCACACCCCTTTCAAAAATTTTCATATCCAATTTAGATGCGCCGCAGCTTATCCCTAACCGCAACCCTTAAGACAGAATTTTAAAATGAGTCGGTTACTTTACGAAAAATCAGTTTCTTATAAAGGTTATTTAATTATTCCTTTTGTTTTTGGCATAGCTGATAATCAATCTATTTATTCTTACAAATTACTATCTGAATTAGGACATAAAGGCAAATTTCATAAATCAGAAAATCCGGTGGGTATTTATTCGAGTAGTTTGGAGGGTAGTATTGCCATTGCCAAAGAACATCTCGATCAAAATTCAGAGGTTGTCAGTAGTGATGATTACTTTAAACGTCGTTATACGTATCGCAACAATTTAATTATTGTCTATGAAACAGGTGGAAAATATTTTTATGACCACTATAAGCCTGACCATTTAAATAATGTTGCTGCACCCAAAATTTTCACATCAGAGCAGGAATGTATCAGTTGGATTAAACAGGGGCTTGACCGTTCAGCCATCGGTGAAGAAGCTGAAAAGTTATAAAAATAACCTGAAACATGCTGATGCGATCGCCCCGTTCGTAGTGGGCGCTTTAGCGCCAAAACGCTCACCACAAACCCATCAAAATCTAGCTAAACCGTCGTAGGATGCTCAACCGATTACCTCAAAGATTGATCATGAGTCCCTTCAATCACCGCCTCCGCTTGCAACGCGATCGCTCTTAATTCTTCCAAAACTTCCCCCTTCACTTCTTTCCATAACCCTCGTTGATTGGCTTCCAGCAATCGTTCAGCCATATCTCGCAAAACCCAAGGATTCTTTTGTTGGATAAATTCCTGTACCTTTGAGTCGAATAAATATGCCTCGGCTACACCTTGATACATATAGTCTTCTACACAAGTAGTCGTGGCATCGTATGCGAATAAGTAATCAACGGTAGCTGACATTTCAAACGCACCTTTGTAACCGTGCCGCATTACCCCTTCAATCCACTTCGGATTGACAACACGAGAACGATAGACTCGTGCAATTTCTTCTCGGAGTTGCCGAACTTTCGGGTTTTCAGGAATGGAATGATCGCCAAAATAGATGGTGGGATTCTTGCCCGTTAAAGCCCGCACCGCCGCCGTTAAACCCCCTTGGAATTGGTAATAATCATCAGAATCTAGCAAATCGTGTTCCCGGTTATCCTGGTTGTGCAGTACAACTTGCATCTGTTTCAAACGTTGATTAAAGGCTTCAGGTGCGGCTACCCCCCCTAGTCCACCCAGAGGGTTGGAGTCTGCTTTCAAACCCGGAGATCCCCCTAAATCCCCCTTTTTAAGGGGGACTTTGATTGAATTCTCCCCCCTTGTTAAGGAGGGCAGGGGGGGATCTGAATTTTGCGGGGAAGTTTGAAAACACGCCCTAGGGGGGCTACTCGTGTAGGCGTAACTACTCCAATTAATATAAGCGCGGGCGATATCTTGCTCATCTGTCCAATTTTGAGATTCAATTAAACCTTGTAATCCAGCCCCATAAGCACCGGGTTTAGAACCAAAGATCCGATAGCGCGATCGCACATTTGCCTCTTCCTGACTCAACCCTTGGGATAGCCACATCTCGGCTTCTTGCTGAACTTGGGCAGCTAAAGGATTATCCTCCGGCGGTTCAGCCAAAGCGGCAACGGCTGCAACCGCTTGGTCAAATAAACTAATTAAGTTCGGAAAAGCATCGCGGAAAAAGCCAGAAATTCGCAACGTTACATCCACACGAGGACGCCCCAAAACTGACACAGGCAAGATTTCAAAATCCACCACTCGACGCGAAGGATAATCCCAAATGGGTTGAACCCCCAATAAAGCTAATGCCTCCGCTAAATCATCACCGCCAGTACGCATGGTTGAGGTTCCCCAAACTGAGAGTCCTAATGTTTTGGGATATTCACCATTTTCTTGGGTATAGCGTTCAATTAATACTTCAGCCGCCTTTCGTCCCACCGCCCAAGCTGTTTCTGTGGGAATCGCACGAATATCAACGGAATAAAAGTTGCGTCCTGTGGGTAAGACTTCTGGGCGTCCTCGTGTTGGTGCACCAGATGGCCCACTTTCGATATATCGCCCATCCAATCCTCGTAATAACTGGGTAATTTCTTGGTTAGTTTGTTGCAGAGAAGGCAAGAGGCGATCGCATATCCATTCTAATTCTCGTTTGCTTGCCTCTCCTAACCCCCTGCCTACGCTATCCCCCCTTAGTAAGGGGGGGATCTGATTTTGGATCAGTTGTTCTACCAATTCAGCCGCTTGTTGTTCAAGTGCTTCAACCATGTCCCCAATCGTGCGGTAATTATTATCCCCTACTCCTGACAAATCAGCCGTAAGTGGGTCGAAATCCCATCCCAAATCCTCAGCTAAAGCACGAGTTAAACCGATACGATCATGACTTGGATGACGGGCAATCGCTACAATTAAATCTCGCAATTGACGCCCATCGGGACAATGTCCAAAAATATGAAGACCATCTCGAATTTGGGCTTCCTTTAACTCACAAAGGTAGCCATCAATCCGATTTTGAATATTAGAATCTGGGTTTTGGATTTCGTCCGTTTCGATTCCTAAATCTTGGTGGAGATTTTCTTGGATGATCAGTTGAGTAATGCGATCGCTAATCACACCCAATCGCTTCGGATCTAAACTTTGCGCCTCATAATACTCATCCATCAATCCTTCTAACTTTTGCAACGGGCCATACAACTGTGCACGAGTCATCGGCGGTGTCAAGTGGTCAATAATCACCGCTTGCGAACGACGCTTTGCCTGAGACCCCTCACCCGGATCATTCACAATAAACGGATATAAATGAGGCATTGCCCCCAACGCCACCTCTGGATAACACTTACCCGACAGCGCCACACTTTTACCCGGCAACCACTCTAGATTTCCATGCTTCCCCACATGCACCACCGCCTGCATTCCAAAATGCTGCCGCAGCCAATAATAAAACGCCAGATAAGCATGAGTCGGCTCCAAATCCGGCGCATGATAATTCAAACTAGGGTCAACATCATACCCACGCGACGGCTGAATCCCAACAAACACATTCCCCAACTGAATTCCTGAAATAGGGAATGGGACACGAGGATTTTCAGTCCTCTGCTCAAGATTTCCCCAGCGATCGCCTATTCCTTTGTGAACCTCCGCAGGCAACCCCTCAAAATACTCCCCATACTCTTCCCAAGACAACTCCTGCCGCACCAAGCGAAAATCCCGCCCTTCCGGATCATTCGTCACCCCAGCCGTCAGCCGTCCAATCAACTCATCCCCCGTTTCCGGAATATCCTCAACCCGATAACCTGCCTGCTGCAACCCCTTCAGAATCTCCACACAGCTAGCCGGCGTATCCAATCCCACACCATTAGCAAGGCGTCCATCACGATTCGGATAATTAGCCAAAATCAGAGCAATGCGTCGTTCAGGGGGTGGGGTTTGCCGTAATTGTACCCAACTCGCGGCTAAATCAGCGACAAAATTAATCCGACAAGGCACCGGCTCATAAACTACCACATCGGTTTCCAAATCAGGGTTCCAGGATTGCACCGACTTAAACGAAACCGCACGGCTGATGATACGCCCATCCACCTCTGGCAGTGCTACATTCATCGCCGTATCACGGGCTGTAAGTCCCTGAAACTGCGAATCCCACTGTTCCACCGTGCCGCTACTGAAGATAACCTGCAACACGGGCACATCCAGACGCTTCCACAACTCCAACTGAGGGGTTTCCGCGTTCAATTTCGCTAGAGAAAAACTAGTTGTATTCAGTAACAGGTCAATTCCAAAACCCTCTTTGGGCTGAAAATACGTCAACAATTCTGCTTGCACATCTGAGTCACGTAACGAAGAGACAAATATAGGTACAGGTTCCAACTGTCGTTTAGCTAAAGCTTGACAAAGTGCATCAATAGGTGATAAGTTTCCCGCCAAGTAATGAGCACGGTAGAACAGAATCCCAACTTTGGATTTTAGATTTTGGATTTTGGATTTTGGATGAGGAAGGCGAGAGAGAGAATTATCACCCTTGTCCCCCTTGTCCCCCTTGTCCCCCTTCCCAATTCCCCAGGAATAAAGCCCAACACGAGGCACAGGTTTTGGCGCGGGTGGATGATAAGTTTGCTCCAGACAGACATCCGCCACAAATTTAAGGGCGTTTACAAAATTCTCAACGCCCCCTTCCGTGAGATAGCGCCAGACCTGATTCACCACGGTCAGTGATACTGTAGAGTGACTCATGAGATCGGGGTCGGGGCGGTCATCTCCAGGCAACACAATCAAGGCAGCACTCGTTTGCTGCACCGTGTCTAGCACCACTTCTAATCCATAAGACCAGTAGGCACGTCCGCCCAAGACCCGTAAAATAATGATCTGAGCAGACGATAAGACATTTTCTGCATAGGTATCAATTGTGAGTTGCTGCTGCAACTGCAACAGATTGACTACCCGTAGCCCAGGGAAACCCACTGGCAATTGAGATGTTGATGCTGCCAGAGTCTGAATATCTGTGTCCGCTGCTGTAAGGAAAACGATGGGTGCTGCTGACTGTTCAATGAAAATGACGCCTTCGGCTTGAGGGTTCCACCCTCCTGGCGTTGCGGCGATACGGTGCATGGTGTAGTCCTCTGGCTTCGTCGAATGACAAGTGCAATGTGTTATCTCTTGTTTTAGTCTGCGGGTAGAAGCTAATGATAAAGATTGAAGAATATATTACAAGTGGGTCACCGAGTCTCGAATAGCATCAACGAAGGAGAGAAGCGTCACACATAGACGAAAGCAATGCCTATACTGGGTGATCCAAGATTCAGCCGAACGTTGCCATTGGCTATGTTTGAGCGGCTGCAAGACCTATTAAAGCAGATGAAGTCTAGACTCGGTGAGGAAGCTTTACTCCTGACCGACGAGAAGAGTCTATCTAAGAGTGCAACGCCTCCAGAATTTGAGACTCAGCGGTTTGCTGTTCTGCTGTCATTACGATTCAGTGTACTGCTAGTCGGGGAACCACAAGAGCCAGACTCGGTGGCTGGATATGACGGTCAGTCGAGATTGTATCAGGTTGGGTTGACCTTCGAGCCGAAGGCGATCGCCTCCTTCCTCACCCAACTGAGTCGTCATGCTAGCCATCCTCCTATTGCCTTGGATACGCTACATCAATCCCAGACTCGTCTGCGAACCAATGATCCAACCCTTCAGACTGAATTTACACTCTCATTGCTGGAAATCTTGGCTTCTGGCGAAATGAGTGACTCGGCCCATTGCCCTGTAGCCGTTTGTCAGCCCTTGGTTGACGAGGCACTATGCCAACAGATTGAGCAGGAACGACTCCTGAATCAGGTTACCACCCAAATTCGCCAAAGCCTAGAGTTACCGGTCATTCTGGAAACAGCCGTTGAGCAATTGCGAAATTTTCTTCAGGTTGATCGACTGTTAATCTATCAATTTGATGAATTCAATTGTGTCTCTGCCATCTACCCAGATAACATTCCCTCAACACAAGACAAGACAGAATCATTAAATTTACGTCTTACCTCTCAAGGGTCGATCCTTAACTCTACCGTTTACTGGGGTCGTGTTACCTACGAAGCTAAAGCTTCCGATGCAATTTCTTCCGTCCTGAATTTGGTGGAAAAGGAAGATTGTTTACTTCAGGTACCGAATTGCAGAACAAAATATCGCCAAGGGCTAACTTTAAGTATTGATGATGTCGAAGCCGCTTACCCAGATTCTTCTTGCATCTTAGAGCTGATGCGACGTTATCAGGTTCGCGCTAAGTTGGTTACACCCATTATCGTTCAGGAAAAGTTATGGGGTTTACTCATTGCCAACCAGTGTTTTCAGCCGCGCCATTGGCTGGAAAATGAAAAAATATTTCTCAAACAGATTGCAGAACATCTGGCTGTCGCCATTCACCAAGCCCAGTTGTATGCTCAGTTACAGCAGCAAAAAACGACCCTTGAACAACGGGTGATCGAGCGCACACAAGAACTTCGTGATATCTTACAAGCGGCTCAAGCGGCTGATCGAGCTAAGAGTGAATTTCTGGCTACAATGAGTCATGAATTACGGACGCCTTTGACCTGTGTGATTGGAATGTCGGCGACGCTGTTACGCTGGTCTTTTGGTCAAGAAGGTACACAACAAGTTCCTCTGCACAAACAGCGACGCTATTTGAAAACGATTCAAGAGAGTGGGGAACATTTATTAGAGCTAATTAACGATATTTTGGATTTGTCTCAAGTTGAGGCAGGGAAAGCTATTTTGAACATTAGCGAGTTTTCTCTAAATAACTTGGCTCACCAAACAATCAGAACTTTTCAGGAAAAAGCAGACCTTCGCCAACTCAAGTTGGAAATGGATTTGCAAGTTAAATCACAAAGTATGAACGGCACACGGCGGCAGGAAGATCGCTTTTGTGCCGATCAACGCCGGGTTAAGCAAATTCTGTTTAATCTCTTAGGCAATGCCATCAAATTTACTCCCTCAGGGGGTAAGGTGATTCTACGAATCTGGCGAGAGCAGAATTGGGTTGTCTTTCAAGTTGAAGACACGGGTATCGGTATTGCAGAAGAACACATACCCTTACTGTTTCAAAAGTTTCAGCAGTTAGAAACGGTATATCAACGTAACTATGAAGGAACCGGTCTGGGTTTAGCGTTGACGAAACAATTGGTAGAACTCCATGGAGGCCGAATTGAAGTTGAATCTGTAGTGGGTCAGGGTTCTTTTTTTACGGTTTGGTTGCCCAATCAACCTTTAACGTCTTCTACTTCTATGAGAGAAGCTGCTCTTCAAAAGAACAATTTTATTGTTCAAGGCAGTATTGTCTTAGTGGAAGATCAGGAAGAAAGTGCAACATCGATCTGCGAAATTCTCACCGCCGCTGGTTATCATGTGGTTTGGTTGATTGATGGTTCCACAGCCTTCCAGCAGATTGAATTGCTTCAACCCAATGTTGTCATTGTCGATTGGCAATTACGGGGAATGGATGGTTATGAGGTCACCCATTGTCTACGTAACTCCCCTTCTACTCAACAAATCAAAATTCTCGCTTTAACCACGTCCACCATTACTGAAGACCAAGAGGACGAACTTAGTGCTTTTATTGATGATTACTTGCTTAAACCTGTCGAACCTTTACAGTTATTACAGCAAGTGACAGAATTGATGGCAAAGTAGCTCTGATGCGAAAAACTGAGCTAAACTGCGTCAAACTTTATAGATATCTCTTAATTCTTTTTTATTTCTTCATTTAAAAACTCTAATGGGTTCAATCTCAGGTAAAGATTTCTTTTTTTTGGGTAACAACTGATAAATGGCGTTGATCAGTTCTTGAGGATGAGAAAGCTTAGAGAGGTAAGCATCAGCTCCCGACTTATTCCCCTTCATCAATGCCTTAAACTCTTGTTCTTGCCCAGAATACATTAACACCGGCAAATGCTGAGTTTTTTCATTCGACTTCAGGCGTTGACAAACCTCATAGCCATTCATCCGGGGCATCAGAATATCTAAAATTACGAGGACTGGAGAGGTAGATTGAACTCGCTCTAGGGCTTCGATGCCATCATTTGCCACAATGACATCTAGCCCAATCTTTTTGAGCAGTTTGGAGATGATGAGTTGTTGTGTGGGGTCGTCGTCTACAACAAGTGCTAGGCACATAGGTAATTTTCCCTGCTTGTTTTGGTCTTTCCCTCTGTTATCCCTATCACTTAGTTTTTGTGATTTAACGACAAGTCGGTGTGAAGTTTCAATGAAATGATGTGAAGATTCTATGAGTACTACAATCTTTATGCCCATCTCTCAATCCAAGAGACTGACGCTCTTGGGTTGTTGGTCAGCCATTGCACCTGCCTCTATCAGCTTCAGGAGTGTAGGAATATTAAAGTTGTTCAAGGCTTTGCACAACTCTTCAAACTCGGTATATTTCTGCAAGCTATAGGATGTACCTTCACTTAAGCCTAAGATTCGACAAAACTCTGTGTAATCGGTCTCCCAGTGAAGAGCGTTTAGAGATTGAATTAATGTTTTAATTTCTAGATAAGTTAATCCGGTAATTGCATAAGTTGCCATAGTCAGTCTGCGATCCTTTGCGTTAGAGGGAATAGATTAAGGAAGCTCTAAGACCTGTAAGCAAGGATGTACACGTTCACTGTCTCTGCGAGGACTGTGTTGTACTTAACAATTTCAAGTTCTCACGAACCTCCGCCTCCAACAGTGATGGCATCCTATAGCAACTCGTGAAATTAACGCTATTTTTTTGTGACGGCAAATAATTCAGCCCGGTGACGGGATACTGCCAGAGCGTGTGATTTCGATCACTAGTACAGGGTGGCGCAAATAATTATCCAGTTGAAAAAGGTGAAAAAGCTTACTGTACAAGCTTTCTTACCTCCTGCTTTTGCCTCCTGCCTTCTGCCTTCTTGCACTACACCAATGAAAGCGGTTAGAAGCCTTGAACCTCTGGTGCGGCTGAGACTTTATAGACTAAAGTAACCTGAAGTTGAGAGTAGGGTTCTAGGGTGAAATGCCACGTACAGAAGCCATTCTCATCTGGTTGGACGCCGTCTGTCGTTTTTTGGGCAATCACTTCTACCTTCACCTGTTCCAACTCTGAAACGGGTACGCGTTCTGTGGTTTTAATCGTCCTTGACTCTGCTCCAATATTCGAGATAAATAACTCAATCGTGGTTGTGACGGTATTCCACTTGGTGAGATGGTCTTGTTTTCTTTTCTGGGTTGTAGTGCGTTGCACACGCATTGCCCCATCTGGCCCCCATCCCAAGGCAAACTTCTCTCCGGGTGCAATAAATCCGACCGATGTCTTGCCGACAAACTCGGATGAGCGCACTAAATCCACTGGCCCTGCCAGAATGGGGAATTGGGCGGTATTGGTCTGCTCGCTTTTAAGGACAACCTGACAAGACAGTTCTGGCATCAAAACATACTCCACCTCCGCTTCTGAGGAGAAGGAGAAGATGGGAACACGGTAGGGACGACCATCAGAGGGAATCGTCGCTTTACTGGCGGGTCGTAGGTTGCGGACTTCACCGCCGTCATCCACACCCGGTAGCTCAACAGTACCCGGTGTTGCACCTGCACCGAGTCCAGTGGTTTGAATTTTTTGGTCGCGGGTTTCAATGATGATTTGTTTGGATTTTTCCCGCACATTTAACGGGTCATCGGCAAGTAAGGGGGGTTCGGTGCCCAGGGAAGCACGGGCAGTGGAAAAGACTAAATCCACATTCTTCCAATCTTCGCCAGTGCGTTGCCATACACAACCATCGACGCGAAAGGAGAGAGAGGGCTTTTCTTCTAACAGCAAACGGGCTTGGTGCCACGGTCGCCACATGGCATTAGGAACCACGTAGTCGAAAGCAATGGCATACTCTCCTGCTTGATTCACCATTAAATCGGCTTCGATGTGGGCAGTGTAGAGTAGTTCAGGGCTGGACAGGGCGCGGATTCGGGTGCCTAAGTCATTAAGGAGCTCCCTTAACTTTTCCTGATTGTGATAACCGTTTAAAATTTCGGTACGCAGTTCGCGCAACTGCTTAAATAGGGTTTGAAATTGGTCGCGCCAGGATTTCGGGTCGAGTTGTCCCCAAACGGCATCGATGGGGAGTTCCTGCAAACTATGCGCCAAGATGGTGCCGACTTGCTCAAAGGAATACTCTTGATGTTGGCGGTCTTCGGTAAGATGGTTGAAGGTGTTTTGCAGCGATCGCAATTCTGCCAGCAAGCCTTTAATTTCTTCGGATCGTTCCTCTTCCAACACCCGCATCTGGCGGCGAACGCGAACATCGTCTATTCTTGCCCCTGAATAGTCTCCAGTAAACTCGGCACGTAGGGATTTATCAGAAAGTACGGGCGCAACGTTCTCGACTTTAATTCGCCATAATCCTTGTGTTAGGTTAACTTGACCCACTCGCCGCACTAAGGCACGGTCTTCTAGGAGCGTGACTGTAGCTACAGGTGCATCGAGAGTGAGTTGTTGAATGGTGTTTGGCGATTGCCCAATGGCTTGCATCATTAATATTGTTTCCTCTGGATTACAGTTCGTCCTGACTGATGGGGGCTACATTAGCGCAAGAACTATCGAGGAAGAGTTCATCAAAGAGTGATTCCAACTCTTCTAGGGAGGGAATGTCATCGTCCAATTCGGATGCGATATGTGCTGACTCTTGTAAGGTCATGTCGCTAACATTACAGCACTTCGTTAGGGCGATTTCTTGCCGATTCATACCTCCTGATTGATGGCTTAATCCATGAAGGTGTGCTATTAGTGCTGCTCGAATTGGCTCAATTTCTGATATTACTTGCTTAGCCTGATCATCCTTTAAGTTAGAAGGTTGTCGCAATTGTTCAATTAATGATTTGAGGCGGTAAAATACCTGCATTAATAGGTCTTTTAGCTTTTGGTCAATCTTGATCGAACCCTGTTGCTGAATGACTTTTAAACAATCGACTAAGCAAAAGCCCGTTTTATGAATGCTGTTGATATAAAAGCTACTGATGGGTAGCAAGTTAGCTCCGCCAACAATTCCGCAACGTGCAGCGCGGAATAACTCACTCACAATTTCTGGGTCTTCAATCGTACTTTGCAACTTCAACAAATGCTGCTCAATGATAGCAAGATGGTTTTGAGCATCCTCAATGTAATAATCCATGATTTGTTGTAGGTGTTCCGACTGCATAGCGAATGTCCCTAGTAGATGCTCGATTTTTGTTCAACACATTCGGTCAAGTATTTGGGGAAAGTCTCTGTTATTCCCGTCGATTTCCCCCGATTAGCTCACTATCCACAAACGTTTTAATTGTGTACTGTACTGATAGCTTTGTTTGCTCTCCCCCTGGCACTTGTACTCGCCAACGGTAACCTCCGCGAATCGGTATGCCGCGTTCTTGTTGTTCATATTTCTCCCACTCCGGTGAGGCGCGATCAATTTGCACATCAACCTTGGCATCTGCGTCAGGGATGGGAATTCGTTCCCGTACCTCAATTGCCGCGTCTCTGGGTAAACGGTTGGCAATATCAATTTGAATGTTGTGGCGCAGTTCGTTAAAAGCAACAAGGGTTTCACCGGAACGAACTTCCTGATAACTCGTGTTCCGGGCTACTTTGATGGCTTGCTCAACCCCTAGACCTAACTCCATTTGTCCCTTGGGTGGCACTGTAGTAATCTTAGTCGATAAGATATACTCGCCATCCACATACACATCCGCAGGGCCAGCTAGTAGGGGAGCTTGTAAGGGGTTCTTGAGTTGAGCAATGCGGAAGACATTGGTATCCTCGCGGGGTACCACCACATAGCGCAAATCCACATCTGTCGAGTTACTCGTTAGAGCGACAGAATGAAATTCACCATCGGAAGGGACATCGATACGTCCATCAGCGCTGTAGGCATAGTCAAAGGAACCTGCAACCTGTCGCACATTAATTCCACCGGGAGGTAGATTGATATAAATGCAATTGCGTGCATCAATTGCAGCCTGTTGCACTATTGTGAGTACATTGAAACTAACAACGACGTTCCGGCGTTTGAGGATTTCTAAATAGACTTCTTGCCGTTGCTCAATCGACAACTTACCGCGTTGGGTTGGTTCATCGGCGGCTCCCATCCGCATTAAGCTATAGGCGAGGAGATTGGTTAAAGCGTCTTCCTCTTCCCTCACTTGTGCTTGTCGAGACTCGTGGAATGCGGCTGTCTTGGGTCTAGAAGGGGATCGAAATACAGCCGGAGCTGCCGCAGGCATACTTTCAGCGTATCCGCTATACTCGCCTGCGTCGATCATGCCTGGAGACATCAAGGTGATATCAAATTCATCCCGTGGTGCAGAAGGTTCATCGGTTGTTAACTCGACTCGCTGCCGTCTCCTCTGCTGGGAAAAGGAAGCTTTGCGGAGTTCCTGACTTCTCTCAAAGATTTCTTGTGTGTCCAAGGGTGACTGACTCATTTTTTTTGGGACTTGTGTGGCGTCAATTCCCTGATGTTTCAGAACTTCTACAGCCAAATTGGGTAACGGTGGCACGCTTGGGGAAGGGATATCCGTGAGGACGGAGTGCACAGATACAGCAGAAATCGCTACCTGTTTCTGCCGATCAAAATCCTCAAACAAAATCTCAGCACCAACCGGAGGAAGACGCCAGCCCGATGTTTTTAACCTGGGTTGAGCGCGTCCAAGCCGTAGAGAGGGCAATTCGGGCAACTCACACCATGACAGGGGTTCAGCCGTCGAAAGTTCCAAGCTGACTCCCGACCAATCTTCACCCGTGCGCTGACAAATTAAGGCTCGTACTGCTACTGTTGCCTGATTTCCCGTACTATCCAAACGGCAAATATAAGTCGGTGTCCAACGTGCGCCTGGGACAAAATACTCTACAACTAACCTTTGCCCTGCAAGGGTACTGGGTTCACCCTCGTTACTTAACCGAACAACGACTGTCTTGCGAAGCTCATGGGGGCGAACCTCTTTAGCATTAGAAGCACGAGCCTGTTTTTGCAGTAAGTCGTCGAGATGTTCTTGCGCTTGGCGTAACTTTTCCGTCGTTTCGCGCTTTTCTGTGATGCGGGCACGAACTTGTTCATCCTTAAAGTTCGTCAAGGCGAGTCTAGCCGTCAGAGGCGAAGGCGGGGGAGCTTTCCCTTCTTCCCCATCGGGGCGTTCTGGTACATCTAGTTGATAGAGGATGGCGATTTCATTTTCAATTAAAGCGATCGCATCCTCAAGCTGTTGTACCTCAGCCTTCGCTTCCCGCACCTCCTCATCGGTTGGTGAATTTTGTACGGCTTGGCGTGGGGGAACCGCTAAACCAATCCGAACATCAGTGGCAATTGCCGTACTCGCGCCCAATGCAGATTCCACACGCACCCGAACGCTGCTATCATCCAGTGCTAGCGGTAATCCCGCCATTTCAACCTGTTCTGGGATTTCGCCTGCGTCTAGCTGTAAGTCAGCGACACGAGTAACCGTTGCACCTGCTGCATAGACTTTTACTTTGTCAATTCTGGAAGTCAGTGGTTCGTAGACGCTTGGCGTCTTATCGTCAGACATTACCATATTCTTCAGGGCTTAATGGATGACGTTTTCAAGCCTCTATTTCTATATCTCTTGAGAGAACAGAGGATATGCAAAAAATTTGCAGTAACTTGAGCCGTGATGCTCCCTGGAGTGCCAACTCGCTACTCTGTGTTTTCTTAACTCCTCTATCCGATTGAGATTCTCCTAACTCTGCCTTAAAAAGGGGACTTTGACCGACTTTTTCCCACTTCTTAACCGAAACTTTAATTAGGAGGACTGGGGGCACGAAGGAGTGGAAAATACGCCCTAGGGTTAAAATTGCTTGGCACTGTCCCTAATCCCTTCCAATCTCTAGTATGGTAGCGAATTCTAATAATCTAATTCCAAGTTTTTTGAAGGGTTTAATTGTTTCTTGTCAAGCCCCTATTGACTCACCTTTACACGACCCCTTGGTGATTGCCGCTATGGCACAGGCGTCTGTAAATCAGGGTGCTGTCGCCGTTCGGATTGATACTCCAGCTCATGTTCAGGCAGTACGTCGGCAATGTCCAAAGACTCCAATTATTGGGTTATGGAAACAGCAGTTACCAGGGTTTGACGTTTATATTACTCCTCAGTTTCACCATGCAGAAGCGATCGCATCGGCGGGTGCGGATATCATTGCGATTGATGCGACATTACGTCAACGCCCTGGTGGAGAAACGATTGAGACGATAATTGAGCGTATTCACGATGAACTGGGTAAGCTGGTGATGGCAGATGTGGATACGATTGAAAGTGCGATCGCATCCCAAAAAGCAGGTGCTGATATCGTCGGTACCACTCTCTACGGCTACACGGCTCAAACTCAACACCTCTCTCCCCCTGGCTTTGACTTGCTCAGTCAGATCGTAGAGCAGTTGGATGTTCCCGTCATTTGTGAGGGCGGTATTGCCTCACCCCAAATGGCTCAAGAAGCCTTGAAACGAGGAGCCTATGCTGTTGTGGTGGGTACAGCGATTACTGGGATTGATTTGCAAGTCAAAGCTTATCAAAAAGCGATCATTGATGTCTCACCTGCCCCATAACTAAGGAAATTGCCGACTTTTACCGATACGCCAGAGAATAATTCCTATATGGGATGATGTACGTAAACACCCATTGGCGTTTGCGGTTTTTCAATGCAAAAAAAGACCAAGTTAATTAGCGCAATCCTTGCCAGTACCGCACTGTTGTTGACTCTTGCCCCTCAAGGTGAGCCAATGGCTCAAGAGGCACCCCTATCCATATTTCTCCTTCGACGACCGTGTGTTAATACAGGAATCGGTAACTGGTTGCGTCGGACTGAAGATGTTTCTGTCGGTAAAGCGGTTTACACATCAAGACTGTTTATGGGGCCGGGTAATCGTGCTGCCTCAATGACTTGTAGGCTTCAACCCAATGATGGAGGAGTCATCTTTCAACGACTGAAGTTATCGTTCGGGATGCGCGACAATGACAAAGGTAGTCCTTCAGTGAATGTTAACGTTTATTTGGATGGACAAAGGGCTGAAGCGAGAACTGTTTCTCCAGGACAAGGAGAAGTTGTAACGTTAGATGTCACGCCCACCAGTAACGTGGCGATTGAAACGGTTTGTTCTAATCAATCCAGATATTGCGATCGGGTTTATTTCTGGGAAGCAGAGCTAGAATATCCACCTATTCCTCAAAAATAAAGAGCGCTATTGCAATCACAAAGATAACGAGTAGTTTGTAGGGGCACGACATGTCGTGCCCTTATCCTGTGGTATATGCCACTGTAGGTGCTGGCAGAGCTACGATCACTTCAATAAGCCCTGGATAGCGGAAACCATCCAAAATCCATAATCTACAATCCAATGTCCCATCTCGACACAGCCATTTTTACCAATCCGGTTAGCACTGAATACACACTTACCCTAGACGGTAACCCCTTAAGTGTTGCGCCGATGATGGATCGCACCGATCGCCACTTTCGCTATTTCATGCGGCAAATCACCCAGCGCACCCTACTCTATACCGAGATGGTCACCAGTGCGGCAATTCTACATGGCGACAAAGAACATCTACTCGGTTTCTCCCCGGAAGAAAAACCCCTAGCGCTTCAAGTCGGGGGCGATAACTCTGAAGAATTAGCGGAATGTGCGCGAATTGCCGAGAATATGGGCTACGACGAGATTAACCTCAATGTCGGTTGTCCAAGCGATCGCGTACAAAATGGCAACTTTGGGGCTTGCCTGATGGCGCAACCGGAACGGGTAGCAAAGGCTGTAGAAGCGATGATTGAGGCGGTGAATATCCCTGTTACGGTCAAGCATCGCATTGGGATTGATGAGTGCGATCGCTATGAGGATATGGTTAACTTTGTCCGTATTGTCTCGGATGCAGGCTGTCAGCGTTTTACTGTGCACGCCCGCAAGGCTTGGCTTCAGGGTTTAAGCCCCAAGGAAAATCGGGATATTCCCCCTTTGCGTTATGGTGATGTGCATCGTCTCAAGCAAGAATTTCCTCATTTATTCGTTGAAATTAACGGGGGATTCACTAATTTACAACAGGTGAAAGAACAGCTAAAACTTGTGGATGCGGTGATGATTGGACGTGCGGCTTACGACAATCCTTACTTGTTTGCAACGGCTGATTCTGAGATTTACGGTGAGGAAGGTACACCTTTAACTCGTCATGAAGTCGCTGAAGTGATGTGTTCCTATATTGATTTGTGGGTAGCAAAGGGACTGAAGCTGAATAAAATTACCCGACACATGCTGCAATTGTTTTCAGGACAACCGGGAAGTAGAGCTTGGAAGCGTCATTTAACGGAAAATTCGTGTATTCTTGGCGCAGGTTCTGAGGTGGTGCGCGAAGCTTTGATGAAAGTGTCTGAATCTGCGGCAGTGGTGAGTGTGATTTGAGGGGGATGGGGTTGGATATTGCCTCAATATATGATTCTGTGGCATCCAAAAGTTTCTATTTTATGTCGCATCCGTTAGTCTCGTAATATTTTTTTTAACGCAGAGGGAACAGAGGAAGGCGCAGAGGAACGCAGAGTTTTTGGAGTAGAATTTTTGTTGAGTCCTAGGCAATTTTTGGATGTGGGTGACATTAAATTCATGCTGTACAGCAGAATGATTAAAACATTGGCGGTACCGTTAATCCTTTGAGCGACACTTGCTCTTCCTGTTGCGTCAAGCCCTTACTCTGAAGTAGAACACCAAAGCCTCCGAGTCCCATCGGGTCCATCAATTGATGTAAAATCTGACGACGCTGCATGAGTTTCATCACATCTTGCCCCTTTGCGATCGCATTTCCCCGATCGCTATCCCTGGCAGAAAGTGCCCCAATGCGATCGCCTAATCCCAATGCCATTAAAAACAACCCCTGCTGAGTGAATCCTACCTTACGCAAACCGCACAACTCTCCTTGATATTCTAGGGCGGTAAAGTTGACATGGGCAGTAATATCCTGCTGTCCAATATACAAATAAGGGTTGTCATGATGCTGATGCTGGTAATAACATTGCAACGTCCCTTGATGACGCGCTGGCTGATAATAGCGATCAGCCGAATAACCATAATCAATGGTTAATAAAAATCCTCGTTTTAGTCGATTTGCAACAGTATTT
Organism: Allocoleopsis franciscana PCC 7113; assembly: GCF_000317515.1. Taxonomy (GTDB): domain Bacteria; phylum Cyanobacteriota; class Cyanobacteriia; order Cyanobacteriales; family Coleofasciculaceae; genus Allocoleopsis; species Allocoleopsis franciscana. The sequence goes on along the minus strand of NC_019738.1, from coordinate 1,770,025 downwards.
AACCAGTCTAAAGCGGCGAAATTAACTTCGGTGCGATAACCTTCCGGGTAGGCATCTGATAATAAGTCAATACCGATGAATTCAAAATATTCGGTTATTCTAGATGTTGATAGACTATCTGTGACTTCAATAAAGTTAATCTTAGATGAGGCTTGCGAATCTAAGGCTAAGCTATCAGTACCCGTATTCGCTGTTGTTAGATAAATTTCCTTGATTTGCCCCCCTTCAATTACAACCTGATGCACAGGAAAGGCATCGATTAGCTCATTGGAGAAACAGCAACCTGTAATTGAATTTTCGGGTATTTCTTCTAACGAACACCATTGTAAAGGTAACGCTTTATCCCCTATTTTTAACCGATGTAGCTGTTGTTGTTGCTGATAAATTAGTCCTGCTGCTTTTTCAATAATGATGTACTCTAACGCCTTAAAACAATCTGGGTAATGCCGATGCAGGTAATACAAGACATCTGCCGCCAACAACCCTTGACCTGCTCCCATTTCCATTAAGGTAAAAGGCATTGGGTGCCCTAAAATATCCCACATTTGGGCAAACTGCTCAGCCAATAACTCCCCAAAATCTCTACTTAAGTGAGGTGAGGTAAAAAAGTCACCCTCTGAGCCAATATTGACGGCACCTGTTGCGTAATAACCCTGTTCTGGGTGATAAAGTGCCAAGTCCATGTAATCCGCAAAGGTAATTCGCTGGTTGGGTTCAGTGGTAATTTTATTGGCAATTATATTTCGCAGGAGTTGGTCAGTAGTCATATTAATTCCAAATTAAAATATACAAAACCCGCCTAACAAAATGCTGTCTTAGGACGGGTTTCAACTGTTGATTTATCGACTGATTTTCAACATAGCCAGGTAAAATTTCACCTGACTAAAGACAACGTTTTACTGTTTTTTGAGAAATGCTTCTACCTCTTGCGCTGTAGGTTGAGCCGCGATCGCACCCGGTTTCAAGGTCGTCAGTGCCCCTACTGCACTAGCATATTTCACAACATTCTTCGCTGATTCAGCATCAACAAGGCTCTTCAGCCCATGTTGACACAACTGATGAACAAACCCGGCGACAAAACTATCTCCAGCACCCGTTGTATCCTTGGCAGCCATGGAAAAAGCTGGAATATTATCTTCATGGTCACTTAAGCAGTAGGCACAGCCTTTATCTCCATCCGTGACTAAAACGCCTTCGACTGAACCAAGACGATGGGTAATCGCACCCGCATCTGTAGTATCAAAGAATAACTCCGCTTCTTCCTTGGCAATCTTGAGAAAATCGACTTTGTGCAACATCTCCTGAACCAGTGGCTTAGCCTCGCTAGGGTCGGGCCAGAACATGGGACGCCAGTTGATATCCACTAATACTTTGACATCATACAGTTCTGCAAAGTGTAGGGCTTTTTGAATCGCTTCTCGTGTTTGAGGATAAGCTAACTCCAACGTTCCTAACACTAAAAAATCAGCGGCTTCAAATAAGGACTCCGGTAACTTGGATGATTGGAGGAAGGCGTCGGCAAATTTCGAGGTATCCAGTTCGCCAAACCCGGCAAACTCGCGCTCTCCCTGCTCAGAACGCACGACGTAAACTTGTCGCGTGGGTGCCGTTGGATGGCGCTGAAGGCCGGTGCTATCCACCCCAACGTCCTGCAATAGCTGAACTAAATCGTCTCCGGCTTTATCTTGCCCCACACAACCGATAAAGCCCGCAGGGGTGCCTAGTTTCACTAAGGCACAGGCAACATTGGCTGGAGCACCTCCTGGATAAGGAGTCCAAGATTCAACGTTTTCAAGCGATCGCCCTAGCTGATCGGCTAGAAGATCAAACAATATTTCACCCAGGCAGAGTACACGAGGATTGGTCACGGCTGCATACATCTCGACTGCTTTCAGACTACCAGAGGCGTGACGATCTTCTGCTTTCTATCCTGCTTCCTTCATCTTTAGAGGGAAATTTCTCATACACCCAGTTAATCTTTTAGAAAAAAATAGATATTTTTACTCATGTATATATACTTAATAAATCAAGGAATTTTTCTCCTTGCGTCGGGGCGAATCCTCACTAGGCAAGCTTAACAGCCTCATCACCCTAATAAGGAGTTGAACTGGAAGCTCTTACCTCAGAGGTTTGAATCAATTCCTTGGCTGGAGTCTCTCTCAGGTAGTCTCAATCAACGATCTTCTAAAATGGTAAGTAGATATACCAAGGGCAAAATACCTATGGCTGGTGGCGAGTCATACACCCCCGCGTCTCTGAGCGATCGCGAAGTACAAATCATCGAACTAGTAGCCGCTGGTTTAACCAATCAGGAGATTGCCCAGCAGCTAGAAATTAGTAAGCGCACGGTCGATAATCACATTAGTAACATCCTGACCAAGACATCGACCGATAACCGGGTAGCATTGGTCCGTTGGGCTTTACAGTGGGGCAAAGTTTGTATAAACGATGTCAACTGCTGTCCCTTGCCCACACCGAGTGATCAAGCGCTTTCTTAGCTGGTGGCTTCATGTCGTGCGTAAAGTATTGGCGGTTTGCTTCGTTTAGGCATTGAGTGGTTGTGGCGATTCTCTCTGAGGCTACATGGCTTCAGAGGATTCCTTGACAGCATTCACTCCACGTCTTGGTGCAAATCTTAACAGCTCCGCAGTGTTAACCTTTCCTGACCTAATCCTGAGTAAGCACCGATGGCACCGCCTAATATAATTTTCGATACAAAAATGGTGCATACTGTGCCATTAAAAAGCTTCAGAGCTACCCATTAAATAGGGCTGGGTTTATTCATCGTCCGAGCAACTCACCTTAGGGGGTACGGGATCGTATCCTCCTGGATGGAAGGGATGACAGCGCAAGATTCTCTGAATCGCTAGCCAGCTACCATGCCAAGTCCCAAATCGTTCGATGGCTTGGATTGCATAGCTCGAACACGTCGGCTGAAAGCGGCAAACAGGTGGAAAGAGGGGAGAAATAAAACGGCGGTAGCCCCGGATTAGCCAAATGAGTAAGATTTTCATGCTGGGCACCAAATCTCGATACAGTGATAAAGAGGTTGTAATTTCTCTTTCAAGAAGTCCTTGTTTCAATCTATACCCTGGTTAGAATCAAATTCAGAATTATGGCTCCAAATTAGTATTGTTGGACTCGGCTTAGGAGCCATTGTGTTATTTGCAGAGACCCTACATCGCCTTACTGGCAACAGTTCAGAACTGGCGCGTAAGGTCGTCCATATCGGCACCGGCAATGTGATTTTGGTGGCTTGGTGGCTGCAAATCCCGGCTTGGGTGGGCATCTCGGCTTCAATTATCGCCAGTCTGATAGCGCTTTTGTCTTATTACATCCCTATCCTGCCCGGTATTAACAGCGTCGGGCGCAAAAGCTTGGGCACATTCTTTTATGCCATTAGTATTGGCGTCCTTGTCGCTTGGTTTTGGCCACTCCAGCAATTCCATTATGCCGCTGTGGGTATTTTGGTGATGGCCTGGGGTGATGGACTCGCTGGACTGATCGGTCAGAAGTTTGGTCAACATCCCTATGAAGTCTGGGGGATGAAAAAAAGCTGGGAAGGCTCTTTGACCATGGCTCTGGTAAGCTATGCCGTTAGTTGCTTGATTCTGTTGAGTGTCCAGGGAAACGTTTGGCAAACTTGGTTGGTGCCCGTGGCGATCGCGATTGTAGCCACGGCTTTAGAATCCGTCTCCAAGCTGGGTATTGATAATCTCACCGTTCCTTTGGGGAGTGCAGCGCTGGGTTATTACTTGAGCCAGCTTCTTCCCTTGGGCAGTTGATGCATTAGAGTATTTTGGGTTTTTCATACTCAGCCAAAGTACTGAATTTCTCTTTGGGTTTTCAGCCATTTTGCTGAAGTTGGATGGTGGAACTCCCCACTATACTCAAAACTATATAGTTTGATACCGACTCTCTCCCCTACGCCACTTAATTTGGAGAGATTTAACGGCATACAGCACTAGCAACGCTGATCACCTTAAATCCCAAACCGACGAATAGTCTTAATGAATATTAGGATAAATTTTTCTTTTAGATTATGTACTATCTTTAAGATAGGTGAAGATATATTACCAGAATTGACTGATAACCGCAGCAACATATCCCGAACGATAGACGCCTGATGACTTTCTTCAATCCCACAGAACCCATTCTCCGGAACAAGCAAGAATCACTCGATTATCAAGACCGTCAAGGGCTGTTACGTATTCACATCGGAATTGGAGATAAGACTCTAATTTCCGCTTTTTACACTCGAATTGACCAAGTTTTTATCCTTTGGGGTCTGATTTCAGGTGTTATTTTTATTACGGCTCAATTTCTTCCCATTAGCTGGATGATTCAAGCTGTAATTTGGACAGTCCTCACCCTGATTGGGACGAGTGTGATGGTGTTCTTGACTCACTTTTGGGTCAAGGTCGAGCGCTTACGATGGGTGCTGTATTGTTGGGTCAGCCTAATGCTAGGAGGTCTTGTTGTAACGGATTTGAGTATCTTCTTGGGTTGGGGAGAAGTCTTAATGCGTCTGTGTCCGCTGTGGTTAGGGTTAAGCGCCCTTGGTTACTTTTGTACGGGAGTAGGGATGCGATCGCGTGCCTTTATCCTGGCTGGACTTGTTCACCTGGGCGGGATTACGGCTTTACCCTATACAGGTAGTTTGCAGTTTCTCTCCACCGGCCTCATAATGGCGGTCAGCTTATTGATGTTTGCCGAAGTCCAGTGGGATATGCGACCCCCGATTGAGTACAACCTATTAACGTTAGAACAAAAACAATTCAATCAGAAACAGTACCAACTTCGGCAGTTGTCCTTGTGATTTTCAAGGCAGCTCACATTGATCCCGTCTAGCTGTCTGCTCGAATAAAAAAGGTTGCAATAGAAGTTCATCTATCCTGCGGCAGGAGTAAATGTTACGGTATCGTTGCATTTGCTCCTGCCTCTCAGGAAAAACTTTATATCTTGTAAGAAAAGAACATTCTACTTTGTGCCATTATTTACAGTAGTGAAATTGAGTTTGTCCCCCTAGGCTGACTGCCAGTTATTAGCTCTTCTGCCTGTAGAGCGATAGAGCAAATTGGCATCTTTGTAAGTCTAGTAGGCGAATAGAAATCGTACCGGTTGGGAGTTATACCGCAGTGGCCCATAACTGTATATCGGAGGAGAGCGACGTCAGATATACAGACGGTGCAAATAAACGGCTGACTAGAAACGGTGTGAAGTTTTTGTCGCTTCCTTCACCTTATTACTACCAAAGGGGGACTAAACTCCCCATCAGAGCGGTCTGAGGTAGTAGACGTTTAGGGGTCTAGCTGAAAAAACCCGATAGCAAACCTAACGTTGATTTGTGAGACAGACCTTTTTGATGAACCGCAGAGGACACAACAGGACGCAGACGAGAGAATAGAGGCACTCACCAATCATTTAGGCTGGCTATATGAATATAAAATTAAACCTCTGACTCTCAGGGGAGTTAGGGGTTTATATTTTATTTCAAGGGGAGATTTTGTCGTGGTAACCAATAGGGGATTAATAAGATTTGAAATGAGTTGATTAACTTTAGCTGTTTTATTTTATTCAAGTTTCTGTCGAGACTTTCGATCAGATCCGAGAATTCTATTATAAATTTTTTTTGTAAATTTCCCCCAATGAATATAGGGGGAATCATCGGGAGCAACAAAAACTTTGTATGCAATAGGTTTTAAGAAATAGATGATCAAAAGTTGGTGGAGAAAATGGCTAAATCTCCACCAACTTCTTAGGTTTTGACGGATGAAAAGTGTCAGAAATGGCTGTTTGTTGATTGTTACCAATCAGCTCTCTTATGTCCCTGTAAAGGTTCACCACTAAAGGGCTGTACCCCAATGATCGGATAAGCGTCGTCACTGGGACTAAAAATCCTGACTACCGCTTCAGAGATATATTGGGTGATACTGTTAAACAGTTTGTAAATACCCATAAAACGACTCTCCTGATGATTTGAAGGATGAGCTGAAATTGAGATGAAGTGAATTCTATCTCTGGCCTGATTAAATTATGGGCAACTTTTGAGGGTTTGAGGTAAATTGCAATATTTGTTTGATTAGGTTTGCAATACTTTTCTTACCAGGAAGTAAAAAATCTAGTTATTTCGCTTATTGTACAAACTTCTAAATTTTTTTGAAGTTTATTTCATCTTCCGCAAAAATTATTTGCATCAATCCGCTCTTCTAGTTGGGCAAGAAGTTGGGGGATTAGGTTTGAGTCGTTTCCCAAACAGATGAGGCCAAAGATAGAGCCAGAATTGGAGCCGTGACAGCTCTGAGGATACGGCGTCCGAGTGAAACGGGTTGGAATCGAGCACCTGTGGCTTGTTCTACTTCCACAGGTGTCCATCCCCCTTCGGGACCGATGGCAATGACTACGGAGGAGGGTGAAGAGGCTAATTTTTGTTCCAGCAAGCAACTCAAAAGATGGGGCGCGTCACCCCGTGCTACACAAATATAGCGGGAGGCGTTTGAGGTTTCAGGTAATTGCAGGCTCGCGGTAAAGTCTATGGGGTCGAGAAGGGTGGGCACAAATGGGCGTTCACATTGCTCAGCAGCCTCTTGAGTCAAGCGTCGCCAGCGTTCGAGCTTTTGGGGACTGGGATTGAGCAGGGTGCGATCGCTCTTTAAGGGAATGATGCAAGCAACGCCCAACTCCGTTGCTTGATACACCACATCATCAAATCCATTCCCTTTGGGCAGTGCTGCCATCAACGTCACCGTTACCGGTAACTCGGTTTGTACACACAGGGATTCCAGAATTTTAGCTTGAGTCAAACTGGCTTCTAACTCGCTTACCCACCAGCTACCCTGTCCATCCATCGCAATAAAGCGATCGCCGGCTTTCAATCGTAAAACTCGACTGAGGTAGTGCTGTTGCGAAGAGGTTAAGAAAATCTTCCCCTGTTTGTGCTGTTGAGGGGCAATCACTAATCGTTGCAATTGAGTCAATCGATTCTCCAGTCACTTGCGAATCGACCAATTTTACTAACAAATATATCAAGTTTGAATCACGCCATCAGGCATAATTGCCCCACGCAGGTTGGCACGACTGAAGTTAGCCTCATGAATATGGGTTTGAGTTAAGTTGACTTTTGTTAGATTAGCTTCGGTTAAATTAGCTCCAGTCAGGGTGGCCTCCTGAAGATTGGCATAACTAAGATTCGCAGATGTTAAGTTAGCTCCCCTCAAATCTGCACCACTAAAATCGGCATAACTGAGATTGACCTTTTTTAGTTGTGCCCCCATCAGATTCGCGCCCCTAAAATCTCTTTGTCCCACTGCATATCGGCTTAAAAGTTCGCTGGTCTTCATCGCTTTTTTTGTTTTCATTTAAGGGTTGCTAGTTCTGTTGTGGCGCTGGTTTCTAGATGGGCATTTCTTGATGACAGGAGCTACATCGCCAGTACAGTCCTCCAAAACGCATATGACGCAGCAAGGTGTCTGAGCAGCAAGGGCAAGTCTGTTTACCCATGATTGAGTAATCAAGAGTTATGACTTTATTTTGCTGACTTTGACGAGTTGCCAGGTGAGTCAGCAATTGGTGCGGCGTCGTTAACTTAGCCAGCATTCTTTAACCAGGATGAATAATAATTTCAGTATAACAGTATTACTTGACGATAAAATTTATTTTTTGATATAATCTCAACCTTTATTTACATGCTACCCTTAAGAAACACTACATTAGCTAGGAGCGAGAAATACTACTCTTCCTATCTGACGGGCTTTCGGCGATAAGGGCGGTAGCGAACTAGGACACCTCTAGGAAAATAAACGGCTTGCTCGGTAAAGTCGTGTTAATCAACGGTGTTACAGGCTGGATACGACTGACTGAGCCAATTCCTTGACCATGAGGGTGAGTACGAATGAACATTCAAGCGTTAGAAATAAAGGTGGGAGATCGCATCGTTGCCTACTGTAAGGGGAAGATGCAAGCCTGTACTGTACAACGGTTACTAGACTCGACGCCGCATAACATCACACTAAAAGTCTCCACATCTGTGTCTTATCGGGAATCATCCGCTTGCGTGGTTCAGTTTCACCGAGAGGCTTTAGTTCAACTGGCTGGCTTAAAATCCTCCTCCCAGACAAAACAGCAATTACTCCCTCCACAAGGACACCCCCATGTTTGAACGCTTCACAGATACAGCAATTAAGGTGATTCGGCTAGCCCAAGAAGAAGCACGTCGCCTAGGTCACAATTTTGTAGGTACAGAGCAGATTTTGTTAGGTCTGATTGGAGAAGCCGATGGTATCGCCGCAACCGTCTTGCAATCTTTGGGCATCACGATTCAAGAAGTCAGAGAAGAAATTGAAAAAATTATTGGTCGGGGTTCGGGCTTTGTCGCGGTTGAAATTCCCTTCACTCCCAGGAGTAAGCGTGTCCTTGAACTATCCCTCGAAGAATCTCGCACCCTAGGGCAGGACTACGTTGGCACCGAACACTTACTTTTGGGTTTAATCCGAGATGGAGAAGGTGTGGCGGCAAGAGTACTCTTAAACCTAGGAGTTGACTCCAAAGAAGTTCGGGCTAAAGTCATCGAAATGCTTTCCGAAGCGAAACCGACCCTCAATGCGCCCAGTCGCACCCGTACCAAGACGCCAACCCTCGACGAATGTGGCACCAACTTGACTCAGCTCGCCGCACAGGGCAAGCTCGATCCCGTCGTGGGACGCCGGAAAGAAGTGGAACGAATGATTCAAATTCTGGTTCGTCGCACCAAGAACAATCCAATCTTAATCGGAGAGCCAGGAGTTGGGAAAACGGCACTAGCAGAGGGACTCGCTCAGCGCATTATCAACAACGATGTTCCCATCAGCCTTCAAGGCAAGCAGGTTCTTACCCTGGATACAGGTTCACTACTTGCCGGCACTAAGTACCGAGGTGAGTTTGAAGAGCGCCTCAAGAAAATCATTGAGGAAATTCGGTCGTGCCAAAATATCATCTTGATGGTAGATGAGGTTCATACTTTAGTTGGGGCTGGAGCCGTGTCAGGTTCCCTCGATGCAGCCAATATCCTTAAACCTGCCTTAGCGCGGGGCGAAATCCAGTGTATTGGTGCCACCACCTTGGATGAATACCGTAAGTACATTGAGCGGGATGCGGCATTAGAACGTCGTTTTCAACCCGTGATGGTAGATGAACCCAGCGTAGAAGAAACCATTGAAATTTTATATGGTTTGCGCGATCGCTACGAACAGCACCACCAGATTAAAATCTCAGACTTGGCTCTCGAAGCTGCCGCTAAACTCTCCGACCGATATATCTCAGACCGTTTTCTACCCGACAAAGCCATTGACTTAATTGATGAAGCCGGAAGCCGCGTCCGGATACTCAACTCAAAAGTACCATCCAGTGCCAAAAGTCTTAAAAAAGAACTGCGCCAAGTGCTTAAAGATAAAGGAGACGCGATTGGCTTGCAAGAGTTTAGTAAAGCCGGACAAATGCGTGCTCAAGAGATAAGAATTCAGGCAGAGATTCGGGCGCTCATCCAGAATGAACCCTCTAACGTGAGTGATGCTGATGAGGTTGACTACGCTCCCATCGTCAATCAAGAGGACATTGCCCACATTGTTGCTTCTTGGACAGGAATTCCGGTGAACAAATTAACCGAATCCGAGTCTTCTAAGCTGCTTCAAATGGAAGATATTTTACATCAGCGACTCGTCGGTCAAGAAGAAGCCGTCAAGGCGATTTCTCGTGCCATTCGTCGCGCCCGTGTGGGTATTAGTAACCCCAATCGACCCATTGCCAGTTTTATCTTTTCGGGTCCGACGGGAGTGGGGAAGACGGAACTCGCCAAGTCATTGGCAGCTTACTTTTTTGGCTCTGAATCGGCGATGATTCGGTTGGATATGTCCGAATACATGGAGCGTCACACCGTCTCCAAACTCATCGGTTCCCCTCCTGGATATGTGGGTTTTAACGAAGGGGGGCAACTCACTGAAGCCGTTCGCCGTCGTCCTTATACCGTTGTACTCTTTGACGAAATTGAAAAAGCCCACCCTGATGTGTTCAACCTGCTGCTACAAATTTTGGAAGATGGTCGTTTGAGTGATACTAAGGGTCGGACGGTGGACTTTAGAAATACGTTGTTGATTATGACCTCCAACATCGGTTCTAAAGTAATTGAAAAAGGTGGCGGTGGTCTCGGTTTTGATTGGAGTGAAAATCAAGCTGATGCTCAATACAGAGGCATTAGTTCTCTGGTGAATGAAGAACTAAAAGCTTATTTCCGTCCAGAGTTCCTCAATCGTTTGGATGAAATCATTGTCTTCCGGCAACTCAGTAAGAATGAAGTTAAACAAATTGCCTCTATCCTTTTAAACGAAGTGTTCAGTCGGTTAAAGGAACAAGGCATTACATTGGAGGTTACTGAACGGTTTAAGGACCGCTTGGTAGAAGAAGGTTATGACCCCAGTTATGGCGCACGTCCTTTGCGTCGGGCAATCACTCGGTTGTTGGAAGATTGCCTCGCGGAGGAAATTTTAAGCGGTCGCCTTCAAGAGGCAGATACGGTTGTTGTGGATATCGATGATCAGGGGCAAATTAAAGTGTTGCAGGGCGATAAACAGGAGCTATTGCCTCCAACAGCTTTAGCGGGATAGAAGCTATTTAATTTAGTTAACGAACTCCAGAGGCGCAGAGAAAACCGAGGAAAGAGAGGAAAAAGAGGAAAGAAAGTGGGTGTAAGAAAGATGTTACACCCACCTATTTTAATTTCAAACGAGAGCGGGTTCTGGTAGTGCTCCTTGCATTTTGCTTAAGAAGTTAATCAGGTTTTCTAATTGTTGGTCTGCTTTGAGGACAGCTAACCCTCGAACGGTTACTTTACCTGGCGTGTAAACTAAGCGCGATCGCAAATGTTCGGGTAGCTTTTCTTTGAGTAAATTCCAAGCGGGTTCCTCCATGGGGGTTTCTAAAATAACGTGCTGTTTGCCCTCTGGTTTAATGCGGCTAAACCCTAATGATTTGGCAATTTGTTTGAGTTCTACAACCCGGAGTAACTGATTGGCGGCGGTGGGAATTGGGCCATAGCGATCGCTCCAATCGGCGGCAATTTGGACTAACTCATCTTTGGATTCCGCCGAGGCTACCGCCCGATAAGCACTCATCTTCTGGTCTAAATCGGGGATATAGTCAGCCGGGATAAAGGCTGTAAGATTAAGGTCAATCTGGGTATCATCCACCTTGGGAATTTCTTGACCTTGAATCTCTTTGATTGCCTCTTGTAGCATTTCCATATACAGGTCAAAACCAATCGCCTCCATCTGTCCCGATTGTTCCACACCCAACAAATTGCCGACGCCGCGAATTTCCATGTCGCGAGTTGCCAATTGATACCCTGAACCCAACTGGGTAAATTCCTGAATCGCTCGTAAGCGCTGCCTCGCTTGTTCGGAAAGTACCTTCTGTTTCGGGTAAAATAACCAAGCGTGAGCTTGAATGCCCGCCCGACCCACTCGACCCCGCAATTGGTAAAGCTGAGCTAGACCAAACTTATGGGCATCTTCAATTAAGATCGTGTTGACTCTGGGGATATCTAAGCCAGATTCAATAATCGTGGTACACACGAGAACATCCGCTTCACCGTTACCAAAGGCTAGCATCGTCGCTTCGAGTTCCGCATCATTCATCTGACCATGGGCGATCGCCAGTCGGCAACCAGGTATCATTTCCCGTAATTGGGTACCGACTTCTTCAATGCCCTCAATCCGGGGTACCACATAGAAGATCTGACCCCCGCGATCGAGTTCAGTGCGAATCGCAGTCCGCATGGCTTCGGGATCGTAGGGAGAAAGGTGGGTTTTAATCGGGCGGCGTGAGGGGGGTGGGGTGGTAATCAAACTCATCTCTCGTACCCCCGATAAGGACATATAGAGAGTGCGAGGAATCGGTGTGGCGCTGAGGGTGAGAACGTCTACCTGAGTTTTGAGCGACTTAATCTTCTCCTTCTGATTCACCCCAAACCGTTGTTCTTCATCGATGACTAATAGTCCTAAATCCCGGAACGTTACCCCCTTTCCTAATAACTGATGCGTACCCACGACAACATCTAATTCCCCAGTCGCAAGGCGCTTTTGAATTTCCTTGCGTTCCTCAGCGGTGCGGAAGCGGTTGAGTAAACCCACATGAATGGGGTAAGGGGCGAAGCGTTCTTTAATGGTGTGATAATGCTGCTGAGTGAGAATGGTGGTGGGGGCGAGGAAGGCGACTTGTTTACCGGCTGTCACGGCTTTAAAAATAGCCCGAATCGCGACTTCCGTTTTGCCAAAACCCACATCCCCACAAACTAAGCGATCCATCGGGCGATCGCTCATCATATCCCGTTTCACATCCTGCACCGCCTTCAACTGATCCGGGGTTGGTTGATAGGGGAAGGAATCTTCTAACTCCTCCTGCCAAGGGGAATCGAGGGGGTAAGAAAATCCTTGGCGTTGCGATCGCTGGGCATACAATTGCAGTAAATCAACCGCGAGTTTCTTAATTCCCTTACGCACCCGGTTCTTGGTTTTTTCCCAAGCTTTGCCCGACATTTTATTCAGTTCGGGCGGACGTTCGCCAGTGGCGCGAAATCGGGACAGTACCCCTAACTGATCAGCCGCAACTCGCAGTAAACCATCGGCATATTGAATCACCAAATACTCACGAGTTTCGTAATTCAGCGTTAAGCTTTCCAGCTTGAGGAACTTACCAATCCCGTGATTTTTGTGAACAACATAATCCCCTTGCTGTAACTTGTTGGGGTCAACCTGTTTGGAGGCAGCGCGGCGTCGTTTGCGGACGTAACTGGGTGTGGCTAAGGTATGTTGCCCAAAAAATTCGCGGTCGGTGACGACCACAATCCGGTAGGTTGGGAGAATAAAGCCTTCGAGTTCGGCTAATCCGGAATACTTGACGGCGATGGGCGTGTGTTGGATTTGCAGCTTGTCAATCGCTGGGTAATCGCGGGGATTGGGGACGAACTGTGCCGGACAATCGTGTTCTTGTAGGAGGGAGACGGAACGACTGGGTTGGGCAGAAATCAACCAAATCGAGAAGTTGCGATCGCGTTCCCCACGAATCACCTCGGCGAGTTTGGCAAATTGGTGGGGGGTGGCGGGTACGGGACGACTGGCAAGATTTAGACCTTGTTCGTCTGCCAGTTCCGAGAGGTACACTGGCTTAAAACGTTGTGCGGTAGCTAAGGAATCATCGAAAGAACGATGAATTTTGGGGAGTGATGGAGTAATCAGCGCCAGTTGTTCTTCGGCGTGTTCGTAAGCGCGATCGCTATGTGCTCTACATTGGTCTGGTTCATCGATTGCAAGTAAGGTATTTTCGGGTAGGTAATCCAGGATTGACGCGGGTTGATTGAAGGCAACACCCAGAAAACGGCGGATACCTTCTGGGGGTGTCCCCATCTCCAAAGCGTCTTGTTCTTCAGCAGAGAGATGGGCTTTGACTTGTTCAACTCCAGAGGTACTCAGCACCTCAGCCACAATCGGGCCAAAATCTGTGGGGGTGAGTACCAACTGCTCTATCTTATCGAGAGAGCGTTGCGTGGCAGGGTCAAACTCTCGCATCTGGTCGAGTTCATCGCCAAACCATTCCAAGCGCACGGGTAATTCAGCGGAGACGGGGAAAACATCCACAATATCACCCCGCCGACTCCATTGACCTTCCGTTTCCACCAGGGGAACGCGATCATAACCCAGCCGCGCCAACTTCTGATCCACCGTTTTGGAGTCCCAAGTCATGCCTCGGTTGAGTGTTAAGCAGTAAGGTTTAAAAGCCTCTACAGAGGGGAGGTGGGGTTGTAGTGCTGCTTGGGTGGCGACAATCGCCATCGGTCCGTTATGGGTTGCCCCCGTCGCCTGCGTTGTCCCTCCTCGTGACTCTTGAGTTCTCACCAAATCGGCTAACACCTGCATTTGCCCCCAAGTCATCTCAGATTCTGGGTTAAATGGCTCATAGGGCGAGGCTTCAGAGGTTGGGTATAAATGGACAGTTTCCCAGCCCATCGCTTCGAGTTGGGTAGCCCAACGGCTGGCTTCCTCCAGGGTGCTAGAGACGACGAACAAGTGGCTAGAACCAGCTTTGGAAAGAGCAGAAGCCACCAATCCCTTGGGTAGACGGGGGATACCACTCAGATGTAGAGAGGAGGTGCGATTCAGCTTCGAGAGCAATTCTCCCGTCAAGGGCGATCGCTCTAGTGCCCGAATGATCGAAGAAAAAGCCATGAGTCCACAGAATGTGTGAGAGGGTGATCACGAACGCAGGCAAGCTAGCTGCCTATCTCACTCATTTTAAAGAAGCCGCCGGGAATTGATGAGATGAGGCAGAGTGGGGTAGTAAGGGAGTGATTTGTGCCTGGGTGAACTAGGAGTAAAAAGGCAAAATACACAAGTTTAATCTTGGATGTACACTGATCATTGCACCCCGCACCTCTGCCTTCTGCAACTGGAATAGGGGGTTGGAATATCGCATACTAAATCAGCTAGGCTCAGTTCACCGAAACTACCAGCAAAAGAAGGTTGTCTTTCCCTGTGGAAATTCTAATTGTTTTCCTACTGATCGTTGCTAACGGCATCTTTGTGATGTCAGAGATGGCGATTGTCTCAGTCCGGAAGGTGCGCCTGCAACAGATAGCCAACCAGGGGAATATCCAAGCGGGTATTGCCTTACAACTGGCGAATTCCCCCAATCAGTTTCTGGGTACCGTTCAGATTGGAATAACGCTTCTGGCAATCATATCCGGTGCTTTTGGTGAATCGGTGATATCGGCGAGAGTAGGGACTTTGTTAAAGTGGGTTCCTCCACTGGCACCCTTTAGTGATGCGATCGCTTCGATCTCAGCGATTTTGATTATTACTTATCTCACGCTGGTGATTGGCGAACTGATGCCTAAGCGGTTGGCGTTAAACAACCCGGAAAAAATTGCCTCGGCTGTCGCCATGCCGATGCAGATGTTGTCTAAACTGACTTACCCCATCGTTCAGTTGTTGAGTCTTTCCACGGAGCTCATGATGCGGCTGTTGAACATCACGCCCTCTACAGAACCCCTGGTAACCCAAGAAGAAGTTAAGGTTTTGATCGCTCAAGGCACTGAGGCGGGAACCTTTGAGGAAGCCGAACAAGATATGGTGGAACGGGTGTTTCGTTTAGGCGATCGGCGAGTGAGGGCTTTGATGACGCCTCGCCCTGAAATTGTCTGGCTTGATCTAGACGACTCAGCGGAAACGAATCGGCAGGTGATGATGGATAGCGCCCATTCTCGATATTTAGTCTGCCAGGGGGAACTGGATAATGTCCTTGGCATCATCCATGTCAACGATTTGCTCAGCAACTGTCTATTGAATAAGCCCCTTGACTTGACGAGTGCATTGCATCGCCCGGTTTATGTTCCAGAAAGCACACCTGGGTTGCGAATTTTAGAGTTGTTCAAGCAAAGCAGTACTCACATTGCGATCGTTGTTGATGAGTATGGTGTGATTCAAGGTTTGGTAACTCTCAACGATATTTTAGAAGAGATTGTTGGGGATATTCCTTCGGTCGATACCAGTGATCAACCTCAAGCGGTACAGCGTGAGGATGGTTCATGGTTGGTGGATGGAATGTTGTCGGTGGAGGAGTTTTTTGAATTATTTAACATTGAGGAGTTGCTGGGAGAGCATCGAGGAAACTATCACACCGTGGGTGGTTTTGTTGTTACTCAGTTAGGACGTATTCCCAAGGCGACTGATTGCTTTGAGTGGCGGGATATGCGGTTGGAAGTGATGGATATGGACGGCAATCGAGTTGATAAGGTGTTAGTGGTCATTAATCGGAATTCGACAGTTGATCAGGAATTAAATTCTTAACCCTGCCGATTAGGGAGTGAGCACCCCTGTTCGTAGTAGGCATAAAGAGTGCCCCTCACAAGACGACTTTAGTCCTCACTATTCGCCTCTCCACCGATAAGGGTTGTATTGCCGGATACCATGGGATGCCAGCCAAGAGTGGCTAAGTTAGCATATCAGAATCAAAAATAATCTCGAACTCAGCCGTAAGCATCCACTTCGTCAGAAATCGCTATGGTATCTGTTCAAAATTTTACTCGTTCCAGCATTGGTCAATTTGAAGCTACCATCTCTGGAGCTTGGCCTCAGGAACTATCGGGTCATATTTTCGTGGCGGCTCCCTATCACCAAATTGGAGAACGTCATTTGTTTGGGGGTGCGGGTGTCACTATCCGTTGGGATCTGGCTCCACAAAATGGGAAAGTCAAACTCCTGTGCAAACGAGTTAATACCTGGGATAGTTTTTGGCAAGATTTGCTTCCCCTCACTTGGCGGCAGCGAGCTTTTTTTCCGGCAAGAATGAGTCTCTTTGGTATTGCCGAGCCAGCAAACACTGGAGTGGTCAATATGAATGGGCGACTGCTTCTCACCGCCGATGCGGGACGCTACTGGGAAATCGATCCGGTCACCCTAGAAACGATTACGCCGGTGGGATACTTTGACGAACATATCATCAGTGTTCCCCTCTCATTCTTCCCCATGGTGGCAAATACAGCTCACCCTTTTTACGACCCAGAGACGGGTGAGTTAATTAGCTGCGAATTGAAATGTGTGCCGCGTCCAGGGCAATTGTTTTATGACATGATTAGCCAGGTTTATATTACCGTTTGGGACGGTAAAGGCACGTTAAAGCACTGGGAGTTGGATGGAACTCGACTCGATGGTAGCCCCCATACCATCATCCTCACCGAAGAATGCGCGATGATTCCCGATATGCCTTTCCAAATGGGCTTAACCACACTCATGGGGCTTAAGGTTCCACCCACCAATGCTTATCCTCATACTCAGGTCTATGTCGTAGACCGTAAAGACTTAACAGCCGCCAACTATAAAGTTCCCGCACGCCTGGTTACCTTTCCAGGTGATAGCTACCATTTCCTCTGTAACTACCGCCATAACGATGGAAACATTCAGATGGTGGCTGTCCAACAGGGAACAATTAGCCTGACTCAATCATTGGAACCCTGTGATGTTATGCACTTTACGGGCAAACCCTACAGCGAGGAATATTGGGGCATTCCCTGGATGTTTGGTTTTGACCCAGGTGTTCTACGTAAAGTAGTTATTGGTGATGGTCAAGTCATTCAAGAAGAAGCGTTTATCCATCCCGGATGGTATTCCACCATGCTCTATACGGCTGACCCACGGGAGCAGTTTACCGCTTCAGGTTATTCGGCAATTTACCAAGGCTATAGTGGGTATTGGCGAGATTTTATCTGCCGTCGTCAGTACCTTGCTTTCCGGGATCATCCTAACCGTATCCTGACTGATCAGAAACTGCCCACCCACAATTTACCTTCTGTTTTAGCTCGCATTCCTCTAGCAGAAGATTGGAAAATGCTGACCGAGCAGTTGGAAAAAGAACAACAAGAACATCCGGAGCGGGAGTTACCGAGCTTAGGGCATGAATTCCTGGATTTTTATGTGTTCCCCGATCACTGTCTTCTCGACAGTATTCAATATATTCCTCAAGGTAAGGGATATATTTTCACGAAAGTATTTGCCGAAAATCATCTGGAAGCCTGGTTATTTGCTGCCGATAACCTCAAGAACGGCCCGATTGCCAAGCTGACTCTGCCAGATACAGTTAACTTTGGCTTCACCTTACATTCTGAGTATTTTGAGAAGCTGGTTTCTGCTCCTCCTTCCTATCGTGTTGATCGGGTTTCCTGTGCTTTGCGGAGTTTAGCCAAAGTTCCTAGGGAATTTATCTTCAACCAACCCGATCAAGTTTTGAACCGTTGATGAATCCGTAAGTCAAGGTTATTAAACACAAAACCTATCTCCTCTCTTTGTCTGAGAGGAGATTATTTTTTCATGTTGGAAAATTTTAGATAATATGTATCCCTGGTTGCGAGGGACTACAAGACAAAAATACTATTTTATACACTCCTGCTGTGGTGAGTGTGACAGTTACAAAGGTGACTGAGTTCTCTAATTCAAAAAAGCCTGGATTAATCTAGCAATAATTCCAGAGAAATACCACCCGAAAGCTCAATCATGAGGCAGAGAAATCAGCTTTCTGGAATTGCTCATGTTTCCTGGATAGGGGTTTGTTGTTCGGAACTTTCCGCCGCATGACCCAAAGAATTTATGACAGTCGAGGTACTGGTTGTATCGCTAGAGTGCATAATCATTATTTCAGCTAAATCTTAGGATGTGCAGTAGTGATGTTAGGAGCATCGGCGTCACACGAGTGCTGCTGCCCAATTTGATCGCCACTCAGGAGACAACCCCCTTGCCAGATTTGATGATTCAGGCTCAGCCCCCTCTAGAATTTATCCCACCGAATTTTAATCCCTTAGTGCTAAGAGTCGCCCAACAAGTGCTGCCGATGTGGAGGCGTCGGCACACAGCGATTAGCCAAATTGAAGCAGACAACGTCGAGGTTTTGGTCGATTTATATCGTCAGTTTCAGGAGGGTAAAATTCGTTTCTTAATGGCGTTTCGGCATCCCAGTGTTGATGACCCCCTTTGTCTGGCTCACTTGCTGTGGCGGTTGGTACCCCAGGTTGCCAAACAACAGGGGATATCGTTACAGTCCCCCATTCATAGCCATTTTATTTATGATCGGGGCATTCCTCTGTGGGCGGGTTCACAAATGGCTTGGCTCTATTCTCGATTGGGTGGCACTCCGATCCAGCGGGGTAAGGCCGATTGGATGGGGTTACGCTCGATTCGTCACTTATTTGCCAATGGTCAGTTTCCGATGTTGGCTTCCCCTGAAGGAGCGACGAATGGACATAATGAGATTATCAGTCCCCTAGAACCGGGGATTGCACAATTTGGATTTTGGTGTGCTGAAGATGTACACAAAGCAGATCGAACCCAAGAGGTGTGCATTTTACCCATCGGAATTCAGTATCGTTACGTTGAAGCGCCCTGGAAAGCCATAGAAAAGCTGTTAAGCGAATTAGAAGCGGCGAGTGGTTTACCCGTTGAGGAGGGAAGCTTAGAGTTAACCCCTGCCACTCAAACCCTAACCCCGAAAGCTCAAAACTGGCTTTATTGCAGGCTTTATCGTTTGAGCGATCGCTTATTGTCGTTCATGGAAGAGTTTTACACTCGCTTCTATCATCAAACCTTGCCAACGGTGACAGGGGATACCACTCCTCCCTCCCCAGAGTCAGCAACCCACCTCAATGAAGGGTTAGCCGTTCGCCTCCAAGCCTTACTCAACGTGGCGCTACAGGTAGCCGAAGAGTATTTTGACTTGTCTGCGAAGGGGAGTTTAATTGATCGCTGTCGTCGGTTAGAGCAAGCAGGCTGGAATTATATCTATCGAGAAGAGTTGAAGAATGTTAAAGCCATTTCTCCTTTGGAGAGAGGATTAGCCGATCGCATTGCGGAGGAAGCCAACTTGCGGATGTGGCACATGCGTTTAGTGGAAACGTTTGTGGCTGTTACTGGCTACTACGTGATTGAAAAGCCTACCGTAGAGCGATTTGCTGAGACGACCTTACTATTATGGGATATGGTCACTCGCATTAAGGGTCATAGCCCTTTTCAGCGCCCTCGCTTAGGCCGACAACGGGTACAGATGACCATTGGGCAGCCTCTATCGGTTTCAGAACGCTATCCTATGTATCAGGCGAGTCGTCAGGGTGCTCGACAAGCGGTGGCGGATCTCACTGAAGACCTGCAAAAAGCGATGGAATCGCTGATCTCGTCAGAAGCCTAATGGGGTGATGCGATCGCACAGTTTGTAGTAAGCGCTTAGTCCTGAAGCCCAATACTGAAATTGATGAATCTGACCGAAGTTAACCATGCGTATTCTTGCCATCGGCGATATTCACGGATGCTCAACAGCATTTGATACCCTGCTCTCTAGGGTTAAGCTACAGCCAACCGATACTATCATCACCCTTGGCGATTATGTAGACCGAGGGCCAAACTCGAAAGGCATCCTGAATCGGTTAATCAAACTACACCAGAAAGGACAGCTTGTTGCGTTACGAGGCAATCATGAACTGATGATGCTGGCGGCACGTTTCAGTCGTAGGGAGGAATCCCTATGGCGCTGTCGGGGTGGCAAAGAGACGCTCACATCTTACTCGAAATCGAACCAAGTGGCTAAGCTTAAGGATATCCCCGCTCGCCACTGGCACTTTATAGAAAATGTCTGTGTAGACTGGTACGAAACCGATACTCACTTTTTTGTCCATGCCAACGTCCATCCCGATATACCGCTAGCAAAGCAGTCCGCAAGCATGTTGTTCTGGGAGAAATTTGGCAATCCAGTCCCACACATTTCCGGCAAAACCATGGTTTGTGGGCATACGAGTCAAAAAAGTGGCTTGCCGGTCAATCGGGGGCACGCGATTTGTATTGATACGAGAGTTTACAGCAAGGGCTGGTTAACGTGTTTGGATGTGACCAGTGGTAAAATCTGGCAAGCGAATCAGGCCGGTCGTGTACGAACAGCCTGGATTGAGCAGTTTGCCGCCTATTCAACTCATGTTAGATTTTAGTTTTGAGATTAATTTTCCTTTCCCATGACTAGCGGCAAAACTGGTCGGAGAAACTCCAATCCCATCTAAAATTCCTCCTTACCAAGGACTGCCAATCATCGTAAAACCAGCCCAAAAATAGGGATGTGTCAAATTCCGGGTTCCTAGCTTGACCAGTTCTGGTGGTAAAGGTACAGTCTCTTTACCCGAAAACAGCTTACCTTCTTTGAGAGAAACTTGCCCTCTGAGCATCGCTATTTGTGCCTGTTGCAGCGCTCCTGCTTTAATGGGTGATACTTTCAACTGCTGGTATAGCTGTGTCATGAGGGCTAAAGTTCCTTCATCACTCACAGACCAGAGGGATGCGATCGCTGATTTTACCCCAGCTTGTACGGCTAACCCCGCAAAACCTAACTCGGCTTGCTGATCTCCCAACGCTGTCTTACAGGCGCTCAATACCAACAACTCCACAGGTGGATTACCCCAACCTAGCCCAGGCAATTGGTCTAGCTGTAGCTTCGTATCCCAAAATTCAATGTAAGAGTTGCCTGGTGCTCCGGCACGGAAGGTGGCATGGGTTGCCAGGTGAATCAATCCAAAAGGCTTTTGCTCTCGTTGTTCCTTCAGATTCGCTAGGGTAAAGTTATCGTTCAGGAATGCCTTGCCCTGCCACAAAGAAGGTGTAATGAGCGATAACTCGACAGGTACCGCCGGTAAAGGGCTTTTCTCTGGGAATTTTGACGCTCCCATCGCCAGAACTTGTAAGTCTTTAATGCTCTTGTAGTTCGTATCAGTAATCAGACTGAGACTAGGCATCAAGCCAAGGCTATATTTCTCAACCAGAAACTGTTGACCATCATAAAGAGCCGCGATGGGAAGAGATCGCAAGCCGCTATCCATGATGAAAGACAGATTTTGGATACCTCGTGCTTTGATCTCAGCATCCAGAGGAGCGATTAGCCATTGATAGAGTTGTTTACTAGGAGCCTCGTAGTCACGTCCACTTTGAGCATTCGTCACTTCAGACTGAAATTGATAAACCACTTGGAGAACGTTCTCTCGCGTTGCTCCAGTTACTTGACGACGAATCGGTTCACCCTCCCCTGTCACCAACACTAATTCCAACTGGTATGAAGAATTTGGAGTTTCAAGGTTTGAGTTTTGGTCTGGAGTTGATACATTGCTTACCCCATTGGCTACAATCCGTTGAGGCACAAAGGTTGCATAAATGAGTGCGGGTTTGACGCCAGTTGCTTTCTCCACTTTACGAAGAATATTACGAGCGTCTGCCAGAGTTACAGTCGGAGTCTTGTCAGGGTGCCCAAAATATTGCTCGAATTGATTTGTCAAAGGTTCTTCCAGAGAAGACACTAAATTAGGCTTCACTTCACTTGAAGACGAGTTCCCGACTAACTGTTGTGGTGATGAGCTCGTTGTTGGCGAATCGCTGGTTCCACCCAGATGAACATGATTAGTATTCCCCTGCCCTGATGGATTATTTGCTCCACCACTATTGGGTGAATTGGGTGTACTGCCATCGGATGTAGCCACTGTGCTGCTACGGGATGTCGTGCTGGTAGTGGCACTAGATTGATGATTTGCGATGCCACTGGGTGTAGTCACAGTGCTATCAGTGGACGTACAGGATAGACAGGTATTAGAAGTACTGTTTGTACTTCCGCCAGAAGCATTATCTTTACTACCTCCGGCGGGAGTAGTGATACTGTCACCGGAGGTAGTCGTTGTACTACCCGATGAAGGAGTCGTTTTACTGCCGCCTGTAGGTGTTGGTGTTGGAGTTGTGGTACCGCCCGTTGGTGTTGGAGTCGTTGTACCACCTGTTGGTGTTGGAGTTGTGGTACCGCCTGTTGGTGTTGGAGTTGTGGTACCGCCTGTTGGTGTTGGAGTTGTGGTACCGCCTGTTGGTGTTGGAGTTGTGGTACCGCCCGTTGGTGTTGGAGTTGTGGTACCACCCGTTGGTGTTGGAGTTGTGGTACCGCCCGTTGGTGTTGGAGTTGTGGTACCGCCCGTTGGTGTTGGAGTTGTGGTACCGCCCGTTGGTGTTGGAGTTGTGGTACCGCCCGTTGGTGTTGGAGTTGTGGTACCACCTGTTGGTGTTGGAGTTGTGGTACCGCCTGGTGGTGTTGGAGTTGTGGTACCGCCTGGTGGTGTTGGAGTTGTGGTACCGCCTGGTGGGGGAGTTGTGGTACCACCCGTTGGTGGAGGAGTCGTTGTGCCGCCTGGTGGGGGAGTTGTGCCGCCTGGTGGGGGAGTTGTGGTACCACCCGTTGGTGGAGGAGTCGTTGTGCCGCCTGGTGGTGTTGGAGTCGTGGTACCGCCCGTTGGTGTTGGAGTTGTGGTACCGCCTGGTGGGGGAGTTGTGCCGCCTGGTGGGGGAGTTGTGGTACCACCCGTTGGTGGAGGAGTCGTTGTGCCGCCTGGTGGGGGAGTTGTGCCGCCTGGTGGGGGAGTCGTCGTACCGCCTGTTGGTGGAGGAGTGTTGGTGCCCCCTAGATTCTGCATGATTACAGGGCTGCTTGCTTGATTTCCCGTTCCAAAGTTATTCCAATTCAATTCGCCGTGTGTAACGGTGCCAGCGCCGATCATCGTTATAGAACCGGAATTGCCTGCGTTCAGGTTGGTTGTATTGACATTTTCAACTTGAATGTTGCCCCCAGCGGATAACAATGAGACAGAACCCGCATTTCCCGCACCCAAATCTCTGGCGTTGATATCGCCGGTCGTAATGTTACCTTGGGCGGTCAACCTCACATGCCCAGCATCACCTACACTTTGATCCGAAGTATTGATATTCCCTACATTAATGCTCCCTGCTGCCTTCAGAATCAGCGATGGAGTAGTGGTCAAAATCACATAATCTGGATCGGTAGTAGGAATCGAGAGAGTATCCGGTTGGGTAATCGTAATATCTCCGGCTGTAATAGTGCCACCTGAATCTACCTTGAGAGCCGCCCCTGTGTAGTTGCCTAGGGCAATATTACCTCCGGAGGTAATGATGGGGTCATAATAGCTGTAGACGTTGGCGGGGCCGCCTGATAAGTTGTGAAACAAGATACTCCCCCCACTCTGGGAGTGACTATCAAAAGAAATAATTCCATCACTGACAAAACTCAAGTTGCCACCACTTTGAAAGGGGGGTATATATGGAGTATTCAGTGCCAGGATGTCAATCTCGTAATTACCCTGAATATAAAGGTTCCCTCCTGCCTGGGCGAGGAAAGGATTGGTGGCTGTATCTCTCACCATCACTGTATTCTGCGCCAGTAGATTCAAGTCACCTGTTGTTTGCAACTGGCTTTCTACTAAAATCAGATTATTTTGAGCGGACACCGTGGCTGTTTGGGCTGTTACACTTCCTTTGATCACCACATCTCCGTTGTGGATGGGAATATTCGACCCCGTCAGTTCTACCTGACCTGAACTATTAACTGCCAAACCCGTAGATTGACCGCTGCCTGTCAATAGCTGGGGTAAGGTACTAGGAGTGATCGTGGAGACTTCTGAGGCTGGAACCTCTAGGCTGAGCACGTTCCCAGGGGCACTCAGGAGTACTGTACTCTGACCAGGAACAGCCGTAATGTTAATTTGTCCTCCTGGCGCATTTAATTGACCCGTACTGACTACCGTACCGCCCACCAAAGATAAGTTGTTCCCCTGGCTGACACTCAGTTGACCCATATTCACCACTGCCCCTGGTGTCTGGGATGTGGCAAAGTTGAAGTTACTAGGTTGACCGACCAAGGTCGCGTAGTTATTGGGTTCGGTGGCGCTGAATAACTGATTATTATCAAGGCCAATACCCGTCGCTGTAGTCGCGGTGAACGAAGCTGGAACGTTCAAGCTGGCATTGGGGCCAAACACAATCCCCGCCGGGTTCATGATGTAGAGATTGGAACTGCCGCCCGTAACTTGGATGAGTCCGTTAATATAAGAAGCACTGCCCCCCGTAACGCGGGTCAGAATATTCTGGATCGTTGGGTTAGAGAGGAAGTTGGCAATCTGACCTTGATCCAAACCAAACTGGCTGAAGCTGTGGAAAAGATTTGCCCCTGACTGAGTGCCGCCTTGAATATCAAATTGCTGGGGATTGTTGTTAGGAGTAACAATAGTACCTGTACCATCGGAAGCTGGAACGATGGATTGTGCCTGCGCTATATTCCATGGACACATCAGGCACACAACCCAAGGGAGCAGCGATAGACCAATGTTTTTGGCTTTGTGTACCCAATTGACCTTAATCCCCAAAGGACAGAGCGGTTGACCTTTGGATATCATAGGATCTTTTCTTTTCGCAGGATTGGTGACCAGCCATCCGCTGACTGTAAACACAGGACATTTCCCCTAGTTTTTTGAGATTTAACACGCTGTTGCTACAACGTGTCGCACTGTTAGATCAACTCCAGCCTCCGAATTACAGGAATACAGAAATTCGGTTAGACTGCACCCATTCGTTACTTAATCACTACTTCGGTTCTGACCGTTTGTCAGATTGTAGTGCAAAAAATTTTTATATTATCTACTTCACTAGTATTTTAAGCTAGCTTAGTCCTGTTTATGCTCACAAGTTATCCTCTCTAGGGTGCAATTTAGTGACTTGAAAACTTGACAGCTTACCGAACTCAACCAAACGGGTCTTTGAGGAGAGGACTGATCGGGTCTTATCGCTTTGTCGCCTGAGCCAGGATTACCAGTAAGTTATTGACCTAGTGCAAGAAGGCAGAAGGTAAGGACGCTTGTACACTAAGCTTTTTATACCTTTTTGGACTGGTGGGTTATTTCTGCCGCGCTGCACTAGTACATCTTAGCCAATTGAATTGATATGTTGATACCGACGACTACCTTGGGATCACATTCGTCTTACAACTGGCTGACAACAGGTTCTCTCAACCCAACGGCTTCAGGCGAACCAACAACCAAACGCAACTGATTCCAGCAAAGTGTTAACCAAGGATGGTCTAAGCCTAAACTGGCAAAAGGACTCTCCGTCGGTACTTGCAATTGTGTCGCGATTAGGCTCATGTGAGACTCAAAATGACTTTTAAATAACAAAATAGAATCCGATTTCGTGCTAAAAGCATTGGCACTTAATGGTACCTGCAACTCGAAGTTGGGTGGGTTGTAGCTAAACTGGCACAGGGTTCGTTCTTGTTGACGAACTAGGAGGCGATTTTTATACTCTGTATTGGCAAAATTCTGTTTCTCCCAAGTAAATTCCGCTAATTCCTTCGGTAATCCCCAAATATTTCGACCCCCTGCCACCGAATCAGCATTATCTACATAAATATGGGAAACCCAGCCCCCAATTTGGCCTGAATAGCTGACTAAACCAGCGATAACGATGAGTTCGCTATATTCCAATACAGACCCTGTACCGTAATGAGAAACATAAATCCCACCTACGGTTTTTCCCGGCAAAACACAAACGAGTTCAAACTGTGGCGGGATAAATGGACGTACTTTTTTAGCATCGAGTAACTGGCAGGTTTGGAGTGCATAGCCCTGAAGTGTCCAAGGTGCCTTAGGGTACGTCATCTTTATTCAATGATTAATGATCATATTTAGTTGTATTAAGCCTTTTTCTTAAACAAATAAACATCATCACGTAGATAGGTTAATTGAAATGTTGGTGTCTTTTGGAGTCGCTCCAATAATTTGGCTACCACTTGTGGAGAACTATCGATGCCGGGATGACGCCCATTTAGCAAGACATACTCAAATTCAGCTAAGTCAGCTAACTCAGAACCTTTGATTGCCAGCTTAAACCGGGGACGGTGGGATAGATGGGGAGCTACATGAGCTGGGACTAATATACTGCTTTGGGTTGGGATCTGAGCAATAGCCTCTCGCGTTGCTTGCCATGTATCAAGGGATTGTAGATATCGAGACCCAAAATAACCAAACTTGGCTAAAGCGATAAACGCCACCAACGACCACAAAATGATTCCCCGCTTACTTTGCACCCACCCCTTACCATCGGCAAGCGTTGAAATGACTGCCAACAATAAAAAAGGCAGCGCTGGAACAGAATACTGGTGGATTAAATCTTTTTGAAGTTGGTAATCGGTGAGAAAGTTCATCGCCAACGTGGGAATTGTACCGACCAAAGGCGTCAGGTGCTGGGGTGAAAGTCCCCAAATGACTGGCGACAACAACAGGACTATATATTCCAGGTTAGGCAAAGTAAAGACCTTGCTCAGCACCAACCCTGGTTTCAGGAAGAGATTGAGGATAATTTCTGGAAGTGAATTTCCTAAGTCAGCATAACGCGCCACTGCGATCGGGCCACTACCGATGAAGGAGGGGATGATGACTTTTGTGGCAATTAAAAACCAGGCAACACCTGCAAAAAGAGCAATAGCACCACACAAACGCTTCTTTTCAAACACCAGCAGCCACAAACCCATTGCCGCCACAGTCAGCGATAAACCATCCCTACACCCCAAAATGAAGACGATACCCACACAAAACCATCCCACACGGTCGCAGCGTGCTGCCAGTACGACGGCCAGAAATACTGGGAGTGCCATCACTTCCGGGTGGAAATCGAACAGATTTACGTTAAAAACAACGGGGTACAGCAGATACACCACTGCCATTGCGATCGCAATAGATTCTTTTAACCCGGCTTGACGAGCTAAACTCCAGGTAGGCCAAGCACCCATCGCTAAAGAAATGGCTTGCACGGCAAATAGCCAGTAAACCGTTGGGTAAATTTTGTACAAGCCCGCCAGCAGATAAACAATCCATTCAGCGTGCCCTCCGAGAATATGCATTCCAGAGAAAGAAATAATCGGTGGCTGTCCCTGACTAATTAAGTAAATGGCTTGGTCAAACCATCCTAGATCGTAGGCTGTGGATTGGATCAGGACGTGTCGTAAGCTACTGCAAAGGAAAAGAATTAAGGCACTCACGCCAATCATCCAACCTACAGAGTTGATCTGTAGCTTCCCTAAAAATGAGGGAAGGGTATATGCACTTGCTCTTCGAGCATTTACCGGAAATTCTGGCATGAAACGTTCCAACGTGGCTGGCTACGAAAGACTTATCCACTATACAAACAGAGACAAACAGAGGCTTTGAATTATCTTACTTATACGCCAACCGTTAATTCCCAGCTTTTGAGGATACCCGTATCCATCGGCGCATAATCGATCGCCTGCAACTGCCAAACCCCCGCCGCCGATTTATTCAGAAATTGCTTAAGGGCCGGTGTCGTTTCCACAGAATAGGTTTTTTGTAACTGAGTTAATGAACCCAGCGTGCGATTTTGCAACAAAACAACCTGACCATTGGGCGCTTTCAAAGTTACCTCAATATCTCCCAAAAAGTCGTGTTGAATATCGACAGTAACCTGAATCTCTCGCACGGCTGCCGAATCATTGATTTGAATCGTACTCGTAACGCCTTGAGGGTTGTCATCAGGAATTGCCACACGGTTGTCATTGCGTCCAGAGACACGCCGAATACCGGATTGGGGAGTTTGGGGTGTTTTTTGTTGGGCGGCTTGTACGGCGTTAAAGGCATTGACTTTGCCATAGCCAAACCACTGAGAGTGACCGTTCGTATCGTAAGTACCCAGTCGCATCCCCAACTGGGGATCGGCGTCACGGTCAACAATTTTATCCGCTGTTTCTTGGAGAATACGCTTGACTTCTTGGGCTGTGAGGTCGGGGTTAGCACTGAGAACCAGTGCCGCAACGCCAGCCACAACTGGACAGGCACTAGAGGTACCACCAAAAGTACTCACATAATCCCCTGATTCATAACCTAGCGCCCCTACTAAGTCAGCGCTGAACATCCCTAATCCTGGAAGTGGCACCGTCAGTTCGGGTGCTGTACTGATATAGCCTGTGCGTTCAAACCACATTCCCGGCGGCGCGTTGTTGCTAGGAGCACAGACGGAGACATTCGTTCCCCAGTTACTATAAGCGGATTTTTTGCTCAGGCTGGTACAAGCGGAAACGGTAATCACGTCGGGATGAATCGTGAAGCCACCTAACCAGTTGGTGGGTCCTTTGAGCAAATCGTTAGGCCAACTTCTCTCATAAACCGTACCACTGACAGGGCGATTGGCATTCCCCGCCGCAAACACAATGACACAACCTTTCCCCTGACGCCCTTTGGTGGCAGCACGAGTGAGGGCAGCGCGTTGGCGGAGGGAGAGGGGAAAGTAAACGGCAGCCGGTCCCCAACTGCAAGAAATGACACTGGCGTTCTGGGCGATGCAATAGTCAAACAATTGTTCAATCGTGTCATCATCCAGGAATCCAGTTGTGCGGATGGGCATCAAAGCACAACCCGGAGCAACACCCGCAATCCCCACGCCGTTTTCTTCCGCAACAGCGATTCCCGCGCAGGCAGTGCCATGACTTTCTTCTGAGATTTCCGGCAGTGGCAAGAAGTCATTATCTTTAAAGTCTTTGGGGGCGACAATTTTGCCCGTTCCCTGAAAATCTGAGTGGTTTAAGTCAATGGCATCATCGGCGACGGCGACAACAATCGAGCGATTGCCACGGGTAATATCCCAGGCTTTTTCGGCATGAATATGGGAATTTGCCGCCAGCATTGAGCCGCCCGAATGATTGAGATACCATTGCTTCGGATAGTAGGGGTCTTTGGGGCGATAATGAGCTTCTTTGGGGATGACAATTTCGGGTTCAGCGATCAGAATTTCTGGACGCCCCATGAGTCGGTTGGCGATTTTGACCGGATTTTCTGTGGCGTTAGGGGTGAGTTGAAAGACGAAAGTGTTGGGGATGCCATCCACAGGTTTGACGGTTTGAAGACCAAATTCTGCGGCAACGCTGGCGATCGCCTCCTCCTCTGTTTCTTCAGTAAATTGAATGGTGAGTTGATCGGTCAGATAAATCAGTGTTTCTGGATTATTTCTGAGTTGATAAACATGACTGACAAAGACGCTAGAATCACTTTCCCTGGCGGCTTGCATCACCTGATCTCGCTGCTTCGGGGCGACTTTAAATTCTTCGAGGTGGGCGTGAGGAATAGTTTGTTCGTATTCGGCAGACAACGCTTGTACTAACGCTTCTCCTGCTGCTTCGGAGGTGGGGCGAACGGTGAAGCGATCGCTCACTTTCGCCATCGCCAGTTCTTCACCTCCCCGTTGCAGAAGTACACCTACACTTCGTTCTGGGACACTCCCTGTTGAGTGAGAATCCTCTGGTAAAGACTCTGGACGACTGGTCATCGGTTATACTCCTTAAGTCCAAAATTTTACATCTGGAAGGTTAGGAAACTTTCAGACAGTGATTTCAGTCTAACCCTCGCATGACTTTGGCTCTTGCCATACCAGAAAACTGAACCTTTAATCACAGTCTGGCAATGATAAGATACCCAAAGTTTAGATACGTTTTATATTCCAATACCCCCACAATTCTTTCATGGTCTCCTCTGGAACTGTTCGTAGCTTTGGCTTTTCCTGCCTAGTCTGTTTACCTTTCACAGCAGCTTTGGCATTGCTGCCACCCGCACAGGCTCAAAATTCTGTGCCTGCGCTTCCAGAAGGTGCCAGTGATACCCAACCTGACTTGACCGATCCTAATAATATGCGACCCTTGAATCAGGATGGCAGCATCCTGAGTCTGCAAGGCGGGCAAAATTTGATGGAAGAGGCGAGTAATGCCATTAGTAGCCAGAACTATCCTTTGGCTGCGAAAAAACTCCAAGATGCACGTCAAGTCTTCAACCAGCTATCTACTTTTCATTTACAACTGTCTTCCAGTTTCTCAGGAATCGATAACCCGATTTACGAAGCCCAGCGAAAAAAAGCCCTAGAAACCGCTGAAAAGCGAGATGAAGCCACCTATCAGCTAGCCCTGGTACACCGGGCGCAAAATCAGCCCGAATTGGCAGTACCCTTGTTGATTCAGATTATTCGTTCTCAGAACCCAACCCGTGACTTGGGTAAAAAAGCTTATCAGCAACTGCTTGAGTTAGGCTTTGTGGATTCACCCTATCCCAAACCTCGCCGTGGCGAGTCTACCTCCTCCACGACTCCTGATAAGTAAATTATTATATGTGAGACGTTTGAACAGAAGCGGGAGTTGCAATGATTAGCCTACAGCAAGTTGAGGCTTTGATTAAGGCCGGGATACCCGATGCTCAAGTGCAGGTGCAAGATTTAACCGGTGGCGGTGATCATCTTCAAGCCATTGTCGTTTCATCCCAGTTTGAAGGCAAGTCTCTGGTAAAACAGCACCAGCTAGTTTATGGGGCTGTGCGTCAGGCGATGGATACGGAAGCGATTCATGCCTTAGCCCTCAAAACCTACACCCCGGAAGCCTGGAAAGCGACAGGTCAAGTTGTTTAAACGACGAGAATGCTAGAGTTGAGTTCTCTCTACAGTCTCTAAACTAAGGCTATACAAGATAGCAGGAGCATTTGCGAAAACGATGAACCCAGAAGTAAAAGAGCGGATTGACAATTTAGTGAGCCAGAACAAGATTCTGGTTTTCATGAAGGGCAACAAACTGATGCCTCAGTGTGGTTTTTCCAATAACGTTGTCCAGATTCTGAATACGCTAGGCGTACCCTATGAAACTGTAGACGTGTTGGACGATTACGAAATTCGCCAAGGCATCAAGGAATATTCCAACTGGCCTACGATTCCCCAAGTCTATATCAATGGCGAGTTTGTCGGCGGCTCCGATGTCCTGATTGAGCTTTATCAACAAGGTGAATTGCAGCAGTTGGTAGAAGTGGCCTTAGCCTCCTAAAGAGCTAGGTGTATTTTAGGGTAAACTCCTTTGTGGCTATTCGGCTTACACAGGAAATTTACTATCAGGCTTTTAAGTCCGCTTTAGCGGACTTTTTTTATCCTTTGTTACCTCTAATACCCACTTGCTTTAGGAAGTGAAGCTCTGTTGAACACCGGATGAGTGTTGGCTCAAAACTGGCTGTTCAAGACTCGATGGTGAAAAAAATATTAATAAGCTGTTAATATATTTTGGGCTGATTAAATATCTGACGACGAAAGGCAAATAGGCAGTTGAACATTAGCCAACTGTCTATTTACAAATACCCCCCAATGTGCAGGTACTTAGTAGTAGTCAGATTCCGGTTCCGGCATCGGCATCGCCGTCGGTTCAAAGTTAGATGGATCGCGCAGATAACGCATAGCTTCTTCCTCCAAGCGGTGGATCAGATAAATTTCAAGGGCGTTAGTGTGCCGAAGGGCATCGACGTATCCATCTACATAGAGCCGCAGGTCATCATAGCGGTAACCCCGGTTCCACATATAAACCAGAGCGTCAGTAAGCTGCTGGTAGTAGCGTATGGTGCGAGTATCTTGAAGCATAGACTAAAGAGTTTTGAGTTATGAATTTTAAGATTTGAGGGGCAAGCTGTCAATCCGAATAATTAATAACTAACAACTACAGCTAGCTGCCAACTGTCCTCCTACTTCTTATTTTGCCTGAGGTAGACTGTAGTTGCTCCTAACTTGAGTAAGATAAGACCTCTTTCGTATTGTTCTGGAGCGCTACAGAGGTAGTTATTGGTTCATCATGAGGTCTGGTTGTAAATACATCGTTAGGTCGTTCTTTTACAGGCGAAGTTAGAACCTGCGAGTGGTACTGTGTTGCCAATCCGGAAGCTTTGTTTGTAAATCGATGGCTAGGGCATCGGTTCCCGCAGGGGGATAAGATACTTTAACCTTTATTAATTTTATTGTACTGCTGATTCTCTACAGGTTTGAACTTCAACACTCAACCTTCCAGCTTTAACCTTGTGAAGTAGCCTTTGTTACAAAATCTTGACATTAGCTCTGTTAACCTGAAACGCACCGCGTGAAGGAAGTAGGTTGCTGTGGCAACGGTTTGTATTCAAATTATCGAGGGAAACCCCCACTTGCGATCGCTACTTGGCTGGCACTTACAGCAAGCTGGTCATTGGGTTCATCAATCTGCAAGCATTCATCAAGCGAGAGAGACGTTCTATAACCGTCAACCCACTCTCGTGATTCTGGACTCTGACTTACCCGATGGGGATGGGATCGAGTTTTGCCGTTGGCTACAGCAGCAACGACAGTCGCTGATTTTAATGCTGTCAGCCCGCAATACAGAAGGTGATATTGTCACAGGTCTGAGAGCTGGGGCTGATGATTATCTGAGCAAGCCCTTTGGGATGCAAGAGTTTATGGCAAGGGTTGAGGCATTAATTCGGCGTGTGCGCGTGACAAATGCCCCCATGTCTTTAGACTACGGCGACCTCAAAATCGACTTAGTGCAGCGTCGTGTCCGCTTTAAGGACGAATTGATTGATCTGACACCCCAGGAATTTAGTTTGCTCTATGTACTAGCACAGGCGGAAGGAAGTCCCTTAACTCGCTCCGAACTCCTGCGTCGTGCTTGGCCTGATGCCATTGACAACCCACGCACGATCGATACTCATGTTCTCTCTTTACGCAAAAAAATTGAAATCGATCCCCGACAACCCAGCGTAATTCAAACCGTTCGCAACATCGGCTATCGGTTCAATCCTTCGCTGCTTCAAGGGAATCAAACCCCAACACCAGAACAACTGACGACTCACAATAATAATGGGCGTCCTCCTGTGCGAGTGGCAGCTAGGGGAGCGTTTTAATCCTGGCGGTTGTTCAGAGCCACTCTTGAGCCGCTTGAGCTTCCGCTTGCACTAAAGTTTCTCGTAACTGTTTCCAGTCAATTTGCTCAGATGGGGTGTCTTGAAGCAGTTGACCATTCTGTAAATACAACAGTCGGCGACAAAAAAACTGAGCTATATCTAGCTGATGATTGACCATCAAAATTGACAGGTTATCCTTAGCCGCCAAGTCCGCTAAGACACCGAGAACGTGAGAGGCAAGACCCGCATCGAGGGCAGAGGTTGGCTCATCAAGGAGGAGAATTTTAGGCTGGACGATTAAGGCACGAGCGATCGCAACGAGCTGCCGTTGTCCTACAGAAAGTTGTAACTCTGTTCGCTCTAACCAGTCAACCGGGATATGGAGTAAGTCCCGATAAGCGTCTAGGCGTTCCTGAATCTGTCGTTGAGGTAGTTGTTGCAACCTCAAAGGGTAAACTAACGCCTGCTGAACCGTCATGCCGAGGAGTTTGTGTTCTTGAGAAACCAGCATCACCTGTCGTCGTAACTGGAGGACAGGAATTGTCCGAATATCCTGGTTTTCTAGATAAATTGCTCCACTACTGAACTCACTCAGGCGGTTTAAGAGTCGCAGCAGCGAAGTTTTCCCAGCCCCCGATGGCCCGATAATACAGATGCGCGAACCCGTAGCCACCTCAAACGAAATATTATTCAGTAAATATTGACCACCCAATGCTGTAACAAGACTGACTTGCTCTACACGCAATTGGGGAATCTGTGTTGTTGCCAAAATTAGCTGTCCTCAACCCTAACGTTAGGTTACATTTATTAACCCATTAATTGACAACTGTTTCCCTGCTACTAAGAGCTTCGTCTGGATTGGACGGATTGACGATAGGCTTTAACACAGCGCAACAGAGTTAGGTCGGAGATAGAGTATGTTACCAAGGCTAAACGTTTATCCCAGACTACAGCTCCATATTAGCTTCAGCGATCTCGCCGCAAGCTTGTTATCTTTCCTTTCCGTCTCAAATCGAGAACAAAATATCCGAGAAATTCAATCCTTTGGGAAAAGTGACAAAGAAGTATTGGTAACTCTCTCGGTTAGAACATCTCTCGCTCTGATGTTGCAGTCACTCAACCTCCCACCTGGGTCGGAAGTTTTAATGAGTGCGGTTAATATTCGGGACATGGTTGAAGTGGTGAAACGGCATGGATTGGTTCCGGTTCCGGTTGATATTTCTTTAGATAAACTAACTCCTTCCCTTCCGTTACTAGAAAGTCTTATTTCCCAAAAAAGCCGCGTGTTTTTAGTCGCTCACTTATTTGGCTCCATTATTAATTTAGAACCCTACGCTCAACTGTGTAAAAAACACAACCTTCTGCTGGTAGAAGACTGTGCCCAAGCGTTTACTGGCTCTAAATATTACGGATATGAGGAGGCAGATGTGAGTTTTTTCAGTTTTGGCCCCATCAAATCTTGTACGGCGCTGGGAGGAGCGGTTACTCTGATTCGCGACAAAACATTAGCTGAAAAAATGCAAAGTCTGGAGGAGAAATATCCCTGTAAGAGTGAGTTTTGGTTCTTCAAACGGGTTCTGAAGTATCTTGGGTTGAAGTTATTTTCAATTCCTGGAATTTATGCCCAGCTTCTAGCTTTTCTCAGGTTACTCGATTGCGACCTGGATGGGGTGATTAATTCTCTGACACGTGGTTTTACGCAGGGTGATATTCTTGCCAAAATTAGGTATCGTCCGCCAAACCAGATGTTATCTCTGTTGAATCGAAGATTGAAAAATTGCAACACCCAATGGTTTGAACGGCGAGAGTTGAAGGCGCGGAATTTTTTATCACAGCTTGCGCCTGAGATACTTTGCCCTGGTCACAAAGCTGAATACCATTCGTTTTGGGTTGTTCCTATACTCGTGTCTAATCCAGAATTGCTGATGGCAAATCTCAGAAAACAGGGGTTTGATGCTACCAGGGGAAATACGAGTTTAGCCTGTATCAAGGATTTGCGATCGCACGACACACTCTCAGCTTTTAGTCCCCTCAATGGAGAATGCCTGATCGAACAGGTTCTTTACCTTCCTGTGAGCGAATCCTTGCCGGAGCAGGAACTTGAATCTCTTGCCAAACAGGTTAATGACTTCTATCTGGCTTCTCGATTGAGTCAAGCACAACCAAGAGCAACCGACCTCATTATTAAGACACCTATCCAATAAATCCTGATTAAACACACCCTACAAATAGAAGCTTTGCGTAAGTCCTAACTTTGCCAAGTTATCCAAACACTACGTCTTCGTAAAGCGCATCTAAGGTTCCCTCAAAATCAATACTGTCAAGACGAAATGAGGTCTGTTCCGGCGTGTAGGACTGCAACACCCAAAGCCCCTCATCGTTGCGACGGAAGACTTCAACGCGCTGGCGTTTGGTGTTAATTAAGACGTACTCGCGCAGGCTATGGAGTTCTTGGTAGTCGGCAAACTTATCACCTCGGTCGAAGGCTTCGGTGGAGTCGGATAAAACTTCAACAATCAGAGTGGGAAATCGCTTATAGGTGGGGGTTTCTTGGTCGCGGGAGTCACAAGTGACCATCACATCGGGGTAGTAGAATCGATTGAGAGATTCAATTCGGGCTTTCATATCAGAGATGTAGACACGGCACCCAGAACCTCGGACGTGACTGTGGAGGAGGGCAAAGAGGTTTCCAGCAATGGTAACGTGGGGGTCGCTGGCTCCCGCCATCGCGTAAATTTGTCCGTCGATGTATTCGTGTTTGACGGGGCTTTCTTCCTCCAGTTGGAGGTATTCGTCGGCGGTAAAGTAGGGGTGTTGGGGGGAAGCGATCATGGTATTAGTATGATGTCCGCTGAATAACCCATCATAAAAACCTCTCAGCGTCAGTCCTAACTCTGGGGGTTCGTAACGGGCTTTTTTCATTTTGGCACTTCTATTAATGCCGCCGATATCCAATCCTGTTGTTCTACTCGGTTAAATTTTCCCCAAATTGACTGCCGTCCATATTACCCATACATCCGTCAGCAGCAGCAATAGTGAAAATCCCAACAAAATCAGATACATCCAAGGCTGTGATAAGGGACGAACATCGGTTGTATCAATCCCAGTAAATTTTTCGACTAACTTGACTAATCGAGCAAATCCAACCACCCGCATCGGCAATAAATAAGCCTTATCTGAGGACTGGCTGAGAAAGTAATAAACTATTCCCCCTTGTCCCGTTGTTCGCATCTTCAAATCTTTGACATCCTGCCAAGGTAATGACCAACCTTTGCGGAAAAAACGAGGTACCCAAACCGGATAGGCCACCTGAATTTTTTCCTTCTCCACAATGACCCGTTCACTCAACGCGCCATATAATGCGATCGCACCCAAACCCAATCCCACCCACAACAATAGAGGGGGTATCGGTGTTGATGATACCTGCGCCAAAAACGGGAGAGGAAGAGTTAGCGCGAAATAAAACAATATTAAAGTAATCCGAATTAAAGGAGAGATATAAAAAATAGAACAGGAAGACTGTTCAAAATCCGATGCTGCTTCAACGTTAGATGGCATGGGTAAAAACTGTGTTTTTTTATGACTTGACTTAACAGTATTTGACATCTTTTATGAGTTACTTATGCTACATCTTAAGTTGTTAGGATTTAACGACTCAGGAGGCTGTATGTTACTTGAACACAGACCGAGTGGTGTCTTAGTAGAAGTGCTGACATTGGAAGAGCTTTATAATCCCTGCCGCCCTGAGATTATTGGCAGGCTGCAAGCAGGAGAAGAAATGCAAGACCCCGAAACCTTCATGAAGTCAGAACTGATTTTCCCGTCGGGTGAAACCTTACCCCGTTGCTGGTTTGACGCACACTATCGCGAAAAGATTGCGTTGAATAAAGTTACAACTATTGGTGTTTAAGGTAACGTTTCATAACGTTGAGTTCAGTCCTTAAGAATTTCTCCACAAAACAGCAGTAGTCCTCGTCTAAATGTCTAATTGAATCTGATGAGATAGAATTTTTGGGGTTCAACATTCATGAGGGTCAAGTTGAACCCCTATTTGCAGGGCTAATGGCTAAGTTTGTGGCGTCCATGTCGTCTTATCGCCTTGCCCCCAAAAGCCGTCATATTTCGTAACGCGAACATCGCCCAAAACCTTAGTCTGACAGGCTAAGCGGCGATTGGCTGTGGGAGAATGAGGAGGCAGTGAGCGCCTCGCCTTATCCTTCCAATTCGGTTCGGACACGTCCCCTTCGACTGTGACGGCACAGGTACCACAACTACCAAAGCCCATGCAGTTGATGATCTTAGCCTTGCCGTTATACAGTTCAACTCCATGCTCCAGTAAAACTTGGCGTAAATTGCTCCCCGGCTCACATTCAAAAGTCTTTCCTTGAGCTGTTACTTTAGGCATCGATCCTTGACCTGATTTGTTGTAAAAGAAGGTTGGGTTACGTCAAAAATCGGAGATTTTTTGGCTTTATGTAAACCCTTCCCTAACTTTATTTTACATTTCTTTACGTTTACCTCAACCATTCTCCCCGTCTATGAACTCGCAAGCCTCTACCCCCATCTGGATCTATGACACCACGTTACGGGATGGTTCCCAGCGTGAAGGACTTTCCCTTTCCTTAGAAGACAAGTTACGAATTGCAAAAGAACTTGACCAGTTGGGGATTCCCTTTATTGAGGGTGGATGGCCGGGGGCAAACCCGAAAGACGTGCAATTTTTCTGGCAAATCAAGGAAGAACCCCTGACTCAGGCGGAAGTCGTAGCCTTTTGCTCAACGCGACGCCCTAATATTGCCGCCGCCGATGACCCGATGCTGCAAGCGATTCTGGCAGCAGGCACTCGCTGGGTGACTCTTTTTGGAAAATCGTGGGATCTCCACGTTACAGAAGGGCTACAGACGACGCTGGAGGAGAACTTGGCAATGATTAAAGACTCGATTGAGTATCTCCGGAGCCAAGGGCGTCGGGTAATTTACGATGCTGAACACTGGTTTGATGGCTACAAGCAAAATCCTGACTATGCCCTCCAGACGCTTGATGCCGCACTCCAGGCCGGTGCAGAATGGCTCGTGTTGTGTGACACGAATGGTGGCACCCTGCCTCATGAAATTGGGCAAATTGTTCGAGAGGTTCGAGAAGCGTTGAAGGTTGAAAGTTCAAACCCGCAACCTTTATTAGGTATTCATACTCATAATGACTCAGATACAGCGATCGCAAATGCTCTGGCGGGTGTTTTAGAGGGCGTCCGCATGGTGCAGGGAACCATCAACGGTTACGGCGAACGCTGCGGCAATGCGAATCTTTGCTCTCTGATTCCCAACTTGCAGCTCAAGCTAGGCTACCGTTGTATCCAGGATGAGCAACTCGCGAAACTGACCCAAGCCAGTCGCCTGATTAGCGAAGTCGTGAATCTAGCTCCCGATGACCACGCGCCCTTTGTAGGACGTTCGGCGTTTGCTCACAAAGGCGGCATCCATGTCTCGGCAGTGGAACGAAACCCCCTAACTTACGAACATATCGAACCTGAAACGATTGGAAACCAACGCCGAATCGTGATTTCTGACCAGTCCGGACTGAGTAACGTTTTGGCAAAAGCGCGGACTTTCGGTCATGAACTCAACAAAAAAGACCCCGCCTGTCGTCAAATTTTAGAACGCCTTAAAGGATTGGAAAGTGAAGGCTATCAATTTGAGGCAGCAGAAGCTAGTTTTGACTTACTCATGCGCGAAGCGTTGGGATATCGGCAGCAGTTTTTTGAACTAAAGGGTTTTCAGGTACATTGCGATATGTTGCAAAGCATTAGCGGTGATTACAGTAATGCTCTTGCCACAATCAAAGTTACTGTCAATGGCAAAGATATCCTAGAAGCCGCCGAGGGAAATGGCCCGGTTTCCGCCCTGGATGCTGCCTTACGCAAAGCCCTCCAGAACTTTTATCCAGAAATTGCCCAGTTTCAGTTAACCGACTATAAAGTACGGATTTTGGATGGTGGTGCGGGTACGTCTGCCAAGACTCGTGTGTTGATTGAATCGAGTAATGGTCAAAAGCGGTGGACGACGGTAGGCGTTTCCCCGAATATCCTGGAGGCGTCCTATCAAGCGGTGGTGGAGGGAATTGAATATGGTTTATTGTTGCAGTCTTCAGGAAAGCCTGAAAGCCGATTGCCTGTGAGCGAAAGTTCTAAAGCGTCGGTGCAGTAAAATACCCCCTCCCCTTGATAACCGGAGCTATAGTGAGGAGAGGGTTGGGGAGGGGTAAAAAGCTGGGTGCCAGATCTGAATTGACTAGAAGTTTTTGGTTATTGCGTTACCAAATCCTTTTGCTTGACATTTTCTGTCGCCTGACTTTGAGCCACATTTTTCCATTCTTTAGCGGCAGCCCGCATATAGGCAACCTCTGTTTCCAAACCTGGTAATGTTGCCAAAATTTCAACTAATTCGGCAAACTCATCAGCCTTGACAATTGATGTGTTCAAAACGTCTAGGGAGAGTCTTCCATACAAGTTTTTGGCAAGTAAGGCTAAAATATCTTTCTGTTTCGGTACCTCAATCTCTCCCGCTTTAACCCGTTTAGGGTTGATCCCCCACTTCAAAATTTTCAAAAGTGCCTGGGGAGAGGCTTTGGCACAAATAGAACTGGTAATTTCTCGAATTGCTTCTGCTAGACATGGCTTTAGCTGTTCTTCTGTTAAATCTAGGTCATTCACTAGCGCTTTCAGGGCAGCCAGATGCTTGTCTAGAATTTCATTGGAGAAGGGAGCCAGTTCGGCAATAATGGTATCTCCAGAAGGGTCTTTGCTACGGTATGGGTCTTCTAAAGTGTTAATCAACAAATGGATGTCTGTGGGATTACCGTAGTCAAATTGACCCAGGAAAAATGGCTCTTCATAGCCCGGTTGTAATCCTTGGAAGTAAATAGGCCATCCCTTGCCAGACTGGACAATTTTGTAGAGAATCATCTCTAGGGTTTCTGTAGGCCAACCTAAATTAGTGACGGTGAAGAATTTCAGTTGGTCAGGCTTAGAGAAAATTAAGGCATTCAGCAGTAAATGACGCGCTTCGCTCAAATTCTGGGCGGTTAGATAGCGATGAGGCGCATGGACATTAATGACCGGCCCAACTTTAATTTTCTCGTCAATTTGAAAAGAGACTAAGCTGTTATCTAGGGTATGGGTAAAGCGCACCATTGAATAAGTGACTTTACCCTGCTGCACCGCTTGGGCAAATTGCCATTCCGCGATTTTCTTGGAAGCGGCGTACACTTCAGCCGTAAAGTATCTAGAGGCTTTACCTGTGGAAGAGAATACACATTGCTCTACGCCATACTTTTCACAGAGGTTGATAATATTCTCTGTTCCTAATAAGCTCGTCGAGATTGTTTCTCTGACTTTTTTTTCCGCTAATCCGGGTTGACGTTGGGCGGCTAAGTGAAAGACAAGTTCTGGTCTTTCTGCATCGAATATAGAGTTGAGGGCATCATAGTTGCGAACATCAGCCGCATAGTGGGTGACGGATTCCTTTTTCTCTGCGATGGGTTTAGGTTCTGATGAATAGCCGCAGCGGGCATTGTCTACAGAAATGACATGTTTGACACCGAGTTCAACCAGCTTTTTGACTAAGTCGCTGCCAACGCATCCCTCTCCACCGGTTACAAGCGCAATTTTTCCTTTCAGTTTTTCGCTAACTTCAGATGTATAGAGGTGAATGGTGCGATCGCGGACATCGGCAAAGGGATCGTCTTCGAGTTGTCCTTCTGCCTTATAAGCCTCGATCAGTTCTACAGTTAAAGTCTTGAGTTTGGCAAGAAGTTCAGGATCGTGCGGTTCCGGCAAACCCGGTGGCACTAATTCTTGTAGGCGTTTAATGACCTCGGATTTTCTGGTAACAGGCACCACGGCTAAGTCGGATTCCGGCTTCACTTTTAGTAACTCCTGTAAGTTAGTAAAACAAACTGATCCCTCTACATTTAATCGATCAAGGGTTACCTTGATCGACAAAATTGTTTACATCATAATATACACTTTTGAAAATCTGCTAATTGATAGAGGCTTACTTTACTCATTTTTTATATATGTTTATATTCTTCAAGAAAACTATAAAGCTTGGGTGAAGTCCACCGATCACCTAAATTAATTTTTAGCAATTTTCAGGCTTTCCCTACTTTGGAGATTGGGCAATGAGCATGGAGTTTACTTGAAAGACTAAACTTATGAATCTTAGAGCCAGAGCTTTAGGCTGTCCTTCCGTGAAATAAGTTATTCTCTGAAATTATTGACGTTTGATTCCCAATAGCCTACTGGTTCTCAAGGCTTATTACCTAACTGAGTCAGGTCAATTGGTTCCTTGACAAAACGGCAATTTTAGGAAATGAAAAGTTTTCAAGCCTTAGAAAAAGGCTTCCTTCCAAGAACAGGAGACGTAAATAACGCATTTTACGCTATTTAAACACACCATCTAACTTTTTGACTTTTTGAGTACAAATACTATATAACTACCCTAGTGGTCAGAGCGTGTAGGCTCTAGTCACATTCAGCTTAGCCTATTCAACCAGTCGTCTTTCGTTAAACATAGGTTTGGCGGTAGTCTGAATGGTGGAAGTTAATAAGGCAGACGGCTGGGGTTGCTATTGTGTCAATCTCCTCAACGCTTCTTGTTGTATTGTTCAACACTTGAGTTGGGCAACAAGGGAGTCTAGCGTAAGGTGGAGAACAAGCGCGTACAATTTCGCTATTGTGAAAGACGAAAAACCCATTGATGGAGTCAGTGATCCAACCCTGCCCAATCTGAAGATTGGGTACTGAGTTCTGTCACCTGGCTTCAACCCTAGCACAAGTTGGTGCGACTAGGTCTCTTCCGGACAGCGCTGGTACTTCCAGAAAACTGGATCGGGGTGAGTTCTGTAACGGTTCTCGGTCGCGTGGAGCGGGTGCAAGTCAAAGGAGAGGAGAGTCCAACTGTATGTCCAGACAGGCGGAACACAGCCATTCAGGGCAGATGGTAGTAATTACCGTACACCTTGCCAAAAAAACTTGCACTTCTACCCTAGATACGCTACAAGAGTATATGATTGCTTCTTGGCCGTACAAGACTCTACGAACCGGCGCAATAGCCAAATCAGGAAGCATTATAGTTCAAGCATTTGCAAAAGTAATTTCAAATTAATTGAAAGTATGACTCAGCAAGTTACTCACCCAATGGTGAAGTTTCAGCGTCAGGTGCATTCTCTGGTGGAATCCAAGATAATAAAGCCCAACGACAGCCTGTGGAAAATCGCCCTGCTGTATGGAGATGAATGGTCTTACTGGAAGAAAGAGCTCCTAGAATTTGGCTTCACCATGCAAGATCCAATTGGAGACTTACTGGCGGTGGAAGCCTGGGATGAAGAATAAAGACGTGACGAAGTTAGGTGGAAGTTTCATGCACAACGTTCCACCTTTTAGCTAAATGGGACGCTCAGCTCAACTGGGCAGCAGCTAAAGCTTGGGCTAGTTCTTCAGCGGTTTGATAGCGATCGCGCACTTTCGGTTCACAGACTCGATCAATCACATTCCGTAGATGGGGCGTGATGGTCGGAACATTTGACACGTCAAAGCCATATCCGGAGCCGCGCTTGCGGTAATATTTCAGGGGGGCTTCCCCCGTGAGCAGAAAAATTAACGTCGGACCAATGGCATAAAGATCAGACTGCGTGACTGGATTCCCCCGGTCTTGTTCAGGAGCACTGTAGCCCTCAGCACCAATGCGAGTCCTGTGAGCTGTACCACTCTCTTTGACCGCGCCAAAATCGAGTACAACAATTCGATTATCGCGATGGCGTACCATTAGATTCGCCGGCTTAATATCTCGGTGGATCAGGGGGGGTTGGCAGAAATGGATGTAGCTAAGGATGTCACAGGTTTGAATCATCCACTCGATGGCCTGTTTCGGCGTGACAGGGCCAGAGTGCGAGACACGTTGCTCCAAATCCTGACCGTGAATTAACTCCATCGCCAGATATTTTTTACCCTCTTCTACAAAGAAGTCGTAATACTTGGGAATCCCTGGATGCGATAGCGTCTTCAAGGTACGAGCCTCTCGTTCAAACAGTTCTTGGGCTTTAGTAATTTGAGCCATGTCCTCATTCATTTCCTTGAGGACAAGCAAGCTAGGGCGTCCGTAACCACTCGTCTGTTTATCCCAAGCCAGATAAGTCGTGCCCATTCCCCCTTGTCCCAACGTCCGCAAGACCTGATACTGCCGAATGCTTCGCAGGATGGCAACCAAGGGTTGACCGCAATGCATACAGAACAAGTTGGTCTTCGGATTACCTGGGTGGGTACAGCCTTCAATGGGAGGGGGGTGTAAAGGGTCATGCTTCAAAGGGGTAAGCCCTTGCCCATGACCCTGGAGAGTTGGCAGATGCTGCGGGGCACCTTTTGAGCCATTCCCCGTGACAGTGGGTTCCTCTATTTGGAATTTCAATAAAGGGCCTTCTCGTGCCAGTTGAATCAACGCCTCATCGGGCACTAATCCTCGTGACACCAGTACACCGTTCAGGAAGGTGCCATTGGTTCCCTGATTGACCAGCTGCCACAAGCTTCCCGATGCAGAAGAGCTTGCCCGGAGTTCCAAGTGATGCCGTGAAACCAAGGGGTCGTCGAGAATGATGTCATTATCAGGAGAGCGACCAATCCGAATGGTGGATTGGCTCTGGAAATTCCACTGTTGCAGGGGGGTGGATGCCTGGGGATGTAAAAGGGTCAGCGTGACCATATCTGGGTAAAAAATAAAAAGGCAGAAGTCGGGATGGTTTCTGGCCTTTGCCTTTAGCTGATTTTATTTATAAAGGAGTTGCTGTTGCTCAAAGTTGGGTCGCACCTTCACGCGAATCAGGATGGCTGTAATGTTATCGTGTCCATTCTCCTCGTTCGCTAGTTCAATTAACTGTAGAATACCCTGATCGAGATTAGCGCGGGAGCTGAGTAAGGGGGCAAGGTGCGTCTGCCAGTGAGTCTCGACAAGATCATTATCGGACAGACCGTCGGAACACATCATAAATAATGTATCTTCATTAAGTTCCAAGATCTGTACATCAGGATTGACGAATTGTTCATCGCGCGGACCCAAGGCTTGAGTAAGTTGGTTCGCGTCGGGGCGCTTGTAGGCAATTTCCGGGTCTACCCCACGCATGGTTATTTCTCGTTGAGCGACTTCGTGATCAACCGTGATTTGCTCTAAACCCCGTTTGCGAGTCAGGCGGTAGAGGCGACTATCCCCGACATGAGCGATCGCCACATTGGTATTCTGAATCAACATCATGACTAGGGTCGTGCCCATACGACCGCTACCAGATCGGGCATTTTTCTGGTTGACCTCGTAAATGGCCTGGTTGGCAACATGTACTCCCTCGCGGACAATTTCTTCGCTGGGCAACTTCTCGTCCTGCCAATGCTCTTGAAAGTAGCGCCGGATGGCCTCAACTGCCATGCTACTGGCGACTTCTCCAGACGCATGACCACCCATTCCGTCACAGAGAATATATAAACCACGAGCCTGTACTGACCGACCCATGGGATTTTCCACTTTCTGGATCAGGGTCTGGATGCCAAAGGAGTCCTCATTATGCTCCCGTTGGTGACCGATATCCGTGCAACCCGCGTCATCTAGACTCAGTAGCTGCATCGGCAAAATCAATGTG
Source organism: Allocoleopsis franciscana PCC 7113 (assembly GCF_000317515.1). Lineage (GTDB taxonomy): Bacteria > Cyanobacteriota > Cyanobacteriia > Cyanobacteriales > Coleofasciculaceae > Allocoleopsis > Allocoleopsis franciscana. The sequence continues at coordinate 1,725,207 of NC_019738.1, read as the reverse complement.
GGTAGCTCATCGCCTTCATTATTACTCATAGCTTCGTGAGGAATTCTGGGGGATTGGGTGCGTCCACTTCCGACGGGTGTATCGGCGGCTAAGCTATCAGCCGACTCGGCGTCATCAGAGTTGGGGTTTGGGTCGAATTGGGAGGTCATGGCTTCGTGTTGACGGGCGATAGATTCCAAGCGCGATCGCAGTTCCTGAATTGTTTCAATTTCCTGAGTACACATCTGCTGGAAAAGGGCGGCTAAGGACGTATATTGCGTCCGCTGGGACTGGTCAAATAGCCGTTGCCACATTTGACCTAAATCTTGTAGGGTCAGGGGTTGTTCTGTCGGGTCTGGATACAAGCGAACCAGACCCAAGGCTTGGTCTTCATCCACCCGTAAATTCGTCGTTTCCAACAGGCTTTGACGACAATGCCAGGGTTCTAGTGCCTGCCAAAGTTTAGCCATTTCATCGAGCCAGTATAAAATTTGCAACGTAGAAAGCTGTTCGCTGTCCCACAGATCGCTGAGCAACTGCCACTCGGAGCGGTCTTCTAGCAAGACCACCGCTTCTCCAGCCTGCTGCCATCCATCATGAACGGCGGGCAGAGTTTGGTAGTACGAGGCTTTGAGAGCTAAATACGGTTGAGCAATTCCTGGAATCCCCCGAACGTTCCAGGGGTCGGTGGGCAAGGTAGGTGCCGATCTCAGGCGTATATCAAACGTCTCCGAACCACCGGGTTGTTGCTCCAGCAGAGCTTCTAAAGGTGACTTCTGAAACGGCTGACAATCTAAAACTCTGACAGACAAGCCATAGCGCGGCTCTGCATCAGTGGTGGCCCAATTGAGACTCTGAGGTTCTAGCAGTCGGTAACGCTGTTGCTTATCCAGATAAACAACCGTTGGAGTTGGTGAACGGACTTCGCCCTGATCAGAGGTGTCATTAGCCGCCTCCTGAGTGAACTTGGACTGAGACGAAGTGGAGAGAGGCTGTGTAACTTCCTCGTCGGCAATGGCCTCAATACCTTCTGCTGTGGTCAAAGGGACAGTATCGTCCTTATCGTCCTCTTGGTCGTTTTCTAGAGGCGGTAAAGCCGATTCCGCATCAGGGAGGGGTGTTATTGTCAAAGTTTCGGGTTGAGGCCGCTCATCCTGATCAACGACAGGTGCCTCTATCGGTAGTTCTTCGGCGGGGTCGGTATCAGTGGCGATGGACTCTGACGCCTCAATGGGAGAGGCTTGCTCATCCTTCCCACCAATGAGAAAATTTGAATCTTTGGAGAGAATAGCCCTCCAAACGGTTCCCGTGAAAGCACCACAATTGTGACAGGTTTCAGCATTGACGGGTACTTGGGTTTCGCACTCATGACAAGTTTTATGGATCAGGGAAGTTCCACAACTTTGACAAAATTTGTTGGTATTGGGGTTTTCAAACTGACACTTGGGACAAACTAACATAAGGGAACTTCCTCACTTCCTGTCAGAGGTTTTAAAGTTTGGTATATAAGCTAACTGCCATCTAGTTTGCCACGTCAGAATCGAAGGTTGCAGCTTTTGGAATCTAGTCCTAAGCTGATGAAGCTTATGCGTGAGCGGATAGCAATCCAGCTAAGACTAACTTGAGTCGTCATAGCTGCTGTAGAGCCTCCAGTTCAGTCGGTGTTAGGTCACGCCATTGACCAGGCTCAAGACCATCTAAACGGAGTTGAGTCAAGTCCTTCTTACCAGCGACGCCGATCGCAATCCGAACGATTCGCAATGTGGGAAACCCTACCGTCGCCGTCATCCGCCGCACCTGTCGATTCCTCCCCTCCGTTAAGGTTATCTCTAGCCAAGAGGTAGGCACAGTCTTACGAAAGCGTATCGGAGGTTGACGAGGGGGTAGAAGGGGTTCCTCGGCTAATCGCTGCACCAAAGCGGGTCGTGTGTGGTAATCCTGAATGACCACACCACTACGTAACTGGTTCAAGGCCGCTTCATCCGGAATACGCTCTACCTGTACCCAGTATGTGCGAGGATGACAAAATCGTCGATCTGAAAGTCGATGCTGCAAGCGTCCATGATTGGTTAATAGCAGCAGTCCTTCGCTGTCCCGATCAAGTCGTCCCACCGGGTAAACCGAAGGGATGGGAATGTAATCTTTCAGAGTGCCACGGTTGAGCTGACTGGCGTCCTGATCCGTAAACTGGCTTAAGACGTTGTAGGGTTTGTAAAACAAGAGGTATCTGTACACGCGTTTTGCATTGAAATCGGGCTGGAGTCATGAGGGTGAAAGGGTGAGTGGAGAGAGTTAAAAACATATTTTCTCTATCCCCCCACCCCTTTCCTCCCAGCTTTCCTTTCAGACAGTGACTCCTGAACCTATGCTCTAGTATGTTCGCTGATGCTGGCAGTATCAAGACGAGAATTAGTCGATTTTGACGGCAAAGCGAACAAATCCGACATTACTTGGGGGCGTGTTGGGAAGATCTCCCAGTTGTAATAACACAGAGCCATTGGGATTGTTGGTATTCGGACAGGGAGAGGTTACGGGAGTGAGAGGAGAGGCAAATGTTCCCTGGTCTGTATCCGATGCATTCGTTTGGGGAGTCTGTGTGCCATTTTGATTTAACAAAATTCCACGACCGCCGCCAAAACGGTCAAAGATAAACGTGGTTCCCGCAGGAATGGGGTCACAAAGACGAGCATTGTTCACCTCTTGGGAGCCATCGGAGAGGAAATAAATAGTGTACTCGACTTCGTCTCCACTTTGTAAGGATATTTCTGATTCTAGGTTGATCACCCCTAACAACCCTCCAGGCAGTTGAGACCATCCCGAAGCATCATCATTAATATCTTTGAGGTCATTCACAACAAGATTGAAATTAATCCCGCTAATCGGTACACCGCTTTGCGTTGCATTGGTGATACGCTTCACCAAGCGCAAGCGTGGCTCTGTTCCTGGAGGGTTCGCTAAATCTAGCGGGGTCGAATTGCTGTTATCGTTAGGGTTACCGTTACCATCTGGATCGGGGTTAAGACCATCGGTGGAAATGTCACTCGTAGGGCCGACAGGACTTTCAGCGATGGCTTCCACTTGGTTGTTATAGGGGCCGGGGTTGTTCCCAGGAGTAATTGTGACAACGAGTTCAATGGTTTTTGTTTGGCCGATCGCTAGTGTATCTGTACCAGTTAACAGATTCGTATCATTAATGCCATTGAAGTTGTTATTGGGGGCAAGATTACCCGTCGGAGTGCTAACGCGATTGACAGTAAACGGCGTTGAACCAAAGGTATTGGAGAGATTTTCCGTGACTTGGACATTGTTGAGGTCAACATTGCCCAAATTCTGGATGGTGATGGTGTAAGTGAATTGAAAATTGCCGTTGCCCAAGTCAACCACAGAGGCTACTGTCTTAGCCGCACCAATAACTGGACTGGCTGTAACTTGCAACGGTGTTGGGTCAGGGAATCCCACGACAGGAATGTAATCTGATAGAAGCGTCGGATTGCCGAATGTAGGTGGAAGACCAAACAGTTCAGATTGATTGAAAATTGTGCCAGGGGGGGTGTTAGGCGGAACCCGAACATCCACACTGATTTGAGCAATGGTTCTGGCTTGAATCGTAATACCCGTAATTTCCAAGAGGTTAGTACTGCCATAGTTGTTGGGAGTGCTGCCACTAATTTCTGTTAACCTTAGCGTGTCCGCAACGAATGTCCTTCCATCTGGCATTTCGTCCCTGAACCTCAAGTTCGTCAAGGTCAACGGACTGATGTTGGCAATGCGATAGATGTAGGTAACAGTTCCCCCCGCAGGAACTGTTTCAGGTGACGCACTCTTCTCAACTTGTAGGGCAAAAGCACAAGCGGCACCATCATTTCTGACTACTCCTCTTGTAGTACTCAGCAGAGTAAATTGACCCGTACCAGGAGCATCAACAGTACCCACATTGACGAGGTAAAAAGCACTGTTACTGGCACTCGTTTCGTAGGCGAAAAACTGACCAAAGGCATCAAAGAAGGCTCCCCCAACTGTACCAATTTGGGGATTGAGTGAAGGCAAGAACGTAACCGCGCCCGTCGTGCGGTTAATTCTAGCAATCTGTCTTGAGATAGTATCAAAGCCATAAAGTTGTCCATCTCTGGGATTGATAGCAAAGTCGGCTATTTCAGTGGGTTGTGATAGGGTTACCGCCGCACCAACTAATGTCGCCGCCGCTCCTGCTACATTAATCGTAAAGAGTGTTTGGTTCTGTGGATTCTGCGGATTACTGCTTAAGACTAGGTAGTTGCCATTGACATCGACATCGCCGGCTAAATACAAAATCGGTTGTCCAGGTAAACCCGCAGGAACACCGAGTGAGGTAGGTAGTCCATTGGGCGCAATCCGATAAACAGTCCGGGTGTCGGGATCGATGCCATAAATCAATCCATCTTGAAAATTAAAACCGATCGCGTTGTAGCGGATATTGGCACTGATAGGAATACCAGCAATCGGGTCTAAGGTAAACGGATTGATGTTGATGTTTACGGTGTTGAGTTCAGTCGGATCGTTCACATCTGCTGCTTGACCACGACTCACATACAATGTGTTTGTACAAGGGAAATTTGCTGAAGATTGTGCTGGCGCTGGAGGAGAGTAGCTCAATGCGATCGCTAAAATTAAAGCAGCGATGAAAGCGGTCAAACGATTGATTCGTTTGCGCCAATAATTGCCGCCTCTATTGATGGTAATGAGTGCTTTTCTCGTCCAAGTTTGAGCGGCTGCTTGGAGGTAATTGCGATACACGACCTTGTTAACCTCTCTTTCACGATGCTTCTGGTAAGAAAAAAATACCAAAATAGCACAAACACAGCTTTTGTACAGATAGTTTTCGTGATGCAAACCTAAATTTTAGTTCTGTCAGCATTTGCTGAGTGAGCGCTTAGCATGTTAGATGCCCAATGGGAAAACGCAAGCAACACCCAATCAAACGTTGCAAATCAAGGACTTATATCAACTCCTTTGAATTACTTATAGATAATTAGAAAGTTAAGCCATCCCAGAGATTTGAGATGGCTCGTAATTAAGTGCTGCTACAAAGAGCGATTACACAGATTCTGGATTTTGCTAACAATAGAGAGCAAATTACCCTCTTGCAACCTGATGAAACCAGAAGAGTTGATAATACCGTTTTGCTACAGTTATCAAACCTATCTATAGGAGTAGAGTGAGCATAACCCTCTCTACCCCTAGCTGATTGGCTGACGGTTAATCGATTCTCACGCGGAAACGGATGAAACCAACGTTGTTAGGGGGGGTGGCAGGTAAATCTCCCAGATTTACTAAGATTGACCCGTTAGAGTTGTTGGTATTGGGACAGGGAGAGGTAACAGGAGTAAGACGAGAGAAAAATGTTCCTTGGTCTGTATCTAAAGCATTAGTTAGAGATGTATTGGTTGTCTGTTGATTCAACAAAATCCCTTGACCGGCTTGAAAACTGTCAGGAATAAATGTGGTCTTCTCTGGAATGGGGTCACAGACTTTGGCATCCGTGACAAGTTGAGTTCCATCCGAGAGGAAGTAAACGGTGTATTCGACTTCATCTCCAGTTTGTAATAGAGCATCAGAACCGATGCGGAAAACTCCTGTGAGAACTCCACCCGGAAGTTGAGACCATCCAGAAACATTGTCGTTGCGGTCATTGAGGTTATCAACAAAGCTTTGGAAGTCAATTCCACTAATTGGTGCACCACTTCGGATTACATTTGTAATCCGTTTCACCAAGCGCAAGTTTGGCCCTACATCCAATGGAGTCGGGTCATTGTTATTGGTTGGGTTGCCATCGTTATCGGGGTCTGGGTTAATCCCAGCTTGCGATTGGTCACTCACTGAGCCGGAAGGACTTTGAGCTGTTCCTTGTACCAGGTTTTCATAGGTACGAGTTTGGTTACCAGGGGTGATAATGACGATGAATTCAATGACTTTTGTTTCACCAACAGCTAAGGTATCTGTACCCACCAGCAAATTGATGTCAGTACGACCATTGTAATTAGAATTAGGCGTGAGGTTGCCATTAGGACTTGTGACACTATTGGCAGGAACCGTAAAAGGTATGTTGTCGAAGGTCGTGGTAAGGTTTTCCGTAAGCTGGAGATTAGTGAGATTCTCTTGTCCGTAGTTTCGGGCACGGATTCTGTAAGTTACGGTGGAGTTTCCTGCGTCAGCAGGGACAATGGAAACGACTTCCTTGGCAACCCCTAAAGCCGGTGTTTGGTTGAAGTTGACTGGGGTGGGGTCATTGTTATTGGCGGGGTTGCCATCGTTATCGGGGTCTGAGTTCGTGCCATTTTGGGATAGATCTGTAACCGTTTGACCATTGGGATCGGTACCGCTTGCCACAGCTTGGTTGTTGTAAGGCCCTAAGTTTGCTCCTGGGGTAACATCGACAATAAATTGAATGGTCTTGCTTTGACCAACGGTTAATGTATTGGTTGTACCGGTTAGCAAATTAGGGTTGTCAGCGCGACCATTGTAGTTGGGATTAGGAGTGAGGTCGCCGCTTGGACTACTAACGCTATTTGGGGCAACAGTAAAGGATGTTGCGTTAGCAAAAGTAGTCGTAAGATCTTCTGTAACTTGTACATTGTTGAGGTCAACATTCCCTAGGTTGCTGACGACGAGTGCATACGTCACTCGAAAGACACCGTTGCCAAGGTTCACACTAGATGCCACTCTCTTGGCTAAACCAATCCTTGGGGTAGGGGGAGCTGGAGTAATGACTAAGGGTGTCGGATCAGGGTAAATACCTGTGGGAGGAAAATCCGACGGAATCGTAGGTGGAAGGGTCACTCCAGGCACGGATGGAACGTTATTGATTGTGGCTTGATTCAAGACTGTGCCAGGAGATGCAGTCAAACTAACCCGGACATTCACGCTGATTTCGACAAAACCTCTAGGTGGGATGGTAATCCCTGCAATTTGCAGCAGTGGAGTTCCGCCATAAGCATTAGGAGTGCCACCCACGCTAGTATTGTTGAGCGTTTGATCGACGTAGGTCAATCCAGCAGGCAACTGGTCGGTAAATGACAAGTTTGCAGTACTTAATGGCTGTCCTAGTTGGTTAGCGAGACGATATCTGTAAGTGATGATGCCATTGGCTGCGACTGATTGAGGCTCGACAATCTTTTCCGCAACTGGCGCAAAGGCACAGGATGCACCGTCAAATCTTTGAACGACTCCAGCATTTCCGAGTGGTGAAAATACAACAGGATTAGAACTTGAAAGATTACGTGCGACAGATATATTACCCGTAGTTTCATAAGTGTAAAAGTTACCAAACGCATCAAAGAAAGATGCACCAACAATACCCACATTGGGTTGTGTCGCGCCAAAGTAGGTGACTGCGCCAGTAGTCGTGTCGATTCTAGCCATCTGACCTTGAGATGATGGCTGCCCATTAACTCTGAAGCTGTCAAAAGCATAGAGCTGATCATCCACAGGATTGAAAGAAATGTCCGAAAGGTCAGGACTTGTACCGTCAGCTCTTTGGACTCTCAGACTACTGACCATAGTAGGGGTATTGGGATTAGTTGCTAGATCGATCGCGAAGAGATTATTTCCGGGTGCAGGGATGTTAGTGACATATACAAAGTAGATCCCGTTTCTATTGATATCGCCAGCGAAAGCAAAACTCTGGTTAGGATTACCATTTGGAATTGGATCAAAAACAATAGCTCCATTGGGTTGTGGAGCACCGATGGCAGTAGCTGCTCCTGTATTATTAATTCGATAAATGGTTGGAGGTAAATTCGATCCAGGGTCGGATTGAGGAGCAATGCCATAAATAAACCCATCGCGAACATTCAAGCCGATGGCGTTGTACTGAACCGTTGCGGTACCAACCGTGTTAAGAGCAAAGTTAGGCGTTGTGATGACGCTGGAGAGTGTGGAATTTTGGTTGAGTAGCCCTTGACTGATATACAAGGTACGATCGCAAATAAAACTGTCCGGAGCAGGAACACTCTGTGTCAAGGCTGGAGAGTAGTAACCCACCACCACCGCCACAAGAGTCAAGAGGCTGATGAGCGCATACCCAAACTTCCGGAACATCAGTGAGCCTTTTGGATAGCCAGAAATCGCTCCCTGACTCCGACGGGGCAGGATTTTATTGGCAGAAAACTTAAGCAAGCTGATCAATATTCGGACTTTTTTTTTCCACGTCTGGACGCCGAATCGGCTGGAATTGCGCTGCACTACCTCGATCCTCCCCTAGGTTCTACTTGCAAGTCGGTTTCTTGATTTTCAAAGATGATTTCCAAGCCTCTCGTATCTTGGAAGATGAACTCTACGCGGCGATCGCGTGCATAATCCACAACGTCACTGCCCGTGGTTCGGCGTTCTAATTCACCAAATGACCGAATTGTCAAGCGTTCTGGAGCAATTCCTTGACGCAACAGGTAATTTCGTGCGGCGATCGCACGACGCATTCCTAAGGCTTGGTTGTAGGCCGCACTGGCACGGGGGTCAGTGTGACCCTGAATGTCAACGGTGAGAAAGGGATAAGAGCGCATCACCGCAACAATTTGGTCGAGGATGACGGCGCTTTCTGGACTGATGGTGGATTGGTCGAGAGCGAAATGGATATTCCGCGCAACAGACAGCCTTAGTTGTTCTGGTGGAGGAGTCGGTTCTGGGGGATTGGGTGGTACTTGTGCCGTCGTACATGGGGGAATCACACCAGAGGGTACATCAGGTTGGGCTGTGCCAGTCCCATCCGCCGCAAGAACCCTGGCATTGAGCGCCGGTTCAGAGGTGCCGTACTGGGGATGAGTGGCGATCGCGCTGACTTTGTCCCCAGGCTGTAAATTATCCACCGTGACGCTAAAATCCCCTTGCTCATCGGTCGCCACACTCGTGAGGGGTTCACTTAACGGGCCATAGGGGATTGTTGTATTTTCCCGAACTCGATACACTTCAACCGTTGAACCCGGATCAGCCTTGCCAAACAGCTTCACCTCTGTTCCCAACACAAAAAACTCTGAACTGAGAAACTGCGGCGCATTAATCGCCGCATTCCCCGTTTCTTCCCGTCGGTTGGGCGAATTCCGGAGAGGATTCGGGCCATCCCCCCGTTGAAAATGAATCGGGTTAACATTCTGTTGGGTGTTGAGGTCAATACTCAACCCTTCGAGTTGGGCAAAGCGATTGTTCTCAATGATGTTGCGCGAAGAGGAGCGATTCTGCTGAACGTCGTTTTGGGGATAAGCCGTCACCACCACACCCGGCCCCGACTGATAACTAATTTGGTTATCCATCACCTGATGATTATTGCCCATCAGGTAAACAGCCGCCTGACGCAAGCGTCTGCCGTTCGAGGTGATTTGGTTATTGCGAATTTGTACAGCACCCTTGGGCTTAAACAAATACACCCCACTGCCATCATTGCCACAAATTAAATTGCCTGTAATTTGTGACTGGTCAATCTGCCCTTCGAGGCGAATGGCATCGGGCATTCCAGCTAGCCCATTACCCACGATGATGTTCTCTGTTACCAACATATTCTCGGCTTGAGCGCCGGTAATGATGCCACTGCCCTGATGATTGGCAATGCGGTTGCGTCGAATGGTGGTACCTAGACTGTTAAACACATACAAGCCAAAGGCTGATAACTGACTGGGCATTTGCCCATTGGGTGGGATACCCAACCAATTCAGTTCAATCGCGACATTCTTCGGTGGCTGGGATTCGCTGGGTTTTGAGTTAGGTTTAGGACTCCTCAAATCCAAACTAGAGGTGGGTGGCTGGAGTGTGACATCAGGAAATGCAGGACTCCGCTCGATCACAATATCTCCCGGTGGGGTGTTGAGTGTCGCCCCACCCCACTTGCCAAAGCCATAGAGGCTTAAACCCCGCACGGTGATGTTATCGGCAACAATCGTGAGTCCCCGCAGGACTTCTTGGTTGGGTGCGGGTGCTAGAGCCACCACAGGAATGGGAATTTCAATTTCTGCGGTTGCTGAACGGGTTGGATCATAACCCGGTTGGGTTGTCCCATCCACCACTAATCCCGGACTGGCTAGGGATGGTAATAGGCTTTGGAGGTAAATGGTGGTTTGGTCTGGAGGTAAATTAAATTCAATGCGAGAGGCTGTATTGGCATCGAGGGGTCGAACTTGGGCTTTTTCCGCCTGACTCAATTGTTCTAGACTGAGCTGACCGTTGACAATGGCGATCGCCTCCCGCAAGGTTAAGCGATTGTCGGGTTGAATCAGGCCATCCTGATTACTATTCACCACCACGGATACAGAATTGGTCGGCTGGGCTGTCGCCCTCAGTGGCGCGACTAAAACACTCAGCAGGAGCAATTGAGGAAGGTAGAAGGCAAAGGGCAAAGGGCATTCCTTCTCATGCCTCCTGTCTTCTGCCTTCGGCCTTTTTTGGTCAAAACTCAAAAATAACCAGGCAAAAGGCTTGTTGTTGCGCTTTCTTTCCACCAGAGAAGGGCAAACTTGGCTAACTTCTGCCTCCTGCCTTCCTTCTTCTGCCTTGTTCAAGTTTGACGCTGGACGGTTGACTCCCCGCATGACCGAAAATTCCAATAAGTTGTATTGCACTCCTAACTATTCACTCCTCACTCGTGGTATTAGAAGGGCGGCTCGATTGCGTCCCTGGGGTATCCGATGTTGGCTGGTTGGCAACGGGTTTTGTCAGCGATTCCTGCTGTTGGGGTGGCACCACTTTTTGCCGTCCAAAGCCGCCGAAGAGTTCGTTGACTTTGAAGGTCAAATTAAAGTAAACGCCGCCTTTGGAGCGATAGCCGGTAAAGTCTCGGTCATCCACACCGCCGAAACTATAGCCCAAGGCGAGGCGTAAATCGGGGGTGACATAATAGCCTGTTTCTACAGCTATGCCGGTTTCGCTGTAACCGGGCGAATCTTGACCAATCCAGCGTCCTTCTACCGCCAAATCCATCCGGTAATTCAGGCGGTAGGCAGCGCGGAGTTGGGTCAGGAAGATGGTAGAAGCATTGGAGAAGTTATTGGCTAAATCGGTGTTGCTGTAACGGACTGCGCCTTTGCCATAAAATTCCCATCGCCAACTGGGGGCAAAAATCGCCTCTCCGGCAAATAGGTGTTCTGTGGAACCGGTACCACTGCCAAAGAGTAGGGTTTCGGGAATGGTAGAGGGGTTTTTGCGGTACTCATAGCGCATCAGGGCGTTCCAGCGATCGCTATTGGGGTCGCGATAGGCTAAACCTACCCGGAGGTTTGCCGTATCTTTCAACCCTTCAATGAGCTGGTTGGCAAAGTTGGCTTGCTCGTAACGGGCAAGGAGGGTTAAGGAGGGAGAAAGTTTCCCTGCCCCGGCAATGGAAAACACGGTGTTGTTGTTGCCGGAACCCGTGCGGTGTTCGACGCGGGCAGAGGCTTTAAAGTCGGGGTTATCGGTATATTCCACGCCGATATTGAACACATCGCCCCCTAATAAGGCAAGGGAGGCAGCGGTTTGACCGACAGTATAGGGTTGAGCAAAGCGCACCCCAGCCGCTGTGGCAATCCCGGTGTTGCTAAAGGTATGCTCATAGCCCAGATTCACCAGTAATCCTGGGGAAACAGTCCAACGGTGATTGAGTCCTACCGCCCCCTGTCCGGTTACCCCGTTGAAGCCACTAATCACGGAATAGCGACCGGTGATGGTGGTGTTATCCCAGATGTTGTGGGACAAAATTGTATCCAGGCTAGTGATGGAGTCATTGCCCAAAATGCCACCATCAAAGAATTGGTGGGCGAGGCGCAGGGTAACCCCTTTGTAAGCTCTCCAATCCATGCCTAAGGTGGTGCGATTGGGGTAGAGGGGGTCATTATCTCCGAGGCTTAGTTCATTTTGCGCCAAAAATGTCAGGCTTTCGCTGATGGGGAGTCCTAGGCGGGAAACGAGTTGGGAGGCGTTACCGGTGAAGACATTGCCGACTCGGTCTTCGCGCTCACGGTTGACAAAATCAACACTTAATGCTGCATTGCCAATTTTTTGCTGCACTCCCGCGCTGATGGTTCTCAGGGAGTTGTTAACCCCAGTACCCGGAGGGACGGCGACGCCTGGGTTGAACAAATCGAAGAAGTCGGTGCGGATGAGGGGGGAGACGCCAAAGTTTTCTTCGTAGTCGTATCCGGCGCGCAAGGTGGTGCTGGAACCGATAGAATAAGCGATCGCAGCACCGTAGCGAGTTTGTCCCGGAGTAAAGCTGAGGGTGGCATCATTGCTAAAGTTTTCCTCCACCGATCGGTAATAGGCTCGTCCCAGCAGTCCGGGGACAATGGTCGCATTCGCCTCTAAGCGATAGGCAGAACCGGAGACATTGCCTCGAAACAGGGAGTCATGCTCCGAATGAGCCACTTCCCCAATGATTTGTCCGTTGGTTCCTAGGGCAACCCGGAAGTCTGCCCCATAAAGTTCAAAGTCTTGGATTCCCTGCTCTTGCCGTAGGTACGTTCCAGCCAGCCAGCTTTCTTGCTGGAACGCTTGGGAGAAGTTGTATTGTACACGCCCTGCATAGAGATTGGTGTCGTCACTCTCAACACCCCCCTCATATTGGTAAGTGACGACAATCTTCCGCACGAGCAGGGTTGAGCCAGCACCGGCCTCACTCAACGGCGCATCAAAAAAGGCAAATTCGGTGGCGAGAATCGGACGGCGGAATAAAATCGTGCCCCGGTCATAATCAATCTCATAGTCTGACCCTCGTCCTAAGGGTTTGCGGGAAATCACGGTACCGGGACGATTGGCTTCTTCGGTTTCGATAAAGATATTCTCACTTCCCGGAACCAGGCGTCGTCGAGAAACGAAGTAATAACCACTGGTGCCATTGGGGGCAATGGTATCTCGTTGGAACCCTTGGAGGTTGCGCGAGAACATGGCGGTGAGTTGCAAGTTACCAAAGTTGTAATTGCCTTTGAAGCCATGCAACTGGCGGGTGGTGGCGGTAAAAAGTTGGGATTCTCTGGCGAACTCGTTGCTGTTGTAGTCTCCCCACATCACATAGTCGGGTTCTTTCCCCAGTCCGGCATTGCGCTCAAAGCGGAGATAAACGCTATCGATCGAGGGGGTGAGGTAATCGACGGTAGAACTATCCCCAGTTACGGGATATTGTTGTTCGCAAAACTGTGGCCCTCGGAACAAACGGGTGATGCCATCACAAGTTTCGTTAAGGTTGCGGCTGCTGTTATAAGCTCCTGTGAACAGCCACTCGCCAATCCGTCCGGTGGCAAAAACGGCTCCTTGTAAGTCAAATTCCGTGCCGTCGTCGATGGTTTCTGGGTTGAGGAAGTCTCGCCGCCTGCCCCAAAAGTTAGTTCCCGATGGCCCAATTCGCAGGTTAATCACGCCTGAAACTAAGGAGGGGCGTAAATTGGTCACAAATTCCACCTGGGTGTAAGCTTCCAGGGGGGTTTGTGCCACTGCCGGAGGGGAAGCGGCGGAGAGGGGGAGACTGGATGACTCGGAGTAATGTGCGGGAGCATTCCCTATCTCGCCCGGTCTCCCTGTCTGCTTTTCCTCTTTCGGTTCGAGGGCAGCACGAATCCGCACCTTTTGCGCCTCTAGGCTGGATTGGAGTTGGGCGGTGAATTGTCCTCCCCGTGCCATTACTTGAAAACCGGGTTGGTCTTTGTCTTGGTCGGCACCGACAAATTGTCCTGCTGCCGCCGTTAAGGTAACTACGGCATCTTCGCTTAAAAGTTGACCGTTTTCATCGGTAATGCGTCCGGAAACGGTAAGGGTGGAACGACCATCGGCTGCCACACGGGGGTCGCCCACGGGAGCAATTTCTAGTTTGAGGGCGGTCTTTTGCACCACAACCTGAATGCTAACGGGGGTTCCGTTTCCAGCTTGGACGGTGAGGGTATTGTCTCCCTCTTTTAAGGGGATGTTGTACCAAGCTTGGTTAATCAGGTTTTGCGCCTCATCCCGGTTCTGCTGAGTGGCTGTCTTAGGGTCGAGGGGTTTTTGGTTCACACTGACCTGAACCGAGTCATTGGCGTTGTATTGAATGACGAGGTTCGTTGAGGTTTTGTCGGTAACGCCACTTTGGGGCGTGAGAATGCGAACTGTACCAGGAGCGAGTGCGGCGGCTTCTGTGGCTGGGGCGTCGTTTTGCTTTAGCGCCAGGGAAGGCGATAGGATTCTCACTCGGTTGGGGTCATTGGTTAGAGCCAGGATAGGCTGTTTTCGAGCAGACTCTCCCAGATTTTCCAGTTGTCCCTCGGTTGGTGTTTGGGGTGCGAAGGCTTCCGAAGTGTCAGTATTGGGTTGCGATTGTTCACGGACTTCTAACTCCTGTCTTTGCAGGATTTCGCTGCGGGAAACACTATCCTTTGAACGCGGTAGAAGGCTATCGGCTTGTCTTGGAGCATCAATTGCTGTGGAGTCTATGTTTAAAGACCGGAGGACAGATGACTGTACGGAGGCGTTTTTCGGGACGATTTCTACGGTTTGGGGCACCTCTTCCCCCTCACCTTTGAGCAAGTCAGTTAATGTGTGAATTTTCTGATTGTCACCGGAAAATTTATCGAAAGATGAAGGATTAAGGGCTTCATTTGTCAGATTTAAGGGTTCATCCTTCAGCGATTGATGGAAATGAGTTAAACGATATACCGAGACTGATGCAATATCTGTTTTCAGCCCATGATTCAAGGACACATCGGTTGTTAATACTTCATCCTTCCCTAAACCTAAATTAGGCGGTTCTGGCAATTCGTCAGCCTTAGCTGTCGGGATAAGCCCGATGGTTCCCAATAGGGTGGTGAGTAAACCCAAGCTGAGTGAGGGAAACCAGCCTTTCGATAGTAAAACGTAAAAAGCAATCCTGTTAGGAAAAGTTTGAAGGGTCAACTCTGAAGGATGAAGCCTGCGCTTTCTGCGGCTGGATTTTCTGTTCAATTTGTTGCCCAAATGGCTAGCATTCGCTTGAGTGGAAGGCGAAATCTCTTTCACGAGTCGAGGGATGATTTCATGCTTCATCCTTAATATTTCATCCTTACTGTTTGTCTTTTCTTGAGGGCTTTTCATTGCTGTTGCTCCCCATAAGCGGGTGTCACGGCAAAATTCATCCGAGCCATTCCGCCCGGTTCGAGCCGTACCAGGCGTGACTGGCTATTGCCTTCAATAAATTTGATGTTTGGCGCAAGGCTGTATCCCGGCAGACTGCTCAAATCCAACGTGGCTGTGCGATGGCCGGCGATGACGTTGACTAACGAGAATAAGCCATTGGCATCGGTGGTGATGCGATTGCCGTCATCCATGAAAAGCACCGCATTCGGTACTCCCGGTTCTCCAGGTTGCTGCTGCCCGTCAAAGTTTTTATCGACAAATACCCGACCGACGATAGTGGCACAGTCGGATAAAATGCCCTGTCGAATCCGGAGTTGAAAGGCGGCTAGATTGCTGCGAGACTCCCGCGCCACATTTCTCCCATCCCCCCGGACGGCGTCTGGTGTGACCACCGAGGCATAAATCACTGTGAGTGTCTCCCCCGGCGCGAGTCTGGGATAGGTAAAAGTGATTTGCCGGTCTGCTGTTACTGCCGGAGGCAAACTCACGGGTGTGGTGGTACTGCCTGTGGTGAGTGCGCCTTGCAATGACTCTGGTAAAAACCGCACTCCTAGTGGTGGCGTGTCGGTTATCGTAATCTGATTGGCTGGAACCTCTCCGGTGTTGGTCAGTGCGAGGCGATAAATGACGGTATCACCGGGTTCAGCCGCAGCGCGGTCTGCGGTTTTGACTAATTGAAGAACGGCTTGACCAGCGGTCAGTACAGTTTCATTGGACTGAACAACGTCTGGTAAATTCCCTCCGGATGCGGAAGCGGAATTTTTAATTTCAGTTTGAGCGGTAAGCGGTGACGCACCAGCGACGAAGAATGCGGTCAGAAATGCAGTGAAAAGCAGTTCAAAACTGCCCAACTGCGGTAATAAAGATTTCATCAGAAGGTAGCACCCTGGAATGGGTTTAATTTTATAAGGTTAGATTAGAGGCTGGATAGTAGATGCCCTGACTAACTTTTGGTAGATTTCATAGATTCTCTCAATAGTTAAGAGAAATCAACTTTTTTAAGGGTTTAGTAGACTCCCTGATTCTGAGCATAATCAAGTAAGCTTACTTTCTAAGACGTAAGCTGCTTTTTAAAAGGGTACACCCGGCATTTACGACTTGGGTTTCAACCCGATTAATGACGTAAATGCTCTGGGTTTATTATGGTAGAGCACCGAGGACACAATGACGTTATGGAAAGCTAGAAATTCTAAATTGTTTGAGGCTTCCCTTTATTTGGTTTGTGAGACTCTCGACCCGTCATACAATGTATAACGTGTATTACGTATTAACCTCGGTTTTGGAGTTGGTGTCAATGCGTCAGTCCTAAAAAATTGTTGCAAATAACGCCAAAGATTTATCTCTTTTGAGAAATCTTGTCAATGCTGAAGTTTTTGTATAACTCAGCCACAACTTACCAAGCCATGAATAAAATATTTCTACCCAGAGAGTTTACCAGGGATTACCGATCATCGTAAAGCCACTCCAATAATAGGGATGGGAAAAACCTCTGTCACCAGTACCCCTTAACTCCGTAGGCAAGGGAAACTCACCCTCGCTAGTTAGCAACTGCTGATTTTGGATATGCACCTTTCCTGATATCATCGCCAACTGTACCTTTCGCAGAGCCTCGGCTTTAATGGGAGCCGTTTTGAGTTGTTGGTAAAACTCACTCATTAACCCCAATGTCGCTTCATCATTGACATACCACAGACTAGCTAAGGCCGATTTAACTCCCGCTTGTATGGCTAACCCCGCAAAGCCTAATTCCACTTCCTCATCTCCTACCGCCGTGCGGCAGGCAGACAGCACCAATAACTCCACAGGCGGGTTCGCCCACCCCACAGACTTAAGTTGCAACGGAGCCAACTTCTGGTCTTGTAACTGAATATAAGAGTTGGCGGGTTTCCCTGGCAGAAATTCGGCATGAGTCGCTAGGTGGATAATGCCAAAGGGAGTTTTTGCCCGTTGCGACTTCAGGTTTTCCAGGGTAAAGCCTTGATTGAGAAACGATAAACCTTGCCAAGCTTGGGTAATGACACTCAATTCTACAGGTACGGCAGGTAAGGGCTTATTGTCTTTAAACTCACTAGCTCCCATGGCGAGTACCTCGGATGAGTGGATATCACCATAACGGGTATCCGTGAGAGAAAGACTGGGCATCAAGCCGATACTGTAACGTTCGACAATAAACCCTTTACCATCGTGGAGAGCAGCTAAGGGGATGGTGCGTAACCCACTGTCGGTGATATAGGTCAAATTTTTAATCCCTCGCTGCTCAATGTCAGCTTCTAAGGGAGCCATCAGCCACTGATACATTTTTCGGGCTGGGGTGAGATAGCCTAAAGCATCGCGGGCATTGGTCACCGTAAATCGAAACTTTTCCGCCATAGCTATCACTTCGGCACGGGTGATATTGACGGATTTGCGGATGGGTTTACCGGTACCAGAAATTAAAATCAATTCTAAACGATCGCGCGGACTCGGCTTTAGGGAGCGTAACAGTAAAAGTTCTGCCGAATCTTCCTCTAAACCTTGAGACGAGGCAGGCGATGGAGTCACACTTTCCGGGACAAAAATAGCATAAATAACCGCAGGTTTGACCCCTGTCGAACTTTCTATGCCACGCAGGAGATTTCGAGCTTGCACTAAGCTGATACCTGGTGTTTCGCCCACGCCGAGATATTGCTCAAAATCCGTGCTGGAGGATTGGTCAATACTCTCCACAGCCCTCTCTAAAGGTTGAGAGTTGTTGTTTTGAATCGGTGCTGGCTCTAGCGGTTTCTGGGGTAACGTCAAGTCAACAGGATTAACGGTTGTCGGGGTAGGAGAGGGTGACGGTGTGGGAGAAGGAGACGGTATGGGAGAGGGTGACGGAGACGGGAGGGGAAGAGGTTGGAGGAGAGTCAGCAGGGCAGAATTGGGACTCCCCAAAACAGCATTTTTAGGATTCGTCAGGCTGAGATTAACGGTGCGATTATTCCTCGCCGTACTCAGAATAGGGACATTAAACGTCTGGCGGGTGACCGAATTGGTGAACGTGAGGGTTCCCGTGGTTGTGCTGTAGTCGGTGCCAGAGATTGCCGTGCCATCAGCGGTATTATAGTTAACGTTGATATTTCCGCCAGTGCCAATTGCAGGCGTGCGGTCTACCTGAACCGCGATCGCCGCTTGGGTTGCATTAGTATTAATACTGTAAGTGGGATTGCCGAATAACACTCGAATCGCTTCATAGGCACCAATATCAGGAACCGGGTCACCAATCCCTGTGCGGGATACACCTCGTTGGTCGGTGGTGACACCTGTAACCGTCGCCCCTGCATTAAGGGCGGGACTGCCAGGAAGCAACCCATGAGTCTGGGTAGCACCGCCATTATTTTGCAGAGGTGCGAGTAGGGGGTTGATGGGGTTCGTGGTTGTCCCCACGAGAGTGCTGGTGGTGAAACTGGTGCTGCCTGCACTATTGCCAATCAGGTTGTTCCCCAAGTCGGTGAAGAGGCCAAACACATCGGGGGACGTGGGATGATTATTATTGGCAATCAGCGTGTTGCGGACATTGACAGTACCGCCATTATTAACGAGGCCGCCACCATTGCCCAGAGTTGCGGTATTATTTGCGATCGTCAGATGATTAAGGCTGGTGGTGCCATTTAAGTTATAAATGCCGCCGCCACTGTGACTCGCCGTGTTGCCGCTGAGGGTATTGTTGGTCAGCGTGGCATTACCCGTATTCACAAAAATCGCACCGCCTGTCCCTTGCCCTGCACCACCATCACCGCCAAAACCCCCGGTACCACCAACTCCGCCCGCCGATGAATTGTTCACAAAGGTGCTGTTATTCACCGACAAAGAGCCAGAATTGACAAAAATCGCGCCACCGAATCCAGCACCGCCACCACCGCCACCTGCCGCACTAAATTGACCCTGTCCACCCGTACCCCCGCCGAAACCGGGAGGATTACTGGGGTTACCGCTAAACCCACCCGTACGACCGCCGCCGCCCCCCGCACCACCGCCGAAACCACCCGCACCGCCAGCCCCACCCACCTCGTCAGAACCACCGCCGCCGCCACCACCACTGGCAAACCCCCCCGCACCACCAGGGTTACCGGGAGTCCCGCCGATGCCTGGGTTAGCGCCACCACCATTGCCACCCGTACCATCAAATACCCCATTATTTGGGAATCCCTGACCACCATTGCCACCAATGGCCTGATTGCCAGCAAAAGTCGAATTGGTCACCGTGACTGTACCATTTCCATTGATGAACAGGCCGCCACCAAGTCCCGCGCCGCCACCGCCACCACCACCCGCACCAACGTTACTGCCATTTGCACCATTGGCACCGATGGCTTGATTGCCTGTGATAATGCTATTGGTAATATTTAGCGTGCCCGTCCCCGTGTAGAGAATGCCACCGCCACTATCGGCGCGTCCATTGGTAATCGTCAAACCATCCAAAGTGACATTAGCAGCAGAAATATTAAATACTCGGAAGGTATTGTTGCCACTTACGGTAGTATTCCCAGCGCCTGCACCCGTTAACGTGAGGGATTTGTTAATCGTGACGGACTCAGTGAAGGTTCCAGGGGCGAGATTGACATTTGCTCCACTGGTTGCCACATCTATGCCATTTTGAATCCTGCCAGCCAACCCCACATTCACGGTGGTATTGTTGGCTGTACCCAAGAGTTGACCCCCTAGGGTAATGGGTGCATTCAGGTTAATCGTGGGTGCATCTAGGGTTAAATTAAACCCACTCGTGGAGTTAATCGCATCACTAACAGTGAGGAAATTGGTAGCATCAAAGGTGACATTGGCAGTTGTCAGGGCAGCGGCTACGCCCTCTGGGGTAATGTCCCCGCCTACATTGGCAATGATAAAGGTTTCGGGGTCTAACAGTAAGTTTCCCGTCTGTCCATTGGGTGCCAGTAAATTTGTTACACCCTGATACTTCAACGTCTGAGCACCGGATACTTCCGCAAACCCACCATTACCCCCGAAAGCACCCCCCTGTGCTGTAATCTGACCTTGGAAGGTCGTGGTGTTATTCCCCCAAACAACAACTTTGCCACCATCTCCCTGTGTGAGAGCATTCGCTTGAAGGGTGGTATTGCTGTCTACATCGGTAAACTCAGCATTGGGTACTGTGCCTAACCCGCGATAATCTCCACCGATGAGTACGGTGCCACCGCCATCACTTCCAGAGGCGTTGATATTGGCTTCAACGAGATTGACATTTGTCCCTAAAACATTGACGTTACCGCCTATCTTCCCCCCAGTTGAATTAGAAGCATCCAGAGTCCCAGAAACCATAATGGTTCCTGCCTCTGTGGGAACCGCAGACGAGGGCACTCCCCCACTGCCGATTGTGCCCGTGAGTAGTGTGGGCAAATTAACGGGGTTAAAGGCTATCGTCTGTCCTCCTGCTGTCTTGGATTCAATCTCGATACTGAGTACGTGTCCGGGTTGGCTAATTCGGACTAAATTCTCACCCGGTACGGCAGCAAGGGTAATCGTTCCTCCGGGAGCACTCACTGTCCCGGTATTGAGTACACTGCCCCCAAGTAACATTAGATTTTGTCCCGGCGACACGGCGAGATTACCCGCATTGATGACACTTCCGGGTTGAGAAAGGTCAAACGCAAACTGACTAGGGGTGCCGACTAAGTTGGGATAGTCATTATTCCCAAAAGCATTAAACCAATGATTGCCACCCAACCCAATTCCTGTGGCAGTCGTTGCGGTAAAGGAAGCAGGAACATTTAAGCTAGCCGAAGCACCAAAAACTATCCCGGCAGGATTCATTAAAAATAAGTTGGAGTTGCCTCCACTCACCTGAATGAGTCCGTTAATCAAGGAGGGATTACCCCCAACAACGCGACCTAAGATATTGCGAATCTGGGGATTAGACATGAAGTTGGCAACTTGACCGGCATCCAGGCCAAATTGCTCAAAACTATGAAAAAGATTACTACCGTCTCCCGAAGAGGTACCACCTGAAATGTTAATTTGGTTGCCGTTGGGAGTGACGATAGTATTGGTACTGTCAACAGCCGGTGTAATGGGTTGTGCCTGGACAGATGGAAGAGTCGGAAGCACTGTTAAACAGACTGAAAATCCGAACAATGGCAAGATTGTCAAGCCTTCTTTGAAAAGCTTTACAAATACATTCACGCGCTGTTGACTCCCCTAGTGGTAAGCGAAGACCTAATAGTAATGAGGGAGAAGCACTAAGCCTGATGCGATCGAGAGAATTCCCCGGACTAAGGCAACAAGTAGGAATTGAGTTATCTCTAGTTACAAATTTACTGGCTAATCCGGTCAGTCAGCAAGCGCCTGAAATTGGGTTTAGACTTATCAAAACTAAAATCTAGCTTTTAAACGTTAAAGACTTGATGTAATTTTGAAAGAATTGACAAAATTAAGATGAAAGGTCGAGTTTTTCAATCGTTTGCCGCAAAACTCTGGCTGAATGCTGTAATTTCTCCTTTTCTGTGGGAGTCAGCGTGAGATTTAAAGTCCGGCTAACTCCTTGACGATTTACCACCGCTGGCAGACTTAAACAAACATCGTCAATACCCTCAAACCCATGAATCAGGCTACTAACCGTTAGCAGTCGATTTTGATTGCGTAAAATGGATTGAACAATCTGGGTGACACCCAAGCCAATCGCATAACTGGTTGCGCCTTTGCGTTGAATCACCTCATAAGCTGCATTCTTGACTTGTTCAAAAATGGGTTTAATCCTATCCATGTCTGCTAATTTTTCTTCATTTGCATCTTCTTGAAACAGTTGCATTCCTGATATATTAACTTTGCTCCAAACCGGAACTTCACTATCGCCATGCTCACCAATAATGTAAGCATGTAAACTCCGAGAATCAAGCTGAAACTTCTCCGCCAATAGATAACGAAAACGAGCCGTATCCAGTACCGTCCCCGAACCAATCACACTTGAATTTGGCAACCCTGATAATTTGAGAGAGACATAAGTCATGATGTCTACTGGGTTCGTCACAATCAGCAAAATAGCTTTGGAACAATACTTAACGACTTGGGGAATTAAGCCTTTAAATATCTCTAAATTGCGTTGCACTAGCTCTAAACGACTCTCTCCTGGCTTCTGTTTAGCTCCAGCCGTAATAATAACAATATCAGCATCCTCTCCATCAGCTAAGGTTCCTGAGCGGATAATGGTAGGCTGAACGAAAGGTAAGCCGTGATTCAAGTCCATCACCTCCCCTTCCAGTTTTTCGGTGTTGACATCAACAATCACCATTTCATCAAAGACATTTTGAATCAGCAGGGAGTACGCACAAGCCATTCCCACCTGTCCTGCACCAACAATCACACCTTTACGAGGACGGCGATGGGGAATCAAATCTTGAGTAGGATGGGAGACAGTCGTGAATAGAGAATCCAGCATTTTTTCCTTGATTAATTAAAGGATTGAAAATTCATACCAACTCCCTTTGTATCGTAATTCCTCAAAAAACTCAGCGTCCCTCAGCGTCCCCCTCCGCGTTCTCTGCGTTAAAAAAATAATTCCATGCTATAAATGGTAAGCACGAATCATAGCCTGAGTTCCTTGCTCACCACCCATCCCGTTATCCAGTTCTTGAACCATTTTAAATAAGCGATCGCTCATTTCCACTCCAGGCAATTCTTCACCCGATTCTTTGAGGCTTTCCTGCACTAACCTCAAATCTTTAAGGATGTGTTTAATCATAAAACCAGGACGAAAATCCGACTCAATGATTTTTGGCCCCAGATTAGCTAGCGCCCACGACCCAGCCGCACCAGTGCTGCAAACTTCTACAATTAAGTTAGGGTCGATTCCTTGTTGTTGGGCTAGCTGCATCGCCTCGCATAAACCCACCATGTGGAGTGCACACAGAACTTGATTAGACAGTTTTACAGCCTGACCGCTACCGATTGAACCACAAAGGCGAATGGTTTTCCCCAGAACTTCTAATACTGACTTACTCTCCTCAAAATCAGTTGGTTCTCCGCCAACCATGATCGTTAGAGTGCCATTTTTTGCCCCAATGTCTCCACCTGAAATCGGTGCATCCAAAAAGCGGAGGTTGTGTTTGTTAAGTGTGCTTCCTATCTTTCGTGCCGCATTTGGGCCAATGGTACTGGTATCAATCACTAAAGCGCCAGGTTTGGCAAACTCGGCAACTCCTCCAGCGCCGAGGATGACTTCCTCCACATCAGGCACATCACCGACGCAGGAAAAGATGATATCTGCTGTCTCAACGGCTTCGCGAATGGAGGACACGATGGTTGCACCCCCACTCGCGGCGACTTCTACACCAGGACGATTGGGGGTACGATTCCAAGCTTTGACGGAGTAACCCCCTTGCGCCAAATTTGCTGCCATATAACCACCCATTACACCGAGTCCGAGAAAGGCAATTTGTTGGTTCATGCTGTTAGGAGAGTAAGACTAAATCTGTCGCCATAAAGTTTAGGACAGATTTAACGGTTCTTGCGACCACGTACCAGTAATAAACCTTCTGCCTTCTGCCTTCTGATATATGATTACAAGCCATTGCCAATTAAAATAAACGGTGCCCAATAATAAGGATGACTCAAATTGGTAGTCACCTTTGGCGATAAACTACTCTGAATTCGTTGCTGCACTCCCAGCCCTCGCTGTTGACCTAATGCCTTATAATCCCCCGTAATTAGGGCAATTTGAGCTTGGCGCAAGGCTTCAGCTTTGGTGGGTTGGCTATCTTGCCCGACTTGCTTCGATTCCAACGCGGCATAGAAGCTATCCATCAACGCTTGAGTACCGCCATCATCAACTGTCCATAAGGATGCGATCGCCGCTCTTGCCCCTGCCCTCTGCATCTGGTAGCCTAAGCCGAGAATCTCTTCCCCGTTCCCCAGTTTTCCACCTAATCCAGTTTCACAGGCAGAAAGCACGACTAAATCAACGTTTTTGAGGCTCCACTTTTGGATGTCTCGCAGGGTGATGCGTTCTCCATTACCAAACAGAATAAAGGAATCGTCCGGTGTCCCCACGACAAAGGCGGCATGAGTAGCGAGATGCACGACAGTGTAGTCGTCCATTTTGGGAACGGTGACTTCGGGGGTGAAGGCTTTATCGATGAGTTTGGTTGTAGTAGGAACGGTGTTGGCTAAATTCTCCACCTCAGTTCCCGCAAAAGGCAACCCGGCAAAGTCAAAAGATTGTTCACCAACCTTGAAGCTGTAGCGTCCGGTGGCAAAGGCACCTGCTAAGACTTGCATTTTGCGTTGGGGTTTGGTGTTGAGATCGGTGAGGGAAGCGGCGGTAATATTATTGATGCGGTAGCGTTGCACTAACCATTGTTGCCCGTCGTACAACGCGGCTAAGGGGATGTAACGCAGTTGAGCGTCGGGTGCGTAGATAATCGTTTGGGCGTCTGCGGCTTTGAGTTCTGCTTCTAGGGGTTTAATCAGCCAGTTGTAGAGTTGTTGTGCGGGGGGCTTGGCATCGGATGTGCGATCGAGTAATGCGCTGCGAAAGGCGGCAATTGTCTGGTTGAGTTGTTTCTTGGGAACTTGGACAGTGCGCCGAATGGGGGGAGAATCGGGGGTGGTGAGGATGAGTTCGATGCGATCGTCCAGAATTAAGGGGTAGAGGAGGACGGCATTTTGTTGCAGATTCTTGAGGTTATCTTGTAAGGCGTTGAAGTTTCCCATTTGCAGCAGCAAATCCTGAGAAAGGGTTTCGGGACTTTTTTGTGTCACCAATGCTATTACTTCTGGACTTCTGGTGAAGTTGTTAAATTCTTCTCTAATCGTTTCTTGGGCTTTCAGCAGTTGGGCGATACGCTGTTCTTGAGTAGGGGTAAGAGTGCCATTTTGTTTTTTAAGCTGTCGCAGTTGGGTGAGTTCTTTGCCAATTTCAACAGCTTTGTTGAGAATTGCCTGATAACTCTCCCATGTCTGTTGTTCGGGTAGGAGATTCGGCAATCCTTGAGCAGTATTGTTATTGCCGCGCACGTTGCGGAGGTAATCTTCAAGTTCTTGGACTTTGAGGAGGTCGAGGACTCGTTGCGCCTCGAGGACTCGGTCTTGTTGCAGGAGGAGGTCGGCTAGACGGCGATAGGTGCCTGCAACGGTTTCGGTGAATGACTGCTGTTGCTCTTTTGGCAGTACCCGTAAATCTTTGCGAATTCCCTCTGTGACATTGACCGATTGCTTGAAGAATACAATCGCTAACTCTGACTGGTTTTGTGCATCTAGGAGAAAACCTATATTGTTCAGGATTGTTCCTTGCCCCACCTTGTCGTTAATTTCTTTAGCAATCGCTAAAGCTTGCTGAAAGAACTCTAAGGCTTTGGGGTACTGTTCTAGTTTGTCGTAAACTGCCCCTATGTTGTTGAAAGTTCCCCCTTCTCCTGGCTTGTCGCCAATTGCTCTAGAAATCGCTAAAGCTTGTTGATAAAAATCCAAAGCTTTGGCATACTTTTCCTGTTTGTCGTAAACTGCCCCTATGTTGTTGAGGGTTTCCCCTTCTCCTGCCTTGTCACCAATTTCAGTGCGAATTGCTAAGGCTTGCTGAAAAAACTCCAAGGCTTCGGGGTACTGTCCCAGATCCCAATAAACTGCCCCTATATTGCTAAGGGTCGTCCCTTCCATCCCTTTATTGCCAATTTGTTTGTGAATGGCTAAGGCTTGCTCAAAGAACTCCAAGGCTTTGGGATATTGTCCCAGGTTGCGGTAAACTAGCCCAAGATTTCTGATACTGGTTCCTTCCGCTGCCTTGTCGCCAATTTGTTTGTGAATGGCTAAGGCTTGCTGAAAAAACTCCAAAGCTTTGGAATACTCTCCGAGGTTGCGGTAAACTAACCCAAAATTGTTGAAAATTCTTCCTTCATCAGAGCGATTGCCAACTTCTTTGAAAATAGCTAAAGCTTGTTGATAGCAATCCAAAGCTTTGGGGTACTGTCCCAGGTAGTAGTACGTTCCTCCAAGGCTATTGAGGGTTCTCCCTTCCCAGAGGCGATCTCTAGCTTCTCTATTAATCGCTAAAGCTTGCTGTGAGTACTCCAAAGCTTGGGTATATTCTCCAATCGATCCATAAACTAACCCAATACTGTAGACGGTTCTCCCTTCCCAGGTGCGTGCAGTGGCTCGGTCGCCGTTAGGCAACTTCCCAACTTCTCTAAGAATAGCTAAAGCTTTCTGAGAGTACTCTAGAGCTTGGGTGTACTGTCCAATGTTGCTGTAAACTATCCCAATACAGGTGAGGACAGCGCCTTCCCTAGCCCGATCACTGTTTTTTCTGAACGTAACTAAATCCTGCTGAAGTTTTTCCAATGCGGCTAAATACTCACCTGTGAGCAATCGCTGGTAAGCTTCTAAATACCACTTCTCTGCCCCAGGTTCTTGCTGTTCCAGCGTTTGCCCCTGAACTACCAGAGGCTCAAACTTCAAGGTAAGCGGTAAAAGGGGAGTGAAGAGCGAAAGCAGTAGAGTAGCAGTGGCAAGGCTGAGAGATTTGAGGCGGTAGTGCATTGGCAAGTTCTCTCTTGAGTTAGGAAGGCAGATTGCTGACTCGATGCATCTATATTTCTCATCTGGGGAGAGGTTATGCAATACGTTTTGCGATTTGTTTGGCTGACTGGAGGAATGTGATTATCTGCGGGGAGATCCCCCCAACCCCCCTTAAAAAGGGGGGCTTAATAAATGAGGATTTGCGTTTCACAGCAATAGGCGATCACTCTTTACTTAAGCTCTGACTTGGGTCATATAACTTAAGTAGCATCCTCTTCTCCCCCCTTTTTTAAGGGGGGCTGGGGGGGATCATCTTCTCAATACACTGACACACTCCTTCCCACTCCTTCAACACTTCATCATTACTAAACCTCACCACCTTCAACCCATAGCCTTCTAAAACTTGCGTTCTTTCCCTGTCGTAATCTTTGCCCTCACTCGTAAAGTGACTCTCTCCATCAACTTCTATCACTAACTTCAAGCTGGCGCAGTAAAAATCAACAATAAAGTTATCAATAGGCTTTTGCCTGAGAACTCGAAACGGGAAATATTTTAGATAGCCATACCAAAGTTTTCTCTCGGCTGCCGTCATGTTCTTACGCATTGCCTTTGCCTTCTCTACAAGTTTTGGGTTGTAGGGAAGGTGGAATTCAGTCACAATTAAATGTTTTTTGTTCGGCATACGATCCCCCCCAGCCCCCGGACAACAAAAAGCGCAAGCAACATCTGGCTTCCCCCTTTTTAAGGGGGATGGGAGGGGGATCTCAAAAGGGGGAAGAATATAATTCGCATCACTCGATGTCTTCTGGTAACTCTTCGATGGGAAGTCCTGCCTGTTTCATCAGCTCGAATAGCTTTTTCATTTGAGCCATAGAGAGCTGGAGCTTTCGGTGTTTGCCACTCTCATAGCTGATGACTGTTCCACGCGATATACCCAGCACTTTCGCAAACTCTTCCTGAGTCATCCCCAGGCGATCGCGAACTTGTTTTAAAGTTGGCACGTTGGGGTTGAAATTTGAATCTTGATTGTTTACCATCTTAGCAGTGATGTTCAACCATTGAATATTGCGAAACAAAAAACACTGGGGAAACAGTGGAGGAATATTTATATCTAAATAGCTCCTCAGCTCCTCAGCTCCCCATTGATGAGTTCCATGTTTGTTTGATATCTTTCACCGAACAACTCGCAGGAATCTTCTCTTCACCAATCCCCACCTGAGTATAACGATAGAAATCCTTAAAATTCAGCACAGCACTGCGAAACTGAATCCAATCGATCCGTTCATCTTTGCTACCAGAAGTATGAATAATACTGGCTTGATTCAGTTTCAATCGTCCTTCTTCATCCCAATCAATAGGTGATTGAGGTATTTCCTCCCAAGCACGACCAGGCCATGATACGGCTAAGGCTTCACCGGTTGCCAAATTATCCTGAACTTCACCACTCACACAAATAAAATCATCCGATTGAGGGTAGCCGTAATTTCCAACTACACGATTGTTGACTTTACGGAACCACAAGCAAACTCCTGATCCAAAGGGTGAGTCTTTTGTCTCTGGTTGGCTACAAAATTGATAGTTGCCATCCGGTAACTGCGCCATTCCATCTTCAGCCTGTGCTATCCCAGATGAACAACGAAACAAAAGAGGTAATTGCCAGAAAATTAGGGAAATGAGTAACGTTTTTGTCGCAAAACCAAGAATTTTTAAACGAGGATGCATGGCAAACCCTCCACTAGCACTTGAGCAGACTGTTCGCTCAGTTCTCCATATCTCTCAGTGGTAAGGAGCTTATGCAAAAATTTCGCTGTTTGCTGAGCGAGGTACCAATAGGTTGAGTGCGATACCTCTAGTTTAGGACGGTTAGGTAGATATGGAGCGATCGCTTTAGTTAACGTTTAGAGGTCTAATGTGTGGGAAGTCACACTCTCCAATTGAGGAGAGTTTTATACTAGTCAGCGTAATATTAATTAATAATTGTCAAAAAAACGTAAAGGGGCTTCATGGGTGACATCACGCCAAATCTTAGGCGGCAAGGCTGGAACATGATGGAAAATACATCTGCTACATCCCTTGCCAAGCAATGGGCGAAAAAGTATCTTCAGAAACTCATTGATCCAGAACAAAGCTGGGAAACTAGCACCCAAGAAATGCCATTGTCTTCTCTTTACGGAGACGCTAAGCAAACGACAACCGCAGAAAGGCGATCGCTCATCGCGCAGCAACTACTCCAATCGATTCGTTCCATTAATCTCAAAGCTTGGGCAAAAACCGAAACCTTACTTTCCCAAGAAGTTAAACGACACGGCATTAACTATAAGTTGATTGACCCTTATGAAATTGCACGAGATGCTTACCATATCTATGAGCAAGCCCTATCCGCCTATGCTGAACAACTAACACCACAACGCCTTTGTGTATTTATTAGTCCTGATGTAGGCAGCATCCGAGAAAAATACACAGCCATCGATCCGAGAGTAATTGGCTTTGTCAGTATGCAATTCCACTACTGTGGGCAGTTGTTTCTAGAACCCCTTGCCCCACCCGATCAGGAAATTTTGGGGGATTATTTCAAAGTCATTGACGATCACCTCTATATCCCATTGCAGCGCTTTTATGACATCTCCGCCCACTATGATTACAACTCTCCCATCTTAGAAAGCATACGCCAACTCATACCCCCTAGCAGCGAAATAGCCCGGAAAATCGCCTCACGCATCATTGAACTGTACCCTAACTATTCTTGTCACACTGGCTCATTAAGCGATTCGGCTGTCATGGTTTCCAGTATCCGAGATGTTGAGATGTTTCAGGTTTACCTGTGGATTTGTGTCCTGGAAAATAGCATTGCCGCCATCCAACAAGAACTATTCCCCTTGTGCGTCATGCTGTACCCACCCTTAAAAGTGCGCTGGGAACTGGTGCGGCAAATGCTCCATTTATTGGGAAACGAACTTCAAACTCGATTGACGCCACAACAACAATCGCTTTTTATGCCCTACTTCCAATCCTTGTGGGAGTTGTTCTCTCCTGAGGTATTCCCAGAAACCTTAGAGGATGAGACACCAGATAAGTTAGCTTGATTCAACCCTCTTCTAGTCCATTTCCGTTGCAATCTTCTTTTAAGATAAGTAAAGAAACTGAAAGGGAAAGGCTGAATGCGCGTTGCAATTGTTGGGGCGGGACTAGCCGGGATGGCGACGGCAGTTGAGTTAGTCGATGCCGGACATGAAGTCGAACTTTTTGAATCCCGTCCTTTTGTGGGAGGAAAAGTGGGCAGTTGGGTAGATGCCGATGGCAACCATGTCGAGATGGGGTTGCATGTCTTTTTCGGCTGCTACTACCAGTTATTTGACTTGATGAAGAAGGTAGGGGCAATTGACAACCTACGCCTCAAGGAACATACCCATGTCTTTGTGAACAAAGGGGGACGCACGGGGGCGTTAGATTTTCGTTTCATCACGGGTGCGCCCTTCAATGGACTCAAAGCCTTTTTCACCACCTCCCAGCTATCTCTACAGGATAAGCTGCAAAACTCCCTAGCACTGGGTACCAGTCCCATCGTTCGCGGCTTGGTGGACTTCGACGGTGCGATGAAAACCATTCGCGATTTAGATAAAATCAGCTTTGCCGACTGGTTTCGCAAACATGGTGGCAATGATGGCAGTTTAAAGCGGATGTGGAACCCGATCGCCTACGCCTTGGGTTTCATTGATACCGAGAATATTTCTGCTCGGTGTATGTTGACAATTTTCCAATTTTTTGCAGCAAAAACAGAAGCTTCGGTGCTGCGAATGCTGGAAGGTTCTCCCGATGAGTATCTGCATCAGCCGATTGTGAAGTACATCGAGGCGCGAGGCGGGAAAATCCACACCAGGCGTCGAGTGCGGGAAATTTTGTTTACCGAGGTGGATGGGCAAACCAAAGTTACTGGGTTAGTGGTGGCTAAAGGCGAAACCGAAGAAACCATCCTGGCTGATGCCTACGTCTGCGCCACAGATGTCCCCGGTGTGCAGCGCGTGCTCCCTGAAGCTTGGCGTAAGTGGTCGGAGTTTGACAATATCTACAAGCTGGATACCATCCCCGTGGCTACCGTACAACTGAGGTTCGACGGTTGGGTAACCGAGTTACACGATGCCGAGAAGCGCAAACAGCTCACAGAAGCCGCAGGAATTGATAATCTGCTCTATACCCCTGATGCTGACTTCTCCTGCTTTGCTGACTTAGCCTTAACCAGTCCTGGGAATTATTACAAACAGGGTGAGGGTTCACTGTTGCAATTGGTGCTTACTCCAGGAGACCCCTTTATCCGGCAAAATAATGAAGCGATCGCACAACACGTCCTCAAGCAAGTCCATGAACTCTTCCCCTCCTCGCGAGAACTGAACATGACTTGGTACAGCGTCGTCAAGCTGGCTCAGTCTCTCTACCGTGAAGCGCCTGGGATGGACCCCTATCGCCCCCCGCAAAAAACACCCATTAACAATTTTTTCCTTGCCGGAAGTTATACCCAACAAGACTACATCGATAGTATGGAAGGAGCCACGTTATCGGGGCGTCAGGCGGCAAAAGCCATTCTGGAAAATGCCAAAGAACTGGTAGAGCGCACCCCTGTAACAACGGTTTGAGCAACCAGAGTTTTGAGTCCGAAGCTGGGTTGTCGGTGAACAAGTTGCCGGTGATAACTTTAAACTTTCAACCTTCAACCCCTCCCAAATCCCAAATCCCAAACCTAAAATCGCATGTCCGATTGGCTAGAACACAGTGTACAGGTTGAGGTTGACGTTCCCATTGAATTGTCCTGGAACCTCTGGTCTGATTTAGAGCAAATGCCTCGATGGATGAAGTGGATTGACTCCGTCCATGTCCTGGAAGACAATCCTGAGTTATCTCGATGGAAGCTGGCAACTGGGGGATTGGAATTTAGCTGGCTTTCCCGAATTCTGAAATTGGAGCCAAACCAGATTATTCAGTGGGAGTCTGTGGATGGCTTGCCCAATCGAGGAGCGATTCGCTTCTATGATCGGCACGGTAGCAGTATTGTCAAGCTGAGTGTGGCTTATGCTATTCCCGGCTTCTTGGGTCAGTTGATGGATAATCTGTTTTTAGGTCGTGTTGTGGAGTCTACAATTCAGGCTGACTTGGAACGTTTTCGAGAATATGCCCTCAACCTTAAGACCGAATAAATCATAGAGGACTTACACACTACCCTCTTGCTCTCCTAAAGATGAGGAAAGAATCGCTTTCCTCGAATTGGGAGGTTAGAGGACAAGATGACCAATGTAAAGGCGAAGTGCGTAAGTCCTGATCAAGTTAAGTAGGGTAACTATTCAATGATGTGGAAATAAAAGGCAGCAACCAAGAAGTTGATCGCTAAAAGTAACAAAGCCCATCCTGCGCGAAAAGGGTAAGGAAACTTACCGCCAGACTTGGCAACGGGGGCATCATATTTTTTGGTGTCAGCAGCCATAGGGTTTTCTCCTGTTCTGAAAGATTTTGTGAAAAAATAATAAAGTACTGGGTGACTCTCATAAAAGTTACCACAGAAAGAGTGAGCTTTATTCAGCTTGATAGAGGGATTATTGGCAAGAAACTACCCGTTTAATCGTAAATATTCTTAATATTTAGCCTTAAACACTCTCACTCGCGTGGTAAGAACTGCGGACAAGGGGGCCAGAACGGATATGGGCAAACCCTAAGTCTTGTGCGATCGCACCTAACTGGTCAAATTCTTCGGGTGTCCAATATTTTTGTACAGGCAGGTGTTGCAGGGAGGGGCGCATATATTGGCCTAGGGTGAGGCGATCGCATCCTGCGTTCCGCAAGTCCACTAGCGCCTCAATCACCTCCGCTTGGGTTTCACCATGTCCCAGCATCAAACCTGACTTGGTGGGGATTGTGGGGTTCAGGGATTTGACGATGCGGAGAACATCGAGTGATCGCTCATATTGAGCCCCCCGACGCACCCGCCCCTGTAAGCGCCGCACGGTTTCAATATTGTGGTTATAACAAGCTGGATAAGCTTCCACTACTCTAGCTACTCTTTGGCGTTGTAGCTCGGCTGGAATCTGGTCATTTTCACCTCTACCACCCCAAAAATCGGCAGTTAGCACCTCAATCTCTGTATCTGGATTGAGTTGACGAATTGTGTGCATTGTGGCAACAAACCAGCCTGCACCTTGATCTGGCAAATCGTCTCGCGCTACTGAAGTTAGCACGACATACCGCAAACCCAATAAATTTACCGCCTCAGCGACCTTTTGAGGTTCCTTGGGGTCAAGAGGCATGGGAGAGTGTCCCTTGTCCACCTGACAGAAGGCACAGGAACGGGTGCAAGTTGGCCCCATTAACAAAAATGTTGCCGTTTTTTGGGAATAGCACTCGCCTCGGTTAGGACAGCGCCCCTCTTCACAAATCGTATGGATGTTACGTTGCTTAATGATGCGCTGTACGGTTGAGATTTCGCTGGCTTTACCAATGGGGCGACGCAACCAAGGGGGCAGCGCGTCCAGTTCTTGTCGCCATTGGTTGCGATCAGGCCGTGTTGTCACAGATGGGTCAGTTGTGGTGAGCAAATCCATAAGTCTTCTCCATAAGTCTTCCGGTGAGCTAGCCAGTGACTGGGATACATGACAAGCTGGTTTGAGTCTCGACAATGCTACAAATGTTAAAGCATCCACCCTTGCTTGTGTTGGCTGAGTTTTTTTGCTCTTCTCGGTCAGACCAGATTAATCTAGAATCAGGCACACCGCTTGCTTTTGAGCTTGGGCTTAAAATGACAAAAAGTTAAGGGTGCCGTCTTAGCCGTTGTATCACAGTAAACAGACAAAAAAATGTCTGTCGTGCATACATGTCGCTGGTTTATCTTGGCTGGGTAGGAAGTAACTTGAAGCTCAGAGCGAGACACACTGGCGCTACACCACAAATTATGAACTGGCGGCGTTCACAGCAGCTAAGCTTTGACTCCAGATTTAATTATTGATCTAGAGTCAGTAGTATCTGCTTTTTGAAAACTGTAGTGTTCTTAAAGTTACCTCTCCAAAGGAGTCAGTCGTGGCAAATCAGAAAATCCTGGTAATTGACGACAGCAAAGTCATCCGGACGCGGGTCAGAGAAATGTTACCGTCGGGTAATATTGAAGTTTTGGAAGCGAAGGATGGTTTAGAGGGACTGAATTTAATTCGCCAGGAACATCCTAACCTCATTATGTTAGATTTCCTCCTCCCTAAAATGAGTGGTTGGGAAGTGTTTCAGCATATTCAAAGTACCAGCGAACTCCAGACAATTCCTTTGGTATTAATGTCAGGTCGTAAGGAAGAAGTCACGGAAAAAATCCAAGAACCCTTTGAGTATTTTGCTTTTGTTGAAAAGCCGTTTGAGAAGAAACAGTTAGTTGATGCTATCAAGGAAGCCATGGGTAAGGCGAAAAAACCTCGCCCAGAGATGCAGTCGTCTGCGGCAGCCGCCAGTACAGCAACGGCTAGTCCATCTTCGGCTTCATCCAGCGAGATTGAGGAACTTAATGCCAAAGTTGCCAAAATGCAAGCTGAAATTGATGGATTGAAGAAACAGTTAACTCAAATTATGACCTTCATCAAACAAAAGTTAAAGTAGCCTGAAAGGGTAAAGGATGAAGAATGAAAATAGAGTTTTTCATTCATCCTTCATCCTTCTTTGTATTGCTAATCGAGTTCACGTCGTCCTTCTAAGGCTCGTGCTAACGTGACCTCGTCAGCATACTCTAAATCGCCGCCTACAGGTAGACCAAAAGCAATCCGAGTGACCTTAGTAAACGGCTTCAGGAGGTGACCAACATAGAGCGTGGTTGTCTCACCTTCCACGCTCGGACTAATGGCTAAAATCACCTCTTTGATACCCCTCTGGCTGACTCGCCGCACCAATTGCTGAATATGCAATTGATCGGGACCAATTCCATCCATGGGTGAGATGACGCCACCGAGGACGTGATATTTACCTTTATATTCCCGCGTTTTTTCCAGGGCAATCACATCGCGGGAGTCAGCAACGACACAGATAGTGGTGTTGTCCCGGTTGGCGTTGCGGCAGATTTCGCAGGTGGGTTCAGCGGAGAGGTGAAAGCATACCTGGCATAAGCCGACTTGTTTTTTCGCCTCAACTAAGGCTTGAGCCAATGCCTGTACTTCTTCCTCTGAGCGCTTGAGGATATGTAAAGCCAGCCGTTGAGCCGTTTTCGGCCCAACTCCGGGCAAGCGTTGGAGTTGCTCGATCAGACGAGCTAAAGGACGTGTGTAAACCGTTGTCTTGTCTCCCAGGCGAAAGAGTCTATTCTTTATGATGACATCCTGTCACCAACTGTGAACGGCTTGGTCGGTGTGCTTGGAGCGATCGCTGTATTCTGGTTTTACTCCAAAATTGATTGATGAATTTGACTTCAGGTGACTCTATCTTTGTGAAGCGACAGTTCTTAATAATTCCCGATACGTCTCATAAGCGCGATTAAGCGCGACAGTTCTTTCGTGCGCTTCTTCACTCTTATTGATATCGGGGTGAAACATTCCTGCCAAGCGCCGATAAGCTTTTTTGACTTCTGCCGGAGTTGCCTCTGGTTTAACCCCTAAAACTTCCCACCATTCTCCATCAATTGGAATGAAGTTAAGTGGTGGGATTTCTTCTTGTTTCTGTTCTTCGGGTTCACAAGTAACTCGCAGATAAAAGCCGGAACCTGATTCATCGAGTCGGATAAAACACCCCCCCCATTCCTCAAGATAGGCATGAAGATTGTTGCGGGCGGGGATATTATTGGGAATGCCAGAATCTAGAATTCGATTAATAAATTGCTTAGCATGTTCGATGGCTTCAAGATGGGTTGGTAAGTTGACATTGGCTTCAATGTCGGCGGCACGAAACTTACCAGGAATATCCCGAATCTTCGCCCTAGCTTTGAAGCGGATAAATTTTTCCAAAACTTGGGGAATCGCTTCAATAACTACACCTCGGTGAAGTTGGGTATAAATTTCTCCCTTTTCCCATAGTCGCCTTGCCTCAGCCGCAATCCTTCTTTGTTGCTGAGTCAATTCTCCAAAAACCGGAATTCGCTTGTGCAAAGAAACCGCTTGGCGTTGATCGTAAAGCCAACAGTGAGGAGGCTTGCCTTCTCTCGGTTGCAGGCACGCAGTGGGATCGCCTTTGTCTCTGGGTTTTAGCCCCACCCTACTCAATTGGTCTATCGTTTTGAGATAGGTGGGTATATCATTCCACCGGGCGAAGCGGCGGACTCCTGGACACGAACTCGTCGGAATACTTCGCCATTTCCAGTGGCAGATTGTACAGCGACACCCGAAATCAGTTTTAATGAGGTGATGCTTGATCAATGTAGTTCCCCAGCCACGACAACATCAGCATGAGCGTTCTCCAAGGAGTCGGCGACGCGACGCTCTATCTTACCTACTATGGTTGTACTTGTTTGAGCTATCTTGGGTCTAGAGACCAGGTGTTGCTCTTTCAGATCGGCTTGGCTAACGCTAATGATATTGAAACATTTCCCTTTAAGCGATTTAAATACCCACCCTAACTTATAAGCCCAAACCTGATGGAGAAGGACATGCTGGAAAGACCAAACCTCAAGTTGTTTCCCTAGTAAATACTCACTCAACACTTCGGTTTGACCTTTTGATTCTTTTTTCGGCGTTCGACCGGACTGGCTGTTTGGGCAAAACCACCCGCATTAGCTCTATTATTTCCGATA
The DNA here is from genome assembly GCF_000317515.1 of Allocoleopsis franciscana PCC 7113. Lineage (GTDB taxonomy): Bacteria > Cyanobacteriota > Cyanobacteriia > Cyanobacteriales > Coleofasciculaceae > Allocoleopsis > Allocoleopsis franciscana. The sequence continues at coordinate 1,688,948 of NC_019738.1, read as the reverse complement.
CGTTCAAGACGTGCCACCTCTTGCCCAACATAAGCGGTTTAGGGCTGCAAGGTTGAACGGGGGGCAAGGAATGACCGCTAAAGATGACCGCAGTTCATACGAGCATGAGGATGAAGTGGGGAGAGAAAGTTGTTCGGAATACTGCTAAAAACGGGTGAGAAACGTCTGCCCTGATGCACTAACTATTAACTATAGAGCGCGATCGCAACTTTTTGGAGTACGGCTGTGTGTCCTGAACGGACACACTTGACTTGAGGGGACTTATCCCTCAAAAATAGCCCCCCGTTGTTTCAAGTCCAGCTTCCATTCCTCAGAAAGTCCCGAATTTTTGCTAAATCGGGCTTCTTCTACACGGCTATTCAACCACGTTGTACCACTCAAATTGGCTAACATCAAACTAGCCCGATGGAGGTCAGCCTGAGTGAGATTTGCATTCGTCAGGTTAGCATCACTTAAATTGGCACTGCTAAAGTTAACTTCACTAAGATTAGCACTACTAAGATTGGCACTACTGAGATTCGCCAACGCCAAACTAGCGCGGTGAAAATCACCATGACTCAAATCGGCATCACTTAAATAAGCACCACTGAGATCGGCACCACCAAAAGTCGCTCCCTGCAAATCTGCACCACTCAAATCTGTATCACTCAAGTCCGCACCCCGAAGATAGACTCCCCGAAGATTGGCTCCACTCAAATCTACCCCAGTGAGGTTGACACCAAGCAGTTTTGCACCGGAAAAATCGACCAAGGGATTAAGACCTGCAATTTTGGCTAATTCCAAAAAATTATCCGTTTCTGCGGTAATCACGCGCTGAATTACGTCTGCTAATTCCGGACATTCTTCGGTTTCACCCGTATCAATTCCAACCGTTTGCTCCTCTATATTCGGTGGCTCACTTTTGGACTGTCCAGGGTGCTGATCACAGTGCCATACGACTCGGCTGAGGTAAGGCTGAAGTTTGGATTCGAGCAAAAATAAAACCAGCTTTCTCTCTAACACCGCTAGCTGATTCGGGCTAATTGTGTGAGACCATAAACCTTCTACACTCGTCAAATAAACATCGCCAGGTGATACGGTAAAGACGGATTCGATACCCCAAGGCTGACCCATCACCTGCACCGTACCCAGCTTGGTTTGTGGGAGTGAACCCTGCAAAACAGACATCCCCGTCTTGCCCTGCCACTTCCAGACGGGAGATTCAGCTTCCCCTTGGGAGAATACCTGACACTCAATCGACGACTGAGGAGTTTCGTCGGCGGAAAGTTGAACCCAGCCACTCAGTTGACGCAACTCGCTAGGCATTTTGCCATTTTTGAGGTGGATTTTGAGTTCGCCGCCTTTGAAACCAAACTTCACACGTCCGGTGTTGATGGGTTGCCACTGTTGGTGAAAGTCAATACTTAGGTAAAGGTCAATCTGCTCGATATCAGTCCCGTCTGAGAGTACTGGAGTTGCCGCCAATTCCAGATAGAGAGTATCGGGATAGCGGTTGTGTGTCTGGGATAAGGGTGTTGTTGAGGGCGGTTGTTGCATTGCCAATCTGAGAGTAGATAGTCCAGAGATTCTCTCAGTATCAAACGCTATCACGGGATTGGGACGGGTTGATGGTGTATCGCAAAACTTTAACGCCATAGGGCTTGATGTTTGACCCAAGTGGAGGTGTTGTCAGCCAGCTCAACCCTGATGGAGTGCTATGTTTCCAAGTGTTACTAACTTGGTAAAGAAATGAGTCATATCCCGAATCCAAAAACCTTGCCGGAGGTAAACTAATTCCAGAGTAGGAGAAAATACCTATGGTAACAGCGACTCAAGCGACATCTCCTCAAGCTTCCAAAGAACAAGCTCTTGTCCTCTGGTTTGAGGAAGTAGGAATTGCAGATATTCCCTTAGTAGGTGGTAAGAATGCCTCTCTGGGTGAAATGATTCAGCAATTGACACCCAAGGGAGTGAAAGTTCCTACAGGTTTTGCCACAACGGCTTACGCTTATCGATATTTTATTCAAGCGGCGGGTTTAGAAGAAAAGCTGCGTCAGCTTTTCGCGGACTTGGATGTTGAGGATATGAATAATCTACGGGTTCGAGGTAAGCAAGCCCGTTCCTTGATTCTCAACACCCCCTTCCCCCAAGATTTACAAGATGCGATCGCAGAGGCTTACTTGAAGCTATGTGAACGCTATGGTTACACGGCTCAATTATGCGACAGGTTTGACTCCGACTACCAAGAGCAGTGCAAACAGGAAAGTGTAGCTGTTGATGTCGCTGTCCGTTCCAGTGCCACAGCGGAAGACTTACCAGATGCCAGTTTTGCCGGTCAGCAGGAAACCTACCTCAACGTTTATGGGGTTCAAGATGTTATAGACTCCTGCCATCGGTGTTTTGCCTCAATCTTTACTGATCGCGCCATTTCTTATCGCACCGTTAAGGGGTTCGATCACTTTAATGTTGCCCTTTCCGTCGGTGTGCAAAAGATGGTGCGTTCTGACTTGGCAACCTCTGGTGTGATGTTCTCCATCGACACCGAAACCGGCTTTAAGAATGCAGCATTAGTAACGGCTGCCTACGGTTTAGGGGAAAATGTGGTTCAAGGTGCTGTGAACCCAGATGAATACTTTGTGTTCAAGCCCACTCTTAAAGAAGGCTATCGCCCGATTTTGGAGAAGCGCTTGGGCAGCAAAGAAATCAAAATGGTTTACGAAATCGGTGGCACAAAGCTGACGAAGAACGTGTCAGTTCCGGAATCTGAACAGCGGAAATACGCCCTGAATGATGAGGAAATTCTTCAGCTTGCCCGTTGGGGTTGTATTATTGAAGACCACTATTCCGACGTTCGGGGTCAATACACTCCGATGGATATTGAGTGGGCGAAAGATGGACTCACAGGTGAACTTTACATCGTCCAAGCTCGTCCGGAAACCGTACAATCCCAAAAATCAGCGAGTGTCCTGAGAAGCTATCAGCTCAAGGGAACCTCCGAAGTGCTGATTACCGGTCGTGCGGTTGGGGAAATGATCGGTCAGGGCAAAGCTAAAGTTATTCTTGATGTCCACAAGATTGACGAGTTTGAACCCGGTGAAGTCTTAGTAACCAATAAGACTGACCCCGACTGGGAACCTATTATGAAGCGAGCGAGTGCGATCGTCACTAACCAAGGCGGACGCACCTGCCACGCGGCAATTATTGCTCGTGAAATGGGAATCCCGGCGATCGTGGGTTGCGGCAATGCTACAGGTGTGTTAAGCAGTGGGCAAGAGGTGACCATCTCCTGTTCGGAAGGAGAAGCGGGTCGAGTTTATGCCGGTTTGGTACCGTTTGAAGTGCAAGAAACTCAACTCGATAACTTGCCTCGCACCCGCACCAAGATTTTGATGAATGTGGGTAATCCGGAAGAAGCTTTTGGTTTGTCCTCGATTCCTTGTGATGGTGTGGGATTAGCTCGGTTAGAGTTTATTATTGCCAATCACATCAAGGCGCACCCATTAGCATTGCTACGCTTCGATGAGCTTGACGATGCTTTGGTGAAGCGGGAAATTTATAAAATGACTTACCTCTACGAACGGAAGGAAGACTTCTTCGTAGATAAGTTGGCACATGGTGTGGGCATGATTGCGGCGGCGTTTTATCCTAACCCGGTGGTGGTGCGCCTGTCTGACTTCAAGAGCAACGAATACGCAAACCTCTTGGGGGGTCACCAGTTTGAGCCGAAGGAAGAAAACCCGATGATTGGCTGGCGTGGTGCCTCGCGTTATTATGACGAGAATTACCGAGAAGCCTTTGCTTTAGAGTGCAAAGCAATGAAACGGGTTCGGGATGAAATGGGTTTGACGAATGTTATCCCAATGATTCCCTTCTGCCGTACTCCTGATGAAGGCCGCAAGGTGTTAGCTGAAATGGAAAAACATGGACTCAAGCGCGGTGAAAATGGCTTGCAAGTTTATGTGATGTGCGAGATTCCGAGTAATGTCATCTTGGCTGACCAATTTAGTGAGGTGTTTGATGGATTCTCGATTGGATCGAATGATTTAACTCAGTTAACCTTGGGTTTAGATCGGGATTCGGCTTTAGTGGCTCATATCTTTGATGAACGCAATGATGCGGTTAAAGATATGGTGCGGATGGTAATTGCTAAAGCGAAGAAGAATAACCGCAAGATTGGGATTTGTGGTCAAGCTCCGAGCGATTATCCTGAGTTTGCTAAGTTCTTGGTTGAGTTGGGAATTGATTCGATGAGTTTGAATCCTGACTCGGTGATGAAGACACTGTTGATGGTGGCTGAAGTCGAAAAAGAACAAGGTTAGTTTTGGGTGTGTTTCTGATTGATGCTTAGTCGAGTGTAGACTATGAAGCGATCGCGCTTTGCTTCGGTAAAGTGCGATCGCTTTTTTCTGACTACAAGAAATGGGGAATTGTTACTCCTTCATTCCCCATTTTTCTCCGTTAAATCCCTAAGCGTTGATAAATCTCATCCATGTGCTGTAAATGATGCTGTGGCTCAAAACAAGCCTCAATTTCTGGCGGAGTTAACTTACTCATAACTTGAGGGTTTTTAGCAATCAACTCGTGGAAATTTCCCTCTGGTTTATTCCAAGCTTCATGAGCACAAGATTGGACAATCCTATAAGCTTCTTCGCGGGTCATTCCCTTATCCACCAAGGTCAATAATACCCTCTGGCTAAATACAACACCCCCGTAAAGATTCATATTCCGCTTCATGTTTTCTGGATAAACCAGCAGCTTCTTCACCAAGTCGGTGATTTCTACCAGCATGAAGTGAGTCAAAATGCAAGCGTCGGGTAAAATCACCCGTTCCACCGAACTATGGGAGATATCCCGTTCATGCCATAGCGCTACATTTTCTAACGCTGCCACCGCATGTCCCCGCACAATTCGCGCCATTCCTGTGAGTCGTTCGGAACGAATCGGGTTACGCTTATGCGGCATTGCCGAGGAACCTTTTTGTCCTTTAGAGAAGTATTCTTCAACTTCCAAGACATCGGTTCTTTGCAGGTTGCGAATTTCCACCGCAAAGCGTTCCAGGGTTGCCCCTAAAAGCGCTAATTGTTGAACAAAATTAGCATGGCGATCGCGGGAGATCACCTGAGTTGAAGCCGTATCCGGTTGCAGTCCCAAATTCTGACAGGCGATCGCTTCCACACGGGGGTTAATATTGGCATAAGTTCCCACCGCACCAGAAATCTTCCCCACGGCAATTTCATGACGCACTTGGCAGAGGCGATCGCGGTTGCGACACACTTCCGCCAACCAACCTGCCAGCTTAAAGCCAAAGGTAATCGGTTCGGCATGAATGCCATGAGAACGACCAATCATCACGGTATTGCGATGTTGCTGTGCCTGGTAGCGAATCGCTTGACTGAGTTTCTCTAGATGCTCCAGAATAATGTCCAAACTGGCTACCAGTTGCAGAGCTAGAGCCGTATCCAAGACATCGGAACTCGTCAATCCCAAGTGGATATAACGTCCCGCATCGCCCACATACTCATTTACATTCGTGAGAAAGGCGATCATGTCATGGCGGACTTCTTCCTCAATTTCTAGTATGCGCTTCGGGTCAAAATTGGCCTTAGCTTTAATGTCCTCAACAGCCGCTTCAGGAATGGCACCCAGTTCAGCTTGTGCCTCACAAACAGCGATTTCGACCTGAAGCCAGGTTTTAAACTTGTAGGTGTCCGTCCACAATTCGCCCATTTCGGGCAGGGTGTAGCGCTCGATCAATGCCTGTGTCACGAATTACAACGGTCATTATTGTACTACTCTATGTCAAAACTGGTTCATCCCATGGGAGCAACTCAGAAACCGAAACAGATTCAGCCTGAGAGTTATTCATTCGGTATTAGGTAATACCCACGCCTAGCCCATATCACCATTCCCTTTGACATAGTTTTCTGAATACACGACAGGATGACCTGAGGTCTATGGGTCAGGCGAGATAGACTGGCAACAGTACTTATACCTAATATTGCATGTTTGACTTCAACACTCTTTTTGAATTTTCACGAACCAACTGTCTTGCCATCTGTGCCTTTTTGGTTCCTGCCAACTTGCTCTTCACCTTGCAGACGATGATATTCACCGGACTGCGCCGTCCTCAGCCTCAGGTGCGACAAGCGGCTATGCTTGCCTGCCTCCCGGCGCTGGTGATGGTATTTCATGTGTTTACTTGGTGGATGATTGGTGTGGTTATGGCTCCTACCTTTATCCTGTTAGGGCTGGCTAGTACCTGTCTGAGTATTAATTTTTGGGCGATCGCTCATCCCCAAAGTATGGCTCACTTCCTCAGAGCTTTGGTTTTGCGGGTTTTGAGCTTGGTGCGTCGTTCAGGCGTTGAACTTCCCTAGTTAAGCGTCCTTTCCTTTCACATTTATTGCATTCTGTCAATAGTGCGGTACTGAATGGCTTCGGCAACGTGCTGGGGTTTGAGAACTTCATCACCTGCTAAGTCAGCAATGGTACGGGCTACTTTAAGAATGCGATCGCTTGCCCGTGCCGATAAGCCTAACTTGCGAATTGCGCCCTCTAGTAAGTTGCGAGAGGTATCATCCAACGGGCACCAGTGACGCAGATGATGACTCTGCATCTGAGCATTGCAACGAATTGTCGAATCGGCAAGTTTGAATCGAGTCCAGGCGCGATCGCGTGCGGCTTGTACTCGTTCCCGTACAGGTGCCGATTCCTCCCCCGTGGGTTGTCGCGTAATCTCTTCCGGCTTCAATCGATTCACCGCCACTTGTAAATCAATTCGATCCATCAAAGGACCCGAAAGCTTTGCCCAGTATTGTTCCCTAGCTCTTGGCGAACAAGTGCAAGCTTGAATAGTATCCCCGAAGTAGCCACAAGGGCAAGGATTCGTACTCGCCACCAAGGTGAACTGTGCGGGAAACATCACCGATTGACGAGTGCGGGAAATGGTCACACAGCCATCTTCTAACGGTTGACGCAAGAATTCCAACACATCGCGCTTAAATTCGGTGAGTTCATCCAAAAACAGCACCCCCCGGTGTGCCAGAGAAATTTCCCCAGGACGGGGAAAGCTGCCACCCCCCACGAGGGAGGGGCCAGAGGCAGAGTGATGAGGACTGCGATAAGGGCGATCGCTGACCAATGTTCCTTTGTTTCTCAGCAATCCTGCAACAGAGTGGATTTGTGTCACTTCTAAGGCTTCCTCAAAGCTTAATGGCGGTAAAATCCCTGGCAAGCGACGCGCCAGCATGGTTTTGCCACTCCCAGGAGGCCCGACAAAGATTAAATTATGTCCTCCAGCCGCTGCAATTTCTAAGGCTCTGCGAGCATGAGCTTGACCCTTTACATCTTTTAAGTCTGGCCCCGTTGACCGAGAGGTTCGCAACGCCTGTAACCCATCCATCTGCACCGGGGAGTAACGCTCTGGCTGATTCAGAAAGTCAGCCACTTGCGCTAAATTCTGGAAACCGTAAACCACTAATCCCTGTACAACTGCCGCCTCTCGTGCATTATCCGCCGGAACGATCAAACCCGCAATCTCCAGTCGTTTAGCCGCCGCCGCAATCGGTAATACACCCGCAACGGGTCGCAGATTGCCATCCAGGGAAACTTCTCCTAAAAATAGGTAATCGCCCAACAATTCGGCACTCACCTGCTCTGAAGCCGCCATAATGCCCACACTAATGGGTAAATCAAAGCTTGGCCCTTCTTTACGCAAGTCAGCCGGTGTCAGGTTCACCACAATCTTCCGCATGGGAAAGGCAAAACCCGCATTCTTCAGTGCCGCCTTGACTCGTTCTCGTGATTCTTGAACGGCTGTATCGGGTAAACCAACCACGACAATTCCCGGCAACCCACCAGACACATCCACTTCAACACCCACCTTAACCGCATCGATTCCTACAATAGAAGCGCTCCAAACTCTAGCTAGCATCTCAATTCCCCTGACACTTAAGCGCGAGTATAGGGCTTGTCCTCTGGGTTACTGAACCGGGAAATTACTGGATTTAGTTTCGTTCCAGGATGCTGATTACGTAAAATTGCTAGCAGTCTGAGTCGCTTTCATAACTATTGAGTAGAAGATTTAACATGAGCGAGACCATCTTCAGCAAGATTATTCGCAAAGAAATACCCGCTGACATTGTTTATGAAGATGACTTAACAATTGCCTTCAGAGACATTGCTCCTCAAGCACCGGTTCACATCCTGGTGATTCCCAAAAAGCCCCTTCCTCAGCTAGCCGCAGCCGAATCCGAAGACCATGCTCTCATGGGACACCTGCTCTTAACCGCCAAGCGGGTTGCCCAGCAACTCGGTCTGGATAACGGCTATCGCCTGGTGATTAACAACGGCGCTGATGGCGGCCAAACCGTTGACCACCTGCATGTACACATCTTGGGCGGACGCCAGATGAAGTGGCCTCCGGGTTAACACGACTGAGGGATTCTAAAAAAAGTTTGAAGAACTTTACAAAACGCAACAGATGGGTTAAGTTAAGTATGGGCGAACACAAAAGCGCCCGCTGAACCTTGAAAAATTATTAAGCCATCATAAAAACATGACAACCACATTACAGCGTCGCGAATCTGCGAACGTGTGGGAACGGTTTTGCGAGTGGGTCACTAGCACCAACAACCGCCTCTATGTAGGCTGGTTCGGTGTCCTGATGATTCCTACCCTGCTAACTGCCACTACCTGCTTTATCATCGCCTTCATCGCTGCTCCTCCTGTGGACATCGATGGTATCCGTGAGCCTGTTGCTGGCTCTCTGCTGTTTGGTAACAACATCATCAGTGGAGCCGTTGTTCCTTCTTCTAACGCCATCGGCTTGCACTTCTACCCAATTTGGGAAGCAGCTAGCTTAGACGAGTGGCTTTACAACGGTGGCCCTTACCAGTTGGTAATTTTCCACTTCCTCATCGGCGTCTTCTGCTACATGGGACGTGAGTGGGAACTCAGCTACCGCTTAGGGATGCGCCCTTGGATTGCTGTTGCTTACAGCGCTCCTGTGGCGGCTGCAACCGCTGTATTCCTGATTTACCCCATCGGACAAGGTTCTTTCTCTGATGGTATGCCCCTGGGCATCTCTGGAACCTTCAACTTCATGTTCGTGTTCCAAGCTGAGCACAACATCCTGATGCACCCCTTCCACCAACTCGGTGTGGCTGGTGTGTTCGGCGGTTCCTTGTTCAGTGCAATGCACGGTTCTTTGGTCACCTCCAGCTTGGTGCGTGAGACAACTGAAACCGAATCTCAGAACTACGGTTACAAGTTCGGTCAAGAAGAAGAAACCTACAACATCGTTGCTGCTCACGGTTACTTCGGTCGGTTGATTTTCCAATATGCTTCTTTCAACAACAGCCGTAGCTTGCACTTCTTCCTCGCTGCTTGGCCTGTAGTTGGCATTTGGTTCACCGCTTTGGGCATCAGCACCATGGCGTTCAACCTGAATGGATTCAACTTCAACCAGTCCATCATCGACTCACAAGGTCGCGTGATTGGCACCTGGGCTGATGTACTCAACCGCGCTAACTTGGGATTTGAAGTAATGCACGAGCGTAACGCTCACAACTTCCCCCTCGACTTAGCGGCTGGTGAAGCGGCTCCTGTGGCTCTAACCGCTCCTGTCATCAATGGCTAATTCTTAAGAATTTAGCTTAAAAAAAGCGCTCTCCGCAAGGGGGGCGCTTTTTTGTTGGCGGTTCTAAGCTAAAAAATCAGAAAGTTATTGTTAAACTGTTTCTCAGACATCCTCTTCATGCCAAACTTTACCTAGTTCATCGCAGTGATATCATTAATCCCACGATTGGGTTTTTGGGAAGTAGCAATCTTACTTTGTCTGGGCTAGAACATCAAGGGGAATTGAATATTGATGTTTTAGACCATGATGCTTGTCAAAAGCTGCAAAAGTGGTTTGATGACCGATGGAATGACCGTTGGTGTATCGATATTTCCCAAGAATTGGTTGAAATTATCGATAACAGTTGGGCGAGAGAAAAGCTGATTCCGCCTTACTATATTTATCTGAAAATTGCTTATCACTTATCCCAGGAAGCCAGGGCGGGATTAGCTGAATATCAGATTCCTCGCGATGTTAAGAATCAGTTGTTTGACTTCCAAAAAGCTGCGGTTCAAATTGCTGCGCGTCACGTCAACCGTAGAGGTGGGGTATTAATCGGGGATGTGGTGGGGTTGGGCAAAACGTTAATTGCAACAACGTTAGCCAAGATTTTAGAAGAAGATTTTTTCTTATAAACCCTAATTATTTGCCCTAAAAACTTAGTAACGATGTGGGAGGACTATGTTCACCGCTATGGACTCCGGGCAAAAGTTCTCTCCATTAGTCGGGTGCAGACGGAGTTACCGAATGAACGTCGTTATCGGGTGGTATTGATTGACGAAAGTCATAACTTGCGGAATCGGCAGGGTAAGCGTTATCGGGCAATTCAGGAATATATTGCGCTGAATGAAAGTCGATGTATTTTGCTAACCGCTACCCCGTATAACAAAACGTACCTGGATTTATCGAATCAACTGCGTTTATTTGTACCAGAGGATAAAGATTTAGGAATCCGTCCAGAAAAACTGTTGAATGAGTTAGGGGGAGAAATCGAATTTAGCCGCAAACATCAAGCACCTGTGCGTTCTCTGGCTGCTTTTGAAAAGAGCGAATATCCTGATGATTGGCGAGAACTGATGCGATCGCACGATCAATAAACTCATTCTAGATCGGGTGAATGCGACACTTGAAGACCCCCCCCAACCCCCCTTGTTAAGGGGGGAGCAATCAGAGAATAGGCCCCAAGCTTTAAACACAATTGTATTAAAGGGGAAGAAACTTGAAAAAGCTTCTGTTTCCAACTCCCCCCTTACTAAAGGGGGCAGGGGGGGTCGATTTGAGGATATCAACGAACTACTAATTAGGGCTTGCTGCGAAAAGCGGAAACCCTTAGTTATCAATAGGTTAAGCGGTCTTGAGAGTTGCTCAAGTCCAAGGAAATCAGGTAAAATCTGGCAAAACCCTTGTACCTCAACCAGGGAAAATGTACCGAAAAGTTGAATCACTTCCCACGCCACCGTCCAAGTTTGAGTTACCCTTTGAGGGAAAGTTATCACAAGACAACCGTTGGGTAAGGATAGCTAATCTAATACCCTGGGATGAGTTTGAAGAGGAATACGCCCAAACTTTTACCGAAGATATAGGAGCATCCGCCCTACCGTTTCGGATGGCATTAGGTTCATTAATAATCAAAGAGAAGTTGGGAATAAGCGATCGGGAAACAGTAGAACAAATCAAAGAAAACCCTATATCTCAGTTTGAGTCAACAGCATATTCGTCCAATAGTGAGAGGGAAAGCCGGAAGCCCGGTGGAGTTTGGAGCCAAACTCTCGGTAAGTTTAAGAGATGGATATGTATTTTTAGGACTGACTGAAGAGATGAAACTTGACTTAAAGCGACGCGGGGCTATTTTCGAGGACTCTCCTGGCGATCGCTCCTGGGTTTTTATTCCTCGCTGAAAAGAGATTTCCCTTATTGTCTAAAAACTAGGAAGCGGCAAGTATGAATTGAGTAGTGGCGATAGTTTCCTGTCAACCTTCATTATTTTTAACGTACCATCTGCAATGTTGGAAAATTTTCGATCTAGAGCTAAATAAATAAAATAGTCTTCTGCCGATAGAATATTCATTAAGTGCCACTGCGATGAGAGTGCAATTAATATCTGATCAATTTTATCTGAAAACTGGAGCGCCTTGGCAACCTCCATCTTGGCTTGGATGACTTTAGCGTTGCCTGTTACCGCCATGCTAATTTTGCTATTGGGGAACAGAGGACTATCAATACCTTCGTGGCAAATGCACTGCCCAGTTTTCCAATTTCCCAGTGCCACAACGAGCGCACCCTGCGAAGCCATTATTTCTTTTAAACCAGACTCAATTTCAGCTTGAATCTCAGTATATTCTGTACTCAACATCATGGTGTTGCTTTCTCTTTACATTGCTGCGATAAACCAGATGACTGAACGCCATGCCTTTCAGTATAACCAGCAATTAAGTCAGGGATAAGACTTCTGGCTTTTTCTAGACCTGTCTGACCATCTGTCGCTGTAACAGTTGAGCAACAAATCGTTTTGCGACCCGTAATTAAGTTATTTAAAGCCTATAAAATAACGTGAGTTCGACGAACTAAAAAAGGGCAGGAGGCAGAGTCGGCAAGTCTTTGGGATAAATATTCCTGTTAGTCACTAAGTAGCGCTCTTTCATCACTCTAGGCGGAGGAAAATAAGAGGCTGTCTCTAAAGACGACTGTATACTATTTTCAGTCCACTTTAGTAGACTTGAAATATGAGCCAAGAACTAAAGTTCTTGGCAGGTTATGACATCCATGAAAAGGGTGCAACATCTCCGTTTTAAGGCATTCGCCAAATCTTAATCGTATTATCAAAACTGCCACTAACTAAAGTACTACTATCTGGACTAAACGCCACAGAACGAACATCATCAGAATGCCCTTCGAGAGTGCCCAGAAGTTTCCCTGATCGCAAATTCCAAAGTTTAATCGTATTATCCTGGCTCCCACTCCCACTCGCAAGCATTTTGCCATCGGGCGTCATGGCAAGAGCACGCACCCAATCTTGATGCCCATTAAACGTTTTCGTCAGTTGATTTGTGGTTAAATTCCATACCTGAATCGTCCCATCTCCATTGCCACTCGCTAAGGTTTCCCCATCTGAACTAATCGCGAGAGCAAACACCCGATTGGGATTGCCTTTGAGAGTATGACGAACTTCCCCTTTTTCCAGATTCCAGACTTTAATTGTATTGTCAAAACTACAACTCGCTAATGTTTTCCCATCAGGTGTCATGGCAATAGCAAAAACCCAAGCCGTATGTCCTTTAAGGGTGCGTTTCTCAATCGGTTGAGTATTGACTTTTTGGCTCAAATCCCAAACTTTAATAGTGCGGTCAAAACTGCTACTCATTAATGTTTTGCCATCTGCACTAAAAACTAAGTCAGATATCCAAGCCGAATGTCCCTTGAGGGTGTGTAATAGCTTACCCTTACCAATATCCCAAATTCTAATAATATTGTCATCGCTCCCACTGGCTAACGTCTTACCATCTGGGCTAAAAGCAACCGTATTTTCTCCGTATAAATCTTCTCCTAAAGTGCGTCCAGAGGTGGGAGTTGTACCCGCTCTATTTTTGCCCAGATGCCAAAGTTTGAGCAAGCCGTCTCGACTGCCACTAGCAATCATCTTCCCATTCGGGCTAACTGCAACTGTGTTGATTCCATTTGAAGCCCCAGTGTCAATGCTGGTGATCGGTTCTAACTGTTGTCCCACTTCACTACTGCGCTCTACGCGCTTAGCTTCGTCATTCCGGTGAGTTAGGGTGGCAGGATAGTTTGAAGTTGTTCGAGGCGGCACAGTAACCGACTTTGGGGATCGCTTTGCCAAGGATGAAGCCGATAATAACCGATGATTAGACGATACGAGAGATTGCTGATTATGCTGATTATTTAGAGTAGTTAAATCTCCATATATCAGCGTTCCTGCTACTCCCACAGTACCGAGAAAAGCGCTAGCCAGAAACAGATTTTTCGGCTTAACCAATTTGGTGAATAGTTTTCTCAGACGTGTTGTGGATGAACGCTGGTGACGTACCCACGATTGCAAGCGTAAACCCTGCAAAGAGTTAGCAAATTCAGGCGTCTGCGGAGGTAGCTGAGGGGGTTGCCAGGTGTGGTCGATCGCCGCGATGCGCTGTAATATAATCTGAGCATTGTGCGGTCGATGGTGGGGGAACGGAGCCATTAAATAATCAATCAAGTCCGTCACCGACTTAGAAACCTGAGGGGCTTGGTGCTGCCAGAGTAATTCTCCAGTGCGCGGATCTTCAGGAAAATCATTGGGGGATTTACCCGTAAGTAGATAAACAAAGGTTCGCCCCAATGCAAAGAAATCCGATTGCGGTACAGCTTTGCCCTTCGCTTGCTCAATGGGGGTGTAGCCAGGAGAACTCATACTCCTCACATCCTGCTCACCCCTCGCTGTCACCAGATAAGTATCGCTAGCAGCTCTGGCACTACCAAAATTAATCAATACCAGTTGTCCGTTGGGAGTGAGGATGATGTTAGATGGCTGGATGTCGCGGTGAAAATACAGTTGTTGGTGGACTTGATATAAGATTTCTACGAGCTGTTTGAGCCAGTTCAGCACTTGGGGTTGAGAAAGAGGTTGATTTTCTGGCTGGAATTGACATTTTTCTAAACTTATGCCTTTAACCTTCTCCATCACCAGGCAATGTAAGGGCTGGTGTCGGTTTTTGGGTAAAAAGGTAAAGTAGCCATCCGGCTCAATGTGGGGAATACCTGGATGATGCAATTGGCTCAACACCCGCGCTTCTTGCTGAAATACGGCTACAGCCTTTGGGTCATTGAGGAGAAGAACTTTTAATATTTTCGATGTCCCTTGCTCTTCTACCTCATAGATTTTGCTAAAACCGACTTCATCCACTAACTGCTTTACCCGGTAACGCTCTTGTAGCCAAAGCTGAGAGCCACAGTGGCAGCAGATCGAGTTTTGAGCATTAAGGGGATCGGCTGGCTTTGGGCATTTGGGATTAATGCAGTAGCTCATAAGACCCTGTTGAATCGTACTTCCTGTTAGGGCGATCGCTTTTTACGGGGGTACCGTTATTAATCGCACATTCTGTAAGCATAAAGGAGATCTGAGAATGCGATCGCTCAAACGTTTGCCCCAGAATGTCCCCCTTCTTTAAGGGAGGTAGTCACTCGCCTGCTGCCAATCTGGTCTAGTTCCCCCCTTTTTCAAGGGGGGTAGGGGGGATTTCGGGAGATGCATCATTAACACTGAGAAGAAAGAGTGCTAAAGAGTGCTGAGCATTTACAAACCCAAACCCTCACTCACGGGATGGAAGTAAAAGGCAAACCCTAAAACCAAATAAGTAGCTAAAAGCAAAGTCCCCTCTAACCAGTTCGACTTCCCATCAGAACTGATGGAATTGGCAATTAAAACCGAAACGACCACCGCCACCAGTTCAAAGGTATTGAAGTTTAAATCCATTGGCTTACCCATCAACCACCCAGCAAGAACTAACACGGGGGCGACAAATAAGGCAATTTGCATACTAGACCCTACCGCAACTGAAACAGAAAGATCCATCTTATTTTTCATCGCCACGGTAACGGCTGTCGCGTGTTCAGCCGCATTCCCAATTACCGGCAGCAGAATGACTCCAGTAAATAGGGCAGATAACCCTAGTTCAGAGGTGGCTTCTTCTAAGCTGTCAACCAGCAGTTCTGATTCTCCAGCGACAAAAAGAGTGACAACCAAAAGCACCCCAATCCATAGCCAAAGATTCGGCTTGTGTTTAGGTTCCTCTGGGGCGAGGTTCGACTCCGCCAGGTTTTCCATGTCCGCCATGCCAACATCGAACAGATAACTGTGGGTTTTCATGGAAAACAGCAACGTTAGCCCATAAACCAGGATTAACACCACTGCAACCGCGATAGAAAGGCGCTGGATTGTGACTTCACTCAAGCCAACAGAGGTGGCATCCATCGCCGTGGGGAGGAGAATGGCAATTACGGCTAGGTTCATAGAGGATGCATTCACCCGCGCTACGATAGGCTGAAAGTCTTGCTCCTTATAGCGCAAGCCCCCCAACAGCATGGACAACCCCATCACCAGCAGTAAGTTACCGATGATTGATCCCGTGATGGTGGCTTTGACAACACTGACTAAGCCCGCATTCAGGGCAATTAGGGCAATAATCAGTTCTGTGGCATTGCCGAATGTGGCGTTGAGTAGCCCCCCCAACGTGGGACCTGCCACTACAGCGATTTCTTCAGTAGCCGTACCCATCCAAGCGGCAAGGGGGACAATCGCGATACAGGACGTGATGAAAACCACTGCTGCTCCCCATTCCAAAAAGTGAGCGGCAATCGAGACGGGGACAAACAGGAGCAAGAGCGACAAAATTGTATTCTTGTTGAGCATCTAGGGTTTCTGTACCTTAAGAGCAGAGATTTTTTGGGGGATGGGCAGGATTGCCCGTCCCAGTCATGCAAGTTACCTGCACAACAGTTTCGGACTCTAGAATAATCGCATCTCACCGCGAACCCAAATATGTCATTGGGTGGGTACCATCGCCCAGAGGAACTTTTATCCTTAGTTAAGTTCTATAAACTTACCGCAAGTTCCTTGAAGTCCTGTCGGTCTAAGGCTGAGATTGCGGTTTACTAAGAATAGTACCCATCATTTCAAAGCTTTCACCCCTTCACACCAGCCCATACACTAAACTTTTTTAATCGGCGCTACAGTTTGGCTTCTTGCCTTACCCTAATTAAATTTGCTGACTTTGAAAACAACTGTAGCTTTCGGGATCAGGGAGGTTCTCTGTCTCGAACATGGATGTGTAGAGCGGGAAAGCTATCTGACTAGTTTTTTAGAATTTGGTAATCCCATGACTTCTGCTGCTGAGATTCCAGCTTCTCAAGCTGATGCAATGGTGTCCATTGCAGACTTGCAAGTTGACGCGGGGATCGCTAGCGATCCCCTAAGGACGGCGACCGGTGTTTACGTGACTGTCCACGGTCATTTTTACCAACCACCGCGTGAAAATCCTTATCTGGACACCATTGAGCGTCAGCCAAGTGCGGCTCCTTTCCACGACTGGAATGAGCGAATTCACCACGAGTGCTATCGCCCCAATGCTTTTGCCAGGGTGTTGAATGAGCGGGGCGAAGTTATCGGGATCGTCAATAACTATGAGTATTTAAGCTTCAACATTGGCCCAACGCTGATGTCGTGGCTCGAACGTTACGATGTTGAGGTCTATCAGCGGATTCTGGAAGCGGATCGCAACAGTTGTAAGCGTCTCAATGGACACGGCAATGCGATCGCACAAGCTTACAACCATATCATTTTGCCCCTCGCCAACGAACGGGACAAATACACCCAAATCCGCTGGGGCAAAGAAGATTTCCGCTCTCGCTTCAACCGCGATCCCGAAGGCATGTGGCTGGCGGAAACCGCTGTCGATTATCCCTCCCTAGAGGTACTGGTGGACGAGGGGATTCAATTTATCGTCCTCGCTCCCTCTCAAGCCGAGCGCTGTCGAGCGATCCCCAGTGATCACCAACCCGTTACCCAATGGCATGAAGTTGGTGGTTCTCAGATCGATCCCACTCGCCCTTACCGCTGTTTCCTGGCAGATGGGCGATACATCGATATCTTTTTCTATGACGGCCCGATCTCGCGAGATATGGGATTTAATGATGTGCTCAGCGATGCCCATAACTTCGCAGGGCGCGTTGGTCAAGCTGTGCGCGGGGATCATCGACCAGCACAGCTTATTTCCGTCGCCACCGATGGAGAAACCTTCGGGCATCACAAAGGCGGTACGGAAAAATGTCTCGCCTATACCTTTACCCAAGAGCTTCCTAACCGAGGTTGGACGGTAACGAACTTTGCCCACTATCTCAGCATTAATCCGCCGACTTGGGAAGTCGTTTTGAAGCCCGTGACGGCTTGGAGTTGCTCACACGGCGTGAACCGCTGGCAGGATGACTGTGGTTGTGGTGGCGGTGGAGTCTGGAACCAAAAATGGCGACGTCCCTTACGGGATGCCCTGGATTGGTTACGGGATAAGTTAGTGAAGGTTTATGAAGAGGCGGGTCACCAATTCTTCCGCGATCCCTGGGCAGCACGGGATGAGTATATCCAAGTAATTCGCGATCGCTCCCCAGAGAATGTGGAGAACTTTCTGGGGCGTCACCGCAGTCGCAAACTGACGGCATCCGAACAAATTGACGCCCTCCGCTTGTTGGAAATGCAGCGTCACTCGTTGCTGATGTACACCAGTTGTGGTTGGTTTTTTGAGGAAATCTCCCGTCCTGAAGGTGTCCAGATTCTGCGCTATGCCGCTCGTGCCTTGGAATTAGCCGGAGATGTGGCGGGCGTGCAGTTGGAAAAATGCTTTGTTAAGCGTCTTGCCCTCGCTCCCAGTAATGTTGACTTTTTCAAAAATGGGGCAGCGGTTTATCGGCATCTGGTGATCTCGTCCCAAATCACCTTTAAGCAAGTTGCCGCCCACTATGCGATCACTTCTCTGTTTACCAGTTATGCCCGACAACAACGGGTTTACTGCTATGACGCCCAGCAGCTAGACTACCAGATCCAACGCATGGGATCGCTAACTTTGGCGGTGGGTCAACTGCGGCTCGTTTCAGAGATTACTTGGGAGAGCGCTCATCTGGTGTTTGCCGTGTTGCACTTGGGGGGCTGGGATTTCCACTGCTGCATACAACCGTTTGCGGGGCGTCGGGCTTACAGCAAACTCAAGGATAAGGTGTTCGACTCCCTGAAACAGGCGAGTGCGGCTCATGCCATTCTGGCAATGCATCAGATGTTTGGGGCTGAGTCTTTTAGCTTGCAGAGTCTGTTTGCGGAAGAGCGTCATCGGATTATGGGACTGTTGAGTCAGGAAACCTTAACACGATTAGATCAGCTCTACACTCAGGTTTATCGGGACAACTATGGGGTGTTGATGGCCTTCCATCGAGATGAGTTGCCGGTACCGCAAGAGTTACAAGTTGCTGCCGAGATTGCCTTATCGAACCGAGCGCTGACCGAGATCGGGGCGCTGGACTCTGCCATGAGCGATCCCCAAAGGGTATGGAGTCATTTGGCTGAATTGGAAGCGATCGCAACAGAAGCCAACCACATGCGTTGTCAGCTAAAAATCCCAGAGGGGAAACCCACCTTGGAGAAGTTGATTTTGCGATCGCTGTGGCAACTGCTGCATGATACCAATGTGCCCACCCTTTCCGCCGATATTGAGTTTATTCGCCGTTTGATTGAGGTGGGGAATCAGCTCAATCTGGGACTTTCACTCGCTCAATGTCAGGAACTCTACTTCAACTGTTTGCAGCCTCGCATTGAACCCCTGTTCCAACAAGCGATGCAAGTCCAGTTGACTTCCGAGCTTCACGGTGAGAGTGCGGTGGCTCATTTAACGACGAACACGGATTGCAACACGATCCAGCTCCGCCACCTGCTCCAGTTGGGTGAAAAACTAGCCGTAGATGTCAGCTTTTGGTTAAGTCAATTGCCCTAGGGAATTAAATCTCCAGTTATCAGTGACCCGTCGTTAGTTACCAGTTATCACTTATCAGGGTGTATTCAAGGGGGATTTTTACTCCCCCTAGATCAGCCAGAAAAAACTGGAACTAGTAACTGATAACAGTCACTTGTCACTGCCTACGGCATCAGCACAGCACCAATGCCATGAATGGTGCCATTCCTAGCCGGGATATCTGCCATGATGACTTTTACCCCATTGACGAAGACCTCGCTAGCACCAGAAACCCGTACTGTTAAGGATTGACCGGCCAGAGTTCTCAACCTTAAAGTTCGACCGGGAGCCAAATCAAAGGTGGTGATGTTTCCAGGCACGACATGATAAGTCAAAATTCGGGTTAATTTGGATCTGTTCTCCGGTCTTAGGAGCGTTGGTACAGTGCCTTGAGGCAGTGCGTTGAAGGCTTCGTCTGTAGGGGCGAAGATGGTAAACGGGCCTCTCCCAGCCAGTGCTTCCGTGAGTCCGGCTGCTCTAATAGCCGTGCTGAGGGTAGAGAAGGCATCGTTAGCTGTAACTAACTCGTCAGCAATACTTCTCACACCAGCTTGAGCTAGAAGGTTGATGCCAGATGTGGCCCTTAAGGGAACCTGCTGGGTTGGGTTGGAATTGGTAGCTAACTTATTGATTTCTCCTGAATTGATGGTGATTTGAGCTGTAGCCGGAAAACTGATCAAAGTACTCAGACTGGCAAGACCTAGTAAGGTTGTAAGCTTTCTGGCTAGAGAGAGGCAAGAACTGGCTGACATCAAATTTTTCCTCAAAATCAAAATTATAAATTATTAATATTTTTTACAAAAGTTTATCGATGGGTAAGTGAATTGTAAAGATAGCCCCTTTCCCTTCACCTTTGCTGCTAGCGACGATCGATCCCCCATGAGCTTCCACAATACGCCGTGCGATCGCTAAACCCAAACCCGTTCCGCTGCCTTGACGCGACCGATCCACAGTGTAAAACTGTTCAAAAATATGGGGCAGATCGCTCTGGCTAATCCCTGGCCCTTGATCTCGGATTTGCACACCAATCTGACCACTCTCGATCTTGCCAACAATAAAAACTGTAGAGTTCGGGATTGAGTGTTTAATAGCGTTGTCCAAGATGTTGAGAAACGCTTGCAGGAGCCGTTCTGGATCGCCATAAAGCTGAACACTAGGAATCTCAACGTCGATGCCTACACTTTGGGAACGCATTCGCGACTCCACCGCTCTGACAGCGCGATCAATGAGGTCTTGCAGGCGGAGGGGCTGTTCTTCGAGGAGGGTAACACCCGCTTCGAGCCGACCTAAATCCAGGAGGTCTTGAATCAGCCGTGATAGGCGAGAGATCTCGTCCTGAGCCGTATGGAGAAAGCGATCGCGCAGTTCGGGTTCCTCAATCGCTCCGTTTGCCAGTGCCTCCACCGTAACCAAAACGTTACTCACAGGAGTACGCAGTTCGTGAGACACGTTAGCCAGGAAGGCTCGTCGCTCTTTTTCGAGTGATGCCAAACGTTGGCTCATTCGGTTCAACTCTGTGGCAAGTTGACCAATTTCATCATCTTGGTGGATGCTCAAATTTCCATCAAGATGACCTTGACCGATCTGGAGCGCAAAGCTAGACATGGCCTTGATTGGCCTTGCCATGTTACGGGCCAACCGTTCGCTAATCACTGCACAGAGCAAAACCGTGAACACTAGCGTTCCCAGAATGGTAAAAATCACGCTGCGAAACTGACGCTGGAACTGGTCTAAGGTGATTGACATGCGTAAAACACCGAGCATTTGGCCATTGCGAACGATCGGTTTGGCAACGAACAATCGGTCATCATTAGATAAAATACCTTTGGCTACGCCGTGGGTGAATTTATTTTGAAGCGCTTCTTTCACGCCCGCAACCGCATACCAGTCGCTGACTTGCCGATCTATCTCTGGGGCAGACGTGGAAAGCAAGTGACCATCAGCCCCAAAGAGCCGCAGTGTTACAGATTCTCGTGCACCATAGCGCTGAACCGTCAGTTTGGCTCGATCCAGATCTTTTTCCTCCAATGCATCAGCAATACTCTCGCCTAGCGCCGCACTCCAGGCATCTAAATCGGCCTGCCTGGACTTCATAAAATAGCCGTAGAAAGACCACAGGATATAGATGGCTAGGATGGATGTTCCTAGTGCTGTGAGCGCCACATAGGTGACTAACAATTTTCGGTAGATTGAATTCCATCGAATGCGAATGGGTGACCAATCCATTAGAGTTTGTTCCTCATCAGGGGAAAGGGGGAAATTATTTCTAAAATGTCTTCAGTACTTTTGTGAGGTGGCAAAACAACTCACCTTTCCTCCCGATTCTCCACTTATCCCTGGTTGCTTATTTAAGAGTTTTGACCAGCCGCACGACTCCGTAAGACCGCTTTAATCCGTGCTAGAAGTTCACGTGTGTTAAAAGGTTTGGTGATATAGTCATCTGCACCCGCTTCTAATCCCCAAACTTTGTCAATGGGCTGGTCTTTAGCCGTTAGCATTAATATCGGCACTTTCGAGAAGGCACGGATGCGCCAGCACAGTTCCATGCCATCGATTCCCGGTAGCATCAAATCTAAAATGATTACATCCGGTACTTGTTTGTGAAACAATTTGAGGGCACTTTGCCCATCTGCGGCTGTTGTTACCTGATAACCGTCTTTAATTAACGCGTAGCTGAGACTAGCCCGCAATGCCTCTTCATCATCGACGAGTAGGACGTGTGTCATTGTGGGTTGAATGTTTTCTACATTTAAAGTATACATACCGAGGAGTTCGGTTAGGAGCTAAGTCCACAGGTTTGACGCTGTAAATCTATCTTTTGGCGGAGCTTAAGGCAGCCTAATCAGAATCTTGAGCGTTTTCCTCCTAAAATACTTTTGTACATCATGATCCCAGGCGGCAATGTCTACCGAAACAAACATACCGACGTCCTCAACCTTAGGTGCGGATGCGATTGATGAAGCGATCGCAAACGGAATTGACTTTGATGGTTCTCCGATTCCAGCCGAAAAACTAGAACTTTATCACAAAGTCATGGGTTTGGAAGCTGGACGGCAGCGCAGCGGCGTATCGAATACAATGCGTTCTAGAATTGTGCGAATTGGGGCGAAACATATTCCTCAGGAGGAACTAAATCAAATGCTTAGCAATGCCCAATTTGCCCCTTTAAAAGACAAAGAAATCGCTTTTTATTACAGCGGTAAATAACCAAAATTAATGATGGATTTCCCCCTAGAGCCATTTCACTCCAGGGGGGTTTTATAATTTTTGTCTTAGTGTTTATCTGCGGTTCCAAATCCCCAAAATGAATATTTTCGCGATTCGCTTAAAACCTGATGAAGATCTAAGACAAAGCCTAATACATTTCGTCCAACAGAATAATATTCAAGCTGGTTTTATCCTTACCGGTGTTGGCAGCCTCAAACAGGCAACGCTACGTTTTGCCAGCCAGAATTACTCTCAAGTTTTCAAGCAACAATTCGAGATTGTCTCCTTAGTCGGTACTCTTTCCACCCACGGAATTCATATACATATTTCTCTATCGAATAGACAGGGTAAAACCCTCGGTGGACATTTGCTAGAGGGTTGCATAATCTATACAACGGCTGAAATCGTCATCGGCACCAGCGAAGATTTCGTCTTTCTTAGAACCATGGATGAAAGTACTGGCTATCAAGAGTTAGAGATTCAACCCAAAAACCCATCTCTCAATTGATACTTTGTGAGATGCATTGAGAGCAGGCTAATCATTAGAGTTCTTACAAAAGTCAAATGTCCCGCCTAGTATAAACTCCGGCTCAATCTCTCTAATCTGAGCGAAAGAAATCTTGATCCCTCCCCGCAATGGGGAGGGATGGGTTAGCACCCACGCCGGGGACAAGTGATCGATTCCGCTCAAGCAAAGATTTCCCTGTTTTAAGGTTTGACTGAATTGGGCAGTTGCGGCAATCGTTGAGGCTTTTCGGAACTTTGCGGTTGTGGTAATTTTTGAGGCTTTTCAGAATTTTGTGATTCCGATGAGCTGCGCGGTTCCGTTGAGTTTTCCCGTTTGGGAGGAGAGATTCGCTCCGTTGGGGTGGAACGTTCTGTTGAGTTTTCCCGTTTGGGAGGAGAGATTCGCTCCGTTGGGGTGGAACGTTCTGTTGAGTTTTCCCGTTTGGGAGGAGAAATTTGCTCCGTTGGGGTGGAACGTTCTGTTGAGTTTTCCCGTTTGGGAGGAGAAATTTGCTCCGTTGGGGTGGAGCGTTCTGTTGAGTTTTCCCGTTTGGGAGGAGAAATTTGCTCCGTTGGAGTGGAACGTTCTGTTGAGTTTTCTCCTTTTGGAGGAGTTAACGGCTGTGTTGGTTTTTTCTCCTCCGTTGGGTTGGGTTGTTGTGAGGAATTGGGTTGCTCAGTTGGGTTTTTCCCTTCCGTTGGATTGGGCTGTTCTGAAGAATTAGGGCGAACTGATGGGATTTTTCGCTCACTGGGGGTAGACCACTCCGGTGAGTTTCGCTGTTCAGGAGGAGTTAATTGCTCTGCTGGGCTAAGTCGCTGCGGTGAGTTTTGGCGATCGGTTGGGGTGAGTCGCTGCGGTAAGTTTTGGCGATCGGCTGAATTTTTCCCATCCGTTGAGTTGGGTGAACCTGTTACACTCCCAGGAACTGCGCTATCGTCATAAAATATAACCCGAACCGTGTAAGCCTTGTCTTGACCTGTGGCTGGAATGGAAAGCTTTCTAACGGCGGCGAGCGCTTCCTCGTCAAAAACTCCATCTCCAGAACTCCCAATGATCTCCAGGCTGTCGGCGATGATGTTGCCGTTTTTATCGACCATCCAATTAACCTGAAGGCTGCCACGGTCTACTCCGGCAGCACGAGCTTTTTCGGGATACTTGCCAACGGTTAGGGGCAGTTCTTGCAGTTCGCCACTCACTTGATGGCGCTTTTTCCAATCTTCTTGACGTTGGACGAAAGCGTTGAAATTCCTAGTCGCTGTTTCGCTTGTCAAACTTCCCTGACCTGAAGCCGGAGCAGTTGCCTGGGTTGTTTGGCCAAAAGCTGACATAGACGGAGTGGCTCCGACTTGATTTTGAAACGGTGTCCCTGTTACACCCGGATTAACGGCGATCGCTCCGGCTGGAGGCGGTGGAGGGAATGACCGAGAGGTTTGGTTGGAATTGAACCTCTCTAATAGGGGCAGATTGTCATTGGCAGGGAGCAGTCCTCTGGTCAAGCCACCCACATCCGGACGCAGATTCGGGCTACTCGTTATCTTAGAACCCGTAGCAATCTTAAACTGAGGATTGGCAGAAGATTTTCCCCCTTGACTATTAAACACCTCCGATGGCAGGGGAGGCTCTCCTGGGTTTCTTTTGATCTGAGTCCGTACAGGGCTGTTACGGGCTAGCTTACCGAGGTTAGTGGCTCGCCCCGGAACGTTCCCAGAGCCGCCCAGGGAGGGCAGAGGGTCAAATGAGGGTAAATCCCCAAGAGACGGAGTGTTAGAAGAGAAGGATGGCAGCGACGGGAAAGTGGAAGACCCAGAGGGTGACAACGGCGTTAGCTGCTGATTGAGCGAGGGTGATAGGGGATCTAAAGGTAGAGGAGACGGAGGGACACGGCTCAATTCTTCTGGTTTTAATTCCAGCAGTTGGACATTCCGGATCGGCTTGGGCTTTTCCTGGGAAGAAGTTGAAAAGTAAGGTAAAGAGAATCCTAGAGCGGCATGAATACCGACAGAAGCGATAACAGCAATAGCTGTTGGCTGACTCAACTTATGGGGTAAAGTTTTGAGGAAGTCCGGGAAGCTTTTGGAAGAAGATGCGTAAGACATAGCAGTTACAGTTCACTCCGCTGGGTCA
Organism: Allocoleopsis franciscana PCC 7113; assembly: GCF_000317515.1. Lineage (GTDB taxonomy): Bacteria > Cyanobacteriota > Cyanobacteriia > Cyanobacteriales > Coleofasciculaceae > Allocoleopsis > Allocoleopsis franciscana. The sequence goes on along the minus strand of NC_019738.1, from coordinate 1,663,966 downwards.
TTGCAGACAGTTTGTTAGTTCAATCCGTTTACAGCAGTATCCGCCAAGAATAACGAGTTTGACTTTTAATGATAGTCGAGTACGGCTTCTTTTAAGAGCGCGATTAAGTCCCGTGTTTTTGAGTTGTATTGCTACAAAACAAAGACTACACCTTTAGTGACGCGATTGAGAAACTTTTACGATCAGTAGAGAAAAGTAGGGCAATTTCAAGGTGGGGCGATCGCGTAAATCTGCATAAATCACTTGCTCTGGTAGGGTGGCTCGTTCTACCACACAAGCATGATCCAATAGCTGATGCCGCCGTAGGACTTCCCACACCTCCGGGTAGACTGAACTGACTTTCATAAGTACCACGACATCTGCCCAGTCTAAAATTGTTTCCAGTTCCCCCACATTATAAAGAGCCGGGAGTACAACCAGGCGCTCTTGCCTCACGGTTAAGGGTATGCCTAAAACTGACGCTGCCGCCATGGGCGAACACACTCCGGGTACCGTCTGCACCCTACTTTCAGGATGTAGCTGTTGCAGCGTCTGGGCTAAATAAGTAAAGGTGCTATAAAAACTGACATCTCCTTCACACACAAACGCCACATCTTGACCGAACTGGAGATAATGCCAAACCTGCTTCGCTGCAATTTGCCACGCTTGAGTCAGAGTCTCCATATCCTGCACATAAGGAAAGGCCAAGGCGAGTTGCACTTGATCCCTTCCCAGCCATGGAGCGACAATTTGTTGAGCCACTCCTGGCTTACCTTGAATACCCTCAGGAAAAGCCAATACAGGTGATTGCTTTAACAGACGCAGTCCTTTGAGGGTGATCAGTTCCGGATCGCCCGGTCCGACGCTTATACCGTAGAGTGTGCCAACGGGTACGGGATTCACTGGTTAAGTTTGATGAATACGGATCGATCATGACCTGTTTTGAACTGTCTATCCACAATCTAAAATCCAAAAGACCATTACCGACTGTTATTTTACCGGGCTTTTTTGCAGATGTTCTTGAATACCGTGATTGAGCATCATCTCTCCAGCCAATAGGACTTCCTCGCTTCAAGCTACAATCCTTGTGCTGGCGGTTGTAGAACTTCCTGTTGAGACGGTTTGACAATTTCTGCGATCGCTTCCCGCTGTCCCTTTGAGGCCATCCCCATTCCCGAAACGGAAGCCGAAATAGGCACTTCCTCGACTTCGGGCAATTTTTCGAGTGCCAGACGAGAGGAGGCACTAGCACCGGATAAGCGCTTCAACAGTTTTGGTCTGGGGTCGTGCAGTAGGTAAATGATTTGATCACCAGGTTGCCAATTATCGGTTGCTGGAACAATTTGAAAACTCGATTCCCCCCGTTCCACCAATAAGGGCAAAAGTTCGCCAGACCGAATTAAGGCTTGTAAATGTGCCCGCTGAAACGCAAATCCGGGTTCTTTTAATGCCGTTTTGCCCAACTTGACTTGCCCCTCACTTAGGTACTGATTCCAGACCTTGATCGGAAGTTGGGGGATAAACGCCTGACTGACCTTGCCTTGGGTCGTTGGAGCATTACCCTGAGGGTCGCGAGGAAATACGGCTAATACACGCGGGGGTTGAAACTCCTCAGCCGCTCGTTGTGCTAGGACTGAGTTGACCTCACCATTACTTGTCATCGCGAGGAACGTGCCCATTGAGTCAAGTCCTGCTTCTTCCAAGGCTTTGATATCCAAACCGCTGCTTTGAATCACCGGCAGATTTTCTTGTTCTGCTTTTGCACAGGCTTCGGGGTCAGTATCGATGAGTACCACAGACTCTCCTCGCTCTTGAAACAAACGAGCAATTAGACGGCTTAACGGATTACAGCCAATAATCACAGCCCCTGTTGCACCAAAGTGCTGATTCAGTTGCAGCCACTGGGCGACCCAGCGTGCCGTCAGCCCTTGCAAAAAAACCGTCAACATGATCGTGAGAAAGACCAGGGCTTTAATCGAAGCACCACCATTAATCCCTCGTTGTGTCAAGAGAATGGCAAACAAGGACGCAACAGACGCACTGACAATTCCTCTCGGAGCAATCCAGGACAAAAACAATTTCTGTCGCCAGTTCAGACCACTGTTCCAGGTACACAAGAGGATGCTGATGGGACGCACCCCTAACATGAGTACCAGGACGGTGAACAAGCTACCCCAACCCAGAGCAAAAATACTGGCGATGGATAAGTCAGCCGACAGCAGAATGAAGAGTACCGAGACGCCGAGAACGGTTAATTGTCCTTTAAACCGCCGCAATAACCGCTCTTCAGGGAGGGCAGACGCGCCCACGACCATTCCGGAAACCACCGTAGCCATTAACCCGGATTCCGATCGAATCATTTGCGCCAAGCCAAACAAGCCCCACATGCCAGCCAGCACAACTAGATTTTTCAGTTCTTCTGAGATAAAGCTGGCACGTTTAAGAACCAATCCCAGCAACCAACCTCCCGCCGCGCCGATGCTAGCACCGATACCGAGGCGCAAGCTCAAGCCAATAATGGCTTCTGACGGACTCGCATCCCCATTTAAAATCGTGTCTAACACGACAACGGCAAGAATGGCTCCCACGGGGTCAATTAAAACGCCTTCTCCCTCTAGAATCGTCGCGACTTGCCGATCCACTTGTACATGTTTGAGCAGAGGGCTAATCACCGTAGGACCTGTGACGACGACTAAAGACGCATAAAGAAAAGCAATTGACCAGGGAAATTCACCCAGCCAGTGAGCCGCCATGCCACCCCCCAGCAACGTGATCAGAGTGCCGAGGGTGACTAAGTTCCTGAGACTTCCGGACACTTTACCTAAGTCCCGCAGTTCCAGGTTCAATCCTCCCTCAAAAAGAATGACCGCCACGGAGAGCGCGACAATCACTTCCAGACCGACTCCCAGGCTCTGGGGGTGCAATACACCCAAGCCATCTGGCCCCAAGAGCATACCAAACATCAGCAGAAAGACGATGCTCGGAACCTTGAGATATTCCGCGATGACCTGAGCGCTGATCCCGGCAAGAACAGCCACGATCATCTGTAGTGTGAGTTCAAATGATCCTTCCATATGCGTTAAGTATCGCAGGTGATCAATTCAGATTTAAATGCCTCATTGGCTGTATTCAATGGCAAAAGCGGGTTTAGAAGCCATAACATTTGGGGTCTAGAATCTGACGATTGGAAATGAACAAGATACTTCATATCAGGGTATTACTTTCAACAAATCCAGGTATGGATAAGGCCTAGGTCAGAGAAGGAGTGGTAAGCTTATCACCCTAGATCGCTCTCATTGGGCTGGAACTCAAGAAGGCGAGACAGTGAACAAGTTTTGGTTGAATAGACGAGTTGGATTTATTACAGAGTTATTTTCCGGTTAGGGATTTATTGACGACATGGAGAGATTTTTTTCTAGTGTGTGATGAATTCTGCCAATTTAGTTCTCATGTTTTTATTATTCCGGATTTATTCCTGTTAGGCAGGTAGGAAGATGGGCGGGGCGTGTTCTTACTCTCCATCTAGAAAACTGGGCTGTTGTTGCACTAGGCTCAATAAAGCAGCGATGTGCCGATGTAGAACACAGGTGACTCTGAAATCTGCCATAAAAAAGAGCGAACACTCTGTAAATTCAGGGTTTTGGTAAAGTGTTTCTCCTCCTAGGCCAATGAATTGTGTTTGTAGGGTGTGTGATTCTCACTTTAATTTCACCGATTGCCTCCGTAAAAATTTATGAAGAGAGATAACTCAATGGCATCGCCTGTCTACAATTTTTCAAATTTGGGTTTTTATTTTGAAAGAAAAGTTAAATTGGGATTCATGCCGGGTATTTTAGCACCTAGGTTTAGTGGCGAAAGTCTTCTCCAAGAGACTTTGGCTCCTAAATCTTGCTGGTGTCCACCGTTGAAGGCGAGGCGTTAATTTTTGCACGGCCTTGAGGGCTGTGTTTTACATAATCGCTCTCAATTTAAACGATTAATACCTCATCGGATAGAGCTTTGAGGACAATGATCTCCTCTTTCACCCCTTCATAGAGTAGTGCATTTGACGGTTCGGTTTCAAAACCCTTCTCCTGGTCTAGGGAGGGAGACCGTGCCCCACTCTTGTTCCTGTGTTCAATTCGCTATAAAATCAGATTATTAGTAAAAATTAGCCTATGTTTCTCACACACAAGAACGCAATTCGAGGTAGAGTTCATGATCGAGGAAAAACTGACTTGAGTTGATCTCGATCAAAATAAGACGCTCTTCATCGTTCCAGGATTAGACAACCGGGCAACCTGCGTTAACACCAGAGGAACATCCTTGAAATAGCACCTTCCTAAATGCGGATTGCAAGGGTGCGGCAACGATACTCAAAAAAGTAACCACAATCTGGATTTCCCAGGAGTGGCTAGGGGGCTTGTGTTAGCGGAGCGGGGTGTGATAGCGCACAAAACCCTTAACGAGTTAATGTCGGAAGAATTTCCTTCAACCATTCGGTAAGGCTTGTACTACAAAACTGGAAAGTTACCTTGGAAAAGCATACTGCTGCTTTGAGCAACGACAAAGAGCGATCAATGGGTAGGATGCCACGAGGACTGCAATTAGCAACGAGCAGCAATCTGAATTGTTGGTAGAGATGGATCATCAAACTTTTACTTGGGGTCGTTCAGGTAATAGAAGTCGTAAAACTGAACGCTGGGTTGAAGGACTGTGGATTGTAGGATTACTTTTAGCCGCGCTGCTCTTATTTGGGATTAATTTGGGCAGTCCGCCCCTCTTGGAGGGGGGTGAAGGCTCAGTTGCCCTGGCAGCTCGTGAAATCACAAAAGCACCATTAGAGATTTGGCAGTGGCTTCATCCCAAGCTGGGAAGTAAGCCTTATCTGCAAGAGCCGTCTCTCCTTGAGTTGCTCATTGCGGGAGCTTATAAAATTGGTGGTTTTAATGAATGGATGACACGTTTACCGGGTGCAATCCTCAGCGCCCTGTCCGTACCGCTTTTGTATAGTATTGGACGAGAAGTCTTTCCCTCCCGTCAGAGCGCGATTTTTTCGAGCTTAATTTATCTGACGTTTTTACCCGTAGTCTGTTGGGGGCGTCTGGCGAGTGTGGATGGGGCAACGCTGTGCTTTGTCATGCTCGTGATGTGGAGTGTGCTGCGATCGCGCCGTGACTTCCGTTGGTCAGTCGGTATCGGGATGGGATTAGGGTTGATTGGCCTAACTCAAGGTATCCCCCTGACCCTTTTACTCTTGGGTATTGCCTTCGGGTTTCTGGCGTGGGATACTCCCAGGCTCTTAACCTCAGGGTATTGGTGGATCGGTTTGCTCTTGGGGAGTACCCCTGGCTTGGCTTGGGGTGGGATATGGCTGAGTTCTAACCCTGAGATGTTCCTTTCCAAATCTCTCGTCAGCTCTGCTGTGGGGAGTTTTGGGGCACCGACGACGGCTTCCCAGAACCTGGTTGGGTATCACCTGATCCAAGTCTTAAAATTCTCAGTCCCCTGGTTACTTTTCTGGCCTTACGGGTTGCGACTCGCTTGGGATAATCGGATTTGGGGCTGGGCTAAATTAGTACTCGTTTGGTCTAGCCTTTATCTTTTGGCGATTTTGGTATTGGTCAACCAGTTGTCCTGGTATGTCTTGCCTGTTTACCCAGCTTTAGCACTGGCGGGTGGAGCTTATCTGGCGGAACTCTGGAATGGGCCGAAACGCCAATCCTATCCCCGTCTCTGGAGCATAGGCTTGATTGTTATGGGTTTAGGTGCGATCGCCGGTAGCATTGTCTTCGCTATTTTACCCACAACTGACCGCTCCTTGTCGGTCATTTTGGCTTCTTTGGCTTTGACAATGAGCGTCTCGGCGGTGCTAGTGGCTCGACGTGATCTGCAATTTATTCTAATTCTGTTTTGGGGGATGTATATCTCACTGCTGCTTTTTATGACCTCTCCTTACTGGAGTTGGGAATTAGAAGCGGCTTATCCGGTTAAAGAGGTTGCTGCCATCCTCAAACGGGGTACCCTCGCACAACAAAAGATTTACGCCTCTTTGCCTGGGCAACGTCCTGCTCTGAAGTTTTATAGCGAACGCGAAGTTATTCCAGCCTCTGATTCAGAAATCAAACAGCACTGGAAACAAGAAAAACCACTCTACTTATTACTGGACAATAAAACCCGCGATCGATTGCATTTAGAGCCAGCTGTAGTGGTGGGTAAAACCAACGACTCTAGCTGGGTGTTGATCACCCAAAAATCTAACTGAAGGAACAATCGGTTTGCTATCTCGTGTTTCTTTCCAGGTGTAATGAATAAACAGCAGCTATTGTTATGAATATTATCCAGCCAGGGACGGGGAATTAAGCCATAAAAAGAAGGGGTAGAACTGAACTCCATACCCCATTAGCTTCCAGAATAAAACCTCTGGAAGTGGTATTCGGACAACTGTGTGTCGCCCACAGACAACCCTGCCTGTTTCTGCGAATTTTCGCCATGGGCTTTCGATGGGTATGGAAGTATTGAGGGTCTTCTCAATCTTGTTTAGTTAAGAGTTAACGCGGAGAGTCTTTCCTTAAAAATTCTCCGCATCAAATACCGCCCCCTGCCTTCAACCGAATCGTAGGGAACTGCCTCCTCCTGGATATAGGTTTTATTCAAAACATTGGGCAAAGTACCGATGTTGATTGTGCCACAGGTGCTTTGCCCCTAAGCCGTCAGAGAAATGCGTGGCGAAAATCTTGAGTAATAACAATTGCCCTTACTCAAAAACCAAATGTTCCTCGCTCTGGTTGAACCTAGGGGGTTTTGTTTAACAGACCGTAACTCTGACTTTATCCTTCACTTTTGACCCAATTCTCAAGACGCCTCAGCCGTTTCTTCGAGAGCGTCAAGTTGCTTCAGGTGAATATGCTTGCGGCCTAGAGTGATTTCAAATTCATCTCCGGGCTGTAAACCCATCTGTTTAGTATAGGCAGAGCCAATCAGTAAATTACCGTTAGACTGAACACTAATGCGATAACTAGCGCTACGTCCCCCACGTCCATTGCCATTGGCTTTGCTGTCTAACTCAATTCCCTCCGCATCGATGAGTGCGTTGAGAAATTTCATCATATTGACTCGCTCTACCCCGTTTTTTGTAACGGTGAAGTAGCCACAGGCTCTCGCTTTTTCTTCTTTGCTGAGATTCCCCAGCTCTTTAACTTTCAGAATCAGCGCCTCACCCTCTAAGGGGTCCATTTTTTTCTTTTTAGCCATCAACTTGAATGTAAAACTATGGAGATTAACGGGTATGCAGTGATTTTGCTTGACTGACTAGAAACTAAGATAACAAAATCTTAGTGTTGTATCAGCTTCTTAAACTATATTACACAAAATAGGTCAAGTTCGTTCGCTATATTTGTTTACTCAGGGTTTGTAACTGACGCGAAACCTCCGCAAGAGTTTGTGAATAACTGATACATCTCGATACTGTTAGTTCCATCGGCGATGTCTCACAGAAGGAAAAATAATCTCGGTTCACGGCTACCTCGATTTGAGCCAAAATCAAGCCTACAGATCCAGACATAATGTGTCAGGTTGGTAGTACAGCCTTCGCTGGAGACCCCGACAACTAATTGCTCAATTCACATGAGCGACCTCAAGAAGAAGACAAAAGCAATCTTAGCCTTGAGTCCTCTGGCATTCCTCCAGCCTAGGATTGTTTTCAACCAAGTACTGTACTGCCTGAATTTTCAATTTTTATGAAGCTCACAACTCGCGGACACTATAGTGTCAAAGCGCTGTTAGATTTAAGCTTACAGCAAGGGTTTGGACCAACATCTGTTAAAGCGATCGCACAGCGACAAGACATTCCAGCTCCTTATTTAGAGAAGCTGTTGATTGAGATGCGTCGTGCCGGTTTAGTTAACTCGGTTCGCGGTGCTCAAGGAGGTTATCAATTAGCCCGCCAACCCGCACAAATTTCTCTCGGTCAAATCTTAGAAGCTGTGGGTGAAACAATCGAACCCCTGCGTGGACATACACCAGACGCGGCTCAAGCCGAAGACTGGGTAACCTTCACACTTTGGCATCGATTACATCAAAAGCTGAAAGAAGCATTGTACAGCATAACGTTAGCTGACCTTTACTATGATGCTCGTAGCTGGCAAGCGGCAAGGGGAGAAGAAACGAGCTTTGTTGTTTAATTTTTCGGCAAAAATCTCAAAAAAGGTAGAAAGCCTGTCATGAGGACGTTGATTCCGAATTTAGAGAAGAATTACCGGATCGCTTCTACGGCTTTTCAACAAACTTTGGGGAAGCGGATGAAATACATGAGTGCTACCTCGAAGAAACACGAGACGAACCCATTCATCATCGAGGGAATTTGTTCACCCTTTTATCTTTCTTCCAAGAAGAGCTTTATGCCGAATGCCGAAGTTACAGTTTTGGATTGTTTAATCTTACCAGAATAGAAGCCGTTGAGTCTTACCGATAGAGAGAGATTTCGCCATAAACGAGGACGATTCCAAGCGATAGGTGACCTCCTTTAATAGGACTCCCTAGATGTAGGGCTGTATCGACTGACTGCTCAAGGAACAGCGATTGCTCAAGAATCAAGGTTTGTGTTACGAACTAAAGATATGAGCAAGCCGCCAGGAATACAGATAAGGGTACACGAAGGATATACAAGCTCCTGAAACTTTAGACTCATTTTTAACGCCTGAAGTGGAAGAGGTGGACGCACTGCTGCTTAAAAATCCTAGTTCAGTAAAAAACGGAAAACTATATTAATAAAGTAGTCAGGTGCAAAACACTTTAATAAATGGATGCGAAAAGCTTTGCGGCTGTGCCCAGCATCATCGCGGCAAACTCACTTCCCACAGCTACTGTTTTACTGATGGCGGCTAGTTTGGATTACATCATAGGTGACCCTTGGGGCTGGCCTCATCCCGTGCGAGTCATGGGGTGGGTCATTTCTCAATACACTCAGTTTGTAATCCAAAAATGGAATCGGAAACAAGAGCAAGAGCCGGTCACCTCAAAAGAAGGGAAAGATACAACTCCTAGTACAGAGCAAGAGGCTTCGACTAACATCCCTGAAGAAAATTCTGCTGTTATTCAGTGGCAACGCCGTTTCGCTGGCATCCTATTAGCCGTTGGACTCATCCTAGGCAGCGGACTGGCTGGCTGGCTAATCGTTCGAGGTGCAAATTGGATTCATCCCTGGGTGGGTGTTGTGGTAGAAAGCATTTTACTTGCCACTTGTTTGGCAGGTCGAAGTTTACGAAATGCTGCCGCTGATGTATTACAACCCTTAGCCGCTGGGCAATTAATTCAGGCGCGTTCTCAATTAAGTCAGTATGTCGGTCGAGATACCGAAAAACTAGACGAACCAGAAATCCTGCGAGCGATTTTAGAGACGGTGACGGAAAATGCGACCGATGGGGTAACAGCGCCCTTGTTCTATGGCATTATCGGAGCCTTTTTGCCTGGAGTCGGGAGTGTTCCCCTGGCTCTTGCTTACAAAGCCGCCAGTACCCTAGATTCCATGGTCGGCTATCGTGTCGAGCCTTACACCGATTTGGGTTGGTTTAGCGCCAAACTCGAAGACTACCTCACCTGGTTACCCTGTCGATTAACCGTAACTACCCTGGCGCTGCTGTCCGGAAAACCCCAACAAGTCTGGCGTCTGTGCCTCCGTGATGCCATTAAAGACCCCAGCCCTAATTCCGGCTGGAGTGAGTGCGCTTATGCAGCCATTTTGGGCGTTCAAGTGGGAGGCACGAACTGGTATCAGGGTGTGGCAAAATCTAAACCCCTGTTGGGTGACCCGGTTTACCCGATTACAGGAGAAAAAATTGACCAAGCCTTAGGACTGACACGGTATTGTGTCTTAATGTGGTTGGGTGGTGCGATCGCCGCTTTATTCCTGATTGGGCAATCCGTTTCGGGTCTAAATCTTCAATAATTAATTATCCCTTTGATGATTGATTAGTAAAAGTCGGGTAGCCAAGCGATGGAAACACTTGCTTACGTACATTTGGCGGCATCTTCTGAAAGCCTCGAAAGCACACAAATCAGGTGCTTTGAGCAGTTCAACTGGAAAAAACTGCCGAGTTCCGCCTGGATACATTTGGGCGCAATAGCCATCTCCTTAGCGGTGTTGGGGATTGCCAGTAGTAGCGCTTTAGCCCTTCAAACAGGCAATCAGGGTTCACAAGTCACGGCTCTTCAGCAAAAATTGACAGCCGCTGGCTTCTACAAAGGACAGATTACTGGATTCTACGGATCGACCACCCAGGAAGCCGTTAGACGATTTCAGCAAGATCAGGGATTACCTGTGGATGGGATTGCAGGACCCAACACCATATCTGTTTTATATGGCACATCTGGCGGTAGGAGTAGCCTGCCCATCGATATCTTGTTGCGACGCGGCAGCCGGGGAACCTCTGTCACCCAGTTGCAAACTACCTTAAAAGCCCAAGGATTCTACCAAGGACCGGTGACGGGATACTATGGTGGGTTAACCGAGGAAGCGGTGAGGAAATTTCAGCAAGCCAAGGGATTATCAATCGATGGGATGGCTGGCTCCAATACCTTGTCAGCTTTAGGGGGTAATTCTGACATCGGTGCCATCCTGACAGGCACACAGCTACAGTTTGGTAACAGTGGTTCGGCTGTCACTCAACTGCAAAATCGGTTAAGCGCTTTAGGTTTCTACCAAGGGCCAATCACTGGATTTTATAGTGAGTTAACGGAGTCCGCCGTCAGAGATTTTCAGCGTTCTCGGAGACTGAGGGTGAATGGCATTGCTGACCCAACGACCTTGGCGGCATTACAGGGTAATCTTGGCAGTAACTCGACAACTATACTTCGGCGAGGTAGCCAGGGTCAGGCTGTGAGCCAACTGCAAAATCGATTGAGAGCTGTGGGTGTTTATAACGGGCCTGTGACTGGCTACTATGGGGAGTTGACGGAGGCAGCCGTGAGAAAATTTCAGAGATCTAGAGGATTAAGTGTCAATGGCATTGCTGGGCCAACCACTTTAGGGGCATTACAGAACGTTTCTCCCCATCGTAATCGTACAGCGATTGCTTAAAGGGCAGTAGGAAGCGATCGCAACTCGCCCATTCATACAGCCGAATACCTCCCAAGCGTATAAATATAGTGAGGGCTGGGAAAAATTTCTTTCTCTTAGAGATGACAGATAGAATTTTTCTGATGCAGCTTGCCTTTCGGTAGCGATTAATCAACCCATCAGGATGTCTACTCAAATTGTTAATATTCTTTCCGCTGAAGAACTACGCCGCACGGTCAACCGTTTGGCCTCGCAAATCATTGAGCAATCGGGAGATTTGTCTCAATTGGTACTGGTGGGTATTTACACCCGGGGTGTCGTTCTCGCTCAGCTACTGGTGCGTCAGATTGAAGTTTTAGAGCAGGTGTCGGTGCCTTTAGGCGCGCTAGATATTACCTTTTATCGAGATGATTTGGATCAGATTGAACTACGAACACCTGCAAAAAGCGATATTGCTTGCGATTTGTCTGGCAAAACAGTCATTCTTGTGGATGATGTCATTTATAAAGGACGGACGATTCGCGCCGCTCTAAATGCGGTAACGGAATACGGTAGACCCCAAGTGATTCGGTTATTGGTTTTGGTCGATAGAGGTCATCGTGAGTTACCCATTCATCCTGACTTCATCGGTAAGCATTTATCAACGGCTTCTGAAGAGCAGGTGAAGGTGTATTTCCAAGATATCGATGGGCGGGATGGTGTGGAGTTAATGAGAGCGTCTAAGTCTGATGGGTGAGTTTTGAGTGATTAAGCGGGATGAGGTGCAATCTCGATGGGACAATCGAGATTGTTCAATTTTTGAATTATGAGAGAAACCCAGACGCGGAAGGCAGACCACCTCAGGATTTGCCTGGAGGAAGACGTACAATTTCATAAAAATACGAATGGATTGGAACGTTACCGCTTCACCCACTGTTGTTTACCCGAACTGAACCGTAGTGAGATTGATCTAACAACTACCTTCTTGGGCAAATCGCTGGGAGTTCCCTTGCTGATTTCTTCGATGACCGGTGGTACCCAACAAGCGAAGACGATCAATTTTCGTCTGGCTGAGATAGCCCAACAGTATAAGCTGGCGATGGGGGTGGGTTCCCAACGGGTTGCGGTCGAGAATCCCCAGGTTGCCGATACCTTTGCCGTGCGATCGCAAGCTCCTGATATCCTCTTATTAGCGAATCTCGGTGCTGTTCAACTGAATTACAGTTACGGACTTGATGAGTGTCTGCGCGTGGTTGAACTTTTAGAAGCCGATGCCTTAATTTTGCATCTCAATCCTTTACAAGAGTGCATTCAGCCTAACGGGGACATTAATTTTAGAGGATTAATTGACAAAATTCACAATTTGTGTAATAAGCTCCCAGTCCCCGTGATTGTCAAAGAAGTAGGAAATGGCATTTCAGCCGCCATGGCGCAAAAGCTAATCGAGGCGGGAGTCAGTGCCATTGATGTGGCTGGGGCGGGTGGCACATCTTGGGCGAAGGTAGAAAGTGAGCGAGCCTTAAACGAACAACAGCGCCGCTTGGGACTAACCTTTGCCGACTGGGGACTGCCAACGGCGGAGTGCATTGTCGATATTCGAGCGATTGCCCCGAAGCTGCCGTTAATTGCGTCTGGGGGATTGCGGAATGGCTTAGATGTGGCAAAGGCGATCGCATTAGGTGCCGATCTTGGCGGTTTGGCATGGCCCTTCTTACAAGCTGCCGCTGAGTCAACCGAAGCCGTCGATGCCTTGGTGCAGCTATTAATCGCCGAACTCACCACCGTCCTTTTTTGCACCAGTAACGCTACTTTAGCTCAGCTCCAGCACTCTAACGTCTTGCAAAAGCTAGCATAAAGGTATAGAGCGTTGGGAATTACGAATTACGAATTGCAAGTCGAGTTCTTGATTCAAAACTGAGGGCGTAAGGGTACTGCCCTGAGGTAGCTCTCCCAACTGTTCATCCCCTACGTTCCACTGACCACTGCCTACTCCTCACCGTAAATGAATCAATTTCTCAAGCAAACTTTTGCAAGCACAATTGGTAGCCTTGCAGGTCTGATTTTGTTTTTTAGCTTAGGAACAGGCGGACTGCTGTTTTTACTGATTGCGGCGGCGGTTAAAGATACGGGTCCGGAAGTTAAAGATAAATCCGTACTGGTTTTCGATTTATCCTTAAATATTACCGATAGTGTACCGACTTCCAGCACTAGCGATGTGATTGGGGAAGCACTTTCGGGCGAAAAGGCCAAATCAGTGACCCTACGCACAGTTTTAGAGACTCTCGACAAGGCACGTCAAGACAAGCGAATTATCGCCATCTACCTAGACGGAAGTCGCAACGCGGGTGGCATGAGTACTGGATTGGCAACGCTCAAAGAAGTTCGCCAAGCGCTGGAGCGTTTTAAAGCGGCTGGGAAAAAAATTATTGCCTACGATGTGGACTTAGAGAAGCGGGAATATTACCTGAGTTCAGTGGCAGATACCCTTGTTCTCAACCCGATGGGAACTGTGGAACTCAATGGCTTTAGCTCTCAGCCCATATTTTATACAGGGGCGATGGAAAAATATGGCGTTGGGGTGCAGGTGATCCGGGTGGGGAAATTTAAATCAGCGGTGGAACCGTTTATTCTCAAAAAGCTCAGTCCGGAGAATCGACAACAAACTCAAACCTTATTAAGTACACTTTGGGGTGAATTTCTCGCAACGGTTGGGGAAAACCGTAAAATTCCTCCTCAACAGCTACAAGCGATCGCCAATACTCAAGGGGAGTTTACAGCATCAGAGGCGCGTCAACGTCGCTTGGTGGATCGAGTTGCCTACCTCGATGAAATAGTCGCTGATTTGAAAAAGCTCACCGATAGTGACGAAGAGGATAAATCATTCCGACAAATTTCCTTCTCCACTTATACCAAAGCTCAAAGCCCTGACTTCCAGCCACGCAATTCTAAAAATAAGATTGCTATTGTCTATGCTGAGGGTGAAATTGTTGATGGTCAAGGCGGTGTGCAGCAAGTCGGGGGTGACACCTTTGCCAAACGACTGCGTGAAGTGCGACAGGATGAAGACGTAAAGGCGGTGGTGTTACGAATTAATAGTCCTGGAGGTAGCGTCACCGGTTCAGAGAGGATTCAACGGGAGGTTCTTTTAACCCGTAAAGAAAAGCCGGTGATTGTCTCCATGGGGGACTATGCGGCTTCGGGTGGCTACTGGATTGCGACGGGAGCGGATCATATTTTTGCCGAACCCAATACGATTACGGGTTCGATTGGGGTTTTTGGGTTGCAGTTTAATATCCAAAAGCTCGGTACCGATAATGGTTTGAGCTGGGATGTGGTTAAAACGAGTCAGTTTGCCGACAGCCGCACCATCTTCCGTCCCAAGACTCCCCAAGAGTTAGCGATCGCGCAAAAAATCGTCAATCAGATTTATGATCAATTTCTTGATAAGGTAGCACAGGCTCGAAAACTGCCGAAGCAAAAAGTGGCACAAATTGCTCAGGGACGGGTTTGGTCGGGTCAAGAAGCCAAGCAGTTGGGTTTGGTGGATAAGTTTGGGGGTATTGAGGATGCCATCCAATATGCAGCCCAACAAGCCAAGCTGGGCGAGGATTGGGAAGTGGAAGAGTATTCACAATCTCGGAGCTTGGAAGAACGGATTTTGAAGAAACTGATTGGCAAGGTAAGCGTCCAAAGCCCGAAAATTTCTGATCCATTAACGGCAGAATTTATGAAATTACAAGGAGATTTGGTCATTTTCCAAGCTCTGAACGACCCTAAAAGCATTTATGCGCGTCTGCCTTTTAACTGGCGGATTGATTAGTCAACCAAAATTCAGTGAAAATACGGTTACATTTGACGAGAAGATGAGTAAAGTAGATGAAGACATTTCACCAACTAAGACTTTACACATCTATCCATGGGTATAAAAAATAAGCGCTTCCTGATTCTGATTGCAGCCTGTAGTGTAGCAGGCGTCATTCTTGGAGGAACGGCGAGCTGGGCCTCTACTAATCAGTGCTTGCAAGCTGAGCATCTGACGAGCGAGTGCCTAACCCAAGACCCAGTAACCAAAACCATTCAAGGCATGAGTGTTGGCTTATTAGCAGGCGCTGGCGCGGCGGTTGGTGCCGCTTTCCAAGTGAAGCGTCCGTGATAGATGTGGGGATTGGATTGAAGGTTGAACGCGAGAGCGTTCCCCGTAGGGGTAGGTTTGAACGCATCAACCTCCTTTCCCTGCCAACATTCAACTTTCCAATCAGGACTTACCCAACGACACCATCTATAGCGGTCAGGTGCGCTACGTTAATACACCGTACAGCTCGAGGCTTGGCGTAAGTCCTAAACTCTTCTTCCAGTCTCCAGTCCTCAGAAACGATAGTTGCGAACCCACTGTTTGGAGCCTTGCCTCACCCGTGCCCAAAGGCTAACGGGGACACTGTCACCTTGGGCACTAACCTTAATTTCCATCACAATGGGCGGTTTGAGTGATCGCTGACTTGGCTCCACTGGCTGTAAAATTTGAGGTGACTCGTTCGGGTTGTCTGAACGAGCTGCACGTAAATCGGCGTTAATTTGCTCCCGTTGGTCTTCAGGGATGTAGTAAGTTTCCAGTCCGTACTCGACAAAGCCATGTTTAGCCAATCCTTTGAGAGCCACTTGATTCGCAGGAAGTTGGGAAGGGCTAACGTGGCTGATGGCTATCGGCTTCCAAGCTTTTGGTAGTTGAGTTGAAGCCGGGGTTGCGGGTGGTTTTGGGGCTTGCAAAATTACATAGACGTAAGTACCGGGCTGGATAAAGGCGAGATCCTTCCCATTAGCCAGGTTTTTGGGCAATTTCCGCCAACCCGGAAGCTTACGTAAATTATCCTGAATCGAAATGTCATATCTCAATGTCTGGGAGTAGCCCCGCAAGAGTTCATAAGGGTCTACGGGTATGGTTTGGAGGATAACGGTTTTGCCAGTGAGTTGAGTGTAAACAGCTTGAGCTGGCACGGCAAGAATTAGCGCCGTTTGAAATAAAAGAGGTGCCCAAAATCGCCAGATAGAGATGGGACGAGGAGATTCAGGTGTGGGAGGGGGAGATTCTGAGGTAGCAGTCATGAGTTGAACGTTGAGAGTTGGCCGGTTAAAAGTTTCACGTTCTAACTTCTCATGGTTCGGACGTAGCGCTCAAACCATAATCCGGCGGCAATCACGCCCAAACCACACAAGAGCAAGACGAAGGATTTAAACAGTAAATCGGTGTTATATTCCAGCATTCGACTGAAAATCTGTAGAGTGAGTAGCACCATCCCCCCCCAAAATAAGCGCCGTTCTCCCTGTGCTAATCCTTTACGAATTAAACCCACCGCCAGCAGAAATAAGAGTAGGTTGAAGATTAGCACCGCCACGGCTGGACTTCTACTGACGCTTAAATGCCAATAGGGAACGAAGGCACTGAGGACAATCATGCCAGCGACAAGGCTTGTTGTCAGATTGACTCGACGCAACAGTAACAGTCGCCCCCATTCCCAGAGAGTAAAGCTGCTTAAAAGCAGGATATCGACTTGCAAAGGAAACGGTAGATTTGAGCTGACATCAGCAGACAGTCCTGATGGCGTGTTCCATATACCCAGGAATGAGAGGACATAAAACAGAAGACTGAGAAAGGTGACGGCAAGAGTCCGGGCTATGCCATCGAATGACTCGGCTGTCGGTGGAATTTTCCATTGGGAATCACTATAAGCCCATAAAAGTGCAGGGGGTAGGGCACAAGCGATCGCCGCCATCCAACCGGATGAACCTATCACATCCAGGCGAATTAAGCTAGTCTCTAGGGAAAAAACCATCGCGATCGCACCAATACGAAACAGCCAGCGCGATCGGCACCAGTAAGCTAGAGGGATAAACAGCAAACCTGCTAACACGGGCATATATTGCACCATCAGTCGCAGCCAAGAAAACTCGTCTAGAGTGCCAAATTCTGAGGGACCCCACAGATACGTCAAATACCCTAGCCCAATTAAGAGGGCGGACAACATGCCCAACAATGTCAACCGTAGGCAATAAGCCATGGCTAAGACGCCCAAGCCCCAAACCAGATACAACTGATACAGCAACCCACTCTGGTGAAACATTTGGGACATTAGCGCCATATTTGCCCCTAGCACCATAGCCCCTAAGAGTAATAAGCCCTGTCCCAAGCGGCGTTGCCATCCTTCCGTGGGGCGTCGCCATAGGTAGAAGCCGACAGTGTTGATGCCCACAAACCCACTCAACAGTAAGGTAACTTTTAGTCCTCGTGACCAGGCTTGCCAATTCGCAGCGACAAAGGTGATGATGGCTAAGCCTAATAGGACACTACCGAGTCCCAGCAAAATGATGATGAAACGGTTACGGGCAGATGCTTCAATCTCACTAAATCGGTAGCGTTGGGATAGTTGTTGGTACAAAAAATCATCAATTAATTCTTCAGTGCGCCATTGCTCTACTTCTTGGCGTAACTGGCGACGAAATTTCTCGGAAAGCATAACAACCTCGGCTGGAGAGTCTGTGTAGGCAGACTAATCCATTATGATGAGATGTTGGCATGGCTTCTGTTTTTGGTTTGATGATAAGCGATCGCCTAACTGTTCATCTACAGCAGATTTCAGGTAAATGAAGTACAGTTCCCCCTTTAATAAGGGGGGGTTAGGGGGGTCAAAATGTACCTCATCAAATTGAAATCCGCTGTATTTAGTTAGATAGCGCAGCGCTAACGCACTGGTGAAAGTCTGGGTGCGCTAGCGTTTGCTCTGAAGCAATTATTTAATCAGAATCTGCCGACTCAAAACGCTCATTACCTCACCGGGGTTGGATGTCGGTTGTAGGGGACTCCACGCGGTAACTTCGGCAAATCTTCGGCTGTACAAGGTGCGAATTGTATTGTTGACCCCTTTGGGAGAACCAATAATTAGCACTTTGACCAGTTCTCCACGTTGAGAGGATTTGCTGGAAGCATTGGTGAGGGCTTCAGGAGTGGGGACTTTGTCTGTATCTCGGATAAATTCTTCAGTCATTGGGGTTTACCTCATTTTTGACTGCAATGTTGATATATTTGCTAACATCGCTAAGTTTATCTTGAAGTGGGATAATAAATCAACATTAGTAGGACAATTAATCAACATTTACTCTGTCATGCTCCTCTGACACGATGGTGCAAAGGACACGCTTTGCGATCGGAGGCATGGGAAGAGCAGGTAAAGCCCTCAAACAGGCATTGGAAACGTACCGGATTAGCCAAAACAAGTTGGCGGTAGCTTTAAGCGTGGATCGTTCTATTGTTTTTCGTTGGTTTCACGAGCAAACAGACCCTTCTGGGGAGGCAATTGTAGAGATAGTTCAAGCTTTGAAGGGAATTGAACCTGCTGCGGCAAAGAAGTTTGTGGAATTGTATTTAGGTGAGTTAGTTGAAGAGCAGGAGTAGAGGTGTCACGCTTTACTATCTATTAGAGTGCGATCGCTCTTATTAGTCTCAATACTGCTCGGTTAAGACTCAGATCTTGCACCAGTCGCAATAACCTGCCAGGGGTTTAAACCCCTGGCTAATAGCTAAAGTCGTCTCAAGACGACTCGATAATAATAATAATTCTAGTCCATGTTAGTTAACTTGAGCTATTAGCCAAGAACTTAAATTTTTGGCTGGTTATAAGGCTTATTGAGAATGGTGCAAAGTCTCAATTCCAACCCAATTAGACAAGTACTTTTAGTTACAGATTGCTGGCTCAAAAGTTAGATTATAGCCAAGACTGCCTAGATTATAAAGATAAGTTAGATTACAGCCAAAATTGTCCGGATTATAGCAATAAATAGTTAAAAACATTTTTATTCAAGCTTTAAATAAGCCCTAAAGTTCATAAAGTTATAATTAATCACGGAAGGCAACGACAACCACCTGAGTCCATGACATCTGTTAGGTACCTGAATTACCACAGGGTATAACTGAAATAACCCCAGCTTAAACTGGGGTTATTTGCTGGCTAGTCAAATATACACTATAAATTTCAGGGATATGCCAGTTGTGGCTCAAAAGATTGTTGTTGCAACGGATGGCAGTAGTTCGAGGCTGGAGGAGCATCTTTTTAAGACATAGAGCGGTTCATCCCTCTCAGGGCTTAACTCCTATATCCCTCAACAAAACTTAGGTGCCGGTTCAGTAATGAAAATTAGGGGTAGGGACGAAGCATTTGGGCGACAATTATATCGCTCAAACCCCAGTTCGTGTCCCAATGCTTCGCCTTTCCAGGAGAAAAACGCTCTATCGACTATTTCTGTATCGGCGCTCTAGCTGACTGCTAAAAGACACCCTTTAAGGAACTTGTAGGGACAAAAGATTGTCATCTTTCAGCGCGGAACATGCGATCGCCTTCTCACCCAATCTGGTGAAGGCGCTGTGGAATCAGAAAGAAGAAAATCGAATAATCGGTGTCAGGCTTCAATTCTTATGACTCAGAAAAAATTTAATCTTCCTCCTATCATTTACCTCCTAGTTCTTGCTCTTGCAGGTGGTGGTGCGTCTTGGTTATTCGCCAAAAAATCTGCACCTCTTTCAGAAGCCTTAGCCCAAACAACACCCACACCGAAGCCAACACCTCAAATCATCGTACAACCCCAACCCGTGAAAGCTTTACCCGGTCAGTTGGATACAGTACCGATGTTTAATAGTAATAGCCCGGAATGGGTGAAGATGGAAGGGATTTTACTGTCTACCTTTCCCCCAAGTGGAAAAGCGGTTCCAGCCGCTCATCTCAACTTTCCATTTCAGGGACGATTTGATGTATTTCTTCACCACCAAACTCATACTCCCAAAGATTTACAGACCTTTTATCTAGGATTTATTTTACATAATCCAGGCAAACAACCCGTAACAGTCGATGTGCTGCAAGGGGCAACTTATCTGACGCAAGAAGCACCTTACATTCCCTTACCCACCTATCAAGAAAATCCGAACAATACGGCTTATGCTGGCCCAGGCGATCGCGCCGTACACGACGTCCTCCAAGGTAAACGACAGGCGGATTTTCCAGCAAAATTGGTGATTCCACCGGGACAAAGCCGGATGTTGCTGAATCATCCCACACCTGTGGGGAATTTAGAAAAGCCAATTAATGGGCGATCGGCTTGGGAGCATCCCAATTTTGCAAGAAGGCAAGAGAACGGGAAGTTTATTCGCGATTTTTACTCGCGAATAAAGGCCGACTAGGCGGATGTTGCCCTAACTGCGACAATTTAATTAGTTAGGGAGCCTCTTTATGACAATGACACCAGAAGACAAAAAACTTTTAGCCGACCATATCAAGGCGATAGCTAAAATTCTCTATAAAAATACTCCACAAGAGAAAATTGAGACGTTAGAGGGTATTGAAACAGCGGTGCGCGACCAAGTGCTAGAACATGTCAGCCCCCAAATAACCTTTTTTTTATCGGAGAAAAGACGGGAACAGAATCGGGACGCATCCGAACGATAAGAAGTTGTGTGGGTCGGATAAAAATCACTCAAAAACAAGCGTCACGTTTAGGAATTGAGCCGTATCGACGGTTAAGTCCTCTTCTGGAAAAATGCTGTTTATTACTTGCAGCAAATGAATCATTTCAAGATGCAGAGAATGACCTGAAAGTCTTGACCGGGGTAGAAGTAGGTCACAGCACTCATCATCGCCAAGCCCAGAAAGTAGAGCTATCGCCACCTAATATTAAACAAAAACTGACAGAAGTTTGTCTCGATGGTGGGAAAGTGCGTTTACGCTCACAGGAAAAAGGTAAACCCGCCTACTGGAAGGAGTATAAAACCGGACGACTACAAGGAATATATTACGGAGCCTTCTTTCAAGATAATTTTTCTCTAATTAATTGGGTGAACAGCCAAAACCTGGCTCGAACCATTTATTGCTTGGGTGATGGACACGATGGGGTGTGGAACCTATTTGCACAAATAGCCGACGACCAGACCCGACAAGAAATTCTTGACTGGTATCATTTGAAAGAGAACCTCTATAAAATTCAGGCATCGAAAAAGTTTTTAGAACAAATCGAAGCAGATTTGTGGCAAGGAGTGGTCGAAGAAGCGATTAGTAAACTCCGGAAAACTAACTATGTCGGGGCTACTAACTTTATAAGTTATCTACGTAAACATAGGCATCGCTTAGTCAATTATATGTACTTTCAAGCCGAACAATTAAGTTCGATTGCTTCGGGAGCTGTAGAGTCTGCGGTCAAACAGATAGACAAGCGGCTACAAATAGTCGGCGCTCAATGGAAGTCCCAAAATTTACCGCAAATGCTGCAACTGCGGTGCGCTTATCTGAATCGACAGCTTGCTCCAAGCGCTTAAAAAACCCAAAAACAGTATGAAAAGAAGCACGCTGCTTTTTTTCGCGAGTTACAATCGCGAATAATTAGGATTTATCTTTATGCCTCGAAAGACTTCCAAGGATATTGAGCGAGATAAACTCGCTCGATTTGAGCGTATTAAAAAGGCGATAGCAGCGTTAGAAAAACAACAAAGACAAATATTAAAACAGGGTGAGCTGGCTCCATCCGGGGCTTGGGTAGCGCGTTATCAAGTTCGGCAAAATAATAAGAAATATTGGTACTACAAATTACAAGTGCCGACTCCATACTTCCCATGCGCGACCTCCGAAGAGTTGAGTAAATACAAGCATCTGGGGAAAGCTGGTACTACTGACCATATAGATGCTGTCATGTCTGTTTTTAGGCGTTCTGTTATCGATGAGATACAGAAGCTCATCCGTTCCCTAGATGATTGCTTGCTGGATATTACTTCTGGAGCCGAGCAGGAGGAAGAAAAACCGCAGGATTGAATCTCCCGAAGTATTCGCGATTATTACTCGCGAATAATGGCTGTCCCTTTATTTTTGCACAATTGGGATGCTCCCATCGGCTTTGATGCGATTAAACAGTAATGGTCAGGTTTATGCCGCTAGTTTAACCATGTTTGCCAAAAAAAATCCCGATGGTAGTGACAAAGCACCGACTTTAAAAGAATGGCAAACTCTCCTAAATACAGGCCGTTTAGCAGGGCCACGAGATAAAGCTCCCACTCCCCCAGAACAGACCAGTGGTCAACTGATTTATGGTCGTGTTGCCGGTGTGCAACAAGGCTCAAAGTGGCAGGGAAAGATTGTTGATAGCCCTACCTCTAAAGATTTCACCATTCCTCAATCTGGTCAAGCTGTTTCCTATGGTCTCAACACCCTGCGGGGAGGACGGCTAGGTACCAATCAAAATCAGACAGCGCGAATGCTTGTACGTTATCCCGACACGGCCTATGAAGCACATGGAAACTATGCTGTTGAATATAACCTGAACATCCCTCTTTATAATCCCACCGATAAACCCCAAAAGGTGGCTCTGACCGTTGAAACTCCTTTAAAAGAGGAGAAATTGAGCCGGGGGGGACTCCTGTTCCAAAAACCACCCCGCGATTGGCCATTCTTGCGCGGGACTGTCCGCCTCCGCTACAAAGATGATCAAGGTCAGGAAAAGACTCGCTACGTGCATTTATGGCACCGCACGAGTGAGGTTCTGGAACCCTTGGAAACGTTGGTAATGCCGCCCGGAAGTCGTAAATCGGTGCAATTAGACTTCATTTATCCTCCTGATTCAACACCTCCACATGTACTAACCATTAGAACTATAAATAGTCGTATTCCGTGATTGTTTATATTACTTTTTAGAGCCTATATAACAATCTTATTGAGTTACTTTCCTGGGGCTGTTCAGATACCCGACTTCTTGAATAAGCCGGGTACCTTGCGACTTTCTTAGGTGTATATACTCATTTTTTAGGGAATAAATAAACTTCAGCTTGGCAAGGAATCAAACCCTACGTATCAACATCCGTCACGACCCAATCATGAAAAGATTAAAAGTTATTGTCTCTAACGACAAAACAGAATTTGTCACCCCTAAAGAATTAACGTAAAATTCTACAGATGTTGTCAAAAAGCGTGTAATAGTTGCTGGAAAATTTCAGAATTTCACCGACTGCCTTACCGAGGTCTGGCTTCTAGCGCTCATCGGTATCGGATTTGACCGTTGCAGGAGTCCGACGGTAGGCAGATCTGACAATTTCCTTAAGATCTCAAGACTACATGCCGCTCTCGTTAGAGAATCCTGACTAGCTAGAGTTGACAGCTTCCCGCCCTCTAGATGAAACTCTCTTTACTACTTTTAGGCCATCAAAATGAACAGCAACAAACTGCCACCAAAACAGGGCCTATACGATCCACAGTTTGAACACGACGCCTGTGGTGTCGGGTTCATCGTGCACATGAAGGGGAAGAAGTCGCACGAGATCGTAGAGCAGGCACTGACGATCCTCTTAAACCTCGACCACCGGGGTGCGTGTGGTTGTGAAACGAATACGGGTGACGGAGCAGGCATTTTGATGCAAGTGCCGCACAAGTTCCTGAAAAAGGTGGCAGCGGCCCAAAGCATCACACTGCCAGAAGCGGGTCAGTATGGCGTGGGTATGATTTACTCCTCGCCCGATCCGGCTGAGCGAGAGCAGAGTCGGCGGATTTTTGAAAAAATTGTAGCTGAGGAAGGTCAGCAGGTTCTGGGCTGGCGCGACGTACCCACGGATAACTCGTCCCTGGGTAATACCGCGAAATCCAGCGAACCGTTCATGGAGCAGGTATTCATCCAGCGCAACCCTGAACTGCCTGATGATATGGCATTCGAGCGGAAGCTCTACGTCATCCGCAAGCGGTCTCACACCGCCATCCGCGCCACCCACATTGACCCCTATTGGTATCCCTCCAGCCTGTCGTGTCGCACCATTGTTTACAAAGGCATGTTGATGCCGGTACAGGTGGGATTGTATTACCCCGACCTGCAAGACCCGGATATGGAAAGTGCCTTGGGACTGGTACACTCCCGGTTCAGCACCAACACCTTCCCAAGCTGGGAGCGAAGTCACCCCTATCGTTACATCGCCCATAACGGCGAAATCAACACGCTACGCGGCAACATCAACTGGATGCACGCGAGGCAGTCGCTGTTCGAGTCGGAGTTATTCGGCGAGGACATGAAGAAGATTCAGCCGGTGATCAACATGGACGGGAGTGACTCGCTGATCTTCGACAATGCCATGGAATTGCTCGTACTGGCGGGGCGATCGCTTCCCCATGCGATGATGATGATGATTCCCGAACCGTGGACAGCCCACGAGTCGATGAGCGATGAGAAAAAGGCGTTCTACGAATACCACTCCTGTCTGATGGAACCCTGGGACGGCCCTGCCTCGATCGCATTCACCGATGGCACCATGATGGGTGCGGTACTGGATCGCAACGGTTTGCGCCCCTCGCGTTACTACGTCACCAAAGATGACCTGGTGATCATGGCCTCCGAAGCCGGTGTATTGCCCATTGAACCCGAACGGGTAGCCCTGAAAGGTCGCCTGCAACCCGGACGGATGTTCCTGGTGGACATGGAAGAGGGTCGGATCGTCGCCGATGAAGAGATTAAACATAAAATTGCCACCGAACACCCTTATCGCGAGTGGATCAACCAACACATGGTCGAACTCGCGCAGGTGAAAGATGCACCCGTAGCGGACACCGTAGCCGACACCGGAACCCCACCCCTACTCCAGCGCCAGATGGCCTTTGGTTATACCTTTGAGGAGCTACGCCTGCTGCTGACGCCAATGGCTCGTGATGGGGTTGAAGCCGTCGGTGCCATGGGTGCAGATACCCCCCTGGCTGTTTTGTCTGACCGTCCCAAACTGCTTTACGAGTATTTCCAGCAACTATTTGCCCAGGTTACAAATCCACCTATCGATTCCATCCGAGAAGAGATTATCACCTCGGCGGAGACAACCATTGGTTCGGAACGCAACTTGCTCAAGCCTGAACCGGAGAGTTGCCATCTGATCGAGCTGAAAACACCGATCCTGAGTAACGAAGAACTGGCGAAGCTCAAGCACATCAACGAGGGTCAGTTTAAATCCGTTACCCTGCCGATTCTATTCGACCCGAAACAGGGTGTGAAGGGACTGGAAACGGCGATGGAAGAGATTTGCGCCCAGGCGAACCGTGCCATTGAAGCAGGCGTGAATCTGATCATCCTCAGCGATCGCGGTGTGAACCCCGATAACGCCCCGATTCCAGCCTTGATGGCAGTTTCCGGGCTGCATCACCACCTGATCCGCGAAGGCACACGCACCAGAGTCGGACTTGTCCTCGAATCCGGTGAACCCCGTGAGGTGCATCATTATGCAACCCTGATTGGCTACGGCTGCGGTGCGATCAATCCCTATCTCGCCTTCGAGACGATCGCGGACATGATCCACGAAGGCTTGCTGGTCAACATTGACCACAAAACAGCCTGTAAAAACTACGTCAAAGCTGCGACGAAAGGTGTGGTGAAGGTCGCCTCCAAGATTGGCATCTCCACGATTCAGAGTTATCGGGGTGCCCAGATTTTCGAGGCGATTGGACTCAACCAATCAGTGATTGACAAATACTTTAGTTGGACAGCATCACGGATTCAGGGGGCAGACCTCGAAGTCATTGCCCAAGAAGCGATTTTACGGCACTCTCAGGCTTTCCCTGACCGTCCAGCCAATGGTCACACTCTGGATGTCGGTGGTGAATATCAGTGGCGTAAAGGTGGAGAGGCGCACCTATTTAGTCCGGAGACTATCCACACGCTGCAAAAGGCAGTACGGGTCGGTAGTTACGACCTTTACAAGCAATATGCAGGGCTGGTGAATGAGCAGAACCAAAGGCACTTCACGCTGCGCGGACTGTTGGAATTCAAGCCGCGCGAACCCGTGCCCATTGAGGAAGTGGAACCCGTTGAGGCGATCGTCAAGCGCTTTAAAACGGGTGCGATGAGCTATGGTTCCATCTCAAAGGAAACACACGAAGCCTTAGCGATCGCCATGAACCGCCTCGGTGGCAAATCCAACACCGGTGAAGGGGGTGAAGACCCAGACCGTTATACTTGGACGAATGAGCAGGGCGACTCGAAGAACAGCGCGATCAAACAGGTGGCATCCGGTCGCTTTGGTGTGACCAGCCTCTATTTGTCCCAAGCCAAAGAACTCCAGATTAAGATGGCGCAGGGGGCAAAACCGGGTGAAGGCGGACAACTTCCTGGCAAAAAGGTGTATCCATGGATTGCTAAGGTGCGCCACTCCACCCCCGGCGTGGGACTGATTTCGCCACCGCCGCACCACGACATCTACTCCATCGAAGACCTGGCTGAGTTGATTCACGACTTGAAGAACGCCAACCGCGAGGCACGGGTGAGTGTCAAGTTGGTGTCCGAAGTGGGCGTTGGCACTATTGCTGCTGGTGTTTCCAAAGCCCATGCTGATGTTGTCCTGATTTCCGGTTACGACGGCGGGACAGGCGCATCACCCCAGACTTCGATCAAGCACGCCGGATTGCCTTGGGAACTGGGACTAGCGGAAACCCACCAGACTTTGGTTCTGAACAACTTGCGATCGCGGATTGTGGTCGAAACCGATGGTCAGATGAAGACAGGACGGGACGTGGTCATTGCCGCACTGCTGGGTGCTGAGGAGTTTGGGTTTGCCACCGCCCCTCTAGTCACCCTCGGCTGCATCATGATGCGCGTGTGCCACCTCAACACTTGCCCAGTTGGCGTCGCCACACAAGACCCGCAACTGCGTCAGAACTTCACTGGCGATCCGGAACACACGGTGAACTTCATGAAGTTCATCGCGCAGGAAGCCCGCGAACTCATGGCAGAACTCGGTTTCCGCACGATCAATGAAATGGTCGGTCGCACCGATATCCTTGAGCCAAAGAAGGCTGTGGAGCATTGGAAGGCAAAGAACCTCGACCTCTCGAAGATTCTTTATCAGCCGGAAGTCGGGCCAGAGGTGGGTCGCTATTGTCAAATCCCCCAAGACCACGGACTTGACAAATCCCTCGATATAACCACTCTGCTCGATTTGTGCCAACCGGCGATCGAGAAGGGTGAAAAAGTGAAAGCCACGTTACCGATTAAGAACGTGAACCGTGTGGTTGGCACCATCCTCGGTAACGAAATCACCAAGCGCCACTGGGAGGGACTGCCAGAAGATACGGTACATCTACATTTCCAGGGCAGCGCAGGCCAAAGTTTTGGCGCATTCGTACCGAAAGGTGTGACCCTCGAACTGGAAGGGGATGCCAATGACTACCTGGGTAAGGGTCTCAGTGGCGGTAAAATCATTCTCTATCCGCCCGTGGCTTCCACGTTTGTTGCCGAGGAAAACATCATTGCGGGTAATGTTGCCTTCTACGGGGCAACCGGTGGCGAAGCCTACATCCGAGGGATGGCCGGTGAGCGTTTCTGCGTCCGTAACTCCGGTGTGAACACGGTGGTTGAAGCCGTTGGTGACCATGGTTGTGAATACATGACGGGCGGTAAAGTTGTTGTGCTAGGGGCAACCGGTCGCAACTTTGCAGCAGGCATGAGTGGTGGCGTTGCCTATATCCTCGATGAGGCAGGCGACTTTGCCACGCGCTGCAACCAGCAAATGGTTGGACTAGAAACCCTGGAAGATGCGGAAGAGATCGACGACTTGTACCAGATGATCCAGCGCCATGCCGACTACACCGGGAGCGAGAAAGCATCCAAAGTGCTTGCCTCTTGGAAAGACATGGTGCCGAAGTTCGTCAAGGTGATGCCGAAGGATTACAAGCGTGTGTTGCAGGCGATTGAGAAGGCGATCGCCGCCGGCTTGAGTGGTGATGATGCGCTGACGGCAGCGTTTGAAGAAAACGCCCGCGATGTTGCTCGTATTGGTGGGAGTTAGAATTCAATCGTGAAATTCTAACCATAAAACAAGGGGCTTAAGCCCCTTGTTTGAGCGCACTGAGGCAGCAATCTTGGAGGCAACCCCGAATGGTACAAACCCCATCCAAAACTTTAACCCTGGAAGAGTTTCTGCAATTACCCGAAACGCAACCTGCCCGTGAATATATTGGTGGTAGGATTATGCAAAAACCAATGCCGAAGGCTCGCCACTCTAGACTTCAGGGGAAATTAATTAACGCCGTTAATGAAGTCGTTGAACAAAGGCGAATTGCCTATGCTTTTCCTGAATTGCGTTGTACCTTTGGGGGTCGCTCAGTGGTTCCTGATGTGTCGGTTCTTCGTTGGGAGAATATTGAGTTTGATGAGAATGGAGAACCTATCGATGATGTGTTAATGGCTCCAGATTGGACGATTGAAATTCTTTCTCCAGACCAGAGTTCTAACCGTGTTACTGGCAATATCCTGCACTGTTTAAAGTATGGTTGTAAACTCGGATGGCTGCTCGATCCAGATGATCGTTCAATTCTAGTATTCCAGCCAAAACAACAACCCGAATTACGTCAAGGACAAGATGATTTGATTTTATTGGATGGAATTGAATTAAATCTAACAGTAGAACAAGTTTTTAGCTGGCTAAAAATGAAAGAGGTGTGAGCGATCAGCCTCCTCCTCAATCTAAAGTCAAATACAAATATTAGTGAGACAAAATTATGGGAAAACCAACAGGCTTCATCGAATTTCTTCGGGAATCACCCTCTGAACTTGCGCCCCTCGCTCGCATCCACAACTGGGACGAATTCCACCTTCACATGCCAGAGGAGAATCTCCGCACCCAAGGCGCACGCTGTATGGATTGCGGCATTCCCTTTTGCCACACGGGCACCCTAATCAGTGGCATGGCGAGTGGTTGTCCGATCAATAACCTGATTCCCGAATGGAACGACCTCGTCTATCGTGGGCTTTGGCGCGAGGCACTGGATCGCCTGCACAAAACGAATAACTTCCCCGAATTCACCGGTCGCGTCTGTCCCGCACCCTGTGAAGGCTCTTGCGTACTGGGTATTAACAACCCGCCTGTCACCATTAAGAATATCGAGTACTCGATCATCGAAAAAGGATGGGATGAAGGCTGGATTACACCCGAACCCCCAGCCAAGCGCACGGGGAAAAAAGTGGCGGTGATTGGCTCCGGCCCTGCGGGTTTGAGTGCGGCGGCTCAGCTTAACAAAGCGGGTCATTGGGTCACTGTATTTGAACGCGCCGACCGTCCAGGCGGACTGCTGATGTATGGTATCCCCAACATGAAGCTGGACAAGGAACAAGTCGTTTTACGTCGCCTCAACGTGCTTGAGGAAGAAGGTGTGAAGTTTGTCTGCAACACCGAAGTGGGTAAGGACTTGCCCGTAGAAAATCTCCTCAAGGAATTCGACGCTGTCATCCTCTGCACGGGTGCCACCAAACCGCGTGACTTGCCGATCGAAGGACGCTCCTTGCAAGGCATCCACTTTGCTATGGACTTCTTGACGGCAAACACTAAGGCCGTTCTGGACAAGCAATCCCATAGCCCCCTCTGTGCTGAAGGCAAGGATGTGGTGATCATTGGCGGCGGTGACACTGGTACCGACTGCGTGGGTACCTCGATTCGCCACGGCTGTAACAGCCTCGTGCAACTAGAAATTCTGCCCAAACCCCCAGGAGAACGTGCCTCTAACAACCCATGGCCTGAATGGCCTAAAGTGTACAAAATGGACTACGGGCAGGAGGAAGCTGCTGCCAAGTTTGGTGCCGACCCCCGCACCTATCTCACCACCGCGACCAAGTTCGAGGGCGACGAGAACGGCAATGTCAAAGCCGTCCATACCGTACAAGTGGAGTGGGAAAAAAACGACAAAGGCCAGTTCATCCCCAAACATGTCCCTGGCACGGAAAAAGTCTTACCTGCACAACTGGTCTTACTGGCAATGGGTTTCCTCGGCCCTGAACAACCCCTGCTTGATGCCCTCGGCCTTGAACGCGACCCACGCAGCAATGTAAAAGCCGACTATGGAAAATACGCCACTAGTCTCCCTGGAGTCTTTGCGGCGGGTGACTGCCGTCGGGGTCAAAGCCTTGTCGTCTGGGCTTTTAACGAAGGACGGGGTGCAGCGCGTGAGTGCGACCTTTACCTGATGGGTAGTACTGACCTGCCTTGAAGAAAATTCTGTTCTATATCTACCAAACTCCTCACCGGGATTCTGGTGATTGGAATGGGGTGGATTGTCACCGATCCATCTATTTTTTAGAGCGTTACAAGCAAAGGAAGGGAATTATGGTTCTGATCTCTCCTCAAACTGTCTATGAAAACCTCAAACTTTTGGAGGATGTAGATATTGCAAGTAGTGCATTCTATCGAGAATTGGCTCAAGCTGTGTTAGCCGACCCCAAAGTGACGCTAACCTGGCGACAGGCGATCGCCGATCGGCTCAACCGAGCTAACCATCGCTTGGAGAGGGTGACCGTTGGCGAGAATGATAGCTACTAAAGTTTAACGCTGAGAACAAGCTGGCTCCTGACGGAGCCAGCCGATGTCATTTTTTATACAGTTGAATTCACAACACTGACACGCTTTGTCGTTGCAGGTGCACGTCCTAATGCTTTCAACCAGCGATAATTAGAACTCAAAATGCCTCCAAAAGTTTCATACACCTTATATTCCACCCCAAATTCTTGGCAAACTTCTTGCACAATCTTTGCAATTTTGGGGTAGTGAATATGACAAACTTTGGGGAAAAGGTGATGAATGGCTTGATAGTTTAATCCTCCGACATACCAATTAATGAAGTGGTTTTTTGGGGCAAAGTCTACCGTTGTCTTGAGCTGGAAAATCGCCCATTCATCTTCTATGTGGATTTGCTCTGACTCACTGGTTAAGAACTCGGCTGAATCCAGAACATGAGCCAGCATAAACACGATATTGATGACCAATCCATAGGTCATAAAGGTAACCGCCACACCCAAAAATACTTGCCATGGCGTGTATCCCACCGCTAAGGGGATACCAATCACGTAACCCAGCCAAATCACTTTAAATCCCAGCAGCGTTATTTTCTCGGAAAGTTTAGGTGTTGGGATGACATGGTTGTGATATTTGCCCTTACTTAAAATCAAATTCACATCGCAGTAAGACCAATACAGAGGGACCAAACAATAAATGAACCAGATGTAAATATGCTGAAACCGGTAATACCATCGGTATTCTTGTGTGGGATACATCCTCACCCAACCATCCCCATCGATTTCAACATCATGACCTGGGATGTTGGTATAAGTATGATGCAGAACGTTATGACGATATCTCCATAAATAACTGGAAACTCCCATAAAATCGTAAGTCAAACCCAATATGTAATTAACATATTTATTGTTGGAATATCCTCCATGGTTGGCATCATGACCCACATTAAAGACAAACCCCGCCATCCCAAAAGCGAGAATGACGCAGCCGATTAATCTCATCCAACCTGATACAGGAGCGAAAAGGATGAAAGTCCAAGCCGAAATCATCCACCCCAACAGAACGGCTGTTTTAAGATACATTGCCGGATTATCTCTAGGGGAAATATTTTCAGATCTAAAATAATCCTTAACTCTGCGATTTAGTTCTTTTCTAAATCCAATTTCTTTGGCAAAAGTGATTTTGGTTTGTTCCATGTTATCCAATAGACACAAAGACCTGTAGTATAACCTGTCCAACAAGCACCTCTAGGAAACAAAGTGCTAAAAATCACACTGAAGAGAGGTGCAATTCCCCATGGTTGCACTATTCATCAGCATTTCATTGAAATTTCTTATACCCCAGCTCCTGGAGGCCAAGTAGAGACGACAAAAATGACCACCGCTGCGATCGCCAGTAACCCTTCAATTAAATTCCCAATCAGCGAACCCACGACTACTCCCACACCCGCCTTAACCGACTGCTGGGTTCTTTCTGAGAGTGGCAATTCCCGCCGATAGATAAATTCTCCAATAATGGCTCCCAACAGAGGGCCAATCAGAATACCCACCAGTGGCCCTCCAAACAGCCAAGCTGGCAGAAGACCGAAAAATCCTAACACTAACCCTACAAAGGCACCAATTTGCCCCCATTTACTGGCACCCGCTTGTCTAGCCCCCCAGTAGGTGGCTAAAAATTCAACGCCAGCACTCAAAATCAAAATCAAAAATATCGAGATCAGGGGTAGCCAGTTCACATTCGCCACACCCTGGCTCACCTGAACAATAATCCAAACTAAAATTGCACCTAAAATCAAGCTAGGGCCAGGAATGCCGGGAACCACCGCCCCGACAACACCCACCAACATCACAGCAATCAGTATCCAGTAAAGAATTGTGATCAACATTTAACCCTCAACAGTGGCGAAATCCTCAGCAAATCGGCTAAGGGTATTGGCCAGTTTGTCTGCAATTCCCTCGATCCAATTCTCATCTTGCTTTGTGTAACTACGGGGGGCATTTGCCGCTAAAATCAGTGCCCCCTGATCACCAAGCGGTTGGCAGATGACTCCTTGAGTATTTTCTGGCAGGTAGTCAAATTCAATGCGTCCAGGATATAGCTTGAGATCCACTAAATAAACAGGCTTTTGTTTTTCTATAACTCGACTCAAAATAGCTCCTGGCTTGACTTCTGGATTCGCCCCTAAAACACCTCGACGCAATAAAATCTTGCCTTGATAGAACACCACTAGCGATCGCGTCACTGTATTCGTCAGCAACAGATGTGACGCCCATGCCAGTTCAGTCTTCACCTCTTCCGGTAATTCAGGGGCTAATTCCAACCCCTCCTCTCCGATCAGGTTAACCGCTTCCGGCGATCGCGGCTGCACCTGCTGCCACAGTAAACCTGTCAAAATCAACACTGCGCTTAAAATCACTCCTAAAGCATCTGAACGTGCCTGAGATTCCGTGAGTTGGGGCGTCAACAAACGGTTAGTCAGCAGCAGAACTCCTGCAACGCCTCCCACAATCAATGGAAGTTGTCGCAGTACATAGTTTTGATCAGGTTTAGCCATGCGTCTTTACTAAAGATGAAGGATAAAGGCTGAAGAATTTACGTTATTGGTATTCCCCATCCCAAGGCTGTTTCATACCCCATACTTCACTCCTCCCCAGGTTCAATAATTCGCTGGAACAAATAGCCCGTCCCGCGTGCCGTCAAAATCAGCTCAGGATTGCTGGGGTCGTCTTCCAGCTTCGCCCGTAGCCGTGAGATGTGGACATCCACCACACGGGTATCGACATGGCGCTCTGGTGTGTAACCCCACACCTCCTGCAAAATCTCCGATCGCGAGAAGGGTTCCCCAGAACGGCTGACCAATAACTCTAGGAGACTGAACTCCATACCAGTGAGCCGGATGCGCTCATCTCCCTTATACACCTGCCGCTTATTGGTGTCGATTTTGATCAGGCTGACATGGATCACACCCGAACTGGGAATCCCAGAAGCGCCTACCTTGTCAACCCGTCGTAATACAGAACGGATGCGGGCTTCCAACTCTTTCGGCGAAAAGGGCTTGACAACATAGTCATCTGCCCCTAACTCTAAACCTGTAATGCGGTCGGCAACATCCCCTAATGCCGTTAGCATAATAATGGGGACATCGGATTCCTTTCGCAATTCCTGACAAACCCCGTAACCGTCGAGCTTCGGCATCATTACATCCAAAACCACTAGGTCAGGGTCTGCATTACGAAAGGTTTCCAGAGCTTCTTCTCCATCGGCTGCTGTGACAACATCGTAGCCAATCATGGAAAGACGTGTTTCCAAGATGCGGCGGATACTTGCTTCATCATCAACAACGAGGATTTTTTCCTTATGATTTTCCAATTGACTCAGTACTCCCAAAAGATGCTCGGCGGATTGTTAATTTATTGAGTAGCTTATCTCTAAGATATAACGCTATAAGAAGCTTTTTTAAGAGTTGAATGCTCTATCTGTTGGTGGTTTGCCGCTTATCTTACCTATTTCTTTAATTATTAAGGTTTCCTTAATAATCCTTAACACTTCTTTAGCTCAGGATGGCAAAGACTAAATCTGTATATATATGTAACCAATGCGGGGAACACTTCTCACAATGGTTTGGCAAATGTTCAGCCTGCGGCACCTACAACTCCCTAGAAGAAGAAGTTTTAACTTCGACTCCTCTCAATATTAATCGGGGCGGTTGGCAATCTAATACCCGTTCTGATCGCAAGTCACCAAGCAAAGGACCAGCGCAACCGAGATCGTCTTTGAAGTTCTCGGAAATTTCCGACAATGTCCAGATGCGGTTTGCGTCCGGTTACATTGAACTTGATCGCGTACTGGGGGGAGGGATTGTTCCTGGCTCATTGGTGTTGATTGGTGGCGATCCAGGAATTGGCAAATCGACGCTACTTCTTCAAGTAGCCAATCAGCTAGCGCAGAACCATCGTATCCTTTATGTTTGTGCCGAGGAATCAGGACAACAGGTCAAGCTACGAGCCTCACGGCTAGGTGTGGGGACTAAACCCATTGAGGAAGAGGCATCGAGCAGTGCCCCAAAAAAGCGAGGGAAGTCATCCCAAAACGGACACCAGGATGCTCCCGGTTCCGTGAACCAAGCTAAACCAGAGAAACCCACCCAACCCAATCCGGATTTAAATCTCTATGTGCTGCCAGAAACCGATTTAGAAGAAGTGCTGCGGGAGTTGGAGTCTCTCAAGCCGCAGGTGGCTGTGATTGATAGTATTCAGACGTTGTACTTTGCCGCTTTAACGTCTGCGCCTGGTTCGGTGGCGCAGGTGCGAGAATGTACATCTGCGCTCATGCAGGTAGCAAAACGCGAGAACATCACGCTGCTGATTGTGGGACACGTTACCAAAGAAGGCGCGATCGCAGGCCCTAGGGTATTAGAACACTTGGTGGATACCGTGTTGTATTTTGAAGGCGATCGCTTTGCCTCTCATCGCCTCCTCCGTTCCGTGAAAAACCGCTTTGGTGCCACCCACGAAATCGGCATTTTTGAAATGGTGGATAAAGGCTTGCAGGAAGTCCTTAACCCCTCTGAACTGTTTTTAGGCAACCGAGATGAAAGTAGTCCCGGCACAGCTACCGTTGTGGCTTGTGAAGGCACCCGTCCACTGGTGGTGGAGTTGCAGGCGCTAGTCAGTCCGGCGAGTTATGGTTCACCGCGTCGATCCACCACCGGTGTAGACTATAACCGATTGCAACAAATTCTCGCGGTGTTGGAAAAGCGAGTGGGGATTCCCCTATCGAAGTTAGATGCCTACGTTGCCACATCAGGCGGGTTGGGCGTTGAAGAACCGGCGGCGGATTTGGGGGTTGCGATCGCCGTCGTTGCCAGTTTTCGCGATCGCATTGTCGATCCCCGTACTGTGATGATCGGCGAAGTGGGATTGGGTGGACAGGTACGGCTGGTTTCTCAAATGGAACTCCGCCTGAAAGAAGCCGCCAAGTTAGGCTTCAAGCGAGCGATTATTCCCAAAGGGCAAACTCTACCCGATATGGGTTTAGAAATCATCCCGGTAGCTAGAGTACTCGACGCTATTATTGCTGCCTTGCCTGGAGGTTTACGCCAGAATTTTGCGGATGATGGTGATGAGGAAATGAGCGAAGAGTGAAGGAGTGATGGCTTCAACGACTCGCTATCATTAATCCTTGCTGATTGCAAATCATTCAGGGTGCGACTGCCATTACCAATTACCAATTACCGATTACCGATTACCATTCCCCTCAATCCGCACTCAAAAATTCCAAATAGCAACTACTCAATTCCTTCACCGACAGCTCATAAAATTGTCTTCCATGTTCCGGCGTCGCCAAAGATGGGTTAGAACCCATTCGTCCATCGGGATAGCGCCGTCGAAAGTCTACTGCACCATAGATCGTATGTCCGGAAGCGGCAGAGGTGAGTAAGGGGATATCCTTGATCGATTCAGGATAGAGATACTGAGTAACGGCAATTTCGCTGGGTGTGGCATGGGAACCCTCTTGGTTGCCATACAACTCTTTCGCTAATTTATAGACAGAAGCACAGGTAAACCAATTAGCAACGCGACACTGAACGTGTTCTGCATTAGGAATATTTAAGTCTGTTAAGTGAGCGTAACTCTCGGCAAAAGCCGCCTTCAACGTAGCAATATTACCCCCGTGACCATTAATAAAGAAAAATTTAGTAAATCCGGCTCTGGTCAAACTACTGAGATAATCTCGAACTAGCTGAATGAGCGTGCTCGGTTGCAAGCTAATCGTGCCGGGAAATCCCGTATGATGCAGTGCCATCCCGACGTTAATGGTTGGGCCAACTAAAGCGTTAGTGGCTTCGCCCACACCCTTTGCGATCGCTTCTGCACAAATCGCATCGGTGCCAATTAACCCTGTCGGCCCATGTTGTTCTGTGGAGCCAATGGGCAAAATAATTCCTGAAGACTGCTTTAGGTAAGCCTCAACCTCTGTCCAAGTACACAAATGTAGCAACATTTTTATTTAGTCTCGCGTCGATAATCTTTAGACTCTGTATGCTCTGTAGGCGATGACAGGAGTTTGTCGCGCCGGAGGGTTACCTCAATCTTGACTAAGTAGACTCTTTCAGGAAAGCGACTCGTAACGATAGCGATGCACTTATCACTCCAAGCCGCAATGGGATTGGAGACTTATAAGATTGAAGCTGAAGTAGATAACCCAGATGGTTGCAACTGATGAGACAGTGAAAGTAAGAGAGCCGTAATCTACAGATCTGCGCCTTTATACTGTCAACCCCCCTATCTGTCATACTAAGTGTATGACTTGTATTACACCCTGTGCATATTATTGCAATAAGTTGCCATCAGCAACAAACTCAAGCAAAACTTATTAAGTCTTAAAACACTAGGGCTGACAGGTTTGTGTAAAGCTGTACTAATGAAGACGTATATTCCTAGACCTTTTTTCTCTGTGTGAGGAAGTAGTTTTGGTGTATACCTTGGCTTAGAACTTCAAAACACTCGGTTACTTAATTTATGCTTTCTCTCGATCTACCGCAGAGTCCTACCCGTCCAGAGCTGACGCAAGCGACGCGAATTCTGGTCGTGGAAGACGAAGATTTAATTCGGGAAATGCTTGTTCTAGCTTTAGAAGAAGAAGGCTTCGAGGTGACCACTGCCATCGATGGGCGCACTGCACTATCACTGCTTCAAGATGCAGAGCCAGCGGACGGAGAGTTCCAGTATGACTTACTTATCTTGGATTTGATGTTGCCCCAGATCAATGGTTTAGATCTGTGTCGCTTGTTACGTTATCAGGGTAATTTTGTCCCTATCTTGATTCTCAGTGCCAAAGCCAGTGAAACCGACCGGGTTTTGGGGTTGGAAGTCGGCGCAGATGACTACCTGACCAAACCTTTCAGTATGCGGGAGTTGATTGCCCGTTGCCGTGCCTTACTGCGTCGTCAGCGCTTGAGTGCCTTGCCTCAAACACCCATGCTGCAAATGCGGGAGGTTATCCTCTATCCTCAAGAGTGCCGCGTCATGGTTCGGGGGAAAGAAGTTAACTTATCACCCAAGGAATTCCGGCTTTTAGAACTATTCATGAGTTATCCTCGCCGAGTTTGGTCACGTGAACAGTTAATCGATCAGATATGGGGACCCGATTTTTTGGGTGACACAAAAACAGTGGATGTTCATATTCGCTGGTTGCGGGAAAAATTAGAACAAGACCCCAGTCAGCCAGAATATCTGATTACAGTTCGGGGTTTCGGCTACCGCTTTGGTTAAAAATGGAAATTAGAAGGTTGAAGGTTGGCGGCGTTCGGACACAGTGATAGATTTTGATCCGTCGAGAGTTGAATGTGTTATGCCAGTATTGAAAAGTTACAATGTTTAAACTTTCCACCTGGAAACCTTCAACCTTGCAACCGATAAACGATGACCCTACTGGCATTTTTACTGGGTCTGGCTGTGGGAATTGGGTTTTGTCTCTGGCAAAGGCAACGACTCCAACGGCAACTAGAACAAATGTTGGGTGTATTACAGACAGATTCCTCTAGCAAAGCCCTATCAGCCGTTTCTCGCTTGCGACAAGAAATTGCCCTAGCCAATGAGCATCGAGCAAAGCTGGAAGAAAAACTGCAAACAGGGCGGCGATTGCTAGAGGTAGCGCCTTTCGGATATTTGCAGGTCGATGAAGAGAATCGGTTGCTCTGGTGTAATGAGCAAGCGCGTCAGTTGTTGCAGATTGATCGATGGGAACCTGGACAGCTACGCTTACTCCTAGAACTTGTGCGTTCCTACGAACTCGATCAACTCATTGAACAAACTCGTCATCAGCAAAAACCGACGATCCAAGAATGGGTTTTTCACCCTCCTTGTTTAGATGGGGAAGCGATGGGGGATGTGCAATTGCTTACCCTACGTGCTTCGAGTTGGCCTCTCCCTCACGGACAAGTGGGAGTTTTTCTAGAAAATCGGCAACCTCTCGTCGAACTTGCTCAATCCCGCAATCAGTGGTTTTCAGACTTAGCCCACGAACTGAGAACGCCTCTAACTTCAATTCGCTTGGTGGCGGAAGCTTTACAAGGGCGTCTGGAGAATCCTGCACGCCGTTGGGTTGAACAACTGCTGCACGAAACTAACCGACTGATCAACCTTGTCCAAAATTGGCTGGAACTCAGCAATCTGGAGAAAAACCCTAGCAAAAGTCTCACTTATCAGTCTGTCGAACTGCGGTCTTTAATTCAGTCCACTTGGCAAACCCTGGAACCTTTGGCGCAGCAAAAGCAACTGTGTCTTGCCTATTTTGGCCTGGATACTGTCTGGCTGAGAGCAGATGAAGCCCGTCTCACCCAAGTTTTTCTGAATTTATTCGATAACAGTATTAAACACAGCTTCCCTCAAGTAACCATTCAAGTTGAAGTGACTCGCCTAGAAGCACCAGCCGTCGATAGTGAGGTTGAGGTGAGGGTTGATTCTTTCCCCTTGGGCAATGCCTCCAACGGGCTAGAGGGCGAAACTTCAGGCTCACTGATTCAAATCGATATCATTGACTCAGGCGCTGGCTTTACCGAATCAGACTTACCTCATGTGTTTAAGCGGCTTTACCGAGGAGATCCCTCACGGCAAAAGTCACCCAGTACATCTGAGCCTTGTACCATAGCTGTAAGCAGTGGTAGTGGCTTAGGACTCTCCATTGTCCAACAAATTATTCAAGCCCATGGAGGTACTGTGCAGGCGAAAAATCATCCGGAGACGAAGGGGGCTTGGTTACAAATTAAACTACCCGATCGCAAAAATTTACTATAAGTTAACGTTGATTTGCTATCACTGTAAATAGTAGTTAATACTCGCTCTGATTCTTTAAGGCATTTGAGGTGAGTCTATCTTCTGGAAGTAGCAATTCTGAACGTCTTCATTTTCAGCGCAGCCTCAGGCGCTTAGAGCAAGATGTCTTGCGTATGGGCGCATTGGTTGAACACTCTTTCCGCATGAGTCACCAAGCTCTATTCTCCCAAAACTTGGAAGCGGCTCAAGCCCTTCCTTTACTCGATAAGCAAATTGATCGCTACTATCGCCACATTGAGTTAGAGTGTGCCACACTGATGACGCTCGAAGCCCCCGTGGCTCAGGACTTACGCCTCCTTAGCGCGTTTATGCAGTTGGTGCGAGACTTGGAGCGAATTGGCGATTATGCCGAAGATTTAGCCGAAATTGCCCTTAAGCTCTTACCTTACCCCCGTCATGATTGCTTACCTCAGATTGAGGTGATGTCTCATCATGCTCAAGCGATGCTCGCTACGAGTTTAGTCGCATTAGCTGATTTAGACGCTAACGCTGGGCGATCGATTAAAGAACTAGATGATAAAGTCGATACGGCTTACGACACACTTTACCACACCCTAGCTCATCAACAGAATATTATTGGGGTTGTGGAACCGATTCTTTTGTTAGCTCTCGTCATTCGTCATTTGGAACGCATGGCTGATCATGCCACCAACATTGGTCAACGTGTGACTTACATTGTCACAGGCCACCGATAGAAAAAGTCAAAAATCAAAAACGGTTATTGCTTTTCAATTCCTCAATCTCGTCAGAACTCACACTGGCTTAACCTCAGGATTACCTAAATCTTACCGATTCCTAAACTGACTGCCCTACTATCTTTACAAGAACTATGGCTCGTTGATAACCAGAAATCGCGAATTAGGTGGCAGGGATTTCTTTTGTCATTTTTTCCCAGGAGCCTCCCAGGGTGTTTGCCAAACGCAGATCGACCGTGAGTTTAAAAGCAAGTTTTAGTTTAAATTATCTTTATTGGGAATTGTTCTGTTTGAATGATTCGGTTGGTAATGTCTAATACAATAGTCTTTGATCCTTGCCATGATAGCCTTTAAAAACTTAGTCATGCCACCTTTTAATCCCATGCTGTAGGGGATTATAAAAGTCAGCAACCGGACTCTAAGCGCCTGACTTCATTGAATAAACAACAAGTGATTGATGTTAGTTTAGCTTAATGAGTGCTAGAAGTTTTGGTTATCAGGAAGTATGTTCAAAAAGCTTTTATAAAATAAAAAAGGATGATACTGTAATTTATGAGTAGTGATTTCGATGGTGTTTAATTAAATCAAGAACTCTGTGGATAATGAATCCATGTTTCGTGAGTCTTGAGCGTCTATTCGGTGTGAGGAATTAATAAGCATCATGTCAACCTTGTTTTGGAAAATTTTAAGGCTCAGTCCAGTCCTACTGGGAGCTTCTCTATTCTTTTGTGGGAGCGCTTATGCTCAAGAGAATGCGTCTGAACAGACAGTAGGAAATTCTACTGAAGTTACGGTGGCACCGTCAACTGAGCTGCCTCAAACTCTAGTTATTGCTAGCCGCACCATTGCTCCCCAAAATATTTCTGAGCCAACAGTAGCCAGCGGCACTGACCAAGCGGCACTTCCTGAGAGTACAGTTGAAGTCTCAACCCAACTACCTGAGATTACACAGACCCAACCCTCCATTTCCCCAGTAACCCCAACAGACCCTAGCGTCAATTTCAACCGCGCCGACAGTACCCTGGCTCAGCAGGTACCCGCCTCAGACAAGACAACGGCTGAATCTGCCGAAGTTTTGCAGCAAATCCAGCAATATCAAGAAAACGATGCTGGAAGTCCTGCTGAGGCTCTTGACCAAGTTACCAATGTTACCCAACTGAGCGACGTCAGACCGACGGATTGGGCTTATGAAGCGCTACGCAGTTTAGTTGAGCGCTATGGTTGTATTGCAGGTTATCCCGATGGTACCTTCCGGGGCAACCGAGCCATGACACGCTATGAATTTGCGGCTGGATTGAATGCCTGCCTACAGCAAATTGAGCGGATCATCGGAGGTGGTGGTAACGAATTCGCGACTAAAGCAGATTTAGAAACGCTGCAACGGCTGGTTGATGAATTCAGAACAGAATTAACCGCCTTAGGTGGGCGAGTGGATCAGTTGGAAGGACGGGTAGCGTTCTTAGAAGACCATCAGTTCTCGACAACCACCAAGCTACGCGGGGAAGCTATCTTCGCTATTAGCGATTTATTTGGCGGACAAGATCGGGCGGGGAACGATTATGCCAGAGACGAGACAGTCTTCCAAGACCGAGTACGGCTTTCCTTCGATACTAGCTTCACCGGGAAAGATTTGTTGCGGACTCGTCTTCAGGCCGGGAATTTTAATGATTTTGGTCCCCTCACGAGTTCTCCTGGTCCAGGTGTTGGTATCACGAGAGAGGGTCGATTGGGATTCGCTGCTGATACAGGCAACAGCGTTGAGATCGATCGATTATTCTACCGCTTTCCATTGGGAAACTTCGGTCAAGCATACCTCCTAGCCAGTGGGGTTCCCTTTGAAGACATTGTGGATGTAGTTAACCCTGGCTTAGACTCAAGTGGCACGGGTGCTTTGTCTCGCTTTGGTCGTTTTAGCCCCATCTATCGTATGGGAGGTCAGGGGACAGGGGCTGCAATAACCTTGGGTGGAGGAAAACGTCCTCTCCGTTTTGATGCAGTTTATTCGACTAATGAAGGCAGCAATCCTGATGAAGGTGCTGGTCTTTTTGATGGCAACTACAGTGCTTTAGCCCAGCTAACCTTTAAGCCATTCGATGCCTTCAAAATCGCTGCAACTTACGTGAATTCGTACACCGGCAGCGGCATAGGACTCAA
Source organism: Allocoleopsis franciscana PCC 7113 (assembly GCF_000317515.1). Classification (GTDB taxonomy): domain Bacteria; phylum Cyanobacteriota; class Cyanobacteriia; order Cyanobacteriales; family Coleofasciculaceae; genus Allocoleopsis; species Allocoleopsis franciscana. The sequence goes on along the minus strand of NC_019738.1, from coordinate 1,621,969 downwards.
TCACAGTACGGGGAGTCTTGCTTCTAATGTCCGAGTCAATGGTAGTCCTGTGGTCGGCAACTCCTACGGTCTAGAAGCCTCTTTTGCCTTCAGTCCTCAACTAATTTTGAGTGGCTGGGGTGCATACACGGCTGCCAGAGTGATTGGTGTTGGTGATGCAGATGTTTGGACCTACGGCGGCACACTCTCAATCAACGACTTTGGCAAGAAAGGTAGCTCGCTCGGTTTCGTGGTGGGTATGGAACCCAAGCTTACGGGTACAAGTAGTGCAGTTCTCGCCAGTGGGATTGGTGGTCTCCAAGCCGGACGTCGCAGCGATCGCGACACCAGTCTCCACCTGGAAGGCTTCTATAAGTTCAGACTATCCCCCAATATTCTCATCACTCCTGGTGTAATCTGGCTGACGGCACCCGGTCATGATAGCCGCAACGACGACATCTTTATCGGTACCCTCCGAACCACATTCACCTTCTAGTCACGTTTTTGATGAAATGGGTGAACAGCGAGTCCTGAACAGAGCGATTCCCTGCGGGATAACTACCTTTCAGGAACGCTACGCAAACGCTTAACACAGCTTTCTTTTCCATCAGTATCCCTAGACACTTCACAGTTGCCTAGCTCGCTGAGCGAAGGCAATAACGATCTCATCCCTTAAAGGGGTGGGATTTTTTTTTAATATTGCCCCTGGAGAAGACGTAAAGAGCAGGGAAAAAGGAAATAGGAACACTGCCAGAGAAAGTCCTGATCCATGACACTGCCCTGGTATAGGTAATTATCCCGCTCGTAATCCTTACCGACAGGGTTTGAGCCAGTCGGTAAGGTTGCCTTCAAAAGCGATCCGGCTAGCGATAAAAAGAAAGCAATGTCAAAACTGATCTGGAACACTCTCAAAGCGTCTCCGATTCTTCTGGTAGTTTCTCTACTAGTCACCCCCAGCGCACGAGCGACCCAGTATTCAATCGATCCAGTTATTTCTACGCACACAGTAACTGTTATTCCCCGCGAACCTGCGGCTTCTGTACAACCTAGCGATCGCCAAACCAATCAGCCATCTCAATCTCAAATTGTTGCCAGCAGCCCGACGCAAACAGCCATTGCTGCTCAACCCACTGTTGAAACCTTAAGCCAACTACCCGAAAGTACACTCATCCAGCCCTCAGTTTCCCCGTTGATGCCAAAGGAAGCGAGTGGCAACTTGAAGAGCACCCAAACTATCCTGGCGCAGCAGGTACCACCTCCTGAGAGCAGCACCACTGAGGTTTTGCAGCAAATTCAACAATATAACAGTGGCATTAAAGCTGACTCCCTCGACCAAGTCACCAATGTCAACCAACTGTCTGACGTAAGACCGACGGATTGGGCTTATGAAGCACTGCGAAGTCTGGTCGAGCGTTATGGCTGTATAGCAGGTTACCCCGATGGCACCTACCGAGGCAACCGGGCAATGACGCGCTATGAATTTGCCGCTGGTGTGAATGCTTGTTTGCAGCAAATGGAGCGCATTATTCAGTCCAGCACGGAAAACTTCGTTACTAAGCCAGACTTAGAAACTATCCAGCGACTCGTGAATGAGTTCCGCACCGAACTAACCGCTTTGGGAGGGCGAGTGGATCAGATCGAAGGACGGGTGGCATCCTTGGAAGCTCAGCAGTTCTCGACAACGACGAAGCTACGGGGAGAAGCCGTCTTTGCTATTAGTGATTTGTTTGGCGATCGCGCAGGCTCTCAAGCTGGAAATCCGGAGTACACTAACGACGAAGCCGTCTTTCAAAACCGGGTGCGACTCAATTTCGACACCAGCTTCACCGGCAAAGACTTGTTACGCACTCGCCTTCAGGCTGCGAACATTGAGCCATTTGGCCCTCTTACAGCGCCGAGTGGTCCGGGACTCAACGTCACCCGCGAGGGTCGATTTGCCATTGAAGCAGGCGGGAATAATAATGTCGCACTTGATAAATTGTTCTATCGCTTTCCCGTTAACGACATTGCCCAAGTTTATCTGTTTGCCAATCAAGGCAAGTTTGAGGACGTTACCTCTACACTGAACCCTAGCTTGGAGGGCAATGGTACTGGTGCCCTATCCCGCTTTGGTCGCTATAGCCCCATTTATTACATGGGAGGACAGAGTCAAGGGGCTGGAGTCTCAATTGGTGTAAAAAACCCGATCCGCCTAGACTTGGCTTACTTAACAGATGGGGGGAACAATCCCAACGAAAAATTTGGTCTATTTGATGGCAACCACTCCGCTCTTGCTCAGGTTACCTATAAGCCCAGCAATGCCTTGAGCTTAGGAGCGACCTATGTTAATACCTACGATCGCTCCAACTTACGTCATGGTACGGGTAGTATCGCGTCTCAGATGCAGTGGCAGAATCCTGTCAATGTGGCAAATCGCAACAATCCGGTTGTCGGTAACTCCTACGGTCTCGAAGCTTCTTTTGCCTTCTCGCCCCAAGTGATCCTGAGTGGTTGGGGAGCCTATACTAATGCCACTGTTATTGGCAAAGGTAATGCTGATATCTGGACTTATGGCGCGACGCTTGCCATCAGTGACGTTGGTAGTAAAGGCAGTACGCTAGGCTTGATCGTCGGCATGGAACCCAAGCTCACGGGTAGCGACAGTACGGTAGGGCCTTTCTTAGTGGGGAGTGGTGGGCGCAGAAGCGATCGCGATACGGGTTTGCATATTGAAGCTCTATACAAGTACAAACTCTCGCCCAATATTCTCATCACTCCTGGTGTGATCTGGCTGACGGCACCCGGTCATGATAGCCGCAACGACGACATCTTTATTGGTACAGTCCGAACCACATTTACGTTCTAATCACGAAGACCTGATCTAATTGAATATCCCCTCGCCCATCAAGAGCTAGGGGATAGAAAAAGAGAGTGTTCGGCAGCCTAATTAAAAAATGAACGTTGTTCTAATCGTGCCAATAATCGCATCACTGTTGCTGTCATTTTGATTGGGAGAAGTTAACCAGATCACACCTGGAGTGATGGAAATGTTTTTGTTGACCTTAAACTTGTAAAACCCTTCAATGTGATAAGCAAAATCCCGATTGAAGTTTCGCGTACCCCCCGGAACATTTAGCCCTCGGAGAGTGGGTTCGGCACCCGCAACAATCGCAGCAATATTACCTTTTTTGCCCAAATCAGGAAAGACAAAACCGACTGCAAAGTTCCAAATATCAGCATCCCCTAAACCAATCAGACGAGCTTCTGTTAAACCCACCCAACCATTAATGAGAAACTTAGGGCTAAATCCCAAAGAAGTTTGTATCCCGTAGGAGTTACTCACAACCGGTCTACTTAAGACCGAGGCTGGAAGATTCGTGACTCTTGCCAGTTGGGCTGGATTGAGATTGGCAAAAGCGGTACCCGTACCACCGAGAGCAAAACGATTGGCTCCATCACCATCGGTGTTACTACCATCATCATAGGCATGTACGTAAGTGAATCCAATCTTAAACCGATTCCCTAAAACAACTTGAGCAATTCCCGAATAATTGCCATTAAATAAACCATTGTCTGACCCGGGATTGCTCGCTGTATTCGAGATGTAGCCCAAGTCAACTCTTAAGTTATTGCTTGGTTTGATTGCTAAAGCCGCACCCGCGCCAAAGGGACCAATGCGGTAAATGGGGTTACGTTCTGCAAATCGCGAGATGGCATTTTCTCCACCTGCCAACCCTTCGAGGTAGGGGTTAACGGTGTCTGCATAGTAATGGTGTAGGGCGTTGTTCGCCAAAATTTGAACAGTGGCTGTTTTTCCCAAAGGGAAACGGTAACGCAAGATGTCGATAAACACATTGTTATTAGCATCTCCGTCATAGGTAAATCGCCCTTCTTGGGTACCACTCGATCCATCTTGGAGCGTGACACCTGCTCTGGCTAAAAGCGGTGTAGCATTACCCGCTTGGAGCCGAATTTGTAACTGGTCTTTTCCACTAAAACTGGTGAGAAAATTGAGCCGAACCCGGTCATGAAGGACTGTATTGACTTGACCGTCAATATCGTCTCCAAATGCATCAGCAACGCCGAAAATTGCTTCTCCAACCAGCTTGGTTGTTGTAGAAAATTGATGGTCTTCTAAGAACGCTACACGACCTTCTAGGGTATCGACACGGGTTCCCAAGACGGTCAATTCGGATCGGAATTCATCCACCAACCGTTGTAGCGTTTCTAAATCTGCTTTAGTGAGCAATCCTTGACTTCCAGTCTGAGTCAAACGCTCCACTTGCTGCAAGCAAGCATTCAAACCTGCGGCAAATTCATAGCGCGTCATAGCTCGGTTGCCTCGGAAGGTGCCGTCGGGATAACCTGCTATACAACCATATCGTTCTACTAAACTGCGTAGCGCCTCATAGGCCCAATCAGTTGGTCTGACATCACTGAGTTGAGAGACGTTGGTTACTTGATCCAACGGATCGTTTTGCGAAGTTTCAACCTCGCTATAGGGAGTTATTATTTCCCCAGTCGGGATACCTGTTTCCTCTATCTGCTCCTCACTAGATTTTTGAGCCGTTTCTATCGGTAAATCCGTTGAATTTGTGTTAGCAAATGATTGTTGGAAAGGCTGTTCAACGTGTTCTTTTTGCTGTATAGATAGAGCGGCGGTGGCAACTGAATTGTTTTCAGGAACTTGAGCCGTACTAACCGATGGCAAGAGTTCAACAGGTGTTACCGATATGGATGTATTGGCATCGGAAGACACAGCGATAGACTGAGTTTCCTGTGCCGTTGCTACTACTGAGCTGAATATTAACAGTATTCCACTAAAAATGGCTGGGCTAGTTAGCAGAATATTTCGGGAAATTTTTGATCGTTTCACTCTATTCACACCCACAAAAAAGTTTTCCTGAGCAAGCAAGTCAGCTCTGAAGAATGGTGAAGTTTGAAGCTAAAAAAATTTAAAATTGAAACTTCACCCAACTTCATTGAGAGTGTAATACTGTTTTTTTTTCTCAGTTTTTGTATTTAAAGATGCAAAAAAACAGGATTTATGCAATATTAGAATCTCTATAATTCTAATATTGCATGAGTCAATGTCGTTCTCGTATTCTGAGGCAAGTTACCATTCTGTGCATGTGATCGCCTAGGCGACGAGTAAGTAATATATGTCGTTTGACTAATCAATCAATGGATGGTATGCATCCTGCCATTGTTTGAAAGATAAAAATTTTTAAGGTATATCTCTAGACGCAAGCTAATCAAACACGGTAATATTAGAGATTGTGACTTTTATAAAAAAACATGAAGGCTCAAGAGATTATTCGCTCCATCGAAGCGGAACAGCTTAAATCAAACCTTCCCGTGATTCATGTCGGCGACACCGTTCGGGTTGGGGTAAGAATCCGAGAAGGTGGCAAGGAACGGGTACAGCCTTACGAAGGCACCGTGATTGCTATGCGTAACGGTAGTATCAACGAAACGATCACAGTACGACGTGTGTTTCAGGGCGTCGGCGTAGAGCGGGTATTTTTGATTCATTCTCCGCGAGTGGAGAGCATTAAAATTATCCGTCGAGGTAGGGTGCGTCGGGCGAAGTTATTCTACTTACGCGATCGCGTGGGTAAAGCGACTCGCATCAAACAACGCTTTGACCGGGGAATATAAGTTAATTTGGCAAGGCATTGACTTTATGTTGACGCCCTGCGCTAAACTAAATAATGTGATGTGAGGGGTTTAGGATTACTACCCCAATCACTCCGTGCGCTCTTAGTTCAGTTGGTAGAACGCAGGTCTCCAAAACCTGATGTCGGGGGTTCAAGTCCTCCAGGGCGCGCTCTAAAATAAATACATAGAATGTAGAAAGACAAAGTTCCGCTTCTGCCCGAAGCCACTACTTTGACTGGTCTTCTCCCATGAAAGTCAAAAAATTCGGGTAAACTTGTTGTGGAAGTGGTTGTAAAGTATCTCATCACGGAGATACCTTAAAGCTGCGTTAACGGAGGCTTGGTGATTGGGTTTCTCCGGGTAAACGCCCTGCCCTCCCACAAATATCAACGTTGTGGGCAGATAAATCCAAGAATCTTGCACCTAAAATCGAGTGACGGGGAGATCTAAGGTCGTGGCAAAAAAAACGAAAACTGAATCAGAGACTCAAAGCACTGAATCCGGGTTTAACGTAGCAACGTTCTTTGATGACACCAAAGAAGAACTCGGTAAAGTTGTTTGGCCGAGTCGGCAGCAGCTAATTAGCGAATCAGCAGCTGTGCTACTGATGGTGATTTTAAGCGCCACCTTAATCTATTTGGTGGATGGCCTCTTTGTATGGGTATCAAAACAGGTATTTTGATGAGTTTTGCCGCAGACGAATCAAACGATTCAAATCAACAACCCGAACAAACTCAAACCGCACACTGGTACGCGGTTCAGGTGGCGTCTGGCTGTGAAAAGCGGGTCAAGACCAACCTGGAACAGCGCATTCAAACCTTGGATGTGGCTGACCGGATTTTAAGAGTGCAAATTCCGCAGACGCCGACGGTGAAAATCCGGAAGGATGGTTCTCGGCAACACTCTGAAGAAAAAGTCTTCCCCGGTTACGTATTAGTCCAAATGGTGATGGATGACGACGCCTGGCAGGTTGTTAAAAACACACCAAATGTGATTAATTTTGTTGGGGCAGAACAAAAACGTCGCTATGGACGGGGACGGGGACACGTAAAACCCGTGCCACTAAGTCCAGGAGAAATCGAACGGATCTTCAAGCAAGCCCAGGAGCAAGAGCCGGTTGTCAAAATTGATATGGCAGTCGGAGACAAAATCGTGGTGCTTTCGGGTCCGTTCAAAGATTTTGAAGGCGAGGTGATTGAAGTTAGCCCCGAAAGGAGCAAACTAAAGGCGTTACTCTCGATTTTTGGACGAGATACGCCAGTAGAATTGGAATTCAACCAGGTTCAAAAAACTAGCTAGAAATGGCCAAAAAAGTCGTTGCAATGATTAAGTTGGCTCTCCCAGCCGGGAAAGCCAACCCAGCCCCGCCCGTTGGTCCAGCCTTGGGTCAACACGGGGTCAATATTATGGCGTTCTGTAAGGAGTACAACGCCAAAACAGCCGATCAAGCGGGAATGGTCGTGCCGGTCGAAATTTCGGTGTTCGAGGATCGTAGCTTTACGTTTATTCTCAAAACGCCACCCGCATCCGTGCTGATTCAGAAAGCTGCCGGAATTCCCAAAGGGGCGAGTCAACCCAACAAGCAAAAAGTTGGGACAATTACGCGGGCGCAACTCCAAGAAATCGCCCAAACCAAAATGCCCGACCTCAATGCCAATGATATTGAGGCCGCGATGAAAATTGTAGAAGGAACCGCTCGCAATATGGGTGTCGCGATCGCAGATTAGTCCCCTCCCTTCAAGATTCACGCCAAAACAGTTAGTTGTAAACCCAATTCGGGGGAGAAGCGCTAGCTTCGTTAGGAACCCCAGGAGAGACAGATGACGAGAAAGCTATCACGCCGATTACAAGAACTGCAAAAAAAAGTCGAGGATCGACCTTACGATCCCTTAGAAGCACTGAACCTGTTAAAAGAAACAGCGACGGCAAAATTCCCGGAATCAGCGGAAGCACATATCCGTTTGGGAATTGACCCGAAGTATACCGACCAACAACTGCGAACAACCGTAGCGCTACCCAAAGGCACCGGCCAAACGGTACGGGTAGCCGTGATTGCCAGAGGTGAGAAAGTTACGGAAGCCAGTAATGCTGGTGCTGACTTGGTCGGTTCTGAGGAATTGATTGACGAAATTCAAAAAGGCATGATGGACTTTGACCTCCTGATTGCTACTCCGGACGTGATGCCCCAAGTGGCAAAATTAGGTCGCCTTTTGGGTCCAAGAGGTTTGATGCCTTCTCCCAAAGGTGGAACTGTCACTTTTGATCTGGCTCAAGCGATTCAAGAATTCAAAGCTGGTAAACTAGAGTTTAGGGCTGACCGCACCGGCATCGTCCATGTGTTGTTTGGGAAAGCATCCTTTAGCGCCGAAGACCTGCTAGTGAATCTTAAAGCTTTGCAGGAAACCATTGACCGAAATCGTCCCTCAGGAGCAAAAGGTCGTTATTGGCGTACTGTGTATGTATCTTCAACAATGGGGCCATCGATTCAAGTCGATATCAACGCTCTGCGTGATATGAAGGTCGGTGAAGCCGCCTAAACTTGAAAATTGAGGTTTAGACTGATTCAAAATTCCAGGCGAAAAAATTAAATCAGGCTTGTGCCAAAGACAGCAGGTGCAAATGGCTTAATATCCTGCCGAGGTCAATGTACTCAGTATCTCCCGTGTCGCCAACACTCATGAAGTGATGTGGCGTCTGAGATACGAAGTAAAACCCCGGCATGGCGTCCGGGGTTTTGTTTTGGTCGAGGGGTTGAAGGCTAGAACGTTGAAGGATTTCAGGTTGAAAGTTGAAAGTTCAAGCTTGTTTAAACCTTCAATCGCCTTACCTGCAACCTGCAACTAACCTGTAACCTGCAACTTTATAAAGGAGGTGAACGAACGATGGGCAGAACAATTGAAAGCAAACAAGCTGTTGTGGCGGATCTCAAGCAAACCTTGAGTGAAGCTCAGCTAGCGGTTGTAATCAACTATCAAGGGCTGACCGTTGCTGAAATTACAGACTTACGGAGACGTTTACGCCCAACAGGCACCGTTTGCAAGGTAACCAAAAACACGCTAATGCGTCTGGCCATTGGAGAGGATGCCAAATGGCAACCGATGACGGAATTTCTTTCCGGTTCATCCGCGTTCATGCTGGTCAAAGACGACATTAGCGGTGCGATTAAGGCTTACCAAGACTTCCAGAAAGCCAGCAAGAAGACCGAACTCAAAGGCGGCGTGATGGAAGGTCGCGCCTTAAACGAAGCTCAAGTCAAGGCAATTGGCGACTTGCCCTCGAAGGAACAACTGATTGCCCAAATTGCTGGGGCGATTAATGCCGTTACAACCAAGGTTGCTGTCGGTATTAACGAGGTTCCGGCTTCTCTGGGTCGATGCCTGCAAGCGATCGCAGACAAAGAGCAAGGCACCTCCGACAGTGAGGCGGCCTAAAACCGCGATCGGGAGCCGAAGAGAGTTCCCTCATGTTAAGAATTGCCCCTTATATTTATGTGGGCTAGCTAGAAAACTAATCTCAAAGGAGTTTACCAATGTCTGCTACAACCGATGAAATTCTCGAAAAACTCAAATCACTGACGTTACTCGAAGCCTCTGAACTGGTTAAGCAAATTGAAGAAGCCTTCGGCGTCAGTGCGGCTGCCCCGGTTGGTGGCATGATGATGATGGCTCCGGGTGCGGGTGGAGCTGCTCCAGCCGAAGAAGCCGAGGAACAGACTGAATTTGATGTGATTCTCGAAGACGTTCCTGCTGATAAGAAGATTGCCATTCTTAAGGTAGTACGGACATTGACGGGTTTGGGCCTTAAAGAAGCCAAAGATTTAGTGGAAGCAGCTCCCAAACCGGTTAAGGAAGGAATTGCTAAGGATGCGGCTGAAGATGCCAAGAAGCAGTTGGAAGAAGCTGGCGCGAAGGTCAGCGTGAAGTAACATTGATTGGAATCAAGGGGTTGGGCAAGCTCCCAACCCCACAATCATCACTTTTTTGTAGAGCAAGCCAGAAGCCTGCTCTCTTTTTTTGTCAAATTTCACTCTCACATCAATCAAATAAGTGATTTGATATACAAAAATCAAAAATCAAATTCGACTGAAGGGGAATAACTTCCTTTTATGGCGCGTCTCGCTCCCTCCCAAGTCATAGGGACAACAACTAGCAAAGCTAAAAATTACCCCTTGAGCTACTGATATTGTCACTTAGGACTAACACACAGTAGATATAGCTACTTTCTATAAAAACTATTAGTAATTTTTGGAGTAGCGAAGTACATGCTTGGCTTTTTCTTATTTAAGATAAGAACAGATAAGAAAAACCCAATGAATCTCTCGGACTTATTTCTGTTACCTATAGGTTAACGGACTAGCCTCCTAAAGTGATATCTCATTGGATAGCTGCTGGCTCATTAAAAATTGACGCTCGAAGCCGTTAAATTATTGACCCACCTGAGGAAAAACTATGAATGCTATTTGCACCAATCATGAACCTAACGCCCTAGCTGGCTTAGTCACCAATTCTGAAGAAAATTTCCAACCCGCTAGAGGCATTCGATTGCCTAAGCTCTCATTCAATGTATTGCAGCGACTACGCCAATGGCTCGACCAAATCGAGGTTAATGACCCTGAAATGGCTCGATTGCTGGCTAGGCTGATTCCAGCTCAATGTCCATTTGAGCGGGATATTATGATATTGGGTCATAAGGTGGGACATATTCCTCCCTTGTGCAAATTGAATCCGTTCTACGAGCAATTAGTTGGCTTGCGTTTTCGCGCTCTTTGTTTCCTAGCCGATCAGTGTGGTGAAGATATACAATCCTATTGTTAAAGTTGAATACAGCTCCACGCTTGAATACTTAGCTTGAGTGACGTTAATTTCGTCAATCACCTCCTCGACAAAAGTCTTATCGTTAGCTCCAGAAATATACGTCCCAGATTACTGCTCTCACCGATTCAGCGCATCATTTGGAGAGCTTGTAATATTAAACCAATTCCAGTTGATTGTCGAAAAAATGCAGCGCATTTAAAGGCAAATTCCCCCATCCCACCATAGGCTTTTTAGTAAGTTCCTTGCCTTGGAGCTGCAACCTTTCAGGCACAGTGATCAATTGGTAACCACGCGGCGTGAGTGGGTCAAGAATTTCGCGTAATGCCTGCACAGTTTTTGAGCGATCGCCACCACTCTAACTTTTGGGGGCGTCGCCCTGCACTCCGTTTCGGGAAACCCATTGATAAAATAATTATAGTCTCACAAAGCATTAGAGCTGTTGGCCTAAGGCAAGCTTAGCGGTTAGCGAAACAAGCGCCACAAGCTATGCCCAGCAACGCTCTTTAGGGTGAGGGCTTTGTGAATCAGGATGGGCAGAAATTAATATTATATTTAACCCTGCCCAAAGCCAATCCCTTAATTTTTGATTGCTTTAATAGCAAGAGTCATTGTAGAATGATGATCCCCTAGGAACAGTTACCTAGATAACGGATAGAGTATAAATCTCCTCTGCTTGGGTGCATTGAATCTAGAAGATTTGGAAGAAAAAAACGGTCAATGTTGGCTGCATTTTCCTATGTCCAGTTTGCCTGATTCAACTTAAGTCGTTCAGGTAAAGTTATGGCTGGGTTGGACGTAGGAGAAGGGGAGAATAAAAGTTATCTCCCCTAAAACCCCTCTGTGTTTGTGTGTAATGAGTGATTGAACGGATTTGAGATCAGACAAGCTCAGCTCCGTAGGTTGCTATTGGATTGGCAACCCAATTCAGATGGATAAGTATGTAGATCATTCAGCAGACTTTTCCATCCTCCGGCACACTCTTATACCCTCTCACAGAAAATATGAGAGTTGTCAACCGATATATTTAATTGGAGCTGCGAGCTTTAGTCAGTCTTCGTGTTTACACTCTATGATGAGCCGCCTAACCCTGAGTGATGACCTCTTCCCTCCAAGAAGCAAATTCCTTCAGAGTTCAGTCGATTCATCTCTATCCCAAGTTGAGACTCCAAGAGCCAAGGGAACCAGAGTCACCCGCAGAGCAATCGGTGATGATGAGTCGCCAAGTGCCTGCGGCTGACAAATTCTTAAACGCAGAGAGCGGCTGGAGTGAAGTATAGTTGCCACCGGGAATGACAGAATTCTCTGCCGCTGCCACTTCAAATTTGTAGCTGTTGTTGTCGCTGAAGTTGTAATCGCCCTTGAGGTCGTTGCTATAGCCACTCGAAGAAAAGTAAGGTTGACCCGGTCGGCGGAACAACTCAACCACCGTGTCAGTCTCCAAGTGGCGCAAGCGCACAGTGAGGTCGCCAACCCAAGTGTGGATAAGGTTTTTCAGTGTGAGGCTCACCTCAGAGATCTTGAAGTTGTCTGTAACGACAATGTCATCCTGAAAGCTGCCGTGGCCATCAGGAATATTGCCACCATTACCCACAAACGTCGAGATGTGAACTTTCTGGGTCGTGGGATGTTGAAAATCAACGGTTGCAGTGGCTGTCCGTACTTCTTCGACAATTTTAGACATGATAATCAGTACTCCAAGAAGCTAAAGGTTGACAAGAGTGAGAATCCGAGGGGGGATAACCCTGACGGGAGGCTTTACGAGAGTGAAATCAAATTGCGAAATCAAATTGTTAAGAACAGTTACGCTGTTTTGCATCTTAGATAGATGCAAACCGGATTTTCTACATCTTATATAGATGAAATCCAGAATCTTATTGATTTTCGCAATCAAATCCTATATTTCTTTACTTTGATAATAATGGCATTTTTTATGCAAAGAGATCCAGTACTTTGAGACCTTTTTTTTGAAAAAAACATATTAATAAGCGGGTGATTTTATCTGTCTTTACGCTGTAATGCTTGCAGTGAAAGAGTTTAACATGTTTTAATTTCCTAAATTTTAATGATTTTATATAAATTTATTGTAAGGATAATCTGAAATAATCTTTAGCTTTAATCTAAAAAAATCTAACTCAATTCAAAATTTCAAAACAAAAAGATTATGACATGGTAGATTTATTTCCACCATGTAAAGTTTTAGGTAAAGTAGACAACCTTTTACTATTAAGCCGTTTATAAACTCACGTTCCGCCTATTTAAGGGGCGTACTAGGAATTTTTTTCGGGACTAGAGCAACCACCAAACTCAGGTAAAACAAACTATCTTAGCCAAGTTATTGTTCAGCTAGAGGCAGTAAATTTACCTATTCGATTGAGCTTTTGGGGCGCATCGCCACCCTAAAAAACTTTAAAAATTGCTTGGCTGTCTTTTTTAGGCAATCCGTGACCTTGTCTAAGGTAACTTTGTTATCACGATAAACTTGCCTTAAGTTAGCCCTACCTTAGAGACGCATAGATTCTATGTTGATTTAAAAATTTTTTAGGTCATTAATAAAGCTCCTTAACGATTTCAGGGAATGGGCGACAAAGACTAGTGGTGTGATGCAGGGAGGAAAGAAAGTGGGCTGAAGCAAGAGGACTGCGGCTGCCAGCCCACGGTTTTTATTCTGTGAGGCCTCTCAAACTGTCATACACAGACGTATGACACGTATTACACCAATAAGAATATTATTTCAATTAGCTGAGTTTTTTTGTTAAAGATTTGTTACGATTCGCGAACGTCGCCCTGGTTTTTCTCTTCTAGACTAATGTCATTTTTCACGGAGTCAACGACTGATCGGCTCCTGGTTAAGGCTAAGGAGGATGATAAAGCAACGGCGGTGGTCACCTGAAGGGGGTACCTTTACCTCATTGGGCAGGGATGGCGTGGGGCAAGAGGAGTCCATCTCAAAAATGATTAAGGCGTTGCTTAGTTAAGGGATGATTAGGCAACGGTCACTCTGATCAGAGCGGTTAGCGAAATGCGTGACCAAAACTTGGTGGAACACGTTTCGCGGCTAAGAGTGGAGACGAGTATAACAACGTCTTTTCGTTCTTAGCGGTCGTACCTAATGATTCCTTAAATTAGCAACGCCAATTATGAAATTTTTGATTCCGTTGTCTATTCTGCGGTTGCCAGTTCCGTACTGCCCGCCGCACGACGCCGTGTCAGGGTGTTGAACAGCATTTGACCAATGGCTTTGATCAGGTTACCTTCCAACTCCTGGAACAGTTTCATGTTCATGCCAAAGGTAGCATTGGCTTCATCTACAATCCGCTCCGCCGTAGCGTCATCGATGGGTAACTCATCAAGGGCTTGCCGATAGTTGGCTTTAAATGCTTTCTCGTCCGGAATATCTTGGAATTCGTAGAAATCCGTACCCTGCCCCTCGGCTAAATTCATAGCCCGTTGGGCAATCTTTTTGAGAATTTGCCCACCGGATAAGTCACCGAGATAGCGCGTGTAGGAATGAGCAATCAACAATTCAGGTTGTGTGGCAGATACTTCCCGAATGTGTTGCACATAGTTTTTCGCCGCTGGTGAAGGAGCGACTTGCTCACGCCAGTTAGAACCGTAGTAGAAGTACAAGTCTTGCTCTAGGCTCTTTTTCCGGTTGAGCTGGGGGAAGTAGATTTTGGAGAGAATTGGGTGTGTGCTGTGGCGATCCATCTCTTCTTCCATCGCCGAATAGACGAAGTAGAGGTTTGAAACCAGCTTCCGGTAAGAGGTTTTCTCAACGACACCTTTCAAAAAGCATTTGACAAAACCCACATTTTCCGCCATTGTGTGAGCTTTTTTAGTACCCTCACGCAGCTTGGTGGCTAAATTGTTACTCATTACAAATGATCCTGTCTTTAAAGTTGACGGCTGTGTATTGTTTCTTACAAAAGAGCTAAAGCTAAAGCTTTGCCAAATTGTTAGAATATACTGGTTTAATGAGAAGTGCAGTTAAGATTTTTTACACAACTTAAACTTCTGTGTTCGGATTGATACATAATCTCCCGCAGGTCAATCAGTCCGTCAGGCGGCAGGAAAGCGGATACCCCAACAGAGAGTGTCTTTCCGTAGTATAATAGTATATTCTTTTGTTCAGATTTTCGGGGACAGTTGGTGCGTTCCTCTATTACGCTTGATTAACCATTAGATAAGATTCACAGGAATTTCTCAGGTTTTTTGCGGGACATTAATCACAATCAACTTCTTTCAAAGACTAATGTACCAAGAAAAAACAATCATACTGAGTTGCTTTTAAACGTAGTAGATAACCAAAGCTGGGGAAGAAAAACAACTAGCTATGAGTGCAACTTGATGTTCAATCTATTTTCTAAAACGCTATTTCTGCATAAATTTCTCTCTCCGTTTGCCTAAACTCATCATCGAGATGATACAACACATTACGTATTGCTTGACGCAGTTGCATTGCAGGCTCTAAACAGTCGCGCTGATAGTCCATCACAGTCAACTTCAAATGAGGATACAAAATTTTTAAAAATCCTGCGGCTGACTTGAGAATCGCGTTTTGATCGCGTACAGTTACATGACTATCAAAATGTGTGTTTTGCTGAGCATATTGAATGAATCGGCTATCTTGCCGTAAAGCTAATAAGGCTTCACCGAAGAAATCCATCTTCAAGCCAGTTTGATAAGCTGTCATATCTCTTTGAAATTTGGGAATTTGCCAACCTGGAATTATTCCTGCAAAGCGGTCGAGAAATGCAGTTTCATTAAAGAATTTAGGCAAGTTTGCAATTAAGTTGTCTTCATTTTTAGGTCGTTGTTGCTCATCTAATTCAATATTTGCCAGCATCACTAACGAGCAATCACTGGAAATATCGGCAAATCCAGAGCGATTGTATCGACCACTTGCCATATAAGTTTTTAAAGGGCCAATCACCTCCTCTGGATTATCAAATGTTAAACTTTGAACTTCATCCAGAACAACAACGTCGTGACGACCGATTAATCCAATCTCTTTCGTGCGACCATCGATGAGGAGTCGAGCTGGCGTAATTTTACCACCACTTATAAGTTTAACTTTATTACTGATATTCTCAAATACAAAACTTTTACCTGTTCCCTTTGGAGCCAACTCCATAATATGATAGTTTGGCTCGACAAGTGGAAGTAATCGAGCAAGAACCCAGGTTTTAGCTTCTCGGCTGTAGCTTGGATGTTGAGGGTTAAACCCCATAGAGCAAAACATCAAGTCTCGCCATTCATCCGTGCTAAACTGTGCCCGACACTCAGCATAAGCTTTAAGGTCGATCGCAGAACATTGAAATGGCTCAAAGCCAACAACCTCAATTTGTCCATCAGGTCTCATTGTTAAACTGATTTTTCCCCAAAGACCTTGCCTGAGAAGCATTAGATTTTTCTGAACGAGGTCGGGAGAAATAGAACACTCTTCCAGGTTGAGGACAGGAATACGGGCAAGAGGTTCTGGAATCTCTCCTGTCTTCTGCTCTACTTTTACACGAACCTGCATCAGGGCAATTAATTTGTAAAAAGCATCCTGAGTCAGGTAAAAAATGATTTCTTCCTTATCATCTTTACGAGGGAAGGCTTTCTGGACAAAACTATTTACTTTTTCCAGTTCCTCTGATGTTAGGGAGCCTGTTCCTGGGACAATTTTATCGAGAAGCCACTCACCAACAAAACTAGGTACGCCAGTACCTGTCAGCCCACTAGAAGGTAATCGGCTTTTATCAATACTCAGAGAACCGAAAACTTCGCGGACTAATTCATTCCTATAAGCCACTGTTTCAGAGGAATTCATCAATGTCTAACCCACTACTGAATATTTGATTAACAACAATTGCTGATTTTGGGTCTAGCGAAGCTGTTCCCTCTTCAGTATTAGCGAAACTAAAACTTAATTTACCGGATAGGGGTAGACTCTTTCCTTCATGGCTGGGAGGGAGTTCAGGCCAGTCAGAAATAGTAATCTTAAAGGATTCCTTCTTGTTGGCTGGAATTGTGCTTGTCAGAGGCTTGCCGATTTTGAGAGAAGATAATTCGTTGATATACAAGCAAAGGTCTGTCAGCGGCACTGAATTTGGGTTATCAATTGTAACTTCTATGTCTCCTGGTTGCTTAGGTTTGCCTTCGCCACGACAGGAAACGAGTACTGGGGAACGCTCAACGGCTCGACGCAGGACGGAAAAACCGACAACAACTTCCTCAGGAAACAAGCCACCATGAGAACCAATAATGTGTTTGTCAGCGGTATAGCTGAAGGAATTCAGCGTTGCTGCGTTTCTGACGACACTAATATCGTGGGGAAGACTGTAGCGATCGCACTCTAGTACCACAAAGCGGGGATCGTCGGTTTTGCCAATCGCCATTCTCCCTTTTGGGTCTAATTCGTCAGGGCAATGAGTAATTTGTGCCGACTTACCCATCATCTGACCATGATCGCTAGCAATTACGATTCTAAGTTGATCAGGGTTGGGGTATTGCTGTAAGCAGTAATGAATGGTTTCGGCAATATTATGAAGAGTATTGGGACGCTCAAACTCATAGAGACTCTGCCAATCTTTGCAACTGTGATAGAGTTCATCCAGCATTTCGGTATCCCAGCAGTACAAGCGCTGAGTTTTTTTCCTCAAATCCTTGTAAAGCTTATCGATTTGTCCATCCGTGTACCGTTTACCAATGCCCATCTTTGAGAAGCCTTTGCTTATATCATCGACCCAGTGAGGTGGGCTAGGAGGTAATTGGGCGTACAAGCTCCACTTGGCGTATTCAGTCTTGGTTGGTAGGATGCTGAATCGGGGCTGAAGGTCGGTTTCAATTTTCAGTTGGTGATTTTTGGTCAGGAACGACAACAGTTCTAGGTGGTCTAACCAACCCAATCCATCCACCACAACCCAAAGGACGGGACTCTCCTGGCAGAAATTTCGCACTATGGATGTGACGCTGTAGTTCAAGTAGGAATTATCAACGGAGTCCACCTTCATCTCTAGATAGTTTTTCAGCATCCACTCAACAAAGCTATCTGCTAAACGATCGCTGATTCTTTGATTTGAAGGGGGTTGGTTGATGACAATTTCCCAACGGCGGAAGGGCAGATAACGTTCTGTTACCCAGGCAAACGCTTGCTGGGGACTGGCATCAAGAGCTAGGGGCTGAGGTTGGAGCGGTGGTTGGCGATCGCGTAACTCTATCTTTTGCTGATAATTGAGATAGCCAGCAATCTTTGTTTCCCTTGCCTTATTAATCCAGTAGGGTCGATTGCTTAAAACTTTGTAGGCTTGAGCTGCAATCCGCTCCATACCCGGTTGCTGAGTGGGGCTTAGATTATCCAGAACTTCAGCTTCAGTGCGGTAGAGTTGCTGTTCCCAATAGTTGTCAAATTCCTGGGTTAAGAACTGGGGAACTGGCAGGGGGTACTTGCCAAGTTCCTCAAAAGCAGGTTCAGCTATGCCTAACCAGCGACGAAGGAGCAATAACTTATCATCAGTCTGGTAGTGGGTTGCTAGCTCATGCTCTTTAACCTGTTGCTGCCAAACTTGTTCTAAAGGTTCACACTCGTCTGGAACCTGAATGGCTAGCCAAGCCGCTAAATTTTCGATTGAAGGTTCTGCAAGCCATATCTGCTGGTCGCTCCCGGTAATATCTGCTAACAAGTAGGCGATTGGGTTGTCTTTGGGATAGGAGTCCAGTTGGGTGGCGAGAGTTAGTAGTTGCTTGTCCGTCCACTCATCTGGTAAAGGCACTGAATGGAATAAGTCTGTTAATTTCAAGCGTGGGTCTTGCTTAATTTCTGCGATCGCATTAGTTTTATTCCAAACCCGAAGCCATTCCTCTGCCCAAGCACACAACCGCTTGCCTTTGACCCAGTAGGGAGAGTCGCTCACACCAAAAGACTGCATCCATTCCACTTCGGTGGTGATGGGGATATAGCCAGCAGGAATATCGTACAGTCCAGTCGGGTCGAGTACGATGGATTTGTCTGGGTTAGGCTGGCTCTGGTTAGTGGGTAACGGAGCGTCAAACAGATTGAAGCGTGCTTTGCCCGTTTCAGAGGTGACTGGCGGCGTTGGTTGGATGATAGGTTGAATGTATTCAGACACTATCACAGCTCCTTCGTTCCGACTAGATATTCTGTTAGTTTCTTAAGCAGGCTTTCTTGTTGTGGGCGAGGGAGGCCTTGAAATAGAGCGAGGATTTTACTCTCTGTATCTTGGTTTTGGATTGCTTCACAGCGAGTCAAGATGCCTTCTAGGATGTGCTTTTGCTCTGTCTCCAGCACGTCCTCATGCTGTTGTCGTTGCTTCTTAAGCTTGCTGATTAGTTGACTAGCAGTATCAAGCTTTGTAGCTGAATCTGTAAGCTGCTCTAGTTGGGTATCCTGCTTTTCTATAGATTGTAACCAGGAAATTGCAGCACGTTTGTGTCGTTTCTGAATTTGCTGTTTGGTCTGCTCCACTTCTTGAATTAGGGAGTCTAAAAGAGCCTGAATAATAGGAGTAATTCCCTCTGTAGCCTCTCGCTCTCGCCACTGACTCAACCGCTCTAGTTCAGCTTGGCAAGCCTGAACAGAATCAACTTTTTGGGTTGTTGCCATTTTGAGAAGGCTGATTAGAAGGCTGATTTCTGAATAGATTGCCTCGTATTGTTCTTCTTCCTGAGATTCCCGGTAGTATGTTAATTGGTCAGTTAGCTCTTTTTGCAGTGTTTGGGCTTCCTTCAGAGTTTTTACACTGCTCAATTTATTTTGAAGCTCATTGAGTTGCTGAATATAACCCTGTTTTATTTGACGCAGTTCGTTCTCTAGTTGCAGAAGCTTTGACTTAAAACGGTCTAAGTTACGTAAGTTAGCCTGTTTATTGGTGATTTCTGCTAACGTGCGATCGCAACCTGCAATGGATTGACTTTGTTGGTAGAGAGTTTCCAGGTTATGAATTTGCTCTAAGTCTGATTCCAACCATTGAATTTGCTCTTGCAGTTGTTGATAATCGGGATAGTCAGTAGAATCTTTAAATACTAGCTCTAACTTGGCGTACTCATCCCGAATACTGCTTAACTCTTTAGATGTTTCTACGGTAGAGAGGCGAGTGCAAAGATTTTGCAGGTTCCTTTGGTAAGTGACAACTCTATCCCTAAATCCTTGGATAAGCTTGTCAAGTTCAGAGTTGAATTGCTCAGGATAATGCAATTGGTTGGATAAACTTGTAATTTCTGCGATCGCTTCCTCGCACAGATGAATGGTATTCGCTTTCGCTAGAGTATTCTGACGAATAGCTTGCATCGTGTTTTCATCTTGAAGGCGCTTCTGTAAATCTTTATACTGAGCTTCAAGATTTTGTTCTGCCTCTTCTAATCGATTTCTGACAGCCGCAAATTCATCGCATGAGGCTACAAGTTCTTGACTCCTCTGAAGGGAATGTTTAAGTCGTTCGTAATCTTGCGGTTGATTAACTTTATGTTGACATTCATCAACAATCTGCAAAATCTTCTGAGTAATGATGGTATGTCCCTCAGCTTTTAGGGATTCTAATTGTTTTTGGGTTTCCTCTAAAGAAGTCGTTGTAGCGGTAGGAGGTAAAACTAATTGAGAGAGAGCTTGGTAAGATTGAAACGCATCAGATAGATTTTTGAGAATTTTGATATCTTGGAGTTTTCCTTTTGCACTCGCAAGGATCGATTGGAGTTGTTCTTCTTCCTGTTCTTCGCTTCTTCGTTCGAGAATGATATCATTGAGATTGTTCAGTAATTCCTGTAATCGTTGTTGGTTGGTTTCATCGGTATAACGATTAATTTGCTGATTAATTCGCTGACTGAGTTGCACAGCTTGAGTTTGGGACAGAGATGGAGAATACTGGTTTTCCCAATCAGCAACTTGCCGAATCAGAGCATCTTGTTTCTCTTCAAGGGATTGAATCGTACTCCTAAATATATCCGTCTCTCTAGCTACTGGAACGCTTGCGACTAGCTGTTCAATTTCAGTTTGAGTGCGAATATACTCGTGTTGAGTTGCTAAATCGCTCAAGGTATCGTAGAGCTTTTGAATTTGAGACAGGCAATTTGCGACTTTCTTTTGTTCAACTATCTCTGCTAATCGGTTGTCTGTTGCCGTGAGTGCTTCTTGCAGGGTAATCGTAAACCGAGGGGGTAAATCAGCAACTTGACTGAGCTGAGTAATTAGGGACTGAATATCGGCTTTATAATCACCACAGTCAGCTTCTGTATCTAGTGATTGATAACCCTTACTTTGGGCTTCAACCGTTTGTCCTATCCTCTCAATCACTGCCTGTAATGCCTGAATTTTTCGGTTTTGCTGCTGTTCTGTGGGACTCACAGATAAGTTATCTTCAGTAATCGCACTCAAGGGTTGCTGTAACTCAGTATAAAGCTGCAAGAGGGTTTCAATGTCAGCTTGTTCGGTAATATTTTCTGCTCGTGAAGTAGGCTCAAGTAATGCCTCAATTCGTTCAATACTACTCGTTAGTTGCTGCTGTATCTTTGTAATCTCATCAATTTTTTCCGGGTCGGGCGCACCGTTGAGGAAGCTATTAATCTCCTGAATAAATTGTTGCGCCTGCTCGTAGTTAACTGAATTGGGTATTTCGGGATAGGGAGAAAGTTTTCGGCGAATTACGGAAGGTTGCCCCTTCTCGATCCATACTCGAACAAACTCTTTGGGTTTATCAAAAACATTAGTAGCTGCCCAGTTTTTGATAGATTCACTTCGTATTGCAACCTGATCTAATTTCTTCTGGGGAATGCCAAAGCTACCTTTGAGTAATAGCTCTGAACTGTTATAAGCTAGCCATCCAGTAAATAGAATTGTAAAGGTATATTCGTTGTAGCCATAAGGAGGCTGAGATAAAACTCGCCAAATTTCCGCAATTTTAACTGTTTTTTCAGACTGATTACCGAGTGCTGTCATCTGTGAGATTTTGTCCCAAGCTGCTTTAACATTGGGGTGTTGCGGTTCCTGAATGGAATAGTTGTGGGAGGATTTTTTCAGCAATCTCCAAGACTTTACGAAAACTGGGTCAACTATATTGGTATAAGACTGCTTGGGAAACGCTTGAGGACGCAGCTCATTTTCTAGCAAGCGTTTAGAAGTATAACCAATTACTTCAGAACCAACTGCACTTTTCAGCGCCATTTTGTCTATCTTTTCGACTGGGGGAACGAAGGGATACAAGTCTTTGAGAATTTCACTAACGACACGGGATGGGTTACTACGCTCATTCACTGGCACTTTATCTGAAAGGTGACAGTGATAGATGCAAGACTTGAATAATTCTTTTGTTTTTGTTTCAATTTGTTGTTGTAGCTGTTGCTGAAGTTGGGTTAGGGCTGCTCCAAATTCCTGAACGGTTTTACGCTTGGCGGTTTCCAACATGAGTAATAGTCGGGCAATGTCGGAGGCGGATTGGGATGCGATCGCAACAGCAATCCTGCGTTTAATTGAGGTCAAATCCTGAGACGATGAAGCTAGAAGTTGAGTAATTTCACTACGCAACGCAGCTAATTCTTCACTCGTTCCACCAATGACATAGGCAACAATGCCAAGCTCATCCTTCAATGTTTGATTGCTAGTTAGGGTTTTGCGGAAGTTAGCAGCCGTATAAACCTTACAATTGAACGACCAATCGCTACTAATCAGCCGATTGTCTTCGATAAACTGGGTTGGGGATACGGTATCGCCTCCACAGTACTGCCCCAGGTTTGATTGGCAGTACTCTCGAACCCGTTCAATTGAGGGGATTTTGTTCGCAACTTCTTCCTCAATGCGCTTCCGCAAGTCTTGAATACCAAAACCACCTGTGTAGAAGCGGTAGGTATTATCGGCTGGATTGTGGTAGATGACTTCCCGAACTTTGCACAGTTTATCCAAAACAGCCTTCACTGTTGCCCTTGGCATTCCAGCGAGAAGACTCAGAATTTCCTCGTGCCTTTCTTGGTCTGATTTGGTTAGCCTGCTGGTACTGGCACTGGCGTAGAACAGGAATAGGGATTTAAGAACGGTTAGTTCTTCTGGTTCAGCAGAAGCCACAATTGAATCATAGGCGTGCTTATAAGCGGAGTAACTGGAATAGTCAGAGGTAGAGAAGTTATCTTCAAAAGCATTTACTAGAGCAACAGGATGGATAAGGTTAATATTGCTATTCTTTTCAACGGGTTGCTCTTGGATGAAGCGTTTAACATCTTCTTGAACAAACTGGATGGCGGTGCGACCTTGGGTAAAGTCCAGGTTACAAAGCAGGTAAGAAGTGAGAGGATGGAGTGGAAAGCAACCTAGAGTAATGTAGTCTCGAAATTTCTGGGGCAACCAGTTACGGTTTTGGTAGTAATTGGCAGTGCGGTTTTGATAAATATCGGTATTGATAGCATTTAACGTGTCGCGCCATTTGGAGAAGAACTCTTGCCATGCAGCGGTTTTATCTTGCTGGCTAAGTAAACCATTTAGCACCAATTCTAGGCTAGCCGCAGGTTCGTAGGTACTGGGAAGGAGTTCTAACCGGGACACTAATCGTTTGTAGTCTTCAAAGTTTTTGGGTGGGGTAACTCGACCCGGTAGCCTTTGGGTAAAGCTGATTAAGGCAACCCGTCCCTTAAACTTTTCGCAGATATTCGTGATGTTTTGTAGCGTGGTACTGCCAGCGCGAACGGGGTCATTTGCCCAGAGTTGCAGGTAGTTGTAAAGTTCATCAAAGAGAATCAAGATGCCTTGAAAGTGAGGATTTGCCCCTGTACATAAGCGAGTCACTAAATCGGTGAGAATGGCTTCGACATCAATATCTGCCTCAAAGTCAGGTGTAACTCCTGTGAGTTCCCGGCAAATGTCTTTAACGCGAGGAATAATCTGATAGTTATCATCTCGTAAGAGCTGCATGAGCATATTGAGGTCGCCTTCTGGATTGTCTTGGCGTTCTAAAAATGCTTCGGCTGTTTTCCGTTGCTTTGTGTCTAGATTTTCAAGGTACTGGAGGGGTTGCTGACAAATTTGTTGGGCGATGGAGTCGGTGATACCTTCGGACTCTAGAGCCTTTTTGAGAACTTGTAGAAAGTGCTTTTTCAGGTCTATGGGTTTATCACCACTCAGGCAAATAACCAGATGTCTGCTGCGTTGTTTGTAGAGCGTTAAACCTTCCAGAATGGGGTTGGGGTTAGAGGTTGCGTATTCAACTTGTTGCAAAATACCCTGAACTTCGGGGCTATCGAAGGGTTTTTTGAAGAAGTTGGCAACGGCTAGGGCAAAGTGGGATTTTCCTTTGCCGTAGTCCTGCACCATCAGGTGAACGTTGGGTTCGTTTTGGCTGTGAAAGCTGCGCCTTAGGGCATCAAGAACGCCGACTGTAGAAAATTTGAGCTTTTTGGGGTCGGAGTCGTAATTAAACACGAACCCCTGACATAATCGCAGGTTTTTGTCGGGGTCGTCCATCAGTTCAAAGCTGACGGCGTTGGCAACAAGCCCCGTTTCATTGATTTTGACGAGTTGGTTGAGCAGCATGGGTAAAATGACCTGTGTGTGAGGACTGTTTGAGGGAGTTAAATGCGTTGTAGGCGACTTTCATCCCAGTCGGGTGGGACGAGTTGACTGGGCAGAATGATCCAGAGGATGCTTTCTAAATGCCTGGTATTAAAAAGGTTTTGCCAGAATAGGGTGATTGGGCTTTCTGGTTGGACGTGTAGATAGGTAATCAGGCAATCTAAATCTTGGAGCAGGACGACGGGTTTATCGGTGTTAGCGCAAATTGCTTTGATGGCATCGAGTTCCCGGTCAAGCTGGTAATGTAAGGCTAGGAAACGGTTCTGGGGATTAATGCGGCTGAGGAGATGGGTGCGGTAGCTGATGCACTCAGCATTTTCGTGGTAAGCTAATTGCCGAAGTTCTAGGTCATTGGCGGTATCCCATAGCAGCAGGTGAGGGCGATCGCGCAGTTTTACGTCTGTCAACCTTACATTCTTAACATCCTTAATCGGCATAAGCTTTTGAGAGCAAGGTAAGGGGGTTGTCCCAACGGCGAATAATTTGGGCTGGAGATACGGTGCGCCTTTGTTCGATTATGGCTAAGGTTTCGAGTTGATTGAGGCACTCTTGGAGAGTTTCAGTTTCTTTCCCCAGGATGGGGGCTAATCCCATTTTTTGCTGAAGGATGTCGTTGGTTAGTACGGAGGTGGTGTCGCCAAAGTCACGTTCCCAAAGTTTTGCTAGGAAGTATCCGATTAGGTAGGGATTAGGAAGAGGGGCGTTTCCGGCTGTATATTTACCGTCTTCTAGTGTCAGAAATTTACAATTGGCTAGTGCATCTCGCTTAATGTAAGCCTGTAAAATATATTTAATTCTCTGCTCTATTATTCTGCTTTCTTCTTCAAAAACTGAGTTACAGCTTTGCCAAAATTCTTCACTAGTAAAAGTCCTGTATTGAGGTAAAAAAGTGTGGACAAAGTAAGACCAACCGCCCCAATCTGCGGGTTGAGCTGGTGGCTGTTGTAGTCCCTTATCTCCAAAGCTCAGATAAAAGTGCATCAGCCAGTCTGTAATCGTTGATTCCAAATAGGAATCACTACGCCAAACAATTTCACCTTCTGGACTTAAGCGGTTATCCTTAACTAAACCTGCTCGTATTGCCCAACTCTTGATCCGTCCAACTTTGGCATTACCTAGACTGGTTCTGTCCATCAAGCCTTGCAAATCGTCATTTAATCCTTTCTCTTGGGCCGCTGCTCCAAGGATTTTACGCAGGTCTTCTTTTTTGAGGGCAAAATTCCCATTGAAATGTAGCTTTATATTAGCCATGAAGTAATCGAGTAGAAAACATGGACAGAGTGAATTTCCCTCCTAATATATAGAATTCCCAACAAAGGCGGCGGAGTATCAGACTCGGTTAAAAATTACCAATGACACGTCAGGCACGGCAACGTTCCGCCTTCTTTATGCATTGATGAGGTAATATAGCAACCGTCACAACGGTTAGGACATTTCAAAAGCAGGGATTGACAATTCGCTTTGGGATATTTGTCCTAATCACCTTGGCGACTGCTATACCATTTGGATTTAGACTTGACAAAAAAAGGCAAAGGGCAGGAGGCAGAAGCAATGCCTTCGACTGGAGCTTATACCATTTCACTTTTAATCCGTTACACATCGACCCCCCTAGCCCCCCTTATCAAGGGGGGAACAAGAAAACTATCTGTAGCAAGCATTTAGTGAATTGGTATTACAGGAATTCAGGGAAAAGCAAAGTACGGCTATACCCGAAGCATAACCGTACCTCATACCGATTTCACTAATTGCGCGGAAACTCCCCTAATTACGCACAATTTTCATTCATGATGGGAACCGATGGATTAGATATCCAAATCAGTGAGGTTGAGGCGGGAACCATAGGTTTCGATGAATTCACGGCGTGGCCCGACGCGATCGCCCATGAGCACCGTGAAGACGCGATCCGCTTCTGCGGCATCCTCAATTTCGACTCGCTTTAAGGTGCGAGTGCCGGGATTCATCGTCGTTTCCCACAACTGAGTTGGCATCATTTCACCCAAGCCTTTGAAGCGTTGGATGGTGTAGCTGGCGTTAGAGGGAAACTCGTGTTGGATCAGATTGTTGAGTTCGCGATCGCTATAGCAGTAGTAATGATTGCGTCCCCGCTCTACTTTATAAAGTGGAGGGCAAGCAATATAGATGTACCCCTGATCCACAAGCGATCGCTGATAGCGATAAAAGAACGTCAACAACAGCGTGCGGATGTGCGCCCCATCCACGTCAGCATCCGTCATAATCACAATTCGGTGGTAACGTAATTGCGAGGGGTCGAACTCATCACCTTTAATACCCAAGCCTAGGGCTGTAATTAAAGCCTGAATTTCTGTATTTTTGTAGATTTTGGCGTCGTCGGTTTTCTCGATGTTGAGGATTTTGCCGCGCAGGGGCAGAATGGCTTGGAATTGCCTATCTCTTCCTTGTTTGGCGGAACCGCCAGCACTGTCCCCTTCTACAATAAAGATTTCCGATTCTGAGGGGTCACGAGAACTACAATCGGCTAACTTACCCGGTAACGGCGAAGACTCCAGAACGGATTTGCGCCGCACCAAATCACGCGCACGACGCGCCGCTTCAGCCGCTTTAAAGGCTTGGATTGCTTTGTCCAAAACGGCGTCTGCCACATTGGGACGGAATTCTAGGTATTCTGTTAGAACTTCTCCCACCAAGGACTCGACGATGCCCCGGACTTCGGTATTTCCTAGTTTTGTCTTGGTTTGCCCTTCAAATTCCGGATCGGGGACTTTAACGGAAATCACGCCCGTCAATCCCTCTCTAACATTCTCGCCGCCGAGGTTAGGTTCACCCTCTTTAATTTTGTTGCGCTTACGGGCGATCGCATTCATCGTCCGCGTCAATACCGCTTTTAGCCCCTCCAAATGGGTGCCACCATCAATCGTGCGGATGTTGTTGGCAAAGCCCAGCAAATTATCGCTGTAGGCATCGACACACCACTGCAATGCAACTTCGACTTGTGTCCCGTTGCGTTCTCCCTGAATATAGATAATTTCCTGATGCAGAGGCTCTTTCTCACGGTTCATGTAGGCGACATATTCCTGGATGCCTCCCTCGTAGTAGTAAGTTTCTTGGCGGGGTTGCTCCAGTCGGTTATCCGTAAACGTAATCCGGACACCCGCATTCAGGTAGGCTAGTTCTCGCACACGCCCCGCGAGTGTGGTGTAGTCGAACTCGATGCCCGTGGTAACAAAGATTTGCGTGTCTGGCTTAAAGGAAACTGACGTGCCAGTTCGGGCTTCTTTGGACGGCTTGCCGATGAGTTCAGTAACGGGGATACCTCGTTCATAACGCTGGGTGTGTATCCGGTTCTCACGCCAAACCGTCACCTCTACCCACTCAGACAGCGCGTTAACAACTGAAATCCCGACACCATGCAGTCCTCCAGAGACTTTATATCCACCGCCACCAAACTTCCCTCCCGCATGAAGTACCGTCATCACTGTTTCCAGTGCCGATTTGCCCGTGGTGGGATGAGTATCGGTGGGAATGCCGCGTCCGTCGTCTGTAACGGTAACGGAACCATCGGCATTGATGTCAATTTCAATATGAGTACAATAACCCGCTAGAGCCTCATCAATGGAATTGTCTACGACCTCGTAAACTAGATGATGGAGTCCCCTAGGGCCAGTAGAACCGATGTACATCCCTGGGCGTTTTCGCACCGGTTCGAGACCTTCCAGAACTTGAATCTGATCGGCACTATAACTACTCGTCATGTAAGGGATTCTCCAATAGAAGCTTTAGACCGTTACGATTCTCAAAAATGAGAAAACACTCTCAAATTTTAACACAAAAGCCTCCTAGGCGGCTACAGAGCCGTTTCAAGGCTTATTTAGATAGGCACTGCATGTATTGCTAAAACTATCTTCTTTCCCTTGACAGCGAAACAAGGATCGCTTTTGAGTTGAGCGAGTGTACTCTTACGGCTAGACTTCTTGCTCTGGAAGGTGTTGAGGGGGCTGAATTAAAGAGTAAAGCTCCACTAAAAAACAGTCTAAAGGTAAAACAGGGATAAAAAAAACGCTAGGAAGCTGTAACACATTGATGGGATTTATAGATAAGGATGGAATTATTCAATCATCAGCGACTGGGTTTGATCACCCTTTGTGGTGCGACAGCGACGGGTAAGTCAGGCTTAGCGTTGGCTTTAGCGCAACGACTGAATTCAGTTATTATCAGTGCTGACTCTCGTCAAGTTTACCGGGAATTTGACATTGGCACGGCTAAACCCTCAGCCATTGAACGACAGCAAGTGCCTCATTATTTAATAGATATCTGTGAGCCAACCCAGACAATGACTCTGGCAGACTACCAGCTATCAGCACAAGAATTGATTGCTCAATTTCAGGCAAGGGGTACAATTCCCTTACTCGTTGGTGGTACGGGTTTATACATTCGTGCGGTGGTGCAGGGAATGAAAATTCCCAGAGTTGCACCCCATCCGGAATTGCGATCGCAACTTTCCTCCCTCGGTCAAAATCAGCTTTACCAATACCTGCAAAAGGTTGACCCAGCGGCAGCTCAGAAGATTCACGCTAACGACGAAGTCAGGACATTACGAGCATTAGAAGTATTTTACGTGACTGGACGCCCAATTTCCGAGCAACAAGGCGAGAATCCTCCCAACTATCCAATTCTTCAGATTGGGTTGGAATGTAGTAACTCCAATATCCTGACTCGTCGCATTGAGAAGCGAACTGAGCAAATGATTGTGGCGGGTTGGGAAGCCGAGGTGAAAGCTCTTTGCCAAAAATATGGTATTGATTTGCCACTTTTAGATACACTCGGCTATCGAGAAATGAAGCAATATCTTGCAGGTGAAATTTCCCTGTCTCAAGCCAAAGAACTAACCGTTTTGCACACTCGCCAATTTGCTAAGCGACAGCGCACTTGGTTTCGAGCTTATCCACAAATTGAGTGGTTTGATGCCGATCATCCTGATTTGCTAGAGCAAGTATGGCAGCGTATCCAAGCCTTTAATTCTACTGTATCCGTATCCTCTTCATTGAATCCAATTCCAGCGAATGATTAATCAGCGAACACTACAAGTTGATATTGCTTATCACTTTGATTTAATCCAAAGATTGCAAAAGAGTGGTAAAACACAAGAGGCTATATCAGCAGTAGAAAATGCCTGTAATCTCTTCCCTGACGAGTACTTATTTAAACTCATTAAAAACTTATTTATTCCGATTATTTATTCGACATCTGATGAAGTATCCTTCTATCACCAGCGATTTAAACGAGGGCTACAAGACTTAATTGAGCAAACCTCCTTGGGAACTCCTGAAGAAAAGAGCAAGGCTCTAGCAGGGATTAATCACGTTACCAACTTTTATTTAGCGTATCAGGCTGGTAATATTCGCGAGTTACAACAGCAGTATGGAACATTGGTTCATAAGATTGTAGCTGCCAATTATCCCCAATGGCTCGAACCACGAACAATGCCTCAATTAGAGGAGAATCAAAAGATTCGTGTGGGTTATATTTCAAAATATATTCATAATCACAGCAGCACATTTTGGTTACTAGGGTGGCTGCGTCACTGCAATCGAAATAAATTTGAAGTTTACTGTTATTACATTGGCAATCAGCCGGATACAGTTACGTATAAGTTCAAAGAATATAGTGATGTATTTAACCATATTCCAGAAAATTTAGAAAGCGTATGCAAGCAAATTGTAACTGATAATTTACATATTTTGGTCTTTCCAGAGCTAGGAATCGATGCACTGACATTTGCGATCGCTGGTTTGCGGCTTGCTCCTGTGCAATGTACCGATTGGGGATATCCAGTCACATCTGGAATACCCACTATTGATTACTATATATCCAGCGAACTAATGGAACCTGAGAATGCTCAAAAACATTACTCGGAAACACTGATTTGCTTGCCTAATCTTGGAATTGCTTATCCCCAATTAGAAGTTCCATCCCTGACAAAAACTCGCTCTGATTTTGGGTTGCGGGATGATGCAGTAGTTTATTTGTGTTGCCAAGCTCCCTACAAGTACTTACCCCAGCATGATTTCATTTTTGTTGAAATTGCTAAGCGTGTGCCACAAGCACAATTTGTATTTGTTCGTGCCGATGTTTTAAAGCCACGTCTTAAAGCAACATTTGCAGCGGTTGGCAAGAGTAGTGAGGATTATTGTGTGTTTCTCTCATTTTTAAATCATGAAAATTATTTAAGGCTTAATTTACTCAGCGATGTCTTTTTAGATACCTTAGGTTTTACCGGGGGTAACACTACTCTGGCTGCACTTGCCTGCAATTTACCTGTGGTTACTTGTCCAGGTGAATGTATGCGCGGTTACATGTCAACAGGGATGCTAAAAATGTTGAGATTGAGTGAAACAATTGCTGAAAATGAAGCAGAATATATTGAAATTGCTGTGAGGTTGGGGTTAGAGCCTACATGGCGGCATGAGATTGTACAGTACACAATGAAACACGGAAAGTGTCTCTTTAATGACAAGAGTTGTGTAGCTGCGCTGGAGGAATTTTATCAAGGAGTTGTTCGGGAACGTTTGAGGCAGAGCTAGAGCTATTAATGATTTGATTAAGCATCTAGCATCTTAACTGAGAGTGTCGGGATCGATACCCAGTCCCCGCAATTGTTCTGCTAGTAATTGGGCGCGTTGTTCAGCTTTCTCGGCACGTTGTTGCTGTTGCTCCTTCTCTAGGCGTTCCTGTTCAGCGCGTTCATCACCTGTAAGAAGAAGATTCCCATCTTGATAACACCAGCGCAACCAAACATCCTGTCTGCCTTCAAATACACCTTCCCACAAGGTTAAACCTAGCCCAACTTGATCTAACCAGGTTGCTGATGTTTCAGAGTAGCGCATTCCTCGAAGTTCATGAATGCGAAGGACTTGCTGTCCTAATTGTTGGGTGGGGTCATAGACGATGTAGTAACTCACCCGCATGTGTTCGTAAATTTTCAGTTTATTCCCCAGTTCATCACCAACTTTGTTGGACACAATTTCAAGGACGACTTCAGGGGGTTTGCCAAACTTCCACACCAGATAAGAACGGTTTTGCTTGTCCCACCAATTTTCAGGCACTTGCACATCCAGACTGAGAAAAACATCGGGGACAATAGCAGGTTGACCATCTGTATGGTAGATGCCAACATTGGCTTCAGCTAGAAAAGTCCGCTCTTGTTCAGAACTGTAAAGAGTACCAATTAAAAATCGTTGTTGTTTGGCAGAGGCAAAGTTATCCACTGGCGTGTCATCTTCAGTGACTAGACTATTGGCGTCTGGTACGTAGTAATCATCACATATTAAAGGTTGCTGAACCATGAGTTTACGTCCTGTTGCTTGGTAAAGCGGTTCTGTGGAACATCGCTATTCTCAGGATAATTACTTAATCACATAAAGTACGATGCTCATTTTTTCCGTAAATCCACGCTTTCGCTCGTCGAGGCTGTAGTGCCAAGATTTCTTACAAATCTAGAGTTTCAAATCACAGATGACCATATCGAGCGATCGCTTACTTTATAGATAAGACTCCAATCGAGGAAGTAAAGCAAAAGTTGGGTTTTGCTCCAGCGTAGATAATCTAGTGGTTCTCAGTTGGGTGGAAGACACGATTTTAGTAGGGGCACGATATGTCTTGCCCCTACAGAAGTTTATGTAATTTTCCTTACTGCCAGACGAATACTTTCGCTTCGTACCCTCCCAGATCAACCATTATTTGGTTATCCCCAGCCTCCACATCATAATCCGCTGTCCACTCGTGCCAAGTGCCATTTTCAGGGAAATTAGGAATGGTATAACCCGCTAAGAAGTCATCTGAAAAATTGGCAACGACAACAACACGAGAACCTTCATCATTCCAGCGGCTATAAGCTAATACCTTAGCTTCTGGATTTTCATGAATAAATTCAATGTTTTCCGTATAGAGGGCATGATTATTTTTCCGAAGATGAATCAAGCCTTTACAAAACTCAAACAGATTACGATTTAAGTCATGTCCGAGTAACGTCCAATCGATTTTGGCTTGTTCTTGAGTTTTATACTTATACTCGCCAAACTCTTCACCCATCCACAGCAAAGGCACTCCAACCGCTGTCATCGTGAGTACCGCACCTAAGCGTCTCCGCTTAAATGCTTCCTCATCCAAAATGCCGCGATCGCCTAATTCTGCTAAAACATGATTGTGGTCATGATTCGTCAGGTAATTCACCACATTAGTGGCACCCATAAAACCTTGCCGCTTGCAATCAATCACATCCTTAAGACGCTCTAAATCAAAAGTATCCCCACAGATATGTTCCAACACACAATGATAGAAACTATCATGCCAGCAGCCATCCATTGGCCCATCTGCATTGGTAATGCTAGTCGTTTCAGGAATGTGCTCAGCCACGGTGTAAAAAGGCTTCATGCCAGCCGCTTTTTTGGCTTCCTGGACAATCCAATGCATGAAATCATAGTTAGCAATTTGCCGTGCTGCGTCGAAACGAATGCCGTCGATATGATATTCTTTCACCCAGAAATTTACTTGGTCACCCATAAACTTGCGTGCTGGGTAAGTCTCTAGATTTTCGTCGTAGAATTCGTAGTTAAACTCTGGCCCCCAGTTATTATCCGGGTCACGAGGAGAGTGGTGATACCAATAATCGTGGTCAATCTGCGTTAGAGGACTTTCGGATTCTGAGTGGTTATAAATCCCGTCCATAATGACACGAATTCCACGAGCATGACACTCATCAATCAGGTTTTTCAACTCGTTACTCGTGCCATAGCTGGATTCTGTAGCGAAGAAGTATCGGGGGTTATAACCCCAGCTATGATCACCAGGATACTCTTTGACTGGCATCAACTCGATCGCGTTAATTCCTAAGTCGGCTAGGTAATCTAATTTTTCTACAACATGCTTGTATTTACCTCTGGCGTAGGGGTCATCCTCACCACCGGAGAAGTCGCCAACGTGCAGTTCGTAGATGACTAGTTCATGATCGGCAGGTAATGGCTTATCGTCGTGTTTCCAAACATACGTATCAACAATTCGTTCCCCATCTTTAATCCGCACATTGGCATTTTGGGTAGAGTCATCAATATCGGTAGCGTAGGGGTCATTGACATCTACCCATTGGTCGGGTTCAAAAAACCATGATTTGGATTGTACACGAAATTTATACTGATAAACTCCATCCTCAAGATCAACCATTATCCGGAAATAACCCTCTTTATCTTTCTTCATGGGAATTTCTTCCCAGTTGGAAAAAGACCCGACTAAAGATGCTCCTTTGTTATAAGGAGCGAATAAGGAAAATTCGATTGAACTAGCCATTAGATTTATGAGGGGAAATTTTAAACAAGCTGAGCTGTATTGTCAGACTTATTTCCTAGCTATAGCATCCATCTAGAGTTAGATTTTCCTATTTTATAATCTGAGTTGGGAATAATTCGATTTTATCCTATTGCCACGATAACTCATTAAAAGTTTAGAATTTATGAGCAATTAAAACAATTTAAATGAACCCGATTAGTAGTGACAGTTACATAAAAACAAAAAACTACAATTGTGTATTTTGTAATTTATCACTAGCTTCCTTTAAATATAAAATATCTATAAAAGCCCCCTGTCTAAACAGAAGGCTTTTATGATTAACGAAAACTATTATCGATCTTTCTTATTTTTTGTGACTTTGTTTGCCACCTTCGCGACCAATTTCAGACATGTGTTTGCGATCTTGGCTTACAGTTTCGCCACCTTTGCGGCCTGCTTCTCTGGCTTCCTCTGAGGTAAATTCATGGGCTGTTCCCTTTTCGTGAGCAGCCTTTCCACCTTTGCTTGCAATCTCTCTTTGTTTATCCTCATCCATAGAGGCAAAGCCACGTTTGCTTTTATCTGACATAGTCTGTAGTCCTTTTATTAAAATTTTGGCAAATTTCTTCTATAGTTTAGAAAGTGGGAACAGCCATCTCTTCTCTCTTAAGAAAGAGTTACTATCTCCTTCTCATGACTGAGGTAATAAGTCCTTTTACCTATTGTCTTGCTGAAAAAAATAGATATGATTTCAGTTGGTATTCTCCATACCTAAAAGGGCTAATAAGGTTAAATTACGCTAATAATTCTTGATTAGGAAAGAGTAAAAATTAAGAACTCAGTGATTTATCTCGGAAGTAGCAGCAACCTCAAGTATTATCTTCTAGCCTGCTATGAAATAAATTACACTCTAATAGCTAAAGTGCTGAAGCGGGACTTTCTATGAGTAATCTATCAGTAAGCTGTTCAGCATTTAAATCACTTATTCGGATTCGCTGTCAAGATTCAGGCGTAAGGGTTTGGCGTTTTAGTCGTACCCAGTTTAGGTGCCTAACAGCTTAATCTATGTGAGGATGATTACCCCTAACAAACATATCTGCAATCAGCCGCAGCTAAACATTTATATTAGGGCTGTTCCAACCAAAATCAGATAAGACAAAACTAAGCCTAGGCGTCTGTTTGACAATTCATTACCAATTATTATTAAAAATGCCCCTATTGGGAGAATGTCAATTCATCGTTGCAATCACTTCTGTGAGGCTCAAACCCCTTACCATCCAACCTCATTTTAAAATCCCAAAACTGGAAACTGCCTAGCGATCGCCCAAGCCACATCGGCTTCACACCCTTAACTTAGATCACCATTATCCTGTCCATAGGCTTGCCAAGCCAAGTCTACCAATCCGTTAACGATTGCAGCGGCAACCACCGAACTTCCCTTACGTCCTTCAATCCGAATATGAGGAATCAAAGAATCTTTCAGACGGTCTTTCGCCACATCCACATCCACAAACCCCGAAGGTGTCCCAATCACTAACGCGGGTTTTATTTCCTCCCCCTCGATTAATTCAATCAGCGCCGTCAATGCCGTTTGAGCCTGACCTACCACGAAAATTCCTTCTGGATAGCGTCTGGCTAGGGTTTGAATTCCCCAAGCCGCTTGTGTCTTCTCCTTTTGCGGACGCGTCAGCGCTTCCATACTGCAATACACAGGGTTGGCAAAAGTATTTTGAATGTGAGGAGTAATCCCCACCTGCACCATTGGCACATCGACCACTATCGTAGTCCGAGCCGCCAATGCCGCCGCACCCGCCTGTAAGGCTCGCTCAGAAAACCGAATGAGAGACAGATATTCAAAGTCAGCCGTGGCATAAATCACTCGGCGCACAATCTCATATTCTGCCGCCGTAAAGATATGATCGCCGATTTCGCGGTCAATAATTGCCAGACTTTGGGCATCTGTCACATGCCATTCCATCATGTCTCTTAATCCAAATGTGATTTGTCAACTTGAAGTCCCGATAGATGTGGCGCTCACTCCCAAGTGGTGTGTACAAGCGCTAGCTGAAACTCTCTCATCCCTAACTTCCTGGTTGGAAGAGAAGATGAGATGCTCTCACTGTACTACAGGACACAGCCGCAGCAAATCACATTCGCCATTTTCTGCCGTTTTTATTTTATGCCTCAAAAAAAGGCGTCTTGCTCTGACCCCTGTGATGCAGACAAGACGCACTACTAACTTTAGTGATTTACTTAATATTTACGTCTCCGAGGCAGAGGATTGAGCGATGATCGGTGACAAATAAGCCACAAGGAAACCCAGGACAAAGCCGATTACGTTGCGAAAGAGTGGCAACCACTCTGAGGTGCGCGTCACCACAGGCCCAATTCCAAAGGCAATAAACAGAATGCCCCACAGGGGAGAGAAGATTAACGCCCATTGCCAAGCAAAAATTTGTCCCTCTTTACGAGGCATGGCGGCAAATCCACAAATCAGTCCACCCAAGACTGAAGTAATTAGCGTCAAAATCCACTGTTCCCGTGGAAGACCGGGGACGACCTGGCAACCCCCCTGACGTAGGCAAGTTTTAATCGTGTCTAATGAGTCAACAATCGCTCGGTTTTCACCATTTTCGCGGACATAGTAGAGGTTGCCGAATCGGGTTTGTAACTCAACCCAGAAGGTGCGAGGTAGGAATTGATACAGGTCATCCCCAACGTTGAAACCCAGGATATTACCGCCTCGTGAGTCAGCAATGAGTAAAACACTTTTATCGTTGAGTCCCCAAAAATCTTTGACCGCTCGACCCGGTGTGCGGTCGTATTGAGTTAAAACTCTCAGTTTCCAGCCCGTTTCAGTCTCGAAGTTCTCCAGATCTTTGACCAGTTCCTCTTCCTGAAGCGTGGGGAGAAAGTTCGCTAGATCGATGATGGGTGTTTGAGTATTGGGCAGTAACTCAGGGTTATCGAAAGCCTGCGCGGCTGGTGCGATCGCCCAAACTGAAACGGCTAGGAAAAACGCGGCTAGGGATACCAGAAGTCTCTTGGGAAAAAAGTGCTGCATTGTGGATTTTATCAAACTCAACAAGTGTGGACACTAAAGGGAGGGTTTAAACGACGGATTAGGTCAAACTCATAATTTCTTTACACTTGTTTACTTTAGTCTAATAATAGGGGCGATCGCAAAGCCTTGAGCGACTGAGTTAAGTCATCCTACCGCACGAGTTTCCACAGGCGTTGTGATCGCCCAAAAGGCAGCGTCCCTTGGGAGCAATCGAAAGTTGTCCTGGCGTCCATAGTAGACTCCCATAGGCTCCTAGCCCTACAAGTTACGCCCAATTCTATCCTCTGTAGTCGGTGGCGTTATGCTCCTACAGCACTTTGCGAGTTCGTGTGATACATTTCCCCCCCTTAATAAGGGGGGCTAGGGGGGTCAAAATGTACTTCATGAAGTTGCAAACTGCTGTATGTATCGCTGGATATAAAAGAAATATGAGAATGTTCTGTATTGAGCGAAACAGACTCTGGCATGGGGCTGGAAAAACTACTCCAGATCGAGGCTTTACTCTGGAAATTCTAAGCCTTCGTCTTCATGTTGCCTCGGCAAACGCGAATCACCTGGGCTGTTCTGATAGTAAGCCTCATGCCTGTTAGAGTCGTTATCTTCGTAATCAGCCTCATGTTCTTGATAAGGATTGTCGCTTGTGGCTGAATCAGTCATGGGGGCACTTCGATCACGCTCCCGCAGATCTAAAGCGGTTCTCTGAGAGGGTGGAAGACGATCAACGGATCGGCGTCCGAGGTTAGGACGTCTCCAAGTTTTCCAAGCGGCTTTGACTCCCGCAACCACACCACGCGTATTAACCTGCACGTTTTTCGCCTGGTTTTTAACGCCACTGAGACTTTGATCCACTTGCTTCGCCACTTGACCGGCGCTTTTTACGCCCTCGCTGACATCATCGGTCAAGTCGCTGATTTCTAGTCCCGTGAGGCGAATGGCTTCCAGAGTTGGCGGTAATTCCCGCCGGAGAGTATCTGCTAATTTTTCTACACTTCGAGCCGCCCGTCCTAACTCCTGTAAGGCAGGAATGGCTGCTATTAAAACAGCCGTTAAGCTGACAGCTACCAGTAGGATGGATAATCCTAACCAAAATAAAGGGTCAATCACCGGCCGTTGCCTACAGTTGGTGGTCAGGAACTGACGGGCGTGATTCAGCCGCAACGTCAGTTTTGGACGGTCTCAGGTCTAGGGTCTCTCGTTGAGAAGCTTCAATACCGGCGGCGATCGCTTCTCGGAGTCGGGCTAGTGTCCCATCCCAGTTCCGCAAGGCTGATTCGGAAAGACGATCCGCTTGCAGTTGCACACTGGTGGATAAATCTTCGGCTAAATCAGGTAAAGCATCTGCGGATTTTTTCAACAGTTGACGCGTATCCCGACCTGTGCGGGGCGCAATCAGTAAACCTGTCACAGTTCCAATCGCGCTGCCTAACAGCACACCACTAATAAATGCTCCAGCACTTTTCTTTGACATTTTTGGGTCTCTCTTCCTACACCAATTTTATGCAGATTTGCTCAGCGAGATGACTAACGAGTGCCTGAGACATCTGCTAGACCTGAACCTGTTGCCGATGATGATCGATTCAGCAATTGCTCATTTAACATTTTCAGGATGCGAAAGGCTCTGCCAATGTTCCCTGAGTGGGTCAGTGGAGCGCAGCTATTAGTCTACAGCT
Source organism: Allocoleopsis franciscana PCC 7113 (assembly GCF_000317515.1). Taxonomy (GTDB): domain Bacteria; phylum Cyanobacteriota; class Cyanobacteriia; order Cyanobacteriales; family Coleofasciculaceae; genus Allocoleopsis; species Allocoleopsis franciscana. The sequence continues at coordinate 1,583,956 of NC_019738.1, read as the reverse complement.
CGTAGCCCTAAGATAAATCTATACCTTAACAGGATTTGAGTTACTCTCCTGACAGATGGCTCTGAACCATTATCTTTTAGAGCGCTGTTGACGTCGTGACCGTCTAGATGATTTTGACTTCAAAACGTCAGCACGGGTGCGTTGGCGAAATCTCGTCGAAGAGCGTGCGACTATTGGCAAAAGGCTTTGTACGAAACCCAAGAAGCCCAAAATTTGTTGAATTCGTTGCAGCTGCATCTCTAGCTGCTGATAACTTCCTCTAGACCCGCGTATACCCAACTGTCCTTGAGAAATAGCTTGGGGGGCACCCTGTAAAGCGTTATGGGTATCACGCTCAAAGATGGTCACTACCGCTGTGGCGATCGCTAGTGCTCGACGCAAATTCCATAAGTACCAAGCCACATACAGGCATAGTAGTGAAATTACAACATTGATAACGACGACAACGACTACCATGCTTGAGGAATTCTTTTGGGAATGCCAGGAGGCAGATTTAAGGGGCTGACATTAGGATTTTCAGCTTTCTGGCAAGTTATTCCTTTTCAGTGTAAACCGTCTGCTTAATTCTTGGTTCATCCAGGTAGTAGGGTGGGTTAGCGGCAGCGTAACCTACCGAATCCAAACTTAACGGTGATCTGCGGCTTCGCCTAACACACCCTACGGTGAGTGCGATCGCTCAGTAGTCACATCAGGGTAAGAGGGCAAAAAAATCAAAAACCCCATCAATTGGGGTTACAGAGAAATATTGAATGCCAGGACGGAGATTTGAACTCCGGACACGAGGATTTTCAGTCCTCTGCTCTACCAACTGAGCTATCCCGGCTTGTTATTTTCGGCGCTTAACTAAAGTAGCAAATTTAACAAGTCTTGGCAACAGTTTAATTCCGGATTAAATCTTAAGGAATGTTAAGGATTACTTGTTCAGTATACCTGAATACCTGTTCATACGTTATATTAATAGCAGAATGCATAAGGAAACCATCATGACCACCGTAACTTCCATGAAATGTGCCTGTGATTCTTGCCTGTGCGTCATTTCTACCGATGATGCCGTAGACAAGGATGGAAAATTCTACTGTAGTGAATCTTGTGCCAATGGTCACACCGATGGGAAAGGCTGTAGCCATCAAGGTTGTACCTGCGGTTAGTTCTTACTCAAAAGAAATTAGAGTGCGATTGAGAAAGTTAAGCCACTCAACCGCACTTTGGGATTCTGTAATCCTTGCACCGTAACCTTCAGGGTTCTGTAAGAATAACTCGCGGCAGGGTCAACTTCAGGCTTCCCTGACTGTGGCTGAGAACGAAAATTGGAAACGCTAATCATTCTCATTCGTTAAGATGGAGTTACCCAGCGATACCTTGTAGAAACCCAACCCAAATGACAGCCCACCTTTCAGCTCAAGGGGCTACAGTCAGTCCCGTTCAGGAAATCAAAGATCTCAATTGTCATTCGCCACACCCGGTTGAGATGGATGATGTTGAACGGTTGCAACAAAAAATTCTCAGCACCGAAAAAGCCCAGCGGATGGCAGAATTCTTCAGCCTCTTGGGCGATACCAACCGTCTACGAATTATTTCGGTTTTAGCGATTCAAGAACTTTGTGTTTGCGACTTAGCCGCGATCCTCGACATGAGTGAATCAGCGGTTTCTCATCAGCTAAGAGCTTTACGCGCCTTGCGTCTGGTGCGTTATCACAAACGGGGTCGTAAGGTTTTCTATCATCTTCAAGATAATCACGTCCTCAACCTCTATAAGTCGGTTGCCGAACACTTGGAGGAGACAGACAGCGACAGTTAAAAGTTGAGGGCTGAGTCCCAGTATTTCAGGAGACTCATGGATCGCATCAGGACATACTCTACTGACTCATGGGTTGAAAAGTATTATCATTATCGCTTGGGAGAATAGGTTTCCTAGGACTGTCCTGGGCTGGGTTTGCCGAGGAATTTAATTTCTTGACAAAAATCGCCTTAAATCCCAAGAATTAAAAAAATTGATTATTTTTCTCATTAATAGTTAAATAATCTAAATTTCTTGAGCATTGTTAATGGGTGTGAGGATATAAACATGACTTCGAGAGTCTTTTGGCGATCTTGGCTGATCAGTCCAGCCATTTTAGGGGGAGCGCTGTTGGCGTCATCGAGTGCATTAGCGGCTGATGGTGCTGCTACCGCCAAAGTTGCGATTGATGTCTCTGAAGTGCCACTAGAGACGGTGACAACCCAGCCGCCAACCGATGAGCCTGCGATCGCCACCACCGAACCGATGATTGCAGCGAACCCGGAAAGCCAGTCGGGGAACTTAGCGTCTGTAGAGACTGAAGCGGCGGTGTCCATCTCTGAGTTGCCTGGGGAGGATAGAGATGTCAATGTAGTTGAACCCATCAATCCCTACAACCACAACAGTGAGAGTAATTCACTGGAATCAATTAATAAAGTTTCTCAGTTAATTCAAGATTCTCCTCAAGAAATTGATGGGAGTGATGCGGGTGTAATAGAACCCAGCTACGAAGATAGCACCGATCCCTTAGAGCAAGTTACAAATGTTTCTCAGTTAAGGGATGTGTCTCCAGGGGACTGGGCGTTTGAAGCATTGCGATCGCTCGTCGAACGCTATGGCTGTATTGCAGGTTACCCCGATGGCACCTATCGTGGCAATCGAGCGATGAGCCGTTATGAATTTGCGGCAGGATTAAATGCCTGTTTGCAGCAAATTGAGCGCTTGTTGGGTTCTGGTACAAACTTCGCGACGAAAGAGGACTTAACGACAGTACAGCGACTCATTCAGGAATTTGGGTCAGAACTGGCTAACCTGAGGGGTCGGGTGGATGGGCTAGAAGCACGCACAACAGAACTAGAACTGACTCAGTTTTCTACCACGACTAAGCTCAACGCTCAAGCCATCTTTGCCCTGACTGGTATCGCCACAGGGGAAAACGCCCTAGGAGGGAACATCCCCAACGTGGTAGCTTTTGGCGATCGCGTTCGTCTCAACTTTGACACCAGCTTTACGGGTAAAGATGTACTCAGAACTCGACTCCAAGCGGTAAACCTGGATTCCTACTCCGGTACTTCCACCTTTACACCAGAGGGAGATTTGCGATTTGGTGATGGTACCTTCGGCAGTGGTAGCAATAATGATATTGGCATTGATGCCCTGTTGTATGCTTTTCCCATTGGAGAAAAGACAACCGTTGTGATTGAAGCCAACGCAGGTGCACCGGATGACTTTGCCAATACAGTTAACCCGTTTATCGATGGTGACGGAGATACGGGTGCTCTATCTAACTTTGGAACCCGCAACCCGATTTATGGTTTAGTGGGAGGGGCTGGCATCGGCATCAGACATGAATTCAGCGATGCCCTGGAACTCAGCTTAGGCTATTTAGCGGGTGACGCTGGCACACCAGATGAAGGGAGTGGTTTGTTTGATGGTGCCTATGGAGCACTAGCACAAATCACCTTCAAGCCGATTAATCAGCTTACTTTAGGCTTGACTTACATTCATTCTTACAACGCCGACCTCACAGCGGGAAGCAATCGGGCTAATCTGCGTTCCGCCTTGGCAGACAACCCCAATCTACCTGAGCGGTTGGCACCCTTTGCAGGATTAGATTTACCCGTTTCCAGTAATTCCTACGGGATACAAGCCTCGTGGCAATTCAGCCCTAAATTTCTCGTCGGTGGCTGGGCAGGTTATACAGCCACTCGTACCCTAGCCCCACTCATCGCTACCGATGGCTCAGGATCGGTACTGGAACGGGGAGATATGAGTATCTGGAACTTTGCCGCCCACCTGGCTTTCCCAGACTTGGGGAAAGAGGGCAGTGTTGCCGCCATCATTGTCGGGATGGAGCCGAAAGTAACGGGGGCAAGCCGTTCTCTCAGAGATGCGATCGGCAAAGACTCAGACACTTCACTGCACATCGAAGCGTTCTATGAGTACAAGCTAACGGATAACATTTCCATTACACCAGGAGTAATTTGGCTCACATCTCCCGATCACAGCTCGAACAACAACGATATTGTGATTGGTGCGATCCGAACCACGTTTAATTTTTAAGTGTTATTTGGGTAGCCAATGATACTCAATCGTTAGCTCAGTTGGGAGTTAACTGGATATAGAGACACGCATTAGGGCGTGTCTCTTGTTAATGTTTATAGCCATTCGGTTGACTTGTGTCCCAACTCTATGGTCTACTTTTTAAAAATCATATTCTGCCAAAAAATTACTTTTTGCCTTAAGTATTAAAGCCGAATCGGCTCTGATTAAACGCTTTAAGTTGACAAACGTATTCCTTGTCTAAATCCACTCTTTAACCTGTGACTCTTGTGATAATAACAACAGTAAGTAAAAAAGACTGGGTTCAGGAAAGCCGCTATAGCCTTTGTGCAAGCTTGTTCTTGTTTGCAGCAATGATAATGTTCAAGGAGATAGCCACAGTCGGAAAAACTCCACCATAAATTAGCTTCGGCTGTTGATAGACAATCTTCAGAGTTTAAGGAATTCAACTGAAAGGTGACGTGTTCAATTAACCTCCTTTCAATCAATTTGCTATAGGCGTAACTGAGAAAGCTAGTAATCTATGGCATTAAATAATTGACAAAGTAGAGTTATCTCTTTGGTTGAATTCGTAACTCATGAAATCTCTGGCGATCACAAAATTAAAACAATCGATTTGTGAGGATATGAGATGTCTATAACTTGGTGGAATTCGTGGCTAACGAGTCCGGTAATTTTGGGAGTCGCTTTATTTGTCTCGGATAGTGTAATCTGCGGCGTTGCTTCAGAAGCTGCGATCGCACACCGTTCACCCCTTCAAGAAACGATTTTAGACGTAAAGACAGAAGGAAAACATCCTACAGGCAACAACTTAGTTGTTAGCACAACGCCAGTATTAGCAACGATTTCAGCAACTACGCTGGAGGAACCAAGCGTTGCCGATATTGAGGAAATGATACCCATAATAATGAGTGAAGATAAGTCCGTTGTTGTAGACATTGAGGTGCCGAAAACCACTGATGTCGTTAAGCCAGAACAACAGCTAAAATCGCTGATAACGACGCCTCCCAAAATGGTTGTTGAGAGTTCACCCACTTCAGTTTTGCTTCCAAAAGACGCCGATGTTTTAGAACAAATTGAGTCTTATACCAACGAAACCAATGAAAACAATCCCGACTCCCTAGATCAAGTCACTAACGTTTCTCAGTTACGAGATGTTTCTCCGGGTGACTGGGCGTTTGAAGCGCTGCGATCGCTGGTTGAACGTTACGGCTGTATCGCAGGTTACCCTGATGGTACTTATCGCGGCAATCGGTCACTGACCCGCTATGAATTTGCGGCGGGATTGAATGCTTGTTTACAGCAAATTGAGCGACTCATTAGCAGTAGTGGAGAAGAGTCGGTACGACGAGAAGATTTAGTCACCTTACAACGCATCATTGGTGAATTTGCGCCAGAATTAGCGGCGCTGCGGGGTCGGGTGGACGGCATAGAAGAACGCACAAATGAACTGGAACTCACTCAGTTTTCTACGACTACAAAACTGGATGGAGAAGCGATATTTGGCGTAGCAGGTATTGCAAGCGGTGACGATATTTTTGGTGAATCCGCTGATAACGTGTGGATTTTTGGCAGCCGTGCTCGCCTGAATTTAGAGACGAGTTTCACGGGTCGAGATTTGTTGAGAACTAGGCTTCAAGCGGTTGGTCTTGAGACGTTTACTCCCCGAACCCAGACTTTTGAGGGAAATTTGGCATTTGCGGGTGAAGATGCCAATAATAATGTTGAAATTGATGCACTGCTTTATAGTTTCCCCATCAGTAGCAGCACACAAGTGGTGTTGATGGCGAATGGAGGTGCCGCCGATGATTTTGCCAGTACAGTGAATTTCCTTGATGGCGATGGTGGGTTCGGGGCTTTGACTCGCTTTGGCACCCGCAATCCTATTTATTATTTGGTGGAAGGGTCTGGAATTGGCATCAGGCAACAACTGGGTAAGACCTTTGAACTGAGTCTAGGATATTTAGCGGGTGACGCGGGTAACCCAGCAAGCGGTGGGGGTTTATTCAATGGGCCTTATGGGGCGATGGCACAACTGGTTTATAAACCCAGCGATCGCTTCCAGATTGGTCTAACTTACATTAACTCCTATAACCGTGAAACCCTCACGGGTAGCCCTCTTTCTAATCCTCAATCCTTAATTCGTACCCTCGCCGGTCAACCCATCAGTACTGGCGACGTTCCCCAACCTGCACCAGGAATTGTTCCCACCACCTTTTTTGCCGGACAACAAGTTCCAACCGGAAGCACCATTCCTGCAAATACAACACTGCCACCGGGAACACAGCTTACGGCATCCCTCGCGCTTCCCTTTCCACTTCCCGATGGACTGCCCTTTCCCATCACGGTAGGATTTATCACATTTCCTCCTGGAACCCCAATACCCGCCGGAGTGCCAATACCCGCTGGAACCTCCCTTCCCAATGCCACCCCGATTCCCCAAGACTTCGTCCTCCCCGTACCCATCAGTCTCACCACTCCAGGCACATCCCTAACAGCGCTGGTTCCCGGAACCCCCCTGCCGCCGGATAATTTTACAGGTACCTTAGGGGATTTATTGCAACGACCCGATTTTGCAGGGTTTCCCCTGGGATTTGACCTGAATATCCCAATTATCAGCAATTCTTACGGGTTACAGTTCTCCTGGCAGGCCAGCGATCGCTTTGTTTTAGGGGGTTGGGTCGGCTATACCAATACCAGCACTCTATCGACAGGCAATGGATTATTATCCCGTGGCAGTATTGATACCATCAATGGGGCAATTACTTTGGCATTCCCCGATCTCGGTAAACAAGGTAACTTAGCCGGGATTATTGTTGGTGTTGAACCAACGGTGTTAAATAGCGATATAGAAGTTAACCAAAACCTGGTCAATCCTGCATCCATTAACAATCCCGCCTTAATTCCGGCTGGACTCGCATTACTGAATTCATCCCCCCGACTCAGACAGCTTATTAATACCTTTGATAATCCAGACCCCGATGTTTCACTGCATGTAGAAGCGTTCTATCAAATGAAGGTCACGGATAATATTTTCATTACGCCAGGAATTATCTGGATTACAGCACCTGGTTCCCTCGCCGGTAATGCTGACCTCGTAATCGGCACCCTCCGCACGACATTTCGTTTTTAGCGGTACCTTGTGGATTATAATCAGCCAAATGGCAACCTATTCAACAATCATCTTAAAAGATGGCTCGCTTAAAAATTCTTAACAACTACGATAGCCGTTTTGTTCTCGCTCCAGAAGCTAAAGAAAACTTATTTAGTTTATTGACGAGTGAACCCTTCTTAAACCAAATCGCCGCACAAGGGCAATGTCAAAAGGTTGAATTTACAGAATTACTTTTTCAGCCCGTTCCCTACTCAACAGCTACACCCAAAGGAATGCCAGCCGAGTTTGAACCGTACCATGCATCGGATGATTACCTGATCATTAATGTGCCACCGAACTTTATGTTCAAAGCGAAAATTATGACTCCCAGCCGTCTATGCGCGATTTATCGAAAAATAGCCTAAAGGTGTGACTCAAGAAGAACGTAAAGAATAATTTTAAATTTAAAATCTTGAATTCCTGATGGTGTCTGAAACTCAAATTTCCTCTCTGGCTGAACTCGACTATATTCCTTATCTGGAAGAAACTGGCAATTTGCCGGAACAATTGCAAGGAAAAATCGGCGTATACGCAATTTTTGATAGCGATAAAACGCTGCAATTCATAAACTATTCCCGTGACATTTATCTCAGCCTCAAACAACATTTAGTTCGTCAGCCTGAATCCTGTTATTGGATTAAAGTACAAACCATTGACCGTCCTAATCGTACCCAATTAGAAAACATTCGAGAAGCTTGGATTCAAGAAAATGGTACGATGCCGATTGGCAATGGAACAGATGAAGCGGCATGGACTCAGCCCATTGATGCCAAATTAACGATGACGGATCAAGAGAAAGAAAGCTATGAAAAAGGGGATGGGTTGACCCAAGTTAAGGTCTTAAAACAAGTAGCACGGCGAGTTGAAGCGAAAATTTTAGAAACTCTCAAATATCGTGGTGTGCAAACCGAAATTAGATTTAATCCAAAGCTGAAAGAAAATGGTTTACTTGACCTGAAATAGAAGCTTATCTCCTTGGGGGGATTCCTAAAAGCTATATACGAGTAGAATTCAGGAAACATCTAGATGTTGATAGACATCCATTTTTATAATATCTAGACTTTCCTAAACCGCTCATGACGCCAACGCTGCTCAATAATCGCTATCGCATACTCCGGACGCTGGGTGCTGGTGGGTTCGGTAACACGTTTCTTGCCGAAGATACCTATATGCCTTCGGGACGGCGCTGCGTGATCAAGCAGCTAAAGCCAGTGACACACGACCCTCAGGCTTACAAGATAGTACAAGAGCGGTTTGGGCGGGAAGCGGCAGTTTTAGAGGCACTGGGGGATGGAAACAACCAGATTCCCCGGTTGTTTGCTTACTTCTCAGAAGCTGGACAGTTTTACCTGGTACAGGAATACATTGAAGGCGACACCCTGACGCAAAAGGTGGAAAAGGGTGGAGTGCTTTCTGAGAATGAGGTTAAACAGATATTGGTCAGTCTGTTGCCGGTGCTGGATTATGTCCATAGCCAGCGCATGATTCACCGAGACATCAAGCCGGATAACGTGATTATCCGACAACGGGATAGATTGCCTGTGCTGATTGATTTTGGCGCTGTTAAAGAAGCGATGAATACCCAGGTGAACCTACCCGGTAATCAGGCTCACTCTATGGTAATTGGGACGCCTGGGTTTATGCCTGCGGAGCAAGCTGGGGGACGCCCGACGTATACCAGCGATTTGTATAGTTTGGGCTTAGTGGCGGTTTTTTTACTCACGGGAAAACTGCCTCAAGAATTGGGAACCGATGACCGCACAGGCGAGTTTTTGTGGCGACGAACGGCTCCGAATATCAATCCTAATCTGGCAATGGTCATTGATCGCGCCATTCGGTTCAATGCTAGCGATCGCTTTGCCACAGCTAGAGAAATGCTCAACGCCTTACAATCAGGTGACGGTGTTTCCGAAATGGCAACATTAGCGGTTGCTCCAGGTGGTTTACCAGCAACGCCAAACCGCTCAACTCCCCCTATTGCCAACCCTTCCCCCGGACACACAGTTCCCGTCGGCTCAAGTCCCGCCCTTTCAGGAAAGGGACGCAAGCCCCTGATTATCGGCGCTTTGGTGGCAGGAAGTTTGTTTCTTGCTGTGGTAGGACTGGCGTTGGGCTTAAGGCGAGGGGCTGAACCCGCCAGTACAGTCTCGTCCTCGTCTGATCCAAGCTCAGAACGAACCACCACCCAGCAACCCTCATCCTCTACCTCTTCACGCTCACAGTCTACCAATTCCGATCCGACTTCAGAACAACCTACGACCCAGCAACCCTCATCCTCTACCTCTTCGCGCTCACGTTCACAACCTAGCGATTCTAATCCGACCTCAGAACGAACGACGACCCAGCCACGACAGGGAAGCACGCCAGTCTCAGGTTCACAAGCTGGGGAAATCACGCCCTCACCAGTACTCCCTAACTCCTCCTCGTCTGAGCGATCGCCCCAAGGACGTGCCTCAAAAAGCATACCGTCTCCAGAACTTTCACCGTCACAGAGTTCGTTCCCACCCCAATCCATTCCCGTTCCCTTACCTGAAGCAGGAAACACAAACCAAAATTCTGAGCCGTCTAGAAGGATTCCAGCATTTCCCGCAGGAACACAGCAAAGTTATATCAAAGAAGAATTAGGCCAGCCCTCAAAAGCAAGCAAGGGTATGTGGAATACCCGTGCGCTACTTTATGAAGATTTTGTACCCGGTCAAGCTAGCTTAGGATATCTGTATGACCCTAGTTCCGGGCGGGTTCGCCAAACAGAGGTATCTTTTTCCGACTCTGTTGATATGAAAACGATGTCAAGGACATTAAATCAGTTGCTCAATGGCAACGCCTCTGCGGACATCAAGCAAGGGCTTGAAGCGGTATATCAGCAGAAATCGAATCGTTATAGGTTCGTGAGCGGTCGAAATAATAGCCTTAAAGGTGTCATTGAACGGAATGAACCCGGTCGCATTTACGTGGCTGTCTGGGAAGCCGACCTGCATTAACTGATGCCAATTGGCAAGTTGAAAGATGATTTTGCTATTGGGTCATTAGTCATTGTTAATCATTCATTGTTCTACTACTATTTTCTATTTCTCAATGACTAATGATTAACTTTCTAGGCTCCAAAATTTTAAAATTTATAACTATAATCAGTTTGATTGTTTTCATTATCGTTTGGCCTATATTCCTTAAAGTTTCCTCAGCCCAAGGTTCACCCTATCAAGCGACCTTGAACGAAGTTTGGCAAGAGGTGAATGACCATTTTTTTGACCCCAACTTTAATGGAGTGAATTGGAAGGCGAAGCGACAAGAGTATGAAAATCAGCTTAAGCCAGTTCAGTCTTTAGAGGAAGCCTCGGTGGTAATTAATCAAATGCTCTCCGAACTCAAGACTTCTCATACTCATTTCTATACTAAACAAGAGCCAGCCTATTATCAATTATTGGGGATTTTTAACAGAGGTTCATTTAGAAAAGAACTTGAAAGAATTTTTTCAAATGGAAAATTAGACTATACAGGAATCGGAATTTTTACTAAAGACATTAACGGAAAAATTTTCATTTCAGGAGTTATTGACGGTACGCCTGCTGCCCAATCTGGGTTGAAAGTAGGAGATGAAGTGATAGCCGTTGATGGCAAACCGTATCAGCCGATTCAATCTTTCGCTAATAAAGCAGAACAAGAAGTGAAGGTATCGATTCAACAGAGTCCTGACCCCAAAAGCCGCAAGGATTTAACTGTAATTCCCAAAAAACTTAACCCGAATAGGCTTTTTTTAGAAGCGATGCGGGAAAGTACTAAAATTATCGAACGCGATAATAAAAAAATTGGCTATATCCATATCTGGTCGTATGCTGGCGATCAGTATCAGCAACAACTCATTGAAGAAATTGGCTTTGGCAAACTTAAAGATGCAGATGGTTTGATACTCGATCTTCGAGATGGCTGGGGTGGAGCCGAACCAAATTATCTGAATATTTTCAATAAACAAGTTCCGATATTGACTCAAATGAGCCGTGATGGAGTAAAAAGAACAATCGATCTGCAATGGAGAAAACCCGTTGTTATGGTTGTTAATAACGGCTCAAGAAGTGGCAAAGAAATTTTGGCTAATGGATTTAAAAAATACGGGATTGGAAAATTAATTGGGACAAAAACAGCAGGGGCTGTTGTGGGTGGCAGCCCCTTTCTGTTAGAAGATGGTAATCTCCTATATCTAGCTGTAGTCAATGTTTGGGTTGATGGAGAACGTCTGGAAGGAAAGGGTGTTATCCCAGATATTGAGGTTCCTTTTCCGCTAGAGTACGCTCAGGGAAAAGACCCTCAATTCAATAAAGCCGTAGACGTTCTATTCAAACAACTTTAAACATTGTTTTCCCATCAGGTTCACTCTGTTTAAGAGTTTCTTGGATTGGGTGAAATTAAGAGATTCATACTAATTTTATTTAGGCTCAACTCCTGGAGACGAATTCGCAACGAGCGGAGGGGACAGCGAAGGGATGCTTGAATCTTTATTGTCCAGGTTGTTGTTTGACTCTAACTGAGTATGGGGGATTGAGTCAGAAGTCACCAACTCTACCTTATCCTCCTTAAGCAAAACCACTGGAGGCGAGGGCTGATGGGTTTGGGCTGTTGAATGAGGCGACAATTCAGTATTCGTGGCAGAGGGTGGTGGTTGCAAATGCTCACTTAGCCGTATATTAGCCAGTGCTATGTTTTGAGCCATGACAGCTTGCGTAGCCGCTTTGATTTCGGTATCCGACTCCACCGCCTGACTAATATACCCCTCTACATCTTGTTGGATGATATTCTCTACGTTACTCGCAAACGTTGGATAAGCTTCACTGTGATTTTTGGCATCTTTATAAGGACCCGTTAACTGAAAGAATTGCCAGCCCTGAATCTTCATGTTCTCAGCCGTGTTACGATAGCGCCGGTAGTTCTCACCAAAATGAAAGAATTCTTCTACAGCAGCGCTGATAGCAACCGCTTGACTTAAGCCAAACGCTGTCCATCCCAACAAGTGTTTTAAGTTTTGCTGTGAAATATTCCCACTGTTGGCGCTGACGACAGCCGGAACAAGAACACCTCCGATAATCGTAATCAGTCGCAGGCTATTGTGGCGACTACGAGATTTAGTCGCTCGACCTTCCAACCACAAAACTTGATCCAGCCAACGGCTTTTCATAAACCGTTTCTGCAAAGAAGGTAGCTCGATTTCTTCAATCAGCTCACTCATTTCTTGCTTGAGATAGTCATTATACGTGTTCTTTTTTGCCATGGTGTGCTCCCCGGTTTGAGTAGTTAGTTAGCTACTTAAATATGGAAACTTTTGACTCAAGCTACGTCCGTGTCCGTTTTTATATTTCTAGCTCTGAGTCGGTGGTCATTAAATATGTAGTAATCTAGATAGAATCTCTTTAATCACTGCCGTGACACGATCGGGATGTTCGAGTAAGGCGATCGCTTGCATTTTCCCTGAAGCCGCTAGTTGACTGGCTCTTGGATCGGTTTGTTCTCCGCGCAGCGCAGCCGCTAATTTATCCGCTGTTCGTCCTGTACCATCCAAAGTGACGACGGGTCGGTTTGCTTGCACACTGTAGGATACATCTTGAAAGGTGATTTCACCGCCGTTGACCACAATCGTGGCGGAGGGAAATCCTTGAGATAAGACAGTGGCAATGTAGGCTAACCAAGGCGATTCATCACCCCAATTTGTGCCAGGAACCAGGATGAAGTGTGTGTGGTTTGGCTCCAAGGGGGCTGCATCCGAACTAGGAGCAGGAACATTCGGGACAATTACTGTGCCGAGCGCCGCCACGCCTATCAGAGGGAAAGTTCCACCGCTCTGAGTCCGAGCTTGACCCATAAACCGCATAATCCCAGCGTCAGTGCCACCATCCACAACAGTCACTCCTAATTCTTGAGCCAGTGGGGCAATCTTGTCAGTAAATAGCTGTTGTAAGCGGGCTTTGTCAGCTTCGCCAATCCCACTCGCGCCACCCACCAACACTAACGTCGGACGAGTCCTGTGAAGACCGATTGTAAGCAAGGCTTCAGACAATTCAACGACGTTATGAACCTGAATGGCTTTGGCACAGAGTTGATTAGGGAATGTCAAATTACACGGTCTTTCCATGGAATGGTAATTAAAGATGAGAGGTGTAGACACAAGTTTAACTGGCGAGGAAAGACGCTTTTTAGGATTAATTAATTAAGAAAGCTTAGACATTAGGGAAGTATGAGCATTTCTCTCAAAACACAAGGGACGCGAACCTCTGTTGGAGGTAATGGCTAACGCGTCCCGCTACCTTAGGGGAACTGACACTTCCCTAATGCGATCGCTAACTCTCTTGAACTTGACCCGCCATTTCTATTGTTTTGGGAAACTCTACGACTTTTTCATTCATCTTCCAGTAATCAAACTTCGTCGTATCGATATGTTCGACAATTCCTCCCAGTTGACGTACTTGTTGAACCATATCCCCAGTGCCACCTGGCGCATCACCGCCTTTGCCATTCCACAAGACAACGAGCCGCACTCGCTCGATGCCGTACATTAACGTGGAGTAGAGCGCCCAGCGATTGTTGCGCTCATAGGGACTATCTCCTTCAGGCACACTGCCCAGACGTTCGGGTTGGAGGTGGATGGTTACATTAGGATGCTTCTGAATGGCATAGAAACGGGCAACCCAATTATCACCTGCAAAGCTGACTGAATCTTGAATAAACTCGGCCTGAGAAAATGTGAGAAACACTTCAACTTTGATATTGCGCTCCAAGCAGGCTTCGATAAACAAAATATCTCCGCCACAAGCCGCTCCTGGTGCTATTGCCATCGAGCCTGAACAGGCATGTAACTTATCCAATACATCCTCAATTTTTTGACGAGCCTCGCGTTCCATGTCCGCCGGGAAACGAGGTTGTGCACGATTGGGACTATCAATCATGTGACCAGAGAACAAGAACACCGATGCTGGTTCATTGCTGGTTGTGTCTGCAACCGCTTCCTCTTGGTCTTCAAATCGCTCAAGTTCTGCTTGAATTACAGCGATGCCAGACTGAACATAATCTGGGCGGAACGAGAGTGCCTCCAATAATTTCAGTTGATCGAGGGTCGATTTCAAGGCAAATTTGTTTTTCCCCGCTAGGGTAAAGGCTTTTTTGTAAGCTTTCATCACCTGTTTCGGGTCCTCAGCCGTGCAGACGGCGAAATCAGCTAAACAGACAAAGACCCAAAAATCATTGGATTCCCGTTGAGCCACACTGTCCAAGGTAAATTGAACGGCTCCTTTGAGTGAGGGCAACTGTTGCCGAATGGCTTCATCTTCTAAATCGCTATCCTCGCCAACCTGCTCCACCAGGTGTTCTAAAACGCAGGAAAAAATTAGGGCACTGATTCCCGAATGGTAATGATCTTGATTTAAGCGATAGCCTTTGAGGTAAGTTTTAATCGCTTTTCTGAGTAAGTGAGCCGCTTCGTAAGCCTCTTCTAAGCGCTCTTGCTCATTTTTGATCTTGAGCCATTCATCCCGCCACATTTCTGTGTAAATGCCAGCTAAATAAAACAGCGCCTTGATATTGTTCGGTTCATCCTGGAGCAACCCCTCCAATTTCACGATCGCTTCTTCGGATTGCTTCAATCGGCTCAGATGAAACGCTTCTTCCAGCCGGAATTCGGAATTTTTAGAGTTAATCTTCAGCCCTTGTCGATATTCTTGGAGAGCGAGGGCATGATTCCCCAAGTTCTTTAAGGCTTTACCTGCGTCTGCGATCGCTTCTTCTTTAATCAGAGGATTGCGGACTTCTTCTGTTAACAACAACACATCCCCAATCCGCTTTTGTCGCTGAGCAATTAGGACTAACTCCTGCCATTCCTTGTACTCCTGCCAATAGCCCGTTGCCAAGGGGGTTCGTAATGCTCTGCGATCGGGTTCTTCCAGACCTGCGAGTAATTGAAAAATCGGGCTGTGAATTCGGTTTTCGTCTGACTCCCAGGTGGCACGAGCCATTTTAACGATCGCCTGTTTATCTTTCTCCAAGTGTTTGGGGTCAGGGCAACCATTTTCATCGCATTGGTAAGGAATCGTGCGGACGTTGAAAATGTCGTAAGGCATGTAAGCCCGACCACACTGAATATGCACTAACCCCCGCTTCCGCAAGGCATGGCGAACACCCAATTCATAATAAACATTGGCATTATCAATACTGAGGTCAGTCAGGACTAAATCTGCCAGCAAAAGCTCCTGAAACATATCGGTTAAGATATCGCCACTCACGCTTTCTTCATCGGCTCGAAAGGACTCAAATCCTGCCTCTTCCAGAGCTGGCTTAATTAACTGCTGATAAATACTATTGAAATCAATCCAACGTCCATCCGGGCCTTTTTTCCGACCAAACGGCATCACCACAAAGGCATGAGGTAAGTCTTTTTTATTTTGTTTCTTTGGCTCTTGTTTTTCAGGTTTAACAACTTCAATTTCTACAGTTTCTTCGGGAATAATCTCTGTTTTAGCGGGTAAAATTTCGAGTTGAGTCGATTTTTCGGGTAACAGAGTTTGCTCAATCTTACTCAAAACAGGCTGACTCATCACTTGAGTCACCATATCGTTCGGTTGAGTGCGTAACTCAATCACCGCCTCACGCATTTGGTTAATGTCTTGATTATGCTGGCTCCAGAGAACTTTTTCGGTGGCAATGACTAATTTAAAAAATTCAGCCCCCGTTTGTTCCGGTGGCCTTAAACTTTGCCAATGGTCGCGAATAATATTAAGTTCTAGAATGAGCTGGTTATAGTTTTTGACCACCAAGTCCAGCCGGCTCACTTCCAGCCAAATGATTAACGCTGTTCCCAGTGAAGTCGTAAAGGCGACCCAAATGTTCAGACTGCCACTGAGGGCTGGGAGAAAGGCACTCAATGCCCCAAACGCCAAAATGCCCGTTTGTAGACGAGTACGGGTTTGGTGTATGTTCTCTAATTCTTGAGAATAGGACTTAAGGGGGGCTTCTACGCGATCGCGCAAGTAGTCGTCTGGCCCTAAATCAGTCAAAACCAAAACGCTGTTTGGCTCATTACCGGGATAATCCGGCAGAATTTCACCTGTGTAAGGTTTGATAATCCAATTACTGCCAATCGTCTCCACTACTTGGCGCTGAATCTGACTAACTCGTTCCAAAAGCCACTGATGACGCTGGGGTTGCCCTTGCAGGAGAGTCCGGTAAAGGTAAATCTCTTTTCTAATTTCCTGAGCACCTGTTCTAAAAACTCGCCAGTATTGTCCCTGCTGTAGTCTGTTGGCAAAGACTAACATCACCGAGCCGATTAGGGGGACTAATATCAAGGAGGCTCTTAGCACCTGGCCTAGAGGTGATACCATCAGACTGCTATCAGACCGAGACGTGAGGATAGCTAGGAGCGTGGCAACTACCGCCAGAGCCATGACCCAACCACGCAGCCTTAAATATTGCTTATAGGCGGCCTCGGCATTTGTTTCCAGTTGAGCGTAACGCTGCCAAGCTGTTTCTAAGGCTAAAGATTGAGCTTTATCCAGGCTCTCTATTTGGTTTTGCATCATGGTATGTTCCTTTAGTAAATGATCTGCTGTCCCCAATCGCTATTGGGTCTGAATTTCAAAGACGAGTAGAGCATCCCACTACACTAGAACAGCAAGCCAGTCATCATTGTGAGCGCTCAAGACGGCTTTACTCACGATGGAATCAGCAGGAAGCCACGTCACTTCAGTGCGCCTACGAATGCACAGAGATCGACTTGAGTGGCAGTGACAAGGGTATTGCCATCGGGACTGAACTCGACGCATCCATTAACTTAAATTTATCATTCATACATCCCCCTGAAGACGTAATTATGGCTCTATTGCCTAGGGTAATCTGTCTTTTTTCGATTTGGGGGAAAAATACAGGCTTCTTGTGGGTGCAAACCCTTACCCTCAATCGATTTTAGTCTTGCTCCAAGTTTTTTACGATGAACACTGAGTGTAAGAAAGGAGAACGCTACAAAGCCGTGTGCTGAGTCAAACCATCGCAGAGATGGCGATCGCTTTTTTCTAGCTTAGAACTACTAGCCAAATAGTCACGCAACAATTGGCAACCTTGTTCCAGCAGCTTCCCTTCGTCTAAATCTTGACCTTGAGCTTCCAGTCCTTGGAGTCTCTCAAGCGTCCAAAGAATGGCTGTTTTGTCAGCACTGCCTGAAGCTAGCTTCTTCCCATCGGAGCTGAAGTCCACGGCCCGAACCCAATTCTGATGCCCACGCAGCGTGATCAGTAAGTCGCCCTTCCGATTCCACAACTTCACCGCATCATCTTTACCCGCAGAGGCAATTAGCTGGCTATCTGAACTGAAAGCCACATCCCAAACCCAATCTTGATGACCTGTTAAGACTCGATAAGGCGTAGTTTGAAACTCGCCATTTTTATCTCGCTTCCAGAGGATGACCGTTTTGTCGCCACTGGCAGTGGCAATCATCTGCCCATCAGAACTGAGTATGACCGCATTAATCCAAGCCTTATGTCCTTGGAGAGTTTGAAGTAATTTACCCTCCAACGTCCAAATTTTTACCAAAGCGTCACCCCCTACCGAGACAAGGCGATCGCTCTGGGGTGAAAACATCACATCGGTTACCTCAGGACGATGAGCCTCCCAGGAGCGGAGCAATTTCCCATCGTCAAACCGCCAAAGTTTGATGGTTCCATCTGCACTGGCTGAGGCAAGGAGCTTGCCATCAGGGGAAAGACTAATGTTCCTAACGGTCGAAGTATGCCCCTTAAAAGTGCGGAGCGGTTCAGTCATCGTACCTTTAAGAACACCTTGAACGCTCCAAACTTGCACGGTGTTATCGTAACTGGGCGTGACCATCGTCTGACCATCTGGACTAAAACTGACATTCCTCATGCCAGCGCCATACTTCAGATCAGCGAGAAACGTTCCCTGACTGTTCCAAAGTTTTACCGTCTTGTCATCACTAGCCGTACCAATCAGGGTGCTATCGGGAGAGAACCTCACGCCTTTGATACTATAGCGATGTCCTTGAAGAATTTCGATCACGGCTCCCCTGAGACTACGCAGTTTAATCGTTGTATCGGCACTGGCGGTAGCCATGGTTTCACCATCGGGAGAAAATCGCACGTTCTTGACACCGCCGCTATGACCTCGGAAAGTTTGGAGTAAGGTGCCACTACTGCTCCACAGTTTCACTGAGTCATCATCACTAGCCGTGGCAATTTTCTTGCCATCGGGGGAGAAAGTTACACTACTGACCCAATTGGTATGGGACTCAAGGGTTTTGATCAGAGTTCCGTCCACACTCCAGAGCTTGACATCACTGTCACCACTAGCGGAAGCCAGGGTTTGACCATCGGGGGAAAAACTAACTTCCCAGACGCGATCGCGATGTCCCATTAAGGTTTTCAGGGGTTGTCCCTCTCTCGTCCACAGCCTCGCCGTGCGATCACTGCCAGCACTGGTAATCAGCTTGCCATCGGGGCTAAACGCCACGCTGTTGACTTCATTGGTATGGCCTTTTAACGTATTGAGGAGTTTACCCTCTAAACTCCAGAGTTTGATTGTTCCATCCGCACCAGCAGCGGCAATCAGCTTACCATCTGGACTAAAGGCAACACTCCGAAGCCGATCATTATGCTGAAGCGTTCTGAGTAGGCTTCCATCTCTCTTCCAGATTTTGACAGTTTTATCCGCACTGGCGGAGGCAATCCATTGACTGTCGGGGGAGAATGTTACACTCCGAACACTCGCCTGATGATTAAGGCTGTACAGCAACTTGCCATCGTTCCGCCAAAGTTTGACCGTTCCGTCATCACTGGCAGAAGCAATGAGCTGGCGATCAGGGGAAAAACTGACGCTATTGACGGTATCCGTATGCTCTGCGAGACGGTTACGCTCTTGCACACCATAAACTGCATCTCTGAGTACTTCTTGAGTTTGTTGGCGCACTTTCTCTGGCAGATCTTTTACCAATCGTGCTTGTTTAGCAGCTTTCACGCTTTCTAGCAAGGCGCGAAGCTGATCTTCTGTCAGCAGACTGGCTTGAGATAGAGCCGTTAAGGCAATGATTTCCTGTTTTCTAGCGAAGTTTTGTTGAGCAACAGCATCACGACGGCTGGCTTCTGCGAACACTGCCAACACAGCGGTGAAAATCAAACCGAAGACTACAGCGCCTAAAGTTACACCTTGGCGCTTGAACTGGGACTGACCACTGGCGACAATGTATTGGGTTTGCAGGGAGGTTGGTTCCGGGTGTTTTCCAGTACTTTTGGCGACCCATTGTTGAGCTTCTTTTAAGTCGTTCCCGCGTAACAAGAAGCTGAGATCGCGTTTTTTCTTATCCCATTCCAGCGATCGCTGTTGCAAGCGAGTGTGTATTTTTACATGCTCTAAGTCAGTATCGATTGCTGTGAGCAGTTCTTGAAAGGCGCGGTCAAAATCATCACTGTCCCGAAAGAACGTCCAGTTGATGGCGGCTAGGGATGGATGGGTATCTTTGGGGTCAACATTCCGATACAGGATGGGTACCAGTCGTTTGTTGTGAAAAATCGCCTGTTCAATCTCTACGCCACATTCCTGGGAGGCGATCGAATCGGGACTGATCACGAAGATAAAATTATCAGCGGCTACAATCCCCTCAGAAATCTCTTTGCGCCAATCTGCTGTCAGGGGAATATTTTCCCAATCGACCCAAACGTTACGATTCAATTTGACAAACGCTTCATGGAGATTTTTGACAAAGTCCTTGTCTCGACGTGAGTAAGAAATGAAAGCGTCACTCATGTACCCTCTCCTGACCCTGACTACTTATTAAATCTTTAAACTTAAAGGCTTCTTAACTATTTCCCTGGGTAGATTTCAGAATAAGGGATGCTTACCTTTTATTAAACAGCTCTTCTATTTTTCTATCAGAGATATAAGGTTTAAACGAAAAACTAAGAATGATCTCCGACTTGGGATTGGGCACTCAGTTATACCCCTTCTCTGTGAGAGTTCACTTAGGGGGCGTCAGCTAGGCACCCTGAACTATAGGACAATAAGGCTGTAGCGAGTCCGCAGTCGTGATAATAGAGGTTACCGTGACCGCATTTTTATTTATAACCGATTTGGACAATACCTTAGTGGGCGATGATAACGCCCTTAAAGAACTCAAAAAGCAACTTAGTCAGCATCGCCAAGAATATGGCACAAAGATCGTCTATGCAACAGGGCGATCGCGCAGTATTTACCACGACCTGAAGCGTGAGAAGCAACTGTTAGATCCAGATGCTCTGATCGCCGCAGTGGGTACGGAAATTTATGATCATGATGGTCAAGATACCCCCGATCCAGCCTGGTCAGACAAACTGGCTCAAGGTTGGAATCGAGACCTAATCGTGGCAACAGCCGCCCATTATTCTGACTTGGTTCCCCAACCCGACTCAGAACAGCGTCCGTTTAAAGTCAGCTATTATCTAACGGAAGAAGCTGCTGTGGAAGTACTGCCTCAACTGGAATCGCTGCTGGCTGAGCGAGGTCTTGATGTTAAGTTGATCTATAGCGGCAGTAAAGACCTCGACCTTCTGCCCCGCCATGCTGACAAAGGGTTAGCTGTACAGTTTCTGAAGCAAAAGTGGGGATTCGATAGCACACAAACGGTCGTATGTGGCGACTCAGGAAATGACATCGCCTTATTTAGCGTTGGTGAAGAAAGGGGAATTATTGTCGGCAACGCACGACCGGAACTGCGCCAGTGGTACCACAAAAACCCAGCCGATTATCGCTATATGGCTCAGGGGTGCTGTGCGGGTGGTATTCTCGAAGGCTTGCACCACTTCGGATTCTTGAAAACTTAAATAAGAGTTGTAGGCTGAAGGTGGGTTAGGGTTGAAGGTTTGCAGGTTACAGGTTAGAGTGTTCAACCGACGCTACGCCTTACAGACAGGCTAAACCAACGCTTCTGTTAAGGCGTACCATCTTCAAACCTTCAACCCTGTGACTCATGATCAGCTATCTCAAGGGGACTGTCGCAACGATTCAGAAAAGCAGTGGCAATCGCGTCACGCTGATTTTGGACGTGAACCAAATCGGCTATGAATTGCAAATTCCCAAGCGTCTGTCACAGGAACTGCTAGCGGGGTCAGAAGGGATGGTGCAAGTTTTTACCCATTTGCAAATTCGGGAAGACCAACAAATCCTGTATGGGTTTGCCTCGGCAGCGGAACGAGATTTGTTTCGTCAGTTGATTAGTGTGAGTGGAATTGGGGCACAACTTGGGATCGCACTGATTGATACTCTGGGACTACCTAATTTAGTGCAAGCGATCGTGACAGGCAATATCCGCGCCTTAGCCAAAACTCCCGGTGTAGGAAACAAAACGGCTGAACGCATTGCTTTAGAACTGAAAACCAAGCTTGCCGAATGGCGTCAGCTAGCGGGAGTCGCTACACCTGCTTCTGCAACTGGGCCATCCTCAGCCATTCTAGAGGATGTGGAGATGACCCTACTGGCTTTGGGTTATGAAAACAGCGAAATTGGTCAAGCGCTAGAGGCAATTAGCCAGGATACCCTTGTGGCGAAAAGCAGGAATGCGGAAGAGTGGATTAGAAGTGCGATCGCGTGGTTGAGTCAGTAATCTTCAGATTGTTAGCGATCAGCTTGCTTTGAGTGAAACTCTAGGCAAAATTTCTGCATAAGTCCTGGTGAATTCAGAGATATAAGATTATGCAAGTATTTGGCTCAATCGCTAATGAAGGATTTTCTTTAGGCGATCGCCTTCTATGAAACCTGCTGATATGACTCTGTTCTCTATCCGACTGAGTTTTGTCTTCAAACGCTTGATAATTAGCCTTGGGAACAGAGCAACAACAAACTTTACAAAATTATCTGAAAGATATGCGGAATTTGGGTTTTTGAATTTGAGGTTTAACTTATACCAATTCTGTGTAAGGCGCTAGTTTAAGTCGAGCCTCCAATCCTCCTTTAGGAAGAGACGTAAAGGAGAAATTTGTGAACCTGATAAAGTGCCAATACCACAAGAAACAGTATGATTACGCAATGGCACAAGATTGAAACGCCATGAAAACTATCAGCAGATGGATAGTAGTCGGAGTTATCGAACTCATCTTCTGTTTTTGGCTGTTAGGAAATGCCGCTATTTTAGTGAGTTCTCCGAGCAATATCAAGGTTTGGTGGGGCGTGTTCTGTTACCTAGTAGGATTGCTAATTTTACCAGGAGCCTCTCTAGGCTATGTGGGTTCTAAAGTCTATCAAGCAAGACTCCGACAGAAACAGCTAAGAGATGCTTTTCTTGATGATGAAACTTCCCTAATAAAACTTTTAGATTCCAAAAAGTAGGCAACCATGAAAATTTTTAAACGCCGCTTTCTCAGCGTAGCAGGAATTGCTGCGGCAATCGGGATTCTGACATCGGGTTGTGGCGTTATTCCAGGCACTAGCTCTAAGTTGATACCCCCTGGATATGTGGGTCTTAAGGTCGAGCTTTACGGTAAAAACCGGGGAATCCAAAATGCAACTATCAATACGGGTCGCGTCTGGTATAACGGTTACACGGAAGAAATTATCGTTTTTCCCAACCACGTTCAGTACTATATTTTAACGGCTTCGACAGAGGAAGGTTCTGCGACGAATGAGAGTATTACGTTCGGGGTCGGTGGAACCAGTGTCAATGCTGATGTCTCACTTTCGTACTTTTTTAACACTGACAAAATCAAAGACTTCTACGGAAAGTACCTGAAAGATCCAGATCAATTCAAAGCCACCCTAGTACGCAGCGAAACTCGAAATTGTTTTAATCAGTGGGCTACGGGATTAAAACCGGAGGAAATTGTCGGAAATAAACAGGCACAATTACTTAAAGGTGTTCAAACCTGTTTGAACGATAAATTTACTCCTGTTGGAGTTACTTTCGACACGGTTGGCTTTGTTAGTAAGCCCCGGTTTGATAAGTCTATCGAAACCCAAATTACGGCTCGGTTTCAAGCAGAACAGCAGGCAGTCGCCGCTAAAGCTCAGCTAGAAGTTGCTGAAGCTGAAGCGAAACGAAAAATTGCTGAAGCGCGTGGTGATGCTGAAGTGGCTCGTATTCAGGCTGTGACTGTTTCTCCTTTAACCATTCGCTTGCGAGAGCTAGAGTTGCAACAGAAAATGATTGACAAGTGGAATGGCATTTTGCCTGTTTATCAAGGAGGTACAGCGCCCTTTCCTTCGTTTGATCCAAATGCGGGTCGAGCGCCAACTCAACCGAGTAAATAGAAAAAATTCAGGATTAAACTGGTGTAATCACATCGGTTGAATGAGTGATGCGATCGCATTCTGAGATTGCGCGGATTTAGGCGATCGCATCTGTAGGGGTACGATCATATCGTGCCGTTACCCTTATTTTTTTAACGCCTGCGACGCTTATTTTTTCCACGTTTCACTGGTTCTTCCTCCTCTTCAAATTGGCTCAATTTCTGACTGACTTGGGCAAACACATCGGGTTGTAGGTAAGGATAATCACTCACAAAACGGTTCAGACTAGGGATATAAATATCCGTGGTCTTAACAATATTCCTCAAGTCAGGTTGATAGGACAATACCAACATCTCCGCAACTTGACCGGCAGCAATTCCTTTGTGGATGCGCCGCAGAGGAACTTGTACTCGTGTCCCGAATCCGTTTTCGTCCTCCACTTCCACATTGAGGCGTCGTTCCCGGTTTTCAACGATGACTAACTCACCGCTATTATTCACCGTTTCTTCTTTACCAATCAAATCCTCTGTCACATATACATCCACCACTTCACCGCGCCAGAAGCCACTGTATGGGTAGCGGCGAATCTCCATATTACGCATCGTTGCCCAATAAATGGGCCCCCACAGCCAATAAAGCCCAGCAATGATACAGAGTAACAAGATTAAGCCATCGAAACTACTGCCAAAAAACACTCTTAAAAGCGAAACCCCAACGACGGAAATTAAAGAAATTAAGAGTCGTTTTAAGAAATCTGGAAACTTGCCCCAAAAGTAACCATACTGGGGGCCTGTCGCAAGGACGGGAATGATTTGTTCAAACTTCTGGCGGGTGATGGGAACTAGCATAGTTAGCGTTTAGAGGATTTTTTCTAATCCGTAGACAAGGGATTTAAGTTGGGTGACTTTGCGAATGGCGAGAAGCACTCCGGGCATGTAACAAGAGCGGTCTGAGGTATCGTGACGCAGGGTGTAGATTTGACCGGGTGCACCAAAAATTACTTCTTGGTGAGCCAGTAATCCGGGAAGGCGGATACTGTGAATCCGAATATTTTCTTCGGCTACACTTCCTCTAGCACCCGTTAATTTTTCCGTTTCTTTAACAATAGCTGGATTAAATGTTTTTCCTAATTCGGCTAGTAGTTGGGCAGTTTGAATAGCGGTACCGCTAGGGGCATCGGCTTTTTGGTTGTGATGGAGTTCGATAATTTCGACGTGGTCGAAGTATTTGGAGGCTTGAACAGCAGCTTGTTGAAGTAAGACCATGCCAATGGAGAAATTGGGAATCAGTAAGCAGCCAGTGCTGGCTTTTTCCGCAAAATCAGCAAGGTCTTGAATTTGTTCTGGAGACAAACCGGTAGTGCCAACGACGGGGCGAACTCCGTAGGCGAGCGCAGACCGAACATTCTCATAAACGCTATCAGGGTGAGTAAAATCAACCATGACACCCTGTACTTTTTCCTGGGTAGCCAGCACTAAATTCGCTTGTAGATCGTTGAGTACCGGAATTTCCAGAGGGCCGCATCCGATCACTTCACCAATATCTTGACCGATGTATTGGGGGTTGCGCTCGATTGCACCGATTAAGGTCATATCCTCGGCTTGAGCAACCGCCTTAATGACCTCGCGGCCCATTTTGCCACAAGCTCCGTTGACAACGACTGGGATAGGAGATTGATTCGACATAATTTAAGGATATCCTTAGGAACAATCAAGCGAATTTTAGACTATAGTGGGCAGCCAGCGAAGCAAATCGCTCTGAGGCTCATGGGAATTGGGTATTGGGATTAAATCGCTACTTGAGATAAAGGCTAGGATGACTGGTCACTACAAGCATCGTCAACTGTGAAATTGAGAGGCAATTGCAGTACATTTACATATAGGCGTAAAAATGTTTGTGGGAAACAGATCTTTTGGAACGAATTGAGATCGCCGAAACTGTCCCCCTTCCGGTGGCAGCGGTTTGGGAAGCGCACGAGGATGTACAGCTTCTAGAACGCATCGCTCCACCTCTCCTCTCAGTTCGGCTCAAAGAATCTAATATTGTTTGTGGTTTAGGTACTCACTTGCCCCTGAGGTTGGAACTTTTCGGTTTAGGACTGGACTGGCGAGTTCAAATCACCCATTGGGACCCACCGGTCTGTTTTAAAGACGAACAGGTCACTGGCCCTTTCCGTGTCTGGGAACATACCCATCAGTTCATGGCGATTACGGCTGAATCAACCCGCATTGTGGATGCTGTCAAGTTTGAGCTGAATCCTTTGCTCGATAGTACAGTAATTCGCTGGAGTTTAGAGGCAATGATTAAAATGCGGATGCAGAATCTCAAACAAGTACTCAGTAGCCACATTACTCAGTAATCAGGAGCTAGTGCAGCGCGGCAGAAATAACCCACCAGTCCAAAAAGGTTAAAAAACTTATTTAAAATTGCCTCAAAGTTATAAAGGCATCGCTTTAAAAGTCATTATTATCGGGAGAGTAGGAAGAATTTACGCATTTTACGCACTGTCATGAGTCGGTAGATAGGTTGAGTCACTTGACTCTCTCCCAACCTATATCTCTGAGGCTGGGGAGCTTATGCAGAAAATTGGCTACCTCAGAGCAAATTGGGGTTGACTACCCCCTTAATCAGGAAGGATAATCTCCCTCAATGCGATCGCTAAATGGAGACAGGCTTAAAATCCTCAATACTTTCGGCGGCTTATCACCCCATCAGGACTAGCCGCCAGCGCGGCTGATTACCGCTCTTCTAGAAGTCATTTTTTGAGAACCAGGTACAGAGTTTCCAGGTTTTTACGGGTTGCCACTGTGAGGGGATGCTCTGCCCCTAACTTTTGCTCACAAATGTCCAAGGCTTGCACAGATAAGGGTTCGGCTTCGGTGTAGCGCTCCTGAGCATAGTAACTCCATGCCAAATTGTGTAAATTGGTAACCAAATCAGGATGATCTGAGCCAAGGTAGTTTTGCGTGAGCCAGACGCATTGCTCCCACCAAGGGGTGGCTAAGTCATAGAACCCTTGGCTTTGATAAAACCAGGCCAAGCCTTCTAGGGATTGGATTAAATCCTCATGGCTCAAAAATTCTTGTAGTGTTGTAGCGGCTTCTGTTATGTGGGGGACGGCAGAAGTCACAGCCCCAATTAAATCGCGGCTGGGTGAGTCAGGAATTTGCTTGGCTACAGCAATCATTACTTGACAAAATGTTTCTTTTAAGTTCCTGGATTGCTCTAAGCTTTCCAGTTTTTCTTGAAACAACTCACGAATCAGTGGATGCAGTTGATACGTTTCTTCTCCCCTATGTTGCAATAGATTTAGCTGTATTAATTGACTTCTAAATACTTTGAGGTTGGCTAGCAGCGTTGTTATCAGATTTTCAATATTGGCTTGTGAATTATCGGGTGAGATATTCAGTAATTGTCCTAATAAAGCCCCTGGTAGGTATAGCTGACCGTATACACTTTCTACTTGTGTCCAAGAAATAGGAGCTGAGGCAAATATACTAAGCAAACAGCCTAATTCTTGCGCCTCTTGAGCTAAACGTTTCCAACTTAATTCAAAGGCTGCCGTTATACTCAATTGAGCTGTTAAATTATTATCGGTGTTAGCTTCAGGCTGGATGATAGACTCGTGATTAAGGTGCTGTTGCTGCAAGTGTAATTGGTTCTTGGAGGCACGTTCAAGGCGCGATCGCATCTTTTCTAAAGATAAATTCCGCTCTTGTTCTAGATACCGCCCTACTAACTCTATCCCTAACGGTAAATAACCCAGCAATTCACATAGCTGTTGGGCTACCGTTAACCTCTCCCCCTGTCCCTCTCCTTTAAGAGGGGGGACAAATGCGGAAGTTCGATTCGCCTTAACCTTGTGTTTGCTTGGTTTTCGTTTAGAGTCAATTCCAAAAGGCTTGCCCCTGGTATCTTTCACCCGATATTTGCCGATGTGCGATGCTAATAATTCCCAGGCGGCGGGTGGTGATAGAACGTCTAAAGATAGCATCTGTACTGGCTGTTTGAGTTGCAGCCTTGTGGTAATTAGTACCTTAAAACCAGATGAGGATAGTGGTAGGTAGGACTGTATCTGGGAATAGTCAGTGAGATTATCAATAATGATGAGAACCTCCCCATTCCCCTGTTGGGAAGGAGAGACAAGTAGAGATTGCCAGTACTGCCAGCAATACTGAACTTGAGTAGTGGGAGTTAGTTTATCGGGGATGGTGAAATTTGGGAAATGCAACAGCGAAAATTCTACAATCTGCACTCCTAAATCGGAACGGGCAAATAACCAGCAGATACCGCCTGTGTAATGGTTTAAATTAGCCTTGGCGTAGTGAATGGCTAATTCGGTTTTGCCGATGCCACTGATACCCGTGACTGCAACTTGGTCGTGTTCCTGTAATAGTTGGTGTAGGGTTTCGAGTTCCTTGTCGCGCCCGACAAATTGGCTGATTCCACTTTGGGGAATAGTATCGTAAAAGTAGGGTAATGCGGGGCTACTAACGGCTGATGGCGATATGTTTTGGCTATTCTGGCTCATGCGCCCAATCCTTGCGTCTTTATCTAGGCTATCAATTTAATTATTTATGCAACTACAAACACAGAAACGCTCCTACTCTCCAGAAGAATATTTAGAACTTGAGGAAGCGGCTGAATTCAAAAGTGAATACCAAGATGGAGATATCGTTCCTATGACAGGAGGGACAACGAATCACAACAAAATTGCTCTGAATTTTGCTGCTAACTTGAAGTTTGGTTTAAAAGGGCAAAAATACGATATCTATATTGGTGATGTACGGTTATGGATACCTCGTTATCGTCAGTACACTTATCCAGATGTGATGGTAATCCAGGG
Source organism: Allocoleopsis franciscana PCC 7113 (assembly GCF_000317515.1). Classification (GTDB taxonomy): domain Bacteria; phylum Cyanobacteriota; class Cyanobacteriia; order Cyanobacteriales; family Coleofasciculaceae; genus Allocoleopsis; species Allocoleopsis franciscana. The sequence continues at coordinate 1,555,663 of NC_019738.1, read as the reverse complement.
CCAACCTACCTATACAGGAACGAATACTACGACTGTGATGAATCCATTGCTGATTGCTGAGGTGTTATCGAAGTCTACTAAAAATTACGACCAAGGCGATAAATTTTTGTATTATCGGTCAATTCCTGAGTTGAGGGAATATATTTTAATCGACCAATCTCAATATCATCTGATGCAGTATGTGAAAACGGCTGAGGGGCAATGGCTGTTTACTGAGTTTGAAGCAGAAGATTCGGTATTCTCTCTCCAATCGGTCGATTTTAAAATTGCTTTTAGCGAACTTTACGAAAGGATTAATTTTGCAGAAGGTGAGGATTGAGGCTTCTCAGCCTAAGTGCGATCGCTGTTAACATTTATACAGAAATATTAGGTTGAATGGTGCTGCCATAGCCCCAACCTTGAAAAAAATTCATCCCACAACTACTAACTGCGGGATGAATTACTGATTTACTTAAATTTTTTAGGGCAAGACACCGCTTTGCATCATCATCACAACAAAGATGCCAACACTCGTTGCCACTAAGACAGCACCCAGAGCAATTGATTCACCTAAATGTTTGTTATTTTGTGAAACTTTCATTCTTTATTATCTTTTTTCTAAGGTAATAAATGAACAATATCAGGATTTCCCTGAATTACCTTAGAAAAGTACATCTTTCTTTACAAGATGCAAATTAAATACATATTATGAGGGGTTGTATTACCCCAAATTGTGAAGAAAAGAAACCATGTAACGATTCACTTGGTTAAGCCATGTTCCAAAGCGTAACGAACCAACTCCGTGCGACTGTTGGTTCCCGTTTTGCTAAATAAGCGGCTGACATACTTCTCAACATTGCGGACACTAGTCTCTAAGCGTCGGGCGATTTCTTTATTCATCAATCCTTCTGCCACCAAATCTAAAACACTCTGCTCTCGCGGCGTAAAATCAATGCGAATGGGGGGAGGGGTTTGAGCAATGCCCGGTCTTTGGTCTAACATGGCTCGAATTGTCGCAATTTCCTGAGCAATTTGCTCTAGTTCGGTACTGGTTGATGCCTCTCCAGCATTAGCAGTGCGGCGTCCCAATAAGTTCTCAACAATCGCGACTAATTCATCCGGGTCAAACGGCTTCGGCAAATAGGCATCAACCCCCGCGTGATAACCCTGAATTCGGTCTGAAGTCATCCCTCTGGCGGTGAGAAAGACCACTGGCAGAGTTTTAAACCGGGGGTCATCACGTAACTGTTTCAGAAACTGATACCCATCAACTTTGGGCATCATGACGTCAGAAATCACAAGGTCTGGTGTTTTGCGTTGCAACATCTGCCATGCTTCATCGGCATTACTGGCAACCTGTACATCAAAACCCCCAACTTCTTGTAGGTATTCTTTGACCGATACCCGTACTCCTGGCTCATCATCTACCAGTAACAGTTGTGCTGACATCTATCTTCCTTCGCCGTGACTTCTTTCAATTTAACGGAAATTGCCAGATTCGATGACTGGCAAAGGCTGAGTGGGTCAATCAATAATTTCTGTACTAGCGAAGTCGAGGGGAAATCTGAACCGACTAACCACTGAGTAAAGCTTCAACAAACTCGTAACTAGAGAAAGGACGCAAGTCTTCAATCCCTTCACCCGCACCAATAAATCGAATCGGCAAACCCAATTGCTGCACCACAGCTAAGGCAACGCCTCCTTTCGCCGTGCCATCCAGTTTGGTTAAAACCACACCACTGAGTTTTGCCGCTTGTGAAAAGACTTCCGCCTGACGCAGACCATTTTGACCAAGGGTGGCATCTAGAACCAAGAGAGATTCAACCTGAGTGTCAGGGGCTTTTTTATCAATAATCCGCCGAATTTTCGCGAGTTCCTCCATCAGGTTTTTCTTGTTTTGCAGACGCCCTGCGGTGTCTATTAGGAGTAATTCTGTATTTCGGGCTTGTGCTGCTGTAATGGCATCAAACACCACCGCCGCCGGGTCGGTATTTTTCCCCGGATTCGCAATCACCTCCGTGCCACTGCGTTCTCCCCAAATCTTCACCTGTTCCACCGCTGCCGCCCGGAAGGTATCAGCAGCCCCAATTAAACAGCGATAGCCCGATTTCTGGGCGAGGTGAGCGAGTTTTCCGATGGTTGTAGTCTTACCCGCACCATTCACCCCAGTCATCAACCAAATATTCAGGGTGTCTTTTTCCGGGACAAAAGTCGGGCTATAAGATTCCTGGAGAGGTCGGTCAAGCAAATCACGGATAATTTGCTTAAGATAGGCGAGCGCTTGCTCCGGTGGCAAGACTTCCTCCCGCAATTTTTGTTGCAGGGTATTGATGATATAGTCCGTTGCTTCGACACCGACATCAGCCTGCAACAGCAGTGCCTCAATCTCCATCACGGCGTCTTGATTCAACGGCCCTTGACCAACAATCGCCTTGAGCTGGTTAATTAAGCTGCGGCGGGTTTTATCCAGTCCTTGACGCAGTCGATTGAGCCAACTAATTTCTTCGACGGAAACATCTTCTGGACGACGCCCCTGTGCTGCCAGTACTTGGGCTGACCACATGAACCCTTCATCAAAGGCCAGACCCGAAATGACCTCTCCCTTAACCCTTGTAGTGGTGGCTGGTTCAACCGGCTGAACCGGTACCCTGATCGGTTCAGGTTCTGGCAGTTCAATCGCCGTTTCCTTCAGGCGTTCCAGTCGTGCCTGCCGTTCTGCACTGGAGCGTGCCCAAATGGGTACAGGGGTAGTGGGGGCTGACTCCGTTTCTGCGGCAACTGGGGATAGGGTTTCAGATTCTACGGAAGTTGGGTCTTCGGTAATCGGGGGTACTGCCGATGTTTTTTGCTCAGTGGATGCCACTGTTGTGGGTTCTTCCGTGGAAGGTGGGGCTGACTCAACCGTTACCGATTCGGTGGTGACGGGTATTTCTGCCTCTTCTGCCTCTGAGGCTTCCGCCACAACTGGGGATTCTACGGCTTCAGCTTCTGGTTCTGATTCCGCTATCTCTTCTTGAGATTCAACCGATACCGCATCGGGTGAGGCTTCGGATAAGGTTTCAGCGGTCGGTGCCGTTTCCTCTACTGTTTGGTCAGCCAATTTACCCGTTGTCGGTTCTGCGGCTTCTGTCGTAATTTCTACCTCAGATTCCGCGACAGTCGGTTGTTCGGAAGCAGACTCTTCTTCAGGAATCGCCTCAGCCATTTCTGGGGTAGAGGGTTCCTCCTGAGGTTCTGTTGCCTCCTCTTGCTGCTTTTGAATGTTTTTGTAAGCCGTTTTCGCCCAATTCAGGAGGTCATCATCGGCAACTCCTGATTCTTGCTCCTCAGTGACCTCTTGTTCCTGTTCAACCTGGGGAGTTTCGGTAGAAGTCTCCTCTGAAGACCCGTCGCTATTGCCAAACTGTCGGCGGAACCAATTAAAAACCATTTGACTTTTCTCACACAGCTCGAACCCAGGCAACCCCAGGGGAATTGCCCCTCCACCTTATCCAACTATTTGACGCTCTCTACCGTCAAGTCTAACGACTCTCAAGATAGATGAAATTGCACGTCTAAAATAGACTTTTCTATTGCAGGTGCAGGCGGGCTTCTATTTTCAGACGGTCAGTGACGCGGCGCAACACACCGTTGATAAATCGGTGTCCTTCATCATCGCTGTAGCGCTTAGCCAGTTCCACAGCTTCGTTGATGGCGACGCGATCGGGGATACCCAAGAATGTCATTTCTGCCACAGCAATCCGCAAGATGTCTCGGTCAATATGTGCCAGACGGTTCAGTTGCCAATCTTGCAGGGCTTGGGTCAAGCTTTGATCAATCTCGGTTTGTCTACGATTGATCGTTTTGAGGATTTCTAAGGCGTAAGTGCGGACTTCATGCTGATTCGTGAGCTGAACCACTTCTGGAATTTCAACCGCTGTTCCCAATCGGTTGATGGCTTTCTGGGCTAGATCAATGGCATCCGCCACCATGGCTTTAGCACTAAGCACATCGCTAGCACGAGTTTCACTCGTCAGGAGGCGATCGCTCCCTCTTTGGAGTTCAGCCGCTGCGGTTTCTAATGCTTCTTGAATTTCTCCGGTCAGGGTGCGGACGGCGGCTAAGACGAGATTATTCATCTGCTGAGCATCGAGTTTATCTGGCGTACTCGGCATTTGTGAGAGGCTCAACAGAGCCAGTTCGCGGGCTATTCGGCGGGGTTGAAGCATGGTTAGCGTCGGGGGTAGGGTAAGGTTATAGAGATTTATACACAGATTTGAGATAGGGATTTAGAAGTAATTTCTTTGGCGTCGTCGCTATCGTAGTTCACCGCGTTAATTCTGACCATTACAGGCTCTTGAATGGAAATTAAATCTCTTCTGTGGGTAATGCCTGCCGCCTTAACTCAGGCAAGGGTTGCTCTAGTGGTTTTTGGGCATAAGTTGCTTTAGGAGAAATGGCTAACGAGGATGGGGAGGGACTGACAATTCCACCGGAAATGACGACCTTGAAGGCATCTTCAATGGACATGGAAAGATTAATTACTTCGTCTTCTGGAACAATGGCATACCATCCAGTTGTGGGATTAGGGGTTGTGGGGATAAAAATACTCAACATGGGACGAGCCATCTGAGATTGAATCTCACTGCTCATCACGCCCGTCACAAAAGCCAGTGCCCACATTCCTTGTCGGGGATACTCAACTAAAATGACACGCCGGAACTTTCCATTCGTATCTTTTAAAAGCGTTTCCAACAACTGTTTCAATGTTTTATAGACCGCCCCGGCTAAGGGAATCGCCTGTAAAACCCGCTCCCCCAAATCCAGCAACCACCGCCCTGCAATATTACGTGCCATTAAGCCAATCAGCAAAATACACAGCAGGGGCACGGTCAATCCCACCAGCAAATTTAGCAGATTGACCAATATAGGGTGGAGGTTATCATAGGGGTTGATTTGCTTGGGAATACGAGTGAGAAACTCAATCACCCAACTGGCGATCGTGATGGTCAGCCAGATGGTCGTAGCCAGAGGAATTACGACCAGAAGACCTGCAATCAGGTCATTCTTCAAGTCCTGCTTTAAGCGTTGGATCACAGATCACCGACTCTCCTGACAATGGCTCTTTAATTTTTGTCGTTACCGCCTCAATCACTGGTTTGAGTGGAACACAACATTGGAAACCTTAACGAAACGAACAGCAAGCCCTATATGGACTGCACAGTACGCGAACTTAGCAGATAAACCCGCTTTTTATGAGGGTCTGTTCCTGCCAAACCACGCTTAGCTGCTCCCAGTGAAGCAGTGTTCGTAGCAGAGGGTTCCATTCCTATTTGTAAGGCTTGTAAAGAATTGTTGCAAGTATCGACATTTGTGTTGAGATTCCGAACCCTCCACGTTTCGTTCTGATTTCAGAGGCCGAATACGTGATCTAGGGGGTAAGCGCCACAAATTGGACACCGAACGCAAGCCTGAAAATTTTTCCAAATAAGTGGTATCACTGAAAACATTTTAACAGAGAGAGCATCTAGCGTTAGGCAGAGACAATCCACAGGAAAAGAGACTATTCCACGCCAAACAGGGACTGCCCAACGTTCCATAGGATTGATTAGGGTAAAATACCCACCACTCCAATAAATCCTTAAAAACCAGAGCTGAGCTATTTCTCGGATTCTCTGGTCTTCTGCCTCATTTGGGTTTCTATAGATTTGGGCTGATATCTTTGGATAGATTTGAGGACTCCTTTCCAGCCAAGAAAAGAGGGGAAATGATTGATCGCTCTAAGAGCTTAGTAAGTTTTAATCTGCTGTCTCCCATCCACTGGGTTTTACAGCATTTTGCCGTAGTAGGAACACCGATGAGGCAGCCGTTTCTACCTGCCTGCGTTTCGTAATCCTGACCAACCTATGGTGATGTAGCCGATCGCCAATAGCAAACTGCTCAAACCCGTCCTTAAAGCAGACTTCATCGCTCCAGTCTTGGTCTGATTTTCTAAATCTTGCTTTTCTTTAATGATTTTGGCTTTCGCGGCATCAACTTCTTGACTAATCGCTTTCGTCGGATTTTGCGTAATAGTCTGTAAGAGTTGTTGGTAAGCCTTTGCCTGAGGCTGCTGTTCGGCTGGAACTCGACCACTCTCAAGCGCTTGGTTTAACTCTGTAAGCTGTTGTTTGAGCTGTGCCAGTCCTTTGGGATCTTTAACAAGGGCACCAATTTGCTGTGCTCGGCCTTCAATTTGAGATTGAGCGAGAGTGACTCGATCATTGAGCTGCTTGAGTTCAGCATCGCTTTGCTGAACTACATTGTTGATGTGCAGTGGCAACACCAAAAGAAAAATGAGTCCCAATAGGCTGGAAAGCAAAAGCGCCCAAAATCTTAAGTCTTGTACCAGCGATCTTCCTTCTGACGCAGGTGCACCCATGCTGCTTTCCAACCAATAACCTAGTAGCAAAAAGGCGATCCCGACCATCGGCAAGATCCCCCGGTCCACCAATTGACCTACATAGGCTAGCTGCCAAGCCCTCTGTCCCGCATTCAAAGGAATGGCTAGAAAGATGTAATCCACCAAGGAAGACACAATCATAATCAGTCCGACAACCTTGAGGGCTAGAGCTGTGAAGGGGGAATAGACAGGACTACTTTTCATCGGTTATGTCTCTTAAGAACTGTGTAAGCCATTTACAAATTTACTCTCGCAAGCTGTCCTAAACCTACCCCTTTTCACCTACGCAGGAAGATCCGATCCAGAAGCAGCAAGGATGGCTCAACGATAGGGACTTGCTCATGTTAACGCATGGAATTGGAGAAGCTTGTGGGGAGACTCCAAGCCCTCGCGTGAACTTCTCCAGAACAAAATAACACCTTCAATTTACCGATTTCTCGTCGGCTTTGTGGTAGTGTCATTTTCGCATTAGCCTCATAGTGGTAGTCTACTGTAGCGTATTGCGAGGCAAAATTAACGCCAGAACCCCTATTGAGAACGACAAAGTCACAAACGTAGGAGTTTATGAACAAGACGGTTGAAGTTTTACCCGACAAAGAGGCACTCATTGCGCGATCGCTCGAAGTTGTCCTCTCCCAAATGCAAGCTGCCATCTCCGAACGGGGTCAGTGTACGATCGCCCTTGCTGGGGGTGGCACACCGAAGCCTTTATATGAAGCGATCGCTAGCCTTGACCTCCCCTGGGATAAAATCCATGTCTTCTGGGGTGATGAACGCTATGTACCTGCTGACCACCCCGATAGCAATCAACGAATGGCACGTCATGCCTGGTTAGACAAAGTCGATATCCCTGCGGCTAACATTCATCCCATGTCCACAGATGGCGAGAGTCCAGCCGCTGACGCTCAGAAGCACGATGACTATCTGCGTGAGTTCTTCAAGGTAGCTGTAGGGGAGTTTCCCCATTTGGATATCATTTTGTTAGGCATCGGCGACGACGCCCATACGGCTTCCCTGTTTCCTCATACCGATGCGCTGCAAATGACAGACCGTCTCGTTACGGTCGGGAACAAAGATGGTCAGCCTCGCATCACCTTTACCGCACCCCTGATCAACCATGCTCATTGCGTGATTTTTTTAGTGGCAGGTGCCAGTAAACAACCTGCTCTAGCTCAGATATTTGCCGATGAGGCCGATGCCATGACCTACCCAGCGCGGCTGATCAAACCCCAAGGAGAACTGTGGTGGCTTTTAGATGAGGCAGCAGGTCAAAAATTGAAAAAATAGGATTTTTTTCAGTTAATAGTTTATAAACTATTACTGCCTATTGTGCTTCCGGATTCCGTCACCAGGCTCTTGACAGACCCGTTAGGTTGGATGATGTTCGCTCTCTAAAGTGGTTAGACCTAGTTTAGTGGGACATTAGCTCAATGAAGGGTACTCAGGGATTTGCTATTATCAGACAGGTTGCAATACCCCGTCTCCTAAAGCGTAGGGCGACATCATACAAAATGTAGCGTCTCTCGCATCCGAGAAGACTTGCATAGAGACCTATATGTGTCGAGAACCAGCGTTATCCTCGCTAGGGGAACCAACGGAGTACCAACATCAAAAAAAGCATTAGTGGCGCGTTAGCGTCGCTTCGCTAAGATAAACAGTACCTAAAGGCATTAGGGAACTGGAGCCAAAAGCTCGAACGCTCAGAACTCCACCTCTGGCTGGCGACTGCGAGAGTAGTGTCAATGAATCTGGACTGGATGAACTGAGAACCGACTAAGGGAAACTGAGGTTGGGAATCCCTCGCTAAAAGCGTTTAGCGGCGGGAGCATGTCAAATAGGGAGGATCAATACTGGCGGCAAGGAGGTTCTATGATTGTCTGCCCTAACTGCAATCACCAAAATCCAGATGGAGCAACCCAATGTGAAGCTTGCTATACCCCGTTACCCGCAACTACGACTTGTCCGAACTGTGGTTCTACTGTTCAGACAGATGCTAGCTTCTGCGGTCAGTGTGGGTTTAATCTGCTGAATGCAGGTGACCCGATAGAGGCAGCCATGACATCTGCTCCTAACTCAATTCCTGATATACCGAACTTGGTGCCCCCGGAACCCCTTGTTGCACCAGAACCTGTGTCTATCAGTTCTCAACAGCCTGAGGTGGAACCGAGTTATACGAATCCACCTATTTCTAATCCAGTCACCCCACTTCCTGCTACCGTTGTCAGTCAACCAAGTAGCGCGGAGGTCGAAAACGAGAGTTCTCCTGATCCAGGAACTCTACCCCCGTTTCCTGTTGTGGGTCAATCGGAAACGTCAGCCAAAACACCCAGTAGCACAACCCCACCCCCGATTTCTACTCCTGGCGCTGCCAGAACTCAATTACAGATCCAATCGGCAAATTTGCTGCACGTCCAAACGAATGTGAAGTTTGAGTTGCCGCCTAATCTCTCCGTGGTTCATGTGGGTAAGCCCAATGACCAGATTCCACCGGATATTGACGTTTCTGGTCTTCCTAACTCTGAGATTGTTTCTCGGGTTCATGCCGATATCCGGGTCGAGGGCGACATTTACTACATTGAGGATGTGGGAAGCTCTAACGGCACTTATATCAACCATACTCCCCTTCTTCCGGGAAATCGACATCGATTGCGCTCAGGCGATCGCATTAGTTTGGGGAAAGGTGACCAAGTGACATTTTTGTTCCAAAGCACTTGATGGTTAGCTCTCTCAGGGTCTGTGAATTGCTCTAAACCAGCTCACCTAAGAATAAGGGGTGAGGGGTCAAAGCAAATTGCAGACCGGATTTTTAAGTGGTAGCCTTAGAGTGATAGTTTAGTCAAGATGGCACTCCCGCGAGTTGCCAATTTTTAGGAGTCGGATGGGCGACTTCCATAATGTGCAGGCTAACTGTACAGGCCAAAGAGGTAACTAGCGATGGGTAGTAATAATTTATATTGAGCTAGCAGCCTCCCTTGACTTATTAGATAATTCAATTATGAAGACTATGACGTTAACACTTTGCCTCTCGTTTTCTTTGCTAAAGCAGTCGAAAGACCGAAGTGTTGAACGCTCAATAGTCGTTAGCGAAAATAAGTGGAGTGAATTCATAACTTTATGAGTTTGGATTCCCTGGAACTTACTTAAGCAAAGGCGTCAGTTGATTCTCCAAGGAAACTCCCGCTCCTAGCAAGGCGGGGGGAGTCTAAAGAGTCAAGAGGCCGCAAGGCGAAAGTCTTTGAAAGATGTAATATCGGTGATTACTCTGACCCTGCTGCATCCTCTCCAGTCCGTGCCTGTTCAAAGTTGGACCTTTGAACCCGAATCTGTAATTCGGATTGGGCGCTCGACAGATAATGAAGTCATTTTGTACAGTGCTGTGGTTTCTCGGCATCACGTAGAGATACGGCGCAATGGTTTAAGTTGGGAAATTGTCAGTTTAGGTGCGAATGGAACCTATATCGATGGCAAGCGCATTACCCAAATGCCAGTCGTAGATGGGATGATCATTCGTCTAGCTAGCTCAGGACCGAAAATTCAGATTCATCTTGAAGGCGAAAGTTCTAAGTCAAAGCTCAAAGCGGCTTTAGGGCAGCGCTCATCGTCCAAGATCAAAGGGATAGATATCTCCAAAGAAACGTTCGTCAACTCCAAAAGCACGCATTCAGAGGAGGGGAACTAACCTCACAGGAGGTGGTCTTGGCGAGCAAAAGACGAAATAACCTATTATGTAGACGTTTAGGGTGTGTTAGGCATTCCCCAGACCTGATTGGCACCCTAGGTATGGCTATCTAGGGTTAGGCAAAAAGATTCTTAAATTATTAAAAAAATTAACTTCTCTAGTAACTCTACGAGCAGGGTGCTTCCGAAAGCACCCTGCTTAATTTTTGGGCGACTGGTATCCTAATGATTAAAATTCTCCCTTAGCCCCTGATAGAATCTCATTTTGTCAAAAATTAATCAATTTTTGGCGTAAAGTCCCGATAAAAGACTGATAACACAATAAGTACCGCCGACAAACAGACGGATGTGAGCGTTCTATCTCTATAGACGCTTACCTCATATATCAATTCAGGCTCAATTAAATTAAATTTTCATAACTTAGAGCTAGGCAGGAGAGAGGCTTCAAGGTTAAGGTTATGGGAAATTTAGTAGGATAGCGATTCCTGCCAAAGATTATCCTACCAAGACACTACGCGATCTCTGGGAGTTGGGACTCTAATAATTCCCGCTCTTGTATTCACAGAAGCTTCTCAACGGCAGACTCATCCCAATTCCTGGCTCTACCTTGTCCAACAATCGGAGGTTATCAGGTCACAACCATGAGCTATATAGTTGAAACGGACAGTTTGATCAATGATTTGGGGCGAGTTGCCAAAGTTCGCTCAGAAGTGGCTAATTGCCTAAATCAGATGGTTGCCACTCTAGAGCAAGCCGAATCTGAAGGGAAAAGTATCTCTGGTGAATTGGGTTTAGAGGAAGAAATAGAAGACCTCAATATTGCCAGTAAAAATTTACGCCAAGGTGTATTTCGATTACTCGTTTTAGGCGATATGAAACGAGGAAAAAGTACGTTTGTCAATGCCTTAATTGGTGAAAACTTGTTACCGAGTGATGTAAATCCTTGTACAGCAGTGCTGACGGTTTTACGTTATGGCCCCCTGAAAAAAGTAACGATTTACTTTAAAAACGGCAAAAGTCCCGAACAACTGGGATTTCACGAATTTAAGCAGCAATATACGATCGACCCGGATGAAGCTAAGCGATTAGAACAAGAGAAAAAACAAGCCTTTCCTGAGGTTGACTATGCTGTCGTTGAATATCCCTTACCCTTACTGGAAAAGGGTATTGAAATTGTGGATAGTCCGGGATTAAATGATACCGAAGCACGCAATGAACTCTCTCTGGGTTATATCCATAACTGCCACGCTATTCTGTTCATTCTCAGAGCGTCTCAATCCTTAACACTGGGAGAGCGTCGCTATCTAGATAATTACATTAAAAATCGAGGATTAACGGTTTTCTTTTTAATCAATGCTTGGGATGAAATTCGCAAAGAAATGCTCGATCCCGATAATCTAGAAGCCGTCCAAGAAGCAGAGAATAAAGTCCGTCAAGTTTTTCAAACTAATCTATCAGACTATTGTCAAGTTGAGAGCAGAAATGTTTACGAGGAGCGAGTCTTTGAACTCTCCTCCTTGAATGCGCTGCGTCTAAGGTTAAAAAACCCTATCGATCCGCTAGAAAAAACGGGCTTTCCCAAGTTTATGGCGGCTCTCAACACTTTTTTAACCAAGGAGCGAGCGATTGCTGAATTGAGACAAGCGAGAACTCTAGCACGACAAACTCACACTCGTGTTCATGAAGCTGTTGAACGTCGTCTGCCTTTGCTCAGTCAAGATGTCAAGGAGTTACAAGCCAAAATTAGCTCGCTTGAACCTGAATTTAACCAACTTGCCGATATCCGCGAGCAATTTCAGGACGAAATTCGAGAAATGCGTGATCGGAAAGCAACAGCGATCGCCGATTCATTTCGTAACTATGTTTTGAACTTAGGGAACACGTTTGAAACTGATTTTGTTCAATATCAGCCAACGCTTACCTTTGTGGATGCTCTGCAAAAAGGGAAACGAGAAGAGTTTAGTGTATCCTTCAAACAGGCATTTGAGCAATACATTAATAACAAAATTTCGGCTTGGGAACTGACGATCGAGCAAGAGATGAACGACGCCTTTTCCCAACTCGCCAAAAGTGCAGCCAACTATGGGGCTTCCTATAGTCAGGTGACTGAGAAGATGAGTGAAAAATTAATTGGGCAAAAGATATATACCCCGACAGGGAGTGAAGAAGAGAATTCTCCAGCTTGGGCAAGTTGGGCGATGGGGTTTTTAATGTTAACAACAGGTAACGTTGCTGGCATAGCACTGGCAGGAGCGGGTTTTGATTGGAAAAGTATCCTCGTCAATGCTCTGGGTGTGATTGGGATCTGGGGTTTTTTAACGGTTTTTTCGATTCCATTGATTGGTATTACAGGACCACTTGGCATTGCCCTGCTAGGGTTGGGAATTGGTGCCGTGCAAGCTGATCAAGCTCGTCAAGAATTGATTAAAGCCACCAAGAAAGAGTTTGTGAAATATCTACCTCAAATTGCCCAGGAGCAATGGACACCGATTAATCAAGCCGTCAAAGACTGTTTTGATGCCTATGAACGTGAAGTGACCAAGCGGGTAAACAATGATATTAAAGCTCGGAAAGCAGAGCTAGATAATTTACTCAAGCAACAGGGTTCTCAAGAATTTAATCAGGATGCTGAATTAAAGCGTCTGAAGAGTTTGGATTCTGATGTATTAACCCAATGTCGGAGTATTGAGTTTATTTATGAGTGTTTATTAACTTCACCTGCTTAAAGTTTTACTTCTAGTCAGGTGGGCAGAAACCCCCTAAGTCTAGACCTCTAGTTTTTCATCAAGGAAGTTCAATGAGTTATAAAATTGAAGCTGACAGTTTCATCAACGATTTGAATCGAGTGACTCAAGTCCGTTATGAAGTGTCGAATTCTCTGGCTAAAATTGCCGAAACGCTCAACCAATCTGAAACAGAAGGAAAACAAACTTCGGGAGGACTGGGGTTAGAGGTAGAAATTGACGACCTTAAGGTGGCGAGTAAAAATCTCCGGAGTGGTGTATTTCGGCTACTGGTTTTAGGAGATATGAAACGAGGGAAAAGTACTTTCCTCAATGCTTTAATTGGAGAGAATTTATTACCCAGTGATGTCAATCCCTGTACCGCACTATTAACAGTTTTACGCTATGGCTCTGAAAAAAAAGTGACGGTTTATTTCAATGACGGAAGAAGCCCGGAACAGCTAGATTTTAAAGAATTTAAGTATAAGTACACGATCGATCCGGCTGAAGCCAAGCAACTCGAACAAGAAAAAAAGCAAGCTTTTCCAGGAGTTGACTATGCCGTCGTTGAGTATCCCTTACCTCTGTTAGAAAAGGGCGTGGAAATTGTTGATAGTCCGGGACTCAATGATACAGAATCTCGGAACGAATTGTCTTTGGGTTATATCAATAATTGCCATGCTATTCTCTTTGTGCTCAGAGCATCACAACCTTGTACGCTTGGGGAACGCCGTTATCTGGAAAATTACATCAAAGGTCGAGGATTGACGGTTTTCTTTTTAATTAATGCTTGGGATCAGGTGCGTGAGTCATTAATTGACCCCGATGATGAGGAAGAACTGCAAGAATCTGAAGAGAAACTGCGTCGAGTTTTTAAAGCGAATTTAGCGGATTACTGCTTGGTGGATGGTCATAATGTTTATGAGGAGCGAGTGTTTGAAATTTCCGCGATTAAGGCGCTGAGAAAGCGGATGAAAGATGCTTCTGCTTCTTTAGCAGGAACAGGATTTCCGGAGTTCATGGGCGCACTCAACACGTTTTTGACTCAGGAACGGGCAATCTCCGAGTTGCGGCAAGCGAGAACCTTGGCACGCCAAACTTGCAGCCATGCCAAAGAAGCGATCGCACGCCGTGTTCCTTTACTGGAAAAGGATGTCAAGCAACTCAAAGAACGGATTTTTTCAGTTGAACCTGAATTTACCAAATTAATCGATATTCGCGACCAATTCCAAGCTGAAATTCGTTCCACTAGAGATACTCAAGCAAGAGCGATCGCTGATTCTTTCCGCGCCTATGTTTTAAATCTGGGCAACACCTTTGAAACTGATTTTATTCGCTATCAACCTGAGCTAAAATTGCTGGATTTTTTGAGTAAAGGTAAACGGGAAGCCTTCAATGCTGCACTGCAAAAAGCCTTTGAGCAGTACATTACAGATAAGTTTGCGGCTTGGAGTCTTACCGCAGAGCAAGAGATGAATGCTGCTTTCTTAGGATTATCTCGAAGTGCGGTAGAGTATGGTGCATCCTACAACCAAGTGACGGATCGGATTACTGAAAAACTCACCGGACAAAAGATCAACCTTAATTCCAACGCCTCAGTAGACGAGGATAACTCACCCGGATGGACAAAGTGGGCAATGGGTTTGTTTTCCCTAGCTCGTGGTAACATCGCGGGTGTGGCAATGGCAGGAGCCGGTTTCGATTGGAAAAATATCCTCTTCAACTATGTAGCAGTAATTGGCATTGGTAGTATTCTCTCTGCTGTTACAGGTATTTTTTTAGGGCCAATTGGACTGGCATTAATTGGTATGGGGGTTGGCTTTATGCAAGCCGATCAAGCCCGACAAGAGTTGGTGAAAACCGCTAAAAAAGAATTGGTGAAATATCTACCTCAAGTGGCAAATGAGCAATGGTTACCGGTTCATGATGCCGTTAAAGAATGCTTTGATGCCTATGAGCGCGAAGTCACCAAGCGAATTGATGATGATATTCAGGCGCGGAAAGCGGAGTTAGATAATCTGCTCAAGCAAAAGGAATCCTATGAAATTAATCAGGAGGCAGAATTGGATCGTCTGAATAAATTGGAAACTGATGTTTCCTCCGAATTACAGAATATTGAGACGCTGTATCAGAACTTTCTATCTGTGGTTGCCTGACTTGACAGAATTCAACGACTATCTAATCTGTGAGGTTTAAAAGATGAGAAATTGGCTGGTTTGGATTCCTAACCCTAATTCGTGGATGAGTGCAATTCTCCTAATTTTGCTCGTCCGGGGAATTGCTGTTGCCATCAGAATAATTTTTCAATACAGTTACTCCCTGATGGAGCTTTCACCGAAGTTGAGAATCGTGTTGTATTTCTTAGCTTTACTGTCGCCGATTTTAGTAATTGCTGTTGCCCACCATTTGCTTCATATATTTTTAGATCGGTATGCTCCCGCTAGCCGATCGCCAGGAATGAGTACATCTGAAGGGGTAATCCCTACCTTAATGAGTTGGTGGGAAGGGTTCTATGGTTGGATGGCGATCGCTTTAGCACTAGCGGTGAGTAGCATGATTGAGATTATCTTCTCATCCTCGTTTAACTCTCTCTATCATTTGCTGGGTTGGTGGGATGAATTGAGAGATTTATTCACACTACCTACACTGTATCGAGTGATTACCGCCGCCTACCTTTATCAGTTTGAATATTTAGTTCGGAATCATCTGATGGCTGTTGGTTCTAGTACTCAGTCTCATCGGGAGTGATATCGAATCCGTTTGCATTGGAATCATATTTTTTTACGCTCCAGAGCGCAGAGGGGGACGCTGAGGTCTTTGAATAATTTCGATACAAATGGAAATGATATGAGGCGATTATCGTAAGTTGACTGACATCTTGCACCCTTTTCAGTAAAATACACAGTCTGCCCGGAAATGCATTTCCGGGCTAATAGAAAAAACCCATTAAATTAATTGTTATTTTTTATTTATCTATTTCATGAATTCGAGAATTCATATCTTGGAAAATATAGGAATAGTCGTATGCAAGAACAGAACGTTTATCAAAATCTGGTAACTAACCTTAGATCGGCGCTTGGAGTCCTTGAACTCGATAAAACTTCACAACTTTACCGGGATGCAATATCCATTTGCGACTATATCGAAGACCCAATTTTTCGGATTGCTGTCTTTGGCCCATTTAATTACGGCAAGTCCACCCTACTGAATGCCATTCTGGGAAATCGTACCTTACCCATCGATTTGATTCCCACAACAGGCGCGGCGATTCATGTCCGATATGGGAACGAGTTACACACTCGAATTACCTTTAAAGATGGTACAAAAATTAGTGAGAGTGGCACTGAAGTTCTGAAGCAATATGCCATCCTAGATGACCAAAGACGGATGCGCGGCGATGTAACCTCTGTTCATGTTTACTGTCCCCATTCTTTCCTGCAAAGGAATGTGGAATTGCTGGATTTACCGGGAACGAATGACAGAGAAGCACAGGATGATTTAGTACGCGATCAACTGCTAACGGCAGATTTGGTGATTCAGGTACTTGATGCTCGAAAACTTATGACATTATATGAGCGTGAGAACCTAAGAGATTGGCTCCTGGATCGCGGCATCAAAACGGTTGTTTTTGTTGCCAATTTCCTGAATTTGCTAGAACCTGAAGACCAAAAGCAAGTCTATAATCGCTTGCTGTTTGTGGCTGAAAGTTTTCGCTCAGAGTTACCGAATAATATCAGTAATTTATATCGCGTAGATGCCTTGCCAGCCTTAAGAGCCAGACTCAAAGGCGATGCATCAGCGGCGCAAACCACGGGACTCGCAATGTTTGAATCTGCCTTACAATCAATTGTGGCAGTGAAGCATGAAAATCAAGATATTCGGCTTCCCCGTGTACAGGCGATCGCCACCCAAATTCAGCAAGCCTTGCAAACCAAAGCGCAAACCGTTAGCAGCGAATTAGAAATGGCGGCAAATAAACGCCATCAGAAATTTGAGATTAAACAAAAAGCCCAGAAACTCATTCAGAAAGGGTTCTCTAAAAGTGTTTCTGATTTTATGAGTTGGCTGTACCTGCCAAAACTCCTATACGCCTATCAATCTAATATTGTTTCAGCACTCCAACAAGGTACTTTTAACCATTGGGAAGGTGGAGGATTTAAGCAGGCGATCGCAGAACATGAACAGTCAATTATGAAATGGGTTCATCAAGCCTGTGAGTTTTTTGATTGTCCTCAACCTGGAGAACTATCGATTCCATTTCCTAGCCAGCCACAAGTGATTCTCCCCGAACCCCCTGGGCCATCAACCCCTTCCAAATCATCAACTGATGTTCCTCCTATTGCTTTGACATCGAGCGTCGGTTGGATTTTAGGTGGACCCGTTGGAGCCGTAGTAGCAGGTGGTGCTTCTTATCTCCTGAATAAGCTTAATCAAGATTCTGAACCCCAGAAACCTATCTCATCAAATGCTTATTTAGAAGAAGTCCAAGAAGCTTATAATCGGGCGGCTAAAGACTATTTGACACGATTCAGCAATCAAGCGTTCTCTACCCTAGATGACTATCAAAAGCTAGCTGAAAAAATTACTAACCTGCAAATTACGGAAGAGCCGAGCAAACAAACAACACAGCATTATCAATTGCAGTTATTGCAGACATTGCAGGATAATCTGACTCACGAATTAGACCTAGTTAGTACTAAATTCTCACTCTAGCTAAGAGGTGACTTTAGATTCACCCATTCCTCAATAAAATTAGTTTTATACTTACGTAACTTTCCATAATCGAATCGTTTTATCCGCACTTCCACTGGCAAGAATTGAGCTATCAGGACAAAAAGCTAGAGAATAAACCGCATCAGAATGCCCAGTTAAGGTGTTAATTAAGTCTCCCGTTAAGGCATTCCATAGCTTGATAGTATTATCATAACCACCCGTTGCGAAAAACTGTCCATTAGAGCTAAAAGCAATCGCCTTAATTTCTTTGGAATGTAGGGTATCTTTAATTACTTCTTCCTGAATTTTTAATGCCCATAAGCTGAATGCGCCTTTTAATCCACCTGTTGCAAAAGTCTGACCATCTGCATTGAAACAAACAGACCGAGGTGCACAAGAGGCGGCCAAGGTAATTTGTTCATCCGTATCCAGTTTCCAAAGTTTAATGGTATTGCCTGCGGTACTAATCAGGCAGGGTTCAACAGGACTGAATGCAAGGGACGCAATCCCGTATGAATATCCACTCAGCGTAGAGATTTCTGTCCATGTTCGCGTGTCCCACAGCTTGATGACTTTATCACTGCCACCACTCGCAAGAATTTTTCCATCTGCACTAAACGCTACCGCTCTCACGCCTTGCGCTAACAAACTCCCTTGAGAGTGTCCGGTTAAGGTATGGGTTTTACCCCGCTCAGAGCGAAGAAAGTGCTGCAAGTGCCATATTTTAATGATTTTATCCGTTCCACCACTGGCAATAAACTTGCCATTAGGGCTAACAGCCAGCGAGGTTACGGCTGATTCTGACCAATTGTCCGCGTGTCCTCTTAACGTTCGGATTAGTTTGCCACGGGTCAGGTTCCACAGTTGAATTCTGTTATCTCCAGCACTAATCAGTGTTTCTCCGTCAGGACTAAATGCAATCGCTGTCACTGGAAACGTATGACCATTAAGAATACCGATCTGTGTGTTTTGTTGTACAGTAAGCATACTGATTCCCCTGGAATGTATAACATGAGGAAAGTGCAGTTAATTCTGTTGAGTTGAAAGAATTAACGTCTCTTCGCAGACGCAATTTCACTGAATTTCTCTATTCAGTGTGCTGATTATAAAAGCCTCTTTTCCTCACTCAAAAAGAGACTATGTTCCAACACCTTAGCAGGGGTACTATAGAGATCGCTATTTGTTCGGCAAGACCTAATGAAAACTTCATTAAGACTTTAAAGTTGATCTAACGTTGTCATGTGCAAAAAATCAGGTTAAGGGTGAGCTTTATCTACTGACTGGAGCAATAAAAAATGCCTTAACTGTGAACCTTAGCTAGCTTTTCCGGCAGAATCCATTAATGATTCCTCTTCCATCTTGATGACTAAGTCAATTAGGTAGCGAGCGAAGCGAATGGTATCGGCGAGTCCTCTTTCGGTCACAGGATAGCTATAACGAGGGAAGCTTTCTCTAGGGTGCTGCCATCGCAACCATAACTGTCCATCAACGACCTTTGTACTAATTAACCAGCCTCGATATCGCAATGGTTTCATCTGCAAGCTGGTTTCAGGCGTGTTTGCAGTTACTGGCATTCTCCGTCTCCTTCCTCATCGTTTATTGGCGTGTCTATCCCGATCAGCCCTTACCGAAACAATGCATTCCTGCATGACCTAACAATCGGTTGACAAATTAGCCTAATGGTGATATTTCTGTTGGGCAGTATCCAGCTAAAAGTGTAGAATGTTTTTTGATTTTTCTCTAGTTTGTATTTTTTACTCACCTCAGAAGGAGTCTCGATCCTTAATCTAAGGTGATTGACTATATTCTGAGTGTAGCTTTTTAATCATAATATTCTATCTCTGCGTAAAATTGTGTATAGACTTGCCCTTTTTAAGTCGGCGTAAAATGAAGTTTGTATAAAGTTGCTCTGGTTAAGAATCCCCTCGCCGCTCCTCGACGCACTAATGGGGTTTAGCTTTGACGCCGAACGTTAGTTCAGGCTTACTGCAAAATATAGGGTGAACCAAGCCGGAAAGTGGAATCTCTCCGGCCTAGCTTTTGTAAAATCGTACAGGGTGACAACAAGCTACTACCCTTCTAGTGCAGCATGGCAGAAATAACTGACCAGCTATAATCTCCCCTGCTCCCCCGCTCCCCTGCTCCCCCGCTCCCCTGCTCCCCCGCTCCCCTGCTTGCACAGAGGTGGTCAGAAACTTTTGCCGTCATGCACTAGGGGGTATGACAGCTTACTTGGCTAAACTAAAGGGAGATAGGCTTTCACTGACGGTGGTTGCCAATAATCCCTGGA
Organism: Allocoleopsis franciscana PCC 7113; assembly: GCF_000317515.1. Lineage (GTDB taxonomy): Bacteria > Cyanobacteriota > Cyanobacteriia > Cyanobacteriales > Coleofasciculaceae > Allocoleopsis > Allocoleopsis franciscana. Next base: position 1,535,859 of record NC_019738.1, on the reverse strand, counting down.
ACAATTTCAGGCCATCAGTGCCCCCGATTAGGGAGTCTGATTCCCGTTCTGGGTGCGGCATCATTCCCAAAACCCTGCCAGTGCGATCGCAAATTCCGGCAATGTTGTTCAAGGAACCATTGGGGTTGCCCTTGTCGTCTGTCTCACCCGTAGTTGTGGAGTAACGAAACAAGACTTGTCCGTTATCTTCCAATGCTTTGAGCGTGTCAGAATCGGCATAGTAGCGACCTTCCCCATGAGCAATAGGCAAGGTAATGACCTCTTGAGCTTGATAAGCCGAAGTCCAGGGCAGATCGGTTCGTTCTACTTTGACAGGAACGCGATCGCAAATAAAATGTAAGTCTCGATTGCGAACCAGTGCCCCTGGCAGTAGCCCCATTTCCGTTAATACCTGAAAACCGTTGCAGATACCCAGAACAAACTTACCCTGCTTAGCATGTTCTACCACCTGCCCCATTACCGGCGAAAATTGGGCAATCGCCCCACAACGCAGGTAGTCCCCATAACTGAAACCACCGGGTAGCACCACCACATCTAAGTCAGATATATCCGTTTCCTGGTGCCAAACCATCCGCGTGGGTTGATTGAGTAAACTCTGAGTCACATAAGCCACATCACGATCGCAGTTTGACCCCGGAAAGACCACAATCCCAAATTTCATGACGACGCCCCCATTAGTGCCGCTACCTCAACCAAATCAAACCGATAATTTTCAATCACTGGATTGGCCAAAAGTTGATCGCAGATGCTGTCAAGTTGCTGCCGTGCTGTTTCTTCATTGGCAGCGCTTATCATCAAATCAATATACTTGCCAATTCGTACCTGCTCCACGTTGTCGTAACCCAGTTGCTTCAGTCCCGACTCCACCGCCACTCCGGCTGGATCTAATACTGAAGGTCGGAGGGTAACATAAATGTGCGCTTGATATTTGTGAATCACTCTTCATTCCCCAAACGATAAGAAAGCCCATTTTAAAGTTTGCAGTACCAATTCCCAAACTCCCCCAGAAATTAAATTTGTAGTGAAATTCAGTAGCAAGCCCATGAAAGTCCAGCGTACCCGCTCTCAAGACCGAATTTTGAATTTGCTCAAAAGTTTAAACCGTGCCGTCTCTGCCCAGGATATTTATGTCGAGTTACGCAACCGCGAACAAAGTATGGGGTTGGCAACCGTCTACCGCTCTCTGGAAGTGTTGAAGCTCGGAGGTGCCGTACAGGTGCGAACCCTTGCCAATGGCGAATCCCTCTATAGTTCGGTGCAGCGCGACCAACACCACCTCACCTGCCTCAATTGTGGGGCATCCATTACGCTCAATGAATGTCCCGTTCATCAACTCGAATCACAGTTGGAAGATTCTCACCAATTCAGAATTTACTACCATACGTTGGAGTTTTTTGGACTATGCGATCGCTGTTCTACGGCTCATGATAGCGAAAAAGCTGATTCCACTCCTCATCTCTAAGAAATTCAGGAGTTCGCCGGACAAAGGCAAACTCGCCAAGATTGGAGGGATAGCGGACATCTACGAGGGTGGTCAAAATTTGTGAGTTTTCTGCAAGTCGCAAGGTACTTCCTATTAGGTGTGACTTACTTAGGATTGGGATTGGGGCAACTACCCGGTTTACGCATGAATCGAGCGACAATTGCCTTAGTGGGGTCAGCTTTTCTGATCACACTGGGAGTGCTGAATTTACAAGAGGCGTGGGAAGCGATCGATCCCAACACCATTGTGTTCTTACTCAGCATGATGGTGGTAAATGCTAACCTCTCCTATTCCGGCTTTTTTCAACTGGCACTGTCGTCTCTGCTTCGCCTCACCAGCAGTCCCTTTGGCTTGCTGATTGTCTTGACTTTTGGCAGTGGTATTCTTTCCGCGTTTTTTCTAAACGATACGTTGGCGCTGGTTTTTACCCCGTTAACCTTGAGTTTGACCGAAGCACTAAAGTTGAATCCGATTCCTTTTTTACTTGCGATCGCAGGTGCGACTAATATAGGGTCTGTTGCTACTCTCAGCGGCAATCCCCAGAATATTTTAATTGGCTCTTTTTCCCAAATTGGCTACCTCAAATTTGCTCAATCTCTCACCCCTGTTGCTCTAGCCGGGTTAGTCGTGCAAATTGGGTTATTGTGGCTATTGTATCCAGAGGTGCGCTCTACAACCGCTGAGTCTAATCCCCCTCAGATACGTTACCGCATCTTTAAACCGTTGTTTACCAAAACCTTGGTGGTAACCACAGGACTTTTATGCGCGTTTGCAGTCGGTGTTCCCCTGGGAGAAGCCTCGTTGACGGCGGCGGCGTTATTACTCATTACCCGTCGGGTGAAACCGCAAAAAATATTGCGGCGAGTGGACTGGAATCTCTTGGTGATGTTTTCCGGTTTATTTATCCTGACTCATGCTACTCAAAAGCTCAACTTGTTGCAGCCGTTTACCACTCTGGCTAACACCTCTTTGGGATTTTTAGGAGTGACAGCGGTGCTATCGAATTTAATCTCGAATGTGCCAGCCGTACTTTTGTTGCATCCATTAATTGAGAGAAGTGATACTTCATCTTGGTTGCTGTTGTCAGCGGGGTCAACCTTGGCAGGCAATCTGACGTTGTTTGGTTCAGTGGCTAACTTGATTGTGGCGGAAGCGACGGCACAATTAGGCTATGAATTAACCTTTAAACAGCATCTGCGATTTGGCTTACCGATCACAGCTATTACATTAGCGATCGCTTATTTTTGGATTTACTGATTAGATGCCATGTTTAAGCAAATATTTGTGCTATTGGACAGGTAAAATTAGGCCATAAAGGACAAGTTCTAGAGATGCCTTACATTCTAGGATAGACAGCAGGCGGGGAGTGTCTACATTACGAGTCAGGAAAGAACAGCGATTGCACATTACCCACTTGAGGAAAGATGAAGGGATTAGATGCGATCGCCCTGACTGTCTAAATATTATTACTTGAGAAGAAGCGTCTTGCGGGAAAAAGACCCATCTTTATTTGAACACAAGTCGTCCTAATCCACAATGAACAAGATTCCTAACAGGATGACAACCCTGGCAGCTAACTTAAAATCAGCATCAGCTCAGTAAGAGCTCGCTTAATTTCTAACATCAAAACCCCTTGCTTTGCTTCCTTATCTGCTAGGACAAGAAAGACTGCATCCGCACCACAACTTGTCAAAATGCTAAAGCCTTCTTGACCGTGAATATAGACGCGATCCATCTCACCTCTACCCAGTTCTCGACCAATACGTTCACCCAAAGACAACATGGCGGCAGACATCGCCGAAACCCTTTCCTCATCCATACTACCGGGCAAACAGGAAGCCAGGGGTAAGCCGTCTGTGGTAACCATTGCTGCCCCTTGAACATTAGAGGTTATTGAAACAAAATTTTGCAGAACATTGCCCAGTTTTTGCGTATTGATTGCCATTATTGTACTCCTGTCAAATTTCAGACAGTTTGACTGAAAGAATGTGTAATATTATTCGGTGCAGAAAGCTGTGAGCCAATAGCTGATCTTATATCTTATAAGTCCCGAAATTCAGCTCTTTCCTCAGCGATGACTTAAATGAACAAAGGATTAAGCAAAGGTTCTCTAGGCGATTAATCTAGGATGATGTACTCAATCACATCATGAGTACTACCCCGCAAGACTGAACCGATTTGTTTTCCCTGTAAACGTTTGCCCAAGAATGCTTCTAAAAAGCCCTGAATTGCCCCTAAAGTATAGGTACACGTTCGGGTTGAATCATCGGGTTCGCCAGAAGAACAAAACGTTTCTTTTGCATACACTCTGTAGGCTTTTCCTTCTTGCTCTATCTTGTCAATAATGCACAATCGGCTTCCTTCTTGGCCTAGAATAGAATTAGCCTTTTCTCGAATTTCGTCGAGAGACAAGGCAACACCTTTATTTACTAATCCAAGCTCTTCAATTGAATTCTTGCCTTGCTTTCGACCGGCAGCAATCATCGCAATTGCAGCTGTTCTTTCGCCGATTGTTTCTTCGATTCCTGTGAGAATTGACTTCAGAAAGATAATACTGCCAAAATCTCCAAGTTCTTTACGTAAGACATGCGGTTCTACAGACATAAGATACATCCCCGACCCTCTGTAGTAGTCCAGTTTGATGGAGGTATTAATACGTATTAACCCTTTTCAATATAATTATAGATTTAATTATGAAGAATGCGTGAAGCTTAGGCACAACTGTAATAAGTATCAATTGTGGCGATTAGCTATCAATTCTGATATGGTTAAAAACATTAAGATTAGTAAAATAAAGCTTTATATAAAGACACGGTTTTACTAACGAACTCTGACTCTTAAACCAAAAATAAAGGGCGGACTCATCGCCCGCCCCATCTTTAGAGCATGATACCTGCTCTAACACGAAAACAAAACTTATCCCTAAACTGTTGCCGCTATCGATTCCTCAACATCACCACCAGTAGCCGTGACAACAGTAGCATTGGATGGATTAACTTCGGGATGATACAGTCCTGCCCCGATTGGACAACCCCGGTAAGCTAAGGTGTACAATTCCTTCAAATCCCGAATCAGTGGATAGCGTGGATTCGCGCCAGTGCATTGGTCATCGAATGCTTGGTCTGCCATCTCTTCCACTCCTTCGTAGAAGGCTTTATCATCGTCTGAAAGAACTTCCTTAATCGTCAGCGGAATATCTAACTGACGCTTGAGTTCTTCGATCGCATCCACGAGTTTCTCCACCTTCTCTTCTTCCGTATTACCCCCTAAATTCAGGTAATCGGCAATCCGAGCATAGCGCCATTTGGCATTCGGATACTTATATTGTGGGAAAATCGCTTGCTTAAATGGTATATCCGTCGCGTTGTAGCGGATGACATGGGAAATCATCAGCGCATTCGCTAAACCGTGGGGGACATGGAAAGTAGAACCCAATTTGTGCGCCATTGAGTGACAAACACCCAGGAAAGCATTAGCAAATGCCATCCCCGCCATCGTTGCACCGTAATGTACCTTCTCCCGTGCCTTCGGGTCTTTTGCCCCGTTTTGGTAAGCACTCGGCAGATACTTAAATAGTAACCGAATGGCCTCTAATGCTTGTCCGTTGGTAAACTCTGAAGCAAACACCGAAACATAAGCTTCCAGCGCGTGAGTTAAGGCATCAATACCCCCGTAAGCCGTGAGTTTCTTCGGCATATTCATCACCAACTCCGGGTCTATGATCGCCATATTTGGAGTTAGGGCATAATCAGCGAGTGGGTACTTAATCCCCGTGCGTTCATCGGTAACCACAGCAAACGGCGTCACTTCCGAACCCGTTCCCGATGTCGTCGGAATTGCCACCATCATCGCTTTCTCACCCAGCGCCGGCAGTTCATAAACCCGCTTGCGGATATCCATAAACCGCATCGCCAACCCTTCAAATTCTATCTCTGGATGCTCGTACATCAGCCACATCACCTTCGCGGCATCCATTGGTGAACCGCCACCAATTGAGATAATCACATCAGGATTGAAGGTATTCATCAAACTCAATCCCTTCTTAACTGTTCCTAAGGATGGGTCAGGTTCAACATCATAGAAGGTATCGTATTTCAGCCCGATATCATCCAAAATCTCTTCAACCGGACGGGTGACTCCCAACTCATATAAGGGTTTATCCGTAATGATAAATGCCCGTTTCTTCCCAACTAACTCGCGTAAGGCGGTGGGCAAACAGCCATACTTAAAGTACACCTTCGGCGGAATCCGAAACCAGAGCATATTCTCCCGCCGTTCCGATACCGTCTTAACATTCAGCAGGTGTTGCGGGCCAACATTACCACTAATTGAGTTGCCACCCCAAGTCCCACAACCTAACGTTAAAGAGGGGTCAAGCCGGAAGTTATAAAGGTCACCAATCGCCCCTTGAGATGCGGGCGTATTAATCAGGACTCGTGCCGTTTCTACCTGGGATTCATAATAGTTGATGTGTTCTTTGTTGGAGGGTGCGGTGTAGAGTACGGCGGTATGACCCATCCCCCCAAACTCAACCAACTTCTTTGCTTTATCTACCGCTTCCTGAAAGTTAGGTGCACGATACATTGCCAGGATGGGAGACAATTTCTCGTAAGCGAAGGGTTCGTTGGTGTTGATGTCTTCAACTTCACCAATCAGGACTCTGGTATTGGCGGGTATGGAAATCTCTGCTAATTCCGCTAACCTTTCTACGGGTTGGCCTACAATTTCAGCATTCAAACGCCCATCGACAATAATCTTACGCCCCAGCTTTTCCCTCTCTTCTGGTGTTAGCAAGTAAGCACCGCGCTCAATAAATTCTTCCCTGACGGTATCATAAACCTCATCGACAACAATCACCGATTGTTCGCTGGCACAAATCATGCCATTATCAAAGGTTTTACTCAGCAAAATTGATGAGACTGCCATTTTAATATGAGCCGTTTCATCAATAACCGCTGGAGTATTCCCGGCACCGACTCCCAAAGAAGGGTGACCTGAAGAATAGGCGGCTTTGACCATTGCAGGGCCACCGGTAGCGAGAATCAGCTTGATGTCATGATGCTGCATCAGCGCTTGAGATAATGGCACCGTTGGTTCATCAATCCAACCGATAATGTCTTCCGGTGCGCCGGCTTCCACTGCTGCTTTTAAAACAATTTTCGCCGCTTCACTGGTGGATTGCTTTGCTCTGGGGTGAGGAGAGAAGATAATTCCATTCCGAGTTTTGAGAGCCAGCAGGGCTTTAAAAATGGCTGTGGAAGTTGGGTTCGTTGTGGGGACAATTCCAGCCAGAATCCCTACGGGTTCAGCAATTTTTTGGAACCCAAAGGATTGGTCTTCTTCGATAACACCGCAGGTTTTTTCTTGCTTGTACTTGTTGTAAATAATTTCCGAAGCAAAGTGGTTCTTAATCACCTTATCTTCGATAATTCCCATACCCGTTTCGGTAGCAGCCAGCTTAGCCAGCGGGATTCTTGCTGCGTTTGCTGCTAGCGCCGCTTTCTTGAAGATTTGGTCTACCTGTTCTTGGGTGTAAGTGGCATATTTCTCTTGAGCCACTTTTACCCGTTGAATCAGGTCTTCTAGTTCTTGGATGTTGGTGACGCTTATTTGAGTTTGCATAAGTCTCTGCCAGAATCTTTGTCGTTAGGCTTGAATTCAAGAACGTCTCGCTCTTCTCTTGATTTTTCTGCGTTAGGCGAGCGTTCTGGAGGAGTTTGTCACAACTCACCCCAAAAACTGGACAAGTTCTTGAACAACTTTTCTGCACTATTAAGGATAAATTTCTACTTGATTGAATTCCTTGAGTGGCTTCGTCTGATTGAGTTGGTGGATCTTTCTACGGAATCCTGATAATTAATGCGCTCGGTTTCTTTAACATCAACCTTTTTGGCGATACCGATGTAGGTATAAAAGAATAGTTCGGGATAGTGAGGAGCCGTCAATACTTTTAAGATACTTCTCCCTGAGTGACCCTCTATATCAATTCTATCTTGGTTAAGATGCTTTTGAGTATCTCTACAATGTCTTCATGTCCTGCATTTGGCTGTTATTCCTCTAGCCATAGGCTTAACATTTATTTTGTCTTTTGATGGCTAGTATCCTAGATTACAAAGCAAAGCGATTTTGCCACTGATTGCTGATTTATAGCCCTTCTCGATTGGATGAGATACAGTATGACCTCTCTCCAAACTCCTCACTAAAGCTCCGGTCTCCTACAAGGAGAGAGGCTTTGATTCTTACTCCCACGAAACTAATGGGAATGACGCTTCAAAAGGATTTACTGCACGATGAGATCGTGTCCTCGGAAGATATTGATCGCTTGTTGAACCAGTTCTGGCGTGGGTGGCTGAGTGTCTTTGAGTTGATAGTCATAACCCAATTGCTCCCATTTGTAAGCGCCCATTTGGTGAAAGGGCAAAACTTCTACTTTTTCTACATTGTCCAATGTGGCGATAAATTCGGCTAACCCCTCAATATTGTGTACTGGGTCTGTGAGATTGGGCACTAAGACAAATCGAATCCATGCAGGTTTTTTGATCTCACTTAAATACTTAGCAAATTTGAGGGTGGGTTCAAGGGAAACGTTCGTAACTTTTACATAAATTTTGGGATCGAAGGATTTGATGTCCAGCAGAACCAAATCCACGTAATCCAGTACGGGTTTGGCGGTATTCAAGTTAACATAACCCGATGTATCAAGCGCTGTATGAATCCCCAGTTCCTTGCAGCGTCGAAATAATTCTGTAACAAACTCCGGTTGCATCAACGGTTCACCACCCGTGACGGTTACCCCTCCACCCGAAAATTGCATATAGGAGCGATATTTCTGAATTTCTTCTATCAGTTGATCAACCGTAGTTTCTTTGCCCTGTGCACTACAACGAGCATCGGGGTTGTGGCAGTAAAGACAGCGCAGGGGACAGCCTTGGGTGAAGATGACAAACCGAATACCGGGGCCATCAACGGTACCGCAGCTTTCAAGGGAGTGAATACGCCCAACTATAGTCATGATAGGAGAGTTTTTTTAACGCAAAGGAACGCTAAGGTTTTCGCAAAGGGACGCAGAGGATGGAGAGAGTTCTTTGCGAACCTCTGCGCTTCCCTCTGCGTTCTCTGCGTTGAAATCTAAATGCGATCGTGGAAGGTTCGTTGAATTACATCTAACTGTTGTTCGCGGGTTAACTTAATAAAGTTCACGGCATAACCGGATACCCGAATTGTTAGCTGCGGATATTTTTCGGGATGATCGATCGCATCCAACAAGGTTTCACGATTCAGGACGTTGATGTTGATGTGATGTCCTCCATTGTGGAAGTAACCATCTAGCATTCCTACCAGGTTGTTGAATCGGTTCTCATCCGTCTTACCTAATGCTTGGGGCACGATGGAGAAGGTGTAGGAAATGCCATCTTGGGCGTGTTCGTAAGGAAGTTTGGCGACGGATTCTAAGGCTGCGATCGCACCTTTGGTATCCCGTCCATGCATTGGGTTTGCCCCCGGTGCAAACGGTTCTCCTGCCTTACGTCCATCTGGCGTGTTGCCGGTTTTCTTGCCATACACCACGTTCGAGGTAATGGTAAGAATTGACTGGGTTGGCACTGCGTTGCGATACGTCTTGTTCTGACGCAACTTGTTCATGAAATCTTCGACCAGCTTCGCGGCAATGCTATCCACCCGGTCATCATTATTCCCATATTTGGGATAATCGCCTTCGATTTGGTAATCCACTGCCAAACCGCTTTCGTTGCGAATAACCTTTACCTTGGCATACTTTATGGCTGATAAAGCATCTGCCACTACCGACAACCCTGCCACACCACATGCCATTGTTCGCAAGATATCGCGGTCATGTAACGCCATTTCCAGGCGTTCATAACAGTATTTATCGTGCATGTAATGGATGACATTCAGGGTGTTGATGTACAACTTAGCCAGCCAATCCATCAACACATCGAACTTCGCCATTACCTCGTCATAATCCAAGTATTCTGAGGTAATCGGCTCAAACTCAGGAGCAACCTGATCCCCTGCTTTTTCATCCTTCCCGCCATTGATGGCATACAGTAGCGCCTTGGCTAAGTTGGCACGCGCACCGAAGAACTGCATCTGCTTACCAATTCGCATGGCTGAAACACAGCAGGCGATCCCGTAGTCATCGCCATACTCAGGACGCATCAAATCGTCGTTTTCGTACTGAATTGAGCAGGTTTCGGCGGAAACCTTAGCGCAGTAACGCTTAAAGTTTATCGGTAATTGCTCCGACCACAGGACGGTTAAGTTGGGTTCGGGTGCAGGACCCAGGTTAGATAGGGTGTGCAAGAAGCGGAAATTGTTTTTGGTAACCAGAGGTCGTCCATCTAAACCCATACCGCCAATGCATTCCGTGACCCAGGTTGGGTCACCAGAGAACAGTTCGTTGTAATCGGGTGTCCGTAGGAAGCGCACCATCCGCAATTTCATCACGAAATGGTCGATGATTTCCTGTGCTTCGGCTTCGGTTAGCGTGCCATTTTTCAGGTCGCGTTCAATATAAATATCCAAGAACGTAGAAACCCGTCCCAAGGACATTGCCGCACCGTTCTGTTCTTTAACAGCACCCAGGTAAGCAAAGTACGTCCACTGAACCGCTTCTTTCGCTGTGGCTGCGGGTTGGCTAATATCAAAGCCGTAATCGGCTGCCATAGCTTTGAGTTCACCCAAAGCGCGAATTTGCTCACAGATTTCTTCCCGTAGCTGAATCACCGATTCGTCGATTACATCGAGTTCCAGGGATTCGAGTTGCGCTTTCTTATCTGCAATCAAGCGGTCTACGCCATACAGTGCCACTCGCCGATAGTCGCCAATAATCCGACCGCGACCATAGGCATCGGGTAAACCTGTGATAATTCCAGAATGCCGCGCTTTTTTCATTGCACGGGTGTAGCCATCGAACACGCCGTCATTATGGGTTTTGCGGTATTTAAAAATCTCCTCTGTTTGTGGGTCGAGTTGATAACCATAAGCTTCTAAAGCCTTCTTGGCGACCCGAATACCGCCAAACGGCATGATGGCACGCTTTAAGGGTTTATCTGTTTGCAACCCAACAATTTGTTCTAAGTCCTTGGCAATATAACCTGGTGCATGAGAGGTAATCGTCGATACAACAGTGGTATCGGCATCCAGTACGCCCTTTTCCCTCTCTTGTTCCATGAGGAATTTCACTTTATCCCACAACGTTTCCGTCCGTTGTGTGGGATGGGCTAAAAAAGACTCGTCTCCTACGTATGAAGTGTAATTCTTTTGAATAAAATCCTGGACATTAATTTCCTGTGTCCATAAGCCGGAAGTAAAACCTTGCCATTGGTTTAACATCATAATTACTCAATTCCACTTCGTTGAGAGGATTTACTCCTACCTTTAGGTTAGCAACTTTAGGAAGAATCGTAAGCATTTGTACGCTTTCTTCTAGGAATTTTTAAGGTTTCGTGTTTGAAACGAGGTCAACATTATGAACAGATGAGCTGACTCAAAAGCTTTCCTTGTCTGAATTACATCTATTTTGAAAAAATCAAATAAACCAAGTTACAATAGAATATTGGCACTTAATAATTAAAGAAAATAAAAGTCCTTCAAATAATCTTATAAAAACAACAATACTATTGTTTTTATAAGACATCAACCTTGATAAGTTTGTTGTACTTAGAGGTCATTGCTCAAGTTAACCTGAACTTCCAGTAAGGTGCGTCAAGTCTTGCCCTCTTAGTACGTTTTAACTAATTACTGAAGCGAGACTTGGTACGTCGTCATATCATGTCCGTCTAATTACCCATAATAAAAACTCTCCGCGTCCCCATGTCTCCGTGTCCCCGCGTCAATCCTAACGATGGGTGTTTAACCGGACATGATATCAGATGACGGTCGGTTGATTACCCATCATAAAATCCTGTTTGTAGTAGGTACTTTAGTAACCCTCACAAGAGGACGAAAGTCCTCACTACAAACTCCCGCATAGTGTAGTTTTCTTAACGGAGATGATATCAAGGCTTAATTGATCATTTCATGAGCTAGGTGAAGAGATTGCACTTTCCAGCTTCATGACCGAACCTGAGGCATTGGTGCGATAAATCCAGCGTTGTTGTCCACTCATCACAGCGATTTGCCAGCCAGGAACAGTCATTTTGGTACACAAAGCCCTAGAATCAGCTAGCTCTAGGCAATTATCCTGCCAAGTTTGCGGTCTAGCCTGAACAATGCGGAGAGCAGTGGTTGGTAAACCAGACTGCTGTGAGACATGTTGCAATACGGAATGACTAACGGGAGTTGAAAAAGTTGTTCTCGTTTCTACAGGGCGAAACAAGGGTCTTGTTGTATCAGGCGGTGTCTGACCAATGCAGAAGTACAAAATCCCTGTAAACGCCAATGCCTGGATAATCAGACGGGGCTGAATCACTTTTCTCTCGAAAGTCGCTGTGGCAGAGCCTCTAGTATTTGTGTCTTCCATGGCAATCCTCACAAGTGGTGCTTTAGTCTCTTGAGCGTACTAATCCATAGATAAAAAGCACCCCAATGCTGAGTAGCTCCGGAAACCTTAAAAAACCTCTTCCTGGTTGGGAAATATGGAATGCACTTGTATTGATTTTTGCGCCGGAGCATAAACTCGTTTTGTTTTTGGAGCAGATGCTTGTCGAGTGCAATCGGATTCTCTTGAGCAGTACGCAAAAATGTTTTGCTGTCGAGGGAGGAAAATTCACAACCACGAAGCGCCGTTAAGGCTGCACTCTAAAGAGCGCTTACACAAGTGCATAATTTTTAGAGAGGTATGACTAGAGCCATTGGACAATGGGTTCTGCAATCAATTTTGATTTTGGAGAACCCTGTCAATCCCTCTTTGTACTAATTGTCGTACATAGTAGATTTCATTTTAACCGGGAAAATACTGAATTGCCATGCACCTATGGTAAGGAATGCATGACAATTAATTAAGGTAAGGTTGCGATGGGGAATGGGTTATAGCATTTCACGATGACGAGGTTACTGATCGCTCCCCCCCATCCCCCTGAAAAAGGGGGAGCAAGTAAAGTATGTGTAGCAAGCCTTTAGAGAATGAGTATTACACCTCTTGAACGGATTATTCTGCAAAAGGCAAAGGCTGCTCAACCCCCAATTCCCAGACGAACGGCTAAAGCAGGAGTCAAGGGGATCAGGGTTGCCACCATCAAAAACAGCACTAACAATCCTAGAATGGCTCGTGTGTCATTCAGTTCTGTAATCTCATTGAGCGTCGGACGTTCTAAACCCCGCTGCAAAAACAGAATTACAATTGCCCAGTACAAAACAATGGGATTGGCTGGATTCACCAACGCTACAATTCCCAAGACAATTAAGGTAGCAATGGTGGTACGCCGAGCCGTTTTACGTCCGTAGATGGCCTGAACAACTCGCCCTCCATCCAGTTGACCGGCTGGCATCACGTTCAAGGCCGTCACCACCAAACCTAGCCAACCAATAATCGTTAATGGGTGAACATCCACTAAATTTCCTTGTAAAGCCGATCCCAAGAAAACTCGTGCTAGCGATCCCACCAAGATCGATCCCTGAAAAAACTGAACGGGGATTTGGAAGGTACTGCCCTGATGAGAGAGGATGAATCCGACAATCAACATCAGTAAGGAAACAATACCACCGGCGGCAGGACCGGCGAAGGAGATATCAAATAAGGCGGCTCGGTGAGGGATTAAAGACTCAAAACGAGTAATAGCACCAAAAGAACCAATTTGCCAACTGGGAATGAAAAAAGGCAGACCGAGTTTGACTTTATGGCGTATGGCTTGCCACCAGTGACCGAGTTCGTGTGCGGCAAAAACTGTCCAGATTCCCAACGCGAAGGGCAGGACTTCCGAAAATCGTTCTGGGTTTTTGAAGAAATCGAAGTTCAGCAGCAACCCAGCCGCTTCTAAGGATGTGGCGATTGTGGCAACCACAAGGACAACGGCGAGAATTTTTTGAGGAACGGTTGCAGGTTGGGGATCATTACTGCTGGGAAGAACAATCACCACGGGTCTGCCTTCAGGGCTTTCCACTAAAAAGAGTCGGTAGCGATCACCTAATCGTTCTTCTACACTACTAGCTAAACGGGAATACACTTCTTCTGGGTCTGTACCCCGCATATTACCTTTGAAAATGACTCCTTCCTGATAGGGAATTGTTTCAGTAGCAAAGAAGGTATCAATACTAAAAATCCCTTGCAGGAGCTTAAGGTCGTCTGCCGGAATGGGAACCACCTCAATCGCGGGATTCGTGCCATTGTTGGGCGGCGTTGAATTCTCAATGGTTGCGACTTTTGGCTCATCCGGCTGTTGGGGAGTATCACTCGGTGGGGCTTCGTTATTCAGCAGTTGCTTAGCTCGTTCCTGCAACACCGCATCCTGACCGGCATCCCGTAATAGCTTGCCCAAATAGATGTACAATCCGGCTGAGGCGACCAATAAAAAGAGAATGCCTACAAAATTGAGATAAACTCCAGCGGTTACTAAGCCAAAAAACACTAACCAAGGAGCTGTTAATACGACCGACTGCAACCAGGCTAAGATTCCCAGTTTGCCGTAAGTCCGGGCACGGTTGAAGCCCCAACCCATGACGCCGAGCGCCACTAGAATAATTAATACCGTTGCAGTCGTCTCCGATCCAGTAAACATTTTTGAGTAGTTAGTCGTTTCTTATAGGTGATGGGAACAATCGCAGAAAAAGTCTCAACTGTTCTCCATAGTATTGTGATTCCAGCTTTGCACGGCGCTCCTCAGATCTCCTTGATGTTGAGCCAGGAGGCGATCGCCTTCTTCTTTGCCGAGTCCTGTCCAATGCATCACAAGCGCTAATTTAACTTGGCGTCCACTCAGCTCTAATAAATATCCTGCCTCTTCCCGGCTCAGACTGGTGAGGTCTTGCAGAATTCGCAACGCACGGTCATGAAGTTTTTTGTTGGTCACGGCAACATCTACCATGCGATTGCCGTAGACTTTGCCCCTCCGAACCATCACACTGGTGGAGAGGATGTTCAATGCCATCTTGGTTACAGTACCCGCTTTTAGCCGCGTGGAGCCAGCCAGGACTTCTGGGCCAACCAACAGCCGGATATCCAAGTCAGCCTCTGTACTCACCTGTTCTGACGGAACACAGGCGATTAAAATTGTTGTTGCTCCTCGCTGCCGTGCGGCCTGGAGAGCACCGTGAACGAAGGGTGTGGTGCCACCTGCGGTGATGCCGACGACAACATCGAGTTCCGTAACATGGCGATGGGCGATCGCTTCGGCACCATCTTCCGGTTTATCCTCCAAATCTTCCGAACTCCGCACCAAAGCACCAGCACCTCCAGCGATGATGCCCTGAACCAGTTCGGGCGGTGTACAAAAAGTTGGGGGACACTCGGCTGCATCTAGTACCCCTAAACGCCCACTTGTTCCTGCTCCCACATAGAATAGCCGTCCCCCCCGACTCAGAGCAAGAGCCGTGCGGTCAATGGCTTGTGCCAGCTCAATTCGTGCCGCTGCGATCGCACTGAGAGTTTTGGCATCCTCGCGATTAAATAGATCTACCAACTCCAGAGATGTTAGCTGGTCAAGCTTCTGACTTGCTGGATTAATCTGCTCAGTCAGCAGATGACCCCGCTCCTCCAAATTCTTCATGATTTTACTGTTTGGTCATCGGTCATTGGTCATTGGTCATCGGTTATTGGTCATAAGTCAGGGTTTGACGTTTGACTTTTATCCTTTTTCCCATTCCCTAGATATTTACAATAGTCCCTCTAGCTGACGGCGAATGCGCTCTAAGTCAGTCATTTCTGGTTCCTCTGGTTGCTCGGCTTTCACTTGCCAGTCTGTTTGTTCCACATTCGTCTCTGGGGGAATTTCCAAGCGTCCGGGTTCAATTAGCTCCCAATCATAATCATTAGAACGGCAAAACTCTTCAATTTCATCAGCACCGATGGCTTCCACAGTAGCTTCTGGAAAGTCCTGCGCTTCTAACAATAGACCAAAGCGGATGGCATCGTCTTCTGATTCAAACATCAGTACCTTGTTGCGATCGCCAATCCGAATCGTGTGAATTCCCTCGTTTTCCGTTCGGGCATGAAATAGGAGAACAAATACTCGCTGGGGTGCAACCATATATTGTTTGTTTCTAGGGGTACATGCTAAACAAAACCGTCTTTACCTAGATTATCTGACTTCTGGCTGCCGGCACCTGACAGTTGACCCCTGATACCTGATACTTTCCTAAGCTAAAGCGCATTTAACTTGCACATTCTCAACACAGGATAAAACAGTTCACATCCGCTCCCCTGCTCCTGTGCTCCCCTGTCCTCGTATGAGCTCCGACCCTGCTCCCCCGCCGCCTCAACAAGCAAATTAGATGCGTAACAGCTTATTTATGGGCAACGCGACCATAACGTGCCGTAACACTCACTGTTGGATTGTCTTGATTGCACAACCACGCCCACATCTGATCCCCCAGGCAGAAATGCCACCACTCTCCTGGATGACGGCAAAAGCCCGCCGAGTACATGACATCGCGCAATACCTGCCGATGCTCATGATAGGGCTTGTCTGGCTGATTGACGTAATAGTCGGGATGAGAACGGGGTGAGAGTTCGTCAATGGCTGAACCCATGTCAATGAGCTGACCTGTCGCATCCACCAGGGTCAGATCGATGGCGGCACCGGTACTGTGAGGCGGCGGCGTCTTTGGGTTAGGGCTTGGCACCGCCCAGATTTGATAGACTTGTTGTATAATTACGTCGCGTTGGTCGTCGGATAAGGTATCTGGGTCTAATTTTTGGGATTGAACCACCTCAGCAAATGTGTGGTCTACCATAAATTGTTGAACGGCGACGGGTCGATAGGCATCAAAAATCTGGATGCGCCAATCGGCATGGCGTTGTTGGAGTTCAGCTTGTGCGCTAATCAAGGCTGCGATTACGCTCTCGCGCAGATAATACGGAGAAGTGTCCCCATAAGGCGCTCCCAGTTTTTCGTAGGGATGAGGTGATTCTACGGCAAACTGTTCTAGGGGAATGGGTACGAGCGGCTCTCCACACTCTAGAATTTGTATCTTCTGATAAGGTTTCATCGCACAGTTAAATTTTGGGCAGCCTGAAAATAATTGATAAATTTGATATCAATAAAACCCCTAGCAATGCTTTATTGAAAGTGTATCAGTAAGCCCCAAAAATAAAAAACAATAAAAGCCCTGATTGACGCTTGACGAAACCATGAATAACTAGGAACTCATTGAACAAAGAAGTAAAATTCAAGACTGCCGATATCCGCGTACTTTCAGGACTGACTGACGAGCCGAGGTTTGAGCTGATACCACAAGTACCCATCGAAAAGGTACAGAAGCTACACCTGTTGTCACAGAGGTACTTGTTCCTCCTATTGCTGCACGTTTTTGAAGTTTTCTTCTCAGGCTTTTTCCCGGTTCACAGTAAATTTTGTAGTTTTTGAGTTCTGGACATTCCGAAAGTTTCTTAAAGGTCTCTAGCGCAGCAACGACGAAGGCTTCCCTTAGATCTTCATTCATTTTATGTGCATCCTATTAACTGATACCTTATACCTTTAAGCATCTCGGTTTGTCAGACTCATTTGCATAAAGCAGTTTTGAGGATTGAGAGAAAATGGATAAAAGTTTGGTGAAGCAGCGTAAAACCATAGGTCGGTAGTGCGCCACGAAGCACTCTACAGCTTTGATTTGAAGCGATTGAGTGAATCAGTAATTTTCCAAAATCACAAGACCCTTTGTTGGAATGCCTAGTGCAAGAAGGCAGTTCGCGTAGCGTTCTCCGTAGGAGTAGAAAGAAGGCAGAAGGCAGAAGGTAAGGACGCTTGTACACTAAGCTTTTTAACCTTTTTGGACTGGTGGGTTATTTCTGCCGCGCTGCACTAGTTCTGGCACACAAGGGTGTGGTCAAAACCCGTTGGTGGTGAATAAGAATGATAATCAAACTTAGGGGGAGGGGTGAGCGGCGCTCACCCCTCCCCTCCTGCATGAGAACGATAATCATGCAGGAGGGATATAAAGAATCAGGCTTTTCGCTTAAAACTTAGACCAGGAATATGGCAGTGTCTTTATCAAATGTGAAATAGGATGTGACACTGCCATGAATCAAGATTATACAGATATTATCCAACAGGTTAGCCAAGTTCTTTTCCAAGCTATCAAACAACGGGAATTGAATTTAGCTCAAAATAAAGATGTGGTGGGAATAGAGTTTTGGTGGAACTAGATGGTTCTCATGTTCGCACTGGCATTCTTACTCCAACTGAAACTGAAGAATTAACTCCCCTGCGCCAGATTAGAAGATGTAAACGTCAAACGGATTGGCGTGAAGTGAGAGTTGGCTTCGCACGTCCTGTGGAGCAAAAAGAAAAACGAACTTTTGTTGCTAGGATGGGTCAATATCCAGAAGTAGTGCAACAACTACATAGTGCGGCAGTAGACCAAGGACTGTCCACTTATACCTTAGTTTATGGCTTAGCTGATGGAGGTAATGGTTTACGAGAAGCGCTAGAATCTGAATTTTCTCATTTTCAATTTATTCTAGACCGACCTCATCTCAAACAGCATCTTTTTGCCACGGCTGAGGCAATGGAACTGACAGGTAAGATACGTTTGATTTGGCTCAAGCATACTCTCAACTTAATTGACAAAGGTCACGTTAAGAAAGTCATCAGCCGTCTCAAATGCTGGCAGGGTAAAGGGCAACAAAGAGTTCTCAATTTGGCTAAGTATTTAGAACGTTTTCGGGATGCGCTTCATTATGACAAATATCGGTCGCTGGGTCTACCAATTGGCTCAGGAGAAATTGAAAGCGCTCATCGCTACATCCCCCAAAAACGTTTAAAACTTCCCGGAGCCACTTGGCATCCGGATACTATCAATCCTATGTTAGCTTTAAGGGTTATTCGTGCCAATAATTGGTGGAACGATTTTTGGCATCAGTTAAGTCTGGATAAAAATCAACTCATAAGTTCCTGTTAGCCTTAGCAGCTAGCGAGAGCATCAGAGCTTTTTTGTTTTGGTAATAACTGATTAACAATGTGCTGATAACCATTAAAGGAAAGGGGCAAGCAAGGCTTGTCCTCGGTTGCCTTTGATTATCATTCTCGTCAATGACTCCTGAAAGTTAGGCAAGTTAGGTGAGCAAAGGGGAGGCTTTTGGCGATCGCATCTACCAACGGGTTTTGACCACACCCGGCACACAACAGAGAGATTATCTATTAGCCACAGGGGATAACATCCCTTAACTTCGCAGAAGCTGCTTAACGGTACCAACTAGCTCTTGAGGGTGGAAAGGCTTGGAAATATAAGCATCAGCACCTTGCTTTATACCCCAGTAGCGGTCAAATTCTTCTTTCTTTGCTGAACACATAACCACTGCCAAGTTTTGGGTTTTAGAGTTGGCTTTGAGCCGACGGCAGACTTCATAGCCATTCATCCGGGGCATGATGATGTCTAGAACCACGAGATCGGGAGAAGACGATTGAATTTGCTCTAGGGCTTCGACGCCATCACCTGCCACAATGACACTCAGTCCATACCCTTTCAGCAGTTCTGAGATCATTTCTCTTTGTGGAAGACTATCTTCTACCACCAGGACTGTACTCATAACTAATCCCTACCTACTTGGCCTCTTTCAAATATTAATGAGAAATTCCGAGACAAGGCATCTAATGTGCTTAGCTTTTCTTGACTTAAACAAGATTTACGCCGTCACTCTATTTGAGTTAGTGTACTCCGATACGCCCCAAGGCGACTAACTTCTTTTAGGGCGTCCGAGAGTGGTGATGTATAAAACGGCCTCATCGGTTGGAATACCCAAAACTTCATTCACCTGGTCATCAAAAAAGCCACCAATCCCACTAACCCCTAAACCCAGGTAAATAGCGGCTAGATTCATCCGTTGTCCCAAATGACCCGCATCCATGTGGAGATAACGGTAGGCGCGATCGCCTTGTCTTTTCACTGCTGCCTTCAAGTCAGAGGTATGGAATACGACAGCTCCCGCATCTCGACCTAACTCTTGTCCTAGACACAAATAATGTAACTCTCGCCGGAAGTTTTTAAAGCGAATTTGCCGCAATTCTTGGGCTTTTGGTGCGTAATAGTAACACCCTTCTTCTAAGTTCGTCACGCCCGACACGGCGATAAAAGTTTCAATTAAACTCAAATCGAAATAATCAGGCGAACCGTCCAATCCTTGGTCAGTGTAATGTTGAGGTTGGTAAGTAAAATCAAGTACAGCTTTGAGTTCATCTAGAGTTAGATTGGCACCATTATAAGCACGGGTGGAGCGACGTTTAATGATGGTATTCTCCAGCGCTTGGAGCGGATTTCCATCGGTGCTGCCCTCTGCCCAATTAATCGGTCTGGTAACAGTTGAGACTTTCGTACAGAACGGGAAATTATATTTATCTCCTTGTTGTAATTTTGCGGCTTTGGCTTGATATTTCTCAACCTCAACATCCCAATTTTGGATCTCTTCGATTTCGGTTACACGATGTAAATAATTGAGTAATTGTCCGTCTGGAATTTCTGGATAGTGTAGGACAGTCAGGGAGGGCAAAGTAGTTGGCGCAGGCGGCATTTGTTGTCGAAAATTGAGCTGATCGGCGATGGGAATCACGGCGATCGCGGCTTCTTTGTCGGAGTCTAGATAAAGCAGATCGTTTACCGTCTCATCTGAAAAACCACCAATCAGGTGAGGTCGGTAATCGGTGAAGGCTGAAGCGAGTTCAATGTTACCCAGGATATGACCTGTATCCAAGAAAATCCGTCGATAAGCCCGGTCTTCATAGCGCCATGCGGAACGAGAAAAAACGGCTGTAATCACAATGGCAATATCCGTACTGCCTAAGGTCGTATGCCAGTAACAGGCATCTTGCAGCACATACCAAACCTCGCTTTCCCAAAAATGAACCAGAGAATGGGTACGGCACTGATAGTTATAAAGTCCTGTCGGTAAAGAGGGTGTTCCTCGGCAGACCAAATAGACCTCGGCTGGGTATAATCCACCCGCAGAGGGAGCTGCTCGCAGATACATGGGTGATCCCATCAAGGTTGGCATCCTTGCTGTCAAGCCATAACTATAAAAAAGCAGTTGTGACAGCCGCCACAACGTTTTACCCGGTTCACTCGTAAACGCCTTGGGGTCTTCTTTTAGGTAGGGTTTCAGGTCAATGTTTGCGCCAACTTTATACTCTTTATAAGGTACGGGTTGATTTTCCCAGTCAAGAACCTTGTTTTTTGCGGCAAGCGTCTCTGGATAATATTTAGTGCGCTCGTGGTAGTGGTGAGAAATTGATAATGGCTGGTCTGACATAATCGTTTGAATAGGCTTTTGGTTCGTCGTTTATCTTGACATCATAAGGTCACCCAACTTTCTACAAAAGTCCGAGCAGAACCTACCAAAAGACGATGCTCTTAGATCCGGTAGGTGACAAACTCCTCTCTCAACGGTCTCAATCCCCTGCATTCTGTCTATCCTTAAGGTTAATCCAATACTTAGACCTCCGTTTCTGGGTGGCTGTAGACCTTGATCATACATTCATAAAAATCAGTTTTTGTCAATATTATCCTCCAGTATTTATCTAATTCTTTACAATTATTAAGAAAACATTAGAACAAATGTGTCTTTTGCTACAGTAGCTTAGCTTATAAGGTAGAACAAGACGATTAAGCATAAATGCTTATTTATATTGGGGAGTAAACTTTCTCCGTCGGAGAGAGGCATTCCATTCCAAAAGCACAGATGAAGAAGATACGTGGAGCAGAGCTACTCGCTCAATATGCGAGTGGGAGACGAGATTTCAGCCAAGTAGATATCAGTGGGGCTGACCTATTTGAATCCGATTTACCAGGAATCGATTTGAGGGGTAGCAATCTTCAAAAGACTTACCTGCCCTACGCTAACCTGAGTCAAGCCGACTTGCAGCAGGCTCAGCTTCAGGCCGCGCAGTTGAGTGATGCCCAGCTTTTTCAGGCCAATTTAGAACATGCGAATCTTCAAGAAGCCAACTTGTTTAGAGCCAGTCTGCGGCGAGCCAATTTACGGGGCGCTAATTTGTCGCGAGCCAATCTACAAGGAGCTGATTTAGGGAAAGCTGACCTGAGTTATGCAAATTTAAGTGATGCTGATTTGAGTGGTGCAAATCTGGGTCAAACTAATCTAACTAAGGCTCAGTTAAGTGGCAGTAATTTATTTCGTAGCCATAAGGCTGAACTCTCTGACGCTTACCTGGACAGTTCGACGATTTATCCAGATGGACACCGTCCTCCTTTGCCATCGGGAGAGGAAGGAGATTGAGTCAGATAATCTGCCAAGCGAATGATACATATTGAGGCTGCTCTTGTTATTTATGGTTTAGTTTGCTTTTGCAGCTTAGACATTGCCATAAACCAATCTCCAGCGCTTGCTAACGGGTTGAACTGTTCGAGTATGCACTCATCACAAACAGATACACTACTTGTTGACCCGAAAATCCAACAACTCGTAGAAAGACAGGCTCAGGCTTGGGAAACCGCCGATTCTAAGCAAATCATTGCTGATTTTACGGACGATTGTTTGTTTGCTGTACCGGGTTCTCGGTTCAGGGGGAAACAAGAGGTTAAAGATGCGGCAGATAGTTACTTCGCCGAATTCATGGAGACAAAAGTAACGATAAAACGGATTATTACCAACGGCAATGAGGGAGCTATTGAATGGATTTGGAGTGAGAAAAATAAAGAAACGGGTGAAAAAACTCAAGCGGAAGATGCCATCATTTTTGAGCTTGAGGGAGGCAAGATAAAATACTGGCGAGAATATATTGACAAAAAATCAATCAGCTAGAAAGCAGGAAATTAGACAGCTTCGGTACTAAAGAGGTTTTTTGGTCGAGAACAGGCTCTCGTGTTTAGTTACAAATTACTTCTCAAGCAAGTAATCTCCGATTGCGCCTCTACCGAAAGATATATTTAAGTCGTTTTTTTATCATCAATCTATATATTGCTCTGTTCAATTGACCCTTGACTTAACTGGAGAAAGGGTTTTTAGCAAAAAAGGGTTGTCAAAAACTATCTGTACAAAGAAGAGGGCATTCTGTAGAATGCTAAATTAAGCCCGTCTGAGTAATCTTTATTACCAGACATTATGCACCTCCTTTGACGGATTTAGACAATTCTCTATAAGCGTTTCAATCACTCTTACTATGGTCTCCACTCCTCCCCCTCAATCCTCCTCCTCTCAATATGAAATATCAGAGGCAAAAGTTGAAGCAAAAGTCGATGCTTTAGTTACCGAAACTCCCACTGAAAGTGAAATAGATTTAGAGTTCTTATATACCAGAGATATTGAGTTTCGCCAAGAGAGCATTTACTTTATCGTTGTCGATCGCTTTTATGATGGCGATCCAGAAAATAGTGAAGGCCCAAATCCAGAACTTTATGACTCAGAAGGAAAAGATTGGGGAAAATATTGGGGAGGGGATTTACAAGGAATTATTGATAAACTGGATTATTTAAAAAACTTGGGAGTGACAGCCATCTGGCTTACTCCTTTGTTTGAGCAAGTTGAAGCCTTATTTATTGATAGTGCCGCGATTCACGGCTACTGGACAAAAGATTTTAAGCGGCTCAATCCTCGCTTTATTCACAAAGATGATGACCCGTCTCTAAATAAAACTCAAGAAAGCCGAAATACAGTTTTTGACAGATTAATTGATGAGTTACACAAACGGAACATGAAAATGATTCTGGATATTGTGTGCAACCATAGTAGTCCTGATTTTAGCGGAAAGAAGGGATTACTCTACGATGATGGAAAGCTAATTGCTGATTTTAATGATGACAAAAATCACTGGTATCACCATTATGGTGAAGTGACGAACTGGGAAGACGAGTGGCAAGTGCAAAATTGTGAATTGTCAGGGCTTGCTACCTTTAACGAAAATAATATTCAGTATCGTAACTACATTAAGTCAGCCATCAAGCAATGGCTAGATCGAGGAGTCGATGCTTTACGGATTGACAC
The DNA here is from genome assembly GCF_000317515.1 of Allocoleopsis franciscana PCC 7113. Classification (GTDB taxonomy): domain Bacteria; phylum Cyanobacteriota; class Cyanobacteriia; order Cyanobacteriales; family Coleofasciculaceae; genus Allocoleopsis; species Allocoleopsis franciscana. The sequence goes on along the minus strand of NC_019738.1, from coordinate 1,512,331 downwards.
GGTGAAGCATATGCCGATCTGGTTTTGGCAAGAATTTATTGCTGACATTCAAAGCCATAAACCCGATGTTTTTATTTTCGGAGAGTGGATTTATAGTAGCCCTCTGAATGACCTTTCCGTTGAATTTGCCAATGAATCTGGAATGTCAATTCTAGATTTTGGTCTTTGCATTGCGATTCGACAAGCCTTAGGGGCGGGGGCTGAAGGGGGATTTCACTTAATTCAAGAAATCTTCGACCTAGACGATCACTACTATAGTGCAACTGAGCTGATTACATTTATCGATAATCACGATATGCACCGCTTTCAAACGTTAAATTCTGACCCAGAAATTTTGCGTTTGGCAGTGATCTTGATAATGACAGTTCGTGGTATTCCCTGCATTTATTACGGCACCGAACAGTATCTCCACGATGACACCAATGGAGATATGAACCCTTATGGAAACAACGATCCCTACAACCGTCCAATGATGGATAAATGGGATACTGATAGCCAGCTTTATCGAGATATTCGCTTACTTTCTGGCTTGCGACGGCTCAATCCGGCTGTATCCATGGGCAGTCAGTGGCAAAAGTATTTGACTCCTGATGTTTACTGTTATGTGCGTCGTTATCGGGATTCGCTGTTGTTTGTGGCGATGAATCGTGGGGAATCCGTGACACTGGATGAGGTGGAAACTGAGTTACCTGAAGGAGAGCATACGGATGTCTTATCCCGACAAAAATATGAAGTCAAAGACGGCAAGTTGTATAACTTTCAGTTAGATTCAAAGGAAGTCATCGTTATCAGTCATGTTGGAGAGCGAATTAAGGCGCAAACCATTGTCCGAGCGCAACTTAATGGCGTCCAAACGCAACCTGGTGAAAGGATTGCCGTCATCGGAGATTGTCCGGAATTAGGGAACTGGGATATTGCCAAAGCTTACCCTCTGGAATACATCAATACCAACACTTGGTTTGGGGAAATTCCTTTTAATGAAAGTGCCGGAAAACCAATCGTTTACAAATATGTCCTATTACGTGAAGGTACGTCTCCATTGCGCGAAAACCTGGTTGGTCGTCGTTGGGTGATTGCCAGTGAAGGAACTGTAAAATGGCGGGATAAATGGGCATCTGGACGTGAGTCTTAATTTGGGATAAGCACTTTGGCGGCAGAAAAACCGGAAGAAGCGATCGCTTCTTTGCAAAAAGCTAGAAGCCGATTCAAAGAAGATCGTAGATTTTCCGAGGGAGGCTAACTCTATCAAACACTGTTGCAACAAATTTAGGAGGTAGACAAATTAGCGGTTTTAGCTAAGTACACTTGACATCCTCCTATTCCCCCGCTCCCCATCCCACTATGTCCCAGCGAAATCCTTTTGTTTTAGTCGTCAATTCAGCGATTTGTAGCCTGATAAGTGGTTTGGTGCTATCCACTTATCAGCTACCTAATTATGCTAAGTGGTTAGACACACCGCCAACGACTGTAAATCCCGTGAGTGCTGCTCAAGCTAGCTTCCACCAAGCGGCTGTAGAGCAATCATTACCCAGTAGAAGTTATACAACGACTCAAATTAATTATTTTTTAGAAGTGGCTCTTAAAAGTGAGTATGCCGACTCAGAGCCAACAATTAAAAAATGGGACAGAGATATTAATATCAAAGTGATTGGCTCACCCACGCCGGAAGACCTCAAGACGTTGCAAACGGTTATTGATGAACTCAATACTTTAGTATCAGGAATTCGGTTGCAAGTGGTGAGCCAAGCAGGGCATTCTATTCAAGACATTTCATCCCACAAACCTCGCGATCTCGTTAATAATCCCAATATAGAAATTTACTTTGTTCCGGAATCAAAATTTTTTCAATATGAGCCTAACTACCAGCCTCTCAATTATGGTTTTTTCTGGGGTTGGTGGAATGATAATCATGCCATAGATCGGTCGAGGGTTTTAATTTCTACGGATGGAGTCACTCAGCAAGAACGTTCCCATTTGATTCGAGAAGAACTAACCCAATCTTTGGGACTGATGGAGGATTCCTATCAATACAGCGATAGTATCTTTTATCAAGGCTGGACAGACACCAATCAATATACCGAGATTGATAAAGCTGTGATCGAAATGCTGTATCGACCCGAAATTCAGCCCGGTATGACTCAATCTCAAGTTCTAGAGGTTTTCCGAACCCTCAACGCCAGAAAATAGCCCACACGGAGGTGTGGGCCAAATGAAACACAAGAATCTGTGGAGTTTTTAGTGGCTCCATGTTGTGAAACTCAGTAGTCACAAACCATGGAAACCCACAAGCTTTAATTAATAGGTTACGCTGCTTCCACTATACAAAGCCGCTTGGGTTTGGGAGCCAGCAATGCCGTTAACTTGGATGCCCCGCGATCGCTGAAAGTCTCTCACCGCCGCTTCGGTTACGTCCCCATAATACCCGGTGACTGAAGCGGTATAGAACCCAAGGGTTTTCAGACGATTTTGCAGGTTGTTGACGGCTGAACCACTACTGCCACGTTGCAAGGTAGTTGAGGGGGCACCGCCGCCGCCGACACTGCCACTATTGGTTCCATACAAAGCGGCAGTAGTTTGGGGGCCAGCAATGCCGTTAACTTGGATGCCCCGCGATCGCTGAAAGTTTCTCACCGCCGCTTCGGTTAACTCGCCATAATAGCCCGTGACGGGTCCTGTAAACAAACCAAGGGCTTTCAGCCGATTTTGCAGGTTGGTAACGCTTGAACCCCGGCTACCGCGTTGCAAAAGAGTTGAGGGGGAACCCCCACCCCCCCCCGCACTGCCACCAGCAGTGGTACTATACAAGGCGGATTGGGTCTGGGGGCCAGCAATTCCATTGACTTGGATGCCCCGCGATCGCTGAAAGTCTCTCACCGCTGCTTCGGTTAAGTCGCCATAATAGCCGGTGACTGGGGCGGTGTAAAAACCAAGGGCTTTCAAGCGAGTTTGCAGGTTGGTGACGGGTTGCCCACTACTATCGCGTTGTAAAGTACCGGAGGGTGTACCCCCCCCGCCGCCTGCACTGCCGCCGCTACTACTAATCCAGCGGCTATAAACCCAGTTTCCATTAGAAAGCTGACTCCAACCCCCTGAAGACCGACCATTGAGGGAGATGCTGGTACCATTGGGTAAGCTGCCAACAATCCTACCACCGGGGCTAGAGCGGACATGGAGCGAACCACCTTCAGTGCGGACATAAGCCAGGACACCGGGAGCACCCCCACCGCCGCCGCCACTGCCACCGCTACTACTAATCCAGCGACTATAAGCCCAGTTTCCACTAGAAAGCTGACTCCACCCCCCGGAAGCGCGACCATTGAGGGAGATGAATGTGCCGTTGGGTAAGCTGCCAACTACTCTACCACCAGGGCTGGTGCGAATATTGAGAGGACTGCCGTTGGTTCTTACGAAAGCCGCCATCGCGCTACTAGCGACGCTTAAAATGAGCAGCGCCATCATTGAGGAAATTAACCCAATCCAAGCTGAACTACGTGGCTTCCAGTTCAGTCCCTGGAAGAATTTCCACTCGTCAGCTTCTGGTTCGAGGTGATCTGCCTGTTCGTGATTGAGCGACCAATGAGTGTATGCAAGGATTTCCATGGCTTTTAAAGTAGATGTTAGTTTTGTAACCTGTGTTAAAGTGTGCTGTTTCGTGGGTAATAGCGCACCCCTAGAGCTACCTGACCTAAGAATGTCGGTAGGTTCGATGAGCTACATTTCGCGATCGCAATGCACCCGCTAAAATTTGACTAGACTGCTTACCCATGAATGGCCTGAGCCGCTTTTGGCAAACGATAGACTTAAACCGTCAAGCTGTTCAATCAGTTAGCTTTTTGTCAATCTTCCTTAAGGGTAATTCTCAGAGATTTTCTCTACAGGGAAAATTATCCAAATCACGTTAGTTGTGTGTCTTAGATCGGTTTGCCCTGTGAGCCGAGGAACAAGCGTAGAACTTACTCCTTGACAAAATCAACATTTTTTACAAGAGAACAGATCAGTCAACTGAACTTTTCTACTGCTCTAATGGGTAAAACCCAGGTTGATTGATCCAGGATGCAGGCGAGTGTCAGCTAAAAATTAACGGTTACCACGGTATCTACACAAGAAATCGTCTTAATCCCTGAAAAGAAGGTTCGTTAATTTCAACTTAGTGGAGACTATTACATCTAAAGTTGTGGTCGGTTTCAATCCCTGATCAGGATTTTAGAAAAGACCTACTGATTTGTGTAAGTCAACACCCGATGCTCACTTTTCAAATTCATTCTTAAGATAGATTGACAATTAGAGACCTGTATTAAAAAAGGTTAAAATCAATAACACAATCAACTAGCTTCCATAAACGTAGAGAATGAAACGCCTGATCGTTTGCTGTGATGGAACTTGGCAACAGTTAACCAGTCCTTGTCCAACCAATGTCGTTAAAATTGCACAAGCGATTCAACCGTTCGCGAGTGATGGAACTCCTCAAATCCTCTACTATGAGGAGGGCGTTGGTACGGAAAATGAAGCAGACAAGCTTTTCGGCGGCGCTTTTGGCAAAGGAATTGACGACAATATCCAAGATGCCTATCGTTTTCTTTGCCTTAACTATGTTGAGGGAGATGAGATCTACCTCTTTGGCTTCAGTCGCGGTGCTTATACGGTCAGGAGTCTGGCTGGACTCATTTATAATTCGGGTCTGCTCAGACGTTACCACATCCGCCAAGTGCCAAAAGCTTATGAACTTTACACCAGCCGGGGCAGCAAACCCAGTAGCGAGGAAGCTGTAGAGTTCCGGAACAACTATGGCGATCGCGTCCCGATTACCCTTTTAGGTTGCTGGGATACAGTGGGTTCTTTGGGAATTCCCGATTTAACACCTTTCCTGCACCTAGATCAACGGATTAATAATAAATATAGATTTCACGACACGCAGCTTAATCCCATGATTAAAAACGCCCTCCATGCGGTGGCGATTGATGAGGCGCGTAAAGTCTTCGATGTGACGCCGATGGTAAAAGACCCGGATGCGGAAGAACAAGTTCTACATCAAATCTGGTTTCCAGGAGATCATGGCTGTGTCGGCGGCGGGTTGAAGGAGCATAGTCAGTTATCGGATACTGCCTTGAAGTGGATGATTGATTCCGTTGGCTCCCTAGGGTTGGGTCTGGAGTTCGATCTCAGCCATATTAACCCGACGGTTGACCCTGATTCTTGCTGCGATTTTCATATTGTTGCCAAGAGTCTTATTAGTAAGGCGGCCCTATTGGCAGGTTTCAAACTCCGGGATGTTGGCGATAAGTTTGAAGACTTGCATGAAAGTGTCATACTTCGCTGGAAAAAGCGCTCGGACTACCGACCCGAAAACTTGAAAAAGTACCTCGCTAAACTGGAACTCTAACTTTGATTTTTTCGGCTTCACCTGAGTTGTACAACTCAATTAGACGCGCTGTAACATGCCAATCACCTCGATAGTATATGTGTGTTGCTGCAAACTTTTGAGTCTGTAAAGTAACAACCTATCAAGAAGACAATCTCTTCGGGTCTGTCTACAATAGGCTACAGACCTATTTTCCAGTTCTTTCTTTACCCTTCGCTTCTATGACTTTTCCTCCCTGGTAATCTTATAGAACCCAATCCAGCCCGCGATTCGCCTTACAACTAAGGCGGAGATTCTGTTCGTGGATTCCCCCTCCTTTCTCGCCAACGCCCTTGAAGATGTTGCGCTGGTGTTCAAATTCTGAGGACGGGAGAAGTTCACGATGTCATTGGATAGTAAAAACAAAACGACCAGGACTGTCATTTTATTAACGATTATCTTCCTGGCGATTGAGTTATTAGACGAGCTTGTGGATGGAGTGGGGGGTGCAGCTTATCCGTTGATTCGGACGGATTTGCATCTTTCATATATGCAAGTGGGACTGTTGCTGACCATACCCAATACAATCAGCAGCCTGATAGAGCCAATTCTGGGTATTTTAGGAGATTTGGGTCAGCGACGGCAATTGATTTTGGGGGGAGGCGTTGCTTTTGCTTTTGCATTATTGCTCATTTCCCTCAGTCATCACTTTTTTGGGTTATTAGCCGCGTTTGTGCTGTTTTATCCCGCCTCTGGCTCCTTTGTCAATCTTTCCCAGGCGACGTTGATGGACATCGAACCAACGCGCCACGAGCAAAACATGGCACGTTGGACATTGGCGGGTTCGGTTGGTAATGTCCTTGGACCTTTGGCTTTAGCGGGTGCTATAGGATTAAATCAAAGTTGGCGGAGTGTGTTTTTAATCTTGGCGGTACTAACGGTATTAGTGGTAGGAATCTTGTGGAAGTATCCAATCGTAACTCTAACCGCCTCATCTCAAGTTGAGCAGCCTATACGAAGTTTCAACGATGGTATCCGTCAAGCTATCAACAGCTTAAAACGACGCAACGTAATTCGTTGGTTAACGTTGTTGCAATGTTCAGATTTAATGTTGGATGTTCTGCGTGGTTTTTTAGCCCTGTATTTTGTTGATGTCGTGGGTGCAAGCAACACACAGGCGAGTTTTGCTATCACCGTATGGTTGGGGTTTGGCTTACTTGGAGATTTTCTCCTGATTCCCTTACTTGAACGAGTGCAAGGACTCGCTTATTTGAGGTTGAGTGCAATGATTGTTTTGTGTCTTTACCCGGCTTTTTTGGTTGTGCCTAATATTGATGTTAAGTTAATCATTCTCGGCTTGCTGGGGTTCCTGAATGCAGGTTGGTACTCTATTCTTCAGGGGCGATTGTACACAGCGATGCCAGGGCAGAGTGGTACCGTCATGACGCTCAACAACCTGGCGGGTTTCGTGGGTGGTTTAGCTCCGTTTGTACTGGGTTGGGTTGCTCAACAGTATGGTTTGCCACAAACAATGTGGATGCTACTCATAGCACCCATCGCCTTACTCATTGGGCTTTTTAAGGTTGAATGAAATGAAGATTATTAAGGGAATTAAAGCATTGTTGCCGCATCGGCATCCAAAAATAATATGGCTTGAGATTTTGTTCGCAGGATTGAAGCTGGATAATCTTCAACAATTGAACCCTGCAACATTGTTTTTACCGCAGATGCTTTATGTTTCCCTGGTGCGAGACAGAGAATTTTTTGAGCAGAGCAAAGCATGGGAAGGGTCAGCGTAAAAGCATACTGTGGCACAGCTTCAAGAACGGGAAAATCACCGCTTTTCATTTGTGCAAGACGCGTAGATTCGTCAAGCTTTACGAGTTTCACAGAATGAGGGTCATTGAAATCAGCAACAGATGGCTCATTAAAAGCCAAATGCCCGTTTCCTCCAACTCCTAAGCAACATAAATCAATGGCTTGGGCTTGTAAAAGTTGGGTGTAGCGCGAGCATTCATCTAACGGTTGCAATGCGTCACCTTTAATGTAGTGAAATTGAAAGGAGGTAACTTGATTTTCCACCCGCTCTTTTAAGTAGCGACGGAAACTTGCAGGATGTTCGCTATCAATTCCTAGAAATTCATCGAGGTGAAAAAAGGTCACTTTAGACCAATCCACCCCTTCTAAAGCGCTTAGAGCGTCTAGAAACTTAATTTGTGAATTGCCGGTTGCCAAAATAACAGTAGCTGTACCTTTTTGGAGAAGTACAGACTGCAAATAGTTTTGGCAAAGCTGCGCCGCATCTAAAGCCAGTTCAGCTTCGTTGTGATACTGACGGACTGATAGAGCATCGACTTGAAAGGTTTTTTGGGGCGTATGCAACATGATGGTGCTTTTTTAGCTACCTGTAGGGTGCGTCGCGACGCACCCTACTTTTCACTCTAGCCGACTGGGTATTGTTTTAAATTTATCGGCAGAGCCGAGAGAGTATTCCTGAATCTGGAAGTCACCAAAGGGTTTCTTTTCTAGGCGCGATCGCAGTGCTTCATCAAGAACAACTCCTGGTGTTTCTTGTTTCACGCCAATAATAATCACACTTCTTTGGTAAGACGTTTCATCCTGATTGGAGTTACAATTATCTCCTCGAAATTGACCTAAATTTAATAAGCGATAATTTTGGACGCTGGGCACCTGACTAAATAATTTTTTACCTAAAAGCTGGATTTGCTTAGCTCGTTCAAACGCCCGACGCTCTTCCTGGGCAGACGACCCTTCACAAGAGGCCGTTCCTACGGCAATAATCTGACTTGGATTTTCCATAATCCGCTGAATTCCTTCTGATTCGAGGTCAGATTTTAAAGTATCAAGCGGAATGACGCGATCGTTATATTTCACTTGATAGGAACTGCCCAATTGCCATTGATATTCTCTGGAAAGAACTGCTACGTTGAACTCAGCCGTTCTCCCTTGACTATCTGTTCCTTCTACATAAGGAAAGTAATCAACCTCTCCTTTCTCTTCAGGAATTTGAGCATTTTTAGGCCACGAACGCCGGGAAGGAGAGTCTGAGTCGAAGAAGGCTAAGGCGGCTAATCCGATTAATCCTAACAGTAAGAGAGCCGCCAAAAAAGCTAGGGGGTACAACTTATCCCGTTGATGATCTTGGGCTGGCTGTTGATGAGTGTCAGTAAAGCCCATCTTATCGAGCAGAAATGCCCAAAAAGCGAAAAAGGGCCATCGATCTCGCTGATTTTGTTGGGGTGGCAAGGTTGTCGTTTGTAGCGGTGGCAACTGTTGAGTGCGAGGAGTGCCCACCACATTGACGGTTTCCACCGCACTTAAACCCGGTTGGCGTTCGAGTTCTGCAAGACGATCTAAAATGGCTTGAGCATTGGCAGGGCGCTGATTGGGATCGCGCATCATCAGCCAATCCACCAAATTCAACAGTCCCGGTGAAATCCCGGAGGTATGACTGCGCCAGTTCAACTGATCTAACCGGGCATCATACATCGTATTGGGATACTGTCCCGTGAGTAAGAAGACAAAGGTGCGTCCTAACGCGAAGAAATCGGATTGCACCCGTGCTTCCCCATTAGCTTGTTCGGGTGGGGTGTAACCAGAGGAGACAATAGCTGTAATCCCTTGTCCTGAACCCAGTTTGGCGAGGTAAGTTCGGGTGACTTCCCTGGCTGTGCCAAAGTCGATTAACACCAACTGACCCCCCCCTGCTACCCCTTGGTAAGGGGGGGTACGCAGCATGATGTTAGAGGGTTTAATATCCCGATGCAGGTAATGCTTGTCGTGTATCAGCTTTAAAATGAGAGCGAGCTCCTTTAACCAGGCGATCGCATCCAGTTCCGTAATCGGGCGATTCCCCCGCGCTTCCATCCACTCCTCTAAGTTGGAGCCTTCGATTTTTTCCATGACAATGCAGTGCAAGGATGGGCCATTTCTGGTCTGATAGGGGAAGTAGCCATCTACCTTGGGAATACCGGGATGAGAAAGCTGTCCTAATACTTCTGCTTCTTGTTTGAACAGTTCTACGGCTTTCGCGTCGCTGTTGAGATTCTCTTTGAGGACTTTGAGGATTTCGGGCGTCCCCTGTTCGTCAGATTCGTAGATTATACCAAAGCCACTTTTGTCACTCAGGAGGCGCGTCACTCGATAGCGTCCATGTAAGAGTAGGTCAGAACCACAATTTTCACAGAAGCGGTTGCGAGTGTTATCGGGATCGTCGGGTTTACGGCAGTGAGGGTTAATACAAAGTGACATGGATGGCTAAGCGATCGGTATCTTCCCAACTATAAATAAGGAATTGCCAAGACTCCACCCTCTGACCGAAAAGGGCGTCGAGACTGGGGGCTAAAGACGGGTGCATCCCAATGCCTGTCAAAATGCCTAGCGACTAAAGTCGCGGCTACACAAACGAAGTCCGCCTGCGCGGACTTTCAATGACGCTGCTTAGGCAGGCTACCCTTCGGGAAGCCGCTTCGCGTCTATGTTTGTGTAACCCCAGACTTACAGCCTGCCGGTGTATATTTGCAAAAATGGGATGCTTCCCTAAAGACTAGGCAAGGTAAGAATATGTCTTTAACAGGCCATGTGTATTCAAGCGGTTTTAAGCTCCAGTATATTGTTGAAGGTAACGGAACTCCTACCCTCGTGGTGGGAAGTTCACTGTATTACTCAAGAACGTTTTCTAACAATCTTCGTAACAGTCTAAAGTTGGTTTTTGTCGATCATCGAGGTTTCTCACCTCAGAATGATTGTAAAGATACTTCTGCGTACCAGTTAGACTTACTGGTTGATGATATTGAACTGGTTAGGAAAGAGTTAGGATTGGACAAGATTATTGTTATTGGTCATTCAGGCCATGCATTTATGGCGCTGGAGTATGCAAAGAAATATCCTGCAAATGTGTCTCATCTAGTAATGATGTGTGTAGGTCCGAGTTACTCCCATGAAGGGCATCTTGCATCGTTACGATATCTGAATGATTCTGTTTGTCCTGAGCGTAAAGCAGCTCTTGCTAAAAACCTGGCTAGGTTGCCTCAAGAAATCTCCGCCGCACCTGAGAAAGCCTTTATTACATATTGCCTGTTCATGGGACCCAAAAGTTGGTTTGACTACAACTATGACGCGACAGAACTTTGGGAAGGTGTAGAAGTAAATATGGCTATGTTTGATTATGTCTGGGGCGAGGTTTTTCGCGACATCGATATTACTGAGAACTTAGATAAGTTGCTTTCCCCTGTGTTCCTTGTTCTTGGTCGCTATGACTACTTGGTTCCACCAGCGTATTTGTGGGAAGGAGTGAGAGACAAGTTCAGTAATCTTACTATCCGCGTATTTGAGAAGAGCAGTCATGCGCCTCACTTTGAAGAACCAGAGCTATTTGATAAAGAGTTGATCGAGTGGCTTTTCAATAGCTAAGCCTTCATTCCATAGTCAATCCAACATTTTATTTTCTCCTTATTATTAGTTTTAACTACTTCCTGAAAACAATCTTCTATAGATTGAATTCAGGCTAAAATATAATTCAAGCCACATTGAAGTTCATGTTATATTTTATTGATAATTAGCTCTTGCCTTCCTCGTGCGTTAGTGTTTTTTACAGAGGGTCTGACCAATTGGGATAGACACAGATGTTAGGTCGATAATGAAAAAGCTTTTCGGATAGGTTCTTATGCTCCCTACGCCAGAAAAAAATCCGGTGGCTACAAACGATAGCCACCGTGTCGTTACCCAATCCCCTCAGGCGAGTTGGATCGCTTGGTTCAAAAAGTTAGTCTCACCTGATGTGATTGCACCGATTGTGGTTGGCATCTTGGCAATCTTGGTATGGGAGATTTTCGTGCAGGTAACTAAGATGCCACCTTACTTACTGCCAGGGCCGTTTTTAGTATTACAAACCCTGATGAGTGATTGGAATGAGCTGTTTCCTTCACTCATGATTACCCTGCAAATTACACTTGCAGCTTTTGTAACGGCGGTGGTTTCTGGATTGTTGGTGGCGATTTTGTTTACTCAGAATAAGTGGATTGAACGGAGTTTTTTCCCTTATGCGGTGATTTTGCAAACAACGCCAATTGTGGCGATCGCACCGTTAATCATTATCTGGATGAGGAATAATACTTTTGCGGCTTTGGTGGTTTGTGCCTGGATTGTGGCGTTTTTTCCGATTGTTTCTAACACGACTCTGGGACTCAACAGTGTTGACCACAATTTGAGTAATGTGTTTCAGCTTTATCAAGCTTCGCGCTGGCAGACTCTGCTGTATCTGCGTTTACCCAGTGCTTTGCCTTATTTCTTGGGAGGATTGCGGATTAGTGGGGGTTTGGCGTTAATTGGTGCGGTGGTGGCGGAGTTTGTGGCGGGTACGGGTGGGGCGCGATCGGGTATTGCTTATCAAATTTTAATGGCAAGCTATAATTTGCAAATTCCTCGGATGTTTGCGGCTTTATTGATGACGACAAGTTTAGGTGTAGTTATTTTTGTCGGGTTGACTGTTTTATCTGACTTTTTGTTGCATAATTGGCATGAAAGTGCTGTTAAACGGGAGAATTAAAATCAACGAACTGCTCCAGACACAGAGGGCACAGAGAGGAAAAAATAGAAAGTAATTTGAACTTTTGAGTTTCTAATATTCAAGCATTAATTAAATCTGATGATTCCAACAGCGGAACACTACTGGCTAAAAAATGTGCATGTACCTGCGTCAGTCTTGAGCCTCCATGACTCTAGTGTTACAGCCCAGCAAACCGGGGAAGGTTTATGTTTAATTGACCTGGAAATTGCTGATGGTAATATTGTCCAAATTATCACTGCCGATGGCTGCGATACAGGAGAGACGCCAACTGTAAATCTGCGCGGTGGGCAAGTGTGGCCTTGTTTTGTGGATATGCACACCCATTTAGATAAAGGTCATATTTGGACACGTTCTCCTAATCCTGATGGTACTTTTGATAGTGCTCTTGAAGCCGCAAAACTAGATAGCGAACAATATTGGCAGGCGGAAGATGTCTATCGTCGCATGGAATTTGGTTTAAAGTGCAGCTATGCCCATGGAACTCAAGCTATCCGGACTCATATTGACTCGTTTGGGCAACAGGCAGAAATTAGTTTAGAGGTATTCAAAGCCCTGCAAAAAGAATGGTGTGATCGATTGATTTTGCAAGCCGTTTCCCTCGTTACGATTGACTACTACCAAACCCCAGAAGGTGCGGCTTTAGCTGATAAAATTGCTGAAGTAAAGGGCATTATTGGGGGAGTGGCTTTTATCAATCCTGACTTAGATGCCGAACTGGATACTGTATTTTTTCTGGCTAAAGAACGGGGTTTGAATCTAGATTTACATACGGATGAAAACAACGATCCGAATTCAATTTGTTTGCAGAAGGTAGCAGAAGCAGCCCTCCGTCATGAGTTTACTGGACAAGTGGTTTGTGGTCACTGTTGTAGTTTAGCTGTACAGGAATCCAATGTCGTCCAAAAAACGTTGGATTTAGTCAAACAGGCAGGGATTGGTATTGTTAGTCTACCCATGTGTAACCTCTATCTTCAAGATAGAAAGCCCCACACTACACCACGCTGGCGGGGAGTAACATTACTCAATGAATTGAAACAGTACGGTATTCCTGTGGCTGTTGCTAGCGATAACTGCCGCGATCCATTTTATGGTTTTGGCGATCATGATGTTTTAGAAGTCTTTACCCAATCTGTCAGGATTGCCCAGTTAGATATGCCTTATGGAGATTGGCCTTGTGCTGTTACTAAGACATCGGCTGACTTAATGGGGTTGTCTGGTGTGAGTCGAATTGGGGTTGGATTACCGGCTAATTTAATTGTATTTAAAGGACGAAACTTCAGTGAACTCTTGTCCCGTCCTCAGAGCGATCGCCTTGTGCTCAGAAAAGGTAAAGCGATTGATACGACTTTACCCGATTACGCTGAACTCGATGATTTAGTTAGAAAATTAGCTTGACCGGATAGGGTAAGGTCATAATATATCATGCCTTAACTTAGTGAAGTAGACAAAACCTCCACCTGTTTTTTGGGGGAAAATCCAACATCCAACACCCAAAATCCAATGACTTCGACTACCCCTAAACTTGTTGATTGGGATGCGATCGCATCTGAACTAGCTGGCATCGAAATTATTAGGGAATCTTCCCAGATTACCAAACTGTCTCTAGACTATTACCATTTCAGCCCAGTACTACAACAAACACTCTGCGATAAGCGAGCAGATTTAGTCGTTCGTCCCACGAATGAGGCCGAAGTTCTGCGAGTGGCGGCAGTCTGTGTCAAGTATCAGGTACCCCTAACCGTGCGGGGGGCAGGTACGGGTAACTATGGGCAGTGTATCCCCCTCAGTGGCGGGATAATTCTGGATACCACGCGGATGCATGGCATTCGCTGGATTAAACCCGGATTAGCTTGTGTGGAACCTGGGGTGAAACTGTCGGCGTTTGATAAACAGGCACGGGAGATGGGTTGGGAGTTGCGGATGGTGCCCTCAACGTACCGCACAGCAACCATTGGCGGATTTATCGGGGGAGGAAGTGGGGGAATTGGTTCCATTACTTATGGGCAATTGCGCGATCGCGGCAATCTTCATGCTGTCCGTGTCGTTACCCTAGAAGATGAACCGCGTGTCCTTGAACTTCGTGGGGATGAGGTACAAAAGGTAAATCACGCTTATGGCACCAATGGCATTATCACCGAATTAGAAATTCCCCTTGCCCCAGCTTATGCTTGGGCTGAGATTATTGTCGTCTTTGATGACTTCATGACGGCAGCAAGATTTGGTGAAGCCTTGGCTCATAGCGATGGTTTAATGAAGAAGCTGATCAGCATTCATGCATGGCCCATTCCTTCTTACTTTACCGCCCTCAAGAATTACCTTCCCGAAAACAAGCACTGTGCCTTACTGATGATTGCCGAGTCATGCCTAGAACCGTTCCAAGATTTAGTTCGGGAGAATGGGGGTCAAGTTACATATCAGAAACCCGCTCAAGAAGCCAGCAAAGGAACCAGCTTAGTAGAATTTACGTGGAATCATACCACCTTACACGCCCGCAGCGCTGACCCCTCCCTAACTTATCTCCAAACGTTCTTTTTTACCCTAGAGCGAGTGGAGCATTTCTATCATCATTTTGGTGATGAGGTATTAATGCATTTGGAATTTCTGCGGACGAATGGGCAAGTGATTCCCGGCGGATTGCAAGTGGTGCGCTACACCACTGAAGAACGCCTCAACGAAATCATTCACTATCACGAAGAGAAGGGAGCTTTCATTGCCAATCCTCACACCTACATTCTGGAAGATGGGGGGATGAAAACCGTTAATGTTGAGCAATTAAAGTTCAAAGAACAGATTGACCCTTATGGGTTGCTGAATCCCGGTAAGATGAGAGCTTGGCTGGAGCGTTAATATACCACGGCGAACAGCGCGGGTAACAGCATCTATGGCAGATTGCCATTGCGGATCGCAATGCCGCCGCTCAGGCCGACTTTTATGAGCAGCATGAAGACGATGAACTTATAGATCCCATCTGGAATTTCCAGTTGGCTACCGAGGGCGGCAATGACCATACCACCAATCAGAAAGCCGAGTGTCGGGGACTGCAACTGAGACCCAAGTCCCGCAGGCAAGAAATACGGCTACTAAAAACCGGGGTCATGCCCCGGCTTTTTTTTGTTTCGAGTCGTCTCAATTCAACAGCCGTCTGGTCCACAGAAACTGTGCCCGTACAGTACCTCCGCGTCACAGATATAGATCATGCCCGCAAAATCGAGGAAAAACTTTATTGCGACCTTATCCGCAATATCCTCGGCCATATCTCGATCGGGGGTGAGCACCTCGAACTTTATATTCGCATTGGTGTCAGAAACGCTAGGTTGTCCCGACGAGCGCACGTTGCGACTGCCTTTACCGCCGGTTTCCAGAACCGTATAACCGGTTGCCCCGGATTCTTCGATGATATCGGCGATCTTTTTCAGCAGAATCTTTTCCGTGATGATGACGAGCTTTTTGGCTGGCTTGGCCATGTTGGTTACCTCCTTACCGTAATTGATCTTATATATTGAGTCGCTTGGTCTGCCGGGTCAAGGGAGGGCCGAAAGACCGCGACCCGTCTGGGATTAGCTGCCGCTGATCGCCTGGGCGAGCCCGAGGAAGAGCGGTATTGCTATACCAATCGCAATGGGTGTACCGATGGCTGTGGAAGCACCGATGTAGGCAGAGGGATTGGCTGATGGAATCCCAGCTCGCAACGTGGGCGGACCTGAGATGTCTGAACTGGAGGCGGCGATGACGGCCAGGATCACAACACCGCCCAGGCTGAATCCCGTGGTGTAGTGGGCAATCATGCCGAGACCGAAGGCGATGAACCCATGCACCAGCGGTGCCACTACGCTATACACGACGTACCACTGAGCTACCTTACGTAGTTCGCCAAGTCTTGACCAAGCCTCCATACCCATGACCAGCATCAAGATCGAAAGCAAGCCGCGGAAGAGGGGGTCGTAGAAGCTTTTATAGACACTTTCCGGCTGGGTGAACAGGCCAAGAGCAATGCCGAGCAACATTGCCGATAAGGCAGGGCCCTGGAGGCTTTCCTTCACGATCGGCCATATTTTGACCCGATTATCCACAGACTGCTGCTTTCTGAGATACTCTTGCCGGCTGCTGGGATAATCCTGCTGATCGGGATAATTGCCTGCTGCAACGGTCTGCTTGCTGAGATACTCCTGCTTGCTGAGAGACTCGCCTGCTGCACTACGCTTCTTCTTGTGGTTGAGATAAATGTTGGCCACCACAATCGCCATTACAAGCGCTGGGATATCCATGAAGGGATAGAGTGCGGCAGCCCATGCCTCGTATGGCATTTTTTGCTCTTCCAGGAGCGTCAGGGCGGCAGCCATAGTAGAGCCACTCACCGCACCAAACAACCCCCCGGTCGCAATCGCATCTACGGTTTTGACGTTCGGCAGCTTGGCCAACGTATAGCGCGCGATGAATACAACAATAATCCCTACTGCTACAGCAAACGCTGCGGGTAAAATCATCTCCGTCAGGTTGGAATTGCGGATCGCCATACCACCAGTCAGACCGATTTTCATGAGCAGCATGAAGACGATGATCTGATTAATCGCCTCTGGAATTACCAATTCGGTACCAAGGGCGGCAATGACCATACCACCAATCAAAAAACCAAGTGTTGGGGACTGCAACTGCTTAACGAAGTCCATCAAGAACAAGGACAAAAAATCCATGAATACCTCCTTCTGCATCCTCTAAAAAAGAGCTATTATTGTGATAATTGAGCTTTAAGAAGTAAGAGAAGGGTGCAGCGCTTAAACCCTGCCGCTCTCCGAATGGGGCTGGAAGGTGTCGCTGTCCCACAGTAACTTCTATGGATAGATCAATATCTATTAAGACCCAAAATTCTATGTACTTAAGCCTATCTTTAATTTCGCACAAATTTGCGATCGCTTTACATTGATATGCCAAGTAATTTCAAATTCAAATCATAAGTTTTTCCTTTATTTTCAGAAAACCCGTATATCTGTGGTCAGTGTAAATTGCGATCATCGAATTTTCCCCATACACGGATATTGCGCCAAGGACGGTATGGGATCAGCAAAATCGGAAGAGTTGCGTGGACACCACTCTTCTAGCAATGACTGAGCTAATCAATCCACATTTCAGGGGGAGCTGTTGACGGTTCATAAGTCTTGGATGGACTGTAACTGGCGAGGTTAAACCACCCCACCGCCAGTAGAAGACCGAACCCACTGCCCAACAAAAAAGTCCAGGCGTGAGACGAATCGAACACGCACAGCAGGCGGCGATCTGCGCTATACACCTGCACTAGCCAGCCTTCGCTGGTGTTATCAAATTTGGTTCGCAGTTTAGTTGGGTCAAACTTGTTCATCGTATACGCTCCATGTTGATCGAATGTATGTGGCGGTGACGGGAACTTGCCCACCGCTACGGAAACACCTGTTATAAATTCACCTGTGAATGGAGAGTGTCTCAAGGAGAGAGACTGGGTCGTTCAAACCTGGCCTTGATGTCGAACAGAAGACAGACATCTATGGTTTCGCCTTGAACGATATTCTTAAGTTTATAGTTAGATTTGCTGGTTGAATGGTGGTCATAGCGCCAAAAGGATAAGTGTTTTTTATAAAATGCTTCCACTAATCTCAATCAATCTTTCTCAACAGAGGGTAGTGGATTCGCCGATCTTTGGCATAAACTTAAAGATATTGTTCAAGGCAAAACATAGAGTATTGCCTTGAATTGTCGTAACAGAACGCATCAAGAGGTAACCCGGATGGCCCAGGAAGCCAGCAAGCTTGTCATCGTCACGGAAAAGGTGCTGCTGAAAAGGGGTTGCTGAAAAAGAACGCTAAGATCATCATTTGAAAAGCAATCCAAAAGAGTGATTCGAGCTAGGGCGAATTCATCCCGTTCCATTCAATTGCTTAAAATCATCAAAAAAATATAAGATGCACGGCTTTATTCCCCCCGATCGCTTCTTTCCCTATCTAACTTGGACTGATATTCAGGCGATGCCAGATAAGGAAAATGTGGTGATTATTCAACCGGTGGGGTCAATTGAACAACATGGCCCTCATTTACCGATTATTGTAGATTCTGCGATCGCCTCTGCTGTTCTGGGTAAAGCTTTATCAAAACTCAATCCCACCATTCCCGCTTATGCTCTACCTCCCCTTTATTACGGCAAATCCAATGAGCATTGGCACTTCCCAGGCACGATTACCTTGAGCGCCCAAACCCTATTAGCCGTACTGACGGAAATGGCAGACAGTATCTATCGCTCCGGGTTTCGGAAGTTAGTACTGATGAACGCTCATGGAGGACAGCCGCAGGTGATGGAAATTGCAGCACGGGATATTCATCAGAAGTATGAGGATTTTCTGATTTTCCCGTTGTTTACCTGGCGAGTACCGAACATTGCCAAGGAATTACTCACGCTGAAAGAGTTGGAGTATGGCATCCATGCCGGAGATGGGGAAACGAGCTTGTTGCTCTCGATTTTACCGGAACAGGTGAAAATGGAAAGAGCCGTTGCTGAGTATCCCCAAGAGTTACCAGAGGATAGCCTGCTGAGTATGGAAGGGAAGCTGCCGTTTGCTTGGGTGACGCGGGATTTAAGTCAGAGTGGGGTGATGGGGGATGCGACAGTCGCGACGAAGGAAAAAGGCGATCGCCTCTTAGAATCTCTGGGTGAGGGTTGGGTGAGGGTGATTGAGGATGTCTATCAATTTCGTCAGCCGCAAGTCTGGATGAAGAGTTAAAGGAGATCTTGCATCAGTTGCCATAACCCGCCAGGGGTTTAAACCCCTGGCTCACAGCTCGCATTCGTCTTCATACGACTGAATAAGAGTTTCAGTCCATTTCAATGGACTTGAGCTATAAGCCAAGAAATTAATTTCTTGGCGGGTGTGGAGGCTTACCGACAAAGGTGCAAGATGTCAGTTAAGGGAGATGGGGCGGAAAAGCAGTCATCACTCGCTTAACGAATTAGGTTAGAGGTTATAACCTTGTCAAAGCGTGGCTAAGGCGGCCTAATTGCTGCTTAACCACAAGGGTATGGGCTGAATTTTGGCGATCGCTTTACTTGATGAAGACAATGGAAATAGCTGTGGTCGCCAAAACTATATTAATGAATATGTCTGTCCCACAAGTGGATCTAGTATCTTTGGTGTCGAGGATTTCGCTTTTAGAAGAGCGGCAGAATCTTTTAGCGAAGTATACAGTAAACGTTAAACGCCAGTTAGAGCGTCTGATCGAACGATTCAACACACGGGCTGAGTTGCCGATGCTGGAAAATTTACAAGAAGCGATCGGGCAGCTGTGTGAAAAACTGACCTATTGGCAACAGCAGCAACATCCCGATTGGCAACAAAATCAACATCCGTTCGTTGATTGGAACGGAACGTTTGATACTTTAGATACCTATGAGAGCCTCAATGGAATCGAGGCGTTTGAAATGCCAGTGATGGATGAGGAATTGGCGAATCGATGGGTGAAGCTTGAGGAGGCTGAGTGTGATGTCGATGAACAGACAAATACTTGGCCTGAAGCGAGTCCGGAATCCGAGATTTCCTTTAATACCGCCGAAAGGGCGATTTCGCCCAGCGCCGTCTCAAAGGCGATCAGCACTGGAGAATTTTTGAGGCAGTATAACGAGCAGAAACGTGATTTTACAGGAGCTAACCTCAGCGGAATTAATTTAGCCGGAAAGTTCCTCAGCTATGACTTGAACCTGAGCCAAGCCAACTTGAGCCAAGCTAAACTCGCGCAGGCTAACCTCAGTGGGATCAATCTAAGCGGTGCCAATCTGAGGGGAGCTCAATTGAGTAAAGCTAATTTATGGCAGACAAACCTGAAAGAGGCAAACCTAGAACAGGCCGACCTCAGCCATGCCACACTCAAAGAAACAAGCTTAGAAAAAGCCAACCTCAGCAAAACTAACCTGAGTGAAGCCAATCTATCGCAACAAGTAAACCTGAATGGAGCCAACCTGAGTCAGGCCAATCTGAGCAAGGCTAATTTGAGACAATCAACCCTCACTCAAGCCGACTTGAGCCAAGCCGATTTAAGCCAAGCCAATCTGATAGAAACCCATTTAGAAGGAGCAAATTTTCAAGGGATTAATCTCGAACAAGCAATTTACAATCGAGCAACTGTTTTTCCCCAAGGTTTTGATATTGCATCCACTGGTGCTTGCCTAATTGCTCCTCATGCTTCCTTAAAAAAGGCTAATTTTGCAGGTGCCGATTTGAATGATGTAGACCTCGCTAAAGCGCATTTACAAGGGGCAAACCTGACTTCGACTAACCTGCAAGCGGCTGACTTGAGTGAAGCTAATTTGAGCCAAGCCAACCTCACTCAGGCTAATTTAGGAAGTGCCATACTTCTTCAGGCCAACCTCAGTGAAGCCAATTTGGAGGAGGCTAACTTGGAGGGGGCAAATCTGACTGGAGCCGATTTAAATGGTGCAAATCTTAAACATGCCAATTTGCAGAATACCAATTTAGCAGCAGCAAACCTTTATCAAGCCAATTTAAAGCAGGCAAAACCCAAAGTTGATGATCGGACAAACTTCAGTGGGGCTAACCTAGCGGGAGCCAATTTGGTGGGATTAAATTTGGAAAAAGTTAATTTAAGTCGTGCGAATTTAGTCTCAGCCAACCTATGTGGTATATTACTTCAAGCGGCGAATTTAAGTGGGGCTAATCTCTCATTTGCTGACCTAGCTGGGGCAGATTTAAGAGATGCCAACTTAGAAAAAGCAAATCTTAAAAAAGCCAATTTAAGAGGTGTAAATTTAAATGGAGCAAGGCTTTTTGATACCATCATGCCAGATGGTACTGTCCATGAATAGTCTTGGCTCATATTATGCGAAACCAGCCAGCTTTTAGAGATTTTCAATCAGAGTTGCGATCGCCTCTGGATGCATCCCACTTAAGCGAGTTTTACCAGGCATTAAGACTAAATTGGGTGCTTGGGAACAGCGTTTAAGGCAACCTGTCCGCTCAATTTTCACTCGGTCTTGCAAACCGCGATCGCACAAAGTCGCCTCTAATTCTTGACATAGTCGTTTACCCCCTCGCTTGATACAACCCGACTTTTGACACATCAGAATTTTCGCTTTCGGTCGAGTATGCAATACTTGCTGCTGAGGAATCATTTCTTGTGAGTCAAGGGTGAGCTTGTTGACTTGCTCAGCTTTTAATTTGAATTGGCCTGTATGCTTATCTAATTTCTTTGTCCCAATCACTAAGATCTGGTCACTGGGTCGTAAGATTCGCATGAAAAAAGCACGCGATTCTTTTGGAACTTTAATGTGAAACTCGCCCGTCTCAATCGCCACACGCAAGTATTTTAGTTTGCCAAACTCATCACTCGCGAAACCTAAAAACTGTCCTTCAATGCGAAATTCTGACACCAGCTTATAATTAAAATTATCCATGTCTTGTTAATAGGTAAACTCAATGACTTCAACTAGTGCAGCGTGGCAGAAATAACTATCCAGTTGAAAAAGGTTAAAAAGCTTACTGTACAAACTTTCTTGCCTTCTGCCTACTCCTGCCCAGAACGCTGCGCGAACTGCCTTTTATCTTCTGCCTTCTTGCACTAGGTATTAGAGGAGAGTCTGGCTCCCCCTTCTCTCCCAAAGAAGGGGGCTAGAGGGTTAAAGCTAATGTCTCATTCCCTCTCTCTACTGATTAAGCCAGCCGCTTCGCCTCCACAGTTTTTGGTAACTTTAAAGGTTCCTCCAGAGGCGGCATTGCCAGCTCCCAACCATTCGCTAAAGTAAAAATTTTCCCTGATTCTCCTTGCGTTTCCTGTACCACTTCTTCTTCAAGGTCTTTCTTAGCGACATAGACGACCAACTGTCCGCTATCACCGCGACGCAACATTACTTTCATACTTAATTTCCTCAGCGAGTTCTAGTTCTTTTTTGCGACAACCGACGATAAATCCCGTTGTCATAAAATGCACCGCGTAGATATAGGAACTTTGCAAGAATGTACCAATGCTAACGACATAGCCAACATCGCCTTTCTTCGCTAAAGTTGCCCCGATTTCCTGACCCGGAAATGTGCCATCGTTGCGAATTAGCTTGCGTACCCGTACCTTTTGACCGATTTCAAAGGTCGGTGGACTGTCTAATTCCACTTCATCTGATGCCATTGGCTATCCTCCTATTTGGTACTAAATTAAGTAATTCTTCTACGGTTAAACTTCGTTTAACTTGCACGGATAAATGTCTGACGGCATCCAAAACATACTGAGTTTCCTCTTTTTCCAATGTCACACCATGCTGCTGTAACACGTTGGATACGAGATGCCGACCTGAATGTTTCCCCACAACTAAACGCCGCTCCCAGCCAACTTCTTCGGGGGCAAAAGGTTCATAAGTAATTGGGTTTTTCAGAACGCCCGCTGCATGAATTCCAGATTCATGAACAAAGGTATTCTCACCCACCACCGCTTTCCAAGGCGGTACTGCACAACCGGATGCCCGAACAACCATTTGAGACAATTCCAGCAAACGTCGGGTGTCAATGCCTGCGTGGATTCCGTAAATCCGTTTCAGAGCCATGACGACTTCTTCCAATGCCGCATTACCAGCTCTTTCACCTAATCCATTCACCGTAGTATTAACGGATTTGGCTCCCGCTTTAATGCCAGCCAGAGCATTGGCAGTGGCTAAACCCAAATCATTATGGGTATGCATTTCAACGGGAATGGATAGCGAGTCCACCAATTTGCGGACTTTGGTGTAAGTAGTGAAGGGGTCGAGAATGCCTACCGTGTCGCAAAAGCGAAACCGTGAGGCTCCCCATTCTTGAGCTAAAAGGGCTACGTCTAGGAGAAAATTTTCATCCGCCCTGGAGGAATCTTCTCCTCCGACTGACACAAACAAACCTTGCTCTAAGGCGAAGTCAATGGTTTCTTGCAATCGCTCCAGCATCACTCGCCAGAGTCCGTGAAACTTGGCAGCAATTTGGATTTCAGAAACGGGAACGGAGATATGGACTCGCTTCAGACCGCAGGCGATAGAAGCGCTAATATCTGAGCGTACAGCGCGGTTCCAACCGAGTAATTCGGCAGAAAGTCCAAGGTCATTAATGGCTGCGATCGCTTTTATTTCTTCGGTACCCATTGCAGGAATACCGACTTCTAATTCTTGCACGCCCATCGCATTTAAAAAAGTGGCGATCGCTACTTTTTCATCTACATTAAAGGCGACGCCTGCGGCTTGTTCGCCATCCCGGAGTGTTGTGTCATTAATTCGGATTTGGTTCATTTCTTTTTCCCTAAGCTGGAGAAGCAGAAACTGTTTACGTTTGGTGTGTGGGGGTGTCCCAGAGAAAATCAACGTTTGGCGTTTTAATCGACTGCTTTCTCACTCTAAAAGTGGACTACAAAATTTAAGCGACGTGGAAGATTCTAGCCAATCAAAAATTTGCTGTAGCTGTTCTAAAGAAACCAGGCCATACTGCCAGAGAATCATGTGCAAAGGCCCTGCATCTTGCTCTCGGTGACGTAGCGCCACGGCGATCGCATCATCGGAGATATCGAGTTCACCTTGTAAAAAGTTGATGAATTCGGTCTTGTTTTGAGCGCATTCCATGACGATACATTTCACCTCTCTTAGTGGGGAATAGCTAATGCAGAGAGCCAATAACAAAATCTAAATTTTGGAAGCTTGAGTCTTGGCTCTGGCTATAATATGAATGCAACTGAGTTCATTTATCGGCTCAGAACTAGCGTATCTTCCGCTAAAAAGTGAGCTAGATGAAAAGCCCGATCTTCAGTTTGCAATAAGATTTGCTCGTACAAGTAGCGCGTGGCGCGATCTCCCACACTCTCCGCTTGGGAAGCCTGACGACGCAGCAAATTAATCACGTCTTGCTCTGCTTTCAGGTCATGCTCCAGCATTTGACGAGCCTGAAAAATACCATCTGACTCTGGTGAAAAGCAGCACAGTTCTGACAATTTGCCAAAGCTAGCTGCTGGTGTACCACCTAAGCCATTTAAGCGTTCTCCTAACTCATGAACATGGCTTTGAACCGCTGAGTAGCTGTCTTGAAAAAACTGATGTAGTGAATAAAATTCAGCACCTTCCACTACAAAATGGTGCTTTTGATATTGCAAGTAAAGAGCTTGGAAACTCGCAAGCGCAAGATTTAAGCCCTCACAAACGGGAACAGTCACATCTTGTCCCAAGCCAATGGGGTTGTTGTCTACTTGACCAAAGGGTCTTAATACAGCTTGTGTCATCAATTTACTCCTGAGTATGAATGGACTTTGTCCAATTTAGGAATTTAAGGTGAGAAGCGAGCCTCATTGCTGGACTCTGACCTTAAATCCCTTGAATACTGATGTACAGTTTTTCTTGAATTTGATATATTCGCTGGTGTGTTGTTTCTAATATTTCTCAAGAAAAACGACCAAAAATCCTACAATGTGTTGGCGATAACTAGAAATTTCCCGCCATCCATCCGCTCACTGCTCACTGTTTTAAATCGAATGGCACTGACTTAAAAAATCTCCCACCTCACCAACCAACCCTTGTGCAGGGGGCCTGGGGGAGGCACTCCGTCCCCCACCGGAGCTTTAGTGAGGAGGGGGTTTGGGGGGAAACCCCCCAATCTGGGTTTTTCCAAGAAACGATCACTTTCCCCTTAATTGAGTACCATTTCTTTTAAATCTGCCAGCACCGCTCTAACCAATCCACTAACTCTTGCCGAGGTGCCACAAATTGCTGCACAGTACTGCGAACCAGCATTGCGGAAACGCTATCATTCACCTCAACCCGAAGAGAACCATCCGCCGGACACCAACAAGGAATTCTCAACTCTTGCAAACGGTGATAGATTTGCCAGCGCAGAATACGGGAAACATTCACAATCTGACCGACTGAGGTATTAGAACTAGAGGGTGGAAGCATGATTGTTACCGCTGATCATCTGTAAGGTTTGCAGTTGTTGTTCCAACCGCTCAATGCGATTCAGCAAAACGCGAATCACAGTAGCTTCGGTATCTGGTAGCTGTCCATGATCTAAAGGACAGACTCCCTCGCCAGAGCGACGGATAATTCGACCAGGCACACCCACTACGGTGCAATGGTCAGGCACATTCCGCAGTACAATCGAGCCGGCACCGATGCGGACATGATTGCCAATTTGGATATTGCCTAAAACTTTTACACCTGCGCCAACCACGACATGCTCTCCCACAGTAGGATGGCGTTTACCACTTTCCTTACCCGTCCCGCCTAAGGTGACGCCTTGATAAATCAGGGTGTAGTCTCCTACGATCGCAGTTTCTCCAATCACAACACCCATGCCGTGATCGATAAACACACCCCGTCCGATCACTGCTCCTGGATGAATTTCAATCCCCGTTAACCACCGACTGAAGTGGGAAATCAAACGGGGGAGGAAAGGAAGTTGGCGCAAATGTAACCCATGAGCAATGCGATGCAGGACGAGTGCGTGCAAACCAGGGTAGCAGCACAGCACCTCCAGCCAGTTGCGTGCTGCTGGATCTCGCTCAAAGATAATGCGAAAATCAGCCAGCAGAATCTGCCATCCTATCGCCAGGGGATTTCCTTGAGGGAGGGTATATGCTTTGCCCTGGAGTCTCGCCTCTTGTCTTTCTCCTTTAATCGGATCAGGATTAAGAAACTGACCTCTTTCCTTAGCCTTTAGTCCAGAGTGAACTTGGGAGGGTTGCCTCTCTTGCACAGGGGCATTGACCGAATCCGGTATTGTGCAGGCTCTGCCAGTCTGTGAAATGAAGGGCGGTAACATCAAATTTCGTGGTTGAAAGGAACTTGTCTGTCTCCCTGCTTATATCAGGCGGTTCCCATCACGACATGGAATTTGATGTCGATCAGATTTATTGAAATAATTAAGGATGTACTCAAAACCCTAAATCCCGCTCTATTCGGTATTTAAAATTTCTTTTAGGGTAGGGGTTCTGGTATTTTTTGACCAAGGTACGAGTATTGATCATCAAGGGGTCTAGTATTCATGTACTCAAGATAAAATCCCTTCCAGATAACCCGTTGAAGGTGTTTTGGACTTGTTGTTTTGCCAGCATAAAGTTGTACTCAACAGTGAGTTCAATGGACAAGAAAGTTGCCTATAGATAATTTAAGTCTTCCTCCTAAAGAGAAATATTAAAATTCTCTAAAATTCAGTTGATTAACAAAAAAATGCTACATTATATACAGAATAGAATTTCGTGGAAGCTCTAAGGGAGGCTTCAGTCCGCCTCCCTGCTTTTTTCAACCTGTCTGTAGGACTCAGCAGACTTTTAATGATTCGATAATTGAGAGCTTTTGAGTACAGGTTTGCTCTCATACAGAAATGTTTGAAACTATCCTCAAACCTTCGCCGCGATTAGGTTTGACTTGAGTACAAAAAAACAAGCCCCCTCCCTCATAAATACTCGTCCCCTAGCCAATAAATACTAGCGCCTCTACCCAAATTTTTTTTTGCATGTCGGCTACTCTTGCATTTGAGGCCGATGAGTACAACTTAATTAATTCAATAAATCTGAATCCGGGCCAGATGCACGGCATCGATTTAAGGCAGTTGCTATAAATTCAATAACGAACAACAGACACTGCTTAGCTCTCGAAAGAGAAAAAACCTTCTTGATCGAAATCAGTAAGTGTATCGACTCGAAGTAGATATTTCACAGACATCGCGACAGACCAGTAATCTGACCCACGAAATTCGATGCCACAATCTACAGCACTACTTTCCACCCAAGAAACGACTAAGGATAAAAAATCAGGTAGCTGCGGTTGCAGCAGTACGAATAGCTCGGCAAACGAGCTAGATGCCAAAATGATGGAGCGCATCGCCAAGCATCCTTGCTATAGCGAAGAAGCCCATCATCACTATGCAAGGATGCACGTTGCAGTAGCCCCAGCTTGCAACATTCAATGTAATTATTGCAATCGCAAATACGACTGTGCCAACGAAAGTCGTCCTGGTGTCGTCAGTGAGTTGCTGACACCGCAAGAAGCCGCACACAAAGTGCTGGTGATTGCCGGTAAGATTCCCCAAATGACTGTACTGGGAATTGCAGGACCGGGTGACCCATTGGCGAACCCAGAAAAGACGTTTGAGACATTTGAGCGAATTGCCGAAAAAGCACCGGATATCAAGCTGTGCCTGTCAACCAACGGTTTGATGCTTCCCGATCATGTGGAGCGTATTAAACAACTCAACGTCGATCACGTCACCATTACTATTAATATGGTTGACCCCGAAGTTGGCACGAAAATTTATCCTTGGGTTCACTACAGACGGAAGCGCTACAAAGGCTTAGAAGCGGCTCGAATTCTGCATGAACGGCAGATGGAAGGATTGCAGGCACTCAGAGAAGCTGACATTCTCTGCAAAGTTAACTCCGTGATGATTCCGGGGATTAATGACGAGCACCTCGTGGAAGTGGATGAAGTCATCCGCTCCAAAGGGGCATTCCTCCACAATATAATGCCCTTGATTTCTGCCCCGGAACACGGCACTCACTTCGGCTTAACCGGTCAACGTGGTCCCACACCCAAAGAGCTGAAAACGCTGCAAGACAATTGCTCCGGCAATATGAAGATGATGCGCCACTGCCGCCAGTGTCGTGCCGATGCGGTGGGACTGTTGGGTGAAGACCGTTCGCAAGAATTCACCAAAGAGAAGTTCATGGAAATGGCACCAGAATACAACCTGGAGCAACGGCAAGAAGTTCACGCTGGGATTGAGCAGTTTAAGGAACAACTTCAAGCTGCCAAAGCGAAGGTGAAAGGTGCCAAGAAAGTGGCTAACAGTCCCAAAATCTTGGTGGCAGTAGCAACCAAGGGCGGCGGATTGGTCAATCAACACTTTGGTCATGCCAAGGAATTTCAGATTTTTGAAGTGGATGCTAATGATGCCAAGTTTGTCGGGCACCGCAAGATTGACCACTATTGCCAAAGCGGTTACGGCGAAGAAGCCACATTAGAACACATCATCAAAGCGATTTCCGATTGCAAAGCCGTGTTGGTTTCCAAGATTGGTCACTGTCCACAAGATGAATTGCACAAAGCCGGAATCCAGACTGTTGAGGCTTATGACGTGATTGAGAAAGTGGCACGGGAATTCTACGACCAATATATGCAAACAGCCCCAAAGGTTGAGGCTTAACGGGTTAGCAAGTTGAAGGTTGCAAGTTGCAGGTTACAGATTAGAACTTCCAACCTTCAACCTTCCGACCCAACCTTCAACCTTGATTATCAACAAATAAACGTTAAATTCTCGCCACATCATAATCAAGTTGGGAAAAGCTCATGCAAACATGTATTTATCTTGATAACAACGCCACAACTAAGGTAGATGATGCCGTCGTCCGGGTCATGTTACCTTACCTCACTGAATTCTACGGCAACCCCTCTTCGATGCATACCTTTGGTGGGCAAGTGGGTCGAGCGATATCAGAAGCGCGATCGCAAGTTGCCGCCCTCCTGGGTGCTGATACCTCAGAAATTGTCTTTACCAGTTGCGGTACAGAAGGCGATAATGCAGCTATTCGTGCAGCCCTCCTCGCTCAACCCGAAAAGCGCCACATCGTTACCACCCAAGTTGAACATGCAGCGGTTTTGAATCTCTGCAAGTTGATGGAAAAACAGGGCTATACCGTTACTTATCTTTCGGTGAATCGCCATGGACAAATTGATTTAGATGAACTGGAAGCCTCCCTCACCGGGAATACCGCCCTCGTTTCCATCATGTATGCAAACAACGAAACAGGTGTAGTGTTTCCAATAGAACAAATTGGGCAAATTGTCAAGGAACGGGGCATTACCTACCATGTAGATGCGGTGCAAGCCGTGGGTAAAATCCCCCTGAATATGAAGAATAGCACCATCGACATGCTCACCCTGTCCGGTCACAAGCTACACGCCCCCAAGGGAATTGGTGCTCTTTATGTCCGCAAAGGTGTTAGATTCCGCCCCCTACTCATCGGTGGACACCAAGAGAGAGGGCGTCGGGGTGGTACGGAGAATGTTGCAAGTATCATTGGTTTGGGTAAAGCGGCTGAACTGGAACTGTTGCATCTGCCAGAAGCCACCCAGAGAGAAAAGCAACTGCGCGATCGCTTAGAAAAAACCCTCCTTGCAACCATCCCCGACTGCGAAGTTAATGGCGATCGCAAAAATCGGTTACCCAACACAACCAACATCGGCTTCAAGTTTATCGAAGGGGAAGCGATTCTCTTATCACTCAACCAATATGGAATCTGTGCCTCATCCGGTTCGGCTTGCACTTCTGGTTCTCTTGAGCCTTCTCATGTACTGCGGGCAATGGGCTTACCCTACACCATCTTGCACGGTTCCATCCGCTTCAGCCTTTGCCGCTACACGACAGACGCCGAAATTGATGCAGTGATAGCCGTTATGCCCGGTATTGTTGAACGTCTGCGTGCAATGTCACCCTTCAGCAGCGACGCAGCAGGTTGGCTCCAAGAACAAGAACAAACTCTTTCAGGGGCTAGAAACTAGGGACTGTTTAACGTAGACGCGCAGCGGCTTGCCGCAGGCCACCACAGAGGCGCAGAGAACGCAGAGAAAGAGAAAGGAGAGGATTGCAGACAGGCTCTAGAGATTAGCAAAGATTGTTTCTAATTATCACACCCCTCCCTAATTACTCATCTTCGTTTGCATCGGAATTAACTAAGATTAAGCCCCAAAAACTCTGCGAACCTCTGCGCTTTCCTCTGCAACCTCTGCGTTAAAAAAAACATCCTATTCCGACACCAACGGATTCGATATTACTCATCTCCAATCCAAAATCAGCCATGTGGGACTATACCGACAAAGTAATGGAACTCTTCTACAATCCCAAGAATCAGGGAGCGCTAGAAGACAAAGATGAATCAGGGATTGCAGTTGTTTTCGGTGAAGTAGGCAGTATTGCTTGCGGAGATGCCCTAAGACTGCACCTGAAGATAGAAGTAGACAGCGACACGATTCTCGACTCTCGTTTTCAAACCTTTGGTTGTACCAGTGCGATCGCATCTTCCTCTGCACTGACTGAAATCATCAAAGGCAAAACCTTAGATCAAGCCCTCAATATTACGAACAAAGATATTGCAGAATTCTTGGGCGGTCTGCCGGAAGCCAAGATGCACTGCTCAGTGATGGGGCAAGAAGCATTAGAAGCCGCCATTTACAATTATCGCGGCATCCCCTTAGTCACTCACGAAGACGACGATGAAGGCGCGTTGATTTGCAGTTGCTTTGGTATCAGCGAAGCCAAGATTCGCCGAGTGATTCGCGAAAACAGCCTCACAACGGCAGAACAGGTAACCAGCTACGTTAAAGCCGGTGGCGGTTGCGGTTCATGTTTGGCAGGGATTGATGATTTGCTCTCCGCTGTAGGACATGAAGCCGCGCTGGCAGCCGAGAGAGAGATGAGCGTGAGAGTTGCAAGCGATTTGGCTACAGCCAAAGCTCAAGGCCCCCTCACCACTGTGCAAAAAATCGCACTAATTCAACAAGTCATCAACGAAGAAGTCAAGCCCGTACTGGCTTTAGACGGTGGAGATGTAGAACTGTTCGATGTAGAAGGCGATCGCGTTTTAGTCCAGCTCAAAGGCGCTTGCGGTTCCTGTTCCAGCAGTACAGCGACTCTGAAGATTGCGATCGAAGCACGCCTGCAAGAGCGCGTCCTACCCAGCCTTGTAGTCGAAGCCGTTTAGTTAGTGATTATTGGTTATTGTTCAATCCTCACGAACAGCCAATCACAAACAACAAACAACAAACCATGAAAACTTTTTTCTTCCAGGTAACACCTATCTTACCTGTCGAGCGATCGCCACCTGTGGCGTCTCTCAAGGCCCTCACCCTAGTGAGACACCTACAGGTGAACTGCAATCGCTCGTTAGCTACAGACAGACGCAATAGCGTCCAACGACACACAAACCAACTCAGGAGAAAAACCAATGTCTGACGATGCAATGAGACAAATAGCTTTCTACGGCAAAGGCGGTATCGGTAAATCCACCACATCCCAAAATACAATTTCCGGTTTAGCAGAACTGGGCGAGCGCATCATGATTGTGGGTTGCGACCCGAAAGCCGACTCGACTCGTCTAATGCTGCACTCTAAAGCTCAGACCACCATTCTATCGCTAGCTGCTGAGCGTGGCGCAGTAGAAGACCTAGAACTCGAAGAAGTACTACTCACTGGCTACAAAGGTGTCAAGTGCGTTGAGTCTGGTGGCCCAGAACCCGGTGTAGGTTGTGCAGGACGGGGTATCATCACCGCCATCAACTTCCTCGAAGAAAATGGCGCTTACGAAGACCTCGACTTTGTTAGCTACGACGTGTTAGGAGACGTTGTTTGCGGTGGATTTGCCATGCCAATCCGCGAAGGCAAAGCTCAAGAAATCTACATCGTCACCTCCGGTGAAATGATGGCAATGTATGCCGCCAACAACATTGCACGAGGCGTTCTCAAGTACGCTCACTCTGGCGGTGTACGCCTAGGTGGCTTAATCTGCAACAGCCGTAAAGTTGACCGGGAAATCGAGCTGATTGAAACCTTGGCAGAGCGGTTGAATACTCAAATGATTCACTTCGTTCCCCGCGACAACGTTGTGCAACACGCAGAACTACGCCGCATGACGGTCATTGAGTATGCACCTAACTGCAACCAAGCCAATGAGTACCGTGCTCTTGCCAAGAAGATCAAGGAAAACAAGAACCTCACCATTCCTACACCCATCTCGATGGACGAGTTAGAAGACTTACTCGTGCAATTCGGAATCCTCGGCGACGACAAAGAGTTCGAGCACCTCGTCGGCAAGACCGCAGACGAAGTACCTGTCGCTGCTGTCTAGTTCAAATCCCAAGCCGTAGGTGGGCAAAACCCACCTCCACCATACCCCCCAACCAAGTCCTTGGGGTGGGCGACACCAGCCCCCCCCTCTCTCCCCCCACTCAACCCATTGAAGAGAGGAAGACCATGACAGTAGAAGAGAAGAAAGAGCTAATCCAAGAAGTCCTGGAAGCCTACCCTGAGAAAGGTCGCAAAAAGCGGGAAAAGCACCTAAACGTTTACGAAGAAGGAAAGTCTGATTGCGGCGTTAAGTCTAACATCAAGTCTCTGCCTGGATCGATGACCACCCGTGGCTGTGCCTACGCTGGTTCTAAGGGTGTGGTTTGGGGTCCGATTAAGGACATGATCCACATCAGTCACGGGCCTGTCGGCTGCGGTTACTACTCCTGGTCTGGTCGCCGCAACTATTATATCGGCACCACAGGCATCGACACTTTTGGCACGATGCAGTTCACCTCCGACTTCCAAGAACGAGATATCGTTTTTGGTGGTGACAAGAAACTCGCCAAACTAATCACAGAACTAGACGAACTCTTCCCCCTCAACCGAGGCGTCTCCATCCAGTCCGAATGTCCCATCGGTCTAATTGGGGATGACATCGAAGCAGTAGCCAAAAAGTCAGCTAAAGAAATCGGCAAGACTGTAGTACCAGTCCGTTGCGAAGGCTTCCGGGGTGTGTCCCAGTCTCTCGGTCACCACATTGCCAACGACGCTGTACGTGACTGGGTATTCAAAGGCTCTGAGAAGAAGACAAAAGACGTTGAAGGCACTCCCTACGATGTCGCGATTATCGGAGACTACAACATTGGTGGTGACGCCTGGTCGTCCCGCATTCTATTAGAAGAAATTGGCTTACGTGTCGTTGCCCAGTGGTCAGGGGATGGTACCCTGCACGAGATGGAAATGACACCCACCGTGAAGCTGAACCTAGTTCACTGCTACCGCTCGATGAACTACATCAGCCGTCACATGGAAGAAACCTACGGGATTCCCTGGTTAGAGTACAACTTCTTTGGCCCGACCAAGATTGCTGAATCTCTGCGGATGATTGCTGCCAAATTTGACGAAACAATCCAGCAAAAAGCAGAAGAAGTTATTGCTAAGTACGAAGCTCAAACCCAAGCCGTACTCGAAAAATATCGCCCACGCCTAGAAGGCAAGACTGTCGCCCTGATGGTGGGTGGTTTACGTCCTCGCCACGTTGTCCCTGCATTCTATGACTTGGGGATGAGGCTAATCGGTACAGGTTATGAGTTTGGTCATAACGACGACTACAAACGTACCACCCACTACATCGAAAACGGCACCCTGATTTACGATGACGTTTCTGCCTTTGAGTTTGAGGAGTTTGTCAAGGAACTCAAGCCGGATCTGATTGCTTCAGGGATTAAAGAGAAGTACGTCTTCCAGAAGATGGCTCTACCCTTCCGTCAGATGCACTCCTGGGATTACTCCGGCCCCTACCACGGTTACGACGGATTCGCTATCTTCGCTCGTGACATGGATTTAGCACTCAACAGCCCCACCTGGAGCTTGGTTGGCGCACCGTGGAAGAAAGCTGAAGCAACCGTGTAAGGCAATCGTAGGGTGCGTTATAACGCACCGTCTTTAAACTTGGTGCGTTACGGTTCCGTAACACACCCTACCAAAAGGCTAACTCTCCCACTCCCCTCATCCCCACCCCCAATTGGAGAAACCGTCATGGCTCAGAATAACATCGACAAAATCAAGGACCACGCCGAACTCTTTCACCAAGACGAATACCAAGAACTATTTGCTAACAAGAAACAATTTGAAGGTGGACACAGCCCAGAAGAAGTTGCTCGCATCGCTGAATGGACTAAAACTTGGGAGTATCGCGAGAAGAACTTCTCCCGTGAAGCCCTCACCGTCAACCCCGCCAAAGCCTGCCAACCCCTAGGAGCGATTCTCGCGGCTGTTGGTTTTGAAGGTACCTTACCCTTCGTTCACGGTTCTCAAGGCTGCGTGGCTTACTTCCGGAGCCACTTTACCCGTCACTTCAAAGAACCCTTCTCTGCGGTTTCTTCCTCCATGACTGAGGATGCAGCGGTGTTCGGTGGCTTAAACAACATGATTGATGGCTTGGCAACGTCCTACAATCTCTATAAGCCGAAGATGATTGCCGTCTGCACCACCTGCATGGCAGAGGTAATCGGAGATGACTTACAAGCCTTCATCAAAACATCCAAAGAAAAAGGTTCTCTGCCTGAAGAATTCCCAGTTCCCTACGCTCACACTCCCAGTTTTGTCGGTTCCCACGTCCTGGGCTACGACAATATGATGAAGGGAATTCTTTCTAACCTCACCGCAGGCAAAAAGAAGGAAACCACCAACGGCAAGATTAACTTTATCCCTGGTTTTGAAACCTACATTGGTAACCTGCGGGAAGTGAAGCGCCTAGCCGAGTTGATGGGTATTAACTATACTCTGCTAGGAGATAACTCAGAGTATCTCGACTCACCCAATGATGGTGAATATAAGATGTACCAGGGTGGAACTACCCTAGAAGATGCGGCTGATTCCATCAACGCTGAAGCTACAGTTGCTCTGCAATCTTACGCTAGCACCAAGACACGGGAATACATCACGAAAGAGTGGCAGCAAAAGACAGTCGTTTCTCGTCCTTGGGGAATTCGTGGTACAGATGAGTTCCTGATGAAACTCAGCGAACTAACCGGACAACCCATTCCACGCGAACTGGAAATTGAGCGGGGACGTGCTGTTGATGCCTTAACCGATTCCCAAGCTTGGCTACACGGCAAGCGGATAGCACTTTACGGCGATCCTGATTTAGTGATGGGGCTGTTGCAGTTCCTGCTAGAAGTTGGGGCTGAACCGGTGCATATCGTAGTCAGCAATAGCACCCCTGAGTTTGAAGCCGAAGCCAAAGCGCTGCTAGAGTCTAGTCCCGATGGCAAAAATGCGAAAGTATGGGGGGGTAAAGACTTGTGGCACATGCGGAGTCTCCTGTTCACCGAACCCGTAGATTTACTCATCGGTAACTCCTACGGTAAGTACCTGTGGCGTGACACCCACACACCAATGGTACGCATCGGCTATCCTATTTTCGATCGCCACCACCTACACCGCTATTCCACCATCGGCTACCAAGGTACGATCAACCTACTCAACTGGATTGTTAACACCATTCTAGATGAACTCGATCGCAACACCATCATCCCAGCGAAGACCGATATTTCCTACGACTTAATTCGCTAAATCGTTAAGGGTTCATCGTTATCGCCCATAAACCATGAACCCTAACTAGGAACAAGTCCCCCTAAGGGTTTCCCTAACACCGTTTTCCCTAAGTGCCAAGTGCGGAGTCATAAGTAAAACGCCCAGCCTAATTTTAACTTTAACTCCGCACTTTTTACTCCACACCCCCGCTTACAAAGTCGGTCAGTCTTGCAAATTCTAGTTACAGGTTAGTAAGGCGTAAAAGTTACAAGTTATCTTCCCCATCTTCTAACTTTCACCCTTCTAACCTTCAACCTTGTAAAAGCAATTAGCCAGGTATCGATAATGGCAGCTCTAACCCCCACTCACCAAACCTCTCAGCCATCGAGCAACCTAAAATCTGGCTCCTTCGATATCCTCTATCCCTTGCGCCGTTGGTTAGATGGAATCCAGATTAAAAACGCCAAAATAGCTCAACTCATTTGCAAACTAATTCCTGTAGATTGCCCCTTTGAGCGAGATGTTGTTTTGTTGGGTCGTACCCTATTCCACATTCCCCCAATGTGCAAACTCAATCCCTTATACGACCAATTTGTGGGATTGCGATTTCGGGCTTTATCCTTCCTCTGTGAGGAGTGTATGAGGATGCCACAAAATACCTCGGTTAATTGTTCTAATTGTTCGTTTTGTTCAAACGCTTAGTTGGGAATTTCTCATAGCTAGTCGCTACTCGCCCTCATCGCACAGAGAAACATGAAAATCACCCAAGGCAAAATCAATGAGCTGCTCACTGAGCCAGGTTGCGAGCACAATCACCAAAAAAATGGGCAAAAGAAAAACAAATATTGCACACAAGTAGCTCAGCCGGGAGCCGCTCAAGGTGGCTGCGCCTTTGACGGAGCAATGATTGCCTTAGTGCCAATCACCGATGCTGCTCATTTAGTACACGGCCCAATTGCCTGCGCTGGCAATTCCTGGGGGAGTCGCGGCAGTCTCTCCTCTGGCCCGATGGTTTACAAAATGGGCTTCACCACTGACTTG
The DNA here is from genome assembly GCF_000317515.1 of Allocoleopsis franciscana PCC 7113. Lineage (GTDB taxonomy): Bacteria > Cyanobacteriota > Cyanobacteriia > Cyanobacteriales > Coleofasciculaceae > Allocoleopsis > Allocoleopsis franciscana. Next base: position 1,476,303 of record NC_019738.1, on the reverse strand, counting down.
GGTGAGAATGATGTCATCTTCGGTGGAGAGAAAAAGCTCTACAAAGCCATCCTGGAGGTGCAACAGCGCTACCAACCAGAGGCGGTATTTGTCTACTCGACTTGCGTTACCGCCCTGATTGGTGACGACATCGACGCCGTTTGTCAAGCTGCCGCTAAGAAAACGGGCACTCCAGTCATCCCCGTCAATTCTCCTGGGTTTATCGGGAGCAAAAACCTGGGAAACCGCGTCGGCGGGGAGAGCCTTTTAGAGTATGTGGTGGGAACACAGGAGCCTGAGCTTACCACCCCCTATGACATTAACCTGATTGGTGAATACAACATCGCGGGTGAAATGTGGGGTGTGACGCCATTGTTCGAGAAACTCGGCATCCGTGTTCTCGCCAAAATTACAGGTGATGGAAAATACAACCAAATTGCGTATTCCCACCGTGCCAAGCTCAACGTGATGATCTGCTCGAAAGCACTGATCAACATGGCGAGAAAGATGGAGGAACGCTATGGCATCCCTTACATCGAAGAATCATTTTACGGTGTGGAGGATATGAACCGCTGTCTGCGAAACATTGCCTTAAAAATAGGCGATGCCGATTTGCAGGAGCGTGTCGAAAAGCTGATTGTTGAAGAAACAGCCGCCCTAGACGAAGCCCTCGCCCCCTATCGTGCTCGACTCAAAGGGAAACGAGTAGTCCTTTATACCGGGGGTGTGAAGAGTTGGTCGATTATTTCGGCAGCGAAAGACTTGGGCATGGAGGTGGTTGCCACCAGCACCAAGAAAAGCACGGAGGAGGATAAAGCCCGCATCAAGGAGCTGTTGGGCAAAGACGGCATCATGATGGAAAAGGGCAACGCACAGGAACTGTTGCGGGTGATTGACAAAACTAAGGCAGATATGCTTATCGCCGGAGGTCGCAATCAATACACCGCCCTGAAAGCCAAAATTCCCTTCCTTGATATCAACCAGGAACGCCATCATCCCTATGCCGGGTATGTGGGAATGATTGAAATGGCGCGAGAACTGGATGAAGCCCTTTACAGCCCTGTGTGGGAGCAAGTCCGTAAACCAGCACCTTGGGAACAGGAGGTAATCTAATGGCAACTGTAACAAGTCGGAAAAAATCGGTTGCTGTTAACCCCCTCAAACAAAGCCAACCGTTAGGCGCAGCCCTCGCCTTCTTGGGGTTAAAGGGAATGATGCCTCTGTTTCACGGTTCCCAAGGTTGCACCGCCTTTGCCAAGGTGATGCTAGTGCGGCATTTTCGGGAAGCCATCCCGATGTCTACCACGGCAATGACGGAAGTCAGCACGATTTTAGGCGGTGAGGATAACGTTGAACAAGCCATCCTGACGTTGGTGGAAAAGGCAAAGCCTGAAATTATCGGGTTGTGTACCACTGGGTTAACGGAAACGAGAGGGGATGACATGGATGGCATCCTCAGGAGTATCCGCAAGCGTCATCCAGAATTGTATGACCTCCCTATTGTGTACGTATCCACCCCCGATTTTAAGGGTGCATTGCAAGATGGCTTTGCCGCCGCCGTTGAAAGCATGGTGAGGGAACTTCCCCAACCTGGGGAAACCCGATTCGATCAGGTCACAATTCTAGTTAGTTCTGCCTTCACACCGGGAGATGTGCAGGAAATCAAGGAAATGGTTACGGCGTTTGGACTAACACCCATTGTCGTACCCGACCTTTCTGCCTCACTGGATGGACATTTGGAGGATTCCTTCAGTGCCACGACAGGTGGTGGTACAACGAAAGCAGAACTTCGGGAGATTGGTAGTTCAGTACTCACCTTTGCTCTAGGCGAGAGTATGCGGGGGGCGGCAGAGATTCTGAACCAGCGGTTTGGCACTCCTTACGAGGTGCTGCAACAACTGACAGGATTAGATGCGGTGGATGACTTTCTGCATGGGCTGTCGCTGCTTTCCAAAAGGAGTGTACCGGAGAAATACTGCCGTCAGCGTCGCCAGTTACAAGATGCCATGTTGGACACTCACTTTTTCTTTGGACGTAAGCGGGTATCGCTGGCACTAGAACCGGATTTGCTGTGGTCAACTACTGCGTTTCTTCAGTCAATGGGAGCGGAGATTCAAGCAGCAGTAACGACAACAAAATCCCCTTTGCTGGAAAAGCTTCCGGTCGAAACTGTTGTAATTGGCGATTTAGAAGATTTTGAGGAGTTAGCACCGGGTTCGGATTTGCTGATTACTAATTCTAACGGGGCGAAAGTTTCGAGGAAACTCGGTATTCCGTTGTATCGCCAAGGTATGCCTATTTTTGATCGCTTGGGCAATGGTCAGTTTACTAAAGTCGGCTATCGAGGAACGATGCAACTGTTGTTTGATATTGGCAACCTGTTTTTAGAGGAAGAGGAGTCAACAGTCAAGCATTAGACAGGAAATCGTATGTTTTTTAACGCAGAGGTTGCAGAGGTTAACGCTGAGATCGCAGAGGTTTTAGACTTTAATCTCTATTAATTGCGAGGCAAGGAGATGACCATGAAAATTGCTTTTGCTACCAGTGATAACGTGCATATTAATGCACATTTTGGTTGGGCTAAAAAAATAGCCGTTTACGAAGTCTCAACCGATGGCTATCAGTTCTTAGAAACTATCAAATTTGGTGGTGAACTACTTGAAGATGGCAATGAAGATAAACTGGTTCCTAAAGTTGCCGCACTGGCTGACTGTACTATTGTTTACGTTTCTGCGATCGGCGGAAGTGCAGCAGCAAGGTTAATTCGGAAGCGTGTTACTCCGGTAAAAGCGAAATCTGAAGAAGAAGAGATTACCGAAGTACTCGAAAAGCTAGTACAGACTCTCAAGGGGAATCCCCCACCCTGGCTGCGTAAAGCACTCCAACAAAAAGCTCAAAGTTTTGAAGAATTTGAAGAAGAGGAATCACTCGTATGACTGCAACAAATACTACAACCGAAACCACTACAGAGGAAATCTTAGCGAAGCCTTTGATGCAGGAGTTGGTGAAGCAAATTCGGGGACAAGACAGTTACGGGACTTATCGGACTTGGTCGGATGAACTGCTTCTGAAGCCTTTCATTGTCAGCAAGGAGAGAAAACGTAAAATCTCGGTTGATGGTGATGTCGATCTGGTAACGAAGGCGCGAATTATGGCATTTTACCGCGCGATCGCAGCCCGGATTGAGCAGGAAACAGGTCTTTTGGGACAGGTGATTATTGACCTGAGCCATGAAGGATTTGGTTGGGCACTGGTTTTCTGTGGTCGTCTTTTGGTTGTAGCTAAAACCTTACGGGATGCTCAACGCTTTGGCTTTGATTCTTTTGAGAAATTAGATGCTGAGGGAGAGAAGCTTTTGCAAAAAGGAATTGATTTAGCGAAGCGTTATCCCGAAGTGGGCAACATCTAAGTCATTCATCATTAATTAATCCATAACTGATGATTAATGACCCATGACGGTTAATCAAAAGGGAGATATTTATGGTTCAAGCCGGAGAACCCACAACTGGAACTCAAAGCATTGACGAGCTGAAAGTTGAGATTAAACGCCTCAATAGTAAGGCGGGTCAAATGAAGATGGATCTTCATGATTTAGCGGAGGGTTTGCCCACCAACTACGAACAACTGATAGATTTTGCAGGTCAAACCTATGAAATCTATCGCAAGTTAAACGAGATGAAGCAACAGCTAAAAATATTGGAGAAGGCAAAATGAGTAAAAGTTTATCTCAATTCAAACAACTCGCTGATGCCGAAGAGTATTTTGAGTTTTTTGAACTTCCTTACGATGCCCAGATTGTGAATGTGAATCGTCTGCATATCTTGAAGAAGTTTTCTCAGTACGTGCGGGAGATTGATGCTCATTCTGGGGATCTAAGTGATGAGGAAAAGCTGAGCCAGTACTGTGCCGCTCTCCAGCAAGCTTACGATGTGTTTCTCAGTTCAACACCCCTCGAACAAAAGCTGTTCAAGGTATTTAATGAGAAGCCGAAAAATGTTGTCATGCTGACCGACATCAATTCTGATTAAGGAGGATTAAGACGTGCAAGACCTTACGCCCACCGAGTTAGAACGCTACCGTCGCCAAATCATGCTTCCTGGCTTTGGTGAAGAGGCACAGCGACGACTCAAATCAGTGACAGCCTTGGTTACAGGGGTAGGAGGATTGGGTGGTACGGCAGCGCTTTACCTAGCCGTGGCGGGCGTTGGTCGGCTCATCCTAGTACGGGGTGGCGAATTACGGCTGGATGACATGAATCGTCAGATTCTCATGAGCCACGATTGGGTGGGTAAGCCGAGGGTGTTTAAAGCCAAAGAAACCCTAGAAGCCATTAATCCGGATGTGCAAGTGGAGGCCGTTTTTGATTATGTGACTCCAGAGAATGTAGATGTCTTGGTGCAATCGGCTGACATTGCCCTCGACTGTGCCCACAACTTTACGGAACGTGACTTGTTAAATGAGGCTTGCGTGCGCTGGCGTAAGCCGATGGTGGAAGCGGCAATGGACGGGATGGAGGCTTACCTAACGACGATTGTCCCCGGTCAAACGCCTTGTTTATCCTGCCTGTTTCCGGAAAAACCCGATTGGGATAACCACGGTTTTGGGGTTCTGGGTGCTGTTCCTGGCACACTCGCTTGTCTGGCGGCACTGGAAGCGATCAAGCTGATTACCGGGTTTGGTACGCCACTGTTATCACAGCTAATGACAATGGACTTGGCTCGGATGGAATTTGCCAAGCGCCGTTCCCATCGTGACTCAGACTGCCCAGTTTGTGGTAACAATGCGCCTTGGAGGCGATCGCATCTTACGTCTTCACCCCTGAGCAGCGATGCTTGGAGGTCGTTGTGATGCTAGTCCTTTCATTGATGACTTTAGCGATCGCATTTGTTGCAATTTACATCAGTCTTAAGGTCACGGATGAAATTCTACAGCTAACCATTGCCTTGACGGCCTTATTTTGCCTGTTTTTAACCCTTGTTTTTCTACCTTGGCCTGTCGAACTGTTGATGGTAATCGCTCTTTGGGTAATCAATAAACACAGCAATACCCTCACACAGACTTATGTAAAGACGGCAGAAAATCAGGAAATAATTTGTCCGTTTCCCTTAGCATTTGCAATTGCCAATCGGTGCGTCATCCATCCTACAGCCGTATTGGAGAATTTTGGAGAGCGGGAGATACAAAGAATGTGTGCGCGAACGTGCTGCTATGTATTCCCAGACAAACGCTGAACCATTCTTTGCTAATTGGTAATCGAAAGCAAGACACACCATCTTCATCAATTTAGGAGTTTTTATGACACTTAACCTGACACAAAAAGCAGAATTTCGGCTCCGTTCTTTTGTGCTTGGCTCTGCCCCCAGCGAAAATCAAAATACTGAGCAAAAAGGTATCCGTGTTTCTGTTAATGACGGTGGTTGTAGTGGCTATCAGTACGCTTTGGATATCACTAATCAACCACAAGAAGATGATTTGATCCAAACTTGGGGTAAGCTACGGGTCTACATTGACCAGAAAAGTGCTCCTTTATTAGAAGGAGTTGTGATTGATTATGTCGAAAGTTTGCTCGAAAGTGGGTTTAAATTCAGCAACCCCAATGCTACAGATACCTGTGGCTGTGGGCAATCTTTCACAGCCGGTGACTGTACGCCTGCGGCTACGCCATGCAGCTAATGTAATTTGGAACGCACCCTTGAGAACTCAGAACTCAGCATTTCTCAATTCTGAATCTCACCAAGCGAAGCAAGAACTGAGAATTTATTCTGACTTCTGACTCCTAAACAAGCACACATCACGATGCAAGGAGATATTGACGATGGCTACTTATAAAGTTCGATTAATCAACAAAAAGCGTGCAATAGACACCACGATTGAAGTCGGCGACGATACCTATATCCTAGAAGCCGCAGAAGAACAAGGACTCGATTTGCCTTTTTCATGCCATTCAGGCGCTTGCTCTAGCTGTGTTGGCAAAGTTGTTGAAGGTGAAATCGATCAGTCTGACCAAACCTTCTTGGATGATGAGCAAGTTGGAAAAGGATTTGTTTTACTGTGTGTGGCATACCCTCGATCTGATTGTACGATCCGCACCCATCAGGAAGCCTATCTGATCTAAGGCATTCATTTAATCCTCAATCGTATCGCTGCGTGAGTTGTAGCTTTTCTCAAAGGGCTACAACTCAATAGTTTCAGCCGTAAGTCTCTGATTCGCATTCTTGGAGGTAAGTTTTAAATGTTTAACAAACGTTTTAGTGTTTGTAGTTCCTCCCTCAATCTTCTCAAAACTGGAGAACAAGGAGTTGTAACTCGCTTTAGAAGTAGTGATGAAACGATCACAAAGAAACTGACAGCTATGGGAATGACGCCTGGAATGAAAATTACCCTAGAACAGCGATTCCCTTCATATATCGTTAAATCTGGAAACATGCGTTTAGCCTTTGACGAATTAATTGCTCGGTCAATATTCGTTCGGATTACTGATGGCTAAACTGATTGGGCAAAGAATGTTGTTCTTTAGTGAGTGTAGTCAGGAGTTTAGGTCAAATGGAAATCCTGCGCTTAATTGTAACCGGAGCACCAGGAGTAGGAAAATCTACCTTTATTCGTTCCATCAGTGAACTTGAAGTCGTCAACCCAAACCGTAAAGCGACAGAGAGGATGACGTTACTTGAAAAAGAAACTACGGCTACATTTGATTTTGGCAGACTCAAATTTAGTCCTGACATCGTCATGCATCTCTACGGCCCTCCGGGTCAAGCCGGCTTTGACTTTATGTGGGATCTTTTGACCCATCGGGCACATGCTTGCATTATGTTACTAGCAGCTCATCGACCTGGAGAGTTTTCTTATAGCCGTCGTCTCCTCAGTTTCTTAAAGCAACGGGTGAATGTCCCAGTGATTATCGGCTTAACCCATATAGATCATCCCGAAGCTTGGTCAATGGAAAATGTTATTCTCGCCCTAGGCTGTAGAGATGGAAAAATTTCTCCCCCAGTTGTTCTAGTCAATCCAATGGAGAAAGCTTCTGTTGCTCAAACTTTAACGGTCTTAGTCGAGCATTTAACCCAGATTTCACAATGCCTAACCCTACAATCCCTGTCTAATCATAGCGGGAGAATCTCACAAACACAGAACAATAATTGGAATACAATTCCTATGGTTTGTAGCAGTGAGCAAGCGGTGGGGGGTGAACTGCTATTGGTATCGGGGAGCTAACATTTGGCGTAGCTGATTGAGATACTTAAGTTGTCACCGTTTCCCACTCGCAACTTGAAATCAGTGTTGTTTTTTAACCTATAACGCCTAATCGATGGCAACCATCACATCCGTTGACTTAACCACTGCGTAAACTTCCTTGCCCTCCGTAATCCCAAGTGTCTCTGCGGAGGATTTGGTGATGATCGAAACGACTTCTATCCCAGGCGCAATTTCTAAGGTGACTTCAGTGTTGACAGCTCCAGGCTCAACTTTTTTCACGACACCTTTGAAAGAATTACGAGCGCTAATCTGCATAGCATGAACTCCAATGTCATTAATTTGTATCCAACTAATAGTATCAGAATTGATATAATTTGATTAAGTGATTGAGTTTTATTTGTAAATAATCAAGAAACAATGACTTTTGGAATTTAGAATTTTTTAGGTATTGTTTACAATTCATAGTCATGAAAAACTGTATGCCAGATTACATAAATTATCCAACTAAAAATAATGTTTTTGAACGGGATTGGACGGCCTACTATAGTGCTGTTGTGGGTCGCCCTCCACGAGATACACTCCTGACTGCATTAGCGCATTTTGAGGCAGAGGAGTCGGCAGCTAGTTCCCGGTTGGCAGTGGACTTGGGTTGTGGAGAAGGACGAGATACAGTGGAACTTTTGAGGCGGGGTTGGCGGGTTTTAGGAATTGATGGGGAACCAGAAGCGATCGCACGCTTGTTAAATCGTCCTGATATTAATCAAAATCATTTACAAACTCAAATCATTCGATTTGAAGAGATGATCTTACCAGAAGCAGTAGATTTAATTAATGCTAGTTTTTCACTGCCATTTTGCCCGCCAGAGTATTTCCCTAACTTATGGAAAAAAATTGTTTTATCACTACGTTCTGGGGGTCGCTTTTGTGGTCAATTATTTGGCGATCGCGATTCTTGGGCAATTTATACCTCAATGAATCATCATACCCGCCAACAGCTAGACCTGTTGCTGCAACCCTTTGAGGTTGAGATGCTTGAGGAAGAAGATCATCCCGGAAAGACAGCGTTAGGAGAAGACAAGCACTGGCATCTCTTTCAGATTGTGGCTCGCAAGCGGTAATCTATGAAAAATTGATCAGGAGCGATCGCTCAATATAACTTGATTGCAGCCATCCTATAGAGCGATCGCATTTATCATCCAATTTACTGAGAATTGTTAGTGATTAAACACTCATGAATCAAGCTGATAAAGAATCAACTCGCCTCATTCCATCGCAATCATAATATGGCTAGACTTAATGACAGCATAGGCTTCTTTTCCCTCCGACAAATTTAACTGTTCGGCTGACGAGCTAGTAATAATCGAGATCAGTTCAACGTTAGGCGAAATCTCTAGAGTAACCTCAGTATTAACGGCACCCCTGACCAATCGCTTGATTTTACCCCTAATTACGTTACGAGCACTAACTTTCATCGCTTTTAACTCGGAATTCTCACTTGCCTGCTCTACCTCCGAAGTGACAAACTCTTGCTTACCGTTTGGTTTACGAGTGGGTGACTGTAGAGAGGGTGAGTCTGGAGTGAGACTACGTACTAATTCCCTTAAAATCTCAGTCTTAGTACGCTGAGACTGCTGACAGTACTGCTCCAGAATTTGCCGTTCCTCCTCTGAAGATTGAAAAGTAATCCATCCTTGCTGTTTTCTTGGCATAGAACTACTACCAACTTAGTTGGTAAAATGGCATCAGTTGATACAATCCTATCAATAAGTCTGAGGCATAATTATTTTAGAAAGCAGTAATTATTGCCCAAATTTGCAACCAATCATTAATTAAAGCTAAGGCAATTCAGGAGATTTAACTATGAAGAAAAAACAATTTTTTGCCTTCATTGGTACCCTAGTTGCTACCTTTCTCTTGACAGCAGGCTTACGGTTGTTTGCCCCAAATTCCGTGGTAGCTCAATCCAGTACCATTCTTGTATCCGCCGCTGCCAGCTTGAAAGATGCTCTGGAAGAAGTCAAGCCTCTTTACAAACAAACCAAGCCGAATGTAAACGTAACATATAACTTCGGAGCCTCTGGTGCGTTACAGCAACAAATTGAGAATGGCGCACCAGCCGATATCTTTATTTCTGCTGCTAAAAAGCAAATGGATGCGTTGCAGTCCAAAGGTCTTATCCTCAATAATACTCGGCGCAATTTACTGACGAATCAACTTGTCTTGATTGTACCCAAAAATTCTTCAGGCATTACGAGTTTTCGCCAGTTAACCGACTCTAAAGTCAAGAAAATTGCGGTTGGAGAACCCAGGAGTGTACCCGCAGGACAATATGCCGAGGAAGTTTTCAAAAATCTAGGAATTTCGCAGCAAATAAAATCAAAATTGGTTTTAGGTAATAACGTCCGTCAAGTCCTTTCTTTTGTCGAAAGTGGTAATGCCGATGCAGGCATTGTCTATGCCACAGATGCAAAAATATCATCACAGGTCAAACAGGTAGCGACAGCACCAGCTAACTCTCATTCTCCCATTATTTATCCAGTAGCTGTACTTAAAAGTAGTAAAAATGCTGCTACCGCCAGGGACTATGTCCAATTTCTATCGAGTAATCGAGCAGGATCTGTCTTCCAGAAGTACGGATTTGGTCGGTCTTAATGCTAAATCTCTTGCTCTCTTCTTTTGAAGAATTCAAATAGAGGATGTATTTGTAAAAGACAAACCTAATAAAGCTAGTAATGGAATTTGACTTATCTCCTCTCTGGATATCTCTAAGAATTGCAGTGTTCGCCACAAGCTTAACCTTTTTTGTGGGTATTGCATCTGCTTATTGGATGCTGGGATATCGAGGCAAATGGAAATCTTTAATTGAAGGGATATTTGTTTCACCTCTAATTTTACCGCCTACGGTAGTCGGCTTTTTCTTATTGCTACTTTTTGGAAAAAATGGCCCGATTGGACAACTCCTGTTACCCCTGAACTTTAGCGTAGTTTTTACCTGGTACGGTGCCGTGATTGCTGCCACCGTCGTTGCCTTCCCATTGATGTATAAAACAGCACTGGGAGCGTTTGAACAAATTGATGCCAATTTATTGAGAGTTGCCAGAACTCTTGGCGCTTCTGAGTGGACAATCTTTTGGCGAATTACTATCCCCTTAGCGTTGCCCGGTATTCTAGCAGGAACTACTCTGGCTTTTGCCCGTGCTTTGGGGGAATTCGGCGCTACCTTGATGATCGCTGGCAACATTCCCGGACAAACCCAAACGATTCCAATGGCAATTTATTTTGCGGTTGAAGCCGGAGCGATGAATGAAGCTTGGGTGTGGGTATTGTTCATGATGGGGATTTCTTTATCCGGCATCATTGCTGTCAATTTTTGGCAAGAATCTAGAGGTAAGGCAAGAGGGGGGAAAGAGAGGAAGATAGGGAGATGGGGAGATGGGGAGAATCTATCAAGCTTCAACATTCAACCTTCAAGCCTGTCTCAAACTGGGCTGTTTGTAGATATCAAAAAGCAACTTCATGGCTTTTCATTAGACGTTTATTTTCGTAGTAATGAATACGCATTGGGCTTGCTGGGGGCTTCTGGTTCGGGCAAAAGTATGACCCTACGCTGTATTGCTGGGATCGATACACCCACGGAAGGTCGCATTGTTTTAAATGGGAGGGTATTATTCGACTCGGAACAAGGAATTAATATTCCGTCTCGCGATCGCAAAATTGGTTTTTTGTTTCAGAACTATGCCCTGTTTCCTCACCTAACAGTCGCTCAAAATATTGCGTTCAGCTTCCCCAAGGGAACATCGCGTTTAACCATCAAGCAACAGGTTGAAACCCAACTTGTCGCGATGCATTTAGAGGGATTAGCCAACCGATATCCTCATGAACTCTCTGGTGGACAGCAGCAACGGGTGGCGTTGGCAAGGGCGTTAGCGAGTCAACCGGAAGCGCTACTCCTCGATGAACCGTTTTCAGCACTGGATACCCACTTACGTGCTCAGTTAGAAAAGCAACTGATTTCAACGCTAGCCACTTATCAGGGCATTACCCTATTTGTGACGCACAATCTGGAAGAAGCGTACAGAGTGTGTCGAGATTTGTTGGTCTTAGAACGAGGTCATGCGATCGCATCTGGCTCTAAATATGACATTTTCGAGCGACCGGGCACTTTCCGTGTTGCTCAATTAACTGGGTGCAAGAACTTCTCTCGTGCGGTTGTCACCGCCTCCCAACAGGTAGAAGCGCTTGACTGGGGTTGTAACCTACAGGTGATCGAACCCATCCCTGTCCCACTTTCTTCGGTAGGAATTCGCGCCCACCAAATAGCCTTCACCAAGCAACCCAACCAAGAGAATACTTTCCCCTGTTGGTTGGTTCAGGCGATTGAAACACCCCACCGGATGACGCTATACCTCAAGCTAAATGCCTCCCCCAGTCATCCTGAAGATTACCACCTGCAAGCGGAAGTCTTTAAAGAAAAATGGGAAAGCTTCAAAGACCAACCCTACCCGTGGCACATTCGTTTAGACCCACTGCGGCTGATTTTGATGCAAGAGTAGACCCCACTACGGTTAGGATCTAACTTGAAAAGAAGGCCGAAGGCGGACGGCAGACGGCAGAAGGGATAAGAATTTTTATTCTTTCGTTGTGCGCTCTACTCGCATGGCGTCTAATCTGGAAATAGACCTAAAAGGAGGATTAAAGCATGGTTAAAAAGGTACAGAAGTCTGAGGAAGAGTGGAAACAGCAGCTCACGCCGGAGCAATTCAAAGTTACTCGAAAAAAAGGGACAGAACGAGCCTTTACCGGAGAATATTATAACCTCAAAGAGGAAGGAATATATAAATGTGTCTGCTGTGGGAACGACCTGTTTACCTCTGAAACAAAGTACGATTCTAAAACGGGTTGGCCTAGTTTCTGGGCACCAGTCAATCAAGAGAATATAAAGCTTGAGAGTGATAATAGCTTGTTCATGCGGAGAACCGAAGTACTCTGCGCTGCCTGTGATGCCCACCTCGGTCATGTATTTAATGATGGCCCCGCGCCAACTGGTCAGCGCTATTGCATGAATTCTGCTTCTTTGAAATTTGATAAAGAGGTTTAAGTTCACAAGTGTTAGGTGTTAGACGCAAATCTAACACCTCTATAAAGTACTAGGTTGAACTGGAACTGTCTATCACTGCCCAGCTAAGCGGCTCGTCTCCTACATTGCGTTAACTTCCCAGTAACAATTTATGGAGCGATCCGGAAATACACGCGATCGCAAGTGTAGAAGTGGTCTTATTGAATCCATCTGCGCCAGCGATTCGCTGAATTAGCTGTAAGGAAAGAAGCCATGCACACCATCGGCAGATTTATTAGAACTTGGATGCCGTTTCTACTCGTCCTCACCCTCATCTGGGGGATAGTCGGGTGTGACATCGCCAAAATCACCTCCAGGGTTGAACCCCTCCCCACCGTTACCCCACTCCCCACCCCTCAACTCCCAGACTGGATCGAGCAGATTAGTCCAACCGGAGCGGCTGAACCATTGGCTCAAATCCGCATCCGGTTTAAAAACCCCCTGATTCCCGTTGAGAGCCTTGACAGTCCTCAACAGCAGAATCTCCTGAACAAATTTGAGATTTTGCCGCCTCTGAAGGGACAATTTCGCTTTTTAACCCCCCGGATGGTGGGATTTCAAGCCGACCAAGCTCTGCCAAAAGCCACCCGGGTAAAAGTTACCCTGAAAGCGGGATTAGCCGACCTTAACAAACATCGTTTAGAAAAAGATCTGGCTTGGACTTTTAATACTCAAACGATTCAACTAACAAGCTTACCAGGAAAAACGGCAAATCCCGACTCTCAAGCGGAACCTTTCGACGTAAAGCCAACCCTGAAAGTTACCTCGAATACAGAACTAGATTTGGATTCCCTCCAAGAGCATGTCACCCTTATTCCCCAAGGGCAGAAAAAAAAAGAGAATGTATCCCTGAAAGTTGCTCTGGAAGAAGACAAAACCCCCTCCACCTCCAACCAACTTCAGGAACAATCTAACCCCAACCAACCCCAAGAGAAATTCGACCCATCACAGCGTAACTGGGTTTATACCTTAATACCAAGACGTGCATTAGAAAAAGCCACGAATTATCGCTTAGAATTTTCCCCTGGTTTGCGCCCTGCGCGTGGAAATCTCCCGACAGAAACTCCTGTGGTTAGCCAAGTTACCACTTACGCCCCTCTCAACTTTAAAAAAATCGAATTAAATAACAACGAACGCTTTGAAAAAGGCAGCGCTCAATTAAAATTTAACAATGGTTTGATTGCAGATTCAGCCATTAAGAACATTACCGTTAAACCCGCGCCCAAACAAACGCTTCCCCTAATCAGAGCCTACGATAACGGGGATATTGTTAGCCTCAACCCTTGGGTATTAGAACCCACAACCACTTATACGATTACCCTCGGTGCCAATATCAAAGATAAATTTGGGCAAACTTTGGGAAAACCCGTGACGGTGAAGTATGAAACGGGAGATCTAATCGGTGATATTTGGGCACCCTCTAATCTGAATATTTTTCCTTCTGGCAAAAACTTACAATTAAATATTTCTACGGTTAACCTGCCTGAATCAAAGTACAAAGCGGCTTATCGGGTTGTGACACCAACCGATTTAGTTTATACCGATTCCGCTTATCCCAAAGGAAATAGTAATGATTTACTTCCCCCACCCGATAAATGGTCAAGCTTTAAAGTATCTGGGAAAAAAAATCAGTCCACTGAAGTAACTGTTCCTTTACGGGAAAAGCTGGCTGGAAATACAGGAATGTTAGCCTATGGGATACAGGCGCGAACCAATTCTTATCAAGAAAACGGTCAAAAAAAGTGGCGCGAACCGACCTATTACGGACTGGTGGAGTTAACGAATTTAGGAGTGTTTGCCCAGTGGTTTCCAGAATCGGGATTGGTTCGAGTCAATCATCTTTCCGATGGTTCTGCTGTCGCATCAGCAACGGTTGAAATTTATGAATCCCAATTAGAGGCAAAATCTCCATCTCCATCTGTAGCTTGTGCAATGGGTAAAACTGACCCAACTGGAACATTACTGCTGAATAGCAAAGATTTGCAGAAGTGTATTAAAGGTGGAGGTCAAAGCTTTTTAGAAGCACCTAAATTGCTCGTGATTGCCCGTGACGGGAAAGATTGGGCGTTTACTCGGACGAATGAATATAGCGGAATTTACGACTACGACGTTAATGGCGGTTGGCAGAGTGGAAAACCTGAATCAAGGGGAACAATTTTTTCCGATCGCCAACTTTATCAACCTGGAGAAACCGCTTGGTTAACAGGAACAGCCTACTATCTGCAAAATGGAGTCATCAAGCAGGATAAAAATGCTAACTATAAAGTAACGCTGGTTAGCCCAGATGGTAAAAAGACAGATTTGGGTACCCAGACGACGAATGAATTTGGGACATTCTCCCTCGAATTGCCCATTAAGCCCAATCAACCTTTAGGTTACTATTCAATTCGCGCCAAAGGAGACGGTGGTGCGGAAATTTCCGGGGAATTTCGCGTAGCTGAATTCAAACCCCCCAATTTTAAAGTTGCTCTCAACCTCGATCAAAAATTTGCCCTAATTAACCAAAAGGTTGAAGCTAAAGCTCAAAGTAACTACCTGTTTGGTTCGGCGGTGGAAGGTGGAAAAGCTAAGTATTATATCACGCGCAAGCAAACTGCATTTATCCCCAAAGGTTGGGAGAAATTTTCCTTTGGTCGTCAGTGGTTTTGGCCTGAAGAAAGTCCGGCGGTACCCACCGATGTGCTGCAAACCAATCAAGAACTCAATCAACAAGGACAAAGCGGTCAAACGGTAACGGTAGCGAAAGATTTGCCCTACCCAATGACTTACCGAATCGATGTCCAAGTGAGCGATGTCTCAAATCTATCGGTATCTGATTCTAAAGAATTTACCGCCTTGCCCAGTGACAAATTAATTGGTTTACAAAGTAATTTTGTAGCAGAAGCCAATAAACCTTTTCCTATTCAGGTGATTGTTACCGACCCCACCGGAAAGGTACTTGAAGGAGAACAAATTCGCGTTGAACTGCAACAAATCAAATACAGCAGTGTAACGCAGGTAATTGAAGGGAGTCAAACACCTCGCAATCAGGTGGAATATAAGACAGTAGGAGAGGCAAAAATTCGTTCTGGTAATCGTCCCCAAGCGGTTTCCCTCACTCCTCCTGAGTCAGGTTCCTATCGCATTCACGCCAATTTGGCTAATACTAAAGATGCCGTTACAGCAACGGATTTGCAGATTTGGGCGACGGGGGCTAATCCTGTAAGCTGGGGCGATCGCTATACCAATAATCGCATTGAAATCAAACTGGATAAAGAAACTTATCAACCGGGCGAAACGGCTACAGCTTTAATCCAATCCCCTTATCCAGAAGGCGAGTTATACTTTGCCGTCGTTCGCCACAATACCCTCTATCAAACCATCACAAAAATCAAGGGCGGTGCACCAGAGATTCAGTTCCAAGTCACTCCAGAAATGCTACCTAATGCCGCAGTTGAAGCGGTTCTAGTTCGCCAAGGTGCGCCTTTAGAGCAAGTTGAACCGGGGAGTTTAAATAACCTGGTAGGAATTGGCTTTGCACCTTTCAAAACGAACTTGGAAGGCAAGTATTTAAAAGCCAAAATTACTCCAGTGCAAGGTTCGCTACAACCGGGTACTGAACAAACCGTGCAACTCGAACTTAAGGACAATCAAAATCAACCCGTCCAAGGACAATTTACCGTCATGGCGGTTAATGAGGCGGTGCTGCAACTAACCGGCTACCGTCCCCCGGATTTGGTAAAAACAGTATATGCAGAGCAACCTATCTCGACTCGTTTTGCCGATAACCGTCCCGATGTCGTCGTACAACCTCTGACTTCAGCGCAGGAAAAAGGCTGGGGATATGGGGGAGGGTTATCCGCTGGGGTAGCGGGGACTCGCGTTCGTACTGATTTTAAAGCCTTAGCTTACTATAATGGCTCCGTTTTGACCGATACGAGTGGGAAAGCTCAAGTTACCTTTAAATTGCCCGATGATTTGACGACTTGGCGGGTGATGGCGGTGGCAACGGATGGGAATCTCCGCTTCGGGAATGGGGAGGCGACGTTTATGACAACAAAACCCCTAATCTCTAATCCAGTATTACCTCAGTTTGCTCGTCCCGGCGATCGCATGGAAGCCGGTTTATCCGTTACCAACAACACGGGACAAAAGGGCAATCTTGCCATTAATGGGGCTGTCAGTGGCGCACTTCAGATTGCCGACAATAAACCTGGAAGGCTGCAAACTCAGGTAGAATCCGGTACTCAAGCTTACCGTTTCCCTATCGTAGCCAGTAGTACGGGTGAAGGGAAAGTAGAATTTGTCAGCCAATTGAATGGGACATCGGATGCGTTTGCAGTTCCTTTGGAGGTGAAACCATTAGAGGTTACTGAACAGGTAGTGGAAACGGGGACGATCCCCCCCAGCTCCTCACTAAAGCTCCGGCCTTATAAAGGGGGGAGCAATCAGGTGAAGATTCCTGTAAATGTAGATAAAAAAGTTGTACCGGATGCGGGAGGTTTAGACGTTTCCCTCGCCAGTACGCTAATTCCAGAGATTACCGCCCCAGCGCGGCAAGTTTTGCAAGAGAATCAGTTACCCTTCTTGGAACCAGCAGCGAGTCAATTAGCGATCGCAGCTTCTCTACAAACTCTCTCTCAAAAATACACTCAAACCTTTGCCGAATTTAATCCGACTCAACAGGCTAGCCAAGCCCTTGAGCAATTGCAAAAACTGCAACAACCGGATGGAGGATTTGCCGCTTTCCCCGGACAAAAAAGTTCTGACCTGTTTGTGACTCCCTATGCTGTTCGCTCAATTATTATGGCATCCAAGGCTTTTGTAGGGGCGCAAGGCCTTGCGCCTCTACAGGCAGACTCTCCAATGATTTCTCGTGCGAGTTCCTATTTGAAGAAAATCCTCGCCAACCCTGCTCAATACGATTTTTGCCGAGAACAATTGTGCAAAAATCAAGTGCGGCTAGAAGCTTTAATGGCTTTGGCAGAAATTGGAGAAAAACGCAATGAATTTTTGGCAGATATCTATGCCCAGCATAGTCAATTCGATCAGGTGGCTCAGATTAAACTGGCTCGTTATCTTTCCCAGTTCCCAGAGTGGCAAAAAGAGTCACAATCGCTGTTTAATCAGTTGCAAGAAACGGTGTATCAAACCGGACGAACAGCTACAGTAAACTTACCCAAAAATTGGAGTTGGATTAGTTCACCGACAACCGCTCAAGCTCAAGCTTTGCGCTTGTTTATGGCTCAAAAAGCTCAGCCAGAAGTGTTAGACCGATTACTACAAGGACTTTTGGCACTACGGCGACAAGGAACCTGGCAGACTAGCTATGATAATGCCGAAGCCCTCACCGCTTTGGTGGAGTATAGCCAGCTTCAACCCACACCGCCGAACTTTGCCGCTACGGTTCAACTTGCGGGTAAAAATTTACAATCTGCCAAGTTTGAGGGTTACCAGAAACCTAGCCTTGAACTCAAAGTGCCAATGGCACAGTTACCCCGTGGACGACATGATTTGAAGTTAAACAAATCCGGTCAAGGGACACTGCACTATTTAGTTGCCTATCGCTATCGCTTCAAGGGCAATCAACCGGGACGGTTTAATGGACTACGGGTGACACGAGAAGTTCGTGCGGCTAATCAGGACAAAGTACTGCGAAAGATCGGACTTTATGCGGCGGATGATCCATTAGCTGTCAAAGCTGGGCAGGTGTTTGATATTGGTTTGGAAATAATTAGCGATCGCCCCGTGGATCATGTTGTGATAAAAGACCCACTTCCCGCTGGGTTTGAGGCAGTGGATACGAGTTTCCAAACCGCTACGCCCTACTTCCAGGCACAACAAGATAGCTGGCAAGTTAATTATCAGACGATTTATCGCGATCGCATCGTGGCTTATGCCGATCATTTAGAAGCGGGAGTTTATAACCTGCACTACCTCGTGCGTTCCGTTACCCCAGGTACGTTCCTCTGGCCTGGTGCCGAGGTTCAGTTACAATATGCCCCAGAAGAGTTTGGGCGATCGGCTTCTTCTCAATTGATGGTGGTGAATCAGTAGCTTCTAACTTCTTTCTCATGAAACTCTTGATTAGACCTCTGGCAAAAGTTGAATCTACCTCTTCACTAAAGCTCCGGCTTAATCCCCTCGATATATTGGGGGAAAACACTTGAAATCTTGCTCCCTCCCCTTAGTAACCGGAGCTTTAGTGAGGAGAGGGCTGGGGAGGGGTTCTTTGTATTTTTGCAAGAGGTCTATTGTTCACTTTCTGTTTCTATTGAAAAGTCAACATCCTCGTAGAGAAGAGAAATAGGACAACGGAAGTCAACGCTACTCAGATAGACTTCTAGCTCAGTTTCTTCTAGATTAGTTTCATCAATTTGGTAGTGAGTAAGTTCCCATTTCTTGTGTTCGTTCAGTCGATAACACTCAACGCTCATTTGCTCGGCATCGATGAGGACGTATTCTTTCAAAGTTTTTAGGCGGCGGTAGTGAGTAAATTTCTTGCCGCGATCAAAACCTTCTGTACCAGGAGAGAGAACTTCAGCGATGAAACAAGGGAATCGAACAATTTTTCGAGCCGTGCGATCTCGTTGGTCGCAGGTTACCATCACATCAGGATAGTGAAAGGGTCCCTTCTCAGATATGGCGACTTTTGCGTCTGCCATAAAGACTTTACAGCCTTTACCTCTTAGATGATTTTTGAGAGCCGATGCCAAGTTAAGAGCAATAGAATTGTGGGGGAGGGTTCCCCCAGTCATGGCAAGGACTTTGCCGTTGACATATTCATATTTGAAAGGTTGCTGTTCTTCCCATTCCAGATATTCCTGGGAAGTCATCTGTCGATGTTCTAGAGTGGCAAACATTTTAGTGGGTGGAGAGGAATTGTTTACTCGAATTCTAACAATGACCCATTACCCACAGAAAATGGGATTGCACCACATGCAATGCATGACACTCTACAACACCCCATCTTCTACTGCCCCTAAAGCTTTGAGCGTTGCTGTCTCAGTTTCCGTTAAACCCGTAACACTCGTAATATTCATACCGTTGTAGCGAGTACTATTATGATGCCAACACTTCACTGAGGATGACAACAGGGAGACTGGGAACATTACGAAACCCACTGTCATTGGTTAAAAATAGCGTACAACCTACATCTAGTGCCGTAGCAGCATGAATTGCATCGGGTGCTTTGAGGTTAGTAGTAGCCCTTAAATTCGCAGCAGTTTTAACGGAAGTTCCCCTTTGACCGGAAGTTCCCCTTTGACAAAAAACTACAACCTATGCTGTGAGAGAGGGAGAGACTCAACTCCTCGGCTGTTACTGGGTACAAATTAAGGAAACTTCTAACAAATCTAACGCTTTTTGTTGGAGTGGAGTCGGTTGAGTAATTTTCTCAAACATTAGAGAAGTCTCCAGACCACTAGACTGGAATTTATTTTTGACAATCGTTGCTAAATCAGTCATTAAAGTCCGAAAACTATGGACAGGAAGCTTTTCAGGTGTCTTTTTAGTCGCTGCCTTAGCGCGGGCTTTCTTTGAACGCTTAGATGGAGCAACAATTGAACTTTTTCCCTCCGGTTCAACTGTGACTTTTTCATCGTCAAACAGCAGTGGAGCTAAAGCTTTCCTCATGTGCCACTGAAACTACTAAATTGCTGTGACCTTTACAGGTCACAAGTTCTCTGCCGCTCGTAACGTCCCAGAAACGAACTACGCCATCGGAACCACCTGTAGCCAATAGTTTGCCATCAGGACTAAATGCTACTGCAAAGACTGTACCGAAGATTTTAGTAAAAGCAGAATCAGCTAAATTCGCTTCAGCCAAATTGACACCACTCAGACTGGCATTAGAAAAATCAGCGCCTTTAATCACAGCACGGGAGAGATCTCTACCTTCGATCGCACCCTTATCAACTTTTACCAATAACGTCGCTGCATTCCCCCCGACATAACCTACCTCATCTTCAGTTTTGCCCCGTGTCGCTTCCAGAATTTCGATAAATGGTGACTCATTCTTAGCCCCCCTTGTTAAGGAGGGTTGGGGGGATCGACCCTCAGCGACATCCTGATGATCCCCCCCTGTCCTCCTCACTAAAGCTCCGGTTGAAAAGGGGGGAGAAATGCTGTCAAGCATCGGTACAATCAAATCCATCACCGCCTTCGTCAGTGGTGCTTGCCCAAAAGCACCGCGAAGCTGCGCTAAATCTTCCCTCACAAACCCCTTCAGACACGCAATCGGCACAATCCTCCCCGCCTCATCCATCTGTCGCCGAAAATAGGAAGACCAAGTGTAATTCTGAGGTGCAGCACCTCCATCCAAATGCGACTGCGCCTGTGCCAACTCCGTAAAATCAGCAGCCAACGCCCCCAACTGCGCCGCAAACTTATACGCCACAAAAAACTCCAACAGCGATCGATGCGCTGGCGTATAATCCCCATCAGAATTACGAATTAGCATCGTCTGACCCATCATGTCATAGTGCCAGTGGTCTAAATCCTTCTCTTCCCGCACCATAGAACCAAACAACCGACGAATGCGTTCAGGGAAAAGCCGATAATTCAAACTCATCTGATCACTGGACACCATCTCCCAGGACAACTCACACAAAAAGTAAAGCTTATCCGCCAGCGAAGTAAACGTCCGTTCCGCCCTAATATCTCGCTCCATCTTGCGTCGCACCGCATACAAATAAACCCGCGACATATCCACTGGTTTACCCTGCTCAATATCCGGCAATGCTTCCAAAATTAACTCCGTCATCACCGGACGACGCGCCAAATCCAACAATTGAGAATTCCTCATTACTTGCTCAACGGTTGCAGGTTCTGCTTGGAACAACAACACTTGATGGATTTGCTCATCGTTGAATTTCTCCAGTTCCAGCACCTCAAACTGCGGCGTTTCACCCGTTAAAGCTGCCGTAGAAGCCTGCAATTCTGCATTTAGCAGCACCCGCCCTTCCTTCGCCTCTGGAAAATGTTCGGTGCGACAGGTCAAAATTACCTTACTTCCGGGTACTACAACCTTCGCTAACTCCCAAAAGTTATTAATCATTTCTTGCCGATCAACTCGTGCTGCCATCTCATCGAAGCCATCGAAAATCAGCAGCAGCTTACCCATGCGGTTGAGTTGCTCGAAAGCCGAATATCCCGGTAACGGAATCTCGTGCTTGCGGAAGAAAAACTCGGAAAACAGCGACTCCACACTCACCGCCTTGGCATAGTCCCGCAAGGGGATAACTAAAGGTAAACGAGGACGTTCCACCCCCCGTTTTTGGGCATCCCGATAGCGTTGCAGTGCCGTCCAAGCATAGTGGAAGGCAAACCACGTCTTGCCCGTACCGAACTCTCCCAGAATCGAGATATGCTCTTTAGCTGAGTCATCCAGCCAGAGGTCAATATATCCATCTATCCAGCCGTCGCGTTCGTCGTAGCGACTGACGGCTAACCTGCGCTTAGTAACGAGGTCAATTTCTTCTTTCGTACAGGCAAGCGGAACATACTTCTTCTCAATATCCCGACGTTTCACCTCTGCTTCCAACCAGTCGAGATAACCACTGAAGTCAGCATCCTGATCGAGCAGTTCATCGAAGGTATAGCAACCCAGATGACGATTTTCCTCCTTCTCCACCTCATCCCGCGCCGCCCGTGAAATTCGCCGTGCCGTCACCAGCCAACCTTCATCGGTTCGTTGCTCCTCTACTGATTGGCGCAACGCCGCCACATCCCTGATTCCTGCCTCGCCCTCAATCCCTCGCACGAGAATGCGATCGTATCGATTTCGCCGGACTGGGATGTTGATAATCCACTCAAAATAGGTATCTTCCCAAACCTCATACCGCTCAAAGCGGTAGCCCAAGGTTTCAAACCAACCCCTCATCTGCTGCGCTAAAACAAAAGCCTTGCAATTGTTTTGGGTTGAGGGTTCAGCCGCTGGCAGTGCTAAGTAATCCTGTGCCGCCAGCCGCGCCATCTCTGTCCGAATTCCCTCTAGTGTCGGCAGCCTTTCGAGGCGTTGTTGGATATTTTCTATCCTTTTATGTAAGGAGCCTATCTGCTGATTGGTGAGAACTTCAGCCGGTGTGCGCGATCGCTTAGCCACCTCGATAAACACGGTAGCAAACGCCGCGAACTCTCTGTGAGCGTCAATTCCCAACTCTCGGATTTCATCCCCTAAAGCATACCCATCCAGAAACGCTTCGCCTTCTTTGAGGAGAATTGAAGGGTTATTTTGGTCTAATGCCCTGCGGAAAATCTTTTGAATCTCTTGTTGCCGGAAAAGTTCAAGGAACGGCTTGGGTTTGCCAACGCCATACTCTACCAAGGCGTAAGCGTAAACTCCACTAAAATCAGTCGGTGGATGCTCTGGGTCGAGGTTAAACTTTTTTAATAATTTAATGACTGTCTCATTGCGCTGGAGCTTGTCCTTGATAAAAGCGGTAGGACTGACGATATCGGTAATTGCGCCAATTATTGCGTCGAGGGGAATGGGTATCACGGGGATGTTCCTTGGGTTAGAGGACAAAGGCGACGTACAGGCTTAACCGCTATTATGCAAATCTCTGGATAGAGTTGGCGAGTCAGTCCTACCCCCTAATCTCTTTTGTTAAGGAAACACTAAAAACTTGAATCAGTCACAATCAGGATATAGACAACTAGTCATGTAACAGGAAATAGTTCAGAATGTGCCGATTACTTGGCTACCTTGGCCCTGCCATCCAACTTGACCACCTCTTGTATAAACCCGAACATTCACTAATTGTCCAGAGTTATCAGCCTCGTGAGATGACATCTGGCGTAGTCAATGCTGATGGCTTAGGAATCGGCTGGTATCATCCACAACGGAATGTTGACCCCTTTACTTACAAAAACACCCTACCCATTTGGAATGAGACTAATCTACCGGAATTGAGCCGCTATGTTGAGTCGGGGTGTGTGTTGGCCTATGTCCGCAGTGCGACAGCAGGCCAAGCGCTGGATATGAGCAACTGTCAGCCGTTTCGCGAGGGTCGCCTGTTATTAATCCACAACGGATTAATCAGTAATTTCCGCAAGTCTTTGTATCGACCGATACGTGAAAAAATTGGCGATCGCATCTACCAATCCATCAATGGCACCACGGATTCCGAACATATCTTCGCTCTCTTAATCAATGAGCTGGAGGTATCCCCAAATAGCACCATTGTCGAGGCATTACACACCACCTTAATCACCCTAACCGAGTTAGCAAAAGCCTATCAAGTCAGCTTTTCTGCCAACCTAGTTATTAGTGATGGGCATCAACTCGTTGCTAGTCGCTATGCTTACGGTATCACGGCTCCCTCACTGTACTGGCTCAGAGATGACCCAACTTTCCCCGATTCAGTCATGATTGCCTCTGAACCTATATTCGCCGGCAACTGGCATGAGTGCCCGGAGGGTAGTATTCTCCGTGTGGGAGAAAACTTGGAAATCTCATCAATCGATGCTAGTCCTACAGACGCCAGTCAGTAGACGGTTATCAATCAACATAAGCAACTTGTAGGGTGGGCATTCCCTATGATTTTCTGTCCCAGAGGATGACAGGATTAAAGGTAGGTAATGCCCACCTTATGTTTAATTTTTTCCACCTACCTCACTAGAGTGGTAGCTAATTAGAGAAATTATTAATTCCTGCATCTGTAGTCCTCTAAAAAACCAATTTTCATACCTATAAATCAGTCCAATGGTTGATTTATTTTGTTTTATGAGGAAATAAGTTTGTTTGTGGTAAATTCATGAAATTTGAAATTGATAAGTAACCATCCTGATTTAATTAATCGAAATTATTGCCCACGCCAATCAGGAAAATTACCTTTTAAACAATCTAGGATTTCATCTGTCCATCGGTCTTCTATTGTCATGAGCCATGCTTCAAACTTGTCTTCTGTTCCAGAATTTAAAGCTTTATAGTGTGATTTCAAGCAAGATTTTTTGGGGTTGATTTGCTTTTTGTCCCCTAATATTGTCATAGTCATGATTAATGTTGAAATTATTAAGTTTTAACAACCGTTGATTTTGAAATTCAATTTTGAATATTAATAGATTTTTTGAAGAATTGCTAGGAATCTAATACTATAAAAACGTGATGATTATCATGCGTAAATGTGATATAGGGTTGGCATATCAGTAATCTACTATCTACAAATAGGTGACTTGAACAAATCTAATGGGTGAGCAAGGTCACAGGTTGTCAAACGCCAGACCCCAAACGGAAAACCGAGTTCAGCCTCACGGGTATGACGAAATGGGATTGTAACTCCCTGTTTTCCAGTCAGTCCATGATGGCTCCCATTGCCGCCACCTCTGCCTGAAGATTACTCTTCCCTGACCGCTAACCCCTAAGCTTTTTAGAAGAAATTTAGAATTATGTCCCAAAATTCCGGCACCAAGGCTTCGTCCCTACAGATTAGAGAAACCATCCGAGAGGCAATGCATCAGTGCCGAATCGGCACCTTGGCTTTGTTTGAAGGCATTGACGATACGACGTTTCGGCGACAAGCACATCCAGAATTCAGTCCAGTAGGTTGGCATTTGGGTCACATTGCCTATACAGAAGCCCTGTGGTTGCTGCAACGCTGTGCCGGTTTACCTCCATTGTTTCCGGAATATCATCGCTTATTTGCCGCCGATGGCTTGCCCAAGTCGGAACGAGAGAATGTACCGCCACTAACCGAAATTCATCATTACCTCAATACGGTTAGAACCCAAGTATTCAGCTATCTAGAAACCGCCCCGGTAGAACAGCAAGAACGCCTCTGGCACTTCTTAATTCAGCATGAAAGTCAGCATGGCGAAACCATTGCTTTTGTTTTACAATTGCAACGCTGGCATCTTCTGGAACGGCATCAAGAGATGTGGGTTCAGGGTTCTGCGGTAAATGTCTCATCCTCTTCATCCTCTGTTTCATCGGTTCCCTCTAGGGACGTAGAGATGAGGGAAATTCCAGCAGGCGAGTTTATGATGGGCAACGACTCAATTGAAGCCTTGGATAACGAGCGATCGCGTCACCGGGTATACTTAGATACCTACTGGATTGACCGCTACCCCGTCACTTGTAGACAGTACCGAGAGTTCATCGAAGCCGGTGGATACCAAAACGAACGTTGGTGGTCACCCGACGGGTGGAAGTGGTTACAAGAAAATCCCGTGGCTCAACCCCTTTACTGGTCATCAGCTTCAACCTGGGATAATCATCCCGTCTGTGGGGTGAGTTGGTACGAAGCCGACGCCTATGCGAGATTTGTCGGCAAGCGACTGCCAACCGAAGCTGAATGGGAAAAAGCAGCGAGTTGGGATGCTGCAACTGGACAGCCGCGCACCTACCCTTGGGGGCAGGAAACACCCGACTCTCACCGATGTAATCTTGATAATTGCGTTGGGCAAACAACACCTGTAAATGCTTACCCACTGGGACAAAGTGCCTATGGGTGCGATGATATGCTCGGCAATGTGTGGGAATGGACAGCTAGCTGGTTTGACGCTTACGAGGGATTTGTCAGTTACCCTTACCGAGGCTATTCCCAAACTTATTTCGATGGACAGCACCGAGTCTTAAAAGGGGGTAGTTGGGCGACCCGTCCCAGGGCAATTCGCTCTAGTTTTCGTAACTGGTATTATCCGAGCATTCGTCAGATTTTAGCTGGCTTTCGTTGTGCCATATCCCAACCGGATAGCGGTGATTCAATGATTTGAACCCAGTCATTTATAGGAGCAAGGCAGACCTTGCCCTATATAAATTTTTTTTCAAAAAGTCTATTGAAAATCTCAATAAACAGCCTTCAAAAAGTTATCTTTCTCATAAAGAGCAGATAAAACCCCTTGCTTTACAATAATAATCATGGGTTTACAGTCGGCAGTTTCATTGAGTTGCGGATACTTTAATTCATCCGGCATCTTTGTGAGCCAATTTATGGCACGCTTATAGATATCATCAACCAAATCAAGATTTCTTCTGTCAATTTTCAAAGTTTTCAACTTACCTTGATCATGCGGACTACTGGAGATTAGACTACGACAAACTAACTCAGCGATAACAAAAGCTGAGAAAGAAGAACAGCCAGAGAAAAAATAGAGATTAAGCAGCTTTTTTTGTCCGTTTTTTGTGTGGTGTTTTTCCTTTTTTCACTACTGGGTAACGAGTTTTTTTAGTACGTTTGTTCCCGGCTTGCCAACCCGGAGACTTTCCACGGGGTTTGGGAGAGACAGCCGGTGTGCCAATCTCCGGTAAAAGTAATGCGAACGACTCAGCCACCCGCCCAGGAGTTAAATTTGACAGGGGTTTTTGCCAAGGAAGGTGGTGTTGTGCCACCAAGTCTCTAGCTAACCATAATTCCCAAGTCAATATGGGCATTAAATCACTCCACCTTTCACATTGGCATGGAGTACTCAGTTGAGGAACTGTCCAATGTAATCGTTGTTTAAGAAAACGATACCAGTGGTCAACAGCAAAGCGACGTAAATATTGTCGCCAAATCTCAGGCAGGGGCAGCATTTCCTGACCTACCCACACCAACCATAACGGTTGAGACTTTGAGTGTGATTGCTCCGGCAGGATACGTTCGACTAAAATTAATTGCATAGCAATTGAAGCACTACCAGAAAATGCAGGTCTTGCCACATCCGGACTCGAAGTTGCCCAAACCTTGAGTCCTCAACTTCAACCATTTCAGTAGCTTCCCACCAAGTTGATGAGTCGTTGAGCTTAAATTTTTGACCATGTTTTCTGGGTCGTCCCTTACCTGTATAGGCAGGAGGTGCTGAGTATAAACAACGATTAGAACGAATCCTCATCAAAAAGTCGGCTTCTATCTGGGCTGTTTGATTGAGCAAGGAAGCATTGCCATATTCACTATCGAGTAAAATCATCGGACGTAGTGGCAAATACTTACAAGCTTGTTTGATTTGCCAAGCAGCTTTGCTAATCGGATTCTCCCAACTGGTAATCCGCTCATGTCTCAAAGGTAATGCCCAACTGCCCTTATGTTCGGGTATCCAAGCTATGGTACTGTATCCTTGACCGATACTAATCGGTTTGTTGGAAGCGATCGCACTTGGCTGATGGCAGTAAGTACGGTCTTGCAATGTTGGTGAATGAACTCTTGCCCAAGCCGTATGATCTACGGCTAAAACGGGGCGCTCCTGCACTAGTATCTGTTTGATATACAGGCGCATTAACTTGTTGCGATTCGGTCTACAGTCTTGTAGAGCTTCATATATGCTCGGCCACTTCCGTCGAAAAAAGGGACTTAAAGAAAATTCAGCTAGGCTATAGACATTGCGAGTTGTGAGTACAGCATCAGTCAACTCAAAAGTAGCATCCTGCGCGAAGTTAATTAAGTCGTAAACTTGTTGGCGAAATTCTTGAAGTTGTTTATAGTTCATGCAGGGGAGAAATGATCGATTTTGGTTAATTATCATTTTCTCCCCTTTCCCATGACTTATACATGTCAGGTTGGATGCTCTTGATTAGGGTAGACACGGAAACACAGAACCGGAGAGACACACGCGAGAGTTTTTGTTCTGGGCAATCATCCCGGCTTGAGCTTAAGTCTGTATCATTTCATGTCAGTTTCATTGCGCTGAGTTTTATTCGCGATTGGCACTCGCGAACTTGACTAATTTTTTTGCCGTAATTACTGCTTCTCTACTCGGCACTCCTTGCCATCGTAGTCTAAACTCCAGTTATGAGGAAAACACATCTTTGAGGAAAAGATCGCTCTGCGCTGATTCCTTCCAAGTCGTTTCCCTAACACAGCAGCGCTTCGCAATCGCGCCATTGGAGTCATTCAACCTTACCCACGCTTCATCCGCCAAT
The DNA here is from genome assembly GCF_000317515.1 of Allocoleopsis franciscana PCC 7113. Taxonomy (GTDB): domain Bacteria; phylum Cyanobacteriota; class Cyanobacteriia; order Cyanobacteriales; family Coleofasciculaceae; genus Allocoleopsis; species Allocoleopsis franciscana. The sequence continues at coordinate 1,448,194 of NC_019738.1, read as the reverse complement.
CACCCACAAAACTTAGTCAATTGTCAGCGTCTTGAACCTCAGGATGCAAGTTTTAGCTCCAATCTGTGACAGTGCTAAGCTGTTCTTTTATGCCTTTAACTTGCATAATTTGGACGGACAATCTTTCCCAAGTTACAAGAAATCTCTACTCTGGACATCTGCAATTTGGATGATTGTCAGCTTAGTACGCTTGTTGAATTGAAATGATTCGCTATTTCACCGCAGCCAGTTTTTGGAAGAGTGGCAGGAGTAAATCAACATCCAGTAAAAACACAGTTAGTGTTCCTCCTTGCTGTGGAATAACAGCAACATGGCTAGCGACTTCCAGGGTATCCGCACGACGATAGGACTCTGGTAAAACCCGGAACATGGATAACGGCACTTCGATTAAGACAGGAGTGTTAACCACGGGAATCCCGTAAAATTCACCCGTTGTACTTTGCACAATCGCCAGATAACCGCCGGACTCAGACATTGAACTGGATTGAAAAAATTGCCAATTCAGGTCTACAACCGTGATTTCCCGTGCCGCAGAACTATCTCGCAGAGAATCACCCATGTGGGCTACTCCAACATGATTGAGTCCGCTACTGTAAACTGGCGTGCGATCCACTACTTTGTAAACCGATTCAATGCGTAGAGCAAAATTGAGATTACCGATTTTAAACACAATCAGTTTGATCGAAGGTGCTGTCTGTCGAGACTTACGAAAATCGGCAGCAGTAGATTTGGGTTGGAGTAAGAGATTTTTCATAGGAGTAATAGGTAATGGGTAATGGGTAATGGGTAATGGGTAATGGGTAATGGGTAATAGGTAATGGGACGCTACTGAAAATTACCCATTCTCCCATCTCTCTAGGTGTTACCAATTAAGCTTCTTGGAGTTGCAATGAGTTTCGTGACGACTCAAGGGTAGATTGTGACTTTTGCTCATCAATAATGTGTTTGATCGCGACTAGAAACTCTTGTTCCAGGTAAGGCTTGGTGAAGTAAGCCGTCGCACCTAAACGCATGGCTAGCCATCGATGTTTATCATTACTGCGAGAGGTCAGCATGACGACGGGAATTTTTGACAATTGAGGGTCTTGGCGACGCTGACCAAGAAATTCAAAGCCGTTCATATTGGGCATTTCAATATCACAAACCACGAGATTCACACGAGACGAACCTTGGCGCAGTTGTTCCAAAGCTTCTCGTCCATCCCGTGCCTGCAAGACTCGACAACCGGCTCGTTCTAGGGTAAGCGCGAGGGTTCGTCGCAGAGCAACCGCATCATCAACCACCAGTACGGTGGGAGCATGAGGCGCTGTAATACCCGTCTTGGTCTGGTTAATGGAAGAATTTTCGTTAACCGTTAAAGTAATCGGCTTAGAACCCGTGTTGATTCGTGTGGCGGTTGTATTGTGACCCAAAAGCTGATCGAGTAGAACTGTACCATCAATCACCGGGATTAAACTGCCATCCCCCAAAATGGTACAACCGTAAGTAAAACTAGGAGGTGCGATCGCAGAACCAAACGGTTTAATCACCAATTCTTGCTCTGTGACCAAGCGATCAATTTCCAATGCGAGAACCTGTTCCTCTTGTCGCAGTACCAGCATCGGTAGTGCCCAATCGGCTGGAGAAGGAACTGACACCAAAGCTTGACTGGGAGCGCTTTCAGGCAACGGGCAGGTATAATCCAAAATGTCAGCGAGTCGATAAGCTGGAACAATCTGGTCACGCCAACGCAAAAATCGCTGTTCTCCTGTCGTTTTCACCTGGTCGGATTTAGGAACGACAATTTCCTCCACACTGTCAGACGGCAAGGCGATAGCGGTGGGGCCAATTAAGCAGACGAGTAATTTAGCGATTGTTAGAGTTAACGGTAGATGTAAGGTAAAAGTCGTACCAACTCCCGGCGAAGAAGAAACCGTAATACTGCCTTTGAGCGATCGCATTTGGGAGCGCACCACATCCAACCCCACTCCCCGTCCAGACAGTTCGCTTACCTGCTTGGCGGTGGAAAATCCTGGCTCGAACACCAGTTCAAACAGATGATTATTAGAAGTCGTCGCCAGTTGCTCGGCGGATAATAACCCTAATTCAATCGCTCGTTTGCCAATACTTTCGGTATCGAGTCCTTGACCATCATCTTTCACTTCTATAATGGTTTGACTGCCTTGGTGATACGCTCGAATTTCAATTTTACCTTGTTCCGGTTTGCCCTGCTGACGCCGGATTTCGGGAGATTCGATGCCATGGTCGAAGGCATTTCGTAGTAAGTGCAGCAAAGGATCGTACAGTTTTTCTAATGCCGCTTTATCCACTAACACCCCTGTACCACTGAGGTTCAACGTGACCGATTTGTGGTAATTAGTCGATAAATCACGCAATACTCTGGGAAAACGGTTGAGTACCTCACTCAACGGCAACATCCGCGCCCACATCAACTCGTCCCGCAACTGAGTCAGCATTTGTCGCTGTTGTTCCAGGGTGCGATTGGATTGCTTGGCGAACAAAGAAACATCATCCACCGCTTCTTCCAACTGCACCATGTCCTCAATCAGCTCTTGTAGGCGAGAGTTGAGCACTCCATACCGATCCAATTCCAGGGAGTCAAAATCAGCTTGACGAATGACGAGATCTCCTAGAGGATTAACGGCAGGTAGAATTGCCTCATACTGAGGGCGTTCGGGAGTGGCAAGCATCTGATCGGATAGCTTCCGCAAGTGACCCACCACGCCCTGCACTTGAACGAATCGATCCAGCAATTCTCGTACTGATCTCTGTAATTGCTGATTCTGGAGAGAAAGCCCATTGCGGTTGATTGCTAACTCACCCACTACATTATTCATCCGTTCCAGTCGTTCTGAATCCACTCGCACTGAAAGCGTCGGAACGGGAGAAGCTTTACCTTGAGGAATATCGGTCGATCCACGATCAACTTCTGGGTGAGGGGAAGGGGTGGGCGAATGAGCTGCATTCGTTGGTAACAATTCACCCGGAATTGACGACGTTGGGACTAAATTGATCGCTGGGGGATTTTCCGCTGTCGTGCTGGCAGCATTTGAGCGAGATATCAATACAGGCATTTCTTCAACCGGTGGCAACTGCTCAAAGATCTGTGCGATCGATTGAGCGGCTGCTTCACCGTTTTCTAGGGCTAAAGAGGGTATGTTGAATGGGGTAATGGGTAACTCGTTTTCAGCATCTGAAGAGGAAGTTACAACAGCGCTGTCCACACCCGTTTCCACGACAGGCAGATCTCCGACAGCTTCATCTGTTACTGATTCAATATCAACAATTTCACAGAAGTCTAACTCATGAGTTGGCACTTCGGTGGTTGGGGAAGGCTGCTCGAATAGTTCGGGAGCGTTAGCGAAAATCGCTTCTAGTGCCAGATCTGGCTCAAGATGATGTACCTCATCCAGCCGATTGGTTTCAGCCACACTCGGATTCAAGCTTGGAGCCGCCGTGGCAAAAATGTCCTCTAGTGTTCCATCAGCCTCCAGATTGTATATATCCTCTGGTACTGGGGTGATGGAGAGATTTTCATCTAATTTGATGCTCAAGACATCTTCAAGAGCAGGAACGGTTTCTTTGGTCTGTTCCTGGCTGGCTGTGCCGTCTGAGTGGGCTAAGGCTAATAAAGCACTAGAGGGACTAATCGGTTTGACGTTAGTGCTTTGTGCATGAGCGGCGAGAATCGCTTGTCTGGCAAACTCAAAATCAGCCAGCGCTAGCTGCGTAATCGTTAAAGCGCGTTCGGGGTAAGCATCCAGTGCTAGTTGGGCTGTATGTGCGATCGCGCCAAATCCGGGCTGGTTGAGTAACTCGGCAAACCCGGCAAATACTTCTGCTTGTGCTCTTAATTCTCCCCCTACCTCATAGTTTTGAGGATTAGCAACAACCTCTGCCAGACGCTCCAATCCTTCGCCCACATCCACTTCAAAGATAGACTGAGCCATATCGATACCCAACTCTGAGGAACTGGGAATATAGGTATCGGCTTGGTTGAGGGCATCTCCTAATTTGTCCTCAATCTGGACAAAGAGGGGTTCGGCTAAAACTAAAGCGTGCTCTGGGTCAAAGTAACCGGTTTGAATCTGCTCCATTAACGGGAGACGCAAGCAGTCGTAAGCTTGTAGCAGTTGACTCTCTAGGTTCGTATCAATTTCTACCGTGTCGCTGTAAAGTGCCTTAAAGATGTTCTCTAGGCGATGAGCTAGGGTTTTGATCGCTTCTAACTCTACACTGGCAGCCCCTCCTTTTAAGGAATGAGCCGCTCGCATTAAAGCGTGGACTTTGGCAGTGTTCTTCTCTTGCCTTAAGGTGAGTAAACCCGCTTCGAGAATCTGCAACAGTTCAGGAGCCTCTTCGATGAAGAACTGATAGGCTTGATCGCGGATATTAGGATTGATTGCCATAGTCGTCCTGGGGAAAGGGAGATGGGGTGCTGGGGTGCGGGGGTGCGGGGGGGCTGGGGTGCTGGGGTGCGGGGGAGATGGGGTGCTGGAACAAGCCGTCATGATGTTTGGCTGACTCATTGCCCCAACCCCAATCCCCGACTCTTCTCGCCTTCTAACTGACTCTGAACTGACCCACATCCTCTTGTAGTGATTGAGCCACTGCCAGCAGTTCCTTAAAAGATTCCGATACCAGGGATGCGCCCGTTGAAGTTTTTTGGGCGATCGCTGCCACGTCGGTCATGGTTTCGGTTACCGCTTCAGATGCTTGGGATTGAACAACCGTGGCTTGGGCAATCTCCTCAACCAATTTGTTGATCTGGCTACTCGCTGTGGCAATTTTGTTCAGGCTCTGGCGGGTTTCATCCACCAGCTTGGTTCCCATTACTACCTGCTCCGTCCCGGCTTCCATGGCTGCAACCACTTCGTTGGTTTCCCCTTGAATGGCGGCGACGAGTTTTTCGATTTCAATGGTTGCTTCTGCTGATTGTTGGGCTAGCGATCGCACTTCGTCGGCAACCACCGCAAACCCTCGTCCTTCTTCCCCTGCCCGTGCTGCCTCAATCGAAGCGTTAAGGGCTAGCAGGTTGGTTTGAGCGGCAAAGGTACTAATCAGGTTAACGACGGTGGAAATCTTTTGCGATGATTCACCCAAATGCTTGACTTTTTTCGCTGTTTCTGCTACTGTGTCCCGGATTGCGAGAATACCATCAACCGTTCGGTTCATGGCTGTGTCTCCTTCATGCACCGTATCTTGGGCTTGTTGCACAGCGACTTCAGCTTGTTTCGCACTGTTAGCCACGATTTGCACCGATTGAGCCATATCTTGCGATCGCTTCAAGGCCACAGCAATTTTCTCTGCTTGTCGCAAGGCTTCTACGGATAGGTCTCGAACCGAAACTTCGCTGGTGCTGGTGGTTTGAGCAACTTGGCTACTGGCGTTTTGCACTTGGGTAACAATTTTCCGCAAGTTACCCACTGTGGCGTTGTAAGAGTCCGCGATGGTGCCAATTTCATCCGCCGTCACCCGTGCCCGAATCGTTAAGTCTCCTTTACTAATCGGGTCTACTTCCATCAGCAGTTCTAACGCTCGTTTTTGCAGTCCTTCTTTCAGGTCGCGCTGTTCTTCGGCTAATTGTTCTGTCTGTTCTAACAGGAGGACTCGGTCTAAGGATAAACCCATCTGAGCGGCTAACTGTTTGAGGAAGCCGACTTCAGACTCTTGCCATTCGTAGGTAGTCTTGCAGTGGTGGGCAATTAGCAGACCATAGGGCTGACCTTCATGGAGAATCGGTACTTCTAGTTTTGCCTTCACCCGCCAGCGTTCTAATAACTGCAAGTGATCCGCTTGGAGATTAGTGTGAGCAATGTTATCAATGGCAATGACCAAGTCCTCTGGGTCAGTTCCTTCTCGCAGTTCTGAAAGATAGAAGCTTTCCGCTTTGTTACTGAAGGCGCGAGGAAAACCTGCCGCCACTGATTCAGCCGTAATATAGCCACTGAAGTCGGGGTTGAAGCGGTAGATGAGTACCCGATCTACATTCAGGATTTGGCGGGTTTCTTCGATCATGTCCTTGAACAAGTCTTCCAAGTCTTTGGAGTTCTCCGCCCGCGAACCGGTTACTTTGGCAACCAACAAGGCTTGTTCCGCAGCCAGGGTTTGTTCTCGTGTGAATACTTCTAGCTGACCTGCCATGTCATTGATGTTACCGCCCAGGATCGCTAGCTCGTCTTCCCCGGCAATGTCCACACGGGTATCGAGTTGCCCTTGACCAATTTTTTCCACCGCTTGAGCCGCTTCCACAATGGGGCGTGTTGCTCGGTTGGCGATGAAAGCCGCGATCGCACCCACTAACAAGGTTGCAGAAGCCGTACCCAAGAACAGTGTCCAGAGCAACTGTTCCTCAGCAACAAAGGCTTGCTTGGCAGAACGAGCTAGTACGAAAGACCAGTCAAGGCCAAACAACGGTCTGAGGCGGTCAGCCCGAGAGTACGTTAAAATCTGCTCCTGTGGGGTTTGCTCATCCAAACTTGTCCCGACTATATTCTTCACCTCGTTCTGTTTGAGGTCTTTTGGTGTGATTTTGGTTAACAGAGTGGGAAATACTTCCTCTAGCTTTTTCCCAACCAGTTGATCGTTAGCAGCTGTGGCAATTTTGCCAGAAGCATCAACCACAAACAATTTCTGTCCCCGCTCGGCGTTGATGTTAAAGACCTCTTGGAGGTGTTTAATGGGAATGCGGCTGCGGACGATCGCGATGGTTTGGTTAGTGGCTCCATCCTTGATCGGAGCTGCTACGAAAAGAAAAACACCCTCGCCCGTTTCAGATCGTCTGGGTTCGGTAATGAATAGCTTATCCGTCTTAAGCGCCTGCTGGAAATAATCTCGGTCCCAGTGATTCGGTAAGGGTTCGCTCTTAGATTGGGCAATCAAGTTACCCTTAAGATCGAACACGGCAATGCTATCGTACATGCTGTAAGTACTTGCAAAGCGATTGAGGGCTTCCTCTTTTTCCTCGCGCTTGAGTAAGTCTCTCACCTTGGCATCTTTGAAGTTCGGCATGTTCGAGAGCGAGTCCATGTCACCCACACGCTCTTTGATGAAGAAATAGATCTTGTCTTTCATGTCACCCATATCAAATTGTTCTTTTTGAAGAACTTGCTGTCGCAACTGTTGACTGGTGGTGAGATAGGCAACGGTACCAATCGATACCACGGGAAGCGTACCGATCAAGATGGCGATCACGGTGGTTTTGACTCGCAAACTGGTCGAGAACCACTTACCCCACTCCCAGCGTGGACGAGTATAGTTTGCCGGTACAGGAATGGGTGGCATTTCTAGCAGAGGCTGTTGGAGAGTATTACCATCTAACGGGGACTGTAACTGACGATTAGAAGGTGAGTAATGAATGGCAGAATTTCGCTCTTCAGGATGATTACTTTTAAAGGAAGAACCTCGACCATTACCATTATGATTAGGATTGCGATTAGAGCCTGGTTTGGGAGAAAGCTGTGTCATGGAACAGACCTCAATGATCAAAAAAATAGGTGGTTGCGAGTGACTCCAAACGAACTGGCTAGATGTCAGCGCAAATTCGTTACATCACATGGATAGATAGCCCTTTCTTGGGGGTCAATCGTCAGGATTCGTTAGTCAACTGATGTGGCGAAATCCTTAAGCAAATTTAGGAATCAGAATGAAACTTTTAGAGTATTTCCCGTGTTGATTTGAGCTATCTATCGCAATTGTTTAGAATTTGGCAGTAGCGGTAGATAGGCTCGTGAACAAAACACTCTATAACAGAACTAAAACTTATTGCTTGGGCATCGAGAGCATAATCGCTTTACCATCGATGACCACTAACATTTCACCATTCGATTTCAGCCAATACCCACGCAAAAAGGGCACAAGTTCAGGAGTTACCGTCGATGAAGGCGGCGATTGAATCCAATCTGGATTGCACCACTCGATATCTTCTACGCGATTGACGACTAACCCTAACATCTCATGCTTTGGGTTGGTAGCCGTTGACTCTTTAGTCGGAGCCTGGAGTACAATCGCTGTATGGGCTGAAGTAATGTTTGCCTGTTGGTGCCAGGGAGTGAGTCCAACTAAATGACCTAAATCAACCATCCAAAGAACTTCACCTCGCCAGTTGTAAGCTCCCATTACCCAGGATGGCATCTGAAAAATGGGTACAATTTGAGCTTTGGGAATCGTTAATACTTCAGTGAGTTGTTGAATCGGTAAAAGGGCTGTCGTATCAGGCAAAAGATGAAATCGTAAAAACTGTTCAGTTGCCCTGGAAGAAGGTGCCGATTCGATGAATTGCTGCGCTACAGGTATGGAAAAAAAATTGCGGACTGATAAAGAGTTGGACATTGATTAAGACTCCACTTCAGAAGCTGTCCAAACACAACTTTCACATTTCTCTGGTGGGGTGGGCAATGCCCACCCCAATCAAGAGTGAGATATTGATGGTTGGTCGGGCTTATCGTTTGATGAGCTGTTTCACGGTACGGACTAATTCCTCTTGGTCAACTGGTTTGGCAAGGTAAGCATCTGCTCCCTGTTTCATGCCCCAGAATTTATCCATTTCGCCTGATTTAGTTGAACAGATAATTACTGGAATGGTGCGGGTTTTGGCTTCAGCTTTGAGGTCGCGACAGATTTCATATCCACTGCGTCCGGGTAGGACAACATCCAGAACGATGACATCTGGTTGATGGCTACTAATTTTGCTTAGAGCTTCTTCACCACTGTCAGCCGTCAGGACATTTAAGCCTCCTTGTTGCAAACAGCTAATGATCACTTGCATATCAGTTCTGGAATCTTCAACAACTAGAGCAGTAGTCATGGTTTTCACCGTATAAATTAATAACAAACAAAGGAGTTGGTAGTCAAACAAACGTTAATCGTCAATCATCATTGCTTCCCCAGAATTCACGACACGGATAGAATTTAACTCTTGTTCAGAATGTATCGGTGTCGGATTCCCCCACCCCCACCCCCAGCAATGACTAATGACTGATTGCGCCCTGTTTTAAATGCTTACGAACTGTGTTGAGTACAATATCTGCATCGATGGGTTTACTTAAGAAATCCGAGGCTCCAACGAGTTTGGCTCGAACTCGATCCACTAATCCATCATTGCCCGTTAAGATGACTATCGGGGTATCTTGAAAACAAGCCAGTTTGCGTAATTGGCTGCAAATTTCATAGCCGTTGGTATTGGGCATTACTAAATCTAAAAAGATTACATCTGGCTTACGAGCAAGTAAAGTTGCGATCGCACGCATCCCATCCGTCACGCTGAAATATCGATACCCCGCTGCCAGAAGCAGTTTTTCCATGGTTTGGCAAACCAATGGACTGTCATCGACGCAAGCTACCAGCCCTCCGGTGTTGACAACAGGAGTGGAGGGTGTTTCAGAAACTTTTCCACCCACTGGAGTCGGTAAATCGGGAATGCTAACCAATTCCATCAACCCCGATTGAATGTAGGGGAAAAAGGAACGGGTGAGTTGCAAAACATCCCGTTTGAGGTGCACGGCTAAATCCCGGAGAGTATGTTTTCCGTCTAACAACTGAATCAAGCTTTGGTAAGCTGCTGATGATGTGTGTTTTCGGAGTTGTTCGGGTTGCTTGATGATGGGTGCCAGGTTAGGAGAATAATCGGCAACGCGATCATTACGCCAAACCTGCCACTCCTCCTCAACTTCTGCGATCGCATGTTCTACATCAATCAAGGCGAGTGGTGTTGAGAAGGAATTATTGGGATGAATTTGATAAGTGGCACGCCTTGCCTGCGCGACATCAAATAGGACTTCTGCGATTGCGGCGTGAATGATTTTCGCGGCTTGTTCAGAAGTGATTTTTTGCTGCTGAGTCCATAAAGATAATAGCTGATATTGCCAGCACATAGAGACAGGAGTTGTATCCATTCTGGCTAAATCGCGCTCTAGGGTTAAGCGCAAAGTCGGACTTTGAGGGCAGTAAAAGGCTAAATTCCGCTGCCATCGCCTCACTGGATGAGTGCCACCCGTTGCATAAATAATGCGCCCTAGATGGAGAAAAAACAGCCATTGCTGTCCTTCGGGTTCAGATAGCACCAGTTTGCCGCTAAACCGAATTCGTTTTAAGGTGGCTAGAAATTGAATTTGCTTGGATGCTGTAAACAAACTCAGAGGCGTAACAGCAGGAATTTCTTTAACAGCCATCACAACATCATCTCCATGACTAAGCGGCTCACAAAATATTGAAACCTAATGTTTTTTTCAGTGAAGACGCACCTAGCCTGAATCCAGAGAGCTTTAACCTCATATTTCTACATTTCATTCATTTTCGGGAAATCTTGTCCACCCAACTCTCTAGTTGAGACTCTAGAAGCTTTTGAGATGATCGGACTGTGAAATATGCTCTACACCCACCCGTCAGTCCTTTCTTTTGTTTTGCTCTATTTCTATTATTAGCTCCAATCTTTTTATCTGTGTATAAAGCTTTTATAAATTAAGAAGTATTTTAATATTTAAAATTGTAACTAAAGCCTGGGTTTCCTTGAAAGTATTGCCCTTATAGCTTTTCAAGGCTATCGCTGAGACATCTGGATATTTCGCTATCAATTTACGACTTATAAATCAACTTTATAATAGATAAAATACTCAGCTTGTAATTCCATACAAAGCTTGATTTTCTTTCAGCAATAATTATCTTGAATAGGTTCTTCTTGATAGAACCGTAATCAACTAAAGAATCTCTCTAGCTCTCCTCTCTTTTTATGTAATACATAATTATGAATGTATGACATTAAGGTTGTAGATGTATGACAAATAATCTGATTTTGTATGACAGCAACCCGTCCAAAACTATTAATAATGCTAAGCAAAACTTGTGAGTAATTTGTGAGTTTTTAACGAACAGCACATCATTCGTTACACCGGAAAAAGCAGGATGAGAATTTCTCTCACTTCCTTCCTCGGTACTAAACTGGGTGATGGCACGCTGGCAGCACTGACTCGCCACGTAGATGACTTTGCAGAGAGTTCTGTAGAGGAAACCTACGCCTCAACCCTTTCCCAGAGTTGAGCATGTCTGCGCCCTAGTGTGATGAAATTTTTTAGGGAAGAATAATCGTGAGGAATTTAACTCAGAGTGTATCTGGCATCAGCCAAGCTGACCATCAGCCTCACTCTGTAGAAGCGGAACGCTTAAAGCTCCAATACTTAGTCAATCTCTGCGCTGCCTCAGACGCAGAACCCCAGGTTGGTAGCGATGTGATCCAAGGGTTAACGCAGACTCCCAAAACTCTACCACCACAGTATTTCTATGATGATCGTGGATCTGTTCTGTTTGAGGAGATTTGTGAGTTACCCGAATATTACCCAACGCGGACAGAAGCCGCGATTTTACGCCAGTATGCCAGTGAAATTGCCCGGATGACGGGGGCTTGTGAACTGGTGGAACTTGGTAGTGGGAGTTCCACAAAAACCCGCCTTTTGTTAGATGCTTACGCCGCTCATGCCTACCCATTACAGTATGTGCCCATTGATGTCAGTGCTGGAATCTTAGAAAGCAGTGCGAGGCAATTACTAGCAGATTATCCCTCACTTCAGGTTCAGGGTTTAGTCGGCACTTATGAGTTGGCATTACAACAGCTAACACCTACTTTGTTGCCTACGCGGATGATTGTGTTTTTAGGCAGTACGCTGGGCAATTTCAATCCCCAGGAGTGTGATGTCTTTTTTTCCCAGATTCAAGGGGCGCTTAAAGTGGGCGAGTATTTCCTACTCGGCGTTGACTTGCAAAAAGCAAAACCCTTGCTGGAAGACGCTTACAACGACAGCCAAGGCGTAACCGCTGAATTTAACCTGAATATGCTGGAGCATCTGAATCAGCGTTTTGCGGGAAATTTTGATACTCAGCAGTTTGAACATTGGGCCTTTTACAATGAGCAACTCAATCAGATTGAGATGCATTTGCGGTGTTTGGAAGCGCACACCGTCCGGTTAGAGGCGCTTGACCTCACCCTGAATTTTGCAGCAGGGGAAACGATCATGACGGAAATTTCCCGCAAGTTTGACCTAGAGGGTATACAACAAGAACTTCAGGTTAAGGGTTTAAAACCCCTCAAGGTTTGGACTGACTCGCAACAATGGTTTGGCTTGATACTTTGTCAGCGTTAATCCTTAATCTCTACTGTTGAATGAGGTGGGTTAGGCACAGCCGTAACCCACCTGATACCTGTTTTTGATCTGCATCAACGGGTTACAGCGTCGCTTGAGGGCGAGAGTGTCAACCTCGATTTTTAATCAACATGACATCAATAATCTTGATGGCGGTTTCCTCTGGTATCTCCAAGACGTGATAAAGGTCATTCAAAAATTCTTCTTCCTCTTGGGTCACTTCGCCATCAGCTAAGACAATATCCGCCGTTACAGCAAAGGCTGTTTCTTGCAAGTCATGAGGTAGTGAGGCTAAAGCCGCAGCTAGCAGGGTTTCAGCCCCCTGGCGTTGGAGAATACTCAGGAGTCGATCGAGCATTCTTTGCAACACATCGGCGGGATAGCTCCTGAATAGTTGCATCCGAGATAAGGTAATGATGAGCAATTCCTCTTCTGCATCAGCCGCATAGCCATCGGCAGCCACAGCAATCAAGGCGATCGCCGCAAAGGCTTCGGCTGGCCCTAATGTAGTTTGGCTTTGTTGACGCGCACTAGAGAGTTTATCGAACAGGCTCATTTGTTTTTTTCCTTGAGAGTAGGTTGACCAACACCACGATGGTACTGTTTCAACCTGAGGGAATTGCCATCCAGACGGATTTCTTTGCGTGATACGGTGAAACGCTAACACTCGCAAGGGTGATGATTGCGATCGCTATCCACTCTAGGCAATTTCCGAGGGTGATCAACTGGGCGTTCATTCAGTAGATTCCCTGATGTTCCATCTCACTCTCGAAGCTAAGAGCAAGTGATCTATCTAAATATTCTGATTAAAGAAAATAGTTTGAAGGGGAATTAACCGAGCCATCCCCTCAGTAATCAAAGAGGTTTTTTAAGGATAAAACAGACTTTAGACAGAATTCCGCCTATTTTTTGATCGCACTATTGATTGATTTTCAATCAACCAATGCTTAGCTATTAGCTAAATTTTTTCATCACCCCAAAGAATGAATACATAATGATTTCATCCTTGACCACAGTATTTTCGCGGTAATTTAGAACCTTGGGGATTACGTTTTTTGACTGGACAAAGTCCCGTTAATGATTCAGTTCTGCCCTCAGGATGGTGGGCTTCATTCAAACTTTAAAAAACGGCTGGAGTTCTTAAAGTGACAAATAAGAGTTGCCGAAAGAATTTCGATATTTTGTTCAAGCCCATAGGATAGGGATAAGCCAAAAGCTCGTAACCCAAGTAGAGCTTCATCGACCCAATCAACCCCTCGACTTGTTGACCGCTTATTCTCCCAATTATTACTAAGCCCTAGTCACGAGTCTTACTGGATAGAGAAACAAAGGACAACAACCATCATGCTCGACGCCCGCGCCCATCTAAAAAACTTCATCCCTCAAGGCAGTCCCGTCGGCAAACTCACCCAACTTCCCTTCGTCGGCCATCGCTTGTTGCAAACGCAAGTCTCGCAGATCAGCGTTCAACAACTCCAACAATGCATCGCACAAAATCCCAGCAATCTCCTGCTGATTGACGTGCGCTACCAGAGTGAGCAAAACATTGCTCGCTTGCCGGGAGATTGGTTCCTTGTTCCCTATCCACTCATTAAAGCTGGGGCAGGAGTGGCGAGAATCCAAAAACTGCTCGAAGAAAAACGTCAAGCGAACCCAGGCCAAGAGATTCAAGTTTTAGTCTTGTGCAAAGCTGGGATTCGTTCCGCTCATAGCGTCTTCCGCTTACAACAAGCTGGCATCAAAGCCATCAATATTACCGGTGGCATCCATGCCTGGAATAAGTACATCGACTCCAGCTTGCCGCTGTACGACATCAAGGACATCCCAGAATTTCAGTCTAGTTCGGCGAAAAAGCGCTCACCGCAGGAAAGCTGGTTATCGGGTTGTGGTGTCGCCCTAGCTCTCTCAGCGGTTGGTACAGTAGGAGCGGTGCGTTACAACTCCGACTTACTGCGACCCATCATGCAAGCCGGTGTACCTTTAGCCGTTGCTTCAGATCTTCCCATCGTTGGCTATGCGATTCAAGAAGCTTCTGAGCCAGTGATGAATGTACATCAACTCAAGAAACTGCTCAACAGCAAAGATCAAAACAATTACCTGATTGTTGATGTACGCACCGCTAGGGAATATAACCTATCTCACCTCCCTGGTGCCGTCTCGCTTCCCCTGCAAGAACTGGAGCAAGGCAAAGGCATTAATGAAATTAAGTCCCAGCTCAAGGGTCGTGAACTCATTGCCTACTGCACGTCTAGTAAACGCTCCGCCCGTGCCCTGATACTGCTACATCAGGCTGGGGTTATCGGCACTAAAGTCCAAGGTGGCATCGAAGCTTGGACCAGAGAAATTGACCCCTCCCTGGCAACCTACAAACAGTAAAGGTTAAACTTATCGGGCTAAGGATATTGATCTGGAGCGCTATACCCAATGCTCCTTTCTGCTCAGGGTGACTTCTTGCCAAAAAGTCCTTCAATTAAGCCTTGTAAAAGTCAATGCATAGCACTCTTCCGATAATTCTGGGCAGCCTGTTACTCTTCGGGATTTTAGAAGTCTTATTTCCGTTTTACGCCTACAAACAGAGTTGGGCGAGCAGACTGGGGCCAAATTTAGCGCTAGCAATTTTCAATTCGGTCGTCACCAAAATCCCCTTTGGCTTACTCTTAAGCTGGATTTGGCAGCAAAAGATGTGGCCTGGGCTATTTCACTATATTCCCTTCCCTGGGGTCGTTGCTTTACTATCCATACTGGTACTCGACTCCTACCGTTATGCTTGGCATTGCTTGGCGCACTTCTGGCCCATCGGCTGGCGCTTTCACCGAGTGCATCATTCAGATCTAGCCATGAACATTACAACGGCTTATCGATTTCAGCTGCTCGAAGTGATGGCATCCTACGTACCCATGGCACTCTTAATTGGGTTGTTTGGCATCAGGCCGGAATATTTATTTATATATGAAGCTATGTTTGTTGCTGACCAATTGTTTCAACACAGCAACTGGGCACTTTCACCAAAAATTGACCGCATCCTCACTTACTTGATCGTAACACCCAACTACCATCGCATCCATCACTCACAAATCGTCAAGGAAACAGACTCGAACTTTGGCAGTTTGCTGACGATTTGGGATCGGTTGTTTGGCACCTATCGGTATTGCAGCGACACCAAAAAGATCGATATTGGTTTAATAGAATATCCCCAACCCCTCAGTGTCAAGGATATGTTGACCCTGCCGTTCAAGAAATAAGCATTACCGATTTACGAGTTCAATTTTCTCATCCTACTACTTCTGGGCGCACTGGCTGGTGCGCCCTTTTTTTTACAAGTGGAATTGCCTTCATTTTTCGTTCTTTTTTGTTCTCGGCAATCTTAACCATTCGATCAATTCATTCGTTAACCATTTGATTTCTTCGTCAGTTAACTGACCTTTCCGCGTCAGCTCATATTTTCGCTCTCCAACCTTAATCATTAACCGATTGCTCATCCATACATCTTCACCTTTGAAATTGGTTATTAGGTAGTGTTCGGTACATTCTAGCTGATATAGCAATCCTAAATCATTTGTGAAAACTCAGACTCATCGATATGCTTAAATAAGCCATAGCAGGAGGAGGCGTTGTTGAGCAATGGAAGAGTTGATGGATTTCATTCAAGGAAACCCAGACTCCAGGGAACTAAAACGAGCGCTGGCTGTGCAGATGGTAATGCAAAACTACACTCATGCTCAGATTGGAGAGATTTTGCGCGTGTCTGTAGGATTTGTCAATAAGTGGAAATATGCGTTTTTGTCACAGGGCATTGTCGGATTGAGACTTAAGCATCAAGGGTCGAGAGGTTATCTTAATGATGTGCAAAAACAAACAGTTATTAGCTGGCTTAAACAAAAGAATTACTGGCATTTAGACGAACTAAAGGAACACGTCGAAGATAGTTTTGGCGTGGTGTATGAATCAAACCAGAGCTACTACAAACTGTTTAAACAGGCAGATATCAGTTGGAAAAAGACGCAGAAGAAGAATCCTAAAAAAGACCCTGACTTAGTAGCGAAAAAAAACTTGAAATAACGGAATGGCTAGATACTAATCAACGTGAGATTGTGTCTGGGGAACTCGTTGTGTTTTTTGAGGATGAATGCCATCTGTTATGGGGGGACATCTGTGGTTATGTCTGGGGTAATACAAAAGAACGAATTGAAGTTCCCGTAATCAACGAGCGGCAAAGACAGACGTATTTTGGTGCGCTTAACTATTACACACAGGAATTTTGGGTTAAGCCTTATAAACAGGGGAATTCACAGAGCGCGATTGCCTTCGTGCAATACTTACTCAGGCAGTATCCTCAAAGCCGTATTGCCTTGAGAGAGGGATGGAGCCAGCTATCATCGTTCGGTTGAATTTAGAGCGTACTTAGATTCCGTAAATCAAGGACTTGATGAGAACGAATGGAAAGTTACTTGTATTCAGTTTGCTCCCAATGACCCAGAACAAAATCCTGTGGAAGACATTTGGCTGTATGCCAAAAGATTTGTGAGAGAGTTTTACCACTTATGTAAATCCTTCGCGGCAGTCAAGAGATTATTTGAACTCATTACTCATCATCAAGTCTTCGATTTTCCGAAAATCTTTATGTATAACTCATGTTCACGAATCATTTAGGATTGCTATAGTGCTAGCACTTCTAGCCTGCCACCCCTCCTTAAAAGCACCACTGTAGCAACAGTCGAGAATGACTACCTGACGTTGACAGTCACTTTCATTCATCACGTCATGTACAAAACTAGCTGGCACTGATGTTGCTTTAAACCTCTTTTCATTGGTCAGGCGAGTAGTCAAGAAGAGCCTGCCATTATCATCAGTGATGCCATGACCGGAGAAAAACAGTAATGCCAGGTCATCCTTTTGGCACTCTGCAAACAGCTTCTCTATGGCATCCTGCATGGCAATTGGGTCAGGATTAAGCAGTCGTTCAACCACATCAAACCCCCCCAAGTTTGGGTCTTGCAGCACTCGCCGCATCGCTTCCACATCATTAGGTGCTGCCGGGAGTGGAGGCAAACCCTCCTTGTACTCACTCACTCCGATGAGCAGTGCTACCTTCTTAGGAGCAGGTTTAGGCATCAGAAGTTCCTTGCATCCGCGCTAGGAGATTATTGGCAACTTTCTCAGCCTCTTCTAACTCCTTACGGCTTTTTGCCTCAATCTCAACTTCCTGTTCGCCCACTTTAACTTTAATAATAATGGGCTTGTCACTCAGGCGATCGCCAACAAAGCCCAGCACTTTCTTAACATTTTCTACACTGACTTCTGCCGTCAGGACTCCCACCAGTGTTGCCAGCACCGACCGACTTCCCTCTTCTAGATTCGAGTCTTCTGCACGACCAACCTTCTCCACTTCATCCAGTTGTTTGAGCTGGCGCAGTAGCTTTTGGGCTATCTCTTGCCGTTCCTCATCATCGAGTTCTGGGTCGTTAACCGCAAAAGTGAGTAGAACTGTCGGTGCATCCGTCATCTTCACTCTCCGAATTGTGTCATCTGTTTATAGGTTAATTTCCTAGAGTTCTGTATGGCAACAGGATAAATGGAGCTAAATGAGGTTCTGCTTTTTCACGCAAATCAGGCGATCGCGAAACGTATCTAAAGGGTTTTAGCGTTCATCCGGCTTGTTCGGATTAACTGCTGGATCGGAAGGAATATTTAATGTAATCGATTCATCCTTAGCCTCAAGTACGGGTTTCAGTTCTACTGTCACTGGCATTCCCTCAAACAGTTGAATATCTTTGCCTTGATGAGCGATCGCTAACTGAGTACCTTGTCGCAGCAAATATGGGTTGATGGAGGCTGTCATAATCGATAAGAACAACAGCTTCTGGAGATTGCTCTCCCGGAGAGTGACACAAGAGGGATATGAATAGCGATCGCAAATCTTGTCGCTAAACTAGAGTCTAATGCGCGTTGAGGATAACAAACGCTGTGACACAAGCGACACCTGAAGTAAAACAGCGAGTTCAAGAACTGCGGCAGTTGGTGCAAAAAGCCAGCTATGCCTATTACGTCCTCGACAATCCGATTATGGAGGATGCCATTTATGACAAGCTGTATCGGGAACTGCAAGATTTAGAGACACAATATCCTGAGTTAATCACGCCTGAAAGCCCCACTCAACGTGTGGGAGAGAAACCAGCTTCCCAGTTTTCTTCCGTGCGGCACAATATCCCCCTTTACAGCTTGGAAAATGCCTTCAACATCGAGGAGTTTACCAAGTGGCAGGAACGGTGGAAGCGCTATGCACCCTCCCTTGTGAAGGAGGGACAGGGGGGGTTTGAATATGTCTGTGAACTCAAAATTGATGGCAACGCTTTAGCGCTGACTTATGAAAATGGCGTCTTAGTGCGGGGAGTCACGCGAGGCGATGGTGTTACGGGTGAAGAAATTACCCAGAATGTCCGCACCATTCGCTCGATTCCCTTGCGACTGAATACACAGACACCGCCGCCAGTGGTAGAAGTGCGCGGAGAGGCGTTTTTACCCATCAACGTATTTGAACAAATTAATCAGGAACGCGAGCAAGCCGGTGAGCAATTGTTCGCGAATCCTCGGAATGCGGCAGCGGGAACTCTACGACAATTAGACCCTAAAATTGTCGATCGCCGACGGTTGGATTTCTTTGCTTATACCTTATATATTCCCGGAAAAGAGGACGTGGAAGTTGCTCGTACCCAATGGGATGCCCTGGAATTAATGCAAAACTTGGGTTTCCGGGTGAATCCGAATCGCAAAATCTGCGCCTCTTTAGAGGATGTCCGGGATTATTACAATTCCTGGGATACCCAACGGCGGAATTTGCCTTATATGACCGATGGGGTTGTAGTCAAGCTTAATTCCTTTGCCCTTCAGGAACAATTGGGCTTTACCCAGAAGTTTCCCCGTTGGGCGATCGCCCTCAAATACCCCGCCGAAGAAGCCCCAACTGTCGTCAAAAACATCAGTGTCAATGTGGGACGCACTGGCGCACTCACCCCGTTGGCAGAAATGCAACCTGTACAACTGGCGGGAACCACAGTACAACGGGCAACCCTGCATAATAGCGATCGCATTGCCGAACTCGATATCCGCATCGGCGACACGGTAATTGTTCGCAAAGCCGGTGAAATTATTCCCGAAGTGGTGCGAGTACTGCCAGAGTTGCGCCCAGAAGGGACTCAACCGTTTCAAATGCCGACCCATTGCCCCGTCTGCCATCAACCGGTGGTGCGTCCAACGGGTGAGGCGGTGACTCGCTGCATCAATACTTCCTGTCCAGCCATTCTTAAAGGGGCACTAACCCACTGGGTAAGCCGTGATGCGCTAGATATTAATGGCATGGGGGAAAAGCTCGTGCAGCAGTTGGTTGACTCACATCTTGTACACTCAGTTGCTGACCTTTACGATTTAACCCTTGAGTCGCTACTCTCATTAGAACGGATGGGTAAGAAGTTAGCCCAGAAATTGGTGAATGCGATCGCACATTCCAAAACTCAACCTTGGTCACGAGTATTATACGGCTTAGGGATTCGTCACGTTGGTAGTGTCAATGCTCAAACCTTAACCCAACAGTTCCCTACTGTGGAACAGATTGCTGGAGCATCCGCTGCCCAAATTGAAGGCGTCTATGGAATTGGTCCAGAAATTGCTCAATCTGTCTATTCTTGGTTCCACGTTCCAGCCAATCAAGCTTTGATTGACCGATTGCGAAAAGCCGGTTTGCAGCTAGCAACGCAAAACTTAATTATAATTCAATCTAAAAGTCAAGTATTGAGTGGAAAAACCTTTGTGATTACGGGTACTTTGCCCACATTAAAGCGAGATGAAGCGAAGGGGTTGATTGAAAAAGCGGGCGGTAAAGTGACGGGTTCGGTTAGTGCCAAAACCGACTACTTATTAGTAGGGGAAGAGGCGGGTTCTAAATTGGAAAAAGCGCAAGCCTTAGGCATTCCCCAATTAAGTGAGGCTCAATTGTTGGAAATGCTGGAAGATTAAACATCGATTTCCCTTCTGCCATCTGCCTTGTCTCAACGACAAATATTAATGTAATGCCAACCAACTTAGAGCATCTTTTCAAATTGAAAAAATGCCGTTAAAACCTCTAAAGATATTGTTTCATCCGTTGGAGTTATGGCTTCAAGCTCTCGAATGGTGCTAGGACGCAAGTATTGAAATACTTCTTGTTGCAAAATAGGAATGGCATCAATCGGAAAATCGGCTAATTCTTGTTCATACCGCACTAAACGCGATCGCGCAAAATTCACCTGAAATCGTGTCCGTCGCAACAGTCGCTGTCTAAGATTTTCGGATAATTCTGGCTGCTCATTTTTCAACTTGGGCAATTGCTGATTGCGAATTAACGGCACGATATCTGGATTTTCTTCTAGAAATAACAAACTTCCCTCGTGATTGTAGTCTTCAATCCCATTCATTCCTAACGCGCCAATATCCGCTAAAGCAATGATTCGGGCAACGTAGGATATTGAGCAATCGGTATTGTAAAGTTCGGGTTGATAAATGGCTTGCTGATTCGGATCGTAGGCGCAGATCGTTGCGGCGATCGCTTCCTGCATAATTCGTAAGTCTGAAGCGGTGAAACATGCAGGGTGATGTGGATTTTTTTCCTGGAGTTGCTGATTTAAACGGTGAATGTAACCCAGTAGATATTCAATAGTAGCTTGTTCACTCACTCCCGTTTCCCGCCGCCGGGGGGTATGGGGTTCAGTTGTAGGAATAAAAATCTGAATGGTATCGTGAGCGATCGCACATAGATTAAGTAATAATCTCATTCGCTCTAAATAGTCCTCAGCCGTTTCCTGCTCCAAAGTCGCTTTCCAGGCAGGACGAATGGCTTGAAAGATTCGCTCAGCTCGTTGTTGAACCGCTTTAATGTGTTCGTGGTTATGGTAATAAAGTTGATTCTGAGCAATTTGCCTTTCCAATTCCACTAAAATAAAGGCCGTTACTTGTTCAACACTTTCGGCGAATGTATTAGGAAGTAAATTGAGCAATGATTGGAATTGTTCTGAATTGTAATTCATCACATTAACGGCAATGTCAGCCTCAGCTTACCCGATCACCCAGGCAAAAACAGTAAACGCAGGCAGATAAAAATCATTGCCCCTAAACCAGCAGCTACGGGTAGGGTAATAATCCAAGCCAGCGCAATCCCTTGAACCGTTTCTAAACGGACTTTCTTCCAGTCTTGAGTGAGTCCAATCCCAACAACCGCACCTACCAAAGCATGGGAGGTAGAAACAGGTATCCCCAACCGAGAAGCCATCAAAATGGTGGTGGCAGTGGCAAGTTCGGCGCAAAAACCACTACTCGGTTGGAGCGGAATGATATTTTCCCCAATGGTGGCGATCACATTTTTGCCCCAAATCGCTAAACCAAAAACGATGCCACCCCCGCCGAGGATGAGAATCCACAAAGGTACATTAAATCCCGTCAGGGGAACAGAACCTGTACGTAGAATATACGCGATCGCCGCTAAGGGAGCGATCGCATTCCCCACATCATTAGAACCGTGAGCAAAGGCCACAAAGCAAGCACTCAGGACTTGGAAGCGTCCGAGTAATCGTTCTACAGGATTGGAGAATGGCGACTCTTGATCATTGGGTATGTCTGTAAAACGAGCGAGTTGTCGCCAACTGATAATAGTGAGAGCAACCGCCGCAACAGCTCCCGTAGCAAGGGGTAAGTCGTGGGAGGGAATCGGCAAAGCGGCAAAAAAGGGTTGTTGAAATAGAGTCGGCAGGACGATAATGCCGAAGACGCTAAATAGCGTAGTACTCAACCAAGGAATCCACTCGCGCAGTTGGACGATGGGGTTGGGGCGATCCAGAATGGAGTGCCTGACGACACTGTAGAATCCCGCCGCGATGATGCCACTCACTAGGGGTGTGACAACCCAAGCCAGGGAAATCAGACGAATATTTGACCAATCAACAGCACCGAAACCGGCAGCCACCCAACTAAATCCTGCGATCGCTCCTACTACGGCATGAGACGATGAAACAGGCCAACCCCGGCTGGTGGCAATTTGTAGCCATAAACCACAAGATAGTAATACCGCAATCATGCCTAGCATCAGCAGTTGCGGCATGTCTACAAACAATTCAGGGTTAGCGACTTCTGTGGCGAGGGTGGAGGAAACGCCATGACCGAATAAAACCGCGCCTGTAAACTCCAAAATGCCAGCAATCACGAGCGCTTGCCGGAGGGTAACCGCCTTCGACCCGACGGAAGTCCCCATCGCATTGGCGACATCGTTAGCGCCTAGATTCGATGCCAGGTAGAAAGCTAGGATTGCCGTCAGACCCAGTTGTAGTACAAGCATCACCCTTGCTCGTTAGATAAAATTTCTTTGAGTGCCGACCTATAGCAGTCATAGGTCTGGCGATTGAAACAGACGAACATCACAGCCTCTAAGGAAGAATGGTTTTCCAAAAACAAAAACGTCATGACTTGTTTCACGGCAATTTTGGCAGCGCGTTCCATAGGAAAACCATAAACACCTGTACTAATCGCGGGGAAAGCAATGGAGCGTATCTCATATTGCTCCGCAATCGCGAGACAACGACGATAACAGCTCGCTAATTGCTCATCTTCCCCATACTTTCCATCATGCCAAACAGGCCCTACGGTGTGAATCACCCAATCGGCAGGGAGATTGTAACCCTTGGTAATTTTGGCATCGCCCGTTTTACAGCCCTTTAAACGTCGGCATTCTACCAGTAATTCTGGCCCTGCGGCGAGATGAATCGCCCCATCCACCCCACCACCCCCCAGCAGAGAGGTGTTGGCGGCGTTGACAATGGCATCGACCTGTTGCTGAGTAATATCTCCTTCGAGGAGGGTGATTTTCCCTGATATCATAAATAATTAGTCAATCAAATAGATGTAATTGTACCTAAGCGGATGTTGAAGCGCGTCCCTGACCATCTACGTTGGCAATCTGGGTATATGAAGGTAGCTTTGCCCTTAGGCGCTAGCTCCGCTGGACTAAATCCTACTAGCTCCAGGTTAGACTCTTGCCATGCGCGGCTTGCTCGGTTGAGTCAACGCCATCGTCTCGCGGCTTTATTAGCACAGTGGGCAGCGATCGCGTCCAAAACGACTACAATGCAACAATCGAGTTTTGGCAACAGCAGGCATACGCCAACCTTACACCAGCGCTTCTTGAGCTAAGTATTGTGTTCTCTACAACTCAATAAAAACAAAACCTTCTCTGGGTAAAGCCAAGTGTAGACAAAGACATCAGTAACGGCTCAGTTTTATTCCCCGATAAAACTTTGCCTTGTCAGTCGCTTCAATCATTCACGACTCAGCACACTTCTGTCTAAATGCAACCAATGTTAGCGATATCAAACGAGCTCCTCTCTACTGCTCTAAACAGCATGAAGTTGTCTTCTCCGCTAAAAGCACAAAATCAATGGCCAACATTTGAAGACATTTTGCAGAACCTTCACGCACAGGGAATCTACATCCATTCCGAGCAATTAGCCGAATTTATGCTGGGACACGGATTGCCGGTTCACCTGCGCTATGTACCCGCTCATTTGCGATCCAAAGCGATGGAGGTGAATCAGAACTACCAGGGGGATATGGTACTCGAAGTTGAAGAATCCAATTCGCCTTGCTGGGATTTCTCCTGGATGGAGAATATACAAAAGCCATTCATACACGACAGTCTGGGCGATCGAACGGACTGGATTGAGGATATCGAACAGCCGTCCTGGGACTATTCTTGGATGAAATAATCGATCAGGGATGGGGGAAAAGAGTTGAAAGTTGGGTTCGCTGTTGTGCCGCTTAAGTTGCAAGTTTGCAAGTTAGTCAGTTCGTAAGTTGCTGGTTATACAAAAGTAAACAACCGATTTAAACCTTCAGTCGTCCAACTTTCAACTCTCTCAGGTTAAACCCACTCCTTAACCCTTACCTGAAGGTCTAATTTCCCCTATATCGTTGTCTCTCTAGTTTTGCTCGATGAAAATCAACTCTCAAACTGACTCAAACGAAACATTGGAATTTTCTGATGTTTCTGGTTCAGAATCGTCTGGACTGACGCCAGAGCAATATCGGCGCAAAATGCAGCGGCGGAAGGAGGTACAAGAACAGCGCCTTGCTCAAGCCTCACAAGAGAAGGGTCTGATTATTATTAACACAGGTAACGGCAAGGGGAAAACCACAGCCGCATTAGGGATGGTGTTGCGATCGCTCGGTCATGGTTATCGAGTGGCGATCGTACAATTCATTAAGGGAGCTTGGGAACCTGCCGAGAAAGCGGCCTTCCAACATTGGACCATAGCCGCACCGGACGAAACCCCCCAGTTAGAGTTTCACGCACTCGGAGAAGGGTTCACCTGGGAAACTCAAGATCGAGCACGAGATATTGAAAAAGCGAAAGCCGCATGGGACAAGGCGCTGGAATTTATCCGTAACCCAGACTTTAGACTCGTATTGTTAGATGAAGTGAATGTTGCCTTAAAGCTAGGTTACCTAGATGTTCAAGACGTTCTAGCAGGATTGGCACAAAAGCAAGACATGTCTCACGTTATTCTAACGGGTAGAGGCGCACCTGCTGCCTTAATTGAGCGAGCTGACTTAGTGACGGAAATGACGCTGATTAAACATCCTTTTCGGGAACAGGGGATTAAAGCACAACCGGGGATTGAGTTTTGAGATTAATGCTTTAAATTCTCTAGTTGTTAAGTCACTTCTTCTGGCTCGTTTTCCAAGGGAGTGCCACAGATTTTACAGAACCGAGCATCCTTGTCATGGAACGGTAAACCACAACTTAGACAAGGCATCTCTATTTGGTTAGCTGTTTTAATTAATTGCTTAATCAAATCCCCTAATTGCCATGGAATCAGGGCAATCCCCGTTAAAATCATCAAGACTGTCAGTAAGCGACCGATTTCTGAAAGGGGTGTAACATCCCCAAACCCAACCGTTGTCATGGTGACGACTGAGAAATAAACGGCATCCAAAAAAGTTTGGAATTCCTTCGCATTGACTCGATGTTCAACTTGATAAATCAATCCGGAATAAACAAAAATAATTGTAAATAATGTAAATAAAATTCTGGTAAATATTACCCCATCTTCAGTGTTTATCTTAAAAAAGAAAATTTTCAATTGGATAAATCGGATGAGTCGTAAAATTCTAAACCATCTAAAGATGAGAATAAACCGAATATTTGTAACCCCTAGTAGAAAGGGTAATATAGCCACTAAATCAATTAAAGAGAAGGGACTAAAGAAGAATTTGACTTTGGAATCAGCGCACCAAAAACGTAAGATATACTCAGCTATAAAAATGATGAGGATTCCAGCATCAATCACATCGAGGCTCTGACGCACAGAATGGGGAATGGGGTAAGTTTCTGCTACAAAAATAGATGAAGATAGTAAAATCAAACCCATAAGTAGCAAATTAATCACTCTGCCAACGGGTGTTTCAATATCGCTTAAATAAAACGCAATTTGTTTTCGTATCAGCATTGTATAAACGACTGCATTACTATTACTTACGTTCTGAGCAGTACCAGATTACTTTAGGAAAGATTGTTCCCTACTCTATCAAAATTTACAGGATAAACTAAGCTTGAAGGACGAACAGACACGATCGATGTTCCAGGCAAGGTACACCAGGGGATTGCTTGCTGTCGTACACAGACATGAAACATTTCTGCAACAAGTGAGTCATCACTAATGTTAGGGTTGATTATTAGCAAAACTATGGGTGTGTAAGTTCTAATTACAACATTGTTAGCGAATTGCAATGCATCATCATTCCACCTCCTGCGTTCATCACACAATTCCTGTCAGTCATTCGTCCCAGCCAAGCCGTAAGGTGAGGCTACTGCTGATTGCGTTGGTTCTGATTTGCAGCTTTGCCGTTGCAGAGTTAACCGTAGGATTATTTAGCCATAGTCTTGCACTCCTCGCTGATTCAGGCCATCTGGCGTCTGATTGTTTGGCATTGATCCTGGCGTTACTGGCAAGCTGGATCGCTCAGCGCCGTCGTTCTAGTGATTCAGTACCGGGAAACCATTGGGTTGAAGTCTTGGCGGCGTTGATCAATGGTTTGGGACTGGTGGCGATCGCACTTTGGATTGGTTGGGAAGCGGTGGAACGTCTCCAGTCTCCTCCTGTGGAAATTCTGAGTCTGCCGATGTTGGCGACGGCTAGCGTTGGGTTTGGAGTCAACAGCGTCAATATTTTCTTATTGCACAAAGATAGCCATCATGACCTTAACATCAAGGGAGCTTTTTTGCATATTCTGGCGGATGCGGCAAGTTCAATTGGGGTTATTTTAGCTGCGATCGCAGTTTGGGCGCTGAATTGGCTCTGGGCGGATGCTGTGATCACACTGTTCGTCTCAGGGTTGATTATTCTGAGTGCAACTCCTTTGATTGTTCAAAGTCTCAATGCTCTGTTTGCTAAGTTTTCTGAGTGACTTCTTCAGGACTGACTCTAAAAACCTCTTTGCAATTCCACCAACAGTGGCAAATGATCTGAGCCAATATTGGCACCCGTAGCACGGTTGATCGTTCTAATTGATGAACTATGCAAACAATGGTCGATCGCAACCATAAGTGGAGAGGGTAAAGCGGCGTGCCATGTCGGTTGCAACCCAAACCCGCGTAGTGAATTACGCAGATTACTATCTTGTAAAAACTTCTCGTATCGACCGGACCAGGGGGTAGTATTAAAATCACCTATCACAACAACTTCCCGCTTCTCCTGTCTCTGCTGACGAAGGCTCCACTCGGCGGCGGCATCAAACTCTACCTGTTGAAAGGCTGAAGAGCCGCGATTCTGTGGACGGGCTATACTCAAACCGAGGATTACCACTTCTGTGCTGTCCCATCGCAGCGTAGTTTCGATCAGGGGTGCTCCTGAGTTAGGCGGCAATTCTATGATTTGCGTCGCTACTATCTCAACTGACTGGGATGGCGTAGTGGGTACAAGCATAGCTACACCCGTGGAATTCTCTCGTGGTAAAGACGTAGCCACTCGGTATCGTGAGAGATTGGATTGCAGCGTACTCAGCGATCTCGATGTGACCTCTTGCAACAGCACTAAATCAACGTTTTGTGATTCTATATACTGTATGGCTGGGCTTGTTTCCTGATTGTGATGATCGAGGTTAACCAGGAGAAGACGCAATGTACTGCCAGGGATGAGGTTGGCAGGTTGTAAATCAGAGCCTTGAGCGGGTGAGAAAAATAGGGGAACAATCAGCACCAGGTTGAGTAATAACGGCAAACACCAAGCAAAGCTCCAGGCTTGACGCGAAATGCCACCAACCACGACGGCAGCTATTAGAATTAAACAATATTGGGGTCTGGGATGCTCGAACAGCTCGAAAACCCACCACAGACTCCCGGCAAAACCGAGAAGGGTAGCGATTGTGGCACCGGCTGCTGCAACATTCAGTAAGAATTTAGCTAAACTGACCGCTCTTTTTAAGGCCAATCTTGACTGAGACATCTATCTGGAGACTGATTGAGTCAGTCCAAGTTAGCACAGAGCCAGAGAAAGAGTAGTAAGTTAGAGGAGCGATCGCGGGTTTATACCAAGTTGCAGTATTTAGAGCGAAAGTTTGTATAGGCAACAAAGCACCTAAATATCTATGAACTTACGTCTAATTGAAGTATTCCTTCCTGATGAAGACGCCCAGAAAGTACCAGAATTACTCCAAGACTATTCCTTAATAGAGATTTGGCAGACTCAGCTATGCAATCATCAAACTCTCGTTAAAATACTGTTGTCTGGGGAAGAAGCCGAAACGGCAATTGATCAATTAGAAACTCACTTTTCTCAAGTTGATGGCTTTCGCCTTATTCTGCTTTCTGTAGAAGCATCTATCCCTCGACCCTCACGACCTCCAGAGATAGGGGCTGAACTCAAAAAACAACCGCAGGAACAGGAGTTAGATACTCAACTATCTCGGATCAACCGTCATGAACTTTATGAAGATGTTTCTGCCACGGTAATCCTGTCATGGACTCATATTTTGATGGTTCTGCTCTCAACAGTTATTGCTGCCATTGGCCTGTTACGGGATGACGGAACTATCATTATCGGTTCTATGGTTATAGCCCCTTTACTGGGTCCGAATATGGCGTTATCGCTTGCCACGACTCTTGGAGATACAACTCTTGCCCGTCAGGCTGTAAAAATTGGTGCTGTTGGTATCTGTATTGCTTTGTCTTTGTCTGTCGTAATTGGATATTTTTTCACCGTCAACCCAGAGATTCCTGAAATTGCCTCCAGGACAAGAGTGAGTGGCTCAGACCTTATCCTGGCTTTTGCCTCAGGTATGGCAGGCGCACTCTCACTCACATCCGGAGGCACAAATGCCATTGTGGGAGTTATGGTAGCCGTGGCTTTACTCCCACCTTTAGTGGCATTCGGATTGTTAATTGGCTCAGGTCATGGGCAAGTCGCTGTAGGGTCAATGTTGTTATTACTAACTAACTTGATCTGCCTAAATTTAGCAGGATTGATTACGTTTTCAGTACAGAAGATTCGCCCTAGAAAATGGTGGGAAGCCAATTTGGCTCAGAAAGTAAGACATACTGCATTTTCGGTATGGTTTGTGCTGCTATCAGCACTGATGTTTGGGATTGGGCTGTGGTGGAAGAATCATCAGATTTAGATGAACCAAGAATCCCCGTGGGTTCACGCCGGGGAATGTCAACTCACTTGAAAACCATTGATGAAAACTCCAACCCACAGTATGCTGTTAGCGATCGCCCTTGTTTAATGCAACCCCCCAACATATTGGTTTTGCTGAATGTACTGAAGGATGCCATTGGCGATCGCTTGTGCCATTTGGTTCTCGTATGCGGCGGTGGCGAGTCTGGGTGCGTCTTCAACACCCGTCACAAAACCCACTTCCACTAAAACGGCTGGCATGGGATTATTCCTGAGGACGTAAAATCTGGCTCGTCGTACTCTGCGATCTTTAATATCAAGACTTTGCAAAATACTGTTGTGGATGGTTTGAGCCAAACGCTCACCGCGCTCAAAATAATAGGTTTCTAATCCATTGACATCTGGACGCTTATCGATGGAATTGGCGTGAATGCTGACAAACAAGTCAGCACGCTCCCGTTTTGCCATTTCCACTCGTGGAGCCAAATCTACGAAATAATCACTTGATCGCGTCAAAATAGCGTGGATACCCTGTTGCTCTAAAATGGCGGCGACTCGTTGTGAGATCGGCAGGATAACATCCTTCTCTTGTAAGCCACCCAATCCAACCGCTCCAGAATCTTTCCCGCCATGCCCCGGATCAATCATCACCACTAATCGCCCCTTAGGAACCTGGGAATCGCTGACGGTTGGACGACTCACAGCCGGCGCGGGTACAGGAATCTCTAGAGGTGGGGAAACTGAATTGGGCAACTGGGCTACTTGTTGGGGGATAGGTAATTGCACTATCCATTGATTAGAGGAAATTCCCCGAAATTGCACATTTTGAGGGTTGAGTGTGTAACCCGGATTGAGTTCAACCACCAAGCGGGTTGTATCGTTATCAACCTGTCCGACTCGCACTGAGCGAATAGCTCCTCCTACCAGTTGATCGGCGGTTGAGCGTTCCACCATAATACCGGGCAAATCAATCACCAGACGTGTGGGATTGCTAATGAGCTGTGCCTTAGGTTGAACCCCTTCGTCTGTGATAAAGATCAATCGATTCTGATTGGCTTCAAAACGCCAATTGAGCAGTTGGCGGGCATAAGCAGGAGAGGAGAGCAGAAAAAAGCCCAAAAAACTGGGCAATAACCAGTGAAGTTTCACAATTCAAGTGCCTTAGAGCAATGTGTGTTAAGGAGCCGGTCAACCCATTGAAGAATTTTGGATTGCCGAATAAGGATTTTCCCACATAAGTAAGAGTTGGGAGACAGAGAGTGTCGCCCAGGGAATTGCTAATTTGTACCAAGAGTCCCAAATGACGATTTTCAATTGTCCAATGACTGAAGCCTTTGAGCTGGAATGAATGCCCAATCATGGAAAAATTAACATCCTGGCATCAGCGATCGCCCTATCAGTAGAGAGTACCCTTTATAAGTCAAGCACCCAGTATTGTTTTTCTTCAATATAAACGGAGCCAAATCGGGTAAGATGATGCGTTGAATCGACTATGCCTCTCCCTAGAAAAACATCAATCCTTCCCTATCAGGGTAACCAGTAAGGGTGAAAACCCCGTAAAGGTAACTCTTGATAAGGAACAGAGCTAGTCGTGGATTGTGGTGTTTTGTTGACCAGAGGCAGCAATAAGAGGCGACTCGTCGTAATCGCAGACCCAACATCTGTGGTTAAATCCTCTGGTGAGGGCAGTGTTGGTTTCGTAACAACCTGATCAAACAGCAGCGACAAGCCATCGGGTGAGACACTCATCTCCATCTCCGACGGATTGGACTGAACGAACAGTGGCTCAACTTTAAAGGTTTTTAAGTCAATTCCTACCAGGGAGAGTTGTTGAGAGTATTCTTTCCCCTGTACTAACTGGAGCATTAAGCAGTAGAGCTTTTTGGCAGTGGTGTCGAACTGACAGTTGAGCCATTCGCCGTTCGTCCTCAGGAGTTCTTTCTGTTCACCCTGGTTCGTGACCAGAAACAGAGATTGTGTAGAATCGCTGTTCGATTTTAACATCGCGGCTCGGACGCCATCGCTGGAAAAATGGAGTACCTTGTCAAACTTGGGGAGAAAATCCAAGGGTTTTGCTTGAGGTGTCAGGGGCAAAATCGCCACCCCCTCTCCTGGGGAATTGGCGATCGCTTCACTATCCGGTGTAATCAAAAAGTCCCCTCCAGGCTGTTTGAGCAAGGGTTGCCAAGGCTCATTGGGTTGCAGTACCCACAGTCCAGAGTCCTCGATATGACTCCGATTCACCCGAAAAACGACAATAACTTGCCCATTGGGGGATAGGTCAAATTTGAGATTTTGATAGTTTAAGTTGTCTAAAATTAGGTCGATGCTGCCAGCTTTTGGGGTCGAGTTGGGTTGGCTTGCAGACATCCCAGGCAACCCCGTGGTGACGGTGTACAGTTGTTGTTCAAACAATCCGGAGCCATAATTTGACCAATCGCTAGCCGCAAATAAAATGCGATCGCCTGTTGGGTAAGGTTTAAAGTCTGTCACAACCCAGTTTTTGGGGGTGAGGGGTGTTTTTTGTTGGCGGGTGAGGTTGAAGAGAATTAACCGTCCCTTCTCTTCTCCCTCGACACCTAAATAGGCCAAGGCGCGATCGCGGGTGCGAAATCGACCGGCAAACGGCTGCATCTGATTTCCCGCTTCCCCCATGTACTGTTGTGCCTTCTGCAATTTCACTTGATAGGCTGTGCCATAGGGTGCTGGATTGGATAAAGTATAGACCAACCGCCGTCCAGCCCAACTCAACAATCCTGGTAGGGGTGGCTCAATATGGAGGTTGGCTTCCACACTGGCATGATCCATAGGACGGTTGAAGGTAAGGACAAAGAAGGTATCCGCCACCCCAACTTGTTTGTTTTGCCAACTAAACTCGCGCACATAAGGTTGAGTGCGATCGCCTCCCCACAACACCAGGCCAATTAGCAGACTCAGCACTAGCATAAGGGTGATTGCGGCGCGATCGATTGGCTCTAAGAATTTTGAGGGTTGAGTTGGGCTGGACACTCTCACACTTCAGTACACAGTCAACTGACTATGCTACATCAAACGCTTCATGGGGCTTGGGCATTATCTTAGGCACTAAATCCCATGACTCTTACCAATCACCCAATGACGGCGAAAGAAGCGGGCAAGGGATGACTCTTCTAACGCTAAATAAATAGGGCGTCCGTGGGGACAGGTGCGGGGATGACGGGTGCGTGTCCATTGGTCTAACAAGGTCTGCATTTGGTGTAAGCTCAAAGGCGTACCATTGCGAATGGCACTACGGCAAGCTGTTGCAACTTGAGCCGTTTGCAAATCTCCCCCTAAACTCAGTTCTAACAAAGCTGCTGCACAATCTTCTCGTTTTGTCAATAGATCCGGCGCATTTCGTACCGCCCATAGCTGCTCACCGAAGGGTTCTATCTCTAACCCTAAGCGTTGAAGTTGCTCGACTTGAGCGGGTGTCAAATGGCTGAGAATGGCTGGGGGTTCTAACGGCACGAGTTGCCAGCGATCGCACAGTTGCTCGTACAAAACTCGCTCATGGGCAATATGTTGTTCCACCAGCCACATCCCCGTCGGATGCTCCGCCACAATATACATATTGTGAACCTGAGCCACGGCTCGCAGTTCAATTAACCCAATTTCACCAGATTTTTGAGTTTTTTCTGCCTCCTCTGATGTGGGTTGTATGGAACGACTCACGTTGTAGCCAGCTTTTTCTTCCGATACCTTGAGTAATGTTGTCACTCGCTGGGATTGGTTTGCTTCTGAAGCCTGGGTGGGACTAATGCGTAAGGCTTGCTCGATCGCACGGGAGGCTTGTTCCTGCCAGTAGGAAAGGGAATGTAAGTAAATTTCCGCCTTAGCCGGATGGCGATTCCAATCAATGAGGCTGGGGCAGATTTGCAGGTGGAGAAAACAAATCGGGTAGCGATCGCGGGGACAAGTTCGCGAAGTCGCGGCTAAGATGGTTTGTTCCAATTCAGGCGATCGCACTAAGCGTCGATTCGTCGCCACCTTTACCCAATCTGGGCGTCGTCGATGGCACCGATCCGGTAGTCCCAAAACGATCTGAATCAACGAATTTGGGATTTTAGATACAGGATTTTGCCCAGGGAAATCTTCGCCACCCCCAGTCTCCGGCGTCGGTATTTCCACGCAGAGATACTGCAAGTCCGTCTGCCGTACCTGTCGCAAGATTTGGGGGAGAATGTGTTGAGTGGTTATACCGGCACTGAGGCTAAACCAAGGACGCTCATTTTGCTGCACTTGCCAAGTAACACGGGGATGGCACAGGGCAATTTGCTGAATCGTGGTTTGTATTGCTTTGAGTTGTTGTGCCACTGACGGTAAGCCCTTGCGGCGCACAGGCCAATTTCCGAATAAATTGGAGACAGTGACAACTGTACCCGGAGCGATCGCACAAGCGTCCACCTGCGCCGGTTCACCTTCGGAGTTATACCTCACTCGCCAACCCTCAAGGTTCGGAGTTTGTCGGCTCAAAATCTCCAAATCAGCTAACGCCACTAAACTATGCAACGCTTCCCCGCGAAATCCTAAACTCGTAATCTTCCACAGATCATCACTGGTACGGATTTTGCTGGTGCTATGGGCAGTCGCGGCTTGTTGCAAATCTCCCAAATCCATGCCCATGCCATTATCTGCCACCCGTACTCGCCACTGCTCAGACCACACCGAAACTGCGATCCGCGTTGCACCCGCATCTAGGGCGTTTTCTACCAACTCTCGCACCACTGCCGCTAAAGAGTCAATGACCTCACCGGCGGCAATGAGATTTACCACCTCTTTGGGTAAGGCTCTAATACCAAAGCTCATAAATTCCAATATAGCGGAGGCATAAGACAGTCGATTGTGCCTCAACCTTTAGAGCTTATCGGAAAAGTGGGTTTTATGGCCTTTGTCGTAGCGAGTTAGGCTAGAGTCTATTGGGATAGGTAAGATGCTTCAGGAGCTTTTTAAAAGGGTGATTCGCCAGCGTTATTACCAAGAGATTTATTCTTGTGAATCTATAGGTTGCCACAAGTAACTGCAATATGATGTATCTTTGCCGGGGTTCTTCTTTCTAGAGTTATACACCTCTTTGTTTTCCTCATGTAATCCAATCTAGCTAACCCTTCATAGAGTCCAATTTTGGGAGACCAACCATAAATTTCAAAGGCAAGTCGGTTAGACAGAATACTTACACTAACATCACTCGAACGAGCCGGAATAAACTCTTTTTGAATAATTCGACCAGAAACCTCTTCAACAGCTTGAACAATCTCCCGAACACTATAACCTATGCCTGAAGAAATATTAACAATTGAAGACCCAGGTTTTTGAGCCACCAGTATCAGTGCTTCCGTTACGTCATCTATATAAAGATAGTCTCTGACAGCCTCACCGTTACCATAAAGTTTAAGTACCTGATTGGAGTAAGCACAATTCATGGCAACTGCAATAATTCCTTGGGCTTTCAAGGGATTTTGTCCAGCCCCAAAAGGATTCGAGATTCGCAGTATATTAACATCTAGTGTTGTTGAGCGGGCATAAAAATTAAGAAAGTTCTCGATGGTTAGCTTACTTTGCCCATAAACCGATTTAGGCAGGAGAGGATGTTCTTCAGGAATTGGAGTAATTTGAGGTTCACCATAAACGGTACCTCCAGATGAAGTGTAAACAATTTTTTTAACGCCATTAGCCATAGCAGATTCGACCAGGCGAATAGTGGGAAATAAATTGCTTACAGCATCATCAAGGCTACTTCCCATTGGTGAACTTGGACTCGTTGTTGAGATGAGATGAAAAATCACATCAATATCTTTTGTTACATCCCGCAAGGATTCTGGGTCTTGAAAATCACCGTAGACGATTTCGATTCGCTCTAAAATATCTTCCAAAAAGGAAAGAGAAGAACCGGGACGAACGAGAATTCTCGGATATTCACCTCTAGCAACTAAGGTTCTCACTAGGTTGCCGCCAATAAAACCAGTTGCGCCTAGAATTAGTGTTCTTTGCATTGTTTCTCCCTTCTAATCCTGATAACCAAGCGAGTTTCGAGAACTATTATTGTTCTAATCACTAAAAATTTCTAACGTAACATTACTGAACTCTAATCCGTAATGTTTCAGTGAGATTACGGATTGATAGTTTTTCAATAATGTTCAATAGAAATGCATAGTGAGCATTTCTAAGCCGTTTGGACTAAAAATCTTTCAATCCAAAACAGATAAATGTAATAGATTCTTGCAAGACTTCAGTAATGACAAGTGTAGAGGTAAATCTGAAGGGCATACTGTAATACTAACAACTTTTTTGAAGATTAATTTACCTATTTATGATATTTCTGTAAGCCGTATCACGATATTTTTAAAGCTTGTATAAAGTGTTCTCAATAAACAGAATTATTCTTTTGACACGAGTAAATTAGCAAAATCTCTCTTAGGACGCTTTAAGTTACTAGAGAGATTCCACGGGAACATGTTCAATCTTGCTATTCAACGGCAAAGTGATGCGAAAAGTTGTGCCAACTCCCACTTCACTATTTACTGTAATCTTACCGGCGTGTAATTCTACTGATTTTTGGACAATGGCTAAACCGAGTCCTGTCCCAGGAATATCCCCTACATTTTTTGCCCGATGGAATGACTCAAACAGTTGGGTTTGGTCTTCTGGAGGAATACCAATTCCTTGGTCTTTAATTTCAAAAGTTATTTCTTTATTATCCTGATCACAGGAACAGCTAAAAAAGATGGTCGTACCTGAAGGCGAATATTTAATTGCATTTGAGAGTAAATTAGTCAAAATGTGTAGCAGGAGCTTTTCATCCATGTAAGCATTGTTGCATGGCCCTGAGTAGATCCAGGTAATCTTATGGTTTTTTCCAATGCCGAGTTGCAATTCTTCTACTAGATCGCTACACAGATTTTTTAGTACTAAGGAGGCAGGATTAAACTGTAGTTTCCCAGCTTCGGCTTTGCTATAAAGTAAAACATCATCTAAGAGTCCTGTCATCCGTCTGACGGCAGATTCAATCCGATGATAGTGTTTGAGCTTCTTCTCGTCAGGCCAGATATTACCGTAATGTTGTAGTAATTCAGTAGAAGAAAAGATTGCCGTTAGGGGAGTCCGGAACTCATGACTTGCCATGGAAACAAAGTCGGACTTGAGTTCTCGGAGTTCTCTTTCCCGTTCCAGTGCTTTCATCATTTGAGCTTCTACTCGTTTGCGATCGCTAATATCTCGACCGATATAAACGAAGTTTTGTAATCCCTCAATTTCCGTCTGAATCGCTGAACAAGAAAAGGAAATACAAATTTGTTCGCCTGTTTTAGTTTGACAAAAAACTTCTACATCTTTGATAAATTTTCCCAAATTTGAAGAAGAAAAAATCCTGGTTTGATCTAAAAAGTTTTCCTGGTGAATTATTTTTGAGATTGGCTGATCAATTAACTCATCCTGGCTATAGCCAAATAAATCTTGAGCAAATGGATTGACCGTTTTAATAATTCCTGATGCATTTGTTACTAATAAAGCATCAGCCATGGATGTAATAATTTTATCAATATATTTTTTTGCAGCGGTCAAAGAACTGACTAACAGATTGGCTTCATTGGTTCTTTGTGCCAAAGTCTGCTGTAAAATCATTCTTTCTGTAGCATCTTCAAGTAAGACAATTAACTGACTATCCAAGCTCTCTGGATTAGAATACTCACTGATATATAAATCTAAGTAAAAAGGGGATTTTTGGTCATTTTTTCGAGCAATTCCTTTGAATTCAAAATTCGTCTGTCGTCCTGCTATGATATCAAGGATAATTTCTTCAATTCCGAGCAGTTCCGGAAAAGCGAAACGAATATCCTTTCCCAACTTCAACGCTTCTGGACAATCAGCAAAACATTGTGCACCATAGGATGCCTCTAAAATAACAAAGTTCCGTGTCAGAATTAGGTATTCGTAACGGGGCGCTACAATTTTATTTAAAAGAACGTTCATAGGGATTCTATACTTTTTTCAGCTAATTTTTGAAACATTTCATCCACGTAGACACCTGTCTTGGCTGAAGTTTGGTAGATTTCTACCACACGTTCGCAATCATGCACGGGAACTAATTGAGTGAGTTTGGCGAGTTTTTCTTCATCAACTAAATCTGATTTATTTAAAGCAACTACAATTGTTCCTTTGGGATTAATGGATGAAAAGAGTTTAATATGCTCTAAAAGCCGTTCCACAGTTTCAATGCGGCTGACATCGGCAACAACAACAGCTCCACTAGCTCCTTGTAGGTAACTGGGGGTAATACCCTTGAACTTAGTGTGACCTTCTAAGTCCCAGATTAACAACTGTAAATTCACGGATTCTACAAGTTTCCGAGAGATCTTGACCCCCACCGTGGAAAGATACTGATCGCTGAACTGGCGATCGACAAATCGGCGAATCAGGCTTGTCTTGCCAACTCCGAAGTCACCCACCATGCAAATTTTCTTGGAGATAGTTGCCATAAGAATAGTTACTAATTGTTAAATTTTCAGTCTACAGCTCTCTTGTAACCTCCCGATAACTCTTCTGCAAGGAGGGGGAGAGATTGTTTAGGCGCTTAACAAAGGGATCTACCAGTCGCATTGGGTATGATAGCGCTCATCCAGTATGCTCTTGGAGGGTTTAAGCCGAATTTGCCAATGTCCAAGCGAGGTGCAACCATATCCCAGGAGTAGTAAGACAACATCCCAGGAGGAACAAACCATCATCATTCGGTTCCCCTGTCCTGTGTGAACGACACTGCGGGTTCTTCTTGGGAGTATGCTCCGCATCGCTATCATGAAGACTCTGGTTTCCCTCCCCCCCTCCTCTACCGTTGGAGAAGTCTTCTAGGCCAAGGGAGGTTTGAAAGGGGGAAAATCCATTGTCGCAGGACTCTAAAATTTTGTAAGCAATTTGGAGAAAAATGTCGTCAACGGATAAACCCGTCTTGGCTGAAGTTGGATAAATTCCTGAGACGACTTGCTCCAGATTTTGAAGCTGAATCTGTTCTGCTAGTTGTTCTGGTTCAAGTAAACTGATTCCTCACCTATTAAAAATGCTTTAACTTTGAGGTGAAATGATCTCAAATTCTACACATCGACTTAATAAGGGGAGTTGCTCGGCACTTACACCAATAGGAGGGTCTATTGTCCCTTCAGCTAGCAATCGCTTGGAAGCGATTCCTTGAGCAATAAGCACATTTTTGACTTTGGTTGCCCGTTCCAGTGCCAATTGCTGATTTTCAGTAGCCGAACCCTTAGGGTCAGTATGACCCAAGAGTTTGAGGTACTTATTTGGGTGCTGATCAAGAAATGCCCTGATCTGAGCAATTTTTGAACGTTCCTCTGATTTTATCTCGGAAGAACCCTGGTCAAAGTAAATTCGGGAGGCAATCGCGAACGGTTGCAGTTGTACGGTGTTGCTGACTGACTTCACTCCGGGAATTTGTAAAAAGGCTTGTGTAATTTTCTTGGCATCCTCTTGCTGAAGTACTGCTCCTTTGACAGTTACAGTTCCCTCACTATAATCTGCTGCAATTACCGAACCCTGAATCTGATTTAGAATATTAACCACTCGCTTCACCTCTGCTGCTGCCAACACCGGATTGGGGGGCACTTCCACAGGGATGATCGTATTCTGTATACTCAGTTTGGGTTCAATTTCCTTGGCAATTTTTTCAGCTCTGGAACGGAGATATTGATTAGGCAACTTGCCACTCAGCTTGATCGTTCCTAGATTGGCATCTACCCCAACCCGATAAACGGCTAACTCTGGATCAGAGGCTAAAGCGAGGTTAATTTCTCTCTCACGACGACGGTCCGTTGAGCTTAGATATTGATAGATTCCTATGGGTAGAGAAATGGCGAGAAATACTGTTAAACCAATCAGTAACAAAGCAACAGGAGCTTTGGGGTTTTTAGTAGCTGAATTTGTATCGGAAAGTTTTGTTAAGTTGTCGAGAAGCTGATGTACTTCTTCGGGAACATTATCTGGGTCGCCATCAAATAATTCGATGGATTTACCTTGTTTTTGCACGATAGTACTCAACGTACTACGCATTTTTTGAATAAATGATCGGGGATGTTCTCCTTTAGTTACCGCCGCTAAGTAACAGTATCCTGCCACTTCCAAGATAATTCTTGAATCGCCATAGTCAATTTGATCGATCTCTGAAACACTTCCCGTCTGAGCAATTACATCATTGACAAAACTGCGAATTGCTGTCAGCATACCCGCCACCATCTCCGACTCTAGGCGCTGGCTATCTGAGGGTTGAAATTCTGCAATCACCAATCCAGAGCTTTTATGAATTAAGAACATCGCTTGGATAGTAAATGGCATCGACTCTTTAAAGATGAGTTCCGCCTCAGAAATCCCCTGTACTTTGGCGCGAACTTTGCGAGAAAGTCCTTCTAAACTGAAGGCATTTTCGACTTTTTCATTAATGGCTTTAATGGCTTCCGCCATGTATTTAGAAATGGTACTGCCAATGACGGGATAGAGGGCATCTACCATGGAATCCCGCTCTAAGGTAATCTGTTCTTTGATAGCTGTCCCCATTTCTGGTCCTAGTGCTTTAGCTAAAGCCCCAGGTGAGTTGAGGACTTGTTTGGCAACCGCTTCAGGTATGACAGGGGCTAAAGCGGTACTAATGGCTACGATATCCTGTTTAGCCCGACGCTGAATCATTTCATCAACCACTGGAGCAATGGCTTGGGCAATGTCTTCCCTTGAATCAGCGACTTTTAAAGTCAGAATTTCAGCGATTAAAGGTAGAAGTAAATTAATTAATTCTGTGGGTTCATAAATTTGATGCTCAAGAGTCTCTACTTTTTGTTTAAACTCGGCGAGCGCCTTCCGCGAATCCATGACTTCCTGAGTCAGGAGCAAACGTTGCCAACGTTCAAATAGGGTAATTGAATTGTCTACATCATGATGAGGCGTCGAGCCAAGGGATTGATTGATAAACTCATTTCGTCGTGCTTTTTCCCAGTGAGATTCTATCAGCTGATTAAAGATTTGTTCGGGAGGTGTCTCTAAGTTTTTGGGCTGGCTTGAATCTACTTGAGAGGAAACGGATGGGTTTGTAATTGGTGTTTTTTGCTGCTCTGGCAGATGAAAATGAGGTAGTTCATTGGGGAAAGATTTCCCAGGTTGAGAGAGAAGGGATGGCTTTTGAAGTTCTTCTTGTTGCTGTTCTGAAGAATGAGACGAAGTTCGCCGATGTTGCAAGAATTCAACCGCTTGCGAGAGAAGGGATGGCTTTTTAGGTTCTTCTTGTTGCTGTTTGGGTGGATGAGGCTGAGATAGTTCCTTGGGTTCTCCTTCAACCCGATTAAGGGAGTCTTCTATCGCTGAAGGGTGAGCGGCGAAATGAGACGTTTCTGGAGATTCTTGTTCATGAATGTGAGACGGAATTAGAGTGTTTGTCTCAGCTTCAAGTATATCTTGCGATCGCACCCTGTTAGCGACATGAGGAGCGTCAGCCTTTGGCGGTGCATCTGGGTATTCCTCCACCGACGCCAAACCCAGAGCTTCACCCGGACTGGGTGCATCTGTCTGAGAGGGGGAAGATTCCTCTTGAGGTTTTTGCGGTGTGTTCAGAATCTGTAAATCAGCCAATAAATCCACCAAGCCTTTTAGCGGGGAGCTAGCTGAGGGATTTTCTTTTGATGAAGCCATAGTCTAATTTACTTCCCCTAAATCTTCACTTAGGCGGGTAGATGTTACCCGATGAAAATCCTCCTGGAGCCTAAAATTTTCTAAACTCCAGAAATTTGCTCAAGCAACACTATCGCTTAGGGCTACTTGGTCGTTGAGTTCACTCTGAAATTTTGCTGGCTTCTATAAAAAAAACATCGTTGGACTCATTGTTGTTACTCGCTTCTTTAAGCTCTTTAGCCAAGTCAGTTCCTTTTAGTCTTAAGCCCAGCTCAAATAGAATGTCTGCCATATCATTTCTGGAAACCTTAGCGTTGGCAAGCAACGAGAAGCGCTTTTCCAGCTCATCAAAAATTTGAGACTTGAGATTTCGGGTATCATCTTGCAGCTTTTCTCTCGTTTCTGAGAGTTCTTTGCGAATCGATGTTGTCTGGCTTACTAGCGTTTTATCAATCGATTCCAGACTCCCTGAAAAATTTTGGTAAGTGCGATCGATGAGTTGTCGAGTATCTGCGTTATCCTTCTGGAAGGTGAGGCTGAGAGACTTGATTTTTTGCTCTAAAGCATCCACGGATGAACGCAGTTCTGTCAAACAGTCCGTTTTGACTTGATCAATGCGATCGTGCGTTTCCTTCTCTAGCAAAGATAAGTTAGATTCTAATTTATCAATGCGATGGTCATATTCTTGAAGTTTTGGGCCAAATATTATATCACGAATTAGGTCTATATTCCCCATTCGTTCTCGCATTTCTTCTTGAGTAATGTCCCTCATGTTGTTCTCTCTAATGGATAATCCTTATTGTGTTACCGACAGTCGTATTCGAGTCCGTGCAATTACTCGGTAACGACCCACTATCTTGATTTTCTCTTAAAAGCAGCGGGTTCTCGGCGATTGCCATCACTATAACAAAGATTGTTGTGTCCTTAGGAGCGTTCCACGGACGCGCTCTCATCCGTTATGTAATCAAAGAAACGACTGCCCAATCTCCCACTATTCCCAAAGCCGACGCCGAGGTGGCCCGTTAAGACGTTGATGGGTGTCCGACAACAGCGCAGGGATATCCAACTCATGGGGGCAACGGGGCAGGCAGTCACCGCAATCGGTACAATGATTCCCTTTGACTCCAGCAAACCAGTGACCGGCGTTTTCAAACATTTGATAGCGATATTGACTGAAGTCAGTCATATCGTAAGCCACCGCCAGATTCCGCAAGCGTAAAACTTCTGGAATGTGAATGTTTTCTGGGCAAGGAAGGCAAGCGTAGCACTGGTGACAATGGTCAGTTTCCAAGGCATTCTTCGCTTGAGTTTCCAGACGTAAAAGAGCTTCAATTTCCATGGCTGTGAGAGGCTCATCTTGGTTGGCAACCTTCAGCGGTACCGTTAGTTCATCGGGGTTAGCCGGCCCCACACTCAAGGTGGTAATGCGGCGATCAGCTAATAAAAATCTATAATTCAGCTCTAAGGGTGAGAACGGATGACACAACTGTTCCAGCTTGGGCGGTGGAGTGTACAGGCGTCCTCCTTTATCAGATGGGGAGATAATAAAGATGCCCATATTTTTATTGTGAGCTAACTCAATGGCGGCGGCATGGCGCTGGAAGAAGTAATAGTAATGAAGGTTAACGAATTCAAATAAATCAGTGTTCAGGGTCGCTAAAATAATCTCCAATGGGGCGTGAGTGGAAAAGCCCAGATGCCTGACTCGACCTTGGGCTACCGCTTCTGTCAACACCTGCATACATCCTGTTTCGGACTCCACCCAAGCGAGATGCTCCCAGGTATTGATACCATGAATCGCCAAACAATCCAAATAGTCGAGTTGGAGGCGTTCTAAGGACTCATCTAGCCACTGACGCATCAAGTCCGCATCCGGTGTGGGGGGAACCTTGGTTGTGATGTATAGCTGCTCACGCGGTACATCAAGTTGGGTTTTGATAATGTTTCCTAGATACTGTTCGCTCTTCCCGTAACCCCTAGCCGTTTCCAGGTGGTTAATCCCCAGAGCGATCGCGTGCTGTATCGTTTTTCGAGCCTCTAACTCAGAGGACAAACAGCGCATGGTTCCCAGGGAAAACACAGAAAGGAGTAGATTTGTTTTCCCAAACCGTCGATAATGCATTTTTAGATATCAGCTTCCAGCTATCAGCATATAAGCTTACTGATTTCAATCCCCCGAATTCAAGCGGAGCAAGAAGGGGACTGGGTTGAACGTTGGCAAGTTGTAGGTTAATTCATCGGTTAGCAAGGGTTGCAGGTTATAGGTTAGTCGGTTAAGGTGATAACTGC
The DNA here is from genome assembly GCF_000317515.1 of Allocoleopsis franciscana PCC 7113. Taxonomy (GTDB): domain Bacteria; phylum Cyanobacteriota; class Cyanobacteriia; order Cyanobacteriales; family Coleofasciculaceae; genus Allocoleopsis; species Allocoleopsis franciscana. The sequence goes on along the minus strand of NC_019738.1, from coordinate 1,405,413 downwards.
CAACCTTCAAGATTCCAATCTTCAACCTTCAACGTTCCAACCTTCCAACCCAGTCCTTTGGCTGACCGAACACTTGAAGGCCAAGCTAGGAATCTGGGCCGGCTTTAAATCCCCGGCGCTGGGTAAAATCTTCGGGTCGAATGTTGGAGACAAACTCCCGAAAGGCTCGTCGTTCTTCTTCGTCGGCGTCTCGGTCAACTGGAATAGAAGCGTCGGCAACTACTTCTTCCATCACCCATATCGGACTACCCGTTCGTAGAGCGATCGCGATCGCATCACTGGGACGAGCATCGATGTCTTTTTTGGCTTCTCCCTGGCTCATACACAGGATGGCATAGAAGGTATTGTCCTGAAGGGAGTGAATGATCACCTTCTCCAGCTTCATGTTCCATCCTTCTAGCATATTGACGAGCAGGTCATGGGTGAGAGGCCGGGGGGGTGCTTGTTTTTCCAAAGCGCTGATAATTGCTTTTGCTTGATCTTGTCCGATATAAATGGGCAAGGCTCGTCTGTCCGAGGAATCCTTGAGCATAACAATCGGACTTTTGGTAATGGCATCTATTGCAATTGCAGCAACTCTCATTTCAATCATCGGCTTAGCCTCTATAACACGGTCAGCATCACGGGCATCAAAGCAGAGCGATAAACTAGCACTCTACGGCAAACAATTGGAACAAACACGACTAGTTTTGTTCCGATCGCTTGACCTGTCAACCGTAAAATCAGCCCTTGAGAACCTAATTTAATTGGGATCAACAAGGTGGTATTCTCCAAGTATGCCCCAGTCTCAGGACGATTGCTTTGGGACTTCATGAAAAAAACATACCGTTTGCTGGAGAGTTAGCTCTCCAAGGGATGGGGGATGGGTGAAGACTTGGGAGGGTCTTCGAGGAGAGGGAAATGGGAAATGTTCAAAGAGTTTATCTCACTCTCTGGTGATCTCCTTCCAGTTCGGTAATCCCTAAATCCCTCACTTTCCGTCCAGCCGTGGCAACGTACTCATTAGGAGGAGTTCAATCAGAAGCCGTGTTTACAGGATTAATTCAAGCCCTTGGAACCCTTCGATCGCTGGGTGGCGATCGCTTCGATGTGTCCTGTCGCACTGACGCCTCGGAGGTTATCTTACAGGATTTAGCGCTCGGTGACAGCGTTGCCGTCGATGGAATTTGTCTGACCGTCGAGGAAATTTTACCTCATGGCTTTGTGGCAACCGCTTCAGATGAAACGTTGTATCGCACAACCATTGGACAGAGGCAGTATGCAGCTCCCTATGTCAATTTAGAAACATCTATGCGAGTGGGTAGTAAGTTAGGTGGGCACTTTGTCACAGGCCACATTGACGGAGTGGGTTGCTTGCAGGAATCGGTACAAACGCCCAATTCCTGGGAGATGTGTTTTACAGCCCCCTCCTCTTTAAGCAATCAGTGGTACCGTCAAATTGCCCGCTATCTCGTCCCCAAGGGAAGCATCGCCGTCAATGGCGTCAGCCTGACGATTGCTGATTGTGACCCCGAAGGTAGCTGGTTCAAAGCAGCGGTGATTCCTCATACCTATGCCCAAACCAACCTCAACCACCTACAGATTGGCGGATGGGTCAATTTAGAGAGTGATATCCTCGGCAAGTATGTCGATAGGCTGCTAGGTCATCGCATAGGTGGAACCAACCAGCAAGAGGAGATTACACCCGCCTTTCTGGCAGAACATGGGTATTTATAAGGGTTGAAAGTGACGATCTTCTCGTCGATAACGCTGCGCTAGGGCAAGTTGAAAGTTCAAAGTTGGCAAGACAACCTTCAACCTTCAACCTTCAACCCCTTCAACTTCTAATAGCCTCGTTGCGGAACTGACTCCGGTGTAGCCTGCGCGACTTGTAACGATTTGATAAATTGACCCAGAGCATATTCAATATTGGGTCTTGCATCCAGCGCCACCCAGCCATTGGGAGTCAGATGTCGCCATTCAAAGTGCAGGTGAGGCCCGGTCGAATAGCCTGTCGTGCCAACCCGTCCAATCACATTTCCTTGTTCCACCTGCTCACCGGGTTGGACAAAAATTTCTGAAAGGTGACCGTAGAGGCTTAAGTTATTGCCGTCCTGGTGCTGCACGACCACCGTCAGGCCATAGCCACCCATGAAGTCAGCCGTAATCACCTGACCCGCAACCGCCGCGAGTACAGGTGTGCCTTCGGGTGCCCCGATATCCGTACCCGCGTGGAAGCGGTAATCACCTGCAATAGGGTGAATCCGCCAACCAAATAAGGAAGTAATGGCGTTAGGCATCGCTAGAGGGAACATGAAATTAGCGTTGCCGACATTGGGACGCCCTGCGGGTCGGCGGGTCACATTGTAGTAAGACTGGCTTCCTGGTGAAGTCGAAGCTTCAGGAAAAGAGAAGGACGAAGCCGGCAATAAATCGACGGGTCGGGGAGAATATGCAGAGTAGGTCTTCTGCTGGGGGTGACGAATCCCTCTGACCCTCAATCGCGCTGAACGAGGGTTAACAGACTTGGTCGATGCAACGGCTGGCGCTGGTAATCTTTTTACTCCAAGCAACTGAGGTTCTGGAGTGGTTACTTCGTTAAGTTGATCATTATGAGCGGTTAGCCTAGCCAGTTGGAGTGCCTGAGTTGTTACTTTAGGTAGCCTTGGCTCCTGAAGGAGATGTCTGAGGTTATCCGTTTGTCGGTTAGCGATCGCTCGGTTGGCTGATGGTTTATTTGTTACGTCTCTCGTCGCCGTTTGTCGCGTCGCTATTGGCTGATTAGGCGCGGCAACCCCACAACTTCCACTCAACAGTCGTCCATTTTGCGACACCGTTCTACAACCCGTTGAGCGATCCCTCACCACGACAGATGCCGGTTTCTCGTCTCTGGGAGTTGCGCCAATATTGTACTCAGTACGGTCAAGATAGCGATTGGTCGGCAAATCGGGAGTTTGTGCGCTCTCTTGGATTTGAGATGGACTGATATACAACTTAGGAGGCTTCGCTACAGTTTCGCTGTCGGGTATAGACAGATTTGGAGCCGCCAGGATAGGTTTTTTCGGGGCGGCAATAATGGGGCCTAGGGCATCAGCGGTGCGTTGTAGGGTAGGAGGCTTCCTCCGGGCGGTTTCTGCTGTTTGTCGTTGGCTAGAGGGTTTTTTCGCGGCAGTTTCTGCTGTTTGTCGTTGGCTAGAGGGTTTTTTCGCAGCGGTTTCTGCTGTTTGTCGTTGGCGAGAAGGTTTCCGGGTGGCTGTCTCTGATGTTCGTGATGGAGAAGCTGGTTTTTTGGCAGCTACCGGTGCGGGGGGTTTAGCTGGGGCTACATGTTCCCGATTGGCTCTGGGTGCTGGGGTGTCTGGCACGATAATGGTAGTTACCACTGGCTTGCGGCTGGCTGGGGGTTCCGGTGCCGGTGCGGGTGCCGCTTTGACCGAGGTCGAGGGGGGTGCCGTTCCCGTATCGACCAGGGAATCTGTCTGCGCGATTACAAAGCCGCTGCTGAGGATACTGAACCCACTCAATAAACTCAGCCCCAGCATCAGCCTAGGAGACCGATAGAAGAAGCTTAAAAGGGTGTAACCAGACCCAGACGCGGTTTTTTTGGTCATTTCCGACTCACTCCTCATCACTATTAATTTATCTGGAAGAATAAAGAATTTCAGTCAATCAATGTGCTGATCAATACGAATTGGCTCTGGTGATTCACCCTTGAAGAATTACCAACGATAACCAAGACTGATTGTACCGGGCTGGAGGCAAATCTCTGTAGGGGCTGTCGCTGAGTTTAAGCCAAGACGTAGTTCCCCCGTGGGGGTTACCCCCGTAATTATGCCGACGTTGCCATCAACAATGACTTGGCGTCCTTGAATCTGTAGTAACTCCAGATAAGATGGTAGCAAGCTTTCTATTCCTTGCTCTAACCAACTTTGGTATCCAAATCTGAGTCCTTGGATCACAATGGCGGCTAATACTTCTAAGGAAGTCACCCTCGCGCCGAGGTGTTTTTCATAAAAAGATTGTAGAGTGATACCCCATTCAGGTACGCTATTGCTCCAGTTAATCCCAATACCAACGACGGCTTTGGTAATTTGACCGTGATGTACGCGGGTTTCGGTGAGAATGCCCCCCAACTTTCGCCCCAAAAGCAATAAATCATTCGGCCACTTGAGGGCGACTGGAATATCGTAACTCCTCAGAGCCGTCGCAATGCCCCAGGCACTCGACAGGGTTAGCTGAGCACTATGGGATGCTTGAAGTTGGGGCGTTAAGGCCACCGATAAGTAGAGTCCACCCTGCGTCGATTCCCATTGACGCCCCCACTGACCCCGTCCTGCTGTTTGTTGAGCAGCAATCACAACGGTTCCATGGGTTGCCCCCTGGTTGAGTAAGTCCCACAGGGTTTGGTTGGTGGAAGGGAGCGTTTCAAACAGATGGAGGGACATATCTTGGGGTTGCCCTATTCCTGGGACATTGCCCTCCACAGATAGCCGTTCCCCCACTTCTTCGAGAGCTATCTTATACTGTTGCTGGTTAAATCCCATTATTACGGGGCGAAGGAAATTGTTGCCTACGTTAGCATAGATTAGCCAGGATTTAAAGAACTCCTGATTTTAGGGCAGCTTCTCTACAGAGTCATCGAGCGTGATTGAAACAATTATTCAAAATACTGTGATGCATACTTGGTACTGGCAAACCTGGGAAGAATTGCCTTATCTGACCTGTAGCCTTCTCCAAGACTGGGAACACGGCTTTTTCACTTCAGCGTTTTCACCCCGCTTGCCGTCGGAAATCGTGAACGTCCTCCGGCCTGATGCTCACGTTTATCGCGTTAAACAAGTGCATGGCAACACAGTACTGACGCCTTCTGAGATTGAAAGCGTCACTGCTGTAAACAACGACATTCAAGAGGAGCCGGAACGACCCTCGGCTGATGGTATCCTCACAGAACAGCCTCAGCAGGCGGTGTGGGTGTGTACGGCAGATTGTACGCCTGTGCTGATTGCGGATGAAAAAACGGGACAAGTGGCGGCAGTACATGCGGGTTGGCGGGGTACGGCAACTCGAATCGTACCGAATGCGATCGCACGACTCATGGACTCCGGTAGCCGGTTGGAAAATTTGCGGATTGCCATGGGGCCTGCGATCGCGGGTGAGGTGTATCAGGTATCCGAAACGGTCGCGGCTGAAGTTGGGATTAGTATTATACCACAAGATAATGCAGAATCCCCAGAGGCTATTCTGGATTTATTGCAGCAGCTACCTGACTCCCCGATACTCGAAGACGCGCATCCGGGACGAGTGCGCTTAGATGTGCGGCGGGTGAATGCGATACAGTTGGAACAATTGGGTATCCCTTCTGAGCAAGTTGCGATCGCGCCTTACTGCACTTATCAGAAATCAGAACATTTCTTTTCCTATCGCCGGGATAAGCTCAAGAAAGTTCAATGGTCGGGGATTGTGAGTAAGATACCCAACTAAAAGTGTGAAGAATGCAACTACGCCTGGTTTCAGCCTTTGCGAACACTCAAGAAAGTCAAATTGAAATAATACCAGTTCTCTTTTGAGGCACAACATCTAGATCCCCCCTACCCCCCTTTTTAAGGGGGGAGTAAGAAAGCTTTGGTTGCAGATTAATCATTCTTTTTTTGCTTACTTCGGTTCTTGAATGGAACCCATGAATAAAAGCGTTCCTGTTTGATTATCCCGAATCGCACAGAAGAAGGGGCGGTCAACCACCATTTGGAAGGGTTCTGTTGGCATTTGGGCTGAGGTTAACATCACACCGACAGAGGTTGCCGCAGCAGCTTCTGTACCTTCTTCGTTCACTTCTACGAAAGTTTTGTGCTTAACTTGATCGATGGCAACTGAAGCTGAAGTCATATTAGAAAAATTAGCGCCAGTACTGAAAGCCGACTCCATCCCTAGGGCTTTTAGGGCGCTGTTGAGTTGAATATCGTAGTCAAATTTGAAGCGAGGCAACTGAAGTGAACCGGAGCGCATTTGGAATTGGTTCATCCATTGTTGCCAGTTTTCGAGAGAGAGTTGCTGTTGAAAAGCGACTAAATTGGTATCTTTTTTCGGTAGGAAAACATACAAACTCAGCCGTCCTTTTCCGTAAGGCAAACTTACCGCCTGAAAAGAGTCATTTTCGTAGTAGCGATACTTACCAGACTGAGACATCATGGGATGTTGCTTCTGGCTACCATTCGACAGGTAGAATGGGCGTTCAGCGGTATCACTCTTATCGAACTGCTTTGTCCAGTTCCCTTTGAAATAAACAGCGTTAATTAAAAAGAGAACATCTTCGGGTTGAATTTGGTTAACAATTTGATCGATTTTACCGCGAGTATTTTCTCTAACCCAACCATTTATAGTTTTAGCGGCGTCAGGACTCGTAAAGTTGAGTTCAGTGACTTTGGCTTTATAAAATTGTTGATTTCTTTGTATAAATTCAGGCTTGAAGGGGGTACCTTGCTTCGCCCAGAGGGAGTTGGCAATGGATAGCTGAACATCAGGGTCAGCTTTTTCTAAGGAGGATTTTAAAGTTTCATTCGCCTGATTGATGTTTTGTAAGCTTATGCCTTGAAGTTCCAGCGCTTTCGCCATTCCTTGTTGCGTTTCGCCACTCGCCCCATTGTAAGTCATGGAAAGTGCGATCGCGATACTGGTAGGCGAGACAAAAACATTCTTGTTGCTGTCCTGTTTGAGAACCTCTTGGAACAGCTTGAAACCAAATTTTGTATTCGCATCAACAAGCTTTGAATCCACAGGTCGATTGGGCGATTGTGCCATTAAACGTGAATTCTCAGGTTTTTGGGAGTTAGGGCGGGAGTCAAGGGCGTCAATTTTCTGCGCCATCAACCCTCCCACTAGTCCTGAGAGAACAATCCCTGCTGCCACAATAGCACCCACTCGGTTGAGTTTTTGTCGATTCATCTCACTACCTCACTTGCTGATGCATTTCCTCTTTTAAGATGACCTGTTTCAGCCAGAGGTGTTCCAGTGGTTACAGTTTTGGCAACTAATTTACTTAGTTTAATCCTGTTTCTTTTATTTTTCCCTCAATCCGGAGGAGGAGAGGTAGGTAATGAATTATAACGACGTAAGAAATACTCTTCTTATAAGTTAGGCTAAACACTTGGCTCGTTCTTTTGCCAGCCTAGTACGTGCTTTATATTAGGTAATTTCCAAGTTTTGACGGGCTTAGATAGATTTGGATCTAATTCTTTCGCCTTTTGCCACGCTACGGTTGCATCCTTCAACTGGTTTTGAGCATAAAGAATTGTACCTTGGTAGAAATGAGCGATCGCCTTGTTAGGATGTACAGCTAAGACTCCTTGAATCGCTTGGTTAGCAGCCATCTTGTTGCCCATATCTTGCTCTATAAGTGCCAGTCCTATCTTCGCTTCTGGCAAGTCTGGTTTTAACTCCAAGGCTTTTTGATGAGCTTTACTAGCAGCTGCCAAATTGCCTAATCGTCGCTCAGCTTCGCCTATATTCGTGTATGCTCCTGCATCGTTGTGGTTCTTCTGTATTTGATCGCGATAGCAGTTGATTTTGCTTTCCAGATAGTCTTTTTCTTTGTCGCTGAGACTCGTGGTCGTTAGCACTTCAGATAAGGGATCGTTAACCAGATAGCCGTTACAGAGGTTAACTTCTTGAAAGTTTGTAACTTTAACTGAGCTATCTAAATTTGACACCTTCCCTGAGTCATTGTAAAAGGGAAGGATAGTATAAATCAGCGCAATCACAGCGATGATAAGCCCAATCAGATTAGCCCAGTCATTAATCCATTTAATTACCTGCTTAGCTTTAGACATAATCTCTTCCATTACTTGGTCAACTTTAGACATTTTTGAAGATTCTTTCTTAGTTCAATAGTACTGTTATTCCTATTCTGGGAAATTACACATTGGATTTAAGAGCTTGGGCTAGATTCCAATGCAGTGATTATTTTGCGTTCCACATCCTCAATGGATGCCATGATACTATTCTCAGGTGAATCAAGAATTGATAGCTTTACTTCATTTAAGTGTTCCAGAATATTTTGACGGAGTACGGGTCGAGATGCATTCACCATGTTGTTGTAATCCCAGGTATCCCAAATCAAAATTCCTACAGCTAAAACGGGATCTATAAGTTGAGCAGCCACCTTAGTCGCTATTGCACCTCCAGCTTTCGCAGCTATTTTGGCAGCCCCTTTAGCAGCAAAATTTAGAGCTAATTTACCACCTATGCCTGCTGTAGCAACAATTATTGATTTAGTTGCTAGATTACTTGTTATACTTTCTGGTGACAAACTATAGTTACTAGCCCCAGTGTCATAGACTAGGCTGGCAAGAGTATTTAAATATCTTTCCCACTCTCTATCTGGAATTTTGTAGGAGTTTTTGATTGTAGCTAACTGCATACCTAGCCCTAAAGCATAATTACGGGCAACCCTTTCTGTTAGTCTCGATAAAGATGTTTGCGCTTCTTCTGGGCTTAATACGAGTTCAGTAAATTTATTTTGCAAATCATTAACCATTCTTTTTTGTAAGATTTGATTTGCATTTATATGTGTTTCGTCTTCTTTCTTGAATAAGTTCAGAAAGTCTACGTTAAAAGCCAGCCAAGCAAAAGGAACGCCAAATTCCATCGCTTTCTGATTAAAATAGCTGAAGTACCAATTTAGAAATTTATCATCTACCTTAATCATTAAATCATTGACCCAATTATCTAATTCATAAGCCGCAAACTCTTCCGTGCTATCATGTACTCTTCTGACTGCATCTATCAGCACTTTGTCAATTTGATACCAATCGGTTGATTCATTAGGACTCGCGAAAGCAGTTACATTTCCTCTAGGCGTTTTTAGTACATCAACGGCATAAGCTGGATAAATTTTTCCAAGAGCTGGAACTATTCCAGTTAAGCTTAAGAGAAGACTAAGAGTTAGACAGACAAACAGCTTAAATAAGCGACGCTGAAACATTGCTATTTTCCTTGTTCCTAATTTGATGAACGAGAAGGGAATGGGGAGAGTGTTAGTCGGCTATCTCCCCATCAATTCATTGACTACATCAACTTATTAAGATTTGGCACAATCTTGCTTTGGATTTGGTCAATTACGGTCATAATTCCGTTCTCACGGTTGTTGAGAAGGGAATATTTCACTTCTTGCAAGTAAGCAGCAAGATTATCGCGCAAAATTGGCTTTTCCACATGAGCTGTGTGATTAGTGTCCCAGACATCCCAAAGAATGATACCTACGCCAACCGTACAATCTAAAACCGCTGCACCTAACTTACTAGCAAGAACTGCACCCGTCTTTGTAGCAACTTTTGCACCAGCCTTACTAGCCAGTTTAGTAACCACCTTACTACCAACTTTTACAACAAGTGGCGCAACTAAAGGCTTTAGCGCTAAATAGCTACCACCACCAGCTAATACCTTCAAAGAAAGATTCGAGATTTTACCTTCAGTATCATTAATAGTGATAGCAATCTCATTGAGATAGCGCTCCCAGTCTGCTTGGGGTAGGTTGTAACGTAGTGGAATACTGTTGATGTTCCCCTTCAAGTCATCAAGGTAGTGCTTAACAGTTTGTTGGGTTATGCGTTCTAGTCTGAGTTGGGACGTTTGCGGTATGAGTACCCGTTTAGCAAATTCTTTCTGAAAATCTTCAGTAATAACTTCAGCAACTTTTTCGGCTGGGGTTGGATTATTTGGATTTAGTAAACGACTCGCACCTGATGAGAGTTGAACAAAAAGGCTCTTATACTCAATCTGCTTCTGATTGAAGTAGCCGAAATACCAATCTAAAAAGCTACTATCAACTCTACCCATTAATTCATCAACCCAGACATCGAGTTCTTGAGAGGCATAATCCTCAGCACTGTTATAGGCATGATCAAGCGTCAGTTTCATGGCTTCATTAACTTTGCTCCAGTCAACTTGACGCTGTTCAACGACTTCTATAGGGTGCTTAGTCTCTGCAATAATACTTTTAGTTGAAAAGGCTTTGGCGATAAATAGTTGACCAACAAGGGGAATAATCACAACTAGAATCACTATTCCCCAGATAAAAGGGGCTACTGCTTTGATAAATTGAACCCAGGCTTGGATTCGATTTGTTTTCTCGGCATAGGTAGCTTTGGCGTTAGTTTCTTGTGGCTGAGATATTGGTTCAACATCAGTGCCTTGCTTGTCAGCAGATTGTTGCTGATTAGTGTTCTCCTGTAGCTGAGACGATACCGTGATTCCGCCTATACAATCCTGTTCATCCTTCCTTATCGAGTCGGTGGGTATACCTTCCCGATCCTGATCATCAGTACTAACAGCCATTTTATTTGAGCTATTCTTAAAGGTCTTGTTAAAATTTTTCTCTAGTTCGCAGCTTTTTTCCTCCGTAAAATCACTCAATTTTCTGACTTTTCACGTCATGTGGAAAAGTTCACGAAACACCTAACCCCCTAACCCCCTTCCCTTGAAGGGAAGGGGGAAAAATCAAAGCCTCTCTCCTCGTAGGAGAGAGGTTTGGAGAGAGGTTTTCCACATCCGGCGAAAAGTAAGCTCAAATTTTCGGGATGAGCTAACTGAAGAGTTCAGTAATAACCCCCTAGCAGGGAATAACGAGTTCTCCATTTAGTTATGTCAAGCTTTGTTGACATAGTAGCGCTACTGGCGATCGCATCCCACCAGCACAAAGCCAAAAGCGCGATCGCATCTACTAATTGAAGTAAACCTCAACCAATTTCTGCGATTTCTGATGTAACTGTTCCATCAAAATTTGCTGGTTCTCACCCGATAAACCGCTGAAAATGCTTTCCCACTCTTCGTTAAACGTTTCTAAAACATCCTGCATCAATAATTGAGCAACTTCCTGTTTCTTATCCCAATCACTCCGCGACACTCTACCAATTTTAGAAATAACATTTATTAATCGTCTTTCCGTCACCAGTGCCAGCATTTCCTGGCTCAACTCCTCCTCAATACTCAACCCTTGAGTTGGAGCTTGAAGAGTTGTAGCTTTTTGATAAGTCCATTTGGTTGCCTGATGAAATCGGCTATCCTCTGAAAAATCAGGAATCTTTATCTTCAAAATAGGTCTAATTTTCCCCTTATGAGTCTCTACATAAATTGACTTGAGTGGTTTAATGACAATCCCTTCTGCATGATTTTTAAAGGGTAATTTTGGCAAGCCCAATAAAGCCGGGATGGTAGAATCGAATTCAGGGTTATATGCCAGCGCTTCCTCATATCTACCGATGAATAACGGTTTAGTGCCCATTAGACCAACTTGCTGGAATAGGTTTAATGCTTTGTCATAATCTAGGTAATCTCGTGCTACCAGATTACCTTTCATTTCAACCGCCATATCAAAGGCACAGTATTTTATTTTTGGAGAATAATAAATACCTGTTTGCACCGCTTGGATATGAGGCACAGCAGGAATGTCTGGATGGGGATACTCACCCCCAAACAATTCACCGTATACAAAAACTTTTAATAAGTCATCCCAATCTGCCTGCAAAATCTTAAATATTTCCTTAGCTTGCTCAACTAATTGAGGTTTCAAGGATTGATAATCAAAAAAATCCTCCTCTGGTTGTAAAAATTCCTTCCGTTTGGCAAAACGAACCTCTAAACCATCGGTGACTATACCAAAGTTAGCACCATGAATTTTTTCAGTTACGACCCAATCTATTTTTTTGAATATTCGATAATCGGATTCTGTAAGATTCCATTTATTCAAATTTTCCGATATTTTTTCATAACTAACATACGTCCAGTCAGAGTTATTCTGTTTTTCCATATCTATAAATAATAATTTTTAGTTGATATAACCCACTCATAAGCAGGGCGGACAGGATGCCTATCCTACAAGAAGATGATTTCTGTAAAAGTGAAGCCATCCAGATTTAAGCCAAAGTGAGATGCCCCACAATCACCTGTTTTCCGCTTAATTTGGTTTTTGTTCCATAAGCCTGCACATCAATTGAAGCGCCGTTTTTTCGTTGCCCTTTAAATTTACAATAAAGATACTTATTTTGAGATTTAAAGCACTGATTGATCTGATTCATCACTAAATCATGATAATTAGAAAGTATGAGTTCAAATATAGATTCGACTGTAATAAATTCAATAAAGCTATATCCAAAAATTGCGGCTACGCCCGGATTAGTGTACATAAATCTTCCATCATTAAACATGATGTAAATGCCGAGCAACTCTCGTGTTTCCTCAGGAGGGAGTGGCTCATGGGTGGCGTTTAACTCCAATTCTTTCTGCTGTACAGGCTGGCTTGATTGCACCTCTGAAGCATGACGCTCAACATAAAGCAAGGCATTTTCCATAATGAGAGCCATTTGCTCCGCACATAGCTGCATTAACTGAGCGGTTTGTGAGCTAAAATGTCCCGGTTCAGGATGCATGAGAGTGATCACAGCCATCAGCACTTTCCCCCGACAAATCGGTATACTGAGTGCAGAACGAACGGTGTAAGGCTCATTGGGGAGCGTCAACCAGCGCTCATCATTCATGGTGTCCATCACAAGTCCGACTTTCCGATTGCGACTCACCCAGCCTGCAAGTCCTTTATCCAAAACGATACCAACAAGTCTTTGCTTGATATCTCGGATAACCGCACCGCGAGCTAAGATACTTTCAGTCACTCGTCCCTCAGCATCGAGTAAAAATAGGCTACTTTCGTCAGCGTTAGTTAGGCTGATCGCAATTTTTAAAATCTGTTGTAAAACGGTACGAATCATCAGCGTTCCAGTCGCCGTTTTCGCCGTTGTAGTTGAGGTTAGAAGTAATTCATGAAGAGTATCGAATGCTATTTTTGTAGATTGAAGTTCGGCAATTTTTTGTTGGAGTGAAGCCAATTCTTCAATTAACTCTTCTTTGGATCGATCGCAATCATTCACATTTATCTCGGTCATAAGAAGACGACTGAGTTCTTGGTTTTGGATGCTTTCTCCTTTCAACTTTAAGCGCTATGGCCTGTAGAGACAAAAAAGTCGTCGGTTAGCGTCACAGGCGCAACCGACAAAGCTGATTGCCCAAAGGGGAGGGGCGAAGCGATCGCGCGTAGCGCACCGACACAGCCGAGCGCGTTTTAGAGCACCCAAGTTACAGTGATATGACTGACAGCTCTAACGATTACCATTGAATCTAGAGGAACCTATGAATCAACGACGTGAGCTACCTGACTGGGAACAGTTGTATCAGGAAAAAAATGTAGAATCTATGCCTTGGTTCAATCCTGATCTCGATCCAGACCTGGATCAAGCGTTAACCCAACTGAACCTTCATAATAGTACAGCCTTAGATTTGGGCACAGGACCCGGTACTCAAGCGATGGCATTAGCCCAACGAGGCTTGCAAGTCACAGCAACCGATCTTTCTGCCACAGCTATCCAGAAGGCACAACAGGTTGCCCAAGACAAGAATTTAGATATTGTTTGGAAACAGGATGATATCCTCAACAGTACTCTAAACCAAGAATTTGACTTTGTACTCGATCGCGGCTGTTTCCATGTGTTTTCCCCGGAGCAAAGAGCCAATTATATTCAAGTTGTAGCTAACTTGATTAAGCCTCAGGGTTACCTGTTTTTGAAATGCTTTAGCCACTTAGAAACACGTCCAGAGGGGCCTTATCGATTTACACCTGACGAAATTAAGGACATTTTCGGCGGTCAATTCAACGTCCTATCGGTTCAAGAAACCGTCTATCAGGGTACTCTGTCGCAACTTCCACGCGCCTTATTTTGCATCTTGCAAAGAGTCTAACGAGAGAAGAATAAAGAAGGCTAAAAAAAATGCCCACCCTCCAAAAGGTTGGGTGGGCAGGCTTTGACTGGTTAGGGAATTTTTTCGTTTCGATCAGCTTTCAGGAAATGAAGCGAAAAATCTTAAGCCAATTTTCCCGTCAGTTGTTTTCTCAAATTAAACCGATTTAAACCGCCGCTAACTGCGGTTCAGGGCGCTTGCTATTGCGAACTCCCTCAATGGCTTCTGCATAATCTTTGGCCTTAAAAACGGCTGAACCTGCAACAATTGCATTGGCTCCCGCTTCCAACACTTGCCAGGTATTGTTCCCCTTGAGTCCGCCATCGACTTCAATCCAAGGATCGAGTCCACGCTCATCACACATTTGACGCAGTTTGCGGATTTTGGGGAGTACCGCAGGAATGAAGCTCTGACCGCCAAAGCCAGGATTGACGCTCATAATCAGCACCAAGTCGCAGACTTCTAAGACATACTCAATCAAGTCTAAGGGCGTTGAGGGGTTTAGCACTACACCGGCTTGCTTACCTAATTCTTTAATCTGACAGAGAGTGCGGTGTAGATGGGGAGAGGCATTATGCTCACAGTGTACGGAAATAATATCAGCTCCGGCCTTAGCGAAGTCTTCCACATATTTTTCCGGTTCCACAATCATCAGGTGGACATCCAAAGGCTTTTGGGTAACCGGACGAATTGCTTCTACAATCAGAGGACCAATGGTGATGTTGGGGACAAACCGACCATCCATCACATCCACATGAATCCAGTCAGCACCAGCGGCATCCACGGCTCTAATTTCTTCTCCCAGTCGGCTAAAATCCGCTGATAGGATAGAAGGGGCAACAACAATGGGTTTTTGGGATTGCGTTTGGGTCATGACTGGTGATACTCTCCTGTGTCCTCAGGTTTATTTATCGATCTTAACAAAATCTTTAACCTTTCCCCAATTTAATCTGAACCTTTGCGTTCGTGTCACAGAATTTAATCTGGCGTGGGGCGTTCTCATTCCTCAGCTACAACGGCAGGAAACACGGGACACAGACAAGTTAAATTTCTTTGACCCACCCTTTAAAACATCAAGAACTCAAACCCATTTAATTTTAAGGAGCAGCATCCTTGGCTCACTGGCAGATTATTCACAAATTAGGATGGATCATCGGGGGGTTAAGTGCCGCCTACATCGTTACCCCAGTACTCGCTTCATCAATATCTTCAATCGGAGAAGCGGGGATCGAAGCACGTAAGCTACATAACCCTCCCTACAACTTAATCGGTCGTAAAATTGCCATTGGTCAGGTAGAAATTGGTAGACCTGGAGTTTTTGGTTTTGACAAAGCCGTTTCCTGGAATCCTCCAACCCCTCTGGAGCGAGCATTTTATCGCGACGGGCCAGCTAAATCCAATACCAATGTAGATGCTCATGCGGCAATGGTGGCAGGGGTAATGGTCAGTCGGGACAAAAGTTTACCGGGAGTCGCACCCGCAGCAAGGCTTTATTCTACAGCCGTGGGTTCACCTGCCAAAGGAGGACAACCGGAAGAGTGCTTATCCGCTCAATATGTCACCCTGCAAAATGGGGGAGATGTGCGGGCAATTAATTTTAGTTTTGGCGAACCGTTGGAACGAGACACCAGACCGGATGCCTTATTGGATGGGAATGCGCTTTTGACTCAATGTATTGATTGGTTATCCACCATTCACAACACGCTGTTTGTAATTGCTGGGAACCAGGGGGATGGGGGTATTCCAATCCCGACGGATAACTACAATGGGGTGAATACCGCTTACTCCACCAAGCGACAGGGAGTTTTCACGAAAGTGGACTTTCCGAATTTAAGTGCTGCACCCGTTGGGATTGGCAGACGTTTGATTGAACGCGAGATTAATGTTGGCGATCGCCGCTCTATTAGTATTATTGCTCCCGGTAGCAAGATTGCGGCGTACAATTTGGACGGGAAAAAGACGGAGGTGAGTGGGACGAGTTTTGCAGCTCCTCATATTACAGCGACAGTCGCGCTGCTGCAAGAATTTGGCGATCGCCAACTCCACTCCAAGCAGAAAAATTGGACTATAGACTCCCGACGTCACGAAGTGATGAAGGCGGTGTTACTCAACTCGGCTGAGAAAATCCAGGATAACGGCGATGGCTTGCACTTGGGAATGAGCCGTACCATTTTAAGCAAAGATAACCGCACATGGTTAGACTCTGATGCCTTCAAAGACCCCAAAATTCCTTTAGATTACCAGATGGGAACCGGACAACTGAATGCCTTCCGGGCTTACCAGCAATTTAGTCCAGGTCAATGGAGGTCAACGGCAGCCGTACAACCCATCGGTTGGGATTATGCCAAAGTAGAGGCGTCATCCTTTAAGGATTATGTGTTAGATAAACCCGTGAAGGAAAAAAGTTTTGTGTCTCTGACGCTGGCGTGGAATCGTTTGGTGGAGTTGCAAGACAAGAATAACAATAATGCCTTTGATGTGGGGGAGAGTTTTCGCGATCGCGGATTGAATCACCTTGACCTTTATCTCATGCCAGTGGATGAGAATGACACGAGCAAAAGTGTCTGTTCTTCCATTAGTGAGGTGGATAGTGTACAGCATATTTTCTGCCCAGTTCCTAAGGCAGGTCGCTACAAAATCCGCGTTCAGTATCGCAAACAGGTAAATGAATCCTCCCAATCTTATGCCCTTGCTTGGTGGACAGTCCCTCGCTAATCCAGTCAACTCCAGGATTTTTCACCTGAGTGCATAAGTGGCATGGGCTTCACGCGATCGCATCAATGAGTTCCTGCCAGCGTTGTTGCCACAGGTGTTGCATCGCTTGCATTACGTCGGGTAAGTCTGCAAAGTCTTTGCTTTGCCGTTGAAGTTCTGGGGCTAATCCTTTGAGTCCGATACAATCTCGGCAACTGTGCAATACTCGCTGCCAAGCGGAATACCACTCCAGTCCCGCTTGTTGATGGGCGTGAATCGGTTGGAGGCGATCGTCTTCTTCCCGCAAGTGTTGTGCTCGTTTTGCCCAAGCGTCTCGCCAAGGTTGCACCGCTTCCGGCATTTCGTGTTCTTCGTACCAATCCCGTTCCGTGCGTAAGATTTCACCGAGTTGTTCGAGACTAGGGCGGGAGGTGCACTTTTGGATGGCAGAAAGTCCCTGTTCCATCCAGAGGGGCAAGCTGCGATAACTGATGAATTTAGCGCGAGATTCCACCAATTTGACCCAGATTTGATGCTGCCAGCACTCTATGCGATCGATTTGGTTGAGGGGAATGTTGAGGAAGGTTGCGACTTGCTGCCGTATTTGGTCAAGGGGTAATTGTCGTGGATCAATCACCCCAGAAGTAATTAAGTTCTGGGACATGAAGGTAAATTCACTCCTGTTTTAGGTATTCGGTATCGTGACCGAAAATCCAAGCCACCCCGCCAAAGTTGTCATAAGAAGTCGGGGGGCATCGAGGAGTGTTACCATTCTTCTAGCTTCCAGACTGGTCACGCAGTTTGGGGGTTAGCCGCTCCTAGCTGGTGCTAACAGCTTTGAGTGGCGCTAAGATTTTTAGGTTTTTAGTGTATCAAGATTACCTTAGCAGATTGAGTGATTTCTGCTCAAGGGTCAAGTTTTGGTTACAAATCTTTAGAGAAATCACCGAGTTGCTTGGTTTTAGAGATAAACCAATCGCATTTTTGGATAGCGTGGCAGAATGCGATCGCGTCCAAGGGATATGCTAGAGAAACTAGAGGTCAAATCTTGTAATGTACGAAATCACATTATCTGTGCCAGAAGAAACGGCGCTAGCTCTCAACCTCACTCCCGAAAAACTAACCGAGGAAGTGCTTTTGGCAGCAGCCGTCAAACTTTATGAATTAGGCCGACTCTCCTCTGGATCAGCCGCTAATCTAGCAGGAATACCGCGAGTTCTATTTTTGTCAAAGCTAGCGGAATACGGCGTCGATACCTTCCGCTTAACTGAGACAGAACTGGCAGAAGATTTAGCGAATGCCTGAAGTTATTACCGACACTTCACCAATCCAGTACCTCTACCAAACCAATTTACTTGGTCTACTCCCCACACTGTACAATCAAATCATCCTGCCACAGGCAGTTGCCGATGAGTTGGCTCAAGGTCAATCTCAAGGTGTGGCACTCCCCGATCCAGCCTCACTTTCATGGCTTACCATCCGTCCTGTACAAGAATCAATACCCGCGCTATCAGTGCCTGAGCTTGGTGCAGGTGAACGGGAAGCACTCACATTGGCATTAGAAATTCCGGACTCTCTAGTTTTACTTGATGATGCTCTTGCCAGACGTTACGCCCGTCAGCTAAACATCATTTTCACAGGAACTCTTGGTATAATTCTCAAAGCCAAGCAATCTGGATACATAGAGACAGTTGCACCAGTGCTTGATCAACTTGATGCACTTCGCTTTCGCCTCGATCCCGGTACCCGCGCAACCGTTCTGAAACTTGCCGAAGAATCATCCTGAGTTATAGCCATCTTAGTAACTCACACTACTACCATTAGCCTTCCATCTTGAGCCATCCAAAAATCCGATCTACGGTTAGCTCTAGTTCAATCTCCTGTAGTACTAATAATCGAGCTTCCTTCGGAAGCGCTTCGCTAACGCTCCCTTGCATCAGTTCAGGTTGCTGACCCGGCAGAAACACCAGGATGCTGCGATCATCAGGGTCAACAAACCAACCTAATCGGCATCCATGCTGTAGACAGTAGAGAATATTACCAATTACCTTATTGGGCTTTTGTTCGGGTGAAAGAATCTCAATTGTCCAGTCTGGAGGCAGTTTAAAATCATCAGGTACCTCTCCATCTGCATGGAAAGGGATGCGATGCCAGTGAAACACCGCTACATCAGGGACAATTGATCGACTACCAAAGCTACACCGCAGTTCAGGGAAAGCGTAGGCAATCTTAGCATCCTCAGTCACTTGGTTAACAGCAGCACAAAGTTTGCCTTGCAAGCGACTGTGTCTCCCCTTTGGCATCGGCTTCTGAATAATCTCACCGTCAATGTATTCCCTAACTGGTTTCGTTTCAGGGAGTTTTAGAAACTCATCCAGCGTAATAGGTTTGGAGGCTGAAACGGTCATTGAATCACCTCCATCTCGTTCAGTTCTTCCTCTTCTTCCTCCTTCATTTCTTCCAGAGATTGCCAACCGGCTTGCCATAAAGAGGGGTTTTTCAGTTGTTTGGCATTGAGCCAAAAACGGACATTGGGGTCGCAGGATGCAACCATTTCGGCAAAGACTAAATCCCCCTGGTTCTTGCGGTTGACAACCTGAAAGTGTCGCCAGCCCCAGGTTTTCTGCCTGGATGTCCATTTGGAACCCACGAGGTAAGGGAATTTCTGCTTTTTCGGCATTCCTGAATCCAGGGCTTAAGATTTATTAACATTTCTCATGATAGTTTCTTCCGTGCCAAGAGGCGTGCGGCGATCACACCACCGATAAAGCCAAATAAGTGTCCTTCCCAGGATATTCCGGGTTGAGTTGGCAACACGCCCCAGATGGTACTCCCGTAGAGGATACCGACGGTAATGGAGAGCAAGATTGAGGGGAAGTTACGTTCAAAGTAGCCCCGCGCTAACAAAAAACCCAGGTAACCGAAGATCAGACCACTCGCACCAATGTGAACAGAGTTGGGTGAACCAAACACCCAAGTCCCTAAGCCACTTATCAGCATGGTAATGGCGCTAACCACAAAAAAGTCCTTGGTTTCTTGCAACATCACAAACCAACCCAGAACGATAAAGGGGATGGTGTTGGCAATCAGGTGACCCAAACCGCCGTGTAGGAAAGGGGCAAACAGAATGCCACGGAGACCAATAATATTATGTGGGGCAATCCCGTAAACGTTGAGTGCCCCACCTAAAGCCAAATCCGCAATCTCTAAAACCCACATAGTGGCAACGAATCCACCGAGGATTTTGCCTTGGGTTTTCAATTCACGAGCGATCGCTCCTGTTTCGGCGCGGAGGATGGCTTTTCTGTCTTCCCTGCTCATAGCTTTGCCTCTGGGATAGCCTGTTTTTTGATGTGTGTGGATGTTTCCAGATTAGCAAGTTCAGCTAGGGCAATTGGTCAATTCTACTAGGGGAATAAAGGCTGTTCTGTCGGTGTGTTACGGCTTCGCACAACACACCCTACAGCTAAATGATCATATTTTTTTAGGTTTTCTAGGCTCTATTTCCTAGATTCTCGATCGCCACAGGTTCAATCATCTCAGCAGGTTCAAAACCGAAGACACGGGAGTAGAAGTAAAACTCACCATCCAAGGTGCGTTTGATATTCTCGGCACGGCGAAATCCGTGCTGTTCTCCCTCATAGGCGACATAAGCTACGGGCAATCCTTTCGCTTTTAAGGCTTCAACCATCATTTCTGCCTGGTTCGGTGGTACGACTTTATCTTCTAGTCCTTGGAAGAAAATTACCGGACAAGAAAGTTGAGCGGTGAAGTGAATGGGCGATCGCTTTTCATACAAATCTTTGCGTTCCGGGTAAGGGCCAATTAACCCATCCAGGTAGCGTGCCTCAAATTTATGGGTATCCTTCGCCAACACTTCCAAATCACTGACGCCGTAGTAACTTGCACCGGCCTTAAAGATATCGCGGAATGTAAGAGCAGCTAAGGTTGTGTAGCCTCCTGCACTGCCACCCGCGATCGCCAATCGCTCACCATCCACTAATCCTTGCTCAGCCAGATACTTCGCCGCATTGGCGCAATCGTCCACATCCACGATCCCCCAATTATCTCTCAGGCGCTGATGGTAGTCTCGTCCGTATCCTGTGCTACCCCCATAGTTAACATCCACAAAGGCAAAGCCGCGACTTGTCCAGTATTGAATTTTCAAGTTAAATGCACTGGAGGTCGAAGCGGTTGGCCCCCCGTGACTTTTGACAATTAGTGGTGGCTTTTCCCCAGCAGGTGCCGTGTAGTCTTTGTTTTTGGGTGGGTAGAAGAAGGCGTAAGCGGTAAGATTATTTTCGGTTGGGAATGCGATCGCTTGGGGTACTGAGAGATATCCTGTATCTATCTCTAACTCACTTGTTCGCCGCAAGACTTCTAGTTGTCGCGTGGCTAAGTCTATTTGAACTACCGAAGTCGGTTCCGTTGCTGAACCGGCCATGAATACAGCGCGACCATTGGCTGCATGAATTGATGAAATATCAGTGTAAGGCGTCTCAATCACTTCTAGCTGTTTCGTCTGTGTATCCAGACTCGCCAAGTACCAAATACCTTCTTGGGTGTAAGTACAAATAATGCGATTTGCGGACTCAACGGCATAGGTAGACATGCCAAACACCCACTGGGGAAGCCCAAACTCAGCTTCCATTTCACATAACGGTTCAATCTCTCCTACTGCCTTACCCAGGGGGGATTGGGGGGGGTTCCAACGGTAAAGATTCCACCAACCCGTGCGGTCAGAAACAAAGTACAATACACCATCCGGCGACCACTCTGGTTGAAAGACGGACTCATCAACGCCGCCAGCCACTAACTGAGGTTCACCTAATAAACCATCGGCTTGAATCGGAGCAACCCAAAGTTGAGTTCCATCCCAAGGCATATTCGGATGATTCCAACTCAGCCATGCTAACTGAGTGCGATCGCCCCTAAGGCGTGGCGAGGAGTAGAAGTCACTCCCAGACGCGAGCACTTGAATATCTTCACCCTTGTCTAAGTTAATGCTCACCAAGGTGTTGACAGGTTCATGACCTCCACCTGTATGGTCTTCGCACACACAAATTATCCGCCCCCGTTCGGTGTCAATCACTGCATCCGCATAGCGTAGATTCCCTCCGGATTCCTGAGAAAGAGGTTGGGGTTCCCCGTCTGGGGTCTGCTTGTAGAGGCGTTGATCGGCAAAGTTGGAGAAGTAAATGATGCCATCTTTAACGGTGAAAGCACCGCCACCATACTCGTGTACACGGGTACGCACATTAAAGGGAGAGAGTGTCACGTCCGCCGTTTTACCATCAGGGGTCCGGCGCACGATCGCATTCCGTCCTGCTTCTGCCGGTCGCCCCTCGCTCCAATAGACATCATCTCCATCCAGGGCAATCCCACCTAACCCAATTGTGCCTGTGACAATCAAGTCAGCGGTAATGGGTGATTTCCAAGAACCATAGGGTGCTATTTGCGATTGGCTCATGCTTATTCCTCTTTTGACAATCCCACGCCTTTAGGCGATTCCTATTCATTATTAGCAGGAATTGGGTTTTCAGAGGATAGAGATTGAGCCGCTGCAAATTTATAACTAATGGATGGCTACGGTTCTGCCTCAGGAGTGTCCATACCAAAGTCTTGAAATTGGTAACCTGAAAGTAGACAAGGGTGTTCTTTTAAACTACTTCACCGTAGCCTGAAAGGCACGTTAAAAGGCAAATTCATTAATTGTGTCTATTCTTTTAATCATGTCCTGACTAGCTACGTATTCTCAATAAAGTCTAACCTGGATTGATAAAAGTAGAGGCTTGATAAACGAGCAAAAGTAAATTATTTTTTCGATAAATAGAACATCAAAACTATTGTTGTAGTCAGTTATATTCCCCAGATGGATATTAATCTAGATAAACTCTTTCCTAGTTCATTGAGCCACTTATTCCTCTTTGTACTTAGTTTCTTAGACGATGCTTTGCTGCTCTTACTCTCTCGACTAGGATTTCATCTCAACGGGCTAGAGTGGCTCTCGCCAGTGATACTGAGTTGTACAGTACTCTATTGGGTCGTGCAGCTCTGGCAAAATCGCACGGAACTCTTAAAGTACTTAGGATATGGCGATGATGAGTCCCAATGTTTATCGGTAGCAGACTACTAAGTAAGACAACCCAATGTACTGTAGGATGCTCTCTTCGCCAGAGTAATGCACTGAACCTTACTGTTCGGTGGCTGACAGCTTCGCTTAGCACACGCTACATCTCATTTTTAAGTGGGATTTTATCTACTTATGGTGAAGAGTCAATTCATTATAGAGGCACTGGATAGTAAGAGAGTTGGGATTTGAGTATTCGTCAAAACTTGTGCAATAGACCATGAAGTTGTAGAGTTTTTAAAGGTAAATCAAAAAAATTAGCCGATTCCAAGCGCGCATTGGCATAAAACTGCACTGCCGCTAAGCTGGTTATATCTTCTAGAGAACCATCGCAAATATAGCATCTGCTCCCTGGGGGTTATTTGCTGTGAACATCACCATGAATAGGTCATGTAAAACCTCTATCTAGAGGCTTTACCCGCGATTAGAAAATGGCGATATTGGTAGCAAACCACTCACTAGTGTCTCTAGGGCTAGGCTCGATCAGGAGACCCTAGAAATTTTGTCGCATCGTGCTGTAACTGAAATCTTATCGTTCGCCGTACTGATGACGGAAACCCAGATGCGTCTGGGACTGACCCATATTGTAAGGGAGGATGCATTCATGCATACCAATTCAGAACTGGTTAATACCGTTGGCAATGCTACCCTGATCAGTCCAAAGGTATATCCCTGGGATTCGGGGCCTGCTGTGATTGAATTGCAAGAGCTGTTACGCGCTCATGGGTTTAATCTCCGAGTCGATGGGGAGTTTGGCAGTTTAACAGAAAAGGCCGTCGCTGCCTATCAACGGCAACAAGAACTGAGAGTTGACGGCATTGTGGGTTCAAAAACTTGGGCGGCTTTAAAAACAACCGTTAAGCCAGGAACCCGCCGGCTCAGCATCGGTCGCACAGGAGCTGATGTCCGTTACTTACAAGGACTGTTGCAAATCCAGGGGTATAACGTCCCTTGCAATGGCAACTTTGGGGCTTCTACCCAGCAGGCCGTCATGGCTTTTCAGGAGAGACATAAGTTAAAATCTACAGGCTTGGTAGACCCTACGACTTGGACTGTTCTGCAAGGGAATCCCCCCCTACCCACTCCTCCAAAACAGACTCGGTGGACGTTTGATTTCCGCAAATGGCGAAGAGTCTAATAAACCGTCCAATTTCAAGACGTTGTTTTAGCCTCCTGATCAATGATTGAAGCCTTGAGACCGGTTAAGTGCGATCGCTTCCAACAAGTTCGCTTGAATATCTATTAGCTGACATCGATTTGCCTGCTGAAACTTCATCAAAACTTTAAATTATGGGGTGACACCCCCCACCCCCAGATGCAATACTAAGGTTAGTAGATGCACCCTGATGATCGGGAGAGTCGCCACAAGTGGCTCTCTTTTTTTTGTTTGGATTTACCCGAAAAGTCGGCGCGATGTTACGGTTGCGCTTTGTTTGGGGCACAGCCCCAATTGAGTCAGCGCTTGGAGGATGCCGCTGAAACTTGTCTGTGCAAACCCGCCTCAGCCTTTGTCGCCGCCTCAACTAGAGTAATCACCGTGAGTTCTGGCGGACAATTCCAGCGTCCAGGCGGAAAAGTCCCCAAACCCCGATTCACATACAGATAGTTGGTTCCAACTTGATGCAAACCCTGCGCCCATTGCCAATGTTTTACAACTTTAGGCCACTTGGCTTCGAGAAAGGGTATCCAAGGCCATAGGAATTTAGGAATTCTCTCTCGTGAGGCATGAATCCAAGTGGGCACAGAACCCATCCCTGGCATCACAATCTGCCCGCCGTGAGTATGACCGGATAGTTGCAAATCCACACGCCATTGCTGCAATGTCTCTGCACTATCTGGATTGTGAGACAAGACAATGCGGGGAAGGCTGGGATCTAACTGATTCATCACCAAAGCTGGATTGAATTCAGGCGACCAAAAGTCAGGGAGTCCAACGAGGGCTAATCCTGCTCCTAAAGGATAGACAACTTGATTCCACAAGACTTGAATGCCCACATCTGTGAGGGCTGTGGTGATTTCCCCTTTGGAGTAGGGAAAATAAAGGTCATGATTTCCTAGTACTGCATAGATGCCAGCACGACTTTGCAAACGATTGAGCAACCGCGCCAGTTGATGAATGGGTTTGGGAGAATGGGTAACAAAGTCACCCGTGAGGACAATGATATCGGGATTAACCTGATTACTCGCTTCAATGACCTGATTGAGCAACGGTTCAGTCAGCAGTAGACCATCGAAGTGAAAATCTGTTAGGTGTACGAGTTTTGAATTTTGTAGAGGTTCTGGCAATCCTGCGATCGCCATAGTTAGATGCTCGATGGTCAACGGTTCTGAGAATATATTCATGATGCAAGATGTCAGACTAACGACAGGCCAGGAAGCTGATCACAACTGCCAGCGGATCAATAGAGCCAGCCGACCTAGGACACGATGCCATAGGGGGCGTGTTTGCCACTTTGCCCAATCAATACGACGGCTTTTAGAGAATGCACGCCAGAAAAAGCCCTCGACGAATTCCCCAAAATTAGGCTCAGCTAGGGAAAGATGGAGTTCGTCGTTGTGAAAGAGGCTGCGCGGATCGAAGTTGGTGCTTCCAGTGCTCACCCAGCGATCATCAATCAATAGCACCTTGGCGTGCATCATGCTGGGGTGGTACTCATAGATTTCAATGTCGGCTTTGAGCAAATCGCGGTAACGTTCGCGGACGGCATAGTAAACCATCTGCTTGTCGTTATGTGAGCCTACGGTGAGGATACGCACATCAACTCCGCTGGTTTTAGCGTTCAATAGTGCCTTACGGGCGTTGGCATCCGGGAGAAAGTAAGGACTAGCGATCCAAATCCGCTGTTTTGCCGCGAGGACACTGGTGTAGAAGAGGGCATAAACAGATGAACGGGGAGAGGGCGCATTCCTGGGTGTGACGAGTATGGTTGAACCGCCGGTTAAGGCTGGATAAAACGTTTCTGGTTTTAGTCTGGCAACTCCGCCGCTATAGAGCCAGTGCTGCATGAAAATACCTTCCAAAATAACCACGATTGCCCCAGTCAAGCGAACCTCGAAATCAAGCCAGGGAGCCGTATCGCCTATTTTTTTGATGCCATCCCAGTCATCAGAAACGCCCATGCCTCCCACAAAAGCCGTGTCCCCATCAATCAGAAGTAGCTTCCGGTGGGTGCGGGTGTTGTAAGTCAAGGGTGATCTCCAACTGAATGGGTGGAAGAAACGAACCTGAACACCGGCGGCTTGCAGTTGTTTCCAGTAAGCCTTAGATATGGAGTGCACGCCGAAGCTATCAACCAGTAGTTGAACTTCAACCCCGGCTTGTGCTCGTTCCTGAAGCGCGGCAGCGAAATCGTTAGCGCGACGCCCAGGAGTCATGTAAAACGTCTCGAAGTGAATGGTTTGTCGGGCACTCCTGATGGCTTCTAGTCGGACGGCATAAATGGTATCGATTTCAAACCAAGAGTCTGTTAGGTAACCGTTGGTAATCAGGGAGGCGGATACGCCCATCATCGCGAGAGGAAAATGAGGTTCCTCTAAGCCAGGAACGTCTTCTATCTTGTACTGAGCTTTTTTATAGAAGGCTCCCGGAAGATACAGGCTCACTAATAGCAGTATCAGTAAGGCCAGGAGCAACCCACTGATCCACCAAATTAAGGCATTAAGTTGCACTCTTGAACACGCTGGAGAGAAGGGAATAATTATTGTGGCATGAGCCAGGGGAGGGAATGAAAGTGTTTTTACTGCCCTGGTTCCACCCAAAAACAACTATTAGGAATCATCGTATCGACCCGTTAACTATCTAAGTCCGCGAAATCCTGTTCGTTATGAAATTGGCTTTTTTTACTTAGACCCATAGCGGCTTACCGCAGCATCCCCCTCCAGGCACAGAGGCTACATAAGAGAGAAAAAGAGGTTCTTCTGAATCATTCGTTCTGGGTCATCTATTCCTCTAGTTATATAAAGCTAAATGAGAAGTAAAACTCTGGACAGAGACCTCTATATTTGTCTTCGGCTATACCTATAAGAGTCAAGTCCTGAGTCGTCACTTGAGGGAAAGGCATTAAGGCTTATGTCTAAATCCTTAGCATTCTCTTGCCGAATTCGCATGTTTCCGGGGAATGGACTCGACACAGTACAAGCGGAAAAACGCATAGCGTAGATACGGATGACCAGTAAGAAGTAATATGCAGGCTAATGGATTTATAAAACAATCTCCCCTAGGAGCAATAAAGTTTAAGCAGGGCACTCAGAGCGAAGTTCAAGTCAATCAGGCTCAACCGGATAGAATAATTTTGCCCAATAGCGTGATGTTTGATCATCCCTTTTACGTTGTCCTGGGTTGGATGATCTTTAGTCTGATGATGTCGGCGATTTTTACAGTTGTCCGTTCTGAAGTTTTTAGTCTAGAGCCTATATCTCAAGTTCCTTGTCGGAACTGTCAGTTCTTTTCCAGCAATCCTTATCTTCAGTGTGCGGTTCATCCTGGTATGGCTCTCACTGAAAATGCGGTGAATTGCTCTGATTACTGTCCTCAAAAACGCAAATTGTTTCATTAATCTCAAAAGTCAAGTGATAGCAGAAGGCAGAAGGCAGAAGGCAGAAGGCAGAAGGCAGAAGGCAGAAGGCAGAAGGCAGAAGGCAGAAGGCAGAAGGCAGAAGGCAGAAGGCAGAAGGCAGAAGGTTTTTTACTGGTACGTGGTCGTTTACAGCCGTTCAATTTGTCCTAAGCTTTATGGCGACAGCTATATATAAAACATTGGCGGATAAGCTAACGTTTTTTGCCGCTTAATCCAATCAAAAAAACGCCTGACTCAATAGAGTTAGGCGTCTTGCATTTTTAATAGTTCAGACTTTCACAGAAGAGAGTCTTAAATCTGGGCGTCTACATTCTGAATCGGTTGAATGCTGACAGTTGGTTGCTGATGGCTAATCATGGCTTGTTGCAGCATTGGGGTGCGGGTAACAGAACTATTTGCCAACTCAAACAGGGGATTTGATAGAATCCCTGCCAGAGTAGTGGCAATCACAGTTAGGACTAAACCCACTTGCAAGGGGCGCATTCCAGGCAGGTTCCAACGGATTTCGGGATAATTCTTCACGGCGTCGGACATTTCTTGGGGTTCTTTGACGACCATCATCTTGACGACGCGGATGTAGTAGTAAATTGAAACTACACTCGCCAGCAAACCGAGTATGACTAAACCATACAGTCCGGCTTGCCAACCCGCCCAAAACAAGTAGATTTTGCCGAAGAACCCTGCTAGCGGCGGAATTCCTCCTAGGGAAAGCAAACAAATGCTCAATCCCAACGTTAAGAGTGGGTCTTTTTGATATAAACCCGCGTACTCGCTAATCTGGTCAGTTCCCGTGCGTAAGGTGAAGAGAATCACGCAGATAAAACCGCCCAGGTTCATGAATAAATAAATCAGCAGGTAAAAAATCATGCTGGCGTAACCGGCATCTGTGCCGGCAATCAGACCAATCATGACAAACCCAGCTTGAGCGATGGAAGAATAAGCTAACAGGCGCTTCATGCTGGTTTGAGTTAGGGCGACGACGTTCCCTAAAACCAGGCTCAAGATGGCTAAGGCGGTGAACACAAAATGCCACTGTTCGGTAACCAAGGGGAAGGCGGTGGTCATTAAACGAATGGCAAGGGCAAAACCTGCGGCTTTGGAACCGACGGAGAGGAAAGCCACTACGGGAGTGGGAGACCCTTCGTAAACGTCGGGCGTCCATTGGTGGAAGGGTACGGCTGAGATTTTGAAGGCAATCCCGGCGATCGCAAACACCAATGCAATTAAAATTCCTAGGGATTGACCGGCTTCTAAAGCGGCGACATTTGTGGCGATCGCATTTAAGTTCGTCTCTCCTCCAGACAAACCGTACAACAAGGAGATGCCATAGAGAAAGACGGCTGAACTCGATGCCCCAATCAGCAAGTATTTCAACGCCGCCTCATTAGAGCGTGGGTCACGTTTCATGTAACCTGTCAAGAGGTACGATGAAATACTTAATGTTTCGAGGGAGACAAAAATCGCCACCAACTCATTGGCTCCCGACAGGAACATCGCCCCCAAGGTTGCACTGAGCAAAATGCCGATAAACTCTGCTAAAGACGTGCCAGCTTGCTGTACGTAGCGAATCGACATCAAAATTGTTACAGCCGTTGACAGGGCGATGATGCCGCGAAACGCTATACTCATGGCGTCGCCGTTGAACTCCCCTAAAAAGGCAATAGGGTCGGCAACATCCCATTGGGAGTACAGGGCGACTACGGCAAGCAGAAGACCGCCAATCGCCACATAGGGCAGTGTCTGAGCAGCGCTTTTCCCCGAAATCAGGTCAATCAATAAAACCAGCACGAGGGTAGCCAGTATAATTCCCTCTGGCAAAATTATCCCAGCATTGAGCTGGGCAGCAATAGTGGCAAAATCCATAGGTTCTATTGGTATTGTCTATGGTGATGTTAGTCTCAACATTAACTTTCTGATCATATCGGTGATTGCCATCGCTTGAGCAGCCAAGTTTATTTTAGAGGGCTGTGTCAGGTGGTGTTCGTGTGTTGGAGTAGCAATATTATTGTCAGTGTTCTGAAGTTGTTGATTCCGAATAGAAAATTTAGCTTTGCAATGGAACTCCCTCTTAATCTACTCTATTTTCTAGTCTATGCTGAGAACGAGTTGTAAGTTTCTCAACAATTCATCTGATGTGTAGGGCTTAGACAAAAAGGTTTTGACGCTATTACCCAGAAATTGACTGAGCTTATGGTTCGATACAAGTCCGCTAATAGCTATAATCTTGACTTGTGAGTTAATTTTTTGTAAGACGCCGATTGTCGTTGGGCCATCTATATTTGGCATCATCATGTCAATCAACACAACACTAATTTTTTCCTTATTTTGTGTATACAGAGCGATTGCTTCAATCCCGTCACTAGCCAGTAAAACTTTGTAGCCATAAGTTTCTAGCAAGGTTTTAGTAATATCACGAATTGAATCTTCGTCATCGACCACGAGAATTAATTCTCCATGCCCCCTGGGTAATTCCTCATGTTCTTCTGAGGGACAATCGGTCTTTGTTGTTGGCGTTGCCGGTAAGTAAACTTGAAATTGCGTACCTTTTCCCACTTTGCTTAATACTTTGACAAAACCGCCGTGGCTTTTAATAATACCAATCGCGGTTGAAAGACCCAGTCCTGTGCCTTTGCCTATTTCTTTTGTCGTGAAAAATGGCTCAAAAACTCTATCTATTATTTCTCTGGAAATTCCCGTTCCTGTATCGGATACAGTAATCACAATGTAGGGACCAACCTTAGCCTCAATATTCATTTGGGCATAGTGGGCATCAACCCAGAAATTTCTGGCAGAAATCTGGAGGGTACCCCCATCTGGCATAGCATCACGAGCATTAACGCAGAGGTTCATGAGTACTTGGTGTAGCTGAGTCAGATCGCCAGAAATAGTCCAAAGGTTTTGTGTAGGGAGTTCACTGCAAATTTCAATCGCTCTGGAAAATGTTTGCTTAACAATTTTCTCGATTTCTTTTATTAAGTACCCTACTTCTAAGGGAGTGTGCTTACCCGCAACTCCTCGTGAAAATAACAGCACTTGTTTGACTAAATCTGCCGCACGTTTAACATTGGTTTCTAGGATCGAAAGCCACTGTTGGCTTTGTTCATCCGGAAGTTTGCATTCCAAAAGTTGAGCTGCCATCATCATCGGTGTCAGCGCATTGTTGAGGTCGTGAGCAATACCGCTGGCTAGGGTTCCAAGACTATCCATTCGCTGGGTTCGGAGAAACTGCGCTTCAAGTTGTTTTTTCTCTGTAATATCAGTGTTGACTGTAAGAATGGATTTGGGTTGCCCATTTTTATCGCGCACTAATGTCCACCGGCTGGCAACAATGATCTCTTTACCTTCTTTGGTAAATTGATATAATTCACTGTGCCACGTGCCATACTCAGCGAGACTTTTCCAGCTTTCTTCGAGTTGATCTAAGGTTTCCCGTCGATAGAGAAGCTCATGGGCATCTTTACCCATGACTTCTTGGGCTTTCCATCCGTACAGACGTTCAGCTCCTTCGTTCCAAAATCGGATTTTTCTGTTTAAATCTCGCACAAGAATTGCATCTGTCGTGATATCGAGCAGAGCCGCTTGTTCGCGGATTTTCTGTTCGGCAATCTTACGTTCGCTGAGGTCGAGGACAAAACCGACTGCACTCTGTTGAGACTCCTCTAAAAGAACCGCTCCAATCATAATCGGAATGTGGCTACCATCAGAGCGAATAAATTCTTTCTCATAGGGGGTACAAACTCCAGAAGTGATTAATTCGGCGATCGCCTTTTCATCCAAATCACGATATTCTAAGGGAGTCATGTCGTCCCAACGCAAATTTCCTCTTAGGAGTTCGGAGCGCTCGTATCCTACAATTTGTAGAAAGGCATCGTTAGCATCGGTGATGCTGCCGTTAAGTTCTGTACAAATAATCCCAATAATATTAGATTCAACTAATCGCCTAAACCGGGATTCACTTTGCCGCAGTGCTGTAAAGGCTTGCTCTCGTTCCTCTTGTGCTCGCTGGCGCTCAGAGATTTCTTGTTGTAATTGCTCATTTTGTTCTGTGAGTCTCTTCGTTAGGTGCCGCAAGCGCAAGTGGATGTTTACGCGGGCTAAAACTTCTTCATGCTCTAGCGGTTTGGTGATATAGTCCACTGCCCCAAGATTCAACCCTTTGACCTTATCCACATTCTCAGTCAGGGCAGTCATAAAAATTACAGGAATATCTTGGGTGGTTTGATTAGCTTTCAATCGACGGCAAGTCTCAAACCCGTCCATTCCTGGCATCAGTACGTCCAATAAAATCAAGTCGGGTGGAGCATATTCCGCCATTTCAATCGCACTTTCTCCATCTTCAGCGACTACAACATTGAAGTCAGAATCCTCTAACAAATCGAGCAAAACTTCTAAGTTAATGGGGGTGTCATCGACAAGTAATATGACACTTTTTTCTATAGGCTCAAAGTTCATTAATACCTCTTGTTTTTTATGGTTTTCCAATTTTATTCTGTGAAATCTTTAGCTAATTAAAGGGGAAAAGCTCTAAATAATACCCATGTTTATCCTACTCTTTTAGTAATACTTTAGCGCGTTTCCATTCAGAGAGTGAGGGGGTGAGCGAACGCGGTACAAGCTTTCTTCTTTAAGTTTAGGAATAACATCAAATTTTCCCCCTGTCTGGGGTATAGATCGCTTGTGTAACTGAAAGTAAAATTTCGTAATCGAAAGTAATATGTCACTCCAACACACCCGCCAGACAGGGAGGATTCAAAGCAGGAGAGTTGAGTGGGCGAGTGTTAAAAAGGCCATGGATTTACAGGTAGGTTGCATGGCTGTGGAAAACGCAGTGGGTGTCGGCATGTTAAATTAGCAACGCCAGAACTTGTCATCGGCATAAGCCAATAGCTTACGCCTATCAAGCTCATCCGTTTACCAGGTAAAAATGAGTATCACCATTGTTGGTTACAATCTACTCGAAACCCTTTATGAAGGTACCACTACTTGTGTTTATCGGGCTTCCAGGGAGTCAGAGCAAGTTTCGGTCATTATTAAAACTCTCAAAGCTGAGTATCCGACTCTAGAACAGCTAACTCGATTAAGACATGAGTATCAAATACTACAATCCCTGGAGATAGAAGGAATTGTTAAACCCTTAGGGTTAGAAAACTATCAAAATGGGCTGGCATTAATTTTGTCAGATTTGGGGGGAGAATCCCTGAAAAATTTGATTGCAGATAAAAGTTTAGACTTAAGCCTTTTTTTACAAATTGCTATTCAGTTAGCTTCAACCCTAGCTCAACTTCATCAAAATAACATTATTCATAAAGATATCAAGCCCCACAATATTTTAATTAATGCTAAAACAAGTCAAGTTTATATTATAGATTTTAGCATTTCATCCTGTTTGTCGAAAGAAAATCAGACCGTAATTAATCCCAATGTACTTGAAGGGACTCTTGCCTACATGTCGCCGGAACAAACGGGAAGGATGAATCGCTCAATTGACTATCGAACTGACTTTTATTCTTTAGGCGTTACCTGTTATGAAATGCTGACGGGACACCTACCCTTTGAAGTAACTGACCCCCTGGAATTAGTCCACTGTCATATTGCTAAAACACCAGTACCTCCCCACCTTATAAATTCAGAAATTCCAGAGGTGCTGTCTGAGATTGTGATGAAATTACTTGCCAAGACAGCAGAAGAGCGCTATCAGAGTGCGCTAGGTCTTAAAGCTGATTTGGAGATTTGTCTAAAGATGCTGCAAACATCTGGTGAGATTTCTCGTTTTAAGGTGGGAGAGTTGGATTTATTTAGCCAATTTTATATTCCGCAGAAACTGTATGGACGCGAACAGGAAGTTAGTCTGTTGATGGATGCCTTTGAGCGAGTCAGTAACCCCTCACAAAAACAAAGAGGGGTTGAGATGATGCTTGTTTCCGGCTACTCCGGAATTGGTAAATCTTCTTTAGTGAATGAAATTCACAAACCAATTGTCGCGGCACGGGGCTACTTCATTTCCGGTAAGTTTGACCAATTTCAACGTAATATTCCTTACTCGGCTCTCATCGATACTTTTCAATCATTAGTAAAGCAACTACTAACTGAAAGTGAAGCACAAATCGCTCAATGGAGAGAAAAGATTTTAGCTGTTCTTGGGACAAATGCACAAGTCATTATTGATGTAGTTCCGGAAGTAGAACTCATTATTGGTAAGCAGCCAGCCGCTCCAGAACTAGCGCCAACCGAAGCACAGAACCGTTTTAATTTAGTATTTCAAAACTTCATCCGCGTATTCTGCTCACAAGAGCATCCTTTAGTTATCTTTTTAGATGATTTGCAATGGACTGATTCTGCAACGCTGAAGTTACTAGAAGTGATAATGACAGATGCAGAAACGGGCTATTTATTCTTCATTGGAGCGTATCGAGATAACGAAGTTAATCGGGCGCATCCCTTAATGATTACTCTTGAGTCGCTTCGTTCCCAAGGTGTCATTATTAATAACATCATCTTAGCCCCCTTAGCACTTGACCATATTAGGAATCTAATTGCTGACACACTACACAGTAATACCCTTACCGTCAAACCCTTAGCCGAATTAGTAATCAGGAAAACTTCTGGCAATCCTTTCTTTGTTAATCAATTTCTCAAAACTCTGTATCAGGAAAACCTGTTAACGTTTACCCCTCCGTCCCAAGACAGCCAAGCTTTTTGGCAATGGGATATCTCAAACATTGAGGCGATGGGTATTACTGGTAATGTTGTAGAGTTGATGATTCGGAAGTTGCGAAAACTGCCTGACTCTACACAGCAGGTTTTGCAGTTGGCGGCTTGTGTTGGCAACACCTTTGACTTACAAACTCTCTCGATTATCTACAAGCGGTCGGCAGCGGTAGCGTATCGCCATCTTTGGGGAGCAATTCAGGAAGGCTTAATATTACCTATTTCTGGCTTAAAAAGCCTACCGGAAGACATCATCGATACACATCTAGTTAGCCTGGAATTTAAGTTTCTCCATGACCGCGTGCAACAAGCCGCTTATGCTCTCATTGATGAACAATTTAAACAAGCAACTCATTTGCAAATTGGTCGTTTACTCTGGCAAAACACTGAATCAGAGGCACTGCTAGAAAAAATATTTGAAATTGTCGATCATCTAAACTTGGGAATTGAACTAATTAGCGATGAATCCGAACGAACTGAAATCGCCAAACTTAACTTAATGGCTGGACAGAAAGCCAAAGCAGCATCGGCTCATGCTGCCGCTACCAAATATTTGCAAGCGGGTTTGGCACTGTTAGCAGATTTCAGTTGGGATACGGAGTACGAACTAATATTATCGCTGCATACTGAAGCAGCAGAGGCAGCATTTCTGAATGGTGACTTTGAAGCAATGCAGAGACTAGCCCAAATCGTGCAAAACTGTGCCAAAACTCTATTGGACACTGTAAAAGTGTACGAAGTTCAGATTCAAGCTTATATGGGACAGAACAAGCTGCTGGAAGCACTGAATACGGGACTGCTAGTGTTAAAGCAATTGGGAATAGAGTTTCCCAATTCACCAAATCCATCTGATATTGGACAAGCGCTGGGAGAGACGGCGACAATTTTGAGCACAACGAGGATTAAGGATTTAATCGATCTTCCTGAAATGACTAATCCGCAACAACTCGCGGTGATCAGAATTCTATCAAGTATATTTTCTGCTTGCTATTCTACAGTGTCCTCACTGGTGCCTTTAACGGTGTGCAAACAGGTCAATTTATCGGTTCAATATGGCAATGCTGCGGTGTCTCCTTTTGCCTATGCCGTATATAGTCTGCTTCTGTGTGGAGCTATAGGGGATATTGAGCGGGGATATGAGTTCGGTCAATTGGCGCTACGTCTAGTATCAAAGTTAAATGCCAAAGAAATTGAAGCTAAGACCTGTCATTTAGTGACTTCTGGCGTTCAACATTGGAAAGAACATGCCAAGAATACCTTAGCTTCTTTTCTGTCGGTTTTCTCTACTGGGCTGGAAACCGGAGATTTAGAGTATGCTGGCTACGCCATCATGGTGTGGAGCCATTACTCGTTTTTTGTTGGTCAGCCACTAACGCAACTCGAACGAGACATTGCAACTTATACAGATGCAATTCAAAACATTAGCCAGGAAACAGCTCTCAATAATACAAAAATCTGTTGGCAAACTGTCTTAAACATGCTGGGAAGAGCCTCAAATCGATGCCAGCTAAAAGGAGAAGCCTACGACGAAGAGAAAATGCTGCTGCTCCATCAGCAAACTAACGATCAACTAGCAATTCATTACCTATCCTTGCACAAACTGGTGCTTTATTATGAGTTTGAAGATTACCCAGAAGCGCTGAAGATTATTCCTCAAATAGAAAGTTCTTTCGGCGCATCCGTAGGGCAACTAACAGTTGTTATCTTTTATTTTTATGATTCTCTGGTTCGCTTCGCTATGTATTCCGAGGCTTCACAGTCTGTTAGCGAAGCGGCGGCGAAGTCGCAACAACAATGCATTCTTGATAGAGTACAAGCTAATCAAGAAAAAATGCAAAAATGGGCGCATCATGCCCCGATGAATTTTTTACATAAATTTTATCTCGTTGAGGCAGAACGACATCGAGTTTTAGGAGAAAAAGTAGAGGCAATGGAAATGTATGATAAAGCCATTGCCCTTGCGAAAGAAAATGAGTACATCAACGAAGAAGCCCTCGCGAATGAACTCGCTGCCAAGTTTTATCTATCATGGGGTAAAGAAACCATCGCCCAACTTTATATGCAAAAGGCTCATTATGCCTACCAAGTTTGGGGTGCTCAACGTAAAGTTGAAGATTTAGAAGAAAAATATCCCCAATTGCTGCCTAGAACCTCAGCCAGAAACAGAACCCAAACTACAGTCAACCAAACAACCAATTCTCCTAGTACTACCAGTCAGTCTAGAACTAGTACCAGCTTAGACTTAGCTACTGTTATCAAAGCCTCTCAAGCTATTTCTGGTGAAATAGTTTTGAGTAATTTGCTCAGTCAATTAATAGGGATTGCTATTGAGAATGCTGGTGCTGAAAAAGGAATTTTGATTTTAAATAAATCAGGTCAGCTTTTTATAGAGGCACAAATAGACCTTGAACAAAATGATGTTATATTATTGCGATCAATTCCAGTGGGCGACGGCAATCATTTACCTATATCTATCATTAATTATGTAGAAAGAACTCATAAAGATGTAGTTTTAAAAAATGCATCTGCTTCCAGCATCTTTAGTAAAGACATTTACATCCTTAGCAACCAACCAAAATCAGTTTTATGTACACCACTAATCCATCAAGGTAAACTCATCGGTATTCTTTATTTAGAAAATAATTTAATCACTGATGCCTTCACTTCTGACCGATTAGAAGTATTAACACTTTTATCATCACAAGCCGCAATCTCCATAGAAAATGCGAGCCTTTATACAGATTTGGAAGAAGCTCTCCAAAACTTGGAAACTAAAGTAGAACAGCGCACCTTAGAGTTACAGGAAAACAATATACGGCTGCAACAAGAAATTCACGAACGCCAGCGAGCTGAAGAAGCCGCCGAAGCTGCCAACCGTGCCAAGAGTGAATTCCTGGCTAATATGAGCCACGAACTCCGAACTCCGCTCAATGGCATATTGGGTTACACTCAAATCTTTAAAAAGTATAAAAATTTAACGGAACAGCAAAAGAATGGTATTGGTATCATTCATCAGTGCGGCGAACATCTGCTGACGCTGATCAACGATATTTTAGACCTCTCTAAAATTGAAGCTCGAAAATTGGAGCTTTACCCCAAAGAATTTCACTTTCCTGAATTTATTAATGGCATTTATGAAATCTGCCGTATCCGTGCCGAGCAAAAGGGTATCGAGTTAATTTACGAAACTCTTTCCCCACTTCCCCAAGCTATCCAAGCTGATGAAAAACGGTTGCGCCAAGTTTTGATCAACTTACTGGGCAATGCTGTCAAGTTTACGGAAAAAGGAAGTGTCACGTTCAAAGTAGGGTATCAGGAAGGGAAACTGCGGTTTCAGGTAGAAGATACAGGCATCGGCATTGCACAACAGCAATTAGAAGAAATCTTTTTGCCATTTCAGCAAGTGGGAGAGGAAAGTCGCAAGACTGAGGGAACGGGATTGGGGCTAGCCATTAGCCGTCAATTAATTGAATTGATGAATGCATCAATCAATGTCAATAGTATCTTAGGTAAAGGCAGTATTTTCTGGTTTGATTTAGATGTAACGGAGGTTGCCTTCAGAGATAATCTCGCTAAGGATTTGGAACGGACTATTAGTGCTTTCAAAGGTAATAAACGCAAAGTTTTAGTCGTTGATGACAAGTGGATGAACCGCTCTGTCCTCGTCAATATACTAGAACCTTTAGGGTTTGAACTGTTTGAAGTTAGCAATGGCTTAGACGCTCTTAATAAAGCCCATGAGATTAAACCTGATGTAATATTTATGGATTTGGTGATGCCTGTGATGGACGGGTTTGAAGCGACCCGTCGCCTTAGGACGTTACCAGAGTTTAAAGATATAGTAGTGATTGCCATCTCTGCTAGCGTATTTAATTTCGATCGCCAGCAAAGTCAGGAAGTGGGTTGTGATGATTTTCTCCCCAAGCCAATTCGGGAAGCGGAGCTTTTAGAAAAATTACGCCTTCATTTGGGACTGGAATGGATTTACGAAGAGACAACAAACGATAGCCCAGAACAACAGGAGGTTCATCCCCAATCTCAAATTTCACAATCACAATTCATTGTTCCACCTGCCCCAGAAGTCGCTGCCTTACTCGATATGGCGAGGAGGGGTGACCTCAGAGGACTGGCTAAGCGGGCGACTCAATTGGAAGAATTAGATCCGCAATGGGTACCATTTGCGACCCACCTCCGTGAACTAGCTAAAGAGTTTAAAGGAAAACAAATTCGAGAATTTCTCAAACAATTTTAGGAGGCATTTAATGTTTCGAGCAGAAAAATTCTCGGCAGTTTCTCATGTTAACGCTCCTAGAAAGGGGCGGGAAGCCGACCTCTGACGGAGCCACTGTACTAACAATCTGTGCTAAAGATAGTA
Source organism: Allocoleopsis franciscana PCC 7113 (assembly GCF_000317515.1). Taxonomy (GTDB): domain Bacteria; phylum Cyanobacteriota; class Cyanobacteriia; order Cyanobacteriales; family Coleofasciculaceae; genus Allocoleopsis; species Allocoleopsis franciscana. The sequence continues at coordinate 1,367,171 of NC_019738.1, read as the reverse complement.
AAACACATCGCCTTGTTGAATGAGTTGCATGAATTTATCTTCCCAGGAAAGCTCCAAGCTCCAAGCCAGGATTCACGCTTGAGTGAGCTTGGCATTTATTCTGGCACCATCCCCAGAGATGGGGGTCGCCGTTGATATCGGCTATAAGTAGAGACAAGGAGCTCAAGCTACATTTAGCAATAGGGCTGGCGATTCTCAGGGCGGAATCGCTGTGCTGACGCTTCTCGTTGATCAGGCTCTGAACATCGTTTTGAATCAGCCCTCTTGACATTTCGCCCCCTCTTCATCCAATTTGACTGTTTAGCCAGCCGCTATTTTTCCAAAAGTTGCTATGTCAACCCTTGTTATCGTTGAATCTCCCACTAAAGCACGTACCATCCGCAATTACTTGCCCTCTGACTATCGCGTTGAGGCATCGATGGGGCATGTGCGCGATCTGCCTCAGTCCGCCACGGAAATTCCCGCTGCCATGAAAGAAGAAAAATGGGCGCAGTTGGGAGTGAATGTAGAAGCTAACTTTGAACCGATATACGTCATTCCCAAAGATAAAAAGAAAGTTGTTCAGCAGCTCAAAGACGCCCTGAAAGACGCGACAGAGCTTGTCCTGGCGACAGACGAAGACCGGGAAGGGGAAAGCATCAGTTGGCATTTGCTGCAAGTGCTCAAGCCGAAAGTCCCCACGAAGCGGATGGTGTTTCATGAGATCACCCAGGAAGCGATTAAGAAAGCGCTGAAAAACTGCCGTAATATTGATGAACAACTGGTTCACGCTCAAGAAACCCGACGGATTTTAGACCGATTGGTGGGTTACACCCTCTCTCCTCTGCTGTGGAAGAAAATTGCTTGGGGATTGTCTGCCGGTCGCGTCCAGTCGGTATCCGTGCGCCTATTGGTAAATAGAGAACGCCAGCGTCGAGCGTTCCGTCAGGGAAGTTACTGGGACTTGAAGGCGATTTTAGAGCAGAGTAAAACTCCCTTTGATTCCCGACTCGTCACCGTCGGTGGTGTGAAGGTGGCAACAGGTGCTGATTTCGACCCCAACACGGGTCAAATTATCGCCGGTCGGCAGGTTCGATTACTCAGTGAAGCCGAAGCCAGAGAACTGCGAGAACGCTTACTGGATAAAACCTGGACGGTAGCGGATTTAGAAGAACGTCCCGTCACCCGCAAACCCTCGGCACCGTTTACGACTTCGACCCTACAACAGGAAGCCAACCGCAAACTTCGTTTGTCGGCGCGTGACACCATGCGAACGGCTCAAAGTCTGTATGAACAAGGGTATATTACCTACATGCGGACAGACTCGGTGCATTTATCCGAACAAGCGATCGCCGCCGCACGGAGTTGTGTCGAGCAAAAGTACGGTCAACAATACCTCAGCCCCAAACCCCGCCAGTACGCCACCAAAAGCAAAGGCGCTCAAGAAGCCCACGAAGCGATTCGCCCCGCAGGTAGCACGTTCCGGACTCCCAAAGAAACCGGCTTGGGGGGTCGAGAACTTGCTCTCTATGACCTGATTTGGAAGCGCACGGTGGCTTGCCAAATGGCGGACTCCCGGCAAACCCAAATCACCGTTCAGCTACAAGTTGAAGATGCGGGTTTTCGTTCGAGTGGGAAGCGCATCGACTTCCCCGGTTACTTACGTGCCTACGTTGAAGGCTCTGATGACCCTGAAGCGGCGTTAGAAGACCAGGAAGTGATTTTGCCACCGCTCAAAGTAGGCGACCATCCTAACTGCCGTGAACTCGAAGCGGATGGTCATGAAACCCAGCCTCCCGCCCGCTATACCGAAGCCTCTTTGGTGAAAATGCTGGAAAGTGAAGGAATTGGGCGTCCCAGTACCTACGCCAGCATTATTGACACTATCCAGGACAAAGGCTATGCCCAAATGAACGGCAACGCCTTAGTGCCCACCTTTACTGCTTTTGCCGTCACCAGCTTACTCGAAAAGTATTTTCCCAACCTGGTGGATACCAGTTTCACCTCGAAAATGGAGCAAACCCTTGACGAAATTTCCAATGGGGAAGCGGATTGGCTACCTTACCTGCGGGAATTCTATTTAGGAGAGAAAGGGCTGGAGACGCAGGTTAAAGAACAAGAAAGCCAGATTGACCCCAATCAAGCCCGCACCGTTGAACTGGAGAACCTGGTGGCGAAAGTCCGGATCGGGAAGTTTGGTGCTTACATCGAAGCCGAGAATGGCGATGGAGTTGTGACGGCATCGATCCCCAAAGACTTGACGCCAGCCGAACTTGACCCTGAGCAAGTAGAGATACTGCTGCGGCAGAAAACAGAAGGGCCGGATAAAGTCGGACTTCATCCAGAAACGGGTGAGCCGATTTACGTTTTGAGAGGCCCCTATGGCCCTTATGTGCGATTGGGGGATGTGTCTGAGGAGAACAAAAAGCCGAAACAGGCTTCTTTACCTAAGGGCGTGAATATTGAGGATGTGACCTTGGAGATGGCTTTGGGTCTTTTGGCTCTGCCCCGTACTTTAGGTGCCCATCCTGCGACAGGGGGGAAAATTCAGGCCAGTTTGGGACGGTTTGGCCCTTATGTGGTTCATGACCAAGGCAAGGAGGGGAAAGACTATCGATCGCTCAAATCCCATGACAATGTATTGACAATTACTCTAGAACGTGCATTAGAGTTATTGTCAGAACCGAAGAAGGGACGCGCTGGTGCAGGCAAAACCAAGAAGGCGTTACGAGAACTGGGTGCCCATCCCAAGGATGATGAACCCGTGAATATTTATGATGGCCCCTATGGCCCCTATGTGAAGCATGGGAAGACAAATGTTTCTCTGCCAGAAGGGCAATCGGTGGAAACGATGACGATGGAAGCGGCAGTTGAGCTTTTATCCGCGAAGGAGTCTACGAAGAAATCAGGTAGCAAGTCGCGCAAGTCCACCAGCTCAACGAAGAGTAAGTCAACGGGGACATCTTCCGGCACTAAGACGACGAAGAAAAAAACAACCGCTTCGACGAGCACGAAGAAGAAATGATGAATTAGCTCTGGTCAAAGTTCATCGCTTCTTCATAAATAGGGGGTGACACCCCTCACCCCTAAGTGTAATACTAAGGTTAGTAGATGCACCCTGATAATTGAGAGTCACTTTTGCGACTCTCTATTTTTTTTTGTAAGGTTTTCAAACTATTACGATATCCATAATCTTAAGGAAACAAGCCTAAGCGAATCCATAGCTGCCGCGCCGTTACTTGTGATTGAGGAGTTCATCGATGAGTAGCACGGTCAGCGACTAGAGTATAGAAAGGGTTCATTGATTTAGTTGCTGCACCAAAGCTGCGGTTCGGGCTGTGGCTGCTTTCAATTCAGCTTCAACTAGGCTATCTAGCTCTGCTTGTTGTTCTGGAGGAAGTGACTGCCCTTGATCGCGTACTGTTCGCCACAGATTCATTAACTCAGATAAACGCTGTTGCTGCTCGGCACTAAAAAACCAGTCTGGACGAAAACTCTGGATAATGAGTAATGTGCTGAATTCGTCGCCTTCTAACTGGGCAGTCAATGCATCTAGCGCTTCACCTGCGGTTTTACCTGTTGATTGTTTATCACCTGCAACTGCTCGATAAATCCTCTCACCACTCGCATCAGATACTGGCAAGATAGCCACTGTAGTCATGTCCAAACCTTTCGAGCCTCATGCTCACTAATTATAGTTGGCTCAACTTTAGATAGGGATTGTGGATGTTGAGGAGACAGTTAGAATCGTGAGTATCGAGCGCATAGCTGCCAAGCAGGGAAACAAGTACATATTTCAGGGAGAGGAGGAAGAACTATGATGCACTGGGATTATCGAGTGTTCTTTGACCATGGTGGCTACACATTCCGCACAGTATATTATGACGATCACGCCGCGATTGTTGCTTGTTCAGAAAAGCCTATCGAGCCTTTCGGAGAATCGCTAGAAGAACTTCAAGAAGAACTCAATCTTTTGCAAGCGGCTTTAAGCAAGAAAGTTCTCTCTGTATCGGATGTACCAACTCAAAGTGTTCATCCGAAAGTAAAGAGAGGAAAATCCTTACAAGCAGTGCGCCAGCAACTTGGCTTACAGTCGGAAGTAGCGAAAGAGGGTTGCGCTCAGGAGGGATAGGTGATGAATACCACCTAAAACGACTGCATCCGTTTATTGGGTTGCGATCGCCATCTATCAAACACGTCTTATGCTCACAATTCGCTGCACAATATCTACGTAATATTCAAGCATATCATTTTCACTAATCAATTTATTAAGCTTGCTTCTATTGTCCTTGTCTCCAACAAGGATTTCATAATAATCACCCCAATTATTATTTCCATAACGTATCTTTCCATCTACAGTTGAACCATCAGGTAATACAATTTCAAAAAGTGTTGATTGACGTGGCTCCATTAAATTGCAGCTAGCTATCGAGTTATTATATTTTTTAGGAATTGTTTGTCGTCCCTCCTTAAATAAAGTGGGAATAGCTTCATTTTCAAATGTGAAACATGTCTCCCGTTGCACCACCGCCTTCAATGAACTTAGCACTTTATCCTGTTCAGGCGTCAAACTCTCGTGGATAGGAACTTTTACCTTGTATTCCGGGTGTTGTAACAAATAGCTTTCCACGGAAATTGATCGTTGAGTCCATAGATTATTAAAGTAATTGACCGCATCTCGTATCGGTTGTGCTGATTCTTGACCTCTGATTCCAACATAAACTTCTTCGTTCGTCTTTAGACCACCGAAAGTAAAGTTAGGTGAACCGATGAGTGCAGTCATTCCTTCGCTAACACCATTGAAAATGTATAGTTTTGGATGAAAAAGATTCTGTCCGCTAAAAACGTGACCTTGCACCTGAAGATCAGGGCGGCAAACTAAATCCTTCAACGCCCATAAGTCCGAAATACACCCATGCACTCCGCAGACAATGCGAACGTCAATGTCCTGACAATAGGGACGAACTTCTTCAAGACCATCTGCTGATAAATACGCCACTGCGATACGGATTGAACTGCTGTCCGCAGCGAGTTCCTTGACAATATCGCCAAGCGCTCTCGAAGATTGAGTGTAAAAAGTCACCTCCATAATTTCTCGCTCCTTGTGTACTCTACTGACGCGAACCTTTAGCAGGCTTGACCCTTATTGTATGCCCCTTAGCGTGAGACAGACAGGAGACAATAGCGCGATCGCACCACATCATCCAATATTCCAAACCTTTGTCAGCAATTGCTAAAACAGGAGTAGAACGGGCAATTGAAACAGACAAAACCACTACAACTACCTGGATGAACCAGCAAATAGAAACCTTGGGAGTTGAAATCAAATGATTATGCAAGCTGAAGATAAAAAAATTTACACCCCAGAAGAATACCTTGAGTTTGAGGTTAACTCAGAAGAACGGCATGAATACATCAACACTGAAATTGTCCTAATGACTGGCGGAACCCCAAATCACAATCAAATTGCTCTCAACCTAAGCGGTGCATTGAATTTTGCGCTCAAGCGTCAACCTTATCGAGTATTCGTCACCGACCAACGCCTTTGGATTCAAAAAAAACGCATCTATACTTATCCTGATGTCATGGTAGTTCAGGGTGAATTGCAATTGCAAGAAGGACGACGGGACACCATTACTAACCCCTTGATGATTGCTGAAGTGTTGTCAGCATCCACCAGAAGCTATGACAAAGATGCAAAATTTGCTGCCTATCGAACTATTCCAAATTTTAAAGAATATCTCCTCATTGACCAATACACCATGCATATTGAGCAATACTTCAAAACTGAGCAAAAACGCTGGACTTTTGCTGAGTATGACAATGTTGATGAAACCGTCACTCTAAACTCTATTCCGTTTCAAATATTGATTGAAGACCTTTATGATAAGGTTGAGTTTGAGTCAACAGAAATCGCAACATCCGACAGTTGACGGTTTCTCAGTCGATATCGTCAGGTAAGTCATCGATCGACATTCCAGCTTGCTCTAAGAGTTCTTTCAATCGTTTGAATTGTCCTAGAGAAAGCTTCAGTTGGTTTGCTCCTGTTTCATGATTTCTAATTGTCCGGCTGGTAATCCCTATTTCCTGAGCGAATTGCTCCTGAGTCATGCCTAAACGCTCACGTACTTGCTTGAGACTTGGAAAATTGGGGTTGCTATTTGAGTTTTTATGGTTTGCCATCTTAGCTAGCTATCAGTTGATGGTTTCTCAATCGATATCGTCAGGTAAGTCATCAATTGACATTCCAGCTTGTTCGAGAAGTTCTTTCAATCGTTTGATTTGTCCTAGAGTCAGCCTGAGTTTGTGTTCCCCTCTTTCGTGACGCCCGATTGTTCGGGGTGTTGTCCCAAGTTCACGAGCAAATTCTTTCTGAGTCATATTCAAACGTTCACGAACTTCTCTCAGAGTTGGCAAGTTAGGCTCGCTATTCCGATCCTTATCCTTTAACACTTTACCTATAAAAGGACAACTTGTCCTTGAATAACACCAAACAACCAAACATAATAGGAAAACCCCCAGAGGAAGTTTCCCAGTCTCCCTATGGGTAGTTTCTCATACCAGGCAAATCCGCCAAGAGCTTTAACTCTTGGCTCATAGCTCAAGTCCACTCAAGTGGACTGCAATTCTGGTGGATAAATAAGTGAACGAAGGAGGTGACGCCTAGACGATTATCAAGAAATGACTAGCTCGTACCGTTTTAAGTCTTCCGGGAGAAATGAGCGATCGCATACACTTTGCCCAAGGCGCGATCGCCTCTCTCTAAATAAATCATCACAACAATAATAGCAATGAAACATTCACAATGGCTTCGCCTCAAAGCTGAGGGGGACAGGATTGTTGCGGCTCTAAGAGCTGACGGTTTCCAATGCCGTAAGCACACACAGCGCTTGTCTTGGCACTTTCGCAAAAATACCGTTTCCTATACCCTGACTTGGCTACCCGCACCTGTCGGTGACTGGAGTTTATTACCTAACGATGGCACACCAGAGCGAGAGCAACTTCTATCACAGATTCATTCTATATTGGAACATCGAGGCTGTGGTCGGAGTATGGAAACGCACTCCAGCACATCTCAACAAAGTTTTCCGGCTCAAGACGATCAGCTTTGCACAGGTGTCGGAAGCGATAGCGAAGCGCTGCTGCATTCGCCCTACAGCCCTTCGGGCATCCTTCGGCAGGCGTTCCCGAAGGGTAGTGCAGATCGCATCTGGCATCAGCAAAATTACCCTTGGACACTTGTCAGACTCTTGCCAAACGCTCAACACTATACAGTAGCTCGTTTCTATAACCGCACCGAGGCAGAAAATCACAAGCGCTTTCTGGGCAAGTGGATGCCAGCAGCGGAATTTGAGGTGATATTCGATCAGGCAACTGTGACGGCTGATCATTGAGCCTCTTGCCAAAATGTTCAAACCCCACCCCTGTCAAAGTCCCCCTTAAAAAGGGGGATTTAGGGGGATATTAAACCTGAAACTGAGACAACAACCAAGCACTGACTTTTCCATGATTCATTTGCCGACTACGCCGAAACGCTTCCTCTAAAACTGCCATCTCCAAACCGGGAAGCACCTGAGATTCATCAATTCTACGACTCCCTCGATTCTGAATTTCAAAGGCAATGACCTGAACATTTTGCACATCAATAATCCAATATTCGCGCACTCCAAGGGATTCGTAGAGCAAACGTTTCTCACCCTTATCATCTGCCAAAGAAGAATAAGCAACCTCAATCACCAAGTCAGGCGGTGAGTAGGTATCCAGATCGATGATAGTGACTTCCCAAGGAACGGTTTCTGCATTGGCACCCACATAAAACGAGACATCGGGTTGCGCTTCTGCACAGCCTGTCTTACGGTAAGTACAGTTATCGTGACCATCCAAGTCAATGCCTCGAATACTTGTAAACAGAGCGATCGCAGCAATAACAATGAAATGATCGCGAGAATGAGGGTTACCCAGTGCAGACATCTCCAACCTCATGCGTCCGTTGTAGTAGTAGCCCCTAGCGTTTTCGTAGGTTGGATTGCTGATTGCCTTGATGTATTCATCCCAGGTGGCATTCACCCAGGTATCGGTTGGGAGTTTAGCTTGTAGTTGGCTCATAACAACCCTTTTCGGCTACCGCTCACTCAGATTTTAACGTAGGGGCAACTCTGCTTTCGCAGACGCTAGGGATAGGCAATCAGCAAGGGTTCTTCAGGGGTAAAGCGAGACGGGTAGTTCGACTTTTTACCTAATCCTTTGAAAGATGCGATCGCAATCGGCGAGGATAAAGGTTGAAGTTCTTCAACTTCCCAAAAAATAGCCCACCTTGGCTTTTCGCTGGCTGTAGCAGGAGGACGATATTTCATGCCCTGTGGGTGTCTACCCCCACGAGACTGAACATGCCCCACATACAAGCCGTGCCATGAGACTTCTGAGTTCAAAGGTCGATTTTCCGCCAAGGATGCATAGATAAACACCTCCACAGCTTGATCACCCCGCAGTTCATCGGCTTGACGGAACACTTCAAAAGCCATGCTGCCAAAAGCTACTTTTGCCTGTTCTCCCTCTTTTTGCCAAGAAAGAAGGTGTTCCTCTGGTACGGGGGCAAGAATAGCAAGTTGGCGCGTCGTTCCTGTTTTATCCATATTGCTGTGATTGGTGTCGTGACTTGGAGTAGAAGTTAAGTTTACTCAGATCTTGCGCCACTTGCTCCATTAGACATCTCCAAAAAAGAACCTGAAACCCTTGTTTTACCTGCGCTGAAATCTAATTTCTGGAGAGGTCTCTGGAGCCTGATAAATTTAAAGAATTCAGACAACCACAATAGTCACCCCTCGCCCAACACCCCATACACTTACTTGGGTTGGGAAGGCTATTGAAGAAAGATTCTAACACCCAGCGGTCAATCGCCGGCATCAATCCATATTGTTCTGCATGGGGCAGAAAATTGTTGGGCGGAATGATCTGACCATCATGCCCTACCATTCGTAATAAAATTTCCTGGTGAATGAGTGAGCCTTCTTGAGGCGTTAGCGGAATGATAGGCTGAGAATATAAGCAAAAGCGATTTTATAATAGGGCGGCTTGCAGTGCTTTACTACTGATTGACTCTTGAGGAATATTCTGTAGCACATCAGCTACCTCCAATGACCAACCCTACCATCTCTGTGTTGAGGAAATGATTGACACAAAAAATCTATAACCCCCCATCAAACATGTCAAGCCTTGACTACTAAACGTCATGCAAGCATAACCTTCAGCTAAACCCTGGTTTGACTCAGATGGGGTGGAAAAATGTTATCTCGGTTACAGTTCACCACAACTCCCACTCTATTGGTGTTCCGCAAAGCTAAGTGGTAGCAGAGTGATCGCAGACAAAATGTTAAGATTTTCTTTTTTCTTGAGATTTCCCTTGCTCAAAGCTAAACCATAATTCTCCCAATAGTCTTCACGGCAGTTGCCGTCTTCATCGAGTAAAGTAAGGGAACTACTAACAGCAGTGGCGGGATGGCGCTGTTCGCCACAGAATGTCAAGGAACAGGTTGCTAGTGTCGGTGTCTCAAGCGCTGCTGAGTCCGTGTCTTTCAGGAATGATCTAGATCGGGGAAAAGGGTGGTACTTATGGATTTAGAGGTTGCTCACACTCGTTGCAAAGATCGTTTGGTTTGGGCGATTGAACAGCTACAAGGCAAAGTCGAGCCGACACAACTTGAGATTATCACCGAGTTGATTATCCAAACCATGACCGGCCCTTGGCGCTATTTTCATACGCCCGATCACATTTTTGAGGTCGGTGGGTCAGTTAATGCTGTTGAGGTCTTAGCGGCTTTATTTCATGACCTTGTGTATGTGCAAGTCGATCATGGTGTCAGTATCAACATCGGCAGTTATATCGCTCCTTTTGTTAAGGAAGTTAAAGGTATAGAGGTTAAGGAAGCCAAAGGTAAGGGAGCCAAAGGGCAATTGGTGATTCGAGAATCCTCTGACATGCCTGCCTCAGCGATGTTTGATATTGTTGCAACGATATTTGGCTTTTCGCCGAATCAGGTGCTTTCTCCCATGGCAGGGCAAAATGAATTCTTGAGTGCGCTAATTGCAGCACGGTCTTTGGAGCCTGTTTTGAGTCCTGGTGTGATTGCTCAAATCGTCGCTTGTATCGAAGCAACGATTCCGTTTCGTCCGTTGTCTCCATCCGGCTTAACTCCTAGCGAGATGTTGTACCAACGATTAATCGCAGCGAATCAACAGTTTAACTTTGGATGGAATGAGCCTCAAATTATTGAAATTGTTAAACGCTGTGTGCGACTCTCCAACCGGGATGTAGAGAATTTTGCTTATCCCAATTCAGCCGATTTTTTAGACAATACCTGGAATTTGTTGCCCGAAACCAATCATGAGCTAATTCATGCCAATTCCTACACGGTTGCAGGCTATCGCCGATCGCTGCAAAATATGGAAGGATTCATGAATTTCCTGTCTCCAGAACAAGTGTTTCAGCGGTTTATGGGAGAGCCAGATGACGAAACTTACCAAGAGCTGATATTAAAAACTCGCAAAAATCTAGAGGTCGCCAAGCTTTATTTAGGATGCAAACTCGTCTCGATCGCAATTATTGAAGCACTGTCTAGGCGATTGGTAGGAGGACGCGATCGCGATATTCCCCTTTCAACCATGATGGGAGAATTACCCATAGCAGGACTCAAAACCCCCTCTTTGGAACAATTTTTGCCCGATATTCCCAGCGTTCACCCCCCAGAAACGCCATTGGAACGTGAGGTGCTAGAACTGTTGAGGAAGGGACGAAATCAGGACTCCTCCTACGACCTCAAAAATTCCCCGATCGCAACCTTTATTGTCAATGCCATGGGGTTTCCCTCCGTGCGACATCTCATTCAACGTGCCAAGGAGTTCTTTGCAGGCAAGCTTTCTACGGATGAATTCCTGAGAGAATGTGACTATAAGGCAATCAGGACAGTGATAGACGCTGTGGAGCAGCTTTTTGAAAGCCGTGCCAATGCTTTGCGAGGATTGAGTGGAGAGACAACCCTGACATTTGAGCCTTATCCAGCGGCTATCAGCAAACTTGGGCAAGAGGTGGTTTCAGAGGTGTGAACTCAAAGGTGATGAGTGCTAAGGGAACCCATTAATTAGGCTGAAATTCTTGTAGTGCCAGAAAATTAACTTATTTGAAGATAAAATTGGCGTTTGTGAAAATTCCTGGCTCTAATTAATTTTTTGTGTTGCTTTTCCAAGACTTTCAACCCCTAGCCCTTGTTGCCACCACCCCTACTGGTGCCCAACGATTGCAACCTCTGTGTCAAACCAGTGGTGCAAGCCTTTGGGTGCCAGAGTCACTCAACATTGAACAGGCTCAAAACTACACGGGTTCTCTCAAAGACCATATTGCCAGCTTATGGCACCACCACCGCGCCTTTGTGTTCTGTTTAGCTACTGGAGCCGTAGTGCGGCTGATTGCTCCTCTTTTAGAGGATAAATCCCGCGACCCCGCCGTTGTTGTCGTTGATGAACAGGGAAAGTTTGTCATCAGTTTATGTAGTGGACATCAAGGCAAAGCGGAGCAATTGGCAAGAATGATAGCGCTTCAACTGGGAGCAACTCCTGTTTTAACCGGCGCTTCTGCTGGGTTAGGCTTACCAGGAGTGGATATCTTGGGTGTTCCCTTCGGTTGGCAACGGGGGGAGGGAGATTGGACGGGCGTTAGTGCAGCAGTGGCGCGAGGTGAACGGGTTGAGGTGATGCAAGAAGCAGGCTCAACGCTGTGGCAACACCATCTTCCTCAAGGGCATCCATTTCAGTTCGGATTTCCTAAGTATTCTGCAACCGAATCAGAAATTATTGAGTCTCAAGAACAACCCCAAAATCCCAAATCCCACCCCCCCTTACCCCCCCTTATGAAGGGGGGGAGCCAAAATCCCAATTTGATGCCCAAAGCAAAGATTTGGATTAGCCCAACACAAAGGCGATTTTCACCCGAATCGGATTTCCCAGAAGTCCAGTGGCATCCACGGGTGTTGTGGGTGGGAATTGGTTGCGAACGAGGGACATCCAGAGCGTTAATTGAGACGGCAATTGAGCAAGTTTGTCAGCAACATCACTTAGCTGAAAGTGCGATCGCAGGAATTGCCACCATCGATATTAAAGCTGATGAAGTGGGATTAATAGAAGTATGTCGCGAACGCAATTGGCCTTTATGCATCTTCCCTGCCGATATCCTGCGGGGTGTAAATGTGCCCAATCCCTCAGCGGTTGTAGATAAAGAAGTAGGAACCCCCAGCGTTGCCGAAGCCGCCGCTATTTTTGCCGCCCAATCTCCCGCCCTTTTAGTACCTAAACAAATCTTTCGCTCCCCTAGGCAAAATCCTCAGGGGGCAGTGACAGTTGCGATCGCTCAATCGGAACGAGAATATACTGGGCGTACTGGTCAATTATTACTCGTCGGTACAGGGCCAGGACAATTAGATCAGATCACGCCTGCGGCTCAAACTGCCATCTCCCGTGCGGATGTCGTGATTGGCTACTCTCTTTATATTGATTTAATTGCCCCTCTGCTACGTCCGGGGCAGATTGTAGAAGCGCTACCGATTACGCAGGAACGGCAACGGGCAGAAAGAGCGATTGAATTGGCACAGTGGGGTTTAACGGTAGCCGTTGTCTCCTCTGGGGATTGTGGGATTTACGGCATGGCGGGATTGGTGTTAGAAGAACTTCGTGCTAAAGGTTGGGATGGCAAGGTTCCGGGGGTACAGGTATTTCCGGGAATTACCGCCTTGCAATCGGCGGCGTCTCGTGTGGGTGCGCCATTGATGCATGACTTCTGTGCAATTAGCTTAAGTGACTTGTTAACGCCTTGGGAGATGATTGAAAAGCGTCTAATTGCCGCAGCCCAAGCTGATTTTGTCACGGCGTTGTATAATCCGCGATCGCGCACTCGCACAGAGCAGATTGCCACAGCCAGAGCTATCTTCTTAAAGTATCGTAAGCCAATGACGCCCGTGGCGCTGGTTCGCTCTGCCTATCGCCAAGACGAACAGATTACTCTCACCACTTTAGAAAAACTCTTGGACGCGCCCATTGATATGCTCACGACAGTGCTGATCGGCAACGAAAGTACCGGAACTCATGGGGATTGGATGATTACCCCACGAGGTTATCTCGGCTTTGAGAGCGAATCAACAGGACGGAATTCACCTAAAAGCGATCGCCAACCAGATGGTTAAGCACACTGCTGACTATCGTTAGCACAATTGAACCGATTAAAGCAGGAATAAAGCCTCTCACATCAAAACCAGGGGTGATAGCACCCGCTAGCCAAATGGTGATGGCGTTAACCACAAACAGAAACAAGCCTAGGCTCACAATGGTGATCGGCAGCGTCAGAAGGACTAAAATCGGTTTTATAATCGCATTGACTAACCCTAAAATCACCGCTGCGATCAAAGCCGCGATAAAGCTATTGATCACAAAGCCCGGTACTAGATAGGCTGTAATCACCAATGACACAGCCGCAACTAACCAAGTCAACAAGAAGTTTGGCATGACCTTTGTTGAACAACTTCTATACAGTATCCTCATCCTACCTGGAGACTGGCCTGTTCGTCCTTTGCCTTCGCAACACTTTAGTTCTTAGGTAGAATGTCACTGACTTAAAAGTTTGTCGTAAGCGATGCGATCGCCTCCACCACCGAAGTGCTGACTACCAACCCATGTTATGTCACTCAAATAAGAGCCTTGAAATCAATTTCAGGCTCAAAGCTGAAGTAAGCTAAAGCTTACTGGATAAGCTTTTTAACCCGTTGAAACGGGTTTTAGCTATTAGCCCGTTCGCGAAGCGTTCCCGAAGGGTAGGGTACTTTAGTTCAGGGCTTAAGTCAGTGCCATTCTTCTTAAGTAGGTTGGCGGTTCAACGTTTCGATGCGACACTAAGCAAGTGGATTCGGTATCAAATCCTGAGCGAGATTGGCTTACCACCTAGCTGAGTATTAATTGACTATGATTGTTCGGCGACTAGCTACATTTCTTTTGGCACTGATTGTTTGGTGCTGTCCTCTACCCGCATTAGCACAGGCGACTAAATATTATCCACCTCCTTTGTCTTATAGCAATGCAGAACTTAAAGGGAAGGACTTTTCAGGTCAAACATTACGATCTGCTGAGTTTTCTAATGCTAATTTAGAACGGACTAACTTTACTGATGCTGATTTGCGGGGAACAATTTTTAGTGCCTCGGTGATGACTCATGCAAATTTACATGGGGCGGATTTAAGTAATGCAATGATCGATCAGGTAAGCTTTACCAATGCCGATTTAAGTGATGCTGTTCTCACTGAGAGTATCATGTTGCGCTCCACGTTTGACAATGTTGATATTACGGGTGCAGATTTCAGTGATGCGATTCTCGATGGTGCCCAAATCAAAGAACTCTGTACCAAAGCAACGGGTGTGAATTCACAAACGGGTGTCTCGACTCGCGATTCTCTGGGTTGTCGTTAATTGTTTTGTTTAATAATATCTATCTTTTTAGCTTCGAGAAACGACGTTAGGGGGATATCTCCTTACCGGGAGAAAAGTCAGTGAATAATGGATTAAAGTGAGAAAATATTGGTTCTCATGTAGTAGCACAGAATAAAGATTATGCGTGTTGGTGTGATTGGTGGAGGGCAACTAGCTTGGATGATGGCAGGTGCGCGTCAGGCATTAGGAATTGAACTCATTATTCAGACGCCCCATCCTACCGATCCAGCAGTTGAAATTGCAACTGAAACTATTTTTGCCCCGATTGATGATGCTGCTGCCACCGCCGAACTCGCAACTCGCTGTGATGTCATCACCTTTGAAAATGAGTTTATCAACTTAGAAGCGTTGATGCCTTTGGCACAGCAGGGTGTCTGCTTTCGCCCGCGCTTAGAAGCGTTAGCACCTTTGTTGGATAAATATCACCAGCGCTGTTATTTGGAAGAGATTGGTATACCTCAGCCTGGTTTTATGACGCTTGAAGGGGAAGTGGGGAATGAGGAATTCGCTCATGGGGAATCCTTTGGGCAACCGATGAATTTGAAGGAATTAGATTTTCCTGTTGTTCTCAAAGCACGACGCCACGGTTATGACGGGCAAGGCACGTTTATTATTAAAGACAGCAGTAGCTTACAGAAAAGTTGGAAAAAGTTAGGACATACACCTGTTTTACTAGAGGAATTTATTCCTTTTGAACGAGAGTTAGGGGTTATGGCTGCCCGTTCTTTGGCTGGGGATGTTGTTGTTTATTCGGTGGTGGAAACTCAGCAAGAAGAACAGGTTTGTCGCCGTGTTATTGTACCTGCACAGGTGAGTGCAGAGGTAGTAGCAGAAGTTGAGGCGATCGCACGTACTCTGTTAAACAGTCTACAAGCCGTAGGCATCTTTGGTATTGAACTATTTTTGACTACGGATGGCAAGATTTTAGTCAATGAAGTGTCGCCTCGCACCCATAATTCCGGGCACTATACCCTAGATGCCTGTGAAACGTCTCAGTTTGAACAACAACTAAGGGCGGTTACGGGTTTAGCTTTGGGAAGTCCAGCGCTTAAATGTAACAGTGCGGTGATGGTAAATCTCTTGGGTTATGAATATTCCCAGAATGATTATCTGGAAAAGCGACAAAAGTTGGCGAGTCTGCCTGGGGCTGTTGTCCATTGGTACGGGAAAAGCGAATCTCGTCCTGGACGTAAGTTAGGTCATGTTACGGTTTTACTAGATTCTCAAGAACCCTCGGAGGCACAGGCGAAAGCTAAGGAAATCGAGTCTCTTTGGTACAACAGATAGGATTTAAGGATGGAGCATTGTTATAGTTAGATTGCATAACTGTAAAGCTTAAATTTTATAATTAAACTTGAACAAGAAGATGACTGAATCGCAGGCTAGAGAGTTTGAAGAAGCTGAGGGAGCTTCCCTTTCAGTAGATTTAATGTTAGAAACCTTTGTATCTTTAGCAGAAGTGCAGGATATTAGCTTGGGAGTTACTCTAACTATTCATGGCTTACTGATTTCTGGTAACATCATCAGTTTCCAGAAATATCTTGAGGGAATTGCTCAAGGGTTTGAATCTGCCACTGGTAATCAGAAAATAGGTCAAATTATTGCTGAATCTTACCGGAATGCAAGTCAAGAGTATTCAAAAGTCCGAAGAGAGCAAGAAGAACTTCCTCCTCGCCAGTATATTCATCTATCTGATGCCAGGTTTAGATTTGGCGACAGTGTTGTGTCTCCAGGAACAGGGGTTTATTGGAGAGGAAGATTGGACGAGGTTGATGGATTCTTTCTAGGCATCATCGAATCTTGAGTAGATGTAGATGGTAAGCTCTTGAGAAACGCGATTCACACTCTATCTAAGCGTCGAAAGTAAAAGAACACGGTGTAACGGAAAGCCGCTAGGCACAACCCTAATTGCTTGTTCGTCAGCGGTACACCATTGGCAATTTAGTGTTTCAGCCAATCGGATGTAGGTCATATCATATGAACCTTTAGCATAGTCTACAGCCATTCCCACTGCTGCTATGCATTCATCCTCAACTGCCGTAGATATTTGAATTGGAATCTGGAAAAAGGCTCTGGCAAACTCTATGGCTCGTATTTTATCGAGACGCGGTAGATTCCCTTTAACCTGTCCGCAGGCTCTTGCTAGAAGACCACACACCTCGTAAGGAAGAATTTGAGGAGCATGTAACTCAACTTCATCGGCTAAAGACGCTAGAAGGATGTCGCTAGCTAGGTCAACATCGCTTTCTATAGCATCCCTGAGAAACCATTTAGCCGCAACGCTTGCATCAATCACTAAGCGCTCAGGTAGATTCACGCATCTCCCTTAAAGTATCTACGATATTGAAGTCAACAGAACCAACTTCATCCCGCAGCTTCTTGATTCGCTCATACAACTCTCGGCGCTCTGGTGAAAGCTTATCTAGTCTTTTCCGTCTTTGCTGTGTTCTATCTAACGTATCGCTAACAACCTGTGGTACGTGCTTTAAAGCTTCAAACGAAACTCTTTCAACTCTCTTGAGCATCTCACTTGATACATCCCGTTTTTTGGTAGACAACCCACTTTTCTTTCTTCTACGGGTCGAGAGACTATGCGGTACAGTACTTTTAACAGATTCTACGATAATTTGCCTAAGTTCAGCATCATGTTGTTGTGTACCTCCTGTTATCTCCATTCGGATAACTATCATCGCCATATCATCAATCCTTTGCCCAAGACTGCATGTTCTGAAAATAGTCCTCCAACGCTTTTATCTGAAGATGTTGGCTTTCCTAGCAGGGAGAAGTAAGACAAAAGAAACGTTATTTTGACACCCTAAAGCAGCGTTTTTGTCAAGCCCTAATTCAACTTCAAAGCATTAACTGGCACTTCATCCCAAGAACTCACCGTTCTCAAACGCGCCACCCAACCGGCTGACTTTTGCTCGTCTGTCAAATTCTGCTCGAAAGACTCATGGCAATCCTGCGCTTGCTGTTCATCGCAACAGGCAATACAAGAATAGAGGAGACCCGATGGATCAAGCTGTTCATTCACCCAAATAGTCATAATCTTCTCCTCTCAACTCGAAACACTTTGATTGAATCTTGAGTAGATGTACTTATTTTCTCCTGAACAGTCTCTACTGCAACTAAGAAAGATACACTTGTTGATAATTTATCAGCATCTATAACAGAAGTTCATCTTTCGATAGATTAGCTAATCTTGTCAGGGAAGGTTGACGAGGCAAGCTGAGTGAGAGAATCCCCCGTCACCCGGCAAATTCGCCAGTCTGGTAAGACTGAAGCTCCTATTTTCTCATAAAAGGCGATCGCGGGTTGATTCCATACTGCCACTAACCACTCTAACCGCCCACCGTTGCGCTCCCTCACCAACTGAGCGAGGTAAGTCAGCATCGCCTTACCCAAACCCTGACGCCGATAGTCAGGCAAAACAAACAAATCATCTACGTACAACCCAGGTTGAGTTAAAAAAGTAGAATAATTGTGGCAAAAAGTTGCAAACCCCACGGCTTGCCCCTCGGATTCTGCCAGAATAGCTTCAATATAAGTCCGTTGACCGAATACATGCTCCTTCAGGGTGTCAGGATTCCCCGTGAAACTGTCTAGTTTTTTGTCAAACTCCGCCTTTCTTTGAAGTAAGGGGAAGATTATAGGTATATCCTCTACAACAGAGGGACGCAGTCTTAAAGATGATGCTCCATTAGCCACCTGAGTCAATGACTCATCACAGAGGCGGCAAATTCGATTCGCTTCCAGAATGGATGCTCCCATACGCTTGTAGAAGGCGATCGCAGGCTCATTCCAATCCAGTACACTCCATTCCAAACGCCCACAGTCGCGCTCAACCGCTAACTGCGCTAGGTATTGCAGAATGGCTTTACCAATCCCCTTGCGCCGAAACTCCGGCAGGACGAATAAATCTTCCAGATAAATCCCTGGTTTGGTCAAAAACGTGGAGTAGTTCGGGAAAAATAAAGCAAATCCCACCGCTTTCCCCGCAGACTCTGCCAGTATCGCCTCTAAATAAGGTTTAGCACCAAACAGATGTTCCTTGAGCGCCTCCGGATTGCCAGTAACGGCGTGGGAAAGTTTTTCATACTCTGCCAGTGCCTGAATTAACTCAAATAACACAGGCACATCTGTCGGTGTTGCGGCTCGGATTGTGAATTCACCCATAAAAGTTCAAGTCATTAGTCATTAGCCAAACGCCTTATTGTACAGGGTTTTACTAACAACTAATGACCGATGACGGGATGAGTCCTAAGTCAACCAACCCTTCAAGCGTCGAGCAACTTGAGGACGACGCAGCTTACGCATGGCTTTGCTTTGAATTTGCCGTACCCGTTCACGGGAAAGATTGAACATTCCGCCAACTTCTTCCAGGGTGTAGGGTTCACTACTGGCTAAACCATAGCGTAGCGAAATAACATCTTTTTCCCGTTCGGTAAGCACATCACTCAAGACTTCCCAAATTTCTTGGCGCATCATGGTTTCGCTCATTTGCTCTTCCGGCAACCGCAGTTCGTTGTCTTCGAGCAAATCCACGAGTTCTGTATCTTCTCCCTTACCCACTCGATGATTCAGAGAGAGCGATCGCCTGCGTAATTGTAGCAACTGGCGCAAATTAGAAGGCGTAATCTCTAGCGCTTTCGCTAATTCTTCTTCATTGGGATTGCGTTGCAGTCCTTGCTTAAGTTCGCGCTGAGCTTTTTTGAGTTTATTGAGTTTTTCGACAATATGAATCGGCAAACGGATGGTACGTGCATCGTTGGCAATTGTGCGGGTAATGGCCTGACGAATCCACCAGTAGGCATAAGTTGAGAATTTATACCCCTTCTCTGGGTCAAATTTTTCCGTCGCACGATTCAATCCCAAAGCACCTTCTTGAATTAAATCCAGGAAAGGCACTCCTCGGTTTAAGTACCGCTTAGCAATTGAAACCACTAAGCGTAGGTTAGAACGAATCATTTTGCGCTTGGCTACACGCCCTCGATAGAGGCGATTTTCCAACTGACGTTCTGTCATATTCAGTTGTTGAGCCAGTTCAGCTTTAGCGGGTTTGCGACCTAAATTGGCCTGCAAGCGTTCTTGGAGTTGATCAATTTCGACTAAGAACTGGACATTTTTGGCTAAGTCTACCTCTTCTTCTGGCTTCAGCAAGGGGTAACGAGCCATTTCTTTAAAGAAAGCGCCCACCGTGTCATCCGAACTCGTTTTGCTATAACCCGATGAACGACGGCTAGTTGTCAGTGCATTTTTGGAGTCAGAGAACTCGACTTCTACAAGAGTTAAATCTGGTTCTTCTGTTTCTAGCTCTAGGTTGTCATTGTTAAAAAATTCTGGATCTTCTGTAAACTTGAGGGTATCGGCTTGGTTCAACTCAGTAATATTCATAGCGTAAATTGAGGGATGAGCGTAGAAAGGATTTTGAGAAGGTTTAACTAAGGGGTTTAGCCTTAGCTGTAACGAAAAAGAGACTTTCCTTGACGCAAGTTTTAATAAAGAGAGGGTAGCTTGTGAGCAAGCTCAAAACAGGCTGAAAAACGGGAGATATAAGCGATTTTGCCACAATCCCGATCTAGTGATGAGCCAGATTTTAGGGAGTGGAAAGTTCTGATTTTAAGGCTACCAGAAGCTATTTGGCTAGCTCTTTGATTACAAAAAGATAAACAAGATTGGTGTACAAGGTCAAAAACCAAACAATTGCAATCGTAGAGCCAAGGTCAACTCGGCGATTTTCAGAATTCTTGACATTGTAAGAGTTTTTACATTTGACAACAACCTACAAAAAATTGGACAATGAACTTAGATGATGAGTGTGATACATCGGGGATTAATCCCAGTGAAATCGTTTCTTTAAATTAACTTTGCTATAGAAACAGGATCTCATACACGCTTAGGCTGTCCTCTCTACCCATAGTGAGAAAACGCCGACTCTCATGACTTAACCCCTTTGCCCCTTTCCGGATTTCTCACCTCTCAGGAGGGGGTCTGATTTGGGCTGATCGGTCGTTTCTCCACAACAGCCAGCTAAAATTGACAAGTGACAAGGCACGACCTCCGAAAGCCTTGGAGTATTTGTGGTGAGTAGGGTTGATGATATGTCTAATTCCCCTAGTGGTCTGATTCTGGCTGAGCCTGGGGCGTCCTATCGCCCTGGTGCGAGTGAGAATCAGTGGGTTGAAGTGCTGGTGGATTGTCCAGGAGTACAGCAAGACCAACAGCAAGAGCAGAAACTATATACCTACAGGTTGCCATCGGAGTTAGACGTACAACCGGGGGATATTTTGAGTGTGCCATTTGGGGCGCAGCAGATTGGTGCGATCGCTATTCGCCTTTTGGACTCACCACCTCCTGATTTAGCACCGACGAAAATTCGGGAGGTTGAGGAGGTTATTTGTTCTGGATTCTTCCCAACTTATTACTGGAAACTCTTAGAGGAAGTGGCTCAATACTATTGCACTCCTTTGATTTCGGTTGTCCGAGTGGCTCTACCTCCAGGATTACTGGCGCGATCGCAGCGTCGCATTCGCCTTAAGCCAGAAAAACTTCCCAACAATGCCGATACTGTTATCCATCCAGCAGCCAGTCAAATTTTAGCCACTCTTAAAACTCAAGTGGATGGAGATTTCAGTTGGAAATACCTCCAACGTCAAGTTAGGGGAGCCAGTTGGGGGTTAAAGGATTTAATTAAACGCGGCTGGGTAGAAAGTTATCTAGAACACCCTAAACCAACACGTCCCAAACTCAGACAAGCCGTAACCCTAGTCGGATATACCTTTACTAGTGACTTAACCCAGCGGCAACAGGAAATTTTAGATGTACTCAGGCGTCGTGGCGGTGATTTATGGCTGACCGAACTGCTGCAAACTTGCCATACAACCTCTTCAACCCTCAAAAAGCTAGAGGAGAAAGGGTATGT
Source organism: Allocoleopsis franciscana PCC 7113 (assembly GCF_000317515.1). Taxonomy (GTDB): domain Bacteria; phylum Cyanobacteriota; class Cyanobacteriia; order Cyanobacteriales; family Coleofasciculaceae; genus Allocoleopsis; species Allocoleopsis franciscana. The sequence continues at coordinate 1,345,750 of NC_019738.1, read as the reverse complement.
GGTGATTCAAGAAAGGGAAATTTTACGCACTTCTACAGAACCCACCGTAGCCGCTGATCGACCAAAAGCCTTGACAGTGCAGCAGGCAGAGGCGTTGCAGGTAATTAAAAGTCTTGATCGCTGTGCCCAAGTGCTGTTGCATGGGGTGACAGGTTCAGGCAAAACGGAAGTTTATTTACAAGCGATCGCACCCATCTTAAACCAAGGTAAATCGGCTCTTGTCCTTGTCCCGGAAATTGGCTTAACGCCCCAACTCACCGACCGTTTCCGCGCCCGGTTTGGTAACAAAGTTAACGTTTATCACAGTGCCCTTTCGGATGGGGAACGGTATGATACTTGGCGACAAATGCTAACTGGGGAACCCCAAATCGTCATTGGTACCCGCAGTGCCGTCTTTGCACCTTTACCCAAACTGGGTTTAATGGTCTTGGATGAAGAACACGACTCCAGCTTTAAGCAAGACCAATTTGCCCCCACCTACCATGCTCGTACTGTCGCCAAATGGCGTGCTCAAATCGAAAACTGCCCTCTGATTCTAGGTTCCGCCACTCCCTCCCTGGAAACCTGGGTGAACGTCACACAGAGGGGAAAAGTGGGAGAAAGCCTCGACTGGAATCCCGAAACAGTCAATCAAACTTCCCCAATCTCCCCCTCCCATTACCTCTCCCTCCCAGAACGCATTCAATCCCGACCTATGCCGCCCGTGGAAATTGTAGACATGCGGCAAGAATTAAAACAGGGGAATCGCTCAATTTTTAGCCGATCGCTCTACAATGCCCTACAAAAGTTACACTCACAAGGTCAACAAGGCATCTTATTTATTCCCCGACGGGGACACAGTACTTTTGTCTCTTGTCGGAGTTGTGGCTATGTAGTCGAATGCCCCAACTGTGATGTTTCACTCTCCTATCACTACACCCACGAGGGAGCGACTCAATTACTCAGGTGTCACTATTGCAACCATACGCAGCTTCATCCCCCCCATTGCCCTGAATGCACGTCTCCTTACCTGAAGTTTTTCGGCAGTGGTACCCAACGCCTTGCCCAAGAGTTAACCCAACAATTTCCCCAATTGCGGATTATCCGGTTTGATAGCGACACCACCCAGACGAAGGGGGCACACCGAACGCTGCTGACCAAATTTGCCCATGGGGAAGCTGACCTTTTAATTGGCACCCAAATGCTGACCAAAGGGTTAGATATCGCTCAGGTAACTCTGGTAGGGGTTGTTTCCGCCGATGGACTGCTGAATTTAGCCGATTATAGAGCCGCCGAACGGACATTTCAAACCCTGACTCAGGTTGCGGGTCGTGCGGGTCGTGGTGATGACCCCGGTCGGGTGATTATTCAAACTTACTCTCCCCAACATCCCGTGATTCAAGCCGTCAGGCGTCACGACTATGAAACCTTTGCTCAGACCGAATTAGAACAACGCGCCGCATTGCAATATCCCCCCTATGGGCATCTGATTCTCTTGCGGTTAAGTGGTTTGGATGCAGCCGATGTGGAGAACACAGCTCTTAGATTAGCGGAGCAATTAAGTGCGACTGAGTCCGATTATGAAATATTGGGGCCAGCGCCTGCGAGTATTATGCGGGTTGCCCGTCGCTATCGCTGGCAGATTTTGCTGAAGTTTCCGCTCGATGTGCCTGTCGTTTTACCGAACTTGGCACAGTTGCGTGAACGTTGTCCGAAAGATATCAGCCTAACGATTGATGTTAATCCGTTGAATATGATGTGAACCTCAAACGAAGGGCACAGTAGACTGAAAATACTATATTGGAGGTGGCATCATGAACCAACAATTCAAACACGCTATGCTACCCGTCACCACCCATGACGAGTTGGCACGCCAAAACTTTGTGCAAAGCCTGAAAGCTCACATTTTTAGTGAAATATCTCCGGGCAATAAGGTTATTTATGAAAAAGTAGCCAAGCCTCAGTTCGAGCAGGAACATCAGCACCCACCCAACAATCGTCATGAAATTCGCCAAGCGATGCTCAATCAGCCCTACTATCGTTGGTGGAGTGCCCTACAGCGGATTCAGCAGGAGATGATGTGGGAGTCTGTCACCTCTAGTGTGGAACAGCAGCTTCCAAAGCTGATCGAGCGTAGTCAAAATCAGGGGAGTGAACTCGGCTCTTTAACCCTCGACCCCAATTTTAAAATCCCTGCATACCAAACGGCTGTAGACATTCACTGTATGCCGGGTGGATATCATAGTGAGTTTGTGGAAGATGATGTGACGGTTGGTGCCGTGTACGATCGCGGAACCTACCTTTATGGCAGGGGTTGGCTAGGCCCGCTTAACGATGATATGGGTCTGTCTATCGTCCATAATTACCTGGAAAAAGAGTATCCTGAATTTCGACCGGGCAAAATTCTCGACATGGGATGTTCTGTGGGTCACAGTACCTTACCCTACGTCGATGCATACCCGGATGCAGAAGTTCATGCGATCGATATTGGTGCCCCCATGCTGCGTTATGCCCATGCACGGGCAGAATCTTTAGGGAAGCGGGTACACTTTTCTCAACAGAATGCCGAACACACCCACTTTCCAGACGAGTCCTTTGACTTGGTTGTCTCCCATATCCTGCTGCATGAAATACCGACGCCAGCGATTCGCAATGTTATGCGTGAGTGTTATCGCTTGCTGGCTCCGGGTGGGATGATGATTCATGCCGAAGCTCCTCTGTATCGCGATATGGATACCTTCACAGCCTTTATATACGATTGGCAAACGGCTAACAACAACGAACCCTTCTGGAGCGCGATGCGGGATTTGGACTTGATGGCGGTGGCAACACAGGCAGGCTTTGAGGCGGATCAGGTGATTCAGACGTTTGTCCCGAACGGGGTATGGAAAGCCAAACTCTCTACGAGCAATTCTCAAAGTTCCGGCATGAACAGTCGGGGCACTTGGTTTGTCTTCGCTGCCACTAAATCTAATTGACGGAGAGGCAGATTGCATGGCAAAGAAAGCCAAAGGGAAACGACCGATTTACTTGGATGATGCTCACAGCGACAAGTTACTGGCGATGGTGATGGCGCTAGTGGGTGAAGTATCTGTCCTCCATGAACGTCTCGATACCCTTGAACGTTTAGCTCAAGCTAAAGGGATGGTATCGATGGAGGAGATAGAGGCTTATCAACCGGATGAGCAAGTGGCTCAAGAGCGAGAGCAATGGCGCAGGGAGTATATTGCGCGGGTGTTGCGGGTTGTGCAGGAGGAGGTGGATTCCCTTCGTTGAGATGCTCACAGCACTAACCTCTAAGGCTGTTTAGCAGAAACTTCTGAGTATGTCAATCCAAGGGTTGAGGGAAAGGTTAAACCAAAAGCACTTTATTCAACCCCTGGTAGAAACGATTGCCGCCGTTCCCCCGATGAAATTTCCTTGTGCCTGAAACCCAATATTTGTGTCAGACAAAGCAAAGCCGCCGAGAGCAAAGCTTTGTTAGTCTAAAGTAAGGACATTTCCCCTATTACTTCTCCTATACTCTAATGTCTAGCCACTCTTCCCCTCTGATCCAAACGCTGAACCCGGAGCGCTGGGTTGGGTTGAGTATGGACTTTATTGGGGCAGGATATACAGGTTTATTGGTCAAAAATGGTCGGCTAATGCGAACCTTAAAACCGGGGCGTCATTTTAGCTTTGCCTTACCCCTGCTTGAACAGTGCCAATTGATTCTAGTTGATAGTAAGGTTCGGAACCTGGAGATTGTCTCTCACGGAGACTTTCTATCTCGCGACCAGTTTTTGATTAATGTTTCCCTAAATGTAATGTATCAGGTGGTGGACGCCAAACGGGTTGCCCTGGAATTATCTGACCCGATCGCAGCCCTCACCAGTGCCGTCAAAGATAATCTAGGAGTAGCCATTGGTCAGCTTACGGTACAACAATTGACCACTCAAGGACGAGCACAAATCCGCCAATACAGCCTCGACCATTCGGAAGTGTCTTATGGCTTAGGCTTTGCCTTGGAAGATGTGCGGGTGAGTGATATCAGCTTTCCTCAAACTCGCGGGGTGATTCGTCAAGTCGAAGGGTTGAGCGCAAGACAGGAAGCGGAACACGAAGCGGCGCTTAAAATGCAGATTGCTCAAGCCGGTCGCCCGGAGGTACAACCTCCCCCTGTACAGCAGGTCAACATTGTTTCAGGTCGTGACCCCAATGCCAACGACCCGGCTCTCGGTGCCACATTGGAAGCAACGACTATGGCAATTGGAGGACAAGCCCCGATTCCCGCGAATTTGCCTCCTGTTCAAGATAGACCAACGCTGGCTCCGACTGTACTGGCTCAAGACATTGAGGAAGGTGCCATCGCTCGTTTGGTACACCGCTCAACGGGTGCGATTAGTATTTTATCAACCCTACCCTTTACAATTGGACGCGAACCGACGAACACCCTGATTCTTGAAGATGTCTTGTGTTCGCGCAATCATGCCCAAATCGTTAAACAGGCTGACGCTCAGGGAACCGTCCGATATCAACTCATTGATCTGGGGAGTTCTAATGGCACCTTTGTTGGCGGACAACGCCTCGCCCCCAACCAACCCTTCTGGCTGACACCGGGAAATGTGATCAGGATTGGCACACAAGAATGGAGGTTTGAAGCTTAGGGACGGGAAATCAGTGCAGGCTGGTTGAGCGATCGCACCTCCACCACCACAAATTCCCTGGGGTCGTGTCAGGGGCTTGTTTTTACTTTTCTGTGTACGCTTGCAAAAGAGCTGCTGCTGCTGCGTTCCTGGTATAGTGAGGCCCTCCACTCTTGCCAGAAGAGCGCCAACTCCAGGGACAATCCTCAGGGCCATCTTTAACAACTACGCCTTTACTTTTACCGTCAAGACAGACTTCCCACCCATTCGGAGTGCGTCTGTATCTCCAGATTCTCTCGGTCTTTTTCTTTTTAGCCATCTCCTTTCACTGAAAGCTTTTGGGCTGGAGCTTCAATTCGTTGAGGTTCTCCTCTAATACATCTGTGATGGTGCAGGATGTCAGTAAATATACTTAGGACTTCAACCTCTGACCTAAACGTTGCTCTAGTTGCCCTAGTAATGTATCAACATCCTGACCCACTTGCTCAAAACAAGCAGGCGGTGCAGGTTCCGGTTGAAACTGAATGAGCTTGATTTGGTCATTGCCAATCCCGATAATGAGAACCTCTTGCTCCGGCTTATGAGCATCGACAATTCCTAATATTTCCTGAATGTGGTTCTCTACTCTTTCATTGAGTTCTTCGAGCGCCTTTTTGGGACAATAGACGAAATGGGGGGTGGGTTTAAGGTCAATCCCCAGAGTATCTTCGCTTTCTCCACGTTCGAGAAACAACCCCCAAGCTAATGCGGCTAGTTCTCGCTGATTCTCTTTAGCGAACCGAGTGAGCTGGTGTTTCCACTGATCTTCTGCCCTCTCCGGCTCACGTGCACCAAACATGATCATCAGAAGTACTGAAATATAAGTGTTGAATACTTGTTGAACTTTAGACTGAAGACTGATAGCTGGGTGAGAGGCTAGAACTCCTTTTGACGGATGGAGGATGAATTGTTTCTCCCTCAGCCTTTATTTTATACCTGACTGTACCCGCCAGAGACTGGAATAAATCCCTTGTTGCTCCAGTAATTGTTCATGTCGCCCTTGTTCGACTAATTTGCCGTGTTCCATGACGTAGATGCAATCGGCATTGCGGACGGTGGAGAGGCGATGGGCGATCGCAATGGTTGTCCGATTTTTCGTAATCTTCTCTAAGGAGCGTTGAATCGCGGCTTCTGTCTCATTATCCACCGCCGATGTGGCTTCATCCAAGATCAGAATGGGGGGATTCTTCAATATGGCACGGGCGATCGCAATCCGCTGCTGTTGCCCTCCCGACAGTTTCTGTCCCCGTTCCCCAACAATCGTGTCATACCCTTGGGGCAGTTGGCTGATAAATTCATGGGCTTCGGCAATCTCTGCGGCTGCCATTACTTCGGCGTGAGTCGCATCGAAGGTGCCATAGGCGATATTCTCCCAAACCGTACCATGAAATAAAAACACATCTTGGCTCACTAAGCCAATTGCCCGACGCAAATCTTTCAGCCGTAGCTGTCGTAGGTCGATGCCGTCAAGGGTTATAGTGCCCCTTTGTACTTCATATAGCCTCAATAATAACTTAACCAAAGTGCTTTTACCAGAACCCGTTGAACCCACAATGGCGATGGTTTTACCGGCTCCGATGTGGAGGGACAAATTGTGAATCACTGGCGCACGGTCATGGTAAGCAAAGGTTACCTCTTTGAGCAACACCTCACCCCGCACCTGCTCTACCTGCAAGGGCGTGTCCCCAGAATGGATTTCGATGGGAGTATCCAGGAGATTCATCACACGGGTGGTGGACGCCATCGCCCGTTGATATTGATCGAGGGTTTCGCCTAATCGGGTCAACGGCCAAAGCAACCGCTGAGTGAGGAAGACCAACACACTATAAGTTCCCACCTCCAGAGAACCGGCCACAACATCCATGCCGCCGTAGAGCAGAATCCCTGTAAAGCCCAACAAGATGAGCATCCGAATCAGGGGAATAAAGGCGGCAGAAAGTGCGATCGCCCGCTTGTTACTGACACGATAAGCGTCACTTTGGGCTTCAATTCGTCCTAATTCATACTCTTCGGCGGTAAAGCTTTTAATCGTGGTGATGCCGGTTAAATTATTGGCTAATTGCCCATTAATCAGACTCACCTTTTCTCTGACATCTGCGTAACGAGGAGCCAGCCGACGCTGAAAGGCGATCGAACCCCAAAGGATAAAAGGTATTGGCACAATCGTCATCCAAGCCACATTGGGAGCCAGGATATAGAAAGCTCCACCAATCACAATGGCTGTTGTGATGACCTGGATAATATCATTGGCTCCCACATCCAGAAACCGCTCTAATTGATTGATGTCATCACTCAAGATTGACATCAACCTGCCAGTACTTCTGTCCTCAAAATAAGCGAGTTCCAGGGATTGTAAATGCCCATAAGCATCTAAGCGCAAGTCATGCTGTATAGCCTGGGCGAGATTACGCCACAGTCGAGCATAAGCATATTCAAAAATGGATTCCAATCCCCAAATGATGAAGCTCAGGAAACTCAAGATCAGGAGTTGCCCAAAAATATCTTTTACCCCCCATTGAGCAATCAGAGAATCCTGTTGCTTCACCACCACATCCACTGCCGCACCAATTAAGACAGGGGGTGCTAAGTCAAAGATTTTATTCAGAATTGAACACGCAATTGCCTGCCAGATTTGAGTCCGGTAGTTGTGTCCGTAATGAATTAGACGCCATAGGGGAGGAGAGGAGGACACTCGGTTGCTCTTAGATTTGTCGCGGTGCGATCTCGCCTGAGTCCTACCTAAAGCAGCTTGCTTCTTTCTGCCATCTGCTTGTTTTTGCAAACGTGACACCTTAATCCAACCTTAAATTCATAAAGTTTACCTTGCTCAGAGTAATTTAATTTTAGATTAGAAAATCTTATCTTGTGTTGACTTTGGCGGAGAGGCTAAATAGCCAAATCCCTGATGTCATCTAATGAAAGCCTTAAAATTTGCAAACTTGCCCCAGGTAATATCACCTATTGGGGGGGTATGCGGATACCCTTAAGTTCAGTTAATATGCATAGAAGGGTTCAAAAAAACGACGTAATGCAACAACCTGGTAATGAATGATTGAATTTGGGAGTAGTTCCGAAACAATTGGCACAAGGGTGGCGTCGAAGAGAGGCAAATGCTTCAAATGATTTTGGAACTCAATCTAAGATTTCTCCTTTCATGAACACTCGTTTCAGGTATCTACCAACGAACTAAGCCTTCTCATCTTCCACCCTCTAGTTCAACTTGGTGCTGTGGTTCTGATGTCAAGTCGTTTCTCCGAGCATGTTACTATCTTCTAAAAAATTAACTCTTGGTCAAGAATCTCTAAAACCTCATGGTGTGTCTTGGCAGTCGGAGGTTGGATTAGATTAAGCTTTCCAGAAAAGGGTGAAAGGCAATATACAAAAAATCAGCTCTGTCGGTAGTGTATGGCTAATAGTCCAATGGCGTAAGTCCTGACTCTTTCTTCTCAACGATTATTTGCGCTTAATTCATCAAGTACGACTTTAAACCATCCATGAAATTCATGGCTGGAAAGAATGTAGCTGCATGTTATCTAGCCATAGTCAACTCTTACCCTAACAGGAGTATTTAGGATTATGACAGCTCTAACTCAAACGTCTCAAAATTTATGGGGCAAATTATTTGACTACTGCCAGAAAAGTTACCAGTGTCTGACTTACAATCCTAAATTGTTTCTGATGCGGAAACTGGCTCGGCTTGAGGTCATTCGTAACTGGGTTAGCTCTTTTTATAAGTTCCTCCATCCGTCTTGCGAAATCAGCCAGGAAACCCCTTCTATTCTAGACAACATCCATGTAGATACCCTCGTTTCAGGGATAAGAAGCGATAGCTATGCTCCAGGTATTAATCTTCCCCAAGCGGTAATTCAAGAAATACTGGACTATGCACAATCGGCACCCTGCTATGCAGATAGAAACTCAGCCGCGAGCTTTTATTATCGCGAAAAAGAACAAGCCGAAACCTCACTGGGGAGAAAAATTCGCTTAGGTAGCTATTTCAATGCTCAGGGATGTGCAGCGGTAAGAAAGCTAGAAAACGATCCAGCCATATTAGCGATCGCAGCTAAATATTTAGGAGCGCCTCCCCTACATATAGCCAGTGAACTTTGGTGGAGTTTTCCGGTTGAGGGAACACCCATGGAGCAACTCAAAGCGGCTCAGGTATTTCATTACGATCTAGACGACTATCGATTCATCAAATTCTTCTTTTACTTAACCGATGTTGACCTCTCCAGCGGTCCTCATATATTGATTCGCGGGACTCACAAAAACAAGAAGTTGTCCCATCAGCTTTTAGGTGTACGCTGCGCTAGTAAACCGGATGAAGATATTATCAATTGTTATGGCGCTGAGAATTTGGTGACGATTTGCGGCCCTGCGGGTTTAGGATTTGTAGAAGATGCGACTTGTTTTCACAAAGGCACTCTTCCAACCCAGAAAGAACGCTTGCTCCTACAACTTGAATTTGCCATCAATAATTATGGGGATATCAGAGGCGCAGCATCGTAGAGTTGCGTAATGGATGGAAAAGGAATAACTTTTGAGGCTTGCTTTTTCCATTACCCATTACCCATTACCTATTTCCCATTACGATGATTGTTACTATAAGAAATTCTGGCACCCGCCCATTGCAGCTTTTCTCGTAATATCTGGTAATAGGAATAGTTCTCTCGCAAAATAATGAACTTCGCGTAGCAATCCGCCATGCGAACATCCACCCGTTGCCCAGGCCAAATGGAAGTGCCTAGAACACCATCCGTCCACAGTTTGGTATTAAGTTCGTAATCCCCTAAAGGCCAAATGCTAACCACGGAACCAGAAGGCAAAACAATAGGACGACTGGAAAGACTCAAGGGGCAAATCGGCGTCACGGTGAGCGCTTCCATACCATCGTGTAAAATTGGCCCATTGGCAGAAAGGGTGTAGCAAGTTGATCCAGTGGGTGTAGCGACAATCAGTCCGTCACCTTGGTACTGATCGATAACTTCTCCATCAATTTCCATTTCCAGAACAGAGGTAATCATCCGATCCGCTGAGGCAGGTTTAACGCACATTTCATTCAGGGCTAAAAAGCGATCGCTCATGGGTTCCATGTTGGTACGATGGCCTTCAAATACAGCCGCTTGAACCATCATCCGCCGCTGAATGGCGTAGCGATCTTCACTTAATCGGTCCCAAATTTTCTCCGTGTCTTTAAATTCCTCAAACGGTTCAGTGAGAAACCCTAAGTGCCCACCCACATTCACAGCTAAAATTGGCACTCCTTCTGGGGCAAGGTGTCTCGCGGCAGCGAGGGCTGTACCGTCGCCGCCCAATACCACAGCTAAATCGATCTGGCTCATGGCAGAGGCTAAAAACACAGGGTAAGGATTATCCTGTGCACCACTAGGCCCCATTAAAATATGACATTGGCGTTTTTCCAATTGTCGAGCACATTTTTCTGCCCAACTGCGGCTGTGGGAGTCTTTAGCTTTATACGCAATGATCACCTGCTTTAGCTGCACGTTAACCTCATCTTCTAGCCCGTGTGATGATTGTCATTCTAAACGGCTGACTCAGTGATGAAATAGCGGGTTAGGAATCGGGTAGAGCATACGCACTCAAATTTATAGTCTAAGCAGTCGTAAGAGGAACATCAGCTTTCGCATTCACTGGCGGTTGCATGGGGAGAAATTCAGCCAAACCCAAATAGCGAATTCCTTCCGGGGTAATTGCAAAACGGCAGGGTAACACTTCAACCCCCTGAAGTACGGCTTCTCGCAACAGTTGACCATAAACGGGGTCATAACTATCAGCAGGAGCAAAGGAAAGGCAGTCACCCCGATTAATAAAATAGAGCATTACTGCCCTTGATTGGGGTACAAGTGCCATTAATTCTCGCAGATGCTTTTGTCCGCGAGTGGTGACAGTATCGGGAAATAATGCCACATTTCCTTGAGATAAGGTGACACTCTTGACTTCTAAATAGATGGGCGGTTCAATGCGATCGCACGAGGCGAGTTCCTCGCTGGCTGCACTCAAGGGGATGAAAGTACTTTGGAGTAAAAAATCCACCCGACTTTTCAGTTCTTTACCATAAGGAACCTCGCAGCAAATTTCATTGTAGCTGTCGGCTAACTCTGGAAATAGCCGTTGTTCCAAAGCTAACTTAATCACTCGATTGGGGAGTGCCGTGTTAACGCCAACCCAAGTGGGTTCATTGTCATCAACCTGAATCATCTCCCAGGTGTAGGGTAACTTCCGTTTAGGGCTATCGCTGCGGGAGACTTTAACTAAACTACCAGGAGTGGAGACACCCGTCATGGGGCCAGTATTAGGGCAATGAGCCGTTATCACTTCCCCTGAGGTAAGTTGAATATCGGCAAAAAAGCGTTTGTAGCGCTTGAGTAAGACTCCGGTTTCTAGGGGCGGGTAACGGTAAATCCAATTTTGCATAAGGATAATTTACCACCGAAGCTGGTGCGGTTGGGAAAGAGCGATCGCGCAAAGCGTATTGTTATGAAAGAGCGACTCTCCGTTATAGCCGTCGCCAAGGCAACTCTTGACTCTCGCCAAATCCTGAAACCTTCAGCCGTCAATCTGCATCCCATCTGCCATCTGCCTTTTGTTATATGTATTGTGTATTACAACTTTATCTAGTAAGACAACAATCGTGATACTCTTAAATAGAGTGCTAACTTGCTCTTGATCTGCCATAAACCACAGACTACAGCCGATGAGCAGGGAGTTACAAAACATAAGGCTTCAGTTCAGCCACTTTATGATTTGTCCTGTAAAACAAGCTGAAAATACCTCAACCTATACGGGTCATTTAAATGACTCAAATACAGGCACAAAAAAAGGTTGAAAGCGCTAGAATTTGCCCATAAACGGCTGGGGTTAATCGAGAAGTCTGAGTGTGCCAATAGAACAAGCCTACGACAGCCTCCATCAGGGTTTCATCTAATCATCTAAAGTCGAAGCGAAGACAGCAACAGAGGATATAACCTGTAGAGAACCTCCACGATATTCCTCTGCCAACGTTTTATTGTAATTTGCAATGGCAGTCTAAAGGAACTTTTGCCATGAGAGTAAAACCCGACAAATCTATATATAGAAATTCTATTAGCCACCTTCAAACTTCCGAAATGCTGAGAGAAACGGATACCCAAGTTCTCAGCAAACTGTTGCGGGAAGAACTGCACAAGGCACTATCCTGGCAAAAACAAACTCTCGCCGAAGCAGCAATGGAAATTCAGAAACTGCTTGAGCAATTGAAGGAAACCCACCCGACTGCAACTGAGGCAGAACAAAAAGCATTCGTCACAGCGGCTATTCCCGGAAAACGCCGAGAACGGTTTCTGAGTGCTTTGCAAGCTGGATGGAAGGAAGAGATGAGAGAGTTTTTGAGTCACTCTTACCTCAGGGTTGGGATTGCAACTCTTGAAGAATGGAAGGTAACGGATTAAGCAGACCTGCACGCTGCAAATAATAATAATAATTAGGATAAGGGCAAGGTGATGATAAACCTCGTACCTTTGCCGACTTCACTGGTAAACGTAATCTCACCTCGATGTAAATCCAGGCATTGTTTAACAATTGCCAATCCTAATCCCGTTCCCTGAATCGTACCGACATTATTCGCACGATGAAAGGCTTCAAACAAGCGGGATTGATCGGCGGGGGGAATGCCAATTCCTTGGTCTTGAATTTGAAAGATTACTCGGTCATTTTTAGCCGTGAGGTCAAACTGGACAGTACCGCCTTCTGGAGAATACTTCAGGGCATTCGAGAGCAAATTGCCCAGAATCTGCCGTAACAGTTTCTCATCCCATAAAGCCAAACCAGAGAGAAAATCGAATCTTTTCTGCTTGATTTCATCGCTATCTTGTCCGGCAATAGTGCCGTCGCTGCGATAGGTAAAATGAATCACCTGCTGTTCTTTGGCAGTGGGTTGGACATCTTCTACTAAATGACGACAAAATTGTACTAAATTCAACGGTGCAGGGTTGAATTGCAGTTTCCCGGCTTCCGCTTCACTCATCAGCAGGATATCATTCAACATCTGAGTCATTCGTAGAACAGCGGATTTAATGCGATGGAGATGAGCTTGTTGTTTCTCTTCTGACAAGCGGTTCCGGTAACGCTCTAACAAGTCAGTAGAAGAGGAAATCGCCGTTAGAGGAGTGCGGAACTCATGGGAAGTCATAGCAACAAAGCTGGACTTGAGCATACTCAGTTCCCTCTCTCGTTGCAGTACCTTATAACTTTCTAGTTCCGCCTGTTTGCGGCAGGTAATATCCTCGGCAATTCCAGCGATGCGGTAAACTTGACCTTGTGCATCATAGATGGGAAAGGCGCGATCGCGTATCCAACGCATTGACCCATCCGGTCGCACAATCCGATACTCCACATCAGTAACCTCACCACGAGACTCTTGCTCCTGCTTGCCTATCAGGAACTCTCGATCTTCAGAATGGACAGCCTCACTCCAAGAATTAGACTGGTCGTACAAACTCTGGCATGAGCGACCCCATATCTGCTCATAGGCAGGGCTAATGTATAATCTTTCGCTGAAATCGGGGGTAACCATCCAAAAGACTTCATTGATATTTTCGGTCAACTGACGGAACCCATCTTCACTCTCCCGCAGTGCCTCAATCGCCAGCTTATGATCGGTGATGTCCCGCGTCATTCCCAATACAGAAATCAAATTACCATCCGTCTCCATTTCAGGGACTAAGCGGGTTTGGTAATACTTCAGTCCTTGGGCGGTGACTAAGCTAAACTCAAATTGTTGTTCCTCTCCCGTCTGAAAAACCCTACTTAACGCCTGCTCCCAAATTGCTAAATTGGGTTCTGAGATACCGAGTTCTCGATTGGTTTTGCCAATAAACTCATTCGGTGGTTTACCTGTAACGCTTTCAATGGCGGGGTTGACATAAAGATGACGCCCTTGTGGGTCAAACCGCTCAATAATATCAGGTGCATGTTCCACCAAGGCTCGATATTCCTGTTCCCGTTGATGGAGTGCTGCCTCAACGCTCATGCGTTCAGCAATCTCTGCAAGGAGTTGGTGATTGAGCTGTTCTAGCTCAGATGTGCGCTCTTTGACTCGATTTTCTAATTCTTGGTTCAGCCTGTGCAAGGATTCTTCTGCTTGCTTGCACTCGGTGATATCTGTGGTGCTGCCGTAGTAATACAGTACGCCCTCCTCATCAACCGCTCGCCCGATCACTTCAAACCATCGAACTCCTCGGTGAAGGGTGTGAAACCGATAAATAACTCGGTAGGATTCGCCTTTACGAATGGCTTCCCAAGAGATTCTGAGCGCCTCTTGCGACTCATTTCCTAAGTCAACTCGGTCATCCCAAATTTGAGGATTCTCCAAGAATGCCTCTCTGGAAATGCCACTGAGTTCAGCCATCATATCACTGATATAGACAAACTGGAATCGGGTAGGGCAAAACTTCCAGACCAAACTGGGTAACATGTTAAAGATTTGACGAATTTCAGCCGCACTTTGTTGGGCTTGTTCCTCGGCTTGTTTGCGACCGCTAATGTTCAAGGTACTACCAACGACACGCACAGCCCGCCCACTGGCATTTCTGATAATCTGTCCTCTATCCCAAATATGCAGGTACTGATAGTTTTTGTCGCGAATCCGATATTCGGTGTCAAAAGCACTGCTGTTGGCGAGGGCGTTGGAAATCACCTGACGAACAGGCTGTCGATCATCGGGATGGATAAACTGAGTCCACCAATCAAGGGTCGGTTGCGCTTCTTCCGGACGATAGCCTAAAACCTCAACCAGACCTTGTGTCCTGTCAACGGTGCCATTTTCAACGTTCCAGTCGTAGATAATACCATCCAAAGCGTTGGCAGCCAGATGCAAGCGTTCATGAGCTTGCCGTAGCTCTAACTCTATCCGCTTGTGTTCTGTAATATCGCGCATCAGCCAACGGAAACCCATTGGCTGACCTTCCGGAGACTGGATTGTCCCTACCCTCAGGGCAGTAATCAGGGGCGTTTGATCGGGCGATCGCAAGCTCACCTCCCATTCCTGCACCCCCTCCACCTGACGCAGCTGATTGAGTTGATTCCGAAAGGCTCGACGCTCTTCCTTAACAACGTAACAAGCTAACGGCTTGCCGACCAAGAACTGTTGCGAATGGTTGAGTCGTGTGGCGGCAGCACGGTTGGCTTCTTGAATCACCCCATTGACATCGGTTACTAGGTAAGCATCAGGTGCAAACTCAAACAATTGCTGGTAGCGCTGACGTTCTGCGATTAAAGCCTGTTGAGTCATTAATAACTTCTCATGCTGCTGATACAGTTCCTCGTTAGCGACTTGCAGTTCTTCAAAGGCGGTACTGAGTCCTTCAACGGCTGTTAGGATAATTTCCTGCTGTTGTGGCGTTGAAGGTGATTCACCTGTCAGTTGTTGCAGTTGGGCTAGGCGTTGGCACCAATCTTGTATTTGCTTGGCGAAGTCGTCCAGGTTTAAGCGAGTCATCTGATTGCGTTTTTAACTAGGGCTACCGCTTGCTACTGATCTTAGTTAGCCGTTTGAGTTTTGGACTGTATTACATTTTCGTTGAGTCGTGCCTGCATGGAAGTGTGATGCGCCCATCCGCCCCAGGAAAAAAGACTCCAGATTGTTGGATAAAATTCAGAATTGAATATTATGATTCCTGAAGTAATTAATAATTATTTGTGTCGAAAACCCAGAAGACCGCTCGTTCCCTATCCGGAATTGCCGGCATCGTGGCGGTTGCCACCCTGATTAGTAAAGTTTTTGGATTGGTGCGTCAGCAAGCGATCGCGGCGGCTTTTGGGGTCGGGCCAGCGGTTGATGCTTACAGCTACGCCTACGTGATTCCGGGCTTTTTGTTGATTTTACTGGGTGGGATCAATGGCCCATTTCACAGCGCGATTGTGAGTGTCTTGGCTAAGCGCGATCGCTCGGAAGCCGCTCCCATTGTCGAAACCATCACAACCTTCGTGGGAGCGATTTTACTGCTCGTTGTCCTGGTTCTGGTTCTATTTTCCGGCGTCTTCATCGACTTGATCGGGCCTGGGTTAACACCCCAAGTCCGGGCGATCGCCATCCAACAATTGCAAATCATGGCTCCGATGGCTGTCCTTGCCGGACTCATCGGGATTGGCTTCGGCACCCTCAACGCCGCTGACATGTACTGGCTTCCTTCGGTGAGTCCTTTATTTTCCAGCATCACGGTGATTGGCGGAATTGGGATTTTAGCCTTACAACTGGGCAGTCAAATTACCGCCCCCAAATACGTCATGTTGGGCGGCATGGTTTTGGCATGGGGTACAGTCAGTGGAGCCATCTTACAGTGGTTAGTGCAAGTGGTGGCTCAGTGGCGGGCGGGTTTAGGGACGTTACGCCTGCGGTTGAATTGGAAGCAACCAGGCGTGACTGATGTGCTCAAAATCATGGGGCCAGCCACTCTTTCCTCCGGAATGTTGCAGATTAACCTATACACCGATTTGTTTTTTGCCTCTGCCATCCCCGGCGCTGCGGCGGCAATCAGCTATGCAGGGTTATTAGTGCAAACGCCACTGGGAATTATTTCCAATATGATTTTAGTGCCGTTGCTGCCAACCTTCTCCCGGCTTGCCGCTCCCGAAAATTGGCCTGAACTCAAGCAGCGCATTCGTCAGGGATTACTCCTTACCGCCATTACCATGTTGCCTTTGGGTGCCTTGATGATGACGTTGGCGGTTCCCATCGTACAAGTGGTTTATCAACGTGGAGCCTTCCAGAGCCAAGCTTCAGAGCTCGTTGCTTCCTTGCTGGTAGCCTACGGGATTGGGATGTTTGTCTACTTGGCACGGGATGTCTTGGTGCGGGTGTTTTATGCTTTGGGCGATGGTGAGACGCCGTTTCGCATTAGTATCATCAATATCTTGCTCAACGCCGTGCTGGATTACGTTCTCGTGCAGCGTTTCGGTGCGCCCGGTTTGATTTTGGCTACTGTAGGCGTGAATTTCACCTCAACAATCGCGCTGCTCTGGCTATTAAATCGCAAACTCCGGGGCTTACCGTTGGGAGAATGGAGCTTACCGATCCTGGGTTTAATTGCTGGCAGCGTTGTGGCAGGGTTTGCCAGTTGGGGAGTCAATTGGGGTATTCAGCAAGTTTGGACTGCTCAAGGATTGTTGGTTGGACTGGTGCAATTGAGTTTATCTGGAATTGTGGGCTTAGGTGTCTTTGCTCTGATTGCCACACGGCTCAATTTACCAGAGGTGGATATGTTTGCCTCTCGTCTACGCCGGAAGTTGGGGAGGTGAATGATTCATCCAGTGGGCATGGAGCTGAACTTCCTGTCTACTACTGGTGATTCAAATCACCTCTAATGTTGATCGGGTTCGCCCTAGCTTGTCTTGGAAATCACTTGTTTAGGTTTTAAATATCACCTATTTTTATGACCTATTCCAGGGCAGATATAGGGCTAAAAATTGTAGATTTAAACAGTCAAGCAATCCCGGTTACAGACATGGCAGCTTTTGATTCCAGCAATTTTTATAACTCACAAATTTCTCCTGAAACCTTAGACGAAAAAACGTTCAACACCAAAAAATCTTTATTCTCTCAAACCGATTTTAGAGTATTTCCCAATTGGTCTTCTGAGAGTGAAACAGGAGATGAAAGTTGGTTGGATGACGAACACTTAGCCGATGAGCTTGCCCAACTGTTCATTAGAGAGGAAATATTAGATGACAATCAGTTAGCCGATGAGCTCGCTAGTTTAGAACAGTATTTGCTGGAATCTCAAACAGCCTTAGTGGCTTGCCCCAAAAATATGCCCCCCTGGGAGAATGCTTGGTGGGGGGAAAAAGTACTCAAAGAGTTAGAGGCTTAGGCTGATTTTCCTTAATCGACTAGTTAAAAACTTTTGAACGAAAAAGGATGAAATAAAACTCAAAATTGGAGGTCAGAGGTTACGCTGATACTCTTCGAGTAGATCCATTAAGTTAACCTGACAGCTTGTAGGGAGTAGGTCAATTAACGGAACTTGCCGCTTCCCGCCCCCCAACTGAACAGAAATATCTTCTAGAATGCGGAGGACTTCCCTTTCTTCTAGGGTGTTATTGGTGAGTAAGGGATAGACTCGTTCTGCCAAAGTGGTATGCAGATGGGCATCCCTCAAGTAAAGGTGCCACTTGGCAATATCGATGTAAATGTTTTCCCCAATCTCAGCCGCGAGGGCTTCGATGGATTCTGTTGTGTTGGTTTGACGCATAGGAATTAACCAATTCTACGGATGTCGATGCCTGTGTGATCAATACTAAGGGGGCATTGAATGAGGTCGGTTGAACTTTAGGAAGATTTTGTGGGACTATCTTTGGACGGTACGAGGGAATAATTGGCGATCGCAAAGATATAAATTGCATGGGCTAGCAAAATCAATGCCCAAGTTCCAGTCACCCATGCCGCCCAACTCCAGTTGGTATGATACAGGGTTCTAAAAAACCAAATCCCAGAGTTAAAAGCCGCAAAAAGAGCCACATGCACGGCAAAGTTCATCCGGTCATCTAAGCGGCGATAGTCTGGGTCATTGCGATCGGGTTTGCGAGGCCAACGAGGAGGCATAGTATAGCTGTCAGTGGTCAGGGTTTAGTGGTCATTTCTAGCCACTAGCTTAATTCTACGCCTCTAACTGACAACATCCTCCTCAAGGAGGTAATCCCCTGACTTGCCGCCTGTCTTCTGCAATAGGCGAATCGATTCAATCTGGATGGACTTTTCCAAAGCTTTTGCCATGTCATACAGAGTGAGGGCTGCAACGGAAACGGCTGTCAGCGCTTCCATTTCCACACCCGTTTCGGCTTTGGTGGTGACGGACGCCTGAATCTGATATCCGGGTAGTTGGGGATCGGGAGTGAGTTGCACTTCTACTTTATGCAGGGGTAAGGGATGGCACAGGGGAATCAATTGGGCGGTTTGTTTAGCTGCCATAATGCCCGCCAGTCTTGCGGTTCCGAGGACATCCCCTTTAGGAGCATTACCCGCTTCAATCGCTTCAAACGTAGCGGTTTGCATCCTAACTTGGGCGGCGGCGATCGCCTGACGCCGGGTGGCTACCTTGCCGGAAACATCCACCATTTGGGCTTGACCGTGAGAATCTAAATGAGTCAGGGGTTGAGTTGAAAAATTTTCTTGCTGCATTTGAGTTAGGTGTGTTACGATTATTAATCGGTGGGTGACTTAAACAAGTGACTCCATCAAGGGCTTGTAGCTCAGTGGACTAGAGCACGTGGCTACGGACCACGGTGTCGGGGGTTCGAATCCCTCCTAGCCCGTCCCAGAAGGCAGAAGAACAAAAATCTTCTGTCTTTTTTGTTGTCAATTGATTCATTATCAGTCGATTGGCAGACTTGTCTCAAGTGGAAACGCCAGCGTCAGCGGTTGGCTGAAAGTAATTTGGACAAAACTGGCAGCCATAAATTGGGGGTGGGGACTTACCTCGCGTCAGATGGAGCTAGCTATCATAGATCCTATCAGGGAGCTTTTCTTGAACCTGTAGCTTTAGCAGTGCAGTTGGATACAAGATTTATGCCTTTGGTTCTGGAGTACGCTGTTGCGAGTGTCAGCGTCTCAGGAAAGAAGAATCTGTTAGGTTGTCCAAAGATTATAGAGGAACTGATAAATGAGCCTTGGCAGTGACGAAAAAGGCGTCATTTTAATTGTTGACGACAACCCAGATACATTGGATTTGCTGTTCTTTTTTTTGAGTGATTCTGATTTTACCGTCTTAGTGGCGCAGAATGGCAAAATTGCTCTTCAGATTGTCGAAGAATCACATCCCGATCTCATTCTTTTAGATGTGATGATGCCGGGAATTGATGGGTTTGAAATCTGCCGTCGTCTAAAAGCGAATGAGGCAAGCCAAGACATTCCAGTCATTTTTATGACAGCGCTTTCTGATACAGAAGATAAAGTCAAAGGTTTTAATGTCGGGGCAGTAGACTATATCACTAAGCCGATTCAGGAAGAAGTCTTGAAAGCGCGGATTACGACTCACTTAACGATCCGGAACCTAAATTGTAGCCTGGTTGAGCAAAATAAAAGACTGCAAGCGGAGATTAGGGAACGTCAGCAAAAAGAAGAGGAACTGCGACTCTCAAACCAAGCGATCGCCGCAAGTAGTGATGGTATTGTCATCGCTGATGCCAGAAAGCCTGACATGCCCATTACTTACGTCAATCCGGCCTTTGAGCGACTAACGGGCTACCAGGCTGAAGAAGTAGTGGGACGAAACTGTCGTTTTCTGCAAGGAAAAGACACCGATCAACCGGCCCTCAATGAACTCCGCGAGGCAATCCGAGAAGGGAAGGGCTGCAAGGTTATATTATCCAATTATCGTAAAAATGGGACACTGTTCTGGAATGAGTTAAGTGTTTCACCCATCTATGATGCAGAGGGCAACCTCACGCATTTTGTCGGGATTCAATCGGATATTACTGAGCGCAAGGTAGCGCAAGAAGCACTGCACTACCAACAGGAACAAACAGAAAATTTGCTACTCAATATTTTACCGAAACCCATTGCCGAACGATTGAAACTGGAGCCAAGCACGATTGCTGATAGTTTTGAAGAAGTGAGTGTTTTATTTGCTGACCTCGTTGGTTTTACTGAGTTTTCAAACCGACGCTCGGCAAAAGAGTTAGTTGAGGTTTTGAATGTGATTTTCTCAGGGTTTGATAAACTTGCGGAGAAACATGATTTAGAGAAAATTAAAACCATTGGTGATGCCTATATGGTAGTCGCCGGTCTCCCCATGCCCCGACCGGATCATACCAGTGCGATCGCCCAAATGGCTCTTGATATGCAACAATCCCTGACTCAGGTCAATGCTGAAACGGGTGAATCCTTTAAAATGCGAATTGGGATCAATTCGGGTTCAGTTGTCGCGGGCGTGATTGGACTCAAAAAATTCAGTTACGATCTGTGGGGTGATACCGTCAATACTGCGAGTCGGATGGAATCTCTCGGCATTCCTGGTACTATCCAAGTTACGGCACAAACCTATGAACGATTACGAGACCAATTTATTTTTGAAGAGCGAGGTATCATTCCAGTCAAAGGCAAAGGCGAGATGACCACGTATTTGCTCAAAGGCAGAAAATCTTAGCTCCAAAAATAAAAATTATAAAACAAGGTGTCAAATTAAAACATCTATATCAAGGTATATTTTTTTAGGGGTTGCAATTATTATTCTTCTGCTATCGTCATTTTATATCATGAATAGTTACCATGAATAATTTTTGCCCTATAAAGCGATTTGATCACATAGAATTCTATGTGGGAAACGCTAGACAGGCAGCGCTGTTTTATTCCCAGTTTTTGGGTTTTACCATTACAGCATATCGAGGGTTAGAAACCGGTAGCCGGGACGTCGCTTCTTATGTGGTAGAACAAGGAGACATTCGATTTGTTTTAAGCACGGGATTGAGTCCCAATCACCCAATTTGCCAAAGTGCGCTGAAGCACGGCGATGGAGTTGCCATTATCGCATTGGAAGTTCCAGACGCCGTCAGTGCTTATAAAGAGACGACAGCTAGGGGGGCCGTCAGTGCGATCGCGCCGACAGAAGAAGAGGACGGATACGGACTATTTTGCTACGCGGCGATTCAAGGTTTTGGAGATACATTAATCAAATTTGTCGAACGAAGCGATTATCGAGGTATATTTGCTCCTGGTTTTGTACCTAGATATAGTAATAAGCCATCCAGCGATAATCTGTCTTCAGGGATACGCCATAACAACGGAGTCGGACTGCTTAACATTGACCATGTTGTTGGCAACGTTGAGTTAGGAGAAATGGATCGATGGGTGCAATTTTTTGCGGAGACGATGGATTTCAATCTCTTGAAACATTTTGACGATCAGACCATTTCGACTGAGTACTCGGCTTTGATATCCATCGTGATGCAAGATCAGACTGGCAAAATCAAAATACCTATTAACGAACCCGCTAAAAGCAAACGGAAATCGCAAATTGAAGAATACCTAGAATATAACCAAGGCCCAGGAGTGCAGCACATTGCTTGCAGAACTAATAACATTATCGAAACCGTTTCTCAGATGCAGACGGCGGGAATCGAATTTATTCGCATACCGAGAAGTTATTACGACGACTTGGAAGCACGGCTAGGAAAAATTGATGAGCCAATTCATAAGTTAGCTGAACTGGGAATCTTGGTGGATCGGGATGAAGACGGATATCTCCTACAAATTTTTACCCAACCCGTTCAAGACCGACCGACTCTATTTTTTGAGATAATTGAACGTCATGGCTCGGAAGGCTTTGGTGAGGGGAACTTCAAATCTTTGTTTGAAGCTATTGAGCGGGAACAAGCCGTGCGGGGAAATCTTTGAATCCTTGACTTAGGAAAATTGTAATGATTTTTTTCTGTAAGATGAGAATTAGAACACAGAATTTCTGCTTCTAACTCCTTCTTCCTCCTGACTTCGGGTTCTACCCAAGTTTCGGAATTCATTGAGAATCGCTATAATGTCACCCTATATTAATAGCTTATTGAGCGATCGATGAATTCGTCTAAAAAGTTGCGTAAACCTAATCGTCCTAATTTCTTTCATCATCTCGATCCTCTGACTATTCTCGTTTTTCTTAGCCTTGGAGGCTTAACTATCGGCTTAGTTGCAGCCGTTACCTGGCATCTCGTCTACCGCAACCAAGTACATCACCTCACTCTCGTGGCTGGTAACAGGGATGGAGAAAGCTATATTCTCAGTCAAGCCATTGAGAAGGTCGTTGAAGCGAATAATCCCAAGATTACAATTGATGTAAAGGAAACAGGGGGAACCACAGAAAACATCAAGCTCTTAGAAGCGGGAAAAGCTCAGCTTGCGACGGCTCAAGCTGATGTTCCCGCAGGGTCTTCAGCACGCGCTGTAGCTGTTCTATACCGGGATATTTTTCAGCTAGTTGTCAAGCAAAAGCCTGAAATTAACCACTTTAGTGACCTTAAGGGTAAGCGTATTGGCCTGCCTCAAACTGGTGGACAATTTCGCTCATTTATACATGTAGCGAAGCATTACGGTCTCAAGGAAGAAGATTTCCAATTTATTGGTGCGAATGACGAGGACGCTGATCAGGCATTTCGTCAAAATCGAGTAGATGCCGTGTTTCGCGTCCGTGCTCTGGGTAATACTTCTATCCTTGAACTCGTACAAAAACATCAAGGACGATTGCTGTCTATTGAACAAGCAGCGGCAATGAGAATTAAGTATCCCGCCTTTGAACCCACAATTATTCCTCAAGGAGCCTACAAAGGCAGTCTCCCCTCTGTACCTGTAAATGCCTTACCGACTGTAGCTGTGCAGAGAGTGCTGTTAGCCAACGAGAAAGTAGATAAGAGCATCATTCAAGAAATCACCGCCATTCTAGATGAGCATCGTCAAGAAATCGCTGATGCTATCCCTAAGGAATTTGATGAGGTTAAACCCTTAGTGGCTGGTATTAGTTCCCCTAGCACTACAGGTGGCACAGGCATACCCACACATCTAGGCGCAATCGCGTTCTACGAGCGTGACAAACCCTCCTTTATCCAAGAAAATGCTGACTATGTAGGACTGATTCTGACTATTGCCTTGCTATTAGGGTCTTGGATTTGGCAGCTAAAATCATGGATTGAGCAGGGAAAAAAAGATGCTGCCGACCTGTACATCAAATCAGCGATCGAGCTAATGAAGGATGATGACAGAAACCCTGAAATGAGGCTCAAATAACTCTATAAAATTTTCAGACAAACGGCTAACGATTTAGTTGAAGAAAAAATTGCCCAAGAATCATTCCGAACGTTTAACGAAGCTTATCAAACAGCCAGAGAATCAATTGAACGTGAAATCCAACTCGCCCAGGAAGACAGTGAGAAGCAGCTAAAAATCGCCGAACAGCAGCAGAGAGAAATATCAGCACACTATGTTAAGTCAGTGGTTGAACTATTGCAAGATCAGCAGCGAGATAAGAATTTAATTCAAGATGATTTAGACCGAATTATCGAAACAGCGACAGCTAACCTAATTCAAGATAAAATTTCTCAGGAATCCTTCCGAACATTTCTTGAAGCCTACAAAACTACTAGAGATTCCATTGAACGTAAGAAGATTTCCTGAGCTGATCATCTCTTTTCCATTTGCGTCGGAATGATTAAAAAAATATTGGTTTCTCAGCGTTCTCCTCTGGACTCTGAAGAGTTCAAACTTCGTCAGTAGAGATGCTTCAGGATATTGTCCCTCTCATTGAGCAACTCAGCGAAGAAGAGAAAATCCTTTCCATTCGAGTTACTGCGCTACCTCAAACGACTCAGTCGCCTCTCAACAAGGAGCCAGATAAGCAGTTATTCTAATTGAAACCTTCGTTAGCGATCGCCCCTCCATAGGAGTGCCGCAGTTGTTCACGTCCTTCACTCCCAAGGTTTCATGAACGCATCAACAATCACGCCTACATCTACTTGGAGTCCCCTTCGTCAGCCTGTTTTTCGTGCCCTTTGGATGGCATCTGCGGTGTCCAGCATTGGCACTTGGATGCATGATGTGGGGGCTGCATGGCTGATGACTTCTCTCTCGCCTTCACCTTTTTTAGTGGCACTGATGCAGGCGGCATCAAGCTTGCCGTTTTTTCTACTGGCGTTACCCGCCGGTGCGATCGCAGATGTGGTAGATCGGCGCAAGATGCTGTTGTTTACCCAAGGTTGGATGCTGGTTGTAGCCGCATTGCTTGGAGTATTAACGGTTACAGGTATCACTACCCCCTGGATATTGCTAGTACTCACCTTTGCCCTCAGTGTCGGCAGTGCGATGAATATGCCCGTCTGGCAAGCGATTGTCCCGGAATTGGTGGCGAAAGAGGAACTTTCCTCCGCCGTCACCTTAAGTGGGATTGTGATTAACTTATCACGTTCCATTGGCCCGGCTGTGGCGGGGATAGTGATTGCGGCGACAAGCACGGGTGTTGTTTTTCTGTTAAATGCGGCTTCATTTGTGGCGGTAATGCTGGTGCTTTATCGTTGGCAAAGAACAACCCAAACCAG
Source organism: Allocoleopsis franciscana PCC 7113 (assembly GCF_000317515.1). Classification (GTDB taxonomy): domain Bacteria; phylum Cyanobacteriota; class Cyanobacteriia; order Cyanobacteriales; family Coleofasciculaceae; genus Allocoleopsis; species Allocoleopsis franciscana. The sequence continues at coordinate 1,321,043 of NC_019738.1, read as the reverse complement.
TGCCTTACCCGCCGAACGGTTTGTGGGAGCTATCCAAGCCGGGATTCGTTATGCGCGTTTCGCTCCCCTGCTTCAGACGGTGTACATTCGTACAGCCGCTTACATTCTGTTTGCCAGTGCATTGTTTGCCTTATTACCCCTGTTAGGACGCAGAGAATTAGGTCTGGATGCCTTAGGGTATGGTATAATACTAGGCTTCTGGGGGATTGGTGGGTTAACGGGAGCGTTTATTATCCCCAAGGTGCGGCAAAAGACTTCGATTGACCATTTGGTTGCCGGGGCATCGCTGCTGATGGGTGCGATGATGCTGGTGTTAGCCTCTGTCCGCAACGTCTACCTGATCTGTGGGGTAATGTTTGTGGTGGGGATTGCATCCCTATCTGTGATGGTGAGTTTGAGTGTGTCGGCTCAAACCGCTGTTCCCACTTGGGTACGTGCCAGAGCAATCGCCACTCAGATGTTGGTGTTCCAGGGATGCATGGCACTGGGGAGTTTATTATGGGGTGCGATCGCACAACGGACTGGAATCTCCACTGCCCTCACTGCCGCTGCTATAGGATTGATGGTGTGTGTGGGACTGACGACTCGCTATCGTCTGCGGTGTGTGGAGAAATTCGACTTATCTGCCTCGCTACACTGGAATCAGCCGATTCAGGCTTTTGAGCCTTGCCCGAATGATGGGCCGGTCATGGTTACACTGGAGTATCGCATTGATGCCGATAATGCTGAGGAATTTACCAAGGCGATGCAGGCACTGAGTTTAATTCGTCGTCGAGATGGGGCGATTCAATGGGGATTGTACCAAGATTTATCTGACCCCGGTCGGTTTGTGGAGACGATGGTTGTGGAATCTTGGGCGGAACACAAGCGGCAATTTGAGCGAGTGACGAATTCGGATCGGGTAATTGAAGATCGTGCACGTGCGTTTCATGTTGGGGATACGCCGCCCAAGGTTTCGCAGATGATTTATGCGGATTATGTGGAGGGAAGGGGGATGCGGCAACCTTGTTGAAGTTGACAGTGGCAATCAGCGATTTCAGATTTAACTTGCTCTAGTTGGGACGGGCAAGATGCCCATCCCACAAGAGTTTTAACAGATGATTAGATAAATAGCGTCGGCGACACCTTGAAATAATCGCCAAGCGCCTTAGCTTGTGCCTTACTAATCGATCGCTTACCATTCACAACTTCGGACACCACACCGCTCGATCCAATAACACCCACCAAGTCAGCTTGACGAGTGCCACTGGCTTCCAAGATGTGTTGGAGAATCTCATGAGGTGCAGATTGATCCATCGGATAGTTCTGTGCCTCATACGATTCAATTAGCATCACTAGCAATTTGTGTAACGTCCGCTCCTCTGGAGTACGATTTTTCTTAAAAGTTAGCCGCTCTGCCACTGCCAAGGCGCGATCATACTCCTCCTCTGTCTCAATCACTTTCGGAGCGACTTCAGCGAGTAGATTGCCATAAGCATCTTGGTCAAAAGTAAGGGTCATTTTTCCACTTGCCTTTGTCGTATTCGGCATGAGTTAAGAAGTATTTGTAGTAAACCGTTTGGCTTTCGTAGTCGATACCGACAATCAGGCGATAGTCATTGCCTTTGATATTGAAGACGGTGAAGTTTCCAACGGCTTCAGCATCTCGGTAAATCTTACGAACGTCCTCCAAGTTCTGCCATTCTGCTTTGTTGACGGTTGCGTACCATGCCTCGATTTGCTTTGTGACATCCGGGTACTGGGCAGCATCAGCTCGGAGGTGGCGAATCGCAATTAAGTGCATTTGTCTTTACTTTCATATGCAATAAATATATAAATTGTTCTTTGATGCTCTCATTTTGAGAGGAAGTTGTCAAGATGTATTGGCTCTGCCTGGGATTGGTTTAAGTTCAATCTGTGGGGATATAGTCTAAAGAAAGGTAGCGATCGCCGCTAACCCTAAGCGCGAGGCACACTATGACTACTGCTGCTCAAACCCTGAGCTTAGAGGAGTTCCTCAAACTCCCAGAAACCAAACCAGCATCAGAATTTATCAATGGGGAAATCATTCAGAAGCCAATGCCTCAAGGTAAACACAGTCTAATTCAGTTTGAATTGTGCGAGGCAATCAATAAAGTTGGTAAACCCCAAAAAATTGCTTTAGCATTCCCAGAACTACGCTGCACTTTTGGGGGTGATTCAACCGTCCCCGATATTGCCGTGTTTCGGTGGGAACGAATCCCCTTAGATTCATCCGGTCAAATTGCGAACCGCTTTGAAACACATCCCGATTGGGCAATAGAAATTCTTTCTCCAGATCAAAGACAAACCAAAGTCCTTGGCAAGCTGCTTCATTGTTCGCGTCACGGCACTGAGCTAGGATGGTTAATCGATCCAGAAGAAGTCAGCATCCTCGTCATCTTTCCCAATCAGCGAGTGGAATTGTTAACAGGAGCTACACCATTGCCAATTCTAAATAAAATTGAGTTAGAACTTACTGCGGAGCAGGTTTTTGGCTGGTTGACGTTGGGTTGAAGTGCGCTCTGCTGAAAGGAGCAGCGCTGACGCTCGTTCCTCGCTATAGCTTCGCTTCACGCTATCCTCGTCAACACTGAAAATATTATGTATCAAGTATGATTAGAGAAATCAAAATAGAGAACTACAAATCAATTCAGCAACTTAAGCTGAGATTGGGACGGGTAACAGTATTTATTGGTGAGAATGGTTGTGGAAAAAGCAATATATTAGAAGCGACCGCTTTAGCTTCAGCAGCAGCTAATGACAAGCTAGATAATGAATTTTTGGCTTCACGAGGAATTAGAGTTACAGAACCTCAGTTTATGCGTTCTGCTTTTGAGCATAGCAATATAACACAAGAGATAAAAATATCGTTGGAAGCTAACTCTCAGACAAGTCTCAATTTCTCATTACAGAATGATAATCAACCCTATTCCAATTGGTTTGAAAAAAATTATATCCATTTCAAGCATTTAATTGGAAAAAAAACGCAAGAATATATTCAAAAATATCTGGAAGAATATATAAACGAGAATACTCAAAAAGAACAGCTTAATCTATATTTAAAAAAATTTCTGATATATTCCCCTGAAAACCTTTCATTACGCACCTTTGAAAAAGAAGGACAAATCCAACCGTTAGGCATTAAAGGAGAAGGTTTATTTAAACTTTTGAAAATTTTAAGCCTAGATAAAAATCAAGATAGAATTTATGAAATCAAAGAAAAGCTTAAGCTTATAGATTGGTTTCAAGATTTCGAGATGCCTCGTGGTTTAGCCGAAATAGAAAAAAATGTCCAAATAAAAGATAAGTATTTAGATTCAGATATACCTTACTTTGACCAAAGAAGTTCTAATGAAGGTTTTCTATTTTTAATGTTCTACTTCGCTCTTTTTATCAGCGATGATACACCTAAGTTTTTTGCTATTGATAACATTGATGCTTCCCTCAATCCAAAGCTATGTAGTCAGTTAATTAAGGAGTTAGTAAAAATGGCAGAAAAGTACGATAAACAAGCTATATTTACAACCCACAATCCAGCAGTTCTGGATGGATTAAATTTAGATGATGATGAGCAAAGACTTTTTGTGATTTACCGAAATAAACTAGGACATACTAAAGCTAAACGGATTTTGAAACCTGAACCTTTGGAAGGGCAAAAACCTATAAAATTATCAGAAGCTTTTATGAAAGGCTATATTGGGGGGCTTCCAAAAGGTTTCTAGTATGAAGAATACTTTTGCAGGCATCGCTGAAGGGCTAACTGACCAAATTGTTATTGAGAATATTTTAGCTGGGTATTTTAATCCTGATATAGATATCAATTGGCTTCAACCATTAAGGGATGCCACTGATGCTAATAGGTCTAGTAATTTTGGTGGTTGGAGTCAAGTTTTTGAGTATTGCCAATCAACGGATTTTAAAGAGGCATTTCAATTCAATGAGTATATTATTATTCACATAGATACTGACGTTTCAGAAGAGCATTATAATGTACCTCATCGAGATGAAAATGGAGAATTTACTCCTGAACAGTTGATTAAGAAGGTGGTCGAAAAATTCAAAGGCTTGATTGGTGAGAATTTTTACACTAGGTATGAAGATAAAATCATCTTTGCCATAGCTGTACATTCTATGGAGTGTTGGCTACTTCCGCTCTATTACACGGATAACAAAAAGTCAAAATTTAAAAGTTGTTTGTCTACCTTAAACCAAGCCCTTCAAAGAAAGGAAGGTTTTACGATTGATACTAATAATAAGAATCCTGAATATTATCGAAGTATTTCAATGAAATATTGTAAGCGAAGAAATTTATTGGAGTTGTACAAAGAAAACCCCAGCTTTAAAACCTTTATAGAAGAAATTCAGAGTAGAAACATTGTTACCCACATTCCGCCCTTTGACTGTCACAAGCGGATAATTGTGTGGAACTGAAGGCTAACACAGGCCAGTTCAATCGAGTGAAACGTTCTAGAGATGAGAGATGCTAACTTTTTTCGGGTGCTTGTTCTCAAAAAGCAGCAAGTAGCAATAAAAGTCAAGTAACTGGCAACATAAAGTGAACTGTTTCCTATCAGGAAAAGCCTGATGCGTTAACTAAAAGCTCGTCTACGCATCACTTTGCTGAAATAATTGTTGAAGTATTTCAATGACTTGAAGAACTCAGCACAATAGATAGTAGTCCCGGCAAGCTTGAGAGAAAAAGCGCAAAATCTTTAAGCGTTCATCGGTAAGATTGGCAATTTGCTCAACCCCATCAATCACTAACAAATGCACCGCTTGGAAACACTGAAATATCCAGCGGAGGGTGGGACGCTGAGTCGGCTTTTTTAATTGATTAGGGAGGCTTTCATCAGCTTGAACTAAGGCTTGACGTAAAGCTGCCTGTCCCAAGTTGTAGACCAACAGACACAATCCCATAACCATCCCTACAGCAGCAATGCGACCTGGGTCTTTCAGGAAAACACTATCAGCAAAAAACAGAGGGTCTTTGAGAAAGCTAAAGCCCCGTTCCGTACTCTGCTGCTCTTTGTACTCACTCAGGACTGCATCATTATTCAATTGTTCCTTGTCTAGGACATTGGTGGCGAGAATGAATCGTCCCGCTTGCTGTCTTTGTTGTTCTAGGACAGTTTCATTGACTACCAATGTGGCTTGAATGTGATAGGTTTTGTGAGTGGGTCGAGTTTGCTTTGCTGGTCTTCCCGGTTGGGAGTAATGGTCTTGCTCAATGATTTCTACTGCTTCTAGGGTGTGATATTTCAACTGCTTCATCCGCTTGAGGTTGTCGGCAGTGTACAAAGCACTATCTGCTATGTGTATTCCCTCAAAAGTCCACTGTTTCTGAAACTCCTCAAACAGATGGGCAAACTTTGTCTTGTCGTCTTGATTGCCATCTGCCATCTCTAAAAATAACGGTATACCACCCTCTCCACCACATATCAGATTCATCACGAATTGTTTGAGGTCACTTCTATGGTCACGAGAATATCCATACGTTAGGTGAATCGCTTTCGGCGCTACCTCAATTTCTACTCTTGTGCCATCTTCTGTCTTTTGAGTGACTACCACTTCGTCATTGGCTGTTTCATACTCGCCATGCAGATGAAATGAGGTCGAGTCTAAGTGCGCTGTCTCAATACTCACTCCAAACTTGGCGATAGCTTTCATGGCAATGCTGACGAAGCAACGGGTTAGTCCTGCCAGGAACAGTTCATCAAGCACTCGTCCCAGGCGGTCATCATTGAGATGTTCTGGCTTGACTCCGGTTCCAATCAGGTGTTCTGTAGCTTTCCCTTCAAAAAATCGACTAAATAAGTACAGTGGGGCTGACACAAAGCCCAGTCCGTTGAGAATCATTGCTTTGACCACAAGACCTGCACTGACTTTTTCTCGGCTGTCTTGCCCCAACCGCAGGTCTATTTGTTCCACCAGCCCGATTTCGTCAATAATACCTGCCACCAGACCCAAGTGGTCGAGGTTCATTACCTGCATTTCTGCTGCTTTCACACCCCCTCCCCAAGACTTAGCCCTTCCACTCCCGTTCAATTATCCTGTTTCGGCCAAAAAGCTGGCTAGGCTATCTTTAACTCCACTTACGTTGCGTTTGCCTCGATTGCCTCCACTAAATTATCTACTTGTGACAGTCAAAGGGCGGAATGTGGGATCGAATAAGCGATCGCCCTTTTTGAAGACACTACCCAGATTTTGACAATGAAACACTCCGACTGGCTTCGCCTTCAAACAGAGGGCGACAGAATCTGTGCAACCATGCGCCAACAGGGATACAAATGCCAAAAACAGACCCGACGTTTATCCTGGAAACTATGCCGAGAGGGTCAGGACGATTACATTCTCACATTCGCACCAGCACCCATCAGCGATTGGACATTGATACCCAACAATACCAGCCCAGAACGGCAACAGCTTTGGCAACTGATTGAGCGCACCTTAACCAACATCAGGGGAGAAGTCCTAAAAACTCCCCAAGAACGTAATTCACAAATTGAAGATTACTCCCGTCCTTGGGCAATTATCCGACACCTACCCAATGCTCGACGGTATACAGTAGCCCGGTTTTTCAATCGTCAAGACGCAGAAGATCATCGACGCTTTCTCAACCGCTTCATCCCTACTGTTAAATTTGAAGTTCTCTTTGATGTTCCCAGCGAACAACTGCAACAAGCAACTTACCAACAAGAAGATTAAGCCTTTTGCCCAAAAGCTAGACCCCTCCCCAGCCCTCCCCTTACTAAGGGGAGGGAGCAAGAATCAAAGCCTCTCTCCTTGTAGGAGACCGGAGCTTTAGTGAGGAGTTTGGAGAGAGGTCAGACTGTATCTCATCCCATCGAGAAGGGCTATATTAAACACAGAATTAAACAACTATGACAACCTTATTTCGTCGCATCAACCCCGCCCAAAAATTCCGCATCACCAAACATCAAATTGCCAAATTATTGAAAATCCCATCTTCACTAATCGTAAAAATCGAATCCTGGCTCTATGTCGTATTTGTCCACCGCCTCGACAAAGGAGGACAATTTATCAGCTATCGCCAGATTGAACAGTGGAAAAATGCCGTTGCCTGTCAACTCCAAAAATGCTTGACTCAAGAACAGCTACAACAGGTATGGAATGCCGTTGAATTTGACCACGGCAAACATCAACAACAATACGCCGATTCTATTCTCCCATTCCTGACAAGAATTAGGGCAAAATGTCAAGATGCTATTTCTACAAAATCACCAATAGATACAATACCCATTGATCAAACCAAAAAACGCGATCGCCTAAGACACCCGCAAAACTGAACACCAATGATGTAGCTGCATTCAGGAACGTCTATACTTCCAGTGTTAAGATAACAATCATCTCAATTGCAGATTTCAAGAGTAGAGAGTTCTTGTGGGATGGGCATCCTGCCTGTCCGAGTCATGCAAGTTACAGGCACAACAGCTTATCCTTTTAACTTTTCGCTGGAGTAGCTCCAAGATGCTACAAGTAGGACAGGTACTGCGCGATCGCTATCAACTCAAACAGCAATTAGGACAGAATGCCGGTCGTCAGACTTGGTTAGCCGGCGATTTAGCGCAACAACCCCCTGAGCCAGTCATTGTCAAGCTCCTGGCATTTGGTGACCAGGTACAGTGGGATAACCTCAAACTGTTTGAGCGAGAAGCCCATGTTTTAAAGCAACTTAACCATCCTCAAATTCCCAAGTACCGCGATTATTTTTCGATCGATGACCGCATTCTTTGGTTTGGGTTAGTCCAAAATTATATTCCCGGTTCTTCCCTCAAAGAATTGTTGACTCAGGGGCGAAAATTTTCTGAGCAAGAGGTGCGTAAAATTGCCACGGATGTATTGCAAATTTTGATTTATCTGCACCAACTTAGTCCCGCTGTCCTTCACCGCGACATCAAACCCAGCAACTTAATTTTGGGAGAGGATGAAAAGATTTATTTGGTGGATTTTGGAGCCGTACAAGACCGAGCCGCCGTTGAGGGAGCGACATTTACAGTCGTTGGCACTTATGGCTATGCCCCAATGGAACAGTTCGGAGGTCGATCTGTTCCTGCCTCTGATCTTTATGCCTTGGGAGCAACCTTAATTCATCTCCTCACAGGAACTCCGCCTGCCGATCTCCCACAGCGAAATATGCGGATTCAGTTTAGCGATAAAGTAAGCCTCAAACTTGATTTTGTGCGCTGGATTGAAGGGCTAACAGAACCCGATGTTGAGCAACGATTTACTACAGCTCACCAAGCCTTAGAAGCTCTCAACAGTCGCCGTATTCCTAATTCTTTTCTCCCCGTCCACCAACCCTACGGGAGCCGCATCTCATGTAAAAAATCTCCCTCTCAGCTTGATCTAAAAATTCCAGGGCGAGGAATTAAAGCGTCAGACACTTTCTTACTATTTTGGGTACTCGTGTGGTACGGTGGAACTTTCCCGATAGGATTGTTGAGTTTCAATCCAATTGTATTGCTATTTTGGATAGCTGGTTTATTACCACTGGGTATGGTGTTATTGCCAGCTTTCGGGGAAGTTGACATCCGCCTCTACCGTGATTCCTTTGTAATGAAGTGGAAATTATTGGGTATATGCTATCGACAAATCCAGGGAAAAACGTCAGCCATTCATCGTGTTCGCAAAAGTGATGAATCAATAACCATTAATGGTAATCCCCTGGCAACAGTTGTGCTTCAAGCAGGTGTGCAAGAATACAAGTTTGGTGCCATTGCTCCACCTCTAGCGGAATTAGAACGCGATTGGCTGGTTCAAGAAATTAAAGATTGGTTGAAAATTAAATAGGTTGACAACTTAATGAATTGCTATGAGGTTAGCTAAAGCTGTCAGCAGCGAAAACTATTAAACGACCTCAGATTCTGAGTGTTGTCCAACCTGTTGCTGCAATAGATCGCGATTCTCTCTCGCTTTAGCATTATTGGGGTTAATTCGCAAAGCTTCGTTAAAAGATGCGATCGCATCCTGATACCGTTTCAAATTTGCCAGGGCAATTCCCCGATTAAACCAAACTTTTTCAATTTTAGAATTGAGCTCAATCGCCCGGTCATAAGAAGCGATCGCATCTTCTCCGTCCTCGCTTAACCGCTTTCATCTCATCGATTTCATCTATCTCTGAGTGGGGAGAACTTATGCACAAAGGGGTTAACTCAGCCTTTACCTGAAGTATAAAATCCCCAAAAATTAAGCGATCGCTCTTGATTGCTTCAAGTCGCGATCGCTTGTCTTGTTTTGTCCGTGTTTTTGTTATGTAAAGCCTAGAGGTCCTGTTCGCTCAACTCGCGAGTCAGGTGGTCAAACGGCTGATCGATAAACCCAGTATTTTGCACCCCAGCTTCCGCTGCCATGTCCTTAACAATGTCTTTCATGATCTGAACACCACGAACGGTGGGAGCAATGGGCACTCCCAAAGAGTTGTAGGTTTCCCGCAACCCTTGCAGTACCCGCTCATCTAACACATTCATGTCACCCGCCACTAAGGCATAACTGGCATAGCGCAAGTAATAGTCCATGTCTCGGAGACAAGCCGCATAGCGACGAGTCGTATAGGCATTTCCACCAGGACGGATCAGTTCGGGCAATTCATCAAATAACTGTGAGCCGGCCTGTTTGACAATGGCTGCCGCATTGCCATTAATCACCGCTGCTGCCGCAATCCGTCCCGTACCGGTTTCAAAATAGGACTTGAGTGAATCAATCGCATTCCGATCCAGGTAACGACCTGTGCCGTCATACCTCCTAATTAGGCTTGTGACTGCATCCCGCATTAAATTATTCTCCCAACAACAATCTGCTTATATTTATAGATTTATAGGACTTACACACCCTTTTCAATCGCGTAAGTCCTGCATTTATTAATCATCACACAGGCTTGACCCGCAAATGCATCAAATACAAAGCAACTTTTTAGGAAGTAGGGCTTGTCCTAGCCGTGAGCGCTGGCACAACGCACCCGACCGGTAGGGGTTAAGTGACAGCGAGGGGCTTTTGCTAGGGGCTTTTGCTGACTACGTCGAGAGGCTCTTAACCAAGCACTGCCTATAACAGGTTTAGCCAGCACATTTAATTCATGGGGATATCGGGGTTTTGGATCGTTGGCTAACCAGATGGGTGGTACCATCATGGGGTCATATTCAGCAATCACATCCACCATTCCAGGGCGAGCTTTTAACTCTACCCGCTGTCCGGGTTGGTATCGGAGTTCCTCTTCCTGTTCAAAATTTTGAGTATTAAAGTAAAAGTTCATACGTCCTAAAAATGTAGCTTTTGATACAGCATTATTTTTAGCCTAATGAATTCTACGATTTTTGGTTAATTTTGCTACATTTTTTAACTTTTCTGGGAACACGCAGAACTCGCACTAGAGATTCTGTAGTGTAGGATACAAAAGCTCCTACACTCTCTCCCTAGGATGAGTCAGGTGCATTGGAGAGAGAGAGTCAAGGGGGAACGATGAATGATGAATGATGAATGCTCCAACCACCCCCTGTCAAAAGCTAGGGGAGGGAAACAAGGATGCTATATAAATGCAAAATTAACAGGGCTATCCCCCGGTTAATTAGGGTGCATTCAGTAATTCTGAATTCGAGAAGTGAAGAAACCCGAAATAGTCTCAACCATCCGTTATCTAATCGAATAGAGAGCCGGACATCCAGTTAGGTCAAACCAACCAACGAATGGATGGATAACTTTCTATTCCTTGGATAACCGTAGAGGAATCGTCTCAAAAGTCAAGCCGCCAACAACCGTTCCCTGATCAACCCTATTTTGAGTGACACAGTACTTGACTAACGAATCCCCAACCAGCAATATCGTTAAATTATTTGTGCCCTTTTTAAACGAAAATCCAACTCACAACAGGAGTCTTTCATGCCAGAAACCCCACAAGATGTCTTAAAGCTGATTCAAGACCAAGACATCAAGATCATTGACCTGAAATTCATTGACATGCCAGGGATCTGGCAGCACTGCTCGTTCTACTACAATCAAATCGACGAGAGTTCTTTCACAGACGGCGTTCCCTTCGACGGTTCCAGTATTCGGGGTTGGAAAGCGATCAACGAATCCGACATGTGCATGGTGCCCGATCCAAAAACAGCTTGGATCGACCCCTTCATGCAAGAAAAAACCCTGAGCATGATTTGTAGCATTAAAGAGCCGCGCACTGGGGAATGGTACAGCCGCGACCCTCGCACCATCGCTCAGAAAGCGATTGATTTCCTCTCGTCAACAGGGCTTGGAGATACGGTATTCATTGGCCCAGAAGCTGAATTCTTCGTTTTTGATGATGTGCGCTTTGACCAAACCGAGAGCAAAGCCTTCTACTACGTAGACAGCATCGAAGGACGCTGGAATTCAGGTCGGGAAGAAATGGGTGGCAACCTGGGATATAAGCCCCGTTATAAGGAAGGTTATTTCCCCGTCGCCCCAACGGATACGATGCAAGATATGCGTACCGAAATGCTGCTGACGATGGCAGAGTGCGGCGTACCCATTGAAAAGCATCACCATGAAGTGGCGACAGGCGGACAAAACGAGTTAGGTTTCCGTTTTGCCACCCTCGTTGAAGCGGCTGATTATTTGATGACTTATAAGTATGTCATCAAAAACGTTGCCAAGAAGTATGGCAAAACCGTTACCTTCATGCCCAAACCGCTGTTTAACGATAACGGTTCCGGGATGCACACCCACCAGTCCATTTGGAAAGATGGGCAACCCCTATTCTGGGGTGATGGCTACGCCAACCTGAGCAAGATGGCGTTGAATTACATCGGTGGTATTCTCAAGCACGCCCCAGCCCTGTTGGCTTTAACGAACCCGACGACCAACTCTTACAAGCGTTTGGTGCCTGGGTTTGAAGCGCCGGTGAACTTGGCTTACTCTCAAGGTAACCGTTCGGCTTCGATTCGGATTCCCTTGTCCGGTACAAATCCCAAGGCGAAGCGCTTAGAGTTCCGTTGCCCTGATGCGACTTGCAATCCCTATCTCGCCTTTGCTGCGATGGTTTGCGCTGGCATTGATGGGATTAAGAATGAAATCGACCCAGGCGAACCCCTGGATGTGGATATCTACGACCTCAGCCCTGAGGAATTGAGCAAGATTCCTTCCACACCAGGTTCTTTGGAAGATGCGTTAGAGAGTTTGGAGAAAGACCATGGGTTCTTGACCAGCACTGGTGTGTTCACCGAAGACTTCATTGAAAATTGGATCAGCTACAAACTCGATAATGAGGTCAACCCGATGCGGCTGCGTCCTCATCCTTATGAGTTTTCTCTTTACTACGATGTCTAGTTTCAGGCTTTAGCTGATTCCCTCAAAGCCCAACTTTCATATCCTTGAGTTTGAAGTTGGGTAGCGGTCGGTAAAAACGACCCAATGAACCACCTTTAGGGGTGGTTTTTTTGTGTTCATCGTTCACAATTATTCATGGGTGTTAAGTAACAGATTGTAAAGCTGACTCAGCAATGAATTGATGAGCAGGACGCTTAAGTAGCCCTAAAATAGCCTTTTTCTTAGAAAAAACAGGTCTTGAATCCTTGCGCTAAAAATGAGTAAGAATTGTAGGGTTCAGCACTCTTATTTTAGCGCATCAAATTGGGTTAAAAACCTTACCTAGGGCTGAATCTAAACGGCTCCATCTCCGAAAAATTACGTTACGATTAGATAAATAGCTTTACAAAAGAACATATAAACCGATGACAGTTGCTTATCCCCGCAAATTCAACAATTCGATGAGTGCGCGTGACATCATGAGAAACGTGGTGCGCGATCGCGAAATTCACCTGATCACCCTCAACCGCTACCGATTCAACGAGCAACATAGCTGCATAGACCTCACTGATGTCATTGAAAAACTCGATGGTAAGCCGGTGCAATTGGTGCGCGACTTGTCTCATCATGTGTGTGACGAAGCGCGTCATGCTGTGTGGTTAACCGATCTGCTGGTGGAGTTGGGCGCAGACATCGGCACACCGCCTGGAGTGTCATATATTGGCGAATTTGAGCGACTCCTAGACCAAGATAAATATCAGCAAGAAAATCAAAAGGAAGACGCTATCATTGCAGCGTTGGCAGCCATTAATGTCACCGAAAAGCGGGGTTGTGAGTATTTTTCGGGTCACATTCAGGCGTTGAAAGAAGCACCGCAAACTGAGGAAAACATCAAAATCAGGGAAACCATCGAGCAGATTTTCCCAGAAGAAGCCGGTCATGTGCGCTGGGGAAACCGTTGGTTAGCCCAAATCGCCAAGAAAAGCCCAGAACACAGAGAAAAGGTGGAACAAGCAAAGCGCAAGTATATTGCCATTGAACAGGCCGCTTTTGAATCGGGCATGGATATTATGGCAGGTGCCGAACTGCGGCGGATGAACCATCTCCTGGAAATTGCTAACACCATGCCAGTTTGGGAGCGTCCCCAATACTTAATGGAACGCCTACCCCAAACCTTGATAGCTCCAGAGCTACAGATGACTCGAATTACAGCAGCACAGCGAGCTTGGAATCGCGATCCACAGGCGTTTATGGAGAAGTTTGTGCCGATGTTCTTGAGCGGCTTGAATCGCACGCAGCATCAGAAGAAGAAGGTAACTGCGTAAACAATCTGGTGAGTACGGTAGACCTCCTTTTCTCATGAGTTAGGGTTTCATGAGAGAGCTGCGAGGTTTACCGGAATTTTCACACTCATCTTGATTCTTTTATAGCGGTTCTCAAATAAGTGGATTACACTCAACTTCTGCCCTTTGCCCTCTGCCTTCTGCCTTAAAGCCAACTACGTTGTACCTCACCAAATAGAGAAACGCTATATTAAATAGCAGTCAACTAAGTTTACAATTTCTTCATATTCAAATTCTTCGGCAAGTTGCAATACTCTGGTCACAAAAGCAGTATATTCAGGGTTTAATTGCTGGAGTCGGATAATTTCCTGCTCAACTTCAGAAATAGCACCAATCATAGCAGCTTGTGACAGGGCAAGCAGTTCTTCAGGAGGTGGTATCACCATTGGGGGTAATGTCGCATCTACGATATTTATAGATAGTGTTTCCCCATCCCCAGTCTTTTTCGGGTCAGAAATCCAGGTTAAGTCTAAGTAACTCTTGATTTTGTGTAACAATTCTTCAGTTTGAAGCGGCTTGGAGAGAAAATCGTTGCAGCCAGATTCCAGGGTATAAAGTTGGTCAGCTTCAAAGGCATTGGCAGAGATGGCAATAATCTTTGTAGTTTGAAACGCTGGGAATTGACGTAGTTGCCGGGTCATTTCGTAACCATCCATTACAGGCATGACTAAGTCAACAAAAATTAAATCCGGTTGCACCTCAATGGCTTTTTCTAAACCCTCTTGTCCATTCGCTGCCTTTGTGAGTTCAAATCCGAGGGGTTCTAGGAGATTGACGAGGACGGCGCAATTCTCCCAACGGTCATCAACAATAAGAATTTTCCGTTTCTTGCCCTGATAGCCAATGATAGTATGGGTTGATTTGATGAGTGTTGACTCTATTGGGTTTGAGACAACAGGCAAGTCTAAGTCAAACCAAAATTTGCTCCCAACCCCAGGAGTACTTTCAACAAAAATTTGGCTTCCCATTAAACAGACAAGTTTCTCAGTAATCGATAGCCCCAAACCCGTTCCTTCTGCATAACGGGAACTATTCCCAACCTGCTCGAAAGGCAAGAATATTTTTTCCAATTGCTCACTCGTCATACCGATGCCAGTATCTTCAACTTGGAAGCGAATCAATTGATTTTGAATTTTGGATTTTGGATTATTAATTGATAATTGGTCTTGTTTATTACTTCCAATTACCTCTACCTTGAACGTAATACTACCAGCATCAGTAAATTTGACAGCATTGCTTAAAAGGTTAATTAAGATTTGGCGCAGTCGCTTTTCGTCAGCATGAACTACCGTAGGGAGTTTGTTAGACGTTACATATCTAAAGTCAATTGATTTTTGTGCGGCTTTGAGGCAAAAGATTTCAAAAACCCCTTTGAGGAAGGCGGAAAAATTAAAATCGTCTGGGTAGAGTCCAAGTTTCTCTGCTTCAATTTTAGAGAGGTCTAAAATGTCGTTAATCAGTGTGAGCAGGTGTTCGCCGCACTGTTGGATAATGTCCACACCTTTCTTTTGTTGAGGAGTCGTGTCTTTATTCCGTTGCAGAATTTGCGCGTAGCCCAAAATGCCATTGAGAGGGGTACGGAGTTCGTGGCTCATATTCGCCAAGAACTTGCTTTTTGCTCGATTTGCCGATTCTGCGGCTTCCTTGGCAGCTTGCAGGGCGATTTCGGCTTGTTTGCGCTCTGTAATATCAGTAACTTGGGCAATTAGATACATAGGTTCTTGGTGAATACCGCGCATCAAGGAAACACTGGATAGTCCCCATATCACTGTTCCATCTTGACAAACAAATTGTTGTTCAAGTTGATAACCGTCTTGTTCACCAGCATACATTCGCTCTACGCATTCTAGCTCTTGAAATTGGTCTTCTTGATAGACAATATCTTGCCACCTTATAGATAAAAGTTGCGACTCAGAATAGCCCAACATTTGACATAAAGCTGTATTAACTTCTAAAAATCCACCCGCAATCGAGACCAGACACATCCCTACGGCGATGGTATCAAAGGCTCCCTTAAATTTACGTTCACTGTTTTTGAGGGCTTCCTGAGCTTTTCTTTGTTCTGTAATATCTCGTCCTACTGACTGGAACTCAACAAAGTTACCTTGCTCATCAAATATTGCCCGGTTAATCCATTGCATCCAGCGAATTTCCCCAGCAACAATAACCCGATGTTCAATGGTTCCTAGAGGTTTTTCCACGTTGAGGGAGTCTAGGAATTGCCTGATTTTTTCCAGGTCTTGTGGGAAAATAAACGGTTGATAACGTTTATTCAGAATCTCTGATCGTGACTTAGCATAATAGCGGCAGAAGGCTTGATTCACGAAAGTGAGTGTACCATCCGGTTGAAATCGAGTAATCAGTTCTGTCTGATCTTCAATAATGGCAAGGTAGCGTTCCTCACTATGTTTAAGGGCTGCTTCGGCATGTTTGCGATCGCTAATATCACGCAAAATAGCAGTAGAGATGATTTCGCCGTTGATTTCCAGCTTAGAAATTGAGGCTTCAGCCGGAAACTCACTCCCGTCTTTGCGGCGGGCAAAAATCTCGCCCCGCTCTGCCATGCGTCTTGCTGTACCAACCGATTCGCTAAAGGCAGTAACGTGCTGATGATGTATGTCTCTCACACGACTAGGCAAGAGCAAATCGAGGGGTTGCCCTAAAACTTCATCCGCTCTGTAGCCAAATATCTTTTCCGCTCCCTGGTTAAACAGAGTGATTTGTTGCAAGGCGTCTACGGTAATAATGGCATCGTTAGCAATTTCGAGAATGCCTGCAAATCGAGATTGAGAGGCTTGCAAGGAAAGTTCTGCACGCTTTTTATCATTAATATCAATCAAATAACCAATGCACTCAAAGGGGTTGCCCACTTCATCCTTGACCAACCTCAGTTGAGTGTATAACCAATGGTAAGTTCCATCCGCATGTAAGAAGCGGTATTCGTAGGTGCAAGACCCCTGCTCGAACAATTGCGGTAAACTGGCGACAATGCCCTCCAAATCGTCCGAGTGGACGCGCATCTCCCAAAACTGGGAACTGTTGAGAAATTCTTGTGCGTCGTAGCCCAGAATAGCGCGGACATTCTGGCTCATAAATGTAGCCCGATAATCTCCCTCAGGCTTGCAGCTAAAAATGACGGCGGGACTAGCGGTGAGCAGATATTTCAGGCGTTCTTCGCTTTGGCGCAATGCGTCTTCAGCTTGTTTCTGTTGTGTGAGATCCCGCAGTCCGACAACTACTCCTGATATGGTATTGTCTGTCTCATAATAAGGCGAGTAAGTAACATTCAAGAAGCGTTGTTTTGTCGGCTCAGCCTTAAACTCAAACCAGGCTTGATAACGAACAGTCTCTCCAGCTACCGTTCGATCTAAACACTCTTTAACCAGATTTTGATATAAATCTTCGCCTAAAAGATCGGCGACTGAATGTCCTACAATCTCTTCGTACTGTTTATTATGCCAAATCAGATAAGTCTGATTGACCACCTGATAAATATAGTTCCGATCTAGCAATGCAATACCATCGGCTGTTGCGGAAACAATCCGTTCATACCGTTGTAAGTTTTCCTCAGCTTGTTTGCGCTCTGTGATGTCATCAGCAAAGCCTATGTAGCGGAGTGGATGACCGGCTTCATCCCGAACTATCAAGATTTGTGCATAAATCCAGCGAATTGCACCATCGGGACGAATAATGCGGTACTCTCGCCTGACCGAGTGGCCTTGAAACTGTTGTGAAAGAGATGCAATAATCTGTTGGCGCTCGTCGGGATGTATCGCCTCTAACCAAGAGTCAGAGTTTTTATATAAGCTCTCACAGGTGCTTCCAAAAATCTTTTCGTAAGCGGGACTAACATACAGAAATTGTTGAGATTTGGCACAACGAACAAAGAAAAATTGGTTAATCGTGGATGCAATTTCCTGAAAACGCTCCTCACTCTGCTGTAGTGCAACTTCTGCAAGTTTGCGATCGCTAATGTCAATATCCACCCCATCTACAATCAGTTCACCCTGCTCCCCCTTTTGAAATCGGGCGTGATCGATAATCCATTTCCCTTCTCCTGATGCAGTCATTAACCGATACTCCAGCTGAACCGGTTCTAATGTTTGTCCGGCTAGTTGTAATGCCTGGAAAAATTTGGGACGATCATCTGGGTGGATCAGATTTAAGGCATTATTTAAACCCCCTGGATCTTGGAGCAATTCATTGGGGTCATATCCTAAAAGTTGGCGGTAGCTATCACTTAAATACAAGCTCAACAGGTTGCCGTCTGCGGAATAAACTGCTCGATAAATGCCACCGGGAATATTGGCGGCAATGCTGGATAACTGTTGCTCTTGTGCTTGCAGTGCCAGTTCAGTTACTTTGCGATCGCTAATATCGGCAACCGTACCTACCCACTTCACCACCTCTTTTTGGGCATTGTAAATGGGTTGTCCCTTGGCATGGATATAGCGAATGTTGCCTTTCTGGGTAATGATCCTTAAATCAGTATCGAAGAATCCAGGAGCAATCATCGCTTCAACCACCTCCCGTTGGAATCGTTCCTGATCATCGGGATGAATCTGCTGAATGGTTAGATCCGGTCTGGGTACCGGCGCTTGCTCTTCGGCTTCATAAATGCGATACAGTTCCTGTGACCAAATCACCTCCTGTTTCGCCAGATCAAACTCCCAACTGCCAACCTTCGCAATGTGTTGAGCTTCGGTGAGGGCAGCCGTTTTTAAAGCAACCTGTCGTTCTAAATCTTGGGCATAGTTTTGGCGAAGTTGGTTGGCTTCTTGAAGTGCCATCACCATCTGGCGAAAGGATGCCGTCAAACTCTCCACTTCAGCAATGCGGGTAACTGGAAGCGGTGTATCAAGGGTGCCAACAGCTACGGTTTCGGTAGCTTGGGTAAGGCGAAAAAGCGATCGCGAAATTCGCTTTGAGGTCCAAATCCCACTACTAATTGCCCCCAGTAGCGCCAATCCGCATAGCATCAGTGTGCGGTAAATATTTGCCTGAATTTGAGCCATGAAATCCGACTCTGGGACAACCACCACAATCGTCCAACGGATTTGGTTATCTAACTGGAATGGGATAACACGCCCAAAATATGATTTGTTTTGCAGGCGAAATCCCATAGGATGAGCATCAGGTTTCACGCTCCAAGCTGCGGCTGTTCGCGTAACCGGATTTTGGCTGTCTTTAGCCGCTAACCGCAAAACTTCTGGTGGTAACGTTTCTTTTGGCTCAATGGAACGATTCAGGTGAAAGGGTTCTTCAGTGGTAGAGGTCGTAATCAGCAGTCCCTTTTCATCCATAATGAAAGCTTGTCCAGTCTTGCCAATCTGAAGACGGTGTAAAAACTCCCCAGTCTGGTCAAGAAAGACGCTACCACTGAGTACGCCCTGGAACTGACCTAGAGGGTCTACAAATGGTAAAAAGTAAGCCAGGAGGAGCAAGGGCTGCTCTTTGCCTCGCACCAGAGACACGACTAACTGCCAATGTCCCTCTTTAGAGTCTTTTGCCACCTTATACCACGGACGGGTTGGGGGGTCAGCATGGGGTTCATAATTGGGTAGAGTATCTTGCAAGTACAGGCGATTGCCCTGTAAATCCGCTGCATAGTTTTCCAACGCCCCCGTTTCAGGGTTGCGTTGGCGAATGGTGAACCGATCAGGATGAGGACGAGTAACGGAAAGAAAATCTTTGCGTTCTGTCCCGATCACGAGACTACTGACATCCGTGTGAATCTTCAGTTGCTCAACAAAATAGGTTTCTATGAGGGACGTATTTTGCCAGTCTAAAATCCCCAGCTTCATTGCCGCTTGATTTTCCCTCACCAAATCCTTTGGGGTTTTAAGATATTGCTCTAGACTTTGAACAATCCGATCGCCCTTTGCTTGCATCAATTGATTAGCCAAATCTGCAACCGCCTGCTGTCCACTGCG
Source organism: Allocoleopsis franciscana PCC 7113 (assembly GCF_000317515.1). GTDB lineage: Bacteria > Cyanobacteriota > Cyanobacteriia > Cyanobacteriales > Coleofasciculaceae > Allocoleopsis > Allocoleopsis franciscana. The sequence goes on along the minus strand of NC_019738.1, from coordinate 1,301,473 downwards.
GTAGGAGAGATAGCCCACTAGAGTTACTGCGCCTACGGTTTGCAGCACAAACGGTAAGGTGAGAACCAGTCGCAGGGGCAGTTTTCTCAAGACTTTTTTCACTAAGGGAGAAATAGTAGGAATGGGCATAGGAGCATAGGGAGGATGCGGGTGGGAGTGCGATCGCCTAAAGCCCCATGGTTAGCGAAGCGGTAGCTGATCGCTTCTTCTGGCAAAACTAACATAAGTCTAAAGGCAGATGACGTTGTACTCTGAGTCGTCATCTAAACGGATACTGCTCGCTGACTCAATGGCGATGCCTTAATCTTTTCTAAGAGTCAGGCAAACTTTCATCTACCAAGAAGTTCACTCACGGGGGATACTGGGTTTTGAGCAAATCCCAATCGGAGGAAACCACTCAAGCCTATGACAACCCAAGACCCAAACCCCGAAACCCTCTCTACCGAAACCTTGTCAACCGAAGAGATCGTTGCCACTGAGTTAGTTGAGGATAGTGTTACTGTCAATCATGTGGAAATTATCGAAACCGTGATTTCCAGCCTCGATCAAGAAAACACAGCGATGGTGAGCCATAACCAAGACGGCTACATGTGGAAATTTAAGTACGGTAGCGTTGAAGTGTTTGTGCAACTGACGGGTTCCAGCGATGATGACACATTCACGGTTTGGTCTTCGGTGCTTCCGCTTCCCGCCAACAATGAGCCACAGTTGATGCGTAAGCTGCTAGAAATGAACTGGTCTGATACATTTGAAGCCCATTTTGCAATTGTCAATAGTCAAGTGGTCGTGTTATCTTCCCGAACGGTTGCTGAGCTATCGCCTGGGGAAATTTCTCGCGCCATTACGGTTGTAGCCACTATTGCCGATGACAACGACGATGCCTTACAGGCTGAGTTCGGTGCCGCCTCCTAAATTCAAAATTCAAATTATTTGTGCCGCGAAGTCCCCACTGTCCGATCCGGGCAGTGCGGGGAGAACTTTATAAGATTGGATGGCTGCAAACGACTCAATTTCAAATCCTCACTCATCTTGGCGTTTGATTCCCTTATTGCAGGCGTCGGGACAGGTTCAGATGGCAATTGATCGTTGGCTATTGGAGCAGCACCAAGCGGGAAAGCAGCCTCCCGTGTTGCGGTTTTACACTTGGGCTTCACCGACGATTTCCTTAGGCTATCATCAACGCCGATGGCCTGCATCCTGGCAGCAGCTAACTTGGGAAGGACAAGCAGTGCCTTTGGTGCGCCGTCCCACTGGGGGACGAGCGGTGTTGCATCACGGGGATTTAACTTATATGGTGGTTACCTCCGGATTGACAGGGAAACGCCAGGACATCTATCAAAGGATTTGTGAGTTTTTGATTGAAGGGTGGCGATCGCTGGGTATAAAACTCCACTATGGTGCAGCCGGACGAGACTATATTCACAATCCCAACTGTTTTGGCACGGCTACAGGTGCCGATTTACTTTCGGCTGAAGGTTATAAGCTGATTGGGAGTGCCCAATTGCAACGGGGAAAAGCCATTTTGCAGCATGGTTCTATTGTTTTGTCAAGCCATTGTGAGTTATTTACCCAAGTTTTTGGTCAACCCGTACCACCGCTCCTCCAACTGCCCATTCAGCCGGAGGGAGACAGCCTAATTCCCACTGTCATAGAAGCGCTAACGGAGTCTGCCTGTCGTTGTTTTGGTATTGAGTTCGTGACGCAGCCTTTATCGGAACTGGAATGGCAACAGATTCTGGCGCTGCCTCCTTTACCTTTCGACGCTAAATAGTCGTGAACACTTGGGATGGGAATCCTGCCCGTCCAAGCAATGCAATGTTTGATGCCGATTATCTTAATTATTAATTGCCTGTGCGATCGCTGGGAGTTGTAACCCTGGAGGATAGCTATTTTCCGCTTTAATCTGCTTGATATCCGCCTCACTGATCAACATATTCAGCTTTTTGGCAACAGCGCGAACAATATCACCCCGATCAATTACACCCGAAACGGCACCCGCAGGAGAGAGAACCGTCAAGTGATTTCGCGGTTCGGTTTCCAGGCGTTGAATCACCTCAGCTAATGGAGTCTTCTCCTCCACGGTGGCAATTTCCGATAAGGGATGTACAATCCTGTCCAGAGTCTGAGTTTCCCATTGACTGCGCTCAATCACCTGTAAATCATCAATCGCCACCAAACCGCGATAACGTCCATTAGCCGCCCCGTAGTAGGGCATCATCGATTGAAGGTCTGTCAGGATATAATCCTCGGCAAAGGAGCGCAGGGTTTGATTGGCATCCACCACACGAAACTCGTGGGTCATGGTCTCTGATGCCGTAATCTGAAGTAAGGCTTCTTGGAGAGTGGTTAATCGCTCATAAGCTGTGGCATTGCGAAATACAAACCCACCAATCAACGCTAGCCAAATCGCTCCAACCTGACCCTCCATCAGTATCCAGTACAACCCGATCGCGATCGCCAATCCCCCCAAAAATTTACCCGTTTGAGCCGCCCAACGCACCCCCTGAAAGCGACTCCCCGTCACCTTCCAAATCGCGGCTTTCAACACTTGTCCCCCATCGAGGGGCAATCCCGGAATTAAATTAAATATCCCTAAAATTAAATTAATGTTCGCCAGATCCAGGGCTAAAACCTGTCCTATGCTATTACTGGGCACGACCTGAGCCACCCCATAAAGCAGTGCAGACAGCCCTAAACTCACACCGGGGCCAGCGATCGCCACTTGAAAAGCTTGCCCAGGGGTTTTGGATTCCCGATCAATCGAGGCTACCCCACCAAAGATAAACAGGGTAATCGAGTTAACTTTAATACCCTGCGATCGCGCCACTAAACTATGACCGAGTTCATGCAACAAAACAGAGGCAAACAACAATAGCGCCATTGCCAACCCAGCACTCCAAGCCAAAACCAACTCAAAGCGGCGAGAGAAATCCAAGGCATTGAGTAGAGTTACCAACCCTAAAATCAAAAACCACGACGGATCTAAAAATAGCGGGATTCCGAATAAAGAGCCAATTCGCCATTTTGCCTGCATCAGATTTTCCCCTTCCTTCGACGTTTGACCCGATTTTAGAGGTGAACGGTTCACCAGCGCTGACGCACCCGTTATGGATCAAAGAAACCCATGAGAATTTCTCCCATCTTCGTCTGCGCTCCAACCCCACTCTCCCCAATCGTTATCGTGCCTCTAATTACCAGGATACGACCAAAATTAAAACGCCCAAGTTGAGCAGCAAGCTGTCCAAGTATTGGGCGTCTGTTTGAGACTCTTTTATTGTCCTCAACGGGAAGCGTTTTTTAGAACAGGCCGGTATTGGTCAGCCCTAAAATGGAACCCACTCCCAAGATATGACCGAAGCTGATACCCGCGATTAATTCTGGGAGACCAAAATTTTTACCCAAAACTGGCTCTAGTAAGGGTAGGGAAGATCCTTTGCCCTTGTTCTGAATACCAATACGGGCAATGAGCAGGCCAAGGATGATGCATATACCCATCACCAAGAACTGATTCCCACTCGCCGCAGGTGTGGCGGGGACGGTTTCCTGTACTGCTGCCAATAAAATCGAATGAATCAAGATGTCCTCTCCTTTCGTGATTAACCTAAATACAAGTCCAATACCAGAAGGCTACCGAGGAACAGCCATTCTCCCGTCTCCCTTGGGAATGATTGCGGTTTACGAAAAGGATGGTTGAGACAAGTTGATTCACAAAAATATACTTCTAAAGAGCGCCTGCGTTGCTCAGTCCCAAGATCACACCAGCCCCCAGAATGTGACCAAAGCTGGCGGTTGCCAACAGTTCAGGAAGACCAAATTTGTTCAAAATAGCAGGCTTGGAACCGGGTAAATCGGGACCCACACCTTTTTTCTGAATCGCGAAGCGACCAATGGCGAAGGCAAACAGGTTGCACAAAATCATGACTAGCCCTACGCTAGGACTCCATTGGGGTGTGGATGGAACAGTCGCTTGGACAGTCATTAAAAGTGAGTTAATAAACATTGATTTCCTTGCTTGATCAATTCGATACGAACAAAAAAATCATAAAAAGCTTTGGTAACAATTTCACAACTTGTTTTAAGAATTAACACTTTTACCCCCATTTTTGATATAAAACTCAACAAAATTCCCAAATAAGCAAAGATTAATGAAGGATGTCCATGCGGGTCAAAATTTGTGGTATTACCAAACCGGAGCAAGGTCAAGCGATCGCGCAACTAGGAGCAACAGCCCTCGGCTTTATCTGCGTACAAGCCTCCCCTCGTTATGTGACGCCCAGTCAAATTCGGGCAGTCGTGGAGTCGTTACCGTTACCGATAGATTGTATTGGTGTATTTGCTAATGCAGATTGGGAAGAAATCTGTCAAATTGCTGCCGACGCCGGTTTGACTTCCGTGCAACTACATGGTGATGAATCCCCAGAATTTTGCGAAAAGTTACGCTATGCTCTGCCTGAAATGGAAATTCTCAAAGCCCTGAGGGTGAAGACTCCAGAATGTTTAGAGCGGGCGGTGACTTACACCCCTTGTGTCGATACACTCCTGCTGGATGCTTACCATCCTCAATTACTGGGGGGTACGGGGAAAACCTTAGATTGGGCAATTCTGCGAGAATTTTGCCCTAGCATTCCTTGGTTACTCGCCGGTGGCTTGACGCCGGATAACATTTTAGATGCCTTGAGGGAGTTGCAACCGAGTGGGATTGACTTATCAAGTGGCGTGGAGCGATCGCCAGGAGATAAAGATTTAGCTCAAGTCGCCTTGCTATTTGAGCGATTGGGAAGTCTTGATTACCGATAAACGCAACAAGCAAAAGTACCTCCCTTATCTACGAATAGTGTAAGAGGTACTTTTGCGTTATGGGGCAGGTAGCTGTTTACTTTTTCTCAAGCTGGGTAACGACTACACCCGCATCCAGAAAGAGTAGTAAACCCGTTAGAGTTTGAGAAAACAACTACAATTTAGTTCGTAGCGCTAGCCCCATACCTGAAGCCTAATGAGATTACCGCCGATAGTCAGAACCCGGACGGACTCCTAAATCAGGGTCATTGATCGGATGAGTATGAACGGTTTCGTGACGCTTTTTAGGAAGTAAACCGGCTAATCCACCTAAACCCAACAGACCTAACCAACCCCAGTCAAAGTCGTCGTTAGTCTCAGTAGCATCCACATCAGTCGTTCGCTGATTATAGGTTGAATCCGGGGCGGTATTTTGGGTTTGAGCTTGTGCGGGAACAGCCAACGGCAAAACCGCTAAACTTGCACCAAGGATACCCGCACTAATAAATTTAGAAAAACTAGAAGTCTTCATGATTGTATTCCCTTCTCTTTAAATAACTGGATTACCGAAAATCAGAGCGAGAACGAGCCACTACATCAGGGTCTTGGGTGGTGTAATGAACAGTTTCGTGACGCTTTTTAGGAAGTAAACCGGCTAATCCAGCCAAACCAAGTAGACCTAACCAGCCCCAATCAAAATCATTGTCAGTATAGGCAGTATCCACATCTCCAGTGCGCTGATTATAGGTCGTACCCGGAGCAGTATCTTGGGTTTGGGCTTGTGCCGGGGCTGTTAAAGGGACAATGGCTAAACTTGCGGCGATCGCACCAGCACTAACAACTTTAGATAGATTAGAAAGCTTCATGAGTTAATCTCCTTTTGTTTTAAGCCGTTTCTAATGCTCATAAGCTTAGGCTTTGCAAAAATTAGTTGAATCAATCTTTAGCCATAAACCCTAAACGTCGGTTGCTGCACTGAGGAGAGAGAAAAAACAATCGACCCGTATCTCTAAAAGAAGAGAGTAAAAAAGCCTAATTTTAGACAAATGACCATCCATGAAGCGATCCCCCTGTTTGACACAGTCCTCACCGGCCAGCCGCGTTTTCAACAAGAATAAATAAAGTTGATAGGATTACCGAAAAAGTTGAGGAGAGAGTAATAGCTGTAATCCAAGAAATGTGGCAACACGACTATATTGTCAGCAATGGCGTGAGGCTGCATTATGTCACCCAAGGTGAAGGGCCGCTGATGCTCATGCTGCATGGATTTCCAGAGTTTTGGTACTCGTGGCGTCACCAAATCCCAGAATTTGCGAAGGATTATAAGGTGGTTGCGATCGATCTGCGCGGTTACAACGATAGTGACAAGCCGCCAGAGCAATCGGCTTATGTGATGAGTGAACTGGTTAAAGATGTTGAGGGTGTGATTACAGGATTAGGATATGAGCGCTGTGTGCTAGTGGCTCATGACTGGGGTGGTGCGATCGCCTGGAACTTTGCCTATGCTCACCCAGAAATGGTAGAACGGCTGATTGTGCTGAACATTCCCCATCCCGCCAAAATTGCGGAAGGCTTGCGGACTCCTCAGCAGTTGATGCGGAGTTGGTATGTCTTCTTCTTCCAAATCCCAATCCTACCAGAACTATGGTTACAAGCCTTCGACTACGAAGCGCTTGGCAATGCATTCGTGGATATGGCGATTGATAAAAGCGCCTTCACTCCAGCAGATATAGAAGCCTATAAAAATGCAGCGGCAAAGCGCGGTGCACTGACGGCGATGATTAACTATTACCGCAATGTTTTTACCAGTGCCCGACCCCAAGATTGGGCTTTACTCGATGTGCCAACGTTAATGATTTGGGGTGAAGATGACACGGCCTTGGGTAAGGAGTTGACTTATGGAACGCAAGAATTCGTTAGAGATTTTCAAATCCGCTATATTCCCAACTGTAGCCACTGGGTGCAGCAGGAAAAGCCAGAGTTAGTCAATCACTATATGCGCGAGTTTTTGGGAGGATAGATTTTATGTGTTTCTCATTTTCAATCAGCTTTTGTGCAGAAATAGACCCAAGTTTTGTCAGAGTCTTCTCTGTTTAATTAATTTGTGCGGATATAGCGAGAATTTCACCGAATATAGAAAGACATAAAAGCTCCTTCGAGTTTCCCCTCAGCTTCCTGCTGGGGGTTTTTTATCAGTATGCTTGGTGCTGGTGTCCTAGAGATTTCCCAGAGCCACGAAAGCTTAAGCTCATGCGCTTCGCCATGCTTGCTCCCAGTGGAATCATTGACTTTAAAAAATATTTGTGGTAAAAAATCCCGCATTAGGGAGCAAAACTCTGGTTGCTAGGAACAATCATTAGCCGGTTTGGAGGTACTCTAAAAAATAGAGTCTGACTGGTAGATTTGGCAAAGCCTACACTTAATACTGCCCGGTGCCAACATCGACCGAGGTAGTCCTTCCAGACCTGAGTACACATAACTGTTCTAATCTAGGAAACACTGCCGTGGATGCCGGTAACCAGCAAAGGATTTTAGGTTATTTCATTGAAGAAGCAAAAGAACACCTCGACACCCTGGAAAAAGGGCTATTAGATCTACGCACGGTGGTGCAAGATCCGGAGCGGGTGAATGAAATGTTTCGTGCTGCCCACTCAGTCAAGGGGGGGGCGGCAATGCTAGGCTTTGCCAGTATTCAAAAAACAGCCCACCGATTAGAGGATTCGTTCAAAATTCTCAAAGAGAATACTATCAAGATTGACCCAAAGCTAGAGGCTTTATTTTTAAAGGGATACGACACTCTCAAAGACTTAATCGAACAGCTACAAGGACCGTTTGGCTTGCGGGAAGAGGATGCTGAGAAAAAGATGCAAGCGGCAGAACCAGAGTTTGCCAAATTGCAAAATTACCTCAACAGCTTATTGCAGGGTGGTGGTGAAGCATCGCCCCCAGAGACTAAAAAGCCAGGGTCGCTTCCTCCCAACTTTGTGCCTCAAGTAACAGAAATTTTGAAGCAGATGTTGCAGCTATTTAAACAACAGGATACACCAGCCAGTCGTCAACAACTTCAGGCGATGTGCAAGCGATTATTACAACTAGGGGCGGGGATTAAACCTTGGCAATCATTGATCCAAGTCTCCTATAAAGCCATGGCGAATCCCAAGAATTCCTATCCATCGCTAGCCCCAATCGTGATTAAGGAACTCAAGCAAGCTAGCGATAAATTACAACAAGGGAAAGCCAATGAATTAATTCCTAGTCCCCAATTGCAAAAACTCGCCACGGTAGCTGCGGCTACTCCCGGTAAGGAGAAGGAGAAACCATCGGCGGCAACAAAAGCGACGACTACCACCGCCAAACAAATTACTTTGCCACTAGAACCCAAAGCGGCTGCCAAGGTTCTGGTTAAAGCGTTTGACAAACCACAACTGGTGCAATTGGTTAAGTTGCTCGCTCAAGCGACTCGCGGCTGATCATAAAGGCTGGGGCAGAAGAGGTCAGTTAGAAAGTTGGCGAGTGAGCAAATTAGAAGACTCATTGAACCTTCAACCTTCTAACTTTTCAACCTTCAACCCAGTCTCCTCACTGTCCGAAATAGCGTCCTGCCATCCCTAAGGCATCCGCGATATCCACATCACCATCGCCATCAGCATCTAAGAACGTATTCAGAACGGGATTTGACCCTTGGGATGGTGTAGTACTGCTACCCGTTTGCAGGAACTTTAACACGATGGGAACCAATATGGGTAACATGGCTTGAATCGTGCCTGAACTTAGCCCCGTCCGCCGTTCAACTTCTTGAACGATTTGCTGGATTTGAGGCGCACCAAAAAGCAATTGGACGGCTTGATTGCTAGGCTGAGTACCGCCAAATTGATTAACAAAGGCTTGAGTTTGCTGCTCCCCCTCATTGGCTCGCTTTTGTTGCAGAGCAGAGCGAGCATAGCTTCCCACAACGGATAAGACCGATTGAATCGTTGAGGGGTCAGTATTAGCATTATTACTTAACTGCTGCACGGTACTGAGAATCTCCCCTAGCTGATTAGGACTCGCTTGCTGAGAGGGATTGTCGATCGCGCCGAGGATTTGGTCGAACAAGCTCATGATATTTCCTCCGTTTTCGCCAACTGCCAACTACAGAGTATAGCTAATCTTCGGCTTTAAAAAGCTTGAACTCAAAGTCATCTGCGTCAATTCCCCGTCTCAGTAGAGAGGGTCGCTCTGACGGCTGCGTTTTAGAATATGAACAAACAGCCGAACTGATTCATGCCTCTGTCGCGCTTATTGACGCTCATTATTGGTATTAGCCTAATTCTGGTGCTAATACTATGGCTGATTTATTCTCTTAGCAGCCTATATACCCAAATTGCTTGGACATCTCCTCTACTCGCCAATATTTTGCTCGGTTTGGTGATTGTCCTACTTGGGCTGTTAATTTTTGCCTTTATCTATTATTTGGGGCTATTTGGGCGCTCCAAACGGAAATCACGCCGACGTCGGAGAACACCAAGAGTCCCAGAAGAGAAAACGGAGGCGGCAGAAGAAACCCTGAAGGCGGTGCAAAAACAGGTCACACAGATTCAGGATGAGGTGGCGCGGCAAGAGTTAATCACGCGATCGCGGGAAATTGAATCCATCCTATCGCGGGGAGAAATCCAAGTGGTGGTATTTGGGACAGGTTCGGCGGGTAAAACCTCACTGGTAAACGCCTTGATAGGGCGGATGGTGGGGAAAGTGGGTGCACCGATGGGGACGACGGGGGAAGGAGAGACGTATAGCCTCAAGTTGAAGGGATTAGAACGTCAGATTTTGATTACGGATACACCCGGAATTTTAGAGGCGGGTGTCGTCGGTACCCAACGAGAGCAATTAGCACGGGAACTGGCAACCGAAGCCAATTTATTGCTGTTTGTGGTCGATAATGACTTACGGCAGTCGGAATATGAACCGCTGCGCCGCTTGGCAGAGATTGGCAAGCGCAGTATCCTGGTCTTCAATAAAACTGACCTTTATTCGGAAGACGATCAAGAAACGATTCTGGCGCGGTTGCGGCAGCGCGTCAAAGGGTTTATTGCTGTGATGGATGTGGTGGCAATTGCTGCTAATCCCCAAGCGGTTCGTCTAGAAAATGGCGAAATCTTCCAACCCGAAACCGATGTGATGCCGTTAATCCGACGCCTTGCGGCGGTGCTGCGCTCAGAAGGAGAAGACTTAGTCGCTGACAATATTCTGCTGCAATCTCAGCGCTTAGGGGAAGAAGCTCGACGCTTAATCGACAACCAGCGCAGGCGTCAAGCGGAAAAGGTGGTGGAACGCTTCCAGTGGATTAGCGCGGGGGTAATTGCCGTAACCCCCTTACCGGGATTGGATTTATTAGCCGCCGCTGCGGTGAATGCCCAAATGGTTGTGGAAATTGGCAAAATTTATGGTTGTGAACTGAATATGGAGCGAGGTAAGGAACTGGCGCTGTCTTTGGGCAAAACCATGGTGAGTTTGGGGATTGTCAGAGGTGCGATTGAGCTGCTTTCGACGGCGTTGCGATTGAATGTGGCAACGATAGTGATTGGAAAGGCAATTCAGGGGGTTACCGGTGCTTATCTGACACGAATTGCGGGGAAAAGTTTTATTGAATACTTCCGCAACGACCAAGATTGGGGGGATGGGGGGATTACTGAAGTGGTGCAACGACAATTTCAGCTCAACCGTAAGGATGAGTTTATCAAGGCATTTGTGCAAGAAGCGATGGCGCGAGTGATTAGACCTTTAGAAAGCCAATCGACAGAGCAAGAAGAACCCAATACACCCAGTGATTGGTGAAAATTTCTTTTTTTAACGCAGAGAGCGCAGAGGGGGACGCTGAGGGACGCTGAGGTTTTTGAGTTATTCCAATGCTACTGGAACAGTTTATTAGATCACTGTGTACATGACATCTGAGCGTAGGACATATTTCCTACCCCGAATCACGCGAGCACCCTCATGCCGCAGTTCATGGCGGAAGCACAAAGCCATACCTGTCTCAGGCACTACGGATATATCAGGTATCACATTTGGATCAAGTAATTCAAAGTAGTTGTGGTTTAGATAGAAGCGAGTGTCGCCCCCTTCAAAGCCATCGTTGAGGTAAATCATAAACGTTAATCGGCTATGGTCACCGTTTCTTCGCATATAAGAACCATCTCCATGGGGTGCAAATCGTTGACCGGGGTCGTAGCGGTAGAATCGGAAACGTTCATTTAGTCCGATTGCCGTCCAGTTATCGATTCGGGTGGGAACATACTCAGCGATACGATGCCATAAGTCTGCTGCACGTTGTTCGTCATCCAGGATGACGCGATCGTTATTGCGAACATTGGGAGCCATCATATATTCATCTTGACCGACGGTAAGACCCGCAGGGCTGTAGCCAATGTTCTCCGTTAAGGTGATATACTCCGCACACTCCTGTGGAGATAGAATGTTTGAGACGGTAAAAAGGCGATCGGGAACAAAAACGTTTTTGAGCATTGGATTGTCTGAGCGAATTTTCTACAAGTAGGAAAAAATTTCACACGAAAAAATTGGAGCATCTGATAATTTTTGGATACTCTCCACCTTGGTTAAAACAGAGCTTATATTTCTTTGTACTCTCTTATTGCAGAAGCATAAAAATGAAATCAAGACACCAATGCCAACACCGCCACAGGGGAGCCAGTACCACCCAAGAGACGAATAATACCAATTACTAATATTGTACCGATCGCAGGTAACTGGTCTAAATTAGTCAAATTCTCTAGCACAATGCGAGGCTGTTCTAAAACGAAATGATTGGTAGCCAAAGTTGTATCCTGACCGGAATCCACTCCATGGGTATCAATCCCTACTCCAGCAATCTGGCGTTGTGAAAGTAAAAACTGAGTTGCCTCACTGCCAAAGCCCGGAAAATGCATTTCTCCAGAAGCATCTTGGTTGAAAAATGCCCCCTTATCTGACCACTTGGACTGCCATCCCGTGAACAGCAATACCACACTTTTTAGAGGAATCTGACCGTATTCTTGCTCCCATGCCAGAACATCAGATATTGTAAGCACATAATCAGGATTTGCTGCTGCCTGCTGGCGAATATCAATCACCACGGCGGGAGCAATCAATGACTCGGCTGAGTATTGGTCAATGCTCATGCCTTGGGGATAAAAACTATTAGGCGCATTCATGTGTGTACCGCTATGTTCCCCCATTGAGAAACGCCGCAGATTATAACCCTGTTGCTCCAACTCAGCGACAGTTTCAAATTCTACAGGTGGGTCACCAGGCCAAAGAGGAATGCTGGGGTCGATAATATGAGAAAGATGAACAATTCGCCTGATGGTAATAGTTAAGGGTAAAAAACTATTAGCAGGTAGGTTACTGGGTGATTGACTGTCCATAAGCTTCCCTTGATTGGGGAGGAAAGGAATGAGGAAAAACGATGAAATTCTTACGAATTTTTATAATTGGATTATTGCTCATAGGCTTCATTGCATCAACAAGTTACGCTTTGGAGCAAAATCAAAATCGACTAACGATTGAAGATATTACACTTCAAGTATTTGATCGTTCGACTAATCAACTATCTCCCCTCTCTCCTTTGCCAAACCCTTACGGTATGGATATGGATATTCTTGTCAGTGTTAAGGTTAGGGGAAAGCAAACTTCACCGTCAAACCAAGTAGTCCCACCGCAAAAAATAAGACTTGTGGTTGATGGTAAAGGGTATACAACAGCAGCAACAGGAAGAGTTTCTCCTTGGAAGGAAACCCAAACACGCTCCGTCTTCATTCCGCCCGAAACAGAAATCAGTTATGTACCCTTTTTTATCGAATACAAATGTTATCCAAACGTGGCTTTCACAGCCACTGTTGCAACCTCTAGCCAGTGGAAAAACTTTTCACTACCCTGTGCGGAGTGAGCCTAGTGCATGACGGCAAAAGTTTCTGACCACCTCTGTGCAAGCAGGGGAGCAGGGGAGATTTTAGCTGGTCAGTTATTTCTGCCATGCTGCACTAGATCAAATAAGTTATTCAACGAGAAAATGATTGAATCAAGACTTGAAGCTAATCGGTATTGAAGCGACGATTTTGCATATCCAAAAACTTGAGCTGACGGTAAAGCATCGAAATAAGCGGCAAATCAGTACCGGCGGCTGTGGCAACCCGTAAGGGATTACCCACAATTGCCTCTACTTCTAAGGGACGCCTTTCGTCATAGTCAATTTTCATGCTGGTACGATACGGGGTCATTTTTTCTGTATAATCGAGCATCGTTTGAATAAAGCGATCGCTAATCTTACGACCCGTAGCCGACGCACCGGCAAGCACTTCTCCCATGAGCTGTTCAACGAGCGATCGCGTAGAATTATCTGCCATCAGTTCATTCGTTGTTGCATCCAGTACCACAGAAAGCCCATTGTAGGGAATATTCCACACCAATTTCTGCCAACGAGCCAACAGCAAGTCTTCCGCCAACGTGATGGGGATACTTGCACGCTCAAAATCATCGGCAATCTGACGCATCCGCTGTGTTAAGCCACCGGGTTGATAGTCTGGAAGATATTCGCCCAAGGTAATTTGTTTGTAATCCAGGTGGTGGATATGTCCTGGCTCCACTTTATTGGAACAGAGAAAACACAAACCCCCCATCACCCGTTTTGAGCCAACAAGTTGGGCGACTTCCTGTTCTATCCCCATGCCATTTTGCAGCACTAAAACAACACCGTCGTCTTTGACGACAGGCGGCAGCATGTCAGATAGTAAGTGATTTTGTGTGGTTTTAAGTGCCACAATCACCACATCACAAGCTGGCATTTGGGCAACATCATCATAAGCATTGACGACGGGGAGAGTGAAGTCCCCATCGGCTGACTCAATCACTAAACCCTGCTCTCTAACGTGTTGGTAATCGCGATGTAGCAGGAAGTGAACCTCTAAGCCTACTCGTTGCAGGCAAGCACCGTAGTACCCACCTAACGCCCCCGTCCCCAGGATGGCATAACGGCGATCGCCTTTAGGAGTCGTAGAAATCATACCGTAATTAATTTACTTGATCGCTTTCGCTCCTAGTGGTAAAAGAGTTGGGGGATGAAAGGCAAGCCGATGAAGCGAGTGGTCAGAAGCCATTTCCACGGTTGGCGCTAGCTGACCCACTGGAGCTGGAATCATCTCGCCTCGAAAATCTAATAGCTGAACCAAGATCAGATATGCGATCGCTAGCAGTACAGAAATCGCACCTGTAATAATGGCTACAATTTTTGAGCGCTCCATCAGTTCTCCCTAAACACAAGTTTTATGGTATGCCTTTATCAACCAATGTGCCATAGCACCGTGCATCTACAACATGACTTTGGACTTCTCCGGTCAAAATCTGCGCGGCCGATCTTTCAAAGGACGGAAAGACCTGGTCGGTGCCAACTTTAGCTACGCTGATATCCGAGGAGCCGATTTTACCAACGCCCTGCTCGTGGAGGCTAACTTTAGTCAGGCACAAGCGGGACGCGAACCGGGTTGGGCCATTATTTTACTCGGCGTGTCCTTATTGCTATCGGCTCTATCCGGAGGGGCTTCCGCTTGGGTAGGGGTGATTACAGCAGGCGCGTTAACTCATCCAGAACCCATTCAACTTCTGGCGGGTGTCATTGTCTTAATGACGTTAGCGGTTTTCATGACTATTACCCTCCGCCAAGGTTTAGCGATCGCCAGCTCAATACTAGTCGTAGTAGGGGTGACAGCAGGAGCTGCTTTAGGAACCTTGGGGGCGGGGACTGTTGTTGTCTCCGCCTTGGTTGCCGCTGCTCTTGCTTTTGCGATCGCCCTGGTGGCATCAGCGGCTGGAGCGGGTGCTGGCGCGGGTTCGGCTGTGGTTGTCGCAGGCGCAGCTGCCACGGCAGCGGGTATGAGTGTGGCGATCACGTCTTCTGAAACAACCGCCGTCGCGGGAAGTGTAGCGGCGGCTGTGGCTGTGGCTGTAGCCATGGCTGCCGCTGGATTGTCGGCTTCTGTGAGCTGGAAAGCCTTTGCGGGAGACCCTAAATATACATTCCTTCGCCAACTCACGATTACCTTTGCCGCGATTGGTGGTACTCGTTTTCGAGAAGCCAATTTAACGGATGCCGATTTCACGCAAGCTACCCTCGAAAGCACCAATTTTAGAGGGGCGAATCTGACTCGTACCTGTTGGTTCCAAGCTCAAAAGCTATCCCTGGCTTGTGTGGGAGGGACTTATTTACAAAATGAACAAGTACGGCAGTTGGTGGTTACAGGAGAAGGACAAAATCAAAACTTCGACCATTGCTTGCTACGAGGCATTAATTTGCGGGGAGCCAACTTAGTCGAAGCTAGTTTTGTGGGTGCCGATCTCAGTGAAGCCAATTTACAGTCAGCCAATTTATCCAAAGCCAAGCTCACGCAAGCGCACTTAGATGGAGCTGATTTAACCGGAGCTCGTCTTGTCGCAGCCTGTATTGAAGACTGGGGCATTACAAATGAGACGAAGTTTGATAAAGTCCAGCATGAATATGTCTTTAGGCGACTTGGACAAAAAAGACGACCTAAACCCGATACTCCCCCACCCATTTGATCAGCTGTTGTGCATTTAAATGGGGCTATGAGGTTGGCGAGGGCGCTGGGGAGAGTGGGATGAGAAGGGGTTTTTATTTTGTGCCAGAGGTCTATTGTACTTTTGGAATCTGGTGCAGGGTAATGTGAAGAATCATGAAAAAATCGGCTCTCTGGGTTCTACGCCCCAGTCATTTTCCGGCATTCTCAATCTGTCCTAAGATTGATGCAATGGCAGAATCGACCTATAAATCTTTTCCATAAAACTGCAAACAATCTTCGGACTCGCTCTGTAACCTCCTCAAGGATAGAGTTTGGAAACTTTCTCAGCAGAATAAAAGCTTTATTTAATGATTAGGAATTAGCTGTTATTATTTTTAGGCAAGCCGGATAATTTCGGTTTTCTGTTGAGTTGATGGGAAACAAAAATATGATGCTGAGAACACTCAGGTCTCAGACATCCTGGGAAGTGACCCATGGTTTTTCCGTCGCCCTTTGTTCTTAGCCCATTGTTCGGATGAGACGAAACCTATTGACCGACGCTGTAACCCAACGCTCAGTATTTTGAGCTATTCCCCAGGGGGGTGGACAACAGACGCCACCTCCGAACCAGAGGAAAGAAGGCAAGAGGAGTACAATGAACCTGTTCCCACACAAGAGTAGGGTTTTTACCTGCCAACTGGTATCCTACATAACAACGCTCGCACCATCGTGGGTCAGATTTGAGATGGGTATGCATCAATAAGAGGTCCTATGCAAAAGTCACGTCTGATTTTCTCCCGCTACAATCCTTCACGGCGCACGCAACGGAGAAAACAACTGGCACTTGCTTCTGGTGCTGGACTCTGTGCGCTGATGATTGGAGTAACCCTGTTAGGGACGAAGTATAACAAGCACATACACCAATGGACAATCGGGCTGCCGTTCCAGGAACAAAGCCCCTTGCTGCGGGGAAAACAGGTCAAGACTCCTGTCCTGCAACTGGTATCCCTACCTCCACAAAAGCGTGCAGCACAACTGGAAGCGTTAGCGCAACGGCAGACGGAAACCAGCTTCCCCCTTGGCACCCAATCCCTTGACCACGTTCGAGCGCGTTATCTGTTAGCAGCGGATTTAATTGAGCAAAAACAAGGGGAAAAAGCACTACGCTGGTTGGACGGATTAGAGTGGGACTATCCTGTATTAGCAGGACATATTGCCCTAAAACGTGCACAAGCTTACGAACTCATTGGCAATAAAGCCAAAGCTCGGTCAGCTTGGGAAGATATCCTCAAACGTTATCCGGATCAGCCCGTCGCCGCTGAAGCCCTGTATGCCCTCTCCTCTGGGAATTCCAAATATTGGGAAAAATCCAGTGAGGAGTATACCAGCAATCCCCTGATGGAAATGGCACGACACTGGTATTCCTTCTCGCCCGACGACCCCCAATATTGGGAACAAGCGCTGGAGAAATTTCCATCTCATCCCCGCATTCTGGAAATTGCCCGACAACGGCTTCAGGAAAAACCCAATCAGCCCCAACTGATGGTAGTGGTTGCGAGATATGCCTTTGACTCACCAGAAATTACCCCAATATTAAATCGACTGGTCAGTCAATATGGCCGCTCCCCTAGAAAGAGAGACCGTGAAAAGATTAAACCAGACGATTGGGAAGCGATCGCACTCGGCTACTGGAATGACCGAAAATATACTCAAGCCAGTACCGCTTACGCCCAAGCCGAATACACCCCCCGCAACGCCTACCTATCCGCTTTGGCAATGCAGTATGCCCACAAGCCGCAATCGGCTAAACGTGCCTACAAAAAACTGGTGCGTGACTTTCCCAAAGCCGAAGAAGCAGCGAGTGCCGTCATTCAACTCGCCAAACTTGAACCCAATGAAGAGACAATTCCTAAACTTGACCAAGTCATTCAGCAATTCCCGGAGCGAGCCGGTGATGCTTTGCTAGCCCGCGCTGACATTCTAGACCAATTGGGCATTACCCACGCCGCCAACCAAGCGCGTGAATTGTTACTTACCCAACAAGGGAATTCCGACGCAGCAGCAGAATATCGCTGGCAGATGGCTCAAGTAAAGGCCAGGGATGGAGACATCCGAGCCGCCTTGCAATGGGCACAACCGATTATGGTATCCAACCCCAACAGTGAGCCAGCTCGTGAGGCGGGTTTTTGGGTGGGAAAATGGGCGAGTAAGCTAGGACTTGGGAAAGAAGCGAAAGTTGCCTTTGAGCAGGTGATTGCCAAATACCCACAATCCTACTACGCTTGGCGCTCGGCTGTGCAGCTAGGATGGAATGTTGGAGACTTCCGCACTGTGCGAAAGTTCGACCCGCAAGTGGTGTTGCCTGTCACACGACCCGAACTGCCTGTGGGTTCTCCAGCCTTGAAAGAACTCTACCAGTTGGGTCAAGACAAAGACGCTTGGACTCTTTGGGAGGCCGAATTTCAAAACCGCCTAGAGCCAACCGTAGCCGAACAGTTTACCGATGGCATCCTGCGCGTCGGGGTAGGGGATTATCTAGAAGGAATTTCCAAAATTGCCAAACTAGAGGATCGAGATACCCCCGAAGAGCAAGCTCAGTACCAGGAAATCAAGCAACAACTCGCTTACTGGCACACCTTATATCCCTTGCCATTTGCCAAGGTTATTGAAGAACAGGCACAAAAGCGCGATTTGAATCCCTTGCTCGTGACCGCTTTAATTCGGCAAGAGTCTAGATTTGAACCGGATATTCGTTCCAAGGCGGGTGCCGTTGGCTTAATGCAGATGATGCCCACTACGGGAGCTTGGGCTGCTAAAAACCTGAAATTAGACCAATATGCTCTAGAAAACCCCAACGACAACATCAAGCTGGGTACTTGGTTCCTCGACCAAACCCATCGGTCATTTAAAAATAATTCCTTACTCGCTGTTGCTAGTTACAACGCCGGTCAGGGAAACTTGTCGAGATGGCTAAAACAAGAACAGTGGATGGACCCCGATGAATTTGTCGAAGCCATCCCCTTTGATGAAACCAAAGATTATGTGAAGCAGGTGTTTGGCAACTATTGGAATTACTTGCGGCTGTACGATCCTCAGGTCGCTCATCAGTTGGCTCAGCACTCTGCGAGCTCATCGATTGCCATGCGTCGCTGAAAATAAGCATAGGAGGGGAACAGGGGAAAAGCAGAGTACCGTTCCCTAGGAGTGGATTTGCTGAATTGACACAAAAATCGGCAAAATAGGGAATCATCAGACTTAAGAAACATGCGCGATTGATGACACCAGGATGGATTCTACTGCCGACTTGCCAGCCCCACAAATTGTTGTAGACAAAATACCCGTTGTTCAGACTTCTGAACTGAGAAAAGTCTATCGCACAGGGTTCTGGTTCAATCAAAAAATTGAATCCCTAAAAAACTGTACCCTGACGGTTTATCAGGGAGAAACCTTTGGTTTGCTTGGCCCCAATGGCGCAGGCAAGACAACCTTATTGAAGACATTGTTGGGGATTGTACGTCCAACATCAGGACGTGCCTGGTTACTCGGAAGCCCCATCGGCAATATATCGGTCAAGCAGCGAGTTGGATATTTGCCAGAAAATGCCTACTTCTACGACTCTCTGACAGGCTGGGAGTTTTTGCAGTTTGCGGCACAGCTATTTGAAATTCCACCCGATATTCGACAGCAGCGGATTCCTCTACTGTTGGATTTAGTGGGATTGTCTAAGTTAGATGCCCGGAAAAAGCAGATGCGGCAGTATTCTAAAGGAATGCTCCAGCGAGTTGGGATGGCGCAAGCTCTGATTAATGACCCAGAACTGGTGTTTCTCGATGAACCGATGTCTGGACTTGACCCCATGGGACGTTACCAGATGCGGGAGATTATTCTCTCACTCAAAGCCCAAGGTAAGACGATTTTCTTTAATAGTCATATTCTGTCGGATGTGGAGAAAATTTGCGATCGCGTTGCTATTTTGGCTCAGGGAGAATTAATTTGTAGTGGTTCCCTCAATGAGCTACTAGGCACTAGTGAACTTTATCACGTCAAAGGCAAAGGCGGTAATTTAGATATCCTGAAACGCTGGGTTAAGAATGTAGCCTTTGAGGCGGATTCCTGGTACGGTCAATTGCAAGGTAATCCTCAAGAATTCCTCGCCACTGTTCGCCTGATGGATGCCAAACTGATTACCATGAACCTCGAACGTTACACCTTAGAAGCGTTTTTTATGCAGCAGTTGCAGCAACGGGGAATAACGACCCCTCATTGATTAGAGTTGGGTACAAGAGTTGAACCTTGGCAAGACGCTACGCCCTACGCACATGCTACACAAGCGCCGAACAACCTTTAACTCAGTTCCAAGTCCAACCTTTGAAAGATGCCTATTGAGCCAAAACTGCTGTAACTCTTAAACAGGACACTCTTTTACATAGTAAAAAACTTATGGCTGACATCGTCGAGACTGCCGCCAACGCCGGTACGTTCAACACGCTAGTCAAGGCGGTTAAGGCTGCCGATTTGGTAGAACTCCTGAAGGGGGATGGTCCCTTCACTGTCTTTGCACCTGTTGATGCGGCGTTTGAGCGAATGCCAGAGGGAACATTAGAGCAATTATTACAGGATATCCCGACGCTCAAAAAAATTCTCGCTTATCACGTTGTCCCTGGGGATGTGAGGAGTGATAACCTCGTCGAGATCGATGAAGCCCCAACGGTTGAGGGTTCAGTCCTTGTGATTGATAGCTGCAACGGCTATAAGGTCAATCAGGCGATTGTATTGCAACCTGATATTCTCACCGACAATGGTGTGATTCACGCGATTGATTCAATCCTGATGCCAGCCATGATGGAGTTCTAATCGTTGTCTCAATTACCTCTAGTTAAACTGCAACAGAGTCGAAGCCGATAACGGCGTAATTCATGTTATCGACTCTGTGCTGCAACCTGCCATTCACCAGAAGTGATGAGCAACCTCTTGGTTGTACTGAATTTAATTCAAAGGAGGCACCTGATGGATTGGTACCTCCTTTCTCTTTTTGCTGATGTGTCAATCAGCTAGCTGACGCCAAGATACAGCCACTGCGAGGGGTAAGATTCAGTGCTAACTGTGGTGATTCGCCTTCACTCGTCCAAGATACCTCAGCATTACCGTAGAGCATCTTATTCGGTTGGGACTGTAAACCATCGACTGGAAGACTGGCACTAGCCGGTTCAGTTCCGGTATTAACAGCAACGATCAGTTCTTCTGCTCCCAAAATCCGAGCGAAGACATAAACCGTTCCCTCAGCATAGAGTACCTGGTAGGTACCTGTACGCAAAGCAGGGTGGGATTGACGCAGAGCAATCAGTTTTTTATGGTAATCTAAAACCTCACGCTCCCAATGGGTTTCCATCGGAAAGCCACGACGAGAGTCTGGATCGAGACGACCGGGTAAGCCTACCTCATCACCATAGTAGATACTCGGTGCACCGGGAAACGTCAACAGCAGTAGGGTGGCTAACTCTACACTGGGTTTATCACCTCCAGCAATTGAAATCAGCCGCGCTGTATCATGGCTAGCCAGCAAATTGAGTTGGGTTAGCTGAATCTCCCAGGGGTATAGTTGCAGCAATTCTTGGATTTTCTCACCATATTCCTTGGCAAATAGCGGGGGGTAGGGATGATAAGAACGGTCTTGTACTTGCTCAATGTCCACGCGATCGCCTGCGGTAAAAGCAATGGTGGGTGCTGTAAACAGGTAGTTCATCACCCCATCAAATTGGGTACCATCCAGCCATTCCCGTGAATCTCCCCAGACTTCCCCAACAATATAGGCTTCAGGATTGATGGCTTTAACGCGATCGCGAAATTCTTGCCAAAACCCTGGCGTTTTAATCTCAAATGGCACATCCAAGCGCCATCCATCGATGCCGAACTTAATCCAATATTCGGCAATTTCCATGATGTATTCCCGCACTTCTGGGTTGTCATGGTTGAATACTGGCAAGGCTCGATTTCCATCCCAACCTTCATAGTTAGCCGGGAATTCACCGTTATACGCAGATACTGGCCAATCGTGAATTTTGAACCAATTCACCCAAGGCGAATGAGGCCCATTTTCCAAAACATCGTGGAAAAAGAAAAAGCCACGACTAGAGTGGTTAAATACCCCATCCAAAACCACCTTAATCTCGCGTTGGTGGCAGGCATCTAGCAATTCTTTAAACGCAGGATTTCCCCCCAACATGGGATCGACCTGATAATAATCGTGGGTGTGATAGCGGTGATTGCTCGCGGATTGAAAAATGGGGGTGAAGTAAATCGCGTTAATGGCTAAATCCTGCAAGTAGTCCAGTTGCTCCATCACACCCCATAAATCTCCCCCCTTGTAGCCTTGGAGCGTCGGCATATCGTTCCAGTCTTCCCAAGAGGCATTTTTTAAAAGCCACTTGCGAGGTTGCTGGCTTCTGGCAAAGCGATCTGGAAAAATTTGGTAGAAAACTGCATGTTTAACCCAATCTGGCGTTTGAATCTGCATAGATGATTCACTAGTATTCCATCACCAGATTAAAGATAGTCGCCATTTTCTGTGTCGAACTTCTGGTAGAAAATCATTGAGCCGTTTGTCAAAGAGTACCCTTAAGGGTACCTTCAATCGCTCAAAACATTTTCCAGAATAAAGAGTAGTTACTAAAACAGCTTCTTAGCACCTAAGGTGATAAGCAAACCTGATCGTTGGCAAAAATATGGTGGAGCAGCTTTCAAAACAACATTTCTTGGCAAGCTATCAACTATAAGGGGGCTGTCCACCATCAGTACGGGAAATTCATGCTGTGTTAACACAGAATGGGTCTACATCAACTGTCATCTACTTCCGCGATCGGCCTACGGCACCCGCAAAGCGGATCGCCTTCATCACTGGGGAAAAAGGCTCTGAACCCCTGACAGAGACTCGCTGTCTTGGCAAATTCCCGCCCCCTTCGATGTTTCGTGTTTTGAATTGCACACTGAATTAGTAAGAGGTCAGATATGCAACCTGAAAAAATTTCTGCTGGATTACTTGTTGCCCTAGAAGACTACCAAGCAGAAGGTGCAGAAGCTTTAATTCCACTCAAGCGATCGCTGGGTATCATCTCCTCCCAAGAGAATCTGAAGCCAACCCGTACCGTTGTTTTTATCTACTGTGACGAGGATGCTAATCTTGAACACCTATCAGAATATGACATTTATGTCAACCAATCCACAGGTCGTGTGCGGACGGCAATCTTACCACTGGACAGTTTAGACCCCTTATCTGAAGAACCCGCCGTTCATCGCATCAAGCCATCACGCTACTTACAACTGCGGATGGATGTTGCCCCTGGTAAAGTGAATCTGCCCCAGTTTAAAAGCCAAACGGGGCTAACGGGCAAGGGCGTAATTGTTGGTATTGTGGACAGTGGCATTGACCCCACTCATCCCGCCTTCCAAGGACGGATTTTACGCATTTGGGACCAAGAACTACCGGGTTCGGGGGTGGCAGAGGGCGGCTATGGAATTGAATTGACCGAAGGACAACTGACCACATCCCGCGATATTGTAGGTCATGGAACCCACGTTGCGGGAATTGCTGCCGGTGTTGATGCCACTTATCCAGGGGTAGCACCTGGGGCAGAATATGTGATTGTTAAAAGCGACCTTCAGGATGCCCACATTGCCGATGGCATCCGCTACATTTTCCGGGTAGCTGGTGAATTGGGACGCCCAGCGGTTGTGAATCTTAGCCTCGGTGGACATGCCGATGCCCACGACGGTAGCGACTCGCTTTCCCAAATCATTGACGCCGAATCGGGGCCAGGACGAATTGTCTGCTGTGCGGCTGGTAATGAGGGCAATGATAACATTCATGGTCAAGCGATCGCACGACCAAGAACGACGCAAACTATGCGCTTTAACGTCCCTAACCGGGGTGTTGGAGTCGCCTGGTTAAACGGCTGGTATCCCGGTAACAGTACGTTGGAAGTTTCAGTGCGGACTCCCGGCGGATACGTGACACCGTTTCAACCCGTTATCACTGGCGACAATCCGGCACGAAATTACACCCTGCCTGATGCAGGGGTTCTAATTGCTACACCAGGCCCTGATCCAGTCAACGGCGACCATAATTTCTTCGTTCAGATTCGTGGTGTCAGCAATCTGGCTGTCAAAGGAGGAGTTTGGCAGTTGCGGTTACGTAATACTTCAACAACAGATGCACAGGTGGACGTGTGGACACTGGATGGACAACCCATTCCTCAAGTGATTTTTACGGGCAATAGCGCACAGGATTCGATGAAGATTGGTTCTCCAGGAGCCTCGAAGCGTGCCATCACAGTTGCTTCTTACACTACGAAAGTGGAATACATCGATATTGACAATATACCGCGACAAGTTGGATTGAATTTGGACGACATTTCTGACTTTAGTAGTGAAGGCCCGCTGCGTAATGGGGAGCAGAAGCCAGATTTAGCCGCACCTGGAGCAATGATTACTTCTGCGCTTTCGGTTGATTCAAGACCCTCGCGAGGGTCAATGGTGAATACTAATTATGTGGTGAATGCTGGTACGAGTATGGCGTGCCCATTCCTTGCGGGTATTGTTGCCCTACTGTTAGAGCAAGATCCGAGTCTTGAACCAGAGGTTGTGAAGGAACTGTTGCAAGAAAATAGTCAAATTCCAGGACAGCCAGCAGGGACTTTTGACATTAAATGGGGCTTTGGACTGATTAATGCTCTAAATTTATAGGCTTGTGATCGGTCTGTGATTCTGTAGGAGTGCAACGTTTTGTACTCCTATTTTTTTTAATGCGCTAGAAGGGTGGAAGGGTATTTAATTCAAAAAATTGACCATGAATTACAAGAAACTGGACACAGCGTTGGCGATGGCACTGAATGAAGTTCAGGACTCAGAAGAACAGAGTTTAGTCGTCTTTATTCACACTGAGCCGACTCCTGACGCGAAGGCTACTGCTTTGTTAGAAAGCTTGGGTGTTAACGTTACGAAGGGACAGGATGTGTTTACGGCAACCCTGTCTGCTAATGCTGTGTCACAGTTATCCGAACAGCCTTGGGTAAAGTATATGAGGCTATCTCAGAAGTTGCGATCGCTAGATTAATAGTTAATCAAATCGCTTTTACGCCTTCATTAGTCTAAAGTCCAATCATCTATTAGGAAGGGTTATAGTGGCACAGATAGGTAAATATCGGGAATGGAGCCGACAAACACAGTCACAGAGACAATTTATCGTTGGTACGGGGGAAAATGGGTATTGTTAAGACGCGATCGCACCCCTCCTTACCCTAAAACGCGATCGCTCCCTTGGCATAACCCCTAAGACGGGTTATCCTTCGCGCAGAAGCGGGATGCACAAGCTATGCAGGAAATTCGACCCCCAATTCACGCAAATATTAGCTATTACTGCACTTAAAACCAGAAATCACCACAAATCGACGACATTCTTCATCAAAACTTTATTGATCAACCCATTACGCAATCTTCACTTTTACTTTATAAGTATTACTTACAGTAGTCGAAATCAGGTTTGTATCAATTGATTCACTCGAACGGTAGAGGAAGTAAAAGCGTCATCCGCTTACACTAAGAAGCGTCAGATGGTGATTTAACATTACCCCCAGTATTAGCTTATGTTGTCCTGCCAGAATCCCCTATTACGTGTACTTGTGGTTGATGACCATGAATTAACGCGTGTCAGCCTGAAGTTAGCGCTTTCGGCACAAAGCCAGATCGATATCGTTGGCCTAGCTAGCAACGGCAAAGAAGCCATTGAAATGGTTGAGCGCTACCGCCCCGATGTGATTATCCTTGACCTACAAATGCCTGTCATGGATGGTCTTAGCGCTTCAACGCATATCAAAAGTATCGAACCGACGACTCAAATCATCGCCTACTCCTCAGTAGAAGACCCCCAGTTAGAGGTCATGAGCCAAACCGCGCCGATTGATGTTTTTTGTAAAAAAGACACCGCAACCAAAGACCTGATCAACTTAGTCAAGGAAATGGGTGACCGCAAAACCAACCCATTAGACGGCAGAGCGAATACAAGCGGCAACGATTAAGAGCGCTTATCAGAAATTGCCGCTCTGTAAAAAAACCGAAAAGAGCGGCTGAATGTTTCGTTTTACTAAATCAGAGGATGATCTCTTAGTTAGTTCCTGTTCCTTCGGGAAAAGTGAGCTTAAACTCTTCAATCAAGTCATCTAGTTCTTCCAGCGCCTGATTGACATCAATTCTCAGAGTCCCTAGATCGGGTTTCTCTAAAAGCTGTACCAGAGACTCCCGGTGGCTTTCAATCAGAGTAATCCGTTCCCGTAGCGTTTGTGGGTCCATCATGGGCTTACTTTACCTCACACTTATCTGCCTACAAATTAAGCCTAGCGCAGGAAAGGAGGACGTTTAGGATTCGTCGGCTTATTCTTGATTACCTCAGAAATAAACCGTTTGAGGGCTTTCTCTCGATTTTTCATAAAAGCCGACCAGAAGCCCGGTTGAAACTCATCCATCGTTTTAGCCAAAGCCCAGACATCCACTGCCAAGATGTTATACAGCGTTTCATCCTCTTGTTGCAAAGAATTGAGCTGGTCTAAAATTACACTATTTTTTTTTGTCGCTTTTTGATTTTCTTCTTTGATCATTTTAAAACTCTACTTTGGTATTGAGGACAGCAGACAAAGACGACAGATATATCTAAGCGGAGTCGTTTGAGCCATGACTCCTGCTAATTAATGTCTAACCGTGCAATCAGCTTATGGTGAACAAAGTCGCTGCGTTAGCGTAGCCATTCTGGAAAAATAGCCCCAGCAACCCAAAACCTGACCTAAAAAATTTCTACACTTTACACAAAGTCCCTGGGTCATAAACGGTTGTACACTCCCTTTTGATCCGAACCTGAGAAACAAAGCGGCATCCTGAGGACTGACTTTGTGCAATACACTCCAGATCTCACCCACAGGCAAGGATAATAAAGCTGAAGTGATTCCTGGAGAAATAACTTAATTACGATGTTACGTCAAACTTCCTTGGGAACGTTAGGTTTGTCGATTGGTGGCATTCTCACCCTGATGGGTTTTGTTGCCTATGCGACTGGCAATGCCACATTGAATCTGGTTGGATTCTTTTATGGGATTCCCATTTTACTGGGGGGGCTTGCCCTCACAGCCTCTGAATTAAAGCCTGTACCTTTGAGCCAACCCACACCGCCGTCCGTGCTCAAACTCCGAGAAATCCAAGCCACCTCCACCCAAAATCAAATTCGTAAAGACGTAATGCGATATCGTTACGGTCAAACAGCCCATCTAGATAGCTCTCTCGAAAGCCTGAAATTATCGCCCACCGATGAGGAAAGACCGTTGCTGGTGGGGTTACGAGAAACAGAAGTGGATGGGGCTTACACACTCATTTTAGAATTTGAGTCGCCCCTGATTCCCTTCGAGACGTGGCAAGAAAAGCGGGAGAAGATTGAAAAATTCTTCGGGCCGGATATCCGAGTTGATTTATCACAAGCTGAAGACAACCGTGTGGATGTGGCGCTGATTGCAACACCGCAACCCGTCACCAGCTAAACTTACTTTTCCAGACGCACGACGTACCACTGTAAGTACCCTTCCGGACCCACATCCAACTCACAGGACGTTTCCATCAGATACTGGGCTTGCTCCTGTAGGGCGGTAAACTTCTGCACATCACGCGGCAAATCATCCTGCCGTTGGCTCAAAACTGCCTTGAGTTTTTCGAGTAACTCTTCAGGGGTGAGGATTTGTTCAGGTTGGTTGGTTTCCAGAACAACATAGGCGTCCTCCTGGAACATAATCGAATCTCGCATTCTCAGGTCCTAGTTGAAGTTCGCTATGCTCAAGTGTACTGCTATCATCTTTTATCGTTGATATGTTTCTTTCCCTCAACTACGAACCCGCTTTAGAATCTTTGGGATATGACTACTTTGATGAAGTAGCAGCGGCAAATTTTCCTCGCCATATCCTGCGGTTTCGCAACGACCAAGTCTTACCAATACTGGGACTTAATCCTGAAGAAGTTACAGACGCTGATTTTATCCAAGCCTTTGGCAAATTTCAGGGAGTGCGACCCTTTTTGGCTTTGCGCTATCACGGCTATCAATTCGGCGAATATAACCCCAGGCTAGGGGATGGCAGAGGTTTTCTCTATGGGCAAGTCCGGGGTGTCGATGGCGAACTTTATGATTTTGGGACGAAAGGTTCTGGAACAACCCCCTATTCTAGAAGTGCGGATGGGAGACTCACGCTTAAAGGGGGTGTCAGGGAAGTCCTAGCGGCGGAGGCTTTGTACCATCTCGGCGTCCGCACGTCTCGTTGTTTGAGTTTGATTGAAACGGGGGAAAGTTTGTGGCGGGGTGATGAACCGTCTCCCACCCGTTCTTCTGTGATGGTGCGTTTTACCCGTTCTCACATCCGGTTTGGCACGTTTGAACGGTTGCACTACTTTAAACGTCCAGATTTAATTAAAAAGCTGTTAGACCACGTTATTGAGCAGTATTATCCCCAAATTACCCCTCCTGCTTCCCTTTCTAAGGGGGGAGAACCAGGAAAAGTTTTTAAGGTCGGGGAAACAGAAGTAGGTCAAGATGAGTGCAATCGCTACATCCAGTTTTATACGGAGTTAGTGGAACGAGTCGCTCAACTGGTGGCGCAGTGGATGGCAGCAGGCTTTTGTCACGCTGTCTTAAATACTGACAATATGTCGATTACGGGTGAAAGTTTTGATTATGGGCCTTATGCCTTTATCCCGACCTATGACCCGGCATTTACCGCTGCTTATTTTGACTATTATGGTCGCTACTGTTACGGCTATCAACCGGAAATTTGTCGCTGGAATTTAGAAATGCTTCAGCGACCTTTAGCGGCTGTAATTCCCCAGGCAGATATGGAGGACGCATTAGCAACATTTGGTGAGCATTACTACCGGAATTATCGGCAGTTAATGATTAATAAGCTAGGGTTTGAACAGCTACCGGAATCACAAGCCGAAGAGTTATTGGGATTAACGATTCAATTCCTTCAAGATAGTCAGATGGGATACCATGCTTTCTTCGCTGAATTAGCTCAGCAGTTTAACTCTAGTTGGAGGGATAATTTAGGTCAAATTCTCACTGGGGAGTCCTTTTTACCCTTCACCCAGTCGGTGTCATCTTTAGGGAAATGGAGAGAATTATATCACCACATTTTGCAAGATTTGTCAACGGATGAGTTGGAACATGTGGCTCAACAATTGAGGAATAAAAATCCGAAGACAGCTTTGCTGCGACCTGTGATTGAGGAAATTTGGCACGCTATTACCGAAAACGATAATTGGCAGCCTTTTTACGAATTGTTGAATCGGATACAGAATAAAGAATAATCAGTAAAAATTAATGGGTAATCACCTATTGGGTTTCGAGTTGAGCCTTAATCGTCAGGATTAATTGGGTTGTTGAAAACGGCTTAATCAGGTAACCATTTGCCCCCATCTCCTGAACAACTTTCTGGGGCTGATCAATGGGTTTAGCGGTGATAAAAATTAACGGAATCTTGGCTGTCAGTGAATTTTGACGCAGTTTTATCAACACTTGATAACCATTCAGTTCAGGCATCCTGATGTCACAAATGATCATGTCAGGCATCTTTTCCTCTGCCAATTGCAAGCCTAATAAACCGCTTTGACTTCCAATCACTTGAAACCCGTGTGTTTCCAGCAGCTCTAAAAGAGTTTCTAGAAATAACAAATTATCATCAATGACCAGAATTGTTGAGATTTTTAGATCTTGACTGTAATTTTTCACTCAGCCGTACCAATTTCAGGACTAGTCAATTGAAGCTATCCGTAGCCTAGTCTGTAGGCGGAAGGAAATAAAGGTAGATGAATTTCTGCTTGATTAATCTATCATTATCCTCAATCCCAAAACACCTCCCTAATAAAAAAAATTAAGTGTAGATTTGATGACAATGAGTTTCTGATTGATTTGTAAACTAAGGTTTGATGGAGCTAATTTTTTGAAAATTTAGATCGATGCCAAAAATACTTGCTTCATATCTTACAGATATTTAGTAAAAAAATCGTGGAGAATTCGGAAAGAAATCGAGAATAAAAAATGAAGAATGAACGGTCAAACTCCTCTATTCTTCATTGCCAGACCTTTAAAATATGGCTCAAGTCAATCTAAGGATAAAAGGGTAACTTAAGCTATTAAGCATTTCCCCTTTTTATGCTTGGTTACTGATAGATCTAATTTTTCTTCGACTCTTTAGGTCAGTGCTTTGAGGCGATAACCGATACCATGAACCGTTTCAATCAAATTAGTGGGAGCGCCAACCACTTTGAGTTTTTTTCGCAAACTCTTAATGTGAGTTTTGACGGTACCCTCTTCTGGCGGTTTCTCAAAAGACCAAAGCCGTTCAATGATTATATTGCGGCTCAAAATTCGTCGCCCATTGCGTAGCAGCAGTTCCAAAAGTTTATATTCTTTGGGGGTTAAGCGCAGGGTGTTGTCATGGTAGCTGACTTCGTAGGTGGCAGGGTCAAGATGCAAGTCTCCCCACTCCAGAATGGGAGATGAGACAGCACTCCCCCGCCGCAGCAGCGCCCGAATTCGCGCCAGTAACTCTGGAAAATCAAGGGGTTTGACCATGTAGTCATCAGCTCCAGCGTCTAAACCCAGGACTTTGTCGGTACTTGTATCGCGAGCTGTGACCATCAAAATGGGTACAGAATAGCCATGGGAACGCAATCGCTGACAGAGGCTAATACCATCCAGCTTGGGCAGCATGACATCGAGCAAAATTAAATCATACTCAAGAGCGCTGATTTGATTCCAAGCCGACTCTCCATCCGTAACAACCTCAACTACATGCAGGTGGTCTGTGAGGAATTCTGCGATAACTCCTGCTAGGAGTTCATCATCTTCTACGAGAAGAACTTTCATCGCAGGTAAATTGTGGAGGATTAAGGATTAAATAACACAAATAATAACGATAAAGATAAGACGTTAATAAAGGTTTTATGAACTAGGATTATTTTACCTCACTACTCCCTCCGTTGGTAGGGTGAAACTATGCGGCATAAAGCTAACGTGAATATCCTCTTGGTTGATGACCAGCCGCACTATTTGCTGGAGTTAGAAGCAATACTGGAGAGTCTGGGACACAATTTGGTGAAAGCTGATTCCGGTGAACAAGCGCTGAGATATTTACTGAATCAGGAGTTTGCTTTAATTCTCCTGGATGTGCAAATGCCAGAAATGGATGGATTGGAGACGGCAAAGCGGATTCGAGACACACCAAATGGGCACCACACTCCAGTAATTTTTATTGCAGATAGCAGTAGTGCACAAACGGGAGAGAGTTCAGGTGAGACTCAGCGAAAATATGCGCGGGGAAAGCCAAGCAAGCCCCATCCGCAAAGCCATCCCAGCGATACTGAGGTATTGAAAGCTTATGCCCTAGGTGCGGTGGACTATTTGTTTAAGCCCCTTGTCCCGGAAATCTTGCGCTCGAAAGTGACAGCATGGATTAGTCTGTTTCAGGAAACACAAGTTCTGAGACAACGAACCGCCCAACTGGAAGCGGCAATGCAACAATTGCAACAGGAAAGTGCTCAGGGCAAACAAGCAGAACTTGCCCTCCAGGAATTAAACCAGCAATTGGAACTCAGAGTGCAGCAACGCACCGCCGAGTTACAACAGGCGAACGAACGACTGCAAGCCGAAGTCGAAGAGCGGCGTCAAGCGGCGGCAGCCTTGCGAACGAGTGAAGCCCGCTATAAAGCCATTGTGCAGAATTCTTACGATATCATTACCTTCACCGATGAGCAGGACAATATTTATTACCAAAATTCAACAAGAGAGCGAATCTTGGGCTATCCGGTAACAGAATCATCCTGCAAGCGACCGGCCCATGAAGTTCATTTGGATGATATTTCCAAAGTGCAAGCCGCGATGTCTGCTATCTTGGCTCAACCGGGAATGCCTGTAACGGTTGAGTACCGCATGAAGCGGGCGGATGGCTCTTGGGCGTGGTTAGAAAGTGTCGCGACAAACTGGCTGAGTAATCCCGATATTAGAGCGATTGTGGCTAATAGTCGCGATATTAGCGAACACAAACAAGCTCAGGAGGTATTGCGACAACGAACACAACGCGAGCGATTGATTTCAGCCAGTATTCAGCGCATCCGAGAGACATTAGATTTAGATGTGATTCTTTCTACCACAGTGGAAGAAGTGCGGCAATTTCTTCAGGTGGATCGAGTCTTAGTCTATCGGATTTGGCCGGATAGTACGGGAAGTACAATTGCTGAGTCCGTGGTTCCTGGTTGTTTGAGAATTCTCGGACACACTTTTCCCCCCGAAGTCTTTCCGCCCGAATTTCATCATTGGTACTGCCAGGGGCGAGTTCGTGCGATTGTCCATCCCGAAACGGATCAGGTGTCACCTTGCTTGATTGACTTTCTGAAGGAGTGGGGAGTGAAGTCTAAGCTGGTTGTACCCATTGTGTACCAGGGGGAACTTTGGGGGCTATTGATTGCTCATCACTGCTCTCAACCCAGGCAATGGCAGCCTTTAGAGATGGATTTACTCCAGCAATTAGCGATTCAGTTAGCGATCGCTATCCACCAAGCCAACCTCTATCAACAGCTACAATTGAAACTTGCCGAGCGCAAGGAAGCGGAGAATGCCCTGCGTCAAGCTCGTGATCAACTCGAAATTCGAGTCATCGAGCGCACTGCCGAGTTAACTCGGATTAACGCCTCTCTCCAAGCTGAAATCCGAGAACGGATTGCCGCTGAACAAGCACTCAGAACCAGCGAGGAACGGTTTCGGGTGGCGCTGAAGAATTCACCCACTACCGTCTTCAATCAGGACATCGACTTACGCTACACTTGGCTCTATAATTCTCTCTTTGGTTTCTCCTTCGAGCAGGTTGTTGGCCAGTTAGATTGTGAACTGTTTGGGACTGAGGATGGTCAACGACTCAC
This sequence comes from Allocoleopsis franciscana PCC 7113, assembly GCF_000317515.1. GTDB lineage: Bacteria > Cyanobacteriota > Cyanobacteriia > Cyanobacteriales > Coleofasciculaceae > Allocoleopsis > Allocoleopsis franciscana. Next base: position 1,269,161 of record NC_019738.1, on the reverse strand, counting down.
AGCCATCAAGCGCCAAGTGTTGACAACAGGGGTGGGGAGCCGGGAAGAAACCTCTATGACCATCAACGGTGAAATTCGCCACTACGACTTAACGGTAGAGCCGTTGCTGGGGTCAAATCGAGATATTACTGGCATTACCTGCGCCGCTATGGACATTACCGAAATCCTTGCCAGGGAACAGCAGTTACGAGCGATTTTCGAGAGTTCACTGGATGCGATCGCTATAATCGACAATCAGGGCACTTATGTAGAGGTCAATCCTGCCGCTTGCCAGCTCTTTAACCGACCCCTGGCTGAACTCCTGGGTCAGTCGATTGCCGATTTGATCGCACCAGATTGCGATTTTAAACGAGTATGGCGCACGGTGGTTGTACTGGGACAGGGAAGGGGAGAACTGCGGCTGTTGCGTCCCGATGGTAGCGTGCGAGATGTTGAGTATGCGGCTAAAGCGAGTTTCTTGCCAGGGCGGCATCTTGCTGTGTTAAGAGATATCACAGAGCGTAAGCAGACTGAAGAAATTCGCCGTGCCTTGGCAGCGGAACAAGAACTGAGAAGAGTTCAACTCCGCTTTTTCTCCATGGTTTCCCATGAATTTCGCACGCCCTTGAGTACGATTTTAGGCAGCGCCCAATTACTTAAATCGTACACTCCGGCATGGACGGAGGAAAAAAAGCTGAGAAATCTCAGTCGGATCGAAACGGCTGCTAAAAACATGACTCAACTGCTGGACGACCTTTTAACCATTAATCGAGCCGAAAGCGGTAAATTAGAGTTTCATCCTCAGCCGATCAATTTGGAAAAATTTTGTCGTTCTTTGATAGAAGATTTGCAACTTAATGCTGACCCTAAGCATCAAATTTGTTTAACGATTCAGGGGTCGTGTCCGACCGCTTCTGTTGATGAAAAATTAATCCGTTCAATCTTGAATAATTTATTATCTAATGCCCTAAAATATTCGCCTCAGGGGGGGGAGATTCATCTGGTTTTAATCTGTAGTAAAAAAGAGGCTATTTTCCAAATCAAAGATGCAGGGATTGGCATTCCCTTAGAAGACCAATCCCATCTGTTTGAGCTATTTCATCGTGGAAAAAACATCGCCAATATTACAGGAACTGGCTTAGGTCTTAGCGTCGTTAAACAATGTCTAGACTTACAAGGAGGAGAAATTTCAATTGATAGTCAAGTGGGAGTTGGGACAACCGTAACCGTTAAAATTCCCCTGGCTTCGGCTCGTTGTTCTTTGACTCAACTTAAGATGAATCAATAAACTTTTGAGGATGCTAAAAACTGCCGAAAAATAGTGCTATTTTTTCTACTCTGGAAAATCTGGAATCACCCATTGAGGAGGTTGCGTCATCTTTTTGCGTCGGGCTTCTTCAGCCATTTCTAGCATCCTATCCAGCGAAGTCTCTTGGATGAATTTGGACGCTTCTGTAGCAAATTCCTTGTTAGGGCATTGGTCTCCTAAAACACAGCCGTTGATACAGGCTTCGGCACAGTTTATGGTAGATTCCACAGTAATTTCCTCTTTTTAACTCTCCAGACAATCAGCGGACAATTTTTTCATATTCTAATTCAAAGGAAGATTGAAACCCCTCATCCCTCCCCGCAAGGGGGAGGGAGCAATGCTTTAGGGCAGATCGGCGTTACTTAACGGATACAGCATCCACATCCACCGTCTGATCTGTGACGTTCTCGGTGCTGGAAGCCACTGTTTCGCCTTTACGAGATTTGGCTGTATCAATGAGCAACTGGGAAACCTCGGAAACCAACAAGGTCAAAATTACGACATCATCGATTTGCCCAATGATAGGGATAAAGTCAGGGGAGATATCAATAGGGCTAGCAATATAAAGGAGCGAACCCAAAATGACCCACCAACGATATTTGGGATTCCGAAGCGTATTGCGATACCAGTTGTAAATTGATTGGGGAAAATTGTTCATGTGTCTACCCTCTAGTTACTATTAATATTGCCAAATCCCTTCAGCAACTTCCGGTGTGGATAACCCCCCTGATTTTGTCGAGTGTTAACCCACCAAGGGATTGGCACGGGGGATGGGGACGAAGCGTCTGATCAGAGGTGGCAAAGAACCGCTTCCTCTGCTCCCTTGCTGGTTGCCCCCTGTGGCAGCTCCCATTCCCCTAAATGCTCCTGTAGAGGGTTATGCAGGTGCAACAGTGGAGCTAGGTTAGTGAACTAATCAGAGAAAATCAGGTTAGCCTCTTTGCAAGTTGCTCGAAATCCATAGAATTGGAATGGCTTGCATCTTTACAATGACCAGGTGTGCTCATTCAGTCAAGGGAGGTAAGAACAAACGGTGGATATTAGGGAAATTATTCAAAAGGGCGGACCAGCAATGTGGCCATTGTTGGTCTTATCAATCCTCGCTTTGGGCACAATCTTAGAACGAATGTGGTTTTGGACAAGCATCTTGTGGAGAGAACGCAAAATTGTTGAGCGTGTACTCGATGCAGCAGAGAGCAACTGGCAAGCCGCCACAGAGATGGCTCTTGAGGGCAGGCGACAGCCCATTGGGCGATATCTCTATGCTCCTTTACGACTCGTTAACCCTGACCCAGAAGTGTTTCGGCTGGCATTGGAGGCGGCAGCGGATGATGAGTTGGCTTTAATGCGTCGGGGAGATAAGCTCATGGAAGCCGTGATTACGATATCGCCACTCCTGGGGTTACTCGGTACGGTTCTGGGCTTGATTCGCTCTTTGCGTTCAATTAGTTTTAGTGACCTAGGAACCGCTTCAGTCGCTGGCGTGCCGATTGGGATTGGAGAAGCCTTAATTAGCACGGCGGCAGGGATGATTATTGCGATTGTCAGTCTGGTTTTCTATCGATTTTTTCAAGCCTTGTGGTACAACCAGGTCAGAATCTTCCGTAAAGCTGGGAGTGAGTTAGAGTTGCTCTACCGACAAGATTGGTTACAAGGCGAAATCTCTGACACTCTTAACAATTCTGACACTTCTAATTCCGTAAAGCTGAAGCCGGCAGAGATTCCTGAAGTCTCTGAAAAGTAAATTGACTCAATACTACCCTTAAGCGAATCGTGACGATAGTATGGCAGCACGGCTGGAATAACTTATGTCTTCTAACAGAAAAATTCGTCCAAATCCGACTCAGGTGACAGCCCGTCCTCTAAGGCTTCGGATAGATACCCAAACCGAAGATGTTCGGATTGAGCTGATTCCGCTAATTGATGTCATTTTTTGTATTTTGACGTTTTTCTTGCTGTCAGCCGTGGGTTTGTCTCGTCAGCAAGCCATCAATGTCGATATCGCGGTACCCAAAGCCAGTACTGGGACGCCACAGGGACGGCAGATTTTAGTGGTTAGCCTCAATGAACTCGGTCAAGTTTACGTTGAGAAGCAGCCAATCACGACGGACACGGATTTTCGGCAAAAATTAAGAGACTATCGTCAAAAGAACCCCGATGGATTGATGGTTCTGTATGCTTCGGCGAATGCCAGTTATAACAAGGTTGTGCAGGTTTTAGATTTGCTGAGGGATGAAGGAGGCGCTCGCGTAGCACTAGCCACCATCCCTGGGAAAACCGATCAGGGAGCTGTCTTCAATCCGGCGGCTCCCCCCGCCACGGGTGTTCCTAGCTACACCCCTTATCCAGGTGAGGGTTCTCTGGGGACTTATCCTTATGGCACGTTCAATCCCGCTAACCCCGTCAACCCAGCTCAACCACAAGTTCTGGGTAATCCAGGACAACCACTGCCAGGAGTACCCGGTGTTAGCCCAGGCAGTCCACCACCATTGCCTGGACAATCAGGGGTTAACCCTGGGAATCCAGCCGCACCGGCTCCTGGTACGCAGGTGGCTCCAGGAAATTCAGCCGCGCCGACTCCTGGTACTCAGGTGGCTCCCAGAACCAATACCTCTCCAGGAAATTCAGCCGCACCGACTCCTGGTACTTAGGTGGCTCCCAGAACCAATACCCCTCCTAGAGAGTCGGTTCAGTAATCTTGAAAACGTCGAACTTTAGTAGGGGCAGTACCCTAATTCTTGCCCCAAATTTATCATGGGAATTTTCAATAAAAATCCAGGAATTAACCCCATTATTGGCTTAATTTCTTATGCTTTATTTTTGGGTCTTATTGCCACAACTCTAATTTCTGTTGTTAGCTCCTTAAGAGGAAATATTTTTTTAGAACTTCTTTCTCCTTTTAAGTTTCAGTACTTCTTGTTGACTTTATTTCTATGTGGCCTGCTTCTACTAACTCGCAACAAAAAATTAATTATTATTAGGTTATTTTGTTTATCGATTATTTTAGTTGAAATTGCTCCTTGGTACATTCCTCAAACGGGTATAGAAATCAATAATCCAACTAAACTAAGAGTTTTAAGTTCAAATGTAAACGTTGAAAATCAGAAATATTCTCAAGTTTTGTCACTCGTTCGGCGAGAAAAACCGGATATTGCTGTTTTTATGGAGATTCATCAAGATTGGGTCAAACAGTTAGATACCTTAAAAGATATTCTGCCCTATTCAATTGTTAAGGCTAATCCCTATAATCTCGGCATTGCGCTCTATAGCAAGCGCCCCCTAGAAAAGGCTTCTTTCGCTTTTTTGGGCACAACTCAAAATCCCAGTATAGTAGGAAAATTAAATATCAATGGACAAATCGTTTCCCTGGTGGCGGCTCATCCACCACCCCCAATTAAGTCGGCTTTATTTAAAGCCCGTAATCAGCAGTTAGAGGCAATCGGCAAATATATCAAATCTGTTTCAACCCCAGTACTCGTGATGGGTGATTTAAATATTACGATGTGGTCGCCCTACTATAAACGGTTAATGAGTCAGGCTGGGCTGAAAAATGCTCGTCAAGGATTCGGAATTGTCCCCACATGGCCGCTCAAAACAGATTATCCTCCTTACTCCAAAATGCCCGTTCTGTTCACTCGGCTATTCTCGATTCCCATCGATCATTGCTTGATTAGTCCACAGATTAAAGTAGCGAAAATTCGGGCTGGGTCATCTGTCGGTTCAGATCATCGACCTTTAATTACAGATTTGGTTTTGCCTGATAAAAAGGGTTATATCAATTTCCCTTAATGAGACTAAAGATTAGATCCCCCCTAGCCCTCCTCACTAAAGCTCCGGTTAATAAGGGGGGAACAAAATCCAGTTTTAAGTCCCCCTTTTTAAGGGGGATTTAGGGGGATCTTCCATTTGTTGTATTCTTTTTTCTATTCTATTTAATATTAGATAAATCGGCTAGAGCACGATACTATCGTGCCTTTACATCAACGACAAATGAACACCAATTGAATTAAGCAGGAACTTCGATTTTTTGACTCCCAGCCAATCCAAAAGCCTTATGAATGGCTTGCAATGCCATCACACCATCCTCTTTGGATACCACACAGCTAATCTTAATTTCTGAGGTGGTAATCATTTGAATGTTGATTTGGTGTTGGGCAAGCGCTTCAAACATTTGTGCCGCGACACCCGGTTGCCCCACCATCCCAGCACCCACAATACTCACTTTGGCAATGTTGAGATCGAGGAGAATCTCGCCACAGCCTAATAGGGACATAGCCTGTTGGAGAACCGTCTGAGCGGCTTGGGCATCGGCTTGTGATACGGTAAAGGCAATATCACGGGTGGGAACGCCATCCATCACGCGGCAACGCTGAGATTGGATAATCATATCAACGCTGATATTTTGGTCAGCCAAGAGTCCGAACAACTGGGCAGCCATGCCAGGGCGATCGGGGACGTAGCGAATGGCCAAACGGGCTTGGTTGAGGTCGAGGGCAACGCCCCGCACGGGGGATTGGGGATGGGTTAGGGCTTGATCGGTTTCTTTGGATTTACGGATAAGCCCCTGTTGGACAGGGGAACTGTTGATGTCAAAGGTTTGACAGAGGGCTGCGATCGCCTTATCCCCATCTTGGGCATCAATCACGCAACTCACTTTCACCTCTGAGGTGGAAATCATCTGAATGTTCACCCCAGAACTTGCTAGGGTTTTGAACATCTGCGCGGCAATACCGGGGCGTCCAATCATCCCTGCACCGGCGATCGAAATTTTGGCGATGCCTCGCTCAACCATCACCTCCGCTTCTTCAGAATTAACGGCATTGTGGCTGCGGAGGGTGGGCGCGATCGCTTCTGCCACGGCTTCTGCTCGTTTGAGAATCCCTTTCACTACGGTAAAGGCAATATCGTTCGTGTTGCCCTCATGAATAGACTGAATAATCAAGTCCACATCCAAATCTCGACGGGCAATCTCACCAAATAACCGCGCCGCCACACCGGGATGATCGGGTACTCGTAACAGAGCTACTTTTGCCTGATCTGTATCAAACTCTACTGCATCCACTGATCGCGCAATCTCCAGCCCTTCCAGGGAACGCGGCTGAGGCGAGGGAGAAACCACCTTGGTACCGGGATCATCCGTCCAACTAGAGAGCACCACCAACATCACACCGTAATTCCGGGCAATTTCCACCGCACGGGGATGCAGCACTTTCGCCCCCAAGCTGGCTAATTCCAGCATTTCATCGGAGGTAATCTCGTCCATCAACTGAGCATCGGGCACCAGGCGGGGATCGGCGGTTAAAATCCCTGGGACATCGGTATAAATCTGGCAACAATCTGCCTTCAAGGATGCTGCTAGGGCAACGGCTGACGTATCTGAACCCCCACGCCCTAGAGTGGTAATTTCCAACTCATTTATGCTGCTTATACCCTGGAAGCCAGCCACAACAACGACTTTTCCTTCATTAAGATGCCGCTCAATCCGCTCAGTGTGGATGTTGAGAATCCGGGCACGACTATGTTGTGCTTCTGTGACAATTCCCACTTGGGCACCCGTTAAAGAAATCGCAGGTTGTCCCAATTCTTGCAATGCCATACACAACAGGGCAATAGAGACTTGCTCACCGGTTGAAAGCAACATATCCATTTCCCGGCGGCTGGGATTCGAGGAAATTTCGTTGGCTAGTTTAATCAAACCATCGGTAGTTTTACCCATGGCGGAGACGACGACAACCACGGAATTGCCCTGCTGTGCCGTTTTAAGCACACGCTGAGCCACAGATTGAATGCGTTCAACTGACCCAACGGAAGTACCACCGTATTTCTGAACAACTAGCGACATAATGTTTACCCCACCCAACTTCCTGCCAATGCCTTAAACAGTCAAGGAGTTCACTCGATGAAGGACACCCAAAGGCATTGAATCTTGATCAACAATTAACGTTATCAGACCCAGGGGGTCAAAACTGCTTGATTTTACATTTTAGGGTGCCAGCTACAAAAATAGACCACCTCTGTGGGCTTGATCCGGATTGACGACTCTCCTAGAGGAATTCTGTAAGGACGATGTCTGCACACAAGATGGAAGCAAGCCGTTTTAAGGATCAGGAATAGGGCTGAGGCATCAGCTTCTGGCTAAACTATCCCCTTAGGGAGATTGGTTTTGGCACAAGCTGTATTAAAATAGAAAAAATGGGTTTTCTCTGCTTTTTCAGCCTTAACTCCTGAGATTTGTAATCACTCTAATTTTTTCCAGTGAGCCTAGACTGAAAGTATCGTGACCTGACTGGTTTTTAACACTGGGTGGAAATTATTGGTTGATTGTGTGATTCTGAGGTTCACCTCTATTTCGGCTGGAGATATTTTAAAAGAATCATGGGTGCCCAGTTCAGGCGAAAACCTCCATTGAAACAGAAGTTGGGTAACATTTGGAATGGGTTAGGCATCATCGTAACTTAATCAAGCTCTCCTAATACAAAGACTAGGTTGCCCTGCATTATGATTGAGCGGCACAAAACGAATTGTAGCCGCTGGTGCTTTTACGTTTAATTAACACCAATACCTATCAATCAACGACTCTAATGACAGAAGAGGGGAAAATGGAAACCGAAAGACAAAGCCTCAAAAAAAAGTTCTATCAGTTCGTAATGTTTCGATTGGCTCTCATGATAGAACTATTCCGTAATTTGAAGCAGTATTTCAAAGTAGCCTTATTTTATCAAAGGTGTGATGTTGTCAAAACGCTCGGAGAAGGTCAACAGGTTAAACCCATTCCCCCAAAAGTAATTGCTGTTATTCCCCATATTACATCCGTTGAAGAATCCCAAGACCGTCAAAAAGCTGTAGCCAAAATCGAAAAATTAAGGTTAACAATTGATAGCCTTCTTGCTAGCTTTGCCCATTGTGAACTGACTATTGTCATCAAAACCGTAGCTGACAGACACATTACAGCTTATTTGCCGGAATATCAAATTAACTGTATTCAGGTGCAAGAAGAATCAAATTTAGATCCCATGTTTATGGGATTCAAATGTCAAGATGAATTTGTTAAGAGAGTGGATGAATTTGACTGGTTTTTATTCCTTGAGGATGACATTCTCATTCAGGATAGTTACCTTTTAGAAAAGCTTGAAAAATTTAATACTACCTGTGGCTCTAAACGTGCATTACTTTTCCCCAATCGCTATGAATTATGGGAAGGAACTAAGCGGTATATTGACCTCATTATCGATAGCGGACTGGAGTGGAATCGGTTATCAAGTGTAGAAGTGGACGGGGTTAAATTTGGAGAGTGTACCAATCCTCATTCGGGATTTTTCGGTTTATCCAAAGACCAGGTTAAACTTTGGATAGAATCCGGTCGGGAATGGAATAATAAGGATTTAGGATTTGGTGGCCCCAGAGAGTGCGCGGCAACTTATTCTCTGTTGGAATGTTTCTCCATTTACAAACCCCACCCCATCAATTTGCACTTTTTTGAGGTGAGACATTACGATACAAAATATTCTCAACTCTATCCGGAACTATCACCTGATTACATTTTTTCAGCCATTCAACCAAAACGTCCCGTGATGGAGGAAGAAGAACTGACTAAAACATTGGTATAAATGTAAGAGCGATATTTTATCCTTTCCCTAATTGAGTCAGATCAAGTCGTTAGCTAGTAGGGCGTTTGTCTTACTAGCTAACCACTCGATAAAATATTCCGAATATAGCCCCATTTATTCCCAAGCTGTACCAACGCTAATCCCTCCCGAAATGGCTTCGCTTCACTAAATTCGGGAGAGATGATAAGGAGGCCATTTTTATCAATATATCCCCACAAACCATTGCTTTGAACTGCTGCTAACCCTTCCGAAAAGGATGCAGACGCATCAAATTGCGGTGTAATTATCATTTGACCCAAAGGATTAATGTAACCCCATTTGCCATCCACTTTGACTCGTGCTAATCCTTCGGTGAAAGCCTCTGCTTGATCATACTGCGGCTGAATGGTGACTTTTCCGGTCTTGTCGATATAGCCAAACTTTCCGGATAACTTAATCGCCGCTAATCCTTCACTGAACAAAGCGGCTTCCTCACATTGGGGTAAGAGTACAACTTTTCCTGTGGTATCAATGTAGAACCACTTATCACTAATTTTGACAGCCGCTAATCCTTCTTGGAAAGAGTTAGCCGCATCATATTGAAGGGGAGTGATCAGTTGACCTAGCTTGTTGATATAACCATATTTATTGCCTACCCTAACGAGGGCTAACCCTTCTGAAAATAATTCAGCCTCATCAAATTGCAATCGACTAATGCGGTTTCCTGTTTTGTCAATATAACCCCACTTATAGCCCATTTTGACTTTGGCTAACCCTTCCTTAAAGGAATCAACCCAATCAAATTGGGGCTGCGTGACAGCTTGACCGAATTGATTAATATAACTATACTTACCCCCAACTCTTCGAGGTGTGAAACCCCGTGTTTTAAAAATGGCAGGATTGAACGGTGCGGATTGAGCATAGGGGCCTTGTTTTAATACTTTTGCTAAGGCGTTGTTGTCTTCTCTGAGACCTTCGTAGAAGAAAAATACTTCTCCATTAATACTGCGGTCGCGATTATACTGAATCGTCTGTAATAGGAGTTCTGCACTCATCCGATAGGTGCCGACTTTCAGCAGAACACCGGGTGCTAAAGCATACAATTGTGAAGGTTTATATTGTTGGTTCACCATGCGATCAACCAACAGTTTATAACCCTCAAGGTCACGGCGATATAGCTGAGGATGAATTAAATCAATCAGTCCTTGGTCAATCCATGCTTGTGCATCCTGAAGATACTCCTGGAGTCCCCAAGGATAGGCACTCGGTGCCATGGAAATAATCAGATTGGGATTAATCGCAATCAGTTCTTGATAGAGGCGGGTAAGAAAATCTGTCAGGATATCTGCACGCCACTGAAGCCATTGAGCCTCTTTAGGATTTGATGGCGGATTTTGGTTGAATTGCCGGGAGTAGCGTTCACTGGTTTTGGAGTCGTAGCTACCTTCTGAAGGGAGTGCAGGCAGGCGATCATCACCTTGAATCCCTGCAATATCATAGTTTTTTGCGACTTCTAAAATCAAACTCCGGAGGAAATCTTGCACCTCTATATCCAGGGCATTCATCCACTCAAAATCATTCTTTTTGAGTAGGTTACCACTCGCATCCCGTGCTGCCCAATGAGGCTTTTTAGCAAGTAATGGCCCACCATTCTGACTATAAGAACTGGCAAAGCCATATTCAAACCAAGGAATCACCGCCAATCCGACCCGCTTTGCCTCAGTTATCAGTTCTTTTAAGGGGTCTCGACCTACAAAACGAGAGTCAATTTCGACCCCAAAAGTTTCCTTCATCACCTTACTTGGATAAAGGGTGGCAGCATTATTCCAAACGACCGGAAAAACCACGTTAAATCCTGTGTCGGCGAGGAAGTTCATCGCCTCTGTAATGCTTTGTTTTGAATTGAAGACGCGGCTATCAGTTGTGGTTAGCCAAACCCCCCGCGTTTCCATTACTTTTTCTTCTCGAATCGTGGTGAATGAACTCCCAACAGTCGAGTAGGTTCTCACCAAGGCGAGTCCATCAGAAAATGCCTCGGCTTCATCGAGTTTTGGCTGAATCACGAGTTGACCTTGCTTATCCACATAGCCCCATTTCTCCCCTGTTTTAACCCGTGCCAGTCCCTCACTAAAAGAATCCGCCTCGTCAAATTGGGGTGCAATGACAAAGAGGCTACCCCCAGCAATGTATTTGGATGGGATGCCAGGGATATTTAAGGCTTGACAAATGAACGCTGATACTTCAGCCCTTGTGGCGTTTTGATTGGGGTTGAGGCGTTTGACATCGGGATAGTTCACGACGAGGCGTTTGAGGGTGGCAGCGGCGATCGCACCTAGTGCATAGATCGGAATCGCCCCAGCATCGTCATAATAATCCTGTAGGGAAGTCGAACTGGCGGCGGCTGTGGTGTATTTCAACCCACTGACTAAGGCTAGCAAGACTTGCACTCGTGTGATGGGCTGATTGGGTTTGAAAGTGCGATCGGGGTAACCTGAAATAAAGCCGGTTCGATATGCGGTTTGAATCGCAGCATTTGCCCAATGATTAGAGGGCACATCCTTAAAGGTAATCCCAGTCCGAATCAGTGGCGCGTTGGCAAATGCCTTACCGATCAAGGCGGCAAATTCAGCGCGAGTTACGGGGTTGTTGGGTCGAAATGTACCGTCCTGATAGCCACTAATCACGTTTCGCGATCGCAACTGGCGGATACATTCAGCGGCCCAATGGTTTTGAATATCAGAAAAACTGGAGTTACTCAACACTTAAAAAGGACAAGTAGTTTATAAACTCTTTGGACTGAGAGCCTTTGGGAAAAGTTTAAGGGATATCCTGCTGGATTTAACACTACAGATTTACCTATCGTTAGCATAGATACTGCACCAATTCACAAAATCCTTCCCCTTCCGAAGCTGCCGTGATGTAAGTGGGTTGATATCTCAGTTCATCCACATAATCTAAAACATTAGCAACCCCGACAGAGAAAGGAAATAACTCCGGGTTGAACAGACTGGCATCATTGGGACTATCGCCAACCGTCACAACTTGCTGTGTTGCGTACTCCGGGAAATAGTCTTGTAACACTTGCCTCAAACCCACTGCTTTATCCTGAGATGCGGGTTTAATGTGACATTGTACGGAACTGTAAGTAAAACCCCATCCCAGGGAAGCGCATAAAGCGTTCATACGTTCCAGTTGACTCACCCTTAGGTTGCCATTATCAAATGTCCAGTCCGTTAGGCGAAAGCGATTGTCACTCGACTCTTGAATCTGAGGAAATTCTGATTTTAGGCTTTGATAAGCCTGAGCAAGCTGCTGTCGATGTTTTACTAGGTTAGAGATTGGTGTCAAGGCGACGGATTCGGCGCTATGTTTCGGATAGAAAAGACCCCCATTTTCAGCAATAGCGCCTGCCACAGGTAAATAAGTCGCCAGTCCACTCACCCATCCAGCGGAGCGACCTGTAACAATTAATACTGGAATATTAGCGGCGCTCAAATCTTCCAAGGATTGCAGCAAACTCGCCGTAAACGTTCCCTGCTGCGTTAGCGTACCATCCATATCGGTAGCAATCAGACGAGGCTGTTTCCAGTCGTTGTTGGTTATTGCCTGCTTAAGGGGTACCAAAACCATAGGATTATTGTGTAATGAGTGCCTTAATTTGAATTTTTATATTTTGTCATGGCAACATTTTCACCCGACCAGCGTAATTATTACTATCTAATAGAAGCTGAACGAGTAGGCATTCATAAGCCAATTTTGACAGCCCTGTATGCCGCCCACTCGTCACCGTCTCTGGCGGATGCAGAAACGGGTTTAGGGATTTCTCCAGCGAATCGAGTGTCACTGGCGCAGGTAAATACTTTTCCCCAACAGGTTCAGTCTGCGGCAAATGTGATTCGTTCTCTAAGTGAGAGTTTACTGGATCAGGGGTGGAAAGGGGGCGATTTGTGGGAGGCTGAACAAGGTCGCTACACCGAGCAATTTCTGCAAAAGGTGGCGAGTGGGTATGCGCCGATTGGCAGTGAATCTGCGATTGCTCGTTTAGAAGCTTGTGACTGGACTCAGCTCAAACAAGCTTACCTGACTGACTTGGCAGCGGATGGTAAGGCGGCTAATCTACCGGATAATCTCGCCTATCTTGATCGTGCTCTTATCTCTTTAGTAGATGGTATTCCCGACTATTACGTCGGATTGCCCCATCAACGAGATGCCATCCTTTCGGGAGTACGCATCTGGCGAGGACTGGATACTCGCGAAGCGGCGATCGCCTCGTTAGTGCCGAATGCCGAGGTTACCACCGCGATGGAGGACGAGTCTCAACTGGATATTCCCCTCAAGCAATTTGTGCAGGGGATTTCTGCGAACTATGGCGGTTATCCTCAGCAGCGAGAGGCGCTGATTCGTGTAGTTCAGTTGTGGCGTCAGATGCGAACACGGGAGGAGGCGATCGCATCTTTGAAAACCAACTCGTCTCCCGAAGAAAACTTGACGGTGATCGATCCAGCGTTGATCGCTTTTGTTCAGCACCTCCCCAATTCGTACCAGGGGCAAGGAAGCCAACGCCATGCCCTGACTGAGGCGTTTCGCATCTGGCGTCAACTTGATTCTCGCGCCACCGCCCTAGCTACCCTAGGAATTCAGGCTGAACAGCTTAATGCCAGCACCACAGATCGGACAGAAATGCTGAACCTGGCAACACAGATGGATCGGGAACTTCTGCGCTTTGTCCGTCGGTTACCGGGAGACTATCAAGAACTCGATCACCAACGAGAAGCTTTAATCCGTTTAGTCCAACTCTGGCGCAGTCTGCCTACTCGCAATCAAACTATTGATTCGTTACTCGAAGACCAAAAACGGTTGGAAACCGTCCGCCCCAGTGCCCCAGAAGCCCCTCCGCCGCCAATACCCGTGGTTATTCTTAAGCGCCCTACCCATTGGACGCCGGATAATCTTCAGTTATTCGCCCCAATCATCCCAGATGGTCACTTTACTTGGGCTGATGCCACGCATGGCGGCACCCAGATGCCCCCGAATCAGGCAACGGTGGAGGCGATCATTCGCATGGCGACACTAGCACAACGGGCACGCGATCGCATTGGGCGACCGTTAATCGTAGTGAATTGGTATCGCCCATTCGACCGGCATGGTGCTATGGGAAGTGAGGCGTCTCACCGCTATCAAGTTGGTGATGCGATCGACTTTATCTGCGAAGGTTTAACCGGCAATCAACTTTACTGGTTTTTGGAACCCTGGTGGCCGGGTGGCTTAGGTCGTTATACTCAATTTCCCTATCTCTGTCACATTGATGCTAGGAGCTATCGAGTCCGATGGCGAAACTAAGTTAAAACTAAGGGGAATATCAATCAGGAAGGTCAGGGGAATCTACGATACCTTCCTGCGTAGCAATGGGTAGCACAATAGCAAAAATTATGAGACGGTTGCGTAAGTGCTTAACCTCTCATGTCTCCCCTAACTACAAACTTGTCTTCCAGCCTTAGTAGAATGCAATCCAGGGGGTGCATTCTCAACCTAAAAACAGACGCTAAGTTCTAGCCAGGAGTGATCATGTCCACCTCTACCATCTCCATGCCGCCTGCCTTGGTTCAAGCTCCTGTTAAACCGCATTCCACATCCCCTGCCTCCAATGCGACAGCTCCAGAGTCTCATTCCTTAGGGCAACCCTGGATGTTCGTCTCCATTGGGCTTGTGTTATTACTGATTGGTTTAGCAGTGTATGGGAAGCTCAAACTAGATGAAGCTAGTAAGAAACTCAAGTTTGAGCAATACAAAACTAAAGATCTACAGAGAAAAATAAAGTTAGCTCTCGATACGATCCAAAAAATGGAAAAGAATCCGGATTTAATTCACTCCCGTGAATTTAATCTGGATTACTTGAGAATGCGAATGGAAGAAGAAGTCTTCCATTTCGCCATTATTAATCAGATTAAAATAAAAGTCAAACAGATTATTAGTGTAGCCCTGCGACCGAATCATAAGGAGCAGACTGTGATTGGCATTGCAGGTGCAGGGCGTCAAGTGGATGAAATGTTCGACGTGATGTACGAAACCGAAAGCGGAGGGAAGCGAACGCTGCGAGTGCTTTTCCGAATACAAATTATTTTGATGAAATTACCCACCCAAGCGACCTCCGCTACAATTAATCAGATTATTGATTGTATTGAAACGTTCCTCAATCCCGATGATGATCGCGAAAGCTGGCAACCAACGATTCAAGGGCGGATTGTGTTTATCCGTTGGGATCAAAAAGCCAAGCCGACTCCTTTGTTAGTGCTAGAGCAATCAAGTGAAGGCGTTAATGTGACGCTTAGAACTAAGCGAGCAGGTGTTCAGTAATGCACTCACTTTTGGGGGATAAGGGGGTTGTGGAAACAGATTGGGTATTATTGGGCTATCGGTAGGTCAAACAGCACCGAAGTCATATAATGTTCTGCCCAGTCAGAACCAAAGGCTTTTTCCAGCACCCGACGGGTTTTGTCATTCTGTTGCTGCTGGGTACAGTAGTAGCGCTGGGCTTCAAGGATTTCGGATTTTTGTTCAACAGACACAGGTGAAGCCTGACACGCAGAAGTACAGTGAATTCTTAGGAAATCATCCACCCGTGAGAGAAACTTCGCTTCTTCTTCTGGGCTACTCGGTCGAATAAAGAGACAAAATTCTGAAAAAATCTCTCCCCATGGGGGAAGTTCACGGGGTTGAGAAAACTCAGGCGTGGGTAATGCTTGTAAGCTGTGGCGATAGGCGTCCGGTAAGATGCGCTCAGCGTTGACTGGAGAGAGATCGGCGATCGCCGCACTAATTTGTCCCCGTCCCCCCACTAAATCGCAGCCAAACATCGGCAACGCATATTCGGGACGAGGAAACATCACACAATGCAAAATATCGAGCATATTGCCGACTCTTGCCAATTCTAGATGCATTTTGCGAAATTGAGGAGTCTGATAGCAGCGATTTTCAATAATCAGTTTTTCACCCTCCAAGCGTCCTTCTACATATCCCATCTCGGCTGGTAGTTCGTAGGGCGATAGGTCGAGGTAGCGCTGCCAGTTGGACTCAATGCAGTCCGCCAATTGGCGGATGAGGGGGTGCTGTTGTTCTCGTAGGGACGGTTTTGAGCTTTCTAACATTGATTAAAAATTGAGGGTTCCAAGGAAAAGGCTATTGCTGGATCAAGAATAGCGCTCTGGGTACCCCTCTCCTGTCTATAGTGAGTGAAGGACAGTTTATCGGAGATTGGGTATGTTTGGTTTAGGATTGCCAGAAGTTGGGCTGATTGCATTGGCAGCTATTCTTATTTTCGGTCCGAAGAAGATTCCGGAAATGGGTAGCGCCTTAGGGAAAACCCTCAGAGGTTTCAAAGAGGAGATGAATAATCCAGCGACTGAGCAAGATGACAATGACCCGAATAATTCTTAATGAAGCGATGTACAGTTACTGAATTCAACAGAGTTGTTTAAGGGCTGGTTGTTGGTTGGCAAGTTATTAGTAGGAAAAAACCCAGAAAAGCTTTTCTAATCACAGTTTTAGCTATAGCTTACTGATCAATACGAATGCTTAAAAAGCACTAATTATAGGGTCGAGAGTGGCCTAATTACTAAATAAGGGCACGATTAGATCGTGCCCTTATCAACAATCGTCTTGCACTATACGCTACCGCCATGTTGACGGTAGAAATTTTTGGCAATGCGATCGCTCTCGATGAGATGAGATCACATCGCGACTCCGCAAGGCACAAGCTGAGTGCTTTAACTCATTTGGTTCATCATAGTGGACTTGTTGTTGGGGTTGGGGTTGGGGTTGGGCTTGTTGTCGGCGTTGGGGTTGGGGTTGGGCTTGTTGTTGGGGTTGGGGTTGGGGTTGGGGTTGGACTTGTTGTTGGGGTTGGGGTTGGGGTTGGGCTTGTTGTCGGCGTTGGTGTTGGTGTTGGTGTCACACCAATTAATCCCGGAAAAACTCGACTGGATAGTCCTACCGTGACATAGTAGTTCTCTCCCACACGATAGACTCGACCAGAGCCACTGTCATCAGATCCTTCTGCAATGGGTTCGCCAGAGGAGGGCTGATACTCTGTGGAAAATACATTCTGGATACTGTCCTCATCACTACCACTGAACTCAGGGATAAAAGTTGTAGTCGATGAGGCAAAATCGGTATCCGAGTTATTATTTGAGTTGGAGTTACTGTTTGAGTTGGAGTTGTTGTTAGAAGAAGAGCCTGTAGCACTAAACCCTGGTGGCGTGGGAATGGTGAGAAAACCGCCTGTTAGGTCAACATCGAAGTCAGTTGGGTAACTTTTTCCCTCTACCTCATCTGTAAAATCAGCGGCTGGAATAGTAGTGCCAAGAATTGTTTGATCGGTTGGATCAGAATCTTTCGGTTGGACTTGAAAGATGAGGACGTTGGTAATAGCGCTGCCCGTTGATGTAGACGAGCCTGAAGTGGCTACACCCCCAGAAGTAATCAGGGTATAGTCGGGAGGTGTAGAAAATTTGGTACTGTCAAAGTTAGAGCCTGTTGAATCAACAGAAGTCAAAGTGAACTCCAGCGTTGCGGGGAGTCCAACAAACAGAGCCGGTTGACCATCCGACGTAAAGGCTCGGAACGATACATTCCCGTCAACACTACCTGTATTCCCGACAGCAGGAGTACCCCCAGCCGTAATATTGAGAGTAGGAACGGTTCCTTCTTTAAATAAGATCGGAGTTGGTATATCTCCCCGATTCGTTTGAATGCGAAGTGTACCGTCTTTGACACTACTTCCATACACCAAACTAGAAGAACCAGAGGTACCAGAGCCTGGGACGAAAATCGTACCGTCAATAAAAGAAGCTTGACCCCCTGTAATGTTAACAATATCTTGACCACTGCTTGAGGGTTGTTGTTGGGCATGAGCAGGTGCAGCCGCTATAAAGGCTAAGCTTCCAGCTAGTCCAAAAAACCCAAGGGCATATCGAGCAGATTTGGCAATCATAATTAGATTCCTCGGTAGGTAGATGACGTGAATGCAGTAGATGTCTTAGCCGGATTTAACTCTTGAGAGACGCAATAACCTCTTACCAAGTTCCCAGTCTGGGAAATTTGCATCAGTTCTTATCGTTACTCCTTCCCAAAGCCCGAAGCTTACCGGAAAAGGCAGAGGGCAGAGGGCAGGAGGCAGGAGGCAGATGTTTGGTTCCTGCTCATCACGCCCACGACTGAAAGGAGTAAGGGTATAAAGCCCCTTTCCAATCTTCGATTTGGTGGCTTCCAATTGGGAGGGGTCACAATCCCGCAACAATTGATCTCTTCTGCCCTCTGCCCTCGAGCCTCCTGCCTTCTTGAAGCCAAAGAGCAATTTTGAGAGAAATTGCTCTTTCAAACCTCTGGCTACAAGAGCGATCGGTTGGCGTTACAGAACCTAGAACGTAAACGTAGTACGCAGCGCACCAACCGTTACCGTATCACTATTGGAGTTATGGCCTGGATTAAACACCACTACAACACCAGGCGTGATGCTGATATTGTCGCTGACACGGAGACGGTAGAACGCTTCGACATGGGTGGATGTTCCTGGTTGGTCTCCGGGATTGCCAAAACCCGATCCAGAGATGGCGTCAGGAATATTGAATCCCACTGGCAAATTGCTACTCGTAATTTTGGGAGGCTGACCGACATAAATACCGCCCAAATTGCCGCGACCCAATAAATCGGGGAAATTGAGGAATGCCATCCAGTTAAAGGTGTCCACATTTCCCGATCGCCCTGGTATCCAAGACTTGGTGAAGCCTGCCCAACCCCCGATGGTAAAGCGTGGCGAAACTCGCAAACTGACCGTTCCACCGAAAGCATCGGTTTTGAGGGGTGAACCAAGGGTTACCAGATCATCCCCAATTCCAGTGCCGATTCTGCCTGTATCGAAGCGGCCACCGGGGGTGTAAGAATTGATGTAGTTAAAAGCGATATCCAGTCGATTGATCGGAGTTATCGCCAACTGTACACCAGCTACAGTTTTGCCTCGGTTACCCCCAAAGATGCCGCCGAGATCCGTATTAGAAGCAAGATCGGTAGAATAAACTCCCTGTAAACTAATCCGAGGGTTAACTTGCCAATCGAAGCCGACGCCACTGCTACCACCAATGTTGATGATGGGGTTGCGCTGAGCAAAGGCAGAAATCGGGCCAAATCCTGCACTTTCCACACGGTTGGCACCCCGGAAGACGTTTACCGGATTAACCCCTGCCGTGCCAACAATCACAGCAAAATTTCTGCCGAATAGATGGCGAAAGGTAAGGTCACTCAGGACAACGTTGTTATCGGGATTCGTTGGCCCTTCATAGCCCAATCGGGTAAAGGTGGGATTGGGGTTGAAGGGGGTAGTGCTACCCGATCCGGCTTGAAGACCTGTAAGCAAGATACTGCGAGGGCCAAGCTGGGTAAACAGACTTAATTGCGTATTCGTAATAACGTTGATATTGGTGCCGCGATCGCGTACTTTTTGACCCGCGAAGAACACAGCCTCGTTTTCAGTGCGTC
Organism: Allocoleopsis franciscana PCC 7113; assembly: GCF_000317515.1. Lineage (GTDB taxonomy): Bacteria > Cyanobacteriota > Cyanobacteriia > Cyanobacteriales > Coleofasciculaceae > Allocoleopsis > Allocoleopsis franciscana. Next base: position 1,249,757 of record NC_019738.1, on the reverse strand, counting down.
CCTGGACACCCATCACCACCTGCCCAAACAGTTTAGTGGTGGTCGAGAATTGATTATCCTCTAGAAACGCCGTGCGTCCTTCCAGGGTATCCACCCGTGTTTTCAGCGTTACGAGTTCCGTATTGAACTCATCCAACAATCGCTGTAACGTCTTTAAATCGTCTTGGCTGGCTAAGTCACCTCGGCCGGCAAGGATGCGTTCAATTTGCTGCAAACAAGAATTAAGACCGGCTGCAAATTCATAGCGGGTCATCGCCCGGTTGCCCCGGAAGGTACCATCGGGATAACCTGCGATACAGCCGTAGCGTTCTACCAGACTTCGTAACGCTTCGTAAGCCCAGTCTGTCGGTTGTACATCCCGCAGTTGGGTCACATTGGTAACCTGATCCATGGGTTCGGCTTCTGGGTCTTGCAGGTCGTCCACAGTGGGAGATAAGGGTGCATCAGGGCTAAGAACTGGGTCGGATTGAGCCATTGATGCGGGTGATGTTGAACTTGGCTCACTTGGTGCTGATTCACCTCGATTGGCAAGCGCAGCAACCGGAGTAATATCCTCTTCAACACCAGTGTTAGAATTCTGCTCTGATGTTACTGATGCGGCAGATGGCTGCAATGCTTCAGAGGAAGGCAGCACCTCTGGCGGGTTGTCTAACTTGACAGACACCCGATCATGGAAACTGAGGTCAGATTGGGAGAGTGCAAAGGCTGCCGTCATCGACTCTTTGACAGGAGTTTCCGAGTTTTGGCCTAAGCCCCCTAAATCGACCTGTTGCGTTACCAATTCAGAAGATGGGTTGAAAACCTGAGAGGATTTCTCTGGAGGTAACTGGACTTTGTCTTCGGGTAGTTCTTGACTCTTGGTTAATGCTTCACTGACGACTTCTGAATCGTTAGCCGTTCGTGAACTCAGCACTGTTGCAGAATTGGGTTCTAAATCCGGCACGGTTTCCGACTCCGGCGTTTGAGCCTTTACTGGTGCCGCTAGCGTACCCGCTAGTAGTAAGCCGATGTAAAGCCAAAGCTTTGAATTGGACATCGACAGATTACAGAAATTGTTGATTCTCACTACCACACCCCTAGTTTTTCGTCAACCGTAATACAGATGAATTTGAGTTGATGTATGAAATTTTCTCATTATATTGGGTTTAGACAATGTCAAGTTGAGCGGATCGCCTTTGGCGCTATCCCTTTGGCACAATCGGCTTTAGTGCTGCGGTGACTTCGACAATCGCGGTGCTTCGGATTGGCGATGCTAAGACAATTTCAGTCATGAATAGACCTCCTGCATAAGTCAATGGTTGTGACCTAGTGGTATATATCTCTCAGGACATGACACCCTATGCAGGCAGGTCAGAGGAAGGATAGCCAATTTGCTTTAATACCAAATCTGGGTTGTACATTCCTCTTATCCTGTAGTCCGCGTAGGCGGACTTTGTTCGTGTAGCCCCAGTCTTCAGACTGTGGGAGAAAAAGGAGGCTTTAAATCTCCTCAATGTAGGCAGGGAAACAAAGGGCGTTAGCACACATCGCACTAACGCCCTTATGAAATTTTGCCAAGAGACTACTCAATCACAATCTCTAAAGGATTCAGCTATACCTGATTAACGACCCATGACTTTAAATTCGCTTGGGTATCAGTGGCTTGTAGCTGATTCATATTCTCTGGCAGAGGGTTACGTGCCTCAATTAGAGATATTGCACGGGTCACCGTTTCGGGCAAAATCACGACCAAACCCCCTGATGCAGCTCGATCTAACCCGGTGTTAATCGCCTCTGTCTCCTTGAGCATCACTTCATACTGACAATCGGGCTTTTCTTGGATGATGCCCTTGCTGATTAACTCCGATGCCTGCCCACTGGGTCGTCCTCGCAAATCGTCATCTTCTTTGATGATAATTCGATCAAAGATTCTCGCAGAGAGCTTGCCCAGTTCGATGAAGTCTTCATCTCGACGGTCTCCTGGCCCGCCAATCACCCCAATACGCTCTCCCGGCCAATTCTGAACAAAACTTCCTAGCGCCTCATAACTTGCTGCATTGTGGGCATAATCCACCAGAGCATGATAATGACCCAGATTAAACAAATTCATCCGTCCCGGCGTCTGATGCACAGAAGCCCGGAATGTGGTCAACGCCGCCCGAATCGCTTCAATGGGAACACCTTGAGCAAAAGCCGCGAGACTCGCCGCTAGCGCATTGGCAATCATGAAGGGTGCCCGTCCCTGCATCGTCACCGGCAGATTCACCGCCTGCTCAATGCGTAGCGTCCAATCGCCTTTGAGAATAGACAAATAACCATTCTCATACACCGCTGCCAACCCCCCTTTACGGGTGTGATTTTGCACCAACTCATTGGCGGGATTCATGGCAAAATAAGCCACTTGACCCTTTACTCGCTCCGCCATCGCTGCAACGAGGGGATCATCGGCATTGAGGACAGCATAACCATTGAGACTCACCGATTCGGCGACAACGCTCTTGAGCTTAGCCATCTGATCAATTGTGTCGATATCTCCAAGACCCAGGTGATCAGCCGAGACATTTAATACGACGCCCACATCACATTTATCAAACGCCAAGCCGGAACGCAAAATTCCACCTCGTGCCGTTTCTAATACAGCGACCTCGACGGTGGGATCTTTCAAGATGACTTGAGCACTTTGTGGCCCTGTGGTATCCCCTTTCTCTACAACATGGTCATCAATGTAAATACCATCGGTAGTCGTATAACCGACAACCCGTCCAGTTTGGCGATAAATGTGAGCAATCAATCGCGTTGTGGTTGTCTTGCCGTTGGTGCCTGTAATTGAAATGATGGGAATACGACCCGTCCCGCCATTGGGGAACAGCATATCCAAAACGGGAGCCGCCACATTTCGCGCCAACCCCACACTCGGACAGACATGCATCCGGAAGCCAGGAGCGGCATTTACTTCTACAATCACGCCCTCTACTTCCCGTAGCGGCTTGGTGATATCCGGTGTCACAATATCGAGTCCGATAATATCTAGACCGATGATTTTGGAAACCCGCTGCGCCAGCCAGATATTTTCTGGGTGGATGTCGTCTGTGCGGTCTACAGCAATGCCGCCTGTGCTGAGGTTAGCGGTTGCTCGTAGGTAACAGATTGCCCCGGCGGGTAGCACGGTATCCAGCGTATATCCTTGCCGTTGCAACAGAGTCATACTATTCCGGTCTACTGTGATTTTCGTGAGAACATTATCGTGCCCTTCCCCACGATTGGGGTCACGATTGGTTTCCTCAATCAGTTCCTGAACTGTAAATTTGCCATTCCCAACCACATGAGCAGGGACTCGCTCTGCCACCGCCACCAGTTTGCCATTGATGACTAAAACTCGGTGGTCACTCCCGCGATAGTAACGTTCAACAATTACCCCTCGTGAGATTGCTCTCGCCACATCATAGGCTTTTTCCGCCTCATCCCAGGCTTTGATGTCGATGGTAATGCCTCGTCCGTGATTACCATCTAAGGGCTTAATCACAATTGGATACCCGCCAACCTCTTCAATGGCACCTTCTAGTTCATCCAGGTAGTTAATCACGGTACCCTGTGGTACAGGCACACCGGCATCCCGGAGAATTTGTTTAGTACCCTCTTTATCACAAGCCAGCTCAACTCCTAAAATTCCCGAATAGTCGCTCAACGTGGCTTGGAGTCGCTTCTGATGCACACCAAAGCCCAGTTGAATCATTGCTCTTGCTGAGAGCTGCATCCAGGGAATATCTCTGGCTTCTGCTTCCTTGAGGATCGTTTCTGTACTCGGACCTAAAGCGGCATCACGACAAAGCTCCCGCAGGTCTTTTAGGTCTTGTTCTAATTCACTTGGGGGGTAAGAGCCGATATCAACCAGACTTTGACACAACCGCACGGCGGCTCTAGCGGCATAACGCCCCGCTTGCTCATCCAGGTATTCAATGACTACCTGATAGACTCCTGGTGTTGCCGTCTCCCGCGTGCGACCAAATCCTACCGCCATGCCGGCCAATTGTTGCAGTTCTAGGGCAATATGTTCGATGATGTGACCCATCATCGTTCCTTGCCTAACGCGACTGAGGAACCCCCCCCGAACGCCGGGGGAACAAAAATGTTCTTCCAAACTGGGGAGTGCGGTAACTAATCCCTCGTAAAAGCCAGGAATTTGATTGGAGGGCTTTTCCGCCAGCTCCTCTAAATCGAGACGCATAACGATGAGGTTGTGGCGTCGAATACTCCAATAGTTAGGACCGCGTAACGTCTGGATTCTCAGAATTCTCATAGCAACTTTTGAGGGTAGTGATTCACGAAATCTGAAATGTTGCCCGAAGAAGCAATTACAGAAAAGGCGCTTTTATTGACTTTTACTGAACACTGTACTCGCACAGTGACGCCCCGAAATTAGGCTCAAGGGGCTTGCTATTTCCCTGTTTTTAGATTCCAGCCGGTTGATTAAAGCGATGCGCTCTCCAGCGACAAACGCCTCCGGCTTGACCAAGACAGGCACAGCGATAATGTTTCACATCAACACTAGAAACAGCCGAATATTTCTACATAAAAACCAGGATAAAGAAAAATTTCGTCTATCTCATTAAATAAAGTCCTCGCTGAGAGCCGACCACGGATCGGATTAGTAGATGCTACCGAAACCCATAGGCTTTTACAATAAAAGGTCTGGGGGCGATTCGGAGATCAGGGATTCATCCTAATTAATTCACCTAGCTTAATATCATGGACTTCTTTCCTTTTGATTCGGCTGTGAGTGTCAACTAGTTTCCAACTTTAAAAACCTCTCAAACTGTTCACTATGAACAGTTTTTCTAAAAAGACTACGATCGCATCCGGGATAGAGCAACAAGAGGAGGAGACCCAATCATTGGCATTTGCGGTGTCTGCACTAAAGTTAACTTTGCCCTTATGGATGAGGATTGGCGCGGTTAGGAGCGTGAGTCGTTAGGACACAAGGCAGGGAATCAATACCATGAATGCAACCCCTTGACTCAGGGGACGAAGATAGCTGGGGTTTGAAGACAATGCATCTTCCTAAGGAATTATTATGAATAACCACATTTAAGAGTAAAGCAGCCAAGAGGACTTTACTCTGTGACAATATGCAACTATGTCATCAATTCCACACAAATCGGTTTTTGATTGGAGCCACAGATTGTGAACACGGGGAGCAAGCTGGTGTTCTCCCCTCTCCAGATTAGGAGTAGAGAATCAAGGATTTAGCAGTCCGGAGAAATTAAGCAACGCTTGTGTAAATGGTAGCGATCGCCATAACTGAGGATATGCACTCGAAGATTGTGGAGGCTCAAGGGATCGGTCGCGCCGGCTTCATTATGGTTGGTGTAAGACAATTCTGCTGGATCGATGATGGTTACAGTCCCTTTCCCCATCACCTGCAACATGCCATCCCGCTCAAACATGGCACAGGTATCTTCATCAATACCGATCCCCAAGCGTTCGGGATGAGCGGCGACGGCACTCATCAAACGCGCCATGCGATTGCGATTGTGAAAATGTTGATCCACGATGATTTCCGGGATCAACCCCAAACCCGTTGCCATATCCACTAAAGAACGATTAGGAGACTCTCCACTGCCGCCGCCGGCAATCATGTGATGTCCCATCACCGCCGCTCCCGCACTGGTGCCAGCTAGGGTAATCTCGCCCTGTTGTACGCGCTGACGCACTTTTTCCATCAATGGCGTGTCGGCGAGTAACCCACACAAGCGAAGTTGATCGCCACCTGTCATGAATACGCCAGTACAGTCTTCGATATAGCTTTGTAATTCAGAGTCTTCCGCTTGGGCGCGATCGCGGATATCGAGAACCCGGAGTTCCTTAGCACCCATGTCCTGAAAAATGTTAACGTAGCGCTCGCCAATAATGGCGGGTTCTCGTGACGCTGATGGAATAATGGCTATACGGGCATCAACTGACCCACAACGCCCAAAAAACGTGTGCAGGATTTCTCGTCCATGAACTTTGTCTTCAGCGCCGCCGATAACCAAAATAGCGGTTTTAGTGGATTGAGGCATCCTAGTTCCGTGGTGTTGAGATTCTAACTGCAGCATAATGTGGCTTTTGGGCATAGGTGGTGTCAAATGCTATAGATTCGCCTGTCGATAGAAATTTCACTTTATACTTTATATGGCTTTTGGTTCTAGCTCAGCGACACGAAAACGCTGTGGCTGATCTGAACAAGATGTGTGACTGAATCCATCGCTGTGGGGGAGTGGGAGAAATCCTGATCCTGTTTCTTGCCTTCATAACGGGGGCGTGATTGCGGCTGCGTAGGAAGATCTTAATCAAGAACCTGCTGTGTGAAGTTGCCGATTAAGCTGTCTTCTAGTCCCACGGATGTAAATGTGGAACGGTGACAAGACCCAATCAGGTTAGCAATTTCTTATAATATCGTTAATATTCTCTGACACGACTGTCGCATCTCTAGTTCCTTTATCCTGGTTAATAGGGCACAAATGCCAGTTTAAGAAGACTGGGGAGTGTTGAGACTCCATTGAACGATTGCGGACTTTCCATTTGCTGCCTCGATTCCCACCCCTCACGGTCTGCTTAATCTTCTGTGCGCTTTGATCTTGTTAGTCTGTTTCCAGATTTTTTTACCTCTCCCCTAAGTTCGGGATTATTGGGTAAAGCACTGGCGAAAAAAATTGCCCAAGTGCATTTTGTCAATCCCCGTGACTTCGCGACCGATAAACATCGGCGAGTCGATGATGAACCTTATGGGGGAGGTGTCGGGATGTTGATGAAACCTGAGCCGATTTTTTCGGCTGTAGAGTCATTACCGATTTTACCGCGACGTGAGGTCATTCTGATGACACCTCAGGGAGAACCAATGCAGCAGCGGTTGTTGATGGAATTAGCGACCGGTTACGACCAACTGGTGCTGATTTGTGGGCACTATGAAGGCGTGGATGAGCGAGTATTGAATTTGGTGACTCGTGAGGTGTCATTAGGGGATTTTGTCTTAACCTGTGGGGAAATCCCGGCGTTGGCACTGATTAATGGGGTGGTGCGGTTGTTACCCGGAACAGTGGGGAAAGTTGAGTCGTTGAAGGCAGAGAGTTTTGAAGCGGGGTTGCTCGATTATCCGCAGTACACCCGACCCGCTGAGTTTCGTGGGTGGAAAGTTCCAGATGTTTTGTTATCTGGAAATCACGCCCAGATTGAGCGCTGGCGCAAAGAGCAGCAGATTCAGAGAACGCGAGAACGTCGCCCTGATTTATACGAAGCTTGGGAAAAGAATTCAGATATTGTTTCAGAGTGAATTACTGCGGGGACTCTTCCCGCGCAGCTTCCCAAGCCCAGAGTTTATGTTGCATATCTAGTCGCTGGTTGGCTACTTTTTCATGCGCTCTTGCAACAAGTAGCCGCTGCTTATTGCGGTTATTTGACCCTTTAACCTTTCGAGACAAAGAGCGCTGTAACCGCTTTAAACGCTTAAGAGAGCGCTTGTAAAATCTGGGATTTGGATACTTTTTACCCTCGCTGGTAATCAAGAAATCCTTCAGTCCCAAATCAGCGCCAATCTTTCCACCATTTAATGGTGCTTCTCTCTGGTCATATTCAACCAGGATGGATGCATAGTACTTCCCACTGGGAGTTTTGCTAATGGTGACACTGCTTGGTGTTCCTTCCATTGGACGATGCTGCACCATCTTGACAGGCAACATCTTGGGAAGTTTTAGCATTCCATCGGAAGTAATACTCCAGTGTTGAGGAATGCGAAACGATTGACGATTACGCCTCTTCTTAAATACAGGAAAACTTCCTAATTTTTTGATTCTAGATAAGCCTGGATAGTTTGTCAATTGTGTCGGGGTTGACCGAACACAATTGACCGCCTCTCATCTGCGACCACAACCGGAGCTTTAGTGAGGATACGCCGTCTTCTCGGCGGGTCTAATAAAGTGAATTCTCTAAGCTGATATGCATTTAAATTGCATACCTTCACGATGTAAGAAAAAGTCTGATCCATCTGCCTCCTGCCTCCTGCCATCTGCCTTTGACAATCAATGCCGATTAGCTTCCCCCATCCCTTATGCCCTACGACGGTTCAAAACGGGGAAAACTGGGTAAGTCAATGGCTGCCAATGATTTGCGCCGCTTCGGGGTACGTAGGGGATAGAGTGTCGGTGAAGGCCAGTTTGAGGGTGGAAGCACCACGTCTTTTGATGGCTCTAGCTCATCGTTGGCATAAGTTTCCCAGTCGTCCTCATCCTGCGCTTCTACCTCGGTGTACTGAGTTTCGGTATCTTCTGGTGACCAATAATCCTCGGTGTCGATGGAGGAGAAGGCGAACTCCTCGGCTTTCTCTGGCTCTGGGTTACGGTCTAACTCTAATGTCAAGGAAACTTGATCTTCAGCTAAATCGGATTGAACCTCGGACAAACCCGATGCCTCCGCAAGAGAAGACATCTCATCCAAAAGTTGCTGTTCCAATTCCAGTTCGGAGGCATCACTATCTTGCTCTGGGGAAACCTCAATCTGTGTTGGTGCGGCTGAGGAGACATCTACGCTTGCAGAACGATGTTCTTCCTGGCGTCTGAGTAAAGACAACGTCGGTTGCTCTGAGGTTACTCCTACATTCTCAGAGGATTCCTCCCAAGGCTTTGCGGCAACAAACGGCTCTACAGAGGGAGGCTCGATCGCAATGGGGCGACTCCAGAGCGGCTCGAATTCGGATGGCTCTTGCACTAACTCTTGTTCGGCTGACCAGGGTTGAATCGGCTGGGCTTTGTGAATCAAAGAAATGAGTGTGCCACGCTGAGGTGGCTGTTGTCCGCTCAACGGGTTAGCGTTGGTCATGTCAAGGGACTTTTCCAGAGCCGTTTTGAATTGCAAGGTTTGCTGCTGCTGTCGATGCAGGCGCGAGCGCAATTCTCGGCTGGTATTGACTTCCTGCATGAGCTGATGGGACTGCTCATTGTATCGCTGCTGGGTTAGGGCGCATTCCCGCTCTAATTGGGCAATTCGTTCTTGAGATCCTTGTAACTGTTCCGATAAAGTCTCAATTAACAGTTGCTGGCGCACAGCCGCTTGATGTGAAGATTCTAAGGCATGAAACAGACGAGCTAATTGCTCTTGAACTGTATTCATATCCTCGGCTTGCTGAACAATCAACAACTCGCGATCGTGCGCTCGCGTCAGCTCTTGGTGTAACGCTTCCTGTTTCTCCTTGAGCGCTTGCCTTAACTGGGCCACTTGCTCATGTAACCGATGATTGCGCTGGCGCATCTTTTGTGCTAATGCAAACCAATCGGCATCGTTACTTCGTCGCAAAGAACCTTCAGCATCCGGTGTGTCAGCCGAATGTTCATCCACCTCAACCGTTGAGGAGGCGAGGGACTGAACCTCTGACTCGTCAGGCGAATCGGGTTCCGATGCCGGAACAACATCGATAAAATTTCGCAAATCGGAAAGTCTAACAATCTGCGACTGTGTTGATGCCCCACTTCCCTCTGGTACATCAGCGGCACTATCCTCCATCGAGGCAGTGGGTTCAGGGAGGGGCTGGTTGTTCGGGGTTTCAGCTTCGCTCATCGCTCTTCATCCAGAGGGTCACAAATCCAAGAGGTAAGTCAGTGGGGGCAAAGTCTCTGAGTCAAAAAGAGTGGAGTCTAACCAACAACTTTGAGCCAGAGGCGATGCGAAAGAGGGTATCTGCCTAACAATTTTGAATCCAATGCTTTGCCCTGACATCAGGTAAGGGTGCATCTGTAGAACTTAAGAACTTACCCCTTTCTCCTTACAAAGTAATGCACAAAAATCCCCAGACCTCAAATTTTAAGTTAAACCCCATCGAGTAGACTATCCTCATATAGGCGCGGATCGGTTCGTGGACAACACTTGTGTCAACAAATCTCGATGCATCAGAGCTCGGTCTACTAAGGACTGAATTTGGTCGCCTGTCAGAGAGTCGCCATTGGCGTAGTGTTCTAGCCAAGTTTGACTGATGAGATTGGGGTCATTGGGGAGTTGATTTAAATCCCATCCCGGCATATCTAATTGAGCCATCAGTTGACTGACTTTGGGGTCATAACTTAGAGCAAAACAACGGCATTCTTCTGCCGCCGCCATGATTAGGCTGTGGTAGCGCATCCCGATTGCCATTTCCACACCCCGAAACAATCCTTTCAATTCCCTGGGGTCTTTGAGCTGGAACAGGTGATTGGGTCCGGTTAGCTGAGCTTGAATGGATTCGGCGATGCTTAAGTCCTGAGATGTCTGAAAGGGTACCAGTAGAATACAGGCTTGTGTGGCTTTTTGAAAGTCAACTAGAGCCTGGGTCAGGCTGGCAAGGCGTTCAGGGGTTAGGGTAGGGTGCGATCGCAAGTTAACGGCGACTCTGGGGGCAGGTAAGTCCCACAAGCCTTTGACGGGTTTAGAGTCAAGTGCCCAAACCGGATCGGGAGCCTCAATAAAAGGAATGTTCCACTCGTTTAAAAGAGCCGCTGAACCGCGATCGCGCACGCTTACCGCCGTACACCCTGCAAAGCACTGCTGCGCTACCCGACGGGTTAAATCGCGCTTTAGAGGGCCAATTCCCTGCGCCCAGGCAATGGTTTTCAAGCCGAGTTGCCGTGCCAACCCCATCAAGCCCCCATAGTAGAGAGGCGACGCCGCACTTGTGACATCCTGAATTAAACTGCCGCCGCCCCAGATAAAGCTATCGGAGTGACGCATAGCCCGTAACACTTGGAAGGGAGAAGTGCGATCGCAACTTTGTACCCCATAGCGCTTACGAGTCTCAGCAGGGTTGCCAGACAGCACCAGAGGTGTCACCGACTCCGGTAGCATTTGCAACAGCGAAGCCAGCAATGCCTCATCGCCACCATTGCCCTTGCCGTAATATCCACATAAAATTGCCCGAATTTGCCCCATGCGAAAACTTTATCAGCTTTCGCTCAACGATACGATAGGTACGGGGTAAGCTGTTACGCATTTAATTGGCTTGTTGAGGCTGCTGGGGTGCTGGGGTGCTGGGGTGCTGGGGTGCTTTTATCTTATGTTTAGAATAGGCACGTTAAATGCACTTTAGCTTATTAGGACGAATGGCATTGAGGATTTGTCATTTCTCTCCCTCACTCCTCACCCTCTCCCCTTATTCTTATGCACGCTCTCTCAATTCCGACCTGGATTATTCATGTTTCAAGTGTGATTGAATGGATTGCCGCTATTTTGCTGATCTGGACTTACGGAGAAGTTAAGCGCGATCGCACTTGGTGGGGTTTGTCCTTCGCCATGTTACCCGCACTAGTGAGTGCCATGTGTGCCTGTACCTGGCACTTCTTTGACAATCCGGCATCTTTGGAGTGGCTGGTTACTCTTCAGGCATCCATGACGGTTTTGGGCAACATTACCCTGTGTGCAGCCGCTTGGTGGATTTGGCGTTCTGCCCAGAAGCCGGAGCGCAAAAATACAACGACGAGAGCGGCTAAAGATGTAACAATTGATGTGTCTTAATTCTCCATTTGAATGACTAAATAAGCTGATGGATAGGGTATAAAACAGTTGAAAATAGCACTTGCTTTTAATAAACCTTATCAACAATAATCTAGATTTTTATTTCCCATTCATTTCATGATTTCTAAAGACGCCTTATTTGCAGTTTCTCTATTTCCTTATCTCGGTTTTTTGTGGTTTATCACCCGTTCGGGAAAGATGCCCCGTTTGGCACTCATTGGCTTTTACATGACTTTGGTGTTTGTTGCCGTCACTATCCCGGCGGGAATTTATGCCAAAGTGGTTTATGGAGAAGCATTAGCCAATGTGGATTGGCTGCATGGTGGTGCCGAGTTTTTTTTGACCCTGTCCAACATTTTGATTGTGCTAGGCTTCCGGCAAGCCGTGATGCAAGCTAAGCAGGGGTCAACTGAAGGATGAAGGATGAAATTATTCCACATCCTCACTCTTATCTGAAATCCCTACTTCTGCATCAAGCCAGATACCCTTTAAGTCAGGCAAAATAGAGATACATGCCCAAGTACTGATCCGCATGAACTACTGTCTTAATCCCGCCTGTCCAGCGCCCCAGAATCCAACAGGAACGAACTTTTGTCGGACTTGTGGGTCAAAGTTATTGCTCAAAGACCGTTACCGAGCGATAGAACCGCTTGGACAAGGAGGTTTTGGCAAAACGTTTTTAGCGGTGGATGAAGATAAACCCTCCCACCCGCGTTGTGTCATCAAGCAGTTTTTTCCCCAAGCACAAGGCACAAACACGGTGCAAAAGGCAGCCGAGTTATTCACTCAAGAGGCAGTAAGGCTGGATGAATTGGGCAAACATCCCCAGATTCCTGAACTGCTGGCGTATTTTTCCCAAGATAGCCAACAGTATTTGGTGCAAGAGTTTATCGATGGGAAAGATTTAGCTCAAGAACTAACGGGTAGTGGGACTTTCAACGAAGCTCAAATCCGTTCGCTCCTCAAGAATTTGTTGCCTGTGTTGCAATTTGTCCATCAACATCACGTTATTCATCGGGACATCAAGCCCGAAAACATTATTCGCCGCCGCAGGGACAGCCAACTGGTTCTCGTGGATTTTGGAGCCTCGAAGGTGGTTACGGGTACAGCCTTGGGCAAAACGGGGACAGCCATCGGTTCGGCGGGTTTTGCGGCACCTGAACAAAGCTTCGGCAGAGCCGTTTTTGCCAGTGATATTTATGGTCTGGGTGTCACATGCATCCATTTGTTGACGGGGATGCATCCCTTTGACCTGTTTGACCCTAATGAGAATGCTTGGGTGTGGCGGAGGGTAATCAAAAGTTCCGTGAGCGATGCTCTCGGTCGAATCTTGGACAAAATGGTAGAAAGTGCCATCAACCAACGCTATCAATCTGCGGCTGAGGTTCTCAAAGATTTGAATCCTCCGGCATCAGCACCCCAAGCGGTGGCTCTCAAGCCACAGAAGCCGATTACACCTGTAGCAAAACCATCACAATCTCCACCTGCTGTGGCGAAATCCGGCGGCGCAATTGATGCAGACTTAGCCGAACTAAAGTCTCAGTTTCTGGGTACTCCAACTCCCAAAAGTCCAAGTCAAAAACCAGCCTCCCAGCCAGTTTCGTCTCCCAGTTCGCAAGCAGCCAAAAGTGAAATTGATCACGAACTGGAAGAGTTAAAATCTCAGTTTTTAGGCTCTACTAATCCTAAAAAACCTCCAACTCAAACCTAAAGTAGAGTAGAAATTGCCCAGCACGGGTTAGGGAACAAATATTTTACAAAATTTTAATGGGCTTAATCTTTAGTACCGACAAGTGCAGAAGTACGGGCGGAAAATCCGGCTCTATTCAGGGCGGCAACGGCTGTAGTACAATCGTGTACCCAGTATTTTGCATTAAAGCGCACAAATTGTTGATAATTAGGCACAGCGACTGTTGCCAACACAGGGACTTTGGCTTGATTTTTTTGTCCTGAATGGGCTTGCAAAATCGATTTGAGTTGATTGAGTTCACTTTTAGTGACCCGTTGCGGTGCCAATTCCACAATTACCATGGGCACCTTTTCAATTAACTCGGCATCTTCAATAATCATTTGGGCTTGATCTTCTCGCTTATCTACCTTGCCCCAAACAATCAGACGGGTATCAGGTTTGATGAAGTTCTCGATGCGTTCGTAAGTGGCAGGGAAGACAACGCCCTCCGCTTGTCCGCTCAAATCTTCCATCTGGACAATTGCCATGCGATCGCCTTTTTTGGTAACAATCGGCTTAATCTCAGTGAGCATTACAATGACACTAATGGTCGTTCGTTTCCCGTGTTCCGCTAAATCTGAAAGACTAATAGGAGATAAAACTTTAGTGGCTTGGAGGGCTGATTTTAGAGGATGGTCGGATACATAAAAACCAAGTAATTCTTTTTCAAGACGGAGTTTTTCTTGTGGAGTATAATCCTGAATATCAGGAGGCTTTGGAGCCGATTCTAAAGCCGCATCCTTGGAATTTTTGCTCCCATTCGTGCTTCCTAAAATATCGAAAATGGTAGTCTGACCACTATCTCTGTCTTTAGCTCGGTCATGTGCCCAACTAATCACAATATCTAAATATTCAATCAATTGCTTCCGATTAGAGGAAAGACTATCAAAGGCACCACAATAAATTAAGGCTTCTAAAGCGCGGCGGTTAACAGTGCGTAAATCAACGCGATCACAAAAATCTGCCAGGGATTGAAATGCTCCACCTTCCTCTCGCGCATTTAAGATACATTCAATCGCCCCCTGTCCTAAATTCCGGATTGCCGACAGTCCAAATAAAATTTTACGAGATACAGGTGTGAAATCGATTTCAGAATGATTGATATCCGGTTTCAATACATCAATTCCCATTTTGGAACAGGTGGCAATATATTTTTGCACCTTGTCTTGATTTCCACTACTACCTGTTAGTAGTGCTGCCATATATTCAACGGGATAATTGGCTTTAAGATAGGCGGTTTGATAGGTTACGTAACCATAAGCCGTTGAGTGGGATTTGTTGAAGCAATTAGAAGCGACTAAGCCATTTGCTAAAAGAAAGTTATGATCGCGCTCAACACCAATGTCATAGACGGTTTGTATTCCTAGAGATTTGCGGCGTACAATTTTAACCATTTTTATATTCTCCTCGATTAATTTTATTGGCATTCATTGGCGGAGGTTGGCACGAAGAAGAGGGCATCTCTTGACCCGATTTGAATCCCACCCCGCTGCTTTGTACCCCACTGGGTTATATATTTTTGCTGGTCATCGCCCTTGCCCACAGCCATTGTAAAGTTATAGCGTACTTCTTGGTAGCAGCCAATTTGCAGACCGGGCATTTTAGCCGCTTTTACATCAAAGGATTCTCCAGCTTTATTAATGATGGCGAAACCTTTATTACCACGTTCAATAAACAGAATATTGGGGTTGTCTGCGCCTTGAGCAATTTCATTACCGTTACGAAAATATTGAGCTTCTCCCATAAATTTTTGATGGAAGAAGACACCAGCCTTAGTAATAGCATCCTTTGCATCGTCTGTATACACAATGGGAAAGCCTTCCTGACGAGCTAAGATATAAGCGTTTGCCAACTTGATGTCTTGAGGGGTAGGTAATTTGTAGCCAATTTGTCCCTGAGCAATATCATGGTTGTGAGCAAACGTGACGGCTTTGATTCCCGGTAAGGCTTGTCCTGAAATCGCGGGATTGATCAGCGATCGCAAATCTCCTCCATAGCTAAAGGCATTGCTCATTGTACTCACCAAATGGAAGTCTGTCACCCACAAGATTCCTGTGTATTCGTTACTTTCAGCGAGGGTTTGCCCTATCACCTCGCCATAAACTAATTTATCAGGTGGGACAACGGTCAGAATATCGCGGAAAAAGTCAGGTTCAATATGCTTGGCGGCATCAAAACGAAAACCATCAGCACCCAGAGCAAGGAGTTTTTTGAGGTAATTTTTGGCTTCCTGCCTGACGTGGGGCGAAGTCGTTTTTAAATCCGGGAGATCGCAGTTAATCCAACCTTGGATGACAGAGTGTCGAGTATTGTAATTGATACAGTTTTGGGGATGAAAATGTTGTGAGGAAAAGCGGGGATACTTAAGGTTTTTAACATAATCTCCATAGTTTGCCATGTGATTAAAAACCACATCAATAATAATTTTTAACTTTCGCTTGTGGGCGGTGTTGATGAGTTCCTTGAGTTCTTGTTCATTACCCAAAGGGCTATCAATGATTGTGTGATCAATTGGCTGATATCGCGCCCACCATTCGGGAGAAGGGTTGCTTTTCTGAGGCGGTGAAACTTGGATGTAGGTGTAACCCTGCTTTTGCAGTTCAGGAAGTTGAGTTTTGATATCCCGGAAACGCATATTAAATGCGTGATAAATTACGCCAGCTTTTGCTGTCGTACTCCGGTTGAAATTCTCTGAAGCCGTAGTAGAGGGTGAAGGTTTGGCGTTGGCTTCGATAGATGGGGCGCGACAGCCAGAGGTGATGGCAGTGAACAGGACAAGTGCAGTGCACAAGCCAAGGAAGGATGGAAATGAGCGTTGCATGTACAAGCCTAAAAGTGAGTCAGGCGAATGGCTACAGCCAATCGGGTGCATTATGGAAGTTTCTATTCTCGCCTAAGAATCACTGAATATAGCAGATGCCAGCTTTGGAGTGAGTTTGGGGTGGATGGGATGCGATCGCTCCTCGGATATGGGCTAGTGGTAATCGACTGGTTCTCTAGACCGTTCAAGGATATCGCTCAAGAGTTAGACGCTCGTTTTTGTGTCTGGCTCAAATTATGTTCAACGAATGCCTAGACTTCTGATGTAGGCATAAGTAAAAGATTTTTTGTTGTAACAATTTTACGTGATTGACACTTTCACAAAAACTGTCTAGCTTAAGTACGGATACATTTATATTCTATTTCTTCAATAAATAAAGAACAATGTGTAGTTTAATAGAATTAAAGCCTGAGAATTAGGTGCCATGACTACAGTTAAATTTGCCAATCCGCCTTTAATCGAAGTCGTCTTTGGGATTAAATTTAAGGCACCCAATTTTTCTTCTGTTCATCTCGGTCTGTATTGGAAAACAATATGTGATAGATTTCCGTTTCAAACTGACAGCCCACCCAATGAAGAAAGTATTTCCTATTCCTCAATGCCCCCTCTTCGCCGGATTTGGTTTGAGTCTGCGAACAGGAAAAAAATAATACAAATACAAGAAAATTATTTCTGCTATAACTGGACTAAAGAAGAAGAGGAGGATGAATATCCTCACTTTGAACAGATATTTCCAGAATTTTTATCTGAGTGGACACAATTTAAAAAATGGTGGTGTGAAGACCAAAAAGAATCACTAGATGTCGTTCAATATGAATTGACGTATCTTAATTTAATTGATGAAAATTCGGGATGGATTAGTCTGGAAGATCACCAAAAAATATTTACTTGCATTAGCGGGGATTTGAATAGTTTTTTGGAAGTGCCAATTTTTTTTGATTTTAGCCTTGCATTCTCCTTGCCTGACAATGAAGGAACTTTATTAGTGGTCGTAGATCAACACATTCAAGAACGTCATGATTCAGATGATTCAGATGATTCAGGTGATTCAGGTGATTCAGATGATTCAGGTGATTTAGATGATTCAGGTGATTTAGATGATTCAGAATTTGTGTTTTTTAGGTTAACTGCAAAAAGCTTTGAAGCTAAAAGGGAACTAACACAATGGTTTGATAATACACACAACTACCTGGTTAAAGTATTTTTAGCTTTGACAAGGAAAGAAATCCAAAAGGAGTGGGGGCGCTATGGCAACTGAGACAAAAACAGCGTTTCGTCTAAATGCTAGTTCCGATCATAAGAGAGAACTGTTAGACTCATTCACTTATCTTGTTACCTATAAAAGAGTCTCGAAAAAAGCTAGAGAGGTAAGTAAAAAGGTAAGTAAAATAAAATATAATCCTGTTAACGTTCCAAGGTTAATTAATCAACTGCGAAGACTTGGGTCAGAAAGTAATTTCTGGGAAGAGCCTCTCATTAATACTACCTGTGATGAAGAAATTGTGCTTGAATGGTGGAATAAAAATAGAAAGCTTACCATTTACATTTCCGAAAATAGAATTGAATACATAAAAGTGTGGGGGCCAGACATTGACAATGAAATGCAAGATGGCTTAATTATCTCATACGAAACTCTTAGAGAACTCTGGGAATGGATATCTGCGAAGGGTTAAAGGAACTAAAGTGTTGACTGATACTGTTTCAAACGAAGAGGTGCTATATAGATGTGTCTTTTATGGAAGAAACTGTTATCGAATAGAAGAGGACGGTACTGTAAGAATTAGCTCTCAAGCTTTTAATGACCGGAACATGGCTCCTTCTGTTGATAGAGCATGTCTTTGTAACTACCAGCCTGGATGGACTCAGAAGAATGAAAAAGATGGTGTAATTAGTCTTATCACTCTTGAAGTTCGGATGATAGATACAGTTAACAAAAAGGATGCTAAAGGCAATTTAATATTTGCCTATAAAATTGATGTTTATCCACGACCTATTATTAACGATTCGGAACTACCGGATAATCCAGCTCATGCACAAATTGAGCCAACTCCACAGTATCAAAACAAATCGATTTTCCGAAAACTTCTAGAACGGCTGGCAATTCTTGCCAGCCAACGTGAGTGGGAAATTCCACCTTACGAATTGCGAAGATAAAAAGGATAGAGTGTAAATTAGCGACTAGATCGACCCGTGGCTGTTAGTTAATAGCAAGTTTTAACCTACGTTCTCGCAGAGTAGCTATCTCGTAGGGAATCGCACTTCTCCCAAACACTTCTACTCACCATAAATCGTCACAACAATATCTCGTTGACGCGGCTTAACATCACATTCGAGGTGAAAAATTTGTTGCCAAGTTCCTAACTCTAGCGTGCCATTCTTAACAGGTACAGTTAACGAAGGCCCCAACCAAGTCGCTTGCAGATGAGAATGTCCGTTACCATCGTGCCACATCTGCTCATGTCCATATTCTCGACTCGGTGGAATCAGTTTATTTAAGATTTCTGGTAAGTCCCGTTGCAGCCCTGGCTCAAATTCAATCGTACCAATAGAGGCCGTACTACCAATATTAAAGACGTGAGCCATTCCTGTTTTAATGCCTGACTTCTTAACAATAGAATTGACCTTGTCAGTAATGTCATGCATATCCCCATGACAATTTGTGGAAAGATGAATTTGCTCTTGATGAACCATGATTTAAGTTGGGTGTGCTGATATGATATCTGTAATTTAAGCAGTGAAATGCTGCAATTGACTAGGGTGGAAATTCCTCTTCGTTCTTACGCCCCCACGCCTTCTTTCTCAACCTTCATATTCACTATCAATCTCTATATCGAGAGTGTCTTCATCAATCCGCACATACAAAATATTCGGACGGCAACAAACCTGACAATCCTCAACATAGGACTGCTGTCCACCTGCACTCAGATCCACAAACGTTAAATTCGGTTCGCCACAGTAGGCGCACATGTATTCGGCTGTATTTTGCATTCGCTGCGATCGCTCTTGAGTGCCCCGGTTATTTTACAGAACTATTTACCGATTATGGCAATTCTCTCTTTTGGTAGAGGCAAAAAAGTTTTTTAGCTGCCAAATTGTTTGTAAACAACTCTTAACAAAACCCATGACGGTGTCCAGAAGCCCTCGCGTCGTCATTGTCGGAGCTGGTTTTGGTGGCTTAAAGGCAGCGCAGTTGTTGGCTCGTTCTGGAGTCGAAATCCTACTGATTGACCGCAACAACTACCATACCTTCGTTCCTCTGCTGTATCAGGTAGCGGTAGCGGAACTGGAACCGGAACAAATTGCCTACCCGGTACGCCGAATCTTGCGGCGGATACCGAATGCTCGTTTCGTGATGGCTGAGGTAAAGCAAATTGATTTTGCAGGTCAAGTTGTGGAAACAGAGGACTCGGCAATTTCTTACGACTTCTTGATTTTGGCGACAGGAAGTAAATCCCAGTATCTGGGAGTACCGGGTGCGAGAGAGTACACCTTGCCGATGAAAACATTGGAAGAAGCCGTCGCGTTACGCAACCACATATTCTCCTGCTTCGAGCAAGCCGTCAGGGAAAAAGACGCAACCCAACGCCAGCAGCTTCTCACGTTCGTGATTGTGGGGGGTGGCCCAACGGGCGTAGAATTAGCGGGTGCCTTAGTTGAGCTGATGCATGGCCCTTTGGTCAAAGATTATCCAACCCTCGATTTGCAGCAGGTGCGGGTGATACTTTTGCAATCAGGTGATCGCTTAGTTGCGGAGTACCCCCAGCGCCTGGGTGACTATACGCAAAAACAGCTACGAACCAGAGGGGTTAAAGTTCACCTACAGGCAAAAGTTAGCCAAGTTACTCCCCAGGCGGTACATCTTCAAGATGGTACGACGATCTTGGCAAAGACGATTATCTGGACAGCCGGTGTAGAGGCGTCTCCACCCCCTCCCACGGGGGAACTATTCCCATCTGCCAAGGGGAAAGTTGCCGTTCTCCCAACTCTCCAGTTGCCAAATCAGCCCCAGGTGTATGCGATCGGTGATGTGGCTGATGTAGAGTACAAGGGACAACCTTTGCCAGCCGTCGCCCCCGTCGCTATCCAACAAGGAGCATCTGTTGCAAATAATATCAAGCGGCAATTACGTGGACTATCCCCTCAAACCTTTCGCTACAAGGACAAAGGTCGGGCAGCTATTATTGCACGCAATGCAGGGGTCGCGCAAACTGATAAGCTGACCTTAATGGGATTTCCCGGCTGGTTTCTCTGGCTCGGTATTCATCTTTATTATCTCCCTGGCTTACGCAACAGCCTGCTCGTGTTCATCAGTTGGGTTTGTGATTACCTATTTGGCGATCGCTTTGTACGTCTAATTTTTCCCCAATCGACATTCCTGGGAATTCAATCTCCACCCTTTGCGGCTACAGATGATCATCAACCTGGAGCGAAACAGAATATAGGATAACGACCACTCTAATCCCTTTTGACTGCCGACATTATATATAGGTGATTTGACATGAATTACATTCCACTTGCTGCACGGATTTGTCTGTCTTTAATCTTTCTGCACTCTGGTATAGGTAAAATTTTCACCTTTGCTGACACCCAGCAGATGATGGCGGCGAGAGGTTTACCATTGCCTGCTTTGTTGCTAATGGGCAATATTGTTTTTCAAATCGTGGGTGGGATATCACTACTCCTCGGCTACAAAGTCCGTTGGGGAGTGATTTTATTAATCCTGTTCTTGGTTCCTACTACCTTAGTGTTTCATAACTTTTTGGCTGATCCAAAGGAGATGACCGCGTTTCTCAAGAATTTAGGACTGATTGGTGGATTACTGATGGTATACTACGCGGGAGCTGGTGCTGTTAGTTTGGATACACAAACGGATTTGTCTAACCCGAATCGGCAATCTTCTCAACTTTAAAAGAGAAAGCGATCGCACATTGCCTCTATCGTGCGATCGCGAAGTATCCCGTTAGGGTTTTCGCTAAGTATCCCCTTCGGGTTAGTAGGTCTTGTCAACCTAGTAGGAGCAAAATCAATGAACTAGCGATAGACTTAACTCAATCACCTGAAAGCAAGTCTGATTTCTCTAGTAAAGATAGATTCTTTGTGTCCAAAATAGCAGCCTTCAAGCCGATAGCTTGGTCAAGCATTCCCTTAAACGGGATTAAGTTTCTTTAGGCTGCAACATCCTGGTGCGAATGAATCGATCAATGCACAATTTTCCGTAATATAAAGCCTCATCAAGACTGTAAAAACAGAACGGTTCACTATATAATTTTCCGTCTGGGTCAGTGAAGTCAACGGCAATATAATTCCCTTCTTGTCTGGTGAATAAATTCCATTGTCTGTAAATCATTCTCCTAACCTCCACTCATCTGTAACGGTTTACGAAGTGGGTCATGCAATAGCGATTCTATGCCACTTGTATTACAGTGACATTCGCTTAGGAGACCTCAATGACTACGGCTTAAAAAGCTGGTGTCGATGGTACTCCTCCCATTGCCTACGGAGTTAGCTGACGGGCTAAGACTGGAAGGTGTCTCTCTTATCTAATAAGATTCGCCCCAATATTTGGTTCCTCCGCTCTGAATCTGGTTTTTGACTACTGAAAGGATTATATTGACCAGACCTGATTAGGCTACCCACATTAGAGATTATCTTTTATATTACACCTGTATTGCACTTTTCTTCAAATTTTTCAGCTCTTGATTATTAAGTTTTTAATCATGAGTCATCCGTTAGACGTGAAGCTATCTCTTCAATACTTTAGACAAAAAATTCACAGTTAAGAGACAGCCAGAAAGATGAGCTTCAGGCACGTTTTAGGCAAAATTTGTTTGTAGGATGGGTCTTGCCACCCTACAGGACAACAGGAATAGATTTTGTCCAGCTTCGCTGAGTCTTCAAGGGAGTAAAGTGGCTAAAAGAAACAACATTTAACGCAATACCAAGAACCGGTATCATCTTTGCAATAGTAGCATCCGTTCCACCAGACGCAGGCGTTGTAGTAGGAGACCAAACGCTCAGAATTGAGTAAGGTTGCGACTTCATCTCTTCTATCGGTTGAAGGATTACGGGCTTCCCACTCTAGGGTTTTTTTGAGCTTTTCAGAAACACGCTCTAACTGATTCAGATGTGCGACCATCAAAACCTCTTGTGCAATAATTTTTTTGACGAAATGCTTTTCCGACAGACCCAAGAATTAAAAAAGAGCCGGAAAGTACCAATGTAAAATTCTTACTCTCACTATAGCAAGATTCACCAGCTATTTCCTCCAACCGTAATGTTTCTTTGGTCAATTCAATGTTTCTTTAGAATTGCGAAGTTGATCTCGGCGTTTTCCTCAGAGTCGGCGCAGGTAATTTAGTTCTTTGGGAGAATATCTATCCTCAAAATTTACGGATTCCTGTTGAATCCACAATCCTAGTTGCTTTAAGTCTTCTAGGGTGGGACTGGTTTGAATCATGTGGGTAATGGTTCTCATCCATCGGTTCAGTGTACGGTAGCTGACGAATTGACCTCCTTTATCGCGGCGATGGACAAAGAGAACATACGCCCAGCTTTCGATCCGAACAATTGCAGAGACGGGAATTTTCAGCAAACAGGCAATGTAGCGGAGGCTGAGGCGAAATCGTTGAGCGGGCTGAATCTGCCGAAATAAGCTGGTTATCATTTTGTCCCCTCACTATCTTGGTCTGGAGTTTCGGGTGTGAGGTCGAAGATGATGGTGTGAGGGGCGGTGGGGAGTAGCTGGCGGAGAATTCTTAAATGAGCCTCGGCATCGCAGCGACGACGGAAACGGGCAACAATCGTCTGTCGCATGTTGGGATGGGGGCGAATGATACACCAAGGAAATAGTTGAGTTTGGTAGGTCATTAGGCACTCCTGGTAAGCGTTGACACTTTGCGGATTGACCTCTCCCCTAACCCCTCTCCTGGCAGGAGAGGGGTACTGTTCTCTGCTTCCCTGGTAGGGAAACCGGAGCTTTAGTGAGGATGAGGAACTGGGGGATTAGGCTGCGATTGACATGCCATCCCAGTAAAAAGTGATATGGGCACAGCGAATTGGCGAGAACTCTGACGATGTACACAGGTTCTGCAATAGGCAGGTATGGCAACCTCACAGGCGATCGCAATGAGCGCTCCAATCAAAATCGCCTACAAGGTTGTGGTGAGATGACAGTTTTTGTAAGACACTGAGATAGCAGCAGGCATCCAAAAGGATATCCAAGGAAGTACCTAACTAGCCTTGAGGTGGCTTTCCGGATTTCCTGTCTGTTTTTATGTCCATCTTTATCATTCCATAAATTAGACAAATTGTCTAGAGCATTTATTTAGACAATGTATGGCGAAAAGAAACACATCTGGCTCACAGGAGAGTGAATCTCCGTTGAAGAAGCTTCGAGAAGAGGCTGGGTTGTCTCAAGAGGGACTAGCCAGAATTATTGGTGTAGCAAGCGCGACAATCAGCCGTTGGGAGAGAGGCGCTTCTCCGGCAATGATGAGTGTGCCTCAAATGAAGGCACTATGTAAGATATTGGGCAAAAGTATTGAGGAGTTGCCTGACGAGTTTGGGCCACAGAAGCGATCGCATGAGGGGGAGGGGTGAGGAGAGGAAGGTGCGATCGCATCTTCTAAAAATGACGAAAGAGGACTATTTTTAAGATAAGCATCCAAGCAGGCAACATCTAGCTAGCTATAGGCTGCATTTATCCGCGTTAAGTCAATTCGCAGTAACGTTTACCCACTGGATAATTGAAGCAGCTTGTTTCATCACTCGTCACATAGCAAATCCGGTAGTTATTATATGCGTCAAGCATATATTTAAGTTTTCCATGATCCGACCAACAAAACCCGAAGATGCAGCAGCGCTGATTGCCGTAGCCAGCACAATCGGTTTCGAGCCGAACGAGCTTGAGGCTCTCGGTAAAATGCTGGCTGATTACTTCGGCGGCAACACCGACAGTGATTCCTTCTGGCTTACAGACGAGGATGACAAAGACGGGCCGGTGGGAGTCGCCTACTGTGAGCCTGAACGGATGACCGATCAGACGTGGAACCTACAATTGATCGCCATTCACCCCAACCGCCAGGGACAAGGACGCGGTAGGAAACTGATGCGCTACGTTGAAGAAACATTAAAGGCGCGCGGTGGACGAATGCTACTAGTGGAAACTTTAGCAAACTTAGAGCGCACACGGACGTTTTACGCCAAGTGCGGCTACGAGGAGGAGGCTCGCATCCGGGACTTCTACACAGCGGGCGCTGATAAGATTGTGTTTCGTAAAGTGTTGAATGCGGACTAGATTACAGGGGAAGGTGCGATCGCAACCCTCAAAGGTGCTTAACTCAAAAACCTCGATACAAACGCCCTTCCCGTAACTGCACAACGGGCTGTCTTGACATCTGTACCAACTGCTCATCATGAGTCGTTACAATCACCGTCGCACCCATCCCATTGAGTTTCTTGAGAATATTTAATACCTGCCGAGAATTATCGGGATCGAGGTTACCCGTGGGTTCATCCGCTAGCAATACGGGAGGTGTCCCCACGATCGCACGCGCTAGACTTACCCGCTGTTGCTCTCCCCCTGAGAGTTCGTCGGGAAAACAGTTCGCTTTGTGTTGCAAACCTACAACCTTCAACGTGGGTGGTAAACGGCGCTGAATTTCCTTGCGGGTGTAGCCTTGTGCCCACAAGACAAAAGCAATATTCTCCGATACAGTCCGCGTCGGAATCAGTTTGTAGTCTTGAAACACAACACCGATGCGACGACGCAGCAACGATAAGCGATCGCCCCTTAACTTCCCCACATTCAAATCATCGACGATTACCTCTCCAGAACTAGGGCGTTCTGCACCATAAAGCAGCTTCAGCAAGGTTGATTTCCCCGCCCCCGAAGGACCAGTAATCAATAAAAAATCTCCTCGCTTCACCTCTAAACTGAGGTCAAACACGCCCAAGCTGCCATTCGGATAACTTTTTGTCACTCCTTGTAATTTCACCATTACAGGATTTGGGCTGGTTGTGGCGTTGGCAGCCACATCGGGTTGAGTTTGGCTATTACTGGGGTGACCCAAGACGGTCGTCATAGACAAGCGATCGCAAATGAAATAAATCGTGAATCCAATACATTAATACAAAAAGTGGGCAGGTAACCCTACCTACCCCTATTTTTGGGCAAATATTTTGTTCAAGCCAAGCGCTGACCAATAGCTTTAAGGGCAAACTGGGGCAAAGCCATCATTCGCCGCCAACGCCAAGGTTCTTGATACAGCCGATATAGCCATTCCAAGTGATTCTCACGTAACCATACAGGCGCACGGGTTTTAATCCCCGCCCAAATATCAAAGCTACCCCCAACCCCAATCCAAGTCGCCTGAGGGCACAGGTGGCGATTTTGGGCAATCCACAACTCTTGACGAGGAACACCCAAGCCAACCAAAATCAAACCGGGTTGTTGGTCTTTGAGCATTTGCTTGAATTTCTGTTCTTCTTCGGGTGAGAGGTAACCATGTTCAATTCCTGCGATCGCCAGTTCTGGAAGCTTGTCTTGCCAAACCTGACGCGCCTTTTGAGCAACACCAGGAGAACCCCCATAGAAAACCACTGGGCAAGACTTACCTAATTCCCCAGCCTGCCGCAGTACAGACTCAGCCAGTTCAATGCCTGGACAGCGTCGCCCTCGTTGACCCTGAAGCCATAAGTAAAGAATGACCCCAGAACCATCAGGAATCACCAAGTCTGCTTTTCGGATAATTCCAGCGAGTGCATCGTTGTGTTCTGCCTGTATTGCCATTTCTGCGTTCAGGGTCACCACATGACTTCCCACCCTCTGGAGTAGACGAGTCCCTAGCCAGTGGTCATAGTCATCTAAGAGGTGAATCGGTAGACCCAGCACGGAAAATTGTTTGGGTGCCTCAACCATAGCCCAGTTCTTGAGTATCCTCACATCACACATCTCACTAACAATATGAAGGCTATCCGATCCGGACACTTAAAGCTAGCCAATTTTCGAGATTACTTAAATGTGACGCTGTAGGCTCCACTCTTCCCATCGGAATGCTGCCTTCTCAATCGGGCGCTAACGAGCGTGAGGCTCTCCTACTCTACGTTACATCCACGGCCTTGCTTCAATCTACTTCCTACAAAAGAAAGTAGAGACGCGATTGTAGCACTTCACGCGTCTCTATATCTATCTCTATTTCTATCCCTACTGGACAATGTTGAAACTTGAAAGGCTATAGACTGCCAAACCGAACAGAGCTTGAGTTAGTTCGCTCGCTTCACAGAGCCATCTGCATACAACTCTAGAGGCACTAACTGAACTTTACCGTTAACGTTGACTTTTGTGTAGACAATTCTTTGCAGAGGAGAATGGTTTTGGTTATAGCGCGTAGACATTTTAGCCACCCCGTCGCATTCGAGAGTTTAGTAAGAAATTTAATGGAGGCAAGTATTCATTAAGTACTCAATTACTTTATTCGCCTACTTCTGTGATAGCAAAGAAAATATTAAGGATAGGAGAAGCTGAGCCGATATATTATAAAGATTCCAACAAGATACCCATAAAGTTCAAAAGCAGCTTGACTTCAGCTAGCGTCACCCCCTTAAAGGCAATCTTCAGTTCCATCTTTGTCCTTATTTCCACCTAGCTAGGATATAAAAAGCCCAGATTCCAACCAAGTTAGCCGTCATGTCTGACACAGTGCTGGTGCGAAGCGGCGAAAGTGCTTGCAAACTCTCATCCACAGCCGCAAAAACGCTAACGATAATGGGTGCTAGGGGAAGGGCAAAAGGAAACCGCCAAATTGTGAACATCTGTCCCCCTAGCGCTTTATGACCTAAGTAAGAAGCACTACCCAATAAAATAAAGTGTCCGATAGTGTCATAAAAGGGGATAGCTGAAACTTTGACAGGTAAAATACCCCCATAAGCCAAGCCGATAATGGTTAGCAAAACCAAGAAGTAGAAACCAAAAGCTATAACCCAATTCCGGTTCAACTTCACTTTCTTCTTAGTTCTCAACTTATTGCTCAGTTCTTAATTCACTACAAACCCAAAATTGCCGATTCCGCATGGAAAACTGACGCTAACCATAATGGCATGGTTTTAAGGCATGATAACAATTATTTCGCCTCACCCATTAATGTAAATGCCGCCCATACCCTAGAGTTAGGATATTTTTTCATCGTCGTTAGCATGGCTTGGCGCAAGGCTTGAGCTTTATCATTTGTCTGCTTTAGCTGCCGATAAAACTCAATCATTAAGTCAGTGGTTGAGGCATCTGATGCGGAACCAAAAGACATCACGATACTAGGGACACCCGCAGCAATTAGCGACATCGATAAACCTATTAAGCCATCACTCTTGAGGTTTCCAGCCCCTATGTTACCTGCACTAAGGACGACGAGTTCAGCCCGTAAAGGTGATTTTTTGTCTTTAGTTTGCTCGTACAAGTTAAGGATTTCAGCAGCCGTGAGTATACCGTTGTCATTACCCGCTGGTGCTAGTGCAATTCCCCCTGGTACACCTTGACGCTTAATGTCATCTAGTAATCCGTAAGTTGCTAAATGTATCGTTTTTGAGCTTGGTAATTGTTCCAAGAAAGCACTTTTTGTTGCTTGGTTGCCAATCAGGGGTTGAGTTTTTAGGAATTGGGCAATTTCTAGGGATTCCTGCTCTCCTCTCAACAGTGGCGGTAAGGATTGTGATGACTCTCCTCCCCCGACTGTCATATTTGGCATCGTTGGATTACCCATTACCAGGACTTTATTTCCTGAGACTTGTTTTCGTTGCTGTTTAGTTAACGCTAGTACTTGAATGGCTGGAGAGGTGAGAATGGTATGTTTTTCAATCAGGGATTTGCCTGTAATATCAACTAATGCAGGAAAAGGAACGAAGAATAATTCTTGGTGCGGAATAAAAATAACATGTTGTTTGGAGTCTTTGGGTAAAAGGTCTTCAATAGGTTTAATGAGTAGCTGATTTAGCTGCAATAAAGGTTGATTTTGGGATATTTTATCGGTTGGTTCTGCTGTACTTGTGGGGCTTTTGCCTTTTACACCGATCGCTTCTATGCTATTGTTAACAACCTCTTGTAGTGAAGTAATAGGATAGACCGTTTTTTGTTCTTTAACATTAATGCGGCGGAAGGCAATTTCTCCTGACGGCTGAATCACCCAAACAAATAGTTCTTGATCAGAAATAACCGAATATTCAACCAGTGTGGCATTTTGTGCCTTAGCAATTTGTTTAATTTCTAGGATTGTAGGTAGATTAATTTGAGCAGGAGCCGCTTTTAAACCTGTTCCTACGGGTTCAGACGATAACCGTAGATTAAGTAACTGGACAATTTCTTTAACTCGCCCCTGTTCCGCTATTTCCAAGGCGGCTTCGGGCTGATTTTGAGCGATGTGTACTTGTTGCAGTAAGCGATAACTTCTAGCCTGTTCAGCATAATAATTCTCGTCGTTGCCGAGTTGGGTACGTATTGCATCCCAAACTTTCATCGCATCCAGAAGTTTCGGCTGCGCTTCGGTGAGATTGTTGGCTTTAAGGGAAGCGAGTGCGAGATTGTTTAAAACGGTGCCTTCTGCTAAACGATTATTTGTTTTTTTCGCTGCTTCTAATTGTTGTTGATATAACTCGATCGCCTTGGAAAATTGCCCTTGAGACTCGAAGGCAATTGCTAATTGATTGAGGGCGATCGCTTCTTGGGCACGATTACCCGATTTCCTGGCGATTTCCAACTGCTGTTGATACAATTCAATCGCTTTTGGGGATTGCCCCAATAATTCATAAGCGTTTGCCAACTGACTTAGAGCAATAGCTTCCAAAGCGTTATCATTGGATTTTTGGGCGAACTCCAGTTGTAGCTGATACAACTCAATCGCTTTTTGGGATTGCCCGGATAACTCATAAGCCTGTGCTAGCTTTTGCAGAGATTCAGCTTCTAAGGTAGGATTATCAATTTCCCGTGCAATCTTTAATTGTTGGAGATGAAACGCGATCGCTTCCTCGTATTCCCCTTGTGACTGGGAATCTAAAGCCAGGTTGTTCAAAAAAGCGGCTTGCCGTCTGGGATTGCCAATTTCTCGCCGAATGACTTGCGCTTGCTGCTCAAACTTCTTTGCCCTCTCTTCTTGCCTTAAGTACAAATAAGCCTTGCTCAAACCAAGTAACGCCTCAACTTCACCTGTGCGATCGCCTATTGCTTTTTTGAGTATCAAACTCTGATGATAAAACCCTGCCGCTTGTGGGTATTGCCCCATTGAAAAGTAGGTATCGCCCAGACTGCCGAGGCAATTGCCTATGCCTTGAGCATCACCCAATTTTTGATAAAGTGTGAGTGCATTCTGCAATGAGTCTAATGACGCTGCAAATTGACCAGTTTTATGTTGGCGAATCCCTAAATTCAGCAGTAAATCTGCATGATAATTCTGGGCATCTGAAGTTTGTGCCAAAACCGAGGGTGTAGAGAAAGAAGCACAAACCCATAGTGGTGTTACAGAGGTTAAAAAAGTCATTATTAAAGAGGTGATTCTCCTCGTTTTTCCCCAACCTCTTTTGTAACGATGATTGTGCATAGACACTTGGCTAAAGCAGACTGTCTTTTGTAGCCAAATCAACGGATAGACGGATGGCAAAATTTTCTTCGGCACAACCCAAATCCCTCCAAAGTGATGGGTGTACTAGGCAAATTATCACTTTAGTTTCTAAGATAGGCGCGACTTAATCCATACTTTGGCTATTGAGTAACACCTTTAATCTAGAGCCTGCCAAAGGTTTTTAGAAGCCCGACTTCTCTGTTTAGGCGCAAGGCAAGGACGGTAGTGTTGTTCACCTTCTACCTCCAATTCTTTCACAAAGCCTTGTTCTTTTAGGGTATTCAACGTTGTGGAAATGCTTTCCTTGTCCTGTTCCATATAAGCGGCAACTTCAGTCAGACTCACTTCTTTTTTACGCACTATCCAGGTGACGATTTTCTGTTCAAAGTCAGGTAACGTCAGAACATCAGCCATGCTCAATCGGGAGTTAGTTTCATTTTCTTCGTCCCCGGTTTCTGATGGATTCAACGGATTCCTACTCATAATATTTCTTCCTTGTAAGTTGCAAATATACTATTTATAGCGTTTCTCTATTTGGTGAGGTACAACGTAGTTGGCTTTAAGGCAGAAAGCAGAGGGCAAAGGGCAGAAGTTGAGTGTAATCCACTTATTTGAGAACCGCTATACATTTGAGATGTAAAAAATAACAAACGACAAAGACTTAGAGAACACAGAGGAAAGAGAAGAGAGAATTTCACATCTCAAATACAAATGCTATATCTGTTGATTTTAGTGCGATTCAATTAGATTGCATAATTTGCTTAGCAACTTTTTGCATCTCCTGACTAATTGGGTGATTGGAGTAGCGCAGGCAAAAAAGATCGCTGCTGGCGAGTTGTACCATCTCGTCGGAAAGGGGCAAGATTCCCGCCACGGGAGCATTGTAAATTTTCTCTACCTGTTGTCGTAAGGCATCAAAATCTAAGGCTGGTAACGCCTTATTAATTAGGAGTAACATTTTAGGGACTTGCAGCTTCCGGGCAACTTCGACAGTGACAGCAGTGCCTTGGAAGTCTTGATTATCGGGACGTAAAATCAAAACAAGTATATCGGAAATCGTGAGAGAGAGTAAGGTTTCTTCATTTAAGCCGGGATGGGTATCAATAAACAAATAATCCAATTCCAGCTCATCAATCAGGTCTTGTAAACCATCATTGAGCATTCCAAAGTCAAAGCCTTCCCGGAGGATTCGGGTAATATCACGAGCTTTGATACTAGAGGGAATCAGATAAATTTTGTTACGTTGATTGGCTTTTTCTTTTAAAACCGAACTAACGTCATAGGCGGTATCTTCGATCGCACAGTTACCCCACAAGTAGTCGTTGAGGGTGTATTTTATTTTCTCGTCATTGAAACCAAAAAG
Source organism: Allocoleopsis franciscana PCC 7113 (assembly GCF_000317515.1). GTDB lineage: Bacteria > Cyanobacteriota > Cyanobacteriia > Cyanobacteriales > Coleofasciculaceae > Allocoleopsis > Allocoleopsis franciscana. The sequence continues at coordinate 1,218,756 of NC_019738.1, read as the reverse complement.
GACATGAATCCCTGGGGATTGGATATCCGTGTCAACAATACCCACCCGCTTTCCCGAACGGGCAACAAGCGCCGCGAGATTTGCTGTTGAGTTTGATTTGCCGGTTCCTCCCCGAAATGAGTGAATCGATACAATTTTGGACACAGTACACTTCCTTAAGCTGTATTAAATGCTCTCTTCCAGCTTGGTCTACTTTAAATCAAGACGATAATCCTGTGCTCATTCGGTTCAGGGTAATCGACAAAATCTACCTTAACCCTAATGGGAGTTGGTTTGATTCGCCAAAAGTCTAGTTCTCAAAACCACTGCCAGGATGTACTGTACCAACGTCGCTTCATCCTGTAGGGATAGCTACAGAATATTTATCGGTGTGCTCTGCTGCTTTTCCTTGGGTCAGTCCTGTTGAGTTTTCGCGGAACATTCATGATGCTAGTGCCGATTTCCCTCATCATCACCGTTTACAACCGAGAGCGTTATCTAGGCGCTGCGATTGAAAGTGTTTTGGCACAAACTCGTGGCGACTGGGAGTTACTGGTTTGGGATGATGGTTCTACAGATTGTTCTGTCGAGATTGCTCAAGACTACGCGAAGCAAGATGCGCGGGTAACAGTGGTGGCGGCGCAACATCAAGGGCGAGGACGTGCGCTCAAAGATGCGATCGCACAAACTACTGGTACTTATATTGGCTTAGTAGACAGTGACGATATCCTAGCACCAACAGCACTCGAAGAGACAGCCGCGATACTCGATACTCATCCAGCCACGGGTTTAGTTTATACCGACTATTTGGTGATGAACGAACGCGGTGAAGTAAAGGCTTACGAAAATCGCTGCCGCTTTCCCTATTCTCCAATGGGATTGTTGCGAAAATTCATGGCGTTCCACTTTCGATTAATTCGCCGCACGGTATTTGACGAAGTAGGCGGAATTGATGAGACGTTTGACTTAATTGAGGACTACGAACTGTGCCTGCGAGTGTCGGAAGTAACGCAGGTACAACGGGTGAGCAAACCACTCTACTACTATCGCGTTCACCGAGAGAGTATTACTCAGCAGCAGAAGGCACAGCAAAATCGCCTTGCACTGATTGCCATCAAGCAGGCACGCCAGCGCCGCCAACATGCCGACAACTTTCCGGTAACATTGCTCAGTTGTGCTGAGTTCTCCACCCCACCCAGTCAGAACTTACACATAGCCCCCGTTGTTCAGACAGGACTGATTCATTCTCTCCAAACCCGCCAGGGAATCAATTCCACAGCGAGTAGCCAAAGTCGGTTGAAACTGATATCTTGCAACCTTCTCAATAGGGCGGTTGAAACCGCAGCTACACAAACAAAACCTGCCTACGCAGGTTTCACAACCCTTGATTTTCCTCTAGTCCGCGCAGGCGGACTTCGGTTTTATAGCCGCGAATTCCATTCGCCAGAACTTGTTGCGAATGGTGCAAGATGTCGGTTGAAACCGACTGCAAGAGATAGGGCGACTTTAGTCCATTTCAATGGACTTGAGCTATTAGCCCGGAGTTTAAACTCCGAGCGGGTTTCGGGAAAACGAATCAGCCCTACCCTTTTTCAGGAAGGTTGGGGGGTTCTAGAACAGTTGCACGGCTCAAAAGTGACAAAAGAGTCTGTAAGTTCTATCAGTAAACGCTTCACTCAATCACTCGCCAAAACCCTTAGTTATGCACTAGCTGCACTTCCCCTACTAGGAGCAATCACTGTCACGCCTGCTTTAGCACAAATTGTCCCTGCTGCTGATGGCACGAATACCCTCGTGAACACGACGGGTAATCAATTAGACATCACCGGAGGACAAACCTCTTCCAGTGGAACCAACCTGTTCCATAGCTTTTCCCAATTCGACGTTAATACGGGACAAACCGCGAATTTCCAGTCCAATGCCACCACTCAAAATATCTTAGGTCGGGTGGTCAGTGGCAATGCTTCTAATATTAATGGACTGATTCAAGTCAGTGGTAGCCAAGCCAATCTGTACCTGATGAATCCCGCCGGAATTATCTTTGGCTCTAATGCCAGCTTGAATGTCCCTGCGTCTTTTGTTGCCACGACGGCTACGAGTATTGGGATTAGTAATAACTGGTTTAATGCGGCAGGAATTAATGATTACACTCAGCTCAACGGTACGCCTAATGGTTTTGCCTTCACCACATCTCAACCGGGAAGCATCGTTAACTCCGGTAACTTAGCGGTAGGTGCAGGAAAAGATCTGATGCTCTTGGGTGGTACGGTTGTGAGTACGGGGCAAGTTAATGCTCCAGTAGGAAAAATTACGATCGCAGCCGTACCAGGAACCAGCCTCGTTCGTTTGAGCCAATCTGGGTCTGTATTAAGTTTAGAGGTTTTACCCCCTGCATCGGATAATAATTCCCCGACTCAGTGGACATTGCCCGTTTTATCCTTGCCCCAACTACTAACGGGTGGGAGTGGGGGAAATGCGACAGGACTATCGGTTAATGCGGCTGGAGAGACGGTCCTGACGGGTTCTGGCGTACAGGTGCCAACTGAGCCGGGTAGTGCGATCGCTTCTGGTAGCCTGAATGCGTTTGGTACAGCACCAGGACAGACGGGTGGTACGGTACAGGTCTTGGGTAATAAGGTCGGGCTGGTTAGTGCCAATGTTGATGCAACTGGTGCGAATGGTGGCGGTACAGTACTGATTGGTGGTGATTATCAGGGCAAAGGCACAGTACCGAATGCATCTCGTACCTATGTCAGTAGTGACTCAACGATTAATGCGGATGCCCTGACGCAGGGTAATGGCGGGAAAGTAATTCTCTGGGCTGATGAAATAACTGCATTTCATGGGAGCATCAGTGCTCGCGGTGGCAGCACTTCTGGAAATGGCGGATTTGTTGAAGTCTCCGGTAAACAAGACCTGATTTTTAATGGTACAGCTAACCTCAGTGCAGCCAATGGTAGCCTTGGCACATTACTGTTAGATCCAACTGATATCACTATCTCGAATGCACCGTCTTCTCCTGGGGTGGATGCTCAGCTCAATGGAACTGCCCAAATTTTGCAAAATGACTTTTCTCCTACTCCGGGTTCCATTTTTATCTCTCAAGCTGTGCTTGAAGATATGTTACCGACGGCGAATGTCATCTTAGAAGCAACCAACGATATCATCATCGGCCCTCTAAATAACGACCAGCTTACCTTTCCCTTTTTTCCAACGGGTGGTGTTGCGGGATCGATTACCTTGACAGCAGATTCTGATAATAGTGGTGTCGGGTCATTCTTGATGGGTGCAACCCAATCCATCATTGCTCCAGGACGCAACATTACGATCTCAGGTGCGAGTATCACGGCGGGAACGATTACTACCAATGGGCTGAATGGCGGAGCGATTAACCTGAACGCTAGCGGCGACATTACGGCTTTCCGGCTCGACAGTGGCACCAATGGTGCTGGCATTGGGGGGCCAATCACGGTTACCAGTACTGGCGGAGCAATTAATATTACTAACTCTGTGGAAACGGGTTCTGCGGGCGCAGGACTTGGAAGTGGAGGAGATATTACTCTAACGGCTAGGGGCAATATTACCACCGCAGATGTTCTCTCTCGCTCAAATTCTGTTGGCACGGCTGGCAATATTACCATTACCAGTACGGAGGGGAGCATCGATACCACTGCTGCCACCTTCGGTGTACATGCCTTCGGCGCAAGTGGAGGCACCATCGTCTTGAATGCCCAAGGTGATATTAGGACTGGAAGTATTCTAAGTAGTACGACTGCGGGTTCTATAGGTGATGCAGGGACAATTACCCTAAATAGTACTGCGGGTAATATTATTAGCGAGATAGAGCTTAATTCTAGCTCTGTCGGCGGCAATGGAGGTGCGATCGCACTCTCTGCGCTAGGCAACATTACAACTAGTGCAATTAACACAGCAAGTGTAATTAACGGTGGGGCAGGAAACGGAATTGGGGGTACGATTACCCTAACTAGCACAGGTGGTGCGATTGATACCAGCCTTGGGACGCTAGCCTCCTTTGGGCAAACGGGGGGAGCAATCACTCTTGATGCGGCTGGCAATGTTACTACGGCTCAATTGGATTCTGGGGCAGTCGTTAGAGGGGGTGACGTAACTGTTACGAGCCGACAAGGAGGAATTGATACTTCCAGGGGACTAATAAACCCTAACACTGGTTCTGGAACCTCAGGTGCTGTTACTCTGAATGCCAACCTTGATATTGTTACAGGAGAGATTAGAGCAACAGCTATTACGGGTAATGGTAATGATATTTCCCTAACAAGCACAGCGGGTTCAATAGACACAACAGCTAGCTCTTTAAGTACAGCTTCAGGTGATGGCAACGCTGGGAACATTTCACTTTCTGCTTTTGGTAATATCGCCACAAACGATTTAGCGTCTTTCTCAAATGCTGGAAATGCTGGGACTATAACTCTGAATGCCACTAACGGTCAGGTAACAACGGGTAATATCACCGCTATCAGTCCTACGAGAACTGGAGATATTAGCATTACTGGTAACGAGATTAACTTTACGGGTGTTGCTAATTCGGTCAACAGCAACGGTAATCTTCTGCTTCAGCCCAGCACACCCACTCAAAGTATTGCGCTTAGTGGAATTGACGGAGTCGATACAACCGCTTTAGACCTCACTGATACAAAATTGAATGCTTTAAGCAATGCCTTTAGCTCCATCACCATTGGACGAGCTGATGGAAGTGGCACCATTACCGTGAACCCTAATTTTTTCTCTGCTCCAGTAACAATTCGCTCTCCCTTCGGTGCCATCAATGTTAATGGGCAACTTAATACGGCAGACCCAATTACCCTGATAGCGACGACGACAACCTTAAATGCAGACATTACGACAATAGGCGGCTCGATCACAATTAACAGTAATCGCACACTCTTAGGAACAGATGTTAATCTGAACACTACCAGCGATGCAGCTGGAGCAGACATCACCATTACTGGAACAATTGATGGCAATCAAACCTTGCAGTTAACAGCGGGTACGGGAACCGTTCAGTTTGGCGGTGTGATTGGTGGAGTAACTCCGCTGGGCGTTCTTGATATTGTTAGTGCCCAGAATGTTGTGGTCGCAAGTGACATTACAACGGCAAACAGTAACATTATCTTTAATAGCCCTGTAACCCTGATAGATAATGCCACATTCAATGCTGGAACTGGCACGATTGGATTTAACTCCAGCTTGGCAACCGGGAGTAATGCACTGACACTCACCGCCGATGAGATTAACTTTGCAGGTGGCGCTAATTCTGTAACAGGTACCAGTAACCTTGTCCTGCAACCCTTTACACCGAGTCAGAATATTGCGATCGCAGGTGCTACCGATAGCGGCACGGGAATCTTAGATATCACCACAGCAGACATCGCTGCATTGCAAAATGGCTTTAACTCCATCACCATTGGAGGAGCTAACAGCAGTGGTGCCATCAATATCCTCAATCCAGTTACCTTCTTTGACCCAGTAACCATTCAAGCACCAGTCGGAGCTGGTACCATCAACGCCACAGGTGCAATTACTGGCTTAGATAATGCCTCAATTACCCTAAAAGCCAATCAAAACATCACCACAAGTAACATTACCGCTAATCCAGGAATTACTATCATTAGTAGCAATGGCACGATTGACACTAGTGCAGGCATTCTAGACTCTAGTTCTACTACAGCTAATGGAGGAGTCATCTCACTTTCTGCACTAGGCAACATCGCTACCAATAACCTCACCTCTCATTCGGATACGGGTGCGGGTGGCGATATTACCCTCAACAGCCAAACGGGGATTATTAATAGCGGTAACCTGGATGCTTCAGGCAACACACGCGGGGGAAATATCACCGTTATTGCTCAGCAGCAAATTACGGCTGGACAACTTAACTCCAGTGCAACTACTGGAGATGGCGGTAACGTCTTGCTCGATCCGATTGGAGATATCCAAGTAGACTCGATTAATGCACAAGGTGGGACATCTGGCAAGGGGGGTAATGTTGACATTACCACCAATCAGTTTTTCCGGGCTGTGGGAAGTTTTAGTGATCGCAACGGGATAAACGCCAGCATTTCCACGGCTGGAGGGACAGGAAGTGGCGATATCATCATCCGGCACGACGGGGGAGTAAGAGGCATTCCCTTTAATGTGGGTGATGCAACCATCAACGGCACGGCTGGGGCAATTACAACCGATTTAGCCAATTCGATTGTGCCCTTCCAATCCTTTCCCGGTGCCTACACCCAAGGCAACATTCAAATCATTACTCAGAACCCACTGCCAACACCGCCGCCAACGCTACCACCAACACCAATACCCTCACCTTCACCCAAACCAGACACCAATCGAGTCCCAAAAGATATTCAGGGAGAAAATCTTGTTCCTCAAGGGATAAATACGATTAGTACCTCCGCGATGGTTTTACTCAATACAACAGACATTGTGCGGGAAGACATTGACCAAGCGATCGCAAGCGGACAAATTGAAAAGGCGATCGCACTGGTTGAGCAACTGAGAATGCAAGAGTTTCAGAATCACTTTGAGGGCCATCTCACCAGCGATAGCAATCAATCTGGATCGGTGGAACAAACTCAGGCTGTCCTCAGTGATATTGCCACCAATACGGGTAAAACACCAGCCGTTATTTATGTGTTTACCCAACCTGATCAATTACAACTCATATTGGTCACCCCTAAAGACAAACCCCTGCTCAAAACGGTCTATCAAGCTAATAGAGATACCCTGCTCAAAACAGCAGCAAAATTTCGTTCTCAAGTCACTGAACCTAGGAGCAAAACAGGCTATCAAGCCACAGCAAAACAACTCTATCAATGGCTAGTTGAACCTTTAGAGGCCGAACTCCAAGCGAAAAAGATTGATACGTTAGTATTTTCGATGGATGGTGGACTCAGGTCAATCCCAATGGCGGCGTTGTACGATGGAAAACAGTTTTTAGTAGAAAAGTACAGTATCGGATTAATTCCCAGTATCAATTTGGTCGATACCCGTTATGGGGATGTGAAAACAAGCGAAGTTTTGGCGATGGGGGCGTCGAAGTTTACCGAACAAAATGCCTTGCCTGCGGTGCCAATTGAATTATCTACCCTTGTTGGAAAACAAAACTTGGTAGCAGAAAATCGGGAATTACTACCTGCAAACCCATCCTCTTCTGATGGCTTGTGGACAGGAAAATCATTCCTCAACCAAGGGTTCACACTCAATAATTTAAAGGCACAACGCAATCAAACACCCTTTGGAGTGATTCACCTGGCAACGCACGGAGAATTTAATTTGGGTGCGCCCAGAAATTCCTATATTCAATTGTCGGATACCAAGTTGCGCTTAGATCAATTGCGACAGATGGGATGGAATAATCCGCCTGTTGAGTTATTAGTCTTAAGTGCCTGTCGCACGGCATTGGGCAATGAAGATGCTGAATTCGGTTTTGGTGGGTTAGCGGTAGCGGCGGGTGTGAAGTCAGCCATAGCAAGTCTTTGGTACGTCAGTGATGAGGGAACCTTGGGGCTAATCACGGAGTTTTATCAGCAGTTGAAGACGGCACCGATTAAAGCAGAAGCCTTGCGACAAGCCCAAATTGCCATGATTAAAGGGCAAGTGCGGTTAGAGGGAGGGCAACTCCGAGGCATTGGGCAGGGTGAATCTATTCCTCTCCCGCCAGAATTAGCAGAAATCGATCATAAGGAATTTTCACATCCTTATTATTGGTCTGCTTTTACGATGATTGGTAGCCCTTGGTGATATAGCAGAAGGCAGAAGGCAGTTCGCGCAGCGTTCTCCGCAGGAGTAGGTAGAAGGCAAAAGGCAGAAGGTAGAAGGGTTATTATTGGTATGTGATCGTTTAGGCTGTGAAAGAAAGCCCTAACTTTTATGGCTACAGCGATAACATTACATCACCTTTTTTAGGGACGCAACAGGCATAAATTGGTGAGATAATTAGAAGAAGAGTTTATTAGGCTCGATATGTCTCCTATTACTACCGCTTGTTGCGCCGTCACCTTAAACCAACAACAGCAAACCCATATAAACCACTGCAAGGCGTTGGCTGATCAAGACTCAGTTAGCCTTTATAAAATAAAGCCCAAATACTGCACAATTGTTGAGAATGGTCGGGTTGTGGTCAAACCGATCGCGCAAGATTAATCTCGTTTCGGCTTGGGCAAATCATTTGGCTTTTTTTCCTCCAACTGTTGCAACTGCTGCATGAGAGTCTCTCGATAAGCTTGAGCGATTCCATTATTGGGGTCAAGTTTCAAAGCTTGTTCAAAGGTAGCGATCGCTTCTGGCAGTCGTTTAATCTTTGCTAATGCCAAGCCTTTAGCCGCTAAAATGTTAGCGTCGTTGGGATTAATCTGAATTGCTCGCTCGTAAGCGGTGAGTGCCTCTTCCTGGCGTGCCAATGCCATCAGCACAATCCCTCGGTTGTACCAAGCTTGGAAGGAATTGGGATTAATGTCAATGGCGCGATCTGTCGAGGCGAGGGCTTCTGGATATCGTTGCAAATGCCACAAAACCACGCTACGGTTCGCCCAAATATCGGCAGCAGCACGGTTATCACCCCCATTCCCCCCATGTTTGATCGCTCGATCATAAGCCTCAACTGCTTCGTTATACCGTTCTAATGTCTTCAAGATTCGCCCTCGGTTATACCAAGCTTGAGAGTACTCCGGTTTGATTTCCACAGCCCGATCCGATGAGGCGAGTGCATCCTCATATCGTCCCATATACCACAGCGTGACGCTGCGGTTGTTCCAGGCTTCCGCATAGTCTTTGTTTAGGGCGATCGCACGTTCGTGAGAGGCGAGGGCTTCTTCCTGTTTACCCTGTCCGGCGAGGGCATTTCCGCGTTGATCCCATGCCAAACCCTGGCTTTCTTCCCCCCAATTTCCATCTCCTTGCAGGGCACTTTCACAAGCAGTAAGGGCTTTTTCGTAATCGCCCAATTGGTTTAATGTCGCACATTGGTTAGCCAACGCCAGAGAATATTTCGGATTAATTTTAACCGCCCATTCCTGGGAAGTCAGGGCTTGCGCGTGTTTTCCCAACACATCTAGCACGGCACCATGATGAGTCCAAGTTGTCGCCTCGTTGGGATTTAGGGCGATTGCTCTATCGTAAGACGCGATCGCTTCTTCATATCGTCCCAATTTTTGGAGTACCAGCCCTCGGTTGTACCAGGCATAATCTGGGGAACCCTCAACCCATTTTCCATCGGTTCGCACCGCTTGGTCACAAGAGGACAGCGCTTCTGAGTATCGACCTAAATTTGCTAAGGCTTGGCAGCGATCCGCCCATGCTAGGGAGTAAGTTGAATTAATTTCTATGGCATGGTCATAAGAGGCGATCGCTTCTTCATACTGTTTCAACTTTGCCTGTGCCAAACCTCGATGATACCAGGCGAGTGCTGGTGAACGTTTTTCCCAATTGCCATCTCCTCGCAACGCTAAATCACAAGAAGCGATCGCTTCTTCGTACCTCCCCAATTCCGATAAAGCTTGACAGCGATCGACCAAAGCCAAAGAGTAGTTCGATTTGAGCCGAATTGCTTGTTCTGCTGAAACTAACGCTTCTGGATATTTTTTTAACTTCAGTAAGACATCGCTTCTATTTGCCCAAGTTACACGTTCTTTGGGATTAATCAAGAGCGCTTGATCACAAGCCGCCAGAGATTCTTCATATTTTTTTTCAGTCTTCAGTAATGAACACAAACTAGCCCAGTAATCAAGGTCTTTTATTTCCTGTTCAGCTAGCCCCTTTGGGGTAAAGTAAATTGGAAAAAATAACCCAGAAAAAAATACTCCCCCAAAAATCACTGATAAATATCTTTTTTTTACCTTGCTCATAGCATTTGTTTTCCTGGTCATTTCTTCACAGATATTTTTTAATCGTATTTAAGGTCAAATTAATTATTGAACTTGATATTTAACAATCTAATCTAACTATTGTACCCAGAAATAAGAAGGTTAGTTTATTAATTAACTAATGTAACCTTTCTAGAAGGTATTGAAAAAATGATTAGCAGAGCTAGGATAGATTAAGAGATAATTTCTTCTAGAAATCCGACGGTTCAGCCTCAGTCGATGAGGCTAATCAACCCAACCTGCTATTCAGTGTGAACGACCCAAAATCTATACGGCTGAGCTTCTGGCAACAGCTAAAAGAAGACCCAAGCCTAGATTTAGTATCGTCCTTGTTTAGTCGCTGGGTGCCTGAAGAATGAAACTGAACGGAGATGAAGTTAATAACACAGCCAACAGACAATGTTTAAATTAATTGAATCACCCACAACTCCACTGGTTTCTGCGACAGAGCCTGATTGGAGCCGTGAAGTGTATGACGGCTGGTGGAATCCGTCGCGACAGTTACTCAAATCAATCCGTGAGTATCAGAAGTGGCAGGTACGGGGTGGACTGATCGGACGCTTTTTCTGTAAGTGGAACGTCCTCCAGCACCGATTCTGGAGCGTTGTCACGGCTGCCGATATTCCGATCAACTGTCAAATTGAAGGGGGACTACTCCTGACTCATCCAACGGGTGTTGTGATTCATCCTGATGCCACTATTGGCCCTAATTGTTTGATTTTGCAACAGGTAACAGTCGTGGCAGGGGTGAAAATTGGCGGTCATGTTGATATTGGTGCTGGTGCGAAAATTATTCGTCCAGTGACTATCGGTAACCACGCGAAGATTGGCGCAAATGCTGTGGTGCTTTGTGACGTTCCGGAGGGAGCTACAGCGGTTGGAGTGCCGGCCAAAATCATCAACGTGACCTAGGTTAAGTGGGACTCTCTTGTGGAGTCTAGGGAGGCGATAGCCGCCCACTCTCAAGCTATTATTAATGTTTTCTCTGTTCTCTCCACAAGGAGTGCGGCTTTCAGCATTGCCATTGTGCTGACGTGGTAGCTACTCCTTTAGCTCTACTCAATCGTGCTTGCGGCTTCAGGAGTGACGAGCTAGGAAAAAATATGTCTTACATCTTGTCTTACGTTCGCTTCTCAGGGATGACCCCAGGACATAGCCTGAATCCAGGCGTATACTCGATTGCAGCCGAATGTCATATCAATGTCATATCGCTACAAACAGATAGAAGTCTGTACTCGGCTATTGTTAAAGACTTAATAAAGTTTGCTTGAATTTGTTGCTGTTGTCAGCAATTTGCCATAATATTCACATAGGTAATACAAGTCATACGACGTATGACAAGCTAAAAATCTACAGAATGTAAGCCGTAAGTTGGCAAGCACAGCTTTCCGGCTTATCCTGTGCTATCCAATAAGCACAACAGGGTTATCTACTTTTTCAGCTTCAATTGAATCAATCTTCAATTCTTTCGTGAATTGAAGTATTAAATGCAGCTTTGCCGTAGTTCGTAGTGAAATTGTTCACCTAATGGTGAGAGCTTATATCATCCCTAATTGGCTATAAACTTGGGCAATTCTGTACTGAATTTGTGGAGTCTTATCTGAAATGTGGTTGAAGTGGTTGCATAGCAAACCCTCGGAAAGTATATTCCTTCTTCTTCAAAAACAGCTAGCTCTGAAGGAGCTACTACGAAGAATCCTAAGGCTATCCTCCTGCATTCTTACTCTTCGCCTAAGTTTGGCTAAGGTTTCTCCTACACAATACGAGAACAAAGCTCTGCAAACCGTGCCGTGTTCGAGGTAATCTCAACCCATTACATGCACAAAGCACAACAACTTAAAATGAGCATCAGACTCACTACTGTTAACACTCCACAAAGGTTTTGCTAATAGAAAGTATTTGTAGGGTTATATAAATGCTCTCAAGTTCGAGAACTTAGAGAAAGCATTTTTATCCAGACTAATTTTCTCTACATTACCACTAATAACTTTATGAGCAGTAACCATTGTGTTTCAACAAGGATTTGTATGACAGAACAACTGTTTATCCCCGAACTGAAGAGTCGAACGAACCCAATGCTCAAAAACAACGAGAAGATAGAGAACAAAGAGGATAATACATTCTTGTCTTCTCTAGCTCTTGAAGTAGATGATATATTTTTTAGCTTACGTAAAGCCGATCAAATAGTTCGTCGTGAACTTAATATTCTGGTCAACCAGAAAAACCAAGTTTTAAAAAAGACTTTAATTACACCTATTAATGAGGATAAATTCAAAAAGATCGTTCTTGAATTGCCTCCCCACCAAATCTTGGTGGATGAATATATAGTCTATATGTTAGAGAATCAAAATAACAGTATATTTCGGTTAATTAAAGAATATAACGAATATCTTGAACAGAGAAATCAGGAAATAGAAAGCGAAGATTTTATAACATTAATTAATATTGATGAAAAATTAGTTCATTACATCCGTCAACTCGGAGCGATGATCTATCACTTAAATATTCATTTAAATTTACTAACAGTATTGCTAAAGAATGCATCTGTAGTGGCAGAAACCCAGCATATAGCCATTAGAGAGAGCCAAAAAGTTGTGACTGATTATATGGTCAATGAGTGGGGCGAACAGCCAGATGATGTTAGGTTCCTAGAAATAACAGTTGAGGAGCCGTATGCTATTGTAACTTGGTCGATAGAAGACCTTAGAGGAGATGCTATTCTCCTCCGAAAAGAAGGATACTGGCAACTTATGAATATTAGTAGTGGAATGTTTGGACTCAAGGATTTTGATCACGCTGATGTCCCCTTTGATGTAGCCCAGCGAATGCTGAGATTGCATCACCAGAAGCTTGGGTATTAATCAGCTCAAAACTAAAACTATAAGCTTGAAACAAAATTCGATACATGCCTCGCCCCGGTCTCTTTATTTTTATTCGAGAGTGAAGGAGCGAGGTAATTTCATACTGGAGTTAATCCCTTAATCCAATCGGCAAAATTTGCGATCGCGGTCAAAACCTGGGTCTTGCCACGAATAAGCAAAATGGCTCACCGAGTTAATCTTGGGTACCTCTTGGCGGAGCGCCCTCATCTGAGCATCCAAGGATGGGCGATTGGTAACAGACCTGCCCCAATCTCCTGCCAAGGCAGGTATCACCTCAGTACCAGGGGCTGCCCGATTTACGACTCGCTTGACCAAATCATCAATGCATCTTGTACTCCCACAGACCCCATAAGACATGGGATGCCACTCCAGGGAACTGGGAAATCGATCCCAAGGTTGTAGACGAGAATCATACCCTACTTGACCCACGGCTTGATTGCCATCGGGGAAAAAGACGGCTCCCGCTTTAATCCCGGCACGCTGGGCTGGGAGAGTCGCTAGATTTAAAAAGTCCAAAATGCCTTGAGCCGCGTGAGCAACGCTGAGCTGCCACAGTTGCCATTGCAGAGATGCTAAGGAGTCTGTCGGTGTGGGAGTGCGACCTTGCCACAGGGGAGTTTGCTCCTCCGGATAAAGTTGATTGACACTCGCCAAATCACTGGCATTAATTGAACCTTTGCTAATATAGCGCTGAATTAAATCTCGTCCTTTTTTGTTGAGAGCTCGGTCAAACAGGGCTTGTTTGGCTGCATCACCATAAATCCATAAATCCTCAACTCTAGCCGCTACAGAATCACTCCCAGTGCCACGTGGATACCGAATATAATCGAACAAAATTCCATCCGGGCGTCGTTTCAAGACAGCCTGAACCACTTGGTAGTAGTCTGTCTTGGCTTGCATGTTGTAAGGGTCAATGAAGGCTTGAGAACCGTCTGGGACGTAGGACAAGCTCGTTTCTCCCCGACCATTGCGTGCTAGCATTTTTCGGGTCTCTGAGCCCTGAGCGTAGGAGTAGCCAAAATTCATGGTGTACATCCAGGCATAAACCCGCATCCCCCGCTCATGTCCTTTTTGGATCATCTGGGTCAACAGATCGATTTTATCCGTCCCTGGTGTCCGCACTACGGAAGGCCAAGCCGTTGGGTTATCGGACATGGGTAAGAGTACTTGACCGTCATAAAACACTTCAACGTTAACTTGGTTGTAGCCTCGGTTAACCAGACGGTCGAGGATATCATCAATCGCTCCAGCGCGAGCATCACAGGGGTATAAGCGCAGCCAAATCGACTGGTTATTAGGCCACGTTCGAGAGCGACATTGGCGTAAGAAATCAGCGTGTTGCTTGACGAGGGCTTTGTAGCGCTTTTCCGAATCTGAGTTCCCTTTTAGAGCAGCAATACGTAAGTTTTCTTTTTGAGAAATTGCCTCATTAGACAACTTGCAATAAGCCGTTGTTTGAGCCTGAGCGGTTTGCATCAAGCCACACTGACTCAGGAGGCTACTACTCGTCAAGAGTGCGGTAGCCATATAGCGATGCAGACGCCTCCGCTGTCGCGCCTTTTGGAGAAAACTGTTAGACATTCCTACAAACACCACAAAAGAACAGAAAGTTGGCGTCCTCAGTCTTCACAGACTGCTAACAAATCGGCAATGATAGAGTTCAGCTATTTTCCGCTTTCAGCTCACTTGCCAATTGTTCCGGACAATTGCTCGTACCATTTGACTCAAGACTGACTACAAAAGTTCTCAAGGTCAAGGTTACAGATTAGCTGATTGGTGGGAATTCCCGCTTTAGATTTGAGTAACCGCCTGACTTTCAATTTTCATCATCTTCAATTCCATAACCCATGACCCGGTAATCCTATGTAGTCGATAAAAAAAAGCAATGGTATCAGAGATTTCGCCAATCAAAAAGAAGGGTTTGACAGATCAAACCCTCATCAGGATAAAAAACAAGGGTGATGACCCGTGCCATTGATCAGTGTGTTCGCGTTAACGTCCAATTAGGAGCGTCCATTAGAGTTCTGCTCAGCAAATCATCATTTCGTTACATCTGGAGTGTCCCCTCAGGGTTCTGGCGAACGACAAAAATGCAACTTAAAGGCAAATCAAGCTTAAGCGCCTCGCTTCAGAGCACTCTCAACCTGCCGGAATTCCTGCTCTAGGCGATTCTTCAACTTTTGTGGCAAAGGACGGTTCGGGTAAGAGCTGTAATGACCCGCTAAAGAATTCAAGGCCGTTCGCATCGTGGTAAAGGAGCTGAGGTTAGCCACTGAGCTATCTCGCCGATAGCGAGAGGCAAACTCATTAATGGATTGACGCGCATTGGATTGAGCCTCTGCTTTATCGGGTGTACCCTCCGGTAATTCAATGGCTGTTCTCAAGTTTTGTAACAAGGTCAACGTATCCTGGCGGTAATCTCCTGTCAAACCGGAAACACTGGTGGTGGAGGAACACCCCATCAGACCCATCACAACAACCAAAACGAGGGCAATAAGACGTGATATATGGCGCTTCATCAGCATGATTTACAACAAACGGATTTTCAAAATTAGAACTTATCGTATCTTGGATTGACGCTTTCGGGGATCGCTTTTCCCTCTATAACGCCGACTTTTGACTCTCTGCTTGATCAAACAGCCGTGACTGTTTTTGACTATTCAGATTGATCTTCCTAAAAATTCTTAATAAACAATATAGCAATATTTAGTCACAAATTGTTATAAAACAATACCTGTTGAGAGATTGATTAATCTGAAAAAGCGCAATACAATAATAATCTAATGTAATTCAACCGTATTGCATGTAAGTCAGCCTAATTCAGTTTCAGGGGTATAAAGGCACCCATACAGGTATAAAGCTGAAACTGGAACGGGGGAACCATTCCGGGGGCGTATCTTCTTTATTTGCTCTCTTCCTAATGATGGAGAGGTAAAGAAGAGGGGCATCTCTCAGCCCTAGCCCGTCAGCTAACCCCGTCGGCATCGAGAAGAGACTGAAAGCTCAGCATTATCAAATTAATGTTTGTGTTTTCGTCAGTGTCCTTGGCTGGTACTAGTCCGATTCGTTGCACCTGTCCTTGACTCTGAGAAGATGAAAAATCAATTGCACCTCCTGGGTTCAAGGCAGGGTACCTACTCATGGGGTGAAAAATCTATCATGCTTATAAATGACAAAGGCCGTCTTGCGTTGATTTCTGTTAGTGGCGACCCAGCCGCAGAAATTGGTCAAGAAGAGGCCGGTGGACAAAACGTTTATGTGCGTCAAGTAGGATTAGCACTGGCAAAACAGGGATGGCGTGTGGATATGTTTACTCGCCGCATCGATCCTGAGCAAGCGAATATTGTTCAACATGCGCCGAATTGCCGAACAATCCGACTCACGGCAGGACCTGTTCAGTTTATTAATCGAGATGATGCTTTTGGCTACCTGCCAGAGTTTGTCAAGCAATTTCAGGCATTCCAGAAGCAAGAAGGATACCAGTATCCCTTAGTTCATACGAATTACTGGTTATCTTCTTGGGTGGGGATGGAACTGAAAAAACTTCAACCTTTGAAACAGATTCATACTTACCACTCCTTAGGGGCGGTTAAGTATCGGAGTGTGAGTCATCTTCCTGCGATCGCTTCGACGCGCTTAGCGGTGGAAAAGGCTTGTCTAGAAACAGCGGATCGGATTGTTGCGACAAGTCCTCAAGAAGAAGAACACATGCGAAATCTGGTTTCTGGGAAAGGCATGATTGAAATCGTTCCCTGTGGTACGGATATTCAGCGGATGGGTTCGATCGCACGCCAAGACGCACGGCAACAACTGGGGATTCCAAGGGAAGCGAAGGTGGTGCTGTACGTGGGTCGATTTGATCGGCGCAAGGGAATTGAAACCTTAGTCCGGGCAATCGCGAAATCCAGATGGCAGGGTAATGCCGATTTGCGGTTAATGATCGCAGGGGGTTATCGTCCAGGACAGAGTGATGGGATGGAGTGCGATCGCATTAAAACGATTGTTCAAGAACTCGGCTTAAACGAGATCGTCACCTTCCCTGGACGACTCACCGACGCCGAGTTACCCAGCTACTATGCCGCCGCCAATGTGTGTGTGGTTCCCAGTCATTATGAACCCTTTGGGCTGGTAGCGATTGAAGCCATGGCTTGTGGCACACCGGTGGTGGCGAGTAAAGTGGGAGGATTGCAGTTTACGGTCGTGCCGGAAGTCACGGGATTACTGGTGCCACCTCAAGATGAGGCGGCTTTTGCCGAAGCGATTGATCGTATCCTGAGCAATCCAGCGTGGGGAGAGCAATTAGGTGAAATCGGTCGGCAACGGGTGGAAATTGCCATGAGTTGGGAGAGTGTTGCTTATCGGCTCACGTCTGTGTACAGTAAGCTACTGGCTCAATCCGCCGTCCAATCTGTTCAAAAACCTCAGGTCGCGGCGTAATACAGATGACTCAGTAACCGTGAACAGTGAGCCGTTATTGAGTCACCGCCGACGGATGGAACGGCCTTCTGGAGCTGTGGAAGGGGATGTAAGTCCAATTAAGGCATTCCCCATTGAGAACAGAAGCCCACCTTTACCCAAACCGTCCGCTCACATAGTCCCGAGTGGATTCTTGCTGCGGGTTTTGGAAAATATTTTCGGTGCGATCGTATTCCACCAAGTAGCCCTGTTTTCCACCCTTATCGGTTGCCTTAGCATTGAAAAAGGCGGTCATATCCGCGACTCGCGTGGCCTGCTGCATGTTGTGGGTCACAATCACAATGGTGTAGTTTTCCTTGAGCTGGTGCATCAATTCCTCAACCTTAAGCGTAGAGATCGGGTCAAGGGCAGAGCAAGGTTCATCCATCAGCACGACATCAGGATTGGTTGCGATCGCACGCGCAATACACAAACGTTGCTGCTGTCCACCGGATAAGGCCAATCCGTTTTGCTTGAGTTTGTCTTTGACTTCATCCCACAGTGCCGCTTTCTGTAAAGAGCGCTCTACTAACTCATCCAGATTGCCTTTGTAGCCATTCACTCGCGCTCCATAGGCAATATTGTCATAAATTGATTTCGGGAAAGGATTGGGTTTTTGAAACACCATGCCAATCCGCCTGCGTACCTCTACGGGATCGATGCTTTTATCGTAGAGGTCTTGGTTATGGTAATAAATTTTTCCGTCTATATGAAATCCATCAATTAAATCGTTGAGGCGGTTAAAGCATCGCAGCAAAGTACTTTTTCCACAACCAGAGGGGCCGATGAAAGCCGTTACGCGGTTTTTAGGAATGTCCATAGTAACATCCTGAACCGCTAAAAACTTACTATAGTAAATATCGAGTTTCTCTACCCGTAGAACAGTTTCGGTTTCCTCCACAGCAAACCGATCGCGCTGTGTATTTTGCTGGCTATAACTCATAACAATCTCACCTGAAGTTTTAGTTGACATTCCAATAGAAATGGTTTTTTTTGTTGTTGCCTACAATTCGTGAAGAATTGGGACTTGACGACATTTTTAGGTTGCTTTCTTAACCGTCTTAATTCCTAAAGATTCTGAACTCGACGTTTCTTCAATACACGCTCTTACGAGTTGCCCAGCGAGCAAGTATGCTGGTCAGTAAGATTAAGACAACGAGGAGAAAAGACGCGGCCCATGCCAGCTCCTGTTGGGCTTCAAAGGGCACTGAAGCAAAGTTATAGATTAAAACAGAGAGAGATGGAGTTGGCTTCCATATCCCTCGCGGCCAGAAGGGTGAATTGAGCGCTGTAAAAATTAACGGGGCTGTTTCGCCAGCGGCACGAGCAATTGCCAGAGTTACGCCTGTAATAATGGCAGGTATTGCTGCCGGGAGGACTATCCTGAGAACCGTTTGGTAGTTAGACGCTCCCACTCCCGCCGATGCCCACCGGATATCTTGGGGAACAATCTGTAGCGCTTCATCGGTTGTTCGGACAATGGTGGGCAACATTAGCACCGCCAAGGCTACGCCGCCTGCGACGGCTGAAAATCCTCCCATTGTGACAACGATAATCCCGTAAGCAAATATTCCAGCAATGATGGAAGGCACACCAGCGAGAACGTTGGTGGCAAACCGAATCCAGCGAGCTGTTGTACCTTTGCTAAATTCTGATAAATAAACAGCGGCTAAGACGCCAAACGGTAGACTAATCAGAGTCCCAATTCCTACCGTCATCAAAGTACCAATTATGGCATTACCAACCCCACCTCCCTTCAATCCTGGAGGTGGAGGCAGCTTGGTAAATAAGTCTAAATTCAGACGATTCGCCCCCTGAGTGAGGACGTAGAACAGCACCAAAAATAAAGGGATGAGAGCAATGATTAAGCAGGCACCTGCCAGTAGGGTCATCACCATCCCGAATAACGTTCGCGGACTGGTGTAAGACCGAGTCATACCACTGGTAGGGGAACCAAAAGAATGTTGGTCTTGAGCGCTAGTTGACATATAAGAAGACTTTACACAGGATGGGGCCGACGTTCTCTAAGTCGCTAGAATTTCTTCACTTGGCGAACAATCAACTCAGCCAATACATTAACGATTAGTGTGATAAGAAACAGAACCAGCCCTGCATACATGAGAGCCGCAACTTGTAAACCGGAAGCCTCAGCAAATTGATTGGCTAGGAGGGAAGCGATCGTGTTGGCGGGTGCTAGCAGCGAAATATTCAACTGATTGGCGTTGCCAATGATCATAGTAACAGCCATTGTTTCTCCCATCGCCCTACCTAACGCTAGCATGATTCCGCCAACAATTCCTGAGAAAGCTGCCGGAATGAGGACTCGGAAAAGTGTTTCCCAGCGTGTTGCTCCCAAACCTAGGGATGCCTGCCTTAAATCGGGAGGCAGGGAACCTAAAGAATCGCGAGAGATTGCCGTGATGATCGGCAAAATCATGATCGTTAAGATGATGGCTGCCGGTAACATTCCTGGGCCACGTAGGGGAGTGCTAAAAATAGGCAACCAGCCGAAGTTAGTGTGAAGCCATTCCCCGATTGGAAGCAGGAAAGGAATCAGAACAAAAATGCCCCACAAACCGTAGACAACACTCGGAATAGCCGCTAAAAGCTCCACCATAAATATTAGTGGTGTCCGAACGGATAAGGGCAGAAAATTTTCGCTCAAAAAGACAGCCGTGCCCACTCCAAGCGGTACGGCAAATAATAGTGCGAGCGCAGCACTGACGATTGTCCCATAGATCATGGGAAGCGCCCCGTAAGTCTCGTTAACGGGATTCCAATCACTAGAAAACAGAAATCCTAGACCATATTTGGCGATCGCAGGCATCGCCCTGATCCCAACCACCACGGCTACATAGATTAAAACCCCGGCAACTGCCAGCGCTAAAATGCGAGTTAGCCAAACAAAAGCCTGATCTAGAGTTTTTTCGGTACTGGAGCGAGGCTGGATTCCTGCTGGAGAATTCTGAGCTTGTGTAGCCATGATTGACTTTACTGAACAAACGGATCATCAAAAAGTGGGAGCGAACATTCTACCAAGTTGCCCTAAAAGGCAGTGACCGACACGGATAAGTTGGTTATCAATTCCCGCCTTCCCGTGTCGGATACCACAACTGGATGCAACTTCAGATCACTAAACCGTCAAATCTAGCGTACTGTAACTCAAACCCAACAATGGAATTACCTTTGCTTTGAGTGAGCCACAGGTTTCCGCTCCAGGCTATTGACCAACGGTAATGTTGTAGTCTGGGCTAATTTTATCGGCTGCCACAGCGACTTTCTGGGCAACGTTTTTGGGGAGAGGAACATACCCTAGCTCTGGGGCAACTTTCTGACCTTCCGTTAAAGCATACTCAATCATGCCCTCTATCGCTTTAGCTTTAGTAGCATCGGGATACTTCTCATGGACAAGAAGCCAAGTATAGCTAATGACGGGGTAGGACTCGTCGCCTTCTGGGTCGGGAATAAACGCCCGGAGGTTCTCAGGCAGTTGTACGGCTTCCAGTGTTTTCGAGGCTGACTGGTCGTTATAGCTAACAAATTTACCGGCTTTGTTTTCCAAGGCGGCAGCCTTCAGATTATTTTGCTTGGCGTAGCCGTACTCGATGTAACCAATCGCCCCTGGAGTCTGCTGAATTTGGGCAGTGACGCCTTCATTCCCCTTGGCACCAAGTCCTGTGGGCCACTGAACTGTCTTACCTTCGCCCACCTTAGTTTTCCACTCTGGGCTGATTGCACTGAGATGTTTTGTGAAAACCCCCGTTGTACCGCTTCCGTCAGAACGGTGTACTACAGTGATATTTTGGTCGGGCAGTTTGGCGTCTGGGTTCGCTTTTGCGATCGCAGGGTCATTCCACTTCTTAATTTTACCAAGCAAGATATCGGCATAAACTTGCCGGGGTAGTTTCAGTTCATCAACGCCTGGAACGTTGTATGCCAGAACAATACCACCTGCCGACACCGGCAATAAGAGAACACCTCCCTTGTCTGCTGGTACCTTTTGAATTTCTTCATCCTTCATCGCCGTATCGCTAGCGCCAAAGTCTACGGTACCCGCCGTGAATTGCTCAACGCCAGCGCCACTTCCCACTGATTGGTAGTTAACCTGTAGTTTGGGATATTTACCGTTCAGGTCTTGAAACCAACGCTGATACAAGGGTGCCGGAAATGATGCTCCAGCACCGACGAGTTGTACATCTTGCTGGAGGGCTAGTTTATCCGATCCAGCATTTGTAGGCGTGTCGGAAGAAGTACCGCCATCAGCAGCTTTGTCTTGGCCTTGCGGCCCACTGCAAGCGGTTACACCGACTGTCATAGCGACTAACGCCATTGATGCTGCTAGACGAGTAGTATGGGTGAGATTGATCCGAAAAAGCATCGTTATCTAAATTTTTTTACTTGTATCAGTAAACCAATAAAAGAATACCGCTTAGACGTAAAGGGAAGATTAAGAGATATGGCCTCTGCTCACTTCGGTCAGTTCCTCAGAAGTTTAATGAAGAAAGATGAGCTTGCTTCAGGCTTATTGATGAGCTGAATTCAATTAGAATTCAACTAAATTTGTAAAATCATGAATATTCTTTTTACCTAGAATAATACTTTTATTTTCAAGCTTCAGCTAAGTCTTATAATTCCGATTCTTTTCTTGAGAATGATTCAAAGCTATCAAATTTATCCACAATTATCTCAGGAAATCTAGCAATCGCTCACCTTAACCGGAGAATTTGGTCAAATCTGCGATAGTTGCAACAGAGGCTTGTTGAAACAAGGATTAAACTTGACTTGGTCTTAATGTGAGCTATGTGAGCTGATGCCCCTTACCCCTTTGCGGCAGAGTCTTGCGGTTAACGGGTAACGCCGCACCCTTGTCGGAGAGTCAGGTTTCCCTCATGTATAAAGTTTTGGTCAACCAGCAAATCTTCTGGAAAATAAAACAGAAGACAAGCTTTCTTTTACAATAAATGCCTTCCACCTTGTACAATTTTGGCTATTTGCCTCTTGCTGACTGTGTCTGTTCCCAATGAACTTCTGTGGGCGTTGATTGGCTTACTACTGACAATCGGCGGCACTTTTGTGGAAGCCTTTGTGACGAATCCGCCCTGGGATTGGTCTGGGCATGGCATCCAAACAGTATCGCTTGGTGTTACCTATCAAATCGGAGCTGTCCTCCTCACGGGTTGTTTAGGCGGTAAAAGTGCTGGTGCCCTTTCTCAAATCGCTTATATTGTCTTAGGCTTAAACTTGCCCGTCTTCACCCAAGGGGGTGGTCTTAGCTATCTAAAGGAGCCTAGCTTTGGCTACTTACTGGGCTTTATCGGCGGTGCTTGGGTTTGTGGCTTCTTAGCTTTTCGGATGCCGCCGCGCATCGAATCTCTCGCCTTTAGCTGTCTATGTGGTCTTTTGACGATTCATCTGTACGGTATAGGCTATTTGATCATTTTTCATGCCCTGAGTTTGGCAACCTCTAGCAATTTATCCCTATGGGAAGCCATCATGAAATACTCGATTGAGCCACTGCCAGGACAAATGGTCGTCACTTGTGCTGTTACAGCTTTAGCGTTTGCTTTACGACAACTGATGTTTTACTAAGGTTGCAGGTTGACAGGGTGCAGGTTGAAAGTTATCTTCAAAAAGCCCAATTCTCCAGCGCTCAACCTTCTAACCCTCAACCCAATAACCCATAATCCATGACCAAGTCCCTGAAAAACCCCTTTTTTTGGGTTATTGCCTTGATCAGTCTGATTTCGGATCAGCTCAGCAAATATTTAGTGGTGCAGAATTTTGAGCTAAAAGAAACTCTAGCTCTTTGGCCGGATGTCTTTCACTTTACCTATGTCTTAAATCCGGGTGCGGCTTTTAGTTTCTTTCAGGGAGAAGTTTGGTTGCGCTGGCTGTCTTTGGTTGTAAGCATTGGTTTAATTGCATTTGCTGTGTTTGGCCCCGTTCTGAATACTTTAGAACAGCTCGGTTATGGCTTTATTTTAGGGGGAGCTTTGGGCAATGGCATTGACCGTTTTTTCAACAATTGCGTCGTAGAGGGCAAGCTTTTAACTTGCGTCGTAGATTTTTTGGATTTTCGTCTGATTCATTTCCCCGTGTTTAATCTCGCCGATATTTTTATTAACATTGGCATTATTTGCTTGCTGATTGTTAGTTTTCGGGATCAACCCCCCGCATCGAACTCTCGGCGTCTTTAAAATTAACTTGCCAAAGTATCTGATTAAAATAGGCGATCGCTCCTTTAATCAGATGCTTTAAGGCGATCGCTAATCCAGTCTACAGCTTGCCCTACCCCATCTTCGGCACGAATCTTCTCACCTAGCTCAATGGCTCGTTGATAGTACTTTTGATGATCGATCGCTTCCCGAATGGCATCCGCAAGCCCTTGGACGGTCAGCTTTTTCTGAGGAATGGGTTTCGGTCCCACCCCCAACTCCAACACTCGACGCCCCCAAAACGGCTGATCGCCAAAGAACGGACAAATCACTGTCGGCTTCCCGGCACGCAATCCGGCGGCTGTTGTCCCTGCACCGCCATGATGAACGACGGCGGCAACTTGAGGGAAGAGCCAATCATGAGGAACGGCTTTCAGTTGAAATACATTCTCTGGTAAATCAGACGCCACCATCCCGCCCCAGCCTGTCGCAATCACGCCACGCTGTTCTGAGCGCCTTAGGGCTTCGATTACTATTTGGGTAACCTGTTCGGGGTGACGCCCTGCCATACTCCCAAATCCCACATAAACGGGTGCTGGGCCAGCCGCCAGAAATTCGACTAAATCCGCAGGAGGCTGCCAATCTTCCTGAGAGTCTAAGAACCAGTAGCCTGTTGCGATCGCTTGATCTGACCAATCCTCTGGGCGAGGGACAACGTGCGGGCTGTAGCTATACAACACTGGAACCCTCTGTCCGTTCTTTCTCACCTGTTCACTCATCCGCCATGAGCGATCGGGTAATTTCAGCACGTCCTCACGCCATTGATTGACGACACCCATATAGGGTGCGGTTAATAGGGGCAAAATTTTATAGGTGAGTTGATTGAACCAGCCTCCTAAATGCAAGTCAGGAAACAAGGGGTTAGGAAAAGCACGGGTTGGAGTGTACAGCGGCAGGGGTAAGCTCATGAACAGCGGAATCCCCAACTTTTCGGCAATGTGATAGCCGCTGAGTGCCTTTGGATGATAAATAATCGCCTCTGTTCCCTGTGCTGCAACCCAAGCTTCATCGAGCATTTGGCGGATAATGGGTTTAACCTGCTGCAAGAGGCTCAACGGGTTACCGCCCGATTCAATGGCGGCACGACCTGCATCCGTCTCGGTGATTTGGAGCAGGTGATCATTCATATAGGCATAGTGCAGACCCCGTTCCCGAATCCAGGACTCGAAGCGATCGCTGGTGCAAATCGTGACTTCGTAACCCACTTGCACAAGCCCCATACCTAGCGCCACAAAGGGCTGTACATCGCCACGGGAACCGATCGTGATGATTGTGATTTTCATCACCCTTGGCTCCAACCCTCTAAGCCGATTCGGACTTGAGCAACCAAGAGGGATGAGTCAGCAGTTCTGCCGTGGAGCGTTTCTCTACCATCTCCCTGGTAATGGTGCAGCGATGAATATCTTTGCGGGAGGGCAATTCGTACATAATCTCCAGCATCAGCTCTTCTAGGATGCCCCGCAGTGCTCTCGCTCCGGTTTTGCGTCGAACGGCTTCTTGGGCGATCGCTCTTAGAGCATCTGGCTGAAACTCTAGACGAATACTATCCATTTTTAGCAATTTTTGGTACTGCTTCACCAAAGCATTGTGAGGTTGTGTCAATATCCTCATCAAGGCATCTTCATCGAGTGGCTCGACGGAGGTGATCGCAGGTAACCGCCCAATCATCTCCGGAATTAGACCAAATTTCACCAAATCCTCTGGCTCTAGATGTTTGAAAAGTTCGGCTGTCGGCTTTTGCTGTGACTGTACCTCAGCGGATTGGACAAAGCCAATCGAGCTTTTCCCGATGCGTTGCTCTACGACTTTGTCTAACCCAACGAAGGCACCGCCGCAGATAAAGAGAATATTACTGGTGTCAATTTGAATACACTCCTGATAAGGGTGCTTTCGTCCACCTTGAGGCGGCACATTCACCACCGTCCCTTCCAAAATTTTCAGGAGAGCTTGCTGCACCCCTTCCCCCGAAACATCCCGCGTAATGGAGGGATTTTCACTTTTACGGGCAATTTTGTCAATTTCGTCAATGTAGATAATGCCTCGCTCAGCCGCTTCCACATTGAAGTCAGCGACTTGCAGCAATCGCAGCAAGATATTTTCCACATCATCCCCGACATAACCCGCTTCGGTCAGCGTGGTAGCATCCGCAACGGCAAAAGGAACATCCAACTGAGTCGCCAGGGATTGAGCCAAAAGGGTCTTGCCACAACCGGTGGGACCGATGAGAAGAATATTGGACTTAGAGAGCTTCACACTCTCATCAAGGGTTGTCTTGCTGCTCTCGTTTGAGTCAACGCCGAGGCGTTTGTAATGGTTGTAAACAGCCACTGAGAGAACTTTTTTGGCTTGGTCTTGACCAATGACATACTCGTCTAGAGCTTTCTTGATTTCTATGGGTTTTGGCAGTTGATGCCAAGCTCGATGACTGACTGGGATCGGTTGCTTTTGGGGAGGCTCCGTATCCTGAGCGGGTTGAATGGCGGTGTCATTGGAGGAGTGGAACAGTTCCTCATCTAAGATTTCGTTGCACAGTTCCACGCACTCATCACAAATATAGACGCCTGGGCCGGCAATTAATTTGCGTACCTGTTCAGAAGACTTACCGCAAAAAGAACATCTTAGATAAGAGTCGTATTTGGACATATAAAAATTATCGCTGTTGAGGTGGTAGCAGCATCCTAAGCTTTAGCTCGGTGCGGCTATATATATTCCGTGTCAGCTCCCTTTGAGAAAAGGAGTTTTGCCCTATGCCTGTGAATCAGATGCTACCCATTGTGATGTGACTCGGTTTCCCAGTCAAAGGAGCAGCTACCTTGCTGAAATAACCCAAAAAACGATTATTGTACCAAATTGCGATTATTAAGGGTCTGTTAAGGAATAGGGCTGGCGGCTTGAGGCGGAGTTTTATTCTGACCTCATGACCGATGACCCATTTTTGATCACTCACTGGAGAGAATCCAGTTTAGACTGCAATTTGGTCTTAATACCATTCTAAGAACAATCTCATCGTCCTTAGAGCCGTTGGTGCTTTTTCAATATTTATCAATAAACCACTGAGATTTATTCTCAACTATTAGATTTTGTTGCAAGTGAGACGTGCAAGTAACTATGATTGTCAATAATGCATTGTCAATAAACGGTTTTTTTTGAGAGAGTTATTATGCCTCCTTATACAGCCGCTTCACTCAAAGCCGAACTCAATTCCAGAGGTTGGCGTTTAACGCCACAACGGGAAACAATTCTACATGTTTTTCAAAATCTACCCAGAGGCAACCATCTGAGTGCGGAGGAACTTCACGAATTGTTACAGCAGCGTGGAGAACCCATTAGTTTATCTACCATTTACCGCAGCGTTAAGTTAATGTCGCGGATGGGTATTTTACGAGAACTAGAATTGGCGGAAGGACACAAACATTACGAACTCAATCAGCCTTTCCCGAACCATCACCATCATTTAGTTTGCATTCAGTGTAACCGCACTATTGAATTCAAGAATGATTCGATTCTCAAGCAAGGGGTCAAGCAGGTGGAACGAGAGGGCTTACAGATGATTGACTGCCAACTCACGATTCATACCATCTGTCCGGAGGCTCTGCGGATGGGATGGCCTTCTGCCTTACCCAGTAACTGGTGCTGCACCCGCTCAATTGCCCATGGATTGAATTAGATAGGTGTTTTGTAGCCAGTGAGCGTGACTACGTTTTGCAAAAACCATACTCTCATCCAACGCCAACAGTCTTGCTTCCACCTTGGCTGTTGGCTCTCTTAATCCTAAAAGTATTGAACATCAACGTTGTTCACACATTTTTATATAGAAACTAGCCGCTTTATCTTGAGAGTTGATCTGGTGAATTTGTTTAAATATTTGATAAGCCTGGGCAATTTTATTTTCATTAAAAAGTATAATCGCTTCTTCAAACAAGGTCTTAGTTTGTTGTTTTAAAGCTTGGAGTTGAGGCGGATCAGTCTCAAAAATTTCAAATACAGAAACTCGTTCTTTTTTACCTTTAACTTGCACTTGTCCGATGAATCGATAGTGATAAAGCGTTGGGTCTTCCAGGCTAAATAAAGTGGGGCCACTGATCAGAATGGAAGCACCATAAACTTTGGTTAAATCTTCTAGACGAGACGCTAGATTAACCGCATCGGCAATCACTGTGCTTTCCATGCGCCGTTCTTCACCAATGGTTCCCAGCATTAAGCTTCCCCGATGTAAGCCAATTCCGATCGCCAGGGTCGGATAACCCGATTTTTGCCGCTTGATATTATAAAGTAAGACTTGTTTTTGCATATCGAGCGCGGCATTGACAGCTTGATCCGCAGTCTCAGGAAACAGCGCCATCACCGCATCCCCAATGTATTTATCAATAAAACCATTATGCTGGCGAATTACAGGCCCTACCCAGCTCAAGTAAGAATTGATAAAATCAAAGTTTTCCTTGGGAGACATCTCCTCTGACAGGGTGGTAAAGTCGCGAATGTCAGCGAACATCACGGACATTTCCTTGAGAATTTGGTCTCCCAAGCGGACATCCACAATACTTTTATGTCCGAGAAAACGCAAAAATTCATGGGGGACAAACCGACCATAGGCGATATTAATTTTAGACAGATTAATATGGGTTTTAATTCGCGCTAAAAGTTCATTTTTCAAGATAGGTTTAGTTAAATAATCATTCGCCCCCGCATCCAAGCCGGCTACCAGGTTTGAAACTTGATTTTTGGCGGTCAACATCACAACCGGCATTTCCGAAGCTGGAAACTGTTCGCGGATTTTTTGACACACTTGATAGCCAGACATTTTCGGCATCATAATATCAAGCAAAATCAAATCTGGTCTGAGTCCGTTGTGAATTTTTTCTAATGCTTCTATTCCACTGCTGGCTTGGACAATTCCATAGTTTTGTAGGGATAGGTGATTGGCAACGACTTGTAAATTGATCGCCTCGTCGTCTACCACTAAAATTGTTAATTGACCTTCGGATTGAACAATGGGTGCAAGAAGTTCGGGGGGGGGTGACTCATTTTCCCGCATTCTAGCCAGCGCTTGGCTAAGATCTAACGTCCGATTAGGAGGTTGCTTACTGATGGGTAGGGTAAAAATGAACCGGGAACCCTGACTCAGTTCTGACTCGACGTGGATTGTACCGCCGTGCAGTTCTACAAGTTGTTTGGTAATACTCAATCCGAGTCCGGTTCCACCATACTCACGGGAGACGGAGGCATCCACTTGCTCGAAGGATTTGAAAATATCCCCGAATTTATCGGGTGAGATACCAATCCCAGTGTCGGCAACGGTCACTTCTACCATACTGTCGAGAGCGATCGCAGATACCGTCACTGAACCCGATTCTGTAAACTTGATCGCATTGCCAACCAAATTGTACATAATTTGTTGCAGCCGATTCTCATCACCTTCAACGGCAACCAATTCCTCTGGAATTTCGTTATTGAGTGCTAAAGATTTACTCGTCACTAGAGGACGGCAAACCCTGAGAACAATCTCTGTGATTTGGCGAAAGTCGATAGGCTGTAAGTGCAGTTCGATGTCCCGGTTCTTCAGTTTGGCGAAATCAAGGATATCATTAACCAAGTTTGCCAGCCGCATCCCACTAGAGACAACCATGGAAAGATTGGCTTTTTGTCGGTCATTCAGTTCACCCGCCGCACCATCAAGGAGGGATTCCGCAATGCCGATAATGCCATTGAGCGGGGTACGGAGTTCGTGGGAGGTATTAGCTAAAAACTCATCTTTGATTTGATCCAAGCGCTGTAATTGAGTATTTTTGAATTCCAGTTCTTGGGTGAAAGAAATTCGTTCCGTTTCCGCTTGTTTGCGTTGGGTAATATCTTGAAACGCAGCAATAGCATAGACAACCTGATCTGTTTCATCAAAAATGGGAGTTGCCCACACCTCTAGGGGAATAATCCGATCGCCTTGATGAAGCTCCATATTATCAACATTGGCTCTTTCACCTTTTAATGCTCGCCAAATGGGCTGTTGATCTACGGGATAAATCTGTTGTGTCCCTGCAACATAAGCTTGATACACCACTGGCAATTGTTCAGCCGTAGCATCCGGGGCGATGGCTTTACCTAACAACTCCTGTGCGGTTTGGTTCGCATAATAGGTTTGACCACTGCTATCCACTACAAATATGCCCACCGGTAGCGCTTCCAAAAATTGAGCTAACCGTCTCTCACTAATGCGTAGAGCCTCTTGGGCACGTTGGCGCTCGGCAATTTCTTGCTGGAGATTTTTCAATAATTCAGCTTGAGCTTGCTGAGCTAAACGCTCTTTTTGCAGCGATTGTTTCATCTGCTCAACATGTTGCAGCGTTTTGTTGGTTGTAATTTCTAAATCTTGAAAATCGATTGGTTTCGTCAGAAAATCAAATGCCCCCAGATTCATTGCCTTCCTGATATTTTCGATATCCCCATAGGCGGAAAGAATCACAGTTTTGATGGTGGGATGTTGCTCTGAAAGCCGAGTGAGCAAAGCTAGCCCATCCATCTGGGGCATATTAATATCGGTTAATACCATATCAATATCTGGTTCAGTTTGTAGCTTTTCTATGGCGTCTACACCATTTTGTGCAAAAACAAACTGAAGTTCATTTTGCCGAATTTTTTTTCTAAATTTCTGGCGGATCAGGGATTCTAAGTCAGGCTCGTCATCCACAACCAGTATTTTCGCTGGCATTGTTTTTCCCTGATTAGGATTTACTATAAGTTTAATTTTTTTTCGACAACAGCTTGAACTCTATAGAATTGCTCATATCGGTATCTAGGTTCTATTTTATTAACAGGCTGTGATTTATTTAATCACATATTTTTTGAAAGAGAGTAGCGATTAGAGTAAACTGCTCAGTCCACTTTACTTTTGCTTGAGCACCAGTAAAGTGATATCATCATAAACCTTTTGCTCTCCAATGTGCTGCTGTAGCTCGTCAATCACAGCCTGTCGAATGTCATCGGCTGAGCTTTGCCAGTATTTTTTGACCACGTCACAAAGCCGATCCAAACCGTATTGCACCCCATGGATATCTTCGGCTTCGGTAATACCATCGGTGTAGAGGACTACAACATCCCCTGGATTCAATTGCACCCTAGCTTCTGCTACAAAATCAGAAATGTCTTCTGTCAAGCCAATGGGGAAGCCTAAATCGATTGTATCGATTTGCTCAAGGCTGCCACTAGAGCGCACCACAATCATTTGCTCATGCTGTCCGCTTAAGGTGAGAACGCCCTTGTAATAGTCTACTAAAGCGAGGGTTAGGTTCTTATCGCAGCGCATTCGTTGTAGATTATCATAAATCGTCCGATTGATGGTGTTCAAAAATTTGACCGAGTCAGTCTCTTGATGGGTCACTAGGGTTCGCACGGCGGTTTGTACCATTAGCATTAACACGCCACTTTCTAAGCCATGACCCGTTATATCCCCAATGCCAATTTTGACTTTTCCGGCGTGCTGTAGCACGTCATAGTAGTCACCACCCACCTCCTTAGCGGGTTTCATAAACCCAGCAATCTCTAGTTCGCTCATTTGGCTGAGTTCTTCTTTTGTCGGCAGGAGCATTTGTTGTAAACGCCGTGCAATATCGAGTTCAGTACTCAGGCGCAGGTTCTCAGTTTCGAGACGCTGGAGGTAGCGTTCCTGCTCCAAAGCTTGCTTCATCTGTTGTACATATTGCAGCGTTTTGTTGGTGGTAATTTCTAAATCTTGGAAATCAATCGGCTTCGTGAGAAAATCAAAAGCACCTCGATTCATCGCAATTCTAATGTTTTCAATATCCCCATAGGCAGAAATAATAATGGCTTTGATAATAGAATTTTGTTCGTTGAGTTTAGTTAATAAGGTTAGCCCATCCATTTCGGGCATATTAATATCAGTTAAGACAATATCAATATCCGGTTCTGCTTGAATTTTTAATAAGGCTTCTACACCGTTATGAGCAAAAATAAACTGAAGTTCTTGTTGACGAATTTTTTTCCTAAATTTCTGTCGAATCAGGAGTTCTAAGTCAGGTTCATCATCTACAACCAGGATTTTTGCCGCCATATTTTCATTCCCGGCTAGGGTTAGCTAATAATTCAATATTTTGTCTTTGAGGGTATCAAATTCAACAGGTTTATGGAGATAGTCATCTGCTCCATATTCCATGGCAACTTTATAATTTTCTTCATCTCCATAGGCGGTAATCATAAAGACTTTTAAATGGGGGAATTTTTCTTTAATGATTTTGAGCAATTCTAGACCGTTCATCCCTGGCATATTAATATCTGAGAGAATTAGGACAACGGAATGTTCAGGCTGACCATTTAAGTATTCCAGTGCTTCTTGGGCTGAAAAAGCAAACTGAAACTCAATTTGACCTTTTTTGATTTCCTTCCTGAATTTTTGCCGAAATAAAAGTTGAACATCTTCTTCGTCATCCACAACCATGATTTTCATGACTTAACTCCGTTTTGGCAAAACAATAACAAACTCAGAATAACTGCCCGGTGAGGTGTTCACCTTAAGTTCGCCTTGATGCTCTTGGACAATAATATCGTGACTAATGGATAGACCCAACCCAGTTCCTTGACCGGTGGGCTTGGTGGTAAAAAAGGGATTGAAGATTTTATCCCTAATTTCATCCGGTATGCCTTTGCCGTTATCTCGAATCCGAATTTCTATCTGCTCATCCAGATTTTTTGTGCTTACTGAAAGTGTGGGCATAAATCTGTCTCCGAGTTCTTTTTTTTTCTCATGAGTCGTATAACAAGCGTTGTTGATCACATTCAGAAATACCCGACTAATATTCTGTGGGACAACATTGATTGACCCAATGGTGTCGTCATAGTGAGTTTCTATGGTGATGTTGAAGGAAGAATCTTTAGCACGCATTCCGTGATAAGCCAAATTTACATATTCTGCCAGTAAAGCATTGATGTCAGTGAGTTGTCGCTCACCGGCTTTACCCCCAGAGTGGCTCAACATGCCGCGCACAATATTGTCGGCTCGCTTCCCATGTTCGTTGATTTTTTTGACGTTTTGAGTGAGGTCATTTAATATCTCTTCAATATATTCTGTGGTTTCTGTATCTAAGTTCTCTTTTTGGTTGCCAATTTCTTCGAGGAGTTCTTCTGTTAATTCG
Source organism: Allocoleopsis franciscana PCC 7113 (assembly GCF_000317515.1). Taxonomy (GTDB): domain Bacteria; phylum Cyanobacteriota; class Cyanobacteriia; order Cyanobacteriales; family Coleofasciculaceae; genus Allocoleopsis; species Allocoleopsis franciscana. The sequence goes on along the minus strand of NC_019738.1, from coordinate 1,186,180 downwards.
GCAGAGAGTTCCGCGAAGTTATTCACAAAGTTTAAAGGATTTTTAATCTCATGGGCAATGCCTGCGGTGAGAGCACCGAGAGAGGCGAGTTTTTCTTGAGCAATAATTTGATCTTGAGTGGCTTTGAGTTTTTTCAGGGTAGAGGCGAGTTCCTGATTTTTCTCTTGTAATTGCTGGGTTCTTTCTTCGACTCTGAACTCTAGTGTCCGGTTGTATTCTTCTAATTGGTTGTAGAGGCGGGAGTTTTCGATGGAGATGGCGGCTTGGGCGGAAAGGATTCTTAATGTTTCGACGCGATCGCTGGTAAATGCCCCTGTTGTAAGATTGTTTTCTAGGTAGAGGATGCCGCTGAGTTTGCCTTGGTTGAGCAGGGGAGCACAGAGAATGGATTTGGGTTGAGTCGCCATAATGTAGGGATCGCGGGTATATTGTCCCTCATGAGTGGCGTTATTTAAAACGACATTTTCTTGAGTGTGGGCAACAAAGTTGAGGATGGCGGTTGAGACGAGGGGAACTTGGGTGGTAGAGTCAACCGCATCAACGGAAATAGAGTGCATGACATTCACCTCATCTTTACCCACAACACCTTCGGCTTCAATTACCCACTTGCCATTGTTGTCGAGAATCAGGAAGCCTTTTTGTGCTCCTGCATTTTCAATGGCTATTTTCATCAACTTAGAGAGCAATTTGCCCAGAACAATTTCACTGGTTAGGGTTTGCGAGGCTTTGATTACGGTTGATAAGTCTAGCGCTTGGGCCTCACTCTCAGATGTGGTGACAATCGTGCTGGTGTTCTTACTGCTCTTTCGGTTGGTTGTGCCGACTAAAATTTTTGGATATTCGGCTTCTAATGCTTTAAATTTGGCTACGGCTCCCCAGTTTACATAACACTGGTAGGCATTTTTCAGGTAGAACTGACCAATTTCTTCTCTGCCCAGGGAGAGGTAGAATTCTGCGGCGCGTTCGTAGGCTAGGGCTTCTTCGTGGATGAATCCTTGTTCTCTGGCTCCTTTGATGGCGCGATCGTATAGCTCCATTGCTTTCGCAGATTTGCCCAAAATTCGCGCTTTTTCGGCTTCTATTAGCTCGTATTTATGTTGGTAATTAGCTGGACTGTGGTATGCCCATTCTTTTATCAATTTTTGGTTGGATGATACTTTTTTCAGAAATTGTTTTTGCTTGTGCGTTTTCGAGATAGGATATTGAGCAAGAAGCGCGAGAGAATAGTAAAAAATATATGGCCCTCCAATGATGTACTGGCGGCAAGAATCAAGGTATTTTTCAGCCTCAATTGCGTTTTCAACAGCCTGCTCATAAGTCTTAAAAAAATAAGAAAGAATTGTTTTTCCTAAATAGGTAAGAAACAACAACCAAACGTTGCTTTCTTGAATCCAAGTTTTTATATAAATGTCTTCTTTGGCTTTACAGTCGTCTATTAAATAATATTGATTCTTAGCTCCATGGATTAAGTTTAGTGCAATTTCGCTACTAATTTTTATGTAGTTAGAGGGATATTTTTGTTTTAATTTTCTGATAAATATTATAAATTCTGAATATTTTTGTTCGACTTTTTTCAGATTATACCCAGCAAAGAACATTTGCAGACAATAGCTTACAGCATCATAACAAGCAAACTCATAATCTCCTGTCTCTAAGCCGTTGTTAGCACCTTCCAGTACTAGTTCTAGCGTGTCTTTAAGCGACTCTTTCCAATGCTGTATATATCCGTTATAGAAATGTATGACTAGGGCTTTACGAACGTTGAATCTCTCTAACAACTTTAAAGAAAGTTTACCAAACCGATATCCAGAATCAATATCCTCCATTACTCCACACAAAAGCCCGCCGTAAAAAACATACACGCCAGCAGCTTGGGGTGGATTCCCATCTTTGATACAGAGATTAACCGCAGTCAACGTCACCAGAGGATATAAGTCGGGATTAACAACTACCGTAGCAGCAGCAATAGACATTAAAATTCTTACAGATGCAAGATGATGAGGATTGGTCATATCTGGCAGATTGGCTAAGTCCTCAATCTGTTTATCTCCCAACAGCAACTTTAAGGTCTTCTGTTCTTCTTCAATCCTCTGTTTGTCTGGTTTTGAGGGCAAGTCTACTCCCAGTTTTGCCAGAACTTCCAGTGCTGTATCTATGGCTTCGTTGTATTGTTGTTTTGCTATATAGGACTGAATATTGAGTTCATACACTTTGACGCGCTCAAGCAGTGATTTAGCATTCTCTAAGATGAAAACAGAAAGTTTTTCTGCTTTCTCAAACTGGGTGTTGAGAAATTGTGCTTCCACCGTTTCTATATGGAGTTCCAGGGTAAAGCTATATTGCTCCTGCCAGCTACCAAATGTCAGAAGTTCCAACCCAGTTTCTAAATATCTGAGTGCGGGTTCGTAAGCCGTAGAAGCCTTCGCTTTTTTCCCAGCAATGAGATTTAATCTAGCCAGCTCATCTTTCTCTGACTGTTGGACGAGCAATTCTGCTCCAATATTCAGTTGATTAACAATATCAAAAATATTTTCTGCCAACTCATCTAGCTGAGTATTTTGCAGTAGTAGTTGACCCACTTTGAGGTGAACTTCTTTTTTATGGTCTTCTGGAATCAGAGTATAAGCGGCTTGCTGCACCCGGTCGTGCAAAAATTTGTAAGGGATGGAGGATGAAAAATTGGGGATAAAAGATGGGGTGGCTTCTGAGTTATTACGAGACTCTATCTCTTGATTCCAAAGCAGGGGAATCTTGTAATCGTCACTCAGAGGCACAATCAACCCTTCTTGAAGCGCAGACCAAAGCTCCGCCGCTGTCTCTGATAGGGATTTGGCATTAACAACGGAGAGAACGTCTAAATCAAATCGGTTCCCAACACAAGCCGCTAACTTTAAGACATTCTGTGTCTTCTCATCAAGCTTTTCAATCTTGCCGATCATTAATTCGACAACATTATCGGTTATTCCTACCGCTTGAATTTGTTCAATATCCCACTGCCAGCCACCCGTAATGAAGTCAAATGACAACAGGTTTTCTGTGTAGAGGAATTGGAGTAACTGAGTTAAGAAAAAGGGATTTCCGTTGGTTTTATTAAAGGCTAGTTGGGCTAGCGGATTTGACCTTTCGATTGAGCCGTTTAAGGTATCGGCAATTAATTGATTGACGCAGTCAACACTTAAGGGTTGAAGGGTAATGGTACTTACTCTTGTCCCCGTCTGTTGAATCTGATCTAAAGTTTGCATTAACGGATGAGTTGGACTAACTTCATTATCTCGATAGGCTCCAATCATCAGAAGATATTGACTATCTGGGTCAGTCATTAGCAACTGAATTAATTTTAAAGATGCTGAATCTGCCCACTGTAAATCGTCCAGAAAAATAACCAGGGGGTGTTGTTTGTCAGTAAAAACACCAATGAAGTTTTGAAAAACCAAGTTAAATCGATTTTGTGACTCCGTTGAGCCTAACTGTGGCACTGAAGGCTGTTCACCGATAATCAGTTCTACTTCGGGAATGACATCGATGATGACTTGACCATTGCTACCCAATGCATTTAAAAGTTTCTGCTTCCAAATTTCTAACTGTGCTTCACTTTCCGTCAGTAACTGCCGAGCTAAATCTTGGAAGGCTTGAATTAGAGAAGCATAAGGAATATCGCGCTTAAACTGATCGAACTTACCAGCAATAAAATACCCTCGCTGTTGAACAATGGGTTTGTGGATTTCATTGACTAAAGCTGATTTGCCAATGCCTGAATAACCCGCAACAAGTATTAATTCGGAGTGACCTAACCCCCCTTCTTTACCCCCCTGCCCCCCCTTTTTTAGGGGGGGAATTTGACTTTCCTCTCGTGCATAAAAAGTTTCGTCCTCTGTCCTCCCCCCGTTTCGGGGGGAATGAGGGGGGTCAAGAAGGACTGAGGGAGAGGTTAAATCCACCCCTGCGGCGACTCGATCAAAAGCTGAAAGTAGAGTTTTTACTTCCTCTTCCCGTCCGTAGAGTTTTTGCGGGATTTGAAACTTCTCGGAAACATCTTGATCCGCTAGAGAGAATTCTGAAATCTGAGCGGTAGTTTGTAACTGATGCAGACAGGTTTCTAAATCAGCTTTTAGTCCCCAAGCACTTTGATAGCGTTCCTCTGCCGTTTTCGCCATCAGTTTCATCACAATCTCTGAAACGATGGTTGGTAAGGGCGCACCAACCTGCGTCCCTACAAGTTCATGGGGTGCTATAGGTTGTTTAGCGATATGACAATGCACCAACTCCATCGCATCATGAGTTGTAAAAGGAAGTTGATGAGTGAGCAATTCGTAGAAGGTAACACCGAGGGAATACAAGTCAGTTCGGTAATCGATTGCCCGATTCATTCTGCCGGTTTGCTCTGGCGAAATATAGGCTAAAGTTCCCTCTATGCGATCGGGATTACAAATTGTCGGATTTTCCCGCGATAAAACGGTGGAAATCCCAAAGTCGATGATTTTAATTTGTCCAGTTTCGGGGTTATAGACGAGATTAGACGGATTAATATCTTTGTGGATGATATTGGCAGCGTGAATAGCCCCTAAACTCTCCGCAATCTTGATGGCAATCGTCAGGAACTCTTCCAGCGTAAACTTGCGTTTTGTCATCCAGCTCTTTAAGGATTCTCCGCCAAAATCCTCCAAGAGCATGGCTAAACTATTTTGATATCTCTGCAAGTCATAAACTTTGACAACACCATCCAGATTCAGAGAACGAGTAATTTCATATTCCTGCTTATAGCGAGTGAGTTCTGATGGCGTGGGGTAATCTTCTTTCAGAACTTTGAGAATAATGGGTTGATTATTCTGATTAAGGCTCGCTTGATAAACTAATGAATTTGCACTTTCGTAGATTTTGGCGAGAATCTGGTAGTCAGTCAGCGCATTCATTGTTCAATTCTCCTGAAAATTCGTTTTATAAAGTGAACTTTAAAGTAATAGGGTGCGTTAACACAGTGTAACGCACCCTATTTAATGTTTGCTAAAAGTAGGTATTCAGCTAGGTATTGAATTTTTGATGAAGTTAGATCGAAGCGGGTTAAAAGCCCATGTCTTTTCAGAGCGTTTGCTAGACAGTTGAAGGCTTTCTCATTCCAATCCGTAGAAACGAACAGGGTTATCCCAGAGAATTTTGTGTACCGTTTTCTGGGATAGCCGCTCCTCAAGTGCCACGGCTTTCTCCACAATGTCTAACGTGTGATCGATATGGGGGTAGTCAGTACCAAACAAGAGATTATCACAGCCGATAGACTGAATCACCCAATCCAGATAAGGTTCATTTGGCTCGATGGCGACAAAGCACTGGCGACGGAAGTACTCGGAAGGCTTCATCTTGACGTTGTCCTTCACCTCCCATTGCAAATTCTCGTACTCTTCATCCAGTCGCCACAACCAGTAGGGAAGCCAACCGCAACCTGACTCTAAAAATCCCACCCTAAGTTTAGGGTGGCGTTCTAATACGCCTCCTTCAATCAGGGCGAGCATTGCCATCATCTGTTCCATGGGATGAGAGCAGGCGTGGATGGCAAATTCGGTGTTAAATCGATCTGCACCAGTGGTTGGTACACGACTATGAGCAGAGGCATGAAGACCGACGGCTATCCCTAACTGTTCACACTTCGTCCAAAATGGCTCATAAGCCGGGTCACTCAGCAAGCGTCCCTTAATGGGGTTAGGTTGCACAAAGACGGCTTTCCAACCAAACCCTGCAATCCGCTCCAATTCTTGTACCATTTCTTCAGGAGCATGAAGATTCATAACTCCCACCGCTTTGAGAATTTGTGGGTCATAACTGCAAAAATCTCGTAACCAATTATTGTAGGCGCGAGTAAATGCCCCAGCTAGTTGCGGTGCCATAGCATCGTTGGCAAAAACCCATAACCCGGTATTGGGATACAGAAAACAGATATCAACTCCCATCTGCATCATGGCGCTAACATGAGTTTCTGGGTCAAAGCCATTGAGTACAGACATGGGATGACGCTGCATCATCTGTTGGGTGGCTGTGCTGCGAAACTGCGCGGAGATTTTGTGAATAATCTCTTCACCCTTAATTTTCATGTCCGGCGACGGTGCAAAGCTCTTAAATGCCGGCTCAAGGTACTTAGCCCAGATCTCAGGTGGCTCGGTGACATGGGAATCGACATCGACAATTTGATATCCGTTAAACATCAGTTTCTAAATTAGATATAGCAGTTCTCAGTTGCGTGAGATACATCAGAATAACCTAACCCCCACCCCTTCCCTGGTAGGGAAGGGGAGTAAGAATCAAAGCCTCTCTCCTACAAGGAGAGAGGTCAGAAGAGTGTACCTCATCAAATCGAGAAGGGCTATAATTTTGACTTTTGACTTTTGGCGATTGGAGTTAATAGGGTGTGTGAGCGACATCGTAATGTACCACTATCTATCGAACCATTGGTGGGTTACGGCTACGCCTAACCCACCCTACAAAACACTGATTACATCCACATGGGAAATAGATTGAGTTGATTTTCCTGGAGTGGTTCTTTTAACCAACCCAATTGCACAGGAACTTCATAAAGCCGTCCTGAACCTAAGCGTTTCCAAAAGTGACGCATTCCAGGAACAATGACCTTGACAACCTTCAGCCCAATATCCGGACGGGTCTGATCCAAAACCAACAGTTCCATGCCATGTTTTTCGGCAATTTGATTGCAAAGTAAGACATCTTCACGTAGGTCATCACTCCATAATTGGGGATAATCAGCAGACACTTTTGGAACAACGCTTTCATCGGGAACTAAGTAGGGCTGATTTTCCAGCGTCGCGGTTTTCCACCAGTCTAAGGCTAGGGGATCGGCGGATGGAGTGTATTGCGTACTTCCATCCGCATTCGCTGACAAAACCGAAGGCAGAATTTGGTTGATTTCAGTCAGTGATCTTTGAATAGCAAGCTGAGGGTCAAAATGAGCACCGTAGCCAAGGATAATATCTTCCACCTTTCGGTCAGTTCTCCTACTAATGGCGGCAAAAGCCGGGATATTCAAATCGCTGGTGATATCCAAAACCCAAAGTTCCCGATTCAGAGTTTGGTAATAGTCCTTTAGGGATTGAAAATACGGTTCATCAAAACTATCTAAATCGACCTTCGGTCTTTTGACCTGGTTGTACCACCACAAGGCTACGCAGTCTCGCTCCACTAACTCCATAAAGCCCTGCAAAATTGCCTCTTCGATCGTATTTCCAGCCGCGCAACCATTGGAGTCTGCCCAACAATCTATCTTTGGGGGTTTGGGATAGCCATAATAGCAGTAAGCGGTTGGCAAATACTTAAAGTCTTTATGAGTTAACGACCAAATCGGTGTCCAATCAATTTCTTGTTCTTGATCAAAGGGTTCTGGCACTTTTTGAAACCAGCCAAAACAGTTGGCATTCCATGAAGCCCGATTCTCGTACTGCGCTTGACTGAAATTCAGACAGGCATTGGGATGAATGGCTTTATCCCCTAATTTTTGGTAACTGCTTTTTTGTCTAAATTCGTCTCCTTGAAAGGTACCCGAATATCTCTCAATTGCTTCACAAAAAGCACTGGCTCTAGCTTGCTCGTTAGTCTTTCCTTTACCCGCACTTCTGCCCAAAATATTTCGTCGTAAGGTATCCACATCGTCGAACATCGTGGCGAAATGATGCTTAGCCACATAAGTATGAGTTAAGTCATTTGACCCCGTGAATACCTTAGATAGTTCTCGAACAACTCCCGTAATCGGGCTAAGATGATGTTGATATTTCCTCAGCGTTTCTTCGGGTGAAATAAAACGATGTCCCCCATCGGCGGTAAACGTTTTCTTTCGGTGTCCTAAAATAATGGGTAAGGGTTTCCTCTTCAAACCATTAGCAATTTCTCCACAACTCGGACACTGAGGACGTTTAACTAAACTGTGGTTTTGGCTTTCCAGAGTGAGAGTATCATGAGTCACCAGCACGCCTTCTAATCGTTGATTTTCTCCCTGTAAAATCCATTTAAAAACTTCAGTCGCTGCCATCCCCAAAGCAGTTTGCAATGTAGAAGGCAGGGAATCAATAGGGGGTGGGAAAAGAGTTGAAATATTGGCGTGTCTTTGGATAAACTCTTCAACCGGTCTGTTGTCTCGCAAGCGTTGAGCTAGGCACTGCCAACACCCAGTTTTTCCTGGCACAACTATCGGCCCGAGCCAAATAATTGTTCCCACAGGATTGACTAACATCCAAGGACGTGAAAAATGTAAGGCTTTTTCATTAACCGTCTCTAAGCCATCTTGCAGATAGTCATCCGTTAAGACAATTTCTAGGTCTCCTTCTTCAGCAACTTGGATATGCAGGGATTCAAGAGTTGTTTTAAATTCAGAATAAGGAAGATTAGAACCAAAGGTTTTTACTGCAACTTTCGTTGATTGCAACCGACGGAAGGCTTTTTGGGGTTCAATGTTTAAATGATCGCAGAAGATAGCTAAGTTAGAGGGTAGAGGAATATCGCTTTCAACAATGTAGCCCTTTTGTTCCATCAACATCAGAGTATAATAAACCTCTGGCGCAGATACCTTGTCTTTCAGTTGCTCAACAATTTCGTCAACGGTATGATTCCCATCTAACAAAGGGATTAACAATCGATAGAGACGACCACTTAGCCTCAGAGAACCTCTTTCGGATATGAGAAATATATCTTCTGAATTTATAATTTTATATTGAAAACAACGTTTTAACGTCGGCTTATTCAGCATGATTTTTGATAAATGATTGATTAGCTTGGATAAGCTTTTTAACCCATTTTAACTAAGTTCTTGCACCGTTCTCAATTAGCGGCTCTCACCCACCCAGAGTTAAAACTCTGGGCTAACAGCTCAAGTCCACTAAAGTGGACTAAATTTCTTCCGGAGTCGTCTTTAGACGACTTTAGCTATTAGCCAGGGGTTTAAACCCCTGGCTGATTATTGCGACTCTTCCCTTGCAATCTGCCCAAATGCCAACGTGATTGCACAAATGAAACACCCTATACTTAGCAGGAGCTATAGGGTATCCACGGGCTAAAACCCCAAGGAGTATAAGGTTCAGAGTTGACGTTGCTATTAACCCAACTTGTTAATTGTTCATCGGTCGGTGCATCGTCCACCTCAGTCGGTCGCTGAGGATAGGGTATATATATTTGCAAGTGGCCTTCTGCAACCATCGTTATAGTTCCGATTAAGTTCTGCTCAGGAGTTACCTCGATTACCTCAATGTTTTCAATATAGGTAGCTTCATCTTCAGAGAAAATTCCATGTTCAACCATAAAGTCTTTATCAAAACTGAACCGCTCTTCATTCAACCAAGATTGGGCAATCATTTGAGAGAGTTTTTTACTGGGGCTGAGCAGGTTGAAGGTCATAAATGGTAAAGTCCTTTAGATTTGAAACAAAGAGATTTGAAACCAGGGGAATTACAATCAATAGGCTTTGTGGAAATTAAAGCTTACTTCCCCTTCTAATCATCTTGAATATATCGTTTCCCACAGACGTAAAGCGCTTTGTAACGTTGGGTTCAAAGGAACCCAAGGAGGAGAGTTTTCAGGACTATCAATCCATTCTTGTAACTCTTGGTCTGTTACGGGTGGACGTTCTTGAGCATAAACGAAACACATCTCAAAGGTTGCTGCATTGATGTAACCACACCCTGACTCTTGTATTTGAATGTTAAAGAGTTCAGCTTCCTTCTCTGAGAGGATATGATTATCAACCAGAATTTGTTTATCAATCGTCAGCGCCTCTCCATTCAACCAAGACTGTGCAATCAGTTGGGAAAGTTTTTTCGTGGGACTGAGAACGTTGTAGGTGTAGGATTCTTGACTCATCGCTAATGCACTCCTTGCAATAGGAAGCTTTACAGGTTAATTCAAAATCTCAAGACAGCTCTGTATGGGTGACCTAATTTACCACCTTAGATACTAGAAAAGAAGCCGCACTTTTACTAGCGCGACTCCATACATATCATATTTAGTCTTCATCAAGGTAAAAGAAGACGTAAAGTTTTAATAACCGATGTGGCGCGATCGCTGATGCACAAAGCTAGGGGCACGACATGATCGTGCCCCTACATTAATGTTGTATTGATGATGAGATTACTTGTTCTTCGTTTGCGCTTTTGCCTGTTCCATCGCAATCTCTTTCAATGCCTGATAAGAGTTAATATTAGAAGCCCCTTCAATCGCCTTGACAGCCAAATCTTGAACTTGCTTCAGCGCCCCATCCAATTGTTTCGAGAGGTTATGAATCCGCGCTTCTTGATTTTGGATTGTCTGCTCTAAGGATTGAATTCTCAGTTCATAGTTGCGTTTTTGCCCTTCTAAATCCTTGCTCTGTAAATCTTCCTGTACAGATACCTGTTTCCTGGCAATTCCTTCACCTTCAGCTTTTGCCTTTTTAATCGCAGCTTCCTTATCTTTTTCAAAGGCTTCCACCTTCGTTTTCAACTCTTCAAACTTCTTCTCCCGTTCTGCGATCGCTTTTTCCCGTTCCTCCCATAACTTCTCTTGTGCTTGCTTCGTTTCTTCCAGTTCCTTGTACAAGCGTTTTTGGTTCTGCTCGTATTCGTCGTTATTTAAGCTACGTCGTAGTGCCAAATCATATTCATACTCTTGAACATCCCGTTGACGTATTTTGCTCTGCTGTTCGTTTCGTTCCTTAATGGAACGCTTATACTCGTCCTGTTCTTTTTCCCAAGTTTTTCTTAAGTCCTGAATTTCTTGCTCCAACGTTTCGCGCCGTTGCCCAATTTCTTCATCAAAGGCTTTCGAGTTATCTTCATAACTTTGGATTAAAGTATCTAAGGTATCGTCTTGAATTTCCTCTAGATTATGTAAATCTTTAAGTTGTTGGGTTTCTTCTGTAACAGAACGCCGCAATTCTTCCAGTTTTGCGGCTTCCGAAGTCAATTTTTCAGATAAATCACTAATGGCACTACCAAACCCCAATTGCAGCTTAACCAAGCTATCAATCGTAGAACCCATTTTGTCTTTAACGGTTTGCGTCTGGCTCATGATTGTTCCTTGGGGTTGAGACTGTTTATCAGTAGCAAGGGGGGGTTGATCTTTGGGTTCTTTTTGAAGCTGCTTGAGTTGTGTCTCTAAGGCTTTCTTCTCTTCTTGTAACTGGGAGTAACCCTCTAAGATTTCTGCTTTAGTATTTCTATCACTCAGTTTTTTTGCCATGCCAAAACCTCTGTTTGATTTACTGATTATGGGTTGAAGGCTTAAGGTTGAAATTGGAGGTTAAAATACCAGGATATTCAGTTAACCTCCAATCTGCTAACAACACTTTATTTGCTATGTTCTTTAGAACTAGAGTTAGAGGAACTTTCAAAGGCTTTCATGGCAAGGGATTGTGCCTGCTTCATTGTCTCTTGAAGCTGAGCAGAAAGATTTTCAATTTGTTCGACTTGTTTTTGAATGGTTTGCTCTAGAGACTGAATCTTAAAGTCATAACCTTGTTTTGTGGATTCCCACTCTTTTTTCACTAATTCAGCTTTCACCTTCGCATCTTGGTGAATGTCTTTAATTGCCTCTTCTCTCGCCTTCTTCACCGCCTCATCTATCTCCGTGGGGAAGGCTTCAACTTTCTGTTGATACTCTTCCAACAAGGGTTGACGCTCTGTGAGCAGTTTTTCGCGCTCAGTCCATTGCTTATCTTTCTCTTGATTAGTTTCTAACAATTCTCTTTCCTGAGCGCGTTTAAGTTCTTCATATTCATCCGTTTCAATTTTGCGTTTGCGCTCTAATTCGTATTCATAGTCAGCTTCTTTGCGCTGTCGTTCTTTAATTAAAAGTTCATTCTGCTCCTGCACCGAATTTTCAAACTCTTCCTGTTCTTTTTCCCAATTTTTACGCTTTTCAGCCATATCTTTTTCGATGGCTTCCTGCTGATTGGCTGCATTTTGCTCCAGGGTTTTGAGCTTTTCTTGATGTTCTTGGGTGAGCAGGTGTAGGGCATCGGCAACCACTCGAACTGAGTTCAGTTCTTGTAAATTCTGAGTTGCCACATTAATGGCACGATGCAATTCATCTAATTTGGAGACTTCTTGAGTTAATTTCTCCGAAAGTCCATTGACAATATTGCCAAACTCAAGTTGCAGATCAGCGAGACCTTTGACAATCCCATCAATCGTATAAGTTGAAGCAACCTGTAAAACTTGCTTATTCTTTTCCTTGTCTGCTTCTTCTTCTTTTGTGGCAATTCTTGAGTCAATTCTTTTGCGGTCAGTAAGGATTTGTTGAAAGGCTTTAGAAATCTGCTCTTTGCTATCTTTGGTTGCAACCACAATAGTTCTCCTTACACAATATTGAACTCTACAACGAGCCATAGAACGCTAACCGAAATCAGGCGTATTCTATTTCCTCAAGCTAATGCTTTTCAGAGAAAATTTTAACGCTAATTGCTGTGTTTAACTACACGAGTCTGTATCCGTTTTCCGGACGCTGACGGGTTTTTTCAAGCCATGATTTGAACAACTGTTAACTGGTGCATTTCCGACCACAGGGTATTCGGAATCACCTAAAATTGTCTGTTTATATAGAACAGATGTTCTAGTGTACTATACTCAAGCACCAGGGCGCTCGTCAAGAGCTTATTCTTGTGTATTTTTACTTATAGCGCTACGCAAATACATTAGGACAATTCCTGAAGGCAGCCTCTACACAATCTCTGACAGTCTCAAATATACCGATGTCCTAACTTTAATGCGTAGTGCTATAAGACTTGGGGAATCGACGCACCCTCACCAACTCCAAAGAGCGCATGTGACAGTTGAGGGTGCGGAATGGGGGTGGTTGTAGCCAAAGCTTATCGCTGGTATTTGCGGGGATTGCCTATAGATATGGCAATTCATAAAGTCAAGGTAGATTTAGAAGCCAGTGCTCGTGCCGTAGGTGTTCCTGTCGCAGAGTTTGGGAAAAAATCACCAGTCAAAACAGAGTCTAAAAAACTTATAGCCACAGATAAAGAAAAGCTTAAACCCTGCTCATTTGTGAAGGGCGAGTATGTTCGCATTCAGGTAGAGGGACATAGTAAGAATGGCATGATCGGCACGATATGTGAAAACCCATCTATCAATAGAAAGGATGAGGCGTGGCTGCTAAAAGTAGAAATTGAAGGGGTGCGATTTCCTATTTATTTGGAAGAGTCTGAGGTTGTTGCCGCCTTACCAAACAATTTTGAGAATTTATAAATTTAAGTTTATTACTACGACAAAAGATAGAGATTAGGCTAAAAAGCTTGGCCAATGCCCTCTAGGGGGATTGATTTTTTTTACAAAAACTTGTGTGATTAAATTTTGTATGTTAATAGGTAAAGGCGACTGCAATACTTATGAGGAAACAGCTACTAATTTTTTGGGCGAGCCTAACTTTTCTGGCTCCGGGCGTGCTGTTTGGCTGTTCCGAGAACGAAACACAGACTGAAACTCAGGCAGAAACTCCCGCAGGACAACAAACCGAGACTCAAGCTGCCGCAGGACAGGGGACACTCCAGCTTGTCGCCAATGGTGAAGACTTTGTGCGGCAGGGTTTCGTCACTAAAGATGGTTGGCGAATTGACTTTAACCATGTGTACGTCACTTTAGATGATATAACGGCTTATCAAACCGAACCCCCCTTTGACCCCGAAAAGTCGGGTGAGTTGAAGTCCACCCAAAAAGTGACTTTGTTAGAAGAACCGAAAACGGTAGATTTAGCCGAGGGGGAGGGAGATGCTCAGCCCATTACAGTGGCGACACAAAAAGCTCCGGCGGGAACCTACAATGCGATGTCCTGGCAACTGGTTAAGGCAACTCAGGGGCCAGCATCAGGTTCGACAATTCTCCTGGATGGCACTGCCAAAAAAGAGGGCCGCACAGTTGATTTTGTCATTAGCTTTGATAAACCCTTGGAATATACCTGCGGACAGTATGTAGGCGACCAACGCAAAGGTATCCTCACAAGTACAGAACAGGGAGAATTAGAGACAACCTTCCACTTTGACCATATCTTTGGGGATGCTGATACTCCAGCAAACGACTCCCTCAATCAAGATGCAGTCGGCTTTGAGCCAATGGCTGCCTTGGCGCAGAATGGAACTCTGAAAACCGATATGGCAACCTTGGAACAGAAACTCCCTAAACAAGATTATCAAAAGCTGCAAAAAGCGATCGCCGGTTTAGGCCACGTAGGTGAAGGACACTGCCGCCTTGAAGGGGCTGCCGCCCAGGCAAACGAACCCCATTCTCCTAGTAACTAAAGATTTTCTTCCTTTCTTTATTGTTCTCATCAATAGTAGGGTGGGCGATGCCCACCTCTCGTTACTGCTAAGAAAACCAAAACCAATAAAGGAAAAACCAGTCAACAAGAACGTACAGATGATCGTGAAGTTTAAATTTTTTCTTCTCCTATTGTTCCTTCCAGTTATCAGTTGGTCAGCCAAAGCATCTGCCCACGGTACGGAGATTCAATATCAGAAGGTTCAAGCCATTCAAATTGATGCTGCCTACGCGGGTGGTCAACCGATGGGTAATGCTCAGGTAACAGTGTACGCCCCCAATAACCCGTCTACTCCCTGGAAAACGGGAACCACTGACAAACAAGGGCAATTTACCTTTGTACCCGATGCATCCCAACCCGGAAACTGGGAAGTTAAAGTACGCCAAGCCGGTCACGGTAACATCATTACTATTCCCGTAGGTGAAAAGACAACAGCCTTAGCGGCTGGTACAGAGAAAGCTGCGGAAGGTAGCGATGGACTAAGTTGGTTCGACAGTGAAGATAGCGTGGGAGACACGCTGCTGGAAAAAGCACTATTAGCGGCGGCTGGCGCTTGGGGATTTTTCGGTACAGCACTGTTCTTTGCCCGCCGGAGAAGGGCCGCATAAGTCATGCACATCCCCGACGGTTTTATCTCCCCAAGTGTTGCCATTGCAGGTTATGCCCTTACAGGTGGTGTGACTTGGTATTGCTTGCACAAAATTAATAAAGAGAAACATCCTCAAGCGAAGATTCCCAAAGCGGCACTTCTCACCGTAGCTTTTTTTGTCGTCAACTTAATTAATATCCCCATACCCCCTTCAAGTCTTCATTTTGTCCTCAATGGACTGATGGGAGTTGTGTTGGGATATTACGCATTTCCAGCTATTTTAATCGCGCTGTTTTTCCAAGCGGTAATGTTTCAGCACGGGGGCATATCTACATTAGGGGTGAATGCGATTATTATGGGCTTTCCCGCACTGCTTGCCTACTACATCTTCAGATTGCGAAATCGAGTCAAGATGGATGATCAAAGGCGGACGAAAATCTTTGCCTTTATTGCCGGTGGGGGGGCTGTGATGCTTGCGGCGGCGATATTTTCCGTTGTCATTATTACCACTATTCCTGCTGATATTGATGCTCAAACGGAACGGAGGGCAATTTTTGCCAGTCTTGTTGCCTATACAATTCCGGCGATATTTGAGGGTATTTTCACGATGATGTTGGCATCTTTTCTAGATCGAGTCAAGCCGGAGCTTTTGGAGAGCCAATGAAGTTAAGACTCGATCAATACGCAGACATCGATTCACCCATCCATCGCTGGGAACAACGTTCTAAGTTGGTGGCACTCATTGCCTTAATTTTTGCCATTGCTTTTGTCGATAAATTGATTTTTCTTCCTGTGGTAATTGGGGTGACTGCAGTACTTTATGGTTTATCTAAACTGCCGCTTTCTTTTCTCCTGAGTCGCTTGCGTTATCCAGGCTTATTTATTTTGATGGTAGTGCTAATTGTGCTATTTGCTTCTTCTGGGGAGAGGGTACTATTTAAGCTTGGGCCGTTAGAGATAAATCAAGAAGGTGTTGAGGCGGTACTGTTAATTGCTACGCGCTTTCTTTGCATCCTGACGTTGAGTTTGATTTTGTTTGGTACTGCGCCTTTTTTGACCAGTATTAAGGCGATGCGATCGCTGCGCCTACCGGATGTGATTGTAGATATGATGCTGCTGGCTTATCGCTACCTCGAAGATTTTGGCGAAACGAGGATGAGAATGCAAAGGGCAATGCTGATGCGGGGGTTTGAGAGCGATCGCTTTAGCTTTCGTAATCTGAGCATTTGGTCTGGCTTAGCGGGTAGCTTACTCATCCGCAGTTATGACCGCTCTGAGCGAGTTTATCAGGCAATGCGGTTACGGGGCTACGGTCACAACAAAAATAGCATTGATCGTAATCCTAAAGAGTTCGCTGCCGATATTAGTGAAGCCAATAAAACCAGCCGAATTGCCTTCTGGCTGACCCTGTTTGTTGCCACCGGTTTGGTAGCAGCAGAAATTTTCTTTTAGGCTTGTGAATTTTGAATAGCTTTGGGATTGGTAATGACACAGTTGACTCAAGAATTCGAGCGGGAGAAAACAAGGGAAGCTGCACTTGCAATTTCAAATTTGACGTTTGGGTATCCTAAACAAGAGGAGATTTTTCAAGGTCTGAATTTGCAAATTCGACCAGGAGAACGGGTGGGTTTAATTGGCCCGAACGGGAGTGGAAAGACAACTCTATTTTTGTTAATTTGCGGAATTTTAACACCAGGATCTGGGGAAATTCAGTTATTTGGTAAGCCGGTGGAAATGGGAGAATTTCGCCCTGAGATTGGTTTAGTGTTTCAGAATCCGGATGACCAATTGTTTACAACGTCTGTGCGCGACGATGTTGCTTTTGGCCCGGAAAATATGAACCTTGATGCTGAGGAGGTGGAAAACCGCGTCCGCACAGCTTTATCGGTGACTGGGGTAGAAGAACTAATTGATCGCGTTCCTCAAAATCTTTCTGGAGGTGAGAAGTGCATGGTGGCGATCGCATCTGTCCTAGCCATGCAACCTCAGATCATACTGTATGATGAGCCAACGGCTAACCTCGATATGCGTGCGCGTCGTCGCCTCATTCAGTTTTTGCAAAACTCCCAGGAAACCTATCTGGTTTCAACCCATGACTTAGAAGTGATATTAGAAGTATGCGATCGCGTTCTCCTCCTTGACGAAGGACACATCGTTGCTGACGGTAACCCACGTGAAGTCATGGGGGATAAGCAACTCATGGAGGCCCATGGTTTGGAGAAACCTCACTCACTGATGCCGCATCAAGAGTAGTGATCAATGCCATCAAGAGAGCTTGGTCTTATCTGAGCGGTAGTTCGATGGGAAACTTGGAACCTTGCCCAATTATACTGGTAACGCTAATTTGACTAAGTTGCTTTGCGATCGCAAGCCCAATTTTCTCAAACTGCCAAAATTCGTAGTGTGATATCATGTCCGGCTAAACAGTTATCATTTCCTTCGACCTTACCTCTTTCCTTCTGCCCTCTGCCTTGTTGCCACCAGAGTGTAAGTATTCAACCGGACATGATATGACACTTCAGGATGCGGAATGTGGGTTTTAAGTTTTGGGGGTGTTTTGTTAGTTTATTTTTAACTAACCACAGAGGCACGGAGTGAGAAAGAGAGAGGTTTATTTTTTTGTGTCTACAGGAGTTGGTAGACAAAGTCTAGTGAGCAGGATGAGGATTTCATATTAATTTTTCATAGGTTGTGGTATTAATGATTTCAAAGGTATGAGTTTGCGGAACGAAACGAACTGTATCCACTTTAGCCCCACCGTCAAAGTCTTCTACCTTAAATTCAATTCGATATTCGGGAATAGGTTGAGGGGAACATAAAGCTGCTCTGATTTCTTCTTCGTGCATACTAAACCGGAAACAGACAGGAATCAATAAGTTATTTTGGAATCTGAAATCTTTATACCCATAAACAACAGTAGCATCTGACCCTAAAGGTGCAAATCGAGTTGAATCGGTATAGATATCATGAGAATGGGCATGTCTTTCCAGAATATTAAGCCCAGCTTTTAAGGTTAATAAATAGAGTAATCCTGATAATTGACACAACCCACCGCCCACTTCAGCTTTCAGTTGGTTAGCAACAAGCGATCGCCCCTCTCGATAACCTCTTGCTCGGTCAGGTTTTCCCACCAGATGCCAAAAGGAGAAAATTTCACCCGGCTTAATCGCTACATCTTGAATCTTTGCGATCGCTAGATTCAAATTATGTTTTTTATTCTCTGAATGCTGGGTTTGCTTGATGGCTTGAGAAATAGTAATTCTGGGTTGGAATAAGTTTTTCTCTTCCTCATTGCTCAGATGAAAATTCACCAACTTATCTTGGTGATTATTTAGCCAATCTAAATGATATCTTTGGAATAACTTTAATTGTAGTTTTAATCCAGATGGAATTAATTTTTTCATGCCAATTATTAACTTAAATAAATAATTAAAGGGTTGACTTTAAATCCCAATTTATCTTCATTTCCGTTTCTAGAAGATAAATAATTGGGGTAGATTTGGAGGATAGGAACTTGGATTCTAGCTCAGAGCTTGATGAGTTTAACAAAGTAGTAAGAGGACAGTGATTTCAGAAAGCTGTGGCTTAAAAATTTATCTATCGGTAGCAAAAGAGGACGAGTTGGGTGAGGGAACCGATGAATGGGAAGAAAATTAACGCCAACTAATTCTTCTAGCTGCCATTTTTCGGTACAGAGTTGATGAATATCGTTCTGGGAAAAAGAAGTCGCTCCATGCCAATCTTCCGCTTTGTAGGAGATAAGCTTCCGACGGAAAGCAGAGGGAATATCGAAGATTAAAATTCCATTGGGACGGAGTATTCGATAACATTCATCCACAATAGCCTTAATTTTAGTTTGGCTTAAGTGCATGAAAAGATGCAGGGAAAAAACAGCATCATACTGACTTGCCTCAATGGGAATATGGGAAGCTGAGGCTTGTATGAATTCTTTATCTGGATGTTTAGTTCTGGCAACTTCAATCATCCTGGGACTTAAATCAAGTCCTGCTGTAGCCAAAGAGAGAAATCTCCCCGTCCCACAAGCTAAATCGAGTATAGATTGTGTTTGGGCGTTACCCAGCCAACGGCTTAAAATTTCTCGCTCCTGACAGTCGATATAACGACCATAGCTATTGTCAAAACGGGAGTTATCATATTCTGAAGCAAGGTCTTCATAATAGAGCCTCAGAACTTCATCTTCGCGATCGAGATGATTAGGTTGCTTGAACATAAGCTAACGTTTGAGCAGACTTTAACGTTCAGTTAGTTGGCATGAATGATTACAGTCAGAGTGCGAAAAGCCAATGAAGACTGAAATCAATTCTTTTATCAACTTCAACGTCGGCAACCTCGAATCCGGGAGGCTAAGCTGTTACGCATGTAATTTGCTTGTTGAGGTGGCAGGGGAGCAGGGCCGGAGCTCATACGAGGACAGGGGAGAGGATTTGAACTCTTTTATCCTGTGTTTAGAATGTGCAAGTTAAATGCGCTTTAGCTTAAACATCTCAGCAACTATAGTTTGGACAGGCAAGATGCCCATCCCCCCCAGAAATCCACTACTTATTAAGCGCAAGTTAAATGTGCAACAGCTTATTTGACGATGAACTCAGTTTTCATGCCAGCTTGGAAGTGTCCGGGTAGGTTGCACACTAGTAGGTAGCGCCCTGGTGTGAGATTGAGCTGGAGAGTCTGTGTTGCTCCACTAGTGAGCTTACTTTCGCTAATTTCACCCAAGTTCTTGAGTCCTTTCGCGTCTTCATCCAAACTGCCTCCCTTGAGTGGGAGTTTTTTATCGGTTAAGTCGTTCTTCAGCACTACAAATTCGTGTGGCTTTTTGCCTTCGTTTTTCACTACAAATTCAACCAGTCCGGCTGGAGCTGTTGCTGACGAGAGCTGAAATACCATTTCCTTTGCCGTGACGTTAATCTTCGTTCCCTTAGGGGTTTCCTGGGATTTTGCAGGGCTGCTGATTGCACTTGGAGCAGCCTGGGTTGTTTCTTGATTCAAGGAACTGGATTGAGCTGTCTTGTTATTTGAACAGGCCGTAAGTGAGGATAGGACGACGCAAAGAGTTAGGCTGTTGAGAATAATGTCTGTTTTCATTTACACGTTTTGCACTCAATTGTTCGCAAATCTATAGGCTGGAAATGAAATTGTTGTGACTAGGGCATGAACTTCTTGTGACTTTTTCTATTAGTCATGTTCTGCCTCAATTTGGCTAGGCATGAGCGGTACAGGCAACAAACGTGATCGCATGTTTGTGCTGCTCTAGCATCCTGCTCAAGGGGCACGAACAGATTACAATGAGTTGGCTTAATGCGATAGACTGCTTGTCGCTACCCTAACGCCGAATCTCCGTATAGCAGACATGACACTCTGCTGGAAGCCTATGTTCCGCTTCTCTTTATTACATCTGGTCGTTCCAAAGATGTAAGAATATCTCCCATTTTTCACTATTTCACTTCTGCCTATGAGCAATATTCAGCCCAAAATCCAACACCGAATTTATGAGATTTTAGAATCTTCTAATCCTCATGATTTCCTCAGTAATCTCGATGATTGGGGTGTAACTTTATTGGTCATATTAGATGTTAGTGTTTTTATCTTATAAACTTCAAAAACTACTGCTTTTGAGTTTAATATTTTTTGATTAATATTGAAGTACTATCCGTTCTCTGCTTTACAATATTAAACTTTATTTGACTAAATACTTGTACTATTGGGTAGCTGGTTGGTCAGTTGGGTCATTTTATCCCTGCTGTGGCAGCACCGAAACATCAAAGCCCGCACGATTTTCTTCTGGCTCTTTGCCTTTTTCATCGCAGCTACGGTGATGAGTTGGCATGTTGGCATCCCCTGTTTCCCTATATGCCATTGATGCCATCCAAATCAACTCTCCGGCCTATGCTTTGGATTATTTACCTTTGGCTTCGCGACTTTAGGGATGAATTAGCTCCCTCTTTTTCCGATTTCAACGCCTAAGAATAATTAAGCTGTTGAGAATATTTGACAGTTATATACTGAGGAATTATTCTTCTAAATCAGATAATTATTTGTAATAACTTGCGATTCATGTCAGACCCCTTTCTACTTAAGAAAACTCCTCTGTGGAATCGTCGTCAACTTCTCAAGTTGGGACTGGCAGGACTTGGCGTGACGGGAACGGCTTTGGCGGTGCAACAGTTTGCCCAAACGCGCCAGTTAACGGCGAAAGTTAAAGTGCCACCGCTTCCCAATGACGCCTCTTCCTCAGAGGACAACAGGATTAGCCCGATGGCCATGCTACGAAATTTTGATTATGGCACCGTCAAAAAAGACAACGGACGGACGATTCGCGAATTTCGGATTGTTGCCGGAAACAGTACTGTTCAGCTCAATAGTGCTGTATCTTTTGTGACTTGGAACTTCAATGGTCGCGTTCCAGGGCCAACGCTACGAGCCAAACAGGGCGATCGCGTCCGGATTATTTTCCTCAACAATGGTGGACATTCCCACAGTATGCATTTCCACGGCATCCACCCGGCTGAGGCTGATGGTATCAAACCCGTGCGTCATGGTGCGGCGACGATTTACGAATTTGATGCCGAACCCTACGGTGTCCATCTCTACCATTGCCACACGGCACCCGTCACACGGCATATCAGTAAAGGATTATATGGCATGTTCATCGTTGACCCTCCCCAAGGGCGTCCCCCTGCTGATGAAATGGTGATGGTTATGGGCGGTTATGACATTAACGATGACAAAAAGAATGAACTTTATGCCTTTAACGGGATGCCGAATTACTATATGGAGCATCCAATCCCCATTTACCAAAACCAGCTCGTGCGATTGTATCTGCTCAATATGATTGAGTTCGACGCTGCCCTCACCTTTCATATTCATGCCAACTTCTTCCGCGTTTATCCCACCGGGATGACTCTGAAACCGACGCAGGAAAGTGATGTGATTACGATGGGAACGGCAGAACGGCACATCCTGGAATTTGCCTATCCTTACACGGGTAAGTATATGTTTCATCCTCACCAAGATGCGATCGCGGAAAGCGGTTGCATGGGAAATTTTGAAGTCATCGCTCAAGGTTAGTGACTTCTTAGGTGATTAGTTGACAAAGATTCTTACTAGCTAGAGAATGAGAAGCTAAATTAATGTTGCAAAAAGATTTTATTAAGCAACTAAATTTCTCATGTCAAATTACAAATTTCTGAACCTACTATGAAGTCTATTTTCCGTTTCCTTGCTCTTGCTGTTGCCAGTACGTTGTTGGTCGTTCTAACGAACTGCGCTCCCTCACAGAACTCTGATGTAACCTCAAATTCTTCTCCAGCTAACAATTCCAGTCCGGCGGCAACTAGCACTCATCATTCCAGCAGTGCCAAGGATAAAATCAACATCAATACCGCAATTTTGTCTGATTTAGACAAATTAGAAGCCAAATTGGGGGTTCCAGCCCTCTCCAATAAAATTCAGGCCAGTCGTCCTTATGGCAGCCCTGATGAACTGGTATCCAAAAAGGTGATTGCTCAAGAACAGTTTGACCAAATTAAGGATATGGTCACCGTTGAGGATATCGTACTCACCGGGGAAGCTAAAGATGTCGATTACATGAGTAAGCTGGGCTTGATGAAAGGTCATCTGCTTGTAGCAAAAGAACTCCTAGATGCACAATTGCCCAAGCAAGCTGAGCCTCATATCGGTCATCCAGTTGAAGAAATTTACGTGGATGTGGAAGACCAACTCAATGAGCGGAAAGTCCCAGAATTTAAGAAGACGTTGATCAGCCTGCAAGACTTGGTGAAATCGAATTCTAAGGATACTAAAGTCGCAACGAATTTCGAGCAGTCCATGCAATCGGTCGATCAGGCGATTCAAGCCTTGCCAGAACAAGAGCGTCAATCGCCTCAATTCGTGCTACAGGTGATCAACGAGTTACTGGATGCAGCGAACTCAGAATATGGGGCAGCGATCGCTAATGGCAAAATAGCCGCCGTAATTGAGTATCAGGACTCACGGGGATTTGTCAACTATGCAGATACCCTGTTGGGTCAAATTTCCGATCCATTGAAAAAATCCAATCCCGAAGCCCAAAAAGCGATCGCCGACAGCATGACTCAACTGAAAACCGCATGGCCTTCCGCCCAAGCCCCACCCAAACCCGTGATGACTCCCGACCAAGTCTCCCAGCTCATCAAGACCATTGAGCAGAATGCTCAAAAGGTTCTTAAATCTTAAGCTTCAGAAGGTTCAGCCCAAACTATAGCTGTCGTCATAAGGGTATAGGACTTTCTTGAACAGCTCTTTGATCATTGACCAGTAATCCACATAAGAACCTTCTGCCTTCTGCCTTCTGCCTTCTGCCTTTTGCTCTAACAGCCTCTAATTTATAGCGCCAGAGAAAATCAAGCCTGATGAAACCGCTCGATTTAACAAAAATTCGGAGGTCTTTATCGGGGTTCGTTAATTCTCCTCA
Organism: Allocoleopsis franciscana PCC 7113; assembly: GCF_000317515.1. Taxonomy (GTDB): domain Bacteria; phylum Cyanobacteriota; class Cyanobacteriia; order Cyanobacteriales; family Coleofasciculaceae; genus Allocoleopsis; species Allocoleopsis franciscana. Next base: position 1,162,844 of record NC_019738.1, on the reverse strand, counting down.
AGTAATTCTGTGCAGGTGTCGGTCTTGTCATTTACTATCTTGATGAAGCTGACAATTCTAGTTGCAGCCGTAGTTGTGGTGCTTCCTTTTAGACCAAGACCGTCTAGAATTATTTCCTGAATTTTTGAGGAGTTAGAAATGATGCGTTTTAATGCTCTGGTAGTTGCCAGTATCCTGCTGCTTGGGGGGCTAGCGGGTTGTAATCAAGAAGAGTCCAATGATGTCGTGTACTCAACACCTCAAGTCGTTCCCAAAAGACCGCAAAAGCAGAAGGCAGCGGCTCCGAAGCCCACAGCAGCAGCGAGTCCGGCGGCGAGTCCTGGTAGTAGTCCCGCAGCTAGCCCAGCAACAGGGAAGACAGCCGTCGCACCGGCGAATACTGCCAAGGCAACGGCTAAAGCGAATGATGGTGCCAAGGCAACATTAGCCAAGCTCAATGGCTATTTGCCCGCTGCTGTCAAGGCATTGCAAGCTAACGATATTGCCAAAGCTAAAGAATATGCTAAGGGTTTTAGCGATAACTGGCAGCAGAAGATTATTCAATTTCAGGTGAAAAACAAATCTAAAGCGGCCTACGACAAACTGGCATCAGGCGTTACCCAAATCACTAATACGGTGATACAGCCACCCAATCCAGACAAAACCAAAGCCATCACGTCGCTTCAATCCCTCTCGCAAGCCGTGACGGAGTACACAAAAAGCCCTTGAGGATAAGTTTTCTCGGATGATCCCACCTAGATAAAAACACTTTCGTTCAGGCGATCGCTCCCGCCTCTAGTGCTTTGTCTGATGGTAAGCCTTGAGACAAGCACTTAGATCGTCATGAGAGAATTTCAATAACCCATCAAACCAAATGCTCACCATGAAGGACCTCAATCTCAAAGCCACCACTGACATCCTCAACTCCATCATGGAATTTGAACTGGCTGGGGTAGTCCGTTATACCCACTATTCCCTGATGGTGACGGGTCCCTACCGCACTCCGATTGTGGATTTTTTCAAAGCGCAAGCCACAGAATCCTTACTCCATGCTCAACAGGCCGGAGAGATTCTCACCGGTTTAGAAGGACATCCCAGTCAGCGTATTGCTCCGATTGAGGAAAGTTACAAACACTCAGTGCGGGATATTTTAGAAGAAAGCCTCAACCATGAGAAAAAAGCCCTGAGTCTCTACAAGCAATTACTAGAAACCGTAAATGATTCCAGTGTCTATTTGGAAGAGTACGCCCGCACCATGATTGGTCAAGAAGAAATGCACAACATAGAAATTAAAAAAATGTTGCGCGATTTTAGTTAAGGGGTCAGTCGTTACTAATCAGTCGTCAGTGGTCAGTAGCCCAAGACCACTGATTAGTAGCCAAAGACTCACGCATAACGCATGACTAAGGACTCATAATTCATGGATTTTACTGCTGCTTTACCGACTTTTGTCATTACTCTACGCGAAGGCGTTGAAGCTGCCATTGTGGTGGGAATTGTTCTGGCTTGCCTGAAAAAAGCCAAAGCTGGACATTTGAACCCTTGGGTTTATGCGGGTGTCGCCGTCGGACTCGTCGCTAGTGCCTTGGTTGGGGTCTTATTTAGCTGGGGGATTCAAGCCTTGAGCGCAACCTATCCGCAGTATGCGCCTGTGATTGAGCCGTTGCTGGAGGCTGTCTTTGGCGTGATTGCGATCGCCATGCTGAGTTGGATGCTGATTTGGATGACTCAACAGGCCAAATACCTGAAATCAGAAGTTGAAGGTGCTGTCACTTCTGCGATTCAACAAGGGAAGGGTTCAGGTTGGGGCGTCTTCACCCTGATTCTGATTGCTGTCCTACGAGAAGGGTTTGAGACGGTTCTGTTTATCGTTGCTAAATTTCAACAAGGGTTGATACCTGCCCTAGGAGCGATTGCTGGAATCGCAGTAGCTGCCGGAATTGGTGTATTGCTGTTTAAGTGGGGCATCAAAATTAACATCCGCCTCTTCTTTCAGGTCATGGGGGTTTTGTTACTCCTAATTGTTGCTGGTTTAGTCGTCTCTTCTTTATCACATTTTGATGAATCCATCAAGACATTAGCCCAGATGGATCGGAAATCAGCCGATTTATGCTTCTACTACGAACGGTTTGCGAAAGACCATTCCTGCATTTTAGGCCCGATCGTTTGGAATATGAGCAGTGTTTTACCCGATGATCAGTTTCCCGGTATCGTGCTTAAAGCCTTAATTGGCTATCGGGAAAAAATTTATCTGGTTCAATCCGTAGCTTACCTGTTGTTTATGTTCACCATTGGCGGACTTTATTTCAACAGCTTAGCGGTGCCAGCCGGTGCTAGTGTTCAGCATGAGAAATCCGCGAGCCGGAAGTAATCTCAAAGCTCGTTTTAGACAAATGGGTTAGCTAACAGTTGCAAAAATCTGGTGTGACATTGGTTAAGAATAGCGATGGCAATGATTATCTTCTCTTTATCTTTGTGGAAAACTCGTCATTTTCTGTGGAAAAGTACCCCGATCTGTGGAAAACTAGGGGTCTACTGATTGAATTTCTGACTCAAAGCTAACTTGATTGGACTGGTAATCAGGTGGCTCAACATGAATCAAAACTCGAACAGGACTAAAGCGTTCTTCTAGTCGCGATTCAACTTCTTCGGTAATTTTGTGAGCGGTTTCCACCTCTTTCGCTTGGACAATTAGGTGCATTTCAATGAAGACTTGACGCCCCAACAGACCGCGAGAAGCAATATCATGGCAGTTGATCACGCCGGGAACTTGCAGGGTAATATCCCGAATGGCTTCGGGTGCGATCGCCATTTCATCCACTAACCAGGGCAAATTTTCTTTTATTACCTTCCAGCCACTCCAAAACACTAACAGAGCAACCGGGAAAGCGAAAAGTACATCGAGCCACTGAAGTTGGGGTAAATGTAACACTCGTGCCTGCCAAACCCCAATTAATCCAAGCAGGACGGTAATGGTCACCCAAACATCGCTCATGGTGTGTTGAGCATCAGCGATCAAAATTGGGCTACCCACTCGCTGACCCACACCTCGCTCATAGTAGGTTACAAAAATATTTACCCCTAATACAATTAACAGCAACCACAGTTCTGGGGCAGAAATATTGACAGGAGTAAGACCCTGAAAAATCCGCTCGATTGCTCCTTGAAGAATTTCAAAGCAGGCGATACCTAAAAAGGCCGCAATTCCCAGCGCACCCACCGCTTCAAATTTCTGGTGTCCATAGGGATGAGTGCGATCGGGTAAAGGGGAAGAAAATCGACTGGCCATTAAACCTAAAACATTGTTCGCACTATCGGTCACACTATGGAGAGCATCTGCTTGCAGGCTTAGAGACCCTGTCCAAAATCCCACAACCGCTTTTAATCCCATCACGAATAGATTGAGCAGTAGGGTAATCAGTAAAACCTTACGAACTTCAGAGCGGTTATCTTGCACCACAGATGCCACCCCATTGAATTAACATTTATAGCCTTTAGTTTAGTCTGTAAAATGCCTGAGACTTCCTTCGTTTGGGGGCTGATGGTTCTATTAACATCTGCAAATGGGTGGGATTGTTGAGAGTATTTTTAATAAAAATGCACCGATGAACCCATTGTCTGGTAAATTTTTCCAGGGACTCAATTACAACTTCTTGCATTAAAACTCTCATATTAAGATTTATTACGTATGCCTCCCACTCCGCTAAAACTTAATCTTGTCGAAGGTTCTGTGTCGTTCGCCTTCACGGCTGATGCGGCTAAAGAGTTACAGCAAGCGATCGCCCAATTGATGCAAAGCCTGAAAGCCGCGACCCAGGCAACCGGTGGCGGTGGCAAACCCACGCCTCAAAAACCCATGGAATACCGATATTCCGGGGATGTCTTTCTGGAAATTTTCTGCAATCCTAATATCTGGCCGAGTCCCTTTGCAGCTAAAGTCCTCGTTACACTCCGTGACGAGCGCATCCGTCTAACGACAGAAGCGGAGTTGACTCGCGTGATCGATGATGTTAATCAATACCTGGAGCAAGTGGGCTGAAGACTTGAGAACATACACAAAAAGTCTAGCTAACGGCAAGCCATAGAGTCCAACAGGTCAATAGGCATAAGTCCTAGAAAGAGCGAACGGCCTTATCTTCTTAGCCATTTGCCAAAAACGATAGATTATAAACGAAGTCATTCGTTCAACCGGACTGGGTACTTAGATGAACTCCAACAATCTCCTAGATTTGCTACAAACTGGATTGCGTGTCTCCTTGGGAGCAACGACATCCCTCGTCGAAACGCTCGGCGACTCTCAAAAGCGTGAGGAAAGCTTGTCTCAACTGAGGTTAGAGTTCAGCCAACGGGTCACTGAGTGGGCTGAGAAAGGAGCCATCACTGAGCAAGAAGCCCGAAGTTTTATTGAGCAGATGTGGAGGCAACAAAGTACTCCAGGGCGTTCCTCTGCAACGGAAACACCAATTGATATTTCTGTTACACCACCAACAACCGCTGCCTCACCCAATGCACAGTTGGAATTAGAAGAATTGACGGCACAAATTGCTGCCATTCGTACTGAGTTAGAGAAATTACGGAACTCGGACTCAGATAGTTAGACTGACCCTCCATTGGTTAGGCTTGAGCAAAAATACTGCGCCATAACCTATAGGGTTTGGCGCTAGGTGACTTAAGGCAGTTAACAGCAAGTTCAATACCTCCCACCCTGATCAGAACTATTTGATTTTCGCGGATTAGATGCAATGGGTTTAGGAGGCCAGATCGTCGAGGTAGCGGATGAGTTGAGGATGAGGCACCGAGTCAGTCGATCCGTTACATCTGTTACCTTTCACCGAGGAGTCCATCGAGAACACCTTCTATAGATGGGGGCAGCCTTGGCACTATGATCACTGGCACTATGATCACTGATCTTCTCAAGCCTTCTAAAATAAGCAACGCCCTTTAGGGCGCACTGAATTTTTACAGCTTAAGAGGATAGAAAATTCGTTTCAAGCTTTTCCCATAAATTTCGGCAAATTCGATCGTCCTAAAAGTCTTTTTGATTACGCTTAGGTGTCCCAAAGTTTGCCAAGGACTAGGAAAATTTTCCTAGTCATTAGGTTTTGTTCTCCTTCCCATAAAAAATATTAATCATTATCCCATTCTTCAGAGCCGATCAAATCGGCAATGCGGTCTCTGAGCAAGAAGTCGCAACGTTCTAGCTCACACTCTACACAAACCCACTCCCGTGCGGGAATGTACTGGCAAAGGACGTAGATAGGCTGCTGACGGCTAATGATTCCTCTTTCCACTAGGTGACGCGCTTCGTCTTGGATGACATTGATGGAGTACTGAATTGTAGGTGTAGAAGGCACGGTGTTAATACTCATGGTAATAGGCAGGGAAATAACAAAGCTACGATTAAATATAATCGAATATTCGCTAGCGTGAAAATAAATTTAGTTCCGTATAGAAAGTTACGAATGAATTCTCTTTTTGAATAAAAATCGCAAAAGGTTAAGAAAATGTCAAAAGCCGATTTTTCCTCTCTCAAGGATGAAACCCATACGCAGCAAGCGTTACAACAAATTGAGTGGGCGTATCTTCCCGCGAAGAGAGTAAAAACCTCATTTAAGACTTAAACAAAACTTAAACTAAATAGGTCAGTGGATTAATTTGGAGAGTCCTGATGAAACCACCCTTGAAGCCGGGATCACTTGAGTTTGGGGCATTTTTTCCTAAGGAAACGTATAGGTGTAGCCACTCAGGTATCAGAAACTCTCAAAATAAGAGCTGCCATAGATTATGAGAAGGTGTAAAGTATCGTTGCATAAAGATTCATTAAGCCATTCTTCCGGAACAGGTGATCGTCAAGTATTCCATCAAAACGAGTTGCTCAGAATCCACAATTGTAGCAAAGAGGAACAAGAGGTATGACGGTCTTGGAATTGAAGTTCGTCATATAGTTGAGACGAATGGTAATCTCTGCGAGTACTATAACGCCCCAAAGACCAAAAACCTCTGGCCTATCGTCAAACGTCCCCTGTGAGGGTTCCGACGCTAGACATTGGAACAGGTCGCTAGACAACCGCACTACAATCATCTATGCAACCTGTTGTTCGAGAGCAAAACGGTTGAGAGCCGGCAGAGGTTTCAGTGCATATTTCAATCTTCGGCCTCAGGGATATCGTCTTCCAGCTCCTTGCTCTGACGCTCTTCACTGAGCTGATCGAGAAGTGTCAACATGCGATCGCCTCTTTCTAACCCTCGGTCTTCGATAAAGATCACCTCTGGTGTTCGGCGTAGGCGAATCCGTTGACCCAATGCACGACGGACATAACCTGTGGCGGACTTTAGCCCAGCCATGGTTTCTGCTCTTGCTTCATCAGTGCCATAGATGGACACATAGATTTTTGCGTGCTGGAGGTCGCCAGATACGTCTACATCGGTAACGCTAACCATACCAGCCCCCACTCGGTCATCTTTGATTTCGTGGAGTACCATTTGGCTGACTTCTTGCTGAATCAGCGAGGCAACGCGAGAAACACGGCGACTTGTAGGCATAACGCCCCCTTTGTTACACTACAGACAGTCGCTTCCAACGAGCTATAGTAGTTCACTAACAATAATATTGACAGGCATTGAATTTTTGTTACGTCAGTCCCCAGGGAGATTACGTTGTTTCTACTTTTCCCTCAATCTCGATTAACGATTAATGTGAACTCCCCCGTTTAAATAGGATTCAAACCTAGCATAGCTCGGAGGGTGAAAGCAATGAAGAAAAAGCCGGCGACCAGAACCCCTGTCAAGGCGATCGCTGTGAGAGGGCGCTCAAATAGAGGCTTCAGTCGCTCAAATAAGAAATAGAAGATCCCCAAGCTGATGGTGATAAAGAAGCGGGGGTAGCGAGAGACATTTTCCCAAAAATCTTTCATTTTCCTAAAAAAGTTTACAAGGTTACTTTTTACTGTTAGCACTTGTGAGCGAGATCGACAAGCCATCAAGTTAATTTAGTGGTTTGCTATCATCGCCGTACTTGTTGTTGTCTTTTTTACAGCTACAGTCTTTGATTAATTATTTTCTAGTCGTGATATTTTATCATTTATTTTTTGCAAAACCATAAATTGTAATGTTTAGTGTGATGTCTTAATTCATAGTTTAGCAAGAAAGTAGACTTGAATTCTTCACTAAAGACTTGCCGTTGATTAAAGTAATTATACAAATTAAAGGGCAATCCGCCTTTAGGAATTAACCATAAATCTATTTTACATGAACTTAGAGCCTTCAATGTTTCAGTTGGTATTCCTTTCCTTAAAAATTCCGAATCCATCATAGAAACGGCATCAATGAAGTAAGGATTCCCGTGATATGTTAAAATCGGTCGATAATAGGTTAAATCATAATCGCCCCCATAGCCCATTCCAATAGTAATGCCTGAATAAGATTGAAGGATTTCATTAATTTCCTGAACGGGTTCATCGTGGTATTTGCTTGATAAATCAATAAATCTGATTTCATTGACTGATGCTCTTATTAGAGTAACTGTTAACAAAGCGCCAATTAGACTTATGTAAAGGCAATAGGAATACTTATTAATGTCCTTGAAGGAACGTTTTCTTTCCACGGCAATTGCTTGAGATAAGGTCAATGCAAACAAATAAGCCCATGGGGGTATCAAAGGAAGTAAATGGTTCATTCCTGCACCCTGTTTGGAACCTAGGATCGCTACACCAAGAAGGCTGACCAAAATGGAAAAAATAAAATATTTATTATTTTTTAGAAAAACATTAAATTCATTATTATTAATAAATTTAAAATAAATAAATAAAAATAGTAGAGGAGCCAATAAGTAGAGTGACCAAATTATATTTCCCTTTAATAGGTTAAGCGACAACCCCTGTTCCCCAAACTCATTTAGCCAAATGATGTAGTTTGTCAGAGATACTTGGGGAAAACCAATAAAAGGTATAATTACCAGAATTAGAGAACCCAAAATTGAAAATAAAACAGAGTAAATTCCATGGCGAAAATAAAATAAAATATAAATCGGTAAAAAATAAAGGATGCCATGAATTTTTAAGTTTACACTAATACCTATCGATAAGGCAGATCCTAAGATTGCCAGCCATGAAGTTGTTCTAACTGCCGTTAGCAACCCTAGCGCTACGAACATAATTAGGAAAGAATCGCTTCTGTTCCAAAAAGTAGCTGCGGCAAAATAAGAATAAATTGAAATAAAAATTAAACTTATATAACCTGAACAAAAAATTGCGATTTGAAGACCTACTATTTTTTTTAACGCATAGAATAGCAATAATAGACTTAGACCACCCGCTAATATGCCACCAATTTTTGCAGAAAATAGACTGGGCTTTAGTAGATTCAAGAAAAATCCATTAATAACATACAGCATTGGGCCATAGGGAATACTGTAGCGCTCAGCAGATTCTAATTCATGATAAATAGGCTTGCCTCTTTGAAAGAGCCAGGAAACCGTAGCTATGTTCGCTTCTGCATGGTCAAAAAAATTATTGTGTGTAGCGTAGAGAACTAATAAAACAATGTAATTAACGATTAAGAGACAAGCCGCAATCAAGCTAATTTTGCTATTAGGAAGAGATAATTTGTTTTTAAATAATCTATAATTTAAAATACTAATGATAAAATAGACGAACGTCACTAAAACAAAGAGATATAAATTTGAATGATTAAGATTTGCCAAGATGTGCATTTTTATTGATTAGACTCAAATTTTGCCCTGATCATTTTTTTCTAACTACGGCAGACACCGATCATAAAAATATAGAAAATAAAATTGTACTCACTCATCACTAGTTTTTAAGATCAATGCATACGATTGTTCAGCCAACTGTTGTGCCTCGACCGTTCCTAAAGTGGGCGGGTGGTAAGAGCCAGCTTATTCAGCAATATATACATTATTTTCCTAAAGCCTTTAAGACTTACTATGAACCTTTTCTCGGAGGTGGTGCTGTCTTTTTTCATCTTAATCCACCATCAGCTATTTTAACAGATATTAACGCAGAGCTTGTTAATGTTTATCGGTGTGTTAGAGACAATGTTGAGGAGCTAATTGTACTTTTAGAAGAACATCAAAGTAAACATTGTAAAGAATATTATTATGATATACGTCAATGTAAAGGCATCACTCATCTGGAGAAAGCTGCACGTCTTATCTATCTCAACAAAACTTGCTTTAATGGTTTATATCGAGAGAACTCTCAAGGTCAATTTAATGTTCCCGTTGGCAAATATAAAAATCCTAAAATTTGCAACCCATCTTTACTAAGATCAGCCTGTTTTGCACTTCAGAAGGCTCAGATTAATGTGAATAATTTTGAGTACATCCTTGATTCTGCGAATAGCTGTGATGACTTTGTTTATTTTGATCCCCCTTATTATCCCATCAGCCCTACTAGTAATTTTACGGCTTATAGTCGTTATGCTTTTAAGCCAGACGACCAGATAAAACTCAAAGAAGTTTTTGCTGAATTAGCTCAACGGGGTGTCAAAGTTATGCTTTCTAATTCGGATTGTAATTTTATCCGAGAACTTTACCGTGATTTTCAAATCCATGCAATATCAGCTACTCGATTAATTAACTCTAAAGCCAGTAAACGAGGTAAAATTTCGGAGGTTTTAATTACATCTTATTAAAGATGGTTGTTAGCCCAAATCATAAAATGGGTTAGGTTATGTACAGCCAATAAATTGGGATTACAATCTACTTGTCTAGTTAGCCAATTTATAGCTCCTTTTTTCATTCCTTCACCATCAATCAACACGACTGTAGGAGAGGGATAACAAGTCTGTATATTTAAATTGAGGTAGGGAAGTTTTTCATCTACTGAGCCACCCGCTTGCTGCCATTTGCATTCAACAATAAGACCATCGGGAATGGATACAGAATTAAAAACATAAAAGTCTACGTAAATCGCTGTTCCATAAATTCCCGAACCAATATAAACCTGTTTAGAGTATCGTTTGGGTGGCTCATGCGAGTATAGCAGCCAGTCTCGTCGTCGTTTTTTAGGCAAATCTCGACAGATTTCGGTATATCCATGTACCTGTAAGATTGTTTCAACCGTTTTTTCTAAAACATTCCCAGAAATGACGGCTCTACCACCCTGATTCATGGTTCTTTGTGAGTGACACGGTGACCAGTTAAACAAAGATTACCTCTATCAGGTCTCTTTTGCTAGTTCTCGGCCTTCAAAAGAAGGCTATAAAAAAATGTTGATTCTTGGATTTTATTTATAGCAGTACAAAAATACTATATAAATGAAATATCGACTTCATCATACAGGCCATAGGATAAAAGCATGTGTGGAAGATTTAGTCAGAGCCAATCAGCAGAGACAATCACCCAGGTTTTTCAGGTGGCGGTTCCTCCCCTGACACCCCGATACAATATCGCGCCGACTCAGTCGGTGGCTACGATTCTACAAACTCCAGAACACCAAGACAGGCAGTTCAAAATGTTACATTGGGGACTGATTCCAAGCTGGGCGAAAGACTCAAAAATGGGATCACGGCTCATTAATGCTAGAGCAGAAACGGTGGCAGAGAAACCATCATTTCGCAGTGCTTTCCGGCATCGGCGCTGTTTAGTACTAGCCGATGGTTTTTATGAGTGGCAGCAACAGGAGAATCAAAAACAAAAGCAGCCGTATTATTTTCGTTTGCAGGATGGATGTCCGTTCGCGTTTGCTGGCTTGTGGGAACGTTGGCAACCTGTTGACGGTGAGGCGATTGAGTCTTGTACTCTCTTAACTACGGAGGCAAATGAGTTGATGCGTCCTATTCACAACCGAATGCCAGTGATTCTTGACCCAAAGAACTATGATTTGTGGTTGAACCCACAGATGAAGCAGCAGGAGTCGTTAGAGGCTTTACTGTGTCCTTATCCAACTGAAGAAATGACAGCTTACCCAGTTAGTAAGGTGGTAAATAAACCCGTCAATGATAGTGCCGAGTGTATTGAGAGACTTGAAAGCCCATGAAAACACGAGAGGGCGTATAAACAAATAAACTCCCTAAATCCATGCCTCAGAGAAAAATGGATGGGGAGAGAGCCTAAGTTGTATGAATGCAACTCACTATTAATTAATCACGTCTTTTGTTTCTGTAGCGAGACATCCTCTTAACCTGCTTTTGTCGGGCAATGGCTTTGCGCTTGCGTTTTTGAATAGGCGTTTCAAAGTGACGATGCTTCTTCATGTCTGGAAAAATTTCCGCTTTGGAAACTTCTCGCTTAAATCGACGTAAGGTTGCCTCAATCCCTTCATGTTCGCCTCTGATCACTTGAGCCATCCCGCTTCCTCCTCTGATTGAGTGAATTATTAGCCAGCTTAGCGCTTAAGCGTCCAGCCGGTCATCAGCAAAAAAGGACAGACTCTTTGCCTGCCCTTCAGACTTTAGAGTTTCATCTTCTCTCTCAACCCATTAGTAGCGTCGAGAAGATTTAAAGTTGTTGGAGCGACTACCACCGCCAAAGGGTTTATTGTCTTCGCGAGGCTTCGCCTTATTAACCTTCAGGTTTCGACCCATCCACTCAGCGCCATCAAGAGCCTCAATCGCTGCGGTTTCTTCTTCGTCTGTTCCCATTTCTACAAATGCAAAGCCCCGCTTACGACCGGTCTCTCGATCTTTAGGCAATGTAACATTATTTACAGTTCCGTACTCGGCAAAAACTTCTCTTATGTCTTCTTCCGTGACATCATAGGAGAGGTTGCCGACATAGATTGACATAGAGCAGCTCCGAAATCAGAAGGTGTGGAGAGTTAGATTCGGAGACCGGTTTGATCTAATAAAAACAAACTTTTCAGCCGAATATAATCCTTAAAGAAGATTGTAACAGCATTCAGGCAATATCGCAACCCCAAGAAGGATTGACGATAAAGTCTTAAAGTGTTCACCCGATTGGGTGATCCAGTTGTACGAGGGCATTTGGCGTTGTTGTCAGCCAGCCTAGGGATAGAAACAATTTATATCCCTATCACAATTCGCATTAGGAGCTTCGCGGGGCCTGAACTCCTACTAGGACGGGGGAGCATGGATTATACGATTTAAATGCTGATTAGATTACTGGATCTCCAGATAGCTAAATTTAGCTCAATTTATGCTCTTTTAGGAGTAAATTTAATTTCTTTAAAAACGTCATAATTAACTTTATTCGCAGGCTAGAATAATCAGCTTAATGATTACCTTGGTTCGGTATAATCATAGCGAAAACAGAATCTATATCTATATCTATACCCCCTTTATCTCTATATTCTCTCCGAGAGCAAACTCTGTGCTTCTGTGGACTACTTTGGCAACCCGCTACGCTTCTACCAAAAAAAAGGGTATAGTCAATCCAAGTTCGGCATGATTAAATCGACCGGAACTTTACTAAAACTTTAATCTCTAATTTTTTTATTAGTACCAGAATCGCGCATAATTATCCTTTTGGGATACAAGTATCTCTTGAACAGTCAATTCCATTCATGAAGGAGTGCAATGGTGAAAAGTTCTTGCGTTTCGAGTGTGCATTGGCTGTTTTCAGCAATTAGACGAAAATATTCAGTCTGAAAGTTGGATTGGGAGCATCTAAAATGTGCACCATTTAAAGAAGGGTGAGGAGGGTTTATATCTAAATGTTCCCCTGTTTACCCGCCGATTGTATTTTTACAAAAACGGTATGATCCCTTTGGATTGACGATTTTAATCCAGCTAATTATAGAATTATAATTTAACTCAATCATCAGCTATAATCAGCCATATTTTTTATTCTTGGGTAACAATAAAGCTTTGATGAGTCTCTGTATAAACTAAAAAATTTAACTTAATCTGAGCTACGTTAGAGCTAAAACTGCTTGCTTGATGGACTGGGATTACGAATAGATGATGCTCAAAGTCTTACAAATATTGTCTGACAATTTTTTTATTTCCAATGGATATAACCGTCTCTGGGAATCGAGCATCTTTAGGGTTCAGATCGACAATACTTTCATCATTATCTTTTCTTCTTTTTCCATTTTCCTAATTTTGGTTCATTTCCTTCGGCAGCGCCCTGACATGCCTTCAGAGGAGGCTCTGCAACAAGCCAAAAACCAGCTAGAAATACGGGTTGAAGAGCGAACCCAAGAATTAAGGCAAGCCCTAGCGGAACTGAAGGAGGTTATCCTCCAGCTTCAATGGGAAATTGGGCAGCGCCAGCAAGTGGAAGCCTCTCTGCGAGAGCGAGAAGAACAGTATCGATCTGTGGTTGACAACGTCAAAGAAGTCATTTTTCAGACCGATGTTAATGGATATTGGACTTTTCTCAATCCGGCTTGGAGTGAAATTACCGATTTTGCGATCGCAGGTAGTCTCGGTACTTTCTTCTTAGATTACGTTCATCCTGATGATCGGCAACGCAACTTATACGAATTTCAACTGTTAATTGCAGGCAAACAAGAATACTGCCGCCATGAGGTTCGCTATCGGACTGCCTGTGGTAGTTATCGCTGGATTGAGGTATTCACCCAATTAACGTTTGATGCTAACCGTAAAATTACAGGCACTTGTGGCACCCTTTACGACATCACGGAGCGTCATCTGAGCGAAGAGGTACTGGCAGAGCGGGAACGTTACTTAGCCGCCTTAGTCGAAGTGCAACGTCGGTTACTGGCGTTTGAGAAGGACACTCAGCAGGGGTTGATCAAACAAAAGCCGTACAACGAGATTCTAGAAGTCTTGGGGCAAGTTGCCGATGCCAGTCGTGTGTATGTGTTTGAAAATTACCGAGATGAGCAAGGACGTCTGCTCATGAGTCAGCAGGCAGAGTGGTGCGCTCCAGGGATGCCGCCCAAAATGGAGAGCCAGACGGTACAAAACTTAAGCTATGACGACGTTTTCCCCCGCTGGAGTCAAGTTTTGTCGCAAAACGAAATTATTGCGGGTATTATTACCGAATTTCCCGAATCGGAACGTGTCGTTTTAGCACCTCAGGGAATCCTTTCGATTCTAATTTTGCCCCTGACAGTAAATGGCACCTTTTTCGGGTTTATTGGTTTTGACAATTGTACAGAAGGCCACCCTTGGCAGGCATCAGAAGTTGATTTGCTCACCAGCGCAGCGGCGGCAGTGTCTCTGTGGAACGAAAGTTTTTTGGCCCAACAAGCACTGCGCCAAAGCGAAGCGGTAAATCGTGCTTTACTGGAGGCGATTCCCGACGCCTTAGTGCGAATCCATCGAGATGGGACTTACCTAGACTTCATCCCTGCCAAAAATCGCCAGACGCCGATTTCTGCTCATGCGTTTCTGGGGAAAAAAATCGCTAGCTTGTTGCCACACGAATTAGCACTTAAACTGAGTGCCGATGTAGCAGCGACGCTCTCGACAGGTAAGGTTCAAGTTTCAGAAGCACCAATACAGATTAAAGGCGAACGACGTCATTATGAAATTCGCAGCGTTTTCTATAGTCAAGATGAAGTCCTGATCATGGGGCGTGATGTGACTGAGCAGAAGCAAGCTGAGGCCGCATTGCGAGAGAGCGAGGAGCGATTCCGTTCCTTAGTGGATCATATCCCTGGTGTCGTTTACCGCCGTGCCTACGATGCGGACTGGACCATCGACTTCATCAGCGATTTCATGGAAGAGATGATAGGTTATCCGGCGGCTGACTTTCTCCACAATCAAGTCCGGACATTTACGAGTGTGATTGCTCCCGAAGATCGAACCAGGGTGGAGCGGGTTGTAGCCGAGTGTATCGCACTGCGAAAGCCTTATGTCATAGAGTATCGACTGGTTGGAAAAGACGGAAGTATACGATGGGTCTACGAGAAAGGTCAAGGTGTATTTGCCGCAGACGGTAGTTTGCTGTGTTTGGATGGCGTACTCTTCGATATTACGGATTACCGAAAAACACAGGAAGATTTGCGCTTAAGGGAAGAGCAATTCCGCCAGTTAACGGAAAACATCCATGAGGTTTTCTTTTTGACGCTTCCTGATCTGAGCCAGATCCTTTACATTAGTCCTGCCTATGAGGATCTTTGGGGGCGCACAACCCAAAGTCTATACGAGCAACCTCAATCTTGGTTAGATAGTGTACATCCAGAAGACCGCGATCGCGTCGTCGCTGCCTTGACTCCCCATCTCCAACAGGTGCAAGATTTTGATGAGGAATATCGGATTGTGCGACCCGATGGTTCAGTGCGTTGGATTTGGGTGCGTGCCTGCCACATCTTGCATAAAGTGGATTCGCCTGCCCGAATTGCAGGGATTGCGGAGGACGTTACAGAACGCAAGTTAGCGGAAGTCGAGATTCTCAATGCCCTCGCCAAAGAAAAAGAACTGGGCGATCTCAAGTCTCGCTTTATTTCGATTACCTCCCACGAGTTCCGGACGCCATTAGCGACGATCATGTCTACGGCGGAGTTACTGGAATACTATGAATGGACACAAGAGGACAAAGTGGAGCAGTTGCATCTGATACAAGATGCAGTCAAACACATGCTCCAGTTATTGGAAGATTCGCTATTTATTGGCACCGCCGAAGCTGGGCAAGTTCGATTCAATCCAGAACCGCTAGTACTCAATGAGTTCTGCCAAGATTTAGTGACCGAAATGCAGCGAGGGATGAGTTTAAACCCAACGCCCTCAGGCATCCCACACACCCTAACGTTGGTATGTCGGGGTCACAGGTTCTTAGCTTGTATGGATAAGAAGCTGCTCAGGCAACTGCTGAGTAACTTACTGTGCAATGCCATTAAGTATTCTCCAGCAGGGGGTCAAGTTCACTTTGAACTGACTTGTCAGGATGACAAAGCGATTTTTCAAATCCAAGATCAAGGTATAGGGATACCAAAAGAAGAGCAATCCCGACTTTTTGAGTTTTTCTACCGGGCTAAAAATGTCGGCGCGATCGCTGGAACAGGACTAGGGTTAGCAATTGTTAAAACCTGCGTTGACTTACATCGGGGTGAGATCGCTGTAGAGAGTGAAGTGGGAATAGGAACGAGATTTACCGTGTCACTGCCCTTAAAAAACCATTTCTCTCTGCCCATGCTCAATTGTCTGCCACCTCACCCCCATCAACCCACACGATTGGGAGACGCAAGTTAAATCACACAACCGATGAAGTCCGCTCTTGTCAAGCCAGGGTTAAATCAACAGCTCACTTCATCGCCACAAAACACTTCCGTCACGTTATCGTGTCAATTTAACCTATTTGAAGGACTCAAACCGATGTATAAAATTCTCGTAATTGAAGACGAGCGATCCATTCGGATTAATCTACTTAAACTCCTGAGTGCGGAAGGGTTCCAGGCCATCGGTGCAGAGAATGGTAGCCGTGGAGTGCAGCTAGCGCGTAGTGAGCAGCCTGATTTGATTATTTGCGACATTCTCATGCCCATTCTGGATGGTTACGGTGTCTTGAAGGTGTTGCAACAAGACCCAACCACCGCGAGCATACCCTTCATTTTTCTTACCGCCAAAGCGGATCGCGCCGATTGGCGTCAGGCCATGACTTTAGGGGCAGATGATTACCTCACCAAGCCATTTACCAGGGCTGAACTCCTAGAAGCGATTGCCACTCGACTGCAAAAAAAGGCTTCTTTGGCTCAGCGACATACTCTTGAACTGGAGCAGACACAAGCTCAACTGGACTACCTGCTGCGTTATAACCATTTGACTAACCTGCCCAATCAACTGTTATTGGAAGAGCGGTTTAATCAGTTACTCGCTCAAGGGAATACCCGCAAGCGCAAGATTCCCCTGCTCTCCATTGGTTTTGAGCAACTCAAACGGCTGCACAATACCCTTGGGCCCACCAGTGGGGACTTGTTAGTCAAAGCCATTGCAGAACGTCTTCAGAATTGCATCAGTCCACTGGATACTATTGCTCATTTAGGTGCGGCTCAATTTGTAATTCTGCTGACCTCAAATACTCATCGCGGTGAGGTGGCAAAGATAGCGGAAACTCTGATTGAGGCTTTTTCCTCTCCCTTGCTTGTGGGTACTCATGAACTTTTTCTCAGGGCTAGGATTGGGATTGCTTTCTTTGGTCGCGATGGGCGCGATATTGATACCTTAATCAAACATGCCAGTGCAGCGAGAGAAGAAGCCCAGAAGCTGGGAAACACAGCTTATCAGTTTTACATCGCCTCAATCGGGACTCAATCTCAAGAAGAACTCTTACTAGAACTTGAGCTGCGTCAAGCTTTGGAACGCCAAGAATTTCAAGTTTACTATCAGCCCAAGGTGAATTTGCGAACCGGAGAAGTTGAAGGGGCAGAAGCCTTGGTGCGTTGGCTTCATCCAGAGCGAGGCTTTATCTCGCCGTCTGAATTTATTCCTTTGGCAGAGAAGACGGGTTTCATTATCCCATTGGGAGAGTGGATTCTCAAGACCGCTTGTGTCCAAGCTCAAGGCTGGCAAACCGCTGGCTTACCCCCGATTCGGATCGCGGTGAATTTATCCGGACATCAGTTTAGTCAACCCCACCTAGGTGAGTTAATCGTTGAGATTCTTAGAGAAACTGGACTTGATCCCAGGTATTTAGAGTTAGAACTCACGGAAAGTACGGTCATGGAAAATCCTGACGTGGCGATCGCAACGTTGAGCGAATTAAAATCCCTCGGTATTCAAATCTCCATTGATGATTTTGGCACAGGTTATTCATCTTTAAGTTATCTGGGACAATTGCCTTTCGATATTTTGAAGATTGATCGTTCATTTGTCTCTTCGCTGACACAAGATGCTAAAAATGCGGCAATTACAACCGCGATTCTGCAAATGGCTCAAAGTCTGAATCTAAAAGTCGTTGCGGAAGGAGTGGAAACTGAAGCTGAACTCGCCTTTTTCTATGGGCATCAGTGCGATCAGATTCAGGGTTATTGGTTCAGCCCTCCTTTATCCGCCCCCGCCTTTGAAGAGGTACTCAGTGGTAGCAAACGCCTGCCACTCTCGTCGAGTTGAGAGCGATTCACTGGCAGCAAAACGCTTACAGCAGATTGCAGGTTGATGAAGTACAGTAACAGCAATTGACCAATCAATGTACTTTATTGACTTGCAACCTGCTGTAACTCATTACCCGACTAAATCTGGAAACACCTGCTGCACGGCTGGGTGAACGAGCTGATAGTTCTGGATATTCAGACCTTTACCCAATGCAGAGTCGAGTTTTAGAGCGCCTAATCCGTGATTCGCCAGCTTCAGGACGTAGGGAAGTGTACTATTATTCAGTGCCTGTGTTGCTGTCCAAGGTACAGCTCCCGGCATATTAGGAACACCAAAGTGGACAACCCCCTCCTCGATATAAGTGGGATTGCTGTGAGAGGTGGGTCGTAATGTCTCAATGCAGCCGCCTTGATCGACGGCAACATCAACAATCACCGAACCCGGATGCATCTTTTGCACTAGACTCCGATGCACCAAAATGGGTGCCCGACGCCCTGGGACTAAAACCGCACCGATGAGTAAATCGGCCTCTGGAACCATTTCATCAATAGACGCAGAATTACTATAGAGCAGCTCAACTCTGGAACCGAACAAGGTTTCTAGATAAGCTAAGCGATCTACATTCACATCAAAAATTTGCACTTGGGCACCCATCCCCACGGCAATTCGAGCCGCTTCTGTGCCGACAACACCACCACCGATAATCACCACTTTACCGGGTCTAACGCCGGGAATCCCACCCAAAAGAACACCCCGTCCTCCCTGTTGGCGCTCTAGATACCTGGCTCCAAATTGCACGGCAAGGCGACCTGCAATGATGCTCATGGGCGTGAGTAAGGGCAGTTTCCCATCGGGAAGTTCGACCGTTTCATAGGCGATCGCACTCACTCCACAATCAATCAAGTGCTCTGTTAGAGAGCGATCCGCTGCTAAGTGTAGATATGTAAACAGCAGCTGTCCTTTTTGCAGAAACTGGTACTCTGGCTTCAGTGGTTCCTTGACCTTGACCACCAGTTCCCGATTCCAAGCTTCAGCGGCCTGCGAGACAATGCTGGCTCCTGCCTGTTCGTAGTCTTCATCCGTGAAACCCGCACCAACCCCTGCACCCTGCTCCACAAAGACCCTATGGCCAGCTTCGCTCAGTACCCGGACGCTACTGGGACTTAAACCGACACGAAATTCTTGGTCTTTCGTTTCTCTAGGGACACCTATTTCCATCTTTTTACCTCTATTAAATACCGATGCTTTCCTGACGGCATTCCGCAACGGTGAATAATGAATTCGGACACCTTGTAAGAGTTGCTGAGTCTGATCTTGCACCAGTTGGCGACAGCGTCTAGTCTGCGGCGACACAAATCTCGTTCACCGATGCATTCGGCTCAAAACGAATAGCCTACTAGCATTTTCAGTACAAGACTTGAACAAATTGAGCCGCCTTCAAACCCTCCTTGTGGGATCGAGCCTTGAGCAGACGGCTGCTATCTTCAAGAGGTCTTAAATACCAGTATGACCATTAAAATTTGTGGGCGGAATAACCTCTTAGCTAGAAAGTGCCTAGGGGTAAGGCACTGAAGAAAATTTTCCTGATCCCCAATCCCCGAATCTAGACTTGACAAGGATTCATTCTTGAAGAACGATTAAAATTGTTAAAGGATTGTAACTAAGAAACGTGAGGCAATAAAACAATGACCCAGCCCAAACCAACCACAACTCCCCAGCTAGAAGAACCTAAGTTTGGCTTCAACGACTATGCAGAGCGATTAAATGGTCGAGCTGCGATGATTGGTTTTATCTTGACTGTGATTATTGAGTACTCGACGGGTCAAGGATTACTAACCTGGCTGGGTTTGAAATAGAATCACAATTCGACTCTAACTCAGTAGAAACTCTTGAGGTCTTTCATCCGTCTTGTGAAACTTGAACAGACTAACCCATTGGTCAACCATCTATTTCTAGGTGAATCCAGAAAATTCATGACGCGGCCTAACCCAGTGACTAGGGTTGTCAAAGGTGAGAAGACGATGAAAAATCTAGAGAATCAGACCTCTAGCTACTGCTCGTTGTTCGGACGCGAATGAGATAACCTGGAAGTAGATTAAATACTTAGTAAAATAGAGTAAGTAACAAGCCGTGATGAATGCTTTATTGCCTCGAATTTTAAAGGCGGCTTACCGCAAAGAGCCAATTTCTAGCTTTATTGTTATTGTCGGATCGGTAGACGCTGTGATTGGCGGCGTAGGTGAACGCTGGTCGTTGCTCAGTTTTGGGTTGATGATGGTGGTGCTAGCTGTAGCACTTCGTTGGTGGCAAAGTCAGCGTCGAGAGACTGAACTAGCCGATCAGCCTGTAACACACTATCTTCCCCCATCCTCGTCGCGACCGGCCTTACCAATCCTGAGTACGGCGAAGCGTCAGCCGCCTCGCTAGGCGATGGGCTGATAATCGTTTCAGGATCATGCCCTGTTGTCACAGGCTTTGAGCGATTAGCCTGGGCAAGCACTTAACTCACGCTTCTCGTTCACCCCAACTCAAAAAACGATGGGCAACTCTGCTCTCGATAGTGAAGCGAAACCCGATCAACCCTTTCCCAGTAATGCCAAACATCCCATGAAGGGGAAGAATTCCTCTGATACACAGGCGAAGAGACAGATAGGGCACAGCGATGCGGCACAGAGTGTCCATCATCAACTTAAGATTGGCGAAGTTGCCAATCTGACAGGCATGTCGGTTAAGACAATTCGCTACTATGAGGAGATTGGTCTGCTCGAACCGACAACAACTCGTGCGGAATCTGGCTACCGTCTGTTTAACAGCCAAGTCCTCAATCGACTCGCATTTATTAAGCGATCGCAATCTTTAGGACTCAGCCTTAGTGAGATTCGCGACATCCTAGGAGTCCACGATTCCGGTGAATTGCCTTGTGGGGCAGTAAAGCAACATTTACTGCTCAAAGTAGAGGCGATTACGGAGCAAATCGAAGCCTTAGAAATTCTCAAATCGGAACTGTTGGGTTTACTTTCTGGCTGGCAAGAACAACCCCCCAGCGATCGGATTGCCCAGACAATTTGCCCCAACATTCAAGAACCTATAAGTGATTGAATTTTCACGCGGGGGAGTAAGATATCTAGCGATGCGTCTCTCAACGGCTGCAATATAGCTATGGTACCTCTACGTCAAACCTTATCCTTGCCGGATATCCAAATTTCTTACCTAGAGTGGAACCAGGGAAATGTTCCCTTATTGTTGTTGCATGGTTTAGCAGACCACGCCCTCGTTTGGTCAAGCTTGGGAGATTACCTATCTGAGCATTACCATATTGTTGCACCCGATATGCGCGGTCATGGCGAAAGTAGCAAGCCGGATAGGGGTTATACCTTTACCGATGCGATCGCAGATTTAGAAGCCTTAATGGAACACCTGGGGTGGTCTGATGCTCATGTTCTAGGTCACTCTTGGACTGGCAAAGTCGCACTGATCTGGGCACGACAACATCCACAGCGTTTGCGAAGTATGATTCTAGTCGATCCGATTTTTGTCTGGAAAATGCCCAGCGTAATGAAGGTTACTTTTCCCCTACTGTACCGTGTATTGCCGTTTCTCCAGGGCATGGGACCATTTGCGAGTTATGAGCAAGCCTTAAATCAAGCACGTCAGTTAAATTTATATCAGGGATGGAGTTCCTTGCAACAGCAAGTTTTCCAAGCCGGCATTGAACAAAAACCGGATGGTGGTTGGGGCAGCAAGTTTACGATCCCAGCCCGGGATCAAATTTTTGAGGACGTAATGCGGGTTGCAGGGTTGACTGACTCAATTGATATTCCCACCCTGTTTATCCAACCCGAAACAGGGGTGAACCGCAAAAATTGGCAACTCAAACCCTACAAAACTTACTTAAAAAATTTACAACTTTGCCAAGTTCCTGGTAATCATTGGCCGTTTTTGTTAAAGCCTGAAGCCTTTAATCAAACGGTTCAAGCTTTTTTACAAAAGCAGAGAGAGCATAACTCTACCTCGGAAACCCTTTGTGATGTTTAATTTTGGCTGAGAAAAACATTGCCCACAAAAGGGGTAGGAGAATCTTAAAAGTGAGTGAAGAATCTCCTGACCCAGTAGAACCATTAAGAAATTTTTACCCGCCAAAAATTATTCTTCTACGGGATGAATTTCACTCACCAGTTCATAGAAATCAGTGTTCGGTGCCTTAGCAAACAGCGGCGTCATCTCATTTAAGATGGCCTGATAAGCCTCGTTTTGATTGGCTTCCATATCTCCCACATTGTCCCAAAAAATGACGGCAATTCCTTCGTCAGTTCCTGGCTTTTGCAGCAGGTAGGCTCCTTTAAAGCCTTCGGCGTAGGTGGAAACCGCTTTTTCATAGAGATGCTTGGCCTCTTCAAACTTCCCAGGTTTGAATTCTGCGATCGCCACGTAGGCAAACTTATGTCTCAGAAAATCTAGAAACTCTGACATATTGTCCTCGTTGAACCACACCACAATTAAGCATAGTAGTTCAGCTTTCACTCAAACCATTCTGACCTCGAAAACCCGTGATAATGCGGCTACCATCTTTCAGGATGTGTATTTCCATCTGATCACTTGCCCAGTTCAGTTTGTCTTTCAAGGCGGGATTGAACACATGAACCCGTTGATTGCGGGACGACACGAGGGAATCTGGGGAATTGATGGCTAAGGATTCCACGTAGGGACCATCGACTAGGATGTCTAACTGTTCAAGCAACTCGGAAGCGCCAAGGGGCGCTCGTTCAGAACGCAGTTCTTCTAAGGTAAATCCTGTAAAAGACATGACGTTAAATCCAGCAGTTTTTAAGCGCTGGGCTAACTGAGTAAGCGCTGGTGCTTGCCAAAACGGTTCCCCTCCCGAAAAGGTTACGCCCTGGTTGCGAGAATTGCTCAAAATTTGACTGGCTAGCTCTTTAATTTCTATTAGTTTGTTAATCTCAAACGACCACGATTCCGGGTTGAAACATCCGGGACACTCTCGCTTACACCCCTGTACCCAAACTACGGCGCGGCAGCCAGGGCCATTGACTTCTGATTCGTCCACGTAGCCCATGATATTCAGATATCCAGGGGGAATTTCTTCTAGTTCTGGGGGTCGAACGTTAGTTGGGTTTTTCATGGCTCTGTTAGGTTTTTTGATCGCACAGGAGCGCGGAGGTTCACGCAGAGTTTTTGAGCTTTGTTAAGTATCCCTGATGGTAGAAAGCTTAATTGTATAGTTGGTCTATTAAGAGAATAGCGAATTTATATTTAAGAATGAATGTTTATTCGTTCATTTTTATAAAAAGTTACTTTAACCTAAATTACTAAATTTTTAGAAATATTTTCTAAAAATTTAAAGCATTTTTACTGGAAATTAAAGCAGGTTTTATGCTGTTTTTATCGCCGATATGTGTCGGCGTTAGTTTGTGAAAATGCACTAAATAAAGCAATAGGGCGCACAGCCGCGCCCTGTTATAAAGTTAATTGTTGTAGTCTTGAAGCTAATCTTTACTCAAATGGTATATGGAGCGTTTTTGTCTGATTCTGGCGCTCCGAAGATGCCAGTTCAAGATACATCCGCTTAGTAGCTGTCCTCACCACCAACGGTTTGCCGTCCCAGTCGGCGATTGGCTTGGTTGAGACGCTCGGCGATCGCTTGTTTCATGGCTATGCTGACTCCAGGTGTCGCTAGCACATCTTGAGCAAGCTCACGGTAAAGTGCACTAGTCATGGAATCAACTTGGTCAATCTTTCTGAGCTGGGCGTATACCCGACGAGGGGAAATAGTCATAGTTCTCACTCTACGAACTTTTTTCTCAAACGGCGCTGGGAGTGGTCATGACTCACCCAATCGGGACTGCCAAAGATAAGTGCAGATTTGGGCGATCGGGTGTGTAATATCAGCGCCAGGGAAAGTAGGGTTGAGTCTGTCTCTCACCTCTATCCTTTGCCCTTAGCTCCATATTTACCTCTGAAGTGGACTCCGTAAATGATTGAGTAACGAAGTGTTATATTGCACGATTAATTGTCAGAATTTAGGTTACGAAACTATGTGAATTGCTAAGAAATACGTTATTTCTCTTCAAGTCATTGCTCAGCGCATCGTAGCAGAGGTTTCTCAACTCAGATTTTGCCACTCATCTTTCAATAGCCCCCTACAGTAACCATTTTCATCCTTATTTACCATCCTCACCTTTGGCGCTGGCACGGGAGATTAAAGACCAACAAAGTGAGGGGAAAGCTCTGGGCAATCTGGGTCTTGCTTACCTTTCCCTGGGAGACTATGCCAAGGCGATTGAGTACACTCAGCAGTGGTTAGCGATCGCACGGCAAATTAACGACTCTGCCTTCTTGCACTAGTGTGCCACCTGTGCCTGGAGAGAAGCCTCAACAGCTAGACCCGCTTCCAGGTGCTGAACAGGAGGCAAAAGCGATCGCACCCCTCCTTAACACAAAAGCCATCATCGGCAAAGATGCTACTAAGTCAGCGATTGAGCAACTGATGCCTAAAGCGCGAATCATTCATCTAGCAACGCATGGCTTATTGGATGATGTGCGAGGAATTGGAAGTGCGATCGCATTCATAATTGAGAAAAATCTTTATGAGTCTTAACCTGGATGGTTAGGCAATGGGTTTTCATACAGGGCAATCCTAATGGACTTTTTCGAGAAACTGAATGCAGCGATCGCACAAAACCAAAGCTTGCTGGTAGTGGGACTCGATCCCAACCCAGAAATGATGCCCACGCATTACTGTGGAGGAGAAGACAAAGACAGTCTCATTGAGGACTTGTGGGATTGGCTGCAATTTCTGATCGGGGAAACCTCAGATTTAGTCTGTGCCTATAAGCCGACGTTTGGCTTTTACAAGGCGTTAGGGGTTCCAGGCATGGAACTGCTACACAAAACCCTCACGGCTATCCCGGCTCACATTCCCATCATTTTAGACGCCAAACACGGTGACCTCAATACCAGTACCATCTTTGCCCAAACCGTCTTTACACAGTGGCAGGTGGATGCGATTACCCTGACTCCCTACTCCGGGCAAGATCATATTGCACCGTTTTTGATTTATCCCGGTAAGGCGGTGTTTGTTCTGTGTTCCACCTCGAATCCGGGTGCCGTCTCTTTGCAGCAATATCCCACGCCGGAGTCTCCCCTGTACTTGCAAGTGGTCAAAGAGGCGAAAAATTGGGGGACTCCTGAACAATTGGCCCTCGAAGTGGGAACTACCAACGCCGAAATTATGGCACGTATCCGTGCGGTTGCTCCCGAACGAATTATCCTAGCACGAAGCATCTGGGCAGAAGGCGGTGGCAACCTTAGCGAAATCCTCGCCGCAGGATTGAATGACAACGGTGATGGACTGCTGATTCCAGTTCCCCAGGATATCTTATCCAGTGAGAAACCTGCTGTGGCGATCGAGCCACTACGTCAGTCGATTAATCAAACCAGACAACAGATTGTTCAGGACGGTACGACTTGTGATTTGTGGATGCCAGATGTTTGTTTTTTAGAACAGCATCCTTATCAAGATTTGATTTTGCAACTCTATGACATTGGTTGCATTTTATTCGGCGAGTTTGTTCAGGCATCAGGCGCAGTATTTCCTTACTACATCGACCTGCGGAAAATCATCTCTAACCCCCAAATCTTTCATCAAGTCCTCACTGCCTATGAACATATCCTCAAAGACCTCACTTTTGACCGCATCGCAGGTATTCCCTATGGTTCCTTACCCACAGCAACCGGATTATCTTTGCGGCTGAATCACCCGATGATTTTTCCCCGCAAGGAAGTCAAAGCACACGGTACAAGGAGGGTGATTGAAGGTCACTTTGAACCAGGAGAAATGATTGTTGTGGTAGATGACATTCTCATCAGTGGGAAGAGTGTAATGGAAGGAGCCGAAAAGATAAAATCGGCAGGATTAAAAGTCGAAGATATCGTCGTTTTTCTCGACCATGAACAAGGGGTCAAAGACAGACTAAAAGCCAATGGTTATCGAGCGCATTCAGTATTAACAATTTCTGAAATTACTGAAACCCTGTATCAAGCAGGGCGGATTAGTGAGGAACAGTTCCAAGCTTTTGCACAGTCCCATTGAGTGATATTTAACGAATTGCTCAGCTCTGTGTGCAACGCTTATAGAGAGTCGAAAACTGAACTGATCTCTCCTTTTTTTCCTCTGTGTGGATGGATAAACAAGCAAGATGTAACGGCGGGTGATCAGGTTAGTTAGTTAAGGAGGCAGGAGGACGAAGGCAGGAGGCAGGAGGTAATCCCCATAAATAAATTTAGGGGATTTATAAAGGACGCTGTATTTTTTGTGCTGCGCGTCTCAAAATACATTTTTTTACCTTTTTTCATAAATAAATTTAGGGGCTTTAAACCCTTTTAGCAGAGGGCAAAAATTGTATTTTTTACCTTCTGCCTCCTGCCTCCTGCCCTCTGCCTTTCTTCGGTAACCCTCAAGTCAAGCAACTTTCAATCGTCGCCACGACTGACTGAGCAAGGGCGGTAAGATGATAACCCCCTTCTAAACCAAAAAGAATGCGACGAGTCAGTTGCAGACACGACTGAGTAAAGAGTCCAAAATCTTGTGGATTGAGAGCAATTCCTGCCAAGGGGTCATCCCCAGTGGCATCATAACCCGCACTGATAATCAGTAAATCTGGCTGAAAATCTCGGAAAAACGGCAGGATTTTCTGCTCAAACATGGGCTGGTAATTCGCAACTGTGCTGCCCGGTGGCATGGGGAGATTGAGTACATTTTTATATAACCCCCGCTCACTCGCTTGACCCGTACCGGGATAGCAGGGATGTTGATGCAGCGAACAGTAGGCAATTTGGGCGTCGCTCTCCACAATATCTTGTGTACCGTTACCGTGATGAACATCCCAATCCAGAATACCAACGCGATGGATACCGGGTTGTTTTAAGGCATAGTAAGCGGCGATCGCAGCATTAGAAAATAAGCAAAATCCCATCCCCCTCTCTCGCTCAGCATGGTGTCCGGGTGGACGTGCGAGGACAAAGGCGGGATTGTCAGTTGCGAGAACCCGATCCACCCCATCTAACCAAGCACTAACGGCTAGCAGGGCTACATCATAACTGCGAGGAGAAATGGCTGTATCTGCGTCCAGCATTCCACCGCCACTCGTGGCAATTTCCCGAACCCGTTCAATGTAGAGTGGGGCATGAATTTGTTGCAAAAGAGGCATCACGGAACGTGTTTCCACGGGCGTCGGTAGCTGCCACTCCAGTTTGTCAGCCCAAGGTGCGGCTTTGAGGGCGTTTACAATGGCGGTTAGACGTTCTGGTCGTTCTGGGTGAAATCGACCATTGTCATGATTGAGAAATTGATCGGAATAAATAACGGGCAGCATAGTTCGAGCTAGGGAGGCACTTAAGGAAGCGAGATGTTTACAGTGACTACTTCATTGTCATCGGATGCCTGGGCGGAGCAAAGCCTTCGGGTGAGCATTCGTACCGAAAGAGAAGAGCGATCGCAAACTCCTAATTGTTCTAGCTAAATATCACTCTGGTGGTCGGAACTCTGAAGGCATTAGCTGAATATTCGGTATTCCTGAGCGGGGCAGACCATCCCTGGCACAATCAGGACTCATGGCTGGCGCACCAGAGCGAGCGATACGAACCAATCGGTTACGGTAAGCGCGTAACGGCTTACGATATTGAGGCTCAGATACAACTGCCATTCTATCAACCACACGAATAGCTCTCCACCACTCCTGACGACAGACGGCCTTAACGAGTTGGGAATTTAACGTTTCTGCTGCTACCGCAGGAGTAGAAATAAGCAGAGCCGATAAAGACACCAGAAAGAATTTAGACCTCAACATACCAATAACCAACCAATCAGAATTGGTAGTTTATCAGTTTCTATCCCGTTTGTTGACTCAAGAGTTGAATCAGTTACCCTGAAGCGTTACGGTGTGTCAGGGCAGGGCATTTTTTAGGATTTGGCTTTAACCGATACCTTACTGTCGCCGTATTTCTACTGCAACCACGAACCAAATAGGGTAGGGACACAGCATTGCCATGTCCCTACCCAGCTTAGTAAGCTTACGATACTGATTCAACAAAAATGCTCAAAGGATCGTATCGATAACCTAGCGATTTTTATCAATTACTGGCCTGCCGTCAACATCAAGATCTAATTCTTCGCGACGCACCTTTTCTGTTGCATTTACCGTGTCACGAACTACTTCTTTTTTGATGCCAACTTCTTCACGGACAAAAGCTTTTTTCTGAATATCTGCTGTCTCTTCATAGACTTCCATCCGAGCTGCTTCCCCTTCCCGGAAATCAGCTTCACCAGGTGCAACTTCTCTCGCCCCGCTAGGATTGTTGCGCTCAATAATCACGCGCTCTTTTTCAACCGGTACAGAAACCCTGGCGGTTTCCGATTCAACATGCTTGCCGATCGATACTTCACCTGTCTTATGACGCTCTTTGTTGGCAACCAGGCGTTCTTCATACAGCTTGAGATTGCGATGAGATTGCTCATTGGTGTCGTAGAGTTCTCGATCGTGATCGTAGGTATAGTTGTTGCGGTTGTAGGTCGGCGTGGTAGCTGCTGTCTGAGCTGGTCGATAAATGTTTCTGACTCGTTCTTCGTAATCGTAATCAACGGTCATGTTGTCGTTATACTCAGGCAAGTGTTCTACTTGCTCTCTCGTCATGCTTGTGGCATAAACCCGGTGCCGATCATAATCAATCCGCGCACGACCGATAGGTAGTAATACCTTTTTACCAAAAATCCAGAATCCCGTATCAACCACGAAATACCGGAAGCGACCAGAATTATTATCTAGAAGGGCATCATAAACGCTACCAATTTTTTCGTTATTTTCGGAATAAACATCATAACCTTTGATGTCATCACCACCGAAAATATCTTGTTTGTAGTTCGGATAAAAATCCGCAATTTTTGCAAGTGCCATAACTTTATTTTGCTATCTTCACTTGCCACGTTATACAGGAATGAGTTCGATTTTCTCTTGCTATAGGTAGAGATATCGGATCGATTGGGTTTCATGACCCAGTCATTTATCTGGCTAGTGCTTAATGCCTTTTTCCTTCACCAAACTTTACTTAAATTTAATAGAAACCCAGGAAGTACATCCTCACCGGATAGAGATGTTGGAGAGTTTAACACCTCTGCATCCCGTTCTGAAGGATATTACTTAATTAATACCCCGGACATGACGCACTGCACGTCCGATGGTTTGAAGGCGCGATCGCTCCCGCCGATTCGATCAGCCGCTTTCCCCGTTGTAGTTGGGATGAGGACAACCGTAAATTCACTGAATTTCGTTTGGAAGACAGTTCTTGTTTTAGGTAGATTCTACATTCCCCTGGTGGGTGTTACTGATCTACCGTCAAGTAGGTTTCGCAACACGGCTTAAAAACGCGGCTACATGAATATAAATAGAACTGCGAGAATTGCCAGCATTATTGAGAAGCGTCGTCCCTTGGCGCGGAAAATCGAAGGAGTAGAGGCAAATCTGAAGTCTCTGGCATCAGCACTGCGTAATCTTGAGGAG
The DNA here is from genome assembly GCF_000317515.1 of Allocoleopsis franciscana PCC 7113. Taxonomy (GTDB): domain Bacteria; phylum Cyanobacteriota; class Cyanobacteriia; order Cyanobacteriales; family Coleofasciculaceae; genus Allocoleopsis; species Allocoleopsis franciscana. The sequence continues at coordinate 1,133,367 of NC_019738.1, read as the reverse complement.
AACCGCAATCAACTGCTGACAAGGGTTGATGACGCGAATGTTATTGGACAGCTGAAGGAAATCGATTTTTCGACGATTCAGCTAAGTATTGCCACTGAATTGGAAGCATTGGGCAAGCTTAGAGTACGTTTCTCCCGCGACACGCTCAATATTGGGGTTGTGGGACGTGCGCGACAAGGAAAAAGCCGCCTATTGCAGAGTTTAACGGGACTTACGGCGGCTGAGATTCCGGATGGAGACAGGCAGCACTGCACGGGTGTACGTAGCACCATCCACCACAATCCGAGTGTGGAAACTCACGGTGAGGTCTGGTTTTATTCAGAGCGATCATTTCTGGATGAAGTCCTCAGCCCCTACTATGAGAAGCTTCGCTTGGGTGCAAAGCCAATGACGATTCAAGACTTTGCCAGCCAGCCGCTACCGCCACTGCCTAACGACCTTCGCGGCTTTGCTGAGTATGGAGCAATGTACGAACATCTGAGCGGATATCATGCAAATCTCGAAAAGTATCGCCATCTGTTGCGGGAACCCTCACCTCGCCGCATTGCCAGGGATGAAATTCGGCAATATGTAGCTCAAGACAATTTAGCGGGTGAGCGCATCTATTTCAATTATCTTGCAGTACGAGAAGTCAAAATTGTCTGCAACTTCCCCAATGCTGAGGTGGGTCAGATTGCCTTAGTTGATATGCCTGGTTTGGGTGATACGGGAATTGGTGACGCGGAACGGTTGGTAAAAACGCTGGGTCAGGATGTTGATGCAGTTCTCTTTGTTCGGATGCCAAAGTCATCTGGCGACTACTGGGCTGATGTAGACGTGCGACTGTATGACACGGCTAGCACAGCGTTGGTTGATTTGCCACTCAAGCTGTGGTCTTTTATGGTTCTCAACCAAACAGGTGCTGACTCCAAAAACGGGGACAACTCGAAAAACTGCCAAGATTTGGCGGGGGACATTGCCAAGAAACACATTAACGTTTCTGAGTGGGCGATCGCTAATTGTGCAAATTCTGAAGAGGCGAACAAGGTTTTAGATCGGGTTCTAGAGTACCTAGCTGCCAACATTACTGCTCTTGATCAACAATATGCATCCTCCTGTCAGGAGCGTTTGAGCCAACTTCAGAGTGCAGTTAAGGCGGAGTTAGACAAGGCACGAAATGCCTTGGGGCAAGCAAAGCAGCCTGCTGAGACAGCACAGTTTGAGGTGTTATTCGACCAACTGTGGAATAATCTCACAAGTGGTCTTGAGAAACTGCTTAGGAATCTCGGAACGCAAATTGGTGAGCAGGATCTTGACTTCAAAGCAGAGGTCGAAGCTGCTATCGAAACCTGCCGCAATGATACGGGAATTCCATCATCGCTTGAAGAGATTGAGGTAAGCCGCGATCGCGAGAAATCTTACGAAATCGCCTACAACAAGTACCTTAATGAGATTCGCGCCCACCTATCACAGCACTTTCTGTCTCTGGATAACGGGTTAAAGCGCTCCCTAGATCGGGTCAAGTTTCAGGTGGTAGAGGTGCTAATTGAACAGGGTCGTTTAGGAGGATTGACAGAGGCAAGAGGAGGTGAGTTTCTTGGGGAAATCGCAGAGCAACTGCCTGAGCAACTAATACCAGGGCAACCCAGTCGGCTGAAGTTTGGGTTTCAAATCCTCTCAGAGTTCATGCTTTCTTATCGGGGAATGATCCAGCACCGAATTCGTACCTGCCTGAATGGTCTTACCCCTGATAAAACAACCCTTAAGCTCTCCAAATCTCCCAATGCTCAGCAAGTAATGGTCAGTCTCAAAACGCTCCATGACGAAGCTGTTTATGAATGCGAAAAAGCCTTGGGAAAATTGCTGTGTGAACCCAGTCAAGCTGCTTTTGCGATCGTAGAAGAATTTCTTGATCGGGTACTCCGTGCAGAGGGTGTCAAGATCGAATGGCGAATTTTCTTGAATGAGGAGCGCTCAACAGTATGGCCTTGTGAATTCGAGCAGCTAGGTGAACGTACAAGGCTACGGCGAGAGTGGCTAGATGCAGTAGAGCGTGCAGCAGCAACAAACCAATCAGATTCAATGCAATTTCTAAACTAACCACGTAAGAGGACTTAGATGCCACAAGAACTTAAAATCGCTATGCTTGGGCCTACTGGTGTAGGTAAGACCAGTCTCTTGACAGCTATGTATGAGCAGTTTGAGAACACTATTGGTAAAGCCAATCTGCAACTTACGCCTGATTTGGAAAGCTCAGCAATTCTGCAAGAGCGTTTGGGGGAACTCAAAAGCCTGACTGACAATTTTGAACCCAAAGGAGGAATTGAAGGTACTGAGAATCCCCAGTCTTTCATTTTCGCTTTCGGAAAGAAGGGAGTTAAGCCCTCTGTACAACTACACTTTCAAGACTTCCCAGGCAAATACCTCGACAAGAAATCACCCCTTGAGAACAAGAAGTTTGTCGAGGAACTTCTGCATGAATGTGTTGCAGTTCTTATCGCTATTGATGCTCCAGCATTAATGGAAGATGACGGTAAGTGGCATGACGCTATCAATAGGCCGCAGCAGATAACCAACTTCTTCCAAAGGACATACCAAGATATGAATTCACCGCGACTGGTTATCTTAGCTCCTGTTAGGTGCGAGAAGTACTTACAAGACTTAACATCTGCCAATGCTTTACTGAAAAGTGTCAAGGATAAATATGCCAAACTGCTGGATCTTTTCAGTTCGGATGCTCTGCTTCCCTGGGTAGTCAGCGTGGTTACGCCTGTTCAGACTATTGGTACTGTGATTTTCAAAGATATTCGGGAGATTGATGGTACGCCACATTTTTACTTTCGTAAGACTGGGCATGATGCTGAATACAGTCCCAAGGATAGTGAACAACCATTGCGGTATCTCTTGCGGTTCGTATTGAAACTCCATCTCGATCAGAAAAACTGGGGATTCTTCAATCCCATACGTGTTTGGTTGGGTTGGGATGAACACCTAAAGGAAGCAATTCGTCAGACTGCCAGTGGTTGTAAATCTACTTGGGGGTTCACAGTGATACAGGGTGAAAAGTGGCTAAATATTAAGTAGGAGCTAGAAGTGAAAATTTACATCCTAAGTCGTGGTGTTTCTGAGAAACATGACTACTGTTGGCAGCAAATAGATAAAAATAGTCAGCAGCAGGTAAATGAACCGATTCTCGTCAAAAAATTCAAACACTTGCTCCAGACTGAAGCGCCTTCGCTCCTTCTGGCGCGAGAGAGTAGGGAATTACTCTTGCTGGTAACCGGAATGAGAGCAAGTGAAAGAACAGATTTTATGGGGCGCACCATACGTAACTCTGTAGCCTGGGTTGGTGAAGATGTAAATGAACCTATTCTGCGTGCGATTGCCGTTCGCGCCTTACAGAGTTTCCTTTCAGAAGACGAAGATCCCTCACTGAAAAAAGAAATTGATGACGCTGTACAACCGCATGAAAACGAAGGGTTTAAAGTAGATTTTGAAGCACTCAAAGCTCATAAAATAGCTGAGCCTATCAGTGTTGAAGAGAGCGCTCCCGACCCACGAAGGAAAATAGGCAAATCAGATAAGCGGGTCAGCGAACTTGTCGAAGAACTCAAAGAATGCCACTTGCCAAACAAAGAAGGTCCGCTAGTAGTTTTCACGGGAATTAAGGCAAAATCGGCCCTCGAACAGGCTGAAGTCTGGCGTGGTCTATCAAACCTAGTAGAGGTCGAGGATTGGCCTGCTCAAAAAAAAATTGGTAGAGTAGGTAAGGGTGGCAGTCAGGCGGATAAAACGGGGAAAATTATAATAATTCTGATAATCTCCATTAGCCTGATTGCATTAACTGTCTTCCTACTCATCTCTGAACCCAAGAAAGAACCGAGCAAACAATCAGGCAATGACCAGAAGGAAGTGCCAGCCCAGATATTGCCTCAAAAAGATTCAGAACAGCCAAAATCTCCTACTGGCTTGCCGTCAACTGCTCAACCTGAATCGCAACCAAGTCCATCACCAACAACTGAATCAGAGAAAGCACCAGTACAGGTTCCCTCTGAGGTTAACTCAGAATCTCTACTAGAGACTGAAGAGGGAACTTCTCAAAGCCAGTTCATTAAACAAGGTGAGGAATCTTCAAGGCTGAGTGAGGAGAGTGTCAAGGCTAATGAGTCAGAGACTTCTAGTAGTGGTGCTTGAGGTGCGATCATTCCTTACTGAACCTGATTCAAACTCTACAGTAATAATGACATAAGAGATTAACTCTTCTGTGCTAAATGCGATCGCCCCCAGTATCCTCATAAGGTGCGATCGCATTTCACCAAACCTTACCCAAATCCAACACAAACCCAGGCAAAACACCCTCTCCCGATAACGTTGCCGGAGACTCCAAAACCTCCACATCCTGCCCCAAACGATAGATTTCTACCTGCTTGGTTGTGGCATCAATTAACCAACCTAAGCGAACGTCGTTATCGATATACTCCTGCATCTTTTGTCGTAACTTCTTCAACGAATCACTACTAGAACGCAACTCCACTACAAAATCAGGAGATAGAGGAGAAAACTCCTCCTTTTGCTGAGTTTCACTCAACGCTTCCCACCGTTCATTACTCACCCAACTCGCATCAGGTGACCTAATCGCACTATTAGGTAACGTAAATCCGGTAGAAGAGTCGAAGCCAAAACCTAAACCTGTTCGCTCAATCCAAGCACCCAATTGAGCAATAATTCCAAAGTTTTGCTTCCCTGTCCACGGGAAAGTTGGAGGCATAATAATTACTTCTCCTGTCGCCGTAAGTTCTAGCTGCAAGTCTTGATTTGCTTTGCACAATTCAAGAAAACCTTCTGCGCTCAAACGAGGAATAGTCAAGGTGATGGCATTCATCGGCTCTACCCTAATACCTGAGTTTGTGACCTTAATGATAAAAGCAGCTTAATGACCCACCAGTTTATCTCTTAAATGCTTAATCCGATCGCGATATTTCGCCGCCTCCTCAAACTCCAAATTCTTGGCTGCATCCTTCATCTGCGCTTCCAATTGAGTAATTAACTGCGGAATCTCCTCTAAAGACAAATCATCTGCCTGTTGATAAACCTCTTCCAATTGTTGAGCATTCAACCGCCGCGACACCGCTAAAAACGCCAGAATCGAATTACTTGCTCTTGACACAATCGGCTGAGGCGTAATCCCATGCATCTTGTTATATGCAAGCTGAATTCCGCGACGCCGTTCCGTTTCATCAATCGCTTTAATCATGCTATCGGTGAGGTTATCCGCATACATAATCGCTTGCCCCTGCACATGACGCGCCGCACGTCCAATCGTTTGAATTAGCGATCGCGCTGCCCTTAAAAACCCTTCCTTATCCGCATCCAAAATCGCCACCAGAGACACCTCTGGCAAATCCAACCCTTCCCGCAACAAATTCACCCCAATCAACACATCAAACTCCCCCTCTCGCAACGCTTGCAATATTTCAATCCGCTCAATCGACTGAATCTCTGAGTGCAAATAACGCACCTGAATGCCTCGTTCTTGCAAGTATTCCGTTAAATCCTCCGCCATGCGCTTGGTGAGGGTGGTTACCAACGTCCGTTCTTTCCGCTTCACCCGTTCCTTAATCTCACCCAAAAGGTCATCAATTTGCCCCTCTGTCGGACGCACAAAAATTTCTGGATCAATCACACCCGTCGGGCGAATCACCTGTTCCACCACTCGATTCTCCGACTGTTCAATCTCCCAGTCTCCCGGTGTTGCTGAAACAAAAATACATTGATTAACTTTCGTCCAAAATTCCTCTGCCTTCAAGGGACGATTATCAGCCGCACTTGGCAAGCGAAAACCATGCTCAATCAGTACTTTTTTCCTCGCTTGGTCGCCGTTGTACATGCCGCGAATTTGCGGTACCGTAACGTGAGATTCATCAATCACCAACAGCCAATCTTTGGGAAAGTAATCAATCAAACACTCCGGTGGTTCCCCGGCATAGCGCCCTGCCAAGTGACGAGAATAGTTTTCCACGCCGTTGCAGTAACCGACTTCCCGCAATAATTCCAAGTCATAGCGAGTACGCTGTTCCAATCGTTGGGCTTCTAGTAACTTCCCCGCATCCTGCAATTGCACCAAACGATCCCGAAGTTCTTCCTCAATCGCGTCACAGGCTTCCTCTAGGGTGTCATCTGGGGTGACAAAGTGACGTGCGGGGTAGATATTTAAGGCATTGAGACTGCTGATAATCTCCCCTGTAACCGGGTCAATGTAGCGAATCGCGTCAATTTCATCGCCAAAGAATTCTACACGAATAATCCGGTCTTCGTAGGCTGGGCCAATTTCCACGACATCGCCCTTCACCCGGAACCGTCCCCGTCCCATCTCTAAATCATTGCGCGAATACTGCACCGAGGCTAAGTCTCGCAATAACTGGCGTTGGTCAATGACCTTCCCGACTCCTATGGGAATCGCGGCCTTCAGGTATTCTGAGGGAATGCCCAAGCCATAGATGCAGCTAATTGACGCGACAACAATGACATCCCGACGTTCAAACAGCGATCGCGTTGCCGAGTGCCTGAGCATATCAATTTCATCATTAATCGCTGCACTCTTCTCTATATAAGTGTCGGTGACAGGGATATAGGCTTCAGGCTGGTAGTAGTCGTAGTACGAAACGAAGTACTCAACGGCATTATGGGGAAAAAACTCCCGCAACTCATTACATAACTGTGCCGCCAGGGTTTTGTTGTGGGCGAGAACGAGAGTCGGTTTGCCGATTTTCTCAATCACAGCCGCAACCGAGAAGGTTTTACCGGTTCCGGTTGCACCGAGTAGGGTTTGGTAGCGATGATTCCCTTGGAGGTAGGAGGTGAGTTGTGCGATCGCGTGGGGCTGATCGCCAGTCGGTTGAAAGGGGGCTTGGAGTTGAAATTGCGACATAGAAGTGAAGTTGTTGCTGCCTCTATCTCCTATGCTAAATAACCTTGACGGCATTGGGTGAATCGTGCCGAAATCATCCTAAAATTAAAAGCTCAAGAAGATACCCTAAATTCTGGAAAATCGTATTGGTATCTTGAAGTTTTTCCTAAACAGCTCTTAAATCTAAAAACCACGCGAACAAAGGTTAGTCAGACTCTAAGCTTTGGTTAACCCTAACAGCAAAATTAATGTAAGGCAAATTTACTTTAGAGGTCGCCATCATGACACAACCTTCAGACTTTGAAACCCCACCTGGACAAGCCGAATCCAAAAAATCATTCCCCATCATACTTTGGATTATTGGGGGCTTAGGTTGTGGTTGTTTTGGTCTCATCATCCTGGGAATTATTGCTGCGATCGCTTTGCCCAGTTTTCTCAACCAAGCCAATAAAGCTAGACAAGCAGAAGCTAGAAATAACGTTCATTCAATGGTTAGAGGGCAGCAAGCCTATCATATCGAGAAAGGAACTTTTAGCAAATCGATTGAAGAGTTAGGACTTGGCATTCGACCCGAAACGGAGAATTATCGGTATCAGATTGTGCCTCAAGCGGGTAACAAGAGTGTGATGATTACGGCTCAAGCGAAAGATGCATTGTTGAAGAGTTACACGGGTGCTGTTTTTACGACTAAAAAAGGTCAAGAGGTAGCGACTGTCTCAGGCATTTGTGAAACGATGACTCCCTCTACAACTCCTCCAGCCATGCCAAAGTTCACTGCCAATCAATCAAGTCCGGTTGAATGTCCCCCTGGTTCTCAACCCCTTAATAGATGAGGATAAGGGGTCTTTCAAAAAAGGTGGATGAAGATTTGTAGGGGCGGGTTGAGGAATCATTTCGGTTATCCGACCAGAAAACTCCTGTTCAAACCCGCCCTTACCCCATCATTTGTGATGGAGAAACTGCACCTTAATGCCCGGAGAGAGTATGGATACATGGCTCAGTCAGACCGAGAGACTAGCCAATCCCATCCATGAAATCGCCTGTGCATCGTACCCGTTAATCGGGTTTAAACTAAACATTATATCAATAGGAGTAGTAGAGTAAACTCTATCTTTGCAAATATTTATAATAATATCGATTTTTATTCCTCTTCCTTAAGATAGTTATCGGTTTATAATATTTCTAAAAATGACAGTAGGAGCAGCAAGTCAGCACCGAAAGCGGGTGATTCTCCTACTCAGGGACAAACTCACTTAGAAATTTACAGGTATTTGATCATGAGCAATAGCACGGCTGCCCCAGAAGAAACGGTTAAGAGTTCTGTGTCTCCCCTACCTGGGAATCGTCCCATTGACTCGGCTAATATTCAGGTTCTTGGCTCAATTTCTTCGGTAGAAGACCGCCCCATCGTTGCCAGCAATATCAAAGTATTGGATACCATCTCTATCTCTGGGGAGCGCCCAATTGCGGCAAGTTTGTCTAAGTTTAGTGAAGCCCCAATGATTATGATGAACCGCCCCATTGCCTCAAATTACCTAGAGGGTGAACAAGACTTGATGGGCTATCTTGATTAAACTGACTTAACGTTAATCAATATTCAGAGCGTGACGGCTTCCACCTTTGCTTTGCTGGCTTTAAGTTAGTTTTTGGCTAATCGGTAAGCTAAAAAAGGAACAAGGAAATTTCAGTCACGCTTATTTATTGCATCAATTACTAATCATTTTTATTTCAAACAAATATTTGAATATTATTTGTCATCGGTCTTTAGGAATACTTAGAGACTTTAGTACCCCTGACCAGAGGAGTCAAGTCCTGACTATAAACTCTCCACATCTTAAGGTTGGCTTGTCGGACACCTGATGCCTGGACTAAAACGATGCTCTCGGTAGCAAGTGGGCACCAGGCTAATACTTCTATAGACTGAGGAATACGTAAATATTTTTAGATAAATTGGATACAACTAGAAGAAAGTTGGGAAAATTTTTCCAATTTTCTTCAAAATAAACTTTTCAAAAAAATAGGAAAACCAAGTTATGAGTACAGAAGATAGAGCCAAAGCCACTGCCAAAAATATTGAAGGCAAAGCTCAAGAAGCATTGGGTAATGTAACTGGCGATCCTGAAGATAGAGCAGAAGGAAAAGCCAAGCAAACTCAGGCTGAAGCGAGTCATGCCAAAGAAGATGTCAAGGACAAAATCAAGAAGGCAATTGACTAAGCCATTCACAATCTCCAATAAAAAACTTAAGGATGACAATCCTATTGGCTAGTGGTTACATAACAATTAAATGCCCAATTGCTGAGTGCAATGGCTAGCTGAAAACCGAGGGTCTAGATAGCATAAAAGTTATCTAGGCTTTTGGGTTATTTCTATCTACTAATCAGACTGAACTTTAGTCAATTACGCTAACCCTAATACTTTTCGCAACAACAGTTGGTCGGCTGAACTCGCTCGAAAGCGACCATTTTCAATATCCCTAATCCAACTCTGGCTTTTACCTGTCATCTTGGCCAATTCTCTCTGACTCAGGCGCAGATTCTTTCTGGCTGCCATAATCTCTTCACGAGAGAGAACGGGCTGAATTTTTGAGTTTATTCTTCTATTCGTGGTTCGCTGCGGCTTTTTTTTCACTTCAGTGGCTTGTGGTTCCCATGCGGCTGGGAGTTCAAACCACAAAATACGGGCATTCATCAACCGATTCCACTTTCCACGAGGACCAGAATCCGTCAAGCGGGTGCCATTGCTACCATCTTTCGTCCAGAACTCTAGTGCCGCTTCTGCATCATCTGGAAGATCCACTAATTTAGCCCACAAAGGCTGAATTTCGGGTGGGTAAGTAATGGGATCGAATACGGGTTTTAGCCCATAATGGTTGAGTACTTCCAGGTCACTTTCAAACGTCCGCAGCAACCGCTTCCGTTCTTCCCGATACGAAGCCGCAACGGTGACTTTTGCCTCACCGTAAGCCACCCGCATTAACGTTGGGATGGTGATACGTTGTTCTCGTCCCATTTTGGTTTTAAAGAGTAACCATAGCATCATACGAGCGGCTCCTTCATGTTGCTGCCAGATGCTCATGACAGCGCTTAACAGAGATTTCGGTAGACTGCCGTATTGGTAGAAAGAGGTTCGCTCCCTACAGCCTTGCTTGTTCAAAAAATACTTAGCCCAGGTGCCCGCTTTGACTCTAAACGTGAGTCCCACTAAATGTTTGCACCCCAGATGATCTTCTTGGAAGTGGTGCTGAATTCCTAGCAAGTGCCACAAGCGACTGTCCTCAACGGTAAAACCTTGAACTCTGCCTTGCTGAGGCCAGTCAATGCAAGTTGTAATTTTGCACGGCTGTTGTGCAAGGTCTTTAATCAGGGTGAGCTTCGCAAGTTTGCTGAGGTCTTTGCGCTTCTCTAAGCCTAAGTATTCTTCGATTTGGCGATCGCTAATTATAAATTCTTGCTCCCAAGGTTTCTCGATCGCGGTTGCATGGGCAGCATAGATCAAATGCATACAAGCCGCTCGGATATCCAATGCACCAATGGCAGAGAGGGCTGTTTTTCCTTGTAAGGCGACGGGTGGCTCTAACTCTACCGTCTCTATGACTCGGAACGTAATCGATCCTCGACCTTTGCTGACTTGTCGCCGATAACTGAGTTTCCCCGTTGTATCGGCTTCCCAAGGCAGTGATTGTCGTTGCGCCAGCAGATTGCACAGTTCCCACATCACAATCGCGGAGGCAAAAGGGTTACTTTTGCTGTTGGCAAACAAGTCAGGACTAGTGGCTGTTCTGGTATCGACCTTGCATCTACCTTTTTTAGCCTGCAAAGGAACAGCAGAGCTAATGGGGCACAAAACGGCACACTGCGGTTCCGGGTAATATCCCGCGCAGCTATTACAAAGACTTGGGTCGATCCAGTATTGTTCGCTCTCGATTTGGATTGCGCCTGTAGGACAGTGAGGGCGGCAGCTATCACATCCCACACAACGCGTCGTAATTGTATAAGCCATAACTTTTCGCTGTTACTTCAAGGTTGAGAAGGCCAGCCCCAGTCTTAAGCACCCATCATTATTTATTGACGATTAAGCACCCCAAACTTCTGGCAAATACCCAAGTCCGATTACCCTACCATTTCGCCTTATTAAGGCTTGGGTTTCCAATCCTTTCTGAAATTGCTCTTTCGAGCTTATTTAGAAATAAGTATAAGTAACGTTTCTATACACTTGTGTTCAGCTTGAGCTAAATAATACCTTTAAATATTTGCTTAATGTTTTTGGGTTTTGTTCACTATGAGCATTTTGCTAAAAGTATTTAGTAATGCTTTTTACAGTTTTTGTTTAATTAGGGTGTGAACAGATATCTAATACCCTATCCGGCTCAAGCAATCAGCCAGCTTGGTAAGAGCCACGGTAAGATTGGGCAACAAAAAGCTCCCCATAAAAGCGATAATCCTTGGGTTAATTAAGTCGGGGAAATCATTGGGTATCTACTGAAGAGATTTTGTATATTTAACTACTAAATAAAATTTTTTGAATATTTTTTTATTTCTCATTAAATTTTCTTGAAAGAGATTATCATCAGTCGGAATAGTTCTGGTAAGATTGACGCAGTTGCTCGTCATTGATTCATCGAACGTGTTGAGGTTCGTCAATCTCAGGGAATCAGACACTCACCTTAAGCTGAAGTATGGCGGCGTTTTACAAGAGTGAACATTGACTAGCTACAGGCGTCTGTTTCTCTAATAGATTCTAGATAATAATTAGCAACTATCCCCCTCTTTTAGGCATTATTCCAAATTAAAAATGAATATATTTTTGAGAAAACGCATCATTTATTCATTAAAAGAGAAGTAGTTTTTAACATAAATTGACTGGAAATCAGATTAGTATTTTTGAAAGAAAGTTGTAGCATAAATTCAAGGAAATTAAATCATGACTCAGCTCACTGGAATAACATTGGGTGGCAAAAATTGGACTCCTCAATTTGCTCAGAAAATTAACAAAGATAAATGCATCGGCTGTGGCAGATGCTACAAAGTATGTGGTCGAAATGTGCTGCAATTAAAGGCACTGAATGAAGAGGGTGAATTTGTAGAGGATGAAGACGATGAGGAAATTGAACGAAAAGTGATGACGATTCTCAACCCAGAAAATTGTATTGGTTGTCAGGCTTGTTCACGAATTTGTCCCAAGAATTGCTATACCCATTCCCCTCACGAACTCAATTAAGGTTTTTGTCAGTTTGTTCAAAACCTACTTGCCTTTTGTCAACTGGATGTGCTGTCAGAATCGCAGAGAGAGTCAAGTGCGATGGCTCTCCGGGCGGTACCCCACATCAGGTGGAAAACAGCTAAATTCAGCGAAATTGGGGCAAAATGAGCGCCAATCAAGCTCAAAGGCTTGTAGTTTTATTGCCCTATATCGACGGGCAAACCGAAAATGGGTCAACGACGATTACAGAAAAGGTGACTTAGTAGTACATTAGAAACGTTTACCGCAACTACCCTAAGAAATAATTAGGACTAGCAATGGCCGAGTATGCCATCTGCAAGTATTGAAACAAGCGACTCCTCTACGCAGGCAAAGGCGAGGCAGCTCCTCGCAAGGAAAGGAGATAAAGCAAGCATGAAAGAAATTCCAGCTTCAGTGATAACCCTGGTGATTGGCGTCATCGTCACGCTGATCAGCCTTTGGGTGGGTCAAAACCACGGTCTACTACCAGAACAAGCGTCCGCGCAAGCGCCTCTAGTAGACGGATTTTTTAACGTGATGGTTACCATCGGGACTGCCCTGTTTTTAGTCGTCGAAGGAGCCATCTTATTTTTTGCGATTAAGTATCGTCGGCGTCCGGGGGATGATACCGATGGAGTGCCGATTAGTGAAAACTTTGCCTTAGAAGTTTTTTGGACGGCGATTCCCGCGATCATTGTGATCGGCCTGGGGGTCTACAGTGTTGAGGTTTTCCGGGATATGGGTGGCTTTGCACCGGCGGGTGTGGGTCACAACATGATGGCTCACACTCATTCCCACTCCCAGATGGCGAACATGCCAGGGAGTGCCATGGCAGCTCCCATGATTGCTGACTCTGAAGACATGACAACGGAAGCAGCCGCAACAGCCAATGATGCCAAATACGGTTTTGGCGCAACTCCGCAAGAAAGAAGCAAACCCGCTGATTTGGTGGTGAATGTTTCCGGGATGCAGTTTGCTTGGATTTTTACCTATCCCGATACGGGTGTTACCTCTGGGGAATTGCACGTTCCGATGGGGAAAGATGTACAACTCAACATCTCGGCTACCGATGTGATTCATTCCTTCTGGGTGCCTCAGTTCCGCCTCAAGCAAGACGCGATTCCGGGGCAGCCTACCGAGTTGCGCTTCGTTGCCACCAAGACGGGGGAATACCCGGTGGTTTGTGCTGAACTTTGTGGAGGTTACCACGGCGCAATGCGATCGCAAGTCATTGTCCATACACCGGAAGATTACGATCGCTGGCTGGAAGAAAACCGCGTGGCTCAAGCAAAACAGCTGAATCAAACCGTTGCGGTTAACCCAGCAAATTTACCCGCCTCAGAGTTTCTGGCTCCCTATACCAGTGAAATGGGGATTAATTCAGACACTCTCGCTCAACTCCCAAGAGCTCACTAATAGGAAAGGTCTATTACAGCACACCTTCCCTAATTACTGATTGAAACAAGAGTTTGTTATGGCACAAGCACAACTACCCCTAGACACTCCACCCAAAAAGACGGATAGTTCCCACAGCGCACATCCCAAAGCGTGGAAATGGTACGACTACTTCACCTTTAACATTGACCATAAGGTAATTGGGATTCAATACCTGGTTACATCATTTATCTTCTATCTGATCGGCGGACTCATGGCGGTTGCCATGCGGACTGAACTGTATACCCCCGACCCCGACGTTCTCGATCCCAATCTATATAATGCCTTCATGACCAATCACGGGACGATCATGATCTTCCTGTGGATTGTCCCCGCTGCAATTGGGGGGTTTGGCAACTTTCTAGTGCCGTTGATGATTGGTGCTAGAGATATGGCGTTTCCCAAACTCAATGCGATCGCCTTTTGGCTGAACCCACCCGCCGGAGCACTGATTATTGGTAGTTTCTTCTTCGGAGGAGCACAAGCGGGTTGGACTTCCTATCCCCCTTTGAGCGTAATTACAGCGAGTACGGCTCAGTCGATGTGGATTCTCAGCATCGTCTTGGTGGGAACTTCCTCAATTTTGGGTTCGCTGAACTTTATCGTCACCATCCTGAAGATGAAGATTCCTAGCATGAAGTGGAGTCAGCTTCCTTTATTCTGCTGGGCGATCATGGCAACCTCCATCTTGGCACTGGTGTCAACCCCGGTTTTAGCTGCCGGATTGGTGCTGTTGTTGTTTGATATTAACTTTGGCACTTCATTCTTTAAGCCCGATGCCGGGGGTAATGTCGTCATCTACCAGCATTTATTCTGGTTCTATTCCCACCCCGCCGTTTATCTGATGATTTTGCCCATCTTCGGCGTTATGTCGGAGGTGATTCCAGTGCACGCCCGCAAACCGATTTTTGGTTACCAAGCGATCGCCTATTCAAGTTTAGCGATCTGCGTTGTCGGTTTGTTCGTCTGGGTACACCACATGTTTACCAGTGGTACGCCCCCCTGGATGCGGATGTTCTTCACCATCTCCACCCTAATTGTTGCGGTTCCCACAGGCGTCAAGATTTTCAGTTGGGTGGCTACCTTGTGGGGTGGCAAAATCCGCTTCACCAGTGCGATGCTGTTCGCGATTGGTTTGTTATCGATGTTCGTTTTGGGTGGATTGAGTGGCGTTACCTTGGGAACGGCTCCCTTTGATGTTCACGTCCACGATACTTATTATGTGGTTGCTCACTTCCACTACGTTTTGTTTGGGGGTTCCGTGTTTGGCATTTATGCCGGGATTTATCACTGGTTCCCCAAAATAACAGGGCGGATGTACAACGAAACCTTGGGGCGGATTCACTTTATCCTCACTTTTATTGGCACCAATCTCACCTTCTTACCCATGCATGAGTTGGGTTTAAAAGGAATGCCTCGGCGAGTAGCGATGTATGATCCCCAATTTACCTTCATCAACCAGATTTGTACCTACGGGGCGTTTTTGTTGGCGATATCTGTAATTCCTTTCGCTATCAATATGGTATGGAGTTGGATGAAGGGTGCGAAAGCAAGTGACAATCCCTGGAATGCTCTCACCCTAGAATGGACAACCAGTTCACCCCCTGCGATCGAAAACTGGGAAGTATTGCCTGTTCTGACTCGTGGGCCTTACGAGTATGGCATGAACGGTAGCAATACTGAAATGAACCCAGGTGGAGAGATGGGTGAACCGATCGTTACGCCTAAGAATGGGTAATGGGTAATGGGTAATGGGTAATGGGTAATGGGTAAAATTACCGCCTATTGCCTATTACCTACGACCCATCACTAATTACTAATCAGCAATGACCAATCATTGAGATTTGGAGTGTTATGCAAGGTTCAACAATTGACGCACCAGATAATATTCTCAACAGCTCTGTTCCTCCAGCAGTGAGTGAAGCCCATCATGAAGAACACCCAGATTTACGGGTTTTTGGGCTGTTGACGTTTCTGATTTCTGAATCCCTGATGTTTGGGGGCTTTTTTGCGACTTATTTACTCTTAAGAGGTGGTGCAGAAACTTGGCCTCCTGAAGGTACAGAAGTCGAACTATTAGTACCTACAATTAACACCATCATTCTGGTTTCGAGTAGCTTTGTCATCCATAAGGGAGACGTTGCCATTAAAAAGAATGATGTTTCAGGACTACGGCTGTGGTACATCGTTACTGCCGTTATGGGAGCTATTTTCTTAGCGGGTCAGGTTTATGAGTACAAAACTCTGGGCTATGGTTTGGCTACGAATGTGTTTTCCAATTGTTTTTATTTGATGACAGGTTTCCACGGATTACACGTTTTTGTGGGGCTACTACTTATTTTAGGTGTGTTGTGGCGATCGCGCCGAGACAGTCACTATTCTGGCAGCAAGCACACGGGTGTGGAAATGGCAGAAATTTACTGGCATTTCGTAGACATTATTTGGATTATTCTGTTTACACTGCTGTACATTCTTTCCATGTTTTAATCTCCTCCCACGTCAATTTTTCGGCTGTTGGCGTGGGCTTATAACAAATGCACCATGAAAAGAAGCAATTTTGTAATCAGTTTTACTAAATGCATGAATTATAAAACCAAGTTAAAATTTTTGTCAGAGAATTTTTTTTTAAGATTAAAATAAATTTGAGACTTTTAAAAAATCTAGAAAATTTTCTAGGCTGTGTCTGTCATTGGGGATTAAATTCTTGAAAATCACTCAATGACGGACAAAATATTTATGCCTGGTTGCCTTTGAAGAGATAAGTTAGGTCAAGGCTATAAGGCGTATGAGCAGATGGCAACTAGAGAAGGCAGATAGCATGGATCATCAGAACGGTCACCATCCATATAGTCATTACTATACTGAGAGTAACCTGATTACAGCAGAACTGATGGGGGAAAAAGTGGGCGATAAATCCCTATCAGCTTATGGACTAGCGCTGGCGGAGTGTAGTTATATCGATGAGAGGTTGCGAGAAAGCCTCAAAGAACTATCAAAACTCAAATCTGCATTGGATGAAGCCGCGATCGTAGCCATTACGGACTGTAGGGGAATTATCCGTTATGTTAATGATACATTTTGTGAGATATCTCAATATAGCCGCGAGGAACTGATTGGGAAAGACCACCGAATCATCAATTCTGGCTATCATTCCCAAGAGTTTTTTACTCAGTTTTGGTCTACTATTCGATCGGGTAAAGTCTGGAAAGGCGAAATTAGAAATAAAGCCAAAAATGGAGCCTACTATTGGGTTGATACAACTATCGTACCCTTTTTGGATGCTAAGGGAAAACCCTATCAATACTTAGCCATTCGATTTGATATTACCGACCGCAAAAAGGCAGAGGAGGCACTGCGACAATCGGAAGCCAAATCTCGGCAACAAGCTGAAAAGCTGGAAGTTATCTTACAAAATCTAAAATTAACTCAATCCCAACTGGTTCAAAGTGAAAAACTATCCAGTATGGGACAAATGGTAGCGGGTGTTGCTCACGAAATTAACAACCCTGTTAACTTCATCCACGGTAATCTCAGCCACGCTAGCGAATATATTCATAGCCTGATGCATACACTACGTCTGTATCGGCAGTATTACCCTAATCCCATGCCAGAGATTCAATCGAGTGTTGAAGACAACGACTTGGATTTCTTGATGGAAGATTTGCCCAAAATGCTGGATTCAATGAAATTGGGGACGAACCGTATTCGCGATATTGTTTTATCTCTGCGAAACTTTTCCAGGTTGGAAGAGGCGGGGATGAATCCAGTGAATATTCATGAGGGTATTGACAGTACATTACTTATTCTGCACAATCGACTGAGAGGAAAAGCCGGACAGCCTAAAATTAGCGTGATTAAAGAGTATGGCAACCTGCCTTTGGTGGCGTGCTATGCCAGTCAACTCAATCAGGTGTTTATGAATCTTCTTAGTAATGCCATTGACGCTATAGAACACCAACAATCACCACGCATCATCACGATTACAACGGAGCAAACCTCTGCTGACTCTGTCCTCATTTCTATTGCTGATAACGGTTGCGGTATTCCAGAAGAAGTACAAAAACGACTGTTTGAACCCTTCTTTACAACGAAACCAGTAGGCAAGGGTACGGGTTTAGGGCTGTCAATTGTCCATCATATTGTAGTGGAAAAACATCACGGCGAGTTGAAGTGTATTTCGCAGTGTGATCGGGGAACTCAGTTCTTGATTTCGATTCCGATTTTGCCACCTCATTAGCCGATAACCGAAATAGCACTGGCTTAAATCAATGCCAGATTTGAGTACAAGATGTGTACTCAAAAGAATTAGTAAAAAACGGCTTACACCCCAAGCAATTGGGAGGTTTGATACTGAATACAAAGCCACCCGTTCCCTCTCTAGTAAATACTCGTACCTCTACCCAGAAATACGAGTCCCCCTACCCCAATATATTTTTGAAATCCTGAGCAGACTGGGTTGGGCAGCTTTGAGTACAAGCTTAATTAATTTAATAAATTTAACCGATTCAGGTACTCTTCCTGATTGTGAGACAACTGTTATAAACAATATAAAGAAATAAATCTGGTCAGTACGCATTCGACCGAGATTACGGCAGTGTTTATCGTCTCACTTAGGAGATTAAGCGAGTGGGCTAGCCTTTGCGTATCGATTCTCAGAAACTATCCAAATCTAACGGCTCTAATTTCTGCTTCTGTCTATCACTATAATCCTCAAAAAAAACAGCCATGACACAACAACGCCAAGAACTATATCTTTATCTAATTGATCAGCTACTCAGTTGTCCCAATGGTCAAGAACCAGAGGTTTTGGACGCTCAAGCCGAATTACTGGATGCGGGTTTAGTACAAACAATGGTACAAGTGGCAACAATCATGGCACACGAAGACAACCAAGATGCCGCCAAGTTTTTAATTCATGTTGCCCGTCAACTCGCTATACAATTGGGTTTATATCCTCAAGTCTCATCTTAGGTGAGGTAAGCTGCGGCGCATCTAAATTGGATATGAAAATTTTTGAAAGGGGTGTGGGGTGTAGGGTGTGGGGTGTGAAGGTATACAAATTAAATGCGTAACAGCTTAAAAATTAAAGTCGTTTTACCTCAATATAATTTTGAACAATGAATTTAAGAGTAAACCGATCAGATTATTTTGATTAATCAATTAAGTATTGGTAATTTTTGCTACACAAATGGGCTTCCCCATGATTACTGAAGAACATCTGGCTAAAGAATTTACTATCGTCGTCAAACATTTTTATCCAAAAGCAGGACAATTGTTGCGCCGCTGTTATGTTAAAGTTATCAACTCTTCCTGGGGACGCCCCCCTAAGCGATTGCAATATATAGGAATTTATTGTCCTGATGAGATCGTGGCGGCTGTGCTAGAGCAAAGAGATGTGCTTCGAGAAGTGGCAGAAAACATGGGATTAGTTGAGGTGGTATGTATGAATGCGACGCGACTGGTACGCGATCCCTTGTCGAAGATCAAGCATACCGATCCACGCTTCTGGTTAGAGTTGCACTGGATTGCGAAATAAGGGGCGCAACTGACAAACTGGAGACAGCTATAGACTGATTGGGAAAGTACCAGGAACCTGTAAACTTTAGCTCAGGTCAGAAGCCAGATGGTACTCTCAACTCAACGCCATGCCGAAAACTGTTCGCTTAACTGCTGCACTATCTTTCGCTCTACTCACGCTTCTTGCTGGATGTTCTCTAAAATCTAATTCTCCCCGCTCATCAGCCAACCGTGCCGAGAGTGCCACAGAAGCAGAAAATCCGGTAGCCGTTGCGAAAAAGCCAGCTATCCCATCCCTGGCATCTCCTGATAATCCTGATCCAGCGGTTCAACAGCAAGTTGAGCAATACTTCAATGGATTCGCGGCGAAGGGATTTGCCAAGCAAAGCCAAGGGATGTGGATACAAGCGGGTAATACTCTTTTAGCCAATTACCAAGGTACCGTTCCTCTGCCTGCCGCTTCGCTCACCAAGGTGGCAACGTCCTTGGCAGCACTGCAAACCTTTAGTCCCGACCACCAATTTATCACCCAGATTGGCGCAACTGGTCCGATTGAGAATGGGGTATTAAAAGGGGATTTAGTGATTCAGGGAGGAGAAGACCCGTTTTTTGTTTGGGAAGAAGCGATCGCGCTGGGCAATCTCTTAAATCAGAAAGGCATCAAGCAGGTGACGGGCAATTTAGTGATCACAGGTCAATTTTACATGAATTTTGAGCCTAGCCCTCTCAAATCCGGCAACCTGCTCAAACAAGCGTTAAATGCTCAAACTTGGCCTGCTGCCGCCCAAACTCAGTATCAGACATTACCCCCAGGCACCCCCAAACCCCAAGTTGCGATCGCGGGTTCTGTCCAGGTATCATCCTCAACTCCCAGCAACGTCAAACCTCTGATTCGCCACTCGTCCTTCCCCCTGGCTGAACTGCTGAAAAAGATGAATCAGTACAGCAACAATAAGATGGCAGAGATGATCGCCAATTCCGTTGGTGGTGCTAAAATCGTCGCCTTCAAAGCCGCGCAAGCCGCTGGGGTACCGCAATCCGAAATTATCCTAGTCAACGGTTCTGGGTTAAGTCCACTCAACCGGATTTCTCCTCGCGCCGCCTGTGCCATGTTTCTCGCCCTTGAGCGCTATCTACAACCTCACAACATGACAGTTGGCGATTTGTTCGCCATTGTGGGACAAGATGAAGGCATCTTAAATCAACGCAAACTTCCCCCATTCTTAGTGGTGAAATCAGGCAGTTTAAATACCGTTAGTGCCTTAGCGGGAGCATTACCCACTCAACAACAGGGCACGGTTTGGTTTGCAACCATGAATGGCGGCAATGACTTGGAAGGATTTCGGGTTCGGCAAGAGGCGCTGTTACAAGACTTAGTCAAACAATGGGGGGCGGTTCAATCCCTACCCGATGAGCTAAAACCTAATCCTGAACGGATTGGCAAAACTTCTGGCAATAAAATGTTGAATTAATAAGGTTGCCGACTGCTACAACAGGCGATGCCACGCACTGATTTCACCATACTTTTTGATAGCCTCCTCAACCTCTCGCCAGATATCAAGAACGGTGTTAGAGCTGACCCCGAACATCTGCGAGAGCCGGTTGGTTCCCCACTCTACTTCTAGATTGATACCAGCCTTTCCCTTCCCCCGCCTAGGAATTGCGTCTAGGGAACCGTACTGGTCAATTAAGCCAAAAATAAACGCTATGACCGCTCGACGGCGATCTGAGCTGGTGCGCTGTACCGGGAATTCTTCGGCGGGGGAAAGAGCCGGCTGTTCAGGACTTTGCTGCTCCTGCCATTCCTGAAGTTTTGTTAAAACGTACTCCCTATAAGGCTCAAGCTGTTTTTCCGCTATTCCTATGATTGCGGCGTGCTGATGCGAGACGTTATGACTCACGTCTGTTAGGGCTTTCTTAGCAATGGAATACAAAAGCTGCCTGTCTACCTGGTTTTCAAAAGCTGACCTTAAGCGTTTCTGCTCTTGAGCTGTTCTGACTTGGATGTTGTTCACATAGTCCGCTGATGCCCAGCAAACCTTGAAAGCAAGGTCAATTAATTCATCAATCAACTTTTCTATCTGTTCGCTAGAATTGCTGTTGCTTGGTTGAATAGCGACCTGCTTACTTCTCTCTTTCTGTTTGCGTTTCCATCTTCTTTCTACCTCTATATAATACTTACGGACTAGCTTGCCTGTAGGCGTCTCAGCTAACATGCACATCTCCTTAAAACAGTCAGAGGTTAAAAGGTAGATATCGGCTAAAACTCCCATTTGGCTTGCTTTATCCTTCAAATAGGAAAACTCAATTCCTTCTTCAAAATTACGTTTTAAGGCTCTAAATGCGTGGTTTTTACTACTATAAACTTCCAACTCTACAAGCATCACCAAATCAATAGTGCAATCTTCCTTAGCATTCAGAAAGTCGAAAATCATCGCTTCTGGCAACTTCCGCTTTATTACGGCTAATTCCGTCATGTGATATACTCCTATACACGAGAAGATAAAAAGGATATTCGCACTTTTTAAAAAATCTGCAATCACCTATTTATTTTATCAATAAAGGCTTACCAAAATTCACGTATCAACTAACAACAAATAAGGAAAATGTGCCATAAAGAAAAAAATGTTCGCACCTATTGGAAATGCGATCACTTTTTAAGTTAACTTAGGGAGTTTCAAAGAAAATTTGAGCGGGTGTTAAGGTCAAGGCTGGAAAGATAGAGGAGGCTAGCGGTTGATCGCCCTTAAAGATGGCTTCGTCGTAGAAACCTTCTACCAGAGTCAGAATCAAAACCTGTTTTTGAGTGGGGTCAACGATCCAGTATTCTGGAACTCCTCGAACGGCGTATTCGGAGCGTTTGAAGCGGTAATCCCTGGCGGGATCATCCGGTGAAACTACCTCAATGACCAGCACAGGGGCGGGCATTTCCAGGGTAATCGTGTTGCGGGAACTGCCAGCTAGTGCGGCTTCGCCAGCTTCTGAAAGTACCATCAGGTCTGGAATTCTGAAGCTGGCTTTAATGCTGGTAACTTGGAGTTCGGCATCTTTGTGGCACAGGCGCGTGAAGGGTAGCAATTTGAGAAATTGCGTGAACAGAAAGACAGCAATTCGAGCATTGAGGTTACTTTCTGGGGGCATTTCCGTTAGGATTCCATTCACTAGCTCATAGCGATCGTCTGTACCATCGTTGTAGTGCAGATAGTCTGTTGCAGTTAGGAGTCGTGTTGCGGATTGGGCTTGGGTCATGAAAATCGCTCCTCTCGTGGATGCTGCAACAGATTAATTTTGATCGTAAAGCGATCGCCTCTGTTTCCACAAGCATTCATCCATCTGAGCTCGTCCCCTCCTGAACAACATGCATTAACTAGCAATTTGGGTTACACGGGCGCAAATTCACTTATCTTTTTACACAGTCAACTTGTAACAAACAACTAACAAAGCTAATGAAAGTCCTCGTCACGGGTGCTAACGGATTTACAGGTTCTCACTTAGTTAAAGCTTTAGAACAGCGAGGCGATGTTGTTGTTGGTTTAGTCCGCCAGTCTAGCAACCTTGATGGCTTATCGGGTTGTAACCTGCAATTGGTGTACGGCGACATCAGCGATCGCGATGCCCTAAAAACTGCCATGACTGGGGTAGACTGGGTGTTTCACACAGCGGCTTATGTCGAGTTAGGACTGGTTGATGCCGCCAAAATGGAGCGGGTGAATGTGGCAGGAACCCGCGCTGTGATGGAAGTCGCCCAAGCCGCCGGCGTGTCAAAGGTGGTGTATTGCAGCACAATTGGCGTGTTTGGCGACACCCAAGGGCAAGTTGTGGATGAAACATTTCAACGCAGACAAGCTGACTTTTCCTCAGCTTACGATCGCACAAAATACGAAGCGCAACAAATTGTCGATCACTTTGCCGCCCAAGGATTACCCGTCGTGAGTATCCTCCCCTCCGGGATTTTTGGTGCCGATGACCCCCATTTTGGTCCCGTGCTCCAGCAATTTCTCAAAGGTGGATTAAAGGTGTGGGCAGGAGGCGATCGCATTACAGGTATTGTCCATGTGGATGACTTAGTGGCAGCCATGATTTTGGCAGCCCAAAAAGCTCAACCTGGAGAACATTACATCATTTCTGCCGGTGACCTGACCACCCGTGAAATGTTTAATATCCTCTCTCAAGAAACTGGAATTCCCGTCCCCCGTGAAGTCCCCAAACCCTTAGTTCAATTAGCAGGAAATATCCTCGATCCGATTGGACGCTTGCTTAAATGGCAACCTCCCATTAGTCGGGAACGAGTTCACTATATATATGACCGTTGTGTTCGGGTAGATGCGACTAAAGCCTGCACCCAACTCGGTTGGCAACCTCGATCCGTCGCTCAAACCTTAAAAGAAATTGTGCAAACCCTGACCTCAGCATCCTGAATGCAGCTTTGTAATGTTTTAAGATTAAAAAGGTGAACTTTATGCTCTAAAATCCCAATCCTGGCACGGTTTTTCCATCGAACCAGACGGGTGTACAGCACAAATTAAACCCTCCTTACCATAGTAATATCGACATACATTGCAAGGTTTCGTTTGCTCTAGTTTTTCCAGGATTGAATCCCATCTTTTCTGCACCTGACGCTGATACTGATCTGCGAAGGAGTAAGTACAGTCAATGTCCAACGCTTGATTAAAAGCCGTAATCGCATAATCGTAAAGCCGCAGAATTTGGGTGCTGTATTTTGTCCAGGCATCCGCACGGCATTCGTAGAGTTCAATCATCTTGAGGATGGAAATTCCGTATTCTGTCCAAGCCGCCGCCGATGCGCTTTTCGGTAAATTTTTAGTGTCTATTAACACTCGTTTGATCGTATCCAGCAGTTCTTTGGGTTGCCAAGGTTTGGCAACATAGGCTTCTGCATGTTTGATACTCCAGTAGAGAGCAAAGTGCTGTCCTTTACCCGTTAGGAAAATCACAGGTATGTTTTGGGTTTGAGGGTTGGCTTTGAGCAAATTGCACACCCCGTAACCATCCATCCGAGGCATAATAATATCAAGCAGCACTACATCGGGGCAATTAGCCTGAATTTGTTCTAGCGCTTCAACCCCATCACAAGCTTGAATCACATCCAGCCCACTCCAGCTTAGCTGATTTGAGATACACTCTCGTTGACTTCGAGAATCTTCAACGACTAAAACTGTACTCATCAATTTCTACCTTTGTACTAGGTGCAATGTTCAGACTAAAGGCTGATGTTCACATCTGTTGACTGGCGGCATCAGATCCAACTTACCCATTCTGCCTAAGTTTCCTATCATCAGCTTTGAACAATTTCCTAGAAATTTAGGGTTGACTCGGTAGTCACTCAGCCTGCCTGGAAAAGCCCTCACTCAGAGTATCTCAGCTATTTTGTCTATCATCCATTCCCAGGTTTACTGTAATTTTCGGCTGATACTAATACACGAAAAGCCAAGCCAATTCGGCACTTGTGTACCTCCAGCAAGAAGTAAAGGGGATGAATTTTGTATAACTTTGTTAGTGTTTCGTAAATACCTGCATCACTCAGGTTATGAAATCAAGCTTTCTGATTATCGCTTGAGTGTAGAGTTTGGAATTCCCTTATGAATAACATAAAGAAGCCAAAATATAGGAGAAGAAAGTTGGCACAGATTTAAAGCGTCTAAAGGTTGGGTATTATTGAGGGCTATCAGGATGAATTCTTGATACCTCTCGACTTATCCCTTCTTACTTTGCCGTCAATTACATTCTCAAGAACGTCAGAGCCTATGGAGATGAAAAAAGAACATCTGAACATCGTACAACTTTGGAATATGAGCTTTGGATTCCTGGGCATTCAGTTTGGCTGGGGTCTGCAAATGGCCAATATGAGTGCTATTTTCGAGTATCTAGGTGCCCAAGCTCATTCAATTCCTATTCTTTGGATTGCAGCTCCTATTACAGGCTTAATTGTACAACCGATTATCGGTAATATGAGCGATCACACTTGGGGGCCGCTAGGCAGGCGACGACCTTATTTCCTTGTCGGTGCTATTCTCGCTTCTATCGCTCTCATCCTCATGCCTCATGTATCCGCACTGTGGATGGCGGCGGGATTGCTCTGGATTTTAGACACGTCTGCCAATATCAGTATGGAGCCATTTCGAGCATTTGTGGGCGATTTGCTGCCTGACCAACAGCGAACCCAAGGGTTTGCCATGCAAAGTCTTTTAATTGGGATTGGTTCTGTATCCGCCTCTGCATTTCCTTGGATTTTGCATCATGCCTTTGGTGTCTCTAATATCGGGAGCAATGAACACAAGATGCCCCTAACGGTAGAGCTTTCTTTTTATATTGGAGCAGCGCTTTTCTTAGGAACCGTTCTTTGGACAGTTGTGACAACCCGTGAACATCCTCCCGAAGATATTAAAGCATTCAAAGAGCAGCAAATACAGCGAGGTGGTATTTTCAATACCTTCCGAGAAATTGGAACCGCTGTACAAAAAATGCCACAAACGATGCGGCAGCTTGCCTGGGTACAGTGTTTTACTTGGCTCGGTTTATACTGCTTTTTTCTTTATTTTCCCCCAGCCGTAGCTCATAATATCTTCGGTGCCACCGACGAGGATTCGCTGCTTTATTTTACGGGGATTGAATGGGCGGGAATTTGTATAGCAGCTTACAATGCCGTTTGCATCATTTTTTCCTTTATCTTACCTCGTTTAGCACGAGCCACGAGTCTGAAGCGAACTCATAGCTTTTGCTTAGTCTGTGGCGCGATGGGTTTGATGTCTCTGGGTGCGATCGCGCAAAATACATCGACTGATCTGATCACTAACCAATATTTGTTACTCCTCTCTATGGTGGGTGTTGGTATTCTTTGGGCCAGTGTTTTAGCCATGCCGTATGCAATTTTAGTGGGTTCCTTACCGCCTGAGCGCAGTGGGATTTATATGGGAATCTTTAATTTCTTTATCGTGTTACCGGAAATTTTTATATCCCTTGGCTTTGGATGGGTGATGCAAAATATCCTCCACAATGATCGCTTACTCGCCGTCGTGATGGGTGGTGGATTCCTGATTGTTGCCGCTTTACTCATGCAGCGAGTGCAAGAAGAGTCGAGCGAGGAAGACACCGCTGAAGTTGAACTTTCCGTAGACACGGTAGTGGAGACTTAACCGATATTTCAAACCCAATCCAGCCAAATTGTATTGATGAAATGTAAACATTGACCCTCTGTCGAGCCGGTCAATGTTGCATTTTAGTAATAAAGTAGTACCCATTCTCCAAGACGACACACTCTGGGGACTAATGATTGAGTTACAATTTCTAATTTAGTAAAGGGGAGCATCTCAAATGTGTAAATTGCCCCTCAGACTGGAAGTCTGGGGCTATACAAACGAAGTCCGCCTGCGCGGACTAATACATTGACGTTACGGAGGCCCGGAGCTTTAGTGAGGACTTTGTTTGTGTAGCCGCGATTTATAATCGCCTGGTATTTTTGCTTGCATTGGGATGCTCCCTAGTCGGGTGCGTTAAGCGAAGCTTTAACGACTCCATAAAGCTACGGAAATATGAAATGAATTAATGTAAACTATACGGACACCTTGCAGCATTCTTAATAAGCCCCAACACCCGCCCGGAAATCAATTTCCGGCGTCATAGATTAAGTCCATTTTAATGAACTGCCACTCTTTTACAGTCCTCTTAAGAGGACTTTAGCTATGAGCCAGGGATTTAAATCCCTGGCGAGTCTGGGCAACATACTTAGATTTTTACAACACTGGCGGAAGTCCTACATCCCTTGGATTAACAAACTTGCCATTAAATCCCACAGCTTTACCTTCAATCGTTCTCACTTGGGCTAACTCTCGGCGCAGTTCCGCACGCTCCATGTCATCCTCTGTACCAGCAATGATGTAAACTAACAACCTCGCTGCTAAATCCCTGCCGGAAACTAATATCCGCTTTTTATTCGGGTCATACAAAACGCCGTACCACAGAGACTGCGGATTTTCCATGCTACTAAATCCATCATCCACATCGTACTTTTGGAGTTTTTTGAAAACTGCTTTGAGAGATAATCCTTTTTGAAATATTACAATTCCCAGTGCCTGAGCGAAGGCAACTTGACCCACTGGACGGAACAAAATATTTCCTTCACCTCCATTCTTTTCAAAGCTGAAACGGCGCAGTTGAGGTGTTTCTTCCCCAGCTTCTAGTCTTTGATAGCTGGGTAGCTTAGATAAATGGTTGAAGAGTTGGGTAAAGGCTTCGATTCCCTCTTCAAGTTCCTCATCCTCTGGGCGCATGGGAATTAAACCTTTCTTTTCGGCAGGTTTCCAGTGAGGGAATTTGTGTTCCAAATACCGCTCAGACATTTCATCAAGCGCTTGCAGAGTGGTTAAGACGGTTGACTTGGTTGCAACGGTGGCACTATCCCAATTAACGCGAGGATTTCGACCAGCCACTTCTTTTAAGAGAGGATGGCTGACGGCAATTTTTCGGGCAACAATGGAAAAGCCATCATTCTCATTGAGTAGGGCAAGTTGTCCTTTGCTTAACCGTAATGCCATGAGGTTGACATGGACAAAGATGGAACGGACTCGCCGCAGTGCTTCTTCGCGGGTTTCGCCTTTGCCAACTACGGGAATAAATTCAATGCCAATCTTTTCATGGGCTAAACTTTGCAGGTAAGCCGGGTCTAATTGATACTCCTCGATGAGGTCGTCACTGGTAATTACACTACCTACAGGCTTTTTATTTTTGTTGTAGCGCTGGAGTCTACCTGTTTTGAGTAATGTCATTAAACCTTGGACTCCCATCAGTCGGTGCTGACCGTCTAGGGCGAAGATTGAGACGTTTTCAGAGACATCTAAAAGTCCAACAGTTTCGTTTTTGTCCAGGGGTGTGAAATCGGCAGCAGATTTGAGTGCGCGTCCATTTTTATCCCATTCAGGCGCTTTGGGATTATCTACCCACGCAGGGCTGTGAACGACTAAAACGGCGGGAAACTTATGCGCTTTCCGGGCGGCTAAATACTGGGTGAGAGAGGCTTGACGTGACCAATCTAGGGGACGTTGGAGAATTTCATCGATGGTTTCTTCATCTCTGACAACGTTGTCGGTTTGGGGGTCGAATTTTTGCCGGAAAAGGGGGAGTTGAGAGGCGAAGCGAACGCGACTATCAAGCCATTCTAAGGTGACGGAACCGATAAAAGCTTCGGTTGCGCCCATTTGGGTTTTTTGGACGATGAGTTGGTCGTTGCGGGCGAGATGTCTATCGAGTAGGAGTGCCAGCGCCTGTCTCTCCTGGTTTTCGCGTTCCAGGATTTGGCTGGCGATGTCAGCCTTCGGGTTGTTGGCGCTGTTCATGGGGTTTATAAGACGTTTAGGTGGTTTTAAAAAACTATCAATCAGATATTTTGATGTCAAGTGAGGTTTTTAAAAACATTTGATGTATCATACTTAAGTTACAGGGTTGCATCTTGTTTCACTACCAGACAAAAGCGATTATGTCAAGATAAGATATGGTTTTAGCTATCCCCCCATTAGTCGCTACGCACCCACCCCGCCAGGGATTTAAATCCCTGGCTAACAGGGAAAGTCCACTTAAGTGGACTGAAAATCTGGGAATTGAGTCGGTTTTAACCGACTTTGGCTATTAGACGGGGAATTAATTCCCCGGCGGGGTAACGGCGAAGCCCAGATGCTCCTAGCTCACATCAATTTTCTAAAATAGCGTTACACATCGACCCCCCCAACCCCCCTTATTAAGGGGGGAGCCAGAGGCGCATCTGTAGCAAACATTTATGAAATTGGTATCACATCTACAAAAACTAACAAGGCAGGGTATTTTATGGCTATTCCCTCCTTCGAGTACGTCTTGCCCGTCATCCGAGGGATTCAAGCAGGGCGCGAATATTACATCTCTATGTGTCCAGCGCGGTATATCCCGAAGCTGTTCGCTGGCAATGATCAGGAAGTGCTGCCGGAAATGAGGGCGCGGCGCACGTCGAATAAGACTCGCGTTCCGGAAATTGCGCGATATATTCTGGACAATCGCAAGGACTATACTTTCTCAGCAATTACGGCATCGATTGATGCGGATATTACCTTTGAACCGATTGGTACGGAGGCAGAGGCGCGAAAGATTGGACGGTTGAGGGTGCCGATGGATGCGCGGTTTGCGATTCATGATGGAGAACATCGGCGGGCGGCGTTTGAACTGGCGTTGCAAGAGAAGCCAGAATTGGGGTATGAGACGATCGCACTTATCCTGTTTTTGGATATTGGGTTGAAGCGATCGCAACAGATGTGTCTGGATTTGAACCGTTATCCTGTCCCTCTCGATCCATCGCTGACAATACTTTATGACCACCGGGATGAGAGGGCGAGTTTAGTTAGGGCGGTGATTAAGGAAGTTCCGGTGTTTCGGACGCTGACGGATATGGAACGCAGTAGTCTGCCGAGTCGTTCGGGTAAGTTATTTACGCTCAGCAGCATCTATAATGCTACCCTTGCCCTGCTTGCTAATGGTCAGAATGCTGAGGTGAACGAGCAGATTGAACTTGCTGCTGGATACTGGAATGCGGTAACGCGCTATATGCCAGATTGGGAGATGGTTTTACAGAAAAAAGTAGCTGCAAGCGAGATGCGCCGGGATTATGTGCATTGTCATGCGATCGCGCTTACAGGATTGGGTAGAGTGGGGGCAAGTCTGTTATCGATTTACCCGGATGGTTGGGAGGAACATTTGGCGGGACTGGCGCGAATTGATTGGTCGCGTTCTAATCCGGATTGGCAAGGGCGAATTATGTCTAAAGGGGGGATTTCTCAGTCTCAAATTAGTGTGAGTCGGATGACGGCTTACATTAAGGGGTTTTTGGGTTTGGCGCTAACGTTGGAGGAGGAAGGGTTAGAGAATACTCTTGTTGATGTGGGGAGGGAGAAATGAGTATAGAACAAGAGCCAGGAAACCAGCGAGACTTAGCATACTACCGTCAGTGTTTTAAGGAGATTAATGTAAATAGAACTGAAAGGGGAGAGGCTCCCTACCAACCGATATTGCTTTTATCTGTAATCGATCTAATTGCAGAAGGTTTAATTCAAGCTAATCATATTCATATCACCGAAGAATTACGAACTACATTCAATAAATATAGAAATATTTTAAGTCCTGACAGAAGTTTTGATAGTAGTTTGTCAATGCCATTTTTTCATTTGCAAAATGAAGAACATCAATTTTGGCATCTTGACTACAAAGCTGAATATTATCGTGATATTTCATCAAACAAAAAACTAATAAATGAAAAAATAAGAAAATCAATTAAGCAACTAAAAAATTATGTAAACCATGCTTATATAGATCAGGAACTATTTAATTTGTTGCAGGATAACGATTCAAGAAAGGAATTAGTCGATACTCTTGTGTCAAAATGGTTTACATCAAGTGAAGATATCGGCGAAGATAAAACAGAATATCTTTTAAAAGCTAATAAATCATTCCAAAGTTTTATAGAAGAAGAAATAAAAAAGTTAAAAAAATCTGACAAACTAGCCCAAAAATTTTATTTTAGGAAGTCCGCCGCTAGAGAGGTAGTTTTTGGGAAAGCCGTTGTAGGAATTTATGATTATAAATGTGCTTTCTGTAGATTGAAAGTGAGCAATTCTCTGAATCAAAACATTGTAGATGGCGCACACATTGAACCATTCGCAATATCATTTAACAATGAAATCACTAATGGAATATCACTCTGTAAAAATCATCATTGGGCTTTTGATAAAGGATGGTTTAGCTTAACTGATAATTACAAGATCATTATTACTACTGATTTACAAGAAGAATCGCCACATACGCGAAAAATGAAAGATTTTCACGGCGAAGATATCCTCCTACCGGATACAAAAAAATACGATCCAGGCAAATATTATCCAAGCCGTGAATCACTTAAATGGCATCGTAAAAAATGGAGGTTTCAGCTATGACAGAAACACAGATTTCACTATTTCCACAGCGCACTGTTGAGCAGTTAGTGGAAGATATACAAAAACTAACTGAAGAAATCCAAGAGTTATATTGTCAAGACGACATACCGATTGTCATTGGCTGGAGTGGCGGGAAGGATAGTACGTGTGTCTTGCAGCTTGTATGGAACGCGATCGCAGCTCTGCCACAAGAAAAACGAAGCAAGACAATCTATGTAATTACAAATGATACGCTCGTAGAGAACCCGATTGTCTCTGCCTGGGTACGCAAATCCCTAGATCAAATGAAAACTGCTGCCCAAGAACAGGGAATGCCAATAGAGACGCATCTAACATATCCGGCAGTTAAAGATACATTCTGGGTATGCTTAATGGGCAAAGGCTATCCAGCACCTAGAAATCGTTTCAGGTGGTGTACTGAACGCCTAAAAATTAAGCCTGCTGACTCTTTTATTCGTGAAGTAATTAGAAATAGCGGTGAAGTAATTCTTGTTCTAGGTACTCGGACGGCTGAAAGCGTTAAACGCGCTGCAACAATGGCTAAACATAGAGAGTGGCGGGTGCGCGATCGCCTCAACACTAATCCCAACCGCCCTAATTCTCTAATTTATCTCCCTATAGAAGACTGGCGCACTGATGAAGTCTGGATTTACCTAAATCAGTGGCAAAATCCTTGGGGATATAGCAACAAAGATTTATTTACTATGTATCGAGGTGCAACAGCAGATAATGAATGCCCCTTAGTGGTAGATACTTCTACCCCTAGCTGTGGCAGTTCTCGTTTTGGTTGTTGGGTTTGCACGATGGTTGATAAGGATAAATCAATGGAGGCGATGATCCAAAATGATGAGGAGAAAGAATGGATGCAGCCTCTACTCGATATCCGTAATGACTTGGATGTTGAGGATGATCGCCCTAAAAGAGACTTCCGCCGTATCTATGGTAGAGTCGAACTTTTTGAACGCAATGTTGACGGTGCCATCTCTGTTGAACCAATGCCTGGCCCCTATACTAAATACTGGCGGGAACATTGGTTAAGGCGAGTCTTAGAAGCACAAACCCAAGTTCGCCGCACCGCACCCCCAGAAATGCGGGATATCACCCTAATTACCCATGAAGAACTCAGTGAAATTCGCCGCATTTGGTTAGAAGAAAAGCACGAGTTCGACGACAGTTTACCCCGCATTTACGAAGAAGTTACAGGCGAACCCTTCCAAGATTCTCGTCCCAGTGCAGAAAAGAAACTGCTAGGTACCGATGAGTGGACAGTATTAAACGAAATTTGTGACGACGAAATGCACCTAGAACTCATGGCGAGACTGCTACACACAGAAAGCCAGTATCACGCCAAATCCCGGCGCGGCATCTACGACAGCCTGGATAAATGCTTTGCCAGCAGTTCTCGTTCTAAGGATGAAGCAATTGAAAATGCTCACTATCAAAGAAACTTGAAAAATACAGTCAAAGCTCTAAAAGATGATAGGGCTGAAATTCACGAGGTTAGACAAAAGTTTGAGGAATGCGCTGGTGAAGAAGCAAAGCAGCTTAATTTAAATTGGGCAAGTATTAAATTCTCATCTTCAAAGCCAGACGATATCAAAATCGATGATGAAGATAGTTAGTTAACATTTAGCCAACCGCCAGTCAACCGCCAGTCAACCGCCAGGAAATTAATTCCCTGGCGGTTAACAACGCAGCTAAAATAGTGCCATAATAATTCTTCTTCTTATTGTTGTTTTTACTATAAAATGATATAGTTTCAACGGCGAAATTCCATGTGATTACTCCTATTTAATATAATAAAGTAATCATCTTATTACCTTAAAAAACACCTCTTTATTTAAAGTGATATTCCTTGAACTCGTCCTGCAAAATTTCGGCCCATACCTAGGCAAACAAGTTATCAATCTACGCCCAGAAATTGATGACACCACTCGCCCCATTATCCTATTCGGCGGCATGAATGGCGGCGGCAAAACAACTCTCATGGACGCCATTCGCCTCGCCCTCTATGGTTCTCGCGCCCAATGTTCCACACGCGGCAATTTAAGCTATTCCGACTTCCTGACTCAGTGTGTTAACCGCAATACACCACCCACAGAAAAAGCCCGAATAGAATTAGCCTTTGAAGTCATCCAAGAGGATAAACCGACTACCTTAAGAGTGGTCAGATATTGGACAACAGACCCTAAAGATGGCAAAGATACATTAGGTGTCCTCATTGATGAAGAATGGCCTGATAAAGCCCTCGCCAATACTTGGGATGAGTATATCGAAAACTTACTCCCGTTAGGAATTTCCAACCTATTTCTCTTCGACGGTGAACAAGTTAAAGAACTTGCTGAACTCGAAACACCACCCCCTCTTGTGGTTGGAGCCATTCAATCCCTATTAGGCTTAGAATTAGCAGAACGCCTATCAACGGACTTAGATATTCTAGTCAGCCGCAAACGTAGGG
This sequence comes from Allocoleopsis franciscana PCC 7113, assembly GCF_000317515.1. Classification (GTDB taxonomy): domain Bacteria; phylum Cyanobacteriota; class Cyanobacteriia; order Cyanobacteriales; family Coleofasciculaceae; genus Allocoleopsis; species Allocoleopsis franciscana. The sequence continues at coordinate 1,099,887 of NC_019738.1, read as the reverse complement.
AAATTGCCAGCGCTAAAGACATTGCAACTTTAGAAGAAATTGAACAAAAACTGTATCAACAAAAAGACGAATTAGAAGCAGCAACTCAAGAATTATCTGGTCTTAATACCGAAGTACAACGTGCAGAAGAACAACAGCGTTTGGCTCAGGAAAAATTCATCTATGAAGGCGGTAAAATTGCTAGCGATCGCAACCTACTCCAAAGCCAATACAAAGACCTAACCGCACAAGCAGACGACACCCGTCAGGCAATGAGAGAATTAGCAGCGGGTGCCTTGCCTTTAACTCTAATTTCACCCCTTATTACTCAAGCTCAATCCCAAGCCGAAACAGAAAGCCGTATTACTCAGCGGCAAATGGCACAGGATGTCTTAAAAGAGCGCGATCAACGCCTATTAGAGTATATTAGCCAATTAAAATTAAACACTAAAACAAGAGAGAAAATTAAAACCTTCCTAGATGGAGAAAATCAAGAACTTGCACAAGAAATTGCTGCGAACAAAGAACCCTGGTTACTGGCTGATAGCGAGGCTCTAACTCAACTAGAAAATCTCCTCAAACATGACCTAAAATACAGCCAATATAAAGCCAATAAAAAACAGGAAAAGCTCAAAGAACTTGAAACTGAAATTGATTTTTTAGACCGACAAATTGCTACGGCTGCATCGCCTGAAGCCTACGAACAATTGAAAAATGCGGTTAAAGAGGCACAAAACGAAGTCGTAAAAGCCAAAGCCACCTATGAAAGCGTCAATCGCCGCTGTGAGGAATTAAAACGGGCGATCGCAAAAACCAAACAAGGCTTAGAAGACTATGCTGAAGACAACATCAAACTAAGAAATAATCAGCATATCATCACCTCTGCCGCCAAAGTCCAAGCTACACTCAAACTCTTTAAAGAGCGATTAACCCTCAAAAAACTGAACAAATTAGAAATAGAAGTAACAGAGTGTTTCCGTTATCTCCTGCACAAATCTGACTTAGTGCATCGAGTAGCGATTGATACGACTACCTTTAGCCTTTCCCTATACGACCTCTCCGGACAACTCGTGCCCAAACATCGCCTCTCAGCCGGTGAAAAACAGCTACTTGCGATCGCATTTCTCTGGGGACTCGCCCGTGTATCCGGACGCCACCTCCCCATCGCAATCGACACACCCCTCGGACGCCTCGACTCCTCCCACCGCACTAACCTGATTGATCGCTACTTCCCCGCCGCCTCCCATCAAGTGATACTGCTTTCTACCGACACTGAAATCGGTAAAACCGAAGTCGAACGCCTGAGAGAAGCAGACGCGATCGCACGGGAGTATCTCTTGAAATACGACCCCAGCAAGCGTCAAACCACCGCCGAGTTGGGTTACTTTTGGTAAGCAGATTAAAGGAAGCGAATCAAAAGCCCTTTTTATCACTGAGTCGATCGGCCCAAATACAGCCGAATAAACTCTTCCGCCGCATCTGGATCAATCTTCTCAAGCGCATCCCGAATCTCAAGCACCGCATCTGCCGCCGGATCTGCCATTTCATTCACCCAACGGTTAACATTTGATCGCCGAATTCCCATCGTCACAGCGACGCGATTTTGGCTAATGCCATAACTTTCTAACACCTGTTTGAGGGCTTGCCCTGCTTTTCCCATGCCTCAGATTGTGTCAGAGGCAAATAACAAAGTAAATGTTGCAGATTTGCATCACTCAAGATAGGATTACGCTGTTGCAGATTTGCAACAGACTCAATCAAAAACCAGGTAAACTCCAATGGAAGAATTTCTACCCAACACCCACGAAACCCCAACCCCACCTAACTCTGACCACATTCCCAAACAACCGCGTCCAAGACGAGAACGCATCAAAATGATCGTGATTGGCTCACCCAAAGCCGTTAACAGCGTTATTCGCAAGCAATACGTTCTCGGCTTCGCCAACGTGACAGAGTGGAGTCCCCTGCAACCTACCTCCAATTCAGACGAGGTAATGAGTGTATTGAGGCGACAAATTTTGATAGATTGATATCTTTATCGGTCAAGAAACCTCAGCCATTCAATATCTACCAAGGGGTAACGGCAGCTACATAAACCCCTTGGTCATTTATCATTCACACCTAGTTGTCAAAAAATAATTAACTCAATGCCCAACTATTGTTGAGGCTGGTTATTGTTGGTAAAAGCCAACCGATTCAATTTGGGAGTTTAAAGTACTCACTCCAAATCTTGCGTTGGCTAGGCAGATTTTAGAGACAAGGATTGAAAAGCCAAGAAGTTTCACTTTAATAGGATTACCCATTATCCTAGAAACTCTATCAAATCTTATTTCCATCGTATGTCCGAACGGGGTTTACAAAGAGTAATCGATCGCATTGCCGGCACTCTCGCAAGAGATTTCTTAGTGCAAACAACCGTAAACAATTTAAGGGAGGTTCTTCACGTTGATCGGGTAGTCTTGTATTACTTTTATGATGAGTGGGAGGGGCGAGTGACCATTGAATCTTTAAGCTCAGAGAAATTTTCGATCCTCGGCTCCAGCGGCCCCGACCAGTGCTTTAATGACGAGTATGCCCAAATGTACCGAGAAGGACGGGTAAGAGCGATCGCAGATATTGAAACAGAACCCATCCATTCTTGCCACCGTGATTTCCTCAGAACAATGCAGGTTCGTGCTAATTTAGCCGTACCTGTTTTGCAGGGCGAAAAGCTATGGGGACTGCTCATTGCTCATCACTGCCAAGATACTCATCCTTGGTCACGCTCCGATATGGGTGCTATGCAACAAGCCGCAGAAACCTTAGCGATGACTTCTGCCATTCAAGAGACTTAATGCTAACAGGTCATTAATCAACTAAACATTAATGACCTGTAGGGTGCGTGAGGCGCATAGTGTTAAGCAATTTAATTTCTCTCAAATTGTGCAACGTTCTGCGCCGTAACGCACCTTGAATAGGCTGAATTTATGGCTGCACTTGAGCACCGTGAGTCCGAGGGTCATCTTGACTGGCTTTTGTTGCAGAGACGGGAGCGTCAAAAGCAGAAACCTGTCCGTTAGCTTGGGTATAAGGTAGAGGAAGATCCGCCACTAAAGCCTCTAAATTAGCATCCATAATGCTCCGAGGTTGTTCACCAATGGCCTGAGCGATCGCTTTTCCATCATCACCAAAAAATACAAAATGAGGAATACCATCCACCCGATAAGTGAGGATTTCGGGTAACCATTTGCTGTTGTCTACATTCAACATCACAAAATTAACCCCATCCCCATACTTATCCTTGAGTTCCTCCAAATCGTTCGCCATCGCCTGACAACTGGTACACCAGTTAGCATAGAACTCCATGACAGTTGGCTTGCCATTACTCAGTGCCACTTCTAAGGGAGTAGATGCCTCCGCTTGGGCGTCGAGAGAAGTTGCACCCGTTTGGGTTTGCGTCCCCAAAAATAGAGCAATACCGAGGGCAAAGGCAACCAGCGCAATCAAAAAATTTCTCAGGCGTTGACCCACAGTGGTTTCAGCCGGCTGAGGGGAGGTTGGTTCAGAATCCGGTGTATTCGTAGCCATGCTTAACTGAGCTGATAAATTGTTACATTTTACACACACACTTTAACAAGGCAATGAAAAAACGGGTAACGCTAACCTTTCCCAAACGCACCGTTCACATGCCAGTGACTTACCGACTGGCAAAGGATTTTAATGTAGCGGCAAATATCATCCGTGCCCAAGTCGCACCCAATCAAATCGGGACATTAGTTGTGGAATTATTGGGAGATATTGATGAGATAGATGCAGCGATTGAGTGGATGCGATCGCAAGATATTAATGTTTCCCTACTAGGACGTGAAATTTTAATTGATGAAGATAGCTGTGTCGATTGTGGCTTATGTACCGGTGTTTGTCCCACCCAAGCGCTGACTCTTGACCCAGTAACCTTCAAACTCAACTTTACGCGATCGCGCTGCATTGTCTGCGAACAGTGTATTCCCACCTGTCCGGTTCAAGCCATTTCTACTAATCTCTGAACTACCGGGCAAAGCTGATGTGCATTTAAATTGCACAGTTTGGTGATAAGCGGAAAACTCTTAATCCTTCTGCCGTCTGCTGTCTGCCATCTGCCTTGCCTCCTCCATCATGCAACTTGAATGCCAATTAGCTTATTGGATTAGCCCAAATTAGGCTGACTGACTTTTCTCACCGTGATAGCGCGGTCGAGATTTTGCTGAGCCGGTTTGTAAGTGGGGTCAAGGTCAACCGCCACCCGATAATTCTTAATCGCGTTCAAACGCTCTCCCAGAATCTCCTGCAAGCCACCCAGGAGGTTAAAAGCTTGGGGGCGTGAAGGGTCAGATGCGATCGCTTTCTTAGCATGTTCCATGGCGGTTTTGAACTGTCGCCGACTGACGTAACGCTTAGCCAGTTGAATGTGGGAATCATAATCTAACGCTTGCGTCTCCTCAAGCCCTTCGCGATCAAGCACTTGCTTGACAATCGTCCGAATTTCTTGGGGAGTGAAGGGCTTCTGAATAAAGTCCACAGCACCCAGTTTCATGGCTTCAACCGCGTTTTCCACCGTCCCATGAGCCGAAACCATGATAATCCGAATATCGGGATGGTGTTTCACCGCCCGCCGCAGAACTTCCAAACCATCCATTCCTGGGAGTCGAATATCGAGGAGTATCAAGTCAAATTCTTGCTCCTCTAATTGCCTAAGAGCATCTTTTCCATCATCCGCCGTGCTAATTTCATAACCAAACGGTTCCAGGCACATCCTCATGGTCATTCGGAGATTTTTTTCGTCATCAACAATCAGAATTCTGGACATCGACACAATCCTATGTTTCGTAAGTTCTGGTAATGGCGCTAGCGGCAACAACCGGCAGGGTAAATGTAAATGTACTCCCATTTCCGGGAGTTGAGTCTACCCAAATGGTACCGCCGTGAGCTTTGACAATCTCCTTACAGATGGCTAATCCTAATCCACTGCCACCCACATCTCTAGGGGTTTGCACCTGCACGAACTTGTCAAAAATTCGTGGTTGATAGTCCAAAGGAATACCAGGCCCATCATCCGTGACTAACACACAGGCATAGTCGCCCAGACGCCTGAGAGTCAGGTGAATATGACCTCCCGTATCGGTATATCGCAAGGCATTGGCAATTAGGTTAGTCAGTACCCAGATGATTTTGTTCGCATCGGCTCTCACATCCGGTACATTCTCTGGTAAAGAGGAGGTGAGTTTTACGCCTTTTTCCTGCGCCTGTCTTGAGAAAAGTGCGATCGCCTTTTCCAGCAATCCTCCCAAACTCACCGCATCAACATCCATTTCCATCCGACCCGACTCAATTTTGCCCAGATCCAACAAGTCATTGACCAGCATCCGCAAGCGCTGAACATCTTCCTGCGCCGCTTTCAGGAGTTCCTGCTGTGTTGGGGATAGTTTCTCTTGGGCACTCTCCATCAATAGCTCAATACTCATTGATATTCCCGTTAACGGTGTCCGTAATTCATGGGATGCCGTCATCACGAATTGGGTTTTGAGTTGCTCTAGTTCTTTTAACTGGGTGACGTTTTGCAATAACAGCACAACACCCAACATCTGGTCATCCTCGGTCTTCACCGGCGTGATGGAAAACTTGTAATATTGCCTTGGGTTATCATCGCTCATCGATAGGATCGATTGTTCCTCACTCAGGTAGGGCGTCTCTCCCGTCTGAGCCGTGATTGTGATCGACTCATAAAGCTCTTGATGATCAAATACATCAACAAAAGACCTACCTTGGGCGAGTTGAGGTGAGGTATGGAAAATTCTTGCCGCACTGGGATTAATCGCAATGATTTGGGAATGAGCATCAACCACAATAATTCCATCTGCAATGCTGCTAATAATCGCCTCACTGCGTTGTTTTTCTGCCATCAACTTGCCCACATTCAGTTGATGAAATTCCTGTAATTTGCGGCTCATTGTGACAATTTTACTGGCGAGGTTTCCCAGTTCATCATTGGAGCGAATAGACAGCACCACATCGTAATCGCCCTCAGCAATTCGGTCTGAAGCGCGACTCATTTCTCGCAAAGGCCGCACTAAAAAGGTGGATAGGAGCAGACTAAAAGCCAAACCGCTACCTACAGCCGCTGTGCTGGTTAAAAGCATTGACCCAATTGCCCGCGTTGAGACTGACTCGGCTCGAATAGAAGCGGCTTCCATGATTTGTTGATTTAATCGGCGCAGTTCTATGCAGCGCTCACGAACCGCTTGAAACTGAGGCTGCATCGTTTGGCGATAGTAGTCCGTTGATAAATTGGGCGCTGGAGTCAATCGCCATTCCCGTAGTTGGGAGAATGCGGTTAAATAGTCCTGATACTTAGCTTCAATGGTTTTGACGAGCTGTCCTTCCCCGGCGATCGTGATATTATCATGCGCCCGACCTAACCATTTCAGAAACTCAACCTCGTACTCTTGAAACTGTTTTTGACCCTCGCTGTTGTGTCCCAACAAAAGCAACAGCGTCGCACTATCCTGACGCTCGATTGCCTCAATCATGTTTTGGGCTGCCAGGATACTGCGGTAGTTTTCTTGTAAGATAGCCTGACTCGCTTGACCGAGTCGATGCAAGCTGACGACCGCCAAAGCGCACACCGTCACCATTAACGTGAGGACGAAGCCGTAGCCAATCAGTATTTTCTTTCTCAGTTTCACCCGTAGAGATCTTAATGTTTGAATTTTGGATTAGCAGTATTTATCACAGTTGGTTGTTGCTTTTAAACTCATCAGTATTTAAATTGTATAATTCATTCTCCCCAGCTCCCCAGCTCCCCCGCGAACCTGATAATGATATAGAAATTAAATACATAACAGCTTATCCCAGCTTCGGGAATGATAAGATCGTACCTCTACAAACTACTGTATGGCTATTGATTGAAAAGCGGGAAAATCTCAAATCGCAGAAATCTCTACTAGGGATGATTAATCTACCATTGAAAATGGATAAACTTACTATGTCCCTAGGTGTCCATCGCACACTAACGCGCCCAGGCGCTGTTTGTTGAGATGATGGTAGATGCTGGTATCGAGCCGCTGACCCACTGTCAGAACAGGTATAGCTGTCGCCACAAAGGTTAGGGCTTTCTTTAACGGCTCTGGCAACCCCTTAACCAGTAATAAACATAAGAGCCTTCTGTCTCCTAACTCTTAGCTCCAGTGACTTTTGTCCTCCTATGAGTTTCGGTCTCCCTTCTGCCTTTTTCTATCAAGGCTTAACGATTTTTATTGTTGTTATTTAACAGCGGTCGCACGATTAAAAAGCCTGTGCCAAAGGCTGTTAGTACAATCAGTAAAATGGCGACCAGTAACATCCAACCACTGACATCAGAGAACCCCTCTGAAGGTGAAGTGCGGCGAGGACGCTCCTCTTGTTCAATCACCACCGTCTCTCGGTAAGGGGAGGGAATCGGTTCAGGAGCTGGAGGAGGCGGTGCAAATTCCTCTTGGATAGTGGTTGCCCTAGGAGGCGGCGGAGGCGGTGCAACGGGACGGGGTTCGGGTGGCCTTTGGGGCTGAGGTCGAGGAATCTCTACCTCATTCACAGACCCAAAGGACGCAACAATCTGTTGGAGATGCTGAGCGGACTGAACCACTTTTTCAACTTGTTGGCGCAGTTGTTGATTTTGCTGGACTAACTGCTGATTTTGAGATTTTAGGGATTCTACCGTCTCCCGTGCGTCTTGCAACTCAGCCGCCAGTTCTCGATAGACTGAAATAGGGACAGATGGGCTGTATGGATTGGAGTTTTTTTGGCTGTAACGGTCAGTTGGGGGGGTTTGCATAGAAGGATTAATCTAAAAATGACAGGTTATGGGTATCGCAAACTTGCGTAAGGTCACAATAGTGGAATTATGAGTCCAAGCTCAGCAATTTTTTCAGAAATTGACCATCTATTCAACCTTACTTGTGCACCCCTTTCAATTTTGAGGACTAGGAGCGCAACAAGGGAAAAAAATGTCCCACTGGCCCTGTTCCTTGACCCATGTCTAAGGCATAGTTTAATGCCGTTGTGACATAATCCTTAGCGCATCGCACCGCAGATCCAAGGTCTTTCCCCTGTGCTAGATTGGCAGTGATCGCACTACTGAGCGTACAACCCGTCCCATGGGTATGGTGGGTTTCCACTTGTTCTGTTTTCAGGGTGGATAGCTCCTGCCCATCAAACCACACATCAACCCCGCGCAGGCTGCCTGTCATTCCTCCCCCTTTGACCAGAACAGCCGTCACCCCCAGTTGATGAATGCATTGGGCTGCTGCTTGCATATCCTCTAGGGTATGAATGGCTAAACCACTCAATATTTGGGCTTCGTAGCGGTTCGGCGTGACAATAGCGGCTAGGGGCATCAGGACATCCCGTAAACACTGTACCGCCGAATCATCAATCAATTGGGCACCCGTCCGGGATACCATCACCGGGTCTACCACCAGGTTATCCAAACCTAGGATTTTGACCTGGGTTGCCACAGCTTGAATAATCTCCTGATTGAGTAACATCCCCGTTTTGGTCGCCTGCACGCCAATATCGCTGACTACCGCCTCGATTTGGGCAACCACGGCCTCTGGAGGCAGAGCATCAACCCGCGACACACCCTGAGTGTTTTGTGCCGTTACGCAAGTCAGGGCACTGGTGCCGTGTACGCAGTGAAAGGCGAATGTTTTTAAATCTGCTTGAATCCCAGCGCCGCCGCCGCTATCGGAACCAGCTATTGTTAGGGCAACGGGTACATTTAATTGAGTTTGACAGGTCATATTAAAGAACAAAGACCGATTTTAGCTATTTCTTATTCCAGCTCATAGCTATAGAACACATCCAGGTATCAGAGCTTGTAAAAATACGAATCTGGGCGAATGCACCACAGAGGAATTTTCTACCCTAGTGAAACGCTTCGGGTGATAATACCTCGATCTTAAGTTTCAAAGCCCGATTCAACGTTAAAAGTAGATGACGTACCTGAAACAACACCATTTTCTAATCCATTTTGAGTGTTGAGGAGCTGGTATTCTCCTCTGTTTCTGTTCAAGGTTCACCACGCCTAAGGTTTAGGAAAACGACGCCTTTGCAGAAACTCAGGAATATCTAATTCCTGTTGTCTACCCCTCGGTTCAACGGGAGGCATGGGGGGATTGGGGGTGGGGGCAATCGGTCGCCGTGGATAGGGAGTTTCCTTCATTGAGCTGGGTGCCGATTGGGTTTCTCCGCTAAATCCGGTGGCAATGACGGTAATTCTCACCTCACCCTGCATTTTGTCATCAATCACCGCTCCAAAAATAATATTGGCATTGGGATCGACCACCTCATAAACAGTTTCTGCCGCTGCATTCACTTCGTGGAGGGTGAGGTCGCTGCCACCGGTGATGTTTAACACAACGCCTCTGGCACCATCAATAGAAGCTTCAAGCAAGGGAGAGGAAATCGCTTGAGAAGCGGCTTCGCGAGCTCTCGACTTGCCAGAACCGATGCCAATCCCCATTAACGCAGAACCCGCATCCGCCATCACAGCGCGGACATCAGCAAAATCTACATTAACCAGACCGGGAATCGTGATGATATCAGAAATACCTTGAACCCCCTGCCGGAGGATATCATCCGCTACACGAAAGGCTTCTTGAACAGGAGTCTGCTCATTAATCACCGACAGCAGCTTATTGTTGGGAATCACGATTAGGGTATCCACCCGACTTTGCAAGGCGGCAATTCCTTCCTCAGCTTGAGTGGTGCGACGGCGTCCTTCAAAGGTAAAAGGACGGGTAACGACGCCAACGGTAAGAGCACCCATTTCTTTAGCGACTTCAGCCACAATTGGTGCCGCTCCTGTACCCGTGCCGCCCCCCATACCAGCGGTAATGAAAACCAGATCCGCGTTTTCAATCGCATGGGCAATTTCCTCACGGGATTCTTCCGCCGCCTTTTGACCAATCGCTGGATTTCCGCCAGCACCCAGTCCTCGCGTCAGTTTTTGTCCCATTTGTAAGCGCCTAGCTGCCGCGTTTTGGGCTAGAGCTTGAGAATCTGTATTAATCGACCAAAATTCGACCCCACTCACCTCACTGGCGATCATGCGGTTGACTGCATTGCCCCCACCCCCGCCTACGCCAATCACTTTAATTTTGGCAACGCTACCTGGCACGATATTGTCACTCCTGGTTTCTTCCCGGGGTATTCCCTTGGTGGACTCAGAGATCTGAGCAAACTGTAACCCAGAATTTCCATAGGGATGTGTATTGTCCACACCAATTGATAGTTCAGCTTGTCCTGTGATGTGAGAGCTTTGATTGTCAAGCTCTAGTTTATTATTTAGCGTCATTGCAATAGGTCAGGGTGATAAACAACTTTATCAGTATCAGTTATAGGTAGCAATCTGAGTCAACTATAGGGTAAGTCGATTCAAAAACCAACGAAGCCTTGGTGTAAGGGTGTTGACCGTCTTGAAGAGGCTAATAATCAAGGGTCGCTCCAGCCCTAAAAAGCAGCTAGAGCAAAGCCCTCTTGATCCCACTCTTCATTATTTATTTAATCTTAATGAGTGGTGGGTGAAACCGTATCATTTCCCTTTTCCATTTGAATTGCCGGAAACTCTGGGTTTTGCAGGTTAATATAGGCGATGTTCCCAGCCTGGATATGAGACGGCAATTCTCTCATCCGATCCAGAACGGTCAGTTGCTCTGTCAATCGAGAACTGTAGGGGCCTAGATGAACATTTCCTAACTCGGTTTTCAGGATTAAATTGGTTGGATTTCGCCAATCGATCTCGAAAACTTTCACGGGGGAGTGGCTTACCGCTTGGTAAACTTCCGACCAGTGAGAGATATATTGATCCGACGATCCAATCACTTTGAGTGAGGGCAACTCCAGTTTTTGCGCCAGCCTGGTGTAACTGTTTTCAGGCATCAAAACGCCTTGGGCATCCAAGAAGCCCGATTTTACGGTAGAGTTAGCCGTTTGAGCCGGGGAGGAAGCAGCGGATTGAGCAATAGCCACGGGTTTACGCTCTTTGACTTTGATTGTCAATCCGGGCGGCAATAATTGGCGTGTTACGGTAGCTTCGGCAATCGGAGCTTGAGACTCTAGAGATTTGGCGATCGCTTGGGGTTCGACACGCAGAATGGATTCCGGATAAGACAAGGGCAGCAAGGAACGAATCGATTTGGCAGAAAGTAAGTGATTGCCCTCGACGACAATTTGTTCCGAAGTTGAAATGACCCAATCGGGTAACGTAATCGCCCACACTAAGCCGGTGGCCATACCACCCACAAGCATTGAGCGCCAAAGGGCTTGAACCGATTTAATTCGACGTTCGCGTCGCAGCTGCTTGCGCCGGGTGGTCAATTGTGCCTGAGAGACTGATGCGATGCTTTCCATCTACATACCGCTCAATCTAATGTGTAATTTCTGAAGATGTTGCTCAAAGACAAGGGAGAGTGAAGATTCACTGGGTAGCACCCCGTCAACTGTACTCATCGATCCAATTTGCCCAAGATACTTTTCCCATTTAACCATTCCTTTTCCCGACGCTGTAAGTAAAAAGGGCGAGTGCCCCTCCTGAATCTATATAAATTAAGGCTCTCTTGAACTTCAGTAAAGTCCTTCAACGCCTGTAATTCTGACATAAGGCTTGAGTGATGACTGCCCTAACGACCGGACATGCTCAATGAGGACTCCTATCGTCTTACCGCCGCTCTCGATTGCTAATCAGGAAAGACAACATTCTAAAGGAAAAATAGACATTACAGGAGTGATCCCCAAATTCCCTCTACCTTCCCCTGAGTGACTCCAACGCAACCGAGTAAATCCTCCCGTACCGGAGCCTAGGGGGGGTGAGGGGCATCAGGGGGATCGACAGACGCCAAAATCCCTGAAATTCTTGAAAGGGTGCGTGAGTCCTACTTGAAGAAATGAAGCTGCATTTACCAACATTTTTCAGAGCTTGTAACCCAGCTAAAACTCTTGTTGTGGGGAATCCGGAGGATCGTCAATACTATATCGATTTTTCTTCTGTCCGTGGCGGCAGAATTGTGGAAGCCTTAGGACGAACCATCACTCGCCTTTCTCCGGATGATCCCACCTGTCAGTTGTTTACAGGCCATATCGGCTGCGGAAAGTCTACTGAGCTGTTTCGACTCAAAGCCCAGTTGGAGGCGCAACAATTTCATGTGGTTTATTTTGAGTCCAGTAAAGACCTGGACATGGCGGATGTGGATATCAGCGATATTTTGCTCAGTATCGCCCGCTCCGTGAGCGAAAGCCTGGAGGCGGTTGGCATCCACCTCAAACCTCGGTCTTTTGCCAAACTCTTCAACGACCTCAAAGATTTTTTGCAGACCCCTATCGAGCTGTCAACGGAAGCTGAACTCTCGGTCGGAATTGCCAAAATTACCGCTAAAACCAAAGATAGCCCCGAACTGCGTGACCAGCTCAGACAGCACCTAGAACCTCGAACTAAAAGCATTTTAAGCGCCATCAATGATGAAATTTTGTTGCGGGGAACTGAGGAACTCAAGAATCGCGGCAAAAAAGGGTTGGTGGTGATTATTGATAATCTGGATCGGGTTGATCCCCGACCCGTAGCCTCTGGGCGATCGCAACCGGAATATCTGTTCATTGACCGTGGGTCTCAGTTACGAGACTTAAAGTGCCATCTGGTCTACACCCTGCCCTTAGCGTTGATGTTCTGTAATGAGTATGAAACGCTGAAAAATCGCTTAGGTGCTGGTGTGGCTCCTAAAGTCCTGCCGATGGTACCGATTCAGTCACGGGATGGTTGTGACTTCCCCAAAGGGATGGCGCTGATGCGACAGATGGTGATGGCACGAGCCTTTCCTCATGTGGAGCCTCAAGCGAGGCTGAATTTGATCTTAGAGGTGTTTGACAGTCCCGACACTCTCGACCGGATGTGCCGTGTGAGTGGGGGTCATGTCCGTAACTTATTAGGGCTACTCTATAACTGCCTACAACAGGAAGACCCACCCTTCACCCGTGAGTGCTTAGAAAGTGTGATCAAAGGTTACCGCGATGACTTAGCTCTCGCCGTGGATGAGGAGGAATGGGATTTGCTGTCTCAGGTGGTTCGACAACAAATTGTCAAGGGCGAACGAGAATATCAAGTACTGTTGCGGAGTGGATTTGTCTATGAGTATCGGGATGAGATGGGGCGCTGGTTTGGCATTAACCCCGCTTTGGCAGAAACAGAAAGATTTCAATCTTTAGTTACCTTGCCTAACGGGGTCTAGTGCCGAATTACGCTAAATTTATACCGGGTTTTGTGAATACAGGAGAAAATGACTTCGGCTTCTTCTGTAGCCCGGAAAATTTTATGATTCACAAGATATTCTGCTTGCCGTAACCCAGCACATAGAACACAACGACGAGGCTCTCTAATGGGGGGAACCTTAAGAGTAGGAAAATTCATCGTTATTCAACGATTCAGTCAGCGATCGGTATCACAGGGAGAATCAAGATTTTATCACATCCCTATCAGCGTTTTGAAGTTTACTAGTCCCTGATCTGTGCCAGAATTGTCAAGCGCATCATCCCTAGCAAAATTACGGATTTTTTTAAGGTTGAATGCTACATACCATCCCCCGGAAATCACTGATACTATGAAGTGTGCACAAGCGTACAATCCTTAAAAAAAATGTGCGCTTTCCATCCTAAGCGGTCATCTACTACTGTGTGGTTAAATACAATGAAACAAATTTTTAGGCGCTCTGCGGAGCGTGATTGGGGTGATTGGAGCGGAAACCATAAAGAGGTTTGGCAACGCTCACCAGCCATAGCTCTCGATACAGTGAGCCATCCATCCAAGTCCCTTGTGATTCACTGCCCCATCATCAGTTATGGGGTAGTGGAGGAGTAAAAAGTTCTGCTTCTGTACAAGCACCACTATTTGCAATGAGTCCGTAGATAACTTAACGGACGGCATGGCACCCATCCCCACAGCCGCAGATAGCCCCGAAATATCACTCCACTGGCTTTCACATCAACAGAACTATGCACAAATCCCACTTGTAGGGGCAATCCCTGTGTGGTTCCTTGGCTTCCACCCAAGATGTCAAGGTAATGCTTAAGTCCTAATCAATTAAAAAATTTTTAAACTTGACTCTAATTAAAGGAATAGCAATCAGTTAGTGGCAATTGTGCACCCGTAACAGTCACAACATGAATTGAATGAGAGAGCCAAATCGAATACAAGAAGTAGCGGTCTTGAATGAGCGTTCACTGTCAACTTTATCCAGGGCAATTACTCTCTCTGAAGGGCACTTTGCACTGATTTTGGTTCGCTGTAACTATGAAGTTTGCAAAGAGCAAATGCGGCAGCGATTGCAAGCACTCACGGGAGTCACGCTGAGTGAGCTAGTTTTGCGAAAAGCCATTAAAAGCTTATATAGACCTATTGTTTCTATCCTTTCGGGCACGCAGGCATCGGCGTTGATTGTGTTTGGCCTAGAGTCAGTAACAGCCATTGACCAGGTGCTGATTTCGACGAACCAAATTCGAGAAGAATTTCGGAAAAATTTAACCCGTCCTCTCGTGTTGTGGATCACCGATGAGGTTTTGCAGAAGCTGACGCGGTTTGCCCCCGATTTTAAGAGTTGGGCAGCCACCTCAATCAAGTTTGAACTGACCACCACCGAGTTACTCGCTTTATGGCAGCAAACAACGGATGAACTCTTTACCCGGCTTTTGGGGAGCGATTTGAGTGAATTTCTGTCCAACGACGCTCTCAATTTGGCACCGGGTTGTCGCCAACGCCAGGAACTTGAGTCGGTGTTACGAGACTTAACGACTCGTGGCGTTTATTTAGAACCTGAACAATGGGCCACTTGGCAGTTTATTTTAGGGCGGGATGCCTTAACACGGGATCAGCTCGATGTAGCGCTTGTGCAGTACCAAAAGAGTTTGGACGTTTGGCTGCCAGAAGATCAGAGTGGGGCGGTGTGGGAGCAGGGAAACAATGCTTCAATGTTCGCGTTTATACAGGGGGAGAAAGCCTACACAGGAGCTCAGGAGAACCTTTCCCATCCAACATCCCAAACCCACCCCCAGGACGTTAACGCCGCACAAAGAAGTCTAGTCCGAGGACGGCACAATCCAAAATCGTTAGAGCGTGTTGGGCTACTCTTCCATCACATCGGGTTGTGTCATTGCCGTCAAGCGGAGTTGCAACCGCTCACCAGTCGTATCCAGTGGGAACAAGCCAAAGAGTCATTTAGTAAGGCGATTGAGGTATTTACACTTGCCAGACGACAAGATTTAGTGGCTCAGTTAACCCTTCATCTCGGTCAGGTATTAAAACAGCTAGAAAGCTGGACTGAATTACAGGCTCTGGCCTTACACGCTTTGGAAGACCCTCAAACCCAAGACAGCCCAGTACAATTGGCTCAAGCTTATGGTTTTTTGGCGGTTGTGGCGTTGGCTCAGTTTGAATGGGAGAACGCCAAGTATTTAGCCTGGGGTGCTTTTGACCTCCTCGCTCAGTCTGGGTCGCCTCAACCCCTGCATCGAGGAGGGTATTTGTTATACTCAGCCAAAGCGCAGCGACAGTTGGGTGAATTGACCCCGGCGATCACGAATCTAGAACAGGCGATCACAGCCGAGTATTGGTCACCAACGGCTCTCAAGAAGCAGCCACAGCTTTATATTGACATCTTGGAAGAATTGCGATCGCTCTATCTAGAGCAACGGCAATATTGGAGAGCGTTTGAACTCAAACAGCGGCAACGCTTGATTGAGCAACAGTATGGATTTTCCACTTTCCTCGGTGCGGCTCCCTTACAACCGTTTACCCGCCAAGGTCGAGGCATATCATCCCTAGAAATTGCAGCAGCAGGGCGTCAATCGGATGTCAATCGCCTAATCGAACGTTTGAGCCGCAATGACCATAAACTGACCATCATTCACGGCTCTTCTGGTGTTGGTAAAAGTTCCTTGATTAATGCGGGTTTAGTCCCAGCTTTGGCATCCCGGATTATTGGAGCCAGAGAAGCGATGCCGATTGTGCAAAAAGCTTACAGAGATTGGCTTGGGGAACTAGAACGGCGTCTAGAAGCCGCATTGGCCAGTCGGCAAGTTAAAGGGTTGAATAGTTCAAAAGAAGAATTCTCACCTGAGTTGGAACTGAAAATCAGGCAATCTGTCTATGACGAGTCGGCTCAGTGTTCCACACCTAACCCAGCTCAAGTCCAGCCGGCTACTCTTGGCGGGGAAGAAACACCGCCTGTAAGTGCCGAAGAAGCCGCTACGTTAGCGGAAAACTTGTTGCGATCACAAACGCTCGCCTTGGCTCTCTCCGTAGCGCGATTACGCGAAGCGCAATCGCAAACCTTAAATCAATCCCCCATTCCCAGTTTCCAACCTTCCATTTCTAGCCCAAGGCTTCAACAAATCCTGAAACAGTTGCGTGTTGCTGCGGAACACAAATTATTAACGGTTCTAATTTTTGATCAATTTGAAGAATTTTTCTTCTGTACCAACCTAGAACAACGGCGTGAGTTTTATGAGTTTTTGGCGCAGTGTTTGAATCTGCCTTTCTTAAAAGTTATTTTGTCACTGCGAGAAGATTATTTGCACTATTTGTTGGAGTGTGAGCGTTATTGTAATCTCAGTACCATTAACAACAATATTCTGGATCGACAGCTTCGCTACCACTTAGGAGATCTTTCGCCTGATGATGCAAGAAACGTGATTAGCACGTTAGCCGACGTCTCTCAATTTCAGTTAGAAGAATCTCTGATTGCAGCCCTGGTGCGAGATTTAGCCGGCAGTACAGGAGTCGTGCGCCTGATTGAATTACAAGTTGTAGGGCAACAGCTACAAACGGAAAAAATTACGACGCTAGAGCAATATTACGCTCTAGGAGCTGATCCAAAAGCCACCCTGGTGGAGCGATCGCTGTTGGGTGTAATCAATGACTGTGGACAAGAGAACGAAGATACGGTTTGGCAAGTCCTGTTCTCTTTAACCGATGAACGCGGTACCCGTCCGTTGAAAACTATCCCTGAGTTGGCTGTAGGCACAGGTATTACACCCAAGTGTTTTACAGAGCAATGCTTAACCCGTTGTGACGGGTCACAAGCACAACTAATACCCAAAAAACTTGATTTAATCTTAAAGATTCTGGTCGGTTCTGGTTTGGTATTCCGGGTGCCGGAGGAGCAACAAGACCGATATCAGCTAGTTCATGATTATCTAGTCGAACCGATTCGTCAAAAATATAATCAGCTTGCACATTTAAATGTAGTGGCAAAGCTAGAAAGAAGTGAACAGGCACTGGTTCAGGCACATCAGCAGCGCTTGCGAGCAAGTATCATAGGTGCGACCATGGCACTTTTAGCCATCACTACAGGTGGTTTGGGGTGGCGAGCTGAGGTTCAAAGACGACTGGCTACCAACCTTTCGATTAATGCCCAGTTGAGTGCAATTAGTGCTTCTTCAGAAGCCCTGTTTGTTTCTAATAAAAAGTTTGATGCTCTACTAGAAGGATTGAGAGCCGCAAGACGCCTCAAGGATTTAGAGACGGCGGAGCGATCCGTAGAACCTGATACCCATTTACAGGTTGTCACCGCTCTATCCCAGGCGGTTTACTCCACTGCGGAGCGTAATCGGTTGGAGGGGCATAGTGATATCGTTTGGAACGTCAGCTTTTCTCCCGATGGTCAACTTTTAGCCTCTGCCAGTCAAGACCACACCGTGAAACTGTGGCGTCCCGATGGAACGTTAGTTGCTACTCTCAACAGACACAACGATAGTGTGACGAGCGTCTCATTTAGTCCCGATAGTCAGATGATGGCATCGAGTAGCAAGGATGGCAAAATTAGGCTCTGGCGTCGCAATGGCAGCCTCGTGAGCCTGCTTCGGGGTCATGTTGGTCCGGTGTATAGTGTGAGCTTTTCTCCCGATGGTCAGCTCATCGCTTCTGCGGGTGGGGATGGTACCATTCGATTTTGGACGCTTAAGGGCAAGTTAATTCAGACGTTATACAGTGATCACGGTGTCGTGAGATGGGTCAGCTTTAGTCCCGATGGTGAGAGGGTCGCGTCAGCCCGTCAGGATGGGACAATTGAGCTATGGAGTAGACAAGGTAAGTTACTGCAAACCCTCAAAGGGCATAATCGCCAGGTAAACGGTGTGGTGTTCAGTCCCGATGGTCAGTTCCTGGCGTCAGCTAGCGATGATAAAACGGTAAAGCTGTGGAACCGCAACGGAAAGCTGATCAAAACTTTCTCCAAGCATCAAGGATGGGTGATGGCTGTGGCGTTTAGTGCCGATGGTCAGTTCCTGGCATCAGCGAGTGCTGACAATACGGTTAGGCTGTGGAATCGGAATGGGACTCTCCGGCAAACGTTTACAGGACACAGCGATATTGTTACTTCTGTCAGTTTCAGTCCCACTCCTGTTAGCGGGTTGCCCGGTGAAAGTTCCAAGACAACGTTACAATCTTCCACCTTCAACTCAGTTCCACTCTTAGCCTCCGCCAGCAATGACAAAACCATTAGACTTTGGGGACTCAATAACCCGTCTCGCCTAATTTTGCCAGTTCAAAAGCAAGTGAGAGAGGTTTCGTTTTCACCGGATAGTCAACTGATAGCCACGGCGGGTGATGACAAGACGGTGCAACTCTGGACTCGTAACGGTAAGTTACTCCACACCTTAAAGGGGCATAAGGAGCGCATTGACAGCATCAGTTTTAGTCCGGAGGGTCAACTTCTGGCCTCAGCGAGTCGGGATGGAACGATGAAACTTTGGACTCGCGGGGGTCTTTTGCTCAAGACGATCACCGGGCATCAGGGCTGGGTGTTGAGTGTCAGCTTTAGTCCTGACGGCAAGCGACTGGCTTCTACAGGTCAGGATGGAACCGTGAAACTCTGGACTCGTCAGGGTGTTTTGATTAAGACATTGAGTGAACATCGCGATTCTTTACACCCTGATGCGCTCAACAGCAAGACGGCAAACGGAGAGAATCGTTCTGATTTCCGCGTTAATGCGGTTGCCTTTAGCCCTGATGGCGAACTCTTAGCCTCTGCTGGTGATGACAAGACCGTAAAGCTGTGGACAGCGGATGGTAGATTATTGAAAACCTTGCGGGGGCATAGTAATTGGGTTTTAGATGTAAGTTTTTCACCGGACTCCCAGATGATCGCCTCGGCAAGTTATGACAACACGGTCAAACTCTGGAGTCGCCAGGGAGAAATGATCAGAACCTTGAAGGGGCATAGCGATAGCGTCGCTCACGTTCGCTTTAGTCCCACCGGTCAAATTCTGGCAACAACCAGTTGGGATAACCGGATACAACTGTGGCGGCTGGATGATACCTTGATTAAAACCCTAGAAGGACAACAAGATCGGGTGACGAGCGTCAGTTGGAGTCATGATGGTAAAGCACTCGCTTCTGCCAGTCGGGACAATACTGTGATGGTGTGGAATTTCAATTTAGAGCATTTGTTGGATCAAGGCTGTAACTGGCTGCGGTACTATCTGCAAAACAATCCTAAAGTGAGACACCGGGATCGGGAACTTTGTCAGTCTCTTGAGCGACCACAAGATCAGACTCCTAAAGGATAATGGTTATAAAAATTACTTTCACTCGCATCCACTCATCGTTGAGCAAGGCTTATTGTCCGGACTAGAAGCCACAGGCTTGCATAAATATATAGACTTAGGCGCTTTCTGGCATGGCGTGTTAGAGTGAGCGTAATTCCTTTGCAGTAGTTTTCCTCCAGCTTGTGAAAGGATTATGGTAATTACAAAACGTGGCCTCGTTCTTGGTGCGACAGCATTAGTAATAACAACTGTTGCGGTGACAACTGTCGGTCTTTTGTCTAAAAGCCAAGCTGTTTTAAGCGAGGTTTTTCGCCAAAGCCCTAAGGAGTTAGTGGATGAGGTTTGGCAAATTATTGATCGGCAATATGTAGATGCCACGTTCAATCAACAGGACTGGCGATCCGTTCGCAACGAATATTTAAACCGCAATTACACGAACCAGGAAGAGGCTTATAAAGCCATCCGGGAAATGCTGAAGAAGCTGGAGGACCCTTACACTCGGTTCATGGACCCGCAAGAGTTCAAGAACATGCAGATTGATACGTCTGGAGAACTCACCGGGGTTGGAATTCAGCTAGCTCAGGATGAGGAAACGAAAAAACTGATGGTGATTTCCCCCATTGAGGATACACCTGCGTTTAAGGCTGGGGTTCTGGCAAAGGATGTGATCCTCAAGATTGACGGCAAGAGTACCGAGGGGATGGATGTCAATGATGCCGTCAAGCTGATTCGGGGTGAACCCGGAACTTCAGTCAAACTAACTGTTCAGCGAGGGAACAAGCAAATCGATTATCAGCTCACACGGGCAAAAATTGAAATTCATCCAGTACGGTACGAGTCTAAGAACTCGCCCAATGGCAAGGTTGGGTATATTCGTCTGACTCAATTTAGCGCCAATGCAGCGCAGGAAATGCGTACTGCGATCAAAGAGTTAGAAAAACAGCAGGTGACGGGCTATATTCTCGATGTACGTTCTAATCCTGGTGGCTTACTCAATGCCAGTGTTGAAATTGCCCGGATGTGGATCGACCAAGGGGGAATTGTCTCGACGGTGGATCGGCAGGGAGAAACGGATCGTCAAGTCGCCAACAGTCGTGCTCTGACCGATAAACCCCTAGTGGTGCTGGTAGATGGAGGTTCAGCCAGTGCCAGTGAGATTCTGTCTGGGGCTTTACAAGATGATAAGCGAGCGACTCTGATCGGAACTCAGACGTTTGGAAAAGGGTTGGTTCAGTCAGTACGAGGATTGGAAGATGGATCGGGTCTGGCAGTGACCATCGCCAAGTATCTCACCCCCAGTGGACGGGATATTAACAAGTTGGGAATTGCCCCAGATGTTGTGGTAGAACTATCGGATGCACAGCGTAAGACGTTGCAGCAGGATCGGACGAAAATCGGCACCCCAGACGATCCTCAATATGCTAAAGGTCTGGAAGTGCTTCAGCAGAAGATTGCCGCCAAACAAAACCCCAGAGCACAATCTTCCACACGTTAAACCTGATCGCTCCGGCTAGGGGGAACTTCCCTCTATGCCGGCTGACACTTTCCGGCACGAATCAGTCCGACTCGACGTGCGATCGCATCTTGTTGTGAATCAAACGGCCCCCAGCGCTCTACAAGGGTTGGGTCGTTTTCCCCTTCTACTTCAGTGCTGGGAAGAATTTCACATGGCTGATCAGTACGCTTGACAATATACCATTTCTGTGAATCATTCATTTCAGTCATCTTGCTATTGAATACCTGGAAGGGTTTAAATTACTTTTAGCTACGAGCAGCTTTTCTCAAGATAAGATTTGTGGCAGGAAATCTGTCTTACAGGACTTACGCAGCTACATCATCTATGGCACTCATGGTACGTTACTCTACCGTTACGCACCCTACAAATAGAGGCTGTGCATAAGTCCTATCTTAGTTGACATCATGGAACCCCCAATCGATCGCATTACACTCTCCCAATCCGCCAAAGACCAACTTCTCAAGCTAAGACGCAACACCAAAATCGACCAATGGAACATCTTGTGCCGTTGGGCATTCTGTCGTTCTCTTGCCGAACCCACTATCCCGTCTCCAGTCCCAATCCCCGCTAACAGCAACGTCGAACTAACCTGGAAAGTCTTCGGCGGAGAAATGTCCGATATCCTCATCATTGCCCTCAAACAGCGCTGTCATAACGACGGCTTTCCTGTGGACAAAGAAACTCTGGCTACTCAATTTCGCCTTCACTTGCATCGGGGTATTGGTTACTTAGCGGGTGACCCTAATATTAAGAAAATTGAAGACTTAATTGCTGTTGCCTTGCCGTCTCAAAACTAAGATCAAATTACCGTTATTTACCAGAGCATCGGCTTAAATGATTCGTCTAGCCTAGAATTCTCTTGACGGGGTATAGTAACTGCAATGCTTTTGCTTGGTGTTATGGTTGCTCCAATCCCAGAAGCCCCTGAAATTGAGCGTCACAGAGCGGCGATCGCCCGGATTGACCTCTCCAAACCCGTGCGATTGGCAATAGAAAGTGCCATCTTAACCAAAGATACCCCCTTTTTTGACTACGGCTGCGGTCACGGTGGCGATATTGATCGCACGCAGAACCAAGGCTATACCAGTGCGGGTTGGGACCCCTATTACCAGCCGGACAATCCCCTCATCCCCGCTGATATCGTTAATCTCGGCTACGTGATCAATGTAATCGAAGACCCCGCCGAACGCCGGGAAGCCCTGCTCAAAGCATGGGAATTAACCCAAAAAGTTCTGATTGTTGCCGCCCAAGTCTTAATTGATGACCGCGCATCCGGTCAAATTGCCTATGGGGATGGCATTGTCACCCGCCGCAATACGTTTCAGAAATATTACGAACAAGAAGAACTCAAAGTCTATATTGACCAAGTACTCAACGTCGATGCCATTCCTGTCGCCTTGGGAATTTACTTCGTCTTCCGGGATGAAGCCCAAGCCGAAAGCTTTCGCGCATCGCGTTTTCGTTCCCGCACCACGACTCCCAGAATTCGCGCCAACATTAAGCGATTTGAGGACTACCAAGAACTCCTCGCCCCCTTAATGGGCTTCGTCACGGAACGTGGACGCCTCCCCACTAGCACCGAACTCGCCAGCGTTGCCGATATTCTGGCTGAATTTGGCACCCTGCGCCGTGCCTTTCAAGTTATCTTACAAGCCACCGACCAAAACGAATGGGATGCCATTTCCGAAAAACGCCGCCAAGACATCCTGGTTTACCTGGCGCTAACGCAGTTTAGCCATCGCCCCAAATTTGGCAACCTGGAAAGTGTCTTACAAAACGATATTAAAGGACTCTTTGGCAACTACAAGCAAGCCTGTGCTGCGGCTGACTTAATGTTAGTGAGTGTAGGAGACTTGCGCCTGATGGCGAATTGCTGCAAACGAAGTGCGATCGGTAAACTGTTACCTAACGCTCTTTACGTTCACGTTTCCGCACTGGAAGCCCTAAATCCCCTGTTGCGAGTTTACGAAGGGTGCGCCAGTCGCACGATTGGTCGCATGGATGGTGCGACTCTCGTTAAGTTCCACTTTAATGTACCGAAAATTTCTTATCTGTTTTATCCCGACTTTGATATAGAACCCCATCCTACTTTGCACACGAGTATGCAGATTGACTTGCGGGATTTGCAAGTGGTTTACCGCGATTACGACACTTCAGAAAATCCGCCAATCCTGCACCGCAAAGAAACTTTTGTGATGCCGGATTATCCCGATTATGAGAAGTTTGCCAAACTCACTCAGCAGGAAGAAAAGTGGGGATTACTGGATGAAACGAGTACGATTGGTACGCGCAAAGGTTGGCAAAAATGTTTGAAAGAACACTGTGCTGAAATTAAGGGACATCGTGTCTATTGGCGTAAAGATGCTGACCCTTATCGAGTTAAACTCCTCATGTCTGCCCGAAATCGTCATAAGAGTTGATTGATCATCTATGAGTACTGATCGGGATATTGTTGGTGTAAATATTTCATCCGTTTGCGTCGTTGACGTGCATGGTGGGAAGTCCGAACTCGGCGAATTAGCCGCAAACCGAGGAAATAACTAATAATGGCACAGACAAACCCCACAACCACGCAGCCGACAAACAAAGGCCAGATAATTTCTATCCCTAACTCCTTAATATCCTTAAGATCCTCCCATGAACGCCAATTTATATTCGTTGAAGTATGGTCGTTGATCAGCCATTTCCCGATGTAGAAATTAAATGCATAAATCGGTAAAGAAGTAAACGGATTACTAATCCAAGGCCCAACTAAGGCTAGGATTTTATTGCCCCGAAACAGAAAGGCTAGCAAAACAGCCAGAAGTGTTTGGGAACCAAAAAAGGGAAATAATCCAGCAAATACGCCACAGGCTAAACCCCGTGCCAGGGATTCTGGTTGTCCGCGCAAACGGGCTAAACGCCAATAAAAATATTGTAAACGTCGCCGCCAACTTGGCTTAGAGCCTCTCGGCTTGCGATTGCTTTTGACCATGTGCGTTTGCCAAGCCTGGGTGTAGCGTGGAGTGTGCCTCCGACTCGTGTGAGTACCAGAGGCAGCCGTTTTAGCGACTGAGGGTAAGTGCTGCGGGTGACATTGCAGGGATTTTCTAGACTTCTTCGTAAACAAATCAGTAACCCTCCACCATTCCGCCATAACTCTGAATTCCACTCACGCGATTGCCGATGACACTGCCCTAAAGGAGCAATCGGGAGATCGTCAAATAGGAGTTATTTTTCTACTTTAGATCAAGGATTGAGCCGATCCCTCACGCTCATGGATGAGTAAAAACGGTGAAATCGTTAATTTTCTTAATAAACTCAGCGCCAGAAGGCTCATTATCAAAATTTAGAATATCTATGATTGTCTAGCCCAACCATTAGTTCCCCAAGTTCTGACTCAAGTTTAAATAGAAGAGCCTGATTAGGTAATCGACTATCTTAACATAGAGAGTTAATCAAGCCTTCAAAGTTTATACTGAAGGCTTTCAGATTCTTCGATTTTTTCTCCTTAGCTAATGGGGCAGATATAGAGGTCTTTGAATCTTAACTTTTCCAGCAAACGGAGAATAAAAAACTTAACTCTACCGCCAGAAGTCGGCGGACTGTGGATTTGACAGTACGATTAGAGATCTAGATTATTCATTCGGTTGGGAGTTTGGCTGGGTAGCGGATTCCGAGGCTCTAAAAGCTCACGCCCTGTAAAACCCCAACTCTGCTATTCAACGCCAAGAATATGGTTACTCGTAACGTCAGCGATAGCGCTAGTGAGCCGGTTAAGGGTGCTCGTACCCTGCCATATCAAGGACTTACGTCCCATCAGGTGAAGGTCAACCGTCAAAAGTACGGAGCCAACATTCTCACCCCTCCGGAACGCACTCCCTGGTGGATGTTATTCTTAGAAAAATTTGCAGACCCAGTCATCCGTATCCTGATGATTGCCGCTGTCATCGCCATCAGTGTAGGTATGATTGAGGGCGAATACGCGGAAGGATTGGGGATTGTGGTTGCCATTTTACTGGCGACCACACTCGCCTTTATTAATGAATATAAAGCCAGTCAAGAGTTTGAAATTCTCAACCAAGTCTATGATGAAGTCTCCTCCAAAGTCATCCGTGATGGTAGCGTTACCAGCATTCCTCGTAAAGAGCTGGTCGTCGGTGACATTGTTTATATTGAACAGGGCCA
This sequence comes from Allocoleopsis franciscana PCC 7113, assembly GCF_000317515.1. GTDB lineage: Bacteria > Cyanobacteriota > Cyanobacteriia > Cyanobacteriales > Coleofasciculaceae > Allocoleopsis > Allocoleopsis franciscana. The sequence goes on along the minus strand of NC_019738.1, from coordinate 1,074,641 downwards.
AGAAATCCCAGCAGATGGAGAAGTCCTCGAAGAAATCTCTCTTTACCTCGATCAATCCAAACTGACGGGAGAATCAGAGCCAGTTAAAAAGTATACCAAAGCCAAGGCTGAGGCGTATGCTCGTGAAGAAGCGACTTACCCCCCTTATAAAATTTATCGCGGTACGATTGTTGACCAGGGAGAAGGATTATTTGAGCTGACGGCGGTTGGCGACCAAACTGAAATCGGGAAAGTGGCGATGGCGGTGGCGACAGTCGAATCCGGAGAACAAACGCCGCTCAATTTTCAACTCGAACGACTCAGTAAATTGATTGGGGTGGTGGGCTTGTCCTTTTCTGGGTTAACCTTTGTCGCGCTATTGGTGCGTGGCTTTACCACAGGAGAACTCAGTCTTACCCTGCAACAGGCTTATTTTGCCGGACTGCTGATTGTGAGTGTGATTGTGGCTCTATTGCAAGTTTGGCTACCCGTGGTTTACGATGGCTTTGAACTCGCTGGCACTCCGGTGGAACCGCCCCAGTGGTTAACAAGTTCTCGCTGGGTGGAATGGCTCAAAACAGTTGGTATTGGTTTAGGGCTGTTAGCGCTGGGGATTGCGGTAGGCTATCCCTTCGGATTAATGCCTGGGGCGGGAGAGAGTTGGTTACCCAGTAGTGTGGGTAGAGCCTTGCTGAATTATTTTATGGTAGCCGTCACCATTATTGTCGTGGCAGTACCCGAAGGCTTAGCGATGAGTGTGACTCTCTCCCTCGCCTACAGTATGCGAAAAATGGCGGCTTCCCATAATCTGGTGCGGCGAATGCACGCTTGTGAGACGATTGGAGCAGCGACCGTGATTTGCTCTGATAAAACAGGCACCCTCACCCAAAACCAAATGCGGGTGCATGAAGTTAACTTTCCTGCACTGAATCCACAGCGACCCGATTTTAAGTTTATCCAAGCCTTCATTGCTGAAGCGATCGCCGCCAACAGCACGGCGGATTTAGAAAAGAAACCCCTCTCACCCCCTCATTTCTTGGGGAATGCAACGGAAGGCGCTTTACTGTTATGGCTGGATAGTCAAGATATCGATTACATCCCTTATCGAAATCACTTTCAGCTTAAATCTCGTTCCCCCTTCTCGACTGAAAAAAAATACATGAGGACGTTGGGAACTTCATCCGTAACGGGTGGGGATGTGCTTTATCTTAAAGGTGCACCGGAGGTAATTTTAGAACACTGTTCCCAAATTCTCACCGAAGAAAGTCACTCTCCCCTAAGTGATAAAACCGAAATTTTGACTCTGCTAAAAGCTTACCAACAACGGGGAATGCGGACTCTGGGATTGGCTTATCAGGATATGTCTCCCGATGCGAGTGAGTTGGATATTGATGACATTGATCATTCTCTCACTTGGCTAGGATTTGTGGCAATTTCTGACCCCTTACGTGCAGAAGTGCCTGAGGCGATTCGGGCTTGTCTCGATGCCGGCATTCAAGTCAAAGTGGTGACGGGAGATAGTCCAGAAACAGTTCAAGAAATTGCACGTCAAATTGGTCTTTGGCAAGAGGACGATTGCCGACAAAACAGATATTTGCATTTAACGGGTCAACAATTTAATCAATTGAGTGATGAAGAAGCCAAACGGGCTGTGAAAGAGTTAAAAATTCTGTCTAGAGCTTGTCCTTTGGATAAATTTCGGTTGGTTAAGCTGTTACAGGAAAATGGTCACATTGTTGCTGTTACGGGGGACGGCACGAATGATGCAGCGGCAATGAAGCAAGCTCATGTGGGCTTAGCGATGGGCAGTGGCACTGCGATCGCCAAAGAAGCCAGTGATATTATCTTACTGAACGATTCTTTTGGGAGTATTGTCAATGCGATTGTTTGGGGTCGGTCTTTATATGAGAACATTCAGCGATTTATCCTGTTTCAATTAACCATTAATGTCGTTGCGTTGGGTATTGCTTTTCTTGGCCCATTTCTGGGGGTAGCGCTTCCTCTTACCGTTACCCAAATGCTCTGGGTTAATTTGATTATGGATACATTTGCCGCATTAGCTTTAGCGACAGAACCCCCTCACTGGAGTGTGATGGAACGCTCTCCCCGTAACCCAGAATCCTTTATTGTTTCCACCTCCATGGCAAAGAACATTTTTATGACGGGTTTGAGCTTTTTGGTGTTTCTGGTGAGCTTCTTACTCTACATTCGTAAAGATGAGGGATTAACGCCTTATGAGCTTTCTGTCTTCTTTGCTGTATTTGTCATGTTTCAGTTTTGGAACCTATTTAATGCCCGATGTTTAGGATTAAAGCAATCTGCCTTTGCTAATTTAGCTAAAAACAAAGGATTTATAGTTATTGCGGCAACTATCTTTTTGGGTCAAATCCTAATTATTCAGTTTGGGGGGAGTGTTTTCAGAACCGTACCTTTGTCTTTCAGCGATTGGATAACGGTTACAGCGGGAACATCGATAATCCTTTGGTTGGGAGAACTCTGGCGCTTGATGATACGGTTAAAATCGAAAGCTAACTTGGAAAAATCTCGGACTCAAGTGTCTTGACAACATTAATAAAGTGATTATTCAGTACTTAGTATGCTAATTCAATAGCAGTTTGATTCCCTACTAAAGTGTTTACCTGCAAAGCGTTGATTGCCAGCGATGCGTACCATTGCTAGTCCTGCGATATAGATGATGCTCGCACGCAATGCTATTTGTCCCAGAGTCAGTGTCTTGGGTTCCACATTCAAACCCAACGCCAAATTGAAGCTATCCCAAATGTTTTGGAACACTAAAAATATTCTCCTTTGCTGTACGTGGCTAGAACAGTAGGCTTAGCTAGCATTGCTGAAATTATCGGATTGAGGTTTGGATAGGGCCTGTAGTTCTTCCCAGGAATAATTTTTGGGTAATTCAACAGGTTTCATGTCAGCTCCTAACCCCAAGCTTAGCTGAATTTCTTTGATCGCTTCTTCAGTCAACCCAGCCACCTTATTACCTACAATGCCGCCTGCGATCGCTAGAACACATCACGGCAGTATTCAAGTTCAAAGTCAGCTAAATAATGGTAGTACTTTTACGGTGCGACTGCCCATCTAATCAGAAAGTAATAGATACTCTAGGGAGTAGAATTACGTGCTTTTTGTAATAACTGCTCGGCATTTGCTGCCCACTGGGAATTTCCTTGCACCGTATAGAGCATTTTAGCATATTGCAAAACTTGCTGGGCATCGCTAAATCGGTTCTGCCGCAGAAATACTAACCCAGCACCATAGTAAGCATTGGGATAGTTTGAGTTACTTTCAGCCGCTTTTCGGAAAGCTGTAAGCGCCGCATCTAAGTTGCCTTGGCTGAATAAAATTGACCCTAAATTATAATGAGCTTCCGCATATTTGGGGTTAATTTTTAGGGCTTGTTGGAATAGCTTTTTTGCATCTTCGATTTTGCCCTGTTGTAAATAAATCAGTCCGATATGATAAGCCGGTTCTGGAGCATTTGGACTCACCTGTAATGCATTTTTAAATTGATCGATCGCCTGCTCTTGATCTCCCGCTTGGGAAAGCAACAAACCATAGTTATAATGAGCGACACCAAGGTTGGGTTCAAGTTCAAGTGCCCGCGTCAAATAATCTCGTGCTTGCTGTAAATTATTCCCTTCTAACAACGCTGCCCCTAAATTAGCAAAGGCTAAAGCAAAATTGGGGTCTACCTGGGTTGCCTGATAAAAGGCATCCGCTGAGGCTTGTAATTGTCCTGATTGCCGCAAGGCTAACCCTAAATTGTAGTGGGCGGGTGCGAGTTGGGGGTTGAGTTGAGAGGCTTGTCGAAATGCGGCGATCGCTTCTGGCAATTTTCCCTGCTGAATCAACCCAATTCCCTTGTTGAGGAACTCAACAGCAGCGGGTTGTGTCGGCGTCAGCACTGGGAGTGACTGCGCTGAGGCTGTAGAGGGCTGTTTGAGCACGGTTAGGCTTGTGCTGAATAACAGAAAGCTAACCGTCAGAATAAAGGCGTGAGGGGATAGCGTCAAGCGAGTATAGGGCAAATTCTGCTTGATTTTGAAACAAAATCGTTTCCAACTGTTGCTTAAATCCATATAAACCTGAATTTCTTCACGTAAGTTAAGTTAACTTAATTTCCATTGAAGTTTGTCTTACAAGACATTGCAAGTTTAATTTAATGGCGAACAGAAGCGCTAATCTCACAGGCAGATACGTTTAATGACATCTCCATATTGGCATCGGCGACTCAACCAGAGAGAAGTTCGCCGAGGTGACAAGACCTATGTCAACCGATTGTAGATTTTGGATAAAAGGATTTTGGAGTCTCCGCGAGACTGGCGGGCGACACATAGACGAGAATGTCACTGTCCGAAATCAACCCATCAAAATCCCCAATCGGCAGATGATCTGCATAACTCCTTATTATTCTGGGGGGAAATCATGAACCAAAAAGTGAGTTCTGCCACCCGTAATGTGGCAATTGTTGGTCCCTATTTAAGTGGTAAAACAACACTTTTAGAAAGTTTGTTGTTTGTCACGGGTGCAATTTCGCGCAAAGGCAGCATTAAAGACGGTAATACAGTAGGGGATGGTGCGGCTGAGGCTCGCGATCGCCAAATGACCGTAGAAGTCAGCGCGGCGAGTACCCAGCATCAAGACATCCGCTTCACCTTTGTCGATTGTCCGGGTTCTATTGAATTTGCACAAGAAACTTATAACGCCCTAATTGGTGTCGATGCGGCGGTGGTTGTTTGTGAACCGGTGACCGATCGCGTCCTGACCCTTGCTCCTTTATTCAAATTCCTCGACGATTGGGAAATCCCACACCTCGTCTTTATCAACAAAATGGACCGACTCACCTGTGATGGTGACGGTTGGGGGGAATCTTATCGCGCCATCTTAGACGCCCTCAAATCGGTTTCGACACGCCCTCTAATTCCCCATCAATATCCCATTGGTCAAGGTGAACAACTCCTGGGGTTTATTGATTTAGTTACAGAACAAGCTTTTCATTACCATTCCGGTGCGCCTGCTGATCCAGTCCCCCTGCCAGAATCCTTAAAAGAACAAGAACATGCGGCAAGGGCAGAAATGCTGGAAGCCCTAGCTGATTTTGATGACCACCTATTAGAAGAACTATTAGAGGAAATTGAGCCACCCCAAGAAGAAATTGTCCAAGATTTGAGGATGGAATTGGGGGCAGATTTGATTGTGCCCGTCTTCATCGGGGTTGCGGAACAAGATTACGGCGTCAGGCACCTGATTGATGCCCTAGTGCGGGAAGCCCCAACCCCTGAAACGACCGCTGAGCGACGAGGACTGGATATGAACTCCGAGACGGCAGTGGCGCAGGTACTCAAAACCTACTACACCCCTCAAGGCGGTAAACTCTCTCTGGTTCGTGTCTGGCAGGGTCAACTGACCGATGGAATTGTCCTGAATGGAGTCCGGGCCGGTGGTTTGTACCGGATGCTTGGTCAGCAACAGCAGTCGGTTTCCGAAGCGCCAGCCGGTGAGATTGTGGCAATTGGACGTTTAGAAGGAATTCAGACCGGCCAAACTCTCACCAACCATTCGGGCAATGGGACGATGGAAGAGGCGAAAGCTGAGGCATTGCGACCCGTTTATGCACTAGCGATCGCCGCCGAAAATCGCAAAGATGAAGTCAAGCTCAGTAATGCCTTAACCAAGCTGCTGGAAGAAGACCCCTCCCTAGCTTGGGAGCAACACGGGGATACCAACGAAATTATCCTTTGGGGACAGGGGGAAATTCACCTTCAGGTCGCCTTAGACCGACTGCGGCGTAAGTATAACCTACCCATGACGACTCACTTGCCGCGAGTTCCCTACAAAGAAACGATTCGCAAACCCACCAACTCCCACGGACGCTATAAGCATCAAAGTGGCGGTCACGGGCAGTTTGGGGATGTTTACTTGGATATCAAACCGGTAGCGCGTGGCGAAGGCTTTAGCTTCTCGGAAACCATTGTGGGGGGTGTGGTGCCGAAGCAGTACATCCCTGGCGTAGAAATTGGGGTGCGGGAGTATTTGACGCATGGACCACTCGGTTTCCCTGTGGTTGATGTAGCGGTAACTCTGACGAATGGCTCTTACCACAACGTTGATAGTTCCGAACAAGCCTTTAAGCAGGCGGCGCGGTTAGCCATGACGGAAGGAATGCCCAAATGTGAACCGGTACTTTTAGAACCGATCATGACCATTCTGGTGTGCGTACCCAAGGACTTCACCTCGAAGGCTCTGCAACTGATCACCGGACGTCGGGGGCAAATTCTCGGCTATGAAGGGCGTTCCGATTGGACAGGTTGGGACAATGTTTCTGGCTATCTACCTCAGGCGGAGATGCACGACTTTATTATTGAGTTGCGATCGCTCACGATGGGTGTTGGTTTCTTCAACTGGCAGTATGACCATCTCCAGGAGGTTCCCGGTAAATTGGCTGAAAATGTTCTGGCTACCAGTGGCAATGGTAATGGTAATGGCAAATAGCGATCGCGCTTACGTTGAACTCAGGTCGATCTAATCTCTCCCGTAACACGCACTCCCGATGGGGCTAGAGCGTGTTTTCTCGCCTCTATATTTACCTGTTTGTAGCAAAGAAGATCCCCCCCGCCCCCCTTTTTAAGGGGGGAGAATCTAATCAAAGTCCCCCTTTTTAAGCCGGAGCTTTAAGCCGTTACGCATTTAATTGGCTAGTGGAGACGGCGGGGAGCACAGAGGCAGGGGCGAGGATTTGAGCACAACTTCGTGTAAATTTACGACCCTGTTGTCACTTTGTGTTCTGTGACCAAAGTCAGACTCACCCATTCCCCGCTATCACTGTAACTGCGAACCAAGCGTTGACGCCGATCCGGTTGCAACAACCAACCCACCTCTAGCACAAAACGGTGACCGGGTTTGATGTGCAATGGGCAGTTGGCAGAGGCTCCATCCGGTAGCAGCAAGACTTGAGTGGGTAAGGGACTTTGGTCGAAGTGCAGTATTGAGCCATTTACTCTAGCCGTAGAACGGATAGTTCGGGCTGACGCCCCAGAGCCAAACGTGAGCTGTTGTACAATGCGATCGCTTCCCCCTGCCCCTGTGGAGTCATCGCCTTTGTTGCTGCGCTCAGAGCAATCACTCTCTTCGTGGTGGATTTCGAGACGAGTGGGATAAGTTTCAGGCGATCGCCAATCCGGATAAATTGTCACGGCTTCTCCCTCCCATGCTCCTAGCAACTGTTCTAACGTGAGCGGTGGGCGCTCTGGAGTGTCTGTATTCGCTAGTTTTTCCCGAATCAAGGTTAGCTGCGCTAGCTGACTATCTTTATTGAATAACTGCAGCAAACGCAAACGACGATTTCCCTCAATTAAACCCAATTCTGCCCCAAATTCTGAAAACGGCCCCCACTGAATCGAGCCTTGGGAAAAAGCACCATTTTCAAAAAACAGGGTACTGCGATTGAGAGAACTATACTCAAGAACTGTTTCCTTTACCGCCTGATCGGGTGGGAGATAGCGTACAATCTGACGAATCGTTTGATGATTATTTAATCCTGCCAAGCTCACCACTGTCGGTGTATCCTCTACCTGTTCTCCCTGGGGTGAGACGCGGGTAAATGAGCCTTGCCATTCACCTAAATTCTTCAAAAGACATTCCCATTGTGTCAGCATTTCTGTGGGGCTACTCCTCATTTCGATCAATTGTATGAACTTTCCCCAAAAATTGATGAGGCTGGTCAACTCGATTGGGGGTGATTCTTTTTATTTTATAAGCCAGATAAATTGGACAATATTTCCCAAAGGCTAAGATTGGCATCCAATGAGTACTCAAGCAACAAATATTAGCCCTCAAGAAGGGTCTGAATTCATTTCAACCGTGGTGACAGCGATCATCAACCGGAATCAATCCGCTCTCAACCCACTCCTCAAGCAAGTGATTTATCTCATTCCTGCACAACAGCCAGAATCCTTGAGAGGGAAAATAGCTAGCGACTTGCTCCTTCAGATTACTCAAGAGCTTGAGAAATCCCTCGGCTGTTCAAACCATCCAACGATCGCTTGGTTTCTGGTTTATGTGGGTTTGGGTTCATCCCCACCTGAAGCGATCCAAGCGGTGCAAATGATTTTAGACCAAGGGTTTAAACCGTTTGAAGATTTCTTTGTAGATACCCAAGGTATTCATTTCTACGATAACGGAGCAACACCCGAAAAATTTGAGCGTATTCCCGAACGATTATCTGAGTTTACTCAAATGACAGTAAGGGTTGATATTTTAGAGGTTAATCGTCTCATGAATCGATTTAATTTATCTGAACCTGAAGCAAGAAAGACTTTACTAAATCTTAAAATTTTAGAGCAGAAAATGAAGATACCCCTGGAGCAATTGTTATCAGTCTTAGATTATAATGACGAACTCCTTCAACAAGTCATTCAATGCGATTTAACGGGAAGTGAGAACAATCCGGGCTTGGGCTTCCCCTGGTGACAACGTTCTACTTGAGAGTCCCAATTTTTGGCAATCTATCAAAGGATATATATTTAAAAATGTTAACAAGAATTTTAGTGATCCAGATCTCGCAACCAAGCAGCATCAGGTCACTTCAAGACTATTTCTGCCATCACAAGCAGCCTGTAGGGTAAATCAATGCTTTTCAAGGATTGAAGTGAGATAATTAAAGAGTGAGGCAAAGAACGGAATCCTATATTACTTCCAAAAGGGGAAAATTATGAAGCTCAAGCTCTTAGCAACCCTAAGCGTACTCGCTCCGCTATGGTTCACGAACCCAGTCAAAGCTGAAAATCCGCTTCATGTCAAACAGCTATTGTCCACAGGGGAATGTGTTCAGTGTGATTTGTCAGGTGCTAACCTTCAGGGCGAACATTTAATTGGTGCAGACTTGAGAGAAGCTAATCTGCAAGGAGCCAATCTCACTCATGCCAACCTCGAAGGTGCTGATTTCACTCATGCTAACCTAACAGGCGCTAACTTAACCTCGGCGTTGGTCACCAATGCCAACTTTCAAAAAGCCAATCTCAATAGGGTGAATTTTACTAGCGCCAAGATTTATGATGCGAATGTATATGGGGCATCCATGGATGAGCTGAACATTAGCGATGCCGAAATATTTAACACAGGAATCGGCATTGGTGGAGAAGATGTGTCTATCCCAGCGTGGGACTAGCTTTTGTTGAACACCCTGCTCTTCTAACCGGGTAACGGGTGCATCCTCAACGATGGCAGAAATCATGTTTTTGTGGGGTTGGCCACTTGCGTATATGACCTCTTAAGCCGGCGAGAGGTCTGCCCTACAAAATGCCTACAAAAATAATTGATTTGCACCAGGGGTCAGCTACCTGTTCAAACCGAAAATTACGACTGTCGTTCATTGCCCTGCGGAGTCCCTGAGGGGTGTTCTTGATTGACTTCTGGTCATGACACAACTCATAGTGGGCTGAAAATCGCTGTGTAAGCCCATGAGTATCGGATTGTGACACAGACGACAAAGTACCGCTTGTTGTCTTCTCTGTCTACAATTGTCGAAGTTGAGACATTTCTATTAGCCAGAGAAAAGTTATAATCCCGCAATGCACTGTTGGCGGATGATGAGACGTTGCTCATCTGTGGTAGCTGTGTTAGAACGTTGTCTGCCCCCTACTTTTTCATTCAGTCTAAATTTCTCATAGGAGTCGATTACTTACATGGAAGAAACAATTAGAATTGGCTCAGTCGATGAAAGTCATTGGAGCCAAACGCTCAAAGGTTTTCAATCCGAGCAAATTAAGCAACTGTTGGCTGTTTACGGCGCTGATGGTTTGGTCGTCGGTAATATTTGTGAATCATTAGAGGGAAAGTATTATATCAACGGTCAACCCGAAATAACCTACGGATCTCTACAAGCAGCGGCAGGATCGCTGCTCAAAGGCGATGGGAAAACACCTTAGAGCCAATGGATTAATTTATTTGTGTAGAGAGGGAATGATTCGCAACCGCACGCTATCATTCTGAGAGCAAAAACTTAGGTGTTTCGCAGAATTAACTCAGTGCTTGGGAAGAAGCTCCTAGCTTGAAGCCGAGTGCCTTTTTCTTCATCGTCTGAAAGATGTTGTAAAATCCATTTGCACGAGAAGGTGTCAAACTTACATTCAGACCCGTATCTTGAATGAAATCTGGAGAGATTTGTAGAATTTCATCCGGCGTCAGTCCGTTCAATCCCTCAATCAACAGAGCCACTAACCCTTTGACTAACTGAGCATCTGAGTCTCCTTGATAAACAACTTTGTCATCTTCCAGGTTAGCGGTAATAAAAACCTGGGAGACACAGCCAGGAACTTTGTTTTCTGGCGTTTTATCGTCTTCTGGCATTTCTTTCAGCCGTTTGGCATACCAGAGCAGTTGCTCATAACGTTGCTTGGGATTAGTACGTCGCTGAAAGCGCTCCACAATTCGGGCGAGGGAATCTGGTAATGGAGTTGAGGTGGATGACATACCCAATAGTTTAAGAATTAGTAATCTTTTTGATCCTAACAAGGCTTAGGCGATTGACGGCTTGAATCATGACCCTTCTGATGTGAGGGACTGCTTTTCGTTCAGGGTTTGGCATAGGATGCAGGTCAAAAGAAAGAAACCAATTGTAACAGGACTGAACCGACTGATACGAAAAAGTCACCAATCGAAGGACCCCGGCTACGAGCTTTCGGTGGATTCTGGACAATTTCTATACCCTTAACGACGTTCTGTGCGGTTTGATAGCCCAGTGGATTCTGTTGCACAGAAAAGAGAGTCGCTGCTACCTGGGCATCTTGAGTGGCTCCTCTGTAGTCTCCTAGATTGAAACGAGAAACACTCCGAGCCAAGAATGCAGCGGCAAAATCAGTTTTGATACTTAGAGCTTGATTATAATTGGCGATCGCTGCTTTATAGTTTCCTCTTTGTGACTCCACAACACCCCAAGCGTAGAAATCTTCAGGGGTTCCTGCGTACTGAGGAATGCCTATTGTTCCTTGAATATAAGAGGTTCTCAGAGTGGTACCAAATAATTTGGCATCGCTGAGAATTGCCTCTCTCAGGTCGGTACTATTGAGAATGGCACCACTGAGGTTGGCACCACTGAGATTGGCTCCATGGAGAGAAGCTCCCGTTAGATTTGCCCCACTCAAGTCCGCCCCTATCAAATTGGCACGACTGAGGTTGGCACGGCTCAAATCTGCCCCACTCAAGTTCGCTCCTGCCAAATCAGCCAACACTAAGCCTGCACCCGTTAGTTCACATTGCAAACACTGTTTAGTGGACAGTAACTGTTGAGTATGCTGTAGGTTTTCCGCCTTGGCCTGAAGCGCGACTAGGGTATCGCCTAGTACACTTAGAGTTGTTGTTGTGGTTATCAGGGCGGCAGTCGTAAGGATTTTGAGCTTCATGGCAAGATACTCCATCATGGCAACAAAGGCTCTCTAGGGCGATTTTGAGAGCGTTAGAATTAAGGCTTAAGCATACCGATCATTTTGCGCGAGTCAGGGTCATGTGTTAAGGGTTGTTTTGGCACTCACTCTCCCACCGCCTATTGCCAAATACCCCTCAACGGTAACAGACTCAGCTCTGTGTATCTGCAAACTTTGCTCGAAAGCGCAACCACGAGTATTTCCTTGGTTTTTGTAAACAAAACATTTTATCGTTAGGAGTAGACAATCACAATATTCTTAATTTTTAAAAATATTCTTTAAATTATTGAAATATTAGTTCCATTGATTTTGCGTTTTGTATTATTTTTGACAGATACAGCCAATGCAGCCAGGAACTTTACCCTTTGGGTACAAATTGTACACTGAGTAGTTTAGGGTCAAAAGGCTTGAACGATCTTTAAAGCGGCTCCCTAGGAGTTGCTAGGGCCAATTTAGCTCATGAGTACTTTTACTTCCTAGACTACGATTCGTTGTCCTTAAGAGGATCTACTTCCTGGACAGATCGATAATCACCATAAAGTGAACAGTTCTGATCACGCTAGCTTCACGCCAGCGCTAGACTTGAAAAGGCAGTATAAATCAAATCACGCTCAAACACATCTAATGCAGAAAAAAATAGCCGAAAATTGTTATAAATTTTTGGATATATGAAATAGGTATTATTTATACATTCGTTATTTTAAATGCCTATATTTTTTTGCTTAAATATTAGATAGGGTCATCTATTATAAGGTTTTACCAAAAAATAGCATTCTTTAAATCTTCACAAAAAATGCATGATTTGAGAGCTATGATTTTAAAGAATAAGTCCAATACGTGATTTAATAATTGGCATGAGTCACTTGAGGAAAAAAGCTGACCTTAGACAGTCTCAGCCGGTTAATTATAATACTAAAAAACGGCAGATTGAAGAAGACGAAGCTATATATAAAAAAAAATCTCAATTAGAGGAATTTCAGGCGCTGTATGAGAGCCTCCCCTGCATTGGTTTTTCTCTCGACTCGACGGGTAGGATTCTTGCCGTTACCCAGTTCGGTGCGGCTTATTTAGGGTATAGGGTGACAGAGTTAACCCAAAAGTCAATTGTGTCCGTTTTTGAGCCAGAATATCCAGCCATATTTCAATCCCAATTAGCTGGCGTACAGCAACAGGCTAATTCGATTCAGAAATGGGAAGTCCAGCTAGTGCATAAAAACGGTAGGCTCTTATCGGTAAAAGTGAGTGCTTGCTTAGTTCCAGGAACCCAATCTAATCCAATTATTAACCTTGTTTGTGAAGAGATTCCTCCGTACAAACCCAGCGAGCATACAGCACAAAAATCTGAAGAAAGTTTTCCTGCTACTTTTGCACCCCACCCCTATTCCGTAACTCAAATCGACCAAAATAATTATTCCATTACCGAGAAAGAGTTTGAGCATTCTTTGGAGGAAGTTTGTGCTCAAGAATACAACTTGGTCTTATCGCGTGCGTTTAATAAATCCCTGCAAACCGAAGCCGCTGTACTAGATAAATCCCAGGCATTAGCCAACTTTAGTTCTAATCTTAAACAACTACATCGACTCAAGACAGCAAAATACGAGAGTTCAGAGAAATTATTTTCCGAATATCTTCAAACTGGGTGTGAAATTTTTAAACTATCTACTGGAATTGTTAGTCAAATTAACGGTCAAGCTTACTTTATCCGCTCTGTAAAATCGAATTTTGATATTTTAAACCCTGGATTAAAGCTTGAATTAAAATACACGGCTTGTGCGGCAGTCATCGAAGAACAAAAAACCATAGCCTACAATCGAATTAGCCAGAGCGAACCTATAAGCGATTCATCAATTGCTCAGGCTTGGAGAGTGCAATCTTATATCGGTACTCCTATATTTGTAAATCATAAAATTTACGGCACCCTCAATTTCTCTTCATTTCAAGCAAGAAGCACAGACTTCGAGGTTTATGAACAAGAAATTATTGAGTTGATGGCTCAAAGTATTGGCAGTTTCATCGCTGATGAGCAAGGGAAAATTGAGCATCAGAAAATGCTGGATGCGCTACAAGAGAAAGAGGCACGCTTCAGAGCCGCAGTGGAGGGAAGTTTGGATTCCTTCTTTGTATTCCAGAGCGTGCGAGATGAAACAGGATGTATTGAAGACTTTGTTTTTGTCGATATAAACTCGAACGGCGAGAAGCTGATTTCGATGTCCAAAGCAGAAGTTTTAGGTAAGAAATTATGCCAATTGTTCCCCATTAATCGCACCGCTGGATTTTTGGAAAAATACGTCCGGGTTGTGGAAACAGGCGAAGTTCTAGAAGAAGAGTTTCCCATTTCCGTGGAAGGAATCACTGCTTCATGGTTACATCATCAAGTGATTCCCCTCGCCGATGGAATCGCAATTACGACAAGAGATATTACGGAACGCAAGCAATCCGAAGAAGCGCTACGACAACAATTTCTCAAGGAGCAACTGATTAGAACAATCGCAGGACGTATTCATCAGTCGTTGAACTTGAAGGAAATTCTTAATACGACGGTTGCCGAAGTGCGGCAATTTCTGAACTGCGATCGCGTGCTGATTTTCCGCCTCCATGCTGATGGCAGTGGGGTGGTGGTGGTGGAATCGGTTGGCGGTGAATGGATACCCATGTCAGGAACGGTAATTAACGATCACTACCTGGCACAAAGCTATATTCAGCTTTACCAACAAGGGCGAATTCAAGCGATAGAGGATATTGAAACAGCCACCTTGGCACCCTGTCATCGTGAGCTACTAGCTCAGTTTCAGGTAAGAGCGAACCTCGTCGTCCCTATTGTGCACGAAGAACAATTGTGGGGATTGCTGGTGGCTCAGCAGTGTAGCGCACCCAGGCAGTGGCAGGCATTGGAAATCGATTTACTCAAGAGTCTGTCTACCCAAGCCGCGATCGCCATTCAGCAATCTGAGCTTTATCAGCAGGCTCAAGCCGAAATCATTCAACGCCAACAGACTGAAGAAGCACTACGGCAGCAGTTTCAGCGAGAGCGTTTAATTGGAGCGATCGCAGGACGGATTCGCCGATCTCTGAAGTTGGAAAAGATACTCAATGCCACTGTGGCGGAAGTGCGACAAGTGCTTCAGACAGATCGGGTGATCATTTTCCGTTTTCAGCCTAATTGGAGTGTCAATGTTGTTGTCGAATCTGTCGCTTCTAGTAGCTTTTCTATCCTGGGTAAAAACATCTATGACCCTTGTTTTGAACAAGAGTATGTCTTACCTTACAAACAAGGTCGAGTCATGGCGCTCGAAGATATTTACACCGCCAATCTAGACCCCTGTCATCTTAATTTACTTGCCCAGATCCAGGTTAGAGCCAACTTGATTGTACCCATTGTGAACAACAATCAATTGTGGGGGCTTCTGGTTGCTCATCACTGTTGTGAACCTCGACAATGGCAATCATGGGAAATCGATTTGCTCTCAGCTTTGGCAGCTCAAGCCGCGATCGCAATTCAGCATAGCCAATTGTATGAACAAACGAAATCCCATTTCTTACAAGAACAGTTACTCAATCAGCTAACTCAAGCCATCCGCAGTTCTTTAGACTTAGAGACGATTTTTGCCACAGCCGTCCGTGAGATTGGTTCCCTTCTCAAAGTAGACTACGCTCACATCGTGCAATACTTGCCGGAACAAAAGCTGTGGTTAACTGTATCTGAATATCGAAAATCCCTTGACTTGCCAGTCGCACTCGGCATAAAAATTCCCGATGAAAATAATCCGCTTGCCGATCAACTCAAGCGATTAGAAATCGTGAAAATTCACGATGCTGATACCTGTGAAGACGCGATTAATCAAGACTATGCCAAAACCTTTCCCGGCGCTTGGTTACTCGTACCCTTGCACTTTGGCGACTCGGTTTGGGGCAGTCTGGGTTTGGTGAAAAATACTTGTCCGTACCATTGGCAAGATTGGGAGGTGGAATTAATCGGTGCGGTTGCGGCTCAAATTGCGATCGCGATTCAACAAGCCGAACTCTACCAACAAAGTCGCAGCGCCACGGCACAAGCCCAGTTACACGCTCAACAACTGGAACAAACCTTAATTGAACTACAAAATACCCAAGGTTATCTGGTGCAGAGCGAAAAAATGTCTAGTCTCGGACAATTAGTCGCTGGCGTCGCCCACGAAATCAATAATCCCGTTAGTTTTATTTATGGCAATCTTGTTCATGCCAGTGGTTACACTCAAGATATTTTGGGTTTAATTGAGCTTTATCAGCAGCACTATCCCCATCCCGTGCCAGAAATTCAGTCGGAAATTGACGCGATCGATTTGGATTTTCTGATTGAAGATTTGCCTAAACTGCTGAGTTCGATGAAGCTGGGAGCTGAGCGAATTTGTGAGATTGTCGCCGCGCTACGCAATTTCTCCCGCATTGCTGAAGCGGAAGTCAAAGCCATCAATCTGCATGAGGGGCTGGATAGTACCCTGATGATTCTACAAAATCGCTTGAAGGCTTCGGGGAAGCATCCTGAAATTCAGGTGATTCGAGAGTATGGCAACTTGCCACTCGTTGAGTGTTATGCTGGACAACTCAACCAAGTTTTTATGAATTTGCTTGTTAATGCGATCGATGCCATTGATGAGTACAATCAGACGCGAGCAATGGAGGAAATTAAAACTCATCCTAGCTTTATTCGAGTCTGTACTGAACTGGTGAATGACCATGAAGTCGCGATCCGTATTGCCGACAATGGCCCAGGTATGACGGAGGATGTTAAGCGGCGGCTGTTCGACCCCTTCTTTACGACCAAACCCCTGGGAACGGGTACAGGTTTGGGGTTATCGATTAGTTATCAAATTGTAGTGGAAAAACACGGGGGTCAGCTCCGTTGCTATAGCCAATTAGGACAAGGTACGGAATTTGTGATTCAGATACCCTTGTTACAAGGGACAACGGATGGATAGGATTGAATCTGTTGGTGTTGGAATACGAGATGTTTTTAACGCAGAGGCCGCAAAGGGTCACGCAGAGGAACGCAGAGTTTTTGCACCCCCATCTCAGTTAATTCGGATGCCAACGGAATTAATATAAGTGATTGCCATGCCCAATTACTCTTCACCAAAAAAACGGGTGGCAAAATTTTGCGATCGCGTCGGCGAAAGTGCCCTAGCCTTGAGAATTGCTGCTGCCAAAAAGGCATAAGATAAAACCCCAACCACAGCCAAGAGTATGGGACTGACAAATCCGGTGGTATTCCAAAGGGCATGGAGAAAGGAGGCACAAATATAACCAAAGCCTATAATCTGCCACGCCTGATTGGGCTTGAGAACACTTAACCCAATAAAATACCCCAAGTAACCACTGTAAGACAGGTGTCCGACAATCGATCCGAGAATCCGGGCGATGAGCAAGTGCAATCCTGAAATCTGACCGGCGGCTTCACCAGCTTGCAGGGTTACATTATCGATAATGCCGGGAACATACTGCCCTAAGGTTTCGATCAGGGTAAATCCTACCGCAGAAGCCGCGCCTAACAGAATCCCATCCAAGGGTTCCCAAATGCCAATGCGTTCTCGCAACGGGGAATAAAGTAATCGCCCCATAACATATATTCCCAAAACTGGCAATGCCTTGAGCAACTCTTCCATCAGTCCTGCCCCAAAGAACATGCGGATGAGTAACGACATTAAGCTTACCTCTTCCCCCTGATTGGGTAAGTTCCCCGGCAAAATGTCGCGAAAAACCGTGATAAATAGGGGCAAAAGTGGCCCAACTAAGATGAGACAAGTTAACGCTGCACACAACAGTAATATCCACCAGGGTTTAGACTTGCCACAAAGTCGATAAATAAAAAAATAAGCAGCCCCGGCTAAATAAGTAGCCAGCAGCACGTTAAAAACATCTTGCTGACCAACGGCAGCAAACATCAATACCACAAAAAGTACTGTGACAATGCCCGGTACCAAGAAGGCTTTCTGCTTTAAATCCCGTCCGGTGGAAGCGAGGGGAAACAGTTGAGTGAACGTGACAGAATCAGGCTTGGGTTTGCCTGCACTCCCCACTGGAGTCACAGGCGGACTGGCGGCGACGGTGAAGTGAGTGGGTTGAGGAGAGGAATAAAGGGGTGTGGGGTTGGGACTGGAGTCAAACTGATACTCAAAAATGAACAGAGGGCCATTTTGACCCAACTCAATTTGATCACCCGTCTTCAATGACTGACAACCTCGTAAATAATTCCCATTCACGAAGGTGCCATTGGCACTATTCAGGTCACAAATTTCCCAGCCGGGTAAGCCATTTCCCAAAAAAGAGGCAGGACGAATCACGGCATGACGCCGCGATACGCTCAAATAGAGATTTGGCTCTAAGCTAATGTGGCAGCTTGCTTCACGCCCAATGACCGTCTCTTGATTGTCAGACAAGTGGTAGGAAGGAAGCAGCACTGTCGTTGCACCACCTGTGGACAACTGTCGCAGAAATGCGCGATAAACTTGGTCGGTCATTGGTTAGTAGTTAGTGGTTATGGTTCGTGAGTATTGGAAGCGGGGTAATTAGGAAAACGACTAGTGAATAGCGACTATTTCCTAACGACTAACGACTAACCACTAACCACTAATAACTTTACTGATTAGCCCTGGCATCCCGAACTGCTGCATAGAAAAATAATCCAGTCAAAGGAACACTAGCCGCTAGTATAATTCCCGTGACTAAAGTTCCCAACTGGGGGTTTCCCGAAGAAAGTTCAAATATTGAACCGACAGCCGCGATCGCCGCCACGCAGGAACTCCCCAAAAACAGACCGCTTTTTGGTGTCATCATGGGTTTTGAGGCAATAAGTTAAGCGAGGGGTTTGACGGCTTGGGGAGAGAAACCATGCTTGTTCAGTTCTTCGGTCAAAGCTAGACCATTTTCCACGCGATCGACAAACATCACGCCATTCAGGTGATCCATTTCATGCTGAATCGCACGGGCTAAGAGTCCATCCGCCTTTAAGGTTTGAGGGCGTCCGTTCTCATCTTTGTAAGCCACCTCTACTTCTTCGGGGCGCATCACATCCAAGTAAACATTCGGTATACTCAGACACCCTTCTTGGGCATCGCACAGCTTGCTACCAAAACGTTTGATCGTTGGATTAATTAAAACCAGAGGTTTATTATCAGGGTTATCGGGTTCGCAGTCGATCACAATAATTTGTTTGTGAATCCCAACCTGAGGGGCGGCAAGCCCAATCCCATCAGCGCTGTACATGGTTTGCAGCATCTGCTGAGCCACCTGCCGGATGCTTTGGTCTACTTTCGCAACGCGCTTAGCCGGCTGACGTAGGACGCGATCGCCCAGATAATGAATCTTGAGCGGTGGGTTCTCTAATTTTTTCTTTTCAACCAGGAGTTGAGCAGTCATGGGGAGGACTCGTAGGAACAGCTATTTGTAACAGTGTAGTTTACATCAATACTAACAGTTCTCGGCCTTGGAACCTGGGGTGTTTACCCACCCAGCTATTAGTTTTGTGGTCATTTTTGTCTAATCATTATCAATGTATTAAGAGGCGCGAAACTGAAGAATGTTCCAATTTCTCACAAAACTGGATTACCTCCTGCGCGAGACTCTATTGGGTTTACGGCGTGGCGGTTGGATGAATTGGGCGGCGGTTAGCACCGTCACTGTTTTGTTGTTTCTGTTTGGTATGAGTTTGCAGGCATCTTGGAAATTAGAGGGATTGCTCAACCAGTTCGGGAGTCCGGTGGAAGTCTCTGTCTACCTCGATCCAGGTGCACCTGTGGAAAAGGTTATACCCCTAGTTGCCCAACTGCC
This sequence comes from Allocoleopsis franciscana PCC 7113, assembly GCF_000317515.1. Taxonomy (GTDB): domain Bacteria; phylum Cyanobacteriota; class Cyanobacteriia; order Cyanobacteriales; family Coleofasciculaceae; genus Allocoleopsis; species Allocoleopsis franciscana. The sequence continues at coordinate 1,055,421 of NC_019738.1, read as the reverse complement.
TCATGTTACGGATGTGCAAGCGATTTCCAAAGAGCAAGCTTGGGCGGCTTTGGTCAAAGAAATGGGTCTTTCAGATATTGAGGCGGCGACGGAGCAATTGGAAGGAAATCCCCTTGTCGATGAACTCAGAGTTAAGGCGCAAGCCTCCCAGCATGTGCCAGCGATTGCTCAGCAACTGACTCAGATTCCGGGGGTCGATGAGGTGCAATATATGGATGAGGTCATCCAACGGATGCAACAGCTTAATCAGGGTTTGAGCTGGGTGAGCTTGACTGTTATTAGTCTTCTGACTTTGACAGCCGTGGCAGTGATCACAACGACGATTCGTTTGATTGTGATGGCACGACGCCGAGAAATTGAGATTATGCAGCTTGTCGGAGCTACGACATCCTGGATTTATCTGCCGTTTATTTTGCAGGGGATGACTTTTGGGGTGCTCGGCGCGATGATTGCCTGGGTTTTGATTAGCAGCGTTCAAACGTTTCTCGCCAATTTGCTGACGACGGGGCCAGATTTTATGCAATATATCGCTGGTGGCGCACAACCCAATCCGATTCAGATCTTGCTATTGCCGTTGCTTTTGTTCAGTCTTGGGGGTTCAGTCGGCTTGATGGGAAGCCTGTTTGCTGTACGCCGATTTGCTTCACGCTAACTCATGTCTCGAAGGTATAGCAAAAGGCAGAGGGCAGTTCGCGCAGCGTTCTCCGCAGGAGTAGGCAGAAGGGAAAAGAAAAGATTAACTAGTCAAGGTTTCAGGAGTTGGGGAGAGTCCTAATCGCTTTGGTGAGTGCTGTACTACTCCTCCAAGCCCCCCTGGTTAAGGGGGGAATCTCAGGAGAAGCTTAGAGCCACTTGATTGTTACACGGCGGCGAAGAACACCTTCGACTTGACGGGGTCAGGAACCATTGTCTTGTCACCAGGTTGCCAACCGGCTGGGCAAACTTCGTCTGGATGAGACTGAACGTACTGAATCGCTTTCAGGGTACGCAAGGTTTCATCTACGTTACGACCAAAGGATAGGTTGTTGATCGTGGCGTGTTGGATCACACCATCTTTGTCGATGATGAATAAACCGCGCAGCGCCACACCCGCATCGGGGTCGAGAACGTTGTAGGCGGTGCTGATTTCTTTTTTGATATCCGAAACCAGAGGATAGTTTAAGTCTCCCACCCCGCCCGATTTGCGATCGGTTTGAATCCAAGCGAGGTGCGAAAATTCACTGTCTACCGAGACACCGAGAATTTGAGCGCCAATGGTCTGGAATTCTTCAGCGCGATCGCTAAAAGCTGTGATTTCAGTGGGGCAGACAAAGGTGAAGTCCAATGGATAGAAGAACAAGACAACATATTGACCCCGATAGTCAGATAATTTAATCGTCTTAAATTCTTGATCGGCTACAGCCGTAGCTGTGAAGTCGGGGGCTTGTTGACCTACCCGCAGACATCCTTCTGTCAGGCTCATAAAGTTACTCTCCTTTGAATTTTCTATGATTGGACAGGCCAAAAAACCTATCGTCTATGTTCGCTGTCCTCGCCAGTAAAGTTCTAGAAACTTTACCCTTGCTGGTAAAACTTAACGATTTACGAACTGTTACAACTATATCATACTCATAACGATTTTGAGTAGGAGTTCTCAGGAGTGACTCGACTCACTCAAGCTCTTGCTCTGATTGCCTTCGGTTGAAAAACTGAAAAGAGTTTAAATTTTGTCGATTGATTGCAGGCTTGTGATCCTCTACAAGAGAGAATTCTGCTAGAAAACCCTAAACTGAGCCGACAAGGCTCAACAGCGGAATCGTTGTGAAAGATTTAGACACGCGGGAATGGTTACTGACCAATGGCTTGGGGAGTTTTGCCAGTGGTACAGTTTGTGATGCTCGCACTCGTACTTATCATGGCTGGTTAATTGCGGCTCTTGAGCCTCCGGGACGCCGGACATTGTTACTCTCTCATCTGGATGCCAGCCTGGAAGTGGCAGGTCAACTCTGGGCACTCTCCACGAATTTCTGGAGTGGTGGCAAGATTGACCCTCTGGGTTATCAACTCCTGCGATCCTTTGAAATCGACCCAGTTCCGAGTTGGATGTGGGGAGAGGAACACTGGCGGTTAACGCGGCAGTTGGCGATGCCTTCTGGCTGGGTAGAGGCTGGAGACGGCGAATCTCTGATTAATGCTCAAGCCCCATTGGGTAACCGAATTTTGATTCAGTATCGCTATGAAGGCACTCAGGTAGCGACTCTGAGACTACGACCGATTATCGGCGATCGCGACTTTCACCATCAGCAATCCGCCAATGAGGGCTTACAATTCTCCCAATTGGTAAAACCTCAGCAAATCTACCTGCAAGGGATTCGAGCCGATCAAGTGGGGGCACCCTGGCTGTTGCGCTGGAGTGGGGGTGAGTACCAACCAGAGGGGGTTTGGTACTGGAATTATTACTATCCAGAGGAAAATCGACGGGGATTAGGCGACAAAGAAGACCTCTATAGCCCTGGGTACCTGAGTGTCGTGCTACATCCAGGTGAGGCTGTGACGCTGGAAGCCAGGGTGGGATGGCCTGAAGTGGTGTTACCCGATCTAAATTGCAATTCATTCGAGCAAGCTTTACAGGCTGAACAAGAACGGCAAAGTCAGCTTTATGCTCAAGCACCCGTGACAGTAAAGGGTGAGCGGGAGATGATTTGGCATCAGTTATTGCGAGCAGGCGATCAATTTATTGCTTACCGCGCCTCGATTTCCGGTCCTACGGTGATTGCGGGTTACCCTTGGTTCAACGACTGGGGACGCGATACCCTGATTGCCCTACCTGGACTAACGTTAGCGACGGGGCGTTTTACGCTGGCGAGGGGATTGTTAGAGACATTTGGTGCTTATTGCCGTGGGGGTTTGATTCCCAATACGTTTCCGGATGCGGGTGCCGAGCCAATCTATAACAGCATTGATGCTTCCCTGTGGTGGATTGAAATTCTGGGAATTTATCTCGAAACAACGCAGGATTGGGAATTTTTAGCTCAGCAATACCCTCTGGTGCGGAAAATCTACAAAGCCCTGACAGCCGGGACTCTCTACCATATCCGGGTTGATGCTGCCGATGGACTCTTGACTTGGAATGTACCTAATGTGGCTCTGACTTGGATGGATGTTGTGATTGATGGTCATCCAGTGACGCCGCGCCGAGGAAAACCGGTAGAAATTAATGCTCTTTGGTACTCTGCTTTATGTTGGATGACGCGATGGACTGAAAAATTGGTTAATGATTCTAGGAATGATAGCGTGCGTCTCTCACACCAAGCGGAACACTATTCACAACAATCGCGAAAGGTCAAGGCTTCTTTACAAAAGTTCTGGAATACAGAGCGGAATTACTTATATGACACGATTGAGCCAGATGACCGACGAGATGCCCGAATTCGCCCAAATGGTGTTTTGGCGCTCTCCCTCCATCATTGTGGATTTGCTAAAGCGCAAGGACGGCGGGTTTTGCGGGTGGCGTGCGATCGCCTCCTGACTCCCTATGGATTACGAAGCCTTGACCCATCTGACCCAGCTTATGTTGGCTACTACAAGGGCGATCGATTCCATCGCGATCGCGCTTACCATCAGGGCACGGTTTGGAGTTGGCTGATTGGGCCATTTATCCGAGCCTGGAAGCGTTTTTACGAAACAGAACCTCTGCCGTGGAACCCTTTACCATTGCTTGAACACTTCCAGGAGCAAGCGTGTTTGGGTTCGATTTCCGAAATTTTTGACGCTGATCCACCCTACGCTCCCCAAGGTGCGATCGCACAGGCTTGGTCGGTGGCTGAACTCATGCGCCACTTTGAAGATTTGTGATTTTAGATTGGAAACCTTGAAATAATGAACTCAATTACTGATTATTCTTCAATAATTGAGTTAAAAGTCGTTATTAAGATTTTCTTAAATGGCTCAGGCGGGATTTGAACCTGCGACCTTGGGCTTATGAGTCCCCTGCTCTAACCACTGAGCTACTGAGCCAGTTTTTTTCGACGCCTTAACTAGTATAGCATCCTCAAGAGGAAATTGCTATCCCCTACTCAGTTGAGTAAGGAACCATTTAGCTCCCACCCAACCGACGGGGAAATCATTGCACCATCAACTAGCTCCGTTTCTTGGGCAGAAAAGCCATCGGGTTGACTGCGCCACGTCCAGAGGGATGTACCTCGAAGTGTAAGTGTGGCCCCGTGCTGTATCCGGTGCTACCCATCTCCGAAATTTGTTCACCCTGCTGAACATCTTGACCGCGACGCACCAAAATCCGGCTGTTGTGAGCATAAAGAGTCAGGCTTCCATCCGGATGTTGAATTTCCACCAAATTGCCGTAACCGCCAGAATTCCAACCCGCCGTGACAACAACACCTGGAGCTGCCGCATGAATTGGGGTACCGACGGGAGCCGCAATGTCAATTCCCTTGTGCATCCGTCCCCAACGCCGACCATAACCTGAGGTTAGAACGCCCTTTGCTGGCCAAATGTAGCCTTCAAATTGAGTAGGGCTATTCGGCAGGTACATATCTGGCGCGGACAGGGAGGGCAGTTCGGGAGTAACTGTTTGTCCCACTGGCATCCGAGTGTTGGAGTTATAGGTACCTGCTGGCACTGGAGCTGTTGCGACTAATCCCTGAGGACGTGTAGAAGCTGTAGTCTCCGGTGGCGGAACTTCGATGGGAATAGAACTGGTTTCATTGGACTGGGTTTGCCGCTTAACACGATTAGCCTGCAAACTTTCACTACGCTGCTTAGGATCGAACTCTGGGTTCATCCTGACAGGTACAGAGGCGGTGTTCGAGGTTGAGGGAACCGATGTACTAATGACAGGAACCACTATATTGGTCGGCGCACCAGCTTGAGTACTACCTCCCTGTTGCCGATATTCTTCCCGAAGTCTGAGGATGTCGGACTTCAGTTTCTCGACATACAGGCTTTGCTGAGAGTTAGCCGACTGATTGGGCTGATTGTCTGCCACGAGGGCGGAATTGGGTTTTACACCAGCCACACGAGTAGATTCTGCCACTACAGTACGGGGAACTGAGGGGGATTGAGATAGCTGTTCGGCTGGCGCAACTCCTTGGACTAGGTCTGGCAGAGTAGAAACTGCAACCGTTGGCACGCTCACCCCTTGCTGCGCTTGCCCGGACTCGGAGCGACTGGATTTCGAGTCGATACCCGGTAACAAGGCGACAGTTTGATTTGCGCTGCCAACCTGCTGGGTTTTCGGAATTTTTAGCTGTTGGTTGATCCGAATCAAATGGGGGTTATTCAGCCCATTTGCCTGCATCAGGAATGTGCGAGACAAACCATTGCGACGAGCAATCTGATCCAGCGTGTCTCCAGGTTTCACCTGGTAGACATTAGCTGTAGAAGCAGCTCCTAGGGATTCGATGACGATAGGCTGTGGGACTTGGGGTGTGGCTGCCGTTTCCGGATTAGGAATTGGAGCCACCGTGCGAGTGGAAAAACTTGGCACCGTTGGTTTCACGAACGGTGAGGCGGCCATTTCCGGTGTTGGCACTGGGATAACGACGGAGGACTCCGATTGTCCTGCTGATGACGGACTCACAAAAGGTGAGGCGGCCATTTCCGGTGTTGGCACTGGTCTGGCGACGGAGGACTGGGATTGTCTCGCCGATGACGGACTCACAAAGGGTGAGGCGGCCATTTCCGGTGTTGGCACTGGTCTGGCGACGGAGGACTGGGATTGTCTCGCCGATGACGGACTCACAAAAGGTGAGGCGGCCATTTCCGGTGTTGGCACTGGGATAACGACGGAGGACTCGGATTGCCCTGCCGATGACGGACTCACAAAGGGTGAGGCGGCCATTTCCGGTGTTGGCACTGGGATAACGACGGAGGACTCGGATTGCCCTGCCGATGACGGACTCACAAAGGGTGAGGCGGCCATTTCCGGTGTTGGCACTGGGATAACGACGGAGGACTCGGATTGCCCTGCCGATGACGGACTCACAAAGGGTGAGGCGGCCATTTCCGGTGTTGGCACTGGTCTGGCGACGGAGGACTCGGATTGCCCTGCTGATGACGGACTCACAAAGGGTGAGGCGGCCATTTCCGGTGTTGGCACTGGTCTGGCGACGGAGGACTCGGATTGCCCTGCTGATGACGGACTCACAAAGGGTGAGGCGGCCATTTCCGGTGTTGGCACTGGTCTGGCGACGGAGGACTCGGATTGCCCTGCTGATGACGGACTCACAAAGGGTGAGGCGGCCATTTCCGGTGTTGGCACTGGTCTGGCGACGGAGGACTCGGATTGCCCTGCTGATGACGGACTCACAAAAGGTGAGGCGGCCATTTCCGGCGTTGGCACAGGGATAACCACAGGAGTAGACATTGCTGTCGCCATTGGCTGTGGTGTGGCGAATGGCTCCTTGGTGGTGAGAACCGCAGACGGTAGCGTTACCGAGTTGGCGGATTCATTCGCCGTCTCCTGTGTTGGTACCGTTGCCTGTTTTGATAAATTGGTAGACTCCTCAGACCTCAACTCCGCCAGACTGTCGTTTAAGCGGTTCCTCTGGTCTTTTAAGCGCTTAAGCGCTACCTCTTGTCTTGCCTTTAACAGGTCATTGACATTACCAGGAACCGTGACGGATTCACCCGTTTTTAGCTGACCCGATTCCGCTAAAGGTGCAGAGGACTGCAACTGGGTCGGCTTCACACCATAAGACTCTGATAACTTTTCAACCGTATCGCCCGGTTGGATTTCGTGAACAATTCCGTTCACAGTAGGAATTTTTAGCGTTTGTCCGACTGGTAAAACTGGACTTGCTTTGATCTCGTTAGAAGCCGTAATCGCTTCTGGTTGGACTTCATAGGTTTTAGAAAGTTCCCAAAGCGTCTCTCCTTTCTTCACCTGGTGTTCGACCACAGGTTTTGGATTAGACGGCGATTCCTTCCGTGCTACTTCTCGCTTTGCCGTTGTTGACGGTGTTACCGTCGCGACAACTTTGGACTCTGTTACTGATGCTGGAGAAACACTGGCTTCCGATGCCGTAGGAACATTTGGGAAATTTGGCTCAGCTGCAATCGGCTCAACGGCCATGGCTTCATCACCATGTCCAGGTAGAACTAAGCCGGCGGCTCCCATAGAGATTGCCAAACCAATCATGGCAGCAGAAGTGCGGGCTCTACGGTTGTTTACATCGGTTGGAATTGTTGCGCCAACCGGATGCTTCCCTAAATAGCCTAAATAGAGCTTCAATAACGCATCAAAGGAGTCAGCTGCACAGGTCGGAACTTTTTTGACCTTCTGCGTAAATGTTCGTTTCAAAAACGACCTCCTGGTGTGTGACGAGCGCTTAACAGTTCCTGAATGATTTTTTACCAGTCAATGAGGCAACTCACCTCTAAATTGTGATCGAAATCACATACAGTAAGCATACTTAGGCAAGAGTACCCTGCTTTTTTGATTTAGACAAGTTGCTGTTTTGATTTAGACAAGTTGACCTGACCAGGTAAAAGAAATGTGCCCTTGACGGTAACCGCTCGATTCACCCTTAAATAAGCAATTACTGCCTGCCTCTTTAGAAAGAATAATTTGACAAGAGACACTGTCGATGTTGGTACGGCTTTTGCCAAGGTTTGCTGCATAGAACATACTGACCTGGCAGGCTTTACTCCGGAAGAAGACTAGAGATTAACACAAAACTCAAGGCTGTTTGCTTAATATCTATAAGCTCCTCCGGAACACCCTGCAATGGGATAGTTTAACAACTGACTAATCACAGACGGAACTTTACGCTACTCTGGGTTAGACAACAACCGTAGAATCGTACAGCTAAAACCTGATTGTTGCCAACAGTTGTCTCACTCAAAATATTCGTCAACTCCCTGTTTTCCTGGACAGTCGGTTCTTTTAACCCTGACTCCGCACCAATTTTGGATGACAAAAATCTATCAGTCATCCTCCCGGTCTTCCCCTGATTTTTCATACAAATTTCTTATCAACCAGTGATGCGTTTCGTATTGGAGATGACGGAATCATCCCTGGTGGCGAACCGAAACTCCAATAAAGTCATCAGGCAATCTATCATAAGTTGGGTAATCCGAGAGCCGTTTTGACATAGAGAAGACACACCTTCAATAATTACAGGAAAGGCTCTCAGCAAATTCCTAAGTAATAGCAACGGCTGGCAGAAAACACGCCTCACTGCTCCTGTTCCGCTGCGCTGCTATTGAACTGGTTGACTGGTACGTCCTGATCTAGGAACGAACAATTCAACTCTCTAACAGACACTTGGCCGTATTCTGCCAGTTCTATGAACTTTCCTGATTACATTCATTTTAGAACCGCTGGAATTGGGATTAGGTCAATTAGATACTTTTATATACATATATGAATTAAGTATTAAGCTCTGTGGAAAGGAAATAAGCCTTATTTGACTTTTGTAAATCTACCGACCCGACAAGGATAGTAGAACTCGACCTAATAACACTCAAAAGTGATGATTCCAAACTCTAAAAAGAGTGGAGAGAAACGGCTCTCTTTGAGCGAGCAAACGGTTCATTCCAAATAGCCTAATTGTCGTCGTGCCTCAAATAGAGCAACCGCCGCACTGACCGAAAGATTCAAACTACGTACTCCTGGCTGGGTCATAGGGATATGGACAGTCTCATGGCAGGCGTCTAAAACCTCAGGGGGTAGACCCAAGGTTTCGCTACCCAACAACAGCCAATCATTGGCCTGAAACTGAAACTTAACATAACTACATTTTCCCTTAGTGCTAAAACCAATCCAGCGCCCACCCTGCTGTTGAGTCATCGCTCTAAAGGCATCAATGGACTCATGGTAATGAAGGTTAACATAAGGCCAATAATCGAGTCCTGCTCGTTTCAGGTAGCGATCGCTAATTTCAAACCCTAAAGGCCCGACTAAATGTAACTCCGTACTCGTAGCCGCGCAAGTTCGGGCCACATTGCCCGTATTCGGCGGAATTTGGGGATGAACTAGGACAACCCTTAGCATTCAAGACTTACCAATTTGTGACACAGAAAACGTTCTCTAGGTATATCCGTATAGCCGTTTACCGTTTGTTGTAATACAGCTTAATACCGATTGGTCTGGATATCTCGCACTGTCAACACTTCAACCCAACAGCTTGGCTATAGATATCTACCTAGAGAGCAACGCGATATATATATTTTCTTAATATCTAAGAGTTGGGAAACACCTATTAGATATTTTGATTTGTAAACCGGGGGTTGCGTGATACACCCCTAAGCCACTAATAGCTGACATAACTTATCCTCAAGATCCCGTTCTTGAACCGTCATCGCTTGGATACCCTGCATGATGATCGTTCGACTGTCGAGTCCACTGGCGTGGAGTTTTAACCATTGCTGGGCAGTATTACCCTCCCGGAGAATTTTCTTGAGGGGTGAGAGGAAACAACTGAATCCGTTTTGTTTGGCAATTGCCCAAGCTTCGGGGTAAATTTCCTCAATCCAATCCCGCGCCAAAATCTTTCTCCCATCCTGCCAATGCCTGAGTTCAGCATCTAAGCTCGATTGAGCAGCGGCAGCTTCGTTGGCATCCGTCAGCGCCACCAGGTCAGCCGCACGGGTTGAGGCGGGGAATGTACTACGTTCGAGTGGGTCTAGTGTGGGATCGGCAAGCAGTTGAGCAATGCGAGCTTCCAGTAGTGCCATAACCGAGAGTAAAGCGATCGGATCGACGATCAAGTCACAGATTCTCAGTTCTAGGCGATTGAGGTCATAGGGGCGTCGATTGCCATTGGGTCGAACGGATGCCCAGAGGTGACGCACATTTTGCATCGTTCCGAGCTTAAGCTGGTCTTCTGTCCACTGAATAAAGTGAGCGTGACTTTCAAACAGGGGAACGTCTGCCGGGGTTTTGGGGAAAACTTGCCAACGGGTGGAATGAGAGCCAGTCGGTTGTCCATCCAAAAAGGGAGAAGAGGCGCTCAGAGCTAGATATAGGGGGGCTTCCACTCGTACTAATCGACAAGCCCGCATCAGCAATTCTGGGTCAGAGATGCCAACGTTGATATGGATGCTGGCGGTAACAACTTTTGTGCCGTAGGTATGTTCGATGTAGTCGTGGTAGGGATTATTCGGGTCGGAACGGTAAAAGCGATCGCTCCCGCCCAAGGACAAGGTACTACCAGGAAGTAGGGTGTAATCGCCCAAATGCTCTAGATAAGCTCGTAATTTCTGCCGGGGGCGCACGATGGCACAGAGGAGGCGATCATAGGAATAGATGGGTGCGGTGGTGTATTCTACATTGCGGCTATCCGGTTCCCGCACAAATCCATCCAGGGACGCCACAATCTGGTCGGAGAGACCGACAATATCGCCTTGGGGCGTACCCGTGTACATTTCGATTTCCAAGCCTTTTGATAGAAGCACAATTGTTCCTCAGCTAAGCTGAGTGGCGAAGAGAGTAAGTAATGCAGGGTATGTCAAAAAATGTATCGAAGAAGACGAAACAAAAGGTCTTTCCCTAGTTTGGCATTAAAGTCGATACTGACGGTAGACATGACTAGCAGCCCGATGAACTAAGGAGTGACGGTAGATGAGGGCATCGAAGTCGTCGGCATAACCGCCACCGATGACACTAGCAACAGGATAGCCTGCGGCAACGCAGGTACTTAAGACCTGCATTTCACGGCGGTAGAGTCCGGTATCGGTGAGGGCTAATTTGCCTAAGCGATCGCCTGTATGAGGGTCAACTCCAGCGTCATACAGAACTATATCAGGCTGAAATTCACTTAGTAAGTCAGGAAGATATCTCGCTAGGGTTTGTAGGTAGGCGTCGTCTTCCATGCCTTCGGGGAGAGGAACGTCTAAGTCACTAGTTTGTTTGGTACTGGGGAAGTTAATTTCACAGTGCATTGAGAAGGTGAAGACAGTTGGGTCATCCTGGAAAATGAAGGCGGTACCGTCTCCTTGATGGACATCGAGGTCGAGAATGAGAATTTTTTGAGCGAGTCCTTGTTGTTGCAGGACACGCGCTGCGATCGCTAAATCGTTAAAAATACAAAAACCTGAGCCATAACTCGGAAAGGCATGATGGGTTCCCCCGGCGGTATTACAGGCTAAGCCATACTTGAGGGCGAGTTGGGCAGTGAGGAGGGTACCACCGACGGCGGTGCAGGTGCGCTTGACAAGGGCAGAACTCCAGGGTAATCCGATACGCCGTTGGGCTTTGGTGTCGAGGGTGCCTTTCAGGTAAGCTTGGACATAATCGGAGGTGTGGACAAGTTCAATCCATTCAGTTGGGGGGATTTCCGGGGTATGGAATTGGTCTAGGGTGGCAATGTGCGAGTTCAGAAGTCGTTCGTAGAGTTTCCCAAATTTGGGCATGGGAAAGCGATGTCCCTCTGGGAGTGGGGCGACGTAGTCGGGATGGTAGATGATTGGCAAGTCCATGAGGCTGAGGAGTTGAAACCGCAGATTTACGCAGATTATTTTGGGAGTATCCCAACTGTGCACGCTTTAAACAAGGGTGAAGAAAGTTTATCTTGATATCTAAAATAATGCTCCTCAGCTCCTCCGCTCGCCTGGGCTGCCTATTCTGATTTTGAGTATTTGTTTGCCTAGATAAAGTCCTCTTACTTAGATCTTGCACCAGTGGCAATAACGGTCAGTGATTTTAAGCACTGTCTCATAGTCGAAGTCGTCTTCATACGACTGGATGAGCATTTTAGTCCACTTGAGTGGACTTGAGCTATTCGCTGTAGAACTTAAGTTCTTGGCGGGTTATGTGCTTACTGAGAATGGTGCAAGATCTCAGATTACTTTTTTCGCCGCACCAATGTTAAAATCTTTTTCCTCAACTTCTTCGGTTGCCAAAAATTACTAGCTTCCAGCTTAGATTGAAGCGTTACCAAGTTTTTCCGGAAAATAATAGTATTAGAATGATCACTGCCCAAGACCTGTTCGCTGACCTTTAAAGCTTGCATTAACAGAGGCGTTGCTTCCTGATAGCGTCCTTGAGCATCGTACAAGGAGGCTAGATTATTGAGTGTTGTCGCTACATCAAGATGATGAGTGCCTAAAATAGACTTTCTCAGTTCTAAAGCTTCCACATACAGAGGCTCTGCTTCTTGATAACGCCCTTGGGCATAGTAAAGTAATGCTAGATTGTTCAACGTCGCTGCGACATCTGGGGAGTAATTTCTCTGGAAGCGTTTTCTGATTTTTAACGCTTCCACAAACAGAGGTTCTGCTTCTTGGTAACGTCCTTGAGCATAGTAAAGTAATGCTAGATTATTCAACGTTGTCGCCACCTCAGGACGATTATTTCCCAACAATTTTTTTCTAAGCTTTAAAGCTTGCCAGTAGAAGGATTCGGCTTCTCCGTAACATCTTTGTGCATAGTAGAGTCCTGCCAGATTATTTAGACTGGTGGCAACATCAGGATGGTTATTTCCTAAGCGACATTTGGCAACATGTAAGCACTTCAGAAACCAGGCTTTGGCAATTTCATATAATCCCTGACTTTTATAAAAGTTACCTAATCGATCAAGGAGCCAAAGAATTTCTTCATCTCTTACCGACTCGGTCAGCGATTGAGTTACTTCAACAAAATGGGGAATCGCATCTTTTATTAACTCAATCTCCTTAGGATTGGGAGAGTCAGGAATTTGTTGTGCAATGATTACCATGGTCTGGATAAACGACCGTTTGAGTTTGTCAGATTGTTCTGATACTTGTTGTTTAGTTTGAAGGAATTCCCGGATTAAAGGATGTATTTTGTAGTAATCCTTTCTAGATTCAATTAACTGAATTAGCTGCCATTTTTCAAGTTGATGTTTGGCTCGATTGAGGTCTTCTTTTCCCCAATTTAACGGTTTACTGGCAAACTCAACGAGTTGCCAGGGAATCATTTCCGGTGCAAACAAACTTAAGAACTCGCTAACCTGCTGTGTCGTCGAATCAAGGTTTTGCCAAATTAATTCAAATGCCGCTTTCACTCCGCGCTGTGCTGTATTAAGGGTTAGCTGTAGTTCCACTTCTGAGGGGTTGATTGCTTCTTCTTTCAGTCGCTGGGCTTGCAGCTGATTTAACATTTCTCCCCAGGACACATTGGGATTTTCCGCTAAATACCGCCCCACCAACTCCAATCCCAACGGTTGATAACCTAAGCATTCAAACAGTTGGGATACAACATGCTGTTTCCATAAGTCATGGGGTGAAAGTCGTTCGGCACCCACTAGTTCTGTTAGTCGTTCCCAAGCCTTCTCTTCTGACAGCCTAGATGATTCAACCAAATCGGTGTCTAGCGATTGCTGCAATGTACCCATAGAAAATTGAGTAGATGTGTAGAGCGGGAAGTGCGAAAGAGCGTCAGAAGTAGGTTGCTACCATGCAGCCGCTCTTCAGTTTCCTGAATCACCTATATTTTTTTGTAATACGAATGTTGCGTATTACGATTTATCGTGCTATGTCTCCGTTTCGGCTTGGAGTAATAGAGCTGGCAATTTAGATTAAATAAAGGTTACAGCTATTAGACTTGATTGAGAAATGGGAGGCTTTTGTAAAAAAACTAGTAATAAGCTGTAATACATCGTTAGCATCATAGGTCAATCTGTTGATGAGCAGCAACCCAATGGAGTAACCTTTATCAAATCTTTAATTATTATTAAGAAATTCTATAGCCTAGTGGTTGATTTTGTGCTGCGGACTTTGTGGGCAGGGCAATGGAGAATAGGAAATAGGCAACGGTATCACATGACCCATTGCCCATCACTGGTAGTTTATATAACCAAGTAGCGAACGAGATTAGTTTTAGGCGTCTCGATTAAGCGCCGATATCACAGCCTGCTGCGCCACGGTTGGATAAACCTTGTCTAGATACTGTCTTACAGCTTGAGCGTCAGTAGAGGCTAAGGGAATCGTTCCTAAAACATCGAGAACGGTGCGGTTGTCTGGTGGTGGCGCAATCACAACCAGAGAAGAATCAAGTGGTTCTCCATATTGCCAAAATTGCTTAATGTCAAGCCCCGTTGAGGGATTGGGGATGAGGGGTGTACTCTCCTTTTCTTCTAAGTAGGTCGGTGAGACGCCTGTACTAGACTCCTGCCCCTCTGAATCTTTACTCCGCAAGCGACGCAAGTTATCTAAAATTTGTTCTTTACTCCGTCCGCGTAATTGGAACAAGACAAAAGGGTCTTCACTGAAGCGATCGCCTAATTGGTAGTAAACGGCTCCAATATGCTTACAGGGATTTTGGGGGTCAGGACAACTACACCGCGATCGGATATCCGATAACGTAAACGGAAACAAGCTCAACCCGTTTGCCGTAAAAACTTTTTCAATATTGTGGGGCATCTCGCCAGCTAATAACTGAGCCGAGTAAATGGCTTCTTGAGCCATTGTTTCCACAATATAATTCCAGTCTTCCTCCGTGAAAGGGTCGATAGACAAGGAAAGTTCATAGGGTTCTGGCGCGGTACCTTGTACCTTGGCTAATACTTCTGGCCCTTTAAACTCAATACTCAGAACATTACCTTCTTTGGCATATTTACGCGCTCGCTCCAAACGCTTTTTGAAGCGATAGGAGTTGAGCAAATCATTCCATTGTTGCACCCACCAAGGAGGAGAATCGATTTCGTAGTTAGTCACGTTTCCTCAGTTATTAATTCTTAAGTATGTAGAAAATAGTTCGAGGGATAGAAACGAATTCGTTCTCAACGAAACTTACGTTCCGACTCCTGAATGGGCAAATCATTGATACTGGCTTCCCGTCGTCGCATTAGTCCGTTGTCAGCAAACTCCCACTGTTCATTGCCATAGGCACGATACCACTGACCCGAATCCGTGTGATACTCGTACTCAAATTTAACGGAGATGCGGTTATCGGTGAAACTCCACAATTCTTTCTTGAGCCGATAGTCCAGTTCGGTGTTCCACTTGCGAGTGAGAAATTCTCGAATCTTGTCCCGTCCGGTGAAGAATTCTGCCCGGTTTCGCCAAACCGAATCTTCGGTGTAAGCCAAGGATACTCGTTCGGGGTCCCGGGTGTTCCAGGCATCTTCTGCTGCCTGTACTTTGGCTTTAGCTGTTTCTAGGGTAAATGGAGGTAAGGGAGGTCTACTTTCCATATAAAAATCTAATCGTTGGATACTGAACAAATGGAACTTCAAGGTAGAAGAAAAGCTAATCATCAATTACCGCATTACGGTCAAGCAGTAAGAGCGATCGCAACTGGTCTGTATCCATATCGGTTAACCAATCTTCACCCGCGCCTACGGCTTGTTCGGCTAGTTGTTTTTTACTCTCAATGATGTCGTTAATTCGCTCTTCCAACGTACCATTACAGACAAATTTATGCACCTGAACATTTCGGGTTTGTCCAATCCGAAACGCACGATCCGTTGCCTGATTTTCTACGGCTGGATTCCACCATCGATCAACATGAAAAACATGATTAGCCCGTGTTAAATTAAGACCTGTTCCACCCGCTTTGAGAGAGAGAAGTAGAATCCTTGGACCTTCAGGGTCGTTTTGGAAACGGTCAACCATCTCCTCTCGTTGTTGTTTCTTCGTTGAGCCATACAAGAACAACGTTTCCCAACCCAATTGTTTCTCTAAATAAGGTTGGAGAAGTTTGCCCCACTCCGCAAATTGAGTGAAAATTAAAGCTCTGTCGCCTTCAGAAATTGCCTCTTCTAACATTTCCTGTAGGCGCAGTAATTTTCCTGAGCGCTTAGCCTCTCCTAAGTTTTTCTCTTTCAGGTATTGTGCTGGATGATTACAAACTTGCTTGAGTCTTAGGAGTAATGTCAAAATCAACCCGTGACGCTTAATCCCTTCAGATGATTCAATTTCAGTTAAAGACTCATCCACCAATTTTTGATAAAGGGTCGCTTGTTCCGCAGAAAGACCACAGAAAACATTCATTTCTTGTTTTTCAGGCAAGTCTTGAATGATGTCTTTGTCTGTTTTGAGGCGGCGAAGAATGAAAGGTTGAACCAGCGATCGCAAAGTTTGTAACGAATCCCTATCCCCAAACTTCTCAATGGGCATGGCAAATCGGCGTTGAAAAAATTGCTGATTACCTAAATACCCTGGATTGAGGAAATCTAAAATCGACCACAATTCGGACAAGCGATTTTCTATGGGTGTCCCCGTTAAGGCAATCCGAAATCCTGCCTTGAGTTCCCTGGCAGCTTTTGATTGCTTCGCTGATGGATTTTTAATATTTTGGGCTTCATCCAACACCACACCTTGCCAGGAAATATCCTCAAGGGTGGTAGCATCTCGAAACAGTAAGGGATAGCTGGTAATCACTAATTGTTTATCCTTAACGGCTCTAGCAAATGCTTTGCCTTTGAGTCGTTTATCCCCATGATGAACGATTACTTTTAAAGAGGAACCAAATTTTTTAACTTCTCGTTCCCAGTTCCCTAACACCGAAGTTGGGCAAACGAGGAGCGTGGGTGATTCTAATACCTCCTGCTGTTTGAGATGCAGCAGAAAGGCAATAGTCTGAATCGTTTTTCCCAATCCCATATCGTCCGCGAGGCAAGCACCCAAGCCCCATCGTTCTAAGAAAGCCAGCCAACTAGCGCCTCGTAATTGGTAAGGTCGTAAAGTGCCATGAAAACCTTCGGGTGTCTCAATCAGCTCAACCGATTGATTACCTGTGAGATTGGTAATCAACTCTTGCAGTGCCCCGGATGCCTCAAATTTAACCACTGGCAGTTTTGCCAGGGTGGTGGTGTCACCCGTACTGAGGCGCAAAGCATCTTCTACACGCAGCGTCATTTCCTCTTGGGAGGTGGCAAAAATAGCTTGAGCGGCTTTTACATCGGAGGGTTGCAGAGCAATCCATTCGCCACCGACTTCTACAATCGGAGATTGAAGCGACATCAGGCGATCAAACTCTTTTTTCGAGATCGTTTTATCGCCAATTGCCAGATCCCATTTGAACTTGAGCAGGCTTTGCAACCCCAAACGCTCTTTCTGCTTGGATTGTGCCACCTCAGCACTAATGCTGATTCCCAGGCGTTTGGCTCCTGCTCCCGGCGCTAATCCGGGTGGCATGACAATTCCTAAACCATTGTCTTGTAACCGCCAAGCACTCGCCCGAATGAACTCATACACCTCGATGGGCGTTAGCTCACAAGACTGAGGACGGGGTTGATGTAAGCTGGGTTCGATGGGGGGATAGAGGCGGGTAGCCAATCCTAAACCTCTGAGGAATGTCTCCTGAGGTTGCTCAATGGTTCGTCCTTGATATTGCAATTGCTCGGCTGGCTGGCTCCATATTGTTTTGGCATCTACCAAAAAGTCTGGATGATCCACGGCTTGTAAGCAGTATTCCAACTGCCAGTTGGTTTCGCCCGCAGTTGGGGGTTTGAGCGCAAAGCAGGTGCGCCATAGATTTTGTCTTAAGCTTTGGGAGGTGGGTGCAACTAAGTTTTGTTGGAGTGGAGTTGTCCAGGTTTGTAATGCGGCTTCTAGTCTGGCTACCGCTTCGGGAGGTGCCTCAAGGGGATCAGAGGTTATGGAGAGACTTCGCAGCCACTCTTGTACGGTGGATTCTGTCTCTGGCAAAGCTTGAGCTTGTACCCAATGACGCACTTGAACATCAACGACACAACTCAAGAAAGCTAGTAGTAATTCCTCAGGGGGGATGGCAGATAAAGCCGTCAAGTCTCTGCCTTGTCCCCCTTGTCCCCCTTGTCCGCCGTCTCCCGTCCCTAGTTCCTGATAAGCTCGACAAGACGAGGGCATAAGTTGGGTAAACTTTTCTAAACGCGCTTGGTCTATAGCACTGTCGAGTAGGGGTTGCCAACCTGCAACCGCCTCACCATTGGGTTGTCGGTACAATCCCGGTAAAAACTTACATCGACTCAGCAGATCCAAACTCCACCGCATGACTTGTGACCAAAAGCGCAGTGAGCCTCCCACATAAGCGTCAGCGGCTTGAAAAGAGCCAAGGGGTAGCGCTTGTAGGAGTTTTACCGCCTCCGCAGGTTCCAGGCAAAACCCTTCGACTGTCCAGAGTTGCCATTCTAGAGGTGGGTCATCGCTATTGTCTAATAGGCTTTGGGTAGACAGTAGGGGATATGCCCCTTCCGGGGATGCTGTTTGGGTCGGTAAAGCTATAACTTTAGCTTGCCATTTGTTGGGTTGACTCTGTTGCACCGGCTGATGGCGATTTGGGCGAGAACTCCCAGAGGTTTCGATAAATTGATCGATAGAAAGACGATGAAAACGCAAAAAAGACGTTAATTCCGCCTGCGTCATTGCGAAGGGATGAGATAAAGCACCATTTGCAGATGAAGACCCTAAAGAGGCCTTAGTACGCCAGGTTTCCCCCCAAATGAAGAGATGCCCACTATTTCCACCCGATATCCAACTGCCCTGTAAAATCGCCATCTGTAAAAAATTTTGAGTTATGTACCAAACGCCAATAATCGTGTCTGAAGTGCTTAAATTTAGTCCTTCTAACTAATGACTCATTTTCCAGTCTGCTATTGTTTTGACCTCTTAAATAACGATCATCTATCCCCAGTCAGCCTTAGTACATAAGTGTTACGATTGCAACATACAAAAGAACATGATAGAGAGAAGGACAAAGTACTCAATGGTAGAGTTAGACAAGTCAATATCCTTCGACGGACGGGATATTCGACTGAAAGTGGGTCTACTTGCCCCACAAGCCGGTGGTTCCGTGCTGATTCAGTCGGGCGACACGGCAGTTTTAGTAACAGCAACACGCGCCCAAGGCCGAGAAGGCATAGATTTTCTTCCCTTGTTGGTTGATTACGAGGAACGACTCTATGCGGCTGGTCGGATTCCAGGTGGATTTCTGCGACGGGAAGGTCGTCCGCCAGAAAAGGTGACGCTCACCAGCCGTCTGATTGACCGTCCCCTGCGCCCCCTATTCCCCAGTTGGCTTCGAGATGATATTCAAATCGTAGCAACTACCCTGTCCATGGATGAACAGGTACCACCCGATGTTTTGGCGGTAACGGGAGCTTCGATCGCAGTATTACAAGCCAAGATTCCATTTTATGGGCCGATGGCAGCCGTGCGAGTCGGTTTAGTCGGTGATGACTTTATCATCAACCCAACGTACAGAGAAATTGAGTCGGGAGACTTGGATTTGATCGTCGCCGGTTCCCCCGATGGCGTGATTATGGTAGAAGCCGGTGCCAACCAACTGCCAGAGCAGGATATTATTGAGGCGATCGACTTTGGCTACGAGGCGGTGCGGGACTTAATTGAAGCCCAGCGCGAGTTGATGGCATCTTTAGGCATTGAGGTGACCATCGCCGAACCACCGGTGGGAGATACCACCCTAGAGCAATTTATCCGCGATCGCGCAACGACTCAAATCAAAGGAATTCTCTCGCAATTTGACCTCGACAAACACAGTCGGGATACCGCTTTAGATGAAATCAAAGCGAATTCGGTTGTGGCAGCCATCGCCGAATTACCCGAAGACGAACC
Organism: Allocoleopsis franciscana PCC 7113; assembly: GCF_000317515.1. Taxonomy (GTDB): domain Bacteria; phylum Cyanobacteriota; class Cyanobacteriia; order Cyanobacteriales; family Coleofasciculaceae; genus Allocoleopsis; species Allocoleopsis franciscana. The sequence goes on along the minus strand of NC_019738.1, from coordinate 1,035,960 downwards.
GGTTCGAGTCGCCGCAACGGAAGATGATAAAGCAGTCGGCAAGATTTTCAAAGACATTACCAAACAACTGATGCGCCGTCAGATTGTTGAAGAAGGCGTTCGGGTTGATGGTCGCAAACTCGATGAAGTGCGCCCCGTCTCTTGTAAGGTCGGTTTATTGCCCCAGCGAGTCCATGGCAGTGCTTTGTTTAACCGGGGACTCACTCAAGTGTTATCCACGGCAACCTTGGGAACCCCAGGCGATGCTCAAAAGCTGGATGACCTCAACCCCGAAGAAGATAAGCGCTATCTGCATCATTACAATTTCCCACCTTATTCAGTTGGGGAAACCAAACCGATGCGATCGCCCGGACGCCGGGAAATCGGTCACGGTGCTTTAGCCGAACGCGCGATAGTCCCCGTCTTACCCCCCCAAGAAGACTTCCCTTACGTCCTTCGGGTCGTGTCGGAGGTACTTTCTTCCAATGGTTCGACCTCGATGGGTTCGGTTTGTGGGTCTACCCTGGCATTGATGGATGCTGGCGTACCCCTGACGAAGCCAGTGAGTGGCGCAGCCATGGGTCTGATTAAAGAAGGGGATGAAGTCCGGATTCTCACCGATATTCAAGGCATTGAAGACTTTTTGGGTGACATGGATTTCAAAGTCGCCGGTACTGATACCGGGATCACGGCTTTGCAAATGGACATGAAAATCACTGGTTTGTCGATGGATGTGATTTCCGAAGCCATTAAGCAAGCCCGACCGGCGCGACTGCATATCCTGGAGAAAATGCTTGTAGCCCTAGACAAACCCCGTACAGAGTTGTCGCCTTTCGCGCCTCGCCTGCTAACGATGAGGATTGATCCAGACCTGATTGGTCTGGTGATTGGACCTGGCGGTAAGACCATTAAGGGGATTACCGAACAAACCGGGGCCAAGGTGGATATTGAAGACGACGGTACGATTACCGTTTCTGCGGTCGATGGTGAAAAGGCCAAAAAGGCAATTAACATCATTCAAGGCATGACCCGGAAGCTGAATGAAGGGGATGTCTATTCTGGTCGCGTCACTCGGATTATTCCCATTGGTGCTTTTGTAGAATTGCTGCCTGGGAAAGAAGGCATGATCCACATTTCTCAACTCGCGGACTATCGCGTCGGTCGAGTAGAGGATGAGGTCGCGGTCGGGGATGAAGTTGTGGTTAAAGTTCGAGAAATTGACAGTAAAGGGCGCGTCAATCTCACTCGTTTAGGCATTCACCCAGACGAAGCCGCAGCAGCGCGGGAAGCGGCAGCGATGACCTAGACATAGAACCCTTTTAGCAAGGATGAAGTAAGAAGGATGAAGCGTTACAATCTTCATTCTTTTCGCTATAAGTAAAGGTTGATTTTTACCTAAAAACCTACCGTTAGCTGTTGTGAATGGGTAGGAAAGTTGACCTCTAAAAAAGTGTTAATTCTGAATATTTTTATACTTCAGACTTAACACTTCAGCCTTGATTAAAATTTATGAGTTTTGAGTTAATTAGGTCTTCTAAATAAATTACATTTAATTCTTAGGATGAAATCCAATGTTTAATTCAAAACTCATCAAAAAATAAGATTAAAGATACTTGTATGAAGTACCGTCTATTAATTGCTTTAATTGTTTTTGTCTGGGTGCCCTTTTTGATGTTATTTAGGGGCAGTGCCGCACCATCAGTAGCAACCCCTTCAGCCGCACCCACCGCAGAAACATCCGAGCCTTCGCTGCGTTCCCTGGCTCAAAAGCGAGGAATAGGCATTGGTACCTCAGTCAACTTGGGTCCCTTCATGAACGATCCCAACTACCGAGAGGTTCTAGCACGCGAGTTTGAAATCTTAGTACCCGAAAATGCTTGGAAATTTGAGTTTGTGCATCCAACGCCTGATCGCTACGAATTTGGTCAAGTCGATACATTAATCAACTTTGCCAAAGACAATAATATGGAAGTGCGCGGTCATCCTTTGGTCTGGCACTATTCATTACCTAAATGGATTAATGAAGGCAACTTCAGCCGAGACGAATTGATCAAAATTTTAGAAACCCACGTCAAAACATTAGTCGGTCGTTATCGAGGTCAAATTCCTACTTGGGATGTCGTGAATGAAGCCATCAATCGAGATGGCTCTTTGCGTGATACGATTTGGCTGCGAAATATTGGCCCTGAATATATTGATATGGCTTTTCAGTGGGCGCATGAAGCTGACCCACAAGCCAAGTTATTTTATGGGGAGTACATGACGGAGGAGATTAATCAAAAGTCAGATGGCGTCTATACTTTAGTTTCAGGGATGCTACAGCGTGGTGTACCGATTGATGGGGTCGGTTTCCAATCTCACTTAGGATTAAGCTATTTACCGAAGCTGGACTCCCTTGCTCAAAACTTTGATCGCTTCAATCAACTGGGTTTAGCGGTGCAGTTCACTGAATTGGACATGAAAATTCAGGATGGTAAAGGGAGTTTAGAAGAGCGTTTGGCAAAACAAGCGAAAGCTTATAGTGATCTCCTCAGGGTGTGTTTACAGGCTAAAAAATGTACAGCACTCATTACTTGGGGATTTACAGACCGATATACTTGGATTGCTGATGTAACGGGCGAGGTAGAGGCACCCCTCATTTTTGATGCCTCTTATCGCCCCAAGCCGGCTTACGACGCCCTTAAAGAAGTTTTAAGTTCTAAGTAGCATAGTATCAGGGTCTTAAGTCGGCGAAGGTTTCGGCTTCTCAGCAGATGGTGAAGGTTTGGGACTTGGAGTTGGCGAAGGTTTCGGCTTCTCAGCAGATGGTGAAGGTTTGGGACTTGGAGTTGGTGAAGGTTTCGGCTTCTCAGCAGATGGTGAAGGTTTGGGACTTGGAGTTGGTGAAGGTTTCGGACTTGCAGTCGCTGATGGTGAAGGCTTGGGACTTGCAGAAGTTGGTGAAGGTTTCGGACTTGCAGTCGCTGATGGTGAAGGTTTGGGAGTTGTAGAAGTCGGTGATACCTTCGGACTTGCAGTCGCTGATGGTGAAGGTTTGGGAGTTGTAGAAGTCGGTGATACCTTTGGACTTGCAGTCGCTGATGGTGAAGGTTTGGGACTTGCAGAAGTCGGTGATACCTTTGGACTTGCAGTCGCTGATGGTGAAGGTTTGGGACTTGCAGAAGTTGGTGATGGTGTTGGACTCTTAGGTTTTTCCGATTGGCTCTGCCATTCCGAAATCGGGCGATTTACGGCATACTCAAAGTCTATCGGGACTAACAGAACTTTTAACTGCTCAGGTGATTGTGATTGTGGTGCTGGAGCTACATGAGCATAGATAAAACTGCGATTAAAGTCGGGTTTGCCTAAAATTAACCGATAATTTTCCTTATTATTTAGCTGTACCTTGACAGTTGCAAAGGGTTGATCAAATCCATACTCCTGACGATCTTTTGTCGGCACAAAAAAAGAGCGATCGCTTTTTCCTTCTGCTAGCAAATTCAACAAAAAAGCGACAGCCGCATCACTTGCTGGAGCCTCTTTAGGCTGCTTCATTCGCCAATTCGTTGTTTTCCCACTGACTCGATCAAATTCCAAAGTTTCTTGAGCGGTGTAAAGAGTCACAGATTGAATCTGGTCTTCTTTAAACGAAAAAATGGGTTCTTTTGTAGTCTTAGTCGCTTCCTGGTTTTGGGCACGCTGAGTTTCAGAGTAATAAACAACACCACCCAGTAACGTTGCTGTGATTAATAAAACTAGAGTTGTCCGCTGTAGCTTCATACTCAAGGGGTTGAAAGTTAGCAGATTTTAAAGTTGAAGGTTTTAAAGTTGAAGGTTTTGAAGTTGAAGGCTAGAAGTTTCTAAATCTCAACTTTCAACTTAGATTTCGTCCTGGTATGAACTCCGGTGCTGCGCTAACAACTTGCCAACGTTCAACCTTAACGGCGTCGCCACCACATGACTGCCGCTGTCATCAAACCCAGTAAAGGCATAATCAATAATCCTGTCCAACCGAGTACTCCAGCTTGCATGGATGTTAAGTTAATGCGACGGTTTTTCTGTTCTTTGGGACGGATGGACAAGGTTTGATCGTCCCGATTGCTTAACCAACTAATGGAGTTGAGAAAAACATCTCCATTCAGTTGCTGCTCAAACCAACCATTGCTACTAAAACTGGAGTTGCCGATCACAACGAGTCTTGACTCAGATGTCCTCTTATCGATGGGTTTTTCATTGACGAATGAAGGGGACGCTTGTCCGGTTGGAGACGGTGACGGCGAAGGAGATGCCCCAGGACTTGCCGTTGCCTGCGGTATTGGTGTGGGTGAGGCTGGGACTTGCCCTGTAGGGGAGGCTGTTGGGGAAGGAGATGCCCCAGGACTTGCCGTTGCCTGCGGTATTGGTGTGGGTGAGGCTGGGGCTTGCCCTGTAGGGGAGGCTGTTGGGAAAGGAGATGCCCCAGGACTTGCCGTTGCCTGCGGTGTTGGTGTGGGTAAAGCTGATGGGGGTATAGCTTTGCGGCTTAAGGCAACGGCTAGGGTTAAAGGGCCTGGGCGATCGCTTTTTGGATCGAATTGTAGGGGTTGCGTCTCAGGGGTACTTTCAGCCCAACTCTGCTCACTCGTCCGCAACAGGGGAGTTTCTGTAACGCCTTGTACGGGAGTCACCTCTACCGGTCGCGCTACTGGATAGAGAGAGTAGTTATTTCCAAAATCTCTGGTAATGGGATGATTGCCGTAGGTGGTAACCAGGGGTGTGGCAGGGCCAAGTCCGACGACACGCCCCTCCCCTGAAGCATCAATCACAATCTGACGCTCTAGGTTGACTCCCCAATCGGTTAATAAGCTATCCAGTCCAGCATTGATTTCCGGGTCAATCATCAATAGTAAGCTGCCGCCGGTGGAAAGATAATTGTTCAACGCTTGAACTTCTGGCTCAAACAGCGCCCGCTTAGGACCGGCAACAACGACTAGAGAAGCATCTTTAGGAACTTCTGTGCGCTCAGCTAAGTTGAGCGGTAGGGGGGTAAAATTTTTATCTTTTAAGGCACTGACTGCTTGAGAAAGTCCACCTTCTACCTCTTCTAAGGGGCGTTCTCCATGCCCTTGGAGGAAGTAAACTTTATCGATGCGATCGCTCGTCAATTGTTCAAGACTATTGGTCAGCTTGATTTCCGACAAACGCTCTGCCTCGTTGACCGTTTGTACCAATTTTCGGTCTTGACCATACTCTAGGTGAACTTCTCCAGGTAACTTAACGTCAAACTTTTGAGCCAGTCCCGGTTTTAACTGCGGGTCAACAAACTCATATTCCAAATTCGATCCATAGCGACGGTAATTTCTGAGCAATTCTAAGTCCGCTGGGTTAGGCGTCCCAGAAAACATCCAAACCTTCACGGGTTGCTGCAATGTTTTCACCACCCGTTGCGACAAGGGCGAGAGGGTAAAGAGCTGGTTTTCTGTTAAGTCGATTCGCTGCCCATAGCGAACGGCTAAAAAGTTAATCAGCCCCAAAATTATAATCATTGCCAGGGTGGCGATAATGGCATTGGTTCCGGCTTGAGTGGAACGGCGTCCCCAAAAGCCGGGTGAACTGCCTACCAAGATCAGCCACAATCCGATCATGACCAGTCCAGCAATCAGCAACCCCAAAGCGACTGGCGACCATTGACCAGCAACCGCTCTGGCACTTAGACCCATGATGCTCAGGATCGGGCCGAGCCAAAACAGGTATTTAAAATAATTCGTTTTCTGTTTTTTGGCAATGGTCTTCATAGTCGTCATTAATTATTAGTTATTAGTCATTAGTCTTCAGGAATGGGTAATGGGTAATAGAGAATTTCATCGGGTCTGTTGCCCTTCCAGTTCCCAATTCTAAATCCCAACAGACTATTGACTTAAGTGCGCTGGAAGCGTAATGCATCAATAGATTGAGCCGTTAAAAATATCCCCAGAATAATGTAACTGGCGAATAAAATTAGACTACTAGGGTCGAGGATGCCTCTAACAAGGTTGTTATAGTTTTCCAGCAACGATAAATGACCGATGGCTTCACCGATGGGGCCTTTGACACTTTGGGCAACCCAACCAATCACCCACAGGAAAATATTCAGCCCAAAGGTGATGAAAGCTGCCACAATTGTGCTGTCAGTTAGGGAAGAAATAAACATTCCTAATGAGAGGATTGAAGCCGCTAATAAGATTAATCCAGCGTGAGCGAGTAAGGGGACAGCGGGGGCAAGGGGGGGATTGGTAGACGAGAGCGCGATCGCTTCATAAACTAGCAAGGGCAGGATCATGAACGTGAAAAACGCTAGCACGCCCAATAACTTCCCGACCGCTACCACCCAATTGGTAATGGGGGAGGTTGCCAATAGTTCTAACGTTCCGTATTTACGTTCCTCGGCATATAGCCCCATCGAGAGAACCGGCAATACAAATAATGTTAGGGGGCCGAGGAAGCCCAAGAAAGCATTTAAAAATTCATAAGCCACATCCAGGGGTGGTGCGGGTACCCCCATTTGATCTCGCTGCGCGACTTGCTGAATGATGCCATCTGGACTTAGGAGAATTGCGACAAAAAAGAAACCCGACAATAGCCAGAATATGCTGGCGACTAAATAAGCCAAGGGCGAACCAAAATAGCCTTGTAATTCCTTGCGAAAAATCGCCAAAATGTTGGCAATCACGACACCCATTTATTCCTCTCCTCCAGATGCTGCATTGGCGGTAACATCAGACTCCTCAATCTCATCATCCAACGGTTCGAGGGGTTGTTCCCTGGTCGTCAGTTCTAAAAACACATCTTCTAGTGTGACGCGAGTCCGTCGCATTTCATGGATTCCCAACCCTGCGCCAAAGGTAACTGCCGCAATATCGCGTCCAGGTTCAGCATCGGGGGCATTGACAATGCGAATCAGGGAGCGATTTGGGGGGAGTTCGGGATTTTTAACGAGTTCTACCATACAGATTCCGGGCACAATCTGTAATAATTTTTGTAACTGATGGGCATCGCCGTCTACTTCTAACTCATAACCTGCCCCTCCTGCCAATTGAGCCATCAAGTTTTCGGGACTATTAGTTGCCACAATGCGACCTCGGTTGATAATCGCAACGCGGTTACAGGTCATACTCACCTCTGGCAGAATATGGGTCGAGAGGATAATTGTATGCTCTCCGGCGAGGCTTTTAATTAAGTTACGGACATCGATGATTTGCCGGGGGTCGAGTCCTACAGTGGGTTCATCGAGAATAATCGCTGGGGGGTCGTGGACAATCGCTTGAGCAATGCCGACACGTTGGCGGAAGCCTTTGGAAAGTTTGCGAATCAAGATTTTGCGCTTTTGGGTTAGGTTGCAGCGTTCCATCGTCCAATTGACTCGTTCCGTGCGATCGCCCGCAACAACGCCTTTAATTCGTGCTACAAAGTGCAAAAATCCCTCAACCGTCATTTCTCGATACAGGGGAGGCGTTTCTGGTAAGTAACCAATCCGCCGTCTGATTGCCATCGAATTTTCATGCACATCGTAGCCAGCAATTCGGGCTGTGCCACTTGTTGCGGGTAAATATCCAGCTAAAATCCGCATGGTGGTTGTTTTCCCGGCACCATTTGGTCCGAGGAAACCCAAGATTTCTCCAGGCTCGACTTTGAAGGTAACATCCTGAATGGCTGGAGCAGAACCGTAGATTTTGCTGAGATGTTCGACTTCAATCATGGGTGCTGGTCGTTTGTCATAAGGGTTTTACTACTTGGGTTGGGGGAAAAGCTAGGATGCTTGGTGGATGCTGCCCAACTTCCACCCTTGAATATTTCTTAGATTAACGCCTGACGGGTCTGCCGTTTTCTAAGAGCGGTGGAAATGGGTTACAGGTTAGTCGATCTTCGAGTTGAATGTTGGTCATGAAGACCAGTTTGCCAGTTATCAAGTCAGCCAATTGAACTTCTAGCTTTAACCTTCACGCTTCTCACCTGCAACGCTCTAACCCATCCCCTATCAATGTTTTTGTTCTAGTAAAAAGCAAATCATGGTTCAGTCCACTCTCTACGTCAACCCACAAACGGGTAAGGATACCGGTACTGGTAACGCTCAGTCCCCGTTCAAAACTTTAACGCGGGCACTCACCGCCGCATCATCAGGAACAACCATTCAGTTATCAGCCGGAACTTACAATGCTGCTGGGGGAGAAGTATTTCCTTTAGTTGTCCCCACTGGGGTGATGGTGCTGGGACATGAACCCAGTAAGGGGAAAGGAATTGTCATCCTAGGCAGTGGGAAATATAATAGCCCGACATTTAATGTACAAAATGTCACCCTGCGGCTGGAGTCGAAGGCTCAATTGCGGGGTGTAACCGTGACCAATCCTGTAGAAAAAGGAACCGCCATTTGGGTGGAATCAACAGCACCGATGGTTACCAACAATACCTTCACAGGCTGCGGTCGTGAGGGGGTGTTTGTCACCGGTACCGGCAAACCCTTAATTCTGGATAATATATTTATTCAAAATGCAGCCAGTGGCGTGTTTTTAGTCCGCAATGCCAAAGGGGAAGTGCGACGCAATCTGTGTCAAAAAACCGGTTATGGCATTGCGATTAGTGATTCAGCCGCACCGTTAGTCACAGATAACAATCTGGTGGGCAATCATTCGGGCATTTTCCTCTCCCGTGGCGCTAGACCTGTACTCCGTCGGAATTTGATTGAAAAAAATACTCATGGGGGTCTGGTGATTACAGGGGAGTCTAAACCGGATTTGGGCAGCACTCAAGACCCAGCGGGGAATATCCTGCGGGATAACGGTCAAGTTGATCTGCAAAATAGCACGTCTTTCACGTTGGTTTCCGTGGGCAATCAGCTCAATCCGACACGAGTCTCCGGGCCTGTTACATTACGCTCAGCTCAAGTTCCAACCGCGATGACGGGACCGACTCTGTTTAGTGATTTGGGCAATCATTGGGCGGCAGCATTCATTCAGGGATTGGTGACACGAGGGCTAATTCTGGGCTTTCCCGATGGAACCTTTAAGCCAGAAGCCAGCATCACCAGGGCGGAGTATGCGGCAATTATTGCCAAGACGTTTGATTTACCCCGGCAACGGGGAACGGGAGCGGGGGTATTTTCCGATGTTCCAGCTAACTTTTGGGCTTCATCGGCGATTCGGGTTGCCGCTGGGATGGGTTTCATTGCAGGTTTTCCCGATGGCACGTTTCGTCCGCAGCAAAATTTGACGCGGGTACAGGCGCTGGTGTCCCTGGTGAGTGGGTTAGGACTGGGGAGTGGAAATGTTAACTTGTTGGTGTTCTACAGCGATCGCGCTCAAATTCCTAGCTACGCCACAGAAGCAATCGCCACCGCCACTCAACGACGACTGGTGGTGAATTATCCTACACCCAATCAGCTCGAACCGATGCGTAACATTACTCGTGCTGAGATTGCGGCGTTGATTTATCAAGCTTTAGTCTCCACAGGACGAGCGGAGGCTATAGCCTCTCCCTACATTGTTAGCCCTAACTTATCCCTTCCTTCATTTAGCGATATTCAGCAACACTGGGCATCTGAATTTGTGCGTCGCCTCGCGAACCTGAACCTCGTCACTGGCTTTGCGGATGGATCGTTTAAGCCCGATGAACCGCTCTCGCGAGCTCAGTATGCCGCCTTAGTGGTTAAAGTGTTTAACCCCACCCCGATTCGCCCTGATACCAAATTCATCGATATCCCGGCTGATTTTTGGGCTTTACCTGTGATTAGTCAAGCCTATCGTGGCGGGTTTTTGTCTGGCTATCCAGACCAAACTTTTCACCCCCAGTACAGTTTGCGGCGGATCGATTTGATGGCTTCCATGGTACATGGGCTTTCTTTACCCAGTGCAGATGTCAAAGTCTTGGAAATTTATGAAGATCGCGATAGTATTCCAGCTTATGCTAAATCAGCGGTTGCTGCTGCCACTCAGGCTGGGATTGTGGTCAATTACCCCAACCCCAAGCTCCTGCAACCCAAACAGGAGGCTTCCCGTGCGCTAGCGATCGCATTTATGTATCAGGCATTAGTCAGAACCGGTCGCGTGAGTGCGATCAATTCACCTTATATTATGTCAACGCAGCCGAATTGAGGTTTGATGAGGGAGCTCTTGGAGTCGAGGAAACTTTCATTTCCTGCCACAATCCAAAATCTAATACCGACCATTGAGATGAGGGAGCCAACCGCAGACCCAGCCCTTGCCTATGCCGTTGCGCTACTCCAGCACTATGGGTTTGAACTCAGGGGCTACACGGCTGAAGAATTAGTAAATTTGTGGCTCAAGAACCATTCAGCCCATTGGATACGTTTAGGTGTAATTGAGGCACTCTATCAGGGACGGTATAAAGCCGTGTCTGTCGAGCAAATCTTAGCCGTCTGGGCGCGGCGCGGACAGCCCATTTATCGGTTTAACCATGAGTTTGAGCGGCTGATTAGTCGTAAACTGCCCCAAAAGCTGGCAGCCTACTCGGCAACGCGCACAACGGATCTGAACCTGGAACCGAGTCTACCGCTATTCACTCCCAGTTTATCGGATACCCTCGATGAGAGCGTAAGGTCGGAGTCCATCCCCGCAGAGCCACCAAGAAGCGCCAACCCGGAGACGGTGGCACCGACAACGATGTCAGAACCAGAGGTAACCGAGACATCCATCCAGTTGGAGGACGAACGACAAGAGGCACCCACCCCTACAGGTACCCGTCCTACTTATGAGGCAAAGTGGTCTCGGTGTGATATGAATAAACAACCCATTCACCAATTCACTCCACCTCCTGACCCTTCCGACTTTTACCTCAAGCTCAAGTCCGTCGCCGAGCAGCAAGAGGTAATGCCCAGTAAACTTAAGACGCTGCTCAGCGAGGAGGTTGAATCAGAGCCGCCTCCGCCTGATTCCGCTCAAAATTAATTAAGAAATGCCTCACCCTGCGCTTCTTTAAATGAGGCGGAGGCTATAGGACACTCACCTCGATCATGCCCTGTGGGTTAATAGCAAATGCCATGATTTTGCATAAGGGGATAGGCAATCAGAGATAAGTACTCACTAAGAGATTATCAAAAAGCTGGGTTTAAAACTCCTCACTAAAGCTCCGGGTTCCTCTAGCACGGCTTTACAGGGAGCATGGTAGTATGTGAAGCATGACAGAAAGAGCCTACCGATATCGCTTTTACCCAACTCCGGAGCAAGAAGAACTCTTGCTTCGGACACTGGGTTGTGTTCGGTTGGTTTACAACAAAGCTCTGCATACCAGAACTCAAGCCTGGTACGAGCGCTCCGAGCGGATTGACTACAAAGAGACATCCGCCATGCTGACTTCTTGGAAAAAGCAGGAAGACCTGCAATTCCTGAACGAGGTAAGCTCTGTACCGTTGCAGCAGGGCTTGAGAAATCTGCAAAAGGCGTTCACCAACTTTTGGGCAGGTCACGCCAAGTACCCCAACTTCAAAAAGAAGAGAAGTGGTGGGAGTGCCGAGTTTACTCGTTCTGCATTCCGATGGAAGGACGGGCAATTGTGGTTGGCAAAGTGTAATGACGCTCTGCCTATCCGCTGGAGCCGCACTCTCCCCGCATGTTGCGAGCCTTCCACCGTTACAGTGAGATTGGAACCATCTGGACGATGGGTGGTCTCTCTGCTTGTTGATGACCACACCGTTAAGCCACTGGAACCAGTGGACAAAGCGGTAGGTATCGACCTGGGAGTTACTTCCCTGATAGTCACGAGTGATGGGGAGAAGATTGCCAATCCCAAGCACTTTAAGCGCCTTCGCCATAAATTGAGGAAGGCTCAAAAAGTTCTCTCTCGTAAAGTCAAAGGCTCTAACAATAGAGAGAAGGCTAGACGTAAAGTGGCTAGGGTTCAAGCCCAAATTGCCGATGCCCGAAAAGACTTTCTTCACAAACTGACGACTCGATTGGTGCGCGAAAACCAAACGATAGCGATCGAGGATTTGTCTGTGAAGAATATGCTGACCAACCACAAGCTTGCACAGGCAATTGCTGATGCTAGTTGGTCTGAATTGGTTCGTCAGTTGGAATACAAGTGCCAGTGGTATGGTCGCACACTGGTCAAGATTGACCGTTGGTTTCCCAGCTCTAAACGCTGCGGACATTGCGGTCATGTTGTCGATAAGATGCCGCTTAGTGTCAGGGAGTGGGAGTGTCCAGAGTGTGGCACTCGACACGATAGAGACATTAACGCTGCACGAAATATTCTTGCCGCTGGATCGGCGGTAATCGTCTGTGGATCGGGTGTAAGACCTGATGGGCATAAGTCCAAAGGGCAACTGAGCAAAACCTCGAATAGAGGAAGGAAGCAGAAACCTAAATCGTGTTAGCGCAGCGAGGCGTTAGCCTGGTTTAGGAATCACCGTCGTTCCACGACGGTGAGGAGGTCAATCTTGAAGATAAGGATTGCGGACTGCAACGGACAGGACGTGGTTTGGCGTAAGCTTAGTTCCTAGTCAGTTATCTGAAAAGTCCCTGAATGTAAAGACTGATGAACAGGCTAAACTTCTGTATAGCCTCTCGTCTTGGTGCTGCCTCTCTATCAATAGTCTCAGCTCCCCTAGACTCCACTTTTCAGATAATGGCTAAAGCTACGTCGCAAAAATTAACTTTTGCCAGGGCGCTCATGATTCAACCAGGCTTGTTACTTCAAGATCGCTACCGTGTGCATAAACTCCTGGGTAAAGGAGGTTTTGGTCAAACCTTTGAAGTGGATGATGGCGGGACAGTAAAAGTCCTAAAAATTCTCAGGGCGGATCGTTTCCAAAGCCCGGAAGGTAAAAAAAAGGCCGTCTCTCTCTTCCAACGAGAAGCTTTAGTTTTGAGTCGGCTACAGCATCCCGGCATTCCTAAGGTTGAGCGGGATGGATATTTTACGCTGGCTGACGGGAATGGTGAGCAACTGCACTGCCTGGTGATGGAGAAAATTGAGGGGTTGAATTTAAAGCAATGGCAGTCGAAACGTGGGAATCAACCCATCCCTCAAGAACAAGCGCTCATTTGGTTGAAGCAACTTGCTGATATTCTGGCTCAAGTCCATCAACAAGAACTCGTCCATCGGGATATTAAACCCTCTAATATCATGATCCGAAGCACTGGACAACTGGCCTTAATTGACTTTGGAGCGGTTCGGGAAATCACTGAGACCTTTTTACAGAAACAAAAACAGAATGCTACAGGAACGGTAATTATTTCAGCGGGTTATACCCCCCCAGAGCAAGCGGAGGGTCATGCTGTGGCGCAGTCGGATTTCTTTGCCTTGGGACGTACCTTTGTCTATTTATTGACTGGCAAACACCCGAATGATTTTGATAAAGACCCGCGCACCGGTCGGCTGCAATGGCGAGAGAGTGCCCCGCATATTTCGCGGGAATTGGCAGATTTAATTGATTACCTAATGGCAACCTTTCCCGGTAAACGCCCTCAAACGCCACAGATGATTTTGCGTTGCCTTGAGGAGATTGTCTCCCCACCGCCCTTGCCACTCCCCCCTCCGATTGTGGAACAAACGCGATCGTCCGATTCCTATCCCTCAAAGCCGAAAGGATTCTTATCTCTAATTTCCAGCTTTCTGCCCACGACTAGCACAAATTCTAACCCTTGGGCTAAAGCGAGACTCCGCCGAACCCTGACGGGACATGGGGATGTGGTGAAAGCGATCGCCATTAGTCCTGATGGTCAAACCTTAGTCACGGGCAGTTATGACAAAACGGTCAAGTTATGGTCACTCAACACCGGAGAAGTCCGAAACACTCTGAACGACCACACCCACCGGATTACTAGCGTTGCCATCAGTCCTGATGGTCAAACCTTAGCCACGGGCAGTTATGACAAAACGATTAGGTTGTGGGCGCTGAGTACTGGAGAATTACTCCATACCCTCACTGGTCGTCCGGATCGAGTTCGCTACCTGGCTTTTAGTCCCAATGGTCAGACTCTGATCAGTAGTGGGGATTGGGAAATCAAAATCTGGGCTGTCCGCACCGGGAAGCTGCTGCGTATTTTGGCGGGAAACTCCAATTCCGCTCGAATTGTCGCATTGACGCCGGATGGTCATACCTGTGCCGTTGCGAGTTTGGATGGCACCCTTGAGTTGTGGAATCCCCACACGGGCAGATTGCTTCGCACGTTTTCCAATCAGTTGACCGAAATTACATCTCTTGCTTATAGCCTGGATGGGCAAGTCCTTGCTAGTGGAAGTAGTAACGCGATTCACCTGTGGAACCCGACAACAGGCAAACAACTGCGCGGCTTTTCGACTCAGTCGAGTGGAACGGCGTCCATCACCTTTAACCCGGATGGTAAGACCCTTGCCTGCGCCAGTGGCAAAATCATTGAGTTGTGGAATTGGCAAACCGGAAAACGGCTATGTACGCTTTCGGGTCATTTCAGGGCTGTTGAGTCTGTTGCCTTTGGACTGAAGGGACAAATTCTGGTGAGTGGCAGTAGTGACCAAACCATCAAGATTTGGCAGCCAATGTCCTAAAAGGGATGCATCCCGTTTTTGTAAAAATACGGCTTACTGCCCAAACTCTGCCCTTGCCTGCTCAACAATTTCAGGGGTTACCACGTCCAACTCTGCTTCACGAGCCAATTGCTCAATTCGTTTTCTAGCTTGGACACGAACGAAATAGGGAATGTTTTTCAACATGGCTTTCGCCTCCGTTGTCCATTGCAGGGTTTCTATAAAATCAGAGCTGCTCATAATTGTAAGCCCCCCGTGTTCGCAATCTGCTCTTAATTTCAAGCTCATTCGTTTTTATTCTACTGCTATTTTTTGAGTAGAACTGACGGAGACGGAGACGGATTTACTTTCCCAGAGCGGATTAAAATCACTTTTATTGCCTTATACAAAGAGCCATGGTTTCATTGAAGATTGGAGATTAGAGTCTTTTTATCTATTTCAAAGCAATAATATATTAATTTATTATAAATAGAGTTATTACTAATAATACTCATAATAAATCTAAATACTTTAAGTCATAAATTTCAAGGAATTTACCTGTTAAATGTGAATTAATTGGCATTAATAGAATTGATAAAACCAACCTCTACATGGGAGTGATTCGAGCCAATACAAAAAACTCTGATAATCAATCGCTTCTAGGCTCGTCGGCATTGACTCCACATCTATCACTTCAGCGACCCTGTTGAGGTAAGCGCTTACACAGTCATACTAGGCGGCAGGATAAAGATTTTTGACGTTCTCCTCAAAATGGTGAGGAGAGTTAATATCAGTCCAAAAAATGGACAAATCTAGACTAAAGTCGGTAGAATGAGGCTACCGAAAACCCAAAATTAGAAATTTTAAGGTTTTTAGTGAACCCATACAAAGCTCTTAATATTAGCGTAGCTGGGATGAGGTTGTTGGCAAACCTACCAACATTAAATCAGCCGAAAATGAAGGATAGAGCTGCGCTGCACTCGCTAGGGATAGCTCTGCCTGAAGTAGCGCCTTTAGAGTGCTAAAACAACTAACGGCTACGGCAGTTAGGGTATTGAGAATCAGGAAGCGATCCGGATAAATAGTTTTATTTGTCCAAGATTCGTTGAGCCAAAAGTTCTAAGTTAACCGTTGAGCAGTAGTAGGTAGCGGTAGCACCACAAATCTAAGCAAACTTGATCTTCCGTATAAATTTCGACCCTGTTAGACCAGAGGAACTAACAGCACGGTTCAACTTGATGGACATGAGCAGCGTGCCCTGTATCAAAACACTTACGTTTTGATAGCAGATGAAGCAGATATCTAAGATTGATATCGATCCAAACATCTAGTATGTCATAAATTTGAGACAATTTTGAGCGGCAAATCAAGTTAGAACTCTGCCTCTTATTATTAATATAAAATTCAAATTTAGGTTATTATTATGAAATTCAAATTCAGATTAAAGTTTATGATCGAGGCCAGTACCTTACTGGCACGTCAAATAGGTATTTCTGCGTGGAGACATGATTGAAAATGGCGATCAATGGCTCGGTCGAAAAGGCAACGGGAAGTACCAACAGCGCTCCGCTTCAGGTGTCTTCTTCTTTGCCAAACATCCGTCTACCGGATACCCTGGTAACCACCTATCTCCAAATGACGGATTGGTCTCAATTCCGTCCAGCGTATCTTAATTACCTAGGCGGAATGAAGTTAATGTGCATGGGAACACCCGATGTCGCTTTTTATCGTTTCTTGTATAGTTCTGTCGGTGAGGAGTGGCGTTGGCGTGAACGACTCTCTCACTCGGATGAAGAAATTAAGGCACTGCTGTTAGCTCCAGGAACCAGCATCCACGTTTTATATGTTAATGGTGTACCGGCTGGATACATCGAATTGGCAGAGCGCAGGGAAGGGCCGACAGGTCGATTTTTCTCGACGGAGATTGTTTATTTTGGTCTGAGATCAACTTACATGGGTCGAGGTTTGGGGAAACATCTCCTGAGTCATGGCATCGCCTATGCTTGGAACAGAGGCACTCAACGCTTGTGGGTTCATACTTGCAACTTAGATGGACCCCATGCATTGAATAACTACATCAAGCGCGGCTTCAAAATTTACAGGGTTGATAAAGAACCAATGCCAGAACGTTATTTGTAGCTTTAAGGAGTAAAAATAGCTCTAACACGTATTTTATTCCCATCGATCCTGATTGCTGTTGAAAGAGAGCCAATGCCAGAATAGGCCTAATATCAATAAGTCCAAAACTCTGTTATCCAGTAATGCTAAAATCCCTCAGGTTTGCTTCCGTTGTATCTGTCGTCTTACTAGCCTTGACTACTGCATGTTCTTCAACAAAGTCGTCTCAAAATGTATCTTCCGCCTCAGTCTCGGCACAAACTAGACCCTTAGCTGCTACGCCCGAAGTGGCGCTAGCCAGCCATTTAAAGCAGATTGGCGCAAAATTGTATGGTGTTCATTGGTGCCCCTACTGCCATAAGCAAAAAGCACTATTTGGTAATGAGGCGTTCAGCCAGTTGGACTATGTTGAGTGTGATCCGGCTGGGAAAAATGCACGACCTGAGCTTTGTCAAAAGGCTCGTGTTGAAGGGTTTCCCACATGGGAAATCAATGGTAACAAATATGGAGGAATGAGGTCTTTGCAAGACCTGGCTGATTTATCTGGCTATAGTGGCGATCAAAATTTCAAAAACTGAAACTGGATGCTTTGTCACTCCCTAATCGAGTTCGGCATGTAGCCGTGAAACTTGACGTGGCAGATCAGGAGCATTTTAAAGTTTTCAAAAAGCTCTCGCCAGAGAATAAAAAGAGTCAATAAAGTTCTTAAGCCTAGGGTGACATTAATTTCAAGGGATAGTCAATAATAAAAGCATAACTTTTGTGTTAAAAAGGTTCAAGGTTCTGTCTGACAAGGTTTTTGAGTGATTCTGACCAACTCAGCACAAGACATCAAGAGTAATCATTAACCGGTTATGCTGAAATTTAAGAGGTTGGCTCCAACTGTCTCTATCGTCCTACTGCTAATGACAACTGGATGTACTTCATTAAAAGAATATCAGTCTAGAAAAGCCTCCAGACTGGCTTTAGCCAACTATCTCCAACAGAATAACGCTAAGATGTATGGCACTTATTGGTGTGTCGCCTGTAACGGACAAAAGAAATGGTTTGGTAAAGAAGCATTTAGTAAAATCACTTACATTGAGTGCGACCCGGCTGGCGAAAAGGCGCAACCCGAAATCTGCCGCAAGTTAAACATTACCAGTTTTCCAACCTGGGAAATAAATGGGAAGTTTTCTTGTGTGGGTGGGTGTTCGCTGCCCAAACTTGCTGAGATAGCTGGATATACAGGCCCTAGTGACTTTTGAGCGCCGAATCTCAAGGCCACAGTATCAAATCTCTTGAAACTAACCACATCATGACACGCACCAAAAATTTCACTTCACAGTTGGCAGGACGCAAGCACCTAAAATTTTTAGTGCCTGGGTTGCTCTTCATAGGAACGATTCTATTGATTGTGGCACTCAGCTTTATCGATTGGAACACCCTATACGAACCTCTTCAAAACGTTGTCTTCTCTTTAGAAGAAAATTATAAGGAATGGCTCGGTAAACAGAATACGGCGAACCCACTGATCTTACTTCTGTTAGCTTTTGTGGGAGGTTTGATTGGTAGCATCTCACCCTGCCACATTGGACTCTTGACTGTGAACCTGACTTACATCGGCACTCGTGAAGTGACATCTCGCCGGGATGCTTTCGTTAAAGCAGCATCATTTGTCCTGGGAGTGGTAACCGTCCTCAGTTTGTTGGGATTGGTCTCTTCCTTTGCGGGGGCGGTCATGCGTGACTACCGAGGTCACGTCAATATCGTCGTTGGCTTGGTGGTTCTGCTGATGGGGCTGACGTTATTAGAGATTATACGCCTGCCTTTACCCCAATTTGGTGCGGCATTGCCGATCACGGGGCCTTACACCGCCGGAGTCACCTTCGCGTTGGTGAGTTCTCCCTGTGCCAGTCCTGTACTGTTTTCAGTTCTTACGGCGGCAGCGGCTACCGGTTCCCAGGTTCAAAGCACACTCACAATGGTCAGTTATGCCTTGGGTACCAGTGCGCTGATTTTCTTCGCCAGTCTATTTACAGGTTTAGCCAAACAAGCCCGCACTCTCGTTAAATATTCTGAATGGATTATGCGTATAGGCGGTGGGCTGTTGATTATTATGGGAGGATTTTATCTCTACAGTGGGATTAGCTGGGTTTTAACCGTGGCATTCCGTTAATGCGTCTTTGCTGTATGGGCGTTTGAGTTTTTAGGTTTTCAATGGCGGTAATGAGGGAGCTTTTTGACGGTGTGTGCCCAGTTCGATGGTAATTCTTCTAGAACTGGGTTTTAGAGTAGCGATCTCTTTCTGAGAGACATGTCTCCTGGATGGCTTCTACGATATTTCGGTGGGATGGGGCTGATGATCAGAGCCGTTGAAGGAAGAGTCGCTAAATTTTTTTGATCGATATTGATCGATACAATCACCTCTAATGGTAGATGAAAAGACAATCGTCGTTCTGTAAAAAATATATTTAATATAAAATTCTACTATTATCGATAAGCTCTACAATGCTACTTCCCTTGCAGCTTTCCTTTAAAAAAAGCATTAATATAATTGAAGACTTCAACAATACAGTTATTATTCAATCACCTCATATTAGAGGAAATATTCCTCCTCAATCCCTCAATATTAACCAGCCATCACCTGGAGTTTTAGCGGCTATTCAAACGCTGGCGACAGATGGTGCTACGGAGGAAGACTTGAGTGATTTAGTTCTCCAAAGGGATGGGGTGTCTCAACTACCTAAGTTTTACTATTACCTGCAAAAGCTAATCCAGCTTGGTACGCTCTGTTATAGCATTGTTGTTGAAGGATTGCCTCTAGCAAAATTGGTTCCTCTTTCACTGGATGGAAAGATTGAATTTAAGAAAGCAGTCATCAACAAACAATATGTTTTGTCGCGCTTTGCTTATTGCCGAAAAGAGCATCAACATTTAGTCCTAGAATCTCCTCTATCTCAGGCTCAAATTATACTATTTGGTTGGAAAGGTGCAGCCCTTATTTCTGAGCTGGCAAAACCCCAATTAGCTCATGAGATTTGTACGAAAATTCCTGGCATTTCGGAAGAAGTTACTAGATTATTTTTTAGCCTACTGTTGAGTACCGAAATGCTATTTGAAGTGAAGGAAGATGGAAAAACCCAAGAAGAAGAGAGCGAACCGCTGAGGCAATGGGAATTTCACAATCTACTTTTTCATTCAAGAACAAGAACTGGCAGACACAGTAACCCGATTGGAAGAACTTATCCGTTCGTAGAGCAAATTAAACCGCTGCCAGCCGTTAAACCCAAGATGTCAAAGGATACGATTGACCTCTACAAACCTGACATCTCTAATCTTGAGAACACGGATTATCCTTTGACTTTTATTCTGGAAAGAAGAAAATCTCTCAGAAATTACAGCGAGAATGAGCCAATAACTGATAAGCAACTTGGGGAATTTCTTTACCGCTCAGCCCGGATTAAACAAATCATTAAAACTGAAAATGAAGAAATGAGTCGTAGACCCTATGTCAATGGGGGAGCGGCTTACGAATTTGAGCTGTATATCCTTGCCAATACCTGTCAAAATATCCCTACGGGTTTTTACCATTATTGTCCTCAAGATCATCAGCTTTGTAAAATTTCTGGGAAAAACCAATATGTGGCGGCGCTTTTAGAAGATGCATGGTTGGCAAACCGAGATCGGAGTTTTCCCCAAGTCTTAATTATCATTTCTGCACGTTTCCAAAGGATTGCTTGGACTTATGAATCTATAGCCCATACCACATTACTCAAAAATGTGGGAGCTTTATTCCAGACCATGTATTTAGTAGCAACGGCGATGAATCTTGCTCCTTGTGCATTGGGTAATGGAAATTCAGATTTATTTGCCGCAGCGGCTGGAACCGACTATTATGCTGAAACATCAGTCGGAGAATTTATTCTGGGTAGCAAACTCCTTGTTTAGGGGAATCCGGCTTTTCAGATTTAATTCAGTTAAGTATTGTATATTTTTGAAAACTTAATTATAACTAAAGAAAGGTAAGTTACCTAAAGAAGGCTAAATCATAACTCGGATTGCAGAAAAAATGCTTTTGTTAACGAAAGATTGCCCAGAATCGCAAAAAGCTTTGTCTAAGATTGTCGCCCAAGCCTGGTTAGATGAAGAGTTTAAAGAACGCTTTATCTCCGAACCCGTCGCTGTTCTTCAAGAAAACGGACTGACTCTTCCTAATGGTGTAACAGCCAGAGTGAACGAAAGCAGCTCAGAGGGAAGCCTAATGAGTGCAGATGCCAACGTAGACAGTAATCAAGTCTACGAAATCTCACTCCCTTCCAAGCCAACTGAACTTACAGAGTCAGAGGTTCCATCTTGGAGTGATATTGATGACCCTGAAGACCCTCCGATCGTAATCTGTGCTTGATGTCTCAATATTCTTGTTGAACTTATTATTAATTTTTGAACAATTCTCCTGTAGGGTGGGCAATGCCCACCCTATTATCTTAGAAGCCTAATCCGAGGAGCTTCAAGAATAGTAGAGTCTATGAAGGTGAGCATTGTGTTTGATTGGTGTTATCAAGACGATGAAATAAGTTGTCAAATTCGACAATGGCTCAAAAATACAATTTTGAACTTTATCCTCACGATTATAATCCTCCTGAGCCTACCAACTTTTGTATATGCTGCCGAAGCAAATCCTACATTTGAACATATCACTGCTGACCAAGGGGTGTCTCAAAGTGGCCTTAACTCTATCTTTCAAGATAGTCAGGGATTTATGTGGTTTGGGACGCAAGATGGACTTAATAAATATGACGGCTATGACTTCACAGTTTATAAATATAACGCTCTTGATGCATACTCATTATCTGATAATTTTATCACATCAATTTATGAAGACAAGTCTGGAATAATGTGGATTGGTACAGATGGGGGGGGACTCAACAAATTTAATCGAGAGACTGAAAATTTTACCCGATATATACATGATGTTGATAATCCAAAAAGCTTGAGTCATAATCGAGTTTTATCAATTTATCAAGACCGATTTGGTACACTCTGGGTTGGTACAGATGGAGGAGGACTTAATAAATTTGATCGCGAAAATGAGCAGTTTACTCATTATCAACATCACTTAAATGACCCGAATAGCTTAAGTAACGATATTATTTTCTCAATTTATGAAGACAAATTAGGGACTCTGTGGATTGGCACAGGCGGCGGGGGACTCAACAAATTTAATCGCAAAACAGGTCAATTTATTCACTACAGAAATAATCCATCTGACCCCAGTAGCTTGAATGATGATACTGTCTTATCAATCCATGAAGACCAGTCTACGAAGCTTTGGATTGGTACTAAAAATGGAGGACTCAACGAATTTGATCGCGAAAGCGGACGATTTTTCCATTACACTCATGACCCAGATAACCCTAATAGTTTAAATCATAATACTATCAATTCAATGGCTGAAGATCAACTTGGCAATCTCTGGCTAGCTACAAGTAGCTGGTATGGAAATTCTTATGGTTCAGGACTCGATAAATTTGTTCCTAAAAATGGGCAATTTATTCATTACAAGCATGACTCTAAAAATCCACAAACCTTGAGTGATAATCTAGTTATCTCTCTCTGGGTTGGTCATGACCAAATTTTATGGATTGGTACCGCATTCAGTGGGCTTAATAAGTTAGACCTCAAAGAGCCGAAATTCCTACATTACAAAAATGACCCAGCTAAGCTCAATAGCCTGAGTGATAATCATGTGATGTCAATTGATGAAGATCATTTCGGTCAGCTCTGGATTGGCACTTCGGACGGAGGAGTCAATAAGTTTGATAGTCAAACTGGAAAATTTACCCACTACACACACAACTCAGCAAATTCTTATAGCTTAAGTAGTAACAATATTTGGTCAACCTATGAAGATAGAAATGGTATGCTCTGGGTTGGCACGTTTGGCAGTGGACTCGATAAAATTGACCGTAAAACCCAAAAAATTACCCATTATCAACATAATTTTAATAAGCCTTATAGTTTAAGTGATAATACCGTCACCTCCATTCATGAAGACTATTTAGGTACGCTTTGGATTGGGACTATGCGTGGCGGACTCAACAAATTTGAGCCAGAGTCTGAACAGTTTACACATTATACAAACGATCCTAGTAATCCCAATAGTTTAAGTGATATTAGTGCTTTTTTAATCTATGAAGATCGAGCTGAGACAATATGGATTGGTACCTTGAATGGTGGACTGAATAAGTTTCAGCGTGAGACTGAAAATTTTATTCATTACAAACATGATCCCAAAAATCCAAATAGTCTAAGTTATGATCGAATTGTATCTATCTATGAATATCCGTCCGGTACGCTCTGGATAGGTACATTTGGGGGAGGGCTTGATAAATTTGATATCGCTACTGAAACATTTACACATTACACAGAAAAAAATGGACTACCTAACAATTCAGTAGTAGGTATCCTAGCGGACGATGAAGGTAATCTTTGGTTAAGCACTGGCAAAGGAATCTCCAAATTTAATCCTAAAACTGAAACCTTTAGAAATTATGATGTCAGCGATGGGCTTCAGGGAAATGAGTTTGATGGCGTGAAAGCTTATCTCAAAAGTAAAACAGGGGAAATGTTTTTTGGAGGACTCAATGGCTTCAATGCATTTTATCCTGATCAGGTAAAAGACAATCCTCATATTCCCCCAATCGTTATAACTGACTTTAAAAAGTTTAATGAGAGTGTAAAATTAAAACCATCGATTTTTGAAATTCAATCCATAAAATTATCTTACAAAGATAACTTTTTTGGATTTGAATTTGCTGCCCTTGACTACACAAACCCTCTGAAAAATCAATATGCCTACAAGTTAGAAGGATTTGATAAAGATTGGATTTATTCAGGAATCAGGCGCTATGCCAGTTATACCAACCTAGATGGTGGAACATACATATTTAAAGTTAAAGGTTCCAACAACGATGGCGTGTGGAATGAAAAAGGCACTTCTATCAAAATCTTGATTACTCCCCCTCCTTGGAAAACTTGGTGGGCTTACACTCTTTATATTATGGCTGTGGTCACTGTTGTAATTGGGTATGTCCAGTGGAAAACCAGAGCGCAAAAGAAAGAAAATGCATTGCTGCGCGAAAGTGAAAGAAAGTTGAATCAGTTTCTAGAAGCTATCCCGGTAGGGATAGGAGTCATTGATCAAGCAGGTCAGTTCATCTATGTCAACCAAATTGGCTTGCAGTTGCAGGGTATAGAAGCCCTTCTTAAACCACCTATCCAGCTTTTTTCTGAGACTTGCCAAGCCTATGTTGCTGGGACAGAGCAGTTGTATCCAACAGAGCAATTACCCTTGGTACGGGCATTGAGGGGGGAAAAAATAACTCTTGATGATCTGGAGATTCATCAATCCGATAAAATTGTTCCTTTACAAGTTTGGGGAACCCCTATTTATGATGAACAGGGTGCTATTTTATACGCCATAGTCGCCTTTCAAGATATCACATCTCGCAAACAGGCAGAAGCTGAACGTCAAGATTATATTGAGGCACTACAACAAGCAAAAGATCAACTTCAGGCAGTTATAGATACTGTCCCTGGGTGTGTTTGCTGGATGAGTTCAGATGGGCGTTACCTCGGTGTTAATCGACATTTAGCGGACACCTTCAAATTGTCTCCAGATGACTTTATTGGTCGAGAAATTGGCTTTTTTTTAACCGACTCTCTCTTGTCTGAGTTGATCCACCAGTTTCTAGCCAGTCCAGAGCTAAGTACGACCCAAGTTATTAAGTTATCAGTCCAGGACTCTATACGAAGTTACTTGATGTCAGTTCAGAAATATCACCGAAATACGGCGGCTGTATCGGTAGCAATTGATATTACAGATCGCATGTTTGCAGAAGAAGCTCTACGTGCATCACTCCGGGAAAAAGAAATTTTGCTACAAGAAGTCCACCATCGGGTCAAAAATAATTTACAAATAATTTGTAGTTTGCTAGATCTCCAATCCCAAACACTAAATGATGAAAAGACATTGGCAGTCTTTCAGGAAAGCTACAACCGAATTAAATCAATGACCATAATTCATGAAAAACTATATCAATCAACATCAGTAGAAAAAATTAATTTTGCCGAATATGTTGAAACGTTAATGAATCATCTTCTACTCTCCTATAAAGTAGATTCGGAATTGATTCAAGTTTATTCTAACATAGAACCGATTTACCTAAATATTGATACAGCTATCCCTTGTGGATTGATTATTAATGAACTTTTGTCAAATTCATTAAAACATGCTTTCCCTAACTCAGCCAAAGGTCTAATAAATCTGTATTTCAAATTTGATAGAAATAAGAGATTTACTTTAATCGTTAAAGACAATGGGGTTGGTTTCCCTAAAGATTTTAATATTCAAGAAAAATCCACTTTAGGTCTCAAGTTAGTTAAAGTTTTAACGCAGCAACTAGAGGGCAATATTGAATTAAAACAAGAGCAGGGAATCGAATTGGCAATAAGTTTTCCCAATATAAAGGCTTAAGGGGAAATCTTTGTCCATGATTTTATTGTTGCGTAAGAAATGATACCTTATTGAGACCCTGATTAAGGCAAAATACTATGTCTAAACCACTAGTATTAATGGATCAAGATGGCGGCGTAGATGATTATCTGGCAACCCTGCTGCTGATGACAATGGAACATATCCAGCCCCTTGGCATTGTGGTTACTCCAGCAGACTGCTACATCCAGCAAGCCGTGAGTGCAACACGCAAAATTTTGGATTTAGTCGGGCGTTCGGACATTCCAGTTGCCCAAAGTACAGTTCGAGGAATCAATCCATTCCCAGCCCTTTACCGCCGTGATTCCTTTGTGGTAGATTATTTGCCCATTCTCAACGAACAGGATGAAATTCAGACACCCCTAGCCCCAGAAACCGGTCAAGAATTTATGGTGCGATCGCTCTTGGCGGCAGAGCAACCTGTCACATTGATGGTCACAGGTCCTTTAACCACAGTCGCGGCTGCCCTCGATTTAGCACCACAAATTGAGCAACACATTGAGAGAATTGTCTGGATGGGTGGGGCGCTCAACGTCCCCGGCAATGTTGAACCGGCTCTGGAACCGGGACAGGATGGTTCAGCGGAATGGAATGTTTACTGGGACTCCCTCGCCGCTCATCGGGTATGGCAGACTCAGATTCCCTTGATTCTATGTCCCTTGGATCTGACGAATCAGGTTCCCGTAACATCCGAGTTTGTGCGTCAACTCACTAAACAACGCCGATATCCTCTCTCGGATTTAGCAGGACAATGTTATGCACTGGTAATGACACAGGTTTATTACTTCTGGGATGTTCTTGCTACAACTTATCTGGCTCATCCAGAATTTTATCAACTTCAAGAATGGGAAACCGTAATTGTCACGACTGGCAAAAGTCAGGGACGAACCAAAGTGGAAACAGGCGGCAGAAAGATTCAAGCCATGGACAAAGTCGATCAGGAAAAATACTACGCCTACATCTTGCAACAATGGGCACGTTAGGCAATGACCTAAAGTTATAAATTACCTTCAAGGTCTGTCAATTCTTCTATAAAGAATATCCAGTTATAAGATTAGGCTAGATAGCCTACAGGGAGCGGATGAGTATTTTTAGACAATAGGGAAAATCTGTTAAAAGAACCTAAAAATTTGAGAGAATACTTCAGTCATGTCATACAGGAAGTAAGGGAGTTTTCTAGGGAAAGGGATAGCTACAGTCCGTATAAACCCCAAAATTATTGATATCTGAGTCGATTAAGCAGAATTTTCAAAAAAATTACCCAAATAAGTGTGTTTTACGCCAAAATGCCGTGAGGAATGGCTAACGAGTGGTACAACCTCTGATCCCAGTGGCGATCGCTCTTTTAAAAAGCCCTTTTTCGCTGTTGCCCGTAAGGAAAGCCCATCACCGAAGATAGCCTGCTCAGCTCAGAAAAATTAGAAAAGATCCGGATTTAGTTAAATAATCGTAAAAATATTGTTTGCTAAATTATAAAAATAAGTAAAAATACGGCATAGCTCGTTTTCATATATCCCTAATAGAATCCCTATTGACATGGCTCATCCGTTGGCATCTATCGGGGCTGAAGTTCAGTCCTCTGGAGTTTCAGTTTCCAATTCTATAGCTGAGGATTGCCCAAAAGGCACTGCGCTAAGGAGCGATCGTCCTTCCCTCGTTCCCTCCTCTAAATCCTCATCATCAACATCAAAATCCAACGTTCATTCTTTGGCGGCTCTCTGGGCGCGGAAATACTTTGTTTCCGTGACAGGGCAGGATGAGTACTCGGCGCTGAGCGAGGCTGACAATCTCAAGCAAACTGCCTCGAAAGAAGGTCGAGAGCGCACGGCTCAAAAGCTGATGCAAAATTTAAATTTAGCCAGTGCTCAAGCCTGGTCTCTCACAGAAACGTTGCTATCTGAAGAAATCCGACGCCACGGCATCAACCCCGACCTGATCAATCCCTTGGAGATTGCCGCTGATACTCGTGTGCTGTTTCAAAAAGTACTTGCGGCCTATGCCGAGCGGTCAACGCCCCGTCGGCTATCGGTGATTGTGGGGAAAGATTTTGGTCTGGTACGCCAGAAATACACTCGTGTGGATCGCCGAGCCATTGGCTTCGTCAGTATGCAGTTTCACTACACGGGTCAAAAGTTGCTGGAGTGGCTGACATCAACAGAACAAAGGCTGTGGCTGCCCTACTTAAAAGTAATGGATGACCACATGTACATGCCCCTACAAGCGGCCTACGAAGCTGCGGCTAACCATCCCTTTGATTCTCCGGCTCTATCGGCTGTTCAGCATCTTTTACCGTTCAGCAGTAAGATTGCTGTCTCTGTTTGTAACCAAGTTTGCCGTTTATATCCCAGCTATGCCAGCTACAGTGGTCTGCTCAGTAACCCTACGGTGAAAACCGCTAGTATCCGTGATGTTGAGATGTTTCAGGTTTATCTGTGCCTGTGCGTTTTAGAAGACGACATCCGCTCGGTACAACAAGAACTCTTTCCTCTGTGCGTCATGTTATATCCTCGCCTAAAGGTCAGTTGGAAACTGATCCAAGACATGCTCAAAACAATGGGTTGGGACATGCATGATCGCCTACCGGCTAATGAAATGGCAACCTTTTTACCCTATCTACGCACCTTAACAGAGATGTTTTCGAGTGACGTGTTCCAAGATGCCTAGGCGATAACCGTTGAATAACGACATACTGTTTTGAATCACTACATAACAAAACAATTTTGGATTCTAGTTGAGCGCTATTGCCCTAATGTAGACTGGCAGAAATAATCCACCCATTTTTTTTGTCGGTGTTTCTCTCCCTCTCCCCTTCCCCCACTCCTTTGATCAGACTAGTGGGAAACTTTCGCCGCCCGCCTTCGCGAGGAAACTTCCGTTTAGGGCGACGGAAAGGGGCAATTCTGCCGACAGTAAACTTCGACTAACCCAATTGAGGCTGCTTTTTGAATTTTTTGGGTCTCTTTAAGCTCTGCTTTGGATTCGGGATAAATGCCTGCAAAGGACTGATTGGGAGGTGGCT
The DNA here is from genome assembly GCF_000317515.1 of Allocoleopsis franciscana PCC 7113. GTDB lineage: Bacteria > Cyanobacteriota > Cyanobacteriia > Cyanobacteriales > Coleofasciculaceae > Allocoleopsis > Allocoleopsis franciscana. The sequence goes on along the minus strand of NC_019738.1, from coordinate 1,007,872 downwards.
GAGTGCGGAAGGCGATATCTTTAGAGGGTTGGTTGGCAAATTGGACGTATTCCCTTGACTCATTGAGGGTGTTGTAAGATAATCTGGCATTTCCGTAGATGGCTTCGGCTTGCTCGATTAGGGTTCCCGGACCCACCCCCTGAGCTGTTCGATAATTGGGATTATCTGTGACTAAGGCTTCAATTACATCGGAATCAGCTAAGGGTACTCCAGCGGGGTAAAGAATATAAAATTGCTCTTTTCCGTCTTGGGTAATTGCGATCGCATCAAAATCTACAATAAACGGTGACTTCACCTGAAATTCCGCCTTCCCAGCCAATATCTTTTTGAGCTGCCCATAGGTCATTCCCACTTTCGCCGAACCAATGCCCTGAGGGGAAATGGTAAACGTGTCTGAGGCAGGTGGACTCAGGGGTTTGGAGGATATTTGTCTTGGCGTGGGTGATGCCTCAATCGGCTTAGACGTGGTTGGGCTGGAGGTTGAATACACCACCCCTGGATTAGAAGGGGTCGGATTGGAGGAAGAAACAGGTGTTTCTGAGACTGAGACTGAGACTGAGGGTGAGCGATTACAACCGACTAAAAGCAGTCCCATCAGCCAACCTGTGAGTAACCATCGCGTTTTCACTTTTCTTTTAAATTCTCCTTTGTCACTTCAAGATCAGAACCCGGAATTGAGAGTGCCAGTTGGTAAAGCTGACGCCGTGAGAGTTTGGTGATTTGAGCTAATTGGCGACTCGCTTGCGATCGCGATACTCCCTGAGCCATGATTTGAAGTAGCTCAGCTTTCAGGTCGTCTTCTGAGAAAACAGGCATCTCTGCTTGCGACCCCGCAATCACCAAGGTAAATTCTCCTCTAGGTTCCTTCTGCCTGTAGTGAGCGATCGCCTCCTCAATTGTTCCCCGCCAAAACTCTTCGTGTAACTTGGTTAATTCCCGTGCAATGACGATGGGACGGTGAAATCCTAGGGAGTTAGCTAAATCGGGCAACGTGGCGCGGAGGCGATGAGGAGATTCATAAACAATTAATGTTCTCGATTCCGCTTGCAGCAATTCTAAGCGTTTTTGCCGAGCTTGACCGCTTGCTGGTAAAAAACCTTCAAACACAAAGCGATCGGTTGGTAATCCAGCGGCGCTGAGGGCTGTAATCCCCGCCGTCGCACCGGGGATGGGTACGACTGGTATCTCTGCCTCAATGCAAGCCTTAACCAACTCATAGCCCGGATCAGAGATTCCCGGCATCCCCGCATCCGTCACCAAAGCAATAGCTTTTCCCTCAGCCAGTTTTGTCAACAATTCTGATAGACGCTCAGTGCGATTGTGTTCGTGATAACTTACTTGGGGCGTCTTCACCTCAAAATGTTGCAACAGCTTTCCCGTATGGCGCGTGTCTTCCGCCGCGATCAAATCCACCGTTTGTAATATCCGTACTGCCCGGAATGTCATATCCTCCAGGTTACCAATCGGCGTTCCTACTACGTAAAGCGTTCCCACCCGTTATCTTCCTCTCAATGACTGATCTCACACAACAGTCTCTGGTACAAGCGTGATTCGCCCACTGTTGTTAACCCTCTCGCCAATTCCCCAAAATACTACAATTAGCGGAAGTCAGACTGAACTGGAGGGGTGTGGTTTGTGAGCAAGGGACTTTTTGTAGGAATGGTTACCCTAGACTTGGTTTATCTCTCTGCCCAGCTTCCGGGTCATAATCAAAAAGTTGTAGCCTCTGACTACACAGTTGCCGCTGGTGGGCCAGCCACCAATGCTGCCGTAACCTTTAGTTACTTGGGTAATCTTGCCACAATTCTCGGTGTGGTAGGCACTCACCCCATCACTCACTTAATCCGAAGTGACTTAGAACATCATGGGGTTAGGATTGCTGACCTTAACCCGACTACCCTAGAACCGCCGCCCGTTTCTTCTATCATTGTGACCGAATCCACTGGCGATCGCAGCGTCATCTCACTTAATGCTACAAAAATTCAAATAACACCTGATCAGCAGCCTATTGAGCTGGACGCAGATGTTGATATAGTTCTGATTGATGGTCATCAAATGGCTGTTGGATGTGCAATCGCTCAGTTAGCCAAAAGTCAGAATATTCCAGTTGTCATCGATGGCGGTAGCTGGAAACCGGGATTTGAAAAGGTTTTGCCTTTTGTCGATTATGCTATTTGCTCTGCTAATTTTTATCCGCCCGGTTGCCGTAACAGCGATGAGGTTATGGCTTATCTTGCCGCTTTAGGGATTCCTCATATCGCCATTACTCAAGGGGAAAAACCAATTCAATACTGCACTTTAGGGGTGTTGGATCAAATTCAATTGCCACCAATTAAGGCCGTTGATACACTCGCCGCCGGGGACGTTTTTCACGGGGCATTTTGTCACTCCATCCTGCGGCAAAACTTTGCAGATTCCCTAGCTGAAGCCGCTGAACTGGCTTCTTATTCCTGTCAATTCTTTGGGACTCGTCAGTGGATGAAAACATAACCAAACGGTTCTAAATTTGCCTATTTTTTGAGGGTTAGGCAATCGATGAAATCTCATTCACCACCTGGATTCGTCCCCGACACAAAGCCCGAAGCAACCGATCAATGGCGCTCCTCTCGTCTTCCGTCATTGAGTCTTCTAATACGGCTGCCATCAACCCATAGCGGTCAGCCAAGGTAATCTTACCAGAGATCGTGACTTGAGCGAATAAGTCGGATATTGCACCGGGGATGAGACGAACTGGGATAAGCATTGGACACTATTGAACTCGATTCTTACACTATGAGAGTTTTTCATTCTGAACAGAGTGATTTCAGGGCATTATCCCTGTGATAATAGTCTGCCCTCAACGTGAGTCAGACACTATATTTTGGTGATATTACTCTTGTCTGAGTGTGATGAAGCTAGTGCTTGAGAGTGATGCTTAACCCAATTTTTTGTGAGGTCTATCACACTTTCTGAGTCGAGGTAGAGGGTGAGCAATATTTAGCTGAAAATCTATTCTTTAAACCCGCCTCTAATAAACGTTGCAAATCTAAATTTATTCAGGGCGAATGTAATTCTACTGGCTATCAAATTTATATCGAAGGGGTGAAAATTTTATTTCAGATTTGGATAGAAAAGGGATAATAATTCATGGAAATTTATCATCCCTCATGAAAATTGAAATAAATTGAAAGCGTACTTCGTGATATCTTACCAATCACAGCATTACATTAGCCGACCCACGGACGAGTCACCTGCTCTACTTGGGCAACCTCTTCTGCGCTCAGATTCCAGCCTAAGGCACCTGCATTCTGTTGGGCTTGCTGCGCGGTTTTGGCACCGGGAATGGGAACAACGCCTTGAGCGATCAGCCAGTTGAGGGCAACCTGAGCCGGTGTGCGATTATACTTTTCACCGATCTGATTGAGTAGCTGCACCACGGGAGCTATTTTTTCTAAACCACTTTTGCTAAAACGGGGGTCAATTCTACGGACATCATTGAAGTGGAAAGATTGCTCAGGGCTGTACTTGCCGGTAAGTAATCCTTGAGCTAAAGGGCTATAGGCTAAGATTGTCACGCCCAGTTGACGCGCTGTATCGAGAATGCCATTCCGTTCAATCTTCCGATGCAGCAGGGAGTATTGCACCTGATTCACCGCCAACGGCACTCCACGCGCTGCCAGATAGCCATGAGCCTCTCGCATCTGATCAGCGGAGTAGTTACTAACGCCGACAGCGGCAATTCTACCTCGTTGCACTTCATCCGCTAGAGCATTCATCAATGTTTCTTGGCTCATGAAGAAGCTGAACGGTTGATGCACTTGGTACAGTTCAACTCGCTCAACCTGTAGACGGTTTAAACTGGCGGTTAAAGCCTCAGAAACAGATTGGGCACCGAATCGCCAGGGTACGGGAAAGTATTTAGTCGCTATTTGTGCGGGACGCCCTAGTTGTTTCATAAACCGTCCCAACAGGGATTCTGATTCTCCCAACCCGTAAACCTCCGCCGTATCAAAAAAGCTGATACCCGCCTCTAAAGTTGCCTCAAAGGCCGCTTGCACCTGGGAGGCTCCATAATCATTGCCGTAATTCCAAAATAGCTTGTCGCCCCATGCCCAAGTTCCAATCCCTAACGCGGTAACCGTTGGGCCATTCTGACCTAAAGTAGTCGTTTGCATGATCAACTCTATTGTTTACATTTTTTTATTTTCCTTAGTGTATCGTTGCAAATCATCAACGCCACCCGAAAAGAGAGCTAATTAACATGTAACTTTAGATAGATAGAAGAAGGATAAAATACTAAGTTCGGCAAGCGATCGCTCTCACACCGATATGGAAACCAGTGATTTTTCCAATTCCCCACCCCCCCCATCGCCAACGGATAAGAATATTCCCCGAATCAAGATTTTGACTATGTTTCGGTTGGGCTTATTCCAAATGGGATTAGGCATCATGTCACTTCTCACCCTGGGAGTACTCAACCGGGTGATGATTGACGAACTCAAGGTATTGCCCCTGATTGCCGCCGGTGCGATTGCCATGCACCAGTTTGTCAGTCCGGCACGGGTGTGGTTTGGTCAGATGTCTGATTCTAAAACGCTTTTCGGCTATCACCGTACCGGTTATGTGTGGATTGGTGCGGCTGTGTTTACCACCCTATCTTTCATCGCCCTGCAAGTGGTTTGGCAACTGGGCGGCAGTTTACAAGCGACTGGATGGAGTATACAAACCTACAGTTGGGCGGCAGTACTGGCTCTGATTTTTGCCCTGTATGGTTTAGCCCTCAGTGCCAGTTCCACTCCTTTTGCCGCCCTTCTCGTCGATGTCTCGGATGAAGACAACCGATCTAAACTGATTGGAGTTGTCTGGTCGATGTTAATGGTGGGGATTGTGGTCGGAGCCATTATTAGCGGTGGGTTACTGGACAGACCAGAAATTTGTGGAGCGGCGATTTCGTCCTATAATCCGACCCAAACGGCAAAAGTTGCCGATATCGCTAAATTGCAAACCACGATTAACCCCGTCTTTTTATTCATGCCCGCCGTGGTGTTTGGGCTGTGTTTGCTGGCAACCGTTGGGGTTGAGAAGAAGTATTCTCGTTATGGTGTGCGATCGACGTTGGTAGAGCGAGAAGATAAAATTACGCTCTCGCGGGCGCTGAAAGTTTTAACCGCATCGCGTCAAACCCGTTTATTTTTCACCTTTCTTCTGGTACTCACCCTGAGTCTGTTTATGCAAGATGCTGTGATGGAACCTTATGGTGGTGAGGTATTCGGGATGTGTATCTCGGAAACCACTAAGCTGAATGTACCTTTTGGTGTCGGGACGCTGCTGGGTATCAGTGGAACGGGTTTTTTGATTTTGCCCCGTTTGGGTAAGAAAAAAACAACCAGACTAGGGTGTATTGGGGCGGCAGTATGCTTTGGATTAATTATTATGGCAGGATTCACGGGGAATGCAGGACTGCTTAAGGGTAGCTTACTATTTTTCGGGCTTGCCTCTGGGATACTGACGGCTGGTGCGACTAGTTTGATGTTAGATTTGACGGCGGCTGAAACAGCAGGTACGTTTATTGGGGCTTGGGGCTTGTCTCAGGCGATGGCTAGGGGACTAGCAACGGTGCTGGGTGGGGCTGTGTTGAATTTGGGTAAAATGCTGTTTACAGAGCCTGTGTTGGCTTATGGAACGGTGTTTGCCTTGCAAGCGGTAGGAATGATTTGGGCGGTTTGGTTGCTCAGGCGAATCAATGTCAAAGAATTCCAGGATAATGCAAAAGCAGCGATCGCAAGTGTGATGGAAGGAGAGTTAGATTAATTGACTGATTTTTGGACAGAGATTCTTAACTTTGCCACCGAGACGGCTAACCGTGTCGGCACTCAGCTTATGGCTGATTTCGGACAAGTGCAGGCATCAGAGAAGTTAGATGGTAGCTTAGTCACCCAATCGGATCAGTGGGCGGATGAGACGATTCGAGATGCGATCGCTTCTCATTTTCCCAGTCACGGGATTTTAAGTGAAGAAGGGCAACACGTTTTTCCGGACACTGAATGGTGCTGGATTATCGATCCCCTCGATGGCACCACCAACTTCGCCAGAGGAATTCCGCTTTGGGGCATTTCCTTCGGCTTGGTTTATCAAGGAACTCCTGTATTTGGCTACGTTCATTTTCCTCCTATTGGGCAAACGTTTCATGGTTTTTTGCCAGGGGAATCGGGAATTACAGGCATAGAAAACGGTGCATTTCTCAATGGACGTCCGATCCACAGCAGCACTGATTCCCTCAGCAGCAACCACTTTTTCAGCCTTTGCACCCGCAGTGCCTCACTATTGCAGCAAGCCCTACCTTGTAAAATTCGCATGTTAGGTGTTGCCAGTTACAACTTCCTCTCCATTGCTAGTGGTGCAGCGTTGGGAGGTATCGAAGCGACTCCCAAGATTTGGGATATTGCAGGGGCTTGGGTGATTGTACAAGCGGCCGACGGGGTTTGGGCACCCCTTGATTCTAAGCAAATTTTCCCCCTCATCGTTGGAGAGAATTACGGGACAATATCACTGCCTACCCTCGTGGCGAGCAGTCCTGAAATGGTGAGTGTATTACAACCACTGATCAATAGCTAGGGCTATGAACTACGCCTTCAACTCCTCATTCTGCAAGCGGTTTGTAGAATTAGGTGTTTGTGATTTCACAGTCTAACCGGAGGAGACACGGTTAACTTTTTGTTTACGCTTAAGGAAAATTCACAACTTTACGCTAATTATAGTAGTGCTATATACAAAAAAAACTTAAGATAAGAATATCTTCAACTTATATTTTGCACCCTTGTCAATAGCTTAGGGTGAGGTATGTTCACCAATGCTATGGCTTGGTTGTTTAGGAAATTGGACACTGCCCACCCGATGCAAAGAAAGCTTGCCCTGGTAAGGGTACAAGATATCAGTTCAAAAGCCTTTCCTGAGCCTTCCTGATGGCAGGTGAGTATTTATGGGCACAATTTTAGTCGTGGATGACGATCTAACACAACAGTTGATCGTCTTTAAAATCCTTAAATCGATTGGGTTAAATATTATTTTTGCGGATGATGGTGTGGCAGCACTGGAACAGGCGCAGCGTTTTTGTCCCAGTCTGATCATCTTAGACATCCTGTTGCCGAAGATGAATGGCTACGAAGTCTGTAGGCGGCTTAAATCCGATCAGAAAACTCAGAACATAGCTGTAATCATGTGTTCTAACAAGAAAGAAGATTGCGATCATTACTGGGGAATCAAGCAAGGTGCCGATGCTTATCTTTCTAAGCCTTGCCATCCTCAAGAACTCGTGAATACCGTTGAGTATTTCTTAGCAGAGGGCATTATCAGTGAGTTTGTCCCCACAAGCGTGAGTCAGGCTATTTCTATTTCTGCTGGACTGGCTAGAATAGGGAATTGGTAAGTTCTCCGCTAATGTTCCCAAAAGTAATCAGCAATCATTTTTTTGCCTCTAGATGGTTCCTTTGGAGGAACACCAAGCAAGACTGAACGCTGTACTAATTGATTATTATTCAGGCGTCGAGCAACACGACTGGGTATTCCGTAGCCATAAACAATATGAGCCTGCCCAGCTAAGACGACCACTTGCTCATCTGGATTGGCTTTGATGAATTGGGCGATCGCTTCTGCCATTGTCTCATCCCATAGCACCTGCGCGGTGAAAAATCGTTCAAAGCTGCTACTGTTGCCATGTCCACCTTGATGATGTTGTTCGTAAGATTTTTGGATCATTTGACGGTATTCGGCGTTATCTGTGCGAATTTCTGAAAGCGGCGGAATATACCTGCGTTCAGCGGTAGTTAGGCTGTCTAATCCACTACGAGCAACTTTACGTGTTACCTCTGTCGGTGTGTTCAGCGCTAAGACAGGCAGTTGATGAGCTCTGGCGAAGCGAAGTATCGGCGCATAGTATTCCCAAGGAAAACCCCAGCGTTCTTCATACTCACTTTGCTCAATTAACTGTTCCTCTGTGATTTTCCCTGCGATATATTGATCGAGAATATTCTGATAGGGTCGCTGAAACATCTCCATCGCAATCACCATGCGAGGTGCAGTCGCGTCCTTGGCATTTTTCAGTTTCTCTCGATAGAGTGCTTGTAGGATTTCTAGTTGGGCTTGATGGTCTTCTGGACTATTATGAGTTTCTCCCAAGTACACTACATCTGCCTTGAGCAGTTCCTGCACTATTTTTTGTTGATTGAGCTGTTGCTGCTCTGGGGTGTGAGGAGTTGATGTGTTTTGGGCGCAAGCTGGGGTGATACACAGACAGAAGATTCCCAAAGACCACGCACAGAATTGGGTAATTTTGCGTTTTCTCATAACCCTAATTTAGCGATTAGTTATGAGTCTGGGAACTTTTCTCAGGGAAGTTGAGTTTAATTCATGATTCGTCAGAGTCCTGGTATACCTCCTCCAGCGCCTGATGTTGGGAACGACGGGAGTGACGACGATATTTTTTACTTTCTAGTTTGGGTTCGTACTGAGTTTGCCCTTTTCCTTTGGTTTTGGCCTTCATGGTTGACTCAGGATCGGCTTGCTGGTGCAATCGATCTTGCCACGCGATCGCATTTTCCAATAAATCCAAGTAATACTCATATCGCTCCCAATCCCCCCGCACCGCACAGTTTGGCTCATCTCGATGCAGGCAATCACTAAACTGACAGCGATGGGTAGCTAACCGATGCCTTGCTTCTGGAAAATATTGGGCTAACTCTTCAGGGGGACAGTCAATATCAGGCTGGTTGAAACCGGGAGTATCTGCTAAGAGTCCACCTGCCGGTAAATCAAACAATTCGACATGACGAGTCGTGTGACGCCCTCGGCTGAGTTTTCCCGATACTGCTGCCACTCGCACGTTGACATCAGGAATCAACTCATTGATCAGACTGGATTTACCCACCCCAGACGGGCCAGCCAAGATGGTAATTTTATGATTGAGCTGCTGGCTCAGTTTCTCTAATCCCTCATGGGTGTGGACGCTGATCAATACAGGTTCGTAACCCCAATTTCTGAGACGACTCGTCCACTCCTGCAACTGTTCGTCTGAGACTAAATCTTTTTTATTCAAGCACAAACAAATCCCCAATCCCGTAGACTCTGCCTTCACCAAAAATCGAGTCAGTTGGTACGGGTCTAAGGGAGGATCGGCTAAGGCAAACACTAAGAGAATTTCGTCGGCATTGGCGACTGGAGGACGGTCTAGCTGGGTTTTGCGGGGTAGGACTTCTGCGATCGCACCTCGTTCGCCTTCCCAATCGGGTTCTTCTACCACAACGCGATCACCGACCATGACCCGTTGACCCATTTTTTTCAGTCTAGTCCGACGAGTACACAGTAGGGTTACAGATTGAATGATAGAAGGTTGAGAATGTTCAGATGGAACGTCCTCTTCTAAACCTTCCCCTTTCAACTTTCCCACCTTCAACCCTGGCTCTAACTGCACCTGATAGAAGTTGGCTTGCACCGCCACCACTGTTCCCCATAACGGTGTGGATACTTGGGACAACTCGCTATCACAGGGTAAAACACTCATGCAGACGCTATTGGACGCCTTACATTCAGTGCAAAGTAGCCACTGCGATCTTCCACTGACTCGATTAAGTAGCCCTCCATTACCAAACTATCGGGCACCTGTTCAATCGGTTCTCCGGGGTCGAGCCACACTTCTAATAAGGAGCCTGGTGTCATTTGCTCGATGGCGAGTTTGGTTCGCACAAAGTTAATCGGGCAAGGCGTCCCCCGCAAATCTAGCTGGGCATCAGGTGCAGGCTTGGGCGTCGATTCGGCTAAGTTACTCATCCGCGAAACAGCCCTCCTAAGAACCCTTCTATGCCACCTTTCCCGGTGCGATCGCCCTTAATCTTTGCCAGTTTCTCCAGCAGTTCCCGTTCCTCTGCTGTGATCCGGGTAGGAATATCAATCAAAATTGTGAGCAGGTGATCGCCCCGACTGACGGGGTTTCCTAGTTTGGGTACACCATGATTTTCTAGGGTTAACACCGTATTGGGCTGTGTTCCGGGCGGAATCGTTAATTCCACTGGCCCATCCACTGTCGTGACTTCCAAGCGACATCCCAAAATTGCTTGTAAGTAACTGACCTTCAGATCCGATAGGATATTAATCCCTTCCCGATGAAACTCAGCATCTTCCTCAATAAATAAGTAGACGTATAGATCTCCGGGAGGGCCACCGCGTAATCCCGCGTCTCCTTCTTTGGAAACGCGCAGCCTTGTGCCATTATCTACGCCCGGTGGAATCGTGATTTTCAGTTTTTTGGTTTCCTGCTTGCGACCTGCACCCCCGCAAGATTCACACTTGTCCTCAATTACTTGCCCTTCGCCATTACAGGTGGGACAAACTGAGACTTGAGTGAAACTACCAAAGGGCGTTCGGGTTGCACGACGCACTTGACCTGTACCGCTGCAAGTGGGGCAGGTACGGGGTCGAGTCCCGGGTTTAGCTCCCGTACTGTTACAGACGTTACAGGTTTCCAGGTGAGGAATCCGGATTTCCTTTTCACCCCCAAACACAGCTTCCCGAAAGTCCAGCTTCAAGTCGAGTCGCAAATCTTCACCGCGAACTGGACCGCTGCGTCGGCGAGTCGCTTGCTGACCCATCCCACCTGCAAAGCCGTTGAAGAAGCTTTCAAAAATATCGGCAAAACCCATATCGCCGATATCGCCGAAGCCGGGACTCGCTCCGCTAACACCCGCTTCACCGAAGCGGTCATATCGGGCGCGAGTTTCGGGTTCTGAGAGAACTTCGTAAGCCCGATTAATTTCTTTAAAGCGCTCTTCAGCCCCTAGCTCCTTGTTGACATCCGGGTGATACTTCCGGGCAAGGCGGCGGTAAGCACGTTTTATTTCCTCTTTGTCGGCGTCACGAGAGACACCTAGAATGTCATAGTAGTCAGGCATAGAGCGCCGAGCGGTGTTTTGTTACTTTATAGGGGCGGTGGAATTGAATTTGGGTGATTGGAGTGAAGTCACTGATGACCCATTCACAGCTCACCCATTTATCTATCCATTGTCTAGCAGAAAAACAGGTCAAGCGCTACCTTTTAGGAGCGTCCCTTAGTCAACCGCCTCGTAGTCAGCGGTTACAGTTTCTTCGTCAAAGTTTAGAATCAAGTCGTCTTCTTCGCTTGTAGACGGGGATTCAAACGGTTGGCTAAATTCTGGCGTTGAAGATACCTCCTCGGTCTGTACAAATTCATCTGTGTCTACACTGGGTGAAGCTTGCTGATAGACAGCAGCACCAATCTCAAACAACTTCTGTTGAAAATCCTCAAGCCGTTGTTTCACTTCCTCAATACTAATGGAGGAATCTGCCATTGCCTGTTGCAGCTGCTGCTTCTTCTCCTCTCCTTGAGCCTTGAGGTCTTCGCGAACCAAGTCGCCACTTTCCTTCAAGGTGCCTTCGTAACTGTAGAATAGGCTATCAGCTTGGTTCTTGAGTTCAACCAATTGTATGCGGCGACGGTCGTCCTCGGCATATTTTTCTGCCTCAACTCGCATCCGTTCTACTTCACTGGCACTTAATCCTCCAGTATTGGTAATTCGGATTCTTTGTTCTTTACCCGTCCCTTTGTCGGCGGCTGAGACTTGAAGAATGCCGTTTACATCGATTTCAAAGGAGACTTCGATTTGAGGTACACCCCTTGGGGCAGGGGGAATGCCCGTCAACAGAAACTTGCCCAGGCTCTTGTTGTCCCTCGCCATTGCCCGTTCACCCTGTAGCACATGAATTTCTACAGACGTTTGACCATCCGTCGCCGTGGAAAAAACCTGAGACTTACTGGTCGGAATGGTGGTGTTACGATCAATAATTTTTGTAAATACTTCGCCTAGAGTCTCAATTCCTAAGGATAGAGGGGTGACATCCAGAAGCAGCAAGTCTTCCACTTCGCCGCCTAAGACACCGCCCTGAATGGCAGCTCCTAGGGCAACTGCTTCATCAGGATTGACTGACTTATCGGGTGTTCTCCCCCCAAAAAACTTCTTAATCGCCTCCTGTACGGCTGGGATACGGGTGGAACCGCCCACTAACAAAATGCGATCAATATCATCGGGTTTCAGGTCAGCGTCCTTCAGCGATTGGGTTACAGGCTCAATTGTTCCTGTAATCAGTTCGCTCGCCAGTTCTTCAAACTTTGAGCGCGATAGCTCCATCTCCAAGTGTTTTGGGCCTGTCTCATCTGCTGTGATGAAGGGCAGGTTAATGGAGGTTGAAAGCATACTAGAGAGTTCAACTTTTGCCTTTTCAGCCGCTTCGCGCAAGCGCTGAAGTGCCATTTTATCGGTTCCGAGGTCAATCCCCTCAGTTCCTTTAAAGTTTTCAATCATCCAGCGCACAATCACATTATCGAAGTCATCGCCTCCTAGGTGATTGTTGCCAGAGGTGGCTTTAACTTCAAAAACTCCGTCTCCCAGTTGAAGAATCGAGACATCAAACGTCCCGCCACCCAAGTCAAAAACCAAGATTCGCTGCTCTTCAGACTGCTTATCGAGTCCGTAGGCGAGGGAGGCTGCCGTCGGCTCGTTGATAATTCGCAGCACTTCCAAACCTGCAATAGTCCCAGCATCTTTGGTCGCCTGCCGTTGGGCGTCTGTAAAGTAGGCCGGAACCGTAATCACGGCTTGCTCCACCGACTCCCCAAGAAAGCTTTCGGCATCCGCCTTGAGCTTTTGCAGGATCATGGCAGAGATTTCTTGAGGAGTATATGTACGTCCCCGGATTTGGACATCGACGGTATCATCACGACCTTTGACGCAGTTATAAGGAACGCGGGATCGTTCCGTAGCCGTGTCATCCCACCGACGCCCTATGAAGCGTTTAATGCTGTAGATTGTGTTTTCGGCATTGGTCACGGCCTGCCGCTTTGCTAGTTGACCGACCAATCGTTCCCCTGCTTTGCCAAATCCCACTATACTCGGAGTGGTTCGCCCTCCTTCCGTGCTTGAAATGACGATGGGCTGACCACCCTCTAACACAGCAACGCAACTATTGGTGGTGCCCAAGTCGATGCCAATAACTTTTCCCATAGGGCTTCGGCTTAAATATTATGTCAAGTTGTTTACGTTTAAGTTAAAGCGGGTACTAGAACCAACCTTCCTTTGGTCGAGCACTCTTGTAGACTTATCGTCAATCAAGCCTGACACCAAAGGATGGTTAATGCATCCTGCCCCTTAGGTTTTTAGGGTACCTTCTTCTGAGGTTACCACCGAATCCCAAAGAGCAGCAACTTTGACCCTAACGCTTTACTCCTGTGACGGGTTTATTCAGGAGAGCTAGCTTGACTTTCATCCGATTCCTCACTGGGAGTTTCCGGTGCGGAGGCAACTTTAACCATCGCATGGCGTAGAACACGCTCACCCAAGAAATATCCTCGTACTAGCTGTTCGATAACCACACCTTCTGGGTATTCGTTCGTCGCCTCCCGCATCACGGCTTCGTGGAGATTGGGATCAAATTCTTTTCCTTCGGGGCGCATGGCAGACACTCCAATGCGTTTAAGGCAGTCCACTAGCTGTTTATAAACTCCCTGATAGCTTTTGTGGATGCCCATTTCTCCATCATCTTGGGGCTTAATTTGCGATCGCGCCCGCTCAAAATTATCCACTACGGGTAATAACTCACTCAGCGTAACTCGCTTGATCTGTTGTTCTAAATCCTCTTTCTCTTTCGTTGTACGCTTGCGGAAGTTATCGAAATCTGCGGCAATTCGCATGGATTGAGTCTTGAATGACTCGGATTGTTGATTAAGTTCTTCTAATTGAGCTTTCAATGCGTCATTTTCCTGCCTCAACTTTAGGATAGCCTCTAACTCTCCACCGGCTAACGGCAGATCCGCAGCGGCTTGAGTGGCTTCTTGGGCTTCTCCCTCGGTCTTAGCCGATACCGCTGTTGACTCAGCCGTTTCTTCCTCAACAGCCGATGGATATTCTAAATCTACCAATCCACCTTCCGCTACGACCGCTTGTTGATCGCTCACACTTTGGCTATCGGCAGCCTCATTCGTCGGCTGTGAAGTACTATCTGGCTGATTTTCTTCGTCGATCATGCTCTACTCATCCCCACTTACAAAGACTGCTAGTACTGGCGATCTTAATTGTTGTCCACTAGCAACCCGATCCCTAAAAGTTTCTTGTAATCTACAAGAAGTGCTACGCCTAGGCGCGGGATCGCGACTTCTTCAGATTTTAATGTGCCCCGGCTGAATACGGCTCGCTGATTCAGGGGGCAGACGCGGGAGCTACGTCCAGATGCCAGCATGTTTGCCCATCTTTATATCCTTACAGATGTAACACCATTGCGCTTCTCACCCAATGTAGCACCCTAGTGTCCCTCTAGACACTATTTGTTCTTGTCGGTGTCGTCCATAGACCTAAGGATTCTGCATCCCTGTCGGTAAAAATGTTTGGTGAGAGTTGTGCCAGCGCAAGTTAGTAAAAGCTATTATCAGAATATTCTACATAATGAATAATGCTGCTCGTGCTAGCTTCTCCCATTTTATCAAGTTCACTTTATCGGATGAAAATAAGCTTTTCATCTTTGTCAGGATATTTGTAATCACAGTGCGGAAAGCATCCGACAGGACTCACGAAAGAAAAGTTCTTCCCCAACGGGGCTACAACGCAACCAGCTTAAGGAAAGAGCCTTTCTTACGGTAACTAGAGTCATCTCAAAGTGTCAGTGGACTTTTATAACCCTGATGCCAGCTTCTCAAACACGACTTAAACCCTCCTTTTGAGAAGGATTTGTGAAGAAAGAGAATAACTTGTAACGAAAGGAAATACTCTCAGCCGCTATGACTAACTCCTCATCACAACGACGTGCCCTGATCGTTCGCAACGAGGTTTCGCCCTTTGGTAAATCTTTGATTGCAGCGGGTTACGTTGACACCGACCAGATGCAGAATGCGTTGGTGGAATCCCGCAAGTCAGGAAGACCCCTGACAGAAATTCTCGAATCCATGACGGGGCGTCAGCTTTCCCCCGACTTACTGCGGCAATATAAGAAACAGCAGTTATTTGAGCTAAAAGTTCTTTACGGGGTTGAATCTCTCGATCCGGAAATTAATGACATTGCTACCAATCAAGTGGGTCAACTAATTGACACACTGCTCCCCATTGATATTTGTCGTCGCTATCGCCTAGTCCCGCTATCGAAGAATGAAACCCAACCTCCATCGCTGCTGGTGGCGATGGTAGACCCGGATAATCTCGATGCTCAGGATGATCTTAACCGCATCTTGCGACCTCAGGGAATCTCGCTGCAAAGGATGGTCATTACCCAAGAAGACTATCAGCAGATCATCTCCAAGTACCTTGATGAAAAGCTGGCCAAGCAAAAGCAGATGGAGGTTGAACAAGCTGTAGATGTCAAACAAGACCTACAGAATATCGACAGCCTAGATACATTATCCGATGCACCGGACGAAGAAGCTGAGCTGGATGTGGGGGGAGCAGAAGATGCTCCTGTGATTAACTTGGTTAATAAAGTTCTTGCCAAGGCACTGCAAGAGGGCGTTTCAGATATTCACGTCGAACCGCAAGAGAATTCTTTACGCATCCGATTCCGGAAAGATGGGGTGCTGCGCCAAGCATTCGAGCCTTTACCGAAGAAAATCACTCCAGCGGTGTCGGCTCGCTTCAAAATTATGGCAGAGCTGGATATTGCCGAACGACGACTGCCTCAAGACGGTAAAATTCGGCGGATGTACCAGGGTCGCAAAGTTGACTTTCGCGTTAGTACCTTGCCCAGCCGCTATGGCGAAAAAGTTGTTCTACGAATTTTGGACAACGAGCAAACCCAACTAGGTTTGGATAAGTTAATCACTGACCAAGATACGCTGCAAATGGTCAGGGATATGGCAAACCGTCCGTTTGGCCTGATTTTGGTAACAGGACCCACGGGTTCGGGTAAATCCACAACCTTATACTCGATGCTGGCGGAACGGAATGACCCTGGAATCAATATCAGTACGGCGGAAGACCCTATTGAATATTCCTTAGCGGGTATTACTCAGGTGCAGGTGCTGCGCGAGAAGGGCATGGACTTTGCCTCGATTCTACGGTCTTTTTTGCGACAAGACCCAGACGTGATTCTGGTCGGTGAGACAAGGGATAAGGAAACCGCTAAAACGGCGATTGAAGCGGCACTCACGGGTCACTTAGTACTCACCACGCTTCACACAAACGACGCGGCTGGTGCGATCCCACGATTAGACGAAATGGGCGTTGAACCCTTCATGGTTTCCAATGCTCTGTTGGGCGTCTTGGCGCAACGATTGATTCGACGTGTTTGCTCCGAGTGCCGCATTACTTATGTGCCAACCTCTGCCGAATTAGCTCGCTTTGGTCTATCGACCTCCCGTGAAGGCGAAATCATGCTCTATAAAGCCAACACCCTACAACCCGATGAAATCGCCGAGGCCAGAGCTAAAGGTAAACTTTGCCAAAAGTGTAATGGTGTTGGCTACAAAGGACGTGTTGGTGTGTATGAAGTCATGCGTATTAGCGATCGCCTTCAAACCTTAATCAACGAAGCTGCTCCAGCCGAGCGACTGAAGGAAGCCGCTGTAGAAGAGGGAATGACCACTTTATTAGCCTATAGCTTAAATCTGGTACAGCAAGGCTACACGACACTCGATGAAGTGGAACGTGTGACCTTTACCGATTCAGGGTTAGAAGCCGAACGCAAAGCCAAACGTAAGAGTTCCCTCTCTTGTCGGACTTGCTCAGCCACATTACAACAAGAGTGGTTAGACTGTCCTTACTGCATGACCCCTCGTTTTCAGGACTAAAAATATAGTTGTTAGTTGTGAACGGATAAATTCTTGTTCCAACTAACAACTCATACTCAACAACGGTGAACCAATAATTACGAAGGAGACAGAGCCATGGCAATGGAACTAATGATTGAAGACTTGATGGAGCAGTTGATTGAAATGGGTGGCTCAGATATGCACATTCAATCCGGTGCCCCCGTCTACTTCCGCATTAGTGGAAAACTCCAGCCCATTCACGAAGACCCCCTGACCCCCCACGAATGTCAGAAACTGATCTTCAGTATGCTCAATAATACCCAACGCAAGGAGTTAGAGCAGAATTGGGAATTAGATTGTTCTTATGGAGTTAAGGGATTGGCTCGCTTCCGCGTCAATGTCTATAAAGAACGGGGTTACTATGCGGCTTGCTTGAGGGCGTTGTCTTCCAAAATCCCTAACTTTGACCAGTTGAATTTACCCGATATTGTTCGGGAAATGAGTGAAAGACCAAGAGGATTAGTGTTGGTGACAGGACCTACGGGGTCTGGTAAAACCACCACCCTGGCGGCAATGGTTGACCTGATTAATCGAACCCGACCCGAACATATTCTAACGGTTGAAGACCCCATTGAATATGTGTTCCCCAACATTAAAAGTTTGGTTCATCAACGCCAAAAGGGTGAAGATACCAAAAGCTTTGCTAATGCTTTGAAAGCAGCATTGCGGGAAGACCCTGATGTAATTTTGGTCGGAGAAATGCGGGATTTGGAAACCATTTCTCTAGCCATTTCGGCAGCAGAGACAGGTCACTTGGTGATGGGAACCCTGCATACTAGTTCGGCTGCTTCGACGATCAACCGGATTATCGACGTGTTCCCGCCAGAGCAACAACAACAAATTAATGCTCAGCTTTCTAACTCCTTAATTGCCGTCTTTAGTCAAACTTTAATACCCAAGAAAAATCCAAAACCGGGTGAATTTGGTCGGGTGATGGGGCAGGAAATCATGATTGTAACCCCTGCGATCGCAAACTTGATCCGAGAAGGGAAAATAGCTCAAATTTACTCTGCCATCCAAACCGGTTCAAAAATGGGGATGCAGACGATGGAACAGTCGTTAGCGCATTTGGTTAAAACAGGTCAAATTACGTTTGAAGCGGCTGTATCTAAGAGTTCCAAACCTGAAGAGATGCAGCGGATTCTGGCCGGTGCTGGAAGTGCGGCTATCGGAAATATGGGGGCCAAGGTTGCTCCAGGGACTAAAGTAGCTCGCTAAGTTATCCAGTTAAGGTATGGGTTTTGTGGAAGAACCCCCATTGCCATCCTTAAATCCTGAGCCTGATATGAATTCCCGTTAATTCTTGCATTTCTAGTCTGTTGGTCAGAGGTAATGGGTACTTGGTAGAAGTTTGTCCCATTCACTCTGACCCATTACCCATCTAACGATGCTTTCGTTTCATCGAGACGCCTATTATGCCTACCTTCATCGCTGAGGTTCGGGACACTAGAGGAAACGCCAAAAAAGAGAAGATCGAAGCGAACTCTCCCGAACAAGCTCGTACTATTCTTCAAAATCGGTATGCTTCTGTTGGAGCTGTCAAGAAAAGCTTCAGCCTAGACGTTGACTTCTCGGAACTTAATGCCGCTTTTAGTAAGCTGACGATTAAGGATAAAGCTGTTTTTTCACGCCAATTTGCAGCAATGGTCAACGCAGGGGTGGCTATGGTGCGATGCCTCGGCGTTTTATCTGAACAGTGTCCTAATCCTAAACTGAAAAAAGCGCTTCTTGCCATCAGTGGCGAGGTGCAGCAGGGAACCAGTCTCTCTGACTCCATGCGTAAACATCCGGATTGCTTCGATACTCTGTACGTCAGTATGGTGCAAGCGGGTGAGGTTGGGGGTGTCCTTGACGAGGTACTCAACCGATTAGCCAAGGTTCTGGAAGATATGGCGCGGTTGAAAAACCAAGTCAAATCGGCAATGGCTTACCCCGTTACTGTCGGAGTTTTGGCTATTATCATCTTTTTGGGGATGACCATATTTCTCATACCAATCTTTGAGGGAATTTTCAAAGACCTGGATGTAGAGTTACCGGCTTTAACTCAATTTATGGTTAATATCAGTAACCTCTTGAGAAGCTGGAAAGTCATTATCCCAATTGCTATCATCATAGCTGTCGTCACGGCCTTTAGGTTGTACTATAAAACGACGGTTGGTCGCCTACAAATTGATGGCTTCTTATTAAAAATGCCCCTGTTTGGCGATTTGAATCAAAAGGTAGCGGTTGCACGTTTTTGTCGTATTTTTGGAACCTTGACTCGTTCGGGGGTGCCAATCCTGAGTTCCATGGATATCGTCCGAGATATATCAGGTAACCAAGTCATTGCCAATGCGATCGAGTCAGCCAAGCTTGAGATTCAACAAGGTGGGATGATCAGCCTTGCCTTCCAAAAAGAGCAAGTTTTCCCTCTCCTAGCGATTCAGATGATCAGCATCGGTGAAGAAACAGGGGAGTTAGATTCCATGATGATGAAAGTGGCTGAGTTTTATGAAGATGAGGTAGAGCAAGCCGTTAAAGCTCTTACCAGTCTCATCGAACCGATCATGATGGTTCTTTTGGCAGTAATGGTGGCAGTGATTCTACTTTCTATGTATCTGCCACTGTTTAAGCTGTATGACGCTATGGGCTAGACATTAAAGCGTTCATTAGCCAGCGAAGAACTTCTTTCGTTACCTAGCAGCTTTCACCACAGAGGGTTTTCAACGTTGCGTTAAATATTCAAGTGCGTTGTAACCCTCTCTTTTTTCAGAGGAATCGATTTGAATTTATTCGCTCAACTGTTAATAAAAATAGGTTAATTATTGCAATTCATAATACAAAAAAATGCCTGTTAAACAATTTGATTACGAAGCTAGTTTGGCGGAGTTTAGTCACCATGATGGTGCGATCGCACTCCTCAAAAAACACCGACCTTACTTGGAAATGATTCCCAGTATGCGCCGACCGGACGAGAGCGTAATTACTATTCCTTTGCCGATTGTGCGAATTCGCCATCCCAAACCTCCTGCCGGACAAAACCACATCACTTATACAGCCTCGCCAGAAGCTGTTTGCTTGCCCTGTGACTTGGCTATTGTGATGTGCGATCCGGAATGGAAAATAAAAATGGGGGTTGAAATTTTTATCTTTATTCATCGCCCCCATGAGGATTTTTCTAACTTGCTCAGTCGCTGGCGTCAGACACAAGTGTTGCTAGACAAAGACTATGAATGGCTGATGCCTCCTCGCTATCAACACATTCTTAGTGAAGGAAATGATCGCATATATCCCCTGTTTGTGGTATTCCCCGAAACACCAGAACGGATTCAGCGAGGACTGCTAGGGGGATGTTTGCCTTTTGTGATGCAAATTCCAGAAGTTTTGGAAAAGGAAGAGAACATAGAAAGCTTGTCTCCTGAAAGTCCACCCGCGTGAAAGGGTAGCAGGTTAAAAAGTTGAAGGTTGAAAGTTGAACGTTCTCATCGGCAACCTGCAACCTCTGAACCTGTCACTTCTACTGAACAAATTTTGGCATCACTTCAGCCGCTGTAAACAGACCATAAATGCCTCGTTGGTGTAACGATATCCCGGCTTTGAGGTAACCAAACGCAGGGCCACAGACATTCGCAGCCATACTGGTCTCATCACCTAGAGTAAAGGTGTGAGTCGAGATCTTGCCCTCGAATGTACGACCTGTAACTTGAACATTTGTACTCAGGGGTTTCTTGGGATTGCGGGTATCGACAACACCGCCAACCGTGACGTGATCGCGCGGACAAATCCCAGCCAATTCCAACATCACATCATCTGCATGTTCCATATTCTCCAAGCGCAGGATGCCGTTCGTCTCATCCAATAATGCTTCCACCTCAGCATCACTCATGTTCTGAGCGCGTTCAACATTGTAGCCAGGAAGGTGGGCAATGTCTTCCCGAATGGTGGCTCGATAAGCTTCCCAGTTGGCAATTCCCACCCCAAACGTAATTTTTACGCTATGAATCTCCGCATAACTCTGAGCCGCTAAAGCCGCTGCGGCTGTTAACAACCCTGGTGTTGCACCACAGCCTGTCATGTAAGTAATTCCTGCCGCTTGCAATTCCTCTCGGAGTGATAATAGCTGCTCAACAGCACTAGTGCGCTTGAGAGCGTCCACCAAAACCCCCTGCCAACCCGCTTGCATAAATTGCCGCGCCACAGAAGCCATAAAGGTATTGGGTAAATTCGGCAGCGCGAGGAAATATCCATCTACAGAAGCTTTTTCAATTAACTCTTGAATGCTGTGGTTGCTGAGAGTGCCCGTTGGCTCTAAATAACCCACTGAACCCTGAGACTGGTACGTCGCAATGCAGGTATTCGGGTTCAAACCTTGGCTGTCATAGGCATAACCTTTGTGATCGGCGGCTGCCACCCACAGCATTTCACGTTTGGGTGCCAGAACTCTGGCGGCGGCTTGCCCCAAACCCCCAAAACCCAAAACACCTACCCTGACAGGTTTGCTGAAGAGGGAATCAGTCGTTGTTGCGTCAGTTAGATTGATGCCTTGCTTGTCACTCATTTTGTCTGAGTTTATAAATAAAACAGATTTTAATTATCCAGGTTCACTGGCTCTACAGATCAACCTGGCGATATAAGTCAGCTCAAATTTAGTTATGTATATTTTTGTGAAAGCTCACTTCTCAGGAAACTGAGTCGCTTGACTGCACACCAAACATACGCGAAACTTAACTAAAAACTAGAGTAGGCTGCTAGTAAAATATTAAGTATTGTTTAAAAATGAGTAGTAGTGATGCGGTTGCTCTCATTCAATTGAGTAGCTATTGGCCAATCAGCGTGGTCGTCTGAGGGAAGGCAAGACACCCAAAACTGCTCTTAAGTCACTGCTCCAGCCACGAATTGAGGATTACCCAGCAATCAATCATGAGCATGGAAACCTTAGAGTTCATCATTTATCCGGATGGTAGAGTCCAAGAAAAAGTCACAGGCATTATCGGAGCCTCTTGCGCCGAGGTAACCGCTGCGATTGAAGCTCAGTTAGGACGAGTCGTTTCTCAAGAAACAACCTCAGACTACTTCGCCCAAAAACTGTCTCAATCAGCCCAAGCTACTGCTCACGCGACTTTCAGCGATTGGTAAACTTTTTTGTCAAACCTAGCGTAGTTCTTTTATAAACAGCCATGTCACATTTCAGCAACATAAAGACTCAAATCCGTAATCTCACCTCTTTAGAAGCCGCTTTATCCGATCTCGGTGTTGATTGGAAAGCTGGGCCTCGTTCAGTTCGTGGTTATCAAGGGCAAACCCGCAATGCCGAAGTTGTCATTGAACAAGAAAATGACTATGACATCGGTTTTAGTTGGAACGGGAACGAATATGAACTCGTTGCGGACTTACAGTATTGGAAACAGTCTTGGTCTGTGGATGGCTTCCTCAACCGCGTGACGCAGCGTTATGCTTACCATACGGTGATTCACGAAACCGAGAAACAGGGCTTTCAAGTTTCTGAGCAACAGAAGAATGAAGATGGTTCCATCCGTTTAGTTGTCCAACGCTGGAGTGCGTGATGTCTGATTCCTCCCCGATACCGGAGCGTTCCGGTTTAGAGCCAGAACTAGGAGGCATCTTTCGCGATGCACCGGAGCGTTCCGGCTTTGAACCCGAGCTCGGAGGTGCTCTACGGCAGAAGGGTGTTTATGTTGATGAAATTACCTGTATTGGCTGTAAGCACTGTGCCCATGTCGCTCGCAACACCTTTTACATCGAAGAGGATTATGGGCGATCGCGTGTCATTCGGCAAGATGGTGATTCCGAAGAAGTGATTCAGGAAGCGATTGAAACTTGTCCGGTTGATTGTATTCACTGGGTTGATTACACCGAACTTAAGCAGCTTGAACAAGAGCGTCAATATCAGGTGATTCCGCTTGTCGGTTATCCCATTGACCATAGCTTAGTTGCCATCCAGAGTCGGCAAAAGAGGCTCAAACAACAGCATAAAAAGGCCAGAAAACGGCATTAATCGTCTGTTTGGCCAACCGTTCCAACCCAAAACCCTTGATAGCTGAGTGCTGTTGAGGGTTTTATTTTAGGGGGTGGTGTTCGTTGAGGAGTTTTTCCACTCTCGCTTCCTCGATTCTTGAGGTGATTCTTTTCGCTTCGTGCATGTCCCTAGTGGTTTTTGCCACACTGAATGTAGAGCCAACGGTAAACGATAAACCGATTCCCATGTAGCCTTTGATCCAATTATCCACAGGAAGGTTGAGGATGCCAATCGTCATGGCAACAACGGCAATAGCAAAAGAAGACCAAGCTTGAACAACCCATCCCGTACTGTGTGTTTGATTGCCCGCTGGTGTTTGCATAGTCTCTCTACCTCAAATGATGGAAGAAAAATATTTATTCTTATGGTAGATATTGTGGCTCATTAGAGAATCGACAGGAGAGACAGTTGTTCAACCGTACAGAAAAAGTTACAGTGTGCCTTGCCTCAAATGGCTCAAAGTCGCACGTTCCACTTCCCTCGGACTGTGACAGTTTTTAAATTGGACGATAAGACTGGCAAAGCGAACCAAACCTAGGGTCGTTCACCTTTCTCGACCTTCATAAAAAGTCTGTACCTTGCCATCTGGATTAAAAACCACACGGATTTTTGGGTTCCCTTCTCCCTGGACAGCAGACACAAACGATTCACCGGGCGTCGGTATATTCGTGCGGTTGAGATTTTCTACCGCTGCGCTGTTAATCGGAATGATTCGCTCAACTGTACCATTCGGATTGAGGAAGACATAATACTCCAGGATTTGAGTTAAGCCCGAAGGCGGCTTCCAGCGCTGTTGGAGATAGTCTCTTACCTCTCCAACTTGAGGAATTCTGTCAAACAGTGTATTCTTATCCCCCGTATCGCTTGGAGCAGACGCCGATTGGTTTATCTCGGCGGTGGGAGAAGTCGTGCGAGTGGTAGCGGGAGGGATGGATGGATTCTCCCCATTAGACGCTGTAGATGGACTCGGATTGAGAGAGGGTAAATTGGGTAGGGAGGGAGCGGTTTCCGGTATGCCCGGTTTCGTGGTTTGCCTGGGAGCTTGTGCAGGGGGAGCCTTGTCAGCAGAAGGAGCAGAAGGAGAAGGATTTCTCTTAGAAATAGCAACTGTAGGAGTAGGAGCCATAGAACTAGGGCGATCGGCTGCTCCACCCGTAAAAACAGGGATATCCGGACGATTGGGTCGGTTCGTTGCAGGTTCAGACGGATTAACACCAATAATGGTAGTTGGGCGTTGATTTCCTAGAGAAGAATTCGTCGAACCTTGATTCCCTAAAGGGAGATTGAGCGGTGAAGGCGTCGATGGAATATTGACGCGAGAAGGGGGTGGCAGTATGGGTGCTGTAGCCAGAGGAGATGGCACTGTTGGCGTTGGCAGGAGCGTGATGGGAGGAGTGGCTACTGGTGTTGCAGGGGCAGGTGGTGTTGGACTCGGTGGCTGATTTGCGGTTGTTGCAACAGGCTGATTTTTCGGCTGATCAAAGTATTTCACCGTCGCCGCCGTGACTCCCACGGCTAACACAACAGCCGCTGCCGTACCCGCCCAAGCCGGTGGGGCTTTCTTCCAACTTAAAGGATTGAGATTGGGCAAGGCTACTGCATCCGATGCGTATTCATCCAATGCAGTGGCTAGGTCGAATAACTGGGTGACGCTCAGATTAACGAAAGGGCCGGATTCTTCGTTAGCCAAGTGACCCAGAATGAGGTTATGGGCGAGTAAGCCTTTAGGTTCCAGGTAAATATCTGTAGCTAGAGATCGGGCTTTAAGCGATCGCCGTTTGGGGTTTCGCTTGAGGTTAGGGTCTAGCGTTGAATCGTCCAACTTGCCCGGTTCTTGATAAAGAGAGCGAGAGGCGATCGCATCTGAATTCATCACCCTAGGGGCAGGTGAAGCGAGAGAATCCTGGCTGAGATTGTCATGAGTAGTTAAGCCACTACTCGCCCTTGGTGTTCCAGAGATGAGTAACTGTTGCGTCGATGGCGATTCTAAGAAGTGTTGTATGTAGCTGTTCACCGCTTCACACAACATTTCTAGCTCTATCTCATCGCCTCGGATCGTCACCCGTTGGTCATCGGGCTGTCGTGGGTCATCAAAACGCAGCTCAAAGCGTAAATTCTTCAGTACAGACTGCCCGACAAATCGTGACAGGGGCGAAGTTTTTGCCGCGATTTCTAAAGTACAGGTCGGGGGAGTATATCGTCGTAAGTTTGAATTTGATAGAGGCATGAGATTAAAGACGTTTTGAGGTTTGAGTTAGGGGAAAGTGGTGTTAAGAGCAAGCCAACAAAATCGTTGTATTGTTTTTTTCATCCCCCACATATTGGCTTCGGAGTCTCTTGATATATAGTCCAAAATCCAAAATGATATAACTCCTCGCTCCTCGCTTTTAGGGGCTAGAGGACTTCAGTCTCGCGCTCGCTCCAGCAGGGCTAACCAGAGGCGTCGGTGACCGTTGGGGCCGCTATAGAACAGCAAATCGATCAGCAGTTTAAGAGCCAGTTGGGTCAACCGATCCGGCGATACATTTTCTCCTTGCTCCATGCGCTCCTGGTAGGTATTGCTAAACGTATCCAGATAATCTCCTAACAAAGCCGCGTGATGCGGTTCATTGTTTTGTTCTGCCATTTGTTCCAAAAGCGAGACAGCACGACGGATTAACTCCTGATGCTGTTTGGCTAGGTGGCAGATCATCAGAACAAGCGATCGCGCTTCTTCCACATCTAACTTTTTCCGCCCTCCCGAACTTTTTCGCAGGGGGTTGGACTGCCGCAGACGCCATAAACCCACCCGATCCGACACCATCGACTCTAAATTTAAGTCAGCTGCGGCCTGGAGCATCGCCTCAGAACCAATATCGGCTAAGGCTTCTAGCGCTAGTAAAATCAAATCTAGCTGGGTTTTGATATTATCCAGCTCTAATGGGTCTGGCGCTTGACCCAGAGGCAATTCCTCCCAAGGGGGAGAGGGTGGCGGCGTCTTTGCGGTAGAGCGCATAGCTTTAGAGTAGGTGACCAATTTAGTGGGCGGAGAGCAGTTACCAATCTTGAAACACGACTACCAGAGTTTACGGCAAGTTTCCAGCCGCATAGTGATAGTTTTGAAAGTTTTGCCGTTTGAGTTAATAATTCTTAACTGGGTAATCGGTAATCGGTAATGGGTCATGAGTATAAAACAGCCCGTTACTCACTATTTAAGGTAAGCCAGTGTGACACCTGTACCACCCTCCGCTTGTTGGGCCAACTCAAACCGCTCAACCAGGGGATGGCGTTCCAGGAATGCATGAACCCCTTGGCGTAGCTTTCCCGTTCCTTTTCCGTGAATAATCCACAGTGTCCCCAATTGGGTTGCTTCAGAAATCCCTTGCTCCAACTCAAACTCGGCATCTGCAACATGCTTGCCCCGAATATCAATTGTATTTTTATCGGTTCGGACAACTGGAGACGGTGGCGATGCTACAGCAGGAGTCGGTGCTGGGGCGGGTTTCTGTTTGACTGGCATCTCGGCTTTTTGCCCATCAAGAGATTCCACATCCGAAAGCAGCACGGTCATTTTCATCAAGCCAAAGCGCACCGTGAGTTCACCGTCTTCATCTGGGGCACTCAGTACCTCAGCCGTCTGATTTAAGCGGGGAATACGGATGCGATCGCCGACTTTGGGTCTAAAGCTAGGTTTCTGTTTGGCAGGCAGCTTTGCCGGAAGACGGCGTTGGGCAATTTCCTGGAGGGCGTCGGTTGCTTTTTGGGCATTTTGAGCGCTTTTTGGCCCTTGTTGCAACGTCCGAATCACTTGGGCAATTTCTTCCTTGGCTTGAACCAGCGCTTCCTGCACGGCGCGTTCCTGAGACAGCTTCAATGTCCGTTCCCGCTCATTTAACAGCCTTGCCCGATCAGAGACCTCTTGATGCAGGCGTTCTGCTTGTTGGAGTAACTGGGTTGCCTCTTTTGCCTTTGTTTCCTGGCGACGCCGTTGGGCTTCTAAACCCGCAATCACTTGGTTGATATCTTCGGAGGCACCGCCGATTAGGCTTTGCGCTTGATCAACCACGTTGGGATTTAACCCCAAACGTCGTGCCACCGCTAAGGCGTTAGAACGGCCTGGAATACCCCACAATAACCGATAAGTCGGTTGAAGAGTACTATCATCAAATTCAACCGAGGCATTCTCAAATCGCTCATCTTGATATTTCAGCGCCTTGAGTTCGCCATAGTGAGTGGTGGCAACGGTTAACTGGGCTGTATTCGCTAAATGTTGCAGCAATGCGATCGCTAAAGCACTTCCTTCTGCCGGATCAGTTCCCGCACCCACTTCATCCAACAACACTAATGAGGGGCTGGGGGCTGGGGTTGAAGGTTGAAGAAGATTAGACGTTTGTGCATCGTCTTCCCAACTTTCAACCTGGGCGGCATCCTCGTCTGAATTCTGGCGCGGCGCTAACAGCGTGTCAACCTGCAACGCTTCCGACTCTCCACGGATTGCCTCAAGAATCCGACTAATGCGGCGAATGTGACCCGAAAAAGTCGATAAACTCTGCTCAATGGACTGTTCATCCCCAATATCGGCTAATACCTGATCAAACCAAGGCAGTTCCACCGGTTCTCTTGCTGGGACAAACAAACCTACCTTAGCCATCAGTGCTGCTAAGCCCAGGGTTTTCAAAGTAACCGTTTTACCCCCCGTATTCGGGCC
This sequence comes from Allocoleopsis franciscana PCC 7113, assembly GCF_000317515.1. Lineage (GTDB taxonomy): Bacteria > Cyanobacteriota > Cyanobacteriia > Cyanobacteriales > Coleofasciculaceae > Allocoleopsis > Allocoleopsis franciscana. The sequence goes on along the minus strand of NC_019738.1, from coordinate 980,338 downwards.
GGTAATCGCTACCACACGAATGGACGGCTGAATCTGCACGTTAATTGGGACAACGGGTGTACCCTGTTCGTGCTGCTGCTGCCAAACTAACAAGGGATGCCGGAGTTCGCGCAGGGTGATGGTTTCTCCAGCCTGACGGTCAATAAATCGGGGTGGATTGGCTTGTAGCCACAAGCTATACCGGGCTTTTGCCGTTGCCAAATCCAGCGCTGTTGCCACGGCTAACAACTTTTCTAAATCGGGCTTAACGGCTGCCACCTGCTGTGTTAAGGCACGCAGGATTGCTTCTTCTTCGGTTTGCTCTTGACGCCGATGGATTCTAAGCTGATTCGAGAGTCCGACAATGGCGTTGGGTTCGACATAAACCGTAGCACCTGTGCTAGAGGTATCGTGTACAATACCGGGAATCGCGTCTTTCTGGGGTGCTTTGACGGGGATAACAAAGCGATCGCCTCTTTGGGTAATCACCTGTTGCTGAACGGCACCGCCTTGACGCTGCAAAATCCCCTGAAGCACTTGATAAATTCGGTCGCGCAAGGACTTCAGCTTGAGCCGTATTCCCGCCAACTTGGGGCTGGCTCGATCCGCTACATCGCCTCGTTCATCGATGCTGTGGTGGATTTCTTGCTCCAGTTCTGGATAAGTTCGCACCTCTGCTACCAACTCATTGAGGATAGGCACGTCTTCTTGATCGTCAATCACACGACGCAAGCGACGCACACCAGACAGTGTAGTGGCGATCGCTAACAGTTCTTCGCCAGACAAAAGTCCCTGAAGTTCTGCCCTCTCCAACGACTCGCCAATATCCTGGATTCCCTCAAAGGACAGCCCACTGGTTAACCGTGCCTCTAGTTGGTAAACTTCTTTCGTCTGAGTCAGCAAGTCCAGACTCTCAGACAGTGTGGCTGGCGGTTGGAGATGATGAGCTGCGATCGCCCCCAGCTTTGTAGCGGCAAATGTAGCCAGGTGCTGGCACAGGCGTGACCATTCTAGTAGTTGTAATGTTTCAGATTGAATCAAATTGAATCAAAAATTTCAGGTGTTAAAGCGTTCCCTAACGTCATTATGGGACAATTTCCCAATTCGCCGCGAGTGGGATTAACCGTAATGTTTCTTGCCTCACTTTCCCACCCTCATCCATCACTGTGAAAAAGGGCTAAGCCTACAAATGGTCATTCGGTGGTAAGGAACTGTTGACCACCCAACCAGCTTCTTCCCAGGGTTCCAACGGCACAATTGAGTAACGAGCCACCGTCTCATCGATTTGTTTAATCTCGTCAGCAGCGACGGCTTTAAATATCTCGTCTAATGCTTCTCTGTCTTGAGCCGTCAGGGGAATCCCTAGATTCGCCGAATTGCTATCCATTTTTTCTAGGCTTAATTAATGTATTGGTGTCTTACGGGCGGTTAACCTTTAAGAATTATTACAAAATATCGACAATTCTACCTTCTTTACTCTAACGAGATTCACGCATCAGCGATTCTCACTCTAGAAGGAGGAAAAGCATAGAAAAGGTTTTTCGGCAAGAGTTTGCCAAAAATAATGATGCGTAGCGCACCAGCAAAGCTGATCACTACCGTGGGGGATTGCTACAAGCCTGAATACTTTACTTTGCTACTGTGGCACCATTCGGACGGATGCATTTAACTCATCCAATTACAATCTTGCCAAGTTATAGCCGTTGTGTGTAAATTTTGTAAAATTAGTGTACTGGTGGAGCAAGGGTTTTAAGTCTTGAACTCGTTCACTTGCAAAAAGGTACAGGGTTTAGCTCTTCAGTAAGATTTCAAATTATTGAAGCTTCTGATTTCCCAAACAAAAATTGTATCTGAGTAATATGCACCCATGCAATGATGTCCCGCCTGTTATGTTACCAGAAAGGGTGAGCCGTTACGGCTTTTGAGGGTCAAAAAACTAGTTTCATGAAAAACTACGTTTTGCCTCAATTAATTCTTGATAAATGGCGACAATTCTTTTAGCCTTTCGTTCCCATTCAAATTCTTGAACCCTTTCAACAGCTTTAATCGACATGGTTTTCCGAAGCGGCTCATCTTTAACTAGTAACTTAATTTTATCCATCACTTCTTGTACTAAATACTCCCTGGAAATTGGGTCTATTTTAAATCCAGTTTCTTCAGTGACATATTCAGCAATTCCACCATTATTAGCCACTATGCAGGGAAGTCCACAAGCCATAGCTTCCAAAACCACAGCTCCTCCGAATTCTCGAATGGAAGGAAAGCAAAATATATCTGATTGGCTGTAATATTCGAGAGTTTGCTGTTGATTAATCCAGCCTACAAAATTGACTATATCGCCTAAATTTAGTTCTTGTACTTGTTTTTCTAAATTAGCTCTTTCCGAACCATCACCTACGATTGAAAGAGAAATTTTATCTTGAATTTCTTTGTCTAAGTGGCTTATTGCTTCAATAACAACATCGGCACATTTATAAGGAACTAATCTTCCCACAAAAAGCAACTTAACTTTGCTGCCATCACTGGCATTTTTAGCCCGACTTAAAAAGTCTTTAGAGATGCCGTTCTCATAGAATAGTTCAGTTTTATCATTGGGAATTGCAAACATATCCTTTAACATTTGCAATGTATAGGCTGAACCCACTAAAATCTTATCAGCTTTTTTGTAAGTCTCTACATAGCCTGGTATTAATGAGCGTCCCAAGGCTCTCAAAAAGTTTAAGTTAGCTGATTCCTGCTTGGCTGTTTCTTGAAATCCACTGGGGAAAGGAAGCCCTCCATTCACAGGCCCTAGCAGAAAAGGAGTTTTTGTACATGCTTTAACTACTTTATGAGGGTATCTCGGCATCATCGGAGTTAAGGCATGAACGATATCATAATCTCCTCTCAATATTGACTGTTTAAATTGCTGGTATACCTTATTATCAAATTCTCCGTAAATAGGATAGGTTAAAGTATGATATAAAGGCCAGTTAATTCGTCCTTTCGTCGCGAACCCTTCTACAAAATTATAGTACTTGGTATTGAAATCTCCTTGGGAAATATAAATAACTTTTTTGTGGTCTGTTTTTGTTTCAAATGCATCCCTATTTCTTTCATGAGTAACAAGGGTTACATCAACAATACGGTCGATTTCTTTAAATAAGTTATAAGCGACAAACGGAACCGAAGGGAAAGTAGGATTGCATTGCTCTACAATCATTAAAGCTTTTATTTTTTTGTGCTCCATGGATTCTTCTCTCCCAAACTTACTGAATCGACAGAAGATTAGCTTGTTAGATATAAGCTAAAGACCTTGATCAATTAATCGTTATTATTACTACATCTGCTTTAGTACTGTATCCGTATTTTTTACAAAATACCAAAGCTAAAATATATAGTTGCGGCAAGATACAACCAGCCTCTAGTTATACACAAAAATTAATTTTTGTCAACATAACGTTAAAGGACTTGATCCCTTTAGAACTGAATCGTTGAAAGCACTCAACCTTCCACTTAGGCAAACTCGGTTCAACTTCAGCTAGACAATCCAGTTGAGATTCTGGATTAGGAGCTGTCGAAGTATCAGTTGTTAACGATCATAAAGACTAAGTATTAATGCGTATTCGCTTATAATTCTTTTCCGGTTTAGTTTTTGATAACTTTTCGGGTTATCCCCAGTGACAATTCCTGCTTCCGCTTGGTAGAATTAGAGACTAATCAATTTATACCCCAAATATTTCATAACTTCAGCAATCCACGGTCTCATGATTGCAACCTTCAAGCGTGCATTTGCTGTTGTTTTACCTTTTGATTTCCTTTTTCCTTGTTGACGAAGTATTTTTTTTGACCTAGCTTTGATATAATCCCGTTTCACTTTAAGGCGCTAATCCCGAAGAGAGTAATTATCAAGAAATCACAACAATTACTCACCGAGATTCGGAATTAAGAACTGTAAATAAACATCCTTAAGGGTCGCTAAACTTTAGTCAAAAAACAACAACAAGTATTAATTCCCTCAAATAAGTATTAACTATCACAAGGTCAAATCTGGTTCTGAGAAAGAATGATGAACAGATACCTTTACCTCGTTTTCACGCCAACTTAATTCCAACACTGTTCGTAAAGGGAGCACTCAAATGAATAGCAAAACTCAGAAACGAGAGTCCCTAGCTCGGAAAAACCTGAATGGGGTTTATCAGAACTCTTCCCAAGACAGGAATCAAATCAACGGAAAGACTCCTGGACTAGAGTCTCTCGGTCTGAAAAACTTAGGTCAGGTTTACTGGAACCTACCCGTTCCTCAACTTATCGAACATTCAATAGTAAGCCAAGAAGGTATTCTAGCGAGTAATGGCGCTCTTTGTGTCAACACGGGCAAATATACAGGTCGCTCTCCTAAGGATAAATTCATTGTTGACGAACCGAGTATCCATGATGAAATAGATTGGAACACAGTCAACGTTCCGATTGCGAGCGATAAATTTGATCTACTCTACAAACGAATGCTGGCTTATATACAGGGCAAAAACCTGTATGTCTTTGATGGTTATGTTGGTGCCGATCCAAATTATCAGCTCAGTGTCCGAGTTATTAATGAACTAGCCTCTCACAATTTATTTGTCCATCAAATGTTCCTCAGGCCAACAGCAGAGGAACTCAAAACTCATCACCCTGACTTTACAGTAATATCCGTTCCAGGTTTCCAGGGTGACCCAGATATTGATGGTATCAACAGTGAAGCCTTTATTGTCCTCAGTTTTGAGAAAAGGCTGGTTCTGATTGGTGGTACCCACTATGCCGGTGAAATGAAAAAATCCGTGTTCTCGTTCATGAATTACATCATGACGAAACGGAATGTTTTGCCGATGCACTGCTCCGCCAACATGGATCAGGATGGTAACACAGCTCTATTTTTTGGACTTTCTGGCACCGGTAAAACAACATTATCTGCTGACCCCATCCGGCATTTAATTGGGGATGACGAACATGGATGGTCAGACCTTGGCACCTTCAATTTTGAGGGAGGATGTTACGCCAAGACCATTCGCCTATCCAAGGAAAATGAACCTCAGATTTGGGAAGCCATTCGCTTTGGCGCAATGCTGGAAAACGTGGTTCTCGATGAAAATACTCGTGTGCCCGATTATGACGATGGCAGCTTAACGGAAAATACTAGAGTCGCTTATCCGGTGGAACATATTCCCAATTGCGTGATTCCTAGTATCGGTGGCCATCCCAAGACCGTTATTTTCCTAACCGCCGATGCATTTGGCGTGTTGCCACCCATTGCCAAATTAACCCATCGCCAAGCCATCTATCACTTCATGTCGGGCTATACCAGTAAGGTAGCAGGTACAGAACGCGGCATTACGGAGCCACAAGCCACATTCTCAGCCTGTTTTGGTCAGCCGTTCCTACCGTTATCTGCGACAGTCTACGGTAAGATGTTATATGAAAAGCTGGTTAAGTTCGATGCTACGGTGTACTTAGTGAATACGGGTTGGACAGGTGGCCCTTATGGCATCGGCTCACGCATCAAACTGCCACTAACTCGTGCCATGATATCAGCCGCTCTCAGTGGCAAGTTGGATCGCGTCGCCTTCCATCACCATCCGATCTTCAAAATTTTGGTACCCGAAATTGTCCCTGGGGTTGAGCGGGACATTTTAGACCCTCAGAAGACTTGGAGCGATCCGGCGGCCTATGAGCAACAAGCCAAGGCTCTAGCGAAGCGGTTTGTGGAAAACTTTAAGCAGTTTCATCAGGCTCCCTTAGAGATTTTGGAAGCGGCTCCCGTGTTTTAGCGTTTTTGAGATGGAGATGCAGTCTCTCAAATAATACCTTTGATGTAGGGTGGGCATTGCCCACCCTACCATCTGCTATGGAAGTTGTGAACAGAGTTTAATGAGCAGGGGAGCTGCAAACAGCAAAGCCGCATATATCAATGTAATCGTTGCAAAGCGAATCTTTTGAGTGTTCATGATACTCTTTTCCTCTCACACCTGATCGTTTGAACTTGACGGGAAAATCCTACAGACGAAAGAAAATACACTTCAGGGAGTTGGATTACACGACTTGGTGATTTTGAACAACAGCTTTTGTGATCGGCTTTGTCGATGCCCTTGACCAAATCGAACTCAGAGGCGGTCACTGGGTTGTTGGTCAAGCAAACGCCTTGCCCCGAACGAGTGAAGCTAGAACACAATTCTTAAAAACACCAATGGGCTTAAAACTGGAAAAAGTGATTCCTTGGGGACGTTCCCTAAGCGAATATGTCAAAATGTTTCACCTAACGCCGAATGACCTCCACTTGAAAATTCTCGATTGTGCCGGTGGCCCTGCCAGCTTCAACGCCGAGATGAGTCAGCAAGGATACTCAGTGATTTCATCTGACCCGATTTATCAGTTTTCTGCCGATGAAATTGCCCAGCGTATCCAAGAAACTTACCCAACCGTCATAGAGGGAGTTAAGGCCGCTCAGGAATACTACGTCTGGCAGGATATCCAATCACCCGAACAATTGGGACAAATCCGCATGAGTGCCATGCAATTATTTGTGGAAGATTTTCCCCTAGGAATTCAGCAAGGACGTTATGTGATGGATGAACTGCCGGGGTTGCCCTTTGAATGCGATCGCTTTGACTTAGCCTTGTGCAGTCATTTTCTATTTACTTATTCCGATTTAATCTCCCAAGAGTTTCACCTTGCCTCAATTCAGGAATTGTGTCGCGTGGCGAGTGAAGTGCGAATTTTCCCCCTTTTAAATATTTCTGGGGAACCTTCCTATTTGCTGCCATGGGTCATGAAAGAATTAACGGCACAGGGATATAACTTGGAAATTCAGCAGGTGCCTTATGAATTTCAGAAAGGGGGTAACCAGCTATTGCGAGTTTGGTAGCCTTTGGCAATGCCTCTAAGGAGCAAGCGCTGGTACGTTTAAAATTGGTTATTTATGATTGGCGTGCTTGTCCCAAGCAATAACCAAATAATAGGAGATTTCTGATGTCCGATCTGGGGTTTACACACGTCGCGCTTCCTGTAACTCATCTGGATGCCAGCATCACGTTTTATTCAAAGTATGCACGAATGCAAGTGGTTCACCACCGCACGGATCAAACCAATCAATCTGATGTTGTCTGGCTAGGCGACCTCACTCGGCCTTTTGTGATCGTGCTGATTCAAATGCCCACTGTAGAATATCCACTCTTACCTATCGCCCATCTGGGTGTAGCGTGCGCGACTCGTGAGGAAGTAGATCGCCTTTGTGATCAGGCTCGGTTAGAGGGTGTTCTAGAAGTAGGGCCGGCGGAGGAGGGATACCCGGTGGGTTACTGGGCTTTTATCCGTGACCCGGACGGTCATACTCTTGAAATTTCTTATGGTCAGGAAGTGAGTTTTACCGTCAAGCAAGCGGCTGAAATGAAGGCTAAGGAGTAAGGGAGGGCTGTAGGGCGATCGCAAGGGTGCTTAGGTGGGGATAAAGCCCAGTAACAGAGTATCCTATAACAATTAGGTAATACATCAAACTGAAGGGCCGGCGCTCAATGGCAAATCCGGAACAGCTCGCATTGCTTAGGCAAGGGGTATATTTCTGGAATCGACAAAAGCCAGAAAGTTGTCAGATCCCCATAGACCTCAGCGACTCAGACTTAAAAGAAGCAAATCTTTGTGGAGCATACTTCCAATGCGCTAACCTGAATCGCACTAACCTGAGTCGCGCTAACTTGAGTCGCGCTAACCTGAGCCACGCCAACCTGAGTGGTGCACGACTAGAGTGTGTGTCCTTGAGTCGAGCCAACTTGAATCAGGCAGACCTTGAGGGGGCGATTCTCTTCCAATCCAACCTCAGCCAAGCCAACTTAATCGGCGCTTCTCTTCCAGAAACTGACCTTCAGGTCGCAACACTCTTTCAGGCTAACTTAACAGGAGCTTGCCTGCGAGGCACAATTTTTTGGCGATCGCATCTCATGAGAGCTGTTTTAAGGAGGGTAGATTTCCATGAAGCGATCCTTCAAGAAACAAGCTTTCGACAAGCCGACCTGAGGGAAGCAGACTTTACTCGGGTATACTTCAGCGAGGCTAGCCTCAGCGAGGCAAATCTTCGAGGAGCAAACCTTGATCAGGCTCTAGTCAAGAGAACTAGCTTTTGGCGCACCAACCTTCAACAAGCGTCCCTAAAAGGAGCTTACCTCAAAAGGATTGTCTTTAATCAAACCGACCTAAGCGGTGCTTCCTTTCAAGGAGCACAACTTCAAGGAGCTGTCTTTAGAGGAGCCAACCTTACAGGAGCTAACTTTGAGGGAGCCAACCTTGAGAGAGCTGTCTTTAGGGGGGCAAATCTCACAGGAACTAATCTCAAGGGAGCTTCTCTTCAATGGGCTGTTTTCAAAGAAGTTAATATAGAACAAACTGAAGGATGGGATAGCAGCTTCAATCAAGAAGCCTTAATTCGTTAATATCACTCGCCAACTTGCAATTTGTTCCTTTCGATAGAAGTTGGAACAATAGAATTAACGTTATTTTTTCAGTAGATATAATATAACTTAATTTGAGGGGTGTAATGAATTGTAGAAATCTATTATTTTTATTCAGACTGTAGGCAATTCGGTAACATTATCTAATATTGATATTGAACGCTCACCTATCTCATCTGACTAAATCTACATTTAGACTAAATTGGTAAAATTCACTTCAGCATTTAATTAAAATTTTAGTAATACACTGAATTATTCCCTATTGAGAGCAATGCTGAAGTCTTGGTAAGCGATGAAAACACTATTTACACTCTTTAGCAAAGAACGGAGCGAACTTCAGACAGAGATTGAGAGGGCAAGCAGCCCGGAGCAAGTCGTTAAGCTGGTTCAAAATCGAATTGATAATCTTGAGAAGAGTTACATTGGTGGACTGAGCGTGACTCAGGTACGTTTGGCATCCTTTTTTCTGGATACGTTACGGCAGACTATTGGTACGCTGACGGCGGCTAATGAAACAAAGTTTTTAGAGCCAAAGCCGCAGCAAATAGATAATCAAGCCACACGGCTGCCCTCTAACAGGGTAATTCTGAAAGTGCTACAGGCACTCATCGGCATCAGCATTTTAGGTTCATTATTTTCGTTAACTCAAGATACTCCAGGGGCTTGGATGGATATCTTGCTGATGACTGTGCTTGTAGGATTGGAAGTTGTACTCCAGATCGAGAAAGGTAAACCAGAAAATCGTTCAGATTCAACTCAGTCTCTAGGAGTGCCCCAACCAATCGTGCAGGTTGATAGCCAAATCCTTCTAAATAATCTGGCGGATGCGCTCAATACGATTGATTTGGCGGTTACTTCGGCTGAACCTGTAAAAAAACCGCTCGATGCTAGTGGAATCGAAGAGTTGCCTGAACTTTTGAATCTCGTTCAGCGGCTGATGGGTGCGTCATTTCTGGAGAAACCTCAGATGGCGCTGGAACTGACAAAACTGCTGCCCCAGATTTTAATGGAGCAGGGAATTCGATCGCAACTTTATCGACCGGACGACGCTCAGAGTCGTCGTGAGTATTTTGATTTCGAGCCAAATATTGATCGCTCCGCCCAAGATTACGTGACGATAACTCCCGCTTTAGTAAAGGGCGATCGCTTGCTTCGACGCGGACGGGTGATTGAGCCAGCGTATTCTGAGGTTAGAGAGTAGCCCTTCGTAGTTGTGCTTTAGGGCTAAAGCGCTGATGACAAACTAAATCTTCCGTCAAAGTCTTCATTTAAAAAGGGTTTCCCTTATAAGCAAGGATTCGGGGAAAGGATGAATATGCAAGTTTTAGAAACAATTGGGTTCGATTTAGGACACGGTGAAACGGCTGTGGCTAAAGCCAGAATAGAGAGCATCGAACCCCCTGAGATGCTGGAAATTAATAATAAAAAAGTTCAAATTACCGCTCTGGGTTGGCATCCCGAACTTGGCTATCTAATTGGAGAACAAGCCTTAATTCAAGCTGGCGTTACTCAACTCCAAATTTCGTTTAAGAAAAAGCCAAATAACGACCTGAATTACAGAAAAACTATCCTGAATTTTTTGGCAACCTACTACCGCCTTTTGAAAGACAGCAAACAGATTGAAGGTGGGACAACGAGTCAGTTCTTTGTTGGGTGTCCTTCAGGGTGGTCAGTGAGCGATCGCGAAGAATACCAAATGTTACTGAAGGAATCGGGTATTCCTTTATTGAGCGTTGTACCCGAATCACGAGCTGCTTTCATGCAAGCCAAGGAAGCGGGTAAGCTCGACTATGACAAACTCAAATCAGCCGTTCTAATTGTTGATATTGGCTCTTCAACGACGGATTTCACCTTAGTTAAGAGTTTACATGAAATACCTATAGATTTCGGAAGTAACCACCTCGGAGCATCCCTAATTGACAAGGCAATTTTTGCCCGAACTCTCGCCAACCATGAGGATAAGGCGTTACTCGAACAAGTGTTTGAAGACTATCCCCATCACCAAGCGCGTTGTGAATTAGCCTGTCGCAAAGCGAAGGAAGATTACTTTTCTAACGAACAACTTTATAGCCATCCACAATCCTTTGCACGCGGCTTTGAGTCCATCAACGAACAGATTTACTTTATCCCTCAAGTGAGTCGTGTGATGGCACAGGAAATATTGAACCAGCCTTTACCTGAACTGGAGGGCAACAGTTGGATTCAGTCCTTCCGTGAGGCGGTGAATGTGGCGAAAGAAAAGCTCGACCAACAAGGTATTGTGCCGAGGGTTGTGTTGATGACTGGGGGTGCATCCCGCATGAAGTTTACCCGTGAGATTTGCGAAGAGATTTTCCCAGAACCCGAAAGTCAAGTTCGTCCAGATCCAGAACCAGAACGATGTATTGCATTGGGTTTAGCACGGGTTGGACGATGGGATTTGCGGGCATCTGCCTTTAAATCAGAAATTAATCAAGTATTTGATTCAAAGAAATTAAAAGACCTGATTGAGAGGCATATTCCAGAGTTAATTGAACTGCTGGTGAAGCCCCTCTCACAGGGATTGATTGACAAGGCTATTAAACCCGGTTTGAAAGATTGGAGAAACAACAAAATCCGGACTTTGGCTGACCTGGAAGACGTGATGAAAAAGCAGGCAGAGGATTGGATTAAGAGCGATCGAACTCGGCAGATTGTTAATAGTCAATGTGTGACTTGGTTTAACAGTAAAATTCAACCTGAATTGGCACAAGAAACTGACTCAATTTGTCGCAAATATCAGATACCTAGAAGTAGTTTGAGGTTTGAGGAGGGGATTAACCCTGATGTGGTCAACCCGGAGTTGTCAATTGGAGACACTATTCTTGCTGATACCGTCTCGTTTATCGTCAATGTCGTGATTGGTGGGGGTACTGTCGGTAGCATCATCGCTTTGATATTAACCGGACATTTAACTTGGCCTATTGTGCTCATCTATGGAGTTTCGGTGCTGGCGGCAGGTGTGGAGATAACTCGCAGCAAAACTCAAGACGCAATTAAGACAAAGGTGGATGTTCCTAGTTGGAGTCGTCCTATGCTTTTGAATGATAGTAAGCTTGATTCAATTTGTGAGCAAATGAATCCTGAGTTAGAACGGGTTTTTAGAGAACAACTGACGGCGAATCAGGAAGCGTTTGATGAACTGATTGCTAAGGTTGGACAAGAGTTAAAGAATGCTCTCAATAATAAGGCGGAAGAGGCTGTTATTCTCATCCAGTAGGAGTAGTCATCCTTTGAGTTGAGAGGTATAGGCTGTAGGACTTTTGAAGCGTCAATTTCCAAACATAGGTCATACTTAACAATGTAACGTTAACTTCATATAACGAACTGTAAATGTGCCCAAATTGGTATGCCAGAGATGGAGTTTATATTTACAAAACTTTAGATAACTGAGTTTACTTTTTTTAATCTATTTCACAGCGCATCCGACCTAAATAAATCACAAAATAATCACAATTGCCCTGTAAGTTGACTAGGAAAGCAATAAGAAATCACTTATGCAGGGCTGGAGCGATGAATTCAAAACGTTTGCAAGGGTTAATTTGTTTTTTACAGGATGATTTGGCAATTCCATCGACTTCCATTGATTTGGCTGTACGCCATCTCCCTGATACTCTCAATCTGGTACCAATGATTCTTTGGCAGTACGGATTGGTAACACTCCAGCAGTTAGATCAAATTTTCGATTGGTTGGAAACGGCTTAACAACGTTTGTTCTTACCGTAACTGTAGGCGGAAAAAACGGTTGGACAATTTCAGTAACTGAAAGTGCTATTGCTTTAAAGCGATCGCGCAGTGCTGCTTTCACGGCTGGGAGGCGGGTTTGCCCCCCAAATAGCAAGACTTAGTTAATGTCGGTTGGCTTCAGTACTGTCTTTTTCAGGGTGGCATCGCAGATCGGTAAGGTGCGATGGATGAAGATATAGTTGCTAGTTTTTCAGGCAATAAACAGCAAGCCAAGCAGTACGACTTGAGATTTTTAGATTGTGCGATCGCATTCCTCTTAGATTTGACGGATGGAAGTTTGACTCATCCATCTAGAGGGCAAGTTGTTGTGATCCCTCCTGACACTGGGTTCGTTGCCTCTACAAGATCGGCGATCGCTTCATTCGCTAGAGTTAAGTAGGGTTTGCTGTAAAAACCGGAAACCCTTAGCTATAAATAGTTTGAGCGGTCTTGAAAGTTGTTCAGCTCCCAGGAAATCTGGTAGAATCCCACAAAATCCTTGTACCAAGAGCAGGGAAAATGTACAGAAAAGCTTCCTCAAGCCCGACCCCACCGGAAAACTTTGAGCTGCCCTTTGAGGGAAAGTTATCACAAGATAACCGTTGGGTAATCATGGCAAATCTGATACCCTGGGATGAATTTGAAGAGGAATACGCCAAAATTTTTTCTATTGATATGGGGGCACCTGCGCTGCCATTTCGGATGGCATTGGGTTCATTAATAATCAAAGAAAGATTAGGAATAAGCGATCGGGAAACAGTAGAACAAATAAAAGAAAACCCTTACTTACAATACTTTATAGGGAGAAAGCATTACAGCAACGAAGCCCCTTATGATGCCTCACTTTTGGTAAGATTTAGAGAAAGGATAAATGTTGATTTAGTAAATCAAATAAATCAAAGAATGGTAAAGAAGATTCAGGAAGAAACAGAGGAGGAATCTAAAAAAAAAGCTCACTCTCAGAAAGGCAAGAAACAAGAGAAAGCCCGAATCAAGGGAAATTAATTCTGGATGCTACCTGTGCGCCAGGAGATATCAGCTATCCCAATGACTTGGGTCTATTAAATCAAGCCAGAGTCAAAACGGAAAAGATAATAGATACTCTCTATAAGCCCCTAAAAGGGAGACTAAAGAAAAAGCCAAAAACTTATAGAAACCTCGCTCGGAAAGATTACTTGAAAGTCGCCAAAAAACGGAGATCGTCAAGAAAAGAGAGAAGAAAAGCTATAAAAAAACAACTGAAATATATAAAAAGAAATTTATCACACATTGACCAGCTCCTTCAGACAGGAGAAGCACTTGAGGGTTTGAGCATCTCTCAATATAAGAGCTTGCTGGTGGTGGCGGAAGTTTACCGTCAACAGCAATGGATGTATGAGAATAAAGCCCAGAGAATTGACGACAGAATAGTCAGTTTAAGTCAGCCCCATATCCGTCCAATTGTGAGAGGAAAAGCCGGAAAACCTGTAGAATTTGGAGCTAAACTAGCAGCAAGCGTCAGAGATGGATATGTCTTTTTAGACCGTATAAGCTGGGATAACTTTAATGAAGCCGGAGACTTAAAAGCCCAAATAGAAGCATTTAAACAGCACACAGGAGTCTATCCCGAATCAGTACATGTAGATAGAATTTATCGAAATCGCGAGAATCGAGCATTCTGTAAAGAAAGAGGGATTAGAATAAGTGGCCCCCCCTTAGGCAGACCTCCAGCTAATGTCAGCTCAGACAAAAAGAAACAAGCCTTAGACGACGAGAAGGTTCGCAATGCTATTGAAGGAAAATTTGGCATCTCAAAGCGAAGATTTAGCTTGAATCGCGTCATGGCTAAACTGCCTCATACTTCTCAAACGGCTATTGCTATCACTTTTTTAGTCATGAATCTTTCCACCCTGCTACGGCAGTTTTTTTGTCTTTTTTTGTGCAATACACAACATCACGCCTTTTTTCTCGATAACTATTAATTCGGCTTATGCTTGTGGGAATTAACAACAACAAAAGCTCATTATTATTCCAGGATTAAATAACTGATTAATCCATCGGTTGTTTTTCGCCGACTTATTCAGCAAGCCCTAAGTAGCTATGAACCGGATGTAATTGTCTTGGATGAATCGGCACTGATTGATGAACCCGATTGGGAAAGTGGTTCTATCATCACGCTGGGCAAATCAATCAAGCTCATTGTGGAAGTCGTTTCAACCAATTGGCGGGATGATTACTTCACGCTTGCTGGGAGAATACGAAGCATTGGGCATCCAGGAATATTGGATTGTGGATTATGCCGCATTGGGTGGGCGACGCTTCATTGGCAATCCCAAACAAGCCACTTTCACTGTTTGTCAATTGGTGGATGGGGAATACGAGTTGCAGCAATTTCGAGCAGGCGATCGCCTGCTTTCACCCACTTTCCCTAACCTGGCGCTGACGGTAGATCAGGTTTTTGCGGCAGGGCAGTAGAGAAGAGAGCGATCGCTCTGTGGGTGTTGGGTTTCGTTGTCTCAACCCAACTTACAAGATCAGCGATCGCACATACTGTAAATTGCATTTACTTCGTCAACCCAACATCTGATGTTTGCTAACATTCATAACCTATCTGCGAGCTGCTTCGCTTTACTCGTGCAAGCATTATCGTAGAGTAACCGGAGATACCTTCATCCTTCCACCTTGCCTCCTACCGTTTCTCTCAATCTAGCTGTCTTCCTAGGAGATGATGCCACTGTGCAGTTGGGCATCGGGAAGAACATGGGGGAGGATGAATAAGGCGATAAGCCTATGGCAGATCGCTTGCTCCAACTACAATTAGAACTTTCATAGCTTCTGCACTGGCTTGCTTAAAACATATAACTGCACTTCCTGATGAAACAAATCGACCTGCTTTTAGAGGGCATTATCACTCAAGTCCCTAATGTAAATCCCGCCTTCGCCCGCCACGAGACGTTTCATCCTCGGTTTGGTTGGCTCAAAAAGGGTTTTGATTGGGCAAAGCGAGATTCAGAAATTTTCTTGAAGGAAGATGCACCTGTTCGTTTAGGCGTCGGGAAGAACATGGTGCGCTCAATTCGTTACTGGTGTTCGGCGTTCAAGGTGCTGGAAAATGATACTCCCGACGCTCGAAGACTCGCTAACGCTTCGCTATCAGATTTTGGCGAAAAGCTTTTGGCTGAAAATGGATGGGATGAGTTTCTAGAAGATCCCGCGTCTCTGTGGTTACTACATTGGAATCTGCTCAAGCCAACCTGCGAGGCGGCTGCTTGGTATTAGACATCTCCGAAAATAGCCAAAAGCAGTCTCTGACTGCTTTTGAAGTATTTAACGCAGCCGGGTAATTTGAACCATTTCAACGTTTTTATTAGGGCTACAGCTAATTCAAATCAATAATTATCCCAAATATATCTATTTTTTATCTAAAATGTTTATCGATTTAGTCGCAGACTGAGCTATTTATAAATAACGTCCCAATCCTTAATCTGACTAATCCACACACTAGAAGAATTATTCTCTGATAACTCTTGGCTCTTAGGCGAAACCTTTCTTGGGCTACACGGAAAATCTTTAGTAATCTAATTACGTGTTCAACAAATATTCTCTCACTCGCTTTCTCTCGATTTTTTTGTTTTTCTTCTTGGCTTAATTCCCTGGCTCTCGGCTTTTTTTGAGGAGTTTCTATTTGGACTTCTCCTATATAGCCTTTATCTCCTTTGAATTTTTGTGTTGGAGCTAACTTGGATTGACCTTCTCTCCAAATATTTATGTCGCTAGTCGGCCCTGGCTTTCCCACTATAACATCTACAATCTCTTGTCCATTTGGTGTGACAATTAATTGATTTTTCAAAGTATGGTTTTTCTTTTTGCCTGAATAAAACTTTTTTTGTTCTTGATAGTCCTTGGGTCTCGGTATTGGCTGTTCACAGCTATCCACTATTAACTCCAACTCGGCGAGAATTTCTTGCACCCATTTATACTCACCGGGATTTTTTTTTACTTGTTCCAGCAGACTAGCAGGCAGCAATTCCCTCAATAGCTCTGACCAGTAGTGAAATATGTCATTCGCTGTTGATTCACTAACTCCGAACTGGACTCCTAGCATCTGGAATGTTGGCTCCGGGTGTAGATATACCAAAGTTAATATTATTTGGTCTTTGACTGATAGTTTTGGTCTTCTACCTCCTCCTGCCTTGTTTATCCTTACTTTTCTTTGCTCAATCTCGATATCTTTCTGTTGATGTAATAATTCAGCGGCAGCTATTAATTGCTGTAACTGTTCGTACTCTAGTCCAATTAATCGTTTACTTTCTTGTTGATTTTTTTCAAGGTACTCTGGTATATTACTCATTTTACTGTAAAAATTAAAAAGTAAATTATAATATTACCACTTTATTTTCGGTTTTTAATTATATTTCGGAGATGTCTATAGTTCTGAAGCTGATAATTTTCATTGTGCAATTTCTAATCAGGCACAAGAATGGTATGAGAATTTAGAAAGTATTGCCACAACTGAAAACCTAACACCTGAAGATTTAGGGGCAGTTTATCCTTTGCATCCAGTAGCGGCATTGGTGTTGCCGATGTTGTGTGCTAAGTATGGGCAAAATGACCGCTCGTTGTTTACGTTTCTCACGAGTTCCGAACCCTATTCGTTTCAGAATTTTTTGGAGGAGGAAACGGTTAATGGACATCTTCCTGAGACGCTAAAGCTGGATCGCGTTTATGACTATTTTGTGGAAGCCGCAGGCATGGGTTTTGGGTCTAGACCTAATTTACAGCGGTGGGTGGAGATTCAGAATTTAATTGCTGATGCAAGACATCTAGATGAGGATTATCGCCGGGTTCTGAAAACGATTGGTACTTTAAACTTGGTGACGATAACGGGCGCAGTTAAGGCAACACCGGAACTGGTGACACTGGCATTGTGCGATTCACCGAATGATGAAGATGAGCAGCAGAAATGGGACGATATAATTGATCGCTTATTAAGACGGAATGTTATCACCCATCGTCGATTGTGGGATGAATTGCGGCTTTGGGAAGGGTCTGATTTTAATGTAGATGCTGAGGTGGCAGCGTACTCAGAGCAAGAGCGATCGCCTCTGGCTAGTTTATTATCTCAGACGTATCCGCTTAAGCCAATGGTTGCTCAACGGCATAGTTATAAAACAGGGACGTTGAGATATTTTGAACGGCAATATATTGATGCATCAGAAGATTTAGCTAAGCTGCGTTGTAATAGTGATGCCGATGGGTTGATTGCTTGCTGGTTGGATGAAGAATTACCGGATAACCCTCCTGCTGAAACAGCCGATGGTAAGCCGTTGATTGTTTTGTGTGCGACAAAACTAGGGGTGCTGCGAATTCAGGCGTTAGAATTTGCTGCACTTGAGAAAATCCAAGCTTCAGCGGCACAACTGCAAACCGATGCTGTTGCTAGGCGCGAAGTGCAGTATCGGTTATTTCATACTAAACGCTTGCTCGATGAAAGTTTGAGCCAAGCGTTTGATATGGCAGTCAATAGGAATACCTGTTGGATTCAGGGGCAACAAGAAATTATCAGCAATGCTAAAGCATTTAACACGAAGCTGTCGGAAGTTTGCGATAAGGTTTATAACAAAACTCCTGTTCTTTGGAACGAATTAATTAATCGTCGAGAACTCACGTCTCAAGGTGCTAAGGCAAGGCGGGAACTGATTGAGGCGATGTTGGAGCATTCCGACAAAGAAAGATTGGGATTAGAGGGGTATGGGCCGGAAGTTGCCATGTATTACTCTTTGTTGGGTGAGACAGAGATTCACCGACAAGAGGAGGAGGCTTTAGGATTTTACCCGCCTCAAAAAGATTCGGGTTTATGGACGATTTGGCAGGCGATTGTGTAGACGAATAAAACGGTGCGACAATTTTAGCCCCTGGAAGCCTTGTCATTCCGTAGACTCATATAAACAACGGTTAAACAATTTGTCGATAATTGTTGAGCCGAGCTGATAATCTATCAAATTCTGAGTTGATTTTGAGATAAAACGGTTCAACAATTTCTCTAGAACCATTGCTAGATCGAAATCATCGCCTCCTAAGTGAGTATCGCCACTGGTAGCCTTGACTCGAAACAAACCCCGTTCAATCCGCAAAATCGAGATATCGAACGTGCCGCCGCCTAAGTCGTACACGGCTACTGTTTGCGGTTGGGCACCCAAGCCAAATGCCAAAGCCGCAGCAGTTGGCTCGTTAATAATCCGGGGAACTCGCAAACCCGCCAGTTCTCCCGCTTCCTTGGTTGCCTGACGCTGGGATTCGCTGAAATAGGCAGGGACGGTGATGACGGATTGGGAGAATGTCTTACCCAAGACTGCCTCGGCATCTTCCTTGAGCTTGCGTAGAACTTGAGCGGAAATCTGGGGTGGGGTGAGGGGTTGCTCTCCAACTCGGACAGCGACTTTGCTCTGCTGGACTTCCTCAATGCTGTAGGTGACTTGCGTTTGGTCTACCTGGTTCACCGCTTGCTCCTTGATTTAGGGTCTGCACGCTTGCTTTCCTGTGCTTGGGAAAAAGTGACAAGAGCTCTTCTGGTTGATATAACTAAGAAATCTACAATATTGTTTAACGAGAGGGGATATGGTAGAGGGATCGAGCATTAAAGTTACAATTAATTTCAACGATCCAGACTTATCTCCTGAAGATCAGGAAATAGAAGTTCAGAAACTTCTAAAACAGTTGAAAGAATTGGATGAGCTTGAGAGTGTTGAGCGAATTCTTGATCCCAACCCACCAGAGGGCAACAAGGCTTTAGGTGGTTTTCTTATGGGAATGCTAACTACTGAGGTCAACCCTGCTAATGTAAGGAATTTGATCGGTTTTTTAGGTGATCGCCTTTCTGGGAAGGCAATTGAGATGGAAGTAGAGGCGAATGGCAAAAAGTTGAAGGTGAAGGCTAGTAGCCAAGCGGAGTTGATGGCAGCAATCGAGGCAGCGCAAAAGTTTGTAACAATGTAAAAAACAACATGGCGAAGGTAGCTTTACTGATTGGGGTTAGTGAATATGAACAAGGCTTAAATTCACTACTTGCTGCTGCGAAAGATATTGAAGCGATGCGGGATGTATTGCTTGATCCAGGTATCGGGGGATTTACTAAGCCGAACATCACAGTGCTAAAAAATCCTGAGCGTCAAACAATGGAGGAAGCTATTTATTCATTGTTTGCAGGACGACATAAAGATGATTTATTACTTCTCTTCTTCTCCGGTCATGGTATAAAAGACGATTTGGGCAATCTTTATTTGGCAACTCGTAGAACTCGGAAAAGTTCTAATGGAGAATTGATTAGCCCAACAGCGGTTGCAGCTAGATTTGTGCATGACTGTATGAGCCGTAGTCGCTCAAAGCGTCAGATTGTGATTTTGGATTGTTGCTTTAGTGGTGCTTTTGCCGAAGGTCTATCCGCTAAAGATGATGGAACGATTAATATTCGTGAACAACTTGGCGGTGAAGGGCGAGCAGTCCTGACATCTTCTAGTTCGACTCAGTACTCTTTTGAGCAGGAAGGGGAAGAGTTATCGCTGTATACCCGTTTCTTAATTGAGGGTATGAAAACCGGAGAGGCTGATCAAGATGGAGATGATGTCATTTCAATTGATGAGTTGCATGAGTATGCTAGCCGAAAGGTTAAAGAAGTCAAACCAGAAGTCAAACCAGAAATCTATGCAATTCGAGAAGGGTTTAAAATCCGATTAACAAAAGTTCCTTTAGGCGATCCTCGTCAAAGGTATCAGAAAGAAGTAGCACGTTATGGTAAACGAGGAGATTTGACTATTGTTAGCCGAGGTATTTTAGATGCTTTGAGAGCTAAATTAGAATTTTCAGTTGATGAGGCAAAAGTTTTAGAAGATGAAATATTAGAACCTTATCGAAAAGAGTTTCGGCAAAAAATTCAGCGTTATGAACAAATTTTTACCGATCTTCTTCAGCAAGAAGAATCTGTTAGCGATGCGACTCGCCAAGAATTGCAGAATCTTCAACAAGTTTTAGAACTAAGGAATGAAGATACAGTACCTATTGAGGCAAAGGTCACAGCTTATATTCAAGCTCAGAAACAGAATTTGAGAGTTTACGAACAATCATTGAGAGAAGCTTTGCGGCAAGAGTACCCGCTAGGTGAAGTTAAAAGAAGTGAACTACGGCGACTACAACTTCAGCTGGAACTAAGTGATGCTGATATTTCTCGGATTGAAGCTCGTTTAGGCTCTGAGGTGAAGGAGTATTACAAAAAACTGAGACAGTATAAGCAAGCATTTGCTGAGGCTGTACGGCACGAATTTCCATTAAATGAACCTAAGCGTAATGAGCTTAAAATACACCAGCAGAATTTAGAATTATCAGATATCGATGTGACTTCAGTTGAAGCGCAGATTACAGCTGAAATAGAGTCTTACCATCAGAAATTGCAGCAGTATGAGCAAGCTTTCATCAAAGCAACTCAGTACAAACAATATCCAAGTGAATCAACGCGCCAACAGTTGAAACAAACTTGGCAGATACTAGGCTTAAACCAAGTAGATGTAGCAACAATCGAGACTAAGATTACTACCCAGATTGAGACATATCAGAAAAATCTAAGACAGTATGAACAAGAATTTGCTAGTGCAGCTGAGCAACAGTATCCTCTGAACAGTGCAAAGCGACAAGAATTGCGCCAACAACAGCAAGCTTTGAACCTCACAGCTGAAGACATTGAGCCAGTTGAGACTCAAATCATAACTCAAATTGAAGATCACTGGAAGAAGTTGCGGCAATATGAACAAGTTTTAATCAGTTCAATTCAGTATGAGTATCCTTTTACTGATGCTACTCGTGAAGAGTTAAGACAATTTCAAAAGGTTCTTGAACTTGGTGATGGAGATGTAGCTCGAATTGAAAAACAAGTCATTGCTAATAACAATAAAAAGTTACAGTCTGGCACTGACTCTACCTCAGATGTAGACTCGTCCAATCAAAAATCAACAAGCAGTGTTGCGAAAACTAACAAGAAATCACCACAAGAAAATACTTCGCAGACTTCTCAAAAAGATGAGATATATCAACAAAAACTGAAAAAATATGAGCAGGAAGTGGCTAGCAAAGTCAATCTTGGGTTAATTAATGATGATTATATTCGTGGGCAATTAAAGGAACTCCAACGCCGTCTTGAAATAAAAGATTCAGATGCCGCAGCGATTGAATCAAGAGCAACAGGAAGCGTAGTAGAAACAGATAAATCAACATCCATTAAAGATATCGCACCCAGAACTTCTGCATCTTCAGCAAGCAAGCAAACAGTAGCAACTCAAAGTCATCCTGACAGCCTCATACCGAAGCGAACTTCTACTGTTTCTGTAAGTCAAAACGACTTATCTAATAAATTCAATTCAAACCGGACTCTGATGTTATTGTTTTTCGTTGTATCTTCCTTTGCAATTATGAGTGGATTAAATCCTTTTTTAGACAAGTTATCTCCTCTTGCAAATCATCCTTCAAATCTCCAAAATTCCAAGCCTTAACTTCAGAACTTATTTAGTTATTTAATTCTTCTTTTACTCAATTGCATCTGATTTAGTAGAAAGTTTAATAATTAGACAAAACATCCAACTTACAAGAGCGGCAAAGGTTCCAGCAGCAATGATGCCAACTAACTGTTGAAATAGTTGTTGAAAACTTTCTCCATTGGATAAACCTCCATTGAATAAACCCACTGCTGGACCAATAGAATATAGGGCATTAGAAGCATTACTTTCTCCAGCAGCAAAAAAACTAACGGATAAAGTGCCCCATATACCGCCTACAAGATGAATAGAAATAAGTCCTGATATGTCGGAGATCTTGCTCTTCTTTAAATAATCCAAAAATAAGAACGTAAGAATACTTGCTATGAATCCAATCTCAACTGCCCAAGCAGTACCGACGAAAGCACAAGATGCAGAAATAGCAACTAGCCCTGATAAAACTCCTTGTATTATTCTTGTAGTGTTCTGTCTGCGAAGATAGATCCAACAAGTAATTATTGCTCCAATAGCACTACCAATGGCTGATGCAATAGTCGTGATAGCAATATGGTTTACTGATCTGCCATCACCAAAGCCTATTGTTGAACCAGTATTGAGAGCAATCAAACCTAAACAAAGAATCAGAAAACCAACATATAAGATGTTGATACTTTGTGTTCCACCGCTATCTTCAACTTTGCTATGCGGTTCCTCATCTGAACCGAAGACCCAGACACCTACTAAAGCAGCCCACCCACTCACGGAGAAAATTACGGTTGAACCAGCATAATCCCAAAATCCCATCCTAGCAAGCCAACCGCCTCCCCATATCCAGTGCCCAGTAATAGGATAGATAAAACATACGAATAAAAGGCAGAAGATGAAGACAATAGAAGGATTTCTTCGTTGAATAAATGTGCTAGCTAAGATACTAGTTGATACAACAACATTAGAAACGAGAAATAAGAATTTAATGTTGAGAGGTATACCTGCCCAACTCATAGACGAGTAAGCTCCTTGATATGCATCGCCAATTGCAGGGCTATTGTCCGCACCAGATAAGAAAAGCACTCCTTCTACGCCAATAAAACCGTTGCCATTGCCAAACATCAGCCCAAAACCCAAAGCCCAAAAAGCAAATATAGATAGGGCTAAAATCATCAGATGTTGACGAATTGCTTTTCCTGGTTGTTCACCACACAAGACGGTAGACCACAGTGCATAACCGAGATTCATGAAAAAAACTGGAATAGCAGCTAAAGTTACAAATGTAGTATCTGTACTTATTCTTTCTTGTTGGGCTAATAGCTCCTGTGCAGACGGAGAAGGTTGAGGAGCTTGTGCTATTCCAACAGAAGCTAACACTAGCATCAAGCTTATGCTGAGCAATACTATGCCGATTGCACCTGCTCGACTCAGGTGTCTATTGATACATTTGAATCCCATTTTTACAAGCCATAGACATTAGAGCGATTCTGCCATCAATTTGGATGGAGTAGCACAGCGAGCCATGAAAAAATCTTATTCTCCAGGGAAAATGTGCTTGCCGCTAAGACTTTTAGTTGGCGGTCAAATTATTTGAAGGCGATGCGGCATAACAATTCAAATGCAGCGGACGGATGAGAGATGTTGGTGCTGAGTTCAAGGTTACTTGCCGCCGTTGATTTGAGCTGGTAACTGCGTTAGCGTAGCGTCTCCGAAGGAGAATCGCTCTAGGAGGATGACCAGCCGGAGGTAGCTCGATCGCAGGTTTGCGGTCTGGACTCTTGATGGCATAGATGCCGCTAGCCGTGCCAACCCAAAGCCGTCCGGTAGAATCTAGGGTGAGGCAGCTCACCTTTATTTCCCCTAGAATGCGGTAGGGTCGCCAAATGTCGTTTTTTAGGTAGCTGAGTCCGAACTGCTCACTAGCTGCCCAAACTTGCCCCAACCCATCTACGGCTACCGCTACCACTGAATTGCCGGGTAAACCATGCTCGCTGGCGTAGCGGGTGAAGCGGTTTTTCTCCAACTGCCAGTGCAGCAATCCACCTCCCGTTGCTAGCCACAAATCCCCCTGAACTGGGTCTACGGCTAAATCTCGAATATGCCGTTGACTAGCCATGTTAGACCACTCTAAATGAGCCTTCTCGCGTGCCTTTTCCTCCTGCGGTCCCGCATCAGCGACGGGGATGGGTAAGTCCTCACCGCTTACTGGCACGGGTAAGTCAAGTCGGTAGTCTTGGCTGCTCATAGGTTGCTCGTACTGGTTATTCGTCCCCACTCTTCTCGTAGACTATCCAACTCTGCTTGTAATTCGTAATTTTGGTCTTGCTGCTGCTCGATACATTGATTGAGAAAGGTGCGCCAGTAATCAGTGCCTTTTTCGCGCTGCTGCCACAGTCCGTAGCGTTGGTCTTTCTTCAAACGCTCGGTGGCTCGGTTTAAGTTCTCCATCTGCCGCTTGAGCGCTTGTTCCCAAATCGTGAGACGGCGGTGCTGGTCGGCTATGTTTTCTTGTAAGCTGCGCGTTGTCCAGACTAAGCCCCAAGGCAACTCTTCCAAAACATCAGCCAGACTGGCAGTGGGGTCAATACACAATCCCTGGAGATTCGCCAGTAACTCACCATCCTCATCGTTCACCATTGGGTCTAAGACGCGGAACAGATGTGGAGGAATAATAAAGTTAGACAATTTAAGGTTATACAACCCTTGATTTTCCGTTCACTCTACAGACTTCCTAAAAATAAAGTTAAACAATTTCTAAATCTGAGCGATTCTCTGGGTTGGTACAACGCTCCACCATGAAATAAAAAAGTTAGACAATTTGGCTTTTTGGCAATATTAGGCGAATTTTGCGCTCAGGCAGGCTGTAAGATGAATTTTAGTTGAGCTGAAACAAGGCAAATTCGTCAAATTTTCCCAAACTGACACAAGAGGGTTAGACAATCCGGATAAAATCACGCTTTTCGCAAAGCAGCTCAATTAATCTTGATGGGGTTTGGAAGTCAAAAAATTTCAAATAATTTTTGACACAGTGGGGGAAGTTCGCAATTTATTCAGTTCATCCTCAAGAGCCGCTTTAACTTTTTGGGAGTAATCCTCTCGTAAACCAGCAAGCCGAATCACCCTCCAGGGCTTAACCTCTTTGCCCTGCTCTTCGAGTTGGGAGCATCCCAATTGTGCAAAAATAAAGGGACAGCCATTATTCGCGAGTAATAATCGCGAATACTTCGGGAGATTCAATCCTGCGGTTTTTCTTCCTCCTGCTCGGCTCCAGAAGTAATATCCAGCAAGCAATCATCTAGGGAACGGATGAGCTTCTGTATCTCATCGATAACAGAACGCCTAAAAACAGACATGACAGCATCTATATGGTCAGTAGTACCAGCTTTCCCCAGATGCTTGTATTTACTCAACTCTTCGGAGGTCGCGCATGGGAAGTATGGAGTCGGCACTTGTAATTTGTAGTACCAATATTTCTTATTATTTTGCCGAACTTGATAACGCGCTACCCAAGCCCCGGATGGAGCCAGCTCACCCTGTTTTAATATTTGTCTTTGTTGTTTTTCTAACGCTGCTATCGCCTTTTTAATACGCTCAAATCGAGCGAGTTTATCTCGCTCAATATCCTTGGAAGTCTTTCGAGGCATAAAGATAAATCCTAATTATTCGCGATTGTAACTCGCGAAAAAAAGCAGCGTGCTTCTTTTCATACTGTTTTTGGGTTTTTTAAGCGCTTGGAGCAAGCTGTCGATTCAGATAAGCGCACCGCAGTTGCAGCATTTGCGGTAAATTTTGGGACTTCCATTGAGCGCCGACTATTTGTAGCCGCTTGTCTATCTGTTTGACCGCAGACTCTACAGCTCCCGAAGCAATCGAACTTAATTGTTCGGCTTGAAAGTACATATAATTGACTAAGCGATGCCTATGTTTACGTAGATAACTTATAAAGTTAGTAGCCCCGACATAGTTAGTTTTCCGGAGTTTACTAATCGCTTCTTCGACCACTCCTTGCCACAAATCTGCTTCGATTTGTTCTAAAAACTTTTTCGATGCCTGAATTTTATAGAGGTTCTCTTTCAAATGATACCAGTCAAGAATTTCTTGTCGGGTCTGGTCGTCGGCTATTTGTGCAAATAGGTTCCACACCCCATCGTGTCCATCACCCAAGCAATAAATGGTTCGAGCCAGGTTTTGGCTGTTCACCCAATTAATTAGAGAAAAATTATCTTGAAAGAAGGCTCCGTAATATATTCCTTGTAGTCGTCCGGTTTTATACTCCTTCCAGTAGGCGGGTTTACCTTTTTCCTGTGAGCGTAAACGCACTTTCCCACCATCGAGACAAACTTCTGTCAGTTTTTGTTTAATATTAGGTGGCGATAGCTCTACTTTCTGGGCTTGGCGATGATGAGTGCTGTGACCTACTTCTACCCCGGTCAAGACTTTCAGGTCATTCTCTGCATCTTGAAATGATTCATTTGCTGCAAGTAATAAACAGCATTTTTCCAGAAGAGGACTTAACCGTCGATACGGCTCAATTCCTAAACGTGACGCTTGTTTTTGAGTGATTTTTATCCGACCCACACAACTTCTTATCGTTCGGATGCGTCCCGATTCTGTTCCCGTCTTTTCTCCGATAAAAAAAAGGTTATTTGGGGGCTGACATGTTCTAGCACTTGGTCGCGCACCGCTGTTTCAATACCCTCTAACGTCTCAATTTTCTCTTGTGGAGTATTTTTATAGAGAATTTTAGCTATCGCCTTGATATGGTCGGCTAAAAGTTTTTTGTCTTCTGGTGTCATTGTCATAAAGAGGCTCCCTAACTAATTAAATTGTCGCAGTTAGGGCAACATCCGCCTAGTCGGCCTTTATTCGCGAGTAAAAATCGCGAATAAACTTCCCGTTCTCTTGCCTTCTTGCAAAATTGGGATGCTCCCGGAACAGGCACCTTCAATGTCGGCGAATTTTGATTGAGCCACTCTCTGTCATGTTTATACAACCACGCATAGGTAGCTGGAGCCATTTGCCTGAGAGTTGTCTTCGACGCCTCTGGATGCTCAAGTTGTAGAGTCAACCATTTTTGCCGATGTCTGGTCTCGCTCTCACCAGTAGAGTTGACATCACCCTCTGGCTGCTCTGGAGACTGCACTATTTCGTTATCCTGGAAAGATTGCCAGGAGGTATTGAGGTTTAGCCGTAAGGCATACCGATTGACTGTTCTGGCATCGACCTTGAGTCGTCTTGCCGTTGCTCGAAGACCCAACCGTTGAATCTCTACGAGTTCCCTAAGCTTCTGTTCCCAAACCTGACCGTATGCTTTAATTTTGCCAATTCGGTATTTGTCATCTTCGGTTTCATCGGGGCCTGTTCGACAATAAATCATGCCACACGAACACCGAAAAGTACCCACAGGTTTTTTGGTATCACAGCATAGACTGATAGCCAATTCGGTCACAACTGGCTGGAGATAATGGTTGGCGGCAGCATTCAGACAAAGCCAATGTCCATCACCGAAGGGTTTGTAATCGTAATCTATGTTGAAGAATTCTTCAATAGAGCCTGCGAGAAACCTAATCATCAGTAGGTGTCTCATAGGATGAAATGATTTTCGATGCTTTCTAACGATGCCAAATACCCAGTTGTGTTCCTCCTCGTAATCCACCATTGAGTCAAGGGCTTCAAGCATTTCACGCCCGTAGAAAAACATAAAATTATCAAGAAGTCTCTTCTGATGAACTCGACCCGTTGCCGTCGCTAAACCTTTCTCAATCAATAGAGCTATATACCGTCTACGAAACCAATCTGGCTCTTGAGCAGAGAGTTTGCTATTCATTAACCAAGAGATATCTTGAGCCAGCCGCCAAAATTTCTCTAAAGTGTCATTACTGTATATTGGTTGGTTGTGAGTAATCAGGCAATTTTCTGGGCTTGCAGCCTGATATTCATGCTTGTTGAAGCCTTGGACTGGAACTATGCTATCTGGCAACGCCACAGCATGGACTGGGCAAACCAGCGCTCCAGGCGTTTGATGTAGTCGGTGCCAGTAGGCTTCCCCGTACTTTTGCAAATCTTCTTTTAGACAATTGGGGCAAAACCGGAAATACCTCGGCATGGTAACGGAACTTGCCATAATTCCAGCTCTAGTGTGAATATCACTGCCACACTCTGCCTTCAGCGACTCCTTCACTCTAGTAGCTCGGTTCGGAGGTAAAAAAACGCTGTAGAAAGGGTACAGGGTGTATCTTTCAATCAGCACTTCTACCGTATAGTTGGAAAAAGGTTGTAGGCTCTCACTTAAAGAATTAAGGTTAGAAGGTAAGTCAGCCGTAGCTACAGTAGTAGCTGAGTTAAATAATTCTCGGAGCGTTACTTTCGGACTCGTGTTACCGCTTCTAATCTGGTAGCGTGCAATGACACTGTATAAAATTTCATCGGGATACGGTTTTGGGAAAAAGCTAACCATAGGAGGCTGTCTTTGTTATTTTTTCATAGTTAGATTCCTCCATATTCTTATGGCAGAATACCTAAGTTAAAACCTACAAATCTTGGAAATTTAGCTGTATTTTAGTATCAATCTGTAATCTCATCTATAGAACTAAGGACAGGCAATGTTGGATGACATCTACTCCTTTAACTCAGCAGCTTGAAAGTTAGGAGCTAGGTTTGAGTCTATGCCTTGCTTATGCCAGTCCTTGACGATTTTTGCCACAGTGCGATAGCTGTTTTTGTGCAATCCTAAGTACCTAGCAATGAGTCGAGTACTCCAATTACCCCGCGCACGTTCTTGAGAAGTTAGGCCCTCAACCCTGTAGAGCAGTGCCAGTTTTTCCTGCTGGGACATACTGACTAGCTGAGTAAGGAACTCTTCGATTAAGCGGCGCTGGTTCTTGGGTTGCATGGAGGTGGGTATTGCAGGTGGTAAACGCTCGGACTTTCTCAGGCGTTCAATTAACTGAGTACGAAGCACGTCTATCTGCAAAATTGCATGGTTCATCAACCGACTGTGTTGGTGGGTTGCTGTATGATCTACCTTGTTGAGAGCCTCAAGCGCTATTAGGGCAAGATGCTCTGGTTTTTCAGCTTGCGCTCTGAGCAATTCAATCTGCTGGCTGGTCGTTTTTCCTTTGACTCTTGCAATTGCTTCTCCAGCGGCTAAGTACACCTCTTTTACTAAGTTCAGCCACTCCTCAACTAGTTCTTCATCGGTTTGGCAGCTAGATTTGTTGTGATGAGGGGGGCGGCACACAAAGGTCATAGGACAAGGAGTATAAATACGACTTTGAATGCACCATAGTTCCTCGTTTTTTAGACCGTCAAGAAAGTTTTGTCAATTTGACAAATTACATGGAATTTCTGTTATTAATTCGTGTGCCAGCGTTCCAAAAGTGGGTGAATTTGTTCAGCATGGGAAAGCAGAAAATCAGCCACAGCCATGATTCGTTGGTAAGGTTCACCGGCCTCGCGTCGGCTAGCTTGCCCGCCTAACCAGTGATAGGTGGTGGATTTGGAGACACAGCAAATTTCTGCTAGTTCCTCATACTCTATCCCCCATCGGAAACTGAATTCTTGGGGAGAGATGAACATCTGATTGTGCAGTTGCAGCACCCGTTGATGTTTTTGAGTTCGTGCCATGATGACCTCTAACTCAAACAGTAGATGACTGGTTGAGTCGTTCGATATCCTTCTCGAAGGCGAAGTCGTAGCTGGTGATGTGGCGCGAGGGACTTTGCTCATCGAGTAAAACCAGGTAATGCAGTCCAGTCGCCATACAACTGGCGGAGTGGGTGTAGATGACGCCGAGGATACGACCAAAGTCTGGATGAGGAACTTGACGCCAGCGTACTGAATCACCGAGCTGAAACTGCTGCTGAGGTAGGGTTTCGGGAATGTTTTCTGGTAGACCGAAGGGCGGTATCTGGGGTGACAGGTGAGACATAGTAGTTTCCATCACTTGAGTGAAGCTAAATCACTTATTGTTATTTATATATCACAAAATGTTATTTCTAATCTGTAGACTCACTCACTTTACTCTCTGACGATTGTGCAGTGAGTCAAAACAATCAACTAAGTATCAAACAGCGCTTTGGAAAAGCGATAAGACGCAGACGGCGAGAACTGGATTTATCTCAAGAGGAGTTAGCCGAACGGGCTGAGCTTCACCGTACCTATATTTCCAATATTGAGAGGGGGGAACTGAACCCTTCGCTAGAGACTATGGAAAAGTTAGTCAAAGCGCTGGACATAACTGTTTCTGCTCTGTTTGCAAATTACGGCATTGAAGTAGATGAATGACCCAGAGACTCTTGACTTGCGCCTTAGCTGAGGGAGGCGCTCTCTATTTGACTGGGCTATAAAAGAACTGGAGAGCATGGGTCAAGTGCCTGGAAGGCTCCAAATATTTAGCATCTAGAGAATTAAACCAACCGATACAGGAGTAATTGCAGCGTGGCAGAAGAAAATAGCATCGGACTGGCGGAACTGATTGAGCAGGTGAAGCGGGAACTACTTGCTCCCTCCCTAGAAGGTGAGACAGACATCCCTCTGTTGAGTGTGGATGAGGTGGAACTTGAACTTCAAGTGACAGTCAAGAAGGAAGGCAAGGGAGCAATAAAAATTTACGTTCTGGAGTTGGGTGGGGGAGGTAGCCGGGATGACGTGCAGAAGGTGAAAGTGAAGCTTTCTCCCGTCATCAATAAAGAGACGCTGCTTAATCTTTACAGAAAACGTCATCCGGAACGACTGGAAAAACTAGTGGAGCAAAATATAGAAGGAACCTTTAAAGGTGGCGGCGACAACGTCAGCGACCAGTTCTAATTTAATACTCAGCTAGCAAACTCGTGGAACTATTTGAACTCTACCTCTCGCCTGTTGATGGGACTCGTTTTAAGGCAATCGTGACCCAATCTTCGGCTGGAGAAGGGGAAACGGAGTCGGAATTGCCTTTTTGGGAAGGCACTCAAGATTGGCGGATTACTCTCATTAAGACTTTAGAGAGTACTAGCTTCCACTCAGAAAGCTTTAGCCGGGATAGAGAACAGGATTGGATGGTAGCAGCCAGTATTTTAGCTTCTGACTACAGTGCTTTCCATCCGAGTTTTCTTGTCAACATTGGCAAAGCGCTGTATCAGTCCCTTTTTCCACCAGGAAGTCGGGTAGAAAAAGCTTTGCAAAAGTCTCTCAGTGTGGCTGAGGATAAAAATACTCAACTGCACATTCAACTTAAATTTGAAGCAGATGTCGTGCAGCGATCGCGATTAGCAGATTATCCGTGGGAACTGCTGCATGATGGGCAGCGATTTCTGTTGCATCACCAAGTTAGCTTTTCCCGATACATTGCCCACGACACGGTTCCACCTAACTTACCACCTGTGGAACAGGTCAATGTGCTACTGGTGTCCTCAGCAGCATCTGACCCAGAACTAGGACTCCAAAGGCTCTCTAAGCAGGAACAGCAAGCAATTCACAAAGGATTGGAAAAGGCAAGTGAAGCTGGACATATTCGTTTAAGCGAGCTGGAGTATCCTACCCTCAAGGAGTTACGAACCTATCTCACTGAACATCGAGGAGATACAGCTCCTCACGTCCTGCATTTTGATGGACATGGGTTGTATGGCAAGCGCTGTTCTAACCAACAGTGTAGGGTAATCCATAAGAGTATCAAGGTTGAGCGATGCCGAGTTTGTAATTCGGTGTTACCCAAACCTCAAGGGTTTCTGGTATTCGAGAATGAAAAAGGTGAAGCAGATTACGTTAGTGCTGCGGAATTAGGAGTCCTGTTGCGACAGAGCAGCTATAGTGATGGCACCAGTCAAACGGGAGGAGTAGCTTTAATCGTACTTAGTGCTTGTCAATCTGGTATGGCGGTGACAGGGGAATCAGTGTTTAATGGAGCTGCTCAAAATCTGGTTGCTCAACGTATACCAGCAGCAGTGGCAATGCAATACTCAATCAGCGTAGAGGCAGCAACTCAATTTGCCGAGCAGTTTTATTGGTCTCTAGGACAAAAGAATTCCCTGGCGGTGGCTGTCAGTCAGGGGCGAGAGGCGATGGGAGTGGAAGGAAATCAGTGGTATCGTCCAGTTCTCTATCTACGCTGGCGAGACAATCAAGGCGGTCAATTGTTTGCCATTTCTCAAGTGGATGCTGAAATTAATTCAGCAGCTATTTCCCTCACTACTGATTTGCAGACAAATAAAACATCTGATATTCTTCAGGCATCAAGCAGCTTAACGGCTAGTCAGCGCCGTCGCTTGCAGCGGGAATGGGATGAGTTACAAGAGCTTTACGATTTATTAGGTCAAAAGCTGCGTAGGTTGCGTAAGGATCTTGCTACTGAGGTCAATCCTGCTGTACAGCTTCAGCGAGAGGTGCAAATAGAAGAAACACAGAGAGAACTTAATAAGCTCAAGTCACAGATTGACGAGATTGAACAACAGCTTGGCTAAATCCTTAAGGAGATTCTTATGGATAGAGACCTTGAAATTCAAGAACAGTACGAAAGCTTATTGAAAAAGCGTAGTCTTTTGCGAGAAGCTGTCATTTTGGAAACCAATCCTGCAATTAAGCTTCAGCGGGAGCAACAACTTAAAGAAGTAGAAAAAGAGATTTTTGAATTTGAAGATAAGGTTGAACTTCTCCGAGAGAATAGAATCATTCTGAATTTAAAGGGGACTAATAATGAAGTCCACTGTGTCTTTGACAACAATGCTGTTATTGGACGTTCAGCAACCTATGGTTTTTGGATAGATGACGATTCTAAAGAAATTAGCAAGCTGCATGCTGTTATTTACTATAAATCAAAAAATAATGCCTACTGGATTGATGATTTAAAATCAGTTAATGGAACATACGTTAATGGGATAAAGATAGAAGAGCCAATGCAAATTTTTGTGGGAACACAAATTCAGTTAGGTTCCTCTCCATCTTTTTTATTTGAACATAACAAAGATGATTTGTTATCTCAAGGTGTACTTATTCAACACAACTTTGATGGCGAAGAAGTAGCGAGATATATAATTGCACCAAAGGGCAAAGTATTGCTTGGTACGAACTCTAATGAGGTTGTAAGATTTCCTAATTTTAGAGAAGGAAAGTCTTTAGGTAGCCTTATAAGAGAAACTGACGGCTTTCATTTCATTGGTACAGACAATGAGGAACAACTACTTGAACACGGCGGTGAACTATCCTTCGATTTTTTAAGAGTTGGAGTAACTATACCAAGCATAGTACTCAAAGAAACTCTGGGTGAGACAAAGCTGACAGAGAATGACTTAGAACCTTCACAAGGTGGGATGGAACCAGAACCAAAACCACCAGGAGAAGGTGATGTACCCCCCTATATGAGAAAAGTAAATATTTTCTGTAGTTTATTCATTGTAGGTATAGGGATAATTTTAAACTTTACTTGTTTTAGACCTAACATAAATCAAATTGATCGTAAGTTGATAGATGAGTGTATCGCAGAGCTTAAAAATCCAGACAGTCACTCGTGGTTTTCAGCAAAGGCAGCATCAAATTTTCCTACAAATAAATCAGTAAAAATACTTTTTACAAGGTCTTTACAAAAGGATAAGATAACAGAATATTTTTTGAACAAATCCAGTCTTTTTAATAAAAAAAACGTTGAAATCAGTGATTATATTAATCCAGATATATCAGTAGAATCTATTATAAGAAATAAAATTAATCAACAAAATTCAAAGGATTTTTGGCTAGGCATAGAAAAGAGTAATTTTCTAGGAATATTGTTATGGAAAGTAACTTATTGGCATCCCGCTCCTAGTTCGGCAGGTATACCAATATATAGTACACCTATATTTAAATGGAATAAAACTAGTTTTTTATATTTACCTTCAGTGTTTATTTTGTCTGTAGTAGTTCTTAGTTCGAGGTTAACTCGTTATTGGATAATTGAACGCTACAGAAATAGACTTCAGCAAGATTACGATGATTTTCAGAAAAAACGAACAGAAAAAATATTTGAAGCAAAGTCATATTTAGATGAAGCGCGTAAACTAGCTCAGTCCGGTAAATTAGCTCAAGCACTCGCAAAAACAAATGAATTGTTAAAGTCTACATCAATGTCTTTCCCTGTCTATAAAGAAATTATTGAATTAAAAAAGGTTGTCCTGGCTCAGATAGAGTCTGGAGGGGGAGCAATAACAGTAGAGTCACTTAACGGAATTAATAGAACACTTAATCACTCAACAGACGCATCCAAATTACTATATCTCAGAATTCTAGGTACTCCTTACGCTTATCAAGCACCGTATGGATTGGAAACGATTTCTATTGGTCGTCAACGCCGCAAACAAAATGTTTCTGACAATGTGGGTAACGACGTAATTATCAGAGTTCCAGGTTCAGACAAAAAGAGCCTTTGCATTAGTCGAAGGCATTTAGAAATTCAACGAATTAATACAGAATATTTTGTAATTGATAAAAGTGGAGGAAAGACTAGCTTAAATGGAAAAATATTGACCAAAAATGAACCTTCTCGCTTGCAATCAGGGGACAGGCTCTTAATTGCTGGTGTTATCACTCTTGAAGTACTAATTAGAGTTAAATTAAGTGGAGCAAAAACTAGTAATGTAATTAGGATTAATCCCCCTACTGAAGTTCAAGATAATTTTCTCATTGAAGCATCAATAGGAGATATGGTTACGGAGGTTTTTGATGACTAATATTCAAACTATAACTACACAGATAAGTACTGTTCGTATCAATCAATATATTCTCTTAGAAGAAATCGGTCGCGGTAGTCATGGAATCGTTTACAAGGCATACAACGAGGAGCAACCTCATGAAAATTTAGCATTAAAAATTATAGATGATACCCGAAATATTGATTCACTTTTAGTTGAGCCTGAATTACTTTCTAGATTAAGTCATCCAAACATTATCAATCTTGAAGATTATTTTATCCATGCTGGAAAACTCGTTCTAATTACAGAATATATTAATGGTATTGATTTGCAATCCTATTTAGAACAACGAGGGAAACTCACAGTAGAAGAAATCAAAGTTTTCCTGGCTCAAATGGCAGATGCTTTAGCTCATGCTCATGCTAACAATATAATTCACCGAGATATAAAATTAGGTAATATTTTAGTTACAGGTGATGACCACAACCGAAGATTTGTATTAGTAGATTTCGGAATCAGTCGCATGGCAGAAGGAATTCAAACTGTCAAGCGTATTGCTGGTACTTATTACTATATGGCACCTGAGCAGTTGAGAGGACGACCTTGCGAGCAGTCAGATTTATGGGCATTGGGTGTTTGTGCTTATACTCTGCTAACAGGTATTAAACCATTTGAAGGAGACACAGAAGAGAATCTCTCCAAGAAAATATTCTTTAGTATTCCACAAGCCCCTAGCGAAACTTTAGGAGAAATTGACCCTGAACTAGAAAATATTCTTTCTCATCTGCTCGAAAAGGAACTAATCAACCGTACTACTTCTGCCAATGAGCTTAGAGATGAATTAAAAAATTGGTCTAAATCTGCAATTACAGAAATTACATCTCAACAATTAGACCAAAGGAATAGTTCAAATTTTTCGATTCCTACTTGGGAGGAAAAAGAGATTAAAGAGCTAAAAAAAAGCTGGATATTTTTCTGGATATTTGCTTTTTTACAGACTATTCCAGATGGGATAGTAGGAGAGGCATTCTCAATGACGGGAGTAATCCTTTTTTTCTTTGGACAAGAAAAAAATAGTCGTTTCCGTACCATAAGCGGTATTTTTATTTTGATAGTTGGTTTTTTAGTAGGCTTAATTATCTCAGGATTTATTTACCAAGTAATTTACATTTCTGTAGGAGGAGATGAGATAGCGGCTAATAGTATAAGCAACGGATTTAATTTCATTAGTTTTTATGTAACACTTCCTTTCTCTTTTATTTCTGTACATTTTTTAACAAAAGTTAGGCATTTACAAGAAAATCTACTTCTTCATAAGACTTTACGAGAAGCCTCACGAGATAGCAAAAAAATACTTCAACTTCTTAAGGAATTTATAAACATCAATTGGGGAAATATGAATGTTCGTCAAAAGTATATTGAGCTGCTTTTAGTAGAAGGAAAAATTGAAGAAGCAATTATTGAAGCAAAACTCACACTTGAGGTAGATCCATATAATTTTGGTGCAACTTTACTTTTAGCCAATGGCTATTTTGAAGCTGGTTTATATGAAGAATGTATACAGGTATGTAATAGCTATCTTTCTATATCTAGCTACAGTTTTGAATTTTCTGATTTAAAAGATAAATGTGAACAAATTGTAGGAGTGTAACTATGAGATTTGAAGTAACATACTTAGACTCTAGTGGAGATATTCACCTCTTTGGCTCTCGTAAACAACTTAATCTAAGTTTTCATGGGAAAGGTTTCATTTTTTTAAATGAGAATGCATTAATTCTTCAAGGAAATATGCCTAAGTTTGAATTATGGATTCTAGGTTACTTTTTTCAAAAAGTGCTATATATTCCCACAACTAGAACTTTGCCATACTCTACTATATTGAAGTATAAGAAACCTAAACTTTGGCGTAAGAAACATGAAATTACTTATCGGCTTCCTGATGGTAAAAAATGCGTTGTTAGATTTCTACTTACTAAATCTACAAATAAAAAGATTTTTGCAAATCAATTAGAAGAATATTTAACTGTAGCAAAATCTTTTGTAGTGAGTTAATTATGAGGAGGCTATAAGATGGAAAGTGCATATATACGTTTGTTGATACAATCAAGTATTAGTTTAATTATTCTTAGTATATTAGTATTTAGAAATGCAAAAAAAATGGGTTATTCTGGTTTTTTGTGGCTTTTTGTTTCACTTCTTTATTGGCCTCTAGCCACTATATACTTACTGGCAGCACTACCTAACAGAAAACTTGATCAAAGACGCAAAGAAGAAATGCTTTTACTCAAAAAACAACTTGCTCAGAGAGGACTTGTTAATAGGAGAGAGTCTTCAGCTATTCCGCGTCAAACAATTAGTGACGAAAGAACAACACGCTGACAAAATAATCTACAATATCTGTGCGATCGCACCACATCCTAAAACCTTACTTGAACTCTATCCGTCTTGACCATTAGTATTTATGGTTTTTCCATAGTTGCTCTGCAACTGCTGTTCTCGTTCCTCCCAATCCGGCAGATAGGCGTACATGAAGCTTTTGAAGACTTTGTCGTGATTGGGAACCAACAGATGCACCAATTCGTGAACAATGACAAATTCTGCCAACTCCTGCGGTAGGGTAAGTAAGTCTGTATTCAGGGTTAAGCGCCCAGTGGTGGACATCGATGCCCACTTGGTTTTCATCGGGCGCAGGTGAATTTGCTGCACGTTTACGCCGATTTTGCTTGCCCAGTGATGCACCAGCGATCGCAAGTTATCAGTATCTTGACAATTTGCCTCAGTTGTGCATCTCATACTCGCTGGAGTTTCAAAAGGGTGTTGGTGACATTAATCATACGACTTGCACCGACGAGGGGACGCACGACTTTATAAAGTTCTTTCCTCAGTTCGCTCTTTTGCTGTTCGTTCCACTGGTAATCTGGGAAGTGGCTGAAGATAGCGTTAATTTCTCTGGCTTGGTCTACGGTTAGGTCTTCAACCGCTAGCTTGAGGACGGTATGAATAGCATAGGTGTTTTCATCGACATCGAGCTGCTGTTGTTCGGCATTGGCATTGATGTATTCTTGAGCTAGCTTTTCAAACTCGGATAAGGCTACCTGGGTGTCGATTTGTCGGTTTTCGTAAGCTTCGGCTATCTTTTCAGCGCGATCGCCAATTGAAAGCAGAAAGGGTTTGGCGGCACTTTCGTCGCGGACGACGGTGGCTAGCATTTTTCGCAGGTTCAGGACTTTGACGGTATCCGAGGTGTCGCTTTGTTTGAGGTGTTCGAGTTCGGCTGCACCGAGGCTTTGAATCGCGTCTGGGAGTTCTAGGTTGTAGATGTCGGTGTTTTGTCGGACTAATTCCTTGGTCTTGGTGGTGATTTCTTTATCGACGTAGGGACGGGTGGTGTAGGCGTTGCGGATGAGACTGTAGAGTTTGACGAGTGCCTGGTAATCGTTGAGGTAGGGTTGCAGGCGAGGGTTTGGGGAGAGGACATCGTAGAGGGTTTGGAGTTGGCGGAAGAATTTGAAAAACTCCTCTCTGGTTTCTTTCTCGGCAAAGGCTTCAATGGCAGCTTCTTTTGCCTTGTCATCGAATCCTTGGGTTAGGGGTAAGTATTGCGGGGCGGTTTCGGTCATCAGGGTGGCGAACAGGCGTTCGAGGACTTCCACGTTTTTGATGACGGCGTTGACTTCATCGGAGTCGAAGGCGAGGGCTTTTTCTAGTTGTTCAAAGATGCCGACGAAATCCAGGACGAAGCCATAGGGTTTGTTGAGTCCGTCCTCATCCTCATAGGGGCGGTTGACACGGGCGATTGCCTGTAACAGTACGTGGTCTCGCATCGGTTTGTCGAGATACATACAGTAAAGGATGGGGGCATCAAAGCCTGTCAGCAGCTTCTCGGTGACGATGAGAATCTTGGGCAAGCGCTTGGTATAGTCTTCGTATAAGTCCCGAATGGCGGCGGCTGATTTGGGTTCGGGGCAGAGGCGTTCTAGGGTTTGGCGGTCAGATTCCGAAAAGTAGCCTGTGACAGTGAGGGTGCCTTGTGTCTGGTCGTAGACAAAATCGTCGGGGCGGGATTCGATGAAGGTTAACGCTTCAGCCGAAGGTTGCAGGGGAACCCAGACGATGCACTTGGAGGCGAAGGCTTTGCGGACTTGCTTCTCTTGTGCCTCACTCAGGTGATATTGTTTGAGGGTTTCGCTGTCGCTGTTACTGGGGGAATAGACGACGCGGGAATATTCGGGCGGTAGGTATTTGTCGAGGGCTTGTTTGTAGAGGGCGCAGGCTTCCCGGTCTACCGCGACGAGAAAGGCTTTGAAGCCCAAGGGTTCGACGTTTTCCCAGAAGTGTTGGGCAACGGCTTGGGCGATTTTGTCGATGCGTTTGTCTGATTTGAGGAGTTCTTTGAGTTTGACGGCTTTCCTGAGAATTCGGTCTAATTCGGCGGGGTCGCTGATGCCTTCGGCTTCTTTGAGGTTGAGGAATTCTTTCTCTAGGGTTTCTCGGTCTACTCGCAAGTCGTTGGGGGCGAGGGCGTAGTGGAGGCGGAGGGTGGTTTTATCTTCAATGGATTGGGCAGTGGAATATTTGTCGAGATAGCCTTGTTCGTCTTCCGCGCCGAAGACTTTGAACGTGCCTTTGCCTTCGGAGAGTTTATCGATGGGTGTCCCGGTGAAGCCGATAAAGGTGACGGTTGTTGTAGACGGTTCCCTGCTGCTTCCATTCATCGGTAACGTGGAAGAGTTTGTTATATTTAATTTTTATCCTTGAGCAACTTCAAGAGTTGTGTGGCTATCTGAAAAAGCATCAGGCTAGGCTCATCAACTACGGCCAGCGTCGCGAAATTGGTAAGCCAATTCGCAGTAGTCGCATGGAGAAAGGGGTTGACCAAGTGATTGGCAAGCGTCAGAAACAGAGAGGCAAGAGTTAGAGACTGAAGGCAGCAGTATTTTGGAACGGCTCAAGGTACTCCAACTCAACGGTAAGTTGCAGCAGACTTAATTTCTAGCTCAGGTGCATTGACAAACAGAAGATTTACAAATGGACTAAGTCTGAGCTATTACAGGTGAAGATTGCCATTGTTTAATCGTGGCTACGTTAGTATCGTTTAGCCGCACCGCAAAGTTGGTATTTAGCTTCGTAGATCCAGCAACATGAATGCCGCAAATGACAAATGTGTTATTATCTGGTATCATCAGACCCGCGCCACTTTGACCTTTGTAGGTAGATATTTTGTTGTAGAATAGCAAATCATCATCATTGGAGAGTGTAACTCGACCTGTTGCAGTCCACATTGTGCCAGCAGTCTGATCTCCAGGGTAACCTGTTATACGGATGTTATTATTCGTTAATGTCTTGTCATCATAAGACTTAAAGCTGCAATATCCAGCATCGGGTTGCACCGCTTGGCTAAGACGAACAAGCCCGAAATCCCAAATGTATTTGGTACAGTCACCCACGTCATCATTTTCCAAAAGTGGGCTTGGAGGGGCTGTTGTTTGATAATCTTCTGTAATCCATGCGCGTGTCGCAGATATTTGACCAAAAGGAACATTGTTACGATTCTGTGCTGCACTGAAGGTAACTTTTGTTGCAAAGCCGTTTCCGCCCATATCTTTCCCCCACAGATTGTGTGCGGCTGTCAAGACATGCCAGTTATCGACTAAAGTGCCAGTCCCAGAGTACAAATTCCCATTTGGAAACAGCATGGTTAATCGACCGATAGCCGAATATGGGAAGACACGTGTCTCTATAACTTGCTGTCGGTTATCAGGAGGAAATACAATATGCACACTTTTAGAGGCGCGAAATGCCATTGGGTTCATACCTCACTGTTGTACTTGTACACGGAAGATTTACGAATATTTTGCCTGCACTGTTCGATAGAACGTAGAATCAAGATAGGCACAGGATAGACCTAATACTGCCAAGACGATAGTAATATTAGAATTCGGCAAATAGAAGGTGGAGAAATAGTAGGTTGTATAGTACTGTACTCAGTTTGAACACAGGACATACGGTAAGAATGTTGTCGTCTTGTAAGGATGGTATCTTGCTGTCTTATTAGAAACTTGGGATTTTTCGATAGAACTCACCCATGCGTGACATCGTATTGTCCGCTTCCCACCACTGAATGGATTGATACGCTTCCCGATTTATATGCGACGTAGCAATAAGTAACGACCCCTGCGAGGGTTCCACTAACATCGCGAGCAGAAGAAGTCACCATATATACATCAATTATAAGGTTGTCGGGGAAGTTGTATCGTTTGTTAAATGGAGTCCAGTTCAGGCTTTCCTCTGAAAACCTAGCTTGGAAAATTGCGGACATATTTGAACTTATCTCGATTGAATCCGCAGGACTAATCGAGTCCTTAAAAACCGTCTGAAGATAACTATTAATATTAGTTATGCCTTTTCCTGGGTCGTATACAATAATGTCTAGATTAGCGGAAATAGGTAGAGCGCCTGTTTCGGGTTGAGATCGCATACCTTGATAATAGTATCCGTAAGTGGATGCAAACTGGCTCGTAATATACTGGCTGGTATATTCATAAATCGTTTGACCCCAGTCATTCGTAGATGCACCCTTAAGTTGTGCAAACCTCTCGATTGTTAATGGCTTATAGCTTATATGATACATTTGCCAGTAATGCCAAAGCAGCGTTAGCCAGTGCTTCGAGAGCAATCGGGGCGACAATCTGGACAACTTCTGTTACACCTTGACCCACTATTAGCGCCTCCTTGAAAGTATGCTTTTATAGAATTTTTTTTATATCCCATAAGCATACACTGTAAGATTTAAGCTTGGCAACCGTTAATGATTGCCATAAAGAGCCTATGCATATTACATAGACTATACCCCTAAGCGAGACTTTGCCCGAAGCCAACACATATACCGCCTCCGTATCCAACACAATCACCGCCCGTTCCTCCTGAGTTCGACGTAAGCAAGATTTCACATCGGATTAGCTACCGCGTAGTCATGGCGCATCAACCCCTTACCCGTCTCCACAAACTTGGGATTGAGAAACGTGTCCCCAATCTCCAAACTGGAATCGCGAAAATCGTAGATGACCGCATTCATCTTAGCGATCGCGAACGTCGTATGATTGAGTTCCTGACCGTAGAGTTTAGGCGCTTTGCTTTTCTGGTCGGGGTAATTGCGCTCAAACACCAAACGCGGTTTAATCAGTAACCTCGCAGAACCACAAGTCGGGTCATAGATTGTAGTGTACGGCGCAGGGTCAATAATTTCCGCTATCAACCAACCCACCTCTGGCGGCGTCAAAAACTCCCCCGCACTCTGCCCTTGCCCTTCCGCAAACTTCCGCAGCAGATACTCGTAGGCATCCCCAAACACATCCGGACTCGTGTTTTTCAACCCCAACCGATGGCGACTCACCACCTCCACCAACGCTGCCAAACGGTCATCCCCCAGAGTCCGCTGACCGCTTTGAGTTTCGTTATAGTCCTTAATATCCAGCACACCCTTCAGTTCCGGGTTGAGTTCCGTCACTTTCCGAGTCGCAGTGGTGATAAATTCCCCCAACCCCTCCTCACCGTGATTGCGAATTCTCTGCCAACGATACTCATCCGGGATGTAGTAGCGCACCATCCGGTCTTTGCGTCCCGTCGCTATGGCATCCTTATGGTCAGCCTCAATCACCTCATGGGCAGTCTCTTCATCCCCAAACTCCTCCACATGACGAGCAAACTCATCATCAAACACATCCGAGAGGCGCTTGTAGAACACCAGGGGCAGAATGAAATCCTTGAACTTCGGCGCGTCAGTGGTGCCGCGAATCGTACACGCTGCATCCCACAGCCACGTCTCCATCGCCGACACTTCCAGCTTCTCATCCTCTGGTGCCGGGAATTTCAGTTCAGTTTGTTCCGCTGTTTTGATGGATTTAGTGGGCTGCTGCTTGCTGCGACGTGGCACTATCTGTGAGTTCCTCTTGAGTCGGGAGTTGACCGGATACCATTTTAAGCTAGCGATCGCTCCTAAAGGCAGTGCGCTAGCCAACAGAGCACTGCTCCTTTCTTGAGCGCGATCGCTTTGCTTGATTGGCTACTCCCTTAGTGTTCCCGCTAAGCAAGGCGCAAATCACATCCAGCATTTCTGGCTTTTCTACTTGACTTTCTCTTCAGAATATGCGTATCCGTCGTAAGTAAAAGCCTAGTAGTTAAGAGGTTGATCGCTCAAGTCGAAACAGAGGTTGAGCCGCAGATCGAAATTAAGTTAATTGGTGGTAGGTGACGCGATCGCTGATTAATGGAAGCAAGTTTGTTTATTCGGTTTTCCTGAAAGTTAAATTCGTAATAACCGAACCTCCTGCGGGGATAGGTTCGCTTTCATAGTCGGTCAAGAAAACAGAGTTGACACTCATTGACATTCCGTGAAGGACTTGCACAGAAACTCTGAGTGACTACTCAACGCCTATCGGCATCTAAAAAGCTAACTTATATAATCCTATGTTTGCTACCAAGATAGCTCACATCATTTCCGAAGTTCACTGTCAAGAATTACTCTAACTTTTTGGGATTGACTTGACCGAAGACCAGCAAGTATACGAGTTTTTGAAAGCGTAACTTCTTCTCCCAATTCTTCAAGTTTATTGATTGCCCATTTGATACGTCGAACTTGATAATCTTCTACTTCTTCTGTAACTGACTCCAAGTAGGCTTTTGTGAGAGGCATTTTATCAAGCTGCTGTTCGAGTAGTCTAAGCTGTCCAATAGTGCTTCCAATCCTACCAATCGTTATTCTGATAGGCTTCTCAGCACTAAGGGTTAGTTGCACTGCATTCTTAACCTGAGCAAGAATTCGCTCGTCTCTCTTCTCCCAATTAACTCTATTATTACTTGTAACAGTAATGCTTGATTTCGGTGAGTTTTGATCGAACCACTCTTTATCCTTTTTGCGTAACCATTCATATGTAGATGAAGCAAGCCTTCCTAAAGCAGTCTTCGATAGCCCTTTATGCTGTTTTTGTAAGACTTTCCAATCGCTCCTATGTTTGGCTCTGATTTCCTCTAGACAAGTCTTATTATCCGTTGAGGGTTCCTCTAAACTCTGCGGTAAAGACTTCCACGGAATTTCAAGTCCCAGTAACATAGCATGTCGATTGACTGTCCTGGGATCGATATTGAGTTGACTTGCAATCTCGTGAACATTCAGCTTTCTAGTTTCTACTAATTCTCTAAGTTTCTCTTCCCAGACCTGTCCGTAGGCTTTAACGCAACCAATTCGATACTTATCATCCTCCCTCTTGTCTGGCCCTGTTCTGGTATAGATAAATCCACACGAACACCGAAAAGTACCAACAGGCTTGCTAGCATCATAGTTTCGATCGTGGTTTCGACTTATGACAAGATTGGTTACCACTGGCTTGAGGTAATGAGTAGCGGCGACATTTAAACAAAGCCAAGGACTTTCAC
The DNA here is from genome assembly GCF_000317515.1 of Allocoleopsis franciscana PCC 7113. Taxonomy (GTDB): domain Bacteria; phylum Cyanobacteriota; class Cyanobacteriia; order Cyanobacteriales; family Coleofasciculaceae; genus Allocoleopsis; species Allocoleopsis franciscana. Next base: position 936,604 of record NC_019738.1, on the reverse strand, counting down.
CAAATGGTCTATAGTCATAATTGGTTGTGAAAAATTCCTTAATGGAGGTCGCTAGAAACCTAATCATTAACAAATGTCGCACAGGATGAGATGAATCTACCCTTTTATGTAGCAGTTTGAACAACCAGCCGTGTGGCTCGTCATAACTCACTCCTGAATTGAGACTTTCAAGAAATTCACAACCATAAAAATAGAGAAAACTGTCTGCCAAATTCTTCTGGTACGTCTTATGGATGACGGTAGAAGCTAAACCCCTCTCAATTAAAAGAGCTTTATATTGGTTGCGAAACCAACTTGGTTCCCGGTGGGGAATGTCGCTGTTTATTAACCAACAAATATCTTTAGCTAGCAGCAGTAATTTCTTTAAGGTGCTACCATAACTTTCCCTAGGTACATCAATTGGGCAGTTTTGTAGGCTAGCAGCACAATACTGATGCCTGTTAAAGCCCTGAATAGGGACGATGCTATCACTTAGAGGAATAGCGTGTACTGGACAGACTAAGACACCTGGCGTCTGGTGCAGGCGATGCCAGTAGGCTTCTCCATATTCTTGCAGATCTTCTTTCAGACAAAGAGGACAAAACCTGAAGTATCTCGGCGTAGTAACCGAACTTGCCATGATACCTGCTCTTCTATGAATGTCACTCCCAGACTCCGAACGCATAGACTGTAAAACTAGACTTGCTCTTTCTAGCGGGAGAAAAGGTGCATAGAAGGGGTAGAGTGTATGCTTTTGAATAAGCTCCTCAACTGTGTGCTTTGATAATAGTGGTAAGTTCTTAACCAAAAGATCCAAATTACAGGGTAGGTCAGCCGTAGCTGTGTTTCTTGGTACATTGAAAAGCTCTCTAAGTGTTACTTTGAAACTAGTATTGCCACTTCTAATATGATATCTAGCTAAAATACTGTACAGGATTTCATCTGGATAGGGGGAAGGAAAAAAACTAACCACAAGACTACACTGTTTTTATAAAATCTTGAACTGGATTTTTAATAATTCCTGCCGATTCCAAATACACATAAGCAGGTTTTTTATCTTTTTTAGCATTTTCGACAAGAAGACGGATATCATTGTCTTGGTACTTTGGTTTAGACTTTGTTTTCCGCTTGCTTGACTTCGTTTGATTTTCTTTTACTTTTGCGCCTTGCAACGCTAGGATGTAAGCCTCTTTTACTAGTGAGGGAATGTCCGTATCTTCATCCTTAGAAGCAACAACTTTATCAGCACACTCCTTTGCTAGAGCAGGCTCTACATCCAACTCCATAAGCTTAAGGATTACATGACTTAGGGTTGCCGATACATTTCCTTTTCTCTGTTGGTTCTGAGCTAGTTTACGAATCTCTTCTAATTCCTTTGATTTCAGCTCAGCCAAGCATTGATTACGATATTCGGTCGTGTCCAGAAGATCGATATCTCCATATTTTTCCATCGATTCCTTTTTCCCTGACCGAATAGCATCCAGCATTGGTTTGACTATCTGTAGTCCCTCTTCGGCAACTCGGTGAATCAGCTCGACGGTAATTTCTTCACTCCTGAGGGAAATAGCTCGCCATTGCACCATCTTATAAAGCTTGATTGCAATATCAATAATTCCTTGAGACTCGTAGTAGAAAGCTTCATTAATTTCTTCATTGATTGTTTGTTTTTCGTTAATTTTCTCAGTAATAGGAACAAATTTATTTGTCCATTGATAATGCCAAATTCCTATTAAAAACTGTTCCCATTCCCGCTCTTTCAGCATCCTATTCCAAACAACTCCTGCTTTCCCTATCGCTCTTCTCGCATTCCTAAAATTTTCCCGAAAAATTGGGAAAGCCTCATTGGTAGCAATGCGAATCACTGGAACTCCAATGATATTGTCCATTTTTACAAGGAAGTTCAACAGTTCATCGCGACCTCTTTTAGCTTTAGCAAGGTTTTGCATTTCATCAATAATCAGTACTCCAAGATGTTGAGTATGAGCGAGTTGGGCAACCTGCGCCAGCATATAATCTTCAGAATTACCCTTGGAACCAAATTTTTTAAAGTAATTAGTGCCGAGTAATCGGTCAGCCGCCAAAAAGATATCTGTACATAGACCCTTCAATGAACCTGCATGGGGACAGTCAACTTTTAGCCAAACAAGTTGATATACGCTGTAGTCTGGATGGATGATTACTTGGGGATACAGGTTAAGGATGTTAATCAGATTGGTGGTCTTCCCTATTCCCGATGGACCGATTAGCGTCAAACTAGATGCAGAAGTAGGAACGTCTACATAGTTTTCCAGATTATTCCCGTCTCCTGCCTCAATTGCCTGATAAATTTGCCTTGAACGACGTGCGTAATCCGGCTTTAAGAGATTCCGACCCAAATACCCCTCCATGATTAGCACACAAATTTGCTGCTGTAGCTCTACAGACCTATTCTGTGGATCGAAATATCTAGATAGCCTTTCAATGCAATGAAATCTGTAATGCGGCTCAAGTTCCCTCTCTTGTGGATGAAATTGAGGAAGTTTTGCTACACGTCTGGCAAATTCCCGTGGAGAGAACATAGTAGGGAGTGCCTGAATCAAAGGGTTAGAGTTATACTCAGGCAGCTTATGATCTATGTAATTAGCTACAGCAGCCCATTCACCGTTAGGAATTTGAACCCATTCCCACTCATCATTCCTGTCCACGTTTAAGCTCCTGTCTATTCTGGCTGAGAATATCGAAGTAGTCCGGCTGCAACGACTTTTGCTGCTCCGCGTCTTTGGGTTTGCTATCTACAGCCAACTCATGATTCTGAGTTTCAGTCTTGCCTAATTCAAAGCCTTCACTCTTACGTCGTTCATCCTTTTCAAAAGCTCTGTTGTCTCTAATCCCAGTTACTCTTTGTCGATCGCTTACTCTAGTATTATTGAGGTCAGCATCAGTCATTTTCGTCGCTCGTTTGGCTACACTTTCAATTTCTGCCATCAAATCAACCTTATTTTGTAGGTTCTGACCTTGATATTTCTGCTGTTGCTGTTCCTCATAGGCAAGCATATATTCAATATCCTGAAAGTTTTTGTCATAATACCGTCCTTCCGGATCGAGAAGATAACATTTTTCAAAGTCTCTACCATCAGGAGAAGGAAGGTAGATGAAGTTTGGTCTTCTAATATCGTAGGTAATGGTTAGGTACTTCTCTGACTGGGACAGCAAATTACTCCTAGCCCTTTCAAACCATTGCTCCCTGGCAGCCTTCTCACAGGTATAGTACATCTCCTTGCCCCTAAGCTTGATGCCTTTAGCGGTAACAGTAGCTTTTTCAGTTGGCATCAGGTTGAGCTTGACGATATCTTCCGGAAAAGTCCTCAGTCTGCCGGAACGATTAGCAATGCCCCACTTCCATAACTCTCTAGGTATGGGAGGAACATCATCAGCAATCATTGCTGTATCCCTTTCATACACAGACAGGGACTGATTGTTGTGATATCTAACAATATGAATAACAATTTCAGTAAACTGCTCTATGTCTAGCCTGCCATCCAGTCGGTAGTCTTTTCCTCCTCTCTTCCTAAAATCAGTGTCCACATAACCGGGCACAAATGGCTTAACATAGCCATGAATGGTGCGGAAGTGTCTTTCTACTAAACCTTTCCAATCCGCTCGATAAGAAGCAGCATTTTCAATGCGGACATGGAGATTAGGGATGAAACCCTTCTCTACCTTCATACCTATCAGTTCACCTCGGTCGCCTAGTATGGCATCTGGAATGTGGTGGCAAAGCCATTCTTCTTCCGTAATTTCAAGGCCATATTCTTGGCAAAACTTGACTTTATTTGTACCCGCATTGACTAGAGCCATCATTGCCCCTATCCAAGATGGTCCCTCTAGGCCAACATAAAGACCCACTATCATGCGGCTGAAAACATCAATGATTACATAAATTACTGGTCTACCAATAATCCAAGTGCGGTTGTACTTGGAAACCAGATATACATCAGCTATAGTCGCATCAATCTGGTAGCGAGAACCGGGTCCAATAGTTTCCATTTTGGAGGTTCCCGTGATTGCTCTGTGTTCTAGAGCAAACTGTTTTGCTCCCTTTCGAGCAGTAAGAGTTTTTGTTACATCATCATGCTCAAGTTTAGACCAATATTTGAACTGAGTAAGGGTAGGGATTTTATCGAAAGGCATTAATATTGATTTTTTGCTACCATTTTTATCATACTTAATTCCTTCGTTATAGTATTCTTTTATCATTAATTCATATGCGGCTACCCACGAATTTTGTTTTGAATTGTTATAAAACTTTGCTATGGCAATTCTAAATATCCTCCTATCTTCTTCTGTTACGTTTACACCCTCTCCAATTTCGGGGTCATAGGCATATTCTCTCGGTCTTCCTCTCTTCTTATCTTCCCTATATCCTCTAATCTTTCCTTTGCCTGTTGAATTAATATAATCAGGGATAAGAGCATTTGGGGTTTTACCCCTTTGCCAATATCTTCTCAAGTATCCATAAACTATCTTTTCCGTCAATTTATCTTTACTTCTACCTACGTTGTATTTTTCCACAACTTGCCTCACCAGAGGACCGCGCTCATTACTGTAATAGATTGAAGGTTCTTGGACAACAAGGGCTTCGATTATTCCCCAAGCCTTGTCTCTATATTTTTTTTCTCTATCTGTTAAATTTTCATCATGAACTATTCTTGCCCAAGAGTCTTGCTGCTGCTTAAAAGCAAGACCATTAGAAATAGCTTCTAGAATCTCAGAAACTTTTTTAGGTTCTGGAAATCCCTTCTTAGCAGCGATATCAAAAACAAACGCAATAATATAACCTTCGTCAATCCACACAACTCTCTCTATTAATTGGTTTTCTGAACCAGAATTCCATTCTATGAGTTCATTGACAAATAAATTATTAGTCATTTTATTGATAATGTTTTCTTGATTAATTTTAAAAAATTATTTTTTTAATTGTCTTTGTCGAAGGACAGCCTGATATTTTTGTATCTAGCATATCCATAATGATTTGTTTTCTTGCTAGTAGATGTTTAAAAAGATAGAGTGATGTGCCAGATTCTATATTCATCTCTCGATCTAAAGCAGTTGTCACTTGATTGATAGTAGTATCGCTTTCCTGAAGCCTGAACTTCAAAATGCTTGCTAGAGAGCGTAGCTCTGCCACATCCATTTCAGAAGTTGCTTCTAGCCAGTAGGCAGAATGAATCCAATCAATATTTTCTGCTAGTAGCCTGGGAATTTCCTTTTCTGTCACAATTCCCCAGTCAATACCTTTTTCGCTGTAGTAGCGCCTCTCTAACTCAAATTTTTCAGCGACTGATTCTGTTTCTAAATCTTTTGTCATCTTGACTGTTCGAGCAATTTTAACTATCTCTCCATTTTGCTGCACACTCAGCATGAAGTCAGTCGTTAAAATGTAAGGAGTATTGCTCTTTTTGTCTCTGGGATACTCCATCCCCATTTCGGAAGCGATACTCATTGCCAGCTCAAGATCGAGCAAAGGGAATTGCTCTCTTATATCTATGACACTATCTGACCACTCCAATAGGTAGAATAGTCGCTTCTCGTGGTCAGAGAATAAATGATGCTCTCGATTGGTTTTCCAGCTTGGTGGTCGTGATGAGCGACCTTTCGAGGGAACTTCCTGAACTCTGTGCCAAGGTTTATAGTCTTTCCCACTACCCTCACCACGGCCTTCCTTGATGTAACGATCAAATGTGGCTTGTGTCCATTCCCGTTTACCCCTGCCCATAACAAAGACCTCTGGAAGCGATTGGCAAGAGAGCCGCCGCGCAAAGCGTAGTTAGCCAGAGGCTATCGCCTTTTGGGACGATGCCTGAATGCTACCGCGTTAGGGGGCGATCGCACACCTGTTTCCAGAGATCTTACTTGTTTCAGGTTAATTGTTCAATCGCTTTATTTATTGTCGAACCGCTTTATTTATTGTTGCATCGTTTTATTCTTCTACATGTAGTACAGTACAAGTGTACTATTTATTCAACAGTCACCGACTTAGCCAAGTTCCTAGGCTGATCCACATCCAAACCACGCCGCGCCGCAATATGATACGCCAGCAACTGCAAGGGAATCACCGTAAGAATCGGTGAGAGCAACTCTTCCACCACAGGCACCGGCAACAAATCATCAAACGTTTCAGCCGCTTCATGCTCATTCATCGGCGTCACCCCAATCAAACGGGCATCCCGCGCTTTTGCTTCTTGGGCATTGGAGAGCACTTTCTCATAGACAGTACCGGGCATAGCGATCGCGACTACTGGAACCTTAGCATCTAACAGCGCGATCGGCCCATGCTTCATCTCCCCAGCCGGATACCCCTCTGCGTGAATATAGCTAATTTCCTTCAATTTCAGCGCCCCTTCCAGGGCAATCGGGAAATTAATCCCACGTCCCAAAAAGATAAAATCGTGCGTCTCTGCAAAGCTGTGCGCCAATTCCTCGATATAACGTTCCTGACTCTCCAGAATTAACTCAATCTGCGCGGGCAACTGCCGCAAACCAACTAAAATTTCCTCCATGCGGGTAGCGGTTAAAGTTTGACGCCGCCATGCCAAATCCAATGCCAAACCGTAAAATGCCATAAGCTGGGTGACAAAAGTTTTAGTGGCGGCAACACCAATTTCAATCCCGGCATGGGTGTCAATAATCTGATTGACAAGTTGTCCCAGAGAACTTTCCGGGCGATTGGTAATCCCCAACAGTCGCGGTTCATACTTGGGGAGTTGACCAAAACGACGGCGTTTTTCCATCTCCAGCGCCGCTAGGGTATCCGCCGTTTCCCCTGACTGGGTGACGCCAATTGTCAGTGTGTTGGCGGTTAGCGGTGCAGGTGCGTAGCGAAACTCAGAGGCATACTGCACCATTGTCGGAATCCCTGCTAACTGTTCGAGCAAGTATTTCCCAACTAAACCGGCGTGCCAACTGGTGCCACAGGCGAGGATTTGAATTTGTTCTAAATCAGCGTATAGTTCCGGCGATATCCCCAAATTAATCGGGGATTGAGTGACATCGGCTGGATTCCAATTGTCGTCCAGATAAGCTTCTAAACAATTTCGCACCACTCCAGGTTGCTCATAAATTTCCTTGAGCATAAAGTGCCGGAATCCCTGTTTTTCCACCAACACAGGATTCCAGTTGAGAGTGCGGGGATATTTTTTTAAGCGTTCGCCTGCAAAGTTGTAAACTTCAACCCCTAAAGGAGTGAGTCGTGCCAGTTCCCCATTCTCCAACGTCAGCACAGCGTTAGTATGAGGCACTAAGGCGGGTGTATCTGAGGCACAGAAAAATTCCCCTTGACCAAAGCCAATGGATAAAGGCGCTTGTTGGCGTGCGACAATCAGTTCATCGGGATAGTCAGCGGAAATCACCGCGATCGCAAATGCCCCTTTGAGTTTGTTCACCGTGCCGCGTACGGCCTCTAGCAAGGAATTGGTCGGTTGCGAATTCGCAAGTTGCTCCTGCCTCAGAAACTCGGCAATTAAATGGGGAATCACCTCCGTATCCGTATCTGAGCGAAACTCATGCCCTCGCTCTTTTAATTCTTCCCGTAACTCCCGATAATTTTCAATAATCCCATTTTGCACAACCGCCACCCTCATGGCACTATCCATGTGAGGATGGGCGTTATATTCCTCTGGCTTGCCGTGAGTTGCCCAGCGAGTATGCCCAATACCGAGTTTAGCGGGGTTGACTTCCCGTTCTAGCTTCTCGCGAAGATTGTAGAGTTTTCCCTTTGCCCGAACACAGTGAATCTCACCTTCCAAAACGGTGGCAATACCGGCTGAATCGTAGCCTCGGTACTCCAGTTTCTCTAATCCAGCTAGCAAAATGTCCGTAGCCGTTTGGGTGCCAATATAGCCAACGATTCCACACATCTACGCTTTCACTCCTGGTTCACAACCCTGTTTTCAAACTACTTGGCTCTTACTAACACGTCAAGGCGCTTTGCCTTGTACTGAGACAATGGTACTCATTTCGCCAAAAAAAGAGGAAACCTAAAGGCTCCCTCCATAAATTTAAATCCAAATGCTTCTTAAGGATGATTCCTATAGGAATGCCACAATTGCAATGATTGAGTGATTTTGACTGACTGTTTAGTAAGACAAGCCCATACTGCGAGTGGTTTCTGCCCCCAGGTAAACCCGGATGCTCAGAAAGTCAGTAGGACAGGCTGTTTCACAGCGCTTACAACCTACACAATCTTCTGTGCGGGGAGAAGAAGCAATTTGAGCAGCTTTACAGCCGTCCCAGGGAACCATCTCCAGAACGTCTGTTGGACAAGCGCGAACGCATTGCGTGCAACCAATGCAAGTATCGTAAATCTTGACGGTATGAGACATTGAATAACAGCTCCAAACGAGAGTTCTCCACTCAGTATTGAGTAAGACTCAGGATCAAGGGTTAGTTTACCGCAGCGCTTTCCTCTCCTTAGACAAGAGGTTACAGAACTTCAAATTCCTTGACAAAATTTTTGAGGCGCGAGGGGAGTTAGACGTAATCCGGTAGCCCTCCTGTGAGAGTTGGAACCGCCCAAAACAAAGGGCACAGCCATGCCATGCCCTTACTCTGCTGATAGATTGCATACCAGTTCAGCTTATTGTATTCACTTTATTCTCATTCTCCAGATGTACCCTGAACGTTTGTCCGAAGAGTACCACCTTCGCGGCATCCCCCAAGGGCGATCGCCTTTGAACACTGTTCGCCCACTAAGACAAGCTTTAAGGTTCAGCTTCGGGATATTCTCCACCCACACTGATTGCCGTATTAAACACATCCGCATCCGTAAGGGTGATGTCGCTCATAACGGCTTGATCCACATCTGCACTATACAGGTGAGCTTCCGTAAAATCTACGTTGACCAAGTTAGCGCCATTTAAGCTCGTACTATTGACAAAGGCTCTGGTTAAATTCGCATCCCTAAGATTAGCGCCTGTTAAATCAGCCCCCTCTAAATTCGCATCGACGAGGGTGGCTCCCTGCAAATTAGCATCTCTTAAATCAGCACCAATGAGGTGGGCACCTGTGAGGTCTGCTCCTGATAAGTCACACCCTGGGCATTGATAGGTTTCCAATAATTGTTTAACCTGGGCAGGGTTTTCAGCCTTAACAGAACCAGCGAAAAAGGTTGTGCTTAATAAAGCTACTGTCACCAGATGTTTCAGTTGCATAGATGGGTACCTCCTCAGGTGTTAACCACGAGTCATTAGACTCTTACAATAGCTTGCTGGATATTACTGGCTTTTGTCTTCCTACATTGGGATGATCCTTGCAGATGAACCTTTTTCAGGCACTAAGGGTTAATTGGCTCTTTGGATAGATTGAATAGGTGCTTTCTAGAGCCTGTCTTGCTTGGTTCAACTATCTTATGACGTATCTCAAGGTTTCTCTTCTTACCTTCCCTCAGGTTGAGGGAAACCTTTTCTTACTTAATTGTAGAGCTTTTTTCGTCCAAATGATAGAGATATCCAAGAGTCATTTGTAACGCTTAAAGCGGTATTTTATACACAAAACGAAACGTAAGCAATCTAAGTTTTATATTTCTTGATTTTGAGGGATGTAGTGGTCTAAATCTGGGAAGTTTTCAGGAAGATGCTTCCCCATAACAAAGGATTGCAGCCCTGTCCCCAAGGCCATTGCCCTAGCCGGAACTCATCGAAAGACACAGGCATTGCTGATCGAATGGTTGATGAGATTTGGCAACAATTCTATGCAGAATCTGAAGGAGATGAGCCTCAGGCGGCGAGTGCGATACCATCCAAGTGTAGTCTGCATTACACCTACATGATGGAGCCAGATTCACTACCCGCAGAGCTGATTCTGACGCACCCGCGTCAAACTCTGGGAAATATCCAACTCGATTGGACACCCCAACCCGGAAACTATCTCGACTTTGAAGGCCAAACCTACGCGGTATTAGAACGCCGCCACCGCTATCGACTCAAATCAGGGCGCTATCGATTACACAAAATTGCCCTCTATGTCCAATCTGCTCAACGCCCAACCGAGAAAAGCCTAATAGCAGGACGCTGGGTAGTGGGTGATGCCAGTTGCTGTTTCAATGCACATTCTGAACTCATTCGTTGTGCCGTCAACCCAGAAGGCCCGTGTGAATCTTGCCGCTTTTACGAACCCTCTCACTCACAACTTCAAAGCTGACCGTTTTTCAATACCTCTCCTACGGTTAAACGCATCCCATTCGCAAAATCCCAAGCCTTCTGGGGACGTTTGCCCGCTAGCTGCACTTCTCGCAATAACAACATTCCGTTGCCGGTTTGAATAATCGGACCGACTCCCTTGAGTATGCTCACTACTTCTCCAGGACACCCCGACTTCTCACCCAGAGAAGACCACTGTTCCTCCAGCCCATCTAATTCTAGGGGTAACTGGGAGAAGTAAGCTGAGCCAAGGGGAGCTGTGGCGAGTACTTTCAGCGCTTTATCCTGGAATAACGCCACACAATTCGGAAAAAATCCTCTCACCTGATTATGTAACTCAATTGCCGATCGCGACCAATCCAAACAATAATCCGCTTTTTGAATCAGTGGCGCGTAGGTTGCCTGGGAATTATCTTGTGCAATAGGCTGAATTTCCTGGCTTCCCAGCTTTGGAAGCGTTTCAACTAATAAATCTGCACCTAACTCCGATAGTGTTTGTGCCAACTGATGGGCATTATCCAAGAGCTGAATGGGAGTGTAAGCCTTCAGCAGCATAGCACCCGTATCCATCCCAGCATCCATTAGCATTGTGGTAATGCCAGTTTCGGTTTCCCCCTTATATAAGCACCACTGAATCGGGGCAGCACCTCGATACTTGGGCAGAATAGAGCCATGGACATTAATACAACCCAGCTTGGGCATATCCAGAATTTCTTGGGAGAGAATTTGTCCATAGGCAACAACGACAAACACATCTGCCCCAGCGTCTCGCAACTCAGCGAGGGTTTCCGCACTCTTTTTCACCCGTTTCGGTTGCCAGACGGGGAGTTGATGGGCTAATGCGACGGCTTTTACGGGTGAAGGAGTTAGTTGGTTGCCGCGTCCACGACGCTTATCAGGTTGGGTAACCACACCCAGTAGTTCAATGTCGGGATGGTTAAGCAAGCGTTCTAAGCTAGGCACTGCAAACTGGGGAGTACCGAAAAAAATAACTTTCATGAGGATTGATGGCAGGAGGCAGGAGGCAGATGGCAGAAGACAGGAATCGGCTAACCGACACCTAATCAACGGCAATTTCAACACGACGATTGCGTTGTCGGTTGGCATCGGTATCGTTAGCGATTAGGGGACGTGTGCCGCCATAGCCCACAACCACCCATCGGTATTGATCGCCCAAGGCGCTGACGAGATATTGCTGAACCGCTTTGGCACGGCGAAAGGATAGTTCGCGATCGGCGTCGGCGTTACTATTAGTGTCCATGTGGGCTGTAATGCGGATTGTGCTTGAAGGGTAGCCGCGCAAATCCGTGATGATTTTGTCTAATATCAAACTCGCTTCTGGGCGCAAATTGCTATTGCTCTGCTCGAATAAGAGGTCACTGGGCAATGTGACTTTCAATTTGTCAGCGGATAAGAGAGAGTCAGAAACGGGCATGAGTTGATTGGCGCTGCTGTTGCCCATGGCTTGGACATCTGGGTTAACAGACGATACTCCTTCGAGTTGCAGGGCAATCGCTTGCATTCGCGTTTCTAGCGTTTCGTTAGCACGGCTGGTGCCCAGTTGTGTTTCTAAGGTCTCCACGGCTTCATTCATTGAATTCAACTGCGCCTGCAACTGGTTCAGCTTCGCTTGTGCCTGTTGTCTTTGAACAGGTGTGAGTTCCAAAGACCCAGTGGTAGAAGTGGATGGAGTTTGGGGACTGGACGAAGATGTTCTTACGAGGGACTTTTTGTCAAGACCTTCCAGAACTTTGAGGATGAGGGGCTTCTCCGGATTGGGGTTGGGATAGACATTAGCGAGGACAATGCCCCCAATCAGGGCTAGACCCCCACCTACACCCAGCAGTAGCAAGCGGAAAATTAGAACAAGTAACCACCAAGGTCTAGTGGTTGATCGCTTAGGGGAAGTCTTAGTGGCTGAACTAGTGGATTGAGTCACCGATTTTCCTGAATTGCATTCAGACCATAGAAGAATCATAAAAACAAACGATGAATTCAATCATGCCCCCATGAGGATGAAAGTCGCAACCAACCCCCTCATCGAGGAGAGAACCCAACTCTTAACCTCAAAGTGAAAACTTTCGTAAAAGACTGACTTGATGAATTCTTAACTTGTTATACATAACATAATGAATATTTCTGTCGTTCCTTGGGCGTTGCCCCTTACACATAAAGCTCACTTTAGCAACCCCAATCTTTAATGTCCAAAAGAATATTGCGTTGAGTAGGAGGGTTTCGCAAGCAACCCTGTTTGCTGCTTTTAGTCATCCTACTCACTTATGGCACATGGCAGGTGCTGTACTGGCTCAGGAATGTCAATGTGCCTAGGGTCATAAACCCATCAGTGGTGCCATCTTCCTATCCCTCAACCGAAGTGACTAAAGAAATAGCCCAAGAATATGACTCAATCTAGAGTGACTGAAGAAATAGCCCAAGACATGACTCAATCCGGAGTGCAAATTGACCCCCTGGATAGTCCCCATCCCATTCCTTGGAATTGGGTGTTGGCGACCCATGCCGAGCTGAGTGCTAGTAAGAGTTCGGGGATACGCTACTATCGCAGCCCGTCACTTCTTTCTCCTGATGGTCAGTATGCTGCCTATAGTCGCATTCAGATGGAAGGACAGCCGGAGCTATACCAAAGCCGCGTCACGAGTGTGGTTTTTGTAGAAAATTTACAGACCGGCGATTTACGGACGATCACCGCCTCTTCGCCCTTAGTTAATCATTCTCTGCTCCAAGATCAAGACGCCGATATGCCGGGGACAATCACCATCTTGATACCTATTTCTTGGTCAAAATCAAGCGATCGCCTCCTAGCAAGGCAGTTTGAGGGGCTATTTAACACCACTGAGATTTCGGATTTTGCCGTCGTTTGGGATCGGCGGCAAAATCTGGTCACGACTCTAGCCCCTCAGAGGGTTGAATATGATATGGCTGTGTTGCTGGGCTGGAGTCAAACGCATTCGGATCGAATTCTCTTTCGCGCTGGGGAATTAGGCTATGAACGCTGGCCTGTGTGGTCTGTTGATTTGAAGGGTGAAACCAGTCTTGCCCTTGAGGATGAACCGAGGGTTTATGGTCAAGTGATGAACCAAGTTTGGGCAGGGCCGCAAGCCCGTTGGTAAGCTGTTGGGCCTGGAATGGGCGTAACTCTCACCAAAACAAGGATTGAGTAGACCTATCTTACGAGTAGAGTATCCAGATAGGTCTAGTCATTCAAAGCTTTGGTACAAGTGCCACAAGTGGAAAATGCGATCGCTTCCTACGGTTCCTACTCTGACTTCTTATGCCAGTTGCCATTTTCTCCTTTTTCGTAATCCCGCTTCACGGCACTCCAAGCCACTTTAAACGCCGTGTCCTCCTCCTCATACTGTTCGAGTGCGCTATTAAAAGCGGCGCGGAAAATCTCTTGACCATGCTTAGGTAGGTGGTCTTTCACCGAATCCGGTAAATCTTCAATGCTTGGATAGGGCATCGCTATACCTCTGTTACTCACTTAATCCCAGGTTGCTATTAGGACATCAAAAAATCCTATTTCTCAAGACCGAATTTGGCTGATTTCTACTTATCCGTTCCAGACTTTTTGCTGTAAAAGAAGCACCCTGTTCGTCCAAGCAATGCAATGTTTTATGCCGATTAACTCAGCGATATCACTTCTTGGATGGGTACGGGTTCTCCCTCTTCGGGAACCGAATCAATCTCAATGCGAAACGTTCCTTCAAAACCAGTTCCCTTGACCTCAAATTCCCATCCTTGAGTTGTCTGCCTCATCTCATTCTCTGGTGAAGGCTGAAATCGTTGTTGTGCAAACTCCTCGCCTGTATGAAGATACAGCTTCAAGTTGGGCGGTAAAAGTGCCCGAATGTAATATTGCTTGCGGAAGATGACATTGTCGGAGAAACCCATACCCAAAAGATCCCGTTCACCGAGGTAGAAATCAAGCCGCATCACCATATCCTTGGGTGTAACACTCTCATCCTCAAGAATCGGTGTGGTATCGAGGTATCCTTCCCAAATCAGCTTGTTTTCATCAGCCCAAGGAAACGCCATGTTCTTGTCGCTCAAGTCCTCCTTAGTGAAGGGGCCATAGCAGTTTTCCGCTTCGGAACTCTGGTGAAATAGCTCAAAGTCTACTCCCCGTGGCTTAATGGAAACGCCCAGAAAGAATTCACTCTTGCCGAACCAATCTTTACCGCGAGTAATCATCGCCTTAACCAAACGCAGGCGAGTGCGTACATTCCCAAACAAAAAACGCGTTGCCACTTCAAACGACTCGCGACAAGTTAGCAGTGAGTCAAAGCCTCCATGACACTTGTGCAGAAAGGTTCGGGGTGCGCCGGGAATTTGAGCAAAAGTCTGCTTTACCAGTCCGTCGCTGCGATTGTAAGCAGGCCCATACTCACCGGGTGCGGAGAAAAATTGGTTCAACATGGCAGCCGATGTCGTGCTGTAACTTCGGTAATTGGTACCCACTACAGTCAACAATCGCGACAGAGGGAAGTAGTCTTTAAAATACCGATAAGACGAAGGATTCGTAGGATCGCTTTGGAACTCAGGGTTGAAATGCTCAAACTCCTCTGCCGACTCAATCGGCAGCCAAGACTTAATCACTTGCAGAGAAACACCTTGGTGTGGTGTACCGAGGGTGACAATTTTATTGATATAGTCCTCAGCTTTTAAGCCATTTTGGGGGTAGGTGCGTTGCACAGCTTCACGAACCAGTAACCCACCCATCGAATGAGCAATGATATTGACCTTGGGCTTGATACCATCCTGCATCGCGGCTAGTTCCCGAATAAAATCGATCAGCCGAACCAGTGCTTTGCCATAAGTTTCATACTTGCGCTCCTTGAGATCGTAGTAACGGAACACCCAAAGGGAACGACACGGATCGTCAGCCGACTCGATTAGATACAGCGCCATCGCTGGGTCAATGATAATTTTCTCTCCGGAAAAATACCCCTTAGTTTGCAG
Source organism: Allocoleopsis franciscana PCC 7113 (assembly GCF_000317515.1). Classification (GTDB taxonomy): domain Bacteria; phylum Cyanobacteriota; class Cyanobacteriia; order Cyanobacteriales; family Coleofasciculaceae; genus Allocoleopsis; species Allocoleopsis franciscana. The sequence continues at coordinate 921,473 of NC_019738.1, read as the reverse complement.
GCGCTTGAATTTGTTCAGGACATCTTTATCTATCAAATTCTGAAGTTTATGAGGCAGAATGGAGCCACTGTGCAGCATTTCCTCCAAGTACAGCAGTTTCCGAGGAAGCATCGGATCATTTTCAATTCGGCTGCCGTAGTAGCCCACCACATTCGTGGCATCTTGGTATTGCCAATGCGACTTCATGAAGCGCAGGATGAATCCCTCATAGATATAGTTTTCGCCTTGTTTATGAGGGTAGACGCTGCCATCCGTAAATCCTTGGTAAGTGAGTTTCCGTTCATCATCGGTGGTGAAACCGCCAAACCCACGAATTAAAATCAACGGGAGGGGACGGCGGGTAGGCGTAGACATAATTTGCTCCTAAAAACTCTCTCTTTGGGATGAATGATTACGGTGTAAGTGACGGAAATTTTGGCACGATAGATTCTCTGAGCGGATCTTATTGATCAAACTGATGGGGGACGTAATCCTCCAAATCAGCCTCAAGTATCTGGGCAGGAGCGCCGTTATTGGTCATACTTCGTATATAGAGCTGCTAGCTGCTAAGGCAACGATAACTGTTATATGCCACGGACACCCCTAAGGGAAGGAGGCGACTTACCCATTGCGCTTGACGATCTCGCCGCGCTGCTTTTGAGTGCCGATCGTCTCCAACATCTACCACTGCTCTTAGCTGGGCCAATTTTACGCAGTACAGAGAGTAACGCCGTTACCGTATGGATGGCTCTCAAAGCACCTCGTGAAGTCACCCTCAATGTTTACGCCACAGACGCCAACGGTTTTATCATCGGGAATTTGGTGCTTGAAGGTACGAGCGTCACTGTCGCCCTCGGTCAGCATTTACACATTGTCGCTGTTACCGCTAAGCCCCTCACAGGACGAGAACTCCTGCCCTTAAATCCGGGATTATCAACCCCCATCCCCTCATCTCTACAACCTGGACAAATCTATGCTTACGACCTGAATTTTGGTAACCGTGAGCAGAATCTTGCCCAAGCTTTGACAGCAGAGCTGTTTCCCCAAGTTACAGTAAGCTACTTTGAGCATCAGTTACCCACCTTTGCCATGCCGCCGGAAGATTTGAACGATTTACGGATGGCTCATGGTTCCTGCCGCAAGTTACACGGAGGTGGGCAAGATACACTCCCCATTTTGGATGATTTGATTGAGCATTATGCCCATCAGCCTAACGCTCGACTGCATCAGCTCTTTTTCACGGGTGACCAAATCTACGGAGACGATGTCGCTGACCCTTTATTATGGGTTGCCACTGCCGTGGGTGACACTCTGCTTGGTTGGGAAGAACATCTGCCTTTAGGTTCAACGCCACCTCATGGTGATACCTATAAAAAACCGAGTGAACTGAAGCCGGGACAGCGAACGGATATCGCGAAAGATGACGCTAGCTTCACCGCCATGCTGAGCAACAGTCCGGAGAAAGCCAAAAGCCATCTGTTCAGCCTGGGTGAATATTATGCTAGCTATCTACTCCTTTGGTCGCCTATTCTCTGGCCCGATCGCTTACCGCAGGGTAAGAAAGTCTATCCAGATTCTAAGCTGGCGAGGCAATGGGATCAGGAAGCGGTTCATGTCAGAGACTGCATGAATCAGTTGTGGAAAGTGCGGCGTGCCTTAGCCAATGTGCCGACTTACATGATTTTTGATGACCATGATGTTACCGATGATTGGTATCTCAATCGCGCTTGGTGTAACCATGTATTGGGTAAACCCTTAGGCAGGCGCGTTGTGCAGAATGCAATGTTAGCCTATGCCGCGTTTCAGGCGTGGGGGAATACACCGGAACAGTTTGAGCAGGGGAAACCGGGGGGAAATTTGTTGCAAGCGGCAGTGAGTTGGTCGGCATCGGCAGGAACGGATGAGTCAGCTTTAGAAGAAATCAGTAAATACTTAGGAATTCCTCAGCTAGATCCGAGCACCGAGGGGCCGAAATTGAAGCTGGATGAAGAGGTCCTCATTCTCGATCGAGATTATGCCGATGGGACACAACCTGTAGAGTGGCACTATACCGTTAGAACTCAGAAGCATGAAGTGATTGTGCTCGATACCCGAACTTGGCGAGGTTATCCCCAAGGTGATGAGCGATCGCTCGCGCCTCCCATGCTTTTGTGTCCCACAGCCTTTAAACAACAAATTCAACAGCCCTTAGAACTCACCGATCAACTTAAACAAATCGGTCAGTCGGATATTGAAGTCACCTTTGTCGTTTTGCCAACCAACTTGGTGAGTCTGCAAGTGATTGACGAAGTTCAACGCTTGGAACTAGAGAAAGGCAACGTTTATGATTCAGATGTGGGCGATGCTTGGAACTTAAATGAAGTTGCCCTATCCAGACTTCTCGCTGCACTCTTCCAGCGGCGACGGATGGTGGTAATCCTTTCGGGTGATATTCACTATGGAGCCACTATTCGCCTCAGCTATTGGTTAAATCCGAATCGGCAACAGACTAAAGTCAAACATCAAAATTTCCATCCACCATCCAACATCGAAACCTTGCCTATCCCCAATCATGCACGAGTGTTAGCTCAACTGACGGCAAGTGCTTTCAAAAATGGCGAATTGAAGACATATTTGGTTCATACGAAAGCCAAATCTCTGGCTCCAGAATTACCTCAAAATTGGGCAGGATGGAACGAACCCCCTCAACTTGTAGAAATCCAAATTACACCAGACAGAGTGCGGATGCTGGATGTAGAAGTGCCAAAGACTGGCCCAGTAGTGAGGCAAATCAAAGGACTGTGCGGGAATTGGGCTGTGGCTTGGGAAATTGCGCTCAAAGACCCCAACTTCGCTCCGGATTGGCAGTATTATGTGGAGTGGATTAAACGAGAGAAAGCCATACTTGCTCCCTGGATAAAAAAGCAGCTAGCTTCAGCGCCGCCCAAACATAAAAACGCCAGTCGATGGCTTACAGGCGTAAAAAATTGGGTATCACTCCTGTGGCGAAATCAGTGGCTTCAAGAGGGTGAAGAAGTGATTGGGCGCAATAATTTTGGAGTGGTTAGCTTAAAATGGCCTCAAAGTCAAGAGGAAATCAAGGTCGTGATTCAAGATACTTATTGGCAACCGCCTTGGGAACCCAACAGCGTGGTTTATAGCCGATATTCCGTCCCGTTGTGTGTCGATCGCCCACCGCCACCTCCGAGAGTGGTGTTACCTGATGAAATGGGAGCGTTGCAGTAGATTGAGCGTTGGCGAAGAGTGCTTAGATGCCAGGGTTAGTCCATCCCAGGAGCGATCGCATTCCTGTCCAAATCCCAAAACGCGATCGCCCCTTACCCTTAAGCTTTAGCCGCTGCGTCTTCTGTTTTCTTGGGAGGTTGAGAAACACCCATGCGAATTTCTGAGTACAGACACGCCATACTGAATCCGCCAGAGTGCTTGAGGATGCTGGTGCGTAATCGAAAGTTTGGACTGGCAAACCATAAACGTTCCTCAGAATACATGGTTTCGTATTCTGTAATCATCGTTAAGGCATGATCATTTCCAATCATATAGCGACCCATTACAGGCGCTTTCTGGGCATCACCCATTTGTCGCAACAGCCGACCTTCGTTAGGTTGGTCTGGGTTGGGAATCGGGATCAGCAGCGTGGAACCGTTGCGCTTTCCTTTATCTTCATACCATTCCATCGTGCCGTCCCAAGTGATTCTCGCACCACACACAGCCAGTTTCGGATCAATGTGGTAGTGTTCGCACAGTTGAACGACCTCTAGAGCATCAGCGGCAAGCCGTTCAATCGTAATATTGGACTGACCACTCTCCGCTTGCTTGAAGGCAGGATGGTGACCTGTCCGTTGAGAAAACCACTTGCCCGCACTCTGCTCAAAAATTTCTTTAATATCCATGAAGTAAATGAGAAAGCGTTAACGATGTTTAACTGTACAGGATTGTTTGCAATCACCCTTTGAGTGGTGCCAGAGGCAATCGCCCCTAGGCAATCCCTCTATCCCTCCTAAGGCGCTTCTGATAAGCGATGTAAAGAGATTGAAGCCGATTGAGACACTTGGGGATGGCTGTCTTTCTCCAAGAATTTTAACGCAGAGATGCTTTTCTCACTCTTAAGATTACCGAGAGCTTCTGCTAAACGCTGACGGACTAGCCAATCGTCTGCCTGAGCAAAGTCCAAGATATCATCAATAGCATCTATGGCTTTGATTTCACCTAAGGCGGCGATCGCGGCTTGTTGAATCACCACTTCCTCACTCTTCAACGCTTGGGTGAGAACCTCACGCGCACGGGGGTCTTTAATATTACCCAGCGAGACAGCCGCACTAAACCGCACCAACCAGTCGGTGTCTTCGTAGAAAGACCGAACGAGAGGTTCAAAGGCTCTTGGGTCAGCGAGATAGCCTAAAGCCCCAGCAGCAGCGGCACGAATCCCATAATCCGGGTCAGATTCGACTAATTTTACCAAAATGGGGTAGCATTCGTCGGTTTGCTTTACCCCTAAGGCAAAGACAGCCATTGAGCGAACTTGCAAATTGCTATCGTCTATGACTTTTTTAATCAAAGGTACCGCCTCATCGGCTGGAACATCGCGTAGTGAGGCCAGTGCTACCATGCGATCGCGTGAGCTTTCGCTTTCAAGCTGAGTCGAGAGTTGGTCTAAACTGGGATGAGCCATGGGCTAAACAGGGTTTTTTAAGAAATGTTACAGAAATTTAGAATTCTTGCTACATCCTAACGCCCCAGCCGGGGAACTAACCAAAGGACTTTAACTTCACCTTGGTTTGTACTGATTTATCCCAAAACTCAATTCATGGGTTAGCTTGTCTAAATGTTTAACTGTCTAAAAACAGTGGATGCCAATCAAAGCAATAGGCTCAAAAAAAAACTCAGGTCGCTGTCATTGCTGGTGCTGCTCCTAGCTAGTTCCTTCTGGTTGAGTAGTTGCAAAAAAGAGCAACCTGTCAATCGATTCCAAGAAGAAATCAACCAACTCAAGACAGAGAATGCCAAATTGAGGGCGGAGGTTGATCAACTCAAGACACAACTCGATAATCCAGTGGCTCAATTGAGTCCGTCGCCTACGCCTAAACCCGTAGCCGTTGCCCCCAATGCGCCTAAACCTGTTGCTTTCGAGGACATTAAAGGGGTACTCGGAGAGAAGCAAATTATCCAATTGGGCCAGTTGGGAGTGTTCGATTCAACATCGGGGAATTTTGACCCCAAAGCGCCAATCACCCGTGCTGAATTTGCGCGCTGGCTAGTTCGGACGAATAACGCTATTTTTCCAGGGTCTTCCGATAAAACGATACGCCTGTCGGAAGCGGGCAAGGCAACGTTTTCGGATGTTCCACCCACCCATCCAGACTTCCCCTACATTCAGGGTTTGGCGAATGCAGGCTATTCGATCAGTGACGATGAGAAAACATTTAAGCCGGAGCAGATTCTCACCCGCGAACAGATGCTAGCCATGAAAGTGGCGCTAGACCATCGAGTGCCCCTTGAGAGTTATAAAGGTGGTGCACCGGGGGGTTGGACGGACAGCAATAAAATCTCCAAGAAATATTGGCCGGCCATCTATGTAGAAAGTGTCTTTCAAAACAATGCCAACATTAGTCGAACGTTTGGTGCGCTCAAGACGCTCAATCCACAAGCTCCTGTAACCCGATCGGAAGCTGTACTGTCTATCTCGGCGATTGGTGATAATGTCGCTGGTTTTACGACAGCCGAGGAGGCTGTGGAAAAGCTAGAACAGCAGAGTTTGCCTTAATCTGAGTGTGGCTAATCATGACACTATTCCACAGGGTAGGGGCACGACATGTCATGCCCCTTGAGAAGGTACTGGCTTTGGATTTAGATCCTCACTTCGACTTAAGCTTCAATTACAACCCGGAGATTCCCCCGTTTCTTGGCAACACGACAAGCGGTTGCACTACCAGAACGTTCAAACTCTAAATCTAGCAGAGTTGAACCCACGCGCAAGTTTTGCAGTGACAGCTTATTGATCGATTCTGGCAGGGCTGGGTCGAGAATCCGCAGGCAGTTATTGCGGGCATCAGGTACCAAATTAATCATCACTTGCAATAACTGGAAGATACTACCAGTCGCCCAAGCTTGAGGTGAGCAGGCAACAGGATACATCACCGGAGCATTACCATCCGTTCGTTCGTAGCCGCAAAACAGTTCAGGGGGACGGTTGTAGGGTTGTTGTAATGTCATATCAATTAACGATTGACACAGTTCCAGCGCTTGATCGACGAGTCCGAGCGATCGCAATCCCACCGCAATCATGGAATTATCATGAGGCCAAACTGAACCGATATGATACCCCATGGGATTGTAAGCGGGAGACAAACTACTCAGGGTACGAATCCCCCAACCACTGTACATATCTGGGGCACGCAGCCGTTCCGCCACACTATAGGCTTTTTCCGGTGCTAAAATCCCCAAATTCAAGCAGTGACCAGGGTTGGAGGTAATACTATCCACCGGATTTCCCTCTCCATCCAAAGCCAAGGCACAGAAGTCTTCTTCAGCCACCCAGAAATCCTGGTTAAATCGGCGCTTGAGGTCTTTTGCCTCATCTTGCCACTGATCTGCTAAATCGAGCCGCTTCTTCATCCGGGCAATTTCTGCCAAACGGATTTTAGCTGAATAAGCATAAGCCTGCACCTCACAAAGTGCGATCGCACCCTTGGCTATCTGCCCCTTGCGATTAACAATACAGTTTCCGGAGTCTTTCCACCCTTGATTCGCCAAACCCCGCTTGGATAAGCGATAGTAACTGATATATCCGGTTTCAGCCATCTGGCGGTCAATCCAATCCATTGCCGCTAAAGCATTAGGCCACAACCGATCCAAGGTTTCGGTGTCGTGGGTCCAAGCATGGTATTCGCAGTAGAGCATTAACCACAACGGGGTGGCATCAACGGTGCCGTAATAAGGCGTATGGGGAATTTCCTCACAGCGAGCCATTTCACCCATGCGGATTTCGTGCAAAATCTTACCCGGTTGCTCATCGCGCCACTCATTCTCTTCCTTGCCTTGATATTTTGCCAAGATAGACAAGGTTTCGCGGGCAATGGTAGGGTCGAGCATTAAGGTTTGCGAGGCGGCAATAATCGAGTCACGCCCAAACAAAGTGGAAAACCATGGTACTCCCGCTGAAAGGACTTTTCCTTTGCCAAATGTCTGCCGGAGTAGATAAACATCCTGTTCCGCCCGCTCAATCACCTGATTAATCGTCTTTTCGTCCGAGCGAATCTGGGTGACGTGTTGCTGCCACTCTCTTTGTTCCACTAATTCAGCGGCTTTGGCCTGTCCCAAGGTAGCGGGCGCACTGACAATAGAACTAGAACGACTGTTAATCAAGACTCTGAGCCGATACCCCAACTTTAGAGTTTCGTGAGAGTCTAGATCTAGTTGCCATATCGCTGTTTTACCCTTCAAGAAGTCGGGTTGGCGATGCACGAATTCGATGGACGATTGCATCACTAAGCCATCCCGTCCTTTATAGGCGAGGGTCAGTTCTTGAGTTTCTTTTTGAACGGCTTCATCTTTCGGTATCTCATGTAAGAGCTGTCCCCGGTGTCCTCGTCCATAGCCCCGGACTTCAAATAAATCGACGAAATCAGCATCAAAGCTGAGACTCAGTTCAAAACGAATGCGACTTGTGGTATAATTGGAGACTTCAATTTCATCAAACAACGCTCCATTCAAGACAATGTCCCGCGCAATCCCGATGGTTTCCGCCCGTAGGGGTGCGTAAGAAATCTCGCCCTCCTCAACTTCTGCTTCTGCCTCTAATTGCTCTGCTTCTTCTAAACGTTCGCCTTCTAGGCGCGGATTGGTACATAAAACAGAAAGAGCAAAGCCTTTTTCAGCGGTGCTGCTGAGTAATACCGGGGATCGTCCCTCAATCTGTAACTCCAAGCGGCTGAGGAACCGGGTATCGTGACAGAACAATCCCATACTGGCGTTCATGTCATCTCTTAACAATCCACCAATATTTCCTAGGGTATCGGTCACTAAAAACAGGTCATTATCTTTAATCGTGAGTGTCGGTTGTGGACGTTCACTTAGCACACTCGGCCACTCTGTCAGGGGCAATTCTTCAGCAGGAACAAAAACTTTACCATCTAGCTCAAGTTTATCCGTAGTCATACCTTAAGTTCCAGTCAACGTTACAGTTGTCTTTGGGAATAGATGGACGCAAGGAATTTGTTGTCAATATAGTGTGACAACCTGTTTTATACCTTGCTTAACGAAACGCCAATTTTTTTGATGTTTAGAAAAATGCCGTTGACAAGGTTTGCATTTCTTCATTAAGAAAAGTTTAGACAGTATCTCAAGGTTAATATCCCTACCAAGGGGGAGAGATTCAACCGTTGAGTCGTAGATGCACACAAAAAGATGCGCCAGTTGACTAATGTCTCCGGCGTCCATGGGTCTATCTTAATGAGTCCTCTTTTTGGTGTAACGCTTACGTCCAGATTTCCTCTTTATCAATATACGAATGTACTGGAAACCGTTACGATGAATGTGCAACGATAAGATTATGTGATGATACTAAAGATTTGTATATAATTATCCATTATTTGTCTTCTAATCCTGTAGGGGCACAATTAATGATGCCCCTACCCGCATGAAGGATAGACCGTTTAGGCTGAGAGACTAAGACACCTTATAGTCCTTGTTTTGTCCTCTGCCACTGAGAACCATTTGGTAAGCGCGTTCATACTCATCCACCATCGATTCCACGCTAAAGCGTCTCACCACATAGTCTCGACAAGTTTTGCGGTCTAATTTCATCGCCTCTGGAACCGATTCAATCATTTTTTCCAAGCTACCGCAGACAAACCCCGTTTTCCCATTGGCAATCACTTCCGGCACAGAACCCAACGCCATACCCACCACTGGCGTTCCTGTCGCCATGGATTCAATCATCACCAAACCAAAGGGTTCTCGCCAGGTAATCGGGAATAGGGTAACCGTTGCACCGGCTAGCAGTTCTATCTTCTCTTCGTGGGACACCTCACCGAGATATTGAATTTGTTCCCCATCAATCAGGGGTTTGAGATGTTCGTTGAAATAATCTCGGTCAACGGCATCAATTTTACCCGCCATTTTCAGCGGTAAGCCCAGTTTACGGGCAATTTCGATGGCACCGGCGGGGCCTTTTTCCGGTGAGAGGCGTCCAACAAAGGCCAAATAGGGGGGTTGAGAGGGTTGCTCTTGGAAGCGATAAACGGTTGTATCGATGCCGTTGTAAACGGTATGAATGTAGTTCAGACCGAGTTTGGGTTCTCGTTGAGCCTCACTAATACTGATGTAAGGTTGCCAAGCAAATTGCCGAAACATTTTCTCATTATCCGGCGTAAAAATACCATGCATGGTGTGAACCGTTGGCGTTTTGACGAAACTGCAATAGGGCAGAACTGCACAGCCAACGTGAGAGTGGATAATATCGAAATGATGAGCCTGGTGATAGACTTTGGCGAGCATCATTTGCTCGTAAAGAATCGGTTCTTTCACCTTTTTATCTAATCTCAGAGCTTGCTCGTGTACAAACTCTAAGTGAGCTTTGGTAATGGAGTCGCCAGAGGCAAATAATGTCACTTCATGACCGCGCCGCACTAATTCATCAGTTAATAAACTAACGATTAACTCCGTTCCACCATAGCGAAAAGGAGGAACACGTTCCCAAAGCGGAGCAATTTGAGCGATTCTCATAGAGTGGATGTTACGACTGTGGTAAGGGTAAATTCGTCAAAAACATTCGTTAGGTTCTTTTGACGAAATTTGGAAAAATAAGTGGGATTTTTCCTGATTAGTAAAGTTTTCGGTCAAAAATGCAACAATCCAATTAAACCTAAAAACATGGCATTTGCTTGTTAGGTAAAAGTAGCTGTATGCAGATGTATTACATTGGCTTAAAAATACCATAATCATTCGCTTTCGTCATCTATCTTCACTCATCAGGACGACTCCCGTTATAATCGATTGTCCAACGGGAGAATCAAGGCGACACGGCGATCAGCCAAATACAAAAGAATGTTACTCTCGGCGTTCCAAGCCAGATTTACGCTCTTGCAGCTTCAAGAGAATTTCTGCATGAACTTCGCGGGTGATGGGATAGAAGTAAGCCAGAATCAAACCACAGATGAGGGCAACCGTCGGTAGCGGACCAATGGCAAGGCGGATAGCGAACAAAGCAGATTCCGGTTGAGTGGGTGTGGGTTGTCCGGGAATTTGCTCGATAAAACCCGCCATTTCCAAGGATTGTCCTACTAAAAATAGACCCAGTGCTAAACCAAATTTTTGCAATAAGACCATGAAGCCATAGAACACACCTTCCCGACGCTGACCGGTTTCAAGTTCATCGAGTTCAATCACATCTGGCATCATTGACCAAGGGATGAGGTAAGCCGTAGAAACGCCAAATCCTGCCAGGATTGCGAGGATATACATCAAGCCAATTTGACTCGGTTGCAGGAAAAATAAACCCGCTTGAGCAATAATCCACAACGCCATACCCATGAAGTAAACGGCTTTTTTGCCGACGCGATCGCTAATGGCTTTCCAAACGAATAACATGACGAGAGCCGTGCCTTGAACTGCGATCGCAACTTGAGGAAACTGCGCCTCTGGTAAACCCATCCAATTGACCACAAAATAAGGAAGAATCGATGCGGTAACTTGGACGCCTAACCAGGAAAATAGATAAATCCCGACTACAAATAGAAAGGGGCGATTACTGAAGGCAATGCGTAGCTGTTCGGGGATGGGGATTTGTTCAGAATGCTCCGTACTACTATGTTCGGCTTCATAAGCCAGGATGCGATCGCGCACCCCAAAAACACACCAAAATAACGGCAAGACAGACAGGATTGTGCAAATCCCAGCTAAAACCAAATACTGTTGAGTAACCGGAATTTTTAACAGCGCGAAGATAAGCTGAGCCAGAATCAACGATAAAATGCTGCCACCAATGGAAAAGGCAAAACGGAAGCTATTGAGGCTGGTACGTTCGTTATAGTCTTGGGTGAGTTCTGGGGTTAGGGCGGTGTAAGGTAGGTTAACAACGGTGTAAAAGATGTTGAATAAAATGGCAATAACTACGTAGTACCAGAACAGCGCCCAGTTATTGGCATTTCTGTCAGCGCTGAAGTTAGGAACAATCCATTGTAAAAAGAAGAAAATTCCAAAGGGAATTGCTCCATAGAGCATCCAGGGGAGTCTGCGGCCCCAACGGCTTTTGGTGCGATCGCTCAACACCCCCACCATTGGATCGTTAACCGCATCCCAAATCTTACCAATCATGAGAATGCTGCCTGCCAACCCAGCACTGAGTCCTGCCACATTGGTGAAGAAAAACAGCGCAAAAAAAACACCCAAGTTAGCCGTGATAGCTGGCCCCAAATCACCAGCACCGTAAGCGAGTTTGGTACTCAAACTCAGCTTTTGGGAACCCAATGTATCAGGGGGAACGGAAGAGTCAGAAGAGGAAGTGTTACTCATAACAGCAGATGAACTAGCAACTGGGACTGAAAATCGTACAACGCGAATATAACCTTTGGCAGTCGTCCAATTCTAAACCAGAGGATGAAGTGACTCGTTGTACGATTTGGTTTACTACTTATTGACGCCTTTTTAGACGCTCGTTATGCCTGACCTTTACATTTCTTGGTCTGAGTACCATCAAAAAATCGAACTGCTGGGTGCCAAAATCTATGAATCGAAGTGGGATTTCGACCAAATTGTCTGTATTGCCAAGGGAGGGTTACGAGTTGGGGACATTTTATGTCGAATTTACGACAAACCCCTAGCGATTCTCTCCGCATCGTCCTATGGGGGGGCAGAGAATCGGGTTCGAGGTACGATACACTTTTCGCGCCATTTGGCAATGACGACTGAAAAATTGGGGAGTCGCGTGTTACTGGTTGATGACTTGGTAGATTCGGGTATCAGCCTGCGGGAATCGATCACTTGGCTGGCAGAGCATCATGGTGGTGAAATTGAGGAGATTCGCACGGCTGTGCTTTGGTACAAAGATTGCTATGTAATTAAGCCCGATTATTATGTGGATTATTTAGCGGACAATCCTTGGATTCATCAGCCGTTTGAACGGTATGAATTGATGAGTCCTGCACAGTTGGCTCAAAGTTATTTGGTAGGGGAAGTGCCAAGGGGATAAAGGTCTTAAAACTTATGATGCTTTACAGGTAGGGTGGGTATGCCCATCTTATCTGTTGGTGCGATCGCTTTGTGAAGTTTTAACTGAGAGCTTGCACGATTCTCAATAAGCCCCATAACCCGCCCTGAGTTTAAACTCCGGGCTAATAGCTCAAGTCCACTGAAGTGGACTAAAATTCTCACCCAGTCGTCTTTTACACGACTTGAGCTACGAGACAGTGGTTTTAACCACTAGCGGGTTGTTGCAACTAATGCGGGATGTCAGTTTTAACGGGTTTGAGCTTTCAGCCGGTTCGTGCAGCTTTCACGGCGAAGTAAGAAATTTGAACTATCGATTGAATAATATGAGATTTATTAGCCCTAAAACCGACTTTGCATTTAAAAAAATATTTGGTTCCACGAATAGCAAGGATATTCTGATTAGCTTTTTGAACGCAATTATCTATCGAGGCCAACCGACTATCGAAGATTTAGAGATTATCAATCCTTATTCAGCATCTAGAGTCACGGGACTTAAAGATACTTATCTAGATGTAAAAGCCAAGATTACTGATAACCAAACGGTAATTATTGAAATGCAGGTGTTGAATGTAGAAGCGTTTGAAAAACGAGTATTGTACAATGCGGCTAAAACCTATTCAACACAACTTAAATCGGGAGAAGGCTACTTCAAGCTAAAACCTGTGATTGCTCTAACTATTACAGATTTTGAAATGTTTAAGAATCGAGATAGAGTGATTTCACATTTTGTGTTCAAAGAAAATGAAGATTTATTCGATTATCCAAACCATGAATTAGAACTTTATTTCATTGAATTACCTAAATTTACCAAAGAGTTAAATAAATTAGAAAGTCTGGCTGATAAGTGGATTTATTTCCTGAAAAACACTAATCAATTGGAAACAGTTCCAGACACAATGGGAACTGTCCCGGAAATTCAGAAAGCTTTTACAATCGCAAATGAAGCAAACTTAAGTCTTGAGGAGTTGGACGACTTAGAGAAACGGGTGATGTTTCTGGAAGACCAAAGAGGTGCAGTTATTAAAGGGATACAGGAAGGTATAAAAGAAGGACAGTTGAAATTAGTTCTGCGTCTCCTTGAGCGTCGTGTTGGTGAAATTTCGCCGGATATCCAGAGTCGTATTCGTCGATTATCGATTGTGCAATTAGAGAATTTAGGAGAAGCGGTGTTAGATTTTACAAGTGCTTCAGATTTGACGGCTTGGTTGCAGGGTCAGGAAAATCGGAGTAGGAGTAATAGTTAATTTTGAGAAATAGAATTATGCTAGAAGTCAATGAACCGGATCGCCTACTCTACCTGGCAGTTCCCCTAGAAACTTATGAAACCTTTTTTCAAAGTCAATTTGCTCAGGTGGCAGTAGAGCGCTATCAACTCAAACTCATTGTTTACGAACCTGTAATTGAGGAGATTGTGCAATGGAGAAGTTAGAACATTATCGCTCCTGCATTCAAACTCTTTTAGAAAAGCATAGCCAGTATAAATCTCGCCAGGAAGATGTAGAAAGTGAGCTATTTTTTGATACAGTGCGAGACCATTACCAACTCATGCGAGTGGGTTGGAAAGGTTTGAAGCGAGTCTATTATACTGTCTTGCATTTTGATATCAAAGACGGCAAAATTTGGCTTCAACAAAACACGACTGACATCGATGTCGGTCAAGAATTAGTAGAAATGGGCATTCCTAAAGAAGACATTGTATTGGGGCTGCATCCCCCTTACAAACGCCCCTACACAGGGTATGGCGTTGCTTAAAATGGGGCTATCTATTGATTAATATCTGAAGAGAATAATTTTGCTCATTCCAATTCATTTCCATTCTATGCAAATTACTCTTGACCTTGACGAATCTCTCCTCGTCTTTCACGATCTCTAATGGCATAGAGGTAGCTTGGGCTGATGTAAAAAAAAACAAAATACTATTACTTAATGCATTAATTTGTCTGTGTAATGCTTCTACGCTGTGTAACTTTTAAATAATCCTATGCAGTCTCAAATAATTCAAAATCTACGTCAGAAACTTAATAAGCGTGTTCAACGGTTAAATACAGAAAAGATCAATGCATTCTTGATAACACTCCAGCGATTTTGGCTATTTTTTGATAGCCAACCTATATATGTTTGTATCATGGATGCATTAGTTACACAATATCCAGATCTTGACAATATTACTGAACGTATATTCCAGGGTGAAGGATTATTAGGTGAGTCTGAGGAAGAGGCATCGGCGATTGGGTACTCCGTTCTTCGTAGATTGTCTAACCCTACTTATGCACCTCAAATTTCTCGGATTGGTCAAATTCTTGGCGGACACGCTGATTCAGATAATATTCCAGCAATCATTCGTTCAAATTTTCTCGACCCTTTTTACGAGTATATTGATGAGCAACTTGATGATCAAAAACTTATTCTAATTTTTTTGATTCGCTATAAATATCGAACTGAGTGGTTTCATCGCGATCAATTACTTAATTTAACAAAAAGTGATTCAAGAAAAGCAGAAAAATCACTTGCTCTCAACTTTTACTCGTATTTGCACGATCAGGGGCTTGATTTTACTATCGAGCCATCTTCTATATCTGGTGAAATTGATCTCATTGCAGCACAAGGCACAGAAGATCCTCTTTTAGCTGATGCTAAGATTTTTGATGGTAATGCTCGTGGAAAAAGATATATTCGTAAAGCTTTCAATCAGATTTATACTTATACTCAACAATACAATGAACCTTTCGGCTATTTAGTCATCTTTAAAGTTACTGATAAAGACTTATGTTTTGCCTTGTCGAACAAAACTTCCAACGTACCTGTTGTAACTTACAATCATAAAAGTATTTTTTTGATCACGATTGATATTCATGAGAATCCAAAACCTGTTTCTCAGCGTAATCCACTTAATGCTGTCATCATTTCTGAAGAAGAGCTAATTCAACCAGTGAAAAATAGAGATATAACCTCCGATGTTGATGAAGTCTAACAATTCGGCTAGAGCGAACTGCCTAAAACTGCTTGTGTGGATTTGGATGCAAAAATTCTCTTCATCCGCTCAGTCGCATCCGTCAGTTTCATTGATAGAAATTAACCATGACAGACGCTAAGAAAAAATCGCGCCGAGCCTATCAACCTCTGGATAGAGAAAAAATCTGAGTTACTAGCTCAGATTACGAACACAGGCTTTCTAACGATTGGCAGTATTGAAGAATCTAGTCAATTCCTTTATATTAATGCCATCAAACCGCTGAGATGAAGCCGTAAAAAAATTGCTTCCAAATGTGGTAGAGAGCAAAATTCGACATAAAGCGTCATCACCTCATTCTTCCCCCTTGCCCTTTTTGTCGGGTGAGGGGGTTTCGCTTTCCTGAGTTTTCAGCCATTCATGAATCAATTCAACCGCCTGCTGACTCATCGTCGTTCGATTCTGGGCACAGGCGACCTTAAATCGAGTTCGCTCCGACTCCGACAGAAACACTCTGAAATTTACCGTCTTCTCTTCTTCTGACACGACTGCCCTATCAACACGAATTACGCCAATTGTCGCATTTGGTTCGTTAATCCGAAATATGTCAACTATGCTTATTGACCTAATCAGCCTAATTGGGTTATATTAATTCTCGTGAGCTGCAAAAGCTAAGCAGCACACAAAAAAAACCAAAAGCCAGCGCCGAACTTTCCTACGGCTCACGCTGGCTTCTGGCTCCCCAATATCAAGGAGATTCTACCAATGGTAAAACTTTTCAGCCATCCTAGCGACCGACCTTGGGCGATCGCTCGTATTCTGCCGAACGCGAAAACCTACATCGTTGTCCGTTTCCGCAACCGCCAAGACGCCGAAGATCATAAGCGATTTTTACGCCGCTTCATCCCCAAAGCCCAGTTTGAGGTACTCTTCGACATTCCCAAGGAAGAAGTAGAGGAGAACCAAAGCGAACTGTTGCAAGAAACCTAACCCCCCAGCCCCCTTCCCTGCAAGGGAAGGGGGAGCAAGAGTTCCCCAGACCCTCTTGAAAAAGGGAAAAATTCAATCAAAGTCCCCCTTTTTAAGGGGGATGCGAGGGGGATCTTCCAGGATGAAATGCAATAAAGAGTAGTTTGAAAACACGCCCTAGAAGAGAGGTTCTTCACTAACCCCCAAACAACAACAACCAAACAGGCAACGTTAACAAAAGCCCAATAGAACCAACCGCCAGTGCCGTAACAGCCAAATCTCGTTCCAAATCGAACACTTCCGCCAAAACCAAAGTCGCAAAAGCTGGAGGCATCCCCATTTGCAGCACAATCACTAACTGCGGTGCACCTGTAATCCCTAGCTGCACGAGCACAATCCCCAATACCAGGGGAACTATCAGCATTTTAATCCCCAGACTCACCGACACCTGCCCCAGACGACTCCAAGAATCTAACTGCGACAGGCGCATACCAATTAATATCAGTGAAAGTGCGATCACACTCCAAGCCAATCCTTGTAAACTCCGTTCCACCACCTCCGGCAGAGAAATCTGACGAAACCCCAATCCCAATCCCAAACTCCACAGGGCAGGATTGTATAAAATTGCCCGAACTAACTGCCAATGACTTTTGACTTCTGTACTAAAACGTGCAGCGACAACCACACCCAAACCATAGGCTCCAATTGCCGATCCCAGCATGTCATAAAACAGCGCCCAGCCAAAATACTTTTCTCCGACCAACGCCAGTATCACCGGAAAGCCCAGATAACCCGTGTTACCCACCATTGCTGATAACAGAAAACTCCCCTGTGCGGGCTTACTCCAAGACTCGACAGACGCCCCAGATAGCTGATCTAAAGGGAAAAGCGACGAAGATTGCTGATGGCGAACAACACCAAGCCTGCTCCTACTCTTGAATTTAATCCAAATCCACCCTAATCCCGCTCCCAATAAAATAGCCACCCATGCCATCACGGGCGCAATCCAAATTGCTCCGGATAAGTCAGCACCCCGCAGAAAAGTAATAATACTGACGGGTACACCAATCCAAAACAAAAATTGACCAATTAAGGTTGGCACTCTTTTCGGTAGCAAGCGTCCTAAAACCCATCCCAGCAGGACACCGCCGCCTAGCTGAAGATAGAGTTTAATCAAGGGTTGTAACAGCTCAGTATTAACACTGGGCATGATGCACTCTCTTTATCACACACCTGTATGATAGTAAGCCAATCCTAGAAAATAGGTGCCTTAAGGAGACACACTCCGAGAGAGGCTGTTAGACTAACTCAAGGCAAAGCAAGCAGGTCAGTTCAGTATTGATTTTCAGTGTAGGAGTGGATTCTTGAATAACGGGGATCTCCCAGGAAAAACAGGTAACTTTTCAGTCTCACCAGACGACGATATTCCAGAGGCACTGCGGGATACACCCGATATTAAACGCCAATCTCGGATTAAGCCTGTTTGGGTCATTGTCGGGCTATTGGGCTTAGGCGCGATCGCCACCATCATCAGTTTGTCGATTTCATCGTCTAAACCAAAGCCAATCGAAACATCAACATCGGCAGGTAGCCAAACAGAATCGAGTCCCGAAACCGAAAAGGTGGATAACCTCCTCGGACATTTACCCTATCAAGAAGCACCAGCATCAGAACTGAAACCCATTACAGCGAATGGACAGATTAAACTCCGGGCCGCTGCTGCCGAGAAATTTAAAGCGATGTCAGCCGCAGCCGCAAGAGAAGGTATAAGCTTAGTCCCTATTTCCGGTTTTCGTGCCGTTGCCGACCAAAAGCATCTATTTTTTGATGTCAAAGCACAACGGGGACAAGTGACAACCAAACGCGCAGAAGTTAGTGCGCCCCCTGGATATAGTGAGCATCATACTGGTTACGCGGTAGATATTGGCGACGGTAAAACACCCGCCACGAATCTCAGTCCTACCTTCGAGAATACAAGCGCATTCAAATGGTTGAAGAAAAATGCAGCTTACTACAGTTTTGAGATATCGTTCCCCAAAGGCAATGCTCAAGGTGTCAATTATGAACCCTGGCACTGGCGTTTTGTCGGCGATACCGACAGCCTAAAAACCTTCTACAGAGCTAAAAATTTAATTCGTCCTGCATCCCCTTCATCCACAGAACCTTCGGCAACGCCTACCTCACCTGAACTTACGGAACCTTCGGCAACACCAACCTCAACTTCACCCACAGAACCGTCCGCAACGCCTACCTCACCTTCAGCAACAACACCCTCAGCAACTCCCTAAGGCAATATATAGGAATATATAGGTCTTCTCGATTAGATGAGGTACACTCTGACCTCTCTCCAAACCCTCTCCTACAAGGAGAGGGAAGCGGATAATTTTTTTAAGCTGAGAGAGGCTTTGATTTTTACAGACATCAGTAATTGTTGTAGCTGAGAAAACATTTTATCTTGTGCCTACAAAAAACTAATTTCTCTTATCCCCTCTCTCCTCGTAGGAGAGGGGGTTAGGGGGAGAGGTCAAACTCACCCCAAGAAGCGACTATTTCTTGGCAGCGAAAACAGGTTTAACCAGTAAAATTAATAAAAGTTAACAAAAACTCGATAAAACCAATGGAACAAACCGCCCTAAATCTAATTGCCATTGGCATCTTCGGCATGACGCTGTCGGCGCTGTTAGGCCCCATGTTTAATATCTCACCCGTCATCCCTGCCGCCACGACTATCACCGTTTTGAGCCTTGCCACACTGGATAGTTTCAACTTCCAAGGCAAAGGCGCTACCTTACTATTAGATTGGCTGGCGGGGACAAGGAGTCAGCATCGCGATCGCATTCTCCGCCATGAAGCCGGTCACTTCCTAGTCGCGTACATCCTGGGTATTCCGATTACGGGATATACCCTAACGGCCTGGGAAGCTTTTAAGCAAGGACAACCCGGTTTGGGGGGTGTCATGTTTAATACAGACGCACTCTCGCCGGATGTGCTGGATGTGAGGCAACTGCAATGGACTTTAGATCGATTCTGCAAAGTCTGGATGGCAGGAATTGCCGCCGAAACTCTAGTTTACGGCAGTGCGGAGGGAGGCGGAGAAGACCGGCAGAAACTAAGAGAAACGCTGACATTATTGGGACGCCAAGGCAGCGAGTTTCAACTCAAAGAACGGTTAGCGATTCGGCAAGCTCAAACCCTAATTGAGGAACATTGGGAATCTTACGAAGCACTGGTGGCAGCGATGGAACAACGAGCTTCAATCGCCGAGTGCTATGAGGTGATTCAACAACATTACCAAACCTCGGAAGTTGCTGCTTAATCAGTTTTTTCAATCTTCAATCTTCACATCTTCCACTAAAAACCGTCTTCCCCAAAAAACACTTGATTGCGACCACTTGACTTGGCTCGTAGCAGATTATGATCGGCACGTCGGATTAGAGTCTCGCCTTTAGCATCATCGGTGGAAATCAGAGAAGCCAGTCCCATACTCACTGTAATTCCTAGTGCTAATGACCCATCAATGTTAAAGTGTTGGTCACTAATTAAGCGTCTCAGCCGTCTAGCAACGATTAGAGCATCTTGAAAGGTGGTATTACTCAGAACAATCACGAATTCTTCTCCGCCATAACGGAAGAGGGTATCCTGAAAGCGTAGGTTATGCCGTAAACGAGCAGACAGCAATTGCAAAACGCGATCGCCCACTTGATGCCCGTAAGTGTCATTCACGGATTTAAAATAGTCCACATCCAGCATGACGAGGCTCAACGGCGTCGATTCCACACGAGCATTATGAATTTGTCGGGGTAACTCCCATTCCATTGCTCGACGATTGCTCAATTCGGTCAAGGGATCAGCTAACGCCATGGTTGACAAAACATCATTTGTTTGCATGACTTCTCGATAAAATCGCACTCCTCGTAACCCCGCCTGAATTTGCGCCTTCAGCAAGCGAATTTCTTCACCAGCAAGAACTGCACTCAACCGTAAGTAGGCATCTGCACCATGTTCCAAAGCTTGACCACAAGCTATCAACTCTTGATGTGGTTCTAATGACATTTCATCAACGCTGATCTCAGGCTGGTAATCTACCACAATACAGTACGTCCAGCCTAACTGAACCTGTTCCTTAATTTGATGACAGAGTTCTAAACAACCGAGTTGCGATGCTTGCAAAATCAAAATAGCAGGCTGTTTGCTCCGAATTAAGGGTATAACCTCATTAAGCGCAGATGACGCCTCAACCGTGCCAGACATAATGTTACCAATCTGGTTAACAATTGTGGTGAGAAACTGATCATTTCCAACCACCAAGATAGAAGCGTCCATGATTATACGTAGCTTTGGCGAGCTAAAGCATTGCCTAAGTGTAAATTAGAGATAGAGAGTTTGAAAAAAAATGATAATAGCACTTATAAGTGCAAATACAAATAGAGGCGATCGGCAAAATTGTGTAGGTGGGTAGCAATCATCGGCTAAGTGCGTCATCTCGTTTTATTACACGCTATTCGCAACTTTTATGAGAACAGGCTACCTGAACGCCAAAAAAAGAACACCACCCCTCACTTCAGCGCGTAGGGATGGAAGTTAAACACAAAGCTTATTTAATATCTAGGCTAAAAAAGGGTTTCTAGTGCAGCATGGCAGAAATAACTGACCAGCTAAATCTCCCCTGCTCCCCTGTCCTCGTATGAGCTCCGGCCCCTCTCCCCTGCTTGCACAGAGGTGGTCAGAAACTTTTCTTTTGCCGTCATGCACTAGCCTGTTCAGCTTACCGTGTGACCCAAAGCCGTGATCATCTGTTTAATGGATTCTTCGGATGCGGCGGTGTCCACACTCACTGTCTTAGCTTTTACATCAACATTAACTTTAGCGTCTGACTCATGAGTGAGAATCTCATCTGTAATAGCCTTGGCGCAGCCATCACAGACAATACTCGGAACATTGAACGACAAAGTTTTTTCCGCCATAGTTAATCTCTGTTTTTTGTGTATTTTTAGTTACATTTCAACCCTAATTGTAAGGCTTTAGCGAGAACTTGGGGTCTATTTTTTCTTTGGTTAGGGGGTAATTGACTTCCATTGCTCATCTCTATCAGGTAGCCATGGAACCCAAAGAAGCCTGATTAACCCCATAAAAATGTCAAAAAACCACCTGCTTATTAATTTCTGGGCTTAAAACTAATGGGCCTAGCCAATTGTTGCTAGACCCATTCAAGTACACAAGTTTGTATTTTCAACGAGTTAACTTTCAGATTTCCTAATGAACGGTAAATTACTAAGGTTTACAACTTCCACAGCTCTACCTTTACTTTAGTCCAACACAGTTGCGTCTTCCTAGACCTTCGTTTGGCTTGCTCAGGTTGCCCTAGCGTTTAGCCCCTTGAATCTATGCTTGGCTGGTTTCTACTGTGGTCGGGTCACAGATCGGGAACATCGCATCTATGCCCACTGATTTTGTTGTTCTCCGGTTGTTTATCTGGAGTTCGATGTCCATGTATTTAAACTAACATAGCCTTCCCTAGCGGCTACACGCCGTTTACTAAAGTTGATGAGTCTTTACGAATGGCAAATATTGCACGAAGAAGTAACAATTCTGCTTGACACCAGCCACTCCTCGACTAGAAACGCAGCAACACTGGATAAACAAATGTAAAAATAGATAACCAGGTGCGATTCGTTCCCGTCCAAACCGAGGACTTTATTCTGAAGTGTACACGGGGCAAGGAACTCAGTCCTTCGTATCGGCTGAAACTGAACCTTGATAATTTGATTACCGTGATGGTGCAATTCCATCCCCTCAGATGTAGAGGTGACAACATATCCCACTCCGACAAGAATGAGTATCAAATCGGGGAAGCTGGGAAAGTAAGGCGGTACCCCGGAACCTGACCGGATAATCCCGTCACGTATAGCGGACTATGGGTAGTAAGCGAACTTCTTACAGAACCGTCGTTACTATTGACAAGCCTACGCAGGTTATCGGCTTGACCCAAAAGGGTAAGGTGAAAAAGGGGTAGTGATTCTATGTTCACTACTAGGACAAAGACTCTGGTTCCTATTGTCAAAGCATCCAGAAATTAACCCGGCGGAAAGGAAGACCCTAAAGTCAGCGACAAACGGTAGTCAGAAACGAAGTAACTCAATGCGCTCTCTGGTAAAAAGGTCGATTTTACCAGTAGTTACTCAGGCGTATGACGCATTGAGAGGGATTGCCTAAGAAGCAAATGCCCCTGGTAATGCAGGGGATAAGCTGACGTAGGCACGTTAATTCGGATGGTAAAGCAACGATGTAGCAATGAATAAGTCCAAAGCCGAAATAAAATTCAGGATGGAATGGGACAACGACATTCCGGTGTGTAAAGGGGTAGACCACGAAGAGTGGAAAAACATACCTTGGAAACACATCGAGAAACGTGTATTCAAGTTGCAGAAGCGGATTTACCAAGCCGCAAAGCGTGACGATGTCAGAATAGTTCACAAGCTACAGAAAACCTTGATGCAGTCTTGGTCAGCAAGGTGTCTGGCGGTAAGACAGGTCACTCAGGACAATAAAGGGAAGAAGACGGCAGGAGTGGATGGGAAGAAAAGCCTAACCCCAAAGCAACGTCTCACCTTAGTAAAGAACCTGAGACTAACTGGAAAATCCAAACCCACGCGGAGGATTTGGATACCGAAACCAGGAAAAGACGAAAAACGACCTCTCGGAATACCGACCATACATGACCGTGCCTTGCAGGCGCTAGTGAAACTAGCCTTAGAACCCGAATGGGAATCCAAGTTCGAGCCAAATAGCTACGGCTTTAGACCAGGACGCTCGTGCCATGACGCTGTCGGACAAATATATCTGAGTATCAACAAACAACCTAAGTATGTTTTAGATGCAGATATATCACAATGCTTCGATAAAATCAATCACAATGCTCTTCTTGAGAAACTAAATACGTTCCCCACCCTAAGACGGCAAGTCAGGTCTTGGTTAAAAGCGGGTGCCATAGATGAGGCACAATTAATTCCTACATCAGAGGGAACGCCTCAGGGCGGTGTAATTTCACCATTACTCGCCAACATAGCCCTCCACGGGATGGAACAACTGACAAAAGCGGTGTCCAAAACAGCTTGTCTAGTCAGGTACGCCGATGATTTTGTCATATTAGACAAAGACATAACCGTTGTCCAGAGATGTAAAAAGGCAATAGAAGAGTTTTTGAAAGGCATGGGTTTGGAATTGAAACCCAGTAAAACACGAATTTCCCATACCCTCCACAAGTATGAAGGAAACGTGGGTTTTGACTTTCTTGGGTTTAACATTCGTCAATTCAAGGTGGGTAAATGCCACTACGGCAAATACACCACCGGAAGACCGAGAAAAGACGGTTCCAAGAAAGAACAGAGATACATGGATTTCAAAACCTTCATCACTCCCAGTAAAGAGGCACTGAAGAAACACACGGCGAAAGTTGGTAAGATAATCCACGAGCATAAAAATGTCCCACAGGCAGCGTTAATCAAACATCTGAATCCTGTGATTAAAGGGTGGAGCAACTACTACTCTTGTGTGGTGAGTAAGAGAACCTTCTCAAAGGCAGACTCTAACACCTACCAGCAACTCAGAGCCTGGGCAGTAAGAAGAAGAGGGAGAAAAAGAAAAGGGAAAGTAATCAAACAATACTTTCATGCCATCAAAGGTAAAAAGTGGGTCTTCTCCACAAGAGAGGAAAACAACCCACTCAGACTATTACTTCATGCCGAAACGCCTATAGTTAGGCACAAGAAAGTGGTCGGAGAAAAAAGCCCTTATGACGGTGACACCCTCTACTGGAGCGAAAGAATGGGCAAACACCCGGAGCTGCCAAGGAAAGCTACAATGCTTCTGAAAGCACAAAAGGGGAGATGCGCCCACTGCGGACTATTCTTCAAAGATGGAGACAATTGGGAAATCGACCATATCATTAGAACCTCCCTTGGAGGCGATGATACGGTCAAAAACAAACACCTACTCCATCGACACTGTCACGACTATAAAACAGCCCGCGACAAGCAGGTTGTTGGCAACAAAGAACTAGAGCGGTATATAGACCAACACCCTTTCTAGTCGCCTAAGCCCTAGTAATGGGCAAGCGGTGTGTATAACAAGCACCGAATTAACAAGAAGCAGTGTGCGGTGAAAGTCGCAAGCACTGTTTTGAATGGGAGGGTAGGATAGCGATATCCTACTCGACCCCTAACTTGACTGATCAGCACCCAGATTTTGTGGAAGTGATGAGCTTGAGTCCGAGTTTTCACTCCGGTGTACTCAAACTGATGACTGACCTGTCGCAACCTTTTTGCTTCCTAATCCCCCCTAGATGACCATGCCTGAATCCCCTAACTTCAAAAGCGGTAGCGAAATCCGGCAAACCTTCCTCGACTTCTTTGCGACTCGTGGACACAAGGCGCTGCCGAGTGCCTCTCTAGTACCGGAAGATCCCACCGTGTTGCTCACTATCGCGGGGATGTTACCCTTTAAACCTATATTTCTAGGACAGCGTCAGTCGGAATTTTCCCGCGCTACTACTTCCCAAAAGTGTATTCGCACCAACGATATTGAGAACGTCGGACGCACGGCACGGCATCACACCTTCTTTGAAATGCTGGGTAACTTCAGTTTTGGGGATTATTTTAAAGAACAAGCGATCGCATGGGCATGGGAACTGTCCACGCAAGTCTTTGGTTTGCCCCCAGAACGCATCGTCATTAGTGTATTCAAAGAAGATGACGAAGCTTTTGCCATCTGGCGCGACCAAATCGGTATCCCTCCCCAACGCATTCAGCGCATGGGAGAGGATGATAACTTCTGGGTGTCTGGCCCAACTGGCCCTTGTGGCCCCTGTTCGGAACTTTATTACGACTTTCATCCCGAACGAGGCGACGACAATATTGATTTAGAAGATGATAGTCGGTTCATCGAGTTTTATAACTTGGTGTTCATGCAATACAACCGGGATGCGGATGGCAAGCTGACACCCCTCAAAAACAAAAATATTGACACCGGGATGGGACTGGAGAGGATGGCGCAAATCCTCCAGAAGGTGCCGAATAACTACGAAACGGACTTAATTTTCCCGATTATCAAAACCGCCGCCGATATTGCCGGGATTGACTACGCCAAGAGTGATGAGAAAACTAAAGTCTCTCTTAAGGTGATTGGCGACCATGTTCGGTCTGTGGTGCACATGATTGCCGATGGGATTACGGCTTCAAATGTCGGTCGGGGTTATGTGCTGCGCCGCTTAATTCGTCGAGTTGTGCGTCACGGGCGGTTGATTGGGATTCAAGGTGAGTTTACCGCTCAAGTGGCAGAAAGTGCGATCGCACTTTCCGAATCTGCTTATCCTAATGTTCGGATACGGGAAGACGCCATCAAGGCCGAACTGCAACGAGAAGAATCCCAATTCCTGAGAACCTTGGAACGGGGCGAAAAGCTGCTGGCAGAGATTCTATCCTCTCTCCCCCGAACCCAAGGGGGGACAAAGGGGGGTCAGATTTCTGGCAAAGATGCTTTTACTCTCTACGACACCTATGGCTTCCCCTTGGAATTAACTCAAGAAATCGCCGAAGAACAAGGTTTGTCGGTGGATATTGCAGGCTTTGAGAAGGAGATGGAGGCACAGCGAGAACGTGCCCGTGATGCCCATGAAACCATTGACCTCACGGTACAGGGTAGCTTGGATAAGCTGGCTGAACACATCCAAGTCACCGAGTTCTTAGGCTACAAGCAACCACAGTCAACAGCCAAGGTAGAGGCGCTGTTAGTCGATGGCAAGTCGGTGGAATCGGCTGAAGCCGGTAACAAGGTGCAGGTGATTCTTGATCGCACACCATTCTATGCAGAATCCGGGGGACAAATTGGCGATCGCGGCTACTTGTCCGGCGATACTGTCCTAGTACGGGTTGAAGACGTTAAGAAAGAATCCGATTTCTTTGTCCACTTCGGTTCCATCGAACGCGGCACCTTGGAAGTAGGCGCAACCTTAACCGCTCAAATTGACCGTTCTTGTCGCCGTCGCGCCCAAGCGAACCATACAGCAACTCACTTGCTGCAAGCGGCGCTGAAACAGATTGTTGACCCCGGCATCTCTCAGGCGGGTTCTTTGGTAGACTTTGACCGATTGCGTTTTGACTTTAACAGCCCTCGCGCTCTGACCGCACAAGAGGTACAGCAAATTGAGGAACAAGTCAATACCTGGATTGCAGAAGCTCATACGGCGGCAGTAGAAGTGCTGCCTATTGAGGAGGCAAAGCGTCGAGGTGCGATCGCCATGTTTGGGGAGAAGTACGGGGATGAGGTGCGAGTGATTGATTTCCCTGGTGTCTCAATGGAACTGTGCGGCGGAACCCATGTGAGCAACACGGCGGAGATTGGGGTATTTAAGATTGTCTCGGAAACGGGTATTTCCTCTGGTATACGCAGGATTGAAGCGGTTGCAGGGCCGGCTGTACTGGATTACCTGAACGTGCGGGATAAAGTAGTGCGAGAATTGAGCGATCGCTTTAAAGTTAAACCCGAAGAAGTCCCTGATCGGATCGCTGGTTTACAGAACGAACTTAAGGCAACCCAAAAGCAACTCGATGCCTCTAAACAAGAACTAGCTTTAGCCAAATCCGACCAATTGCTCGCCAAAGCCGAGTCAGTGGGTGAGTTCAAAATTCTCGTTGCCCAACTCGCAGATGTGGACGCCGATGGCTTGAAAACGGCGGCTGAGCGTTTGCAGCAAAAACTGGGAGAAAGTGCTGTCGTGTTGGGTTCAGTGCCCGAAGCGGACAAAGTCAGTTTAGTGGCGGCGTTTAGCAAGGGAGTTAACGCCAAGGGATTGCAAGCGGGTAAATTCATTGGTGCAATTGCCAAACTCTGCGGCGGTGGCGGTGGTGGACGCCCCAACTTCGCGCAAGCGGGTGGACGCGACGCCAGTAAGTTGGCAGAAGCTTTGGAAAGTGCACAGCAGCAGTTGCATTCAGCGTTAACCGAATAGCTGGCTACCTTGGTAGAGGGTGTTGCTCCTCACCCTACTGCACCCAGTAATGCTGAAATTGCCACCTTGCCTGTAGAGCATCGGTTCATTAATTGGTAGGGGCAATCCCCCCGTGGTTGCCCCGTCAGGGTTTAGGAGCAGGCACCCGGAGCTTTAGTGAGGAGGCACTGCCCCTACAAAAAATTGTTGTTTCGGCGATATCAGATTCACTTCAGGGCAGTTTGTAATAACTCTCGCATGGATTTAGCTTGAGCATGGTCAGGGAAGAGGAATAGAAAGTCATCTAGATCGCGTATGGCCTCACGCAGGATGTAAGTTGAAGGCTTCTTGGAGAGCAGTTCTCGATATTGGTGTTCTGCTTGTTCAGTTTTACTAGCAGCTAGGTAATAAATCGCTACGTTAAAACCGTTTCGCCACTGACTGCCAAGATTACGCCAATTTTGAGTATCTTTTTCGTACCGCTGTTGGGCGCTTTGGATAGCCTTGTTTAAGTCAGCCTGTCCTTGGTCTTTTTGTCCCAGTGCTAGGTAGACTAAAGCCCGATTGTAGATAGGCCAGTCATTCTTAGTGTCAAGTTCAAGGGCAAAAGTGAAGTTGTCCAGAGCTTCGTTGTACCGTCTCATGTAGCGGTAAATTTCACCTCGCCCTTCCAGAGCTAAATACTGCTTGGGATTCAGCTCAAGAGTATTCTTGAAGTTAGCTAAGGCTTCTTCGTAACGACCCATTTGGCGATAGAGCCACCCTTGCTGAGCAATCAGGTCAGACATAGTTAGCTTATCTAACTTTGAATCAGAGCCTAGCTTGATAGCTTGGTTAAAGTCATTCAATGCTTTATCATAACGCTCCATTTCACGGTAAGCATTTCCCCGACCCCATAGAGCAGAAACATTTTTGGGGTTAAGTTCCATGATACGGGTAAAGTCGGCCAAAGCTTCTTCATAGCGCAACAATTCCAGGTAGGTTTCACCCCGACTAATGATCGCCCAATCTGAAGTAGGGTCAAGCTCAATAGCTTTGTTCAAGTCTGCCAAAGCTTTCTCATATTGTTCCATCTGGGAGTAGATCTGACCTCGACTCCCAAGTGCAAAGGTATTCTTAGAGTCAAGTTGAATGGTACGGTTGAAGTCCCCTAAAGCTTCCTTATACCGCTCCATAAAGTGGTAGGTTGCTCCCCGGCTTGCGAGAGCACCAACATTTTTCGGGTTAAGGTTAATGGCTTGGTTGAAGATGGTCAATGCTTTTTCATAGCCCCCCATTAGGCGATAGGTTTCGATGCGCTCAGGAATTATCCAGTGCTGTTGAGGGTCAAGTTCAATAGCCTGGTTGAAGTCATTTAGTGCGTCATTATAGCGCTTCTGTTGCTTGTAAATCTGACCTCGATTCGCGATTGCCAAAGCATAGTTAGGGTTAAGATTAATGGCACTATTGAAGTCCATCAAGGCTTTAGTGTACTCCCCCATCAAGCGATAGGTTTCTCCCCGGTCGGCGAACACCCATTCTAGTTTTGAGTCAAGCTTAAGGGCTTGGTTGAAGTCAACTAAAGCTTTGTCGTAGTTACCTATTGACTGGTAAGTTTCTCCTCGACTACCAAGCACAAATATATACTGAGGATCAAGCTTAAGGGCTTGGTTGAAGTCACTTAAGGCTTTGTCGTAGTCCCCCATTAAGCGATAAGTTTCTCCTCGGCTACCAAGCGCAAAAGCATATTTTGGATCAATATTTAGGGCAGTGTTCAAGTCAGCTACTGCTTCAGTGTAACGCTTCATTCTTTGATAAGTATCACCTCTTCCAGCTAAAACATATTGATTTTTTGGATCTATTTTGATTGCTTTGTTAAAGTCATCCACTGCTTCTTCGTAATGTTTGATCATGCGATTGCTATCGCCTTGGCTTGCTAGTTTTATACTTTCAATTGATACAACTGCTCTCTGACGCGCTAATTCTTGCCTACCCGCTATCCCTGTTGCTGCTACAGCAAAAACCAAAGAAGAGATTAGTACAGCAGTGCCTATACGAATCTTCTGCTTTGCTGTCCGATTAGCTTCAGCTAATATCTGCTGAGCCTGTTCAAGTTGCTTTAACTCATTCTCTGTCTGTTTACGCTTTAGTTCTTCCTCATGACGTTTTTCCCTTTCTTCTTCCAGTTGTTCAATTAATTCATTTAACTTCGGTTCCTGCTGATGACGAATAAAAGTAACAAGATAATCATGAACTAATTGATAACGGTCAGCAGGCATTTCAGGCAACAGAAAAACTAACCCAGATTCTACAAAAATCTTTAAGACTAAACTTAAATTATCTGCTTCCGCTGCAAAATCTGCCGCTAATGCCTTTAAATCTCCTTCCAACTCAGCCCGTGTCTTGAGAGGACGGGTGTTATTTTCATCTGTCAGTAAGTACAAAACTAATTCAGCCGCTCGTTGATGCTCAGTTCCACAGTCTGCCACCACTTCTTGTAGATAGCGCTGCACCAATTCCTCTTTCGGGCCATGTTCCCGATACTGATTCAAGGTGGTGATACTTTCTGTTTGTAGCTGTGCCCCTACAACCTGTAACTCGATCGGACGTACCTCTCCCAATTCACTGGCTAAATCCTGAACCAACGCATCAACTAACTCAGGCTCTAGATAAAACTGAGAACGTTGAGTCAGGCTTAGAATAATGGCTTTCGCATCTTCAGGAGAAAAGTTGCCGACGTAGTAGAGAATCTCTTTATCCAAAATATTATTATTAATGACATCCAGCTTGACCTTGCGACTGCACCGCAACAATAAGTGCAAATAATCTTCTCGCAAAGACAAAATGACCTTGACAAACGGAATATTGATACAACTTTGAAAAAACTCAGCAAACCGTTCCTGGTCAGCTTGATGTTTGCCAACAAAGAAGAATTCTTCAAATTGGTCAAAAATTAGCACAGTCAGCAGATTGCGATGCTCATTTTGCCGCAACTGTTCGAGAATTGTTTCTAGAGAATCGCATTCAGGAATCGGTTCTTTGCTACCAGCAACATCTCCCAATGCAGCAGCTAAACAGTTCCCTAACTCCTCGATCCAATGCGTGTAAACTCTTTGTCGAACAGGCAAAACATCACGAGTCCCGATCGCTCTCTCTTTCAGCGCAGGAATTAACCCCGCATCCACCATCGAACTCTTGCCCACTCCTGATTGACCATACAGCACCGTCAGTTTATGCTGAGTACTGCCAATGCGTTCAATTAAGCGCTCCACATCCTGTTGCCGACCGGAAGCTGCAATTTCCTGCGCGACCATTGCCTGAAATTCAGCCTGTGCCACAGCCGATCGCGCCTGCCGTTGAGCTTTAATTCGACCTGCACCAATAAACGCCCGGAACCCATACTGTTGCTCAACCGAACGCTGTTCTTGCTTCACCCGAAACGCTTCTAGATAGTTCTTTTGTTCGCAGTAGAGTGTCTGTAAAATTTTCAGAATGCGAAGGTAAAGCTGCGGGTTATCTTGAGTGCCGATTTTTCGCGCTGTTTCCAGATTTGCGATCGCATCTGTATACTGACCGAGTTGCTGTTGCGATCGCGCCAACAGTAACAAATACAAATTTTGGTGTCGTCGTTGCTCTGTTGAAACCTGAGTAATAATCTCCAGTGCTGTCTGTGCGGCTCGATGAGCCTCCGTCCAGCGAGATTGCTCTAGTGCAACTTCCGCCAGAAATCCGTAATCCTGCGCCAACTGAACTGGATGATGATACGTTTTGTGCAGCGCTAACGCTTTTTGCGCCAAATTGTGAAACTGTTCCCAAGCCTTCTGACTTCGCAGTATCTCACCCAGTTGATTGATAAACTTGGCAACTAAATCTTGCCGTTGTGCCTGTTCAAACCTATCAAGACACTGCTGCACATAGCGCCGAGCTTCCTCCCAGCAGTAACAGTTTTCGCTTCCATACCGCTCGGCTTGACGGCAAAAACACAGTCCCAGATGAAACAATAAGACGCCCTGCCGCTCTAAATTGCTGGTTTGCTGCCAAAAATTCAAACTTTTCTGATAGAGCGCTGTAGCTTGATCAATCTCATCATTCGCATAGGCATCTCGCCCTAGCACAAAATTTACACAGGCTTGCAATTCCGGTGTCAAATCCTCACCGCGATCGCGCAAATCCTGCAACGCTGCATGAGTTTCTCGGCGATAGTTAGCACCAAAGATCGTATCGTTTGACAAAAACGGCTCGGCACCCAGTTCTAATATTTTGGTAAACAGATAATTAGCTCTCTGCTGTAAGTCAACCAGTAGATTTTCCGTTGCGATCGCAAATTCAACAGAGGTAGCCCAATTCTCGAAATCCGGTGCTATCCGAATCAGTTTTTCCACAATCTCGTCATTCACCCACAACACCAAGGGGAAGGGGAAATTTTTGCGAAACTCCTCCCGGACTTGGTTGGTTGAAGTCAAGACACGAGCAATATCGCGCACCGACTCCAATCCCAGCACCATCAGAGCCTCTGGCTGTTCCTCTGCCAATTCATCTCGAATTGTGGTATAGAGCGTCTTGACCGTATGCTTGAGGACGATTACCCGAATTTCCACAGGGCAACATTCGCGCAACTGCTGTACCATCTGTTCGCGCAAACTGGCATAGTTGCAACGCGCCAAAATTAGGGAAAATTGCCCCTGAGACGCCTCAATCGCCCAAGCGAGTCGGGTTAATACGCGATCGTTATGAGCCGTAAAATCGTTCGGTTGATGTGAGTTGCTCATAGCTGAAACTCTTTAGCTTCTGCCAGAATCGGGTTGATATCAAACCAAGGTTCCTCTTGGTCGTAGTACTCATGAACAAATAGACTACGGATGAGAGTTTGGTAATTTTGATCGCCTGTTACTTTCTTCTGTTTCGCGACTTGACGCAATAAGTTCCACTCGTCATCGGTAATCGCCAAGACGAGTCGGTTCCGTTGCGATCGCACAATGCTCTCTAACCCCCCACGGACTGAGGAGAAATCAATATAATATTTCCGATCCTCAGCATTCTCTACAGCTAGAGTTTTACTGGGATTCGTTGCTTGATAAAATTTGTGTAGATCGAGTACCACTGCTAACCTCCTCACTCTCTGTAGGGCAGCAGCATATTTATACCTGAGCTGGGGCAAACGGTATGTCGTTTAAATCGAGTCAACCATCACTTCTTTAAGTGACTGGCTGGAGATGGTGAGATTGGGCGATCGTGTTCCACAAGACGGAACCTAATTCAGCACTGAGCCTTTCAGTAGATTGCTACTCCCCCAGAGCGGTATAGTTAACTGCTATTGTGGGGTCTGTCAAAGAACTACCTATACTCAAGGTGGCAAGACCTCATACCTCAAAGGTAGTAGAATTACCTAAAAAATCTTGAAAAGCATACTATTGTTTGTATTTCGTCACTCTTTTTTATACTTTTCAACTGATGATACCGTTGGTCAATTAACGAGGGGTTTGACCCCTCATCTCCAAAACCCAGATTTTAGGGCTTTGTAGGGGCATCCCTTGTGGATGTCCTGCTTGGATGTAGGGTACCCACAAGAGGAGGGTACCCCTACAGAATTTCCCTGTTAGGGGCGTCACCCCACATCAATTCGCCAACAGTATCATTCATTTCTTGGCTTATAGCTCAAGTCCATTGAAATGGACTGAAACTCTTATTCAGTCGTCTTTAGACGACTTGAGCTATGAGACAGTGGTTTTAACCACTGGCGGTTGTTGCAACTGGTGCAAGATCTCAGTTGAGATACAAGGTTGGGTTGAGGTACATTCCCCCAACTCTATGGTTAGCCTGTTGGGTAACGCTTACGCTCTACCAAGTTACTTGAATGCTATATGCTTGACTGACAGGCTCCCATTACTGCACCGGCCTCCTCTGACGCTGGGTAGGCATACCCTGTGCTCGACCCTTACCCTGTAGGGCACGAGGAGCTGTTGGGCGCGGCGCTGGCTCAGAAATGGGCGCAGGCTCACCCATCTCTTCACCTTCAATCAAGTCCCAGAACCGATCATCCTCGACCAATCCATCAAAATCTGAGTTTGCTCTGGCTTCAGCGCGATAACTCGGATCGAGACGGATTGCCTTTTCTAGGTGGTCGATGACTAAATTTGCCTCATTTTGTCGAGCATAACAGGCTGCCTTATTATAAAGAGCTTTGGCAAAATCAGGTTGAAGTTGCAATGCTCGATCAAAGCTATCCAACGCTTCCTGATCGCGCTCTAGCTTCACTAACATCTCACCTCTGTTGTTCCACGCTTTATGAGAGTCCGGTTTGAACTCAATCACTTTGTCAAAGGATGCCGCCGCCTCTTCATATCGTTCTAACGTACCCAACGCTAAACCTCGATTCGACCATGCTACAACGTCATCGGGTTGCACTTGAACGGCTCGATCAAAGGACTGGAAAGCTTCTTCCTGATTTTGCAACGTCCCGAACGCTACCCCGCGATTAACCCAGGCTTCATGATAATCGGAGTTAATCTCCAGGGCTTTGTCAAATGAGGCGATCGCATCTTCATTGCGCTTCAATCTCCTCAAGGTAATACCCCGATGCAGCCAAGCTTTGTAATCATCCGGCTGGATTTCCACCACCTTGCTAAAGGCTGCGATCGCACCTTCATATCGCTGTAACTCTTTTAGAGCAAGACCTCGGTGATACCAGCTTCCAGGGTCATTTGGCTTGCTTTCGAGTACTTTATCAAATGCAGCGATCGCGTCTTGGTACTGCTTTAATTCCCATAAGGCCATGCCCTTGTGATACCAAACATCAGGGCTATTGGGCTTTAGGTCAAGGGCTTGATCATAGCTTGCGATCGCCTCTTCATAGCGCCCTTCAGACATCAGAGTATGTCCATGCTCAACATAGTCATCCAAGTTCAAAAACAACTCAGGATGATTTGCTTTCAGACGTTCCAATTGTTCGTTTAACCCTTGGATTCTTTCTTGCACCTCAGGAATAATTGCCTCTGTGATTGAGGTAGGTGACAATTCCGCTAATTGCTTTAAAATCTGCTCTTTTTGAGTTTGAGCATTCGAGGCTACTTCAGAAAACTGAGTGGCCAGCGTAGTCTCTAAATTGTCCAAATTTTGAAGGGTTAAATCTTTGCGAGTTTGAATTTGAGACTGTAATTGTGAGAGTTGAGTTGTGACTTCCGTCTCTATTTGCTCAATACTTTGAAGGGTTTGCTGCTTCTTGTCTTGAATCCCTGACTGAGAGTTAGAAACCTGAGCCGCAAAATCAGTTGCCCGATCTTTTAACTTCTGAAGTGTCTGGGTCATTTGCTGTTGAATCTGCGACTGGAATTGGGCAAATTGGGTTGTGACTTCAGTTTCTAATTTTTCTAAGCTTTGTAAGGTTTGCGTCCTCTTGTCTTGAACTCCTGACTGGGAGTTAGAAACCTGAGTGGCAAACTCAGCCTCGCGGTTTTTCAGGTTCTGGAGAACCTCAGACATTTGCTGCTCAATCTGCGACTGGAATTGGGCAAATTTAGCGGTAACTTCTGCTTCTAATTTTTCTAAATTTTGCAGAGTTTGCTGCTGTTTATCTTGCACTCCTAAGTGCGAGTTGGAAACCTGAGTGGAAAATTCACTCTCCTGATTTTTCAATTTCTGGACAATCTCAGCCATTTGCTGTTGAATTTGCGACTGAGATTGTGAGAGTTGAGCGGCTATGTCATGTCCTAATTGCTCTAGGTTTTGTAGGGTTAAATCTTTGTGTTTTTGGGCTTGTTGCTCTGCTTCCGCCTGAATAGCCAACAACTTAGGAGAAAACTCTGCCTCTAGATTTTTGAGTTGTTCCAGGATTAAATCTCGTTGCTGTTGAGCTTCTGACTGAAGTTGAGATAATTGATTCGTAAACTCTATTTTCGATTCTTTCAGATTTTGCAGTACAGTATCTTTCTCCGATTGAACATTCGACTGCATAGCCGAGAGTTCAGGAGCAAATTCAGCACTTAATTGTTCTAGGTTTTGGACAATTAAGTTTCTTTGTTGTAGCACATTTGACTGAAGTACCGAAAGCGCCGCTCCAAACTCGGATTCGGATTTCTCTAGATTTTGTAAAATGGCTTCTTTCTGCCTTTGAATATCCGCTTGCATAGCCGAGAGTTCAGGAGCAAAATTAGCGCTTAATTGTTCTAGATTTTGCAGCGTTAATTCTCGTTGCCGTTGCACATTGGCTTGCAGTTCCGAGAGTGCACTGACAAACTCAGATTCGGATTTTCCTAAATTTTTTAGGACAGCATCCTTGTGCTGTTGCACCTCAGAATGTAGGGTCGTAAGTTGAGGTGAAAAATCATCACTTAATTGCTGTATATTCTGAACAATTACGTCTCGTTGTTGTTGGACATTGGCTTGGAGTTGGGAGAGAGAATCGGCAAACTCAGTCTCTGATTGTTTCAGGTTCTGCAAGGTTAGATTTTTCTGTCCTTGGACTTCCGTTTTTATTGCCGAAAGTTCAGGGGCAAAGTCTAAGCTGAGTTGCTCTAAATTATGGAGGATTAACCCTTTTTTTTGTTGAGCTTCTAAGTCGAGTCTAGAGAGTCCGGCGGCAAACTCTTGTTCTAATGTTGCTAACGCTTGTTTTGCCTCTTGGATTTGCGTCTCTAATTCAACTAATGCCTGTTTTTTAGATTGAGACAGCTCAGAGAGCTGGTGGAATATATTATCTCGTTTAACGCCGATCTCCTGATGAAAATGGTCTGCCTCATTCTTGAGTTCAGCTTCCATATTTTCAGTTTCTCGGAGGATATTTTGAACATTTTGATTGGCGCGAGTAATCTTACCCTCCAACTCTCCCATCTCCTTGAGGTGGGTTCTGACGAGTTCGGCAACCTCTCGAATCACAGCTCGCCGTAGTAGGAAAAAGGCTGCAATCGCAGCGCCCAGAAACAGCGCCAACGTCACCAGCATCAGATTCAACAGCATTGTGGTTTGACTGAAGGTGCGATTGGCTTCAGCCATAACCTGCGCCTGACTATCGAATCGCCCTTGCGATCGCTCTGCGCTACCCCCTTGGGGTAATCGCTCCAACTCTTGCCGCTCCTGAGTGGAAATTCCTGAGGTAGGAGGTGGCGCGGATTGGGCAATGGCAAGACCAACAGACAAGAGGAAGCTGGAAAGGATGACACTAACCCTTGCTAACAATACGAAGATATTCCAATTCTTGTACTTCATGACAACTCCCTTTGCCTGTCGGTCAGGTTTGGCGATTAGGTGTAGTGCACCAGCCTACGGACTCTGATGGGCGCGGTAGCAACGCTTGTACACGCGCAGGCTGTGCAAATGGCTGAGCGCTGAATCAACGTCACTGTAAAATCCAGTGGCTTTAGTACCAGGATATATTTTGATTTTCGATCAGGCAGCTTTTCTCTCTGGAGTATAGACTATGACGCTCTAACTCAGGGATAGGTTTGAGTGCACAAAGACCTGTTATAGCAGAAGGCAGAAGGCAGAAGGCAGAAGGCAGAAGGTAGAAGGTAGAAGGTAGAAGGTAGAAGGTAGAAGGCAGAAGGCAGAAGGCAGAAGTTAGAAGGTAGAAGTTAGAAGGCAGAAGGCAGAAGGCAGAAGGTAGAAGTTAGAAGGCAGAAGGCAGAAGGCAGAAGGCAGAAGGTAGAAGGCTTTTATAAGCTAAAGTGCATTTAACTTGTACATTTTAAACACAGGATAAAAACGCTCAAATCCTCTCCCAAGCTCCCAAGCTCCCCTGCCCCCCCGCAGCCTCAATAGACAAATTAAATGCGTAACAGCTTATTGATTACTGGTACGTGGTCGTTTGGGTTGTTAAATCTGTTTTAACCTTTATGGCGACAGCTATATATAGCAACCGCTTAGTGCCAGAAAATGTTACAAAAATATCCGCTCCCGTCGTTGTCTACAATGAGAGCGGATATTTCATTCAGAACTCAGCAGACGATTGAATCAGTATTAGCCAACG
The DNA here is from genome assembly GCF_000317515.1 of Allocoleopsis franciscana PCC 7113. Classification (GTDB taxonomy): domain Bacteria; phylum Cyanobacteriota; class Cyanobacteriia; order Cyanobacteriales; family Coleofasciculaceae; genus Allocoleopsis; species Allocoleopsis franciscana. Next base: position 884,444 of record NC_019738.1, on the reverse strand, counting down.
CCTTGGAGCAACAACTCTTGTGGCTGACTTTGTAATACTTTCACCTGACCCTTGTCATCAACATCAATCACAGCCGTATCGCCATCATTGACCTGACCCGATAGCATCGCCTCAGCTAAGCTATCTTCCAGCAGGCGCATAATCGCTCGACGTAACGGTCTTGCACCATAGCTAGGGTCGTAACCTTCGTCCACTAAACGGTCTTTGAACCGTCCCGTGACTTCTAGGGCGATGCCTTGCTCAAGCAGGCGGATGGAGATGTCTCGTAGCATGAGGTCAGCGATTTGCTTCACCTCATCCCTGGTCAACTGACGGAAGACAATAATCTCATCCAGGCGATTGAGGAACTCAGGACGGAAGTAACCTTTCAGGTCTTCGTTCACCTTATCCCGGATGCGGAGGTATCGAGACTCTGCTTCATTGCCGGAGGATTCAAAACCGAAGCTACTGCCACCTTTTTCAATCACCTTCGACCCGATGTTAGAGGTCATGATAATCAACGTGTTCTTAAAGTCCACCGTGCGACCTTGAGCATCGGTCAAGCGACCATCATCCAACAGTTGCAATAGCATGTTGAAGACATCCGGGTGAGCTTTTTCGATTTCGTCGAATAGCAGCACTGTGTAAGGCTTGCGTCGAACGGCTTCCGTGAGTTGACCGCCTTCGTCATACCCGACATATCCCGGAGGGGAACCAATCAGCTTGGAGACGGTGTGGGATTCCATGAATTCCGACATATCCAGCCGAATCATCGCTTCTTCTGAACCGAAGAAGTAGGCCGCTAGCGCTTTCGCAAGTTCAGTCTTGCCAACACCCGTGGGGCCTGAGAAGATAAAGCTGGCGATCGGTCGATTGGGATTTTTTAATCCAACTCTGGCTCGGCGAATCGCACGGGAAACGGCGACAACCGCTTCCTCTTGACCCACTAGGCGCTGATGTAGGGTGTCTTCCAGGTGCAACAGCATCGCTGATTCCGATTCAGTAAGCTTGTTGACGGGTATCCCCGTCCAAGAGGCGACGATTTGGGCAATGTCTTCCTCTGTAACCGTAGGAGTGAGGGAAGCATTCTGCTCTTGGTCGTTGTTGAGCATCGCTTGGAGTTGAGATTCTAACTCTAACTCGCGATCGCGCATTTGTGAGGCTTTGTCAAAATTCTGAGCCTTAACCGCCTCTTCTTTTTTCTGGGTAATTCGACGCAGTTCCTGCTTCAGTTCTTTTGCCGCCGGAGAGGGGCCAGAATGGATTAAATGGATACGGCTTCCGGCTTCATCAATCAAGTCAATCGCTTTATCTGGCAAGAAGCGGTCTTGGATATAGCGGTCAGAGAGTTTAGCCGCCGCTTCCAGCGCTTGATTAGAAATTTTAACCTTATGGAACTGCTCGTAAGCATCGCGCAGACCGTACAGAATCTCAATCGTGTCCTCAACGGACGGTTCTCCTACCATCACGGGTTGGAAACGGCGCTCTAAAGCCGCATCCCGTTCAATATGCTTCCGGTATTCATCAAGCGTGGTGGCTCCCAAGCACTGCAATTCGCCTCGTGCGAGAGCGGGTTTGAGGAGATTTGCCGCATCCATGCCGCCTTCGGTTGACCCAGCACCAACCAAGGTATGGATTTCGTCAATCACTAAGATGATATTCCCAGATTGACGCACTTCCTCCATAATTTGCTTGAGGCGTTCCTCAAAGTCTCCTCGATAGCGAGTGCCTGAGAGCAGCAAGCCCATATCTAAGGTGAAAACTTGCTTATCTTCCAACAAATCGGGGACATGATTGTCCACAATACGTTGAGCCAGACCTTCTGCGATCGCCGTTTTGCCAACTCCCGGTTCCCCAATCAACACTGGGTTATTCTTCGTGCGACGACCCAAAATCTGAATTACCCGTTCAATTTCCTTGGCACGACCCACAACCGGGTCAAGCTTGCCTTCTAAGGCTAGCTGAGTCAGATTCCGACCAAACTCTTCCAAACTCGCCTTTTTAGTTGGAGTTTCTCCAAACAGCGAAGACCCTTGGCTTCTCGTTTTGGCAGCAGCAGCGACTTCTCCCATCGCTTTAATCACGGCGCTGCGAACATCACCCAAGTCAACGTCTAGGTTTTCAATCACTTTGGCAGCAACACCTTCTTCGTCATGGGTGATTGCCAACAATAAATGTTCCGTACCAATATAGTTATGTCCGAGTTGACGAGCCTCTTTGAACGATTGATCGAAAATGCGCTTGGCTTTAGGAGTAAAGGGGAGTTGTGCCGGGACAGCTCGATACCCGCGTCCAATCAAATTCTCGACCTCTGCCCGTGCCGATTCCAGGGTAATGCCAAAATTATTGAGGACAATACTGGCAATACCTTTGCCTTCACCTAGCAACCCCAAGAGAATTTGCTCGGTTCCCACGAGGTTGTGTCCCAGGCGACGAGCTTCTTCCTGGGCGAGCATAATAGCTTTGATGGCTCTATCTGTGAAACGTTCAAACATGTGGGTTCACCTTACCGAGCGGTTTAATCAGTGAGTGATGTGACACTCACCCTTACATAAAGTTTTATGTACTTCCTTCCCTTCAATGTATCTCTCTCAGGTTGACTCGCTCAGTGGGCAGAACCGTAATCTTTAGGAGTAGTTGCCGTCTAACTGGGGTGCTGGGGTGCTGGGAGTGCGGGGGTGCTGGGGTTCTGAGGTGCTGGGGTGCTGAGGTGCGGGGGTGCTGAGGAGATGAGGGCGAATTTTTGCCATTACCCATTTCCAAAAAAATGTCCAGATTAACATCTTCTAAAGGGAACAGGTTGTTACAATCGCTTTTAACTCCCTGTTCTTGAATGCCATGACTGACAACGTTCTTGATGTCCGCAATTTGAAAGTAGAGTTTCACACCGATGAAAAGCGGGTCTTGGCGGTTGACGGAATTGACTTCAAACTCCAGCGAGGTCAAACCCTGGGAATTGTCGGCGAATCAGGGTCTGGGAAATCGGTCACTTCTCTCGCCGTTATGGGTTTGGTGCCGAGTCCAGGCAAGATTACGGCGGGAGAAATTTATTTCCGTCCCTCGGATGACGGGTCAGATTCGGTGGATTTGCTGGCATTACATGACGAGCGCAAGCGTCTCTACCGAGGTGGGAAAATTTCCATGATTTTTCAGGAACCGATGACTTCCCTCAACCCGGTTTATACCTGTGGGTTCCAGCTTGTGGAAGCTATTCGGCAACACCAGGATATTTCTGAGGCAGAAGCGCGGCGTCAGGCAATAGCTCGTCTTCAGGAGGTCAAGCTCATCCCTGGCGATGAAGAATTAAAGAAGCAGTATCTCGAAGAATTGATTCAGCAAAACCCCAGTCAACCCACGCCAGGGGATAAAGAACTTTACCGCCACATCAATCAGCAAAAACAGGCCATCCTAGAGCGCTATCCCCATGAGCTGTCTGGGGGTCAGTTACAACGGGTGATGATTGCTATGGCAATTTCTTGTAACCCGGATGTGTTGATTGCGGACGAGCCTACAACAGCGTTGGATGTAACGGTGCAGGCGGCAATTCTCGATTTGCTCAGGGAGTTACGGGACAATCGGGGCATGTCGATCCTGTTTATTACCCACGATTTGGGGGTAATTGCAGAAATTGCCGACTCTGTGGCGGTGATGTATCAGGGAAAAATTGTAGATAGAGGGGATGTGTGGGAGATTTTCTCGAACCCGCAGCATCCTTATACCAAAGGTTTGTTAGCTTGTCGCCCTCGTTTGGAGCGGCGTATGCGATACTTACCTACCGTTTCTGATTTCATGGAGGTTGTGACGACAGCGAGTGGTGAACTGGAGATTCGGGAGAAACCCGTTGATGCCAAGCTCATCGCTGGGGAAGAAGATACAGGGGATTCTGCCAGCAACGTCACCGCCTCGCCACGTCACTCTGTCTCTGTATCCTCTTCCTCCCAAGTCCCACTACTTGCGATTCGTGATCTTCAGGTGGGCTTTCCCGTGCGGGGAGTGTTTGGCACCGCTAAACGCTACATTATGGCGGTGAATGGCATCTCGTTTGAGGTTTATCCAGGGGAAACGTTAGGGTTAGTCGGAGAATCGGGGTGTGGCAAATCGACTTTGGCGCGGACTTTACTGCGTTTAATTGAGCCGATAAGCGGTGAGATGGAGTTTGAAGGTCGAGATATCACTGCTCTCAAAGGCAACCGTTTACGGCAATTGCGGCGAGAGATGCAAATTGTGTTCCAAAATCCCTTTAGCTCTCTAGACCCCCGGATGAAAATTGGCAAGACGGTGATGGAGCCATTGGTGATTCATGAGGCGGGAGGCAACAAAAAAACAAGGCGCGATCGCGCCGCTTATTTGTTGCAGCGTGTGGGTTTAAATCCAGACTTGATGAATCGCTATCCTCACGAGTTTTCTGGAGGTCAACGGCAGCGAATTTGTATTGCCAGGGCATTGGCGCTTAATCCTAAGTTTATTATTTGTGATGAATCGGTTTCTGCCCTGGATGTTTCGGTACAAGCACAGGTACTCAACCTGCTCAAGGAGTTACAAAGTGAGTTTGGTCTAACCTACATCTTTATTTCCCATGACTTGAGCGTGGTGAAATTCATGAGCGATCGCATCATGGTGATGAACCAAGGCAAAATCGAAGAGATTGGCTCTGCCCAGAAGATTTACCGCGAACCGAGCAAGGACTATACTCGCCAGTTGATTGCTTCAATTCCTACAGGTACCCTGGAACGGATTCAGCAACAACAAGAACGGCGGCAAGTTTCAGAGGTGTCAGCATTCAGCGATCCTTGGTCTTCTAATTAGATTAATACCCCAATTACACCTTGGGAGCTTTGAGGATCTGGAGCATCATTCTTTACCTGAATATTGACTGAGTATGTTCCGTTTTGATGCTTAACGAGCGTTGATGATGTTGGAGTCAAGCCAGATAGTTTTCCTTTCTGGTAACTACCTACATCAACCAAAAAACGTTCTCTCCCACCAACTAATGTTAATGATTGTTTTTGTCGCCCTACATCCTGACCGCAATTCCTCTCGCCGCCAAATCGGAGATTATGGTGGGAGCCTCCTTGCGGTTGAAGGTGAAATGTGTCACAGCTTATCCTACTGGCGGGAACTCAGAAATCCCGTCTGAGAATGTTGTAGGACGAGGTCGTTCATCTTGCCACTGCGATATCCTTCCAAATCCAGGCTGACGTAGACAAAGCCAAATTCCTGAAAGGCGGATACCAGTGTCGGTAACTCAGTCGTTAAGACAAACTCCTTAATTTGTTCTGGCGGTAACTCAATTCGGGCGGTATCACCTTCAGAACGCACTCGCAGATTAGACAAACCTAACCGACGCAGATAAATCTCGGCACGTCCCACCCGTTGCAGCTTGGTAACGGTGATTTCTTCGCCATAAGGAAAGCGCGAACTCAGACAAGGTTGAGCCGGTTTATCCCACCAGGGAAGCCCCAATTGTTTCGAGAGTTGGCGTACTTCAGCTTTAGTGACGTTCACTTCAGCTAAAGGCGATCGCACCCCTCTTTCTTTAGCCGCCTGAATTCCAGGTCGATAGTCTCTCAAATCATCCGCATTGACGCCATCCACCACATAGGGGTAACCTCGCTCCAGTGCCAAGGGTTTGAGGGTGTCGTGGAGTTCGCTTTTACAAAAATAACAACGGTTAACGGGGTTTGAGGTGTAATCGGGATTGTTCATCTCATGAGTTTCAATCATCTCATGAGGGATGCCGATCGCTGCCGCTTGAATGCAGGCGTCTTCCAGTTCTTCGGGTAACAGTGAAGGGGACTTTGCGGTAACCGCCAAAGCGCGATCGCCCAAAACATCGTAGGCTATCTTGGCAACTAAAGTGCTATCGACACCTCCGGAATAGGCAATCAATGCCCGTTCCATTTCCGAAAATATTGTTTTTAGTTTCTCTCGTTTTTGCTCTAACATTGTTTCCGATACGCGGCAATTCTCACTTTTTTCAAGGCTCTTAGTCTCAGAATTTTGTGTTCAGGTATGCCAAGCCTTGGGTGTGAGATTTTGAGCGCTAATACATGCACTCATCTTCATCCTATCGAGGAAAAACCGAGTCGGGCGTGCCATCGGTTAAAACTCACGGCGCGAAAAAATGAGGATAGCGATCGCTAACAGCAACACCGTATAGAACACCCCATACGCCCCATTACTCAATAAAGTTTGTGGCGATGGCAGTATTCCATAAACAGCCTCATTCTTGAAATTAAGGCGAGATAAATCGGGTAAAACCAGGTACAGACTTTGAGTCAGGCTCTCAAGATTCGAGTTGCGGCTTAAGTTACCAACAGTTACGATATCACGGCTCAAATTTCCCATTAAATAAACAGCCAAGGTGAGCAGTGTGGCTAAAATTGAGCTGGTAAAAACGCCAAACAACAGTGCCACCGCAATCAGCAAAGACAGCTTTAAAAACAGATAAAGTGTTGAAACGAGAATACTGGCTAAAGGGTATTCGATTTTACTGAAACTCAGCAAAATTAGGTAGATGAGTGTCAGTGCAATCATCAAAATCGCGAGAACACCAGACAGCCCCAATTGTTTGCCAATAATAAATTCGGCGCGTGTTAAGGGCTTAGGAATTAAGACTAAGACCGTGCGTTTCTCGATTTCCTTGTTAATTAAACTGGTACCGACAAACACAGCCACAAAAACACTCAACAGTTCAATCGCGGCTAGACCAACATCTAGAAATATTTTGTCCTGTGTGGTGGCTGCGATTTCCGGTAAAAGCCGCAGTGCCAGAAGCAACAGCAGAGTAGACAAGCCAATCAGATATAAGATGCGATCGCGAATTACTTCCCGAAATGCATTTGAGGCGATTGCCCAAATCCGCCCAAAGCTCACTGACTACCTCCAACCTGATATTTTCTTAGGGACTGATTCCTAGTGGTCTATCAACCAAGTTTTGATGGGTTTGTAGTGAGCGTTCAATTCGCCCAAGCGCTTACTACGAAAAGGATAAGCACCCATCAATACCTATGTACGGATAAAGCTATCCAGTCGGTTTCGGGGTTGATCTACCCCCCAGCCTTTCACCTCTTGACACTGAAAACGACTAACGGGGGCAGGGGGAGCATTGGGCGGGGTATTGAGAGCCTTCGTTGCCGCGTTGGCTGGCGGAGAAATCTGAACAATTTGGCAATTCTTGGTCACGGAATAGGGTTGATCGGTAGAGCGAGGCCCTCTCCAAATGGCTTGTAGGGGTAGATTATATCCCCCAGAATCCCGCGCTGTAGCCTTTCCTCCGGCTAAGCTCACCTCCCATAAATCATCCTCCAACACGGGTGAAAGTCTTTTCTTGACTTGCTTTTGGGTCGTGTTAATCAAATTTTTGAGTTCTTGGGGTAGGAGTACTCGCTCTACATCTGACCAGCGTCTGGCATCCAACGTCTCTTTTAACTGGATTCCCATGGCATCTAAAATCGCGGCACCTCTGGGGGTTGGGGAGGACAATGGCGCTTCCCATTTCACCACAAAGGCGCTCTTGCGAAAGTCATCAGCCACCATTGTCGGATATTGCGCGACGTAGTCCTGAATCAGGAAGTGAAATTGGAACCAACAACTGAGCAGGATTTGGCTAGCAAATAACAGAAACTGGTTTTTGCGCTTCTCCGGGGGCGGAACTTTGACCTTTAACCCCGATCCCACATAATCGGGGATAACGGCAATAATCGCTGAGATAATCGGCCAGTAAATCAGCATGTTTCGTGAGATTTCACCAGTCTGGTCGTCAGCAACAACACCAAAAATGTAAATACTCACGAGTGCGCCGGTAATCCAGGGACTCAAGGGAAAACCGGGTTGTGCCGGGGTTTTATAACCGATTCTCAGTTGGTTAGAAGCCGTCGTCCCCCAGAAGACGCCCAAAATCAAAAAAATCCAGCCGAAATTAACGACAAAGTTTCTGACCCAACCATTGGCAAGAATTGCCATGTAGTAGGAAAACAGGCTAAGAACAATGAGAGTTTCCCAGGAAAAGGCACTGGGAAGACGAACTTCTTTTCGCAGCCAATTGTAAAAAGTAAGGAGATATTTCACGTTAGTTAGAAATTTAGATTGTTGATTGGAGTGTAGATTTGCAGGAATCGCAGGAATAAAAGTAGCGAGATGGCACTATAGCTATAAGCGTTAGCCAAGAGGATCGTCGTTGCATGATTAGACTTAGGAGAGGCAGCGACATCGTCTAAACGATGGATCAACGTTGGCCAAGGCCGTTTAGCTGATTCGTTTTCTCCTTGGGGTTTGTCTTCGAGAAAAGTTTCGAGAAGATTGAGACCACTGAGCTTAATCAGGAAGGCCGAGAAAAAGATGACTACCCCAGTTGCCGCAATCACAAGTGTTAAGTCTTCTGGGCGAGGGCCGAGCAGGCGATCAAAGAAAATATAACTAATGAGCTGGTCTTTTAAATATAGGGGTATCCATTCCTGGATCAGAAAAAAAACCAGCCAACCCGTACTCGCGGCTAGTAAATTGATGAAGGTAGAATATTCGACGCTGGTTCTGCGGCTGATGTTCATCCTTCTGTACAAGACTCTGGATTCTAGCGCGATCGCAACTAGCAGAAATAAAAACTGAAACAAAAAAGTCTGTAGTGGCAAAACGGCCTCTGTCATAATGGTCTGCTCCTTACCAGTGGCGGTGGACGTTAAGGGCTTGATGATTCATGGTAAGCCGTTCAGGCGAGGGCTTAGCTCTAAGCCTGATTGTAGTTATCTTAGTGCCATTCGGCCTTATACTTTATCTTCCTATGATTCTTGATGCTGAGATGACCCCATTTCTAGATTTTTTCACCAGCTCAAGCCTGTATCCTCGTTCTTGGTAAACTTGTGGTTTGGGATGAGTTTCAAGGATTCGGAATGTCCAGAACTGGTATTGGTATTCGCACGGCGGTTGAGCGTTCTGAGCGCATCACGGGTCAGATTCATGTCTATGATGGCATGGGAAAAGGCAAGTCTCAGGCGGCTTTGGGAGTGGTTTTGCGCTCCATTGGTCTAGGAATTAATGCCGCTGATGATGAAGCGTTCGCTCCTGCCAACTATGCTGATACACAAGCCGGTTCGCGACTCTCATCCAGTCGTGTCTTGTTGCTCAGATTTCTCAAAGGGCCAGGACGTAATTATGATGAGGATGCGGCGATTGAAGCCTTGCAACGAGGTTTTCCTCACTTAATTGACCAAGTCCGCACGGGACGTGCTTCTTTCTTTTCTAGAGAGGATGTGACGCGGTTTGATGCCCTTGAGGCTCAACGCGGTTGGGATGTTGCCAAGGGAGCGATTGCCTCTAACCTTTACTCTGTCGTCGTCTTGGATGAACTCAACCCTGTCCTAGATTTGGGTTTACTTGCCATAGATGAGGTGATTCAGACCTTAAAAAATAAGCCGGAAAACCTAGAAATTATTGTTACAGGTCGAGGAACGCCCCAAGCCCTGTTAGATATTGCTGATTTGCACACGGAATCTGTGCCTCATGACCATCCAGTCTCTAGGGAACAGGGGATTGAGGGCATCGAAATTTACACGGGTGCTGGAAAGGGAAAATCGACGAATGCTCTGGGTAAGGCATTACAAGCCATTGGTCGGGGAATTAGTACCGATAAGTCCCACCGAGTGCTGATTATACAGTGGCTCAAAGGTGGATCGGGCTATACCGAAGATGCCGCAATCGCCGCGATGAAACAATGTTATCCGGATTTAGTCGATCATCACCGTTGTGGGCGAGATGCGATCGTTTGGCGGGGACAACAGCAAATTGCCGATTATGTGGAAGCCGAACGAGGTTGGGAAATTGCCAGAGCCGCTTTAGCTTCAGGGATGTATAAAACCATCATTATGGACGAACTCAATCCTACGGTTGACTTAGAACTGTTGCAGGTGGAGCCAATTGTGGATGCTTTGTTACGCAAACCCCGCGACACAGAAGTGATTATTACAGGTCGCTGTTTGAATCAACCCGCTTATTTTGACTTAGCCAGTGTTCACTCGGAGATGATTTGTCACAAGCACTACTGTGAAAAAGGAGTGGATTTGAAACGAGGGGTAGATTTTTAATACCCAGTTGCCGTCAAAGATAGCAGACTTTTTCCCCAGCTCCCCAGCTCCCCAGCTCCCTAGCTCCCCAGCTCCCCAGCTCCCCGGCTCCCCAGCTTAAACCCAACCTCCTATAAGAGAGCTTCAAGCCACTCCGGGCTGTAGTGAACCGCACACACAATCCCTAAGCAATAGTGTGGCAGGTTGGGGTCGTTGCAGTAACCAGCGCAGGATATGGGGCAGTTGCTTTCGCCAAGCCGTTTTGTCGTCAGCTTTGCCTTCGCCTAGCAAAAAGCACAACTGGTGCTCGCAGTAGCCAAGACTTTTCAAATGATTGTAAAAGTCTGTCGTATTTGTGAAATAGTCCATCCAAATTCCGTAGAACGAGTACTGCTCTTGGCTGCGAACGTGGAGCAGGATTTTAGACCAATAATGAGTGTGGCGATCCCAGTATTGAAAAAGGCGATCACTTCCCCACTTCAAAGGAGGAGAAATACTGCCAATTCGACCAAAAATCTGGGGATATTTCTTACCTAAAAATAGTGAAAACGAGCCACTCAAACTGGCTCCCATGACACCCGTCCATTGCGATTCCGGTCGAGTGCGGTAGTGATGATCAATGTAGGGTTTTAGATGATGAACTATAAAATCAGCCGTTAACAAACCGCGCCCCCCATACCAAGGCGAGTACTCTGCCACTCGATTCGGCAAATGATCCACACCCACAATAATCCAAGGTGGAATGCTATCTTCCGCAATCAGGCGCTCTAGGGTTATATTAATTCCTAAATTGTCGTAAACCGCTGATTCGGGGTGATAAAAGATATTTTGCCCATTGAACATATACAGCACCGGAAACCGACGGTTGGGTTGCTGGTGATAAGCCTCAGGGGTAAAAATCCTTAAAGTACGTTTGACCAGTTCGAGCGGCGAGTAAAAGTCGCAAATGATTTGGATATTACCCATTCTGTTTAGCTCTTAGGGCGATCGGGTTGGGATATGGAAGCGCTAAATGTATCACATCCCCGGCTCAAGGCTGGGAGTGTTTGATCGGGAAAATTGTTATTCCGTATTTTGGAAGAGGAATTTTGCTTCTGCACTATCTTTCGGGATACTTTTTTGCCCTAACTTCTATCCCTTGATACCTATTTTTTTAGAATTATTATTCATCCCCTTAGAGGTTGACAAAATGGTCATTGCTGGATGCTAATTTCAGGAAAATTTGCCCAGCTTTCCAACGGTTCGGTCGATTTAACCAAGTTCATCCCTGCGGCAGCAAATCGCTGGAATGCTTCCTCTGCTTGTTCGCTGTAGTCTACGACCCCTGGAACTACAACAGGTGAGGTGCAATCTTCTAGCAGGTATATCTTTTGGGCAAGACTGGCATCTTGCTGCTGAATTTCTGTGAGTAAATCGGCAATTGTCCAAGCCACACAGTGACTCTTTGCTTGTCCTGCAATCATTACCGCATCAAACTCTAGCAAATACTGAATCAAGCTTGTATTTTTTTGGGAAATAGGAATTCCCATGTTATCTTCTAGCACTTCAGGACGCAGGATGGAATAATTTTCAGTTAAAGGATTGTTGCCTTTAATTTCAAATCGGGTTTGACTATTTCGGGCGATGCAGTGGAAAAATACAGCTTCCTCTACCGCAGAAACTAAAGCATGACCAATCCCGCCTAACATTGAATGATAAGGCCATACCGTCAATGGGTATTTTCCCGCATCACTGAGTTGTTTGACGTAGTGTAGGGCGTGTTTTTCTAGTTTTGAGTAGTCCCTGTTGCTTAGGCTATCGGCAATGGCTGGGTTGACTTTCCAAACCCCTTGCTGAATATCTTCTGGGGTGATGAGAGTGGCTGCGGGTGTCGGGTGTTCTCCAGCTTCGTTAATCCAAAATATAGGATGGAAGATTTGCATTGTCGTGTGAGTGTCCATGGTTGGTGCGATCGCACTGATCACTCCCAAATGGCGGTAAATAAACTCACACAACCGCACATTATCTTGCACGGCTCCCATCCCGGATTGTCCACCAACGAATAGTTCAAAGTCGGGCAGGCAAAAGGTGTTTTGAACATCGATTAACAACAGGCAAATGCGAGTTTTATCTTCAGCAGCAGGCTGGATGTTGTGCTTTTTCGCCCACTCCCTAGCTTCAACGGCTCTCTGCTGGTAGGGAACTCGCCAGACTTCTCCTACTTTAGCGGCATTGAAGTTGGCGGGAAGTGGCAGTTGCTTGATGGTTTGAGTACTCATGTAAATACCTCTTGACTGTTGTTTTTACTGTAGATTACAAGGAGGCAATCAACAAAAGCCAGTGAGGTCGAAATGGCTAAAGCTAAGAAACAAATGGGTGTTCAGTAAATGCTGTTACATCCCACATTCCGCACCCACAATGGTAGTCCTACACTGTTAGCAAACTTCTGCTTGAGAATTTCAACGCGATTGGGCATAGTAGAGGCACTGATAAGTCAATCTCCTAGGTGGTGAGTTACTCAAACCCAGCCTGGGAGACTTTTTTACCACGTTTAGGTGATTGTGCGATCGCTGCTTAAGTCAGTGCCATTCATCCTAAGTAAGAACTACACGCTCAAAATCTGATCGACAGTTAATTCCAATTCTGGGAAGGTGGGAGATACAATCCGCTCAGAACCTTTGTAAGCCGTTAACTGATAGACCCCATTCGCATCTAACTGATAGACAAAAACAGAAGGAACTTTAGGATTACCCAGGTAATTCCTACTACCAAGAGCCAGATAATCCACAATCCAATATTCCAGGATACCCAGACGTTGATATTCGTCTAGTTTATCGATATAGTCATCTTCCCAGTTAGTGGAAATAACCTCAACGGCAAGCTGGATTGGTTCCCATAGAGCAGAGTAAGCAAAACGGTTTGAACGCCATACCTCCAAACTAACTACACTTACATCCGGATGCCGTCCCTGCTCCCTACCATCTGGGGTTAAAGTTGCAAGCACAATCCTACCTGACACCTTGTAGTTCAAGCTCAGTCGGTCAACTTCTCTGTCCAGTTGTTTAGCGATAAAGTCTGCTACATCATCGTGCTGTCTGGTCGCTAGAATTCTCATCATTTCCCCATCGACAAGTTCATAGCGACCATCTTCAGGATATTGCTCGATAAATTGCTCAAAGGTCAGCCTTTGCTTTGGCTTACTTGTCGTTGGGGTCATGCTGCTTGCCTGTGATGTTTAATTCTACATCTGCTATAGATCCATTTTATTGAAATGTCTGAAATGCTGGATAAGTGAAGGAAAGAGCCTGAAGCGCAGCTATCCCCTTAGCGAAGCGGTTCCGAAGCAGCTAGGGGAATCATCTACAAGCTTGATTCAAAAAGTGCGATCGCGTTATTGAGCGGCTAGGTGAGGTGAAAATGCGATCATTTCTATTCTCGTCCAGGAGCTTTTGAAGTATCCTTCGGGAGAAGATTGGCATAGGTTATTCATCAAACAAATCATCCACAGGCATTGTCCATCCCGGTACGGCTGGCTCAGCTTCAGCAATCTCACCCCGTCGGTATATTGTTGGATTATCCGGAGCGCTAGCACGATACACCCGTACCACATCCTCACTCAACAAATCGACATCCCAAACTACTAAAGTTCCAGCCGCAAAGTAATCAGCCCGTTTAGCCGCCATATCTTTTTCCGCTTTCGGTCCGTAATCTCCCTCACTCCTCACTTCCACAGCAAACAGAGGAGTACCATCAAAAAACTTCATTCCAGTGCGGGGCCCAGTGTAGAATGCGGCATCCGGACTAAAGGATTTGCGATGGGGCAAATTTACTCGGAAACCCTTATTATCACCAACTGCTCGACCCCTCTGAGTACGCTTACTGTAGTCGCGCAACGATACAAAAATTTCATCACCTGCATACCCAGGCTCATCGCCGGTTGGTGGCATCAATACGATTTCTCCATGCACAATCTCCGCTTTGCCATTCTCAGGCACATGGTACAAATCCTTAATTGTTGCCGTTGCAGGTGCTTCCATGTCAAGTTTCCCAGGCAGACTCTCGCTTTCATTCTACTTTTAACAGTATTGATGGGATAGGAGCTTCACTTGGGTAAACAAAGATGAAATTCGAGCTGCTACAAGCTTGACTCAAAAAGTGCGATCGCGTTTGCTCCAGAAGCACCACAGCGATCAAGACATGGCAGAAAATGGCATAAACTGTCATTAGGGATAGTTGCTCTTGTTGAAAGGTGACACTCATGACCAGTATCAATATCTCGCTACCTGAGTCCATGAAAGCCTATATAGAAGAACAGGTAGCTACTGGTGGCTATGGAACGGTTAGCGAGTATTTTCGTGAATTGATTCGCCAGGATCAGAAGCGGAAAGCCAAGGAACGTCTTGAATCTCTCTTATTAGAAGGACTCGATTCTGAACCTGCAACGGTAATGACGGCTCAGGATTGGGAAGACATCCGTCGAGCGGTACGAGACAAAATTATTCAGCGTAATCAACATAATCCCAACGATGCCTGAGGTTAACAAGCGCCCAATCGTCATCCATGACTTGATTGAGCAAGCTACCTACATTGCACAAGATAATCTCGATAGGAGATAGCGAGGGTGATTAATCGTAAACCTTTTCTCTCGCTTACTCCCTAAAGCCTTTTGCTTATTTTTAGGTAGTTTAAAATCAACCCTTAGATAGAGGTAAAGATTGAGCTTCACTGTTATGTTGAGTGAGTCTCAACCCAGCATTGGGTAGCCAATCTCCCAACAGGGTGTGCCTTGGAAGAAAGGCAAATTTTTAGTATTTCCACAGGAAAGGAGTTCAACATGAGTCTTGAAAAGCGCGTGGAAGCAATTGCCAAAAACTTAGAAGGGAAAGTCCAAGAAACTGTTGGAGAGTTGACAGGCAACGAAAGGCAAAAAGTAGAAGGCCAAATGAAGCAGGTGCAAGCTTCAGCTATGAATGCCCGTGAAGACCTCAAAGATAAGGCCAAGAAAATAATCGACAAAGCTTAAAACTCCAAGGCTGGGATGATTGCCTAAACGATAAAACATTAACCCATGCCTAAAAGTAGTCAATACCAGAGTCACTGGTAAAGCAACAGTCCTCAAGAAGGTCAAGCTATTTATTCTTCATCAACCTAGCCACAGAACCCAGTCCGGGATGGCTGGGTTTTCGTTTTTTATTAGCTGAATTTCTAAACAGGTTAGCTCTGATTTTTTTATTAAAATTGTAATAATAGAGATTTTTTCTGGATTACAAACTCTTAAAATAAATGACTTGCTTAGATTATTTCTACCAACTCTTATCTCGCCGAGACTACAGCGCTTATGAACTCACTAAGAAAGGCAAAGAAAAGGGATTTGAACAAGATGAAATTGCTGAAGCGATTGAGGAACTTCAGAGTAAAGATTATCAATCCGACACACGCTTAGTCGAAAGCATGATTACTTCCTATCAGGGCAAATATGGAAAATCTATGATTAAGCGCAAATGTCGTGAAAAGGGAATTAATGCCGATGTGTTTGAGGAAATCTGGGAGTCACAAATTGATGAAGAGCAAATAGGGGAACTGGATGATTTAAAGGCTAAAGTCATGCGAAAGTACAAAATTGATGACTTCCGAGCCATCGAGGCGAAAACCAAAGCGAAGTTATGGAACTATCTTCAGTACAGAGGGTTTAATCCTAGTGAAGTGTTAACTCAGTGGCAGAGGGAACAAGAAGAAGTGATGGAGTAAAGAGAACGGAACCTTCCTTCTTCTGCCTTCTGCCTTCTTCACGCACCCTTTTGCTTTTACCGTTCCATATCCTCAATGGCTTTCGGTACACCGGCAGTCAGCACCTCATGTCCCGACTCGGTGACTAAAACATCATCCTCAATCCGAATGCCGATGCCACGCCAACGCTGATCAATTTCTGGTTGCCCTTCTGCTGGTTTAGCATCAAGACCAATATACAGCCCCGGTTCTACTGTGACTACATGACCGGGTTGTAATGTTTGCCAGTTTTCCCCATGCTTATAAACACCCGCATCGTGAACATCTAACCCCAGCCAGTGTCCGGTACGGTGCATGTATAAGGGTTTGTACTTTTCCTCTTTGATGATTTCTTCAATATCACCCGCCAGCAGTCCCAAGTCCATCAACCCTTCAACTAATACCCGCACGGCAGTATCATGAAATGAACTGTAGGGGTTTCCGGGTTGCACTTGCGCGATCGCTTCTAACTGCGCCTTCAACACCAGCTCATACAGGATTTTTTGCTCTGGGGTAAAGTGGTTGCCCACCGGGAAGGTACGAGTAATATCTGCGTTGTAGTACCCATAGGAGCAACCCGCATCAATCAGCAGTAAGTCATTCTCTTGCATCTGCCGATTATTCTCGATGTAGTGCAAAATACAGCTATTCATCCCTGACGCCACAATTGAGGGATAAGCTGGCCCCAAGGCACCCCGCAAGCGAAAGATGTGTTCTAACTCCGCCTGGACTTCATACTCATAGCGTCCGGGTTGGGTAAACTTACGGGCGTGGTTGTGGGCTTCAACCGAAATTTCCACGGCTTTTCGCATCATCTCCAACTCCGTTGGGCTTTTAACCAAACGCATGGCATGGAGAATAGGATGGGTGGATTCAATCGCAATCGGGCCGGTGCCGCGCTTGGGATAGGTCGCCATCAACTGTTGCCAATGGGTGATAATACAATCGTTGAACTGGCGATCGCGCCCTAAATGATAATAAATGCGATCGGCTTTTTCCAAATACTTCGGTAACTTTTCACCCAGTTCCGCGATGGGATAGGCTTCGTCTGCACCATATTTTTCCTTAGCGGCGTCCACCCCTGTCCGATAACCAGTCCAGACTTCTTTATCCCATTCTTTGGGTTGAACAAATAGAATATATCGATGTTCTTCGTGATGCGGTGCGAGGACTGCTACCGCTTCGGGTTCATTGAACCCTGTTAAATAAAAGAAGTCGCTGTCTTGTCGATAAACGTACTCTACATCATTGTGCATCACCGCAACCGGGGCACTGCGAAAAATCGCGGTACCATTGCCAATCTTCGCCATCAACTGTTCGCGACGTTCTGTGTACTCGGTTTGCGGAATCATATCTGTTTTCGTTTTCTCTAACTTGCGAGGATCTAACGCTTATCTTGCGATTTTAACGACTTAAGTCATTCACTGGACAAAGGTCGGCCAAAGTTATTATTTTGATGCTTTAGAGGGTTGCATTTTTTAGGTCAGTTTGGTTCTCGCGACCAGGGTGCGTTACCAAGTATTTTACTCAAACCCTACAGGCATTTTACTGAAAGATCAGAGATTTAGAACTTCTATCACTCCTGAGTGAGGCGAATATCCGCCGAAATCAGGTTTCATCTACCCATCTCTATTTGCACAATCAATCTGTATCCACAGTTATTAACACAGGAAGTCGCTATGGCACACTTTCCCATCCAAGACTATGAACACGTAACTGATCCAAAGGTCAAGGCTGTCTATGAGGAAATTCGCACAGAGTTGGGATTTGGCATGGTGCCAAATTTGTTCAAATCGATGGCAAGCAATCCTGACTTTTTGGAAGCCAGTTGGAAAAAGTTTCGCTCAATCATCCTTCAGGGGGATGTGCCCCGCACGATTAAAGAAATGATTGGGGTTGCTATTTCCCAAGCGAATCAGAGTCAGTATGCTCTCCAAGTTCACTTGCATGGATTATCCGCGTTAGGGATTAGTGAAGAAGTGCTTCAGATGCTGGTTGCAGACTTTGACAACTGTCCACTGCCGGAACGAGAAAAAGCAGTGATTCGCTTTGGGCTACTTGCGGCGACTAAACCCCGGCATTTAAAAGATATCCATTACCAACAGCTAGAAGAGTTGGGACTAGACTCAGCAGAAATCTTTGAGTTGATTACGACGGCAAATTTGTTTACAGAAGTTAATCAATACACAGATGCGATCGCGTTAGAAATTGATCAGTTATAAGGTTAACACCCCACCATCCCTTAGCTCAATAAGATGAAGAGAGTAATGTGAAACCTCAGTCTGGAATTCTTCACCACCTTTGCGCTTTATCAGTTGATTGAGTGGAGTTGTGATGTTGACAATAGGGACATCTTGGATGTGTTTAGATGAGTTCTAACCGTTTTTCAATTAATAGCCAAAGTTTGGAAGATCAAGATCGGGAACAACTCATCGAGACAACCCGACACCTCATCACTGAGGTTCAAGCCCTATCGGTACGGATTGCGGCGGTTAATGAAATTGCTAATGCGATTAACCGCTCCCTCAATTTAAATGAAATTTTGCGAATCGTAGGTAAGCAAGCTAAATGGTTGCTCGACTTCAAACACTGTAGTGTTTGTCTCCAGAACTATGACGGTTCTTACCGCCTGATCAAGCTATTTGGTCCTGAAATAGAATATAACGTCTATGATTTCCTAGAGGACAAACCCATTGGTCGTGCTTTGAAAACCAGACAACCCCAGCTCAATTCACAGGATTATACCAATACATTTCTGGGTGTCTATCCTTCGCAAATTATTATTCCTTTGGAAAGCGAAAATCAAATTCTGGGTTCATTGAACTTTGCCACCACACAGCCAAATGCCTACACTCAAGAAGATTTACGCATTGTTCACTTACTGGCGGTACAAGTCTCAACCGCTATCCGAAATGCCAAGCGATTTGAGGATATGAATCGACTGTTGGAGGAGATGAATAAACTGTACTCGGAATTAGAGCAAGAAAGGCGTAAGTCGGACACACTCCTTTTAAACACGCTTCCCCAAAAGATTGCGGAGGAACTCAAACAAACGGGTAAAGTAAAACCAGTTCATTATGAGTCGGCTTCGATTTTATTTACGGATTTCAAGGATTTCACTCGACTCGCAGAGCAAATCACTCCCGAAGAATTAGTGAGTGAGCTAGATTATTGTTTTTCGTTTTTTGATATGGTGGCTGAAACCCACAAGTTGGAAAAATTAAAAACGATCGGTGATAGTTATATGTGTGTTGGCGGAATTCCTACCCCTAGTTCTACTCATGCTCTTGATGCTGTCCTCGCCGCTTTACAAATTAAAGCTTTTATGGGTTGGCGGAGATATGAAAAAATGCAAAAGCAGCAACCTTTTTGGGAAATTCGCTTGGGAATACATTCCGGGCCCTTACTCGCTGGTGTGATTGGTAAGAAAAAATTTTCTTACGATGTTTGGGGAGATACGGTGAATACAGCAGCCCGCCTAGAATCATGTAGTCTTACGGGTTGTATTAATATCTCTAAGTCAACTTATGAGCTGGTTAAAGATTTTTTTGACTGTGATTATCGGGGGAAAATTGCCGCTAAAAATAAGGGTAATATTGATATGTATTTTGTTAATGGAATTAAAAAACATTTGGCTCTCGATCCATTAGGTTTATTACCCAATGATGAATTTAATGCGCTTTATTCAGACAGATATCAAAGATTGCACTTTTCTCGGTAATTGAGAGGGGCAACCATGGGGGATTGCCCCTACTATTCATTGAACTAACGCTCTAGGGTAGTTCAAGGTGAGGCTTCTGACGGATTAAGCTAAAAGTTGTAACTTAGCAGTTGAATCACTGAACGGTTTTCCGGCAAATCCGATGACTTAAGCGCAATCGCATTGCTGTTAGTGCGACGTACCGTCATCCCATCCATCAACGTTAAGAACTCATCTACCGCAACAATCTCACAATTTGAGCTATCCGCCGCCTGGGTACGGTAGTGAGTCGGAATCACCATTTTGGGATTGAGTGCGCTAATGGCCTGCTTCGCCTCTTCAGGATTATAAGCTTTGGGGCCACCGCCAACTGGAATCAGCACCAGATCAGGACGCCCAATCAGAATTCTCTGCTCGATCTCCAGTGGTGCGGCAGCACCACCTAAATGTAGAATCTTGATCCCGCTTTGACTCCATAGCCAAGCGACATTGCTACCAAATCGGCGTCCACCCTCGCGATCATGAGCGATACTAATTCCCTGTAATTGTATGCCGCTCACCTTATAAGCACCGGGTTCATAGAGGATTTGAGGATCTCCTGGTAGTCCCTCAATTTCTCCTTCATCTAGCAACTGGCTACTGATCAGGACTAAATCAGCGGCTACTTTCGGTGGGCGATACCCCTTCGTGCAGCCTATTGGGCGAAAGGGATTAACCAAAATTCGCAATCCACTTCCAGTAAACAAAAAGCAGGTATGCCCTAGCCATTGCACTGAAAGCCCACCACTAGGTTTCTGTGCCAAAGAGGGGCTAAATTCAGAAGCTATGACTGTGCCCATCGTCGTGAGCAAACCTGCACCCGCGTAGCGCATTAACTGTCGCCGTTTCATATTTTCTCGAACTCATTCCCCTGTGATAATACTGACTTAGAATAGGACTGTAAGCGTCAAGAATGAAGTATAAAGTATGAATGTTAAAAAGCCATGTCACCCCATTTGAAGAATGAGGCGAGGCATTCAATGACTGGACTCATTGTTGTCATTCACAGGGAGCTATGCTCCGCTTGTTGAACCCACTTCATACTTTTTTTGTGACGCCGGCAGTGATTCTAGAAAGTTTTGTAACAATTGCTTTCCAGAAGAGGTTAAAATACTCTCTGGATGAAATTGGACGCCTTCAATGTGGGGATAGTTCCGGTGTCTGACCCCCATAATGGTGCCATCCTCAACCCAAGCCGTAATTTCCAAAATATCTGGACAGCTATGGCGCTCAATCACTAAACTATGATACCGAGTTGCCATGAAGGGATAGGCCAATCCTCGGAAAACTCCAACACCAGTGTGATAGATTTCAGATGTCTTGCCATGCATCAGCACGGGCGCTGAGACAATATTTCCGCCAAAGACCTGTCCAATACTTTGATGACCCAAGCAAACCCCAAGAATTGGCAGCGTCGAACCTAACTGACGAATCACATCTAAAGAGATTCCAGCATCTTCAGGACGCCCTGGCCCTGGCGAAATCACCACTCCATCCGGCTGGAGCGCTTCGATTTGCTTGAGGTCGATTTTGTCATTGCGGTAGACCTGAATATCAGAAGCTACAGGAAATTGTGTACCGAGTTCTCCCAGGTACTGCACCAAGTTGTATGTAAAACTATCGTAGTTGTCAATAACAATGATCAAAAAGCCTACTCCTTCGAGCCTAGCAATGAGAACCCTCAATGATACCTTAAACTGAGAGCTCTCGTCATTGTATAACTAAAACAAAACTGATTGAATCCGAGTTAATAGCGGTGGCAGAATCAGCGCTAGAGCGACCAATAAAGATGCGATCGCCGAGACGAGAACAGCGCCGGCGGCACAGTCTTTGGCAATTTTGGCAAGGTCATGGTAAGACTGTTTAACGGTTAAGTCAACCACCGATTCGATCGCTGTATTTAACAGCTCCATCACCATTACCAGACCACTGGTCAGAGAAATGACGGCAATTTCCACAGAGCTTAACTGTAAAAAAACACCCAGGCCAACGGCTAGGATGCCCATAAATGTATGAATGCGAAAGTTTCGTTGGGTAATAAAGGCATAGCGGACTCCAGTCCAGGCATATTTAAAACTAAGAAATAAGGTGGGGGCAATCTGCCAAGCTAAATCTCTGTTGTGGTTACCAAGGGGATCGGGGTGGTTGGGCTTGGGCATCGACAAGTCTGAAGGTATAGACAGAGAGTGCGATGTAAGGTAGGTGGAAGTGGAAGATTGAGCCTTTTGTGACACCATTGACTTTAAATTCCATCGGGAAGGGACACTGATAAACGGTAGATATCACCATCGCTAAAGAGTTAGCTCCACGGACTCAAGTAAGATTTCCTGCTGATTCAGCATTTCTTTTAAACTTTCTTCATCGGGATGATCCCAACCCAGAAGATGAAGTAAACCGTGAGTCGCTAACCAGGCTAGTTCTGTTTCTAAGGAATGCCCTTGTTGTTGAGCCTGCCGATCAGCCGTTTCGACAGAGATCACAAGATCACCAAGATATAAAGGGAAAGACAACGGCATGGAAGTCGGCAACTGAGGAGAGTTTACCTCCAAAGCGGCGAAAGCAAGTACATCGGTAGGTTGATTTTTATGACGATACTGGGCATTGAGTGACTGAATCTCTGAATCGTCAGTGAGACGAAGCGTTAGTTCGTAGCCGTCAGCCGCAGGGAGATCGGATTGTAAGGTGTCTAGCCATTGCTCAAACCAACGTTCCCAGGTTGGGGTCGCAATGGGGCAGGATAAGGAGTCAGTCTCAGTAGCGGTTGGCTCAGAGGCTGTGGAAAAATAATCCTGCACATTCACTTCGACTTCCACTTGAGTCCTGTCTCCTAAAGTCTTGTTGCTAAAGGTTTAACGGGTGAGATAAGCAAGACCAACCATTACAGTTAAAAGACCCACAGTAGTCAGGAAGAAATGCTGTAGAGACTTGCCCCGCTTACGTACCATATTACGCATGGCGAGTTTGACGTAACTGGGTTTAGGCTCAGTCGAGACGGCACCCGGCACCGTTGTCTCCTCAAGAGAAGTTGGTTGTGACTCAGTAGTGGGTGAAGATGGCTGGCTCATAAAAAACAATAAGTTTAGCTCTAAGGGTTTTTTATGCTTCTAATGTAACAGTTAGCTTTACAATTGCAGCTCAATTATAGGCAGACCCGCCGTGTTCTGCAAAGGTTAAGGGATTTTGAATTTTGGATTAACCACAGCCACAAGCTGGCACTTGAGCGAGAATGTGGCTGGGAAAATTTAGATGAGCTGATTTTCCTGACGCAGGTAGGCTTCAATAAATGGGTCAAGGTCGCCGTCCATGACATCGCCGACTGCCGTTGTTTCCACATTCGTGCGTAAGTCTTTCACCATTTGATAAGGATGGAAGACATAATTGCGAATTTGGTTACCCCAAGCCGCCTCTACCATATCGCCTCGAATTTCAGCCACTTCTTTAGCCCGTTGCTCTTGAGCAATAATCAGCAGCTTGGCTTTAAGAATCGCGAGGGCTTTTTCCTTGTTTTGCAGTTGACTGCGCTCCTCTGTACAGCGCACCGCCACTCCAGTGGGAATATGCCGAATCCGCACGGCTGTTTCCACCTTGTTGACGTTTTGCCCACCCTTACCGCCGGCACGGGAGGTTGTGATTTCTAAATCTTTGTCTGGAATGTCCAGCTCAACCGAATTATCAATCATCGGCATGATTTCCACCCCAGCAAAGCTGGTTTGGCGCTTGCCGTTGGCATTAAAAGGCGAGATTCGTACAAGTCGATGGGTTCCTTTCTCGGATTTCAGGTAGCCATAAGCATGACGCCCATCAATTTCCAGGGTGGCAGACTTAATTCCTGCCTCATCCCCTTCCGAGTTTTCCGCCAGGTGTACTTTGTAGCCACGCTTCTCGGCCCAACGGGTGTACATGCGTAGGAGCATTTCTGCCCAATCTTGGGCATCCGTACCCCCAGCCCCCGCATTGATGGTGAGGACGGCTCCTTTGGCGTCGTAGAGGCCAGAGAGGAGCTGTTCCAACTCCCAACGGTCAAGTTCGTGGCTGAGCTGATTCAGGTTGGTTTGAGCTTCTGTGAGCAGAGCGGTGTCAGCTTCGAGTTCTAGCAGTTCCAAAACCGCTTTGGCGTCTTCCAGCTTAGCCTGCCACTGATTGTACTGCTCTATGTTGGATTTGATGTCATTAAGTTGTTGCAGCGTTTGCTGAGCCGCGTTTTGATCATCCCAAAAATCGGGTTGAGCCGCTAGTTGCTCTAAGTCGTGAATTTTGGCGTTGAGAGCGGCAACGTCAAAGATAGTCCTGGGTTTTACCCAGGCGGTGTGACAACGTTTCGACTTCCCGTTTAATGTCTAATGCTTCCATGATAATTGCAGTCCTTCGCGACCACTTGAGGGTTGCATTGTCGATTGTAACTAGAGTTTGTCCTGTAAAACAAAAGTAGGGGTACGGCAGTCCGTACCCCCACAACTGGATTGATGGAACTGTGTTAATCCCGACTGTTAATGGCGATGAGCAGCCGCAAAATGAAGATGAACAAGTTGATGTAAGTTAGGTACATCGAGAGCGCGGCAGGCAGATACTCCTCGTCCCGGTAGGAGCGAGGCAGGATGTAGAAATCTACTACAGCGGCACCGACAAACAGCAAGACCCCAACGCCAGAAATCCCAATTTCTAACCAAGAGGGAGTGTAAATGCCGAAGAAGGAAAAGAGTACCTGAGCGACGACCACAACAACTAGGGCAATAATGCCAAGCTGTACTGTTTTGGCTAACGCCATGCCGTCTTCATCAGACAAATTGGAGCCAATCTGTCTCGCACCAATAAAGGTGACTCCACAACTCAAGGCTGCAAAGCCAATGCCAGCTAGACCTACACCTGGTGTTCTCAGAGCCAGGAATACCAGACCGCTGAGGGTATAGCCAGACAGCAGACTGTAGGTCGCTAACAAAGGCAGGGCAACGCTATTGTTCCCTTTGCGGGCAACGCCACTCGCGACGAAGAAAAGAACGATTTCAACAACAAAGGCAACCCAGAAGGTGGTCATGAATAGTCCTGGGTTGGAACGGAGAACACTCAGACCTCCATAGGTGCCGAGTGCGGTTAAGACAAGTCCGCCACCGACGTAGGGCAGAGCGTTGGCTATCACGTTAGGGCCAACTAACGCTTGACCTTTAGCTTCGCGAATCGCCTGACGAAAGTTACTGGTGTTACTCATGAGACTTCCTCGGAACGTTACCGATGATTTACAAACAGTAATTGTTATTTGCTTCTATTGTGACTGACAACCACAGACCTTAGCAGAGAAAAGAACAGACCCGCTTTTGCACCTTCGCCTGAAGACCGATTGGGTGTCCTCTCCTCAGTCAGTTCCGGTGAAATCTGCGTATTTATGCGGAGACGTCAAAAAATTCACGATTTTTATTTCCGTAAAACAACGATGGTGTAATCCTTTGGCTCTACAGACAATGAGTTCAAGATGGCTTGGTAAAACCAAGTCGGCTTGAGGAGATAGATAGATTTCCACTGCTGGAATTTTTTGATTATGGCAACTCAGTCTGTACGTTTTCAGGGAATGGAACTTTTGATTGCCTACCATCGCAATCCGACGATAAAAGTTCGCAATCAGCTAGTACAACTTAATGCAGGGCTGGTAAGACAGATTGCTTATCGAATCAGTCGGCAGTGTCGCGAATCTTATGAAGATTTGCAGCAAATTGGCTTTATTGGCTTGATTCGCGCCATCGAACGATTTAACCCTTCTCAAGGCTATGCCTTCAGTTCGTTTGCGATGCCCTACATTCGCGGTGAGATGCTACATTTCATCCGTGATAAGGGTACTCTGGTCAAGATTCCTCGCCGCTGGCAGGAAATTCAGCGGGAAGGCCGAAGAGTCACGAAAGAATTAACTATTACTCTAGGACGCCTGCCCAAAGATAGCGAAATTGCTCAAGCTCTACAGATATCTCTCAAAGAGTGGATAGAGAGTAAGCTAGCGACTCGAAATTGCTTTCCTTTAAGCTTGGATGCGACGGTAGGTTATACGGCGGATAGCCCAACGACTTTCGGAGAGACGCTAACCGACCCCCAAGAGGAAGCTTGGCAGTATCGAGAAGAAGAGCGACAACAGCTACAAGGAGCCATCGGTCAACTCGATAAGAAAACACAGACTGCCCTTGAATTTGTGTTTTTCCACGATTTATCTCGTCAGGAAGTCGCGAAAAAGATTGGTGTCAGTCCAGTTACAGTATCCCGATACGTACAACGGGGAGTTAATGATTTAGTCTCCCTGTTGCAGCCTCACACCTCTGATCGTCTTGCAAGTTAGGGTTTGAACATTGAAGATTAAAGTTTGGGGTTTTGAAGCTAACCTGTCAAACGCAACTGTATATGTGTTATCTATTTATCACCACTCTCTAGTTTGAGACTGGAGAACAAACTGTCCCAGTTGTGGAAACTATTAAAACTGTCTGCTTCTTTCACTTCAAAAGTGACATTGCAAGCTTTCGGTTGCTCTAAGACCTGAAGACAAAGCTCAGCAATATCTTCCCGACTTACTTTACCCCGAATATTGTCGCCTTGCTCGAACACTAATCCTTTTCCTCCTGGTTCTTCCGTTAAGGCGCAGGGTCTAATGATGGTGTAAGGGACTCCACTTTCCCGTACAGCATCCTCACCCCTAAGCTTCCAGGTGAGGATTCCTCCGAGTTGGTTGTTCATCCGCACCGCTGGTGGTTCTTCCTCTAAATTGATTCCCGGACGCCCTGGACGGGTGACGCCAGCAGAGCTAATCATAATAAACTGTGGCTTAGTCGCCCCCCCATACGCTTTGATGCTTTCTACTTGCAAGGCAAAGGCACCCGGCGCAAAGTTTGGATTGAGTCCCCCATCGTACTCAAACTTACTCAGCATCAGTTGTAGGGCATAGACATGGCTGGAATCGAAAGCGGGAGCATCTGGCAATGTTTTGGCCCGAAACACGGGAATCAACGCCTCAAAGGGGACGCGAACATCAATCCATTGGTCTTTCTCGGTATCGAAAGAATAACAATAGGAAATACCATCCCATTTAGCTTCTGAGCGGAGGATGAACTTATAACGCTGTCCATCTCCTTTGACTCGCAATTCGATGCCCTCGTACTCCGTCAAATTGAGGGGTGAGTCAAAATTGCGGGTGCGAACGGAAGCAAACCCCCCAGAGTTGGCTGTTGAGACGTTACCACTAAAGAGAGCGGCTTGCTCAATCAGTCGCATCGAACTCTCACTCACACCACCCATCACCACATCATCAACAGCCCCCCAGGTTTCTTTTAATTGGTCTGTGGGATGTTTAAAATCAAATAGTACTGTTGATGCTGCTTGTGGCAGACTTCTAGCGGCGGCTTGCACGAGGTTCTTGATACCCTGATAGTCCACGATTTCAGGGCTATCCACAACTTCTGGCATATAGAATTTGATGCCTTGATAGTATTTAGCACGGTCAGGGGTGTCGCCTTCGACCGGTTGCACCCGGACACCTGTACAACACACAACAGCAACAACATTGTTCATCAGTTGAGGAGTCAGTGTGTCTGGGAGGGTGATATCTGCCTCGAACAGTTCTACCTTCTCACCGAGTATCTCCCTTGCCCTCTCGGCATCTCGAACTAACGCACGCACCTGATAATCATGCTCAATTAGACGACGCACGACTCGTTTCCCGACGCCACCTGTTGCTCCAGCTACGAGTATTACTCCCATTATTTGACTTCCGCCCTGAGTTTCTGTTTTGTTTTTGGCACGATTTGTAAATAGCCGCTTTAGGCAGCTCAGAAAAGGAATAACCTCAAAATAAGTCAGTGTTTCTAAAAATCTGCCAGCATCCCATTGGGAGCGATTTTGATGAGTCACAATCGCCTCTTTACCGTTTTCTTCAGTGTATCGAATTGGAAGTGAGTGGGTAGGATTGGGGTTTGATCGTTAAGGTCTAAGGGCATCATGATTCATTGAGATGATGCTGGTGGCTATTTAAACGAACTCTAACCTTTACCCTATTTATGCGATTTCATCTGTTAAGGACAATTGGCTTTTACATAGGTGATGGCAAGGGGTGTAATCTGTTTCTCAACTTGAGTAATCACGAAGTGATCAAATTCAGTCCATACTCTAGGCTGCTCGAAAAGACAGGGTTGCAAAATTCCCCATAAAAGACCGTCCTGGCATAGGTGAGAATGAATTAAGGCTCTGTGTCCAAAGTTTTTTCGCTCGAAATCTCGATTGACTACCTCTGGATTAGCTGTCTCGATATCTTCCACAAAAATCGAGGGTTTGGTACCCAATGCGGCAGCAAACAATGGATCTTCGTCGGGCAACGATTCGGGTTCTGCTTTCCAGTCTGAGTCAGTGACATCGGGATAGCGATCGCCCCGACGCCAACAATAATCGATTTTACCCATTTTAGTGTGTGGATTACGTAGGTAAAGAAAGCAGCGGTGGCACTGCAAAACCTTACCTAAAGCTGGCAATAAAGCGGAAAAGACCGCATCTGGCTCACGGCCGATTGTCAAAATTTGTTCTAAGATATCGGGTAGACTTCGGTTATTCATGAGCTTGTTAACACCTTGTTAAGGCTTACAGTTGTGCGAGCATAAATTAATCGTCTACACAAAATCCTGTTTGTTTCGTTCAAAATCTAAATGGATTATAAAGATTTGAAACTAACCCCTGACAGGATTGTTCTGTTATGTTATCCAAATAACATAAGTATGGCTCAAAATAGTTCTTTAGGCGGAGTTTGATCAGTATTGAAGATTTTATGTTTTTAATACAAAGCATCTACTGCAAGCCAAACCAATGATTAAACTATTGCCATTTCTCTTGTTTTAAGATAAGCAAATTTAATGCATCATGGCTAGGTTAGCCTAAGCCATATCGAGTTCAATGCTCACTGTATCGTCTCAGTTATTGCACTTACCGCACTCATCGGTAAGACTAGTAGTAAGTAGATGGAAGAAAGAAACCCAGCCTTTGTTGTAAAGTGGGCATTCCCGATAATGCTCTCTCCCAAAGGATTAGAGGATTTAAGGTAGGCAATGCCCACTTTGTGTTGTAATTTTCCACCGACTTAACAGAAGGCTTTTCATAAATAAATTAACGCCTTGAATCAGGGGAAGAAAAAAATGAAAATGGACTTTAAAGATTTGGAAGTTTTTGCTGAGCAAGATTTTGGTTTAACACTGGTTGAGATACCAGCGGAAAGGACATCCCAGTATCAGGATGCCATCCCCGAAGAAGTTCTCGAATTGCTGGAAGAAGCTGTAGAAACTTACGATATTGTTGAACCGACGCTTCCCCAACGCCTGCGAAAAATAGCCCGAAAAGAAATTGATTTTTTGATTTCGCTCTATCACGACAAAATAAAGCAAGCTCCATCTCTACAAAACCCGCAGACCTCTCAGAAGATTCTTCAGTTATTATCGTGTAATTTATCTTAAACACTAGGGAATGAAGGTGTTTTTTCCCTAGCACCAAAAAACGCAAACAACTGACTCCTTAAAATCTATTCAAGGTTTCGAGCCTGATATTGATGCTCCAGTTTCACCCCCCTGGATTTGGGCAAAATGTAGTTGATACCTCTTTGGGTGCAATGGTGTACTATACTGCCGTTGCACCCCCTTGGAAGGTCGATACGCCAGAAGAGGAAAAATTACCTCCACTCATCTTCCTGCATAACTTTGGTGGTGGAGCTTCCGCTTACGAGTGGTCTAAAGTTTATCCCGCTTTTGCGACTACATACCGCGTGATTGCTCCTGATTTAATTGGCTGGGGGCAATCAGCTCACCCGATTCGAGATTATCAACTGAGTGACTATCTGACGACACTGGCTGAGTTTCTGACTCAGATGAGTGACTCCTCCCCAGTGCCTGTTGTCGCCTCTTCTCTCACGGGTGCTTTGACTCTTCGCCTTGCCATTGAACGTCCGGAATTATTCAAGGCACTGTTTCTAGTTTGTCCATCGGGATTTGCTGACTTTGGGCAAGATGCTGGGCGTAGATTGCCCCTGAATGTCATTAGAATACCCCTGTTGAACAACCTAATTTATACATTAGGAGCGACGAATGAAGCGGCAGTGAGTAACTTTCTGATACAGTTTTTGTTTGCCAACCCAGAACGAGTATCACAGGAAATGGTAGAGGCTTATTTAGCCTCAGCTCAACAACCTAATGCTGAATACGCAGCATTGGCTTTTTTGAGAGGGGACTTATACTTTGATTTGTCCCTTTATATCCCGCAACTAACAGTGCCGACTGTTATATTTTGGGGAGAAGAAGCACAGTTTACTCGCCAAGATTTGGGGCAGCGTTTGGCGGGTTTGAACCCGAAAATGATTCGAGGATTTGAGGTAATTTCAGAAACTGGGATATTGCCGCATCTGGAGAAACCAGAGGTGATGATTGGGTTGTTACAAAAGTATTTTAAATCCTATCTATAAATCTCTTTTCGTAGGCCGTAATCTTTCTAGCGATAGCTATACCAAAAAACTGACTCTAACTCTTATACAGTTCCATTACCCTAGTAAGCGGCAAACGCGACTGAACTCCTAAAGTGAGTGGAGAAATATGTCCCAGGTTTAGATGATCCGCCGCCGCACAGCCAATCATCGCCGCGTTATCAGTGCAGTACATGAGAGGAGGAAACAGAACCCGCAAGTTGTGTTCAACGGCTGCTTCGTGCAGATGCTTCCTCAAACCGCTATTTGCCGCCACACCACCCCCAACGGCAATCGTATTCAACCCATAGTCACGAGCACAAGCGATCGCACGTTTGGTGAGCGCTCTTGCTACAGTATCCTGAAAACTGGCAGCAATATCAGGTACAGGTAACTCAGACTCATCCTGCCCCAATTTTTGCACCAACCTCAGCACGGCGGTCTTCAAGCCGCTAAAACTGGAATCATAGGGATGATATCCCCCATTCGGACGGGACACTTTCCCCTCTGGTAAAGGAAAGGCTTTGGGATTCCCCTCCTTTGCCAAACGATCAATGACCGGGCCACCGGGATAACTTAGCTTCAACAACCGCGCTACCTTATCAAACGCTTCACCCGCCGCATCATCACGAGTCTCTCCCAATGTTTCGTAATGACCACAATCTTTAACATATATTAAGCTTGTGTGGCCGCCAGAAACCAGCAAACACAAAAAAGGTGGCTCTAATTCTGGTTCACTCAAATAAGTGGCATAAATATGTCCTTCCAGGTGATGAACACCGATGAACGGCTTTTGGTGGACAATCGCCAGGGTTTTGGCAGCCGTTAACCCCACCAGCAGGGAACCGACTAAGCCAGGGGCACAGGTGGCAGCAATCCCGTCAATTGCCCCCCAGTCGAGTTGGGCTTCAGCAAGGGATTGGGCGATCGCTTGGTTAATCGTCTCCAGATGACTGCGTGAGGCTACTTCCGGCACCACACCCCCATACTGGCGGTGAACCGGAATTTGAGAAGTCACGACATTACTGCAACAGTGGCGATCCTTGACAACTGCTACCGAGGTTTCATCACAACTGGTTTCTATTGCTAACACGCAAGCCATTGCCCATGACCTTCATTAATAAAACTACTTTTAGTTCGTTAAACTTTACTAGGTTAACCTGTCAGAGTAAGATTGCTTGGGTGTACGCATCGTTTAATCTTCATAGTGTACACATAACTTTTTGTTACTTAACAAAAGGAAACAATTTTATGCGACGATTGTTGGCTCTAATTTTTGCCATTTCTCTGTGGTTTAGTTTCATCACTCCAGCCTCTGCCGAGGTATCTGGACTCGTTCCTTGTAAGGAATCTAAGGCGTTTCAGCAACGGGCTAAATCTGCCAAGAATACCACCGACGACCCCAATTCTGGAAAAAATCGGTTTGAGCGTTATTCTGAAGCTTACTGTGGCCCTGAGGGGTTACCCCACCTGATTGTAGATGGTCGCTTAAACCGGGCTGGTGACTTTCTAATTCCTAGCATCCTATTTCTCTATATAGCCGGTTGGATTGGTTGGGTTGGTCGTGCCTACTTACAATCCATTAAAAAGGAAGCAAACCCCGAAGAAAAAGAAATTATCATCGATGTGCCCAAGGCAATCAGCTTCATGCTATCCGGTTTCACATGGCCTCTGGCAGCCCTTGGGGAATTAACAACAGGTAAATTAACGGCTAAGGACGAAGAGATTCCTGTCTCACCCCGCTAATTGAGTTTGATTTGACGACCATTATTTAGGAGGAAGTTCATGGACGGTTTACCGAGATTTCTTTCAAGTGCGCCCGTGTTAATCATGCTTTTGTTATCGGTTACAGCGGGAATTTTGATCGAATTTAATCGCTTTTTTCCAGACCTACTTTTCCATCCCATGTCCTAAGCGCAAAGGGTTTATTCTTTAAATAAGAGTTAACCTAAGCGCAAGTTTCATCGCTCAAATTCACACCAGAACCCTGTCTTACTTGGCCGTGGAGACAGGGTTTCTCATTTTTGTACCTCAATGGCTTTCAGCATACAAGTTCTAGGCAAAAATTCTAGGTCTTGAAGTTCCTTTTTCCTTTGAGCGCACTTCCCTATATGCTGAAATATGCATAATAGCTAGTGAGCGAGCAAATCAGGGGAGAATTCATGGGACGTTTGGCACTGCTGAGTGTGTCGGATAAAACTGGGCTAATCGACTTTGCCCGTCAACTGGTTGAGGAATTTGAGTTTGATTTAATCAGCAGTGGCGGAACGGCAAAGGCGCTGCAAGAGGCAGGGTTGCCCGTCACCAAAGTTTCAGATTACACGGGTTCCCCTGAGATTTTAGGTGGAAGAGTCAAGACGCTGCACCCTCGGATTCATGGCGGCATTCTGGGGCGTCCGGACTTGCCACAGGATCGGGCGGAGATGGAGACACACCAAATTCGTCCCATCGATTTGGTGGTGGTGAATTTATATCCCTTTGAACAAACGATCGCACGCCCGAATGTCACTGAATCTGAAGCGATCGAGCAGATTGACATCGGTGGCCCTGCCATGCTAAGAGCAGCGGCGAAGAACTTCGCGAATCTGACGGTGTTGTGCAATCCAGGGAACTATAACGACTACCTGCGGGAGTTGCGACAAAATGGGGGAGAAGCCCCGTTGAATTTCAGGAGAGTCTGCGCCCAAAAGGCATTTGGGCATACGGCTGCTTATGATCGTGCGATCGCCACTTACCTCAGTGACGACTCTCTACAAGCCACGAGTCCCGGACAACCATTACTTCCTGCCCAATTTCTCCTCTCAGGACAGCAACTTCAATCCCTGCGTTACGGAGAAAATCCTCATCAATCAGCCGCTTGGTATCAAGTTGGGGCTGTACCAACCGGGTTTTCCGGAGCAAGTATTCTCCAAGGCAAAGAGCTCAGTTACAACAACTTGGTGGATTTAGAAGCCGCACGGCGGATTATTGCCGAATTTCCCGATACCCCAGCCGCAGCCATTCTCAAACATACCAATCCCTGTGGTGTGGCGGTAGGCACAACGTTGGTAGAAGCGTATCAAAAAGCCTTTCAAGCGGATTCCGTTTCGGCGTTTGGGGGAATTGTTGCGTTAAATCAACCCATTGATGCACCCACCGCCACGGAACTAACCAAGACCTTTTTAGAATGTGTTGTGGCACCCGCTTGTGATGAAGCAGCCCAAGAAATTTTAGCCGCTAAAGCCAAGGTGCGTGTTTTAATCTTGCCCGATTTACACAAGGGACCGCAGCAAACCGTAAAAGTGATTGCAGGTGGTTTTTTGGTGCAAGCGTCTGATGATGTGGTGGAGACGCCAGAGAGTTGGCAAGTGGTAACAGAACGGCAACCCACCCCTGAACAATTGGCAGAATTACTATTTTCTTGGAAAGTTTGTAAGCATGTCAAATCCAATGCGATTGTTGTTACACGCGATCAGGCTACCTTAGGGGTTGGTGCCGGTCAAATGAATCGCGTGGGGGGGGTGAAAATTGCCTTAGAACAAGCTGGGGAAAAAGCCCAAGGTGCTACTTTGGCGAGTGATGGGTTCTTCCCCTTTGATGATTCGGTACGAACGGCGGCAGCGGCGGGTATTGTGGCGATAGTTCAACCAGGTGGTAGCTTGCGGGACAAAGATTCGATTCAAGCGGCGAATGAACTGGGTTTAATAATGGTGCTTACTGGCGTTCGTCACTTCTTGCATTGATTCTGTTAGCGAGGAATCAAAGCGATTAAACTTCTACCCCACCAGAAAAAATGACTCTTGTGGGATGGGCCTCTTGTCCGTCCTAGCTATTTGCTTGCAAGAGGTCTACTTTTTTGGCGACCAAAGGAAGAAAAAATAGTTTGGGCATTTCTCCGCATTCCCCTCCTGATTGGGTTATCTTAATCTAATCGCCGGGAAGCCCACTGTTATGAAAGAAGCTGAACGGGGTATGAGAGGAGGAAAAAATTGATGTTCGCTAAAAAAGCGGCCTGGAAAAATTTGTTCGCGATCGCTTTGATTTTCTTACTGCTGATTGGGATTATATTTGCCCTGCTTTTTCTCTCCCAACCCTGGCAAGATTTTTCCTTTTCAGGCATATTTTTGCTTTTTTCAGTGATTCTCTGGATCAATATCCTCACTTGGTCGCGACGTAGGAAACGGGCAGGCTCTCTTTTATGGAATTTAGGGCGACCCTCAACTTACAGGATTATGTTGATTGTGAGTCTCCTTTTCGTAATCAGTGCTACTCTGCAAACGATTGTCTTTTTCGGCTTATTGAGAAAAGGATTTGCTGGCAGTTATCACCTGCCAGAATACTATATCTCTCAGGTCGTTTTATACTGGACTACAGCTTTTTATTTTTATTGGGCTGGGTTAAGTCGTTTGCAACTGCGAGAAAATGGCATTTATTTTAAGTTCGGATTAATTGAGTGGGGACAAATTGCCTCCTACACATGGGAGGGAAAACAAGGAAATACCTTAACCGTTTGGCTTAAACAACCTATTCCCTTATTTGATACTCGGAGTTGGGCAATTCCTGTTATTCACAAAACGGCGATCGAACGCATTATCAATCAATACTTATTGGGTGATGCGATGAAGACGAGAAACTCTATCTAAATTGGTCATTGGCTGTAAAAAAGGACACTCCCAAGAGTGCCCCTGAAGTTCTATTAATCCCAACTCTTGGGAAGCTCAGCCCACCTTAAGATGAAGGTACAAGCCGCTTACGCAGTGACTCAGCTCGACGCTTCGCCGTTGCATTATCGGGTTCATACTTCAATGCTTCTTCGTAAGTTTGTAAGGCTTGAGCAGTTAACTTCTTACGCTCATAAACATGACCCAAATTGTTAAGTGCTGTAACATATCCGGGATCTAACTTGATCGCCTCTTTGTACTCGCGAATGGCAATATCATATTGTTCTTGTGCAAAGTAGGAAAAGCCTAGAGCATTATGTACAGGGGCAAGGTTTTCTTCCTCAACATCTACACCTTTGAGTGCTTTTTGGAACAAACCGATCGATTGGGCAAACATTTTCTTATCAGCATAGATGCTGCCTAACTCGTAATACTCTTGAACGGTTCCTCGTTCTTTCTTGAGCTTTTTTTCTAGCCGTGAAAGAGCGGTTTCGATTTTACGAGTTTTGAGGACTTGCCGAACAATTGCCCATCCAGCCGCGCCCAGCAGCACTAGTAATGTAAACAAATAAACAATTGGAAGTGAATTCTCCATCATTTTTGAAACTCTAATAAAAGTATGAAGTGTCAAGGATGAAGTATGAAAAATTAGAATTCACACTTGCCCATTAGGATGAAGATTTACTGTTCATCCTCGATCCTTCATCCTTCATCCTTATAATTATGGTAAACCCCAAGTGGCAATGCGTTCGGCTAGCCAACCCGACTCTTGCCAACGAGCGATCGCTTCATTCACCCGTTGGTACAGTTTGGCGTACTGCAACCCCTTCGGCATCACGACACACAAAGCTTGAGCCGAAAGCCGCGCTGGCAGCATCCGATACTGAGGATATTCCTGAACCCAGCCCGTCAGGACACTATTATCACCCGCAAAGGCATCAGCACCTCCCTTTTCCAAAAGTGCTCGCGCCTGTTCATAGGAATCTACCCCTACCAGTTTCGCGGTGGGTAAGTTATGCTTCACAACCGGAATTGTACTAGAGCCATTAATAACCGCGATCGCCTTTGGGGTTAGATCCTTTAACTGACGGATTGAAGCATTCTTTGTCACAAATCCCGTACCATCTAAGTAATACGGCCTACTAAAGTCTACTAATCGAGAACGGGACTCGGTTGCCGTCACTCTGGCGATCACCAGATCCACCTTACCTTCTAATACCCTATTGAGCCGATCCGTATTTTTCACCGGCTGCAAAACCACAGCATCTGGTTTTCCCAACAGTTCTTCAGCTAGACGTTTGGCAATATCAATTTCCAGCCCTTGCAAATTCCCCGATACGTCACGGAAACCCAAGGGGCGCAGATTGTCTTTTACGGCAACAATTAACTCACCCCGCTGCTGAATCTCGTTGAGCTCAGCACTAAAAACTGATGCAGGTGTCACCAAAGACAGCGTCACCCATGCCACGACAAAACTAAAACTGAAGAACTTGCGGTTAAACCCCATTGGCTATCTTTCGTTTTAGGCTGGGAACTGGGCAATAGTCTACCCCATTACCCATTACCCAACCCTCATTTTCCAGCTTGATTCGCCAATTCCACCACTTGATTAAAGCTGGTTGGATCGAGTACAGCTAATTGAGCCAGCATCTTGCGGTTGAGCTGAATGTTGGCTTTTTTCATCAAACCCATCAGTTGGCTGTAGCTTACGCCATTCATTCTCGCTGCGGCGTTAATACGAGTAATCCACAGGCGACGGAAATCACGCTTGCGCTTTTTGCGATCGCGATAGGCGTTCCGTAGCGCCTTCATCACCTGTTGATTAGCCGTGCGAAACAGCGTGGAGTGAGAACCCCGGAACCCTTTAGCCAGCTTCAGAATTTTTTTGCGTCGTTTCCGAGCGACGTTACCGCGTTTTACCCGTGTCATGATTCGTTCTAAGTTGTAAGTTGTGACTGGATAGGACAGGCAGACACCTGTCAGTGGTTCAAGGCGAGTGCAGGCAACGGGATTAAAGAGCGATCTCAGTTTGCTCCCTTGTCACCCATCCCTAATCTCTACAAATAGGGAAGCATCAAATGCACGTTTTCAGCGTCGCGTTCATGGACCAGTGCTTTCTGAGACAGACGCCGCCTCCGAGATGAGTTCTTGTGTTCTAGCATGTGGTTTTTAAACGCTTTGCGGCGTACAATTTTGCCACTACCAGTAGCTCTAAAACGTTTTGCCGCTGCTCGGCGCGTTTTTAGTTTCGGCATGGACTAACTTTAATAAGGGCACAATCTACAATAGTACTACTCTCCCTGCCCCTTAAGCAAATGTCAGGGAACAGGATTGCAAGCTATCCTCTTTAAGACTCTCTTTAATAAGAGGCAGCTTTCCACCCTAACTCTTCGTTCATCATTCATCGTTTGTGGTAACTATCACGCTCTTGGGTTAGACCTTAACGTACTGTCCATTCTTTGACAGCGTTCTAGATAAATTTGTGCGACAGTATCCTCTGGGTTAAGGTGCAGACATTCTTCAAACAGTTGTGACGCACTTTTGAAAGAATGGAGATTATAGAGCAACAAGGCTTCTTCAAAGGCGGTTTTGGTCGCTAACTTAGCGTCTCGAATTTTCGGCGGATCGGCATCAAAGATTTCATAGACACTCACTGCTGCTAATTTCCCCTTAACTTTCACTCGATCAATGAGGCGAAAAGCATATTGATTTGCATCCTGCAATTGTGAAAAAGTATGGTGAGAAATTAATAATGATACCCGATAATCTTTTGTCAATCCTTCAATCCGAGAAGCTAAGTTAACTGCATCACTAATCACTGTACTGTCCATCCGGGAGTATCCCCCCACCGTGCCTAACATGAGTGACCCTGTATTGATACCAATGCCAATCTGAATGGGCATGTAGCCAGCTTTAGCACGGCCTTGATTATATTCAGCCAGACGTTGCAGCATAGAAATCGCCGCTTTCAGGGCGTTATCAGCACCTTTACTAAACAGTGCCATAATCCCATCGCCGATATATTTATCAATAAGTCCCTGATTTAGAACAATCGCAGGTTCCATGCGACTTAAATAAGCATTAATAAATGTAAAATTTTCTTCTGGAGTCATACTTTCGGAGAGGGTGGTAAAGTCGCGAATATCTGCGAATAACACCGACATTTCCTTTTGTACGTGGTCACCTAACTGGACATCGACAATGCTGTCTTTATTTAAAAACTGAAGAAATTGGCGCGGGACAAAGCGGGAGAATGCATGGTTGAGTTGAAACAGTTCTGAAGTGAATTTTCTCCGTTCGGCTTCGGCTTTTTTGCGATCGGTGATGTCTTGAAACGCGGCGATCGCATACTCAACTCTGCCCTTTTTATCAAAGATTGGATTCGCCCACACTTCTAGGGGGATAACCTTGTCCCCTTGGCGGATTTCCATATCATCAATCGTTCCGCTTTCACCCCTTAATGCCCGTAAAATTGGTCGGAGTTCGCATGGGTACAACTCATTGGTTCCCGCAACATAGATTTGACTGAGTTCTGGCAAGTTAGGGGCGCTGGTTCCCGGTTTACTCTCTTGTCCCAGGATTTGCTGTGCCATTTTATTGGCGTAGTAGGGTTTCCCAGTGGCATCCAGGACGAACACCCCGACCGGCACAGCATCCAAAAATTGAGCCAGCCTCTTCTCTCCGTTGACTACCGCCTCCTCTGCCTGGTTGTACAACCAATCTTCTACCGTATCGCCGTGTTCTGTTGTTGTTTCTAACAATACTTCTAGATCTGCTTTGTCCCTAGCTAAAGCGTCTAAAAAAGACTGAAGTTCTATGGCACAAGCTTGGAGAGCCGCTTCGGCACGTTGACGTTCAGCAATTTCAGCTTGGAGTTGTTGATTGGACTGATGCAACATAACTTCGATTGCATCAGCATGAATCGTCGTCGTCTCCAGTAAAATTTCCAGATCGAGCTTGTCCCGCTTTACGGCTTCTAGTTCTTGGCGTAGTCTTTCTATTTCTAGAAGTAACTGTTCTGATGATAGTTGTTCTGCCTGCATCGCCATAAGGATTGTGCCGTGATCAAAGCGACTTTACCTGTATAGTTCATGTCGAACGATGCACCTGATAGAGGAATCATTCTAATTCCAGTTGTAATTTTGGCATCAAACGTTGCAAATTCTTTAACGACTTCCCTTGCCAAGGAATGCTCTTAGAGCCTAGAACAAGCATTTGAATCGTTCCTTTCTGACGTATTTTAATCACGAATTTTGAGATTACATTAATTCCTGAACTGTTGAGAAATTCTAAATTTCGTAAGTTCAAGGTCAACGTCGGTGGGTCATGATCAGCTACATCATTGAGTAACTTGACGATAGATGCATACTCTTCCATTCCATTGAGACGAAGCGAACCCTGGCAGCTAATTGTTGTGGTCACTGAGTCGTAAAAGATGCTGTAATCTTTAGACTGAATCTCCATGAAACATGAACTCCTTATCATCATTTTAGTGACCTATACTGTTAACTGCACCATTGTAGTCACGGCGATTTCATCCGGATTTTGATCAACCATCTCAAACTTCCAGCCAAGCTTAGCCTGATAATCATTAATCATCGTTAACAAGCCTAACCCAGAGAGATTTTCATTGGTGTCTTCCGGATCTTTTTCCAGATGACAAAGGTATAACTCGCTAGGGTCTGAGGTCGTTAACTCTTGAATGAATTGCTGGAATTGTTTGGCTCTTTGGGGATGGACACTATTAGTTGCCAGGAAAACCAGTCTATGGCTATCCATTTGAAGTCTAATACTGATCGGTTGTGGTAATGATTCGTCATTAAACTTCATGGCATTTTCTAATAACTCATTGGCGATAAAACTAACGGCGCTTTTAACCTGCTCTTGGGTGACCGTTTCGCAGTTAGCCTCCTCACTACCAGGAAAAAAGGTGGCAAAATAATCTGCCATAAAATCCGCAGATAAACCATTATTGCGCCAACGCTGCTTAAGTGGGACAGAGGTTGGCGAAAATACCATGGTCAGACCTTCCTGACCGTCGGGCAGAGTGTCAGTAAAATCACCAAATATCTGGGTCATATCGATTTTGGTCATTGCTCCTTGGTCATTGGTGAAAAGTTTGAAAGTTGAAGATTAAATGTTTGAGATTAGAGCAAATCAACGCATCAACGTATCAATGTCATCCCTTTTAAAAAAATGACTACTTTTGTTTAAGTACCAGCAAAGTGATGTCATCATAAACTTTTTGTTTACCGATATGTGAGCGCACATTCTCTAGCACTATCTGCTTGATTTGTTCAGCATTTTGTTGCCTATTATCTCTAACTACTGCACACAGTCTTTCAATTCCGTATTGTTCTCCCCCTAAATTCTCCGCTTCCGTAATCCCGTCAGTATAGAGGACAACCACATCTCCTGGGTGAAGTTGCACCTGAGTGTGGGATATGAAATCAGCAATGTCTTCCTCCAGACCAATGGGAAAACCTAAATCAATTGTATCGACCCGCTCCAAAGAGCCGTCAGCACGCACCACAATCATCTCTTCATGCTGTCCGCTTAAACATAATTGACCCTGTTGGTAATCCAGTAAGGAAAGGCTGAGGTTTTTATCAGAATTCATCCGCTGTACGTTATCATAAATCGTCCGGTTCACAGTGCTTAAGAATTGAGTTGGGTCGGTTTCGTTGTTGCACAACAAAGTCCTTACAGCCGTTTGCACCATAATCATTAATACTCCACTTTCCAAACCATGTCCGGTCACATCTCCGATGCCAATTTTAAGGCTGCCATTGTACTTGAGTACGTCATAGTAGTCACCCCCAACCTCCTCGGCAGGTTCCATAAAGCCAGCAATGTCTAAGCCAGCAATGGTTCCCAGTTCCCGTTCTCTGGGTAATAGCATTTGCTGAAGTTGGCGTGTGATGTCCAATTCAGCCGCCAGACGTAGATTTTCCGCTTTAAGTTTTTGGATATTTAAGTGGGTTTTTATCCGAGCTAGAAGTTCATCTTTAGAAATCGGTTTAGTTAAATAATCATTTGCCCCCACCTCTAATCCAACGACCAAGTCTGACACTTGATTTTTGGCACTCAGGAGCAAAACTGGTAATTCATTCGCTTGCCAAGTTTCACGAATTTTCCGCGTGACTTCATAACCCGTCAATCGTGGCATCATCACATCGAGTAAAACCAAATCTGGTTTCAAACCCCTTTCAAGCAAAGCTAAAGCTTCTAGACCGTTGCTGGCTTGGTTGATGCCATAATTGTGCAAAGCTAAATAATTAGCAAATACCTGACGATTCACAGGTTCGTCATCTACAATTAGGATGTTAATCTTCGAGCCATCAAAAATTACAGGTTGCAGGTTAGTCGGTGGCAAATGAGCAGGCTGTGAGGAACTCTCAACGTTCAACTCTGGGGAACTTTCAATTCTCAGTTTGCCAACCTTCAATCCTTCCTCTGGTTTGGCACTCAACTGTTCTGCTAAAGGGAGGGTAAACGTAAACCGTGACCCAACTCCAACAGTAGATTCAACCCCAATTTTTCCCCCATGTAATTCCACCAAAGTTTTGGTAATTGCTAACCCTAACCCCGTACCGCCGTACTGACGGGCAGTTGTTCCATCGGCTTGTTCAAAGGATTCAAAAATGCGGTCATATTTATCCTCAGGAATGCCGATTCCTGTATCAGAGATAGTAATCGCCATTTGGGGATTAGGATTTCCTTGCCCTATTAATTCGGCTGAAATTTCCACCGTGCCACTGTCGGTAAATTTAATTGCATTACCGACTAAGTTATGCAGAATTTGTTGCATACGATTTTCATCCGCACTCACCGCTGGCAGATCTGGGGAAATATGATTAATTAACTGCAAATTTTTTTGTCCAATCAGCGGCTGGCAGAGCGTCAGAACAACTTCTGCCAGCGATCGCATTTCCACTGGCTTGAGTTGCAACTCAATGGTTTCGTGCTTCAGTTTAGAAAAATCCAGAATATCATTGACCAAGGTCGCAAGACGCCGACCACTGGAAACGATGAGGCTGAGATTGAAACGAGTGGCTGGTGGCAGTGAGCCTGTAACCCCATCCATTAGGGACTCAGCGATGCCAATAATCCCATTCAGGGGAGTACGCAGTTCATGAGATGTATTCGCTAAAAACTCATCTTTGAGTTTGTCCAAGCGTTGCAAGTCAGCATTCGCCTGCAACAGCGCTTCCTCACTCTCCCTGAGTGCAGCGGTTGCTCGTTCCACAGCTTTTCGCAATTGCGCCGGAGCACTGACTAAAATGAACACCAAGCCTCCCGCCAAGAACGCCAGCAACCCACCCCCTAACCAAAACCACTGGGAGGTGGGGGCACTTTTCGGCCATCCGCCGATTGGAACGGCAGCTAACTGCCATGAACCATTGGGTAGAGTCACCTCGGATGTTTCTGGCTGTTGCTGAAAAATTTTGCCATCCCCGAAAAAGACTTCTCCAGCCACTCCTAATCCATCTTTGCCTCGGATCGCATATTGGAGGTTGGCCTGAGAATCGATCAACCCTGCCTCTTTAAACAAAGTATCCCGGTCGATGATGATGCCCACCATTCCCCAAAATCGACCACTTTCGGCTGCCGCATTGGGGGGAGTCAGAAAAATGGGAGTACGACTCACGAATCCCACACCCGTCGGCACTAGGTTAATGGGTCCGGCAAATATACTTTGTTTGGTTCTAATTGCCCGTTTAATGGCTTCTCGTTCGGCTGGAATCGTCATCGGGTCAAACCCGATCGCTTTTTCCCAGCCCGCTAAAGGATACATATAAGTAACGACTGTATTTTTATACAGGGCTACGCCACGGATACCCGTTTGCTGTGCCACGATGACTTTGGACAGGTTGTCAAATTTTTCACGGTCAATGTCCGGATTGATGGTAGAGATGTAAGCGACTAAACCCCGTGACAGAAAAAGTCGCTGATTTAACTTGCCTTCGAGACGAGCTCTTACGGCACTCAGTTGATTGAGGACATCGGCGCGATTACGCTGGTGAAAGCGGTCTTGTTCTGAGTGATTAATTACCCAAGTCAAGGCCAGAATGCTCGCGGCGGTTAATGAAGCAGCGACATAGGGAAAAACATGATTTTTCATAGAAGTATTAGTCAGCCTTCCAAACATTGTTGAAACCCATTGAGTCCGGGATTGCATGGAGAGATTGACAACGCTGGTACTCCAGCTACTGGACTAACGATTGGTCGATAGTTCAGTAGCCTTTAGCTTGCACAGGCCACCGGGTTGATACAAAATGACCTTTGGTAAATCGGTAGATGCCGTTGATGTCGGAAGAAGTCTCCTAATCATTGAGTCAATTGGATTTTTTCTATCCTCTGGTTCTATATATTGATGACCCTGAGGCGATAGCGACTCAGCTACAGAGTTTCCTGGAGTATCCGGCAATTAATCTCATCCTAGATATGATTGTTTATTGATTTGTCTGTGCATCTTGTGAATCTTTAAAAAAGTTTGATGAGAAAATAACATTAACGGAATCAATGAGCTGAATCAAGGGATACTTCTTAAGAAGTATGAAAGATTTATCGATAAACACGCCAAGGAGTAGTACGATCTGCCTCCTGGATTTGCTGAACTTAAGATGAATCAGAACGAAGCAATCGCACCACTCAAGCAGGCTATGCTCTATGCTCAAACTTTAGGTGAGATGTATGCCTTGATGGAAGATTACTCCTATCAGGAGTTTATGGAAATTTATCACCAGTTACAGCCACAGGAACAAGTAAAAATGAATGTGATTTGCGATCGCGATAATCGCAGCCAATTGGCGGCTATCAATAGCGCCTGAGTACACCCAGGGAGCTGGGGAGCGGGGGAGCAACGATGAATAATGATTCTATAAACGAAAGCGATCTAACAGGATAAAACGTTGTTTTGGTATGATGGTCAGCTCATTGGTGGCAGTAGGCTGGAACTCACCATTGATAACCCTGGCTTACTTTATGGTGCGACAGTTTTTACAACACTGCGTGTTTATCAGCAGTCGTTGCATCATCCCCTGACCCATTGGAGGAGTCATTGCGATCGCCTCACCTCCAGTTTACAAACCTTCGGTTGGCAACAACCGGACTGGGAGCGCTTATGCCATGGGGCAAATCAATTAAGTGAATCCTATCCAGTACTC
The DNA here is from genome assembly GCF_000317515.1 of Allocoleopsis franciscana PCC 7113. GTDB lineage: Bacteria > Cyanobacteriota > Cyanobacteriia > Cyanobacteriales > Coleofasciculaceae > Allocoleopsis > Allocoleopsis franciscana. Next base: position 840,660 of record NC_019738.1, on the reverse strand, counting down.
AGAATCACCATTTTCCCCGATGGGCGGGAGTGGATTACCGGGCGTTCTCTCCCTTCTGACTTGGCACAACGCCAACAGCAAGGCATTACCGCATGGGGGGCATTTGCCCCTGAGTATCAGCGATCGCTTGCAGCTCATAAAACAGGGAACTATCTCTCCGCTTGGCTGGCTGGACAAGCGGCACGGCAGCAGGGGGCGGCTGAGGCGATTTTAGTGGATGCTACAGGAAGTTGGTTAGAGACGAGTACGGGCAATCTTTGGGGCTGGCAAGAGGGATGTTGGTGGACGCCACCCTTAGAAGTGGGTATCTTACCGGGCGTGGTGCGATCGCAACTCATGGACTGGTTGAAAACACAAGATTATCCCGTTCAAGAAGCCCCCTGGGATCAGGAACGGGTGTTGCAGTTTGAAGCGATCGCCTACACCAACAGTGTTGTACAAGTGATTCCCATTCACACTGTCCTGACTTCCTCCCAGTCTCTCACCTACGAAGCCTTTCACCCGATGCTGGAGTCATTGCGAAGTTTGTGGCAACAACACCACTAACATCTACCCTAGGGATGAAGACATTACTTTTAAGCGAACTCCAGACCCCCTTTGTTCCACAGTCTGAAGTCAGACATATTACCATAAAGAAGGCGATTAGAAGATTAAAAGGCAATTGTGAATACAATTTCGCCAACTAATCCTGAGAGACGTTAACATTAGTTAATATTAAGAAACCCATTCGACGTTCCGACATCCTAAGCCTTAGGAGGTAAGTAAGTAGTGAATAAGAAGTGGAGAAACGCAGGGCTATACGCGCTATTAGCAATCGTAGTCATTGCATTAGGGACAGCATTTTTAGAGAAACCCTCCCAAAGTCGGGAGACTTGGAAGTATAGTCGGCTGATACAGGAAGTTCAAGACGGCAAAATTGAGACCGTTAAACTCAGCGCCGATCGCACCAGAGCACTCGTCACCGCTCAAGACGGCAAACAAGTCTTGGTCAACTTGCCCAATGACCCTCAGCTCATTAGCATCCTCGCTGAAAAAGTTGATGATATTTCGGTTCTGCCCCAGAGTGATGAAAGCTTTTGGTTTAGAGCATTAAGCAGCCTATTCTTCCCAGTGCTTCTGCTGGTTGGATTGTTTTTCTTGCTGCGCCGCGCTCAGAATGGCCCCGGTTCTCAGGCGATGAACTTTGGCAAATCCAGAGCGAGAGTGCAAATGGAGCCTCAAACTCAGGTGACTTTTGGCGATGTCGCAGGGATTGACCAAGCCAAGCTGGAACTCAATGAAGTTGTAGACTTCCTGAAAAATGCCGATCGCTTCACGGCGGTGGGAGCCAAAATTCCTAAAGGCGTGCTGTTGGTTGGCCCTCCGGGAACGGGTAAAACCCTCCTCGCTCGTGCCGTTGCCGGTGAAGCGGGCGTGCCCTTCTTCTCCATCTCTGGTTCCGAGTTCGTTGAGATGTTCGTGGGCGTCGGTGCCTCTCGCGTGCGTGACTTGTTCGAGCAAGCGAAGACCAATGCGCCTTGTATCGTGTTCATCGATGAAATTGATGCCGTAGGGCGTCAACGGGGAGCGGGTTTAGGCGGCGGTAACGATGAACGGGAGCAAACCCTCAACCAGTTGCTGACCGAGATGGATGGTTTTGAGGGCAATACAGGCATCATTATTATTGCTGCGACCAACCGCCCAGATGTTTTGGATGCCGCTTTATTGCGTCCCGGTCGATTTGACCGTCAGGTGGTTGTTGATCGTCCGGATTATGCGGGACGTTTGGAAATTCTCAGAGTTCATGCTCGTGGTAAGACACTGGCGAAGGATGTGGACTTGGAGAAAATTGCCCGTCGGACTCCTGGGTTCACCGGTGCAGATTTATCCAACCTGTTGAATGAAGCGGCAATTTTGGCAGCACGTCGCAACCTCACGGAAATCTCTATGGATGAGGTGAACGATGCGATTGATCGCGTGTTGGCAGGACCAGAGAAGAAAGACCGCGTGATGAGCGAGAAGCGCAAGACGCTGGTTGCCTATCACGAAGCCGGTCACGCGTTGGTGGGTGCCTTGATGCCGGATTATGACCCCGTGCAGAAGATTAGCATTATCCCTCGCGGTCGTGCTGGTGGTTTGACTTGGTTCACACCCAGTGAAGACCGGATGGATACGGGTTTATACTCCCGTTCTTACCTGCAAAATCAAATGGCAGTGGCTTTGGGCGGTCGTCTGGCTGAAGAGATTATCTTCGGTGAAGAAGAAGTCACCACCGGTGCTTCCAACGACTTGCAACAAGTGACTCGCGTCGCACGGCAAATGGTGACTCGCTTTGGCATGAGCGATCGCTTAGGCCCTGTTGCTCTAGGACGCCAGAATGGCAATATGTTCTTAGGTCGGGAGATTGCCTCAGACCGAGATTTCTCGGATACAACAGCGGCGACCATTGATGAAGAAGTGCGTAGGCTGGTGGATGAAGCCTACGAACGCGCTAAGAATGTCTTACTCGGCAACAAGCATATTCTTGACAAATTAGCCGGAATGTTGATTGAGAAAGAAACAGTAGATTCCGATGAACTGCAAGAACTTTTAGCCAATAACGACGTTAAGATCGCTGCCATTGCCTAAGGAGGCGTGAGAGGGACTTAAAAGTAGGGTTCCTGGTTTAGCTTAGTTCTTAATTTTGTCATTGCAATAACTCTCAGGGTAGCGTAGATGTACGCTACCCTTTTTTGTCAACATTGGTGATTGGTAATAGGTCATTATTAGGGATTTACCGATTACCGATTACCGAAAATCCAGAACTGCTTAGGCGTCGTGTTGAACAATATATTTCTAAATCATAACAATGTTAACTGCCAATCCCAGCACCATCTTGATTGTTGATGACCAACCGACGAATCTCAAGATGCTGTTTAGCTTCTTGCAAGAGTCTGGCTTTAAAGTTCTGGTGGCACAGAGTGGGGAAAGTGCTATTACCAAGCTAAAAAAGGTAGCACCAGACTTAATCTTGTTAGATGTAATGTTACCTGGACTCGATGGGTTTGAAACTTGTCGGCGTCTGAAAGCAACGGCCGAAACCCAAGATATTCCAGTGATTTTTATGACTGCTCTGTCTGAGTCCCTGGATAAGATTAAAGGATTAAAAGTTGGTGCGGTTGATTATATTACAAAACCCTTCCAGCAAGAAGAAGTGTTAGCCCGGATTGAGAATCAACTGAAAATCCGCAGACTCTCTGTGCAACTTGAATTACAAAATCAAAAACTTCAACAATCCCAATCTTTACTCACGGGTATTTTAAATACATCCCAGGATGGGGTGATGGTATTTGAGGCGATGCGGGATAGTAGAGGGGAAATTGTCGATTTTAAGTGGATTTTGGCCAATCCGGTTACCGAAAAAATGACGGGGCGAACCCCTCAGGATTTGCTAGGAAAGCAACTACTCGTGGAACTACCGGGAAATTGTGAGGCAGGCTTATTTGAGCGGTATGTCAGTGTCGTTGAAACCGGTATACCCCAAGAGCAGGAATTCTATTATGACTATGACGGCATCAAGGCTTGGTTTGTCCATGTTGCGGTTAAGTTGGGTGATGGCTTCGCGGTAACCTTTCGGGATATTACCGAGCAAAAGCAGGCGGCTGATGCTTTGTTGATCGCTCAAAAACGTCTAGAATATTTACTCTCTTCTAGCCCAGCAATTATTTATAGCTGCAAGCCTGACGACTACAGTTCTACCTTTGTCAGTGAGAATGTTAATCTGGTTCTGGGTTACGAAGCCCAGGAATTTTTAGAGGATGCCAGTTTTTGGGTGACGCATATTCATCCAGACGACAGAGAAGGCGTTTTTGCCGAACTCCCACAGCTATTTGAACGGGGACAGCACTCTGCCGAATACCGCTTTTTACACAAAGATGGCACTTACCGTTGGTTGTTGGATGTGATCAAATTAGTGCGCGACGAGGAGGGAAATCCCTTGGAGTGCATTGGTTCCCTAAGCGACATCACCCAACGCAAGCAAGTCGAAGCCAAACTGCAAGAAAGTCAACATTGGCTCTCTGCCATCACGGACGCAAATCCCAATATTGTCTATGTTTATGACCTAATCGAACAGCGCAACTTTTTTATTAATCGAGAAGTTTACACGATTCTGGGCTATACCCCTGAACAAGTGCAGCAGATGGGAACGGCACTCTTGCAAACCCTGATGCATCCGGAGGATTTCGTGGAAATTCCGGAACATTTTCAACGATTTGAGTCTGCTAAAGATGGCGAAATTTTAGAGTTTGAGTATCGGATGAGATACAAGCACGGTGACTGGCGTTGGCTGTTGGCACGAGAGACGGTATTTGCCAGAAACACTGACGGGAAGCCGACGCAGATTCTCGGTACGGCGGCGGATATTAGCGATCGCAAAGCCATTGAAATCGCCTTGCAGCAAAGTGAAGCTCGTATCCAAAACTTAGCCGCCAATGTACCCGGAATGCTCTATGAATTTCTGCGTTATCCAGATGGTTCCTATCGTTTTACTTATGTAAGTTCCGGTTGCAGACACATTAATGAATTGGAGCCAAAGCAGATTTTAGAGAATCCTGCACTAGGCTTTGAACTCACTCATCCAGATGACGTAGCCAGCCTCTTTGAATCGATTGAAACCAGCGCCCAAACCTTAGAACCTTGGGTATGGGAAGGGCGAATCATTACACCCTCTGGAAGGCTCAAATGGATTCGAGGCGCGGCTCAACCCGAACGGTGTGGTGATGGAGAGATACTTTGGCATGGTTTAGTGATTGATGTGAGCGATCGCAAAGCCACAGAACTGGAACTTCAGGCCGCTAAAACCACTCTAGAACGGCATATCCAACGAGTGTTGTTGCAAGAAAGAATTACTCAAGAAATCCGCTCTAGCTTGAATTCTAAGCAAGTGTTTCAGACGGCTGCCATCCAAATTGGTGAAGCCTTTGGCGTGAATCGTTGCCTAATTCATACTTACATCGAGTACCCAACTCCCCTGATTCCTTTAGTAGCAGAGTACAAGCCACCCGGATTAGTTTCGCTGCTGAATCTAGAAATTCCAGTGATTGGCAATCCCCATGTACAAGCGATGTTAGCCCAAGACCAAGCTATTGCCTCTGATAATATCTACACCGAGCCACTGTTAAAAGGCGCTTTACCCCTATGCCAGAAATTAAGTCTCAAATCCATGCTAGCCGTTCGGACTTCTTATCAAGGAAAACCCAATGGGGCGATTGGTTTGCATCAGTATGATTCCTTCCGCCATTGGACTTCAGAAGAAATTAATTTCATTGAATCGGTAGCCGCACAACTAGGAATTGCTATCGCCCAAGCGAATCTTTTAGAACAGGAAAAACAACAGCGTCAAGAACTAGCGCTGCAAAATCATGCTTTAGAGAAAGCTAAACTTGAGGCAGAATCTGCCAACCGTGCCAAAAGCCACTTTCTCTCCAAAATGAGTCATGAACTGCGTACTCCCCTCAACGCTATCCTTGGTTTTACTCAGGTGATGGCTCGTGACGAGTCAATGACCCCAGAACATAAAGAATACTTGGGAATTATTAATCGCAGTGGAGAGCATTTACTAGAGCTAATCAATGACATTTTGTCAATGTCCCAAATCGAGGCCGGTCAAGTCACGTTGAATCAAAATTGCTTTGACTTGTATCGCCTGCTTGACTCTTTAGAAGAAATGCTAGGATTCAAAGCAACATCAAAAGGTCTGAAACTCATCTTTGAACGAGCCTCCGATGTCCCCCGATACATCCAAACCGATGACAGTAAATTACGTCAAACCTTGATTAACCTCTTGGGAAACGCGATTAAATTTACTCACGCGGGTCGTGTCACACTGCGTGTAGGCATGGGATCAACAGGAAACCAGGCAGGGATGTTTCCTCTCTCACAATGCCCTCTCCCCCATACCCGCCTGTGGTTTGCCGTTGAAGACACCGGCCCTGGAATTTCCCTTGAAGAACTCAGTAGCTTATTTGATCCCTTCGTGCAAAGCGCAACCGGTCGCCAGTCTATGGAAGGTACGGGATTAGGTCTACCGATTAGCCAACAATTTGTGCGCCTGATGGGGGGAGAAATAACGGTTATTAGTACCCCCGGTCAAGGAGCCATTTTTAGATTTGATATCCAGATTGGCTTAGCCACAACGGCGGATGAAAAACCCGTATCCGGTAAACGGCAGGTGATGGGTTTAGAGCCAAACCAACCGTCCTATCGCCTCTTGATTGTTGAGGATGGTGCTGTCAATCGCAAACTGCTGGTTAAGATACTTGAACCCTTAGGGTTTGAAGTCCGCACGGCAACCAATGGACAGGAAGGGGTTGCCTTGTGGGAGAGTTGGTCACCCCATCTGATTTGGATGGATGTAATCATGCCAATCATGGACGGGTATGAGGCAACCCAACACATTAAACAAACCCCCAAAGGCCAAAAAACAGTCATTATTGCTCTAACGGCTAATGCTTTTGAAGAGCAGCAAGAAGCCATCTTAAAAGCTGGGTGTGACGACTTTTTACCTAAACCTTTTCAGCGAGAGGTACTTTTAGAAAAGATTGCTCATCACTTGGGAGTGCGCTACGTCTATGAACAGCAGGGAACACCCAACTTATGCCAGTCACCAACTCCACTTCAGCCGATGGCACCTAAGGCTTTAACGGTCATGCCTGTATCTTGGGTCACCGAGCTCCATCAAGCTGCACTCTACGCGGATGACGAATTGATGAAACAGCTCATTGAGCAAATACCTTTAGAATATGACTCTTTGCGTCGAGCATTGAGAGCCTTGGTCGATAACTTTATGCTCGAACAAATCATCAATTTGACCGAACCCACTAAGCCATGAATAGCAACTCGGCATTAGTTCCTTTGGCAGACCTCCTTGTTGTTGACGATACACCCGACAACCTGCGCCTTCTTTCTACCATGTTGAGTGAACAAGGGTATAAAGTGCGGAAAGTTATGAGTGGGCCGCTAGCCTTGAGAGTGGTTTCGGTAGCTTCGCCCGACCTGATTTTACTCGATATTAATATGCCCCAAATGAATGGTTATGAGGTTTGTGAAAAGCTGAAAGCCGACCCAAGAACTTCGCAAATTCCGGTAATTTTTATCAGTGCGCTCGATGATGTGTGGGATAAAGTCAGAGCTTTTGAAGTTGGAGGTGTAGACTACATCACCAAGCCATTCCAATGTGAAGAAGTTTTGGCCCGTGTCAAGAATCAGTTGACCTTGCGTTGGTTTTCTAAGCAACTGAGTGACCAAAATATACGCCTGCAACAGGAAATTTGTGAACGCCAGCAAGTGGAGAACGCTCTGCGACAATCGGAAGCACGAGAACGAGAAAAGTCGCAAGCCCTCGAACTAACTTTGAGCGAATTAAGACGCACCCAATCCCAATTAATTCAATCCGAAAAAATGTCAAGTCTGGGGCAAATGGTGGCAGGTGTTGCCCACGAAATTAACAACCCAGTTGGCTTTATTTACAGCAATCTGTTTATCGCTCGTCAATATTTTCAAGACCTCAGTAAACTGGTTGAACTTTATCAAAAGGCTTACCCTAATTCAACACCTGAAATTCAGGAGATTATTGCTGAGCTAGATTTACAGTTTTTAAAAGAAGATTGGCAAAAAATGATAAATTCGATGCAAGTAGGGGCGGAACGGATTCAAGAGATTGTCTTATCGCTGCAAAACTTCTCCCGCTTGAATAAATCCGATCTAAAACCCGTGGATATTCATGAGGGTATCAACCATACGTTAGAGATTTTGCAGTACCGATTCAGGGCAGAAAGCTATAGCCATAGAGTCAGTTGTCCGGAAATTGAGGTGATTAAAGAGTATGGTCAATTGCCTAAAGTAACCTGTTATGTGAGTCAGCTCAATCAGGTGTTTATGCATTTGCTTTCAAACGCCATTGATGCCCTAGAAAACCAACCGCCTCCCCGCCGAATTACCATCAGCACTGAGGTGGGAACTGGGGAGTGGAAGGAAGATAGGGAAAAAGAGAATCTCTCAAAAGACAAGGATAAATATACCCAATATGTTGTGATTCGGATTGCTGACAACGGTTCTGGTATGAGCGAAAACGTGCAAAAGCAAATCTTTGACCCGTTTTTTACCACCAAGGCTGTCGGCAGTGGCACGGGTTTGGGGTTAGCGATTTGTTACCAAGTTGTGGTAGAAAAACATCAGGGTCAAATCCGCTGTATTTCTGCTCCTGGAGAAGGGACAGAATTTATCGTAGAGATTCCGATCGCACAAGAGTATCTCCTAAGTGAGGGTCATTAATTAATCATCTATGTCTGCTAATTTTGAGGGAGAGTTCCCTCTTGCGGTGGGTGTCCTAACCAGAAATTGTTTGTTATTCCTAAAATAGTAGGGAATATGAAGAGAAAATAATGAGTTCGACGAGCATCATTCCTCAACTGGGGTTAGTGTGTATCACTGTATCCAAAGAGGTGCGTTATTCCACGGTTACCCGCAAGCGTTTATTACAGTTGTCAGAAACAGAACAAGCCGAAATTCTGCGGAATTTGTATGCTAAAAATCTCCAAAGCTTGAATCAAGCCATCGATTTTTGCCTCAATCATGAACTCCGACTTTATCGAATTACCTCTAGTCTTTTTCCCTTCGCTGATACTGAATTAGGGGAAAAAATTCTCAATGAATTGAATGCAGAACTTCTGCAAACGGGTCAACGTGCGCTGACAGCAGGTATCCGCATTGTCGTGCATCCTGATCAGTTCGTTGTTCTCAGTTCGGATAAGCCAGAAGTCGTTGCCAATAGCATCAAAATTCTGCAAATGCACGCCATGATTATGGATAAGCTAGGGCAACCGCGATCGCCTTGGGCGACGATAGAAATTCATGGGGGGAAAAGCGATCGCTCCTCCACATTAGTCCAAGTCATCCGTAACTTACCAGAGGCGATTCGCTCCCGACTTGCATTGGAAAACGACGAATATGCCTACAGCGCTGAAGAAATTTTAGCTGTTTGTCGCCAAGCTGGGGTGCCTATGGTTTTTGACGCCCACCACCATGTGATTCATGAAGGTTTAGATAGTTACGATCATCCCAGCGTTGCCCAGATGCTGCACAGTGCACGAAGCACTTGGTCGATGCCTGAATGGCAGATGGTGCATATCTCCAACGGACGCGAGGCATTTAATGACCGCAACCATAGCGACTTGATTACGGTGATGCCGACTTCCTATCGCCATGCGCCATGGATTGAGATTGAAGCGAAACACAAAGAAGACGCGATCGCTAAGTTGCGACAAGAGTGGTTACCCACCCTCACCCCAGTCCTGCAACCCATGAACTGATGTTAAGCCAAACTGGCTCTAAATCGGCGTCACATCATGAAAGCGGGTTAAATCGAGTACGCGCCGCCCATCTGGTTTGTGCGAGAAAATATCCACAAAATGCATATTCCACAAAATTTCGTCCGTTATGTAATAGTGACGAGCGTGAACCGTTTGTGAAACGGTTTCATCAATACCGGTCAGGGTGGCAATAATATCCGTTTTTGCCTCTTCGAGTAACTCTGGTGTCATCCCATACAAAGGGCTATTTTCATCAATCACATGCATGACGATCCAACTCAGAGCAAAGGTTCTTGTTTGACTCCGAAGCAGTTTGAGGTCGTAGAAGCGACGGATGAAAATACCCTCCGTCGTGACTTCATCCCGTAGTAAACTTAACCCGATTTGAGCTTCGAGAATCTGGTTACGCCGCTCATTGGCAACCCGTAACATTAGAGTGGGCAACCCATTATGGGGTGCAATCACAGCTACACGACTGAAGAGAACTCTAGCTGTAGGACGGGAGAAACGAGCAAACATCAGTCCAGTAGTCATCGCTACGCCCAACAAACCGATTAGCGCTTCCAGGGTAACTAATAGATTGGCGTAGTCTGTGCTGGGATACATCGCCCCGTAGCCGATCGTCGCCATCGTCTGAACGCTGAAAAAAAAGGCATCCAAGAACGATCCAGGACGAGCATTCTTAATACAATCGCCTCCTGCCAGGTACAACAGAGCAAACAGGGTATTAGTGGCGAGATAGGAAACCACCGTCAGCAAAAAGAACTGAGGCCAATCAAGGGTGAGCAGCAAATGGTAAGGGTCGCGCCAATGAGAGTGCGATACACCAATTCTTTTAACATCAAAGCGGCGATTACTCACAATATCGAACCGTTTCTTGCGGTTTTCTCGGCGCGTGGGGAGGAGCGATTGCCCCGATAGGGCAGGGCGAAGCGGTCGAGGCTTTTTATCCATTTTTGTCTCATACCCAGTTGCAGTCAAAAATAGCAGACTTTTTCCTCTCTCCCCACTCCCCCGCGCCCCATCTCCCCATCTCCCCATCTCCCCCGCTCCCCATCTCTCCCACTCTCTCAAGAGCATGAATTTGTTATACCAATAGAATGAGTAGACCAAGAAAACAATCTCTAGAGAACTTGAGAGTTCCTACAAGGGGGTTGCGTCAATCCCTCTCCGTCTTCCGCTACAGTGGACGAGCATTAGAATTAGTCTGGACAACGAGCCATACCCTAACCATTGTGCTGGCGATTCTAACCTTAGTAGCCGGTTTGTTACCTGGTGCGATCGCCTACGTGGGTAAGTTAATTGTAGATAGCGTCGTTTTGGCTTCGCAGTCAGGGGCACAAACCCAGCGTTGGATGGCTTTAAGGTATGTGGGGTTAGAAGCGATCGCCGTTATGGCACTAGCGGCAACCCAACGAGGACTCACCGTCTGCCAATCCCTGCTGCGAGTCTTGCTGGGACAACGGGTGAATGTTTTGATTTTGGAAAAAGCACTGACTCTCGACCTCACCCACTTCGAGAACTCTGAGTTTTATGACAAAATCACTCAGGCACGCCATGAAGCATCCCATCGTCCTCTTTCCTTGGTGATGCGAACCTTTGGACTGATTCAGTCTGCCCTTTCCTTAGTGACGTATGGCGGTTTACTGCTGAATTTCTCATTTTGGGCGGTATTAGTCTTGGTTGTCGCGGCGGTTCCTCCCTTCATTGCCGAAACTCGCTTTGCTGGGGAAGCGTTTCGCCTGTTCCGTTGGCGATCGCCGGAAACCCGACAGCAGCATTATTTAGAAACCTTAATTGCCCGCGAAGACTATGCCAAGGAGGTTCAGCTTTACCAACTTGGCTCCACAATGCTACAACGTTATCGTGATATCTTTCATCGCCTTTACGACGAAGACCGCGACCTCACCATCCGTCGAGGAATTTCGGGTTACCTTTTGGGCTTGCTGAGTACGGCAACCTTTTACGCCGCTTACGCTTGGATTGTGCTGGAAACCATCTGGGGTCGCATTTCCTTGGGGGATATGACCATGTACCTCACCGTGTTCCGGCAAGGACAATCCACCTTTGCGGGTGCCTTAACGTCGATTGGCGGCATGTATGAAGATAATCTGTATCTCTCCAATCTCTACGAATTTTTGGAGCAGAATGTACCTAAACCCAGGGGAAAGGCGCGTCAGGGTTTAATTCCGGGGGATGGAATGCGCTTTATCGATGTTTCCTTCACCTATCCAGGAATTACCAAACCCGCCCTGAGAAACGTCTCACTTCATCTTAAACCGGGTGAGAAATTAGCGATCGTGGGTGAAAATGGTTCGGGCAAGACCACTCTGATTAAGCTGTTAACCCGGTTATATACCCCAGATTCGGGACAAATTCTCCTGGATGGTTTGGATTTGCAAGAGTGGGATATTGAGGTACTGCGCCAAAGAATTGGTGTGATTTTTCAGGATTTCGTGCGTTACCACTTTACAGTTGGTGAAAACGTAGGTGTGGGGGATGTCAACCACTTAGAAGATGCAGAACGTTGGGAAGATGCCTCCGACAAAGGGATGGCTAAACCGTTTATTGAATTGTTGCCAGAGGGTTTTGGCACTCAGTTGGGTCGATGGTTCAAGGGAGGACAGGAACTCTCCGGAGGGCAATGGCAGAAAATCGCCTTATCTCGTGCGTTTATGCGGACAGGTGCAGACATCTTAGTTCTGGATGAACCCACAGCAGCGATGGATGCGGAGGCTGAGGTGCGAATTTTTAACCATTTCCGCACCATTACCCAAAATCAAATGGTGGTGTTAATTTCTCACCGTTTCTCGACAGTGCGGATGGCTGACACGATTGTGGTGATGGCTGGGGGAGAAATTATTGAACAGGGAACCCATGAGAAGTTATTGCAACTCGAAGGACGTTACGCGAGGTTGTTCTCACTTCAAGCCGCAGGATATCAGTAAGGAGGAAAATCAAGAGACGGACTCTATTTTGTGGGTTTCCGGGCAATAAACGCCGTGTGTGCTTTGGGCAAAGAGTAATGACCATAACTAGGCATCATCTGAACTTGGAAGCCGATTGCACTCAATTCTTGTGCCACCTCGGTTGCATCGTATAACTGCAAATGGTGTACTTCATCATCCCGTCTGTAGTGTCCTCCAACCTTGCGAAAGGTGATAATTCGACGGGTTAAGGTTTTTTGCTCTCGATTCTCCGCTTTTTCCACCAGTACTATCCAATCATCTCCTTCAGTAAATCCTTGGGTTGGGGTTTCCTGTAGAACCTGTCCCGGTTCTGCCATATCGAAAATGAAGACACCCCCAGGCGTTAAGGCGCGATAAATGCCACTAAATAACTGAATTAGCGTTTGATGATTGTTGTTTGAGTCAAAAAGGTAGTTGAGGCATTCGCCAATCGATGTCACCGCATTACAGGGTGGAATATCAGCCTGGAATAAGGAACCGATGCGAAACTCAGCCTCTGGCACTCTCTGACGTGCAATGGCAATCAACGACTTAGAGAGATCAACTCCGAGAACCTGATAATGAGCTTTGGTGAGTTCTAGCGCCCATAATCCGCTTCCGCAACCTAAATCTACGACTAAGCCCTCGCCGATTTGGTTTTGTTTGAGGATTTCCAATAGACCAGGAGCAGACTTGAGCGCATAGTCCGCAAAACCAACATCATGAATAAACGCGAGGTCTTCTTTGTAGTACTCGTTATGGATGACTTGATTTTCTAACAACAAGAGCTTTTAGATAACCTGGTTAATAATATCACTTAAAGTGACTTTAAGGAAGTGTTAGAGTTTTTGGGTTCAAGGTGAAGCCGTTAGGTTGGCTTGCTCAAAAAGGTGTTTGATGCGAAAATTCTATCTCTGTACTTTTTCCATTCACCTCTCTTAAGCAATAACGGTGAATAGGGTTGTCTATCCTAAGTAGGATTTAGGCATTGCCAATAAAGATTCCTCCTGAGAATATCAATCTTCCTGAGGATACAAGAGTAGGTGATCGGATTCATTATGTCTGAATGTACGGAATACTCTTCAACCCCGTTGATTCATTAAGTAGAACCGATTTAATCCACGCAATTACTTGGAGAAGATGGCATCCCATGTTTTCACCTTTATCCTTTGAAGCTCACCAACAACTTGCTAACCTAACTTGGGTACTACAAAACTGTCGCGCACAAGTCCTAGATAGTAAAGTCGCCTGCCTACAAGCAAGGCAAGCTTGCCAGAGTTGCAACCTGCAACTAGCATCCGCGCACTTGGAAGCATCCATTAATCATGTCCCCCAAGAAAAGCTTCTTGCCGCCTTTAGACGGCGCTTATCAAAGCTGAAGCAAATGCATCGAGAACTCAATTTAGACACCATCCAACTGGATCTAGCTGCCTTGACCGATGAGTACAACGCGACGCTATATCATATCGAGGTTGTGCAGGAGGGTTTGATGTCTTTGATTGATCGATATCACACCTATTGTACTGCTGGACTTCTCGAAGACTTTTACCAGTTTGAGCCAAAACGCATCACTACCTTCTTTGAAGAAAAATTCACAGGAGTTGCGTAGTAATATTCCTTTAGATCGATACATTTACAAGCAAAATCTACCTTGCTGGAAAGACGAACTGATAAAGCCTGACATCAAGAGACCATAGATTAACGCTGGTTTAAGAGAGCTATTTTCATAGGATACAAAATAAAAATTCAGCCCCTAAAAACAGGGGCTGTTTCCCAACAAATATTAATCAGAGTGATTTATGTTTAGAGTCTTTATAAGGCTGACTCCATTTGAACTTAAGTTAATTTTTATCAGGAATTTGTTCATTTCGCTCGTTTTCTTTACAATTTCTTTGGTTTTCTCAGCAATATTACTCAGGAAGTGGCACAGATGTTGATTCTGAAGGTGCTTCAGCCGCTTTCACGAGTAGCGATGCCAAGATGCATCCACCTTCCCAATCCCAGCCTTCCCGGGATTCGTTGGGGGTATAGTGCGCCCAAGCCTTGCCCTCCGTATCTTGATAAAAATCCGTAATTTCTGCTTTCGCTTTACTCCCCCAAGGCGAAGTGACTTGAATCATGTCTCCCGCGTTAAACACCTCTCCCGCCTGGTTCGTTGCGCTGTCGAGTACCTGAATCGGCTTGGGTTCTGGGCGAGTAGGGCGAGAAGGACGGCGGTATAAATTCTGGCTGCCTTCAGGTTGGTCAATACGGTTTGGCTTGTCTTGGTTCATAGAGTTTAGCGAACGTGATTAAAATACCCTTAACCACTTTACCGAAGGAGTGAATGCTATTCAGAAAGGATTACCCTGTAAAAGATCATGCTTAACTCAGAGGCTTATCCTCACAGAGCATGATCATTCTAGAAATCTGGATAATACTGTAGAAGATTTTATAAATAGGACTTACGTCAAATTGACCACTCGATATCCCCAGGATGAGTAGGGTACATCTCGACGCCTACATTGAGATTAGGTGCGTAAGTCCAGATGCAGTCGCAGGAAGAACAACCCCATGCTTTCTCGTATTAAAGACTTAGCTGAAAAATTAGCACCGCGCCTGATTGAAATCCGGCGTCATCTCCACTCCCACCCTGAACTGAGTGGACAGGAACAGCAGACAGCCGCTTATGTGGCGGGTGTGCTGTCTTCCTGCGGTATCGTTGTGCAAGAGGCGATCGGTAAAACCGGGGTGATTGGCGAATTGGTGGGTGGTACGGATGACCGCTTGGTGGCAATCCGCACAGATATGGACGCGCTACCCATTACCGAACGCACCTGTCTCGAATTCGCGTCCCGCAAGCCAGGAATTATGCACGCCTGCGGTCATGATGTGCACACGACAGTTGGGTTAGGCACAGCAATGGTGCTGTCCCAGTTGGGCGAAATGTTACCCGGTAATACCCGCTTTTTATTCCAACCGGCGGAGGAAATTGCCCAAGGTGCCAATTGGATGGTGCAAGATGGGGCGATGAATGATGTGAGTGCAATTTTTAGCGTTCATGTATTCCCCTCCATTCCCGGTGGTTCATTAGGAATTCGTTATGGGGCATTGACAGCGGCAGCGGATGATTTAGAAATTTTTATTATGGGAGAATCCGGTCATGGTGCTCGTCCCCATGAGGCTGTTGATGCGATTTGGATTGCCTCGCAGGTGATTACCACGCTTCAGCAAGCGATTAGCCGCACCCAGAATCCGTTGCGACCAATAGTCTTGACAATTGGACAGATTAGTGGTGGAAGGGCACCGAATGTGATTGCCGACCAAGTACGATTGGCGGGAACAGTGCGATCGCTCCATCCTGACACTCATGCCGATTTACCGCAGTGGGTGGAAAAGATTGTCGCGAATGTCTGCAACATGTACGGTGCTCGTTACGAAATTAATTACCGCCGGGGAGTGCCTTCGGTACAAAATGACTTGGCTTTAACTCAATTATTGGAGGAGTCAGCCAAAGAAGCGTGGGGAAGCGAACGGGTGCAAATTTTGCCCGAACCATCAATGGGTGCTGAAGACTTTTCCATCTATCTAGAAAATGCCCCTGGTACTATGTTTCGCCTAGGTGTGGGGTTCCCGGATAAACCCAACTACCCACTGCATCACCCTGAATTTGAAGTGAATGAGTCTGCGATCGTGACGGGTGTTGTCACTATGGCCTACACAATTTACCAATATTGGCAAAAACGCCGTTAGGATGTTCTACCTACTGACAGATTAGCCTCGGTCGTGTTTCGACTAATCTAGGATTGTCTCGAACACAGGAAAAATCTGTAGATATGGCATCCTCTACTCCCCTTCAAGGATTGGAATTAGTTGATTGTGCGAGAGCTAATGCTAAGCAGGGAATTGAAACGGCGGCCATGCAGTGTGGTTATGGCGATAATCTTCACAGGTTCAGTCAAGAACTGAAGCAAGCTTGCGATGATATGGGCGTTACATTTAATGAACTCACCGATTTAATTACAGAACAAGACGCCCTAATTAAAACTGAAGGCGAGATTGTTGCGCCAGAAACAGAAACTATTCTTTAATCTTGCACATTTGGGATGCTCTCTGTGGCAGGACATTCCATCTGAAATAACTGAAAAGTTACTGCCACTAAGCTTCGCTATAGTGGCAGGGGAATTGAATGACTCAACCACTGCCTTGCCCTAACGCCCTAGCTTTTCCCGTGCCTGCTGGCGCAGGTTGATGATGTCTGGGTTATTCGGTTGAATTTGTAGGGCTTTGTCCATAGAAACGATCGCATCATCAAATCGTCCGAGTTTCCAGAGGGCGGCACCCCGATTCCCCCAGGCATTGGCAAAACCGGGCTTGAGTGCTGTGGCTTTATCAAAGGCGGTAACTGCCTCGGTAATGCGATCGAGTGCTAAGAGTGACACGCCCTGGTTATTCCAGGCTTCCGCAAAATTGGGTTTGACCGCCGTCGCCTGTTGGTAGAGTTTGAGCGACTCATTGAAGCGCTGCTTTTGGTCGAGGGCGCTACCTTTGCTCCACAGGGCTTCTGGGTAGTTAGGGTTGATAGCGAGGGCTTGATTGCAAGCTGCGATCGCATCATCTGGTTGTTGCACGGAATTCAGGCTATAGCAGCGTCCCCAGTGCGCTTCTGCCAGTTTAGGATTGAGGGCGATCGCTTGGTCATATAATTCGATCGCTTTCTGGAACTGTCCGGCTTCCCGTGCGCGATCGGCTTGCTTCACAAATTCTCCCACCTGAGGGGCTGCCGGAGAAGGAGCAGATTTAACCGTCGTCGGCACTGAGGCGGGTGCTGATTTTGGGGCGGACGGTGCGGCGCTGGGAGTCGGAGAGGTTGGGGTGGCAACAGGTGAAGCAGTAGGAGAAGGGGCTGTAGAGGTTGGGCTGGCGGTTGCCTCAGAACTTGCCGTGGGTGAACTAGCCACTGTTGGTGATGCAGGCGTTTCATCCGGCGTCTCGCTGGGACTTGCCGTGGGTGAACTGGCCTCTGTGGGCGACACAGACGATTCGCCAGAACTTGGATTAGAACTAACCCCAGGTACCTCACGACGGTCAATGGTTTGATTGGCAAATTGCGGGGATAAGAAGGTTTTCGTCATCAAGAACGTCGCCCCCACAGTCCCTAAAACAGCCAGAATCGACAAAGGAATGAGCAGTCGTCTCTGGCCTCCTTTTTGGGGGGCAACGGCAGTGGGTACTGCACTGACGGATGAGTGCTCAGGGCAAGGGAATTTACCCACAGGAACTGTAGGGTCTGTGTGGGTGCTTGGTGTTTGGGAGTGAGAGGATGCTGCTGAGGGTGCCAAAAAATTCGTCGCCGATTGCTCATAACCAGACCCCGTGGATTCCATTGTTTGGGGCGGCGGGAAGGGGTTTGTGGGGGCTTGCCCTAAACCAGAACCTGTGGATTCGTGACTATTGGCTGAGGATTGCCGTTTTTGCGTCGGCAGTTCTCCTAAATCTTCCGAGAAGGGCGGGGAAATCGGGCCAAATTGTGTTCTTGATGTTGATAGATTCCGCAGTGCCACAAGTGCTTCTGCCGCTGTGGGATAACGGGCACGGAAGTCATAACGCACCATGCGGTCAAGAAACTCCGCGAGTTCAGCGCTGACATGAGGGGCGCGATCGCGCCAGCTAATTTCCCCCGTCTGGTCGTCTTCAGCCAAGTTCCTGGGATGAATCCCTGTCAACATCTGAATCGCAATAATGCCAGCCGAGTAAATATCGCTGCTAAAGCGGGGATTTCCGCCCAATTGTTCTTTGGGGGTATAACCTTGAGTGCCAATGGAAATCGTTCTTGTCTGCCCCGTTTGAGGATTAACAATTTGTGTGCTGACTTGCTTGACCGCCCCAAAGTCAATTAGGACAATTTTGCCATCCTGTCGGCGACGCATCAGATTGGAAGGCTTGAGGTCGCGGTGAATCACGTTTTGCTCGTGGACAAAGGTCAAAATCGGCAGGAGGTCTTGCAAAAAGGCAATCACCTGAGTTTCCGACCAAGGCTGTCCTCCCTTCATCTCCTGAGTCAGGGGTTCCCCATCAATTAATTCCTGGGCGAGATAGAACTCCTGATTTTCTTCAAAGTGTGCCAACAAGCGGGGAATTTGGTCGTGGTTGCCCAACTGGTAGAGGACTCTCGCTTCTACATCAAACAGGCGTGTTGCTGTTTGAAAACTTTCAGCATCACTAACTTGGGGCTTTAGCTGTTTGACGACACATTGAGGATGATCGGGCAGATGCAGGTCTTGTGCCAAAAAGGTTTGACCGAATCCACCCGCCCCTAGTTCGCCAATAATTTTGTAGCGTCCGCCTAAGGGCTGATCTGGGTTTGTTCGTTTAAATAAAGCTTTCATTTCGATTGTTCTACTCTCAGCCAGTCCAAATCAAGCGAGTAAAGCGTTTCAGATTTTCACAGGACTTATGAACCCTGACAGCGTTTCAGGTATTAGTTACCTCAGCTTAATATACATAGCCGCTTAGGTTTGAGACGTTTAAATCGATTAATTAGATGCCAACCCGTGTTTTTAGTTTAGGCTACGGACGTTGGAAAATTGAAGCGATCGCCCTTTGAAGCCGTGATGACATCTAAAAATCTGAGGAACTCAAACTTCACCCAATTTTTTTAAGGCTTCACCGTGACGGGTGTACCCAGTTTGACTTGCTCGTACAAGGCAACAACATCTCGATTACGCATCCGGATGCAGCCGTGGGAAACTGCCTGTCCCACCAACTTTTCGGCAGGAGTGCCATGAAAGCCAATGGAGTTACGTCCATCCGTCCAAAAACCGATCCACCTGGCTCCTAATGGATTATCAGGGCCTTCCAAGATAACTTTACCTGTCCAAGGCTCCTCCCAAATGGGATGGGGCTGCATATCCATCACTTTATAGTTACCTGTGGGGGTTTCCCATCCCGCTTTGCCAATGCCGATCGGGTAACTGATTTTCAACTTTTTGTTCTTATAGACATAGACTCGGCGATCGCCTAGTTTAATCACCAAGTGAGTACCCTTACTCAGACTTTTTGGATCGATCACCTGAGAGGGACGCTTTACCGATGACTTTTTAGAAGCAGGCGGTTTTTGTTTCCCATAAGGCTTTAGGGACTGAGGTGGGTTGGTTGGCACCGTCTTTTTGGCAACGATGGGTGTCTTTGCTGGCGACTGAGGTGGGTTGGTTGGCACCGTCTTTTTGGCAACGATGGGTGTCTTTGCTGGCGGCTGAGGCTGGCTGATTTTCGCCGTGTCTTTCACCGCGATGGGTGTCGTTGTTTGGGGCTGACGAATAAGCAGAAAAATCATTCCACTCAAGCCGAGCAACATGAAACCTGCAACTTGGAATTTCTGTCTCAGCATCGCTCAATATTTTTGGCGAAAGAATATTTACAAAAATCAAGGTTTTATAGCTACCCTATAACCATTTCTCCAGAATTGCATTATTTTTTTCCGGATGTTTTTGTTCTTAATTGTATTAATAATGTATAGGTTTTCTCAGAATGTTTTTTTACAAGAAAAACCTTGCCAACCTTGAATACCGTTGTTAGGTTGGTGTCTGATTATCGACGCTTTAAAGTGAGGAGAACGTGCGGATTCATACCAAGACAGTATTCACTGGTCTAATGCTGCCACTTTTGATTTCGGCAGTGTCAGCGCATCCAGCCAACGCTATCAATTTAGATGATGCAAAGTCACCTAAATTCTTGATCAGTCAAGCAACTCAGGCAGGAGAGCTTGCCGGATCTATCAATAGCATTAACGGTCAAACAGTAGAGTTTGCCCAGTCGAATGGTCAAACCAGAAACATCACCATTAGTCGGCGAGTCATTAATCGCCTGGGTTTGAGAGCCGGCTCTCGAATTGCCGTAAGAGTCAATTCGCGGGGTGTGGCAACGACCGTGAGGGTAATTAGACCGATAAGAGCGCTTGGGTAATATTACAAAAATGCGACGGGAAAGTCCATTTCTTAAAGAGATTGGAGCAACCGTCGCTTCGTTATGATTATGAGTAAATGAAGTGCTTAATCCCTTTCTGATGAATTGAATAAGTCAGTAGAGGGATTATTTTTTGGACATACTCAGAAAGTTATATCCATTTTCACAAACAGAAATAGTACGCCTGCATATAATAGGGTCACCCTCATAAAAACCAAAATTTAAGGTTTTATCTATTTATTGTTTACCTTTTTCTTTCTTGCTTTTACCTGTTTCCTTTTCTTGATTGTCGTCATAGCGACCAAGTTCTCGTCGTGCTTTCTGTAACAAATTATTAGCATTTGTGTGATTAGGGTCAATTTCGATGGCCTTTTCGAGTGAGGCAAACGCCTCATCATAGCGCCTAAGTCCGAAGAGAGCATTACCCCGGTTGGCCCAGGCATCTGCCCCCTTGGGCTTGAGTTGAGTCGCTTTGTCCAAAGCCGCAAATGCCTCATCGAAGCGATTCAATTTCAAGAGGGCGACTCCCTGATTATTCCAAGCGTCTGCAAAATCGGGCTTAAGTTGCAGCGCTTTCTCGTAGAGTTTGAGTTCTTCCTGGTAGTTCTGTTCTTGGTGAAGGGCGTTACCTTTGCTCCACAGCGCTTCTGGGTAGTCGGGGTTAAGGGCAAGTGCTTGATCGCAAGCCGCAATTGCATCTTGTGGCTTGAGCATCTGGTTAAGGCTGTAGCACAGTCCCCAATGAGCTTTTGCCTCATTGGCATTGAGTGCGATCGCTTTTTCGTAAGTCGCGATCGCTTCCTGATAATTTTCAGCTTCCCGCAGGCGATCGGCTTGACTCAAGAGTTCTGTTGCCTGTTGAGGATCGGCGCTTTTATTTCCACTAACAGCAGCAACACTATTTCCTGGAGTAGTGGTTTGAGGCGTTTGAGGAAATAACAAACCCTTAACCACCCACAAACTGGCACCCAGCGCGACAACGCCACCCATAATCGGCAAAAGCTGATTGGGAGATTGCTGTCCGCTTCCTGGCAAAGTCGCGGTTGGTTTTGATCTGGCGACAGGCGGGGATAACGGCTTGGGGCCAGTAGCAACAGTGGGTTCTGAGTGTTGAGAACCTGACGTGGGGGGAGTGGGCTGGGGGAAAGGTTCGGTGCCAGCGGCAATGGTAGGAGTGGAGTGTTGAGAGCCTGACGTGGGGGTAGTGGGCTGGGGGAAAGGTTCGGTGCCAGCGGCAATGGTAGGAGTGGAGTGTTCTGAGGTTGGCGCGGCATTGGGTACTGTGGGAGGGGTAGGACTTGGCGCGACGCCCCTAATCGGTACTGTCGCCCCAGTAGCTGTGGCAGGAGCTTGCCGTTCCAATCCAGGGACTGCGCCCGAAGCTTCTGGTAGCGGTTGGGGGAGAGGCACCGATTCCAACAAATGGGCGGGTAAACTCCGCAATGCTTGTAAAGCATCGATCGCTGACACGTAACGAGCGCGAAATTCATAGCGCACCATCCTGTCAAGAATAGAGACGAATTCAGGACTCACCTGTTGGATGCGGTCATGCCACACCACTTCACCTGTATTCCCATCTTCGGGTAGGAGCCTGGGGTGAACACCCGTTAACGCCTGAATGCCAATCATGCCGACGGCGTAGACATCACTGCTAAACCGGGGATTTCCCAGTAATTGTTCCTTTGGCATGTAACCGTGAGTGCCAATGGAAATCGTCATATTGGTTCGTCCCGTTTTGGAATTGATCATCTGGGTGCTGACTTGCTTGACAGCCCCAAAGTCAATGAGGACGATTCTGCCATCTCGTCGGCGGCGGATGAGATTGGATGGCTTGATGTCACGGTGGATCACCTGCTGTTGATGGACAAACGATAGGACGTTTAAGAGATCTTGCAGCAGGGCGATCACTTTAGCTTCCGACCAAGGCTGACCTGATGCGAGTTCCTCGGTGAGTGGATTGCCCTCAATTAATTGCTGGGCTAGATAGAATTCTTGATTATCTTCAAAGTGAGCTAATAAGCGGGGAATTTGGTCGTGATTGCCCAGATTATAGAGAACTTGAGCTTCCGTATCGAACAGGCGTCTTGCTGTTTGCAGGCTCTCGACATCACTGACTTGAGGCTTGAGCTGTTTGACTACACATTGGGGTTGACCCGGCATGTGCAAATCGTGTGCGACAAAGGTTTGACCAAACCCACCGGCGGCCAATTGACTAATGACTTTGTAGCGTCCGCCCAGGGGTCGATCTGGATCGGTCGGCTGAAACATACGTAAAAGGTTCATTCAGGTGCATCCCAAATTTGCAAGGATATAGCTCACGCACGCCTGTAAACTTCATTTCACCAATACCCCAGGAACTAGATTGGTTAAATTAGGATGCACCTATTCCCCTGGGGGTCTTTTATTGTAGAGCGATGGTTATTTTACTGACTTAACCGTTAAACGATGCAATTTGATGTTGGTGTTAAAGTGTGGTAACCCTCTGCCGAGCAATGGACATCGTTAATTGGGCACCCAGAGATTGTAGTCGGCAGATGACAGACCGGATGTATTTTACTATGGCAGGCATGTACAACCAAGCTACTCAATCGAGGCGTAGCGATCCGGACTTCTTTACCAGTATAGGGTTGGATTTAGATAAAACTCCAGATGTGTTGCGGTTTGAACGACTGTTCTACCTTGGGTTTCAGTTCAATTTTGAGGTGACGGTGTGGAGAGGTTCCGGCAAAACAGGTTGACTTCTGCATACAGAGATAAGCAGGGCAAACTCTACAGGAACCTCTAGCTTTTTTTCCAACTAAATATCATGTCTTGTTAGAGAACCACACGATGCGGGAGTTGGTCGTGAGGAATGCGAGTTCCTGGAAGTGGTGCTATGAAGCGCTCACGACAAACATGCTTCGATTAAGGCTAATCAACTGAACATCTGATACGTTGCAAGGGCTTATCCTTCGATTCCTGATTGAGAGTCAAAGACCACGACAAAGGAAGCGTTGGGTATTTGTTGGCGTAAAAAGTGGACGTGTCCGTCTGCATCAGAGCGATGGCGGAACCGACCCACAATGGTTCGTTGCATATCGGGAAGGAGGCGGACAATCGTCCAAGCTTGGAGACGTTCTTTGTAGCTCATAGAATCCCTGGAATCCATTATGATGAAGACACTGAAAAATTGGGCAGACCTTTACCGGAAACGCAGGTGAGTATCGAGGGGTGTCTGCCCACTGTTATGTTCGTGAAAAGATTACTACAATCGATTAAATGAAGCGATTGATTTGAATCGCGTATATGATGATATGTCAGCGAGAAAATCAAGTCAACAGCCAGAGGAAAATGACTCTCCGTTGAAAAGGCTGCGCGAACAGGCAAATCTGACTCAGGAGCAGTTGTCAGTTGGTTTAGGAGTCTCCACGTCTACGCTGAGACGTTGGGAAAACGGGGATGTTGAACCGGCAATGACTCGCGAACAGTGGGCCGTATTTTGTGAGTTACTGGGTGTTCCGTTTGAGCAATTACCGCAAAAGTTGAATTTGCGCTCGCAATAATCTCACTTGATTGAAGGAAAGAGGAATCGCTCTTTGCCTTTTGTCTAACATGCCACACTAGAAGCAAGGATTTGGGCAGATCTCAGGAAGCTTGGGTTATGACAATCTCTACCGAGAAAAAGGTTTGGACAGATGAGGAATTTATGGCACTGTCCAAAGATGGACATCGCTATGAGTTGGTGAATGGGGCGCTTGTGGATATGGGCAATTCAGGGATGGAGCATGGTGGAATTGGCTCATTGCTGGGGGGGCTTCTGGCAATCTATGTTCGGCAACAAAAGTTGGGAACGGTTTGCGATTCGAGTACAGCGTTTACCTTAAAGAATGGGAATAAGCGATCGCCGGATGTATCTTTCGTTTCTAGAGAACAGCTCAAGGGCTTAAAGCGTCCGCCTCGTGGTTTCTTTCAAGGCTCTCCTGATCTCGCGGTTGAAATTCTTTCACCTAGCAACACCGTTGAGGAAATTCACGACAAGATTGTTGAATATTTTGAGAACGATACTCGCTTAGTCTGGGTGATTCATCCCGATGAAAAATATGTGCTGGTTTACCATTCGCCCGAACCCGATCGCTTTCTTCGTCCTCAAGATGCGTTAGAAGGTGAAGCGATCGTTCCGGGCTTTTCCA
Organism: Allocoleopsis franciscana PCC 7113; assembly: GCF_000317515.1. GTDB lineage: Bacteria > Cyanobacteriota > Cyanobacteriia > Cyanobacteriales > Coleofasciculaceae > Allocoleopsis > Allocoleopsis franciscana. Next base: position 816,270 of record NC_019738.1, on the reverse strand, counting down.
TGTCTGTTGCTGAACTGTTTGAAGAGTGGGATTTTTAGCGATCGCTCATCCGCAACTTTCTGAATCCCTGGTGCAATGCCGAAGGCGGTATGCTCTTCGACCATGCTTTGCAAACGCTTCGCGACCATCGCTCACCCAAAATCTGCTATTCTAATCAACTGATCTCAATCAACAATCACAACCTCATCCTTACCTAACTTACCTCTAAACTAAACCCCGGCAAAACATCCTCCCCCGACAACACCACAGGTATTCCCACCACTTCCACTTCTTGCCCCATGCGATAAATCTCCACCTGTTTATCCTTACTATTAATCAGCCAACCCAAGCGCAGTCCACTCGCTAAATACTCCTGCATCTTGTTCTGTAGCGGCTTTAACCGATCACTACGAGAACGCAATTCAATCAAAAAATCCGGGCAAATCGGGGGAAATCCCTCCCGTTCCTCCTGACTCAACCCTTGCCACCTAGACAACTGCACCCAAGCCACATCGGGAGAGCGATCGCCCCCTTCGGGTAAACTAAAAACAGTCTGAGAGCTAAACACTACTCCTAACTGAGTTTGTTCATTCCAGATAACGACCTTCGCAATCAAACTTGCTTCTTGATTGCCACCTTCACCACCAATAGGTGTCACAATTATCAACTCTCCTTGAGGCGAACGTTCAAGCTGTAAATCCGGATTCGCCTGACACAATTGAAAAAACTGCTCCCGCGTCAGGGTGGTAATTGGCTCTAAATTCAATACTGTTGTCATCGCCTTACCTTTTTATCATTGACGGCACCATTGGGAGCGTTGAGGGTTTCGATGTTGAAAATAGTGGTCGTCTGTCCAACCGCAGCCTCTTGCTCTCCATTTTTAGTGTCTAATTTCGACAGTGCCTTTTTTGCTTCTTCTCAAGAAGCTGGTTGTCTTCTGAATAGTTCGTCTTTCAGTGTAAACTCATGTTAGGTCTTGCTTCCTTCCAGGATCACTATGAGAAAGTCTCATGTTTTTGCAATAGGTCTAGGCAGCTTTGTCATGCTTGGGCTGGGAGCGCTTATAGCCAGCACTGTATTAGAAAAGCCTGCATCGTATACACCACCGATTGAAAAGGATTCTTTGGTGGAGCCAGAACCGGATACAAAAGACTCCGATGATTTACTTGCCAAAGAAAGAGCTGAACTAGAAGCAGAGAAACGTCGGTTAGAAGAGCTGCGTCAGCAAGAAGAAGCAGCGCAGCAACGCGCACGAGAGCAAAGGATCGCTAGTACAACACAGGCATGGAAAGACTTACTGAATGTCTACATATCTTTCAATCAACTCAATCAACCTGGCGGAAATAAGAATGCATCTGATATATCTCTTCTCTTCAAGAATGCTGTGAATGATATCGCGAGCATCTCAACCGCCAATGTAGACCCTCAGCTGGTGGAGTTAATAGATGAGAGTGAAGATGTCTTTACAGACTTTTATCAGCTCATTGATACGTACCAACAGCAAGTAACCGAGCAAGACAGTGCTCTTGGCGCTGATGCCCTCACTGCTTGTGTAAGTTCAGGAATGGAGGCGGAGACTCCGTTGGGCGCTCTTGGTAAGTGTTTGGTAGGCGGTTTTGCAGGTGGCGCTTCGAGTGCGATCAAGGCAGAAGGTTCACGCGCTCGGCTAGATGCTGATACAGCGATGAATATAGAACAGCTACAAGCGCGTCTTAAACAAATAGCGAACAAACTCTCTCAGATGCCTAAGTATTTAGATTCAGAGTACGGTATCAGACTTGAGTAACACAAATATTGGTTCTGGTGATGTGTGAAAGCTGAGTTGTTGGGGCTAGAATTCCCACTGCCAGCAGACGCTAGACTGCATAACCTGCAAACCTTGAGAACTATGGCAGCAAGCGACGAATATACAGAATGGCATCTAACCCCTGACGGCTGGGTTGGAGGATACGAGAAATTTGATTTTGGACACTGTCACTACTTCCAACATCAGCCGCGCCAACGCCGTAGACTTGCCCGAACCCGGTCGCCCCACTAACAAAACCTGCTGCTCAGCATACTTGCGAAGCCCTTCCAGCACCGAAAATCGCTCAATTTTCTCTTCCTGCCGCTGTTCTCGCTCCTCCTTTTTTACCGTCTGCACCATCAACCCAACGTCAAAAATCGGTGCCACTTCCTTCGACTGCCGTTGCTTCCCTGTGGCATCCGTCAACGTGTAAAACTGCCACCACTTTTCATCGGTGGTTGCGATCGCAGTCAAATAAGGCTGAAAATCAATATCAGACGGCTTTGCCACTGTATTACTCCATCGGCGCTCGCGTTAATCTGTCTCCTTAATTGAGTTACCATATCAACACTGTCCGGGTTCTCCTGAGCAACCGAAACTGCTTAAGAATTAACTATCTTTTTAGATCACATACCCATTACTTCTTGAGTAAGATGCAGAACTCTCCTACCCATAACCACTGTAGCTAATGGCTCTCAAGATGCCAAAGCGGTTGCGATCGCTTCACGCACTCTCACCAGCATCCAGGCGATCGCATCCAACCCAAAAAACATCATCTCCTGTCCTTTAGAAGGGTGCGCCGGAACGCACCCTCCTGTGTTTTTAGCTTGTCATCACCTCAGTTTCATGGATTTCGATGGAGTTGAGAGCATCTGGCGTTTCGTAGATGGCGTAATGCCACCCCACAATGTCGGGGTCGGATTTTCCCGCTGCACTCAACGGACTGATGTATTTACGTCCAACGATTTCGCAGAATTTTTTATTGTAAACAATCACCTGTCCGTAGGGGTAACGGGGAGGTTGCCAGTGGGCGGGAATTTCTGCGACCGAGAGTGTAACATCAATGCGCGTCATAATAGTAAATTAGCTCCTCGCTAAGTGTTCGTTAGTTGGGAGTTAGAGGCGGTTAGTGTGTGCTAGCACCTAATCGCTTCGCTCTTAATTGAAGAGTATAATTTTATTAAATAAAAATCAAGCATTTTCTGCAAAAAAGATTTGTCTTTTATATGGCAAACAAATTTATTTCCATGAAACTTCATTTAGGCTTAAAGCAATATAAAAATCTTCATTAAATGTAGATAATTTGCTCAAATATAAATCTTTAAGAATTCATTCAATTAATAGAAACGATAGTTGTTTATAAATTTACCCAGAAAAGCCGAGAGGAGATAGCGGAAATGTTGGGATTGAGCGATTTCAGGCAAACCAGAGTGTATCAGGAGACCGTAGAAGAGGCCAAATTAGAAACAGTTCCCTTTATGTTGACGTTAGGAGCGAGTGTGGAGCAAATAGCACAAGGGATAGGTTTAGATGTCGAGCAAGTGAGGCAGGCGGCAGTGTCCCATCTGTTGGCATCACAGATGAGTGTGGAGCAAGTGGCAGAGGCGTTAGGTTTAGATGTCGAAGCAGTCAGACAAATAGAGGCATCCAACGCTTAGAGTGATGAACCCACCCAGGAAAAGTGATTTGTGAGACTCGTGCACCTTTGTCAGTAAGCCTCCATACCCGCTAAGAAATTAATTTCTTGGCTTATAGTTCAAGTCCATTGAAATGGACTGAAAGTTTTATCTAGTCGTATGAAGACGAATGCGAGCTATGAGACAGTGGTTTTAACCACTGGCGGTTGTTGCAACTGATGCAAGATCTCAGTTTCAATGGACTGAAATTCATACTCAGTCGTTTTTAGACAACTTTATCTGTCAGCCAAGGGTTTAAACCCTGGCGGGTTATTGCGATTGGTGCAAGACCCCCATGAGCTGACGCTCACAGCAAACAATGAAAGTGATTCTTCTTCACTTTTACCTTTTACCTTTTGCCTTCTGCCTTTCAAGACAGATGTGAGCCTCTAACGGACGCGATCGCACTTATGATACTTGCATTTGCCTGAGCACTTGCCGAATCACATCCGCAGGCACTTGATCTGTAATCGTTACCGCACCAATCTGAGTCGGTAAAATAAACCGTACCTTCCCATCTTTCACTTTCTTATCCGTTTGTAGACTATCCACAATTGCATCAATATCCAGTCCAGAAGGTAACTGAGTCGGTAATCCTGTTTTCTCAATTAATGCGTCTTGACGCTGTGCCTCCTCTGACTTCCACATCTTGAGTTGCACTGCAATCTGACCGGCTGCAACCATGCCAATTGCCACCGCTTCCCCATGATTGACTAACTTATATCCCGTTAAGCTTTCTACCGCATGACCAATCGTGTGACCATAGTTGAGAATTGCCCTTAACCCTGCTTCCTTCTCATCTTTCCCTACCACATCTGCTTTGGCTTGACAGGAACGAGCGAGAATCAGAGACAACAACTCCTCATCCACATAACGCAATTGATCGAGACGCTTTGCCGCTTCTAGTTTGTCGAATAGCTCAGCATCCCAAATAATCCCATATTTAATTACCTCTGCCATCCCTGCCCGAAATTCGCGAGGTGGTAATGTTTTTAATACAGAGGGGTCAATTAAAACAAATTTCGGTTGATAAAATGCCCCAATTAAGTTCTTACCTTGGGGATGATTCACCCCAGTCTTGCCACCCACCGAGGAATCCACCATTGCCAACAGCGATGTCGGCACCTGCACTACATTAATCCCCCGTAGCCAGGTAGCCGCCGCAAAACCCGCCATATCCCCAACCACGCCACCCCCTAAAGCGACGACGGTAGAGGAACGCTCTAAACGGTTTTCTAATGCAACATCATAGATTTTTTGCACAGACTTGAGGGTTTTGTAGCGTTCACCCGCCGGGAGAGTACAGGTGGATACCTCATATCCCACTAACTTTAGGGCTGCAAGCGTCCGTTCGCCATATTTCTTGAATATCACAGGATTCGATACCACCAAAACCTTCTTCCCCAGTTTTAAGCGGCTCATCCACACCCCTAAATCATCTAATCCACCTGCCACTACGGCAATCTGATAAGACTGCTCCGGCAAATTCACTCCAATCACAGAATCCATTGCGCCTTGACCCCTTCCGAGCACTTGTGCGCTGTATTTTATCCCACCCAATGATTCAATGGAGATATATGGTTTTTTGTGGAGAAACGTAAATGTCTGGAGTCGTTGCTTACTTTTTATTGCTCGGTGGTGCTACAGGTGTTGCTCTGGCGCTCTTTTTTGGTTTGAAGGCTGTCAAATTGATTTAACACTCACTTGGGACTGGGGACTGCGACACAAGGATTTCCCTCACCAGTCCCCAATTCTCTGTTTCTTATCTCAGATCTTGCACCAAGCTTTTTCACCCCTCCCCAGCCCTTTCCTTGGTAAGGGGAGGGAGCTCAATACCCCCCTTATTAAGGGGGGTTAGGGGGGTGATGCAAGATGTGAGCCTCCAAGGGACGCTTCGCGCATCCCCAACAGATGGAAGAAACACAATTAGCTGAAATCATTCAACTATAAGGGTTTGAGAATGTGTTTCTTAAGAGTTATCCCACTTCCATCAGTTCGGCATCTTGCAGTGTACCCGCTCAGCTTCGCTGGTTGCCCTCAGCAATCTTTCAGACACCAAAGCTTGACGCACTATACCTATTGTTTTAGGCAAAACTCCTACCAACCGGGCAAGAACTTCATCAGGCAACTCGTCAATGAGTTGAGGGTCAAAGTATTGATACAGCATAATCAACAGTTTTTCTGCTCGCTGCAATGGTACCCAAGTCTCCATTGCTTTATGAGTAAAAAGAATCCATTGTTGACGCAGAGCATAGGCTTTCTTGCGTTCAATCCGAGTTTCGGGATAAACGATAGAAACTTTGCCGATAGGAATGACTCGACTACATTTAAGGTCGAAAACACTACCAACAGCAGCACCTGGCCCCGCCAGTTCTGAATGGTGAGGATTGCAAATAATCAGAGCATTGCCAGGAGTACCCTTGACTCTGAGTAGTTGACCAGTCTGCAACTGACTCAAGATTTCAGTCGGTTGAGTTATTGGCCTATACACAAGAGATTTTCCTTCCATAAAAAAGCGCAGAACGAATCAATTAATTTATATTGTTGTTTATCTATCTGCAATGGATATTGCAGAATATTTGCAACTGTTGAATGATGTTATTTAGGTTGCCTGTAAGGTAAAAGCTTCATGATTTATGACGCGAGGAGTCATAGGTCTAAACTTGAGACCATCAGTACCTAAATAATTGACCAAGTTTTTTCTATGCCTAGACTGCCACTATTGAACAATAAAAAAACTTAGTATTATTTCAAATCAGTTCACCGGATTTTTAGGAGTGTATTACTTGAGCTAGCTTTCAAAGTTACACAAACCAAGCTGATGATTCCGGAGATTTTTCAGCTTTAGTGTAAAAAATCGATGAGGAAACCTGTAAAAAATTGATGAAGAAGCTATGAAACACGCTAAAAGCACAAAGGGTGCCCAAGCCTCTCGCGATACGGCTAAAGCACCTAAATTAGGTTTAGAATGAAATATTTTTTACCGAGTCACTCATTGAAGCTAAGGGATGAGTGACTCTACAACATAGGGCGCGATCGCTTCCTAACGCCTCAAAATTGTTACTCAGGCTACTGTTCTCATCTTTGCCTTTACAAGCAGTTTACCATTGGCATCAACACTCATGTCTTTTCCTGGCACATATCCCTTACGAATCAACTGCTGAAACACAGCGACTGAAGTAATTTTCTGGATGGCTTGCAACACAACCGCAGGAATGAGATTTTCTATCGACCAGAGAATAGCCTCTTCATCAAACCAGAGTAACCGCTCGAAACTGACAAGCACCATCCCGGCTACTTCTTCAATTGTCATCTGACTGCTCAGATGGGCGATGATATCTGCCCCAATTTGGGTGTTACGGGTCATCATCGCCCTCGCTATCTTACCGATTTCTTGATCTAACTCTAGTGGGTTCATACTTGGCTTTTGTGTTTTGTGCCTAAGGTGTGCCTGTCTACGGTCTCTCCAGAAGACTCGTCGTTTTGCCAAGTATACCTAAAGATAGATGAAAGTATATCTTAGGAAGGATGAACTTTTGGTTTAAAATCACCAAACGATTGCTTCGTCGGGCAGGCAGGATGCCTACTCCAGCCGACAAATCAAAGATTTTGGGATAGGCTTCCCGCCTGTCGGAGCCTTGGGTGCAAGACTCCCCATGAGCTAGCGCTCACAACAAACAATGAAAATCTCTTTACCCGATTACCCATTACCGATTACCGATTACCCATTTTCAAGACATCTCTCAGTTGGTCAAAAGCCTCCAGTCTGAAACCCAAAAAATGATACAAACTGAATTTGAGACTGACTTCAATGCGGTCTATTACAAAACCAATGGAAATCCAAAAATTTATTGTTTCTTGTGATGGCACGCCATCGAAGATGATTTAGAAATACATCAACAAGCAGGACTCCCCGCAGCATTGATTCCCTTTCCCTGCCATCCCAAGCATACCTGACGCATTAGGATGATTTCTAGCTCACATCTGTTAAATTAGAGTAATCTTCACTTGATGGTAATACTCATCCTTCGCTCTGACAATGCATAATTTTTTGCCCATCGCTTACTTTCAAAAGAATTTTGTCCCCTTTGCTGATGCCAAAATTTCAATTGCCACCCATGCGCTACACTATGGAACTGGAGCTTTTGGAGGATTAAGGGGAATTCCTGACCCTCAAAATGAAAAGCAAATCCTGTTGTTTCGCTTAGATCGCCATTGCCAACGATTAAGCCATAGCGCTAAAGTTCTTAATTACAATTTGCCCCCTGATAAAATTCAGAACGTTATCGTTAATTTTGTTAAAAAAAATAACCCAGCCACTTCTTTTTATATTCGACCTTTTGTCTACACATCAGATTTAGGAATTGCGCCTAGGCTACATAACATTGAAAAAGATTTCTTTGTTTATGGGCTAGAGTTGGGAGATTATTTATCTCCGGATGGAGTCAGTTGTCGCATTAGTTCTTGGTATCGTCAAGAAGACCGTAGCTTACCTTTAAGAGCCAAGATTAGTGGCGCTTACATTACTTCTTCATTAGCGAAAACGGAAGCCGTAGAATCAGGTTTTGATGAGGCTATTTTGATTAATTCTCAAGGTAAAGTCTGCGAAGCCTCTGGGATGAATATCTTTATCGTGAGAAATGGACAACTCATTACCCCTGGATTCGATCAAGATATTTTAGAGGGAATTACCAGAGATAGTATTCTCACCCTTGCCAGAGACTTGGAAATTCCTACTGTAGAAAGACCTGTTGATAAATCAGAACTTTTGATAGCCGATGAAGTTTTCCTGAGTGGAACAGCCGCCCGGATTACCCCAGTGAAACGAGTAGAAAATTATGAATTATCCCAGAACCGACCGATTACGGAAAAACTCAGAGATAAGCTAACGGCTATTACAGAAAATCGAGACTCTAATTACCAAGACTGGGTTTTCCCCATCTCTGTTGACTAACAATTGCGGTAATGGAAAATGGGTCAGCTAAAGTGTGAACGATAAGGTATAAAATATCAAGTATGAAACACGCGATTACCCATTTTCTATTCCCATTTTTAGATAGGAATATCGCTACTCCAACACCCCGAATTAATGTAAATACCCTGGAAATTTTGCACCTTTCCCAGTGTCATGAAGTAGACCCAAGCCAATCCGAGTGATTGCCCTGCTTTGTCATAAACTTCAATTTGCTCTCGATTATATTCGTTGTCTTCCGGTCGGCGGTTTGGGTCGTAATCTTCTAGTTGATCCAAACTATCGAAGATGGCGGAATCAGCAAAGGTGAGCAAAAAACCCTGCACCTGACTGTCTCCAAGTATCATTCCTGGATAGCCCCGCGATAGGTGATACAGTTGACCGTATGCGATCGCAGGTTGCTCCTCCACGACCTTTCCTGCACAGTAGCGATGGTAATTAATCTCTCCGGGTTTGAGGGTGCCGTATACGAAAACTTTAATAAGATTCAAGGTTCGAGCGCTAGTCAATACATACTACAATTAGTAGTATAGTTGCAGGTCATGATTATCCCTGAGTGATATCGGCAAAATTCGCCATCGGGGATGTGTCAAAATTACAACAAGCAAAGGCAGATAGCGAGTCCCGTAGGAGCAAGTGTTGTGGAGTCCCGTTACAACCCCGCCGAGATAGAGGCACATTGGCAAAAGATTTGGTCTGAGCAAGGAATCGATCAGACCCAGACAGAGAGCGATAAACCGAAATTCTACGCCCTGTCGATGTTTCCCTATCCATCGGGTAACCTGCACATGGGTCATGTTCGTAATTATACGATTACGGATGTGATTGCTAGAACTCACCGGATGCAGGGCTATCGGGTACTGCACCCGATGGGTTGGGATGCCTTTGGTTTACCGGCGGAAAATGCGGCAATCCAGCGTGGCGTTCATCCGGCGAAGTGGACGTATGAAAACATTGCCCATATGAAGGGGCAGTTAAAGCCGTTGGGTTTTTCCATCGACTGGAATCACGAACTCGCTACTTGTTCTCCAGACTATTACAAGTGGACACAGTGGATTTTCTTGCAATTTCTCAAAGCAGGATTGGCTTATCAGAAAGAAGCCGCTGTAAACTGGGACCCGATCGATCAAACTGTACTCGCCAACGAGCAAGTGGATAGTGAGGGACGTTCTTGGCGTTCCGGTGCCAAAGTCGAACGTAAATTGTTGCGGCAATGGTTCTTTAAAATTACCAACTATGCCGAGGAATTGCTCAACGACTTGGATAAGTTGACGGGTTGGCCGGAACGGGTGAAACTCATGCAGGCCAACTGGATTGGGAAATCGGTTGGTGCCTATTTAGAATTTCCCATTGTTGGGATGGATGAAAAAATCGGCGTGTTCACGACTCGTCCGGATACGGTTTATGGCGTGACTTATGTTGTGTTAGCGCCAGAACATCCCTTAACGCCGAAAGTGACAACCCAAGACCGGAAAGTGGCGGTTGACGCCTTTATCCAAGAAGTTTCTGAAGAAAGCGAACTGGAACGCACAGCGGAGGATAAGCCGAAACGCGGGATTCCCACGGGGGGTAAAGCCATCAATCCGTTTACTGGGGAAGAAATCCCCATCTGGATTGCCGACTACGTACTGTATGAGTATGGCACCGGTGCGGTGATGGGTGTTCCTGCTCACGATACCAGGGATTTCCAATTCGCCACAGAGCAAAAGTTGCCGATTCAAGTGGCGATTGTGCGGGCTGATGCGGCTGATGCCAAGGTTGCTCCGAAGCAGGCTTACACTGAGCCAGGTATTGTGGTGAATTCTGACCTATTTAACGGGATGGAATCCCCTCATGCCAAGGAAGAAATTATTAAATATGCCGAAAGACAAGGATGGGGGAAAGCCCGAATCCAGTATCGTTTGCGGGATTGGTTAATCTCCCGGCAACGCTACTGGGGTGCCCCGATTCCGGTGATTCACTGTCCGAATTGCGGGATAGTGCCGGTGCCGGAAGCTGATTTGCCGGTGCAGTTGCCGGAAGATGTGGAATTTAAGGGGGGGCGTGTTTCGTCCTTAGCACAACTTGAAGGTTGGGCAAATGTGCCTTGTCCCAGTTGTGGCACCGCAGCGAAGCGGGAGACGGACACGATGGATACGTTTATCGATTCTTCGTGGTATTTCTTGCGCTTTACGGATGCCAAGAATGACAATCAAGTGTTTGACCCCAACAAAACGAATGACTGGATGCCAGTTGATCAATATGTCGGGGGAATTGAACACGCGATTTTGCACTTATTGTACTCGCGGTTCTTTACTAAAGTGTTGCGCGATCGCGGTTTGCTCAACTTCGATGAACCGTTCCAACGCCTGTTAACTCAAGGCATGGTGCAGGGGTTAACCTACATGAACCCCACCACTGGCAAGTGGATTCCTTCGGCACAGGTAGACCCCAACGACCCGAAAGACCCCGAAACGGGGGAAAAGTTGGAAGTTTCCTACAAAACGATGTCGAAATCTAAGTATAACGGCGTCGCACCGGAGGCTGTAATTAACAAGTACGGCGCAGATACAGCCCGGATGTTCATCTTGTTTAAGGCACCGCCGGAAAAAGATTTGGAATGGGATGAGGCGGATGTGGAAGGGCAATTCCGCTTCCTGAATCGCGTCTGGCGTTTGGTGACAGATTTTGTAGCCGTGAAGGGCGCAAAGCCTAACACTCCTACAGAGGGTGACTTGACGAAAGCTGAAAAGGACTTGAGACGGGCTATTCACACTGCCATTAAAGCTGTCACTGAAGATTTAGGGGATGAGTACCAATTCAACACGGCGGTTTCAGAGTTGATGAAACTGAGTAATGCTTTGACGGATGCGAATTGCAAAGACTCACCCGTATATGTTGAAGGAATTGAAACTTTAATACTGATGTTGGCACCCTTTGCCCCCCATATTGCTGAGGAGTTGTGGCGTCAGACGGGTCATAGTGAGTCAGTTCATACTGCTCCTTGGCCTCAATATGACCCAGATGCTTTAGTGGCTGATGAGATTACCTTGGTGATTCAAATTATGGGCAAAACTCGCGGGACAGTTCAAGTGCCATCGCAAGCGGATAAGCAAGCGTTGGAACAATATGCGCGGGAGTCGGAGGTTGCCCAGCGTTACCTTGAAGGCAAGGAAATTAAGAAGGTGATTGTGGTGCCTGGGAAGCTGGTGAATTTTGTTGTGGGTTGAAACCAGCCAGGTTAGTCATTGCCATTCTGACATTCTGATTAGAGTCGGGTGGCAGTGACAGTAAGCCAACTTTTGCTCCGTGGGTTACTTGAGGTTAGGTGGGAGATAGAACTTCTGTAGAGATACCAGTGACCAGAATTGGGGTAAGCGTATCAGTAAAACAGCGATGACCAAAAAAGACGCGATCGCAACCATCAGTTTATTCTCCCATATTCCTTCAAAGTCACCGAGGTAATGGGAACCAATGAGCACCGTATGCATAGCCGCAAGCACTAAAGCGGGAACCGATAGCAAGTGAATGTATCGCCAGCGTGTTCCCAAAGCCTTCTGAAGCAGGTCAAAACTCGTCAGCGCGGCGGGTGTTATCAATACCAGTGCCACAATTCCCGCCCAAATCCCCATCTGATGCATCGGCAACATGAAGGAAATTGCCTCAAAATTCCACTGCAAGGTATGCTCCAGCATGTGACCAGTATGGGCTAAAGCCAACACATAAGCCCCCACCCCAATCGCACGGCGATAACGCAAAGGTTGTGCCCAGAAGCGATGTATCGGACGGGCAATTAGCGCTAACATCAGCAGGATGAGCGAGGCGTGCCCAGTATAATCGACCATTGCATCCGTTCGCAACAGGGTTAAGATCCCAATGGTGAGTGTCACCCAGCCTCCCAGACGAAACAGTTGACTGCGTTTATCAGCACTGAGTTTAGACGCTGACACCCCCACTCCCATCATCATGGGCATCGTTCCCAAGCCAAAAGCCAGCATTGTCGCGGCACCCAGCCAGAGATCACCGGTTTGTGCCGCCCGAATTTGAGCGGCATACAAAAAACCACAGGGCATCAAACCCCAAACACCACCCAAAAGAGCCGGTGTCCACCAGTAGGGTTTGGCAGATAGTTCACTCATGGCTGCACTCAGCCGCTGATGCCATTTGCCCTGAGTGAGTGGGTGCAACAAAGGTAGATGCGGGAGAAAGTCGGGTTTAATTTGTACCAAGCCAAACCAAATCAGCATCAAACCCGTGAGAATTGCCATCCCCTGACGTAAGCCACTCCCAATTCCTGCTAATTGTCCACTAGCTAGCAACAGAGAACCCAACCCCCCAATCCCAGCACCCACCAAGGTATAGCTGACAAGGCGTCCCAAATTCAGCAAAAGGTGAAATCCGAGGAGTAATCCTTTGGGGTTCTCTCGCTTCTGAGATAGGGAAAAAGCCACGGTAATGGGGCCACACATCCCCACACAATGACCAAAACTCCCTAGGAATCCTAGGGTCATAAGCAGAAAAAAGTCTACGTCTAGTAGCATATTCCTTGGTAATCACCCAGAGAGCGCCTAAACAGTTGAGAAAGTTTTAATGGCTGGTTTAGGGAAATTTACTTAGGGCTTGCTGAATAAGTCGGCGAAAAACAACCGATGGATTAATCAGTTATTTAATCCTGGAATAATAATGAGCTTTTGTTGTTGTTAATTCCCACAAGCATAAGCCGAATTAATAGTTATCGAGAAAAAAGGCGTGATGTTGTGTATTGCACAAAAAAAGACAAAAAAACTGCCGTAGCAGGGTGGAAAGATTCATGACTAAAAAAGTGATAGCAATAGCCGTTTGAGAAGTATGAGGCAGTTTAGCCATGACGCGATTCAAGCTAAATCTTCGCTTTGAGATGCCAAATTTTCCTTCAATAGCATTGCGAACCTTCTCGTCGTCTAAGGCTTGTTTCTTTTTGTCTGAGCTGACATTAGCTGGAGGTCTGCCTAAGGGGGGGCCACTTATTCTAATCCCTCTTTCTTTACAGAATGCTCGATTCTCGCGATTTCGATAAATTCTATCTACATGTACTGATTCGGGATAGACTCCTGTGTGCTGTTTAAATGCTTCTATTTGGGCTTTTAAGTCTCCGGCTTCATTAAAGTTATCCCAGCTTATACGGTCTAAAAAGACATATCCATCTCTGACGCTTGCTGCTAGTTTAGCTCCAAATTCTACAGGTTTTCCGGCTTTTCCTCTCACAATTGGACGGATATGGGGCTGACTTAAACTGACTATTCTGTCGTCAATTCTCTGGGCTTTATTCTCATACATCCATTGCTGTTGACGGTAAACTTCCGCCACCACCAGCAAGCTCTTATATTGAGAGATGCTCAAACCCTCAAGTGCTTCTCCTGTCTGAAGGAGCTGGTCAATGTGTGATAAATTTCTTTTTATATATTTCAGTTGTTTTTTTATAGCTTTTCTTCTCTCTTTTCTTGACGATCTCCGTTTTTTGGCGACTTTCAAGTAATCTTTCCGAGCGAGGTTTCTATAAGTTTTTGGCTTTTTCTTTAGTCTCCCTTTTAGGGGCTTATAGAGAGTATCTATTATCTTTTCCGTTTTGACTCTGGCTTGATTTAATAGACCCAAGTCATTGGGATAGCTGATATCTCCTGGCGCACAGGTAGCATCCAGAATTAATTTCCCTTGATTCGGGCTTTCTCTTGTTTCTTGCCTTTCTGAGAGTGAGCTTTTTTTTTAGATTCCTCCTCTGTTTCTTCCTGAATCTTCTTTACCATTCTTTGATTTATTTGATTTACTAAATCAACATTTATCCTTTCTCTAAATCTTACCAAAAGTGAGGCATCATAAGGGGCTTCGTTGCTGTAATGCTTTCTCCCTATAAAGTATTGTAAGTAAGGGTTTTCTTTTATTTGTTCTACTGTTTCCCGATCGCTTATTCCTAATCTTTCTTTGATTATTAATGAACCCAATGCCATCCGAAATGGCAGCGCAGGTGCCCCCATATCAATAGAAAAAATTTTGGCGTATTCCTCTTCAAATTCATCCCAGGGTATCAGATTTGCCATGATTACCCAACGGTTATCTTGTGATAACTTTCCCTCAAAGGGCAGCTCAAAGTTTTCCGGTGGGGTCGGGCTTGAGGAAGCTTTTCTGTACATTTTCCCTGCTCTTGGTACAAGGATTTTGTGGGATTCTACCAGATTTCCTGGGAGCTGAACAACTTTCAAGACCGCTCAAACTATTTATAGCTAAGGGTTTCCGGTTTTTACAGCAAACCCTACTTAATTTTCTCCCAGATTTTAAGGAGTGCGATCGCTCTTGTCAAAAGACATGCTGTAAAACTTTATCGGAAAAGGAACTAAATCGCCGCCAAAATTGCCATAGCATCTGAATGTTTGCAACTCACTTCTAACTACAAACGCTCCAGTCATCCGCTCAAGGAAGGGTGACTCAAAACGAATGATAGATTACGATCAGCATCGGCTGACCACCTGCGCTTGATCTCGGCACACAGGTTGCTACCCTGTTTTGGCTGTAGTCCTTGGCGGCATTCAATTTAATGGGTTTGATCTATGGCTTTTAATCCTCGTCCTCTGAATTTATCTGTAATTAAAAAAGGCTCTACGGAAGCTGCTGTAGCGGCTTGGCAGAGATTTATACAGGATGCGGGATTTCCAATTGGGGCGATTGATGGTAATTTTGGCAACGGCACAGATATTGCTACTCGTGCCTATCAGGAAAAAAATGGGTTGTTGGCGGATGGGGTTGTGGGCGCTGGCAGCTATACGAAAGCTTTAACCCAGGGGTTCATTTTTTATGTGGCAAACCTCACGGCTGCTATGCTTCTGGAATGTCTCAACTTTGGCGAGGCACAAGTGAAAGACTTACAGCAGAGTTTGAATGCCATCGCCCAACTCACACCACCCTTAGCCAGTGATGGTGACTTTGGACTTAATAGTGCTAGAGGATTAGCAGAAGCTTACAAAAAGCTAGATGTCAGCTTTCGCCCAGCACTGGCGCAAAAGCTCTCTGCTTCGACTAAACTCAAACTCGGTGCTGACTTCGAGCCAGCCTTAGATACAATCACCGAATATGCCAGACGGCAACGCCAACGTCTCAGTGGTGCTCACTGGGTTAAGTATTTTTTGGCGAGTACCTCTATCGATGATTTGGCTTCACCGTTTCGCCAAAAGGTACAAGCGTTTGAGAAAGCCTTGCTGGCAGCTGGGGCAAAAATTGAAATTGCCAATACGCTTCGACCACCCCAACGGGCATACTTGATGCACTATGCCTCCAAAATTACGAGAAGGGAAATTGCTCCCCAAAATGTCCCCTCTCGCATTGGTGTTGATATTAGTTGGGTGCATTACACCAACGCCATATCGATTCAGGCGGCTCAGCAGATGGTGGATGCCTATGATATTGCTTTTCCCCCGGCATTACAGTCTCGTCACACACAGGGGCTGGCGATCGACTGGCTTGTCACTTGGCAAGGTACGCTCAATATTAAGGATGCAAAGGGACGAATGGTGAGTATAGCTTCTCCCCGCTCTAGTTATGAAAACTCAGCACTTTGGCGTGTCGGTGCTACCTATGGCGTGATTAAGTTAGCGAGCGATCGACCTCATTGGTCTAGTGATGGACATTAGATAAGTGATTCTACATTGAATAACAACACGGGTGAGTGGAGTTGTAGGGACAGCGAAAAGATACCCCACTCACAAATTTTAAGTTAGAATTATTCCTCTATCCTGTAACTCTTTCACCGTTAAATCCAGAGATTCCTCTATTAGGGGAAAATAAGGTTGCAAATCAGAAGAATTCTGCAAAATCCAAATCGTCCAACGACAAGCAGTTGGGTCAGATTCAGCTAATTGATGTAAGGCTGTTGTCAGGATATCGCCGATTAAGTCAGTTTTGGGAAAGGTACTGAGAAAATTCTTTAAAGATTTCACCAATGGCTGTCTTTTGTTTCTTAAAGCCTTAAAGGCTAAATCAGCATAAGACTTGCATTCCTGTGTATGACAAAGCATGGCTTTTCCTCCGGCTACTGCCGTCATCTTCCTAGAATGGGTATTACAACAATTACCAACAGAATCGTTTTCAAACCACCTCGGTAAGAGTTCCTATCCCTGCCTCTGCTTGTGCCTTACGAGGCTAACGCTTCGTTCAACGCAGTCAGGTCAGGGAATAAATACCAAATGCTAATTTAGAACTTGGTTACTTTTGAGAAATTCCTTCCTAAGTGGGATAGACAAGGGTTACTCTAGAGGATTTTTCTTTTCAAGCCCCAACCGAGAATGACATTAGTCGAGTTAGTTGGGAGTATCGATAGGGAGTTAACTTGATACTGTTTTAATTATGAAGATAAGGCTAATTTGTGAATATTTTGTGAACCAATAGGCTAGGTCTGAAATATGTATCCAACTACACCAAAATTTTACTTGACTGCAAACACTTTGCTGATTCTCTCTAATAAACCTATTGAATCATGAAACAGTGAGAGTCTTTTGGGTGCCAAATATAGCAGGGAATGGATTAAAAATTCTTGAATTTTACAAAAATACAAATTTAGAATTCATCTTATTCCTTTATATTTCAAAGCGATCGCTATAAATCAGGTGTTGAAACACAACGATAAAGCTGATAGGGAATCCCTATTCGGTAATGTTGAGAAGGGTCAATTGTGCAGCGGGATTGGTTCCCAATGGCAAGTTTTGGAGGATATTCCCGACGCCTCAACCCAGGCGCAACCACCCAAAGATTCAAACGAGAAACTGATAAAAAGGGCAGTTTAGACAGTTTTTGCCAAACGAATTCATAGGAGGGTTCTCGGTGTAAAAAGGCAAAAGAAGCCTCTGTCATTCCCTCCAAATTACCTCGATGTAATTGGTCAATAGCTAACGCAAAACTTAATCCCAAAGCAACATCTTGAAAGTTTTGATATCCCACTACCATCATGATGGGAACATCTCCATCCACGGACATATTCCTGGCTACCTGCTGAGGATGGAAGGATTTGAGAAACGCTAAGTTAGAAATGACAAAAATACAACTCAATAAGGAAACAGACAAAAAAATGGTTGCAGGTTGTAGCTGAGAAGACGGATTTGAACCCATCTTTTGGGAACCCCAGGGAAGAATAACCTTCAATTTTCTGGAGCTAAAGCTAGCTCCGAGCAAAACACATAAGGCTGGGTAGTAAACAAAGTGATAGCGAGGGGCAACAGTAATATCCTTGCCTAGCAGATAAATAATCCCTGCAAATTGCAGCAGCACACAAAGGATGAAACCGGAGAGGGTTAAGATTGCCAGATGCGTTTCCGGCTGCTGCCAGAGTAACTTTAGTCCTCGCCAGCCTTGCCAACCCACCCAACCCCCAAACACAATAGTCAATAACACGGCTGGGATCTGAATCCACAACGGTTGACTTTCGACTGGCAGCGCGATCGCCATGCTCAGCCAAGCTAAAACGGTTTGATACAAGGGAGCAATATGTTGAGGTTTGGGAAGCCACCCTGTTTCAGCACGCCCAAAACTGCCCAACATCACAGATAGCCAAGGCAAATAACTCACTGCCACGCCGACGATTACCAGCGTAACGGCTAGCCAACTTCCCTTGGGTAAAAGCCGACGACGCCAGTACATCAGTCCGGTTAGGGTCAAAAGCTGGGCAATGAATGCCAGAATAAAAAAGTAGTGGACATAGCAACCGATACTGTTAATGATGCCCCACAACAACCAAACGAAGGGTTTTGGCAACTGCTGCCGATTGTAGAGGGCGTGCTGAATCTGCATTAATCCCAGTAGCGCCAGGATAATCAACAGCATCGGTAACGTGTAGTGACGTGCTTCTTGGGAGAGGTAGACGGCAAAGGGAGAAACCGCCATGAAAGCGGCTCCGAGCAGACCGGCGATGGGGGAAAAAACGATACGATTGAAAGCATAAGTGGCTGCGATCGCACCCACCCCCAAGAGAGCAGGAAGCGCCCTGAGTTTCCACGAGAGCGTGTGGGCGACGGGTTCCATCCCATTCAGCCATTGATGCATTAAGCAAAAAAACAGAGGAGGATGGGTGGATTCGGTGGCAACGGCTTGGGCAATCGCGGCACAACTACGATGGGGTTGAAGCGTAAACAACTCCTGCAAGGTTGAAGCCGGGAATACCACCTCTAAAGGTACATCTTTGTAACGGTGCCCTAAGCTGAGTAAAGCTGTCAGCACCTCATCGAGCCATAGAAGTTTAAGATCGAGATTGCAAAATCGCAGCGCTACTCCTAGAGCCATGACTCCAGCCAACGCCCAATAATGTAGAGAGAGGTTTTTGCGGTTATCCATGATGTGGAGCTTGTTCGCTAAACCACTCTACACCAGACGCTCAACTTTGCCATGAAGGACTCCCAGAACAAGCATGATCCCGGCGTCATGTTATACGAAGTTGCGCTCAAACGGGATAGATCACAAACAGCAGAGGATCTCTTGTCCTAAATAGCTTCAGTCAGTTTGACAGGACTATGGCTAAACTTCATTAGCTCGTAAAGGTCATAAGCGGATAATTCTTCCTGACTTGGCTCGTCAGTTTGGCAGATGGCAACAATTGGATCGCCGTATCCTTTGGCTCTACCAATTAAAAACAGCTTTTGATCAGCATATTCTCCAATTAGGCGGAAATTGTCAGCCGTAAAAAAATCTACGTAATTAAAAAAGCTACGATTTTTTATTCTCATTTTCGCTCTTCCTCTTCAGTTCTTCAACAATGACTATCGCTCAGTGTTAAGTGGGTAAGTCAAATAAATCTACTTCTATTTTGATATTTTCTTTTCAAATTGTGATTATGACTCAATATATTAGGAATACCTTCAATTTCAAAGGAAGATTGATGAAGAGCATATTTCATTGTATTCACTTTAGGAAAGTTGGCTGAATTTAAAAATTCATGTTGTGAAGTGTGTTCAGTTCGTAATGGTGCAGTGCTATTCATTTTCGTTTCCATTTTCCATAATCTTTAAAATCGACAGAGGAAATTTGATGCAAAGAATGCAATTCAATCAGTATGATCAGCAGTCAATCAATTAATCTTATACTCGTTCTTGCCGAAGCCATTCTTTGTAAGTCATCATCCATACCCCTTTATACTTGTGGCGTTTTGCGAGGTGGGTCAAGAAACGAATAGCTGACACTAACTAAGTGATCATATTATTCGCTAGGAGACCCCAAGGACAACGGCTTACCTTAAGCTGATGTCAATGGTGCTCCTTCCATTGCCTACGGAGTTAGCTGACGGACTCAGACTGGAAGGTGTCTGTCTCACGCTGAGTGAGATTTGCCCCAAAAATTGGTTCCTCCGTTCTTCTCCAAGTTAAGACTTGATTGAATGGGTCAATCTTGAAGAAAATTAGGCTACCCACTTACTTTTTAAGAGTATTACTCCCTTGTGTAGGATTTGTCTAGTTAAAGTAATAATTCTTCAGATTTATCAAGTTAGGTGAATTACCCTGCAAGACCGCTATCTTAGTATCAATTAGTTTTTCATCTTAGGAGGAAGAAACCGTGTGGCTGATCGCCGTGTTCATTTGTCTCGGTTGGATTTTATCAGTTTGCATACATGAGTTCGGACACGCGGTAGTAGCTTATTTGGGTGGAGATAAGTCAGTAAAAGATAAGGGATATTTAACATTAAACCCGCTCAAATATACCCACCCCGTTTATAGCCTCCTCCTACCAATTCTTTTTCTCTTGATGGGTGGTATTGCACTGCCGGGAGGGGCTGTTTATATTAATCATCGTCGCTTACGCAGCCGCTGGTGGAAAAGTGCTGTTTCAGCCGCCGGCCCCTTTGCCAGCATCGTTGTCACGATACTACTGACGATTCCTTTTGGGTTAGGTTGGGCGACGCCATCTGTAGAACACTGGATTTGGCCCAGTTTGGCATTTCTAGTCCTCTTAGAAATTGCGAGTGTCTTGCTCAATTTACTGCCCATTCCCCCCCTGGATGGTTATGGAATTATTGAGCCATGGTTACCCCGAAAAACACAGATTAAGCTGAACAAATTTAGCAAGTATGGAATATGGATTCTTTTTGCCTTGCTTTGGTATGTTCAGCCATTAAATCAATTGTTTTGGAATTGGACTTATACCATTAGTGATTTTCTGGGTATATCTCCACAGATGGCAGGTCATGGATATTATCTTTTTCGACAACAATCGAATATTTTAATCTTAGGATTGGTGGGTTGTTTATGGCTATTTAGACGTAAAGAAGTTGGGTGGTATAACCGAGGTGAAAAGTTACGAAAATCGCAACGTTATGAGGAGGCGATCGCATCCTATGAGGCAGCGATTAAAATTCAACCCAAATACTCCGAAGCTTGGTATGCAAAAGCTTCCTTACTTTATCAATTACAACGATATGAAGAAGCCTTGGTTGCCTATGAAAAGATAATTCAAATCCAGCCAGAGGAGGCTCATGCTTGGTTTGTCAGAGGCTGGATACTCGGAGAATTACAACAATACGACCAAGCCATTGCTTCATACGATAAGGCTATTGAAATCGAGGAAAACCTAGATGAAGTTTGGTTTTACAGAGCTAAGACACTTGAGAAGTGGAAGCGGTATGAAGACGCGATCGCATCCTATGATAAAGCCATTCAAATTAAACCCAATTATCCTGATGCTTGGTACAACAAAGCTTGTTGTTATGCCTTGTTAGGCAATGTATCCACAGCCATTGAAACCCTAAAACATGCGATCAACTTCAACCCAGAACAACTTAGGGAAAAAGCCAAAACTGATTCTTCCTTTGATGCTATCCGGGAGAATCAGCTTTTCAAGAACTTATGGCATCACAACTAACTAACCTCTTCTCCCAAAACCTCTGCGCTCCTCTGCGCGAGCCACTGCGAACTCTGCGTTAAAAACCTACAATTTGCCTACCCACTGATTCGCTCTCATTAACGATATAAATAGGGTAAGCAAGATGCTCACCCCACGGAAAATAGCCTACGCACTAAGACGCGCAGGCATTTTAGTATCCTCGGAAGTTTCCTTTAATTGGGCTTCCTGCGCTAAAAACTCGGCTAATTGCGCTTCAATTTGTTCCTTAACAATCTGGCGATACTCCATAAAATGTTCAATTTGAGCACAAGTAGATAGATAACTGCTCAAACCACCCCGATTGTAGCGATACATATTCATAAAATTGCGCCAGAATTGCCAACGAGTATTACGAACAACTCCCTGCCGCCAGCAAATAGTCAGTAGCGCTCGAACCACCACCCAATTTAACTTTTTCTTAACAGATTTTTCCTTCTTCGGATAGGTGGCTTCACCTAAAATGCGATAGTGACGGTAGGTGCGATCTAAAAAACACGCTGGTTCATATAATCTCCAAAAGGCATCAATATATTCATTAGCAATCTCTTCCAACGGACGAGTTGGCACAAAGTTCATCAATGTCGTTTGATTGATATTTGCGGATTCGATTCGCAGCCGTCCTTCTTTCTTTAATCGATGCCACAAAGCAGTGTCGGGTAGGGCTTGCAACATGCTGAATAAGGCGGTAGGAATTGCCGTTTTTTCCACAAATTGGACAATGCGATCGCCTGCGCCCGATTTTTCCCCATCAAAGCCAATAATAAACCCAGCCATCACTCGCAATCCTGAGCGAGTAATCGCATGTACGGCCTCACTTAAAGAGTCTCTCGTATTCTGATACTTTTGTGTCAAGGCTAAACTTTCTTCATCCGGTGTCTCAATCCCTAAAAACACCGCCCCAAAATTACATTGAACCATCCAATCCATCAGTTCTTGGTCTTTAGCCAAATCCACTGATGCCTCAGTGGCAAATGAGAACGGATACCCGTGTTCTACCATCCAGGGTTTTAATTCTTTCAGAAATAACTTGACATTACGCTTATTGCCAATGAAGTTATCATCCACCATAAAAATACTGCGTCGCCAACCTAACTCATAAAGGCGTTCTAATTCCGCCAAAAGTTGAGCTGGGGTTTTAGTCCGGGGTTTGCGACCATAGAGGACAATAATGTCACAGAATTCGCACTGAAACGGACAGCCTCGCGAAAACTGAACGGACATTTCCGAATAAGCGTCAAATTCCAGTAAATCGAAGCGAGGAATCGGAGTGTTCGTGACATCCGGTTTCTCTCCCCCAGATCGGAAGATACCAGAGGACTCACCCCGTTCAATGGCGTCTATAAACAAGGGTAAAGTAATTTCCCCTTCATCTAAAATCAAATAGTCAGCACCCGATGCTTCGGCTTCGTGGGGTAACGCTGTTGGGTAAGGACCACCGACAGCAACCGCTTTCCCTCGCCGTTTCGCTTCCTGAATTTGCGCTAAGAAATCTTCCTTTTGCACAATCATGGCAGAAAGAATCACTAAATCTGCCCACTCCCACTCGGCTTCCGTTACCTGGCTGACATTGCGATCCACCAGCTTAAATTCCCAGGTTTGGGGCAGAATAGCTGCCACTGTGACTAATCCTAAGGGGGGAAGCATTGCCTTGCGACCCAGCAAGGCTAACGTTTTTTCAAAAGACCAAAAGCTTTTAGGAAACAGGGGATAAATCAGTAAAACTCGCATTAAATTTCAATCCTCACACCGAATTAAGCGATTAATTTTTTAAGAATTCAAGTATTTCAATAGCAGATGTTTGTTTTTTTAGGAATAACCTTTAGCCTTATACTCTTTCAGTTGATTTCGCGGGTAACAAGAGCGCTAATCAAAAAGGGAAATTGCCGATAGATTAGACACATCACAGCATATACATACTTCCCACATGTTTTAGCACGAAACTGGCAGAAGCTTACATCACGAGTGACAGTAGAGCAACTGCACCTATATTCCCCTGTATCAGCTATCAAACCCGTAGTGCTGCATATAATCATCCAAAGGCTGATATCCGATCGCCTGATAAAGGTGATTTGGGGCAGGATCAGTTAAATCTGTAGACAAGAAACAATATTTATATCCCCGATCCAGTAAGGCTTGACTCAACGCCGCCACACAAGCGGTAGCATAACCCTTTCTTCGATGCTCTGGTGGAGTGTAAACTAAATTAATTCTCACGCCATTGGGTGTTGAACTATAGAAGTTAGCCAAGGATAAGGGAATGTTATCTTGCCAAAAATGCAGACTTCCTTCCGCCAAATAGCGATCCACAACTTCCTCCGCCTCCCAATCGACGATTTCCTCTGAGACTTCTTCCATAAAGGCACGACACCAATCAATCAATAATTCGCGATCGCCCAGTGTAGCCTGTCGTAAATGTCCGTTGACAACGGGAGTAGGCTGTACGGTTTCGAGTTGATAGAAGCGCTCTCGCGTTCCTTCGTGGTAAGGTTGTCCCGTCAATTCTTGCCAATGTTGGGCAAAGGCTTTAGCGGCTGATGCTGTAGCCATCACTCCCGGTAGTTGTGCTTGCCTAGAATACAAGTCTTGGGCGATGAGTGCGATCGCCTGAACGTCCTCAACTCGCGATAGCAAAAGCTTGCGAGGTGGTGTTTGCAGGGCAACCGCTAAAACCGTATCATTCTTTTCCACCATGGCGACATAGGGTTGAGATTTGAAGCGATGGGGAGAGTAAACGATGGTATCCAGCAGACCAAACATCAAGCTGTGATACGCTTCGTGCTGAAGTAAGAAGTTTCGGGTTTGTTCGTAATCTTGATTTGCCTGAGTGAGATGCTTGAGTTTCATTCTGGCTCCTGAGCTGCTACATAAGGTAGTCTCCCATAGGCATAGTAACGACGATAGAGCAGCTCTAGCTTACCACCATACTCCTGAATTAAGGCGAGTTGACGACGATATAGCCCTCGAAAGGAGTTGGCAAATATCAGGGTAAAGATGGCAACACACAACCCCCCTACGGTTGAGATTAAAGCCTCACTGATTCCGCCTGTAACACCAGGGGTATTGCTCGTGCCAATATCGCCCACTCGCATCGCGGCAAAAGAGGTAATCAAGCCCAGAATGGTACCTAAAAGACCGAGCAAGGGAGAAACCGCGATAATCGTTTCAAATCCTGTATTGAAACGCTTGAGGATAGGCATCTCCGCTTGAGCCGCACTTTCTAGTGCTAGCCGAAATTCCTCTGGCGTGGGGTTTTCCATTTCTAGCGCTGCCAGAAAAATTCGTGCGATCGGCAGGTCGCTATTTTTTTCTAGGATATTGTAGGCGGATTGAGGGTCTTGTAGGTAAAGCCTAAGAGAGGCTTGAATGATGGGCTTCTGACGCTTGGTGACTTGTTGCCAAAAGATAATGCGCTCCAAAATCAGTGCGCTCGCAAGGATAGATAACACCAAAAGGGGCCACATTACAACCCCACCCGCCGCAAAGAAACCACTAATTGACATTATGTGCTTTCAGGTTATGGAGTATTGGGAACGCGCTCAATTTGGGCGTAACCACTGAAAATCAGCTTTTTGCCATGAGTTTCCAGACGATTAATTCGCAGCGTGACGCCATCAAGGTTGAACCGATCCAGATCCACCATATTATTCAAGATCTCATCCAGTGCGGTTGCTAACTTTTGTGATATTTCCCGCAAAGACTCTGGTATATCCTCTGGTTCAAATTGGGAGTTTTGAAACAGGATACGACGCCGCCGCTCAACCGCCAGGGTAGATTTCATACTAATCGGCACTAGACCCTGCTCAGGCAGATTGGCTTTGGCAAACAAACGTAATTGGTTGTTGGGTTGCAAAGTAACTTGCACATCAGTAAAAGAAATTGGCTCACCCCCGGACAACTCGCTCAAGGCTGGGCTGGTAATATTCTCTAGTTGCTTCCTGACCAGTTCTGCTTTAAAGGATTTATTGATATCCTCTTCCGTGAGGACAACCTGTGCGATCGCCTGGGTGGGCTGCTTGATGTTCATCTGACCCTTGAGAACCGAGCTAAAGTCAAGGGAGATGGCATCCGTTTCAAAGGACATTTCCTCCGTCCGGAACTGCTGGCGAATCACCAAACCACGACCACTCATCTTGAGGCTGTCAATGCTACCCTGCAACAATTTGCTTGAAGGATAGCAGCGCACCGAAACCTCCACTGACTCGCTTTGAGTGAATAGGTGGCGAATCGTTTTGCTGGCGACGGTATTGAGCATTTGCTCTCCCCAGTCCGTGCCAGTAGGAGTTTTTGAACCGGTAAAGCCACCAAACATACCGCTGTTGATCCACGAGAGTTCTCTATATCTTTGTAACAAACTGTGAAGAACTCAGCAATCCAGCTCCTCACGTACCGAGGCATTGGGCTAGCTTGGAGAGAGTAACCCGCAAAGGCGCTCAACCCTTGTAATACAAGCTATTAACCCTTTCTTTAGTTTTAATACCGAAGTCATAGAGCTGGTACATAGAATTTCTTAATCATTTCATCAGTTTTTGTAAAGGGAAACATCTATTCAGTTGAACGTTCCGGGTGACTTTACTGCCACGACAGCCACCAGAATTGGGTTTGGTAACAACAACGGGTTCAACGCTGTTGGTACAAATGATTATTCTGCCTTAATTGAGACGCCCAGTACCTTTGCCTTTGGCACCTCCGGAGCACCCGGAGCGATCATTAATACGGGTCAACTGGCTGTCAGTGAAGGGAAAAATCTCACCTTACTGGGCGGCACAGTGCTCAGTACAGGTGAGCTAAAGGCACCCGGCGGGAACCTGAGCATTGCGGCTGTGCCGGGACAAAACCTGATACGAATTTCTCTATCGGGTCACTTGCTCAATTTAGAGATTCAACCCTGCGGGAGTTCGACGAATTGCACCCTTCCTGCCACCTCTAACGCCCTACTCCCCACTCCTCTCTCCCTACCCCAGTTACTGACTGGTAATGCGGGTTCTCCAGCCAAGGGATTGACGGTGAATGATGTCGGTCAGGTGGTACTCACTGATTCAGGTCTTGTGGTGCCCCAGTCTCCAGGTACGCTAGTGCTTTCCGGCACCGCTGATGCTTCCACTACAAAGCAGTCGGATATCGGCGGTTCTGTACAGTTACGGGGCAATCTGGTGGGTTTAGTGGAAAAAGCGCAGGAACGCGACGTTTCCAGAAAGGCGGTCGCATTGCCCAAGGGAATTGAAGCCGCAGGGTGTCAGATCGTCTATCTGCCGCCTTATTCGCCAGATCTCAATCGGATTGAAAAGTGTTGGGCATGGTTGAAAAGTCGGATTCGTAAACGGTTACCCCAATCGGCTAGTTTACGGGATGCGATCGAATCCGTTCTCAAGCAGGCAGCGTCCTAATGAAGATGGCTACAGCTATACAATGATTGGCAATCCTTGGTAGTCACAGCTTTTGTGCATTTTACTTGCATGGCTCAGACGGGCAAGATGCCCATCCCACAAGAAAGAAAATTCTCTAATTGTGGGCTGGGCATCTTAAAAGGAATTTCCCCGCTGCCTTTAGGTTTAAACACCAAGGCTTCAGAAAGCGGGGAAAATGTCCAGAGAATGGGGAATTTATTGACAATATCAGTAAGACATGTAATACCGCGAGTCTTTTTGAAAAAAGTATTTTTTGTAGTTAGAAGTGTCGCAAAAATAAGGAAAAATGGAATTTTTTTTAGATTAATGGTTTTACTGCGCTCAGAGTATTACGCTGGCAGTTCACATCCCCGACTTTTTTAAAGAAGCCGGGGATCTCATCTCGTCTCGTCTCGCCTCAAAGTTCGTTCGCACTCGATGCTTCAACTGGGTCCAGCGCCAATATCCAATCTCGTAGAATCGCATTCACCTGTTCTGGCACCTCATCATGGGGACAGTGCCCAGCTTGGAGATAGTGTTCTGTGAGTTGAGGATAGTATTGACGGAACATAGCCCCCCGCTGTTTGGCATTCATCCAAGGGTCAGCTTCTCCCCATAACAGTAACAGGGGACAGGTTAGCTGGTTTAACAGAACATCAATTTTTTCACCTTGGGGAGATTTGAACACCGAGGCAAATACTTTATGGGCACCCTCATCGCAAGAGGGGCGGTAAATCTCTTCCACTAACTGGTCTGTGACCGCACTCTGATCCAGATACACTTGGGAGAGGGTTTTACGAATCATTGAGCGTTGCCGCACGTACTGAAACAAGAGAAAACTTGCCCAAGGTTGCAGCAAAACTGACCGCGTGAGGTCGCCGATGAATTGTTGTAAGGGACTCTTTTGAGTCGGCACCTTGGTATCGGTGAAAGGGCCAGCACTGTTGAGCAACACTACACCAGCGGCAGTATTAGGACGCTGGGCGGCAACACACAGCGCTGAATAGCCACCTAAAGAGTTTCCCGCCAACACGACGGACTGACCAATCACCTCGGTGATGAAGTCATGCAACTGGTCTCGCCACAAGTCACCCCCATACTGCCAATCGGGTTTGCTTGAACGTCCAAATCCCAACAAGTCAATTGCCCAAACGTCAAAGTCGTTACAAAGTTCAGCAATATTCTTGCGCCAGTGGTCTGTGGATGCGCCAAAGCCATGAATCAGCAGTAAAGGGAGGCGTCCTGATCGTTTCTGCCCCGCTTGTACATAGTAAATAGATTGTCCCCGCCATTGCCAGTAAGTACCGGGTGCTGGGCTGGCTGCGGTCTCTCGGATTGCCTGTGTCGTCACGAGAAATGTTAATTAACGTTAACTTTTCTTATTTTAGCTGGGGTTGGCGGGTTGGAGGCTGCCGGTTGAAAGTTGTAGGTGGCAATTTCGCGTTTGCCCTTACCTTCGGTTGACTGGCTTAGGTTCTTGCACTCTTTACCATATTTCAAGACAATGTGCATTTTAGCGCTCATTTTGTAGCAACAATTTACTCTTGCTACTGTCTTGAATCCCACAATGTTTAGTAATATAAAGACAAAGCGAGTATCTTTCCCTGTTTCAGCGGGAATCCATGCAAACCTATGAACACAAGAGGATAGAGTTGTGTCTGTCGAAACAATTGAGAAGCGTTCAACCGTCCGGAAACACGCGCCTCGCTATCGCGTTTTGCTCCATAATGATGACTTCAATTCAATGGAGCATGTGGTGCAAACCTTAATGACGACAGTAGCGAGTCTAACTCAGCCTC
The DNA here is from genome assembly GCF_000317515.1 of Allocoleopsis franciscana PCC 7113. Lineage (GTDB taxonomy): Bacteria > Cyanobacteriota > Cyanobacteriia > Cyanobacteriales > Coleofasciculaceae > Allocoleopsis > Allocoleopsis franciscana. The sequence continues at coordinate 787,813 of NC_019738.1, read as the reverse complement.
AAGCCGTCAACATTATGATGGAAGCTCATATGACGGGGATAGGCTTGGTGATTACTTGTGCTCAAGAACATGCGGAGTTCTATTGCGAAACGCTGAAGAACCACGGTTTAACCAGCACGATTGAACCGGATGAGTAAGGGGTTAAGATTTGTCTTGAGGGTGTCGAGGGTAGGCATAACCTCAAGTTTAAAAGCCTGGTTTAAAATACTATCTTTGGTTCTTCGCCAACTGCTCACATCCCAAGCCGTTTGAAATCTAAACTTACTCAATTTGCCCAATACCCAGCACCCGCAAGGCTGGGGATATTTCTGGTGATTTTATCGCTGCTTTGGCTACCCGTAGCGGCACCCATTTATTTATTATTGGCTCACGACCCGAACTTAGTGACCATTCTGACGATGGGGCTATTGTTCGGGGCATTTTTGTTGTTGCTGAGATGGTGGGGAAAGAACGTTTATGGACGATCGCATCTACTGAGACAGTATGGGTTGGTGCGATCGCGGCAAAATGGGTTAGACCTACTCCAAGGATTGGGTATTGGTCTATTATTTACCTTTTCCCTATTTGTGGTGGAAGGGTTACTCGGTTGGATTCAATTCCAAACCCCTCAAGCTGTATTAGCTAAAGTCATTTTAGAGGGATTTGTCAGTGCCCTCGGTATTGGTTTTGCAGAAGAATTGGTGTTTCGGGGTTGGGTGTTGGATGAGTTGCAACGAGACTATACCCTTAAAGCCTCTCTTTGGGCTGATGCGATTATCTTTGCGATATTGCACTTTCTCAAACCTCTCTCAGAGGTGATTCGCACATTACCAACATTTCCCGCTTTAGTACTGCTAGGGTTAACGTTAGTTTGGGCGAAACGGTCATCTGGAGGTCATTTGGGTTTGTCAATTGGTTTGCACGCGGGTTTAGTTTGGGCTTATTACATCCTTAATGTAGGGCAATTGGTGAAGTATTCTAACAACGTTTCTCCTTGGATTACGGGTGTTGATAATAACCCGATCGCGGGAGTGATGGGTTTGTTATTTTTGAGTGTTCTTGCTGTTTGGATGAGGAAGCGATCGGCTTTCAGGAAGAATTCGGGTAAAATACGGCTCTAAAGTTTGTTCTCCTTTCATAATAAAGTTACCCAGCTATAGCCGGACAAACTCCTCTCCATCAATCAAGGGGCTTGAATAAAATAACTAGATTTTATCCATTCCCCACTCATATTTTTTTAGAGACTTAAGCTCATCACCTCATTCGGCCCCCTTACCCTTATTACTCGGTGAGGGTGTTTCGTTTTCCTGAGTGTTCAGCCATTCCCGAATCAATGCCACCGCCTGCTGACTCATCGTTGTCCGAGTCTTGGCACAGGCGACTTTAAATTGAGTTCGTTCCGACTCTGACAGAAACACTCTGAAATTTACCGTCTTCTCTTCTTCTGACATAATCACCCTATCAACACGAACTAACCCAATTGTTACATTTAGCCTGAACTACGTCTCACTGTGCTATCAATTCCCCGAAATAGACAAATGAACCTTGATCCCTCCCCGTTATGGGAAGGGATAGAAAGAAGTTCTTTTTATTAGTGCAAGAGGTTTATTCTTGTGTGAAATCTTGGACAGAAGTAGGCTCCATTTCAGTCAGCCTCAAGGGAATTTTCACCTGTTCCAATGGTGGGGTTACCTTTGCATGAGATGTGCCAATTAAACAAGCCTCCGCTAAATTAACCCCCTCCAAATTAGCCCCCTCTAACTCCGCGCACAGGAGATTAGCCTCCCTCAAGTTCGCACCAGCGAGGTTGGCACCGCGTAAGTCTGTCTCCTCCAGATTGGCATTACTCAAGCTAGCTCCTTGTAAATCCGCTTGAGACAAATCAGCCCCTTTGAGATTAGCACTGTTGAGATTAGCACCTCGCAGGTCGGCACCGCGTAAATCAACCCCCTGCAAGTTCACCCCCATCAGGTTGGCACCACTCAAAAACGCACCGGCCAATGTCGCCTTCGCCAGCTTTGCGCCCATCAAGTTGGCACCTCGGAGGTTGCTGCCGCGCAAATCTGCACTGCTCAAATCGGCTTGCATCAAGTTGGCACCGAGGAAATTGGCTCGTAAATCGGCGGCGGCGAGTTTGGCTCCAACCAAGTTAGCGCCATCTAAACGGGCACCATTGAGATTGGAACCCGAAAAATTGGTTCCCGCCAGTGTCGCCCCAGCCAGGTTAATACGCTCCAGTTGACTGACAGAAAGGTCTTCCTCTTCTAAATCGACTCCTGGCAGCTGCTTGAGTTTCCCAGAGCGAATTGCTTCTATCTCCATCACTTAACTCAAAAAAATTAGGTTGACCTACATAAACGTTGAACCTTAAAAGGTTGAAAGTTGAATGTTTTAATCTTGAAGCTTCAACTTGCTAACCTTCAACTCTTCATTGGGATGGGAATCGAGCAACCACATCCCTGCTGCAATTTTAGGTTGATTCACCTGCAAGCTCATGCCCTGTTGCATCCCCATAACCAGTAAAGATAGAGCTTCAATGAGTTTGGGATCAAACGCTTCGCCTGCTTGGCGCTGACATTCAGCTAACGCTTTGGATAAGGTTTCTTCGAGATTAATCGTGGTCTCCTCTCCTTCTTGCGACATCCGTAGCTGTCTGACGTGCCACTGAAAGTGGGTCACCAGTCCTAAAATTCTCGATTCTAAAGGAATAGCATCATAAGCTAACCCCGCAGGCGTACCTGTGCCATCCCACCACTCGGTTTGATGAGTGATAATTTGGGCGATCGCTCTCATGCGGGGCATCACTCGTAATGCCTGCACTGCCGTCGTTAGAGGACAACTGGGAGCTTCTTCCTGGGAATGAACCGCTGTCACGAAGGAAGAACCCAATCCGTGCAGCAACGCCGCCAGACGCAGACGCTTCAATTGCCACGACGGGATATCCAGCAATTGTCCCATGGATTCTGCGAGCGCTGCTATTTCTGCCGCCGCCAAGGGATTGGCTGCATTCGCTTGGTCGATTAGCTGCGCCATCCGCAAAAATGCCTGCATCTCGCTAGACACCAGGTTGTCTTCCAACGCCTGTTCATGCATGGGCGAGGCAAACAGTTCGCTTTCCCCAAGGTGAGAGACATCTTCTTGACTATGTTGAAGATAGTCCACCACACGGGTCACCACTATGCCAATGTCGTCTCTTGGTTTAGTCCCATAGGCAGCGGTAATCTTTTGTTTTTGGCTCCTCAAGGCTTGCTGTAATTCTGGAGCATAACGACCGACATGGGCGATCGCTAAGTCCATTGTCTCTTGTACCAGTTCAGCCTCAAACGTCCAAAATCCGTAGAACTTGCGTTCCAGGTCATTTTCTGGTACTCCAGTTGGCCCATAATCCGTGGACGATAACTCTTGACAGAGCACCATCGCGGAGTACGTTTCAGACAAAATAATCAGGTGCCACTCTTGAGCCACTGGATCATCCGGTGTCAGACTCACCAGTTCCACATTCGACCGTTGGCTTGTCGGGTGTTCGGCAAAGCCAGCATCGGCTGCTGCCATAATCACCACCTGAGAAGCTTTCGCGGCTAAATCTCCATAACGCTCTGCCTCTTGCAAATACCACTTACCTCGCTGGAAAGCTGTAATCATCAGAGGTGTACCGCCAGACTCCAGAATGAAGTCTTCCAGAGCATGGCACAGAGCAACGAGTGTGTTTTTGTAATAAACCCCAAAGTTTAGAGGTCTTTTACTTCCTCGATGGGCTGCTTCTAACTTTTGTAAAATCGAACCTTCCAGCATTGTTAGATTTTATAATCTCCAACCACAAACATATAAAGGACGCTCTTAAAAAAGAATCTCTAATAGGTAACCGAAAAAAAGAGCGCTTGCTTTTCCAGTCATTGTACGGGCAACTTGAAAGAGTTGCCCATGTTCCTATGCAACAGTAACCAGTTGTTTATCTTGTTTCTGTTTCGGTTCAAGGGGAGCGGTTAGCGCTTCCTCTAACTCTGCACAACCCAATCGTTCTTCAAGAATCTTCATGACTTCCCGCCCAAAGTCATTCGGGTTTTGCCGCCATGCTTGGAGACAAACTTCCCCGAAGAACGAACCTAAGGGTTCTGGATTCCACAGCAGTTTCTTCGCTGTCCAAGGCATTAAGCTCATTGGGTCATAATCTCGATTGAGAACATTATTTTCAAATGCATACTCTTCCAGGTGGGTGTGGGGTTGTAACCCAATAAAGAAGATAGCAGGCTCCACTTTATCCGCTCCAAAAATCCGCTCTAACTCCCGATGATAGGCAATTGTCTGACGGATGGTTTCCGGTCGTTCATCGATTACATTAAACGAGTAGTTGACAGAAACCAGGTCGTTAAAGCCAGCGGCTTTCAAATCCCGGCAGTTTTGCAAGACGGTACGCAAGTTGTAACCCATCCGCATCTTCCGCACCAGTTCTTGAGAACCACTGGTGATGCCTATTTCAAAGTAATTCATGCCGGTTTTCACCATTAGGTCGCACAATTGGGGCGTTAAATTGTCTGCCCGAATATAAGCCGCCCAATGAATATCATTCATGCCGGAATCGTCAATTTTCTGCAACAGTTCAATGGCATCATCCATAAACCTGCGTGCCGGGATGAATTGAGCGTCGGTAAACCAGAAGTTACGAACGCCACGATCATAAAGCTGGCGCATTTCAGCTACCACTTCCGCAGCGGGGTTAATCCGTACCTGTTTGCCTTCCACTACGGTATAGACGCAATAGCAGCAGTTGTGCGGACAACCTCGCTTGGTTTGTACACCAATATAAAAGTCGTTTTCTTGTAAGTAATAATCAAAACTAGGCCATATTTGTTCGATGTAATCGTAATTACAAGCGGTTTTTTCTAGGGGGGCGGGTTGTTCATGGATTAAGCGATCTCGTGGTTTTGTCTCCCCAACCACATAGCAGCGCTCATCCTGAAACTCTTGATTTCGCAGAATTTTCTCTAGGAGGGCTTCCCCTTCACCCACGGAAACAATGGTTCTGGTGGGGAGCTTATTTTCCAGTTGTTCATAAAACACACTCACTGCCCCCCCACCGACAATGGCACGCGCCTCTGGGTGGTATTTTTGAGCGCGTTTGACCCCTTGCCGAATTAAGCCGAGGTTGCGCCAGAGTTCCGTGTAGTAAGACGCGGCTAGACGCAACCCCCCCAAAGCTCCTCTGAGCTTGATCAAGGGGTTGCGAGCATAGTAAAACTCAAAGGCATTTTGTAGGGGGTTGCCCCCTCGTCCCCCTACGGGCGCATAAATTTGAATATCACGCCAAGAAAATACCAACAGGGTGGGTTGAAACTCGTCTACGCAGGTATCAAGGGCGTTGGCAAAATCGAGGGGAGGCACCGTTCCTAAGTCAAAGATGCGCTGCTCAACTTCGGGAAATAGCTTATGGACGTGATCGGCTAAGTAAACGACACCAATGGGAAAGATGGGGTTGCAGGGAAGCCGAACATAGAGGATTTTTTGTGGCATTGTTAACGTTGTGTTACGGATGTTCTTTTTTATAAGTCACTGACTCAAACATAAACATTAGAGTAATCATGAGATCAGATGGCGTTGTATTGGCTTGATGAAGGGGTTTTGAGCTGTTACCCCACTTTCAGAGTCCGCTTGCTTCTGACCGATCCTCGCTGTTTGACCGGGGAGAGCCACTCAAATTCTGAAAAAATTATTCATATAACTTAACTTTAACAAGATTACCGAGTTCTCTCAACTCTGTGGTATTTTTTTTGAGGAAGCCAAAAAGAGTAAAAGTGAGACTAATCAGACCACAGGGTAAGATACAGTGGGCTGATGCCTTCATTGTTTCTTGAATTTCCCAAGTTTTGCTTAAAAAAGGCGCAAAAGCCGAAAAAATTAGGAAATTCCCCTGCCAATTCCTAAATAGCCCAGGTTGAGAGAATGTGATTGGTAGTGGGGTTTACAGCCAGTGGGGATCGCAGGTGCTAACTTGAGGGATGTAATAAAAAGCTAAATTCGTTAATCGCACTGGCAGTTATGGCTCAAATCCTTGATCCTCTCCCACCTGATAACCAAAATCAACAAATTCTCTGCTGCTATGTGAATGCCACTAGCCATATACAGATCGCTCGTATAACAAACATTCCAAACTGGTATTTTGAGCGTGTTGTGTTTCCAGGACAGCGCCTGGTGTTTGAAGCCCTGGCTAAAGCTCAATTGGAAATTCACTCTGGCATGATGGCCAGTGCCATCCTTTCAGATACGATTCCCTGCGATCGTTTGCGTGTAGACGACAACGATAATGCCATAGAGCCTCCAGCACCTAAGGCTTCCGAAGTGACTACAAGTAAGCAACCGGTGGAAACAGTCAAAGTAGAACTCGTCAATCATAATATCCGATTATCAAAAGAAACTTTAACTTTTGCGACTCTGGGCTAGTTGAGCCTTCCTAGAGTGAAATTGAGACAGGGGTTGTCCTCATTGGGCAACCCCTTACTTTTATGATGGGAGGAGAAAACTCTACCCACCCAAATAGGGGGTTATTTTGTGAATCTCCCTTCCTTTATTTGGCTCTGGAAGATAGCCGCTTGGTCAATGGGCTTCTCCCTCTTGGCGTATTTTCTGCTTAGTATGACCGGGTTTGTCCTCTTCAGGAAACGCCAATCTCATCATCTACAACCCCGTTGGTTAAGACCTTTACACTACATCGTGGGTTGGCTCATGGTTAGTTTAGTCTTACTGCTGCTGTTCATTGGCATTGTAGGAACCTTCGGTCATTTCGGCAGCTTAGGGCACTCAGGACACTTAATCGCTGGGTTGTCTGTTGTATTTCTAGTTTTTCTCTCAGCCTGCAGTTCTACCCTAATCCGCCCAGAACGAGATTGGGCGCGTGCCATTCATGTTGGGACAAATATTGCACTGTTGGTAGGATTTACCTGGGTTTCCTGGACGGGTTGGGAAGTTGTCCAGAAATACTTACCCTGAGTTGAATCGACTCCTAGATCGGTTGGGCAAACCCAACCCATCGACAGGAGAAGAGGAAAAATATTTCTTTCGCTAGTTGTAGCGACATTGACCGGAGATTTAGTGAGAATATAGAGAATATATAAATAGGGTGAAGGTAAAGCCAAATCTGAAATTAGATACTACTTTAGTCATGGGTTTCCAAGCCAGGGAAGCAAGATTTTTAGCACCATGCTCGTGAGCTTTGCTCATCAAGGTCTAATCAGTAAAAGCTTAATTCACTTCCATGACCCAAGCCCAGGTAAAGGAGTATTACCGATTACCTACGGCTTTGGATTATTCTTGTAGATTGACAGACGCACGATTCTTTTCTTAACTCAGGTATGAACAGATTTATCGGGTTAATTATCATGGTAGTTGCGATCGCCGCTCTGGCAGGAGCAGCGATTGGTTGGCGTTTTCCCTTCCAAGGGCAGAGTCAAAGTGCAAACCAATTACGAACCGGTCAACAACCGACAAACGCTAGAGCCACCAATCAAAGATTAGGCGCTCGTCAGCCCAATAGAACAGCAACAGCGCCAGCTAGCGTTCCGGCTACAACCGCACAAGCACCAAACACAACAACCAATCCATCAGCGACGGACTCTGCCCCAGCAGAAACCGCTCAGCCAGTCCCAGCACTTTGGTAAGGTGTACTCTATCCACTTCTCCTGTATGAGTTTCTAGCTGTGATGGTTTCTAGACCAGCTCAGCAGAAGTAACCCACCCGTTTTTAGGAGTATTCCGAAAAACTTTCTCCCCCATCTTCATTAAAAGTCCTCACTCTGATTTCCGGCGGTCATCTCTGACCCTACTCCCAACGGGTGAGTTATTTTCGTTACCGGACACGAGGGCGTTTTGGCTACGTCTGCGGCTTCTTGCGAGGTCTTACTCGTTCAGAACGCCTGATCAAAGGTCTTGCTGACCCTACCCTGGCATCTGCTAGGAATTTAGCCCCAAGGCTGGTAATCTGAAGTCTGGAGTCGCAGCCATTCCTAAAGAAATAGCAAAACAAAAATAATATTCATATTCGTTTTGATAACTTTTTGTGATTGGCACATTTAGTTCTTTTTATTTGACCCAGGTTTATGCATAAATTGATGAGATTAATTGGCAGGGTCGTTGTAGCTACAGTGCTTGTGGGGGTAGTAACTGGGTGTAATCGATTTCCCTTTCCGGGTCGGAATCAAAGTGCCAACCAAACGGGCGATACTTCAGACACAACACAAAACCAACCCGGAACTCGCACACAAGTACAACCCGCCAATCAGCGGCTCCGGCAAGCCCAAAACAATCAGGGTAATGCACAATCCCCTGATGGTACTTTAAATCCCGAAGCCACCAACACCGGCGCGGGGCAGTCAGAGGCTAACCAAGGTGTGCCTGCGTTATGGTAAGATGGAGAGCTTGAGTTTTAGTTGTTTGTTCTCGGTTTAAGGCGGTAACGAACAACGGCGTAGGCGTGTCCGAGGCGCGTCTCAATTTTTTCCCATGAACGCAGCAAGTGACATTCTCATCATCGGCGGCGGCGTGATCGGTTTAGCGATCGCCGTTGAACTCAAATTACGGGGCGCAACAGTAACCCTCATCACCCGCGATTTCCAACAAGGGTCTACCCTAGCCGCCGCAGGGATGTTGGCTCCTTGGGCAGAAAGGATTCCCCAAAGTCCCATGTTGGATTTATGCCGTTGGTCCCGATCGCTGTATCCGGAATGGATTCGTAAGCTAGAACAGCTAACGGGTGTGGCAACAGGCTATTGGCCATCGGGAATTTTAGCACCAGTTTATGAAGAGGCGATCGCATCCAAACAAGATGGAACAGGCGCGGAAGCAGAATCAGCCTCTTGGTTAGACCAAAAAGCCATTCATTTGTATCAACCCGGTTTAGGTTCGGATGTCGTCGGCGGGTGGTGGTACCCGGAAGATGGACAGGTGGATAACCGGGAACTGGCTCAAGCCTTACGTCTAGCCGCTCAGGAATTGGGTGTGAATCTGCGTGAAGGCATTGAAGTCGAAGCCATTGAGCAGCAAAATCACCAGATTCGCGAACTCAGAACCTCTGCGGGTGAGTTTCAAGCCGACCATTACGTCTTAGCAACCGGTGCCTGGTCGAGTGGCTTATTGCCATTGCCCGTCCGTCCCAAAAAAGGTCAGATGTTGTCGGTACAAGTCCCCTTAGACAAACGTCAGCCCTTGCCTTTACAGCGAATCCTTTACGGTTCCAACACTTATATCGTGCCGCGTCGAGACGGACGAATTATCATCGGAGCCACCGTTGAAGAGGTTGGCTTTGCCCCTCACAATACACCAGCCGGGATTCAAACCCTTTTAGCGCAAGCAATACGCTTGTATCCGGAATTGCAGGACTGGGCGATACAAGAGTGCTGGTGGGGGTTTCGTCCCGCAACACCGGATGAATTACCGATTCTCGGCACCAGCCCTTGTAAGAATCTCACCCTGGCGACCGGTCACTATCGTAACGGCATTCTTTTAGCACCCGGAACAGCTGTGTTAATTGCCGACTTAATTAGTCAGCAAAAATTTCACCCCCTCCTAGAACATTTCCGCTACGACCGACTCTATACTCAATCTGCTCCTGCTCAGACAAGCCCGATGGTTTTCTCCAGCAATTCGTCGCTCAATTCAAAGTCCTCCGTCCTTGCCCCTCAAATCCCATCTTTCCCGGAACAATCCACAGACAAGCTGATTATTGCGGGACGAACGTTTAATTCTCGCCTGATGACGGGTACGGGCAAGTATAGCAACCTAGAACTCATGCAACAGAGCATTGCGGCAAGTGGTAGCCAGATTGTCACTGTTGCCGTGCGTCGGGTGCAAACCCAAGCCCCCGGACATGAAGGATTAGCAGAGGCGCTGGATTGGACGAAAATTTGGATGTTACCAAACACAGCCGGGTGTAAAACGGCAGAAGAAGCCGTGCGGGTAGCGCGGTTAGGTCGGGAAATGGCAAAACTATTGGGACAGGAAGATAATAATTTTGTCAAGTTAGAAGTGATTCCGGACGCTAAGTATTTACTCCCTGACCCTATTGGTACTTTAGAAGCCGCAGAGCAATTGGTGAAAGAAGGTTTTGCCGTATTGCCTTATATTAATGCCGACCCCTTGTTAGCGAAACGATTGGAAGAGGTGGGTTGTGTGACGGTAATGCCCTTGGGTTCACCGATTGGTTCGGGACAGGGGATTAAGAATGCCGCCAATATCCAAATCATTATTGAAGAAGCCAATGTGCCGGTGGTGGTGGATGCGGGAATTGGCACGCCCAGCGAGGCGGCTTATTCGATGGAGTTGGGGGCAGATGCTTTATTAATTAACAGTGCGATCGCGCTGGCGCAAAACCCCGTCGCGATGGGGAGAGCAATGGGTATGGCAGCAGAAGCAGGGCGTCTTGCCTATCTGTCGGGTCGAATGCCGATGAAAAGTTATGCCAGCGCTAGTTCGCCGCTAACTGGCACGGTTAATTAGGGATTGACAACTGTTTATTGTGTCTGTCTAGGGTATCTTAGGTTCAACACAGGAATCGCCACGTACTTTTGCTTTTCAGGAAGGGAGAATTGCCTCGATATTCTTCTGCACCTGCTCAAGTTCTTGTCGCTTCTGAGTGATCCAAACTTTGTCAGCCTCGCGCTGTTCCAAACTGTCTTTGTAAGTTTTTTCCTGCTGCTCTAATAGATTTTCATAAAGCAAAATTGCTTGTGTAATGACCTGGCTTGCTGATTCAACTCGGTTATTAAAGACTGAACCAACAATCTCATAGAATTTTTCTGAAACTTTATCCATTGATTCATTAAATTTTTGGAATCCTATTTCAAAAACTTTAAGTTTTATTTTGTCTCTAAGCCCATCGATATCTAGCATTGACAGTCCAAAACCCCCAACAATTGCTGCGGCTACGCTTGCTAGAATTATTGCAATGAAGCCAATTCCTGCAAATGCTACTAATCCAGCAGCTAAAGCACCACCTACTCCAATGCCACCGCCAAAACCTCCAAAACCCCAAAAATTATCATTAATTCCACTTATTGAGAGGTTAAGTTGCTCAGTCAAATGACTTTTTACTTGTTGATCAAAGCTTTTAAACTCTGCTTGAATTGCTTCTAACTCTTGAGAAATTCTTTCGTCTAATATTTTAATATTTTGTTGTAATATTACATCTCTAAAAGTGTTGTTTCCCCAAGCATCTATCTCTTGTGTTAAGTCTTGAAGAAATTGACTCATGTAGTCTTTGATTAGTTTGTCTTGGCTCAAAACGGGATTGTGTTCTGAAGTCCAGCTTAGGCTCTTCTGAGCCATTCGTTCACTCAAACCTTCACTCCATTCATCCCAAGACTCAGCCGATTGTTCAACCACACTCTCTATTAGTTGGTCTGCTAAAAGACGAATTCTGACATCACGACCGCTAGCTTCTCCAATTTGTTCCAATATTTTTTGCTTTTCTACTTCAGAGAGGTTAACCTTGCCGTCTAAAACTTCCTCTGCTTGGCGCAGCCCCTGAAAACTTGATTGAACCAAAGTATTAATTTTAGTGATGAACTGTTTGAGTTTTATGGAACCGCACTCGCTTGTTAGGAACTCCTCCAAAGACTGGGTGAAAATCTGAAAAGCTTTCAGATAATCATCTTCATTTCCTTTTAAAATTGCCTTCAGCGCTGATTTTGCAGAGATAAAGTGGAGTCGGTTTTCAGCCTTAAGTAGCAGATTTTCTTCTTTGACAAAGCTCTCAATTCGCTGTATTACATCTTCACAATCTTCTTCCTCGTCCAGCAAATCCATAAAATTAACAACTAAAAACAGATTTCCGATTGGCTCGTTTTTTTTACCCCCATTCAGTTGTACCCTTACATTTTGTATCAATTCTTTTTCCTTCTCAGGGAGGAGACGCATGGCATTTGTTAGGAAAATAGCTGCATCTGTATCCTTAAGAAGTTTCTGAGTGATAGTCGTCCTCAGAGGATTTTCATTCAATCCTGGGGAATCAATGATTTCTACACCACTTTTACATAACTCCAAATCAGGATGTTCTAAAATGATTTCGTCAAGATCGGATTGTGCCAGCTCATCACTGCGATGATCTCGTGCTGCTTCTTTGGGAATGGCAGCTTTTACTTGATACTGCTCAAAGGGAATCTCTTCCTCTCGTCCATCCTTATAGCGACAGATTACCCGTCTTTGCGCTCCATATTTCAAAACTGTAACAGTACCACTACAGGGAATTGCTCTTACAGGTTGAATTTTTTCACCCAGCAAAGCATTTAGTAAGGTTGATTTACCTTGACTAAACTCTCCTAAAACTGCCAGTCTAAATGGCTGCAATTGTAAGTTTTTAGATATCTTATTTATCTCCTCTGTGAGAGTATGAGGTAGGAAATCACGATTGCTACAATTTTGAATTATCTGGAAAAGTTGATTGCAAAAATTACTTAATTGCTGCCGATACTCCTGGAACTCTTTTAAATGCTTGTAAGATGTAGATTGCTGTAATTGCATCCCTTTGTGTTCAGATTTAGCAGGTAGAGCTGCCAACATATCACTGGTAGCTTTAACAAAAACACTATCCAATTCATGGAACCGAGCTGGATCAAGTAAAGACTGCACCTCATCCAAGGCAGATGGTTCCACAGTTCCTTGATGAGTGAACCCAGCTTCGAGAACCGCCAAGTGTCGTGGGTTAATTCCTAGTCGATTGGCAATTACCTCCAAATACTTCTTCTCACGAGCGTCCATTACTCCATCGGCTGCTGACATTTCATAGCCAAAGCCAATCAACAACAGCCTTTCCGATTCTGAAAGCGGAGCCGTCAGCGTTAGCAAATCGTTAAGTTTTTTATATACCTGATTCTGTCTGACTCCTTTACTCAAAAGCTGCGTCAATTGACGTACATTACCCTCTGGAGGGATAAATTTATTGATGCTTTTTTGCCAGCGCTGCTTTTCTTCCTCTGTCACAGTGCCATCTGCCAACATCACCCCCAGTAGAACCGTTACCAAAGCTGCTAAGAAAATCACAGAAGGAGTGAGAGTTTTTTGACTGAGCTTTTGCCCAGTAATGCGCGAAAAAAGTTCAACAGCCTCAGAAGTGACTAGGGCAGTATTCATAACCTGTCTAAGGTAATCAATTTAAATCTAGTATTGCTTAGCTTCAGTTGAAAGTGTTTAAAATTTAGATAAATTCAGTGACTTTTCTTAATGAGACAAATTAGGCTCTAAGATAAAGAACTCCCACTGAGGCAGAACTATGCTGTTTCAATTTTCCCCTCACATTCAGGCTGGTCTTGCTGCTGGCATATATGATCAAGTTTATTCTGGAGGAGTACCAATAGGCGTAGTTAGATGGGCTAAAGGCACTGCGAATGCTGGTCACTTTGCTGGTAATGCAGTGGGTATTCTGAGCAATAGCGGCGCTGTGCTGAATCCGTTGGCAGCTATTCCACAGATGGCAATGAGTGCAGGACAGATGTACCAAATGCACAGAGGATTTCAAGCTGTCCAAGCTAGCTTAGGAGTTTTGCAAGCAACTACAGTTGTGATTGGTATCGGCACGTTTGCAGGTGTAGCATTGATAGCCGTCAACTTGTGGCAAACTCTGAAGCTGAGAGAAGATGTAAAGCAACTCAAGCTAGAAGTCAAAAATGGTTTTATTGACCTAAAAAAAGCTCTAAAAGACCAAGGTTCAGAAATCATCCAGCGAATTGATGAGGTTGCCCAAGATATCAAGTTTGAGCAGCATCGTCTAGTTTTGATTCGGGCTTATGGGAAGTTTCTAGAAGCAACTAAGCTCATGAAAACCGCTATGGTGTGCGAAGATCTGAGTATTAGAAACGCTACCTTAGCAAGCGCACAGTTAATGTTAACAGAGGCATTAGCAGACTATAACAATCCTCAGTTGTTGTCAGAAACTTGTGCGGCTGGACAACTCCGTAGGCTGGAATGTGCTTGGACAATTGACCAGACAATCACTTTGTCGTTTCAATTGCAAAATCAGCTAGCAGCAGTAAGCGATCGCCTCTCGTCCCTCCAAGACAAAATCCGTCAAGATTCCCTGACTGTAATTGAACGCTGTGAAACCGAAGATGAACTCGATTTCCTCTTCCCCGAACTTATCCGAATTCACGACCACGATTTAGCTGTCTTAGAGTCTTGGCAAAATCATGTAGATTGGATGCGATCGCTCCCTCCATCTGAACTCAAACTCCTCCAAAGTGCCGACTTCGACAACCCAGAAGTCACAGCTAACCCAGACATCAACGCCGATACAACCGCCTTAACTGCACCACCAGAACAGTTACTCTACGAGAATTTAAAGCAAAAATCTCATCCTGCATCCCTGCAAGATCAGCTAGTTTTGATGATGAAACCAAGCTTACGTCAAGAATTTGCATCATACATCAGCGAACAATCCGCGATCGCAGGTTATAAAACCTTAGTCCCTGCCAACTTACAAAACGCCTCAAACTTAGCCGTTGCTAACCTCTACTGGTATTTCAAAGTCAGAGATGAATCAGAAGATGACGTAGAAGCAGAGGCAGTAACAGCATAAAAAATCAAAAACTCCAAGATGCGATCACCTCACGCGATCGCACAAAGCCAAAATAACGCTCACTATAGTCCTATAAACCTTCACATTTGACCGCAACTTGGGATATCACAGGAGAATCAGACGCTGCCAAAGAGATTTCACCATGTCCCAAACCGAAGAAAATGTACCAGCAACACTACGGTTAGAATCAGGTACTTTGTGGGCAAAAGTGACCCAGACAACCGAACACGCCCTCGGTTGCGGTGCACTCCAGCCCATCCCGACTGAATGCCAATGGATTGAGCAAGACGGCGTTAATTTCCTGGTTCGGGTTTTGCCTAATCTCGTCCGCAAGGAAAAAGCAAAAAAGAATCAGGATCAACAAAAAACAACCTCCGGGAAGGAGTTTAACCCGTTTCTTCCTTACGAGGAGGATTTATTCGTTGCAGACATTTCCGACACCCATCTGTGTCTATTGAACAAATTTAATGTACTCGACCATCACCTGCTGATCGTCACGCGAGAGTTTGAAGAGCAGGACAGGTTACTGACTCTGCAAGATTTTGTGGCTATGTGGGCATGTCTTGCCGAAATTGACGGCTTGGTGTTTTACAATGCAGGCAAATTGGCGGGTGCTAGCCAGCGACACAAGCACTTGCAATTGGTGCCACTGCCGCTTGTACCCAACGGACTCAAGGTACCGATCGCACCTCTACTCGCATCCATCCACTTTGACGGGTCGATTGGAACTATACCCGGCTTGCCTTTCGCCCATGCGATCGCACAGTTAGACTCGTGTGGGTTGCAGTCTCCACAAGAAGCGGCTGCTTTAACCTTGGAGCAGTATCACACAATGCTTCAAGTCTTGGGTTTAAGCAACGAGAGTTCTCATCAGCAATCTGGTGCTTATAATCTTTTGGCAACACGGGAGTGGATGTTACTCGTGCCGCGCTCACTGGAATCGTTTGAGTCAATTCCTGTAAACTCCTTAGGATTTGCGGGTACCCTCGCGGTACGTTCCCAGGAGCAGATCCAGATTTTAATAGAACAAGGCCCCATGACTGTGCTGAAAAACGTTGCTGTCCCCTCTGCATTGCCAGCTTAGAAGGACGGGCTTTTCGGCCCATCCTACAAGAGTTTCAGAAGTTAAATCGTGCCGAATTGAATCCCTGTTCGCTTATTCATCGATTTGCCAGACATCGCGGCTGAGATTTTCATCCAACAATTTCTTCGGACGGAGTACGAGGATCATGCGTCCTAATAGATTGACATCTGGAGCGTCCTGAAACCACTCAATGGCTAGCTGTCCTGATTGGTCAACGATAAAGTAACTGTCGCCGTCCCATTCCGTCTGTCCACGGTCAACAATTACCATGACTTCTTCGGATTTACCAGCCTGTTGATTAGGCAGTTGACTCGTTTGACACAAAATCCCGACAGGGTCTTGTGCCTTCAATATCACTTGCCAACCCGGTATCGCCACGAGGGTTTGTGCCTCAGAAACCTTTGCCAGTTGGAATGAACCTGTACTTTGAAGGCGGGAAACTTTGTTCAAGTCGTCTGAATTCAGGGGGAACCGACCGGCGACGGGTAATAGGCGAGGTTGCTGTTCGTCGGCTTCGATCCGGTAGAACGGTAATCGAGGAGCGGGACGCCTTTCGCCACCCGCGAGTTCAGTCAGCAACTTTTCAATTTGTTGCCGCGCTTCCTGGGTATGAGCGAACATTAAACCCCGTGCAATTAAACGCGATCGCTCTTGTAACTCCTTTTGTTGTCGAGCGAGTTTCCAATATTCATAAGCCACTGCATCACCGGGATGATTGGAAAAACCTTCGGGTAGAGTGCTTCGACGGGAGAATTCTTTAACCGCTTTGGCAACTTCACGCGCTCCTTCAGAATCCAGATTTCTGGCAACAATAAATTCAGCCGCCGCACCGCGTTCATTTTGTGTTAAAATACGCAATTCATACAACGAATCGCTACCCGTCCGCTCAAAGCGCGATCGCACGGCATCGGAAACCCCAGCATTGATTAAAGTGGTGTAGACCTGAGAGGCCACAATCACTTGATTTTGTTGAATTGGCTCAAACCCAGTTTCTTCAAATATCTTCTGGGAACTGTAGCCTGCTTTTTGTAGCTGCTGACAAGCCTTTCCCCACTCCACCCAGTTACTTTGTTTGCGACGCAGCAATAGGATTAAATCTTCAAAATTTAGGCTTTCAGCATCAGGTTGAGGGTAGCTTTCGGGAGTGCCCGGTGGTATTTCAGTCATGACTTAGGCAAAATTAACAAGACGTGTAACGGGAAAGATGACATTAATTTATCTTGAACTGGATATTAATAATATTGACAGGCAAAGCGGACAGAACAAGCGAGGAGTCAGGTGAGGGCAAATTTTTTCTTTCTCCAAAGTTTTTTATTTTACGCCAATATCAACATCACCTTAGACATCAGCTCGTCAGGTTGCTAGTTTAGATTCGCCGCAAGGAGCTTATCGTATTGTTATGGACGATGTTATTCCTAATTTTGATCAAATCAAACGTCAGTTAATGAGCTTAGAGCGACCCAAAAAACCCAAAATGCTAGTGGTAGACGATGAACCAGATAATCTGGATCTACTCTACCGTACCTTCCGACGCGATTTTGAAGTACTTCGAGCCGATAGTGGAGTCAACGCCCTATCCTTGTTATCGACTTCAGGGGAAGTCGCCGTCATCATTTCAGACCAACGGATGCCGGAAATGAAAGGAACAGAGTTTTTGAGTAAAACGGTTCCTCAGTTCCCTGACACGGTGAGGATAATCCTGACGGGTTTTACTGACGTTGAGGATTTGGTCGAGGCGATTAATTCGGGACAGGTATACAAATATATTACAAAGCCTTGGGACCCTCATGAATTGAGATCGGTGGTACAACGCGCCGCTGAATCCTATGAACTATTAAAGCAGCGGACAGAAGAACTGCATCGCTCACAGGCACAAATGGCGTTACTGATGACGATTGTGCAGGCGGCTCAAGAGTCCGATAGTTTAAACTCTTGTCTGGAACCCATCGCTCAAGCGTTTGGCGAAAACTTCTCGGCAGATGCCTGCATTTTGCAGCTAGTGGAAAATAACCAACTCACGAGCGTAAAGGGAATTTACACCCAATCTGAAATCCTGGAAAGCCCTCTAGAAAAAGACCCACTGGCTCAAGCCGTAATTGGCAATACGACAGATACACCTCATGAGACTCAAGAGCTTCAGCTTTGGGTCAATACTCCAAGTTCGACCCTGACAGCAGAGGCGGAATATTATCGAAATGTTGGTCTCTATATGCACCTGCTTGTCCCCATTATTTACCGAGGTGAACGGCTGGCGGTGTTATCGCTTCAATGGAAGCAAAAAACGACGCATTTGCAAGAGGATGAAATCAAACTCATTCATCTGGCAGCGCAGCAGGTTGGGTTAGCGCTCACCAGTACCCGTGCTTATCGACCGAGAGCACAAGAAGCATGAAGATGAAGGGACACTACTTTTTCATCCTCCTCTATCTCTATGACCTCATCTGCATCAGAAATTCGGGATTTATTTGACCGCATTGCACCCGTTTACGACCAACTGAACAATGGGTTAAGTTTAGGGCAGCACCGTGTTTGGAAACGGATGGCACTCAAGTGGAGTGCAGCCAATTCAGGGGATACCTGTTTGGATTTATGTTGTGGCAGTGGTGATTTAGCCCAACTTTTGGCGCGGCAGGTAGGAGCAACCGGTCAGGTTTATGGGGTCGATTTTTCATCGGGTTTGTTAGCGATCGCCGATCAACGGGTTAAAAACCAGCATCCTCCACTTCCCATCCATTGGGTGGAAGCCAACGCCCTCGATTTACCTTTTGCAGACAATTATTTCGACGCGGCAACTATGGGATATGGATTGCGAAATGTAACGGATATTCCCCGATGTTTGAGCGAATTGTATCGCGTTCTCAAACCCGGTGCCAAAGCGGCTATCTTAGACTTTCATCGCCCCAAAGATCGGTTGATGCGTGCCTTTCAGCAGTGGTATCTGGAAAATGCTGTGGTGCCTACCGCTGAACGATTAGGTTTAACCGAAGAGTATGCTTACATTGCGCCTAGCTTAGAGCGGTTTCCCACCGGACCAGAGCAAGTGAGTTTAGCCCAAAAAGCAGGCTTTACAGCCACTCACTATCCCATCGCAGGCGGCATGATGGGAGTATTAGTGGTAAGCAAAGGGAATGGGGACTAGGGGTAATTTCCGTAATTAGCAGCCGCCAATTTCTAGTGAAGAGGGAATCATGCCTTGTGGCGTTCTCGCTAAGATGGGAGTTGGGTGTTAGGTGCTGTGTTCTCAAAAGATGTCCCTACGCCCTTCTCTCTCTTGACGCTTTGCCTGACTGGACTCTCACCTTGGATCTAGCTACTTCTTGGATTTACATTGCTCCTCCCGTGGCGGGTGCAATTATTGGCTATTTCACCAACGATATAGCGATTAAGATGCTATTCCGCCCGTACAAAGCTATTTATATTGGGAAGCGTCAGCTACCCTTTACACCGGGTTTGATTCCCCGCAATCAAGCACGCCTTGCCAAGCGGATTGCGGACACGATTATGGGATCGCTGCTGACTCCTGGTGAATTGCAAAACTTGGCACAGCGTCTGCTGCAAACTGAGCGAGTTCAGGGAGCTATTCTCTGGCTCTTGCAGCTAGCGTTGGATCAAGTCAAGGTTGATAAAGAGCAGAGAACTGCCAAAATTCTCGCCAGCATTCTGCGCGATTTATTCGGTGAATCGTTACCTCGATTGCTCAAGGTACTTGCTCGTCGTGAAGATTTTTTGGAAACCCAAATTAACCAAATTTTCGATCAAGTTTTATTGGACTTCCAACTCAGTGAACCACAGGCACGAAAGCTATCTGATTGGCTGTTGCAGGTTGTTCTTCCTCCTGATGTCATGCGACAAGCGTTGGTTGATTTTTTGACTGACCGAAATATTCAGATTATTGATGAAGGTTTTCGAGAAAAGTCGAGTGGAACCTATTGGGTTGTAGCGAATTTGTTGGGTCTACGCAACTCTTTGACACGCCTGCGAACCTATTGCTTGGATGAGAAAGATGCAGCGAATGCACGTCTTGCAGAACTCTTAATTTCTCTGTCCGTACGAGAACGCTTGCGAGCCTGGTTACAAAATATTTCCCTGCAAAATCTGCCACTCTCAACGGTGCGACAACTGCGTAAAACGACCCGTGAATCTGTTCGCAGCTATGTTCAGGAACGGGGTGCTGATGTACTGAAGGGATTAGGTGAATCCATTGATTGGAATAATCTGGCGGTACTTATTCTCAATCGGCTGAGGACTTCGGCGGCTGTAACGACATCGCTGAGCGTAATTAGCCAGGAATTGGCGTTAATCTTAGAGCGTTATTTAGAAGAAGATTTAGAAAAAATTGTCGCCCAAATTATTCCGATTTTGTCAATTGATCAGGTGATTGTTGACCGGGTTAAGGCTACAACACCTGAAGAGCTAGAACTCACCATTCAAGGAATTGTCAAGAGTGAATTACAAGCTATTGTTAATTTAGGCGGAATTTTGGGATTGATTGTTGGATTGGTACAAACAGGTATACTCCTGCTTCGCTAAGCTCATTCCCTGCTGGAATAAAATGACAAAGAGAAGAAGGAAGTATCAGTGGATATGATTTTGGGTACACTCACCCTATAAACAGGAAACAAGTGCACTCCACAATCCTGTTAATTGCGATCGCGCTCCAAGTCATAAATGACTTTTTCCCAGTACCAATCTTCTGTCTGTCCGGGATAGTTCATTTTTGCTGAATCAAGTAACCGCTCCGCTAGATTCCAATCCCCCTGAACTAGAGTAAAAAGCCTTTGCCGCAGTTCCCAACGAGGTTGGTTGGAATGATTTTGTTGTTCATTTAACCATTTATTGAATTCATTGAACTTGGCTTCTCCTTCTCTAATCATTTCATCAGCGAAAATTTGGACTTGTTCTCCAACCTCTTGGAGGATTTTTTCAGTGTCTTCAAAGGCGTGGTTCACTTCCTCAACAAAAGATTCAAAGGCTTGTTTAACAAAATTTTCTAAATCGTCCATCTCTCTTCCTGTTGAATGACGCATGACCCTAAACTATCAAAGATGCAAAGGCTCTTAGAACACCTGCATCCTAATTTTGCCCATGTTAAGGCAGTACCCTTCAGGCTTCTTTGGTTTTCCAGCCGCTTTGCGAACAAAGTGATATCGTTTTCAGTGCTACATCAAATTTAGGTTTGCTCGGCGGCTGTTTACTTATCTCTTGTTACGCTGCTACTTATGCAATATTTAAAAAATTTTGACGGCTCAATCGTCAAGGTATTTTTACAAATTTTGATACCCAGAGCTGGATGTAACGGCAACGTGAGCGATCGCGACGGGTAGTCAGCGGATTTATATTAAGAGAGTTAGTTTAGAAACAGTCTCTGCTCCGGTCAAATTTCCTTCTAGAAATCGCCAGAAAAACCCCGCTTTTTGAAGCGTGGGACTGTCAAAACAACTAATATACTGACGATTATAACCGCGCAATTCACAGTAGCTATGGACATCGAAAATTTACGACAACAATATACACGAGCCGGTCTCAGACGCCAAGACCTAAAATCAGACCCCTTCGAGCAGTTTGAAATTTGGTTTAAAGAAGCGTGTGCGGCTAATTTATTAGAGCCAAACGCAATGATTTTGGCAACAGCATCAGCTCAAGCAGAACCTTCTGTACGGACTGTGCTGTTGAAATACTTTGATCGAGAAGGATTAATCTTTTTTACCAATTACGAAAGTAGAAAATCTCGCCAGATTCAAGAAAATCCCCAAGTCTCTCTACTTTTTCTTTGGTTACCCTTAGAACGTCAAGTGCAAATCATTGGAACGGCAGCAAAAGTCTCTACGGCTGATTCACTCAAATATTTTACAGCTCGTCCTAGAGGCAGTCAAATTGGAGCTTGGTCTTCGCAACAAAGTTCAATCATTTCCTCACGCCAAATTTTGGAGATGCAGTTTGAACAGATGAAGCAAAAATTCATGAATCATGAAGTGCCTCTTCCATCTTTTTGGGGCGGTTATCGGGTGATTCCCCGCAGTTTTGAATTTTGGCAGGGGCGTCCCAATCGACTTCACGATCGCTTCTTGTATTCTCGCCAAGATGAGCAGTCTTGGGAGGTTAACCGACTATCTCCCTAACAAATTCTCCCCCCTAAGGGGGGAGAGAATTTCATCCAAAACATGCATTAATCGAGCTTTGTCAGTTAAGCCACAGGAGCAAGCTCAGCTTTCAACGTCGCATAAGCCCAATCTAACCAGGGAAGTAAGGCTTCAATATCTGCGGTTTCTACCGTTGCTCCTCCCCAAATCCGCAATCCCGGTGGGGCAGCGCGATAGGGTGCAATATCATAAGCCACACCCTGCTTTTCTAGCAGTTTCGCCAATTTCTTCGTATATTTGGCTTGATCTTCCGGGCTGAGGTTGGTAAACCAAGAATCAACAATCTTCAAGCAAATGGAGGTACAAGAACGAGTCTCCGATTTTTCGGCGAGAAAATCGGCCCAAGTGCTTTGCTCAACCCATTGGGCGATCGCATTTAGGTTCGCTTCGCTGCGGCGAATTAACCCAGGCAGTCCACCGACGCTTTCCGCCCATGTCAGCCCATCGAGGGCATCTTCGACGCATAACATGGAGGGGGTGTTGATGGTATCTCCTTTAAAAATGCCTTCAATCAGCTTGCCTTTTTGCGCCAGACGAAAGATTTTCGGGATCGGCCAAGCGGGTTGATAGCGTTCGAGTCGTTCCACAGCGCGGGGTGAGAGGACGATGATCCCATGCTGGGCTTCTCCACCCAACACCTTTTGCCAAGAGTATGTCACCACATCTAACTTGTTCCAAGGGACATCCATGGCAAACACCGCCGAAGTGGCATCACAGATGGTCAATCCCTCACGGTCATCTTTGATCCAATCACCGTTGGGAACTCTAACGCCTGAAGTTGTGCCATTCCACAAGAACACCACATCATGACTAAAATCAACTTGGTCTAAATCGGGCAAGCTGCCATAGGGTGCCTTGATTAGCCGAAGATCGGGCAACTTGAGCTCATCTATGACATCTTTCACCCACTCCTGACCAAAACTTTCCCAGGCTAGGATATCAACAGGGCGTTCTCCCAGCAGTGACCACAATGCCATCTCGACGGCACCGGTATCAGAAGCCGGAACGATGCCCAAACGATAATCGGCAGGAACGCCGAGGATTTTTTTGGAGCGATCAATCACTTCTGCTAATTTGGCTTTACCATCTTCAGAACGATGGGAACGACCAACACAGGCGTTTTGAAGGTTAGAAACAGACCAACCAGGGCGTTTTGCACAAGGGCCAGAGGAGAAATGAGAAACGCGAGGCTTGGTTGTTGGAGGAGTAAGATGTTCTGACATGGTTGCTGGGGGCAGCATTACGATAGGTAGTCTTGTTTATATATAGCAGCTCTGGGTTGGAACAGAGCCAGATTTTATAGGGACGAAAGACGAATCGCCCCTATCAAGAGGTAGAAGTTCTTATGTTATCTACGCGATCGCAATTATCCTAGCAGCAGGACATTAGTCACAAGCCGAAATCTTGCTCCCTCCCCGTTGCGGGGAGGGATGGGGAGGGGTTCTTGGTCGGGTTGTCAGTGGTCTACTATATTAGTCCGCGCCTGTTTCACTTATATTAGTCCGCGCCTGTTTCACTACCAAGTTCGCTTGGAATATCACTATCGCTACGACGACCAAGGGATGAAAAATACCAAAAAGAAGGCAACACCAACGCAGCGATCACCAGTATGCCTAACGCCACATAACCGGACTGTTGATTAGAATTGGCTGGATTATTACTATCAACAGCAAGATCTTGTAAAACAGCAACATCTCCACCTAGTTTAATCGCTACTGACTTAATGCCAGCTAGGATGCCTTCTTCAAAGTCCCCCTGTCGGAATTGAGGGATAATTTCTTTTTGGATGATGCCGCTGACTTGCCCATTGGGGAGTAGGGACTCGATGCCGTAGCCGGTGGTAATTTCTACACGGCGATCGCTTTTAGACACCAAAAAGAGTATCCCTTTTTTGCCCAGATTCCAGGAGTTGAACAGTTTAGTGCTAAAGGCTTTCAGACTTGGTGCAGGTGTCGTTTCTGGTACAGTGACAACAACAATTTCCTCCCCAGTTTGACGGTTTAACCCAGTAATCATCTGGTTCAGCTTAGTTTCCGTATTTGGGCTGAGGATATTTGCCATATCCGTTACCCAACCGCCATACTCTTCTTGGGGATTGGGTACGTCTTGTACCGTTAAGGCGTAGCTGGGTAGCGGGAAAAGGATGAAACTGAAACACAGACAAACGACCCAAAAAGCACGTTTAGCTGTAAAGGGTACACACAACATGGTTGTAGCTGGAATTAGTGAACAATATCCGAATTTAGTGCAATCGCGTTTTTTCATCCGTTTGCAGCACTACAAACCGTTGCTGAGTCGCAAGCTATGGACGCATGGATAGCGATTTCACCTAATCCGAAAGCGTTCTGATCATCTCCTGTACTCGTTGATGGAGAGCTGTATTTCTATGCTCAGAGCACAATGTTGCTGCTTTGTTTAAATCTTCCAGCGCTCCCAGATTATCTCCCATTCGGGAACGGGCAAGAGCACGTCCGTAGTAACCATGTTCATCCTTGGAATTGATATCAGAATTAGGCGCGATCGCTTGTGCTTGATTGTAGTCCTGAAATGCTCCTGCCTCGTCTCCTAGATCGTACTTAGCGTTCCCTCGGTTATAGTAGGCAGCAACAAAGTTGGGCTTGAGCTGCAATGTTTGGGTTAAATCTGCGATCGCCTCCTGATAATTGCCCATCTGATAGTGGGTAACACCTCGGTTGTAGTAATTATTGGCATTGGGTTTGAGACGGATCGTCTCAGTGAAATCTCCAAGTGCTCCCTGATAGTCACCAGCGCAAGAGCGAATAGCACCTCGTCTGAAATAAGCGTTAGGTTTATCGCAAGGGCGATGCCACCTTTCGTCCAAGTCCTCAACCACCTCCTGAGTTTCTCCTAAAGCAATAAGACCTCGAATGAGGGTGTCAGCGATGAAATCAGCAACAGGTTGAATGATGTTCTCAAGGAGGGTGTCATGCCACTGGCAAAGGAATTGCAATGCCCTATTACAATCCTCCAGTGCCCCCTGATAATCTCCTACTGCATGACGGATAAGACTTCGGTTGTAGTAGGCGTCAGCTTCGCCGAGGGGGCAATTGAGTTGAAAAAGCATATTACAATCCTCTAGTGCCTCCTGATAATCTCCTAGGGCGTGACGGATAAAACTTCGCATACGGTAGGCGTAAGCAAAATTAGGGTCGAGTTGCAGTGCCTGGTTGTATTCCTCTAGTGCTCCTTGATAATCACCTTGGCTAGCCAGGGTATTACCTTGCTCGAAGTGTCCTTGAGTACTTATCTCATTGGTAGGCATTTTAATTTCGTTTCCAACGGCTTTGAATATTTTTTCAGTTGAGTTAGACGAGTAGACGAGCAGTACGACTTCGTGATCGCCTCTGTTCCTGTGCTTAAGGTTGTACCCTGATCTGTATATCTAGCTGTAGTAGTTGTCACCTTTTTCTAGCTTTTTTATGCACGAAGTTTAAAAATTATTGCTCCTGTCGCGCCTCCCATTACTCACGTCCTTCCTTAAGAGGGAGCGGAGCGATCGCTCCTTCAAGTCAACGTAACTATCAGCCAATCTATAATGAATCGTAAATTCCTTTTCTCAATCAAAGGGGTTCACCTCCTAACAACAGGAGCAACGATGAACGCGCTATGGCTAAAATCAAAATCCTGCAAGAAGGTCAATCTTACACTTTTCGGTCTTACTTTGAGTTACCCTATGAAGCTGATGATATTTTAGCTGAGTTTAATTATTCACTGGAAAGAGCCGAGTTATCTCTACCTAGAACAACTCGACAACTAGACCACCTGCCAGAACTCAAGCAAAAAATCAGAGCTTTTTTACCTTTTATTAGTCTCAGCAATGAAACTGCCAGAAGGGAAACACTGGTATCACCAATCCTGCTGGAAGTCGTTATTTATTGCCAATGCAAAATGCGGATTGAGTATCCTTTAAATGTCAACAACTGGCTCAAAGGCAATCTTGATTATCTCTTGCGATCAACCAATAATTTGCTAGTTATTGAAGCCAAAAACGATGACCTCACCAGAGGATTTACTCAGTTATCTGTCGAGTTAATTGCCCTATCCTATATTGAGGAACAAAATGTGTTTTATGGGGCAGTAACGATGGGTGATGTTTGGCGATTTGGTAAGCTTGATCGCAACTCTCAACAAATTACTCAAGATATCAACTTGTTTAAAGTCCCGGATGATTTAGATAGTTTAGTCAGAGTCTTGATGGGAATTTTGGAGGGAGAGTCAAACAGTGAGCAGTGAGCAGTGAATTTTGATTGTCAAGCCAGAGCTGAGCTGATTTATATATGGGTATGGACAAGTGTTACTGACGAACCTTCGAGTACTCACTGGAATCAGCTTTTGCAACCTAAGCTATGAAACGATACCACGCTAAACTGAAGCTGATAGGTCGCAATGATGACAACGCCTGATGGGACCGGATGAACCCCAAAACCAGACAACCCTGACTCAGCCTCTAGCTGCCTTGCGGGAGCAAACCTTGCAGCGCCTCCGCAATAGTCTCAGACTGGGACAACAAAGCATGGCAGATTGGCAAGGGGGACAACTTGCCGTTTCCGCTGTACCCGGTGCCGGGAAGTCTACAGGGATGGCAGTCGCTGCCGCTTTGGCGATCGCACGTTTTCAACTCCACGGAAAACGCCAACTCGTCGTTGTCACGTTCACCCGTTCCGCTGCCGCGAGTATTAAAGGCAAAATCCGGGAAAATCTCAAAGACCTTCGTTTACCACAAAATAGCTTTGTTGTCTATACTTTGCACGGTTTAGCGCTGAACATTGCCACCCGTCATCCAGACTTATCCGGACTCAATTTAGAAAGTGCCACCTTGGTGACGCCGAATCAAAGTCATCGTTTAATCCGGGCTTGTGTGGAACAGTGGATTGCCAACAACTCGCGCCGTTATTCAATGTTGCTAGAAGGGCGTCAGTTTGATGGGGAAGAAACGGAACGCTTGCGGCGACAGTCGGTGTTAAAAACTGAAGTGTTACCCAGTATTGCCCAAATTGTAATTCATGAAGCCAAAAGCTCTGGTTTATTGCCAGAAGATTTGTGGCGATTATCGCAACAGACACCGGATGAGTATGAAATTTTAGCGATCGCTGCAGGCTTATACGAACAATATCAAAACGTCTCGCGATCGCGGAACTTCATCGACTACGATGACATGATTCTCGCCGCACTCCGGGTGTTGGAAAATGACGCCATTCGTAAACTGTGGCAAAACCAATTCTTTGCCGTCTTTGAAGACGAAGCACAAGATTCCACCCCCCTACAATTCAAACTCTTAGAAACCCTCGCCGCTAACCCCAATTCCCCAAATTTACCGCTGAATTTAATTCGGGTGGGCGACCCCAATCAAGCGATTAACTCTACCTTTACCCCCGCTGATCCGGTTTATTTCAATCAGTTCTGCGAAGCTTGCCAAATCACGGATCGACTGGCAACCATGGATCAGGCCGGTCGCAGTACCCGCATCATCATCGATGCCGCTAACTATGTCTTAAACTGGGTGAATCGCTCCCAACTGACCGGTGCTGAGCAAGCCTTTCGCCCGCAAATGATTCGTCCGGTTAATGCGGGTGACCCCCAAAAAGATGCCAATCCTAATCCTGTGGGGCGAGGCTTGGAAATTTACACCCCTCGTGACATTTACCACACGGTCGAACTGATTGGAGAGCGAGTGGTTGAGTTATTGACACAAAACCCCACTCATAGCGCCGCCGTGTTAGTGCGGGAAAATCGACAGGGGACGTTTGTGGCTCAGAAGCTGGAATATCTCAAGCGCAACCATGGGATAGAAGTTTATGATGTGGCAGGAAGCGATCGCCATTCCCATGTCCCCTCCGAAATCCTAGCCATCCTACAATTCCTTGATCGCCCCCATTCCCCCGACTACCTGAAAAGCGCCTTAGAAGTCCTCGTCAAGCGCCAACTCATCCCCACCCAAGACCTCAACGCCCTCGCCACCTTCCCCGAACAATTCCTCTACCCAGGCCCCCTCGACCCCCAACAGACAACCTCAGTCAAACAAGCCCGGAAATACTGCGCCAATCTGCTACGCGCCCGTTTAGAACTCCCCCACCATCAACTCATTTCCTTCCTCGCTCTCACCTTAAACTACGACCAATCCGATCTCGCCACAGCGGATAAATTAACCGAACGCATTGCCAAACAGACTCATGGGAATAGTTCCATGAATTCTACCCTGGAAGCCTTGAGTGAAATTGTCAGTTCGGAACGCTTTGAACCGGTAGAAACCGAAGACGCGGACTCTCGCTATCTGCGTGCGGGACAACTCACGGTGATTACCATGCATAAAGCCAAGGGGCTGGATTGGGATTATGTCTTTCTGCCTTTTTTGCATGAAGACACACTTCCCGGTAGTCCTTGGGTACCGACGGCGGCGCAATTTTTGGGAGATTTTACCCTTGCTGAAGTCGCCCGCGCCCAAATTCGCGCCAGTCTTCATCACAAACCCTTACCCATGGCGATGGAGGCATGGGATCAGGCGGGACACCTCAAGACGGCGGAGGAGTATCGTCTCCTCTATGTTGCTATGACAAGAGCTAAACGCTTGCTGTGGATGTCTGCGGCAGATAAGGGGCCGTTTCGGTGGAATACATTTAGTGGTCATGCATCCGATAACTTGCAGGCGAAAAAGCCTTGTCCTGTATTGCCGGCGTTAAAAAGTCAGTTTCCGCGATCAGTGGTTCCCCTATCTGCGTTGCTCAATTAGCTCACTAATTGCTTTAATCTCTGTAACCTATGGCAAATGTTCGATTAGAAGGGATTACCCGCCAATTTGACCAAATTACGGCGATTGAGGACGTTACCTTTGAGGTGCCGGATGGGCAATTGTGGGTGTTAGTGGGGCCATCCGGTTGCGGTAAATCCACAATTTTACGCATGATCGCTGGTTTGGAATCAATGAGTGATGGCAATCTATTTATTGACGATGTTTTAGTTAATCATGTCCCAGCACGGCAGCGGGATGTGGCGATGGTGTTTCAGAACTATGCTCTTTACCCGCACATGACGGTGCAGGAAAATCTTTCGTTCGGATTACGGATGCGGAAAGCGGACAGGGCAACGATTGAGAAACAGGTGGAGAGGGTGGCGCGATCGCTTGATATTTCCCATCTGTTGGATCGTAAACCGAAGCAGTTGTCTGGGGGGCAACAGCAGCGAGTGGCACTGGGGAGAGCGATCGCACGGGAACCCAAAGTTTTTCTGTTGGATGAACCACTGTCGAATCTAGATGCTCAGTTACGGGATGATACCCGATCAGAATTAAAGCAGTTACATCAACGATTGGGCATCACCACGATTTATGTGACTCACGATCAGGTGGAGGCGATGACCTTAGCTGACCAGATTGTAGTCCTTGATCGGGGTCGGATTCAACAAATCGGTGACCCGCAAGGGATTTATGCTCAACCCGCCAATCGCATGGTGGCGACGTTTTTGGGTAATCCTCCGATGAATGTTTTTCGCGGCACTTATACGGGTGAGGGTTTTCAGGTAGGGGGGCAGTTTTTGCCTTGTCCCAGTGAGCTTCAGATTAGGTTGCAATGGGTTCCAGGGCAACTTGTAGATTTGGGGATTCGCCCGGAATATGTAACGTTAACGAACCACTCCAAGCAAGAGGACGCAGACAGGACAGGGGAGTTGAGGATGGAAGTGAAGGTGGTTGAACCGTTGGGACGGGAGACGTTAGTGCGTGGGTGTCTGCCGGAGTCGGAGGTGCTTTTGGATGTTCTGGCTCCTTCAGATTGGCGTGGATGTCCGGGCGATGCCTTCGGCGGTTCGCGTAGCGACCATCGCGTTAGCATCCAATTCGACCTTGAGCAGTTGTTTGTTTTTGACCCTACAACGGGTGATGCTCTTTATAAATAAAATAAGCCGTTAAGCCTTTTTCAAAGTTCTACCTTTTGCTGAGTGCTGAATCTTCCTCCAGCGATAGGTTCTTATGAACGGGGGTTTTTAGGGTGGAGGGTAGCCTTTTAAAATATCCTTGCTAAATCTATGTTAAAACTCCTTAAGTTGGGCGCGGCTCTGTCTACTGCTGCCGTAATTGTATCTCTTCCTCAGGTTGTCTTTAGCCGTCCTTTGTCTGAAACATCGGGCTATCCTACTGTGCGAAATTCTGGCACGGGCAGCCCTTTTTGTTATATGCGAACTCAACGAGGTGTTACCCTCAATTTAGAAAATTTGTGTAGAGCTGATGATGGCTCTGGTAGCACAAATAGGGCAACCAATTCAACTCCAAATAGTGCTGCTACTCCTACTGATAACACCACCCCCAATCGCCAAGTCTTTACTTTCACGGGTACCCCCGGTGAGGATACCAACCCTAATGCTAGGAACACAGGGGCTAATACCAATCCCAACGCTGCCAATACAGGGGCTAATACCAATCCTAATGCTGCCAATACAGGGGCTAATACCAATCCTAATGCTGCCAATACAGGGGCTAATACCAATCCTAATGCTGCCAATACAGGGGCTAATACCAATCCTAATGCCGCCAACACAGGCGCTAATACCAATCCTAATGCCGCCAATACAGGGGCTAATACCACCTCAAATGGCGCAAACACAGGCGCTAATTCTCCCATTAAGTTCTAACGAACTCTAACAGGAGCTTGTCATGAACACTGAACCTCAACGCCAAAGGTTATGGGTATAAGCGGGAGCTTCTTGCCACAAAGCAAGATGAACAGTTTGAGATTCTCCCTTGCATGAATGTTAGGGTGGGTAGGCTTTTTTAAAATTTCTATCTTAAGGTTGTTGGCTCTTCTAGCAAGACGGTAACCTGGCTAGAATAACTGCTATTTTTTCCGCTGCCTTCCTCCTTTACCTACTCCTTGGCGTAATTCATGCACTATCCCCTAGAGCTCCAATTCAAATTTTGGGCTTTGTCACCCCAATTGTCTGTGACTGACGCTCATGGTAGCCTTGTCTTCTATGTTAAGCAGAAGCTCTTCAAACTCAAGGAATCTATTACTGTCTTTGGTGATGCTCAGCAAAACAATCCCTTGTACTCTATCAAGGCTGATCGCATCATCGATTTTTCGGCTAGTTACAACTTCACCTCATCGAGTGGTGTCCCTTTAGGTTCGGTGAAACGACGAGGGTTAAGATCGCTTTGGAAAGCGCAATACGACATTTTTGATGGTGCCACGGTTGTCATGACCATTCGGGAAAAAAATCCATGGGTTAAAGTCATGGATGGATTATTTAGTGAGATTCCCATTATTGGTTTATTCAGTGGGTATGTCTTCAATCCCGCTTTTGTGGTGATGCGTTCAGATGGCACGATTGTGATGAGCTTGGAAAAGCAGCCTTCTTTCTTCTCCCGAAAGTTTACGATTAAACAACTTAATCAACTCAGTGAGCAGGAAGAAATGCAGGTTTTGTTAAGTTTATTAATGATGATTTTACTTGAACGCTCTCGTGGCTAAACCAGTTAAAAGGCAAAAGCCAAAAGCCAAAATGGTAAACTCGAATGTGGACAGTATCCTGGTTTCTTACTGTATGCCAATTAGATATGAAATAGCTTAGTTTTAAGCTTGGCTGGAATTTTCCTTTTGTCCGCTTCGCAAGAGAACCCAGCCCACTAGGGCGAGGATGGCACCTAAAGTCAGAAAGCCGATATCCCACGCTAACTGATTGGGGCCGGGTTTAACGTGATGAATTCCTAGAATTTGGTGATCGATGAGACCTTCTATAAAGTCAAATAACCCTGCACCCAGCAGTAAAGACCCGCCGAAGATTTTGGACGACCAGGCTATATCGCTACGTCCACCAGCACGCCAAAGCAATAAAAGGCCAATCACACTCAATGTCCAGGTGCCTAAATGAAAAAGACCATCGGCTAGAGTATTGGCTTCCAAATTAGAGAGGTTCGTCGCGGGTCGAATGCTGGTAAACATGTGATGCCACTGGAGGATTTCATGCAATAAAATGCCATCAACAAATCCTGCAAGCAAACCTGCACCAATCAGGATGCCCGCCGCCACCAGTAATCCACTGCGCTTACCTGTCTCCAGCTTAGACTCCATAACAAAACTTCATCCTTAGGCTTTGTGAGGTTTTCGTTAAGATTCGCATAACTCTCTTGTCGCAGCTTCCATCCCTCGTTAGAGTTAAGGGTTCCTACATAAAATACCCACCAAGTGGGTTGACAAACTGCCAAGTCGAACGGTGAAACCTTCTCCTTCTTCCGGGAAACTACTGAGATTGGCAGAAAATTGTTCCAATGTTCCGTAATCCCCACCAAGGAAATTCACCAGACAATGTGCCAAGGTTAACTAACCAGCCCTTGATTGGTGTATCTGATGGAGGGTGGAATAGATCTCACAACGCTTCTCTAAGATTTTCCTCTTATGGCTTCAAAAGACATCAAGCTCAAATTTCCTTTGTGGCAATTTCTGAACCAGCCGGTCTTTAGTTCTAAAACAAAGCTTATACTCGATCCTCGCCTGTTTGCCTATCTCTACAGAGTTAAACTCCTAGAACGCTGTTGGACTAAAGTGTGTGATTCTCAGGGGCGTCAGTGCAATTGATATTTCGGCAATAGGTAATAAGTAAAGGATGAAGAATACACATTTCTTCATCCTTCACACTTCTTTATATTCCCTTTATATCCCTAGCTTTTGTTCCTATGACTAACTGCTTTTTGCCTCTGGAATTGTGATATCGACAGAGGTTACATCCGTGGAAAGGCTGGTGAGAGGGGGTTGAATGGCTTGAGCATTACCCACAACTAGCGTCACAAGTTTATCGGGTTGCAGATATTTTTGGGCAACACGCTGCACATCCTCAATGGTTGTGGTTTTAACAGCCTGTTGATAACGGAAGAGAAAATCCTCTGGGTAGCCGTAATATTCATAACGCATCAGCCGCGCTAGAGTTTGGCTGGGGTCTTGAAAATTGAACACAAACGAGTTGAGAACCTGATCTTTGGCAGATGCCAGTTCTTCTGGTGTGATGGGTGTTGTGCGGAATTTTTCGATTTCGGCGCGAACGGCTTGAATAAAGGGTACCGTTGCATCCGATCGCGTCTGTCCTCCAGCAACAAACGTACCCGGAAAATCGTAACGGGGACTCCAAAAACCATAAACCGAGTAAGAAAGACCTTGGCGCGATCGCACTTCATTAAATAAACGTCCACCAAAGCCATTCATCACCTGATTTAACACATCCAGTGCTGGGTAATCAGGATTGTTGAGTTCCCCGCCAATATGCCCTATCTGAACATAACTTTGGGTGAGTTGAGGCTGATTCACCAAAAAGACACCTCCCTGCTTTGCCTGAGTGGCAGAGGGCACCGTGAGTTTTGGCGCTTTAGAGGTGGGTTTCCAGGTGCCAAATTCTTCCTGAATCCGCGATCGCATTTTGGCAGAATCAAAATCCCCAATAATGCCCAAAATCATATTTTCCGGATGAACATATTGCTGGTAAAATTCCACCAAATCTTCACGGGAAATCGGGTTGAGCGTCTGATACTCCACCGTGCGGGCGTAAGGACTATCTTTACCATAAATGAGTTTCTGAAATTCACGACCCGCAATCCCATTCGGGTCATCATTGCGACGGGCAATTTGTCCCGCCCTTTGTCTTTTCGCTAAATCCAGTTTTTCCTGAGCAAATGCTGGCGTTTTAATCACCTCAGCAAACAAATCAAAAACCGTATCCAAGTCTTCGCTTAAAGCGCTAAAACTCGCACTGCCAGAAGTTGAACCAATACCCGTCTCGACTGAAGCCGCCCGTTGTTCTAAAAGTTGATTCAGTTCATCTCCCGTATGTTCAGTGGTACCGCCAGTCCGCATCACTTCCCCCACCAAGGAAGCTAAGCCCACTTTGTCGGCGGGTTCGAGGCGTTCGCCGGTGCGAATCAGGGCGGTACCCCCAACTAAGGGTAATTCGTGGTCTTCCATGAGATACACCAGCATTCCATTATCCAGCTTATAGCGGGTGTACTTGGGGAGCTGAATCTCTGGCAGGGGTGCAAATTCTAACTCAGTGTAATGCTTGGCGGTGGCGGCGAGGGCTGGCAAACGCGACACCACGACGAGAACAAGGGTAGCCAGGAGTAATCCCAACCAGCTAAAGGATTTACGATTTTGAAGGTTCGATTTTGAATGAGTCATTGAGAATGGGTCATTAGGAATTGGGAATTGTTGATAGGTCATCGCTCATCGGTCAACGAACAACTAACAACAACTGACTGAAGATTGATGATGGATGACACTCAATCTTTTTTCGTTAACAGGCGTCCAATCGTGCGATTTTCTGCGGTGAATGTTGCCTTCGCCACTCGCTGAATGTCGGCTGGGGTAACGGCGGCAATCTGCTCTAATTCCTGAAATAAATTGCGCCAATCGCCGGTTTTGACTTCGTACTCGACTAAGCTGCGTGCCATGCCCATATTAGAATCGAGCGATCGCAATAATTCAGCACGAGACTGAGTCTTGACTCGATCTAACTCTTGTGCTGAAACGGGTTCTGTCTTGAGCCGCTCAATTTCGCTTCGTAATGCCGTGGCTACCTCATCCACAGTACGTCCCGGCGCACTCAGGGCATAAAATAACATCAAATTCGGATGTTTATCCCCTGGAAAACCACTCAAACCTTGAGCCGAGAGGGCAACCTGTTTCTGCTCCACGAGAGACTTATACAGTCGAGAAGTTCGTCCATCACTGAGCAGACGCCCAATAATTCCATAAATCACATCATCGGGATGGTTGACACCCGGTCGATGGTATCCCTCTAAGTACCAGGGTTGGGAGGGTAATTCTAACGTCACTTCCCGCGTTTGCTTTTGGGGAGGTTCAACCGCTTTGACTGTCGGTGCGGCGGGTCGAGCCTTGTAGCGTCCAAAGTAAACTTGAGCTAATTCTTTTACTTTTGCCGGGTCAACATCCCCCACAACCGCCATCGTCAATTGACTAGGAGCGTAGTAAGTCTCAAAAAACTGCTGAACATTCTCACGGGTTAGGTTACGGATGTCTTCGTCATAGCCAATCACCGGACGGCGGTAGGGATGCACCTGAAAGGCGGTATCGAGAAATACTTCAATCATCTTACCGATGGGAGAGTTGTCGGTTCGCAGACGACGCTCCTCTAAAATGACATCTTTTTCTTTATGAAATTCTCGAAACACAGGGTCTAGAAATCGCTCCGATTCCAGGGACATCCATAGCTCTAGCTTATTGGCAGGGAAGCTATAAAAATAAACCGTCGCATCTGCCGAGGTCGTCGCATTCAATCCCACACCCCCAGACTGCTCAACAATCTGACCCAGTTCATTCTGCTTGACCAAGCTAGCCGCTTCTGCTTCAATTTTGCTAAACTCCGCCTGTAACTGGGCGACTTCTGCCTGTTTACCTGCCTTTTTTGCCGCTTGAATTTGTTTGAACAACTGATCTAATTGGTCTAACAACGGCTTTTCGGCCTGATAGTCTTTCGTCCCGATACGTGTGGTGCCTTTAAAGGCTAAATGCTCCAGGAAGTGAGCGACACCGGTTTGCCCATTGGGTTCATCCGCCCCCCCAACATCGGCATAGGTGACAAATGAGACAACCGGTGCTTTATCACGTTTGAGGACAATAAATTTGATACCATTATCGAGACGAAACTCAGTAATCCGTTGGATGACTCCATCCAAGTAAGGCTGAATTGACGCAGAGGTCGGGGTTGGGGTTTCGGTACGAGCCAAAGCGGCAGGGGGAAGCATTCCCCACCCCAGGATGGCAGCCCCCAGGAACGCCATGATTAGCGATAGAGTTTTTGACCCACGCCCAATGGGCAATCTCAACTGGGTCGTCACAAGCTGGCAAAGCTGAATAAATGGATTCACCTGACTCATATAGTGGTACGAATTGGCATTGTTTTCAGAATTTTTTCTTCTTCTGATATATCCTGACAAAAAAATCAACTGTTGCGAGTAGACCTATCTTAGAAATAGGTTGAAGGCTGAAGGTGAAGAATTTTCATTCTTTCGCTGTGAACGAGAGTTCATGGGGGTCTGCTTGGGAAATAGGAGGCTCAGGAGCAATTTTCTACTGATTGATCATGAAATAAACCGCCCAAATAGCCATCGCTCGCAGATAATGACTAGCGCGGAAAGTTCCCGCTGCTGTAATCGCTTCCGGCGTTCTAAATTGCAGTCCATTCTCATAGACTTGACGCACGACCGCTTCCGTAAGTTGCAAAGCTTCTTGCTTCATTCCTTGCTGCACTAAAAATGCTGCCAGTCCAAAGTTAATGCCTGTCCAAACTTCTAAAGGATGAGTTGCATCGGGATTTTCGGGTGAACCATCGGGTCTTACTCCATTGGCTGCTCCTAGTTGGGCATCCTGAAACTTTAAGAAACAGGAATCATACACGCTTTTGAGGGCAGACTGGACGCATTCTGGAGGGACAATATCCGGCAAACCTAATAACTGAGCGTAAAATTGACCGCATAGTTGGTCTGTCATCACGATATCTGAACCACTCTCACTATCCAGGCGATAGTATTGACCATTCCAGAGTTTTTCTTGATAAATGGGTTGGGATTGTTCCAACCATTGACGATAGAGTTTAAGGGTTTCTTGAATGGATTCTGGGTCAGGGACTTCGATGAGTTCGGATGTGGGAGGATAGTGGTTGATCAGGATTTCACCCATAGCGATCGCGGCTTCTAAAGCAGCCAACCACAACCCACCACAGTAGGCGCTGATACCTTGCAACCGCCAGTCATCAAAGGTTTGATCGGGTGCGCCAGAGTTTTCCGGAATCCCATCTCCGTCTTTGTCAAAGGTCTTGAGGTAAGCTAACGTTTTGACGACACTCGACCAACATTCCCACAAAAATTCTGTATCGTTCGCCCCCGTGAAGACAAAATCTCGATAAACCTGCAAGACAAAATCACAGGGTAAATCTTTCCACTGATTGCAATCTTGGTAGCTAGTATAGTTCGTCTGTTCCCACGGATGCTCGTTGGGTGCACCTAAGTCGTGGGGGGTGGCATCGGCGGCTTTCCGGATGGCTTGTGCCTGGTTATAACCAATAATTCGCGGTGTCTTGTCACCGATAGGGATGGCGCGGGCAAAGGCTTCTAGTACAGCTTTATCCAGTCGAGGCCAAAGCATTGCTAGAGCAAAGGAACCATAAAGCCTTACATCCAGGCTTTCATACCAGCGATAATCTAAGCATTCAAGCACACCAAACTGACCAATCGGGTCACGGTCATCCGCCGCCGTCCAGAGAGTCCCCCCATCCGCCAGCAGGTACAGCTCATTAAACAAAGCCATCTTAAACCAATGGGGCAAATCCTCACGCTTTAAGATAGGTTCCTGCCAAGATTGTATTTTCTCCTTCCACAAATCAGCGTGCTTGAGGGCGGTACGCACAATTGACCAGGCGTTGTTGCCTGTGCGACCGAAGAAATCGGTATAGCGTCGATAGTAATTGACTCCTGGGGAAAACTCTGTGACGGGGAAATCCCAAGCGAGGATAAAGGGAATTTTACGGGTTCTGCCAGGACGGATGGTAAAGCGAATGGCGATTGCGGCAGCAATTTGTTCTCCCGGTGCGGCGGCTGTCTCATCCTGCATATCACTCAAACTGCCATCGGCGGCGAAGGATTGCCAAACTTCAGCCCCATTGCCCGCCGGGTTCCAGCGAGTGTGGTAAAACACTTCCATACTGGGATTGGTGACTGTGGCAAAACACAGTTGCCCTTCCCCTTCCTGAATCTCAGATGCGCCTCGAAAATCGGCTACCGCTTCGCTATCATGCAGCCTCACCCGGTCTAAAATGCATCCCACCCGGAAGTTATCCACAATCCACTGATTGTAACTTCCCGTGCTTTCGCCCCAGCGCGGCTGGTACTCATACACCGGACTACCATCATCCCGCACTTTTACTTGTGGGCTTTTGATTGCATTGGTAAACCAGCCCACGATATTCTGCCAAGTCAGCATAATGCTGAGGGTAATTGGAGCATCGGTAGGGTTGTGTGCCGTCCACTCAAATACGGCTACCGGGTAACTGGTTTCCTGGTAACACCCCGCCCAAATGGGTGAAAACTGCTCACAAGTCAGTTCGGTTTGAAAAACATTTTCATAGGTAAACCAACTTTGAGGATATAACGCCTGATAAGTACCCGTATTGCCTTTTGCCTGTTGCGATGTGGGATACCATTGCCACGTGCCCAGAGTACCATCCTGTGGCGGTTCGGTACACAGAGCATAAGCTTGCTTGGGTGCGTTCTCGGATTGCTCGAAGACACTAAACTGACAAGCCGGGAGGCTTTTAAAAGAATGCTCTCCCCCATCCAAGTGCCATAAATTAAAGTCTCCTCGTGGAGAACGACCGATGCAACCCGCCCCAAACCCCCCAAGGGGCATACCATGCCAGGGGCCATCGTCGAGATTACTTGCATAGCGGACAGTGTAGGGTTTGTCCCAGCCAAGTCCAATGGGACGCTGCCAGGTACACTCAGGGATTTTTGGGCGTGGTGGTTGATAGATCATGCCCTGATTTTACCGAGATTGGGGTCACACGGCTTGCCTCCAAGTCCGATTCTCTATTACCCCTGACTAATGAACTTTGGCTGAACACAAGTCATGATACTGTTTCTTGATATCCTCAATGGTCTTACGTAAGCCATCAGCATGAAGCCAACCCACAAAGCCGCCGTAGAGGCATTGTCCCTCGTTGTTACCAATAAAGACATGCTCCACTTGTAAAGGATTTCTCCAGGTACGAATTGTAATTCCGTTGTGGAACCTTATATAGACTCTTGAGTGATAGAAATCTCGTCGATGTGCATCAGTTATCCCTGGAACTAAGCGTAACTGCTGAATTAATCGAGTACTGAAATCGGTTCCTCGATCATCTACAGGTATTTGTGGGTTATTCCAAAAATTCTGAATTGTTGCTACAACCTCCGGGTGATTTTTGAGAACGGCATGAGATAAAGCGGGTAAGCAGATAAACTTCTTGGCTCCTGAAAACTTGGTCGTTTCTATCGTAATTGTGCCGTCGCTGCCATTATCAATATCGCCAGCGATGATCAATATAGGAATAGCTGTGGCAATTAACTCAGCCATCTCCCGACGATTGATGCCTAAATCGCGTGCCATACCGATGCCGATTCCCAGAGGGTCGAAAATTCGTGCTAAATCTGCACCACCAATGGGAGACGCAATGAGTATTAATGAGTGTACCTGCGACCACCATTCCGGGTGACGGCTGAGGACTTCTAGCCAGATTAAGCCACCCATTGAATGACCGATAATTCTGATCGGTGTTTTGGGATATCTGGCAATGGTTTCTAGGAAAAGTTGTTCTAATTTCTGAATCAGGGGGTCAATCCTAATCCAGGTTTTTATCCAGCCTAAGTCTGGTGCCACAATTAAAGTTTTTGGTGTGGCAAGAGAACGCGCTAGGGAAGCGATCGCTTTACTGTCATCTGCCCATCCGTGTTGGGCAAATAAAACAAAATCAGGGGAATTAATCACAGCCCTTGACTCCAAAACGATTAGAGGGCATTTTTTATTTTTATTTTAGTCAGTGCCATCACTTAATAGTTAAAAAGTAGACGCTTTAACGAAGATATTTTGGATAATACGGTTATATTGATTTAGAGTAATTTTTCTAGTTTTCCACCCATTTGCGTGGCGATTGTTGCCAAAAAGTCTATCAATTCTTGATTTTCTTCATGGGTATCTAGCATAAAAAAGACGAGAACGGCTAGTATGCGATCGCTTCCAACAACAGGAATGCCAAACCCAGTTTTTACGCCAAACGCTTTGGCAATTTGATTCCGCAAAAAGACTCCTTCTGATACAGCACAGGCATCGGGGAGCCACTCAGGTTGTTGGGATGCCCACACTCTCCCTGGTAAACCGATACCAGATGGAAAGGTAAATCCTTTTGTACAGATATGAAACTTTTCTAAGGCATCTATTTGGGCATTGCTTCTGTAGGGAGTAATGTAAAAGGCTGAGTATAGTTCTAAAATTGTGCCTTCTTGGCAAGGCATCCATACCTCACCATAATCCCAGCGTGTAAATTCACAGATGTTATTCAGCAGGCTATTGAGTGCAGCGTCAAGATTGGGTGCCTCGTTAACAGTCTTAGCTAGAACTTGCTGTATATCTAACGACGATAAATCTTTCATGTTGCATCATTGAGTAGAGATCAGATTGCATCACCTTTATCCGGATAAATTGCTTCCCGCCCTCGTAAAATCTGGTGCCGAACTTTTCGCCTCGTAAGCATTTACCTTACTATTCAGTTCACGAATGCGACGAGACAGCAGGCGAATAATATTAATCGCAATTCCCGGCGTCTCATCGATCGCATCATATAGTTGTAACTGCGTCAGCATCAGACATTCACAGGGTTCTATCGTCGTTACGGAAGCAGAACGGGGTTCGGCATCGAATAACGACATCTCCCCGAAACAGGCTCCTTCCTTGAGCTGTGCTAAATCGCGATCGCCGATGTGAACTCGGACTAAACCTTTGACCACAATATAAAGCGATCGCCCCTCCTGTCCTTGGGTGAAAATCGTATGATCGGCGGGGAATGATAATTCATCCATCACCGAAGCAAGACGCACTAAAAAATCGTCCCGGAGTTCCTGAAAAATCGGGACGGCTCTGATAAACAATAAACGCTCAACGCTGGTTAACATCGATTAGCGGTCAGCTATGGACTATTAGCGCTGTATGACTGGGGAAAGCTCAAGTTTACCGTAATCAGCTAGACTCAAGACTAATAATTGTGAAAATATACCGTTTGACGTTAAACAAGGCAGAAGAAGGAAGCCAAAAGGCAGTCAATTGGAAAGGTATTCTAATACCCAATCCGCATTGATAGCCCCCTTTCTCGCCGGAGCGCATTTTTCTCCCCAGCACCCCAGCACCTCTGCACCCCCGCACCCCACCTTGCCTTAGCTCACTTGACCCAACTCTTGAAGTATCCGCTGCGCCTGATCAGCCACTAAACGATCTGAGTCATTTTTCAAAGCGGGTAACAAATCAAGACAAGCACGAGGCGAGGCTTCTCTCAAATAGGCTAAAACCGCTTCTCGGACAAAACCGGTCGGATGACGCAAGCACACGAGAGTAGCTTCCGGCGTCAAACTGTAGTGAGCGGTTCTGGCTAAATGAAAACAACAAGCTAAAGACCAATCGGGCAGAAAATGACGAAATTCAATCAACCTGCGGAGGCGATCGCTCGGACTCATCGGTTGATAAGGTACCCATTCCTCCAAACAAGCCATCTTCTCTTCCGGAGAACGGCGGTCTAAAATGGACAAAAACGCTCTTTTTTGGGGAATATCCAGCGTATTATCTAAAATTTCTAACCCCAATGCCACATTAGACCGTGATTCCGAAGCTACATTAAACGCTCCCGCTTGAATCGCACTAATCGGGTACAAGAACTTCATCAACAAGAAACAGCGTTCTAATAAATCCGTTTGCAAATTGTGTAGCGCCCCGACGAGCAAATCGGTCTCCTCTCCAGAGCTTTTCTCACTCGTTAGATCGAGAATAGCGGCAAAAATCTGACCCAGAAACAGTAATTCTTGCTCAATGAGCATCTCAATCCCGCTGCGCCCCAATTGGTCAAGGACGCCTTCAATCCCAGCGTCCTTCGGCATCTTCAGCAGAATCCGGAGAATATTGCGACGAGTTGTCCCCCAACTGCTCATCAACTGTTGCACTAACTGATTGAGGGCTTGTGCTGTGCCCATCTCACCCAAAGCCATCCAAGCCTGTAATCTCACCAAATCGGGCTTATGGATATCTTCTGCCAACTCCATGAGTAAGGGAATCGCTTCATCCTTCAGGCGCACCAATGCCCCACGCGCCGCTTCACGGGTGGATTTATAGTACAGTCCTTTCATCAAAGAGCCATAGTACTCCTCCAAGTGAGTGGCGGCAATCACCTCCAACAAAGCCCGACGCACCCGCAACGACTCATCTTGCAAGAGATTGGGAATATAAAGCCTCAACGCCTGCAAATATTCTGCCTCGCCTAGCGCCCGTGTCCCCATCACCCGTTCTTGTTCTCGTTTAGAGGTGAGCATCCGCCGCAAGGTATTCGTCGCCTCTGCCTTCTCCGCAGGCGTTCCCCGGCGCAAAATTAAAGCGGCGGCAGTGGCTCGTACCGTTGGCTCCACACCAGAATGCATGTAATGCTTAATAGTACGAATATCGAGTTCGGATTGGGTCAACCAGACATAGCGTAGTGCCAAGGCTAAGACTTCTGGGGGTGGTGTTTGCTCAATTAGGACTTGAACGTCGCCCAGGTAATCGGGGTTCGGGTACTCTAACATGGCCTCTAGACTCTGGCGTTGCAAGGCCGTAGACAAGCGAGGCAATAAAGGAGCGAGGACTTCGCCCACGGTGGCTGGATCGATTTGAGATAACAGTTGAATGCAAGATCGTTTCTCGGCTTCCGTCCCAGGCTGCTCCAATTCTTCCACCACAGCCCGCTTGAATGCCCGTAAGTCCACATCGGAAAAACCTAGACGCCCTTGTTCTGCACTCTGCACGAGCAAACTCACATAACTTGATCGCATCAAGTAGCCACTCAACAACCAGATTGCCGAGAACAGAACAATCGCAAAGATAAA
Organism: Allocoleopsis franciscana PCC 7113; assembly: GCF_000317515.1. Classification (GTDB taxonomy): domain Bacteria; phylum Cyanobacteriota; class Cyanobacteriia; order Cyanobacteriales; family Coleofasciculaceae; genus Allocoleopsis; species Allocoleopsis franciscana. The sequence continues at coordinate 745,397 of NC_019738.1, read as the reverse complement.
CACCTGACTCTGCAATTGTTCCATCGCTGGGAACAGATTTTTGGTCACCCAAATCGTGGTCAAGATGCTGATACCTGTGATCCCTGTTGTGATCGGTTCGGCAATACCCTGTACAGAAGTCTGAACAGCATTTCGCATCTTCTCTGGTATGGGTTGGAAGAGGACGGGTTCAATGCCAGCGATTAAGGTATAGCGCAGTAACTCATCGATAAACCGGAGTAAGATCAGACCGACAAACAGCCCAGTAATCAGTTCAGGTAACGCAATGACCTGACGGATCAACCCAATCACAACGTCGAATGCACCGGTCAGCATCAGCAATCCTAAAACTGATAACGATGCGGGCAACAGCATGGCGGCAACAAAGACGCCTAAGCGATCAATCGCCCGACTGGAGACAAACCATTGGGAGGTGAGTTCAAATAGCCCAATAATCCCGCCAAACAAGCCTAAAAAACCAGCAATGTCTGAAGTCTCTGGCAGCTTGTCCTCTAGTTGACTGAGATACTGGAATTCGACTAAGAGGTACAGGGCTTCTGCCAGGATAAAAAAGGTAAATAAAGGGATGATGTAGCGTTGCAGAGGACCGCTGGTGCTGCGAACCGCAAATTCAGACTCATCGTCTTCCCAATCTCGCGAGGGCAAGTCAGGAAAGGCTTGGTTATAGCGCTGACCGAGATAAAACAACGTTCCCGCCCCTACCAACATGGCAAAAGCTGCGAGAATAATCACATCGTACAGCCCCATGAAACGCAGCAGGACGGGTAAGGAGAAGCCGGCGACGACGTCAGCGACTAACAAACCGCTGGAGATGATCGGGTAGGTACGCTTAATCTCTCGGATGTTAAATAGCTGATTGGCGGCAACCTGGGAATTGAGGTCATTGAGGACTTCAACTGCATCAGACCACAACCGCACCAGAAAAACCGTCCCCAAAGCGATTCCACCATCGAAATAGTCGAGTCCCAAGCCCACGCGAAACAGTAACAGAGGTACGCTGGTCAACAGGGCGATCGTGACTAAGACGCTTCGCATCGGCAAAATGCCCGAAAGCCAGGAGTACAAAACTCCTAGCCCTGAAACCATAAACGCACCGACGATATAAATCAACGGCAATCGTTCAGCACCATATTTGTCTAGGAACAGCGCCACTGCACTGTACTCAAACCAAAGCCACCCCACAGAGGTTGCTGTGTAGAACGCGAACATCAATAAGGTTCGCTCACCTTCTTCGGGACGAAGGTTGACCCACTGTAGGGCTTTACGTACCCAGTCACCCTGAACACGAGCACGAGGTTGCAGTTTCATTGGTTCAAGCCAGTCAGTTGTTGTTTGTCAGTGATCTGTGGTTGTGTATCTGGTCACTGATCTTGACCCCTGACCACTGACCATCCTTTATTTTTTAGGAGAAAGTAGCATCATCATATTACGACCTTCCCGCTTTGGTAATTGCTGCACTTCCGCCAACTCTTCCAAATCCATCGCCATCCGCTTGAGCAAGTCTTCAGCTAAGTCACTGTGTTGAATTTCTCGACCTCTGAAGGTAATAGTGGCTTTGACCTTATCGCCAGATTTGAGAAAGCGCTCTGCTTGATTGACGCGCACTTGGTAATCATGCTCCTCAATTTTGTAGCGCATCTTGACTTCTTTGACATCGGCAGTGTGCTGCTTTTTCCTGGCCTCGCGGGCTTTTTTCTCCTGCTCAAATTTATACTTGCCATAGTCCATGATGCGACAGACCGGCGGATCGGCCTTGTCGCTCACCAAGACGAGATCCAACTCTTTTTCCTCGGCGATGCGTAAAGCTTCTTGAGGCGTGATTATCCCCAGTTGTCCCCCATCCGTATCGATGACTCGAATGTTAGGGAACCGGATTCTTTCGTTAATTGGGGGTAAATCGCGTTGGCGTCTATTTTCATTCACTGGCGTCAGATTAATTTCTAAAATCGGTGGATTGAAAAGGATAGAGCGTAGCGTCCGTTTACACTTGCCATTTTACTGAGACTTCTCATATTTCTGTGCAGGTTGTTCATGTAACTTCCAATTAGGGCAATGGGCTGGGGAACTTCAACGACTCTGACGGGGTCATTTTCAGTCGGTTAGGTCTGGGGAAACCCCATAAAATGGAAGAGAAATTGTAAACCTTTTTGAAGGTGAGGCTTTCGTGACAACATCTGTGCCTTGGCAGCAACGAGTTGGAAATCAGCGAGACTGGGTTTGGCGAGGCTGGCAGACTCGCTACACCTATATCCGATCCCCGCAATCGCTGAGTGAATCAACAGCCCCAATCATGCTGTTGCATGGATTTGGAGCCTCCATTGGGCATTGGCGTCATAACTTGGAAGTGATTGGTCAGCACCACACGGTTTACGCCTTGGATATGCTGGGGTGGGGGGCATCCCGGAAGGCATCCGTGGAGTATAAGATTGATCTCTGGGTAGAGCAGGTTTATGAGTTTTGGCAGACCTTCATCCGGCAGCCAATGGTATTGGTGGGTAACTCAATTGGCTCCTTAGTTTGTCTCGCCGCAGCGGCAGCTCATCCAGACATGGTTAAAGGAATTGCCCTGATTAATTTACCTGATTTTTCCCTGGAAGAGGAGATGACTCCCCCTTGGTTGCGACCCGTAGTCTCAGCCGTGAAGAGTGTTGTGGTTTCACCCGTCGTGATCAAAAGCCTTTTTTATGTGGTCAGACGCCCACCCTTTGTGCGGAAGTGGGTCGGGCGTGCCTACGCGAACCCCGCCGCTATTACCGCTGAGTTAGTGGAAATCTTAGCCGTTCCAGCCCAAGATCGGGGGGCAGCGGCTACGTTTAGCGCCCTGTTTAAAGGGATGACCTCTGCGGAATTTGGACCCAAGGTCAAAACCATTTTGCCGACCTTAAACATTCCCTTACTGCTGATGTGGGGGCGTCAAGACCGGATGATTCCCCCTTATTTGGCGCGTCAGTTTGCTGCCCTCAACCCGAATTTGGAATTGGTGGAATTAGATGATGCGGGTCATTGTCCCCACGATGAATGTCCAGATCAAGTCAATCAAATTATCTTAGACTGGCTGGCACGTCATTGTAATGAGACAAAACAGGCTAGCGATTCGTCTTTATCTACGACTCTGTAATGGGGAATTGTTGATTCATTTGAGTTTTCCCCATTCCCCATTACCACAACATTAGAACGTAAATGTAGTGCGAATAACACCCACCCCGGTGGTGTCATTGTTGCTATTTCCTTCCGGATTGAACAGCACAAAAGCACCCGGTGTAATGCTGATATTCTTACTCACCTGAAAGCGATAATAAGCCTCTAGGTGGTAGGGAGTGGCTCTGTTGACGCCAGCCGCCGCCAGCACCGCAGACCCACCTGCATCGACCCGGTAAAGTGGCTGTCCAAAAATGAGCCCGGCGGCATTCCCCTCTTTCAACAAGTCCTTAAAGTGCAAACCTACCATCCAACTGCTGAAGTTAGACGAGGCATCAACATCACCTGTGGAATCATTCGCAAAGATGTATGCCCCATAGGTACTTAACGCCACCTTCGGTGTTAACCGCCAAGTTAGGGTTGCACCAAATGAGTTGAGGTTTACGGGAGTGCCGAGAGCGACTCCGCCCAAAGCATTAGCATCCGATTGAGCTAATCCAGTGCCCAAGATGTTGATTTCGTGGTAACTGTGGGCATAGTTCAATCCAATGTCAATGGCGTTGGTGGGTTTAACCGTGAGTTGCATCGCAACAACGCTACTACCGCTAAATACACCCGCACCCAAGGGAGTCCCTGAAACCCCTGGCAGAACATCCGAAGCCTCACCGGGCAGGTTAGCATTAACGCTACCGTACAAGGCTCTGAGGTCGATTTTGTCAGAAATGCTCCAAATAAAGCCTGCCGCAGAGGCTAAACCTGTCCCCGAAGTCCCACCCGATACACGTGCTACGGGGTTGTAACCCGCGAAACGGGAAATCGCTTCTTGTCCCTCATCTGCAAAGGGAGTAATGGCGGGAAAGGCATCGGAAACTTCAGCCGCCGTGCCAGCAAACACCGTAAATTTGTTGGCAAGGGGGAAGATGTAAAGTAGCTTGTATAAATTAACGCTATTGGTTCCGACCATTGATAAGTCCTTGGGATCAAAGCCAGGAAATTGGGGTTCAAAGCTGAGCTTACTCATCCCTGAGGTAAGGGTTGAGCCTGGGAACAAGGTATTTTGCAGGCTATTTCCCCCAAAGACACCCCCCCCGAAGTTATAAGCTTGCAAACCAGTAATTAAGGTATCTTTCCCCGTAAAACTGGTGACTAAGTTAAGTCGCACCCGATTGGTAAGGATGATGTTACCGTCCTCGCCATCCGGCGCACCCCCGCTAGCACCAATGGCGGAAATGATGGCCTGACCACTTAATTTGGTTGTAGTGGAGAATTGATGATCTTCGAGAAAGGCAACTCGACCTTCTAATTGATCAATGCGTGACCCTAGAGTCGTGAGTTCGGGACGGAACTCATCCACTAATCGCTGCAAGGTGGCTAAATCTTGTTTAGTCGCAAATTCACTACCGCCGCCAGAAGTTAATTTCTCAATTTGTTGCAAACAGGCATTCAAACCCGCCGCAAATTCATAGCGAGTCATGGCACGGTTGCCTCGGAATGTCCCGTCTGGATAGCCTGCAATACAACCATAACGTTCAACGAGCGATCGCAACGCTTCATAAGCCCAATCTGTAGGTCGAACGTCACTCAACTGGGAAACGTTGGTCACTTGTCCCATTGAATCAGTAACTTGTAAATCACTGAGTTGGGAAACCTGAGTCACTTGCTCCATCGGCTCAGGATTGCTCTGTGCTAATTCTTTTGTAGCTGCTGCATTGGTGGGTTGAGCATTACTGAGTTGGGCAAGAGACTTTGCTGACTTGGAGGGTTCTGCCTGTCGAGGGGAACTCTTAGGGAGGGTAGAGGTGACAGATGATGGAGATTGTACCTCCTCGGTGATCGTGATGGGAGCCACTTCAAGCTCATCGGGATTCAGCAGAGTTGAACGCAATAAGCTCGCATCCGCTTGGGCTGTACTTAGATCAAGATTCGGATTCTGCTCACTCAAGCCGATGGGTTCAGCTTGAGTTGAACCCAAATTACTAGTGTTATCGACTGTTTCTGCCAAGCCATGAGCCTCATGGTCTGTTTTGGATTCAGTCTGCTTCTTGGCTGATACGTCTGTCACCCCGGCAACCGCAGGCTTGGCACCTAGATGTATAGACCCAGCTAATAAACCTAAAAGTCCTACTTCGCAAACTCTGATTAAAGAATTTTTATTCACACTAACTCCTCACACCAAAAAATTCAAAGTTTGCTATAACTTTGATGAAATGTTGTAGCACAGAAAACTCTAATATCTACAGCATTTGCTCAGACTATCAGGTATAAGTTGCTCTACAAAATTAAGAGTTTTCGTGCTTGACAGAACTGAATAAAACCAGTTATTGCAGATTGCATTTGCCTGAAATCCGACCACCGCAGGGACAAACGGTCGTTTGCTCCTACATCGGTACTTCGGGCATTTGAAAATCGCTATAATTGTGCTGCGTTATCAATTTTAACATTACACTTTTCTCAAGTTATTGCTGGTATCATTGAGAATTTCTATAGGTTGAATAGGCTAATATTTATGCATTGACCAACACCGATACAGCCGCTGATGAAAACATTTGATGTATTCAGAATACATATAAGTAAAATTAATAAAAGATATAACTAATCTAAATTATTGGGACAAAGACTCACTTTAAGAAAGTAAGCTTTTCAGCTCCGTTTAAGTCTCATTATTCATTGAAGCTAGTCATCTAAATCTATAAAATTAGAGAAAAAACTCCCTACTAACCACATCAAGTAGAGAGTGATACGGACGAATCAGACTCAATTGTCTGAAAGTTCTTTCCAGAATGAAGTGAACAATTTAACCAACAGTAACTTGATCAGTTGCAACGCTAGTAGCACCGCTAACGCCTTGGGCAACACTCACCATTTTGTCAAGAGTTGCTTGGTCAGAGACTTCACCCTTTAAAACTACAGTGCCCCCAGTTTGAGCAACCCACAGGCGTTCTTCATCAGCGAGATCGGGTTCTTGGTCAAAAGCTAAGGCGACCCGCTTGGCAAGACCACTTTGGTCATATTCTCCGCTTAAACCAACACGCTCTGGAGGAATTTCTCCGCCGTCAGGTGCCGCTTCTACAGGCGCAGGGTCAACCTGAGCCTCTGCTGGTTTTTCCATTCCAAATAGTCTTTGTAACCAACCCATCGTTTCGTTAGCTCCAAGAATGCTTGATTTTCATCAATATAATGGGTGATTTGGGGATTTTACACCATCTTTTCAGGAAAATATTTACACTTTCTGCTGTGTATATAGTAGAAGCTACAGCAGATTGCAAGTAAATAGAGACACTGAAGTCAGTGCATCAACGAATACTGATTCGCCAACTGCTGTTACTGTACTTCATAAACCTGCAATCTGCTGTAAGTATTGTAGATGGCGTCCCGCTAGGCTAACTCCCTGACAAGAAGTGGTTCAAAAGTGAATAGAACATAATTCCTGTCATAAATAGAAAATCTCCCTACTCACAATTTGCCGTAGGGAGCTAGGAAGATGTACTTAAAACCTATCCAAAACGTTTACTAAGCAATGAATTCAAAATCTGTTCCATCTGCACGCATTCTAGAAAGAAACCAGATTAAACTTTTATATCCGCGTTTCGGATAGGTCATGAAGAGAAAAATTTAACCCACTTTCACTTGACTGGTGTCTACGGCAGTGCAACCATTAACGCCTCTGGCAATACTCGTCATTTTGTTCAGGGTCGCTTGGTCAGAGACTTCGCCTTTTAACACGATAGTCCCGCTAGTCTGGGCTACCCACAGGCGCTCTTCATCAGCGAGATCGGGATCTTCGTCAAAAGCTAAGGCAACTCGCTTGGCAAGACCGCTTTGATCGTATTCTCCGTTTAAACCAACACGTTCTGGGGCAATGGTTTCGGCGTTAGTACTCGCAGGCGCTTGAGCTGTCGTTTGAGGTGCAGCCTGGACAGGAGGGTTAACCTGAGCGTCCTTGGGTTTTCCCATACCAAACAGTCTTTGTAACCAACCCATAACTTGTTTAGCTCCAATTACGCTTGATTGTCTTTAATATTATTGATAAATACGGAAATTAGCCGCATCTACCTAGCAACATATTTAATGCTTCCCGCTTACTCCACCTTTTGGCGTAGGAGAGATAAGTTTAGGCTCACTTGGCAAAAATAATCCATCTGTTTTCTGCCTCCTTGTCCCCTTGTGTGGTTTGGATGGATAGATTGAGTACTTTGTCAGTGCCAGAGATCGCGATATTATAAAAAACTCACGCCAAGACAACTTTCTCCGGTTGCGAGGCGAGTGCGTGCATACCGCCCTTGTTCTAATCAATGAAACACACCCTTTCCGTTTTGGTCGAAGATGAAGCTGGTGTTCTAACTCGAATTGCCGGTTTATTTGCCCGTCGAGGCTTCAATATTGAAAGTCTTGCCGTTGGCCCAGCCGAGCAGGTCGGCATTTCCCGGATTACTATGGTGGTACCTGGGGACGAACACATTATTGAGCAGCTAACGAAGCAACTCTACAAGCTGATCAATGTCCTCAAGGTACAGGATATTACAACTACACCCTGTGTCGAGCGTGAGTTGATGTTGGTGAAGGTGAATGGCAACAGCTCGACTCGCACAGAGATTATTGAATTAGCTCAAGTATTTCGGGCGCGTGTGGTAGATATTGCGGAGGATTCACTAACGCTAGAAGTCGTGGGAGACCCTGGTAAGATGGTGGCGATTGTTCAAGTCTTGGGTAAGTTTGGCATCCGTGAAATTGCCCGGACGGGTAAAATTGCCTTGACGCGGGAATCCGGGGTCAATACGGAATATCTGAAGTCTCTGGAAGCGAAAGTATAGTGAAGCTGACTTGCTTTTAAAGTGCCTTAGCGTCCTTTAGGGGTTCATGAGGGAGCATGACTGGCAGCTCAATCCAGAATTCTGTTCCCTCTCCTGGTGTTGAGGCACATTTCAACTGACCACCATGTTTATCAACGATAATTTGGTAACTGATTGACAATCCTAAGCCAGTTCCTTGACCTACAGATTTGGTGGTAAAGAAGGGGTCAAAAATCTGTTGTTGTACCTGAGCTGTCATCCCTGGGCCATTGTCGGCAATGCGAATTAACACCGTATTGTCATCTTTGAGTTGGGTGCGAATCCGAATACAAGGAGTTGGAGGTTGCTCTTGATTGGATTGAACGTCATGGCTTAAACCTTCAACCTGCGACCTTTCAACATTTAATTCTTCTAAGGCATCAATGGCATTACCCAAGATATTCATAAATACTTGGTTCATTTGCCCCGCATAACACTCCACTAGAGGTAGTTCACCATACTCTTTAACGATCTCAATTTTGGGTCGTCCAGCTTTTGCTTTTACTCGATGCTGCAACAGCAGTAGAGTATTATCGATGCCTTGGTGTACATCGACTGGCTCTCTAGCCGCTTTATCTAAACGGGAAAAGTTCCGCAATGAAAGAACGATTTGACGAATGCGTTCGGCTCCCATTTGCATGGAGTTCATCAGTTTAGGTAAGTCTTCGCTGAGGAAATCCAAGTCAATTGACTCCTCCTCGGCTTGAATGATGGGTGCAGGATGAGGATATTGCTGTCGATAAAGTTCAATCAAGTGCAGTAAATCTTGAGTGTATTGAGTCGCATGGGGAATATTACCGTAGATAAAAGAGACGGGATTGTTGATTTCATGAGCAATTCCGGCAACTAATAACCCCAGACTCGACATTTTTTCAGTTTGAATCAGTTGCGTCTGTGTTTCTTGCAGTTCATGTAAGGTGTTTTCCAGTTGAGTGGCTTTTTCTCTCAATTGGGCTTCCGATTGTTTTATGGCTTCCTCAGCTCGTTTTCGCTCTGTAACATCGCGGAAGTTGACCACGATGCGCGTAACAGGAGAATCCATGAGTAAATTGCTATAGGTTGACTCGATATATCGCCAGGAGCCGTCTTGGTGCCGAAATCGGAACTCTAGGGATAAATCAGTGGTGGGGTTTTGCAAGAAGCCTTGAAAATTCTGTTCAATATTGACCAGATCTTCGGGATGGACTAACTCAAAGAGACTTTGACCCATTAATTCTTTGGGTTTGTATCCTAAAACACCCCGAATAGCAGGGCTGGCATATTTAATTGTTCCATTGGCTTCTAAAATTGTTATTAAGTTCGAGCTAGTTTGAATGAGCGATCGCCATTTGGCTTCGTTTTGTGCCCAGACCGTTGCTTCTCGCTTGTGTTCTTCCTCCACACCTATAGCAGCAGCAATAATCCCCATCAACGTTTTTTCCCCTTGACTGGGAATGAAGGGATTCTGATACACCACAGATAATGCGCCGATATACTCCCCGGCACATTTCACAGCTTGCCCGATATATGTTTGTAATTGATGTGTCAAAATGTCGGGGTTGTTGTGGGCATAAGAGGTGTTTTGTAAGTCTTGAAGCACAAAGACTTGATTGCTACCCCGCTGAATCACTTCATGACAAATGTTGTGCTTCGGTTCACCCACATGCATGTAATTCGCCGGTGTCTGCCATTGACCTAACGACCAAAGTAAGCCTTGATTCAGTCGATTGTAGACGGCCCATGTTCCACCGAGTAACTCTCCTGCTAAGGCTGTTAGGCGGTTGATGTTCTCATCTGGGTCACTCTCAAGGCTCAAAAAACACTCATGGAGTCGGGAAAGTTTTTCTTCTGCCTTGAGATTGGTGATATCGCTCAAGGTACAAATCACTCGCTCTACACAACCATCCAAACCTAACTTGGGTTCAGTATTAATTGATAGCCAAACTCGATCCCTCAGTAAGGGTCGATACACCCCTAAAACCAAGTTCCGTAGGGGTTGGCGGCTCACTAATAGCATTAAAGTATGTTTAGCTCTTACTGGTACTGACTGGAGTTTGAGCTGAAACGGTTTGCCATTTTCTTGGATGATGTGCCAATCTGGATCAACGGGAGTTTGACCGAACAACTGACTTTCACTCAGTCCCAGTAAGTTCAGTGCGGCTTGATTGACGAAACGAATTTCTCCTTGGGCTTCCATGACCAAGATACCGAGGGGTAAGTCTTGGAATAGCGCTTCCGAAAGGGTGTTGTCCCAATGCGTTAGGGCAATTCTTTGAGGATCGAGTTGTAAAGGTAACATAGCTTCCAGCCAGGGCGCTTGGTGAATACATGGAGTCCTCGCTGACTCCTGTGTAACGTTTCTAATGTGTAGCGGAATACACCCTGAGAAAGAACTTTGTTCCAACTCTTTCTATAGACTTAGGAATTACTATTGCCTCCGGACAGAAGTAATTCATCAGTTAGAGAAGAGGGAATCTCAAAAGCAACGATCCACCCAAGGTAGCTTGGGCGAATTTACGGCTTTTTGTAGGCGGCACTAAGTTAAAATGTTTTCTTCCAAGAGATTAAATTAGAGTGTTGATTTCAGCCTCTAGTTCATCTGGGGAGAAAGAGTATATTTTAAATGGAAATAACATACTTCTATTTTATCGTGTTTTAACTTTGTGATTCGGAGAGGTTAACCCACTCAAAAAAATGAAGATTTTTGAAGTACTGATAAAGTTCAATATCTTTCATGGGATATTGTAAAGTTATTAAAAAGTTACGGCATGGCTGACCTCTTTTGTTGAAATACTGATTTTTTCATACTTTAGCTAAAAGAGAAATAAATTTTGGAAAATTTAAGAAAAAAAAACTCTGATTTATATTATAAATCTTAATGAATTTCATTATTTCTTTTTATAAAAGAAGATAATAATTTCTTACCTAAGATAGATTAGTAAGTTCAATCCAGGAATAGCCCGAAAAAGCGTCCAAAACAGCAGGGCGATATAGAGGCTGTGGGATGACCGTGAGTTAAAGCAGCCTGAAACTGTGCCATTGCAGCCCGCGTCTCCTTGGTTAGACAGTCTTCTCCTGCCCTATGTTCTCTATGCCTAGAGAGGTTTATTAGTTTTTACAAGTCATGGAGAACCGCTATCTATTTACTCCATAATCAGGACAATCTTACCCGTTGTTGACCCCGTTGCGATCGCCTGATGAGCCACCGCCGCATCTTGAAGAGGATAAGTTTCACTCAGGTGGATTTTGAGCTTACCCTCATCAATCCATTGGGCACACTGCTTGAGAATCTCAGCTTGGTGCTGCTGGGCAGCAACTAATCCTTGTAACAATGGGGTGAGCATGAGTTCAAGGCTAATGCGGAGATTACGCGATCGCGCCGCCTTCCAATTCGTCGCCGAATCGGGTTCGAGAATCGTCACCACATCGCCATACACCCGCACAGCCGGAAACGACTCCCAGAAGGTTTTACCACCTATCGTATCGAAGGCAATGTCTACCCCCTCTCCCCCTGTCCAATCTAGCGCCGCTTGCACAAAGTCAGTTTGTTTATAAAGGATGGGGTGATCGGCACCCAACTGACGCACTAATCTCGCTTTGTCCTGAGAACTAACCGTGGTACAAACCTCAGCCCCTTTTATTTTTGCTAGCTGGATGGCAACGTGACCCACACCACCTGCACCGGCATGAATCAGCACCTTTTGACCTGCTTCCAAGCGTGCGCGATCGTAAAGGGCTTCCCAAGCGGTGATTAATACTAAAGGTGCCGCCGCCGCTTCAGCAAAGGATAGGGAAGTCGGTTTCGGGGCAACTGAGGACTCATCTACAACCGTTAATTCCGCATAGTTACCGGTGTTCGATTCGCCCAATCCTCCAGCACAAAAGTAAACTTCATCTCCCACGCGAAATTGCTGGACGCCAGAACCCACCGCTTCCACCACACCCGCACCATCACAGCCTAAGATAGCAGGCATCTGGTCTGGGTAAAAGGTACCTCGCTGCCGCAGTTTGGTATCAATTGGGTTCACTCCAGCCGCGTGCAGACGCACTAAGATTTCTGTATCGTTTTGAAGTTTAGGTTCTGGTACTTGCTGAAGTTGCAGCACTTCAGGTGATCCAGGGGCTGTCATTAAGACTGCTTTCATTGGGTTGTTGTGTCGCTAAGACAATTATCCGGTATCTGAAACTTTACCGCACCTCTTGACCTTCTTAACCCGTTTCAACTGAGATCTTGCATCAGTTGCAACAACCACCAGTGGTTTTAACCACTATCTCATAGCTCGCATTCGTCTTCATACGACAGGATTTGAGTTTCAGTCCATTTCAATGGACTTGAACGATAAGTCAAGAATTGTTACCTAGGTCTTTAAGTTCAGTTATTACTAACTCCATTGCGCTTAAGTCTCGTTTATGATCGAAGTAGTTTTCTGATGCTCAATTATGTCCCGAACATTACGTGTACATCCGCAGTATATTCAAACCGTTAAGTCAATTTGGGAACGTAAAAGTGATGGGAGCGAGCGAGTTCTAGCAGAAGAATTAGGGTTAGCTCTGCCTCAAATTCATCTTTTTCTTAAAGGACAATTTTTAACGGGTCTTGATTTTTTAGAAATTTGTCAAGCCTTGAATTTGAACTGGCGAGAAGTCGCTGGCTTACATTTACCTGATAGTTCAGATTCTACTTTACCTGTAGCTTCTACCCCAAAAAACTCCCTCCCTAATTCCAGTCTAGATACAGCCGTTCTTAACCTAAATCAAGCCGTCGATGAGTTGGTGGGTGTTCTGTGTGAAATGCTACGCCGTCTGACGCGAAAAGTCGGAGATTTTATTAGGGCTGATCGCACAAGCATTTTTTTACTCGACTCCCAAAGAAACGTACTCGGCTCTATTAATGCAGAGGATGGACAAGGCGGTTCATTAGTTATTGAAGTGCCTTTAAATCGAGGAATCGCTAGTTTGGCTGCCACAACTTCCAGTGTGATTAATATTCCTTTTGATGTGTACAATGACCCACGTTCTGAAGAGTCTAAAAAGATAGATAAAATTACAGGATACCGCACTTACACTATCTTAGCTTGGCCTCTATTTAATAAGGAACAAAATTTAGTAGCTGTCGTGCAACTCATTAATAAACTAAGGCCAAATTGTGACCCTGGAGTCGAATTGTCAAGAAGAATCGATATTAATGGCTTTACGGAAGCCGATGAATCTTTGTTTGCTACCTTCGCTCCCTCGATTCTGCAAGTTTTAGAACGATGTCAGTTCTGTTACCAACTCACCCAGCAACTCAGAGAAGATACACAGCTTAATAAGCATAAACCAGACATTATTTTTCAGAAGGCTCAATTGATTACAGAACTGAAACAACAAGAGCAACAACTCCGAAAGATTCTTGACAGAATGTAGAGAAATCATAGTTCTGAAGTCAAAAGCTGAGTGAGGAAACCAAAAAACTGATGAGAAATCCCATAATCGTGGAGAAGGCAACTGAACTACCGCCGAGTTCATAAGCTTCCGGCATCATGGTACTTGCCAACATGGCTAAAATGGCTCCGCCAGAGATAGCCTGTGCTAACGCTACGAATAATTCAGAAGTATGGCTTTGCAAAAGATTGCCTGCCACTGCACAGAAACCACTCAAGATCACCACCCCAATCCATAAGCTGAGAATCTGGCTTTTCTTGGTTCCTGCCTGTTTCATGCCAGCCGAACTGGATAACGCTTCGGGGAAATTGGAGATAAACACAGCCAACAAAAATGACCAACCCAAATGGCTGCTCTCCGCATTCATTCCAATCACGGCTGATTCCGGGATATTATCAATGAGCGTACCGATGACAATGGCTAAAGGAGCCGAACGCTTCACCAACCCTTCTAGCGTGCCTGGGTCTTCTCTGAGTAATAAATCGAGTTCCACTTGATCCATTAACTGTTGTCGCCAACGGTCTAAATGATGTTCTGCGGCAACCCGTGACTCCGTCGAGAATCGGAGTCGCCGCGCTAAGGCTCGGCTTAAAGACCAAGCTAAATGAGGTGACCAAGCCAACACATGATTAAAGTGTTCTTGGTGGAGTTGATACAATTCCATGGGAGTACGAGCCACAACCGTTGCCGATCGCGGTTCTCCAGTCAAAAGTGCCATTTCACCGAATACTTCCCCCGGTTCCATAATATTCAAAACTTTCTTACCTTTGTGAACCTCGGCTTCACCCGACACAATCATGTAGAAGTACTCCCCTGGGGTTCCCTCTTCACAAATGACCGCTCCGGGTTCTACATGGACAGCTTTGAGAAAGGGAATAATCGCTTGCCTTTCCGCAACGGAAAGATTTTGCATCACCTCAACATGAGCAATTCGGTGCAGCACATCGGAAACGTGTTCCTGAGTATGTTCAAATAAGTAGCGGCGACTGGAGGCAGGTTTGCGGAGAAAACCACCACGCTGGTCAATATATTGGGTAAGACCCATAAACAAACCTCCACCGATCAGAAAACCAAAAAAAAGCACTAAGAAGTGGCTGGAACGGTAAGCCGGGAGTGTAATTTCAAACGCGATCGCAGAGAGCAAGGTACCGCTGCCAAACGCCATAATCGCCGCTGAAATTTTCCGACTTGGTTGCCAAAATACACCTACAAAGGCTCCAATTCCCAAGCTCGAAGCTCCGAGTATGCCTTGGAAAAATGCTGCGTTTGACATGGCGGCTTCCTGCTTGCAACACAATCAATCGTATCTCCGGATTTAGCTCTCCGGGTACGAAGATGTATGCATCTCAACAAAAAACCGTGCGACGCTTGCGTCGCACGGCGTTTGGTATGGTGTGAGGAGCTTAAGCTCGATTCTTATCGTAAGGCGACTCAGCCTGAGAAAGGCACTCGTAACAGTTTTTGAAACACTGTGTACTCTCAAGAGACACAGATTCTATATTGAGCGGCACACCCTCAAAGCGACACACCCTAAAATAGAGATCAAAATCCCATCTCAATAGTTATTTCGTGTGAAGCAAGGATCGCTCGGTTCGGCCTACCAGTTCCAGACTCGCCAGATTGTTTGTTTAGAGCATGAAAATACTCGCCTCTACACTGAAGTTATTCAAGTTGTTACATCACGGCAAGTTTGTTGGGTACGTCCGTTGATGCTGGCTATCTCACCCATCGAGTCTGACTCCCTGCCTACCTTCTCACCTCAACAGCTCAATTTATACGACTTGCGTCAGGGAGCTGATTTGCTTTGGCCGACGAGTTTATTTCGACTTGCCTTGGATACTGAGGTTATTCCCCTCTTAGTTCAGCTAGATGACCCCAGCAAGGTGCAACAAGCCAATCCCTCAGAAGCTCACCAGCAACTCAGTGGTTTTGTCCGTAAAGTTTGGCAAGCTTATAAGAGCGCTTTTTAAGCTGATTTTTCTAGAACACAACTTAGAACTTCGCGCTAGTTTGTAATTCCCTGATTCAGACCAATCGCTTAGTAGATTAACCGCTTGTAGCCTTTTAACCTAACCCTATATCCGCATAATTACCTAGTTTAGGAACGCTCTGATGAGAGTGAACGACCCTGACTGATCAGTTTTTTTGGCTTTAGGTGTCTACAATGACCTTTAGAGGGTAGGCACTAATTGAATTCGACCGGCATCCATCTCAGACATGAGTAATTCAAGAGCTTCATAATCAACATCTGAGATATGACCCATTCGAGTCAGTTCATAGTTAATTTCGTTCTCTATATCAGGAGTTAATTTCCTAAGATGAAGGGCTTTTTCTACAAGATGACGAATAACAAATGTAGTTTTCACAATCATTATGCCTAGAACTCCATAGTAAGAAATTTTCGGCTGAATCCTTGAAAATTCGAGTGATCCAACTCCTGAGGCATAAGTGATCTGAATCACTACTTCTTAGGACGGGATACTCTTTCTCTGTTCACAATGACTTCCCTGCATGGCGTGGAATGCCCTCAACACTTGCCACAGGTGTTATATCTGACATAGAAACAAACCCTCATTTTCCTGTGTATGGCTCTTACGCTAAAGATAGCGATCGCTGATTCCTAGCGTTCTCAAGGTAAGGTTTTTCTTAGTAGGGAATTTTTCAGATCTAGGCAAGATAGCTTTTTATAGCACAAACTTCAGACCGAAACCAAGTTTTTATAAATAAAACTTATAATTAAGGACAATAAAGTTGAGGAGCAATGTACTCCTTAAGGGAGATTACTAAAAAATAGGTATAGGTGGACACAAAAATTTAAAAAAGTTTATTTAAAACTTTAATAAAGTAGAGCAGCTTGATGAAGATTTAGCAAAACCTACCAAAGGGAGTGGTAGAGGAAAGAACGAAAAGAGTATCTTCATTACATTCTCTTTCAAGTTTTTCTACTAAAAAAGGTGGGAACTTAAATTATGACAATTGCTATCAGGGATTCACAGTTGACAATCATTCAACCTTCGGGTCATATCAACGCTGCCAACGCCACCGAGTTCCAACGTCAGCTCACCGCTGCTGTTACATCAGCTCCGAATGCGGTTTTGGTAGACATGCATCGGGTCGATTCTCTCGATAGTGCCGGCTTGATGTCGTTGATCTGTGCATTTCGTCTCGCTCAACGTCTGAATCGACGCTTTGGGATTTGCTGTGTAGCTGCCTCAATTCAGATGATTTTTGAACTGACTCGGCTAGATGCGGCGTTTGAAATTTATCCCAACCGTGATGCATTCTCTGCCCTGCTTGAGCGAGGAGAGGAATCTTTAAGCTTGATTGCTTAGTCGAACCGGAGAAAATCACCGGATTCTCCAGTAACAACCCAAGGATTCTCCTCTTGTGAGCTTTGAGAGACAAAAGTTAACCGCTCCTAAATGTCACGACGACTGACGCCGTATAAAACTAGCTGTCTAGAATCCGATACAGACCCGTTGCAATCAAGAGCAGCACCATTTTTGGCTTTCAGATTGAACGATCTTTATTCAAGTTCTAGGTGAACGGCTTTGCCGATGTGCAAAGCGCAGTAGCGTTCGCCTAAAAGAACAGCCAGTCAGATGAATACCTTCTACAATGAATGGGTTGCTAAGGGTTAGCTGTCAACAAAGCAGCAAAGAAGGTTGCAATGGCGTTCACCGTCGAGGAACTACTCACCAAACAGATAATGGGGCCAGCGCGTTACTTGGGTAACGAATTGGGAGCGGTACATAAGCCCTGGGACACGGCACAAGTGCGGTG
Organism: Allocoleopsis franciscana PCC 7113; assembly: GCF_000317515.1. Classification (GTDB taxonomy): domain Bacteria; phylum Cyanobacteriota; class Cyanobacteriia; order Cyanobacteriales; family Coleofasciculaceae; genus Allocoleopsis; species Allocoleopsis franciscana. The sequence continues at coordinate 728,244 of NC_019738.1, read as the reverse complement.
GGTGTTAACCTACCCGGAAATTTACGAGGTTGGCGCTTCTAATTTAGGGCATATTATTCTCTACAATATTTTGAATGCCCAGCCCCGGCAACTGTGCGATCGCGCTTACTTACCTGCCCCCGATTTAGCGTCGAAGCTACGAGAAACCAAGACGCCTCTGTTTGCCGTTGAAAATCGGCGATCGCTCCAAGATTTTGATATTTTAGGCTTTAGCCTCAGCTATGAACTCGGAGCCACCAACATCCTGGAAATGTTGAGTTTGGCAGATATTCCCCTAACCTGGCAAGAACGTGCCGCCAGTGACATCACAGAAATCCCACTGATTTTTGCCGGTGGACAGACGGCAACCTCCAACCCCGAACCCTACGCCGACTTTTTTGACTTTATTGCCTTGGGAGATGGGGAAGAACTACTACCCGAAATTGGCTTAGTGTTGGAAGAAGGCAAAACCGCAGGGTTAAGTCGGGAAGGGTTACTCCTCGATTTAGCCCAGATTCCGGGTGTATATGTCCCGCAGTTCTACGTTATGGCAGAAGATGGTTCCGTCCATCCCAACCGCCCGGATGTGCCCAAGCGGATTCTACGACGAGTCGCCACACCCATGCCCGCTTACTCAATTGGGTTGGTTCCCTACGTCGAAACGGTACATGATCGCCTTACTATTGAAATTCGCAGAGGTTGTACTCGTGGTTGTCGCTTTTGTCAACCCGGAATGCTCACTCGTCCGGCGCGGGATGTGGAACCGGAGAAAGTAGTAGAAGCGATCGAGCAGGGAATGAGGGCAACCGGATATCACGAGTTTTCCCTCTTATCCCTGAGTTGTTCCGACTATCTGGCACTGCCAGCCGTTGGGATGGAAATCAAAAATCGCCTCAAGGATGAAAATATTTCCCTCTCCTTGCCGAGTCAACGGGTAGACCGATTTGATGAGAATATTGCCAATATCCTGGGGGGTACGCGGCAGGGCGGTTTAACCTTTGCCCCAGAAGCCGGAACGCAGCGAATGCGGGATATTGTGAATAAGGGCTTAACCAACGAAGAACTGCTCCGAGGCGTGAAGACGGCATTTGAGCAGGGTTGGAATAAGATTAAGCTCTACTTCATGATTGGCTTACCGGGGGAGACGGATGTCGATGTCGTCGGTATTGCTGAGACGGTGCGCTGGTTGCAGCAGCAATGTCAGGCACAACGAAGAAGACCTCTGAATTTTAATATCACCATTTCTAATTTCACGCCCAAGCCTCATACCCCGTTTCAGTGGCATTCGGTTTCAACGGCGGAGTTTAAGCGCAAGCAAGCGTTACTGCGTCAAGAATTTCGCTGGATTAAGGGCGTGAAGGTGAATTTCACCGATGTCCGAATTTCGGCAATGGAAGACTTTGTGGGGCGAGGTGATAGGCGCTTGTCTGCCGTACTGCGTCGGGCGTGGGAATTGGGTGCGGGGATGGATTCGTGGTTTGATAATTTAGACCGGGCGTTTGGGGCTTGGGAACAAGCGATCGCAGAATCTGAGCTTACCTGGAAATATCGCCAAGTTGAAAATGGCGAATGGAATGTTTTTGTAGGGGAGAGTTTAGCAGACAACGTTTCGGAACACCCAATAATTCTTCAACAAAACCCGCCCGTACAGGAGTTAGCATCCAAAATCTCAAATCCACCCCCCCCTACCCCCCCTTATCAAAGGGGGGAAAAAATCCCTAATCCCTACAATGCACCGTTGCCTTGGGATCATCTTGATACCGGGATTGATAAAAATTGGCTGGTTGCAGACTTGCAACGGGCTTTAGAAGCGGCAATTGTCCCCGATTGTTCCTTTGATGGCTGTTCTCACTGTGGGGTTTGCGGTGTGGACTTTGGTCACAATGTGGTGATACAACCTCTGCCTATCCCAGAATTTGCCGGTCATTTCAAGCCAAATTCCGAAAAAGCCCAGCGGATGCGGGTTTGGTATGGCAAGTTGGGCGATATGGCTTTGTTGAGTCATTTGGATTTGGTGCGTTTGTATGATCGCGCCGTGAGACGTGCCTCCCTACCCATTGCATATACGGGTGGTTATCACCCGATGCCTCGAATTATGATTGCCAATGCGTTGTCTTTGGGAGTGACAAGCGAGGGCGAGATTGTGGAGTTTGAGCTCACTCAACCGATGGATGTTGAGGAGTTTAAGCAACAATTGGCAGCCCAATTACCTTCGGATATTCCCGTGTATGGAGTGGAGGAGGTGGATTTAAAGGCTGCGAGTGCGACTCAAGCGCTGGAACGGGCGGAGTATTTACTGACTTTGGCAGTGGTTGATGGGGGATTTGCCCCACTGTGGCAGGATTGGGTTGAAGCGGTAAAGAATCGTGAGGAAATTTTGTGGAGTCATACCACAAAATCGGGTCGAAAGCAAGAGGTAAATTTGCGCGATCGCTTGTTTGAGTTGGAGGTGATGGAACCCCAGAAGCACAGAGAGAGTACAGAGGAAGAGGGAGTTTCGACGGCAGTGTTGCGTTATGTGGGGAGTTGCCGCAATGATGGTACGCTGTTGCGCCCGGAGCATCTGGTTTATATGCTGGAGCAGGTGACGGGGTTAGAGTTTCAGTTGTTGCACGCTCATCGATTGAGGATGATGCTGAATGTTTACTGACGCTTCGGGGATAGCTTCAAGACATTTAAACCTGATGTTTTCTAGGAATGGGAGGACAGAAATAAGATATTGGTTTTTGTGCTTTGTGTGGTCAAAGGTAATTGCATTCCACAACTGTTGTAGCTGTTCTCTAGTTGAGCATTTTTGTAGCTGACAAGCAACGGCATTTTTCCATTGTTCTAGCTGACGATAGCTGATAAATTGTCCTCCTTTGTCGAGGCGATGGACAAATAGAACGTAGAGCCAAGATTCGATTTTTACGATGAGGGATTCGGAAATTCGGAGGAATTTGGCAATTTGGCGTTTGGTGATGCGGAATTTTTGGGCGGGGTTGATGCGGCGAAATAGGATGGTCATTTGATTTTGGATTTTGGATTGAAAATGATTGAACTGAGAATTACACCGTTTCGGTTTTGAGAAGCTACAGATCGATCCCCCCAACCCCCCTTAAAAAGGGGGGCTAAGAAAAGTATCTATGGCTAGCATTTAAAGGATTAGTATTACTCAACTGAAGTTTTACTGTCGAAATCTGCCGGAACATCGAAGATAACTTCAAATTCTGCGGCTGGAATGAAGCGCTTGAGGAATCTGAGATGGTCTTGGGCGTCTGCTCTGTTGTAGAATCTTGCCACTGTGTAGCGTTGAGCGTCGGGTAGGAGACGGACGATCGCCCAAGGACGCGAATAGTCTTCGGGTTGCTCGATGTGTTGGTCGGTGGCTTGTGTGCCTCGAATGGTGTTGAGGATACTTTGAAGGTGTTTCCATAGCTTTTCCCGTGTTGGCGTGGTGTCGTTGGGGATGAGACTCCAGTCACTTACGGGTGATGGTAGCCAAGTCAGCAGGTAGCTGTGCTCTGCTTCTCCCGTGGGTAAGGGGAGACTAAGGGGGGCGATGATTTTCCAGCTCAATCGGCGGGTTTGTTTCAGGCATCGGTAATTTTGTTGTCTGAGAGACGAACAGATTTTCTCGCCTTCGGTTTGAAGGCGTAGCCATTCAGTGTGGTTCATCAGTTTTCCTACTTGGTTAATGGGTAGGGGGATATTTGCGATCGCCTATACACAAGCGATCGCGTTTTTTAGGGAAGGCGATCGCACACACACGAGCACGAGCGATCGCCTAATGGAAGACCTATCGAAGTTGCATCTAAGTAGATCTATTCGTCAGAATAAAAGGTTTGTTGTCATGGGTGCAACTAAATGATGCACAGATGACAACTACTCACTACGCCTGCGGCTGCGCTTTCGCTCCCAAATTTCTCGCAGGTGAACAGGCTCGTTTTCAAATTGGTTCCAGAGGGCATGAATCTCTGCCAGTCTTCGTTTATCTGCCTCTGAAGGCTCTCTATGGTGTTCACCTTTGGAAAACCAATGAGCTACTGTACTTTTAGACCGTCCACACAGTTCAGCCAGCTCTTCATAGCTGACAGCCCAATGCTTCAGGAACTCTTCGGGTTCCATCTGCTTTGCAGCCCAACGCTTATAAACCTTGAACAATTCCCAGTGTCTTCTAGTGGGCGTTTTAGCTACAATCATGACGAACTCTCCGATAATGCACAGGTGACAACATAGAAGGCTATGATAGCAGCAAGTCGTAAGCCTACTTGGTTAATGGGTAGACGGATATTTGCGTTAGCGAGGCGCAACGGCGAGATACTGAGTACATCCCGAAAATGCAACCGCTTTTTTTACTCAGCAACTTTTTGCATGACACGAAAACTTCGGTCACTTTGGATTTGCTCATAGGTAATCTAGTTAATGGACAGGACAGTGATTGCCCAGAAACGCGAATCGCGTATCAGGCAGTAGCACTGGTTGTTCTGACCAAACCACTAATCAAGGCAGTTGACTAGCCAAATGCTGGCTTTTAGAGTCACATGCCGTTTTTCGTATGTCGCTACCCTAAATCTGTTCAGGGTTCCTATTCATACTAAATCAATTTAGTAAAAATCTCAATACATTTAGGTCAACCAATTCTTAAGGATAAAATGGCGAAAAAGCCTTTGTCGCCTCTCAAAAAACTAAGAATGCTTCAAAACCTTACCCAGAAGGAGCTTGCAGATATCTTAGGTGTTACCCAAGACACTGTAGCCAATTGGGAAAGAGGCAGGGCTATACCAAGGCTGACAATTCCACAGTTTAAAACACTACTTGTAGTACTAAAGGTTGCTCCAGAAGAACTACCTGATGACTTTAGCCCACCGAGAACTTACTCTGAAGACACTTCAATAATGCAGTCAGAGGATAATTAGGTCTACTGTCCTTCGTGTTTTATTAATAAATACCTACTAGTAAGATAAAACTACTATCGATTTACTAATAAAACTTCAGATGCCCCAAGAAAGTGACAAGCGTCTGACACCAGCCGATTTGCGTCAGCGCACAGGTTTAACTCAAGTCCACTTCGCGATTTCGATTGGAAAAAGTCCTTCTACTATTACGAAATGGGAAGCCCGAAGTTCATTGCCTAGAGGGACACCCTCTGAAATAAAGCGTATGTGTGAGGCTTACAAATGCACTCTCGATGAACTGATTGAGGCATTTGAGGGAATTGATATCGAGCCAGAGTGATTTGCATTGGGTTGGATAGGAGATTGGCGATCGCACATATTCAGTGATTGCTTTTTGGTGAAAAGAGGATATGGTGTCTAATGCATGAGACATCAGACAGCCAGACGAAATCGAGCCAAAGGGTAAACTAACCTTCGGGTCAGCTAGCCAATGGACAAGGTTGGCGTCAGGTTGTACGAGTCTTGTTAGGCGAAGGAAACAGACAAGTTAATCGAAGGTCTGAGGCGACTCCTCGAATCGCCTGTCTTTTTCCATGTTCACTATATGTTGGTTAACCCATAATTGTCAACCAATAATTCCCAACCGTTGATTTCGAGGATGCGACATGGCAAGCGAAGAAGAAGCAATTACGTTTGCATATTTGAGGAAGCGTGCTAACTTAACCCAGCGCCAAATAGCAGAAGCGATGGGTGTAACTGTTGGTACAGTGTCTCAGTGGGAAACAGGGGGGCAAAGACCGCGTTTGTTTCCAGAGCAAATTCAGAAACTATTGCAGATACTTAACTGCTCTCTTGAGGAATTTGTCGAAGCGTTTAGGCAGGAGTGAAAGTTTGCGATCGCTGGAGAGAAGGGGTTGAGAGAGTGCGATCGCATTTTCCCTGGTCTAAGTGATTTGAAGGGCAAACTCCATCGAGTAGGTTATTCTGAGTTGTAGGTTGGAGAATTGGCAATGTCCACGAAAACAGTTGATGTGCGTGAAGCACAGATAAGCTTGCAAGAGTTATTGGCTCTAGTGCGTGGAGGTACAGAGATTGTTTTCACAGAAGGTAGTACCCCACTTGCGCGTCTAGTGCCGCTTACGTCACCAAGCACACCACGCATGGCAGGATTACACGCTGGGGCAATCTGGACGAGCGACAATTTTGATGAGCCTTTACCTTCCGATATTTGCTTGCTCAGTATCCAGTGAACTTGACTTGGTAACTATGCAGAATTTTAATCCATCTCCGTCACAGCTAGGATATTTTCTAAACTTCAGTTTATGGCAGCAAGCTAAAAAGTTGTTAGATTTTCAACTCTCACAAATGGAGAGGAATAAGCACTACAACACACTAAGTATGTTCTACTATAAGCAGCTTGCTTCACAAGCAACTGCACTCGAAACGGAAGAATACTTTAACAAAAGAGTAGCAAACAATCTTTTTTATGGGTTAGAACGTGAGTTTGCCGTGTATGACTATGTTATCCCAAAAGCTTCTCTGGGACTTCGTAATCAAAAGTTTTTTACCTACCCCATGAGGGTTTTATACTACTCAATCGGTCTTTACCTACTTAAGCTATCTCAAGAGTTATTACAGAACTATGTGAAGAATAATGAGCGTTTTAAATGTTACTATGGTGGGAATTTACTCTTTAATAAAGATTCTTTAGTTATTAAGCACGAAACTACCTTCTATAAGCCTAATTATAAAGAATTCAAAAAACAGGTAAGGAAACAGGCTACTAATGATGTTGATAAAAAGCTTGTAATAAAATTGGATATTCAAAACTACTTTGATAACATTTCAATTACAACTTTGCTTAATAAACTTGATCGACTTATCAAGCCTAGTATTAAAGAAAGCTTGCGATTTGATGCTTCAACCAAGGAGCAAATTACTTTTTATTTCAACTATATATCTGGTAAGCAAGGAGGTATCCCGCAATCTGATAACGATATTATTTCGGGTTTCATAGGTCATGTATATTTACTTTTTAGTGATTTAATAATTGATACAGAAATTAGTAAATATCCAACTGAAATAAAAGAACATAAAGTAATTCGCTTTGTTGACGATATATTTATAATCATAAATTTTTTAGAATCCACAAAACAGAAAAAGAAGGAAGCTATTGCTGATTCACTTACATCACAAATAGCCGATGTACTGCATTATAATTCAGGACTAAGACTCAATACGAAAACAAAGCTCTACTGGCTCAATAACTTAGAACAAAAGGAAGAATTATTGAAAGATTTGAAAAAAGTGTCGCCTGAATATCCATCTAATGATGATGATAATGAGGAAGCTCCCCATAAAAAAATAGACCACATTTTTGATGAACTACAAAAGTTAAAAAATTCAAGTATAGATATTTCGCTTGGATACGATGGCTCTCTTCAAGAAGAAATACTAAAAGAAGTTTATGATGAATCGATAAGTCAACTTTTAGAAACCGAAGAAAATAAAAATAGAATTGAAGAAATATTCAATAAGTTTAACTTCGATTTAGTAAAAGTGATGCCACGAGAGATTATTTTAATAATTTCTAAAAATCAAAAAACTTTAAATAGATTCTTAAAATTTCTGCATACTAAAAATCAACTAACAACCAGAGACTTATATTTAATCATTAAGTTTCTCTGTCAAACACATTTCAAAAACAGAAATCTTTTAAAAAAGCTTACATGTAGCGAAGCTTTCAGCCATATTGCCACTGTATATCAGGAAGCTAAAATACTATCAGATTATCCGGGTTACTACGAATTGTTAGGTGGGCAATTAATTTTTCTTTCAGACGCATCACAAATTATCGAACAAATACGATTGCGTATATTTCACGAGAAGATTGGCTCTTATTCAGTTGCACTGAATCACCTTCTTAACGAAATTCATGCAATTTGTCTGCTGCTTGATGAAAACAAAAAGAAAAAGTACGAAGCAGATGATGCCGTCAACTACCTTACTTCTAAGTTTGTACCTCATGAAATATGCATAGATATTCGTAACCTTTTTGACAGAAGGAATCGCAACACAGTCTCGCATCCAGGTTCAGATCAAAACATAGCCTGGGGAGTTACAGAAAACGAATATATGCAGTACCGTGATGCTGTTGGTAAATGCTTAAAAATTATATGTCCTTTGAGAAGGTAAAAAAATGACTGTACAGGAAGAAACCATAGCGAAGATTCGCAAACTGCCGGAACCGCTTGTCCAGCAAGTGAATGACTTCATAGAATTTCTGCTGATGAGAAACGACAGCAAACGTGCTGCCTTGTGGATGCAGTTCAATGAAGCCCTGGAAATTGCTGAGTCAGACTTCACTGATTACTTACCGAATTTAGAAGACTACGAGGAACGTCTCGCTCGTGGAGAAATTCAGTGGTAGCAACCCCTCCAACCAGTTCCCCCATAGCACGAGGAGATGTAGTTTTATGCGATCTTAACCCAGTGGTGGGTACAGAGCAGGCAGGAATACGACCTGTAGTGATTCTACAAATTGATCGGGCTAATGCCGTTAGTCCTCATACTATCATTGCCCCGTTTACAACAAAGATACGACGTAAACTTTTGCCTTCTCATGTGTTCGTTCCAGCAGGAGTTGGAGGCTTAAGCCAAGACTCAGTAGTTCTTTGTGAACAGATTCGAGTCATTGACAAATCTCGAATTATTAGAGTGCTTGGTCATTTGGAGGATAGCTATCTACAAGAACTGGCTCAATCTCTCTGTGCGATTCTAGGTATATCACTTTGATCTGATGCGATCGCACTCTCTACGCCATCATCAATTAATCTTTGGCTACGATCGCAAGGCGAAACCCCAGTGCATCCAAAAACTCAATAAGACTTTGAAGCTCAGCAGCTTTTGTTTCTAACAGCATCTTATCGAGTTTCTCGAAACGCTTTTTAGCTTCTTCCGACAGATTGTTCATCTGCTCACGAGCATCTACAACATCTTTAAGTGCTGATCGCAGCAGTTCAGGTTCAAAACCTTCTTCGTCCAATTCCAGCATAACCCCCATATAACCAGCAGCCCTTTCGGGGTCTTTAAGAGATGAAATTAAATACTCGTGGTAGCTCCTACTTCTTTGGGTTTTCACTTCTTTCATAATCTCTCCAATATTCCTTAGCTCTAAGAATGTCCTGTTTTTGAGTACTTTTATCTCCGCCACATAGGAGAAGTACTATTATTGACCCTATTTGCCCAAAATAGACCCGATATCCTGGGCCATAATCAATTCTTAGTTCATAGACTCCTTCTCCAACTCCAGCGTAGTCTCCCAAATTACCTGACGCGACTCGCTTAAGTCTTTTCTCGATTTTATCTATAGCTCTGGTATCTCGCAGAGAATCAAGCCATTCTTCAAAAGGGCTTCTCCCGTCTGCTGTCAGATAGTTCTGAATCTGTCTTGGCTGAGCTTCCACTATTTGCTCGTAAACACATCATGGCTTAATTTACATCAAAGCGATCGCTATGTTGAAGAGGTTGGCTGTGGAGCGAGCTGAGCCTCACTACCTGATTATCAATGACTCACCTTAGGTGCGATCGCTCCCTACGTACCACACCCCTAAAATTCATCCGTAATTTCCCTTAAATCCCTAAGCTTTCTCCAAAAAAGTTCAGTAAATTTCTTGATTCCAGCTAGACCCAAGGCGAGATAACCTGTAGTGGGATTCAAGGATGTAGCTTATATCAATAGTTCCAGGCGATCTCATCTACTATCCCTAACACAATTTTCAAACCGCCAGTTCAAACCTCAAGGGCATAGATTAGGAAGGTCAGCTAATATGCAAACTCAGTGGCAAAAGACACTCATTCAAATCAGCTTCTGGCTAATTATTGAAATTCTCCTCAATCTCTTAGGACTCGATAACTTAGCTGACTATAGCGAATTTGTCTTTGACCAGAAAACCATAACAGTAAGCACTGGAGATTAGACTACGACAAACTAACTCAGCGATAACAAAAGCTGAGAAAGAAGAACAGCCAGAGAAAAAATAGAGATTAAGCAGCTTTTTTTGTCCGTTTTTTGTGTGGTGTTTTTCCTTTTTTCACTACTGGGTAACGAGTTTTTTTAGTACGTTTGTTCCCGGCTTGCCAACCCGGAGACTTTCCACGGGGTTTGGGAGAGACAGCCGGTGTGCCAATCTCCGGTAAAAGTAATGCGAACGACTCAGCCACCCGCCCAGGAGTTAAATTTGACAGGGGTTTTTGCCAAGGAAGGTGGTGTTGTGCCACCAAGTCTCTAGCTAACCATAATTCCCAAGTCAATATGGGCATTAAATCACTCCACCTTTCACATTGGCATGGAGTACTCAGTTGAGGAACTGTCCAATGTAATCGTTGTTTAAGAAAACGATACCAGTGGTCAACAGCAAAGCGACGTAAATATTGTCGCCAAATCTCAGGCAGGGGCAGCATTTCCTGACCTACCCACACCAACCATAACGGTTGAGACTTTGAGTGTGATTGCTCCGGCAGGATACGTTCGACTAAAATTAATTGCATAGCAATTGAAGCACTACCAGAAAAATGCAGGTCTTGCCACATCCGGACTCGAAGTTGCCCAAACCTTGAGTCCTCAACTTCAACCATTTCAGTAGCTTCCCACCAAGTTGATGAGTCGTTGAGCTTAAATTTTTGACCATGTTTTCTGGGTCGTCCCTTACCTGTATAGGCAGGAGGTGCTGAGTATAAACAACGATTAGAACGAATCCTCATCAAAAAGTCGGCTTCTATCTGGGCTGTTTGATTGAGCAAGGAAGCATTGCCATATTCACTATCGAGTAAAATCATCGGACGTAGTGGCAAATACTTACAAGCTTGTTTGATTTGCCAAGCAGCTTTGCTAATCGGATTCTCCCAACTGGTAATCCGCTCATGTCTCAAAGGTAATGCCCAACTGCCCTTATGTTCGGGTATCCAAGCTATGGTACTGTATCCTTGACCGATACTAATCGGTTTGTTGGAAGCGATCGCACTTGGCTGATGGCAGTAAGTACGGTCTTGCAATGTTGGTGAATGAACTCTTGCCCAAGCCGTATGATCTACGGCTAAAACGGGGCGCTCCTGCACTAGTATCTGTTTGATATACAGGCGCATTAACTTGTTGCGATTCGGTCTACAGTCTTGTAGAGCTTCATATATGCTCGGCCACTTCCGTCGAAAAAAGGGACTTAAAGAAAATTCAGCTAGGCTATAGACATTGCGAGTTGTGAGTACAGCATCAGTCAACTCAAAAGTAGCATCCTGCGCGAAGTTAATTAAGTCGTAAACTTGTTGGCGAAATTCTTGAAGTTGTTTATAGTTCATGCAGGGGAGAAATGATCGATTTTGGTTAATTATCATTTTCTCCCCTTTCCCATGACTTATACATGTCAGGTTGGATGCTCTTGATTAGGGTAGACACGGAAACACAGAACCGGAGAGACACACGCGAGAGTTTTTGTTCTGGGCAATCATCCCGGCTTGAGCTTAAGTCTGTATCATTTCATGTCAGTTTCATTGCGCTGAGTTTTATTCGCGATTGGCACTCGCGAACTTGACTAATTTTTTTGCCGTAATTACTGCTTCTCTACTCGGCACTCCTTGCCATCGTAGTCTAAACTCCAGTAAGCAGTTGCGTCTCTGAAGTAGGACTCGCAATTTAACGGAAACGCAACTCTTTGCCATTGCATCCATCACCCCATAGCCAAAGAAAAAGCCCCCAATTCAGGAGGCTCAAATTTTAAAATTCACTAGGGAAACGTTAAACTATTAACCAAAAAAGGCTAGACCTCGTACCGCCATTACTCCAGCAAATGCCGCTACACCCACAGAAGTAAGCGCTGTACCAAAGAGCCACCAAGCCGCTGTTGCAGCCGCTTTGCGAGTTTCTACCATTTGCTCCTTAGCCTTGTGCTTGAGCTGCTTAACCCGTTTTTCAGCTTCCTCTTGGAGGCGTTCAGCACGGTGCAACACACTATCTCGCACCCCTTCAATTTGGTCGATAATCCGATTAGCATCTGCCTCGGAAATATCCTCACGGGAACTCATAACAGCCACCAAAGTATCCCGATCAAACTGACTCAAGCGATCGCGTAGTGCATCAAATCCCGCTTCTGGGTCGTCAAACACTTTGCGGAAGTCTCGCTTAATCCCCTCATAATTGAGTTCGGGACGGTCAAGCGAGTTGAGGTAATGGCGAATTTTGCCAAAAACGCCATCAATCACCGATTGCATTTGGTGCTGAACCGCTTGAGCTTGTTCGACAAACTGATGACGAACCGACTCGATATTATCTGCAATTCGGTTGGCTTCCTCTTCCGAAATATCCTCCCGTTGCGACAGCAGAGAAACCAATGTACCTCGGTCAAAGTGGGAGAGGCGATCGCCCACACTCTTCAAACCTTCTCGCGGATCGTTGAATAACTGTTGCAGATCGCGCTTGATACCTTCGGGAGCAAGTTCTTCTTTGTTCGTGTTCCGCAGGTATTCTTCAAAAGTGGATTGAAAATCCTGTGCCATATTCTTAGCACGGCTGGCTAAACGTCTCGGTGCTTTTGTAATGCTGCGGATGGCATCTTGCACGCGATCAATAATCCGATTCACTTGCTCCTCGCTCAAGTCTTCCCGTTGACTGAGAAGTTTGACCAAGGTTTCCCGATCCAGATGAGAAAGTCGTTCTCTGAGAGCTAAAGTTCCCTGTTTTGGATCGTCTAAGAGTTTTGTTAAATCCTGCTTAATCCCTTCCGGGTCAAGTTCATCAAGGTTTGTATTCCGCAGATATTCAGCAATCTGACTGGTAATGCGATCGTACTGCTCCTTCGCATTTCCCGCTAATTCTTGCGGTGCATGGAGGATATTATCACGCACCTCTCCAAACTGATCGATAAACTGATTAATCTGCTCCTCGCTCAAGTCCTCACGCTGATTCAGTAATTGCACCAGTGTATCGCGGTCAAATTGCGAGAGCCGTTCTCGAAGCGCTTTCACCCCTGCCTGAGGATCATCGAGGAATGTTTGTAATTCTTGCTTAATCCCCTCAGGATTTAACTCTTCTTTGTTGGTATGGCGTAGATAGGATTCTATCTTTTGCCCTAACTCTTGTGCTTTAAATTTCGTTTGGTATTGCAGATTTTGAGCGTCTGACAAAATGCGATCGCGTATGCTTTCTAACTGACCAACCAATTGATCGGCTTCCTCTTGACTAAAGTCTTCCCGTTGAGAAAGCAGATTGACTAAGGTGTCGCGATCGAACTGCGAGAAGCGATGTGAGAGCGCATCAGCACCAGCATCCGGGTCTTCCAAAAGTGCTTTAAAATCGCGCTCAATTCCCTCAGGATTGAGTTCTTCTTTACCCGTTGAGCGCAGATAATTTTCAACTCGACTCCGCAAATCTTGGGATTGTTCTTCAGACTCAGCACCTTGAACTGTTTCCAACACTTCCTGCCGGATACCTTCCAACTGCTCGGCAATATCCGCGATTTGATCCGATGTGAAATTATCCCGTGATTCCATCATCTTCACAAAAGCGTCTCGATTCAGTTGCTCTAATTGCTCCCGAACCGCTTTTGGAGCTGCCTCTGGGTCGTAGATAACGTCTTTAAATTCCTGCTTAATTGTCTCTCGGTTTAGGTGCCAAGGTTTGGAATTGAGCAGGTAGTTTTCAACATCGGCCTTAATCGTATTAAAGGATTGTCCAGGTAACTGATCAGCCACCTTAGAAGACAGTGTTTTAGCTTGCTCTGTGGCTTGCTCTTTAAACTGTTGCAACTGGCTGGAAATTTTTTCCACATCAACATCAGACAAATCTGTCCGCGACAGAACTCTACCTACGAGAGCACTGATACCCAGTTGCAAGCCTTGCTCCATCAAGCCATTTCCATTTCCGCCATTGGAGCCATTACCGTTCTCTGCTTTGCTAGAACCGACTCCAACCAGTTGACCTAGCTTATCGCCAAGCTGACCGGAGGTGAGTTCTTCTGGACTAGCAGACTGGAGGAAGTTGAGCAATTGTGACTGGGGATCGGCTTTTTGTTGCACCCCTAATACTTGTTGCCAAGCACCTTCAAGTTGGTCTGCAATTCGATTAACGTCTTGTTTGGATAAGTCTGTGCGACTGCTGATTAAATCTACAAATGTCTGACGGTTCACATTTTGCAGAACATCACTATCCGCGAGCGATCGCAATTCTGAACTTGTCAGCAACTTCTCAAAATCATTGCGAATTTGTTTCAGGTCTAATTTTGGTAGTTGTAGATCGGTGATGTAATCTTGCACGGTTTCCCGAACACTTGTCGGGTCAACCGCCGAACTCAATTCACGTCGAACAGCAGCTACAGATGCCTCTACAGTATTCACAACTTGAGCGTTCACAGCCCTTCCACCCAGAGCGGTGGCGGCTACAGCCATGACTCCTTGTAAGCTGGAAGATGCCGTGTTAGCAACGGAACCGACGATAGAACCAATTGCTGTAGAACTCACCCAAAGGAGTAGTAAAAAGTAGGCCGACCAGATGACAACACCCGTAATAGCTCCCAAGGTCACACTATTAATCAGAGCGAGTTTCACCGCCAGAAAACAAGCGATAAATAAAGCTATATTAACGGTGATTAACGCCCATAACCCGACCTTGGATTCAACTTCCCGAACGGCATGACCCCAACTATCATCGGAATCAGCATCCACAGGATTTTCCCCGGAGGAAATTCCCGCCGCCAGGGTGAAGTTTGTTAACAAAAATTGGAAGGCAAAGGCCATGAGTACCCCTGCAACCAAAGCCATCAGAAACTGAGGCCCGGAAAATACCAGCGCTGCCTCTGTTGGCGGGTTGGCTGGCGGAGTCACGGTCGGAGAGACTCGTACTTTTGCCAGCCAGAATTGAGTGCTGTACAATCCCAGCACTATTCCTAAATTGTGAAACATAGTTTTTCCCTCTTCAAAACTGAAGATGGCGTATATTCAAGGTGGCATGACCATTACATAAGTTTGTAAATTTCTGTAATGCCTTACACCATTACGCCTAACTTCATGGTTATTGCCAGAGGTTGAAACGAACTCCCTCTCAGGTGTGAAAGCCGAGAAAGTGACTCTAATGCAAGAAGGCAGTTCGCGTAGCGTTCTCCGTAGGAGTAGAAAGAAGGCAGGAGGAAGAAGGTAAGAACGCTTGTACACTAAGCTTTTTAACCTTTTTAGACTGGTGGGTTATTTTTGCCGCGCTGCACTAGTGCAGGATGGCGAAAGTTTGTCTCAATCTTAAGCAACCCATTGCTCAACGGTCATACTGAACTGCATTTTTAATTCATAATTTTAGCTTTTTGTCAATGATCGAGGTCTTAGATCGTGGTGAATCAAATTACTTAAAAACCAGGAAAGTTTGACTAGTTTGAGAAGTGAAGAATTGCAGCTCTCGTTGAGATATAAGACGCTAGGGCTAAAATAACTGAACAACTCAAGTCTTAGTAATTCCTTCAGTACTTACTACCAAAGGTTGGCTTACCTGAAATAACGAAAATTCAGTTAAGCCTGCAAGCCGCCTTTTGATAATACAAGCTACCTTCTGAATGATGGTAAACCCCCCTTAATTTTTCCATCTCATTCTCTGATTTAAATTATAGGGTTATGTCTACTACAGGTTCCTTTTCCGACTTCTCTTTATGCGAAATTCTTCAATTCATTGAGCAAGGGCATAAAAGCGGTTTGCTAACTGTTCGGGCTTTATCAGAATCACCAACCAGCAAGAGCCGTGTTCATTATATTTGGGTGGAGCAGGGTTGTATTGTTGCAGCCGCTAACGGCTTAGACGAACAAGGCTTAGTGAAGCTAATTGAACAACGTCAGTGGGTGAGCGATCGCGTAATTTATAAATTAGCCCAATTGTGTCCAACGGATAAGCCCCTAGGAAAATACTTATTTGATCAAGGCGTGTTACAAGCCGAACAATTAAAACAGCTTTTTCTAACTCAAGTACGACAGCAAGTTTGCACCCTGTTCAACCTCCAAGATGGCGAGTTTCAATTTGAGCAAAATGTATCTCTGCCAAGGTTAGAACTCACAGGCTTGAGTATATCCGCAGGAATTCCGATACTTTTGGCAACTTCTCTAGATATTCTAGCCTTACGTTCTGATGAATACCCATCTGGCGTTGCCGCAAAAGTCTTCCCTCGGCCTTCATCTTATTCAGGAAAAACTCCAGAAACTCATAGCCTAAAAACCTTTTTAAGAATGCTCAGCCTAGCCTAAAGAGATGGATATCAATAAACTTCTATACCAGTTTATAAACCAATGAACCTGGCTCTGGGTAGTTATCTACTGCTAAGAAACCTTCCAGACATAAGTATTCAAGAGCCTTCCTCAGTTCTGAAGCGGGTTTTCCTGTGGCAATAACACAATCAACAAGTGAGACTTTGCCCTGGTTGTCTTTAGCTAACTGAAAAATTGTCTGGATATCTGATAGTTCTACTTTATTCGTGGGTTCTCTAAACGTTGGGCGAATTTCATTGGCTGTGCCAACCACCACTTCTGGGATAATAGCAATGTGATTATTAGAGCGGTGGGAAAGCCACTTATCTTTAAGGTTTTTTTCTTCAATCATTCCTGGAATTAGAGCCAAATCTATCAGTTGACCAATTCCCAAAAAGCCCAAAGTAAACAACCAGACTAACCCACTCAAATACTTACCACTATATAAACGATGGACGCCAGCCAAGCCCACAAAACAGGTACACCAAAGGATGTACGCAACTTTCGTCTTCCTCACGTTACTAATTCCCTGTGAATAGTTAAACTGGGTGGATGATTTAACCAATGAGTCAGCAAGTAAACCTTGCTTTTCCAGCTATTGCTCAATGTACCGACTGAGATGCCCACGTGCCAGATTCTTGAGTCAGATTTATAGGTCAATCTGCTAAGTCTCTTCACGCAGGATATCCGACGGGTTTCGCTAGCGTCTCCTCTAATCTTGAGTGTTCACAGAAACTTCATCTGCGGCAGTGAGACTGTTAAAGCTTAATCAAAAGGCGTAGCCGAGTGAATCAATCTCCGGTAGTATCTCCTATTCCTCCAGTAGAAAGATTGACTTTCTGGAGATGCATCTCGTTGAAGCTGGATGAAAGCGGCTGTAACTCTCAAGATGGTATTTTTTGGGATAGCCTTAACGAGCAATATCAACCAGTACAGGTTGCGATCGCTTAACCTGTTTTAGTTCTAACCCTCGCTCAAATATCTCATCGATCGCGAGCATCTGACCCTCACTCGTCATAAATTTATGGTCTTTCGTCGCTCGAATCACTGAACCATCTTCTAAATCATACTCAAAGACTTCTTGTTGTCCCCGGTGATGCCACTGTGCGATGGGTTGTGTGTACAGGTAGCCATGGCTATCTACACTGTAAACGGTACATTCAATTCCTTCCTCAACAATTTTACCAATGGGCATCAAGCCATATTCAACTGTTAAAATTTCACTGTCGTAACTCAAACAGTATTCAGCAAACAGAATCATTTGCTCAAATAAATCTTCGGCAATTCTCTTCGGAACACCATTTTTAGCCGATCCATCAATAAAGGTTTCCCGATGTTTTTGCATCTCAGAAACCTTTTTCTTGCCCATGGCTCTTCGTAACAAATCTGCTTGACCCAAGGAATATCCTGCTAAGTCCTGAGCCATTTTCATGATTTGTTCTTGATAGACAAGAGTGCCGTAAGTTTCTTCCAGGATAGGTTTTAATAATTGATGTTGATATTCAATTTTTTCTTTACCATGTTTGCGGTTGATAAACTTCGGAATTAGACCCGCGTCTAAAGGACCAGGTCGGTAAAGCGCTAAAATTGAAGAAATATCTTCAATACTAGAAGGTTTTAAGTCTCGGACAATCTGGCGCATTCCCGAAGATTCTAATTGAAATATACCTTCTAAATCCCCCTGTTCTAAGAGTTTGTATGTTTTTTTAATATCTATGGGTAATTTATTAATTTCACCTTTTGCTAAGATACTAAAAGCTTTTCGTTCAGCAATTGCCAGTTCATCTAAATCAATCGCAAAGTTTTCGCTCTTACTAATTAATTCTGCTGTTTTTTGAATAGTTGTTAGATTTTTCAGCCCCAAAAAATCCATCTTTAACAGTCCCAATGATTCCAAGTCTTCCATGAAATATTGGGTGATGACAGAACCATCATTGTTCACTTGCAGCGGCACAATTTCATCCAAAGGCTCTGCCGAAATTACAACACCAGCCGCGTGCACACCAAATGTTTTATTGGTTCCCTCAATTCGGATCGCCATGTCTACCCAGTGTTGAACTCTGGGGTCATTTTTGTAAGCTTCTCGAAACTCTGGGGCAGGTGTTTCTTCCGAAATCATTACCGAGAGTTTAGTTGGTTTACCCCGCACGACAGGAATTAGCTTGGCCATTTGGTCAGCTTCTTTGTAGGGGATATTTAATACTCTGGCAACGTCTTTCAGTACGGCTTTAGAAGTGAGGCGGTTAAAGGTAATAATCTGGGCAACTCGTTCTTTGCCATACTTTTCGGTAACGTATTCAATCACTTTGTCGCGTTTCTCAATGCAGAAATCTGTGTCAACATCTGGCATCGATTTCCGTTCTGGATTCAAAAAACGCTCAAACAAAAGTCCATGATGAACAGGGTCAATGTTAGTAATTTTTAAGGCGTAAGCAACCAGAGAACCAGCGGCGCTGCCTCTTCCTGGCCCGACGGGGATATTGTTATCTCTAGCAAATTTAATGTAATCCCAAACCACTAAAAAGTAGGTAGAAAATCCCATCTGTTGGAGCATTTTTAGCTCATACTCCAGACGCTGTTTATAGACAGGATTAATGTCACTACGAGAGCGACATTTTAAGCGTTGTAAGAGTCCGTCCCATGCCAATTCTTCGATGTAAGTATCAGCGGTGTGGCCTTTCGGGACAGGGTAATCAGGGATGCGGGGTTCCCCCATGATGTCATAGGGTTTGATTTTGTCCGCAACTTCAACAGTATTGGCGATCGCTTCTTGAATCACCTCATCCGGCAGATGATCCCGAAATAGTTTCGCCATCTCATCAGCAGATTTCAGATACTCGGTGCCGCTGTAGCGCATCCGTTTGTCTTCACTGATTAGCTTACCGGTTTGAATACACAGCAAGGCATCGTGAGCTTCTACGTCGTAGCAGGAGATAAAGTGAGAATCATTGGTCGCAACGATTTTAATCCCTAATTCACGGGCAATCTTGACGATTTCAACGTTAACGATCCGGTCTTCAATGGAACCGTGGTCTTGAATTTCCAGATAATAATCATCACCGAAGACCTGTTTGTACCATTGAGCCACCTCACGGGCAAGCTGTGGGTCGTTTTTGAGAATGGCTTGCGGAACCTCGCCTCCCAAACAAGCACTGGTGACAATTAAACCTTCGCGGTACTGCTTCAGTAGGTCTTTGTTAACGCAAGGACGGGAAAAAATGCCTTTTCCTTGGACACCCTTGAGGTGAGAGATCGTAGTCAGCTTAACTAAATTTTTGTAGCCTTGGGTATTTTTTGCCAAGACAACTTGATGATATTTACGGCAACGCTTACTTTTATCCTCAATGTCACCGTTAATCACATACATCTCATTCCCGATAATCGGCTTAATATTCCGACCCCGGCAGACTTTGAGCAGTTCGATCGCGCCGTACATCACTCCGTGATCGGTTAGCGCGATCGCAGGCATTTCCAATTTCAAGGCTCGATCAATTAGTTCAGGCAGCTGAGAAGCACCATCCAGCAAGCTGTAATCGCTATGAATATGCAGGCCAACGAAGGACATGGGTTTCAGCCGATGAGAATACAGAAGATAAAACTAGACTAACGGATTTTAGGCACTATATTTAGAGGGTTTTTAATCAGCTAACTCTACATATAGGGGTACCAGCCCTTAAAAGACTAAGGACTGGAAATGTCGCTGACTAAAGGGTTTTTAGCCGCGATGCGTTTGATGATAAGTACTAAGGTACTACTACAAACTTAAGTGATGTCACTGCTATTGGATTGAGAAAAAATGACTCAAGACTCCCTTACCCTCTTGAGTCAGGGAGATCGGGAAGATTATAGACCTTCCACTGGGGAACGGGACTAGAGGCAGAACACCCTGCCCAAATAGCTCAAGGGTTAGCCGCCGACTTGATCTGAGGCGATCGCAGATGCCAGGGTGTGGATTGCTCATAAGCATAAGCCACCTGAAACAACTGGTCTTCGCGCAAGACTTTGCCAATAAGCTGTAGACCAATGGGGAGTCCACTTTCATCAAAACCACAAGGGATGCTCATCCCTGGTAACCCAGCAAGACTCACCGGGATCGTCATCAAGTCCCCTAGATACATACTCAAGGGGTCTTCTGTCTTTTCCCCAGCTTTAAAAGCCGTCGTCGGTGCTGTGGGACACACCAAGACATCGACTTGTTTAAAGGCATTCTCAAAGTCTTGTTTGATCAAAGTCCGAACTTTTTGGGCTTTGAGGTAATAAGCGTCGTAGTATCCTGCTGACAGGGCATAAGTTCCCAGCATAATCCGGCGTTTGACCTCTGCACCAAACCCAGCCGCACGAGTTTTCTTGTACATGTCAAGCAGATTTTCTGCATCAGGGACACGGATACCATACTTGACACCATCGTAGCGAGCGAGGTTGGCTGAGGCTTCACTAGGGGCAATGATGTAGTAAGTCGGCAACCCATAACGGAAGCGGGGGCAGGAGACGACATGGATTTCAGCCCCTAAAGTTTGCAGTTGATCGATCGCTTTGGTAATGGTTTGCTCGACAACGGGATCTAAACCTTCCCCAAAGGTTTCTTTAATCACGCCAATCTTGATGCGTCCCCTAGGCTGAAGATCCGGCTGAAGCGCTTTGAGGTAGTCTGGGATTTGCACCTTGAGACTGGTGGCATCGTTGGGGTCATAACCTGCAATCGCATTTAATAAAATCGCCGTATCTTCTACCGTTCGCCCAAAGGGGCCAATTTGATCTAAAGAAGAGGCAAAGGCGACCAAACCATAACGAGAAACCAGCCCATAGGTGGGTTTCATGCCCACCACGCCGCAGAACGAAGCGGGTTGACGAATTGAGCCGCCAGTGTCAGAACCCAGTGCCACCACGCACTCTTGTGCTGCTACCGCTGATGCCGATCCGCCAGAGGAACCCCCAGGCACTCGTGATACATCCCAGGGATTAGCGGTCACTTGATAGGCGGAGTTTTCGGTAGAACTCCCCATCGCAAATTCATCTAGGTTCGTTTTCCCCACCATGACTGCACCCGCTGCTTTCAACTTTTGCGTCACTGTTGACTCATAGGGGGGTACAAAATTTTCCAGAATCTTAGAGGCGCAGGTGGTGCGAATCCCCTTGGTACACATATTGTCTTTGATGCCAATGGGAATCCCCGCCAATAGGTCAATTTCTTCCCCGGCGGCGATTTTGGCATCCACTTGACGCGCCTGATCCAAGGCTTGTTCTGCTGTCACGCACAAAAAGCTGTGTAATTGCGGCTCTAGTAGCTGAATTCGGTCTAGGGCTTCTTGGGTAATTTCAACAGCCGAACGTTCTTTACAAATGAGTTGTGTGTGCAACTCACGGATGGATGCCATGCAGCCTCTCCTTTCTGACTCCAAATGCTACTTCAGTATAAGGCTGGGATGGAGCAGTCAGCAGCATTGGTGATTGAGAAGTATGCAAGCTGTCCTCATGCCAGAGATAAACACTCTCCCTCTTCCAACGCACCTAGAGCTTTTAGCGTAGCTTTTTGCGCCTCCGTTAAACCTGTAACGCCAGTAATATTCATGCCTTCATAAGGTTTTTTAGCTCTCAGAGTTCTCAGGCACTCAGCCGTTGTTACATCCCAAATCTTAATCGTCTCATCTTCACTACCACTAGCAAGAGTATGACCATTCGGACTCCAATGCACTGACCATACTGACTTGGTATGCCCGTGCAACATTTGCAGACACTTACCATCACAAACGTTCCACAACTTCACCGTTTGGTCATCACTTCCACTAGCAACAATTTGACCATTCGGACTAAAGGCAACTGACCTGATTTGATTGGTATGTCCCTGAAGAATTTGCAGACATTCACCAGTACAGACATCCCACAACCTTACCGTTTGGTCATCACTTCCACTGGCAAGGATATAGTGGTTCTCAGTTGCGTGAAGTACATCAGAAAAACCTAACCCCCCAGCCCCCTTCCCTTGTAGGTAAGGGGGAGAAAACTTCTTACTCCCCTCTCCTTGTAGGAGAGGGGTTGGGGGAGAGGTCAGACTGTATTGCACTGATGTGAGATCCGCTATATTACCTTGATGACTAAAGGCAACTGTACGCACTTTATTAGTATGTCCCTGTAAGGTGTGGAGGCATTCACCTGTGTTGATATCCCACAACCACACCGTCTTATTCTCACTTGTATTAGCAAGTATGCTGCCATCTGGACTGACGGCAACTGACCAAACCCAATCGCCGTGTTCGCCTATAGTTTTAAGATATTGACCAGTGGAAACATCCCATAATCTTACGGTTTTGTCATCACTAGCACTGACTAGCTTTGTACCATCTTGGCTGAATGCTAATGATGACACCCAATCTTTGTGCCCGGATAACGTTAAGCGGCACTTTCCTGTGCTGACATCCCACAATTTTATCTTCTGGTCATTACTAGCACTGGCTATAGTATCACCGTCTGGACTGAAGGCAACCGATCGCACCCGCCCTTTGTGCCCTGACAACGTTTGCAGGCATTCACCCGTGTTAACATCCCACAATCTTAGCTTCTGGTCGTCACTACCACTGACTAGCGTTTGACCATCTGGACTAAAGGCAACAGACCAAACTCGCTGAGTGTAACCTTGCAAAGATTTCAGGCGCTTACCTTCAGGGACGCTCCATAAACTCACGCTTTGGTCATCACTGCCTGTAGCAAGTATTTTACCATCTGGAGTGAAAGCGAGCGATCGCACTCGATAACCCTCTTCCTTTAACGTATTCAAGCATCTGCCAGTGTGGATATCCCATAATTTCACCGTGTGATCTGCACTCCCACTGGCAAGCATATTACCTTGAGGACTAAAGGCGACTGACCAAACTCGATTGGTGTGTCCCTCGAAGGTTTTGAGGTGTTCTCCTGTGTGGATATCCAATAAAATCACCTTATAGTCATCCGTGCCAATAACCAGCTTGTTCTCATCGAGACGACAGGCAATTGACCGTACTACATGATTGCGTTCCTGCCAATGTTCGAGGCATTCACCTGTACGGATATCCCATAATCTGACAATTTGATCGACACTCGCGCTCACCAACGTACTACTATCTGAACCAAACGCAACTGACCTTACCCAATGCGAATGTTCCGGCAATGTTTGTAGGCGTTCACCTGTGCTGACATTCCATAATCTCACGGTTTTGTCATCACTGCCACTGGCAAGAATTTGGCTATCTGAACTGAAGGAAAGTGACCATATCCAATTGGTGTGTCCTTGCAGAGTTTTCAGGCACTTCCCGTTGGATGCGTCCCACAACCTCACGGTTTGGTCAGTACTACCACTAGCCAAAATTTTACCATCTGGACTAAAGGCAACAGCTCTTACCCAATTAGCGTGTCTCTCACAGGTAAAAAGGAGTTGCTCGTCTGCAACGCGCCATACATGAATTTTATTATCAGTATCACCTGTAGCTAAAAGCGTTCCATCTGAGCTAATAGCTACTGACAAAATACTATCGAATATTTCCGAAAAAACAGATTTATCTAGGTTAGAGTTACGAAAATTGACATCATGCAAGTGTACTCCATCTAAGTAAGCTTGCCAAACCTTTAACTCCGAAAAATCCTCTCCACTCAAATCAATGTTGCTCTGACACAGAATATTGAGGATGTTTCCGCCTGCATACCCTAATTTGTGGGGGAATTGCTCTCTTAGGGTTGCAAGAATTTGCTTCAAATGAAGTTTTAGTGTATTTTGGTTGCCAAATTTATCTAAAAGCTTATCTAGAACTGGCTTCAGGATGAGAACAATCTGCGTTTCTCTAACGTAGTCTTTTGTCTGAGCCTTTATCAAAGCATGGCGGTTAAAAAGTGCCATTTTTTCTGTAACAATTTCCTCAAAAACCAGATTTATCAATCGGTTAGTCATGTACTCCATGACTACAGGTTGTTGAGTAAAGGATGAGGCAGGTTTATCAAGTAGCGAAGCTTTCTCGATTAGAGAGCGACGTGCCAGAGATTCTAGAGCATCTATTAATTGTGCAGGTGCGATCGGTGGTATAATATCATCTCGCAATTCTAGTAAACAAACGGGTTCGCGATTAGTTGCCAACCAGTACATAATCTCTTTTTCTAAATCTGACAAGCGACTGTATTGTTCATCGGCTAGATGACGAATATCACCAAAAACGGCTGCACCTAATTTGAAAAATTCAGCAAGATTACTGCCAAAATATTCCTGAATTGTTGCAGCGACGACGTTCAACGCTAAAGGGTTTCCTGCATAGAGCGTCATAAGTTCATTCCATTCGGAGTCTGAACCAGAGAACGTCCCCCTGGATTGAAAAAGTTCTTGCACATTTGGCTTCTCCAATCCCTCCAGTTTTAAGGATTTAATTTGTCTCCCCTCTTGTCTCCCTTCAAAAAATGCAACTTCTTTCGGTTTCTCGCGACTGGTTAGCAGCAAGCAGCTTTGATGGGGTGTTTCTCCTATCTGTCTGAATAGCTCACCATACTCTTCATATCCCTCTCGGTAGTTCCCAGCGCACTCACCACTACGGAAAATTGTGTCGGCATTGTCGAAGATGAGCAGACAGCGTGAGGAGCGTAAATAATGAATCAGTCGCGATACTTTACCGTTTGCGGTTTCTGGTAAATCGGTTTCTTGTTGGTTGGATAGGAATTTGATTGTGTCTGTCACAATCTCTGGGAAAGGTGGAGCATTGCGGAGACTTCGCCAGATGATGTACTCAAACTCACCTTGAATTTGTTGTACCAGCTTGACGGATAGAGCGGTTTTGCCAATTCCCCCCATACCTAAGAGCGCCACCAGTCGGCAGCGCTCTTTAATAATCCATTGTTGTAACTGATCTAGTTCTTTGGTGCGTCCAACGAAATAGGGGACATCGGGCGCTTCTCCCCAATCTTTGCGGGGGGTAGTGCTTGTCTTTTTACGATTGGGTTGAGTTGGAGTGCCAGCGACAACTTCTTCCCAGTTTAGCCCTAAAACTTGGCAAAATGCTCGGAAATAGTGAGGTTTGACCGCTTCTCCCTTTAGAAACCGCTTCCAAGTTCCAATCGAGACGGCAAATTGGTCTATTTCTTCCCAGTTTTTCTCTGGTTCCAGAATTTTACTGGCTTCCCTGAGCCATCGGGAGCGTTTGTCATCTATTGCCCAACCTTTTTCTTCTCTCGCTTTCTTAATTCTGTCGAGTCCTTCTGGAGAGGCTTTGAGAGTTTGCACATCTGTCTCCTGCTTTACAAACTGTCAAGTACATTTTCAGATCACTTCGCGGGAACTTGCAACTGATCCGGATTTGTGCTGGCTGAACCTGAGAGATACTTTGCAAGATGTAAAGCAATGAGTAACACGAGCGACATCTACATCAAAAGCAGATTGCCCTCAGACTGGAAGTCTGGGGCTATACAAACAAAGCCTGCCTACGCAGGCTATATATTAGTCCGCGACGGCGGACTTCGTTTGTGTAGCCGCGAATTCTATTCGCCAGGTATTTTTCTCTCATTTGATGACAAATGAACTTACCAGAAAGTACTCGAAGAAGGCAGAACAATTATGAACTTCAAACAGTTAGTTATTGCTGGATGCAGTGTTCTTCTACCTTTGGGTTTTTCTGTTTTGCGACCTAATGAGGCACAGGCTCAAGCTATGTGCGCTCGTAATCTTCCTAACGTAGTCAAGGGATACCGTGCCTATTATTTCGATCCTAATCGCCAAATAGGTTGCTATCAGGGTTGGTGGCATAGGTATAGAGGTACTCCTAGTTTTGAAGGTGCTTGGTGGGCTGTCAATTCTACTTTGTCATTTGTCGGACCATCAGCAGGTTTATATGACCTTAATCCTATCGGTGCTCAACAAGTCCTCCCTATTCGTGTGAATTTACGCTGACGTTGAATTATCCATAGTGACCAAACAAGGATTGTGATTATGACTCAGAACAACACTGGAAAGTTTAGTTTTACGGGTTTTGGGTTGGTTGGTTTGCTTGCTTTAATTGTTTTAGGCGGTGGAGCTTTACTTCTTAATCAAAATAGCCCGACATTTTCAGTTGAAGGAGGCAAAGTCGGTGATGTTAAAGGAGGCGAAGGAGGTAAAGGAGGCGATTCAAGCACTACCAATATCTATGGCTCTGGCACTAATCAGAAAGGTGATGGGAATCAATCCTCTAGCCTATCTGCTTCACAAGAAACATCACCAGCAACTAATCAATCTTCTCAAGCCAACAATA
Organism: Allocoleopsis franciscana PCC 7113; assembly: GCF_000317515.1. Lineage (GTDB taxonomy): Bacteria > Cyanobacteriota > Cyanobacteriia > Cyanobacteriales > Coleofasciculaceae > Allocoleopsis > Allocoleopsis franciscana. The sequence goes on along the minus strand of NC_019738.1, from coordinate 701,891 downwards.
GCGCTCAAAACGTTAATGATACAGCCAACAATGTGGTGTGGACTCTAACCTACCCTGTTTATCGACTAGAACAAGATAAGTGTTCTTTGAAGGGTAAAGATTCAGTCAATATAACCCAGACCCAAGGAAGTTTGTATTTTGGTGGTGGGACAAATGGCTACGGTGATACGAGCATTAGGGGAACAATTACTCCCAATGGTCAAGTTAATTTATCCTTGTCGGGGAATAAGGGAGGTATTGATTTTGTAACATTTGAAGGTGCAAATCCAACGAACAGTCAAAACTTGAATGCAACAGTCATTACAGGTAAGGTCACAACGCCTAATTGCCCTAATGATACGTTTCAACTGAGCAAGGGAAATTGACAATTAACTATCTATGAAACTTCAATCACTTACACCAGTTTTGACGGTAGTAGCAATAACTCCTGGTTTGACGATTAGCACCGAACCCAGTCAAGCACAAAGCAATCCTGCTCCAGATCAAAGGGGATTTTACTGCGATACTTCGACAGGTGTGCCAATGACAATGTATCAAAATGCTGGGGGTAGTGTAGAGCGTTGGATTGAATGGAGTTCTGGTGCGTTTAGCCGGAGTGGATATAGTCCGTTAACTCGTTGTCAGAAAGTTAGTGAACGCCTAGAAACCCAGCGCCGTGCTGGAAGGCTAAAGTACATTACTTCAAGTATGCAAAAGAGTCTACCTGTCGTCTGTACGGCTACAGATGGGGGTGAATGTGATGTCATGCTATTTACGCTTAGGCGACGGGAAGATGTGGTTCCCGTTATGAGTAAGCTTCTAGCTTTGCGAGAGGGAGTCAAAGGAGTACCTCCTCTGCGGTTGTAGAAGTACTCAACTGTTTCTGTTTGACTGCACGGAATAAATAACTCGCGCATCTACCAGGTATTAGGTAAACGCTGCAAAAATTACTCAACCTATTGGATAAGTTATGCGCCAGATTCGCTTCGCTGCGATCGCTTTTATGGGTTTAGTTGCTGCGATCGCAAGTTCTTTCATTGACCCAGGCACTTTTTTCCACCGCACTCTCTCCTTTACACTCTGTTCGGTTCTCGGTTTTACTTCCAATCTTTGCTATGCGAACTTGGCTAGGAACTCTGGCGATCGTGCAGTTGCTGCTATTCCTCCCAAAGAGCAAACACAAAATACTGCCCCAGCGCTTGATTTTTCTCCTTATTTCCAGTCAACTCGACCAGAATTTGAGGGGTCTGAGCCTACTACTAAGCCAGAAACTTCTAATCCACCCAGTAACTCTAGCCCTCCTCAGCCATCACCTTCTGCACCTATAAATACTCCTAGCTCTAGCGATCGCACTCCAGAACCGAGTAGGCTTGTTCCGGGAAGCAGTGGTACAAGTAATGAACCTTGTAATCCTACCTTACTAACTGCTTCTGCCCAGCCAGCAAAAGAGGTCATCGTTAAAGGCGTGCCAACAAGCTTCAAAGAGTTGGTTGCCAGGGTCAACTCTGAGGGCAGCAACGAACTCTTCCCAACAGTGGCCAGACGCCTCGAAAACGGCAATGTTGGTGTAGCTGTTCCAATACATCCAACTAAGGGTGTAGTAGGAGGGAATGTACAACTATCTATATCTAGTGGGAATACAACCTGTTCAGTCTTGAGCTTCAAGATCGACCCGCTAACTCCAGCACCTGGCACTACACAACGCATGTTTGCCAAACAGCAGGAGTTTGCTGACCAGATGTATAAAGCTTTTGGTGTTAGGCGTGCTGAGTTGCTTGGCGATCCGAAAAGTTTGCCAGAGGAAGCCTTGCCACTTGCTACAGTTCAGTATTTATTAGATCACCCTCGCAATCCTAATTCTCTCAAGGCAATCTTAGCAGGGACTGCTCCAATCTTGAATGGACAGAAACCCGATATTCAAATTTTAGATGGAATAGTAGCAAACAGCGGCATGATTGAAACACTTGATTCTCTGCTCAAAAGAGTCTCTCAACTTCTTACACTCTCTAGTGATACCCTGAATGAGAATTCACTAGTAGCATTTAACCCTCTAAAGACCTTTGCCGTCAAAGATTCTTTCCTGAAAGAGCATTCACTGACAAAAACACAAATGAAACAGGCTTCTATAGTTAAGAAGCTTCTAGATACGACGAATCCTGATGTATTGGCTAGGTACTGTCAGCTTTATGATTACGGAGCTATAAAAGACGATCCTCTATATCAGTCCGTAACTTTCCTTGCTGGTCTGATTACAACAGCAATGAGTATAGCAATCCCTGGAGGTGGTTCGGCGGTTTCTCTGGCAGTTTCGATTGGTATGTTTGCAGTCAACATGGTTCTTAAAGCAATGGAAGCATGGATGCCTTTCTATGTAGAAAAATTTACTTTTGATATAGACAAACCATCACTAGATTTAGCAGATAATAGAACAGGACGTTGGAATAATGTCATAATTCAGACTCGTAGCAAGGGCGGATCAGTTGATATGTCGGATATTATCGATGCTCTTATGATTGCTATGGGAGTGAAAGGAAAAATTGGAGAGGCTGCTGAACTATCAAAAATAGCTAGATTGCAAAACCAAGTAGATGAAACTGCCAGAATCTTGGATGATGCAAGAGAGACTTACTTTCGGGCATTTCAGGCAAAGAACGGTGTGCAGAGAACTGGTTTAACATCTGCCGCTCAATTGGATTCAGAACTGGCATCAGCCCAAAGAAACATGGATCGTGCTTCTGACCAATGGAATGAAGCGAGGAGGACACTGCAAGCAGCAAAGCTTGAACAAGACTCAGCACTGCAAAAAATTGGAGAGGTCTTGGATAAGATTGATTCAATCCTCAACGGTACGCTCAGTTACATAGGTGGTGAAGCCAATCGAAAGATAATACCAATAAAGCCTCTTTACTACTCACAAGTAACTTTATACAGCGCTCAAAATCCCAGCACAAAATATATCTCTACTCAAATGCGCCGTGCGGCTGTTAGTTTAGAGTCACAAAATGTTTATCAATCAATAAACAGGGGCGATTCAGATTTAGTTATTTCTCCTAAATTTGGCTCTGTTAAAGGTGCTTGTGAAACGTGGAGTCCTGAAACCAAGAAGGTAGGTTCTGTAGAGTATGCAAAAAGAATTGTTGTTAACGATAAAAATGACCCTAAACCACAGGATGGAGGAGGGGAAACTTGGGGTGAACCTCACCTAGTAACCTTCGATCGCCTAAAATACGACCACCATGCAGTTGGAGAATTCATCCTTGCTAAATCCACCGATGGTAATTTTGAAATCCAAGTCCGTGAAGCGGCTGTTCCTGCTTCATCCCAAGTCGCCCTAAATACCGCAGCCGCGATGAAAGTTGGTAACACTCGCGTAGCCTTCTATGTCAAAGATTTCCCCGACTCAGACACCACCAATTCCCTACGAGTTGATGGAAAACCAACAGTGATACAAGGCGGCTCTCTATCTTTACCAGGAGGCGGCTCTATCTCTCAAGTGAATCAAGGCAGTTACATCGTTGAGTGGCCTACAGGTGAACGGGTAGGTGTCAAAGTAGACAATTTTGGAAGTTCTGCCCTATTAGATATCAACCCCGCTTTACCGCAGACACGGCAGGGACAGCTCATTGGATTACTCGGTAACTTCAACGGCAACCCGGATGATGACCTAAAAAGCCGTGATGGGAAAATTTTACCTCCACAATCAACCATTAATCAGGTTAGCCAGATTACCCAGAATCTCACCCATTGGGTGCCCATACCGCTCAACCAAGTCGAATCCCTGTTTCTAGAGCAATTGCACAAGCAGTTTGGCGATAGTTGGAGGATTAGCCAACAAGAATCTCTCTTTGACTACGCCCCAGGTAAAAACACAGAAAGTTACACGAATCGTGCATTTCCCAATGGCTTCCAGGTACTAAGAATGTTATTGCCTGCTCAGGTACAAACCGCAGAAGCTGCTTGTCGGCAAGCCGGAGTACCTTCAGAGCGGTTAGAAGGCTGCCTCTTCGATGTGGGTGTAACTGGAAATGCCGATTTTGCCAAAGTTGCAGCTAACGCCCTCACCAATGTCGTCAGGGATCGGGTTGAACAACAAATTCGCGATCGCATTCCTGTTCCAGGTGGTATTAAAATCCCTGGCTTGCCTTTTTAGAGCAATTAGGGCTGTTTCATTCTCCTGCAAATCGCCAGGGACTTAAGTCCCTCATCTTATAGCCAAAGTCGTCTAAAGACGACTCAACTCCTGATTATTAGTCCTCTTAAGAGGACTTTAGCTATGAGACAGGGGTTGAAACCCCTGGCGGATGAACGCTACATCGTCACTAATCTTTGAGGAAATTTATGCATCGGCTTCAATTTTCGGCAACAGTACTTGTTAGCCTACCAACAGTCTTAGGAGTTGGAATTTTAACGCCCATCCTCATCTCCCCCGCTGTCTCTCAATCAATACAGATAGCTCAACGCCCAGAATTCACCATGCCTGACTCAGGAGACAATTCCACAACTCCCCCCACCAGTGAAGCACCACAGACTACATCCAGTCCCATGCCTTCGACTACCCCTACATCTGCACCAACTCCTAACCCTAAACCAGCGCAAACTGCCACTCAAAACTTAACTGGGGATTGGGTTGCCGTCATCATTGACAATAGCGGCAAACCTGACTTTAAGCATAAAAACAGCCTGACTCAGAATGGTAATCAACTACAGCTTGTATCCGGCATTTCTGGAGACACCTTCACTGGCACAGTCTCCGGTCAACAAGTTCAAATCAAATTTGCCAATGGTAATAATGCAGGAACGATTAGCAGCGATGGTAATCGCATCCAATTCCCTGACTTGTTGATGGTGAGGCTTGGCTCAACTGGATGTCAAACCTATGAAGCCTGCCAAATCCCCTAAATCATCTCTGTTGCTGCTGGATTAAAAGGCGATCGCATCTGACTTTAACTCAAAGATTCCATTGTGGTGCAGCTACCCAATCTAGAAAACGTATTAGACATCTCCGAAATATAATTAAAAACCGAAAATAAAGTGGTAATATTATAATTTACTTTTTAATTTTTACAGTAAAATGAGTAATATACCAGAGTACCTTGAAAAAAATCAACAAGAAAGTAAACGATTAATTGGACTAGAGTACGAACAGTTACAGCAATTAATAGCTGCCGCTGAATTATTACATCAACAGAAAGATATCGAGATTGAGCAAAGAAAAGTAAGGATAAACAAGGCAGGAGGAGGTAGAAGACCAAAACTATCAGTCAAAGACCAAATAATATTAACTTTGGTATATCTACACCCGGAGCCAACATTCCAGATGCTAGGAGTCCAGTTCGGAGTTAGTGAATCAACAGCGAATGACATATTTCACTACTGGTCAGAGCTATTGAGGGAATTGCTGTCTGCTAGTCTGCTGGAACAAGTAAAAAAAATCCCGGTGAGTATAAATGGGTGCAAGAAATTCTCGCCGAGTTGGAGTTAATAGTGGATAGCTGTGAACAGCCAATACCGAGACCCAAGGACTATCAAGAACAAAAAAAGTTTTATTCAGGCAAAAAGAAAAACCATACTTTGAAAAATCAATTAATTGTCACACCAAATGGACAAGAGATTGTAGATGTTATAGTGGGAAAGCCAGGGCCGACTAGCGACATAAATATTTGGAGAGAAGGTCAATCCAAGTTAGCTCCAACACAAAAATTCAAAGGAGATAAAGGCTATATAGGAGAAGTCCAAATAGAAACTCCTCAAAAAAAGCCGAGAGCCAGGGAATTAAGCCAAGAAGAAAAACAAAAAAATCGAGAGAAAGCGAGTGAGAGAATATTTGTTGAACACGTAATTAGATTACTAAAGATTTTCCGTGTAGCCCAAGAAAGGTTTCGCCTAAGAGCCAAGAGTTATCAGAGAATAATTCTTCTAGTGTGTGGATTAGTCAGATTAAGGATTGGGACGTTATTTATAAATAGCTCAGTCTGCGACTAAATCGATAAACATTTTAGATAAAAAATAGATATATTTGGGATAATTATTGATTTGAATTAGCTGTAGCCCTAATAAAAACGTTGAAATGGTTCAAATTACCCGGCTGCGTTAAATACTTCAAAAGCAGTCAGAGACTGCTTTTGGCTATTTTCGGAGATGTCTATTGAATCATGTCAATAATTCGTGAGGTAGACTATGCGCCGAGTTCAATTTTGGGCATTTGCTCCACTTACCCTACTAGCCACTTTCTCTTCCACTAGCTGGGTTGTGGCAAGTACAAACCTCAACTACACCCCAGCGGAACTTTCGCCTAAAACAACTATTCTCCTGGCTCAGGCAGATAATTTAGGACAGGCGGTGCTTGATGAGATCAACCAAGTGCGCTCCAACCCATCCGCCTACGCGGACTTGATTGAGCGTACAAGAAACTCAATCCGAACTCAGGAAGGTTCGAGTGTAATCGATGAAACCATTCAATTTCTGCGCTTAACTCCTCCTAAACCCCCCCTGACTAGCTCTAGAGGACTGACCCAAGCTGCCAGAGATCACGTCAACGACCAAAGACCAAAAGGCAGTATCGGTCACGATGGCAGTGATGGCAGCAATCCTGGCACTAGAATCAATCGCTACGGCTCCTTTCAAACAACATGGGGCGAAAATATTAGTTACGGGATGAACAAGGCTCGATCTGTAGTGATGCAGTTACTTATTGACGACGGGGTTCCTAGTCGCGGTCACAGAAAAAGCATTGTTGACCCAGATTATCGAGTGGCTGGAGTTGCCTGTGGCTCTCACGCTCGGTACCGCACGATGTGCGTGATTGATTATGCTGGGGGATACACCGAACGCGACAGTAAAAGTTCTAATTTAGGAGGCTACTTGGCTAAATGGGAGTGAACGCTCCTCTTGTTCAGCTAAGTTAGGTGCGATCGCTCTTTCCCTATTTTCACCTAACCTTATGAGCGATCGCATGACGTATCGGGCACCAACACTCAACAAACGCGATCGCTCCTTGTTGCAGCAAGTTGAGGGTGCGAGCGCCTTAAATGCACCTAGCCTCAATTTTCTGGTAACTCAGTCTCTATTTGGGTTTTCCAAAACCAACTCTATAGCTTGATGTTAGGCTGTGACAAAATTTATGGGAACATAATTTCTGTGCAATCAGCCTTCTTGCTTGGATGCCGACAAACGACTCTGAACTGCAAGCCCAGGCTCGAAAAATCCTGGATGCAATCGCCTTCACTCCCTTTGAGCAATGCCAGCCCTTGAGCCGCGAGTTTGACAACATTCCTACTCGTCCTGGCATCTATGCAATCAGACACAAAACTGATGGATTACTTTACATCGGTAAAACCAAGAGTCTACGTGGACGCTTCAGTGGTGGGCACAAAGCCTTTTTATGGGCATGGCTAGACAAATATAGTGATGAGGACATTCGGATTGCAATGCAGACAATTTCTCACTGGGGTAACCCTGCGTTACTATTGGAGCTAGAAGCCATCATCTTGAGAGCCACAGAACCCCCTTACAACGTCCAAATTCCAACCGAAAGGTGAAGCTATGCAAGCCAAACATCAGGAGCAACTTTCTCCCGCTGATGCCGAAATCATCTTGAAACGCTTACCTGAACGAATTCGCTCTGCTCTAATTGCTCGTGCTGCTGAAATTGAATATCCAATTGAAGCAGTCATTGAGATGGCGATCGCCAGTTTCCTAGACACAGAGGCATTAGGTTTTGTAGATTGCAAACCGGGACGTGGATTATAAAGGAGAGATCGCGGCGGCTTTCGTGATTCCTACCAAAGAAAACTCAACCTACGGGCAAGTAAGTCAGGCATTGAGGAATGTGCTACCCGTACCTGCGCTCCTTAATCAGGCAGAAAAAATCTTCTTTGACGTAGTTTACAAAGAATTCGGAGATAGTTGGCGCATTAGTCAAGCCGAATCTTTGTTTGACTACCCACCCGGTAAAGATACAGGCACATTTACCAACCGCAGCTTCCCGAATTCCTACCTATCCCTAAACTCGTTGCTACCCCCTCAAATCCGCAAAGCCGAAGAGATTTGTCGCCAAGCAGGAGTAGAATCAGAACTGATGGATGGCTGCATCTTCGATGTCGGTCAAACAGGAGATGCCAGTTTTGCCAAATCTGCCGCGAACGCCCTCCTTGATACAGCTAAAGACAGACTCCTTCAAGAACTCGGTAACAAGATTCCAGTTCCACCACTACCTGTTCCAGGTGGTATTAAAATCCCTGGCATACGGTTTTAGAGCACAGTTTCCACTAATACCAATTTCATAAATGTTTGCTACAGATGCTGCTCTAGCTCCCCCCTTATTAAGGGGGGTTGGGGGGGTCGATGTGTAGCGCTATTTTAGGAAATTGGTATAACCTCTTAAATTCTCCCGAACAGATCCCCGACTACAAGCGAAAAGTCGGGGATCTGGGTGCGATCAGCCTATTTCACCTATCTTCGTCGCTACAACGGATTAAGCTGGAATGAGTTCAATAGTCCAGCTAGAACCTTAGAGCTAGTATCTGTGCCTGAAGTATCTTCTCAATCTATCAACCTTAACGTTCATGTCAAAGGCGAAGGATTTCCCATACTCTGTCTGCACGGTCATCCGGGATTGGGTAGGAGTATGTCCGTCTTTACCAATCACCTCTCCCACCGCTTCCTGACTCTCGCTCCCGATTTACGGGGATACGGCAATAGTCGAGCTCAGTTCGACTTTATGATGACTGATCACTTGATTGACTTGGAAGCTCTTCTAGACCGCTTTCAGATTGACCGTTGTCTTGTCCTTGGCTGGTCACTGGGAGGAATTCTCGCCATGGAACTCGCCCTAAAACTCCCCAAACGAGTCAGCGGCATGATTTTGATCGCCACAGCCGCCCGACCGAGAGGGAGTCATCCACCCATTAGCTGGGAGGATAATCTTTACACGGGGATTGCTTCGCTGATCAATCGGGTGGTGCCTGGGTGGCAGTGGAATATTGACACGTTTGGCAAGCGATCGCTTTATCGCTACCTAATCCAACAACATACGCCTCAGGCTTATGAGTACCTCGCCTTTGAAGCCATGTCAGCCTATTTACAAACCTCAGCCGCTGCCACAAGAGCGCTTAACCTTGCGTTGAAATCTGGATATAATAGGCTTCCTGACTTAGAAAAAATTCAATGTCCCTGCTTAGTGATGGCTGGGGCAGGGGATAGGCACATCACGATGGAATCGAGTCGCGAGACGGCTCAACATCTCAAGAATAGCCAGTGGCAGTGCTACCCCAATACAGCCCACCTCTTTCCCTGGGAGATTTCCCAGCAGGTACTCAGGGACATTGATGGATGGATTCAAATCAATCCTCAAGTCCTAACTTAGTGAACCCCCGGCGGCTGACGATTCTAACACCCTGATTGACCGGAAGTTTTGTCCTACCTCAGTAGACTAAGACGCTTGTCGGCTGAAGGTATGCATGGATTGAAACTCAAGTTGCTCCCCCAAGTCTTCCTCAAAAATCGTCAGGTTATTCGGTTTGCAGCGCAGTATTTTTACGATCATGCCTTGTGCCCCTTCGTTTTCTAAGTCTTCAATGTATCCGCCCTGGGCTGCCACTGCCTCTTGCTCGTTAAAGAAAGGTCCGAAGTAGTAAGTGCAGCGGGGATTGTCGGTAACAATTTCAACCCAAAAAGCCAATCCCAAGAATTGGAGAATCTTGATCAAAACTTCTTTCATGCTGTTTTCCTGATACACGGGATACTATGTTGTCTTTTTATATCGCGATTTTTACATTTTTTTATACTACCTCACACTTCTTTTTTGAACGTATCTTTGGGCAGAGTGTCCAGGTAAAGTATATTTGACCAACGCTGGCGGTAAGTCTCGTACAAAGTCATTGCTGTCGCTACTGAGGCATTGAGGCTGGGGGTCTTGCCCTGTAGAGGAATTGAAACCAGAACGTCACAGCAGCGTTGCGTGAGCAAGCTCAAGCCACTCCCTTCTGAGCCTACGACTAATACTATCGGGCCTGTAAATTGAACGGTGTGTAGTAGTTTACCGTTTCCTGCTGCCATGCCATAAATCCAAAAGCCAGCGGCTTTTAAGTCCTCTAGAGCGCGACTGAGATTGACCACCCTGGCAATAGGGAATGTTTCTAAAGCTCCTGCGGCGACTTTTACGACAGTGGAGGTCACACCGACCGCTCGACGTTGAGGAATAATTAAACCTTGAGCACCTAGGGCTTCTGCCGTGCGAATAATGGCTCCTAAATTATGGGGATCGTTGATCCCATCACACACGATGAGTACCGGTTGCTCGGCTGACAATTTAGCCTTTGTGATTAAATCCCCTAAATCCTGATAGGGGTAAGGGGCGACTTGAGCTGCAACACCTTGATGATTGGCTCCCTCCGTAATTTGGCTGAGGCGGCGTGGCTCTACTTCATCAATGATCGTACCGTTCGCTTTGGCTTGGAGCAATAAGGAATGAAAACGGGGATCGTAGCGCAGTTGGGGCAGAATCCAAACTCGGTTTAGCTGGCGCTGGTTTTCCAAGGCGGCAAGGACGGGATGACGCCCATAAATTAAGTCAGTGTCCTCCGATGTATCCGTCCCAGAAGTTGCATCGGGATGAGTTGGCTCAAAATTGGGCGAATCTTGACGCTCTTTGTGTACCGACTTGGATGGAATGTGTCGCTTAGCCTGTGTTGGGTAGGTGTTCCCCCCTCTATCTCTATCTCTATCTCTATCTTTGTCTGTATCCCTGTCTCTGTGTCTAGCCTCATAGGGTGACTCAAATTTAGCCCCCCTTGGCTCTGGTCGAGACCCGGACTTTTGGGGATGGGGCTTACCCTTACCAGCATGACGCCGCTCTATTCGGTCTGCGGGAGCTCCTTGGGAATGGCGTAGTTTTGGGCCAGAGGATTGAGGGCGAGAGGGCTTTCCCGGCTTGGGCTTGTCTGTGTAGCTGCGCTCTTGTCGGTCAGAGGGTTTATCTTGAGCCGAGGAAAATTTGCGATTCTCACGCGAGTCACGAAAGGGTTTCCCTCGCTTGGGTTTGCCGGTAGCGTGAGGGCGGCGGTCTGGTTTAGGCATCTTGTTAGAGTGTTATGACTTTATTAACGGGGATCGAGGTCTAAATGAGCCAATAGCTGAGTCAGACGCTGGGGATCAGTAAGATATAGGTATCCGAGTAACGTCTCCAAGCTCGTCGCTTGTTGATAAATTTTGCGGTCAAGACGTCGGGGATGTCCTGTGGCGGCATTGCGCCCACGTCGTAAAATTTGTAATTCGGGATCGGTAAGGTGAGGTTCGAGCGATCGCAGGATTTTAGCTTGACTTTCCGCTCTGACTTGAGCGACTACCTGCTGATGATAGTCACAAGGGCGTCTAGGTGGTAGTAGATAACAGGTTCGGATATAAAGTTCGTAAACCGCGTCTCCTAAATACGCCAGGGAGGCTGGTGACACTTGTTGAATGCGGGATGGAGAAATCGTGATAGTGCTCAATTGCTGGAATCGCACTTCCGCCCACGAGAGCGCCGACTGAGTTGTCAAAACTTTTGAACTCTCTTCCTCCTCTGATGTCACAACTTTTGCCCGACCTCTCTCTAAATTTTAGCGTTGCCTGGAATAGTCTCTTACATTAGAAGGCTCAAAAGTCAACGGTTCCCTTCACAGAGCAAAGGCGGGTTTGCCACCCGCCCTCTAATTTCTCTGCAAGGTTTCGTCAGCTTCCCTTGATATTCTCTAAAGCTTCCTCAACAGAGGGTTGCAGCGAGAGAAATTTTTCCAGGCGTACCAGCTTGACGGTTTGAGTTACACGGGGATTCGTTACAATTTGTAATGTGCCCCCGGCGCTTTGAGCTTTCTTCACTAACTGCACCAAAGCACCCAAGCCAGAGCTATCGACAAAGTCAATCTTGGAAAGGTCCAAGACAATATTTGTCGGTCCCTCATCAATATGTTTACTGACTACCTTACGGAAGGTAGCTTCCGAAAAGGCATCTAACAATCCAGTGAGGCGGAAAAGTTGGCTATTTTCCCTAACTTCGCGAGTGCCCCTTAAGCTGACTGTCAGGGTTAGTGGCTCAGGAATAACACCCTCCTAGCTGTAGCGTAACAACATGATAATTTTGGCATTTATACGACCCAGCCTGTGGCTTTAACCCAGGAGTCTTGGGCTGAGCTTGCTTCCCCAAACAGATATTAATTCCTCTTGTTTTGGATTTACACAGCATTCCCGATCCTCGCCGAGTTATTCCTAGGTTTAGGTTCCGGTATGTTCCACCGTAGGGTCGATGCTTTGCCTAGACTTATCGGCCTTATTATAAAGTGCCGAAGCGGCCTAAGGCTTGTTTCGGACAGACTCCTACGCCGTATGCAATAGTATAGCGAGAAGTTCCCGTTTAATCTAAAGTACCTTGAAATTTTTGGCAAGGTTTTTCTGGCGAGGAGGGACATCCTTCCTGAGGAGCCGATTCACTCTTGTTAAGGAATTGAACAGCTTGGCAAGATGCTTAACTGGCAGATTGCAGGGATTGGCTTGAGCGCATTGTTTGCACAAACTGCTCAAAAAGATAGTCTGCATCATGTGGGCCTGGGCTGGCTTCAGGGTGGTACTGTACCGAAAAGAAAGGTAAAGATTTATGACGCAATCCAGCCACAGTGCGGTCATTCAGGTTGAGGTGAGTAATTTCCACCTCAGCGTCTAAAGTATCAGCGTTAATCGCAAAACCATGATTTTGACTGGTGATTTCCACCTGCCGCTGTAATCCAGCCGGGTGATTTAAGCCGCGATGACCAAATTTCAGCTTAAAGGTTTCTGCCCCCATAGAAAGACCGAGAATCTGGTGTCCCATGCAGATGCCAAACACGGGTTTTTCTTGCTTTAGCAAAGCCTTGGTGGTTTCAATTCCTTCACTGACAGCAGCGGGGTCTCCTGGCCCATTAGAGAGGAAAATCCCATCTGGATTATGTTTGAGAATTTCCTCTGGAGATGTATCCGCTGGAACGACGATGACACGGCAACCGTAGCTGGCTAGACGCCGCAGGATGTTGCGTTTGATGCCAAAGTCTATGGCTACAACCGTCAGGAGTTCGCGATTGTTCCCATCAACAACGGGACCAAACTCCCAATGACTATCGGTAGGATCAGACCACTCGTAGACTTCTGTGGTTGTCACTTCCCGAACCAGATTTAATCCAGCCATACTAGGAGCAGCCGTCACTTGCTTCAGCAATTCCCCAGCATCAAGGATTTCGGTGGAAATGCCGCCGTTCATCGCACCCGATGAACGAAGTTTTCGGGTTAGGGATCTGGTATCAATGCCGTAGATTCCAGGGATGTTGCGTTCTTTTAAATAGTCGGGCAAGGACTGAGTGGAACGCCAATTACTTGGACGCCAACAAATATTACGAGCAATCGCGCCCCGGATATGAGGATGTGCAGATTCCTCATCCTCTGGGTTGACCCCTGTATTGCCTAATTCGGGATAGGTAAAGGTGACAATCTGACCACAGTAGCTGGGGTCGGTTGCCACCTCCTGATAACCCGTCATGGCAGTGTTAAACACAACCTCTCCAATGGCGGTGCCAGTGGCTCCAAAAGACCAACCCTGGTAAGATGTCCCATCTGCCAGTACGAGCAGAGCAGGTGTAGCTGCTGAAACAGGCATAAGCAGTTATATCGTGGTGAGTGGTTGGTTGTTAGTAGTCAGTAGTCAGTGGATGAAATAACGACAGACAACTAATAACTGACGTGCTATTATCTCACGCTTGACTGAGGCATGAGAGGTTTTGTGACGCTTAATTGTGATGAGGCGATAACAACGCTCACTTTCCCAGTATGAGGTCTGAAAATCTCTTCGGACAGCTTGAGCGGAACTGCATCGCCGCTCAATGGCACGTTTAAACTGGAAAATGGACAGTTCATCAGAGCCATCAACGCCCATGCCCTCTCAGAAGCGTGCCCCTATCCTTCTACTTTCAGGCACCTTATCCCTGACCCATGTGGCTTGTAGCCAGGTCAATTCTTTGTGGAGTCCAACGGAACCGACGGTGCCAGTGGCTAACACTCCGACTCCCAGTCCCGCTACACCTTCACCCGTTAAGTCTTCACCCATTGCTACACCGATAACCCAACCCACCATTGACCCAAAGCAGGCTTATGATCGGGCGATGGATGCTGCCTACAGTGCTGAAACAATTGCTGAATCGGCTCAGTCTGTCGGTGATTGGCAATTAGTAATCACTCGCTGGCAAGAGGCGATCGGGTTATTGAAGAAGGTGCCGTCTTCGAGTTCTTATCATGCGATCGCTCAACCGAAAATTGCACAATACCAGCGAAATCTAGGCGTAGCTCAACAAAAAGCCAGTCGCCCTGGTTCCAGTGCCTCATCAAACACAGAAATTCCTATTTCACCCGGAGCCGTCTTTGAGCCATCATCACCCACCCCAAGCCCAACGTCTAACTCCAAAACCCCTGAGACAGCAATACCGGGTGCAACACCTAAAACCAATACAGACCAAAAAGGGGTGTTTACAGCCCCGATCAAACGCCGCCAAAGCGGAACCCCAGTTATTGATGTTACTTTTAATGGCACACAAACCTTCGAGATGGTAGTTGACACAGGGGCAAGCGGTACTGTGATTACCCAAGCCATGGCAAAAAGCCTCAACATTGTTCCCAATGGCACAGTGACAGCAAATACCGCAAGTGCTAAAGGGGTTACGTTTCGCACAGGCATCGTTGAATCCATTGCCGTTGAGGGAGCTGTAGAACAGAAGGTGCGAGTCAGCATTGGTGGAGCCGATCTCGATATGGGGCTACTGGGTCAAGACTTCTTCAGTCAATATGACGTTTCGATCAAACAAGATGTGGTTGAATTTCGTAGTCGCTAGAACACCAAGCTCTTAGGCGATGGGATAAGCTGGTTTACATTCAAGAAAAAAGCGATCGCCTCTCATGGTTTCAACCAATCCAGCCAGAATGCGATCGCCCTTTGGACTGTGCTATGAGCAATCATGTTGGAGTTTCAGGCAACATTTACCTGAATAATCCCAAGGTTTTTATCCCCAAACCTTAATTCCCGCTCTTCAAAAACTGGACTAACTGCTCTAGCTTCGACCAAGCGGCACCACTATAAATAACCTCTTTAGCCATCTCAATCCCCGCTTGATGGTCTTCTAGTGGGATCATTCCGCCGACTTGTAAAGCTAAGGAGGCATTCAAGGCGACAGCATCCTGCTGGGCGGTTGTTCCCTTTCCTTGCAAGACATGCCGCAATATCAGCGCATTTTCATCAACATTTCCGCCTCGCAGCGCCCCTGTTGGTGCTGGTGTTAAGCCGAGCTGTTGAGGATTGAGGGTTGATAATCGCACTTCGCCTTGTGACAATAACGCCAAGTCCGTTTCATCGGCTAATCCTGCCTCATCCAATTTTTCCCGTCCATGTAGGGCAATAGCCTTGGGGGTTCCCATTTGACACAACGCTTGGGCAATCGTGATCACCAATTGTGGGTCACAGACGCCAACAATTTGACCGGTAGGGCGTAACGGATTGACGAGTGGGCCTAAAAGATTAAATATCGTCCGCACCTTCAGTGTTTGCCGCAGGGGAGCCACTACCTTCAGCGCTGGGTGCCAACCCCGTGCAAACAGGAACGTCACACCCACTTCATTTAACGCAGCCACAACCTTTTCCGTCTCGGCAGTGAGGTTCACGCCGAGGGCTTCCAAAACATCTGCCGAACCCACTTTGCTTGAAGCAGAACGATTACCATGCTTAGCAACGCGAACACCTGCGGCAGCCGCAACAAAAGCCACGGCTGTTGAGATATTAAAGGTTGAGGCTCCATCCCCACCGGTACCACAGGTATCAATAACTGGAACTTGATGTTCAATCGCCATCTTCTGTAACGATTGAGCTTGTAAAACTTGAGCCATCCCGGCTAGCTCTGCGGCGGACACACCTTTTGTTTGGATGGCGGCGAGAATTGCACCGGATAAAACCTCTGGAATTTCTTCCTGAAGCCATCCCTGCATAAGCTGTGATGCCTGATCCTGAGATAAAGATTGGCGGTCGAGGAGTTGTTGCAGTAGTGTTGACCAGTTGGTAGGGGTTTGGGTGTTGGACGCTACGGTGTCTTGGTTTTCTATCGCCAAAGCAGAGTCATTCATAGACAATAGACAAATGAGTATAAATTTGTACTTAACCGGATGCGAGTGAGCAGGTAAGCTCTTGTAATAACTATCATCAACTCACTCATTTTCCAATCTTTGACGATTGAGTCCCACTCTGATTCGGTGCTGGGTAGGATTTCACCCCATACTCCTAAGCACAGTCTGGCCTTCCCTGAACTCTGACCCTATTGCAAAGGTGAAGCCTCATAAATACATAGGAAGGACTCAGCCCTTGACCTCATTGCCCTCATGATCAGCACGCTAACGCTAAATTAATTCTTTGGTCAGAGATATTAAAGTTACTGATTAATTTTATAATTTTGTGTTTCAATGTACTAATCTTTGACAAGCCCATTTTCTATAAGAATTATAATTGTAAACTTAAATATATTTTTTACAATAGCTATTGTGCCGATTTTAAATTGAAAACTTCTTTATGAAGTTATGGATGAGTATAGCGGTTTAGATTTCTTCTTCCGGGTGAATCTGAGTAGAGAAGACCATGATAGATGAACTACTCTCACCCAATTCCTTCAATAAAATAGAGACTCAGGGCGAAATTTTCTACAATTGAGCGTTTGATGAATGCAACTTGAAGGTCAACCCTCGGTATTCGCTAATTTAGAGCTGTTTTCTGCATTTGTAGAACACATGCCTGCCGCTGTAGCCATGCTCGATTGTGAGCTGCGTTACTTGCTTACGTCTCGTCGGTGGCTGAGCGATTACGCTCTGGAAAATCAAGACCTTGTAGGTCGCGAATATTACAAAATATTTCCCCTATTTTTGCATGAGCAAGGGAGAGTGTCACCGCCTCACTCCTCTCCCTGCGGATTATCTTTCGAGAACACTTCCAGTAACGATTCCAACTCGCTAACGCCTCTACCTAGCTGGACTAAAACTCCAGTCATCAGTTCTACATCTTTTCACTGGCTTGAACGATGGCGGAAAATTTTCGCTTTAAGTTTAGCGGGAGAAACTCAGCGAGGAGATTCAGCTTATTTCATCAAACCTGACGGTTCTCGGCAAAGAGTGAAGTGGGAAATCCAGCCTTGGCGCACCCGTAACGGTGAAATAGGTGGAATTATGATTTCCACCGAATTCCAAGAAAGTCCATCTATCGCTGAAGTACCCGATTGCGAAAGTGAGCCTAGTTATTGTCGGTTTAGGGAAACAGCCACCCAAGGGATTTGGGGGACAGGTTCTCTGAGCAACACCATTGAACAGCTACAGCAGGAGATTGCGGAGCGCCAGCAGGCACAAGCGTTGCAACAGGAATCCGAAGAACGGTATCGCTCCTTGATTGCCGCCATGGCAGAAGGCATTATCTTACAAGATGCTAATGGGATCATTCGCACCTGCAATGCGGCTGCCGAACGAATTCTGGGGGTGTCTGCCGATCAACTGTTGGGCCGGACATTGATGGAGTCACACTGGTTGATTATTACGGAAGAGGGGGAGGCGATTTCTCAGGAGGAACATCCACTCCATTTAACGCTGCGTACTGGACAATCTTTTACCGATGTGATTATCGGTCTTTACAAGCCTGACAGCAGCCTCACTTGGCTCAGCCTCAATTCACAACCTCTTTTTCGCCCCCAGGAAACAACCCCTTATTCAGCGGTGGTTTCTTTGATTGATATCACCAAGCGCAAACAAATCGGAGCGGCATTGCGTGAGAGTGAAGAACGTTTTCGTGCCACCTTTGAGCAGGCGGCTGTCGGCATTACCCATGCCGAACTGGATGGCTCCTTTGTCCGGGTCAATCAGAAGTTTTGTGATATTGTTGGCTATACCCGTGAGGATATATTGCAACGAACGCTTCAGGATATTACCCATCCGGAGGATCGAGAGGTAGATCGGAAGTATTTGCGATCGCTCTTAATTGGTGAAATTGAAACCTATTCCCTAGAAAAGCGCTACCTCCGCCAGGATGGTGAGGCGATTTGGGTGGAAATTACGGCGTCTTTGGTGCATACCCCCCAAGGGAATAGCGCTGCGGGACGTATCACACTCCTACCTCAATACTTTCTATGTGTTGTCCAAGACATCAGTGATCGGAAAGCGGCTGAAGCAGCCTTGCGGAACTCAGAAGCCAAATTACGACAACGAGCACAGCGGGAAGAACTGCTCAATCGCCTGTCTAATCAAATCCGCAGATCGTTGGACTTGAACACAATTCTCGAAACTGCTGTCCGAGAAATCCGTCACTTGCTGCAAATTGATCGCTGCCAGTTTGCTTGGTATTACGCTGATGAGCGTCGCTCTTATTGGGAAGTGGTTAAAGAAGCTCGCAATCTTGATTGTGCAGAACGCACCGGTCGCTATCCCGCTGATCTGATCGGGCCGCTCAACCAAAGACTGCTGAATTTGGAAATTCTCCGCATTGATGATGTCGAGACGATTGGTGACCCGATTTTTCAATCGTTTATTCGTTCTTTTAGCTGTACCTCCGTGTTGTCGTTGCCGATGCAGACGCCTTCAGGGACGATTGGTGTGATCAACTGTATTCATACTCAAGAGGCTCGACCTTGGACGGATTGGGAATTGGAACTGTTACAAGCAGTGAAGGCTCAACTGCTGATTGCGATTAAACAGGCTGAGCTTTATGCTGCCAGCCGCCGGTCCACTCAGGAAGCCCAAGAAAAAGCTACCCAATTGCAACAAACTCTGCACGAGTTACAACGTACCCAAGCTCAGTTGATTCAGAGTGAAAAAATGTCGAGTTTGGGTCAGTTAGTAGCCGGTGTCGCTCACGAAATTAACAATCCAGTTAACTTTATATACGGCAATCTCATCCATGCTCAAGGGTATTTTCAGGAACTCTTGGGTCTACTGTCACTGTATCGTGCCACCTACCCCCATCCTCCGGGGATGATTCAAGACTATATAGAAGCCATTGACTTAGATTTTTTGATGACTGACCTGACCCAACTTCAGGACTCGATGAAGATCGGTGCTGAGCGCATTCGGGAGATCGTGCGATCGCTACGCACATTTTCCCGCTTAGATGAGTCGGAAAGCAAACAAGTAGACATTCATTCAGGCATTGAGAGTACCCTGATGATTCTGCAAAATCGGCTTAAAGGGAAGCCCGGTTGTCCGGCTATTTCTGTGATTAAACAGTATGGCAACTTACCCCTAGTTGAGTGCTATCCAGGACAGCTCAATCAAGTATTCATGAATTTGCTGACGAATGCCATTGATGCTGTAGATGAAAAAAGCAGATGTCAGTCCTCACAGGCTCATGGTACTCAGGAAGAATCCATCATTCATCCCCCACCCACTATCACGATTACCACGGGTATTGTCCTTACCGATAAACAGGAAGATCACAGTTTATCTGAGGAGGAGAGAAGCAAAGAGGAAGGAGATATGGAGTATTGTCAAGCTAATTGCTTTGCATCCCCTTTACTCTCCTGCAAAAATCTGAATTCATCCGTTCACTCCCCTACTATTTCGCCCACTCATGTCTTTATTTGCATCGCCGATAATGGGATAGGAATGACGCAGAAGACACAGCAGCAGCTATTTGATCCATTTTTTACCACTAAGGCGGTGGGTAAAGGAACGGGTTTGGGGTTAGCCATCAGCTACCAGATCATTGTTGAGAAACACGGAGGTGATTTGCGGTGTAATTCAGCACTCGGAGACGGCGCTGAGTTTGTGATAGAAATCCCCATCAAACATCATCAAAGGCAAAGTCAGTTAAGCCATAAATGAAAAATTAAACGTGGCGCTAAATCGGGATGACGATCTTTATAAGCAATAAACTCCGCTTAACGACCCACCAATAACGCTACTGCATAGGCAGCTATTCCCTCTTCTCGTCCTACGGGGCCTAACTTTTCGTTTGTGGTTGCCTTGATGCTGATTTGGTCGGGTTGTAATTCTAGTGTGGAACTGAGGCGATCGCGCATAGCCTTAAGGTGAGGCTTTAGCTTCGGACGTTCTGCCACAATCACAGAGTCAATATTTCCAATGGAAAAACCGTGGGTGTGGATGAGTTGATTGACCTGACTCAGCAAAACTATACTATCTGCCCCTGCCCACTTTGGGTCAGTGGGGGGGAAGTAATGACCAATATCCCCTAAACTCAAAGCACCCAGCATCGCATCCATCATCGCGTGGGTCAAAACGTCGGCATCACTATGACCAAGTAAACCCATCTCATGGGCAATTTCTATGCCACCTAAAATCAGTGGACGTTCTGTAACGAGTTGATGGATATCGTAACCATTACCAATGCGTATATTCATTTTTTGGCTATCAGTTGAGCGATTTTTCCACAGTACTAGTGTTTCACATGTTGTCCGCAACCAAAACCGCCCAACTAAATCAAGAGTGGCAGCGTGGGCGTGATGATTCATTGTTAACCTAGTCTAGTTTCCAGTGCAAAACCCAAAAGCCTTACATTGCAAGTGACAGGGCTGAATTAGGGCTGTGAAGGCGATCGCTTTATGTCATTTGGTATAGGTGAGCCATTGATACTCATGATTAACTTAAGCATTAGGAAATGCCTGAATCGAAGTGGGCGACTTGAATCAAGGAAACGCCAAATCGCCTCCTGAAATACTTTTTTCTGGCGCTTACGGACAGCCTGACGACAAGCGATAGCGCTGCCTCACACCACCCAAAGGGTCAGCACGCAGCAGTTCGCAGAAATTTTCGCAGGTCAACAGATGTAATCGCCAAACTCTTCTAGTGCGCTCTTCAGGCAGAACTCTCCAGCCAAACCAAGACGTATTAGGAATTAGGCGATGCACATTGGATTTCTCAACCCTCAAGGCAACTTCGACCCAGGTGATAGTCACTTATCCGAACATCCCGATTTTGGTGGTCAACTGACCTATGTCAAACAAGTCGCCTTAGAAATGGCTCAAAAGGGTCACAAAGTCGATATTCTCACCCGCCAAATCATAGAACCCGACTGGCCCGAATTTGCAGAACCCTTTGACGCTTATTCTGGGGTGGATAACGTCCGCATTATCCGGTTACCGGCTGGCCCTAAAGAATTTTTGCGTAAAGAGTTACTTTGGCCTCATTTGGTCACAGACTGGGTACCTAACATCCTGAAATTTTATCGCAACCAAGGTGGCTTACCCGATGTGATGACCACCCACTACGGTGATGGAGGAGTCTGTGGCGTTCTGATTGAAGAGGAGACGGGCGTACCCTTCACCTTTACCGCTCATTCTCTGGGTGCCCAGAAGATGGATCAACGGCAGGTTACCCCAGAAAATCTCCCGGAACTTGATCCGCAATTCTATTTCGGACGCCGCCTCATTGCCGAACGCCTGAGCATGAATCGCTCAGCGGTTAACATCACCAGTACGCGACAGGAACGCTTTGAGCAGTATTCTCATCAAGCCTATCAGGGAGCCATTGATGTTTCCCATAAGGCTCGCTTTGCCGTGATTGCGCCCGGAGTAGACTCATCCATTTTCGGTGCCGAAGTCCGCTCTGACCATGAAGAAGCAACCTATCAACTCGTGATGGAACGATTGGCACGAGATATTCCTGAACCAAGGCGAGAGTGGCCTGTGATCGTAGCCAGCAGCCGCTTAGCTCCTAAAAAGAACATCCTAGGTCTAGTGCAAGCCTTCGCCATCAGCCCAACCTTACAGGAACGAGCCAATCTGCTGCTGATTACCCCAGGATTGGATAATCCACTGCACGAGGAAGCCAGCGACTCTCAAACTGAACAAGAGGTATTAGTCCCCATCCGAGAGGTGGTGAACGAAAACAACTTGTGGGGCAAGATTAGTGCCTTTGGTTTACCGGATCAACCCGCCTTAGCCGCGACCTATCGGTTGATGAGCAAACGCCGTTCTGTATTCGCCCTCACATCCTACTATGAACCCTTTGGACTCGGTCCTTTGGAAGCTGCCGTAGCCGGTCTGCCTGTGGTGGGAACCCAGAATGGAGGCTTAAGTGAAAGCTTAAAACAGGGGGATGATGAATATAGTATCTTGGTTGACCCAGAAGATCCTGCTGATATTGCACAGGGACTTGAACAGGTGATTTGTGATGCCCAACTGTGGGAACAGTTGCAATCGGGGGGTCAGCAGCATGTTTTGGAGAATTATACCTGGGAGTGTACCGCCAAACACTACCTGACTCTGATTGAGCAGATTGTGGCTCAACCTGCGGCACGTCGGTCTTCTGAATTACTCCCTATTCATCCTTATTTCCGTAACCCCCAACCGCAAACCGATGTTTCTCTGGAAGAATTGAGCCGCCTTTACTTTGGTTCTAATCCGACATCTCCCTCGGAAGAACCCAGCAATTTTGCATCGTCTACTCTAACTCATACATAAAAGATAAACCTCATGCTCGTTCACATCATTGCCGATTACGGCTTAGGCGACTTAGCCTTTGCTGAAGTCGTACAACGGATCAAGCTTTATCTCCCAGATGCGGAACCTGTACTCACGCCTGTCCCGGCTTTTGCTACCTTAGCAGCGGGATTTTGTATTGCCCAGTTGGGCTTGAATCAAGCTCCCCCTGGAACCATCATTTATCATAATGTTGCGCCGCGAGAGGATGATCAACAGGCGCGTACTGCTAATGCGGGTGAGCGTCTGGCTTTCGCCCGTCTACCGACGGGTGTGCGCGTAATTGGTGTGAATGCGGGTTATGCTTTCTCATTTGTGCGGGATGTGGCTGAAGATCTGCGCTGGGCGGCGGTAGCGGCTGAAGGATCTCAGTTCCGTTCCCGTGACCTATTTCCCCAAGCCGCTGGGGCGATCGCATTGGGTCAACCTGATGCTCTGGGTGAAGAAATATCCTCTTCTGATATACCCGATGTGCCACCCAACTGTATTGCCTATATTGATGGCTACGGCAACTTGAAAACTACGATTAAATATGATATTAGCAATGGGCAAGACGGCGAAACGGTGCGTTTACGAATGGGTGAGAGAGAACAGGACGCAACCAAGAGTGATGGTAGCTTTGCCGTCGAATCCGGACAATTAGCCTTTGCACCGGGTAGCAGTGGTTGGGTGAATGCCCAAGGTGACTCTACCTGTTGGATGGAGATTTTCCTCCGTGGTGGTAATGCCTGGGAGTCTTTTGATTGCCCTTCGGTGGGTACGCCGATACAGATCAACGAAGGGACTGCTCGCTCAAGAGCCTGAGATCAAAGCGGTCTATGTGAGTGATTCTCTGAGAGATTGTAAAAATTCCTTAACAAAGGTAACGCTTTCTTGCGCCAAGATTTCATATAGCGACGATCGCCAATACCCACAGGTCTAAAGCCGCCCAGATTGTTGCCAGTAGATTGAATCGTCAACACTACTGGCAATCGGCGTTCTCGTGCCCACTTGGGTAAGGCTAAACTGAGGCATTAGGCCGGGATTTTAACAGAGGGCAGACTTTCCCAAGCTTGCTTAACAATATCGCTCAGCCAGCGTCTTTGTGCCGAATCGAGCCAGCCGTCTTCTGCTAGAACTTCGGCGGTTAGTTCGTCTAGGGACTGACCCTGTTGGCGGGCAATCTGAATCACGCCCGCGATCGCCGCCGCCACTAATTCTTCATCAACCGGCTTTTGACGCAGGGCAACAACTTCTTGAGGGTTAGCTGGGATGGGATAATTCATGGCTAGTTAACAATGGCACCCTTTAATTTAACAAACATGAGAATTATGTAAAGTTTTTTTTCTAATCTTAAATAATTCAGTATTCGGAAGCTTAACGCATTTTGCCTCCTTGTGACCTCCGTCTTTTCTCTTAATTCATGCGTCAGTGAGATTACCACAATGAAAGAACTTTTCTACGTAGAATTACCTACACCAGATACAGCCACCGTTCGCTCCTGGTTACAGCAGGACTGGCAACACGAGCTTGGGGATAAGATTATCACTCCTGATGGTATCCGTTTGAAATTTAACAATGCACTCCCCAGCGATCAAACC
This sequence comes from Allocoleopsis franciscana PCC 7113, assembly GCF_000317515.1. Lineage (GTDB taxonomy): Bacteria > Cyanobacteriota > Cyanobacteriia > Cyanobacteriales > Coleofasciculaceae > Allocoleopsis > Allocoleopsis franciscana. Next base: position 677,833 of record NC_019738.1, on the reverse strand, counting down.
CCTACAAGCAGTACTACCCCAATTCCGGAAATTTCCATCTTTATTTGGTCCGTACAGCGAACGACCTATCTTAAAGCGTTTCGTTGGGGAATCTCGCCCATTCCTGGCGAACGCCAAATTCTGCAACAGCTAGAAACCGCTCTACGTCGTCAATTCCCTTATCATTATCCTGAACCGCCTGTTCTGGATGTCACCAAACCCTCAATCTTTGAGGCGTTGGCTCCTTACTATCCCAAGACGGTTGAGTTCTTCCAAAAAATGCCCAATGGAGAATATGACCTCAACCGTGTCTACTGGTGGGAGAAACGATGGCGTGAAGGGGTTCGTAATCCCCAGCAGCCCAAGCAAGTGGTGTTTAAAGAACGGGGGGGTCAAGACTGGGGTGTGAGGGCTGAGCAGCCAATCTCCATGTACGACATTATTTATATTGGTGGTGCCTTGGGTGTGATTCATGCGGCAGTCATGGCACAGCGAGGCTACCGGGTGCTACTGATTGAGCGATTACCGTTTGGGCGAATGAACCGGGAGTGGAATATTTCCCGTGATGAGTTCCAAAGCTTGATTGATTTGGGTTTATTTACCCCGGCTGAGTTTGAAGGCTTGATTGCCAGAGAATACATCGATGGGTTTAATAAATTCTTTGATGGTAACAATCCACCTCATCTGAGAGCCGCCATTCTTCACACGCCAACTGTACTCAATGTGGCGATGGATTCTGAGAAACTACTGCGGTTGTGTGGCGAAAAGCTCAAGAGTGCTGGGGGAGAAATCTGGGATGAGACGGAATTTATCCGAGCCGATATTGAACCCAATCAAGTTAGGGTTAAGCTGCAACACTTGCCCAGCCAATCCGACAGACAAGCCACAGGACGGCTGTTAGTGGATGCGATGGGGACGGCATCACCTATTGCATGGCAACTGAATGGAGGTCGGGCGTTTGATAGTGTCTGCCCAACCGTAGGGGCGGTGATTGCTAAGGGATTTGAGCCTGGAGTCTGGGATTCCCATTATGGCGACGTTCTCAACAGTCATGGGGACATCTCACGGGGGCGTCAGCTCATTTGGGAGTTGTTTCCGGGTGCTGATGAGGAACTAACCATCTATTTGTTCCATTATCATCAGGTGAATCCTGAGAATCCCGGTTCGTTGCTGGAGATGTATGAAGATTTCTTTGCCATTCTGCCAGAGTACCGTCGATGTGATATGGAGAAGTTGGTGTGGAAGAAACCCACCTTTGGTTATATTCCTGGTCATTTTAGTGTGGGGAGTCGCGATCGCACTGTAGCCTTTGATCGACTCGTTGCTTTGGGTGATGCCGCCTCACTCCAGTCTCCCCTCGTCTTCACCGGTTTTGGTTCCCTTGTCCGTAACCTTTATCGCTTAACTGACCTTTTAGACACAGCGTTGCGACATAATCTGCTCAGCGCCAGAGATTTAAACCAGATTCGCGCTTATCAAAGCAACGTTTCTGTCACCTGGCTGTTTTCTAAGGGCATGATGGTGCCAACAGGTCGTCATTTCCCACCCCAGCGAGTCAACGCCATGCTGAATACCTTCTTTGGGCTGTTGGCAGACGAACCTCCCCAAATAGCTGATGATTTCATTAAAGACCGCTTTGGCTGGTTAACATTCAATCGGCTGGCTCTGAAGGCGGCAAAGCGAAATCCCGCTCTCTTACCCTGGATTTGGCAAATGGCGGGGGCTAAGGATATTTTTCGTTGGCTAGGCAGTTACTTGATTTTTACTGGCAATGCCTTCGTTAGCTGGTTGCTGAAGGGTTGGTTCCCTGGTGTCGTCCGGTATCTTCAGCCTTGGATTGAACAACGAAATCCGGCACTGTGGTTACGACTGTTGGCTCAAAGTTACGCTCTGACGGCTGACATGGGGCGTTCTGAGAGAGTTAGGAGTGAGGAAGTTAAAAATAAGCGGGAGGAGTTAAAGGAACTATCCCGGCTTAATTGATCGGCACTTCAAAATTCCAATAAGGGAGTTTCAGGAGTTGCAAAACTTCTAGGGAATGAGAAGGAAAGGAAATGTGAATTGTAGAAGTTAGGGAATGCAGGAAAATTCCGGCTTCCTGCCAAAAGCTATCACTCTCCTAAATCCTTCTCATTCAAGCAAACTCTCTACTACGAGGGCTATATTCTTCAGTTGAGATGAGCTGCCAATCGCCATGACCACCTAGCTTTAAGACCTGCTCATGATACGGTATTAAAGTGGGACGGTGCCCGACACTAATAAAAGTAGTTCCTGTCTTTTTAAGTAACTGATAGAGGTGTTTCTCGTTTTCTACATCTAAAGCACTGGTAGATTCGTCCAAAATGGCATAGCGGGGTTTAGAAAGCAGTAGCCGTGCAAATGCTAACCGTTGTTGTTCTCCTAATGACAAAATATCAGCCCATTCTAACTCCCGATCAAATCCACCCAATCGTTTTGACAAGTCGCCAAGATTGACTTGTTCGAGTATCTTTTGCAAGAATTCATCCGTTACTTCGCTGCTGCTATTGGGATACAACAACTGACTTCGTAGATTCCCTAGAAGCATGTAAGGACGTTGGGGCAAAAACATCATGTCCTCTCGTTTGGGGCGGAAAACACAACCCGTACCAGTATTCCATAATCCTGCAACGGCTCGCATTAAAGAACTCTTACCAACGCCCGATGGCCCAACTACTAAAATGGCTTCACCCGGAGGCAGCTTAAAAGATAAATCTTTGATCAGAATTCGTTCATAGTTAGGCGTTTCCAATGTGACGGATTGGAGGGCTAGATACTCATGTTCTACTATATCAATGGTTAGCCCTCCTCGCTGGGGTGCTGCATTTGAACTGGTAAGTACCCCATCAAAGGTTCCTAAACGTTTAATCTCAGCCGTAAAATTACTAACTAGATCGAAGCTATCTACAATAAACCCAAGAGCTGCCAAAATTGAGACAAAAGCCCCGGAGGCTTGGCTTATCTGCCCAAAATCTAACTGACCAGAGAAGTATCGAGGCGCTAAAAAGAAGATCGGTAAATTTGTAAATATCATCTGCGTACCTTGTGTAAAAAACATCAGGTTACGCTGCAAATCAATAGTGCTTTTATAGTTATCAAGTACGTGACCAAATCGCTGTTTTACTGTTCCTATTTCATGAGTTTCTCCTCCATAAAATGCGATGGATTCACTATTATCTCGAACATGAACTAAGCTATAGCGTAAGTTAGCCTCTCGCTGCAATTGCCTGTATTTTAAGAGAGCTAATCGTTTGCCGAGGATAATAATGATTGTTGTTCTAAAAAATGCCAATATCATTACAACGATGGCAAGTGCTTTATCAATTGAGAAGAGAATTCCGATAAAAGAGATAATAGTAACACTATGATTAAGCAGGAGTCCTGAAATATCAATATTTTGTCGAATAAAAATATTGATGTCTTCACCTATCCGCTGATCAGGGTTATCAATTTTGTCATTGAGCTTAATTTTATAAAAAGCTTGATTGTTGAAATATTGGTTAATAAAGCGATTGGTCAACCATCGCCGCCAGTGGAGTTGGAGCAAGTTTTGCGTATAGATAAAGAAGGTCAGAACAGGCGTGAATACAGCAAAAGTAGCTAATAGCAACAGACCCGAATTATAAAACTCTGGTATCTTTTTTTCGGTAACGGCATTCATCAAGTCTCGCAGAACAAAGCTTTGAACTATGTTGAAGAAATTGATGCCTAGCGTAAACAAAATTACTAGCAATAAAATTCCCCTAGCACGCCATTTCTGTTCTGAAAAAAAATAGGGCTTAACCAGCAGCAAAAACTGCTTTGAATACTGCCTCAATTGATTCATTTTGCTTTATTGGGTGTCTAGGGTACGTAAAACTTGCTTGAGATAATTTTTAATTCTTGATTGTTCTCAACTGATGTGACTTTCCCAGCTATTTTTTAGGTTTGTCCTATCAGTAAGATTTGGTGCGCTTAAGCCGTATTTGCTTACCCAACCACCATGCATGAGCTTGATTCTCCCCTTATTTTTGTCATTAATTAAGCGCAATTGAGAACCAGGCTATAGGAAAATCACTATCCCAAAGGTGGTTTCAGGATTTAACGGAAGAAGCAAGACAGTCGTTACTTGTCCAAAATCTATCTAAAGATAGGTGACAAACTTGAGATGCACTATAAAAAGCTTAACTAAACTCTTCTCTGAACGTCAAGGAAGAGCCTGCCAATCAAGAAAAAGAAGGCAACGCCAACTAGACAAAGACCTGATTCGAGGAACAACCGTATTTCTATCCTAAGATAGGTGACATCGCATAAAGCATTTCTTTGCTTGATTGAGACACGCAAAAACACCCTAGGGCAGACTTCCTTACTCACTATCCCTGGGAATAGTCTGCACTAGGGTTCTATTAGCTTTGATGGAAAGCAACACGATTGCCTAAGCGGTACTGGCAAAGCTTCCTGTTGATTCACCCTTTGGGGTAACTTCGCTTTACACAAACAAACGGCACCAGTTCTCGCTGAACGCTCACTCTAATTCTGGAATTTTCTCCAGTGGCACAAACTCTTTACTGTCTGGGTTGTATCCCCAAGCAACTCCTTCAGGATCTCGACTTTGGCTCCATTCGGGGAAGTCTTCGTCCGATTTGCGTTTCCCAACTGTACTGGAATGAACGTCAAGCCGCTTTGCTAGTTCGGCTTGGATGAGAGGTTTATAAAGTTCCTGGTTTTGAAGCGGTGCATCTTGGGATAATTTCTCTTTTTCCTTGAATAATGCAGTCGGTTCGGACTGCGGTGGTTTCAAGGGTTCGAGGTGGGCTTCAACCGGATCTTTCGTGGTGAGTGCAACAGGTGAAACGGATTCTTCTGTCGTAGACACTTCAACAGGTGAAATGGGTTCTTCTTCCTCGATTGCAACCTGATCAGGTGTGGATACTTCAACAGGTGGGACAGGTACTTCTTCCTTGAGTTCAACCTGATCGGTCGAATATACCTCAATAGATGGGACAGATTCTTCTGCGATGGGCGGTTCAAGAAGTTCTTGTCGCCCAGGAATAGAAGATTCGCCGTGAGAATGAGAAGGGTGCGAATCTTTCTGCGTCAGCGTTTCAATCAGTTCTGAGGCTGGTAATTCTGGGGTTAGAGTAGCAATATCATCTTCATCTTCATCTTCTAACTCAGGCGGGGGTTCACTTTCCTCCAAGAGACTGCCGAGTGAACTCACTGTAAGGAAGTAATACACTGTACCCTTACCTTCATACTCTCGGCGCTGAGCACCAAATTCTTCGGCTTTTCTATCCAGAAATAGCCTTGCTGCTGAACCCGATAGGTTAGCCTTTATAGACAAGTCTAGTGCGGTCAGGCAACCTTGGTTTTCTTTAATTAACTGATTGAAGTAGGGATTAACCCGATTGCTCCACTGCTGCCATTGATATTTCTGCCAAACCCTGAGAGTCAGACTCAGAAGCAACAGTGCCAGCAGTACAGGCCAAGCCTTGAACAGCAGGACGATTAAAAATGCAATGGGGAGGATGAGAATAAGAAGGCCAGTGGCACTACTATCGATTTCTTTTTCGGTCATAGCCCTGGTTGCGAATTTACGTTATGGCAAACCATACTTAATCATGGCAAAGATTGCGCTCGATCATTTGTGGAGGCATGAGATTTGAGGTGGCGACCCTGCTGCTGACACCCAAAAGCTGCGTTTTGTCAGCAACCACCGTTTCCGTAGTTTAGCCGCTTTGTTGTTGCCTTGAAAACTGCAAGGTGTCTTGACTTAGGTGAGTAAGAGCAAGGCGTTTAAACATCGCGTCCCGTGCCTGCATGGCTAGAGTATCATCAAGTGGCTTTAAAGACACAGGCGTTTGATACTTTTGTCGGAGTGCCGTCTGAATCAGCCAATCGGCAACAAAGGGATTCTTGGGTAATAAGGGGCCGTGGGAATAGGTTGCGATCGCATTTCGATAGAATGCCCCCTCCATCCCGTCTTCCCCATTATTCCCGTACCCTTTCACGACGCGACCCAAGGGTTCAACGTTCCCTAGATAGGTGCGACCCCCATGATTTTCAAAGCCAATCACCACAGGCTTTGTCCCTAACATCAGTTCTAACTCTTGGGCTAAGGGGGAAGCCGTTAACTCAAATACCACATTACCAATACAGCGGCGGGCATCAGGGCCTGGATGTTTACTGACAAAATCTAACAAACCCAATCCCTCAATCCGTTGCCCTAAAGCAGGTTCATAGTAATGCCCCAAAAGTTGGGGGGCACCGCAGGTAAATACGCCCGGTGTGCCGGCTTCTAGTTTCTCCCGCAGGGTTTCCGCTTTAATCCCCCGCAAATCGCGCATGACGATTTCCTGCTGTCGGTCTTGAGCACCCCCACCCATGAAGATATCCACCTGACGCATCGTCTCCGCAGGGGTTTGTTGGTCAAGGGGCATCACTTGGACGTTAATCCCTCGCCATTGAGCACGTTGTTTGAGGCAGATGACATTCCCGCGATCGCCGTAGGTACTCATTAGGGTCGGGTAAAGCCAACCAATTGTCAATTCCATTTGTTCGGGATTCATGGCAAGGTGAAGGTTGAACGTTGCAAGTTGCAGGTTAAAGCTAGAGAATTTTCCGACCCGTTAGCAAGCCGCGTACTTCCAGCATGGCGGAGTAGGTGGGTAAAATATGGAGAGTTTCATTGACTGGGGTAAGTTCCAAGGCTGTAGCGATCGCTTCCTGCAAGTCTTCTTTAACAATCAGTCGGAAGTGATTGTCTTCTGCCGTTTGGCTATAGCGTAGGCGTAGTGCCATATCATAAACGCGATCGCCACTGACAATAATCGTTCCCCCTAACTCCACTAGCTTCTCGGTATCCACATCCCAAATCCAGGACACATCCGTACCATCCGGTGTGCGGTCATTGAGTACCAATAGTTTAGTTGATGCGCCACCTTTTTTTTGGATGTCAGTCACGGCACGGATGGTTTCATTCATCCCTACCGGATTCTTGGATAACAAAATCCTGACATGCTTCCCGTTCACATCCAATTCTTCCGCACGTCCAAAGGCAGCACGGAAGTTCTTAACCGTGTCATAAATGGCGGCGGTATCTATTCCCATCTCCCGCGCCACTAATCCTGCTGCTAGGGTGTTGTATTTGTTATAAACACCAATCAGAATTTGGGGCCATTCCTGACTATTTACCGCTAGCTGACTTTTGCTAAAGCCACAGCTAGGACAGTGATAATCTCCTAAATGGGACAGGTAAACGCCCTCATAATCTAGGGGATGTCCACAACTGGGACAATAAATCGAGTCTACCGCATGGGGAATTTCATCTAGATACAAGTCAGGTTCACTCAGACCAAAGAATAAAACTTTTTGGGGTAGTTGCTGACCGAGATGGGAGAGCGTGGGGTCATCAGCGTTTAAAATAACTTTGGTGTCAGGAGGTAAAGGTGCGATCGCTTCTTGCCATCGGCGGCTAATTGTATCCACTTCTCCGTAGCGATCGAGCTGGTCGCGAAACAAGTTTAAGCCCAAAATGAACTGAGGCTGACAATCGCGCAGTATTAGAGGCAGGATATTCTCATCCACCTCCAAAATGGCATAGTCTGCGTCTAGCTGACCCAGTAAATTGGTATTTTCCAGTAGCGTCGTCACCAAGCCATTAATCAAATTCGCACCTGTCGCATTGTGCGCGACTCGCCAACCCTGAGCCTCAAGAAGGGTACGCAGGAGTAGAGAAGTCGTCGTTTTTCCATTAGTGCCAACAACGAGAATGACCCCTCGCCTGACTTGTTGAAACAGTAGCGGTAGCGCCTTCGGCTGGAGACGACGAGCCACCTCCCCTGGCAACACACTCGCGGCTCCCAAGCGTAAGGAACGTACCACAGACGTAACTGTTTTTGATACCCCGACAGATACTCCAAGCCGTAATCGATCAACAACTGATATGCTCAAATCCACACTCCTGAATCAGCCAAATAGCCTCTAAACGTTTAGGGTCGATAGGGCTATTTACTGTTCTACGCATTGCTCGTCAGCATTGTACCGGACATCTCGCCAATCAGCTAGCCATGCCTGATGAGCGGACAGGCTAAGCTTTGGGGTAAAGCAGGGAAAAAATAGAAGGGGAGCATGGGAGAGACTTTATGATGCACTGTCGCCAACTTGATTGCCTTAAAGGTTTGTTCCGAACGGCACTTACATGGAGTGTGGTCTATTTTGGGGTTTAGCGATCGCTCTCACTCTCAATTTTCAACGGGTCAAAGCTGATTTGACAGCCTACCAGGCTCTTCGCCTTGCTTTCTATCCTTGAGGATGCGGATAGACAAATCCAAGTCCATTGATAAGCCCATGTAGGATAACAGAGCGTAGATGAAGACTGCAATTCCCACCATCTCAGAGAACTCTTCCAGAGTTGTTAGTATTGCATACCCCATGTTCTGCTGCCCATATAAACTTACATAGTACCCATTGATCATTTCCATACCAAGAGCACCGGCAACATAGATAGTTCCAGCAACAAGGAATAAACGGCGTGTCTTTTTCGGAAGAATACAGAGAAATCCCCAGAAGGCTAACAAGCAGAGGAGAACTAATATGGAACCTGGAATAACCCAGGCAAAGTGAAAGAAGCTATTTGTATTAAGCGTAGAACGCAACGGCTCAATTATTTGTTCGTGAATGCTGAAAGCTTCGTCCCAGGCTAGATATAAAAAGATGATTGATAACGCGCCCCAATAGGGTACATAGCGGTTCCTCGCTATTTTTTTAGCATAAGCAATTGTTGCAAGAAGAATTGAACAAAATAACAATGTAGACATCGAATAGAAAGCAGGAATGTTTTTCTCGGCATCGACATTAAATATCCCTGCTAAGCGATCCCTCAAAAAATAGTCAGGCAGGAAGTATTGAGTCCACTGACCTATTAGACTGACGAGGTTGAGACCCAGTATCACAAACAGCAAAAATCGCAGCGTTCTCCTTGGAGATAAACGGATTTCAAGTTGACGAGAAGAAACAGCGGAGTTGAGTAGCGAGTCAGAGTTTTCCAGTTGTTCCTGACTAGCTTGTTTAAGATCTGTGTAATGATTTCTCTGCATTTATCGATTTCTAAATAACTCAATCAGGATGAAAACAACCGAAGAACTGATTTGAATCTGTTTGCAAACCACTCTTTACGTAGTTCTGAACAAGATTCAAAAATTAATTAAGATAGGGTTAAGCTTGGATTAAGGTAAACTTTATCTAACCAGATAGGCAACTGAGTTTGCGTCTACCTAAGGTATGAATGAGGGAAAAAATTGAATTCATACGTTGGCATTGGCTCCACTCTTCGCTCCTGAAGATGCCAAAAACCGTTGCCCTAAGAAAGCGTTTCCAGGGCAGCGAAAAACTCAACTCTTCTCTTTTCTTTCCGCTTCAGAGTTCTCTGTATCTCTGTGGTTTGTTAAAAATATTTCTACTTAATTACTTGATCTCAACCCGCAGCTTGTACGTAGCATTCCCACGAGTTCCACCAACGACGATGCTATAGTCACCTGTTGCGGGTAATTGAGTAGTCCAGCTAGTCGCCTCTTGCTTGAGCAGCTTTTGTTTGGGAGAAATAATATCGAAAACAGCATTATTTTCCACCGATGTGATACTCACCGTCATTTTCTGACCCGCTTTAGCACCCAGCCGATAGATATCTCTAGTCCCTCGCACGACAGCATCTTCTACTAATGCTGAACTCGCACCGCGTGCAAACCGAATGCGGCGTGTGCGAGACTGTTGTGCGATTATAAGGGTGGATTTAAAGGTTGTGGGTTCACTGACAGTAGAATCTTCCTTAGAGATTTTCACCGTTAAGGGTTGTGCCCTTGTCGGAGTAGATTCAGCGATCTGAACAACGTTTAGCAGTAAGAATCCAAGAATGAGTCGGAAGGAAACAGCGGTGGACATAGGGTTTGACCGAACGATTGACATACCTTGCAGCAGTCCTCAGGTCAAAAATCTCTGTTGACTGGTGCAAGATTTTTCCCAGCCTAACTTAGAGATTGCCAGATATCCAAGGTATTCTTTTTAAGGATAGAAGGAAGTTTTGACGGTTGATGGTGAGGAGTCCGACACTCAATATCAGTCGATAGAGATTACCCCTGTTAAGTTCCGAAGGGTTCTAAGTTCCCTAATATAATTTTGGGAAAATGTTGTGAACAATAGATTTGTAATTTCTCTCTAGTTTTAGCCTTGTTTATAGGCCAAGGCTCTAGTAAACAAAGCTCTTTCTGAGAGAATCACCTGTTTAATCAAGAATTCAACAGTTTGTTCTTGAATCCAGCCCTTCCTTACTATTACTTCACCTAAACGCTGCCCTGTGCCCTTTTGCTCAGATAAAGCGGTTTCGACTTGTGCCTGAGTTAAAAGACCCGCTTCCACGAGATAATGACCCAGACGCTTATCATCGGTTTGGACGACAGCGTGTTCGCGGAGCAGCAACTTTTCCATTAAAAATTCAACCGTTTGCTGCTTCAGCCATCTCTTCCTCACTATCAATTCGCTCAAGCGGAGTCCAGTCACCTGTTGTTCAGATAATGCTGTTTTAAGTTGTAGTGGAGTTAAAAGACCGGCTTCCACAAGATAACGACCGAGATGCCTATCATCCGGGTGGACAATGGCAAGAAACCTATTTTGATTCTTAAGTGTTGAGGAAGAGTTGGGTCGGTATTTTTGCAGTTTTAAAGTAGAGGTACTATTAAACGGTATGTCCTCTACTTCTAATGGAGAGGCGTAAAACTTAGCCAAAGCGAGCAGAAGAACGAAAGCTGGATTCCCTAACAAATAGCGAACGGCTAGACGTTTGGGTTCCCGACATAAGCGGTAGAACCACTCTAAACCCCATTCTGAAAGAAAGGATGGACAATCTGAAACGATACCCGCTAGTCGGTCGATAACTGCACCACCCGCCATGATGACATTAACATTTAGACGGCTACGATGTAGTCGAATCCAATTTTCTTGACGCGGCATTCCCATGCCTACAACCAAAATATTAGGCTTGGCAATGTTGATTTTTTGAATAACAGCCTCATTTTGATCGAGGTCTTCAATATCAAAATAGCCGTGGTGACCATCTACACGAATATTGGGATATTCACTTTTTAGCTGGTCAATCGCTGCTTCTAGACACTCAGGCTTAGACCCTAGCAGAAAAATGGAAAAACCCTGCTTGTTGCAATGCTCCAGTAATGCGGGCATCAAAGCCGTGTAGGAGGCTCGGTACTCTAAGGGTAATTTCAGCCCCATGAATTCCAATGCTTTTAAGATGCCGGTACTATCACAATGAGTGATTTCTGCACTCTGTAGGAAGTTATAAAACCAGGGCAGTAGCATCGAAAGATTAAAACTGTGTACGTTGTAATTCGCTACAGTAATCTTCCTTCCCTGAATACAGGCACTGTTAATTGCTTCGACGATCGACGCAACGGGCATACAAGTAATGCGCCGAGATAGCAGATGAACGCTCAGGTTCGGCAACCTCTCTACTTCAGAGAAATCGGCAGAGAAATCAGCGGGTCTGACTGTGGTTGTAGTCATCTAATAAAACCAGATGAAGAATGCCTTTCTATAGGACGTTAAGAGTTTTTAAGCCGGATGTAGTCTCCCAAAAGCTTGATTCCTTAAATCTTCCAAAAGTATGATTCTCCAGCTCTGCTAAAAGTTCATGGGTTGAAGTGCTTGGTTGAAGGCGAATGCTTAATTATCCGTAAACGGCTAAAGTCATTGGCTATACAATTTATCTTCATCCTTTCGGAGGATGTCTTTTTTTTATCTCCTCGTAAAATTCAGTTGGTGGGTTTAACAATTGCTAATCCCGTTCTATACACCCTCGAATATTTAATTTTTCCGAGTGGAGCTGGATAAATTTCAGTACACCCAATTTTTCTTTCAAATAACATAAAAAATTACTACTTTTGTAGTGTAGGAATGGGTTTATCTAATGGTTGTTGTCTCTCAAATTAGTGTGATTGTTCCCGCCTTTAATGTACGCTCTTATATCGAACCTGCACTAGTCTCTCTACAACATCAATCTTTTCCAGACTTCGAGGCGATTATTGTTGATGACGGTTCTACCGATGATACGGCGGAGGTGGTTAAACGCTTTTGCGATCGCGATTCACGCTTTCACTTACTGCAAAAACAGAATGGAGGTCTCTCCTCAGCTCGCAACTATGGCATCCGCCATTCCCGTTCCCCCTACATTGCTCTCCTAGATGGCGATGATGTTTATGAACCAGACAAGTTAGCCACCCATGTCGCTGTACTCGATCGCGCTCCCGATGTTGGGGTTGTATATAGTGCCTCACGAGCCATTCGTGAGGACGGACGCCCAACCTTAATGTCCCTCAGTGGGAAGCCAGTTATGTCTGATCCCCTTTTTGCCTTACTGTGCAAAAACTTTATTGGGCACGGTTCTAATGCCGTATTCCGTCGCACCCTATTCGATCAGGTGGGTGAATTTGACGAAGGATTACGCAGCTCTGAGGATATCGATTTTTGGCTGAGGATTGCAGCAACGCGACGCTGGCACTTCCATCGCCTACCCCAGATTTTATGTGGCTACCGTGTTCGTCCGTCTGGACTTTCCTTCAACGTGGCACAAATGCAGCATTCTCACGAAAAGGTGCTTGAGGCTGCCTACCGACGCTCTCCCGAGGTGGTTGCGCCCTTACTCCCAACCGCTTACGCCTATATGTATCGGTACTTAGCTCGTTTATCTTTGACAGCGGGTGATGCAGAACAAGCCCGTCATTTTATTGATCGCGCTTGGGCTACCGATCACTCAATTTTTTATCGTGATCCCCGCTCATTGCTCACCCTGGTATCTGTGCGTCTGGCACCCCTTTCCAAGCAGGTGATTGGGCGATCACTTGGCTCCGTCAAGTACACAGCCAAGTAGATTGTTCGGAGTCGTTGATGCACAGAAGGGTAAGCTGTTACGCATTTAATTTGTATACCTTCACACCCCACACCCTACACCCCACACCCCCTTCAAAAATTTTCATATCCAATTTAGATGCGCCGCAGCTTATATCCAGAAATTGCTCTATGGACTCCATTAGAATACTTGATTCTTAGGGAATACTCGACTTTGGTACAGAATCGCTGATACATATTTACTTTACGAAGGTGCAGCTATCGATTTTTTTATTCCATACACTTGCCAAATCGAAATTCTACTTAACTTGAGTCAGTTTTTGGGGATGCCTTACAGCTAAAGTGAGATGTACGTAGAGAAAGTTAATTCTAATAGTTTGCACCTTCAACGATGAATTTGGAAAAGTTAAAATCCTCGATTAGTCGCTTAGGTCAAAGTTCCTTGGTTCGCAATACATTGTGGATGATGCTGGCTCAAGGGCTGCGATTGGTTTTGCAAGCTGGATACTTTGTGCTTGTTGCTCGTGTCCTTGGAGCTGAACAATATGGAGCTTTCATTGGTGCTACGGCACTAGTTGCTATTGTCTCTCCTTTCGCCAGTCTGGGAGCCGGAAATCTGATCGTTAAAAACGTATCCAGAAACCGAGACTTGTTTAATGATTATTGGGGAAACGCCCTATTTATGGTTCTTGTTTCTGGGTTGATATTGATTCCTTTATTACTCTTCATTAAACCCATATTTTTACCGAGCAAAATCTCAATATCCCTGCTGTTACTTGTTGCTGTAACAGACTTGATTTTCCTCAGGATTTTAGATTTAGCGGGTCAATCTTTTCAAGCTATTCATTGGCTGAGTAGAACAGCTCAGTTAAACCTATTACCTTATATAACCAGAACAGGCGCAGCAATCGCGATGGTAAGTTTTTTACCTAATCCAACTGCTCTGGATTGGGCTATTTTTAGTATCGCCAGCACAGTAGTTGCGGCACTCATCGCCGTTCTACTGGTTCATAGGAATTTAGGATATCCCCAACTGGCATTATGGCGAATCAAGCCAGAAATGACTGAAGGATTTTACTTTTCTGTGAGTCTTTCTGCTCAAACCGTATATAACGACTTAGATAAGACGATGCTAGCACGTCTATCTACCTTAGAAGCAACAGGTATTTATGCCGCCGCTTACCGTTTAATTGATGTGGCATTTGTACCTGTCCGTTCAATTTTGTCAGCGGCTTACGCCAAGTTTTTTCAGCAGGGAGAATCGGGTATCAGTGGTAGCCTAAATCTCGCCAAACGCCTAACGCCAATATCAGGTATTTATGGTTTAACCGCTGGAGTTGGTTTGTATCTACTTGCTCCCCTTGTTCCCTACGTTTTAGGGGATGAATACGCGACGGCAGTAGACGCTTTGCGTTGGCTATCACCTTTAATTTTTCTCAAAGCCTTGCACTATTTTGCGGCTGATACTTTAACAGGAGCTGGATTTCAGGGGGTACGGAGTGGAGTACAAATAATAATCGCCGTGTTCAATGTTTTGATCAACCTTTGGCTCATTCCTTTGTATTCCTGGAAAGGCGCAGCATTATCGAGTATAGCTTCTGATGGACTGCTCCTGATCGCTCTTTGGGGAATAGTAGCCTTCCTTTATCAGCAAGAAGTTCAATTGCTTAAGGACAGTCAAGAATGAAAGAGATTGCCCCAAAACCGGGACCAGAAATTTCATCACATCGGAAATGAAGAATAAGAGCTAGATAAAAGAAATGAACATTATAGCGATGCCAGCCTTTAAAAATCGCGATAAAAATCCTTATAATTGGCTCCTTTACGCCTCAATGAAAGACTTGGGAGTAAAAGTAGATGAGTTCTCTAGTATTTCCTTATTGCGTAATCGATATGCCATCTGGCATCTGCACTGGCCAGACGTACCTCTAAATCATCGAAACCCGGTGAAAGCTTTCCTGAAAATACAAGCCTTGTTACTCCAAATGGATTGGGCGCGATCGCAGGGCGCTAAAATTGTGTGGACAGTACATAATCTAGCGAATCATGAGAAACGTTATCCGGAACTAGAAGCTTGGTTTTGGAAAGCCTTCACCCACCGTTTGGATGGTTATATTAGTCTCAGTCACGCGGGAATTAAAGCGGCCCAAGAACGCTTTCCGAAGTTAAGCCATCTTCCTGGTTTTGTCATTCCTCATAGCCATTATCGAGGCGAATATCCCGATTATGTAAGTCATCAGGAAGCCCGCACTTCATTAGGAATTCCTCCGGAGGCTAAAATGTTGCTGTTCTTTGGGAGAATTAGACCTTACAAAAACGTCCCTGCGCTGATCCAAGCATTCCGCAAGTTCCCCCAACAAGAGGTTATTTTATATATTGCCGGTCGCCCCGAACCTGCGACATTAATACAAGAACTGGAAAGGGAAGCCGCCTCAGATTCTCGGATACGAATGCACTTGGAATTTATTCCCGATGACAAAGCGCAATTATATTTTAGAGCTGCCGATCTCGTGATTTTGCCCTACCGAGAAATTTTGAACTCTGGTAGTGCTTTATTAGCGCTTTCTTTTGATTGTCCGGTTTTAGTACCTTTGCGAGGGGCGTTGAGCGAACTGCAAAACCAAGTGGGTGATCAGTGGGTAAGTACTTACGAAGGCGAGATTACACCCACCCAGATTGAAGAAGCCTTAAAGTGGACTTTAAACACACCGCGCCCTAAACAGCCTTCCCTGGAAACTCTGGACTGGAAGGAATTAGCACGGCAGACAATTGATGCTTACAAAGCGATTGCAGTTAATCGGTAAATCATGAGGAGGTAATTCAATTGGAAACTCTTGTCAGTGTAGTTATACCAACACGAAATCGGTCAACACTCGCTAAACGAGCGGTTCAAAGCGCCCTGATCCAAACCCTGAAAGAAATTGAAGTGATTGTGATCATTGATGGGCCAGATGAGGCAACTGTGAAGGAGCTTTCACTAATAGATGATTCGCGATTGAGGGTGATAGAACTTCCCGTGAGTGGGGGGGCTTCTGAGGCTCGTAATACTGGAGTTACCGAAGCTAAGGGAGAATGGATTGCTTTTTTAGATGATGATGACGAATGGTTTCCTGAAAAGCTAGAGCGGCAACTTGAAACCGCTCATCGTTCCCAATACGCTTTTCCCATTATTGGCAGTTGTCTGATTGCCCGCACACCAAAAGGTGATTTTATTCGTCCTAAAAGATTTCTACAACCATCAGAACCCCTAAGCGAATATCTCTTAGTCCGAAATAGCCTATTTCCAGGAGAAGGATTAATCCAAACTTCTGTAATTTTTACTAAAAAAGATTTACTGCAAAAGGTTCCTTTTCGAGATTTGCGGAGACATCAAGATTGGGACTGGCTGTTGCGAGTCAGTTCTGTAGAAGGTGTAGGGATTGAGTTTGTACCTGAGCCTTTGGCTATCTGGTACATCGAGGAAAAGCGTAGTAGTGTCAGTAGTACTAGTAATTGGCAAAACTCGCTGACTTGGATTCGAGAAAACCGGAATCTGGTAACACCACGAGCTTATTCAGCCTTTATTATGGTGGAGGTCGGTCCACGAGCATCCCAACAGGGCGAGTGGAGCGCATTTTTGCCTCTGCTGTGGGAAGCTATGCGTCTGGGCGAACCCAAGCCGATTGATTTTCTCTTGTACTGTGGCATGTGGCTAATCCCCCAAGAAGCCCGACGCTCTTTACGAGCTTTGTTTGGCAAAAAAACTCAGAGTAGCAGCAGCGCATAGTGTGGAAAGCCAATGTTGAACATCACCCCTAGTACCGAAAGTTCCACGCAGAAAGATTTCCCGCTGGGTACCCTGCCCTTTCCCGAACGAGTGATTTATTGGACGATTGTTCTCACACCGCTCTGGTGGTTGTCCGGTATACAGACGTTGCTTTATCCAGTGATGATTGTCGGCTTATTCGTCGTTACCTTTGACTTCAACAAGCTGATTAAAACTTCTCTCCCAGCCTGTGCTTGGGCGTGGCTGGCAATGGCGATAGTCATGGTTTGGACAGCTATCATCGGTCTGGGTAGCGTTGGATTTGGATTCCAGAAAACGGCAGCTTTTGCTGTCACCTTTTTGAAAAGCTACTGCCTTATTTTTCTGTGCTTAACACTACCGTTTTGGAATCAAATTAGGGTGCGCGTGGTGACGCGTGCCGTTGCTTGGATGGCAACGGGTTACTTAGCCGCCATTGTTATTCAACTCATCATCCTTTTCCTCGGATTGGGTAAGACATCTCTGGTTCCTCCTCTGGCACGCCTCATACCCGGTGATAAACTCAGTCTGTTGATTAAGTTTGCCGTATTTCAACCTTTCTTTGGTATTCCTTTACCCAGGACAGAATTGTACACGCCAGACCCACCGATTCTAGGGGTTTGTGCCCTGCTCTGTTTCTTTATCTGCCTGGGTGAAACAGACCGACGCCTGCGAAAATTCGCGTTGGCAGGTTCCTTAAGCGCTCTGCTCATTAGTCAGAGCCGTCTGGCTTGGGTCTGCTTCCCCTTGGCTCTATTGATTCTGGCCTGTTTCAGCAGTCGGTGGGCGCGTCAGGGTTCTCTTTGGGGAGCCTCTTTCACCTCATTACTCTGCGCTCTTTTGGGGCTGACTTTAAGCCAATTAATTAATAAACCCTGGGAAATTTTCAATGGCGCTCGCGCTGAGTCATCGAAAGATCGGGAACTCGTCGTTCGCAAAACCCTAGAGGCTTGGCAAGAATCACCCTGGGTGGGATGGGGTATTATTCGGGGTTCAGTGAAATGGTATACCTACGAAATTGCCCTGGGTTCTTTTTCTACCTATGCCTCCGTGCTTTACTTGCACGGAATCGTGGGTTTTATTGTTTTTGTCGTGGCTCTAGCCTTAACGCTCTGGAATTTCTGGGGTTCAGCCGTTCGAGGCAACCCATCCAGCAAACAGGCATTTGCTAGCTTGGTAGCCTTATATGTGCTGTGCCAAGCTACACCTTTAACCTGGATGACCGTGTATTTTTGGTTCTTTTTTATCTGGTTAGGTGCCATTCTGGCAGAAACTCAGCCCACTGAAGCCTCTATCACAAGCTGGGAGCAGTTGTCAGGCGATCGGGAAGCCCAGAAAAACTTCTATCAAATTGTAGATGAAAATCAGGTGTCATTTTCCTAGAATCACCAAATAAAGGTCGTTAATATTTTTAGCCTTTAGAAGCATCTTTGGGTAACTAGATTTATGGGTAAAGTTGCGGCAATTGCCACTAGACACTGGAAATCTTTATTCATATTAAATTTGCTCGTGATTGCAGCCACGGCTGGTAAGTTGGCAACTTCTCCCAAAGTTTGGACGGCTACTGCACAGCTTATTTTGCCGCAGAAAAGCGGCAATCTAGATGCCAATTTAGGAACGCTGGGTTCTCTCAGAAATGGCGATCCTGGTTTTTCTAGTGAGGTCAATCCTTTGAAGGTACAGGCATCTATCCTCACCAGCGATGCTTTACTGGAACAGGTGTTAGTCTCTGACCCACAGAAAACTAAGTTTTCCAGACTCGCTAAGTACAAGCGATTGTTCCAAGTCAAGCCTCAGGAACAATCCACCATCATTTCCCTAGCCGTAAGTGGTTCGACACCTGAATTGGCAAAAGGGCGAGCCAACAATTTACTCCAAGTTTATCAACAGCGCCTGAATCAATTACGTCAAGCCGATAGCGCGTCTCGCAAGCAGTTCAGTCAGAAGGAACTCAATCAAGCTAAGGCACGATTGGATCAGGCGCAAAGAGCTGTAGCACAGTGGAAGCAGTCCACCGGCTTGGTCAACAGTGAAGCACAAACCCAGGGAATTGTAACGACGATCAATAATCTGACGTCGGTACAGGCGCAAGCCCTAGCTCAAGCTCAAGCCAGTGAAAATCGTATCCAAGTTCTATCCAGTCGGTTAAGTCTGACTCCGAACCAAGCCATCCGCTCCCTAGGATTGGGAGAAAACCAGAACTACCAGTTCGTTCGCAACAAACTGGCAGAAGTGGACGCCAATTTGGTGAAACTCAGAGCGACGTTCACGGATAACCATCCCGCCGTGCGAAAACTGATCTCCGAGCGCGATGAATTGCAGCGTCAACTTCAGGGTTACGTCGCGCAAGCCGCAGCAGGCACACAAGTAGACACCACAGTGTCAACTAATAGTGATGGACGTGCGACTTTAATCCAGCAACTCGTTCTGGCAGAGAGTGAAGCGAGTGGTCAACGGCGACAGGCGGAGCAACTCCAGAATGAGATTCAAAAATTGAGTACCACTCTAAGAACTTTTCCTGCCAATCAGTCTCGGCTGTTGGAGCTTCAACGACAGGTTGATGTCGCAGAGGGAATATATAAAGGGCTAGTCGCCCAAGTCCAGCAGAACAATATTGATGCCTTTGATACTTATCCCAACGTACAGGTACTTGACCCTGCAAAAGTTGACTCTAAGCCTTCCGGTCCTAAGCGGTCTATCATCGTACTCAGCGGCCTGATGGCATCGATTATTGGCAGTATTGCCCTGGTGCTACTCCTAGAGAGTCGTAATCCTTTGTTGAGTCCCAAAGACCTCCAAGCAACCAAATTCCCGATTGTAGTACGCATTCCCCGACTCAGGCATTCTAATCTAAGCTGGCAAGTGGGTACGGAAACCGAGGTTGAGTTTCAGCGGCTAGCATCAGCGATTAGTTTACAACCCCTGAAAGACCACCGCTTGTTGATCACCAGTGCGATTATGGGGGAAGGGAAGACGACCGTTACCCTAGGTTTGGCAAGAGCCTTGGCGGATTTAGGCTTCCGTGTACTGCTAGTGGATGGGGATTTCCGTAAAGCCGAACTGAGCCGACGATTGGGTTATGGTCGAGAGGTGGAATTAGCTGATGCACCCCGCTTTGCCAACGAGGTTCAACAGCCCGTATCCCTAGAAGGGGGTTTAGATTTACTACCCACCTCGCCCAAAAAGGGGAAGATTGTGGAGCTGGTGCGGCGGGGGCGATTCGAGCAGAGTCTGGCGGTTGCCGAGTCAGCCAATAAGTATGATTACGTCTTAATTGACAGCGCACCCGTCAGTCTGACGAGTGAAACGGCCCTGATGGCTAATGTTGTCCCTAACGTTTTGTTTGTCGTCCGACCCGGTACAAGTTACAGTAACTCGGTAAATGAAAGTTTGGATCAACTGGCTCAGCATCAGGCTCAAGTTTTGGGTTTAGTGATTAATGGTGTGGAAGCCAACTCCAAGCCTTATGCCTATCGCTCGAACGATTCTTTGGTCAAATCCTGAGCTATGCGGCGTCGAGACATGTTCAAGTTAGCCGTATCTGGCAGTGCGCTAACTCAGGTGTTAGGTACAAGTTGCCAACGGCAAATCTTTAATCATCTGATGGGAGAGAATCGAGGTTCATCCACTCCAAAGCGGTCTTCTACCCATTCCATTACCGCCATAGTCACGGTAAATTGGGGTCATGTCGTGGCTCGAACCACTCCATTTACTTTTGGCTCTAATGACTACGAAATCACTAGGCCAGAAAGGGCGGCTGACCCAGTGTACCAGAATCTTTTGGCTGACCTGGGTATTGGTTTAATTCGGATTCACCATGCGGAATTAAGCGATCGCTGGACTAACCCTACTACCCAAACCTGGGATGAGGCCAAGATTAAAGCGGGTTATGATGCTTCCTATCCCCAACAACCGAGCATCATCCAAAACATTCCCGGCTGGCCTAAATGGATGGTTGAGAGCCAAGACGGTTTACTTGACCCCTCTGAATATGACAACTATGCTGCATTTTGTGCTCAATTGGTGGAGATTCTCAACCAACGCCAACAGCGGAAAGTCGTTTACTGGGAGCCATTGAATGAACAAGATGTTCGTTACCAAAAAGCGGGTAAACTCGATGAGCTGTGGACAATTTACAACAAGGCGGCAATAGCGATGAAGCGTCAAGACCCCCAAATTAAGGTGGGGGGGCCTGTACTGACTTGGGACGAATCCAGACGACTCGTTTCCTTTCTCAAGGCGTGCGAACCGAATGTAGACTTCATCTCCTGGCATCGTTACGGCAGTGGCAATGCCAGCGAATCGACCGACACTCTGATGTCCTACACACCGAAGTATAAAACTCAGGTGCAGGAATTTCGGAAATTAGCGAACCAGTACATCCCCGATCGCAACGTGCCCCTGCTGCTGGGAGAATATAACATTAACTACCATTGGCGATCGGGTGAAAATCGCCAACATACCCACGTCGGAGCCGTCTGGTTTGCCTCGGTACTGAAAAACTTGGCGGATGCCGGGATTGATATGGCAACTTCGTGGCATCTTAAGGATGGAGTTTACGGTTTAATTGACCCGAAAAACAATTTGCGGCCTGCTGCCACTGTGTTTGCCTGGGGCATCCAATACCTAACGGGCACAGTGATGCACGCCGATAGCAATCATCCCTTTGTGGAAGCTATGCCAGTGTTTCAGTCAGATGGGACGCGATCGCTATTGCTGATTAATAAATCAGCGGGTCTCGCCATACTCGACGTTCAAGCAACCCAGAAAGAGGCAAAACCAGACAGCTTGCTGATGTTGTCCCTGGATGCCACTGGCGTAAAAACGACCTCCCTGACTACAGCAACGTGGGAGCAACAACCGCTGACGTTGAATCCCTACTCCCTGATTTTGCTGCGTTTTGCTGCCAATGGCAGTTGTGTTAATCAACCCCAGAAAAGTTGAAATTCGTGCTATGCCGCAGATTAATCATCCAGTTGTGAAGGATTTAGCCAACCTCTATTTTGAAGCCAAGCGACTATTCCATCAGTGGCGATACCCCAATGTATCAATGGCTCCGGGGGTGAAAATTAAAGGTTCGTTGGTGGTTAATGGTACCGTTAAGGTGACCATCGGACCGGGAAGTCGGTTGGGTAAACGTGTCCTGTTCTATGGTTCGGGCACAGTTACCATTGGCAGTAACGTATCACTGAATGGCCCTTGGATCGGCTGTGAGCGCTCGATTACGATTGGGGATGAATGCCTCATTTCTGACTGCGCCATTGCCGATAGCGATTATCACAACTTGGAACCCCACCTACGCCACTGTCCTCCAGGACCCAAAGTTTCAGCCCCGATTGTGATTGAGCGCAATGTGTGGATTGGAGCCAGAGCGACAGTGATGAAAGGGGTAACCATTGGAGCCGATAGTGCCGTGGGTTTGGGATGCGTTGTCCGCAAGTCTGTGCCTCCTGGTGTTGTGGTGATTGGCAATCCCCAGCAAATTGTCAAGCATTTCGACTTAGAGCAGCCGTTAAAGGAGAGTGTTCATCTTGCCCACTGACATGAATGCTGATTATTGGGGTTGAAACTCGTGTGAGCTATCTCATAAAGTGCATCCCAATAATGTAAATTACTTTACATTATTGGAAATTTCATAATTCTGATTGCGGCTAAATTCTCCTAGAGGAGGGAGGCAAAAGAGTTGCAATTTTCTTTAGCCTTAGATAGAAACCCTCACGTCTCAAGTATTAAACATGCAGATTTTTAATCTCTCGCAAGTCTCTACTAGAAAAGCAGCACTAAAACTGCCTGTTGTGCGTCAAGGGAGTTCTGGTAGTGCTGTCAGAGTTTTACAGCAGTTACTCAATTTTAAGGGCTTCAAGTTGGAGGTCAATGGGCAATTTGATCTGCCCACACAGATAGCTGTCAAAAACTTCCAACAAATGAATGCTTTGACCGTAAACGGAATTGTTGATGCTGAAACCTGGTATCATCTAAGCATTGGATTGTTGTCAGTCAGACCTATTGAGTCTGAGTTTGCTCCCCAAGAAACCCAATCGTTGAATCTCTGCTAAGACTTAATAGTCGATCGCAGCAAATAGGACGGGTGCAGTCTTTTCTTCTCCCCATCTACTGCTCTCCCCACCCGTCGCTGAACAAATATATCAGTTATTTGCACAACCGAGACTTGATGTCCGGCAACAGAACCTTAATATGTGTAGAGTTTGTAGCGAGGACTTTACTCCTCCTGTCAAAGGTACTTTAGCCCTTACTACAAACAAGATGTGATGATGGCTAAGCTGTTATACATCTCAACTGGGCATGAGTAAAACTCCAAATCCATATATAGCGGTTCTCAAATAAGTGGATTACACTCAACTTCTGCCCTTTGCCCTCTGCCTTCTGCCTTAAAGCCAACTACGTTGTACCTCACCCAATAGAGAAACGCTATACCTAAGTTTTGGCAGCGAATCCGAATCAGTGATTTCAAGCCTGAACCGCTTAATGAACTAGACAGGATATTGCACATCGTCGAGTTACCGTTTCACCTGAGTTTCAGCGCCTTTGGGGTAAGGCTTCCCAACAAACGACCTTGGAATCAGAAGGCTACAGCCTATACTCTGTCTTGATTAAAATTTTGCCAGCGACTGACGGTAGTTCCAGTACCAAGCATCCCAATTGAACCAGAAGAACACTACTCTCTTGAATTAGGATTAGGCCGCGACAACCAAACGAACTGCAAACAGAGATAATTCTATATAGAGAGTAGGGAGGTTATCGATAAAGCTATAGGTAATTTGGTTATACACAAAAAATCGGTAAAACCTGTCCATTTAAAGCCTAATCAGAGAAAATTAGGGTTTCACATTCACTGGAGTATGATTTTTAACTTTAGACGGTTTCCAGCCCCAATTCTCATAGCTCATCAGCCAGGAGGGAGGCATCGAGTCGCTTGCGTCTTGTTGAGCTTAGTTGCTTTTTTAAGTTGCTTGTGGCTCATCGGGACACCATCGGCTCTAGCAGGGTTAAATGATGACAAGTTTGACGGCAACATCTTCGCCCTCTATGCTGGAAATGGCTCTCTAGTCCCGCCACGCGTGACGTTGACAGAGTCTTTGAGCCGCGAAAGACCATCACTGCTGGTGTTCTACTTAGATGACAGCCGCGATTGCAAGCAATATGCCGCCGTTATCTCGCAGCTCCAGGCTCCTTATGGACGAGCCGCCAATTTTCTTCCGATTAGCATCGATAGTATACCCCTGAAGTCTAAGTACAAACCAACAGAACCGGGCTACTATTACCAAGGCTTAGTGCCCCAGACGGTACTCCTTGATCAGAAGGGCAAGGTGGTTCTCAATGTGACGGGACAAGTGCCCTACGAGCAGGTAGACGATGCTTTCCGGAAAGTGTTTGATTTGCTGCCTCGTTCAGAATCAGTGGAGTTGAAGCGACGAGCCTTCAACGAATTCAATACTGAGCTAGTGGAAGGTGAACGTTAAAGCAAGGCTTTTCCCCATGATTTTAGATTTTGCAGGAGTGATGGATAAAGTTCCCTCGCTCCATTCAGGAAATCAAGACAATGATTTGGAAAAATCATCCAAAAGCCAAAATCTAAAATCTAAAATCTAAAATATAGTGGGTCAGGCTCACACGCTAATCTGTCTTTTAGTGCAATGTTATTGGCTGTGCTGATGTCAGAGGTCTACAGCACCGAAGAGTTAATCAAAATTTTGGCGGATGAGCGTCGCGCCTGTATTAATGGACAGCGTCTCAATCTTGCCGCTTCGGCGTCTGGCAGTCCGTTGCTCGATCAATTTCTAAAACCGGATGGCATTCAAAAGTTCAGTGCTTATAGAGACTTCAAGGCGGCTGTTCATCGCTATCAGCGGCAACATCAAGTTTCAGGCATTGTTTGGCGGCAGTTAACAATGAAGGGAAAAACTTTACGTTACCCTGCCGTCGATGATCAACTTGCGGCGCTCTCTAGTGATTTGGAAATCCTCAAGGCGGCTAAGGTCTCAATCCTGACGTTTTGGTACAGTGTGACACAGGGCATGGATTTGTACTTAAGCATTAACTCAGGCAAAGACTATCGACAGATTAGGCTGGATGAGGTTGGAGCAATCACCAAAGGAACAGAATGGGCAAGTCTCTCTGTACACGGTAATTCAACGTTTTTGGAGATTATCTTGCAGCTAGGCTGGGGGCAGCCTGAGGAAGCATCTTACAAGCGAGGATGGCCCTTATCGGGCAGTGAGTATATTCATGCCGTGAAACCCAACCAACGTCCGATTTGTTGAGCGTTTCTAGGACTGAGGTTAAGGTTTACCGAGCATGGCTCAAGTAAAGCGAGCTTGAGGGAAATTAGGAGCAAGTGTTCCCGTTTCCCAAAGCCGCCGCCTTCTTGAGGAGAGCGCTAGCTGAGTCAGCTGTCGCTTAGGGAAACTCAAGAGGATGCACTAGCGTCCTCTTCAGGGGTTCCCGAAGGGTAGAGTGGCAACGGCGATTGCACTTTGGGCGAGGATTCTGGTCAAGAATTACACGCCACATCGATAGAGGAGAGACACAGATGAGGAATAGGAAGGAGCCTGAAAAGATGGATGAGAACAACGAAGAGCAGATGCTGGATCGAAAAACAGCCGCCAAGGAATCTGCTTTGACGAACGAATTAACTAAGCTTGGTAATCAGGCCGTCAAAAAAGGTCTAATTTCTGGGCATGGTTATCACGGGGGAAAGTATGAAATTCTATGCAATGGTCAGATTTTTCTCCTCACACCGGAACAAGCACACACTTACCTGAAAGATTTGGTTAAACATCATCACAAATAGAAGCATGTTTTGGGGAAGCGCTCGGCTTTGCTGGTGCGCGTACAGCCCTTGGGGTATGAGAACAGCGCGATTGCCCTTGATGGCACCGTTCCAGAGGGCGATCGCTCAAACCCGTCCCGCTCATTCCCTATAATTGACCCAAGCCCTGGCGCTCTTCAACGTTCAGCAAGGATGCGCTTTTTGTCACACAACACAAGCCTTTAGTTATTCAGTACTATGCCCTCCGAGCAGTCCCCACAAGAACCACAAGATCACTCAAACTTAGAAGCAATCCGTGCAGCACGCTTGGAGAAAGTCCACGAGCTCAAAGCGATCGGGATGAATCCCTATGCCTACCAATGGGCCTCGACTCACCACGCCGCCGAACTCCAGGAAAAATTTGCCCATTTACCCGATGGCGAAGAAGTTGATCTTGAAGTGGCGATCGCAGGTCGAATCTTAGCACGTCGAGTCTTCGGAAAACTGGCGTTCTTCAATCTTCAGGACGAAACCGGCACAATTCAGCTATACCTCGATAAGCAGAAAATCACCAGCGGGATGGCAGATGTGCCCAATGCCTTCAACCACTTGAAGCAACTCACCGACATTGGAGATATTATCGGCGTCAAAGGAACGATTAAGCGCACCGAAAAGGGCGAACTCTCGGTTTATGTTAGCCGCTACACCATGCTGACCAAGTCCCTTTTGCCCCTACCCGATAAATGGCATGGTCTAACGGATACCGAAAAGCGCTACCGCCAACGCTATGTTGACCTGATTGTCAACCCCACTGTGCGGGAAACTTTCCGTCGTCGTGCCAAAATCACTGCCGCCATTCGCCGCTATCTGGAAGAACAAGACTTTCTAGAAATTGAGACGCCAGTGCTTCAATCGGAAGCTGGGGGGGCAGAAGCGCGTCCCTTCATCACTTATCACAATACCCTGGAGATGGATCTGTACCTACGAATCGCCACCGAGTTGCCTCTGAAGCGACTGGTGGTGGGGGGGTTTGAGAAAGTGTTTGAACTGGGGCGGATCTTCCGCAATGAAGGCATCTCCACCCGCCATAACCCTGAATTTACCACCGTTGAGGTTTACCAAGCCTACGCGGATTACAATGACATGATGCAGTTGACGGAAAATTTGATTACCACCGCTGCACAAGAGGTCTTAGGCACACTGAAAATTTCCTACCAAGGTCAAGAAATTGACCTGACACCGCCTTGGCGTAGAATCACCATGCATCAGTTGGTGCAGGAAAAGACCGGTTTAGATTTTACTCAATTTCAGACCCTGGAAGAGGCCAAAACGGCAGCGCGTCAAGCGGGAATTACAGGTGTGGATGCCTGTTCATCCATGGGGAAACTGCTTAACGAATGTTTCGAGCAGAAAGTTGAAGAAACTTTGATTCAACCCACGTTTGTGCTGGATTATCCCGTGGAAATTTCTCCTCTTGCTAAACCACATCGAGATAAGCCTGATTTAGTCGAGCGCTTTGAGCTATTCATCGTGGGACGGGAGACGGCGAATAGCTTTTCAGAGTTAACTGACCCCATCGACCAACGCGAACGTCTAGAAGCCCAGGCGGCGCGGAAAGCCGCAGGTGATTTAGAAGCGCCGGGAGTGGATGAAGACTTTATCACTGCCTTGGAATATGGGATGGCTCCCACGGGCGGCCTAGGGATAGGAATTGACCGTTTAGTGATGCTATTAACCGATAGTGCCAGTATTCGGGATGTGATTGCATTTCCCCTGCTCAAAACGTCTAGCCATGTGATTCGCTCCTTTGACTATGACGAAGCGGCTCAAATCTTGCGAGTTGAATTCAACCATGGCAGCGTCTACCAATATCGAGATGTACCTAAAAGTGTGTACCACGAAATGAAGATTGCACCGTCTGTCGGACAGTACTTTAATACGCATATTCGGGAGAAATACGGTCAGGATCGAGAGATTTAAAGCTTTTTAGGGGTACAGTTGGCTGTGCCCCTAGGCATAAATTCCACTTAATTTGAAACTTCTGCTAATTCAATCACGCGACCATCCAAATCTTTGACCAGAAAATTTAGAGGCTTCTCGGCACGAACTTTATACTTAAGGCGTTGCATTTGCACTCGCATCAACACTTGTTCTAAGCAGTCATGGTCGAAGCAAACGTGGCGTTGCTGGTTTTTCTTACCCAAGCTTGCCCCTGAAATCACATGTAACTGAGTATTCTTTTTGAGTTGGTACCACAACCCATCAGTACCTCTCAGTTTAGTGGCACTAGTGCTTCCTAAGTTTGCCGCTGACATGTAAAGGGGGTCAAGCGTACTCGTACCCAAGGTTTGCTCATAATTGTAATAGTAATGTAAGGGAACTTCAGCCGCCGCCAAATTGAGCAGACCTTCATAGAACTGTCGCGCTATCTCTAAATCTGACACCATGATGGTGTGTACTTTTGGGGCACTGGTAAGAAACATCCACATGGCACCTGCATAGGCGACCAAAAGCATCACCATAATGCCTTGGGTGGAGAACAGGCTATCCAAAGGAAGACCGGGCAAAAATGAACCCAGGGGTAGGGACTCAAATAGTAAGGAAATAAAATTCACGGATAGAATCATGAACTGAAAAAGGCTGTAATCCGATTTTAACTTTGATGGCTCTGTTGTCCTGTTATCCGTAAAATTATTAGCACAAGACTTGTTCTTAGATGTTACTAATTTTACGAAGTTCCTTCCTCACTCTGTCAGAATACCCTCAGAATCCCTCGATTGTGGGCAGAAGTCCGAGTCGGTCGTTATTTATTGCTGAGGCTGAGAAATAGGTGTGATGATAACATCGAGCTACCTCTTTCTCTGGTGGCAGGTGGTAGATATAGTAAGAAGCATCTTCTCTAATTCCCTGAGTCCACTTGTAAATTAAAGATTGTGCAAATCCCCCAATTTTCCGAATCCAATCATCCGATTGTCAAATCGTTGTTTCATCACAGCGATCAGGAATTGCTGACCCTGTTTCAGCGCCATCCAGAGCAGGGGAAGTACTTCACTGCCATTTTCTGCCGCTATAGTCCAATTGTCTATACATTGATTCGGCACTCGGCGCGATCGCCGGTGCAGGCCGAATATCTATTTGCTCTGACTTGGCGTCACATCTTCTACGAACTCAGCGGCTTAGATTTACGTGATGAGAGTACTCCGGGGACGAGTTCTTTTCAAAATTGGCTGATTAATATGACGGCATTCTGTATTAACCAAGCCGATTTGCCGCCAGTGGAAGAAATTCACTACGATCTCAAGGCGGCACCGCCACCATTCTGGTGTTACCTGGAACAAGCATTAGAACAACTCCAACCCGTCATGCGGTTGATGGTGATCATGGCTCAAACGTTCCATTGGAGCGAAACCCGAATTGCGGCTTATTTGCAAGCGGAGGGAGAAGTGGTTTCACCCGCTCAAGTCAGAACTCAGCTCCAAACAGGTTATCAAACCTTAGAAACAGCCTTACCGGAAGATATTCGCTTGATTTATTTGGCTCAGGCGGCTTCTATACAGGCAAATGCTCAAGTTAATGCTCTATCAAAGTAATGTGGGAGGAGGAGAACCTCTGCCTTTCAAAGAGGGGATGAAATCTGTATAGAAAAATTTATAGGACGTACCATGAGCTAAGGGCTGAAGGAGTTAGTAAACTTTAGCAATCGGTTAGCAATTGGGGAAAATGTGATGATTAAAGAGGGTTCGTCCGTCGTGAACAACACCAAAGGGGTGATTAAGATGACCTCACACCTCACCTCTTGTACCGATAGCAACAACCCGTCAGGGAATCAATGTCCTGGCTCATACCGAAAACACCATACTCGTTTTTCCACAGCGGTAGCGCTAACCCTTAACACCTTAATCCTGACTACCAGTACGGGAGTGCAAGCTCAATTCGTCCCTCCTGGCGTTCGGGCCGTTGAACTCTTAGAACAACTGGATGCCCCTTTAAACAATGAGATTCAAGGGGAAGATCGAAATCAGGCGGATTTCCTGATGCGGTTGGGAGGACAGGCGCAAGCGCAGGGGAATTATGACAAAGCGATCGCTAACTGGTTACAGGCACTGGACATTTATCAGCGCATTGGTGACTTTGAGGGTGAGGGTCTGACTTACGACTACATCGGGGTAACCTATGCGAAAATGGGACGCTACCGACAAGCCGAAGATGCCCTACGGCGGCGAGTTGGGATTGCTCGTTCACGTCGGGATTTCCAAGCACAGATTTATGGATTGAATAACCTGGGTACCATTTTGCTGGAATCCGGTAGCCCTGAATCCGCTCAGGAAACCTTTACGGAAGCCATGACGATTGCTCGTAGTGTCCAAAATATAGCGGGCGAGGGCTTAAGTTTGAGTAACTTGGGTTTAGTGGCAGCATCCAAGGGTCGTTATTTTGAGGCCATTAAGCGTTACCAAGCGGCTTTGGGTTTGCGAGGTCGCTCGGATGATTTGCGAGGGGAAGCAAATACACGAAATAATTTGGCAGATGCCTATCGCGCTGTCAACCTGTACAGGGATGCCTTAATCACCTATCAAGGAGGATTGCGAGTGGCAAAAGCGACTGGCGATATCCCCAATCAGTTTCGTGCACTCAGGGGTCTTGTGCAATCTTATAGTGCGATGAAGCAATATCCCGTGGCGCTCAAACTTCTTGAACAACACAAAGTATTAGCTCAAACACAGGCAAACCGTCGAGAACAACTGCTTTCGCTGAGGTATGCGGCTCAACTCTATAGAGCGACAGGGAATTTGGTCAATGCTCGGATGCTCTATCAAGAAGCGATCGCACTGGCGAATGCTTTAGGAGAAAGCCAAGAAGAAGCCTTCTTACGAGATGATTTGGCTCAAATCATTTATTTATTACCTAGGCTCTAATTGTTCTTCTCTTCGCGCCCTTTAGAATTTCTCTTTACCTCAATCTAAACACATCCGCATAAACGCTATGCGGTTCAACCAGCCTTGCCTGATCGGGTGAATCATAAACGACTACAAGTGAATCAGATTCACCCAAACACGGAAATAGTGCCAATCCCTCCGCATGATCAGCCCCTTCATTAAACGGTAAGTGAAATAAAAGTTCCAAATCTCCTGATTCCTGGCTTGATAGGCTGTTGCTAGGATGGTCTAAGGCATTTTTCAGGCGGAAGATTCGCAGGGAACCTTCTAAATCCATCGTTGGCCCTGCCAGAATGATCAAATCGTCACCTTTCAAACATAGCTCCCGCACACCTAAGCCATTCAGGTTGACAAAATGTTTCTTGTAGCATTTTCCTTCTTCACCAATCTCTTTGAGCGTTAAGACACCTAGTTCTTTTTCTTCAACTTCTATCTCCACAATAATCGCCCAACCTCGGAGTACAGGCCCCCGAAATCCCAGAAAAATTTTGTCTTGATGAACCGCTAATCCTTCAATATCAAAGCCATTTTCTTTGCTGGGAAGGGGAAAGCTTAAAAAAGACCCCAAGTGGCAGTCATCTTTGAGCGCTTCAATCAGAATGTTCTTATCTTCTGTTTTTTGTAAACAGGCCGCTGTCAATTTTTGATCGGGCTGATCAGGCAGGGAAGCGGATTTTAATAATCCCCCATTAATAACAGGAATACGAGCGATTAAATAACGATTTGGCTCAGCTTTTATCGTTGCAAGTCTATCTAAATCTTTCTGAGGATTTTTTCCTTTCGTCTTTTTACGTTTTGTACTGTGGGAACCCGTTAACCAAAGATAATTATTTGCATAATCCATTCCTTCAATGTCGATTTCATCCTCCTGATTAAAGAGTTCGACAAAATTTCCAATCGAAAATGACTGGTGCTTTCCAAAAATATAAGGCTCAATTAGAGATAGCCGCTCAACGGTTATTCCTTCATCGGAACCAAGCCATAAGCTGCCATCGGGTGTAAACGCGGCAGCCGATAGGTTTCCCACCATATCTTCGGCTGGCTCGTCGAAACGCAGGAGTAGGCGTGTTAATAAAAATGGATTGGGCACAATAAATTTATCTTTTTAGGATTTTGCAGAATTACAGATTACTGCTAGTTTATCCCAAAGCGATTCTTGGCTCTCTAAAGGAAAGCTAAATTTCTTAAATTACTTTATATAACTCTTAGCGTTACCTCTTGCTTCAGCTTGCCGCTTTCAGCCAATTGTTGATGCGGCTAAAAACTGACTGGGCAACTTGTGTGAACTGGTGCTTGCGATACCACTTCTGGAACGCTCTTTCGTAGTTTTCACCCTGTAATTGATAGGTATCCCAAGCATTGAGTCCCAGCCCAAGCCCCCAAAACAATAAAATATATAACGACCAAGACAGTTGTCCCGCCGTAAGTAGGTTCAGACAAACTAAAAAAAGATTAACAATTAAATACTTGCCGAAACGTCTCTTGAGTTGGCTGCGCCGATAGAAATTAAATTGCTGATGCTTTTGCTGCTGTTGTTGCTGGAGACGCCACTCCTGTTCTGCCTGGAGCAGGCTTTCAGTAGAAATACTCAATTCAGCAGCAATTTCCAGAAGCTGTTCGCGGGAAAATTCTCCGCCGTCAGACTGACGAGCGATCGCCAGATTCAAGATCTGCTGAATGTCTTCTTGCTGGTAAGAGCGGGAGATTTTGCTTTCAAAGATAGTCATAATCTAATGAGTTATTAATACAGGAATTCCTTTCTGCTCTAAGAACATGATGCCACTCAAGGCACTCAGGAGCAGTCCTTATTTTATTATGCCGATATCCAGAGAGATGTCATAGACAACTTTTATTCCCAAAACCGAACCCCTGGGGTCGGTTCTTACGACAATTGATAGATGAATAAAGGTTTTACATTTCGTTACGATGGATACATGACAAGAATCGAAATTAACAAAAGGAAAAGTCTTAAATAAAAAGAGTTGAGGGAGCGCTTATGAACGGTAGTATTCGTGTTGGTAACTTATTTGGCATTCCTTTTTATGTGCATCCGTCCTGGTTTTTAGTCCTGGGCTTGGTCACGTTTAGCTATGGAGGTCAATTGTCAGCTATTTTTCCGGGTTTGGCTAGTGGATTGGCCTTTCTTCTGGGATTTGTGGCGGCATTACTTTTATTTGCCTCCGTCCTAGCTCATGAATTGGGTCATAGCTTTGTGGCTCTTTGGCAGGGCATTGAAGTTAAATCTATCAGCTTATTTCTCTTTGGCGGTCTAGCGGCGTTGGAGAAAGAGTCAGAAACTCCCGCTCAATCCTTCTGGGTGGCAATTGCAGGGCCACTGGTCAGCCTCTTGCTATTCGGTCTGTTCACAGCGATTGGCATCGGCACGCCGATTACAGGGCCGTTAGCCGCAATGGTTAGCCTGCTTGCCTACATTAACTTGATGCTGGCCCTATTTAATCTGATTCCCGGCTTACCTCTCGATGGCGGCAATATTCTGAAGTCTGTAGTATGGAAAATCACGGGCAATCCTTATAAAGGTGTCGTTTTTGCCAGCCGCGTCGGTCAGTTTTTAGGTTGGATTGGCATTAGCGTAGGATTACTTGCCGTCTTGGGAATTAGCCAAATCGGTAGCTTCTGGACTCTGTTAATTGGTTGGTTCCTGCTACGAAATGCAGGTTACTCTGCCCAATCTGCGAGAATTCAAGATAAGTTATTGGGTTTAACCGCTGAAGATGCGGTGATTCCCAATAGCCCGATTGTCTCGGCTGACTTGTCTCTGCGAGAATTTGCCAATAACTACATCATTGGTAAAGCGGAATGGCACAAGTTTTTAGTCACTGATGAGGATGGTCAATTGTTGGGTGCGATCGCTGTTGATGACATGAGAAATGTACCCACCTCCCAGTGGAATGAAACCTCCGTCCAAGAACTGATGCGGCCTGTTGATTACTCCACAACGGTGAAATCCGATCAATCCCTTTTGGAAGTTGTGACGCTTTTGGAGCAAGAAAAAATCACTCAACTGCCTGTCATTCGTGATAACGGTGTATTAGTCGGAATTCTCGAAAAAGCGTCCATTATTCGCCTACTAGAGCAAAGAGCACAAGCTAAACCTGCTTAACGAGTAAATTCTTTGCCAAAGTTATCACCCGATCTTTGCTTAGCTTAAAATTCTAGCCTCCTTAATCTAAGGGAGGCTTTTTTCTTTTTTGCCGCTTAGGTGTAGATGAGTCCCCTTAACTAGGACAGATCGTTAAAGTAACCAGCTTTTGTTAGCAAAATCAGCAGGTTTTTCACTTTCTGTTTGAATCGGTCTCCCTGGTCTATGTTCAGGTACTCTCTGTGCTTGTACTTGTATTTTAAGGCTTTCCTTTTCCTTTTCTTGTTTGATATCGTTGGTTTTTTTCAGGGTCGTAATTTCCTGCATCAGCTTTTCATTGGTTTGAGCCAGTTGCACAGCGGCTGCTTTAGCTTTTTCCAGCTCTTTACTAAGTAGAGTTATTTTTTGTATGTCTTTTTGTTGCTTCTCCATCGATTCTTTTTGGCTCTCTAACTCGGATTGTAAATCTCCAATCTTTTGTTGAAGAGAGTCTTCTCTTTTCTTAGCTTTTTCGAGAGCCTCTTTCAATTCGACCACAGTTTTTTCCTGATCTTGCGTTTCCTTCTCAGCTTCCTTCAGTTTCGTTTTTAACTGAGTGAGCGTTGCTTCCAACTCTGCCTTAGTAGGGGCTGAACGTTTTGTCCGAAAATTGCTTTGTGAATTCATTTTTACAAGTTAATAATGCAAAGAAGCGTTAGGCTTTGCATACTTAAAGTTCAAACAAGCTTAGCTGGCCCTTAAGGTCAGTTAATCTCTACCATTACATCTACCCTGTGACAGTCAGGAATGAGTGACTACTGGATTAAGTGTCAGTTTCAGCAAGTAAAGTCCGGTCTTGTTCTATGCCTGTAGTTGATAACTATCAATGCATACTCTGCCTAATTTTACTATTTTATGGCCTGCGGTTGTCCTAAATTTCTGGATTTTGTTCTTGCAGATGCCTAACCCCCCATTCATGCATTGAATCAATAATGGGTTTCAGGCTTAGCCCTAACGAGGTTAGAGAGTATTCCACTTTAGGAGGAACCTGCAAATAAACCTCCCGATGAATGATGCCATCTTGCTCCATCTCCCGTAGTTGTTGCGTCAGCATTTTTTGAGTAATGCCGTTTAAAGCGCGGTGCAACTGACCAAAACGCTGTACGCCTTGAAATAACTCTCGCAGAATCAAGACTTTCCAGCGTCCGCCAATAACCTCTAGGGTTCTTTCTACCGGACAACTTGCCCTCTCGGTACTCACTGTCTGAGCTTCCATAGTATCTTTTTGGGTACTACCTTACTTTAAAGTGCATACTTTCCATAATAACTCTACTTAGTCTAAAGTAGAAATATCCGAAAAAGGTACTAAGGAAAGCATGAAGAATAAAAGATCAAAAATTCTTTTACACTTCATTTTCCTAGCATCAAATTTTCAAGGAGGAGGCAATGATAATCCTGAGAAAAGCTGAAGAACGAGGACACGCTAATCATGGTTGGTTGGATACTTACCACACCTTTTCCTTCGCTAACTATTACGATCCCAAACAGATGGGATTTCGCGCCCTAAGGGTGATTAATGAAGACTACGTTAGTCCTACTGCTGGTTTTGGAACCCATGGACATCGCGACATGGAAATTATCACCTATGTTCTAGAAGGAGCATTAGAACACAAGGACAATATCGGTAATGGTTCAGTGATTCAGCCGGGTGAAGTACAACGCATGAGTGCGGGGACAGGAATTCTACACAGTGAGTTTAATCACTCGGAAACGGAAGCTGTTCACTTGCTGCAAATTTGGCTGTTACCCGATAAACAAGGGTTGTCACCAAGCTATGAACAACGAAACTTTTCTCCTGCAAAAACTCCAGGAACACTGCATTTAGTTGCAGCTAAAGATGGGCGAGAGGGTGCTGTTACGGTTCATCAAGATGTAGATTTGTATGCTGCGGTTTTGAACGCAGGCGATCGCATTTCTCATTCCCTCAAACCTCAACGCCATGCTTGGATACAGGTAGCACGGGGTGCGATTAATCTCAACGGGTTGTCTCTTGATACGAGCGATGGAGCCGCTATCAGCAACGAAACAGAAGTTGTGATTGAGGCGACTCAAGATGCAGAATTTCTGTTATTCGATCTAGCGTAAAGAGCTAACCATTCAACAAAACTCTCCTGAATCTGCCCCTCGTAATTCGGGGGGCAGAACCCAACAATCAAACATCTAAAATTAATAGGGGATGCTTCCTTAAGGAAACGGCAGTTTGATAATACTTTGAGGTAGGATACCAGCCAACCCCGCAGCAATAATGAGAATGGTGAGGATTAGGGCTACGCCTGCTAAAAGTACTGTGTCTTTGTTCCTAACTTTCTTTGAGTCAATGGGTTCAGATAATCGGAATTCATCAAATTTTATGACTTTTGATTCTGGCGAACGTGTATCAAAACGATAGCTGCTCACTGTACCTGTACCCGTGTCTAAGATACTAAAAGCTGTGATGTCGTTACTCGCTATATAAGGCTGTGGCTGCTGATCATCTCCCATCAACGGTGCAAGTGTTGGCATCACAGGTTCCAGTCCATTGGGGTCACCTGCCGCCGTATATTCTGCCTTAAAACCTGTTGGCACCGGACGTTTTTTATTGCCGATATAGGCACCGTAACTATTGCCCACATTGGAAGTTTCTAAAAAGTGCATTCCGCTAGGAGAAACAAAGCGATTCCATAGATGCGAATGTCCATAAAATACCAGTTTTACGCCTGCCGATTCCAACAGGGGTACAACGTCACGAATGATGTAATCCTTTGCCTTAGGATACTCGTAACGCACTGCTTTAATACGTCCTTCTTCATCCCGCTCAATTAGCTGCATTGGATAAGTATAAGCGGGGACAATATTATCACCTAGTGAATGGGGTGGATGGTGAAACATCACCATCTTATACTTCGCCTGTTTAAATTCTGGACTATTGAGTTCTTTCTCCAACCATTTATATTGGACGCTACCCTTAGCGACTGGCTCAAAGATATGTTGCCCATATCCCCACGTGATGGGATTATTTAAGTCTTTTTCTCGCTCTCGATATCTACCTTTAGCATCTGCCTCTAAGCTGGGAGTTCTCCAAATATTGGTGATGTACAGCACGACCAAGCGGATATCTCCAAAGGTCACCGCGTAATTATTCTCTCCTCCAGATTTGTTCTGAGGTAAGGTGAAAATCTCGTTATAAGTGTCGGTATTAAAGGAATTATTTTTCAGCCAACTTTGGCGTACATTTAGGTCATTTTTTGGGTTTAAATACTTGGCTTTTATTTGATAAAGTTTCTGGGCAATAGTACGAGGATAGGGGTCGTTAAATTGGTCATTTAAGTTACGCTCATTGGAAAAACGTCCCATAACCTCATGATTGCCAACGGCTGGGAAGAGGGGGGCATATTGGATGAGTTCGCCGCCTTTGTAAGTTGTTTTTCTCCCCTCTTTTTCTAGTTCATAATCTGCCCGACCTTGAAGACAGGGAAAAAAGGCACCGCCACGATTATCATCAAACCATTCCGAAGCGCGATCGGGAATATTTACTAAATCACCCGCCAAGAAAACAGCATCCACTTGCCCAATGGTTTCATCAACTTTTTGGAGATTTGCTGCTGTCATCGGCATTAATTGGTGGTCAGAAGTGAGAAGAATTTTCAGTGGGGTTCCTGCTGCTGGTTTCGGTGCAAGAGTAAACTGATGACTGCTCACTTTTTGGTCATCTTCTCGCACACTCGTCACCTGATAAGGCACACGCCTGCCAGCCGTTAAACCTGTGATTCTTGCTTCATGACGCCAGATATCCCTTTTGGTCGGTTGCTGATAAATTTGACCCTCTTGTGTCTGTTTACCCACTTTGGATTTCTGGTCTTCCCGTGTACGACTGAGTTTGGTCGTAGTGGCGATCGCCGTCCGACTGAGTCCTTGTCCGTACCTGACGGTATGGCGGGAACCTGCAAACTCAGTGAACCATACCACTCGCACTGAATTCTCCGTTGGCAGTTGCAAAAACGGGTCAGTCAGCAACTGAGGTGCAGATGTGATCATGGGTTGCCTATTCAGGATGATTAGGATTGGGGTAAGGGCAATGCAGACGATCAACACAGCCGCAATGAGGAGGGGACGACTGGTTAATCGCTTGACCATTGAACGTCTTGGGTAAAAACAGCAGTGAAATCGTTTATTGCACTTTAACAGATAGCTGTAATGCAGTCATGTCTTGGGCATCACAGGATCTAAGTTTTGAAGCTTAACTACAAGGAATTGTACGGTTCTTTGGAAAGATTCCTGTAAATTGCAAAAGATTCAGCATCGAACGCTCAAAAGCCTAACACATCTAAAATAATCTCTTAGAAGTATTAGGCTTAGGATTTTTACCAGTAGTCGTTCTGGCTATCTTTCAATCAATCGGAGCGGCGGGATTTGAACCCACGACCCCCACTACCCCAAAGTGGTGCGCTACCAAGCTGCGCTACGCCCCGGCACTTCTATTAAGAATACCACACTTTTTATTTTCAAAACAACTAACTAAAATACTTTTAGAGATTGAGCGGCTGCAACCAAACCCGGAACGGCTTGGGCAAGCCAACTTCCCTCACAGCGTCGCCCTGTGTTCAAAATAAAACGCAGCGTGTAGGCATGAGGATATCCGTCTACCTCCATCCACAACAAGTCACTGTCCGCTTCACAGCTAATTTTTTCCTCATCCATCAACTCATCTGCCATCTGGCTCATGGTTTGGGCTAACTGTCCCAATAAGCGACAAAAGTCCTCTAACTCTGCCTCCGTTAGCTCGATCGCCCAATCCTCTCCACCCACTAAACCTTGATAACCCGTGGCTTGAGGATTCCAACCCAAACGCCAACCCGATCCAGTTTTAACCACCCGTTCCATGGTTTAAGGCATCAGCAACTGAGCATCTCCCGGTTTGGGGAGAGAGGGTGTTGTACTGGGACTGGCGGAAGTAGGCGGTGGTGGCGCTGGTGTGGGTGTCTCACGGGGGGATGGTGCCGATTGTTGAGCGCTATTGGGATTAAAGAGACTGACTAAGACATTCACCAAAGCATCACGTTCTGCACGAGTCAGCTTTTCCATCGCCTTGCGATCGCTTTCCATCGGATTTTCCCGTAAGGTGTCAGCACTGGGATACTGAGATTCCACCAAGTAATTGTGAGCACCGAGATAGTCAGCGAGTGACAACTTCCAATCCAAACGGTAGATTGAAGGGCGGCGTTTCACAAAAATGTGATACCGCATAAAGCGGCTGATCAAAGTGTTATTCTCATCTATTTTCCCAGTCTCTTTACTGACATACTGATTCTCTAAAGGCAAATTGGGTAATTGTTCATAAACTCGCCGCCACGCATCTTGGGGGATAGAAAATTGGGCAGCCGCAGGTTGTACTCCCATCCACTTGAAGACACCGGGATCTCTTACCTTTGCTGTCCCAACAATTAAGCAAATACCTGTAAACGTGGCGATTGTTAAACCGAGCGTCAGTCGGAAACGCATACCTTTTTAGATCGCTTTAAGCCTTTTGAACGCGAGAGCGATGATTGATCGGGGCAGGTTGAGCGGCTATCTTTTGTGAACTACGACCAGATAAAAACAAAACCTGCCTGCACCTGAATTGAGAAGTGCTTCTAGAGAATCTAATCTCCAATAATTTCCGGTTGTGTCAATTCATCAGACATCTCGATAATTGCCCTCAGCACGGGCTTCATCATCGGATCATCAATATTCTCAAAGTCTTCATAGCGACGGCGCTTGGCACGATTGGCCACTTGCACGGTAATCCGATAGCGATTGGAAGCTGCACTGATCAGCTCCTCAGCGCGATGCATAATTTGACTCGAATCAAACTGGTGGTAACGTTTGTGCAGCATCAGTCGTCGTTAGAAGGTGGGTCGGAATTAGAAAAGTAGTCTTTAGCGTCAAGCCTCTGAGGTTAGTTAGCTAAAGACACAATTTATTATCCAGTGTAACAGGAGTGACAAGTGCGGCGTTTATTCCTGTGGGAGGACGCTTAGCTTCGGTAGCGGTTCTAGATTGAGAGCGAACCTACGGTTGTATCCGTATCCGCAGGGGGGTACTAGAAGCGTAAAAAGCTGAAGTTCTCGACAAAGATACAGCTAGAAGATAGAAGACTTGATGAAGATATGCCTCTTCTCCGGACATCAATACCAGAAAGATGTGAATAATGAGTGAAAGACGCTCAATGATTTATAAGGTGCAACGAATAGCGTAAGATTATGTAAACTCTTGTAAACCTGTCAAGTTGTTAATATAAACTGGCTGACTACTACTGTTTATGCACACACTTGTTGCTCCTAACTTTCAGTCAATCCGTCAAACCCATCAACAACCGTTAAAAATCGTTGTCCTCGGTGACAGCCTGATCTATGGATTTGGTGACCCAGAAGGAGGCGGCTGGGTAGAAAGATTACGACGCCAGTGGATGTCGCCCGATAGTCCCGGTCATGTTCTCTACAATCTGGGTATTCGGGGCGATGGAGTCAAGCAAGTACAAGCACGGCTTGAACATGAGTTTCGCCATCGCGGTGAACTGAAGAATCGCGTTCCAGATGCCATGATCCTTTCGATTGGCGTCAATGATTCCGCCCGTCTGGGACGACCGGATGGACGAAATTTTACAGAATTTGAGAGTTTCCAGACAGAACTCGCTCACCTGTTAGACCAAGCGAAACAATTGTGTCCGGTGCTATTTGTGGGTATGGTGCCTGTGGATGAAGCCAAGATGCCATTCCTCAATTGTTTCTACTTCAATCATGCTGACCAGTACCGCTACAAAGAAGCAACGCGCCTTGCTTGTCACAAGCGGCAGATTCCCTACCTGGATATTTTCGATCTTTGGCGATCGCGTGGTCACGATTGGTGTGTAAAGCACCTATGTTCAGATGGTCTCCATCCCAATGTGGCTGGTTATCAGGCGTTACTCCATGATGTCCTTCACTGGGAAGCTTTCAACCATCTATCTGAGCCAATCTTAGCGACAGCCTAAACTATCCCGCGTTGCAACGCCTGTAATGGGGTTAACCCCACTAGCCTTCTCACACAGAAGAGATACTTGATAGCGATCAATAATCGCATCCGTAAAATCAGCGCCAGTGATATCGGCGTCGTAAAAACGGCTGCGTATCATCGTGGCTTCTTGGAAGATAGCGTTTTTTAGATTGGCATTATCCAACGTTACGCGGTCTACCAACGCGCCTGTAAGATTGGCGTCTTGCAAATTAGCTCCCAACATCACTCCTTTAGTCAAGATAGCGTTAGTCAGGTCAGATTCTTGGAAGTTAGTCCCCCGCATTTCGGCTGCAACGAAAACCGCACCCACTAAATTCTTGTGGGAAAAGTCACGATTGGTTAAATCAGTACTACTGTAATTAATGCTGCTGTCTTGAGCATAGGCGGGAGTAGCAAATAGCATGAGCCACAGCCACGCCAGGGCGATCGCTAAAACTATTCTGAGTAAAGTTTGTAGAAAAGGTTTAATCTCTTTTAAATTCAAAATTTCCATTCGTTTCCTCAGGGTTTAGACATTGCAACACATTTCTTATTAAAGACACGATTCTGATCGTGCCTTGAATCCTGTGCTGAAGCTTCTGGATCGGTGAAATTAATAAGACATCCTTATTCAACATTAGTTTCTATCCAATCTTCACCCACTCGAATCGTTAGGTCAGACTCAATATCACCTGTAGAAGATGCCTCTATCCTACCGACTCCTACGATTTTTTTAAGAGTAGTTGCCGCTTCCAAATCGCCCTGCTGGACAATAATTTGAGTTTGGGATTGATGGTCAGGCCAGTCCTTGACAATATAAACGTTACGAAAGTTTTTAGAAGCCAAATACCGGGCCACCTGCTGACCGAGTTGTGGTTTGTCCGTTGCATTTTGAATAGCAATACGCACGCTCTGGGATGAACTGTGCGGCTCTAAAGCAGCCCAAGCTGGATTCTGCTGGAAATACTCGCGCATCACTCGATCGCGTCTTGATGGATCAATCAGCCAATAGCTGCCGCTAAATTCCTTTGGATCACTGAAGCGACCGGGCAAGAGTACCATTTTTACACTATCTTGCTGGAGCTCAAGACCAAAGCCTGCGATCGCTAGTAGTTCTTCTAAGCTCAAGTTAGTATCTACATACTGCTGCATCACCTGAATCACTTGGGGCAAACGGGACAATACGGTTGGACTAACCAAACGTTGCCGCAATGCCTTCAGTAGTGCCTGCTGTCGTTGTACCCGACCAATATCACCATTCTTATCTTTGCGGAACCGAGCAAATTGTTCGGCTTGGTCTCCATTCAACGTTTGCCACCCTGACTCTAAATCAATATTCAGGTTTTGAGTGACATCTGTATATTGCATGGGATAGGGGACAAAGACCTCAATCCCTCCCACAAGGTCAACCAATTCCCGGAATGCCTCGGTTGTAACCCGCAAATAGCGATCAATCGGCACATTATTGAGGCTGCGGCTCACAACCCGTGCGGCTAAAGCAGCACCTCCCTCCACATTGGCATCGTTGATTTTGGCCAATCCGACTCCTGGAATGTTGACTTGAGTATCCCGTGGGATAGATAACATTCTTACCGAATTATCTGAGGGGTCTAGACGCAGGAGCAACATCGTATCACTGCGACCCGCAAAGACCGCTGCTGAGTTTTTTGGAGCCTCCGGTACTCGGTCTATCCCCATTACTAGAATGTTGACAGGTCTGGCGATTTTGTACGGAAAACCGCGACTCCACGAGTCCCCTTTAACACCAAATCCTTGAGTTAAAGGTGTGATAAACGGCGACAAAGGTGTGAATAGAGCTAGTGCTGCCCCCAAGGTGGCAGAAATTGTAGCCGTGAGAACAAAAGCAGAACCCCAGAACAACCACTGAATCACGGGGCGACTCGATGGCTTGTGCTTTTTTGATTTGGGGACAGTCGTTTTAGAGTCTGGGGACGATTTTGGGTCAGTCACATCCTCATGGCTATCGGTATCTACACTCATCTGAGACTTTGTAGGACTTTCGGACGATTCTAGTCCTATGCCCATTGAAGACGATTTAAAACTTTCCTTCACCCTCACCTCAACTGTAGACTGCGCGTACAGTTTGACATACTTTATAGAAATTACTTGCAGGATTATAACGTTAGCAGCTCGATTCCCGATCTAGGGAGTGTCTTAGAAATCAACTATCGAATGGGAGAATAGAGAAAGCTCAAGGACGGGACAACCTGTTGAGTTGACCACCTGGGATACAGGGCTAC
Organism: Allocoleopsis franciscana PCC 7113; assembly: GCF_000317515.1. Classification (GTDB taxonomy): domain Bacteria; phylum Cyanobacteriota; class Cyanobacteriia; order Cyanobacteriales; family Coleofasciculaceae; genus Allocoleopsis; species Allocoleopsis franciscana. Next base: position 635,064 of record NC_019738.1, on the reverse strand, counting down.
TGAAAACTCAGACCTCAACGAAGTAAGCCTGAGTAGTTTATTAGTACAAACTTCTCTCACTGCCCTTAACTGTCCCCACTGCCCATACTGGGTTGTGGAACTAGTGGTTCATGTCTTTAATTTTGAGGAGTTAACTTGGTGTATAGTTGACCTTAAGCGCTGAAGCGCTTACTACGAACCCATCAGAACTAATGACATGAACCACTAGGTCAACAACCTCACCCACGAGGAGATGAGGCTTGTTCCTGACCGACGTTATCGGTCGAAACAATAGGCGCATTGACTGACGCCCTAAGACTAATGAATCGCCGACTAAGCAAGCTTCTACAGGTGCAGCAAGGCTAGGATATAGCAGAAAAATTAGTTAGCGTGGCAATCCATGGATAAATCCTTGATACCCGTGATTCTGGCTGGTGGCAAAGGGGAGCGTTTTTGGCCTTTGAGCCGGAAGCACCGACCGAAGCAGTTTTTAAGCTTAGATGGTAGTGGAAAGAGCCTTTTGCAGGCAACGGCTGACCGACTCAGTGAGTTAGCCGGAAGCTCTGAGAAGCTATGGGTGGTGACTTCCGCTCAACTGGCTCAAGGGGTTCGAGAACAGCTCCCTCAGCTTTTAGAGAAGAATGTATTAGCGGAGCCAGAAGGGCGTGATACCGCTCCAGCCGTGGCTTGGTCTACGCTGGAGATTGCACGAACCTATGGGGAAGATGCTGTGGTGGCCTTTTTCCCGGCTGACCACTGGATTGAAGACCAGCAAGCGTTTCAAAACACTATCAAGGCGGCGGCTGAACTGGCGTCCAAGGAAGATGCGATTGTGACACTAGGCATCACGCCGAACCATCCTTCTACAGGTTATGGGTACATCGAGCAAGGCGAACAGACGGGGACGTTTGGCGGATTGCCAGTTTATAAAGTCAGTCGCTTCACTGAAAAGCCCGATCGCGAAACGGCTGAGCAATTTCTGGCTACAGGGCGCTTTAGCTGGAATAGTGGGATGTTCATTTTCCGGGCTGGGGTGGTATTGAATGAACTCCGTACTTATGCACCCGAAATCATCGGCCCACTGGAAGAAAAAGGTGTAGAGGCGTATCACCAGCTACCAAAGAAAAGTGTTGACTATGCATTGATGGAAAAGACCCAATTGGCGTATGTTTTACCCGCGTCGTTTGGTTGGGATGATTTGGGAGATTGGAACGCGATCGAGCGCTTACTGAAGGGAGATGCAGCTAATGTGGAGCTGGCGCAGCATGTGGGGATGGATACCAAGGGAGCCATTCTTTACGCCAGTGATAACGATGAAGTGATTGTGACGATTGGGTTAGAGGATATTGTTGTGGTGCGCGATCGCAACGTCACCTTAATCGTGAAAAAAGACCGGACACAGGAGATTAAGCAGGTCGTTAAAGCGCTTCAAGAAGACCCAAAACTGCAAGACTTGTTGTAAACCAGTCAGCTAAACAAACGCAAGAACGATACAATCTCATACCCCAGGTACATTTGCACTCACCAGGGTTTAACGTTACAACATTCAATAAATAGTGCTAACCTGGTCGGCGGCATCTCATTCCTTTAAATATCAGTCGTAGGGGCAGCTCTACCTTGCCCCTACCCCCCAGGGATAGAACAAAACCGTATCCAATAGCCCAAAAGCAAAAGAGTATTTTGTTTTTGCTTCTACCTTTTCCTTCTTAACCTTGGTGACACCTAAACGATGTTTTCCTTAACTCAAACCACTTCTCGGCAACGTGAAATCATCGAGGTCGTCTTCGGCAACGGCTGGGACTACATGCGAGGACTGCTGACGGGTGGTAAGACGGGTAAGACTGACGAACCGAATCTGCCACCCCCTGCCGTTCTGCGTAAAGTTTTAGTAGAGTTGGGGCCTGTCTACGTCAAACTAGGGCAATTGTTGAGTACTCGTCCGGATCTGTTGCCAGGGGAATATGTTGAAGCCCTAACCGACTTGCAGGCGAATGTGCCGGCGGTGGGATGGAGTGAGGTAGAAATCCAGATTCGGCAACAATTGCGACAGCCTTTGGAGGATGTTTTTTCCAGCATCAACCCCCAAGCGGTTGCGGCAGGTTCGATCGCCCAAACTCACCGAGCCACCTTAAAAACGGGTCAAGATGTTGCCCTGAAGGTGCAGCGTCCGGGAATTGAGGTGATTGTCGCTCAGGATATCGCTCTGATTCGGAGTCTAGCGGAATTGGTGTCTCGCACGAACTTTGGGGAGGATTATGACATTGTGGGCTTAGCTGAGGAGTTTGCCACAGCTCTGCAAGCCGAGTTAGATTTCTCCCAAGAGGCTGGCTATACCGATCAGCTACGGCGCAACTTATCAACGAGTCGCTGGTTTGACCCCACCCAGATCGTGGTGCCGGAGATTTATTGGGATTTGACGAGTAAAAAGTTGATGGTAATGGAATGGCTCGATGGTGTGCCACTTCTGTTAGCGAAGCTACCGGCAATGCGGGATGGGAAAGATGCAGACACGCAGCGAAAAGAACTCACCACGCTTTTGTTTCGCGCTTTCTTGCAGCAACTCTACATCGACGGCTTTTTCCATGCCGATCCTCATCCAGGGAATTTGTTTTATCTCAGCGATGGTCGCCTTGCGCTCTTAGACTGTGGGATGGTGGGTCGTTTAGACCCGCGCACACAGCAGATTTTAACGGAAATGTTGTTGGCGATTGTAGACTTAGACGCCCAGAGATGTGCTCAGCTCACGTTGGAACTGGCGGAGTCGGGTCAGCCTGTCAGTTTATCGCGACTGGCGAATGACTACGATCGCATGTTGCGGAAGTATTACAATATCAGCCTGTCGCAAATCAACTTCAGCCAGGTCTTTTATGAGGTGCTGCAAGTCGCTCGTAACAACAAGATTCGCTTGCCTAGCAATATGGGTTTGTATGCAAAAACCCTAGCTAATTTGGAAGGAGTGGCTCGGAGTTTTGACCCGGAAATTAACCTATTAGACGAAATTAAGCCGCTGATGACCGATTTATTCCGTCGTCAGTTGTTAGGAGATAATCCCTTACAAACAGTTCTTAGAACTGCCCTTGATCTCAAGAGTTTATCTTTGCAATCTCCGCGTCAGTTGGAGTTACTCTTAGATCGGGTTACTTCAGAAACTTTAAGGTGGAATATCACCATACGCGACCTTGACCCTTTACGTCGCAGTATGGATGATTCTGCAAATCGGCTGTCATTTAGTGTGGTGGTTGGGTCATTGATTATTGGCGCAGCCATTATTTCTAGTAATGCACAGACGAGTCAGTTGTCTTTGATTAGTAATGTACTATTTGCTACCGCCAGTTTTTTGGGTCTATGGTTGGCGATTAGTATTCTTAGGTCGGGTCGTTTAAGGTGAATTAACGGGACTGATACCAAGTTGCATTCAAATGTATAACTCTCTCTTGCTCTTACCGCAGTGTCCTCTGTGCATCTGTGGTTTATTAAATTCTACTACGGGATCGGTGACATCTGATTTTAGAACTCGGAGATAGAACTATGAGATGTGTAATTTGTAACCCACATTCCGCCCTTTGACTGTCACAAGCGGATAATTGTGTGGAACTGAAGGCTAACACAGGCCAGTTCAATCGAGTGAAACGTTCTAGAGATGAGAGATGCTAACTTTTTTCGGGTGCTTGTTCTCAAAAAGCAGCAAGTAGCAATAAAAAGTCAAGTAACTGGCAACATAAAGTGAACTGTTTCCTATCAGGAAAAGCCTGATGCGTTAACTAAAAAGCTCGTCTACGCATCACTTTGCTGAAATAATTGTTGAAGTATTTCAATGACTTGAAGAACTCAGCACAATAGATAGTAGTCCCGGCAAGCTTGAGAGAAAAAGCGCAAAATCTTTAAGCGTTCATCGGTAAGATTGGCAATTTGCTCAACCCCATCAATCACTAACAAATGCACCGCTTGGAAACACTGAAATATCCAGCGGAGGGTGGGACGCTGAGTCGGCTTTTTAATTGATTAGGGAGGCTTTCATCAGCTTGAACTAAGGCTTGACGTAAAGCTGCCTGTCCCAAGTTGTAGACCAACAGACACAATCCCATAACCATCCCTACAGCAGCAATGCGACCTGGGTCTTTCAGGAAAACACTATCAGCAAAAAACAGAGGGTCTTTGAGAAAGCTAAAGCCCCGTTCCGTACTCTGCTGCTCTTTGTACTCACTCAGGACTGCATCATTATTCAATTGTTCCTTGTCTAGGACATTGGTGGCGAGAATGAATCGTCCCGCTTGCTGTCTTTGTTGTTCTAGGACAGTTTCATTGACTACCAATGTGGCTTGAATGTGATAGGTTTTGTGAGTGGGTCGAGTTTGCTTTGCTGGTCTTCCCGGTTGGGAGTAATGGTCTTGCTCAATGATTTCTACTGCTTCTAGGGTGTGATATTTCAACTGCTTCATCCGCTTGAGGTTGTCGGCAGTGTACAAAGCACTATCTGCTATGTGTATTCCCTCAAAAGTCCACTGTTTCTGAAACTCCTCAAACAGATGGGCAAACTTTGTCTTGTCGTCTTGATTGCCATCTGCCATCTCTAAAAATAACGGTATACCACCCTCTCCACCACATATCAGATTCATCACGAATTGTTTGAGGTCACTTCTATGGTCACGAGAATATCCATACGTTAGGTGAATCGCTTTCGGCGCTACCTCAATTTCTACTCTTGTGCCATCTTCTGTCTTTTGAGTGACTACCACTTCGTCATTGGCTGTTTCATACTCGCCATGCAGATGAAATGAGGTCGAGTCTAAGTGCGCTGTCTCAATACTCACTCCAAACTTGGCGATAGCTTTCATGGCAATGCTGACGAAGCAACGGGTTAGTCCTGCCAGGAACAGTTCATCAAGCACTCGTCCCAGGCGGTCATCATTGAGATGTTCTGGCTTGACTCCGGTTCCAATCAGGTGTTCTGTAGCTTTCCCTTCAAAAAATCGACTAAATAAGTACAGTGGGGCTGACACAAAGCCCAGTCCGTTGAGAATCATTGCTTTGACCACAAGACCTGCACTGACTTTTTCTCGGCTGTCTTGCCCCAACCGCAGGTCTATTTGTTCCACCAGCCCGATTTCGTCAATAATACCTGCCACCAGACCCAAGTGGTCGAGGTTCATTACCTGCATTTCTGCTGCTTTCACACCCCCTCCCCAAGACTTAGCCCTTCCACTCCCGTTCAATTATCCTGTTTCGGCCAAAAAGCTGGCTAGGCTATCTTTAACTCCACTTACGTTGCGTTTGCCTCGATTGCCTCCACTAAATTATCTACTTGTGACAGTCAAAGGGCGGAATGTGGGTTGTAAGCATGGAGAAACGCAGCCTGGTTTAGTCACTGTGACTCTAGAACGGGACGAGAGTATTGTGATTATTAAGCGAGTTCCCGCCGAAGTTTGTGATAATTGCGGGGAGTATTATTTGAGTGATGCCATTACTGAGCAAGTTCTCGAAAGGGCTGAGATGGCTGTCAGTAAGGGCGCGGAAGTTGAAATTATCCGATATGCAGCATAGGGCTAGTCTATGAATATAGGGGCGATCGCATATTAGTCATTCTCAAGTGCGTAAGTAATTTTACTCTTTATCTGAAAGAGTCACAGTATCTCACACCAAGTAACATCTTTATTCTTCACTTTTTCAAGATATGTTGTGCAATCTTGATTGCTGTTGGAGCACCTTTTTTATTAGCTGAAGCAAAGCAAAGTAAGTACAAAGGACTATTTTGCGAATTAACTAGCAAAAGAGGGTTTTCTGCAACACCTTCAAACACTGACTTTAAACGTTCAACAAAATAGTTTGCAATTACTTGAAAATTAGCTGTTTTCTCAGGGAATGAATAATTTCCAAATAAGTCTTTCTCTGTTCTGATGGAATAAAAAGTTTCATACCACTCTGGTGTACCAAAAACTTCATCCAACCTTCTTCTGATTGAAGGTTTTATGTTGCCATCTTTTTTGAGTAATCTATTAACTGCTATACCAATTGGAAATAGATACCATAGGTCAATAGCTTCAGTTCTGGCAATTGAGGTAATTGTTGACCAGGGTACTTGCATTCCAAAAGGATCTAAGAAAAGTACAGCACGATTAGTTTTCCAATTTTTGGCACATAATTCGTTTATGTACATATTTGCATCTGACTGAATTATAGTGATGTCATCAGCTAGAGTAGTAAACTCGGCTTTAAGTTTATTGAGCTCAGCAATCTTACTCTCATCTTTTTCAATAAAAATATATTTAGTAAATCTCGGTTTTGTCTGAAGTGCAATGCGTGCAGAGCCATCAAATAGTTTTTTTGATTCTTGATCTACAAGTTCAGGTAGCATCAATGTACTTGCCTCGTCATCTTCCTTAAGCTCTCTATATCCCGTACCAGCAAAAGCATCGATGTACGCATAGCGGAATTTATATTTACTCATAATTGTTGAGTAAGCAACCAAATATTTCCGAACTCGATTTAACTTTTCTTCCGTCCAATCACCACCAAAGGATTGTTGAATCATTTTCCTCTTTCATCAAAATGAAATATAAAGTTAACAAGAGTATATTCTTATCTAAAATCAATCTATGTTCTTAAGGATAAATGATATAATTATTTTTCGCGCTTAATATTTAACTAGTTAGCTTAGAAAGCAAAATCAATCTACACATGACCATTATAAAAGGCACCGAAAAAATTGTTAATCCTCTCCAAGAGAGCGCTCTTAATAAAAAAGGTTTATGTGACTATGTGGTTAATGTAGCATCAGGCTGCCTACATGGTTGTACTTTCTGTTATGTACCTTCAACTCCAGCAATTCGCACAAAACAAGCACAGTTACGGGAAAAAGGAGTAAGCAATCCTCAGATGGATTGGGGACAATATCTCTTTGTTCGTGAAGATATTCCTGAGAAACTAGAAAAAGTTTTAAGTCGTAAGAAATCTTGGCGTGAAACAGATGCAGGTAGAGGAGTAGTTTTACTCTGTTCTGGCACAGATCCGTACCAAAACAAACAGACAGCAACTGTGACCCGTAGCGCTGTTCAGGTTCTCTTGAAATATAACAAAAGAGTCAGAATTCTAACTCGTGGTCTATTGTGGGTAAATGATATTGATGTTCTCAAGTGTGACAACGTAATTGTTGGCATGAGTCTGCCATACCTAGATGATGACCTCAGCCGCAAAATTGAACCTCAATCACCTCCGCCGACTGAACGCTATAAAGCTTTGCAGGAAGGGCATCAAGCTGGGTGTCGGTTGTATGTTGCTATGGCTCCTACACCTCCTACCATGACTTTAGATCACTTCAAAAGGTATCTGGAGAAATTAATGCGTATTAATCCAGAGGTAATCTTTTGGGAACCCATCAATGCTCGTGGAACTAATGGAAAACGGATGCTAGCAGCAGGATTAGAATTTACCAGTTCCATTATGAGCAAACAATCCTGGGCAGAAACGTTTAAAAGACAGTGGGAGGATATTGAAGCCGCAGCAAAAGACATAGGATGTTTGGAGCGGCTTCATATTTGGCCCGATCCTGAACTAAGAGGATATGTGGATGAAGCTAAGTTAGACAAATGGTTATATACCCCAACAGTAGAAAAGTGGGACTACCTGACAGCCACACAGACTAAAGCTAAGGCTACTCAGGCTACTCGTAAAAACTCAAAGAGAACTACTGCTTCCATTCGCTAAGGCTTCTTTGTCGCGATCGCCTTTAATCCCCCTTACCCTTCTTACCACCGGGTGAGGGGTTTTCGTGTTCTTCCAACCACTTCTCAATCAGTTCCTTCAACACATCGCTCATATCGCGTCCCTCTAAGGCACACGTTGCCTTAAATCGTGCTCTCACGGATTCGGGAACGCGCCCTCTAACAAATACTGGGTTCTCAGCTTCCGACACAGACTACAGCTCATAAAGGCTCGCTTCCATTTTCTCATTGCTATAAATTTTTTAGTTTTATATTGCTATTGTGCTTTATTGCTATTTTGCTACAATAAAAAACAGTTAAAGCCAGCGCCCTACCTTCCTAAAGCAGACGCTGGCTTTGGCTCCCTAATACAAGGAGACTCTACTAATGGTAAAACTTTTAAGCAATCCTAATGATCGCCCTTGGGCAATTGCGCGTCTTTTGCCAAACGCACGAACCATCATCGTTGCCCGTTTCCGCAACCGCCAAGACGCCCACGACCACAAACGACTGTTGCATCGGTTCATCCCAAACGCTCAGTTTGAGATTATCTTTGACCTTCCCAATGACAAAGAAGAGGAGCATCAAACCCAGGTGCTGAGTTAATTCTGGCAAATCGACTCAGTTAGCTACAGCCAAAGCTCTCTATAGTCCCCAACACCAGGGGCAGTAAAAATACTCTAGCTCCCTCTGGTGTTGCTCACGAAGCCTGGAGAAGGGTTCTTCTTTCCTAAAAGTCATGCAACAGCTACGTCATCGCATCAACCCTAAAACTTTTGTAATCACCCTCCGGCAAATCGCCAAACACCTGAAAATCCAGCAAGAACGCATTCTGAACTGGGCAAAATGGCATAACGTCCTCTGGGTGCATATTCAGGGACTCGGTGGCTACTTTATCAGTTACCGTAAACTTGAACAGTGGATTGCGGCTTGTAGTACCTTGATACGCTTCTGCCCAAATCTGCAAGCTCTCAATGCCCTTTGGAAAAGCATTATTCAGGAATCTCAGCGATATACAGAAGAAGCGTTTTCCCGCCTTGATGCCATCTTCGAGCAAAGATTGTCAGTTTTAACTTCTGCAAAACACCACCAGCAGTAGATCACAACAACGGACTTTTTCATCATCGTTCCCCAGAGTAAAGCTTTTAAAAGCTTCTATTCTCTTGAGCTTTTACAATTACTTCAGAGTGAGCTTGGTGAGGAGATTTACGAAAATTGGTTGTCTATAAATCCTGGGAAATTAACTGAATTTTTAGCTAACGCATATCTCATCCTCAGCCATTACTTGATTACAGGCAGGCGCGATCGCATATTTGGTCTGAGTGCGAATCCGCGCAAGTGCGATCACGCTTCCACCCCCTATACTGATGAGCAGAAAGATGACACGATTGGGAGAATAGAAGGACAAGAGAAATGCTATGGAACCGAATGCGGAAGCGGATTCACTGAAGCGAGTGTTTGGATTGCCTACGCTGGTGATTTACGGGGTTGGTGATATTCTCGGTGCCGGAATTTATGCAGTGATCGGAAAAATTGCGGGACTTTCCGGCTCTTTGGTTTGGGTTTCTTTCCTGACAGCAATGACTGTTGCGGCACTTACAGCTTTAAGTTATGCCGAACTCGGCAGTCGAGTTCCGCAAAGCGGAGGAGTCGCCACTTTCATCCACAGAGCGTTTCGCAAGGATTGGCTCTCAATCCTTGTAGGCTGGTTGATGTTTTGTACCTGCCTTGTTTCGATGGCGACTCTTTCAAAAGCGTTTGCAGGCTATCTGAACGCTTTTGCTCCAGGCATTCCAGCTTGGTTGATTATCCTCGCTCTCTTTTCTGGTCTTGCATTTGTCAATTTTAGGGGAATGCAGGAGTCCTCAGCCCTGAATATTTTTTGCACCGCTCTCGAAGTTTCAGGTCTGGTCATCGTTATCCTAGTTTCGGCTCTTTTTATAATCGGGGGCGGAGCAGGCACGGGTAATCCTGTTACAAGCCCCATACCCAACACGCTAGCAATCGGTTGGACGGCGATCATGCAGGGAGCGGCACTCGCCTTCTACGCCTTCATTGGCTTTGAGGATATCGTGAATGTTGCGGAGGAAGTGAAAAATCCCGAGCGCAATGTTCCAAGAGCCATCCTGTTTGCCCTGGGAATTGCAGGTGTCGTTTATGTTCTCGTGTCTTGGCTTGCCACTAACGTACTAAGTCCGGCAGCGCTCTCCGCCTCGAACGCTCCTCTTCTCGATGTGGTTCGGCGATCGCAGCCAAATTTTCCAGCCGTCGTCTTTTCACTCATCGCCCTGTTCGCCGTTCTAAATACGGCTTTGCTGAATTTTGTCACAGCATCGCGACTGCTCTTTGGGATGTCCAGAGAAGGGCTGCTTCCAGCTTGGTTAGGAAAATTACATCCACGGCGAGCAACTCCCTATCGAACGCTGCTGATCATTCTGCCGATCGCTATCTTTCTCGCGCTTTCAGGTACACTTCAATTCCTAGCTGGAACAACCGCAACCTTGATTCTTGCAATGTTCTGTCTGGTCAACCTTTCACTGCTGGTGATTAAACGCCGAGAACCCCGAACCGATGGCTTTCAGGTTCCTTATCTGATTCCGGCTTTAGCGCTAATCTCCAACTTAGTTCTCGTTGCCTTCGCCTCTCGGGAAAGTCACATTTTGGCGTTAGTGTTTACAGGTATAGGAATGCTTCTGATTTTGCTCCGCAATGCCGTGAGCAGTGGATCGCGACAACTGCATTAATAATTTTTAGTACATTCAGTAGACTGATTTTTGGATAGAAAGTTTGACGTTGTTTGGTACAGGACTTATGCAACTGGCTACCCTATCCGCTACAGATAGAGGCTAAGGCAATGCCTTAGCCCCTAGGAAGATGGTGTATTAACCCAGAAAATGCGTAAGTCCTGTGGTAGAACCTGTTGAGTACAGGACTTAGATTTTGTGGATTCTACGGTGTTCCTCACATAATGACAACACTAAGATCAGCCTAAAGACTCATTGATTTGAGATATCTACTACCATGACGCCAATACTCCCTCAGTGCCAGAATCTGCAAGAACAGGTAGAACGTTTATTAGAGCTATTGCATCAAGAGCCATCTCTACGAGCGTTGCCAGAGGATGTGACGGCGGTTCAGGCTTCTTTGCGAAAGGCGATCGCACCCACCTTCGAGATTGTCTTTGCCGGTGCGTTTAGTGCAGGGAAATCGATGCTGATTAATGCGCTGCTAGAACGAGAATTGCTCTACAGTGCGGAGGGACATGCGACGGGAACGGAATGTTACATCGCCCATGCCGAACCGGATCGAGAACGAGTAGTGCTGACGTTTTTGAGCGAAGCGGAGATTCGGGAACAGGTGGTGGCGTTGTGTCAGCGATTGGGATTAGCGGCGGCTAATATCAATCAACCGGAAGCGATTGATTTACTACGCCAGGGATGTGTTCTGGTTCTCCAGCAGGAAGGCGGAGAGAGTAAGTCAGAGAGGGCAAAGCAGGCAAAGGCGCTAGATTTGTTGCTGGGAGGGTTTATCGAGAATCGCGATCGCATCAACACCCTGAACAATGCCACCTACTCCATGGAGCAGTTCCACTTCTCAAATCTCCTAGAAGCGGCTGGATATGCTCGTCGCGGTAGTAATAGTGCGGTTCTGAAGCGAATTGAGTATTACTGCCATCATCCCCTATTGCAAGATGGCAACGTCCTGATTGATACACCGGGGATTGATGCGCCAGTGCAGAGAGATGCGGAACTGACGTATCGGAAAATTGAAGCACCGGAGACTTCGGCAGTGGTATGCGTACTCAAACCCGCGTCTGCTGGCGATATGACGACGGAAGAAACGGAACTAATCGAGAAGATGCGGGGGAATCCAGGAATCCGCGATCGTGTCTTTTATATTTTCAATCGCGTTGATGAAACCTGGTACAACAGCCAACTGCGGCAACGATTGGATTCTTTAATTAGCACCCAGTTTCGAGATACGCCTGCTGACAGGGTTTATAAAACCAGCGGATTACTTGGCTTTTATGGAAGTCAGATTAAAGGAACCACTGGAGACGTTAGCGAAGCGGTTCCCAATGAATTTCGCTTTGGTTTAGATTCCATCTTTGCTGACAGTGTCAAAGGCACAGTTGGAGGGGAAGATACTCCACAATTTGTCAATGAGTTTCTTCGCTACTGTGCCAACTCTGGCAAGCTGTCTCCTAGTCGCTTCCGAATTTCCGTCAATAGTTATGAAACACCGAATGAAAACTATGTACGCATTCTGACGGAACAAGGAACGCCTCTAATTGAACAGCTCATTCAAGACAGTGGCATTGAAGAGTTTCGTTCGGCAATCACACGCTATCTCATGGAAGAAAAGCGCCCTCAATTATTTGCGAATTTGGCTGATGATTTACAACCCTTGTGCATTGGATTGAAGAAGCACTACCTGAGTGTTTACCGGAATTTGGACAGCCAACCTCGCGAAATTGAGGCAATGAAAGCAAAGGAATTGGAATACCTCAATCAGGAACTTCAGCAAGTTGGAAAAGAGTTTTGCCGCCACATTGATGAGGAGATGAATCTGGCAGTGAATAACGCTTGCCCCACATTTGAGGCAGATTTTCGGCAACTGCAAACCGACATGATTCAACGCCTCGATGAATTGCTGCACAAGTTTTCAGTCGCAGAAGCTTACAGTCGTGCGACTCGCAGCCATCCTCGCAACGCCACAGCACCTCTAATTGCTGTGTTAGTAGAAGCACTTTATTCTCTAGCTAATGAGCTAGAAGATGTTTTGGTGAAATCTTCACAACAGGTAGTATCTAGCTTTTTTCAATACTTAATTGAGCGAGTGCGCCGTGCAGATTATTACAGTCAACTTTATCGATTACTGGGGAATGATGGCGGGATTGAGCAAAAGCTAAAGGGGGTAGAGAAGCGGGTTTCGGACGCTTTGGTGAGTGCGGCAAGAACAGAGTGCGATCGCTTTGTACGAGAAAGCCCTCGTTTTTACGATGAAGGCACATTTTCAATCTATCAATTTCGGCAAACTTTGCAGCAAACGTCTCAAGGTTATGATGCGGAAAGCATGATTGAAGCCGAACCCGCGATTCGGCAGTTACTCAAGTTAGATTTCGAGCCAAAGATCGATCAAACACTCCGGCGAAGTTTCCGCCAAACAATTAACCAAACTCTCAAAACGCTACTATTGCCAATGGCTGATGAGCAGGCAGAAGCAATCTTGCAGCAATATCCCAAGGCACGTGCTTATTTAGAGCAAACTTTGGAAAAAGAAGCAGAGGAAAAAATTAAGTTGAATCTCAAGTTGCAGGATGAAATTGAGCAGAAGATTGCTGATTATAATCAAGCCGTTACTGGAATCAATAGCTGTTTGCAAGGAATGTTGTTAAACAGATATCAGCTAGCTGTGGTGGGAGAATCTGATTTGAAAGCAATACCAACTTATGTTGAATCAGATGATTTTGATTCTAGTTTGAATTTTACCGCTGTATCTAACTCTATTGATGCAACAGAGGCTCTCTAAGCAGGGTTTTGAGGTGAAAATATTAATATCTTTCACTTACCCCCTCAACCACCAGAGAATTAATTCCCTAGCTAACAGTTCAAGTTCATTAAAATGGACTCAGATATAAGTCTTGTCAGCATTTAGTCCTCTTTAGAGGACTTTAGCTATGAGCCGGGGAATTAATTCCCCGGCGGATTGACAGCGTAGTATTGAATTAAAATCAATAGAAAGAACTATGTAACAATGGATAACTGGAAATTGATATGGTAAAAAGGCATGAGCTACTAGAGAATAATGCAATCGTCTCTGTAAAAGCGTTTGATCTAATTCTAATGCCCCACGTTACATTCAAAATGAGTGAATTTATTGAACGACTTGGAGCAGTATTGGGAATATCAGGAGATAAATGGCGGAGGTGGGGTTTTGAAGGCGTAGAGAGTGAAATCTTATCCCCTGGAAAAGGTTGGCGAAAAGGAACAATTAGATTAACTCTAGAGTTTCTACCTGATGAATCAGAACTTGAAGTGACAGAGATAAACAAAGAAATTGAACAACCTGAATCGCCGCTTGATGATATTCGCCGGATGATAAATGAGAATAGTTAGTGAAAGAGGTTGAAATGGAAGATAACTATAATTTACAGAACTTTGGTGAGAATGATGTTTTGTCATTCGGCACTCCAATGTTCAAAGTCGGTAAATTAAAAGAAGAAGTCAAGAAGCTATTGCATGAACCTACATTAGGAGAGCAACTCAGTAACTCACTCAGTTCCCAGAATTTACGCATAGATGTTGGAGGAGAGTCGCGTGGGCGATATTATTATAAGTTTTACAATAAATGGTTCGGTGATGGCATTAGCTGTGAACTTCTAAAAATTGGTGCTAAGGATTGGCAAAAAGGAAAAGTGAAAATTAACCTTCAAGTCTCTCTGGAGTTCTGTCCTGATGAGCCTGAAACTGAAGATATACCAGCAATCAATGAACCAGAAATCAGTCCACCCGAATCACCACTTGATGATTTGCGTCAGATGATTAACCAGGAAAATCAACAGTAAGAGTTATGGCTAAAACCCCCAGAATTCCCATACCTCCAGAAGTGAGAAACTATGTTTTTGAACGCGATCGCTATCAGTGCAAAAGCTGCGGCAAAACCAAGCTAGACACTCAACTAACGATTGACCACATTATTCCCTTGGCTCGTGGTGGTCAAAATGATATTAGTAACTTACAGACTCTCTGTCTTCCTTGTAACCAGCAGAAACAACATAACCTCGATCCCCGCTTCCGTCGTCACTTCAGTAATTGACGCAGAAAGCCGCTTCCTTTTGGCTCATAGTCAATACAGAATTCACCAAATTTTGCTTAAATCCAGAACAAATCCGGGTAATATCAACTCACCGCTAACAGTAGCCGGATTATCCAAACATTCCACAGCTACTCCCGGACGATAAATGTAAACCTGCCGATTTTTGCGATCGATTAAAAATCCTAAAAGCGTACCGTTGTCAATATATTCTTGCATCTTAGTTTTCAGCGGTTCCAAGTTATCAGAAGCAGAGCGTAACTCCACCACAAACTCAGGACAGATGGGAGCAAATTTCTTCTGTTGTTCGGGAGTTAAAGCATTCCATCGTTCTAGTTTTACCCAAGCCGCATCTGGAGAACGATCTGCACCATTGGGAAGCTTAAAGCCAGTACTAGAGTCGAAATAAATCCCAGTTCCGTCACTTTCTGCCCAAATCCCTAATTGCACAATCAATTTGGCATTTCGATTTCCGGTTTCCGAACCAGTCGGAGGCATAATCAGCAATTCTCCTGTAGCCATGCGTTCGATGTTTAAGTCACGATTAATTTGACAGAACTCAAAAAACTGCTCATCTGTGAGATTAATTATTGGGTGCAGGCGCAACACCAAAGGAGAGTTTTCTGTTTGAGTTGTTACTGTTGTCATCGTCATGGCACCAATCCTGGACTGCTGTTGCCTTTTGTACACTTACTACTTTGAAGATTCATTAGCAGATGCGATCGCACTCTTTCCTTTGTCAGATGTAACATAACCCAGAAAGGCTTGAACTTGGGAACTAGCAGGCTGCTTGTAAACGTAATAAAGCGTTCGCTGATAGGGGTAATTAGATGCTTCAGGAGTCAATCCATCTACCGCAACCGTCCGTACCGTCTGTTGATTCACCACCTGAGAATAGGTGGCATAACCAATGCCACTCGTTCCTAACGCCCGCAGTAGGGGTGTAGTCGCATCTTGAGGTAGTGTCGTAATGTTGGGTGTCGTGCCAAAGTTTTGTCCTTGAAGCACAAATTCTTGAAATGTTTGATGGGTACCACTGTTAGGGGGACGATTAATTACTCGCAGCGTTCCTGCTGTTCCTCCTACTTTGGACCAATCTGTAATTTGCCCTTGAAAAATTCCCCTAACTTGATTTTGACTTAATCCTCTACGAAACGGATTCTTATCTCCAACAACAATCGCGATCGCATCTTTTGTGACAGGCACAGCCACCAACCCTTGACTTGTTTCTTGGAAAGTCAGGGGGCGAGAGATAGCCGCAACGTCTACATTTCCCCGAATAAGGTCTTGAATCCCTTTATCAGACCCTCCTGCATTCGTATTAACAGTTGTCCCAGGAAATTGCTGTTCAAAACTGCTTTTCAGCGCCTGATTAATTTGCACCATACTGGTAGCACCATCAATTCTTATCGTAGTTCCACTCTGTACATTGGTAGGAGGTGCAAAAGCTTGAGTGGGTTGAGATGTGTTTGGGTCTTGAGGTTGGTTTTGTGGGGTTTTATTATCGCCCGATAAATTACCAATGTTAGAGCCAGAGCTACGGGTAAACCACCAAAATCCACCGCCCAATAAGGCAGCTGTCATTAAGAGGGCTAAGACTAGAACGGTCGTTTCGTTTTTTTGTGACATACCACCATTAAAGCAATCGGTTTAGTCATCAAAAATTGGTTTTTAGCTGGAGGATTCCTTATTTTGGGATTGGGACAAATTTATAGCCCCAAGGGTTGTCAGAACCGGCTTGAATCGTAACCAACTGAACAGATTGATTGCGATCGCCAGATGGCAAAAACTTAATATTTCCAGCCGCACCTTGGGCAGAAAAGTTGGGTGCCAATATCGATTGTTGTACCCCTATCCGTGTTGGATTACGCTCAATCCCAGCGATTAATGCTTTGGCAGCATCATAAGCCATTGCCGTGCGCCAGTTCACGTCTGCTCCCCAAAGTTGATTTGCTGCTTTGGTAAACTCAGCCTGAGGGTTTGCCCCAATATGCCAGGGAATTGCCAGCACCATGTTTTCCGCTGCCAGTCCTCCTAATTGCAAAGTCTTGGGAGTGTAAACATCATCTCCGGCTAAGATCTTGAGCCGTTTACCATTAACTTGAACCACGAGCATGGCTTTATCCAGTGTGCCTGTATTGACTGCTAACATCAGTACCTGTGCCCCTCCCTCAATAGCCTGCTCGATACTTTGAGCGGCATTAAAATTCGGATCGGATAAGTCAACTTCGTTAATCACTTGCCCTCCTCCTAGAGAAACAGCCGTGACAAACTCTGACTTTAGGGATTGACTATAGCCGCTTTGAGAGTTAAAAAAAACAATAACTTTTTCCTGTTTAAGTTTTTGCAGCATATAGTCAGCTAAAGCTCTTGCTGCCACGTAATCACTGGGTACAGTCCGAAAAACATAGCGACTACGACCCGATAATTTGACTGTGGTACTAATCGGAGAAATCGCTACTAATCCCCCGGATTGATATGTATCGGCTGTGGCTAAGGTGACATCACTGGCATAATGACCAATGACTCCTAATATCTGTGAGTTTTTTATAAAAGCAGCAGCTATTTGCTTCGCTATATCTGAGTTATTTTCATCATTGGCAATGAGAACTTTGAGCGGAATACCTTTTATTCCACCGGCTCGATTGATTTCATTTTGAGCTTGAGCAACCCCACGCATTATTTCTTGAGCCGCATTGAGGTCAGTACTAATAGGAACAGAAGCGGCAATTGTGTAGGATTTTTGCTTGCCAATCCGAGCGTTGTTGAGATAAATCAGGGTTTCTGGGTCGTTGCGGTCGCTCTTGAGAGAGGCTTCTAGCTGCGTAATCGCTTCTGCATAATTACCCGATGCGATCGCCTTGATTGCTGCCTGTTTTTCGGGTGTAGGATTAGCAGGAATTAATAACTTTTCTCCTGCACTAACGTGCTCTTGAACAGACTGATTCAATTGAGGTGAAGTGGTTTTGGTTTCACTCGGATTACTTGGGTTTCCCGCCAAACCGCCTAGATTGGTACCGCTACCTTTTGTAAACCACCACGCGCCTATCGCCACTAAAGCCAGAGTGACGACTAAAGAAACTACAAGAACAACCGTTTCGTTTTTTTGAGACATGCACTGATAAGGCTGGCGGCTAGATGGGTGGCGTTTAGAGCAACCGACGCAGTAAGCGATAAATGAGCTGGAAAAGTGCTGTGATGGCGATCGCTCCAGCTCCTGCAAAAACGGCGCTTATCATCACTCCTGGGATAGGTATATTTTGCCTGATAGCGAGGAATAACACAGTCGCTAGGGTAAGTCCGCCAACGATCGGTAAGTCTTTACCCTCGATCAGGCGACGGTTTTGGGCAAAGATTAGCCCTCCCACAATAAAGATTAATAGTCCTATGCTAATGCTTGAAATGCCCAGCACGATACGCAGGGCAGTAAATAGCAATCCCGCTTCAAATCCTGTAAAAGCTGCCCCACCCAAAAGCTCCAATACAGAAGAAGTGGGTCGTGCAGATTGAGGCTGGGGATGAATTGGAGTCGCCGCTACAGGTGGGTTACTCTGAGGTTGAGTCAAGGGCGGCATTGTGGGGGAAGCTGTGGATGGCTGAACAGGTGGTGGTACCTGGGCTGGTTTACTACGAGGTCGTGTTCTCCGTTGTGAGGCTGGAGGAATCACAGAGGGAGGAGGGGTAGGACTGGGTGTGAGGGCATCGATCACCTCTTGAGCAGATGGAAAGCGTTGATTCGGCGTCGCTAACAGCATTCGGTCTAAGACATCTGCTAGGGTATCGCTCACTTGGGTGTAACTTCTCCAATTCCACCCGTTACTGTAGGAATCATACAGTTCTCCCGCCTCTTTCCCCGTAAGCAATGTAATCACCGTCACCGCTAGGGCATACAAATCCGTTGAAGGATAGACTTGAGCGCCAGCCATCTGCTCTGGGGGTGCATAGCCTTGAGAATAAATTCCTGTTGATCTCCCTGCTCTTGCCCCCGCTGCCGTAACCTGCTTAACCGCACCAAAATCTAAAAGATACAAACGCCCATTCTTGTGGCGCATGATGTTGGAGGGCTTAATATCTCGATGAATGGAGTGATTATCATGGACGAACTTCAACACATTGAGAATTTCTCGCAGGACTTCTAGTGATTCGGCTTCGGAAAACTGCCCCTTGGTGATTAATTCTTCCTCTAACGTTTGTCCATCAATAAATTCTTGAACCAGATAAAAGAATTGGTCTTCGTTACCCCCTTGCGGTTTAGGCACACTCAAGGGAAAGAAGGCAAACAGATCCGGGATTTGGGGATGACGGCTACCTAGTTGCTCTAAAACTTCCGCCTCTCGCTCAAATAAATCTTGGGCAATTTGTAGCTGCTGTGGGTTCAAATCCCCAGAGGGCTGAAACTGTTTGACCACACACTGGCGCATGGCGGGGGTATAGCGATCGCGAGCGAGGAACGCGGCTCCAAATCCTCCCTGTCCTAATAACTTCAAGGGAAGATAACGACTCACTAAAATCAGTGGCATCCCACAGGATGTACAGTATTTTTGCTGAGCCGTCTTGAGCGTAGCCTTGTTATCCAGATCAGGAAAGTGATTTTGGGGGCGGGGACAGCTAGGACGGGTGCAGTAAATTTCCATATAGAGCAGAGCGTCAGGAATAAAGCATCGAAGGCACCGAAAGACACTAACAGATTACGCCACTCAGGTTTTTCTTTCTCTTCCCACTTTAGCCTCGAAGCACATTCCTAGACGCTCAATGCCTCAGTTTCCCAACACTCCTGTTAATCTCCTACAGCATGAGCAGAACTCGCCTGGATTTTCGGTGCTGTCATAGCGACGGGTTCGGCTTTGAGTTTCCATCCAGGATTGGCAAATTCCGGGAGAATCTCGCGACTAAAAGCTTCGGCTGCTTTAGAACGATAACGGTGGGGGTTAACAATCACAGACAGCGCCCGCTTGACTACGACATCATCAATCAGTGCGCGGTGTAGGATGCTCATCTGTAACTCTTTTTCAATCGCAGAAATGGAGACAAAGGCAGCCCCTAGTCCGGATTGCACGGCATTTTTAATCGCCTCAATGGAGTTAAGTTCCATCTCAACCTTGAGGCGTCTAGTATCAATTCCGCAACGGCTGAGGACTTGGTCAATCACTTTACGGATGGTGGATTGAGAATCCAAGGCAATAAACTGCAACTTATACAAATCATCTTTTTGAATCGTACCGATTTTGGCTAGAGGATGAAACGGTGGCAAAATGAGTGCCAGTTCGTCTTCGGCGTAGGGAACAATTTCCAGCGTCTCTTGTAACTCACCGGGAACTTCGCCACCAATAATTGCTAAATCCACCTGTCCATTGGCAACACTCCAAGCGGTGCGGCGAGTGGAGTGAACTTGTAATTGCACAGCGACATCGGGATAGCGCTGCCTAAACATGCCAATCATTCGAGGCAGGAGATAGGTGCCGGTGGTTTGAGACGCGCCGACAATCAACGTGCCACCCTGGAGATTTTGTAAATCTTCGATCGCCCGACAGGTTTCTTGGCAAAGTGAGAGTATTTTTTCCCCGTAGCTCAGGAGGAGGTATCCGGCTTCCGTCAGTTGGGCGCGGCGTCCGCCCCGATCAAATAAGGGAACATCTAACTGCCGCTCTAGGTTTTGAACCTGCAAACTTACAGCGGGTTGTGAAACGTACAAGCTATCAGCAGCACGCTTAAAACTCCCCTCAGTAGCGATTGCTTTGAGAATGCGGAGTTGGTCAAGAGTGAAAGGAAGGTCAGACATACGGCTAAACCTGAGTGAAAGGAGCAACTGAGGCCAATAACAATTTGTTTGAGGATGAGATTTGACTCAATGTGGACGGCCTAAGAGTAAAAGTTGTCAGTCTCTGCTGAAATCGACAGTAACATACCGAGGCCGCAAGTACTTAGACCGATACTTGTTAGGATGGAATGTTCACAAAATCTACATTAATCTTTATGGCGTTTTCGAGTTGGCTAACATCCAGCCATTGGGTGATGCTTGGGTTGCTTTTAGGGTTTGCGGTCGCTCATAGTGGTTTAGCCGCACTCCGACCTTGGGGAGAACAACGCATCGGGCCGAGACTTTACCGTATTTTGTTTGCCCTCGTTAGCCTCCCCCTTGCTGTTGTATTAATCATTTACTTTTTTAATCACCGATATGACGGCTTGCAACTTTGGCAGGTTCAGGGAGTTCCCGGCATCCAGTCGCTGGTTTGGGTTCTCTCAGCCATTTCTTTTCTCTTTCTTTATCCAGCTACGTTCAACTTACTGGAAATTGCCGCGATTCAAAAGCCCCAAGTTCACTTGTTCGAGACGGGCATCATTCGCATCACCCGACACCCGCAAATGGTGGGACAGGTGATTTGGTGCGTTGCCCATACCCTTTGGGTCGGCACGAGCTTTACCCTCCTCACCTCAGTCGGATTAGTCCTGCATCATCTTTTCGCTGTCTGGCATGGCGATAAACGGATGCAGACCCGATATGGCGATGCTTTTGAGGTGGCAAAAGCTCGCACGTCTGTCATCCCATTCTTGGCGATTCTCCAGGGACGTCAGACCCTCAAATGGGAAGAGTTTGTCCGTCCGGCTTACCTGGGTGTTACCGTTTTTGTCCTGTTGCTGTGGTGGGGACATCCCCTATTCATCACTGCGACGGGGACGGTGAACTGGTAATACACGTAATACATACTTTCGTCAAGCTGTAATACAAGTAATACCGGGATTTTTCTTGATTTTCATTGCCCAAATTATCCAATTTGGATGTAGCATGATCCCAATCATTGTAAAAACTCATATATTTTCGAGGGAAAATGGTGTTGTCTCTTAACGAGCGGACTTTTAGGCAAGAGGTTTTAGAATCTTCGCTCCCCGTTCTGGTGGATTTTTCGGCACCCTGGTGTGGCCTGTGTCGAGTCATCCAGCCCCTCGTTCGGGAGTTTCAGTCGGAATGGAATGGGCAAGTCAAAATCGTAAAAATTAATGCCGATGACAATCTGAAGCTTGCCACGACCTATCGCATTAAGTCCCTGCCAACGTTGCTCTTATTTGAGGGAGGTCAGGTGATTCAACGCCTTGATAACTTTCATGGACGAGAGGATGTGCGAATGGCGCTCAAAACTCTCATGGTCACTTCGCTTCCCCAATCAGCTTAGTCTATACCCTCTCTTGTTGGAGGAGCGATCTCACTGTCCCGACGACCACTGCATCTGCATCGGGATAAATCAGCACCAGCTACTTTCGTGATAAAATACCAAAAATCTAAATGTGTATATCGTTTTCCTGAACCTGCTCAACAGGCGTAACCTTTAAATATAGATGTTGTTCCATGAGGGGCTTCCCCACACCCTCGCATAGGATATACGCTCAAAGGCAGTCTAGTCAGTTGTGTCAAAACCTAATCATTGGCTTGTTTGACATGTAACCATCGGTAGAAGTAATCAACCGATGGTCTTTTTATTTTGTAGATATTTTTACATTGTGTTGTTTATTGATTGTTGGTAAGCAAACTTTTTTTTCGAGTAGGTATATGTCACAGTGTTAACGTTTTGCCAGAATAGTAACGAAATCTGAAGAAGGCATTCGCCATGGAACCGCTTTATCAATATGCCTGGCTTATACCAGTATTGCCCTTATTAGGAGCAATGCTGGTGGGCTTAGGGCTAATCACACTGAACAAAGCAACTAACCGTCTGCGGCAGTTAAACGCCGTGTTGGTTGTCTCCCTCCTGGGAGCATCAATGGTTCTTTCCTTTGCTTTGCTGTGGAGTCAATTTCACGGACACGAACCTTTTATCCGGACTCTGGAATGGGCGTCGGCTGGAAACTTTCACCTGTCGATGGGCTACACCATCGATCACTTGACGGCACTGATGCTGGTAATTGTGACAACGGTAGCCTTTTTGGTGATGATTTACACCGATGGCTACATGGCTCACGATCCGGGATATGTTCGCTTCTATGCCTATTTGAGTGTCTTTAGCTCCTCCATGTTGGGTTTGGTCGTCAGCCCCAACTTAGTGCAGGTTTATATTTTCTGGGAATTGGTGGGTATGTGTTCATACCTGCTGGTTGGCTTCTGGTACGACCGTAAGCCAGCCGCAGATGCGGCGCAAAAAGCCTTTGTCACTAACCGTGTGGGTGACTTTGGTCTGCTGTTGGGCATTTTAGGTCTTTACTGGGCAACGGGCAGCTTTGAGTTTGATGTGATGGGTGCCCACCTGAAAACCTTTGTGGAATCCGGTTACCTCAGCTCTGCTCTAGCCGCACTGTTTGCTGTTTTGGTATTTCTAGGGCCTGTGGCGAAATCAGCCCAATTCCCCTTGCATGTATGGCTACCGGATGCCATGGAAGGCCCCACCCCCATTTCCGCACTGATTCACGCGGCAACGATGGTGGCGGCTGGGGTATTTTTGATTGCTCGGATGTACCCCGTGTTTGATGGTATCCCATCGGTGATGAACGTGATTGCCTGGACGGGAGCCTTCACAGCCTTTTTAGGTGCTTCAATCGCGATCACGCAAAATGACATTAAGAAAGGTTTAGCCTATTCCACTATTTCCCAATTGGGTTATATGGTCATGGCGATGGGTATTGGCTCCTATACGGCTGGGTTATTCCACCTGATGACTCATGCTTATTTCAAAGCGATGCTGTTCCTGGGTTCCGGTTCAGTGATTCACGGTATGGAAGGTGTTGTAGGTCATGACCCCGTTTTGGCTCAGGATATGCGACTGATGGGGGGCTTGCGGAAGTATATGCCGCTTACGGCTTTGACCTTTTTCATCGGTACTCTGGCGATTTGTGGGATTCCTCCTTTTGCCGGTTTCTGGTCAAAGGATGAAATTCTCGGCAATGCGTTCGAGGCAAACCCGATTCTGTGGTTGGTGGGTTGGCTCACCGCAGGCATCACGGCATTTTATATGTTCCGGATGTATTTCTCTACCTTTGAGGGAGATTTCCGGGGGAATTTAACCCATATCCGGCAACAGCTCAAAGCCGCCGCTTTGGGTAAGGTAGCACCCGCCTTTGGCCCCGGTGCGATGGATACCAGAGAATTGAAAGCGGAGGCTGATCACGAAGATGAGCACGATCATGGACATAGTGAGTTTCCCCATGAGTCTCCGCTAACCATGACCTTGCCCCTGTTGTTACTGGCGGTACCCTCAACGCTAATTGGTTTGGTAGGGACGCCGTTTAACAACTACTTCGAGGAGTTTATTCACCCCGCTGGGGAGGCTGTTGTCCACGTAGCGGCAGAGGCAGAGGCTTTTGATTGGACAGAATTTCTGATTATGGGTGGCAGTTCCGTCGGGATTGCCTTGATTGGGATTACCCTAGCTTCGCTGATGTACTTAAGCGGTAAGATTGACGCGAAAGCGATCGCCGAAAAAATTAGACCTTTGTACGATTTGTCATTGAATAAGTGGTACTTTGATGACATTTATCACAAGGTTTTTGTTATCGGTTTGCGCCGAATTGCACGGCAGATTATGGAAGTGGACTACCGCATTGTCGATGGTGCCGTTAACCTGACCGGCTTTGCGACCCTCTTAAGTGGTGAAGGGTTGAAATACCTGGAGAATGGTCGTGTCCAGTTCTATGCCCTGATTGTCTTTGCCGCTGTCTTGGGTTTAGTGATTGCCTCTGGGATTACCTAAAAACTTGTGAGTGGTCAGTGATTGGGTGATGACGAGTTGAGGAGGCGATTACCCCAAAATAGGAGTGAGCGCATTCTCACCACCAACCCCTAAAAACTGGCAACTTTCAGCGAGTCACCCTTTTTAACAAGGAAAGACTCTAGAACTTTAGCCTATCCGGAAAATTGATTCCCGAATCCCCTAACATCTGTCTTGATCGGTGTCCATTTGCGGCTTCAGATCTCATCCTTACTTTTCGGATAGGCTCTTAGGAAAGAGTGTGTGGGACAAACCACCCCAGACACTCCCAGATCAGAGAATAGGAAAGAGGTTCTGTTTGCGCCTTGATTCAGACTCTTAAGAAATCTCAACGGCGTAAGTTCTGAACTAAAAACAAACAACTGAACATGAGCTTGACAGATTTTCCCTGGCTAACAACTATTATTCTTTTTCCCATCGTTGCCTCGCTGTTTATCCCTTTTCTCCCTGAAAAGAATGGGATGTGGGAGCGTTGGTATGCTCTAATCATCGGGCTGATTGATTTTTCCCTGATTGTTTATGCCTTTGGCACAGAGTATGACTTTTCCCAGCCCGGACTGCAATTGGTGGAGAAGTACTCGTGGGTACCCGAACTGGACTTGAATTGGTCAGTGGGTGTTGATGGGTTGGCGATGCCTCTGGTATTGCTGACCGGCTTTATGACGACGCTGGCGATTCTAGCGGCTTGGCCGGTTACCCTCAAACCCAAGCTGTTTTACTTCCTGATGCTGGCGATGTACGGCGGACAAATTGCCGTGTTTGCCGTTCAGGATATGCTGTTGTTCTTCCTGGTATGGGAACTGGAGTTGATTCCGGTTTACCTACTGTTGTCGATTTGGGGCGGGAAAAAGCGCCTCTATGCGGCGACAAAGTTTATTTTGTACACGGCAGGCGGTTCGCTGTTTATTTTGGTCGCGGCATTGGCGATGGCGTTTTACGGGGATACCGTAACGTTTGACATGAGTGCGATCGCTGCCAAAGACTATGCGCTAAACTTCCAACTCTGGGTCTATGCTGGCTTTTTGATTGCATACGGGGTGAAGTTACCCATCTTCCCCCTGCACACTTGGTTACCGGATGCCCACGGGGAAGCGACAGCACCCGTGCACATGTTGCTGGCAGGCATTCTGCTGAAGATGGGAGGATATGCCCTGTTTCGCATGAATGCGGGGATGCTGCCCGATGCTCACGCTTACTTTGCACCGATATTGGTGATTTTAGGGGTGGTGAACATCGTTTACGCGGCAATGACATCCTTTGCTCAGCGTAACCTGAAGCGGAAAATTGCCTACTCTTCCATTTCCCACATGGGATTTGTATTAATTGGGCTTGGCTCGTTTACCGACTTGGGAATGAGTGGCGCTGTGCTGCAAATGGTGTCTCATGGTTTGATTGGTGCCAGCCTGTTCTTCTTAGTCGGTGCCACCTATGACCGAACTCACACCCTGATGTTGGATGAAATGGGGGGTGTGGGGCAGAAGATGAAGAAGATTTTTGCCATGTGGACGACTTGTTCCCTCGCCTCTTTGGCGTTACCGGGGATGAGCGGATTTGTGGCAGAGTTGATGGTATTTATTGGCTTGGCAACCAGTGATGCCTATAGCTCAACCTTCAAGGTGATTGTCGTGTTTTTGGCAGCGGTTGGGGTGATTCTCACTCCCATCTACCTGCTGTCCAATCTGCGGGAGATTTTCTATGGTCCGGAAAACAAGGAATTGATTGAACACGAAGTTTTGCAAGATGCCGAACCGCGAGAGGTGTTTATCATCGCCTGTTTGTTGGTGCCGATTATCGGCTTTGGGTTTTATCCCAAGATGCTGACTCAGATTTACGATGCCACTACGCATCAGTTGACAGAGCGGCTTCGTGCATCGGTGCCCAGTCTGGGACAACCGGCAGTGGTGAAGGCAGAGCAGCCGTTGTTGTCTCTGGTCGCACCGAAAATTGGTGAACCCTAGGACTTGACTTTTAATCAACTTTGTGAAGTAGGATTGGTATGATGCCAGTCCTATTTCTTTTTTTAGGATTGACACCCCAATCCTCGATATTTGGGGAGAGCAAGTATCCCTCAATCCCTCAACCTTAGACATTGACTGTAAGCTTACTCCTGGCTGAAGCACTGGCGATCGCTTGTGAACCCTAGATCCCCGACTTCTCTAAAAAGTTGGGGATCTAAAGATCTGAAAAATTCCCAACCTACCTGCATAACCTCTAAACTCTCAGAGATAGAATGCAACAGT
Source organism: Allocoleopsis franciscana PCC 7113 (assembly GCF_000317515.1). Taxonomy (GTDB): domain Bacteria; phylum Cyanobacteriota; class Cyanobacteriia; order Cyanobacteriales; family Coleofasciculaceae; genus Allocoleopsis; species Allocoleopsis franciscana. The sequence continues at coordinate 608,640 of NC_019738.1, read as the reverse complement.
GGAAAGCGGTGAAGAGGGCAGGTGCGGTAATGGCGCGATCGCAAAAAACAGACACAAGGACTCACAAAGTACTCTTATTGCTGCTCAAGAGCCGCGCTACTCTATGCGAAGGGAGTATAGCTCTGTTAGTCGGTGTTCTTTTATTTTCACAGTCGGTAGCTGCCTGTCGCGAAGAAGATCCCCCCCAGCTTCTCGCTAAAGCTCCGGCCTTAAAAAGGGGGGAGAATCTAGTCAAAGTCCCCCTTTTTAAGGGGGATTTAGGGGGATCTCTTGGGGTTGGAGGAGAAGTTTTCGGTTTAGCGCTATTGATCACTACTCTGTTGTTTTCAACATCCGTCACTGCCACACCTCAACAATTCTCCCCCCGTTTAGACCCCCCCCCCGCCCCCCTTAAAAAGGGGGGAGCCAGCATTGCCCAACAGCCTACAACTAATCAACAAGACGCCACCCGCGCCGCAGCCGAACGAGTCTTTCAGGAGGGAGTACAACTCTACAAGCAAGGCACAGCAGAATCTCTGCAACAAGCAATTACAAAATTTGAAGAGGCACTACCCCTGGTTCAGGCGGTAGGTGATAAGACATTGGAAGCCTTCATTCTCTTGGTCATCGGTCGAGCCTACAACGCCTTAGGAGAAAAGCAAAAAGCGCTGGATTTTTACAACCAAGCCTTGCCCATAGTTCGGGCTACTGGGGACAAGGCAGGGGAAGCTGTTACTCTCAACAACATCGGTCTAGTCTACTCCGATTTAGGAGAAAAGCAAAAAGCGCTGGAATTCTACAACCAATCCTTGCCCTTGAGTCGGGCTACTGGTGACAAGAAACAAGAAGCCCGTACCCTCAGTAACATCGGTCAAGTCTACTCCGATTTAGGAGAACAGCAAAAAGCGCTGGAATTGCTCAACCAATCCTTGTCCTTGAGTCGGGCTACTGGGAACAAGGCACAGGAAGCCACTATCCTCAGTAACATCGGTCAAGTCTACTCCGATTTAGGAGAACAGCAAAAAGCGCTGGAATACTTCAACCAATCCTTGCCCTTGAAACGGGCTACTGGGGATAAGCGAGGGGAAGCAACTACCCTCACTAACATCGGTGCAGTCTACTCTGCATTAGGAGAAAAGCAAAAAGCGCTGGAATTCTACAACCAATCCTTGCCCTTGAGTCGGGCTACTGGGGACAAGACAGGGGAAGCCCTTACTCTCGGTAACATCGGTGCAGTCTACGACGCATTAGGAGAAAAGCAAAAAGCGCTGGAATTCTACAACCAATCCTTGCCCTTGAGACGGGCTACTGGGGATAAGCGAGGGGAAGCAACTACCCTCAATAACATTGGTAAAGTCTACTCCGATTTAGGAGAACAGCAAAAAGCGCTGGAATTGTTCAACCAATCCTTGCCCTTGAAACGGGCAACTGGGGACAAGCGAGGGGAAGCGATTACTCTCAACAACATCGGTCGAGTCTACTACGCATTAGGAGAAAAGCAAAAAGCCCTCGACTACCTCAACCAATCCTTGCCCTTGAGTCGGGCTACTGGGGACAAGCCACAAGAAGCGGTTACTCTCAACAACATCGGTCGAGTCTACGACGATTTAGGTCAAAAGCAAAAAGCGCTCTCATTCTTCAACCAATCCTTGCCCATGTTTCGGGCAACTGGGGACAAGGCAGGGGAAGCAACTACCCTCAACAACATCGGTCTAGTCTACTCCGACTTGGGAGAAAAGCAAAAAGCGCTCTCATTCTTCAACCAATCCTTGCCCATGCTTCGGGCTACTGGGAATAAGGCAGTAGAAGCCATTAGTCTCAATAACATCGGTGCAGTCTACGGCGATTTAGGTCAAAAGCAAAAAGCGCTGGAATTCTACAACCAATCCTTGCCCTTGAGTCGGGCTACTGGGGACAAGCCACAGGAAGCTCTTACGCTCTTTAATGTTGCCTACCTAGAACGCAGCCAAGGCAACCTCAACTCAGCCTTAACTCAAGTTGAAGCTGCCATCACCATTATTGAAGATCTCCGCACCAAGATTGATAGCCAGCAACTCCGCACCTCTTACTTCGCCACAGTGCAAGATTATTACCAGCTCTACATCGACCTGCTGATGCAGTTGCACAAAACCAACCCCGGCAAAGGATACGACGCTCTAGCCCTCAACGCCAGCGAACGCTCAAGGGCAAGGGGTTTGCTGGAACTCCTCACCGAAGCAGGTACTGACATTCGCCAAGGTGTAGACCCTAAATTAATCGAACGCGAACGCACCTTGCAACAGCAACTTGATGCCGTCGAGAAACGCCGAGTCCAAATCCTTAGCGGTAACCACACTAAAGAACAAGCAGAGGCAATTGAACGAGAACAAACCACCCTCTTAGAAGAGTATCGCCAAGCCCAAGCCGATATCCGCGCCACCAGTCCCAGCTATGCCGCACTCACTCAGCCAAAACCCCTTACCCTCCCCGAAATTCAGCAGCAAGTCCTCGATGACGACACCCTACTGCTACAGTATTCCCTAGGCGAAGAACGCAGCTACCTGTGGGCAGTGACCAAAACCAGCTTCACCAGCTACGAACTCCCCAAACGCGCCGAGATTGAAAAAGCCGCCCAAAATTTCTACGAACAGACAGGAAAACAAAAAGCACCCGAACAAAGAGGACTCGGTGCTATTCCCCGCGAGGATAGCCTAGAAGTCACTACCCAACTCAGTCAAATCCTGTTATCTCCCGTTGCAGGACAATTGGCAGGCAAACGCTTACTCATCGTCAGCGACGGCGCACTCCAGTATTTACCGTTTGCTGCATTACCAACACCCGACAGCTTGGGTAAGGACAAAACTCCTGTTCCCCTAATTGTCAACCACGAAATCGTCAATTCACCCTCAGCCTCAACCGTCGCCATCTTGAGGCAAGACACCAACGGGCGTAAATTAGCTCCAAAGAAGGTAACTGTGATTGCCGATCCAGTGTTTAGCGCCAACGATGAACGGCTCAAAACCTCGGTGTCCCCACAACCTGTAAACCCTAACGATTTGGACAGCTTAGCGTTAACTCGCTCTGCCCAAGAAGCCGACGTTACGTTCCAACGTTTGCCCTTTACACGCAAAGAGAGCGATCGCATCCTCTCCTTTGTCCCCACCACTCAAAGCCAATCCGCCTTCGATTTTGCCGCCAATCGTGCCACAGCCACTAGCCCAGAACTCAGCCAATATCAAATCGTACACTTTGCCACCCACGGCATCCTCAACAGTACCAATCCAGAATTATCGGGCGTTGTTCTCTCTCTCGTCGATGCCAAAGGTACCCCCCAGAATGGCTTCCTGCGACTCAACGATATCTTCAACCTCAACCTCCCCGCCGAACTCGTTGTCCTTAGTGCCTGCGAAACTGGACTGGGCAAGGAGATTAAAGGAGAAGGATTAGTGGGCTTGACAAGAGGCTTTATGTATGCAGGTTCCCCTAGAGTCTTAGTCAGTTTGTGGAGTGTGGCGGATGAAGGCACCTCAGAATTAATGAGCCGATTCTACAAAAAGATGCTGCAAGACAACTTAAAACCAGCCGCCGCCCTGAGAGCCGCACAAATCGAGATGTTGCAGGATGCAACCTGGAAATCTCCCTATTACTGGGCAGCCTTCACCCTGCAAGGGGAATGGAGATAGCTTGAATTTCGTGATCCTGCTGGCTGCGCTGCTACCTCACTCATAAACTAAAATAATCCTTTACAATTCCCAAAATCCGTTCCGCGGCATGACCGTCTCCAAAGGGATTAATTGCCGTCGCCATCGCTTCATAAGCGCTGGTATCGCTCAATAACTGACTCGCTTCTGCCACAAGGCGATCGGGATTTGTCCCTACTAACTTAGCGGTACCGGCTGCGATCGCTTCTGGTCGTTCTGTTGTTTCTCTTAACACCAGCACAGGTTTACCCAAACTCGGTGCTTCTTCCTGTAATCCCCCAGAATCGGTGAGTAGAAGATAACAACGTGCGATCGCACCGACCAATTCTGCATAATCTAAGGGTTCCGTTAAAAATACCCTAGGATGGTCGCCTAACATCGCTTGCAGGGGTTCCCTCACGGTAGGATTGCGATGCAGGGGCAACAGCAAGGCGGTATCAGGAAACTTATTTAAAATTTGCAGAAACCCTTGACCAATATCTTGTAACGGTTCTCCCCAGTTCTCTCGTCTGTGAACTGTTGCTAAGAGTGTGCGGTACTTTTCCCACTCCAAACCCTTAACCTCACAGGGCGGTTGGCGCTGCGCCACTGTGAGCAATGCATCAATCACCGTATTGCCTGTGTGATGAATCGCTCCGACAATCCCTGATCGTTGCAAATTTTCTACGGCAAGGGGCGTAGGGGCAAAGTTAAGTTGAGCTAACTGAGAAATCAAACGTCGGTTGGCTTCTTCCGGGTAAGGATTCAACAAATCATCGGTACGCAATCCAGCTTCCACATGCCCAACCGGAATTTTTTGATAAAACGCCGCTAAGGTAGCAGCAAAAGCGGTAGTGGTATCCCCTTGAACGATGACTAACTGAGGCTGAACTTCCTCAAAGATAGTTTCCAATCCCCGCAAACTCCGACAGGTAATATCCGTTAGGGTTTGTTTGGTCTGCATAATTTCTAAATCCCGGTCAGCACTTAACTCAAATAACTGCATGACCTGATCGACCATCTCCCGATGTTGACCCGTCAAAATAACATGAGTATCAAAGGCGGCACACTGCCGGAACTGTTGAATCACAGGTGCAAGTTTAATCGCCTCAGGGCGGGTTCCCAGGGTAATGCAAATTGGAATTGGAGATGGGGTCATGAAGAATTATTAAATAAAAAGTCATTCGACAGAATTTAAACATGAAAAAACCCGGATTGGACCGGGTAGCAAAACTGTTGTATTCAAAACTTAATAATGTGATTAAACTTTAACCAACAGTCGCCCGTCAGCCAACCCGATACCTACTTCGTCAAGTCGCAGGTCAGTGGGCAAGCGGCATACACCGATTCGTTTAGAGGGTCTGGGCCACCATGCAGCCAATTTAACCAGTGCACTTCCTCTGGATGAACACCTTTAAAAGTGAGGATTGCTGCTCCGATGACAACCGCTAAAATATTGGCTCCAATCAAGCTTCCTGCCACCAGCAAAACGGCACTAACGGGTAATACGGATTGTAAAGTGATCGCGAGAAACGCCCCAACGGTGACCATTAAAACGATTAACGGAAAACCAACAACCAGTAAGCAAACTCCTAATGTAAACGTCCAAATCAAGAAGCTTTTGAGCATGGCTAAAGAATAGCTCTTTGCTAAGCTCTCACGATTCGTTAATTCCATGATTCTTCCTCCTGTTCTGATTAAAAAAATAATTTACAGAAAAGCCTGTTTATTAATCCTTGGCGGATTGATGTCGTGAAATTCAGTATAGGGAAACTCTCGATTATGATGAGCTGATATTCAAAAAAATTTACATTCAAGCTGAAACATTTGTGGATCAGAACCGTTACAAAAATCGTTACAAAAGTCATGCTTCGAGTGAAACGTAGAAGGGACAATCTCTCTAGAGATAGAGGCATTGATGTATCTAGCGTTACAGACTCTAGCTCAAATAATTTTCTTTGCTAAAAAATCAGGCGGCACGAGGAACGGCTCAACGGGTTGTTCATCTTTACACTTCTTATAACTTTGGGGGGTCACTCTCATAATTGTGCCGTGTCACAGTTGATGGAAAATGAGTGACGATTTACTCTTTTCAATCGCATTCATCTGTAGGAGCTAAATTCAGACAATCGATTTAGTATTGTTGTGAAGGAATGATAACGAACTCTCAAGTTTGGGAAGACTGTAAAGATATAGATATAGTTCGTCGAACCACTTATCCTCGCTAACTCGCAATTGCCATATGACAGACTCACAGCGTCGGCCCATTTCCCCCCCCCCCCCTCCCATGGTTCCACCACCACCGCCACCGAATAATAAGATGGCTGGGGCAGCCGCTTCAGGAACGAAGAACCAGATGGCGACACAAACACTGAGTTCTGCGGCTCCACCCCCTCGCTCAGAACCTTCAGGGCAACAGGCACCCTCTCGTCCTCCGGCAGTACCAGCGTCATCCAATGTTAAAGCTCGGATGCCAGCACGGAGTGTCGGCCCCTCACCAGGACAGCCGACATTGGCGCAATTGGTTCGTTATGCCTATGACAAGGGATTTTCTGACGTTCATATTGGTGTCGGTGAAGCTCCTCGTTATCGCAATCGTGGCGAGATGGAACTAACCAACCACCCAGAAACCGATCAAGCTACATTTCTGAGTTGGTTGCGGGAAGTGCTAACCGACGAGGAAATCCGACGCTTTCATGACCATCTGGAATTTGATGGTGCAACTCAATATGAATTTGCACGGGTGCGGATTAATGTCTTCGACACTCTGCGCGGCCCTGGAATGGTACTGCGACTGATTCCGTTGACAATTTTAACGATTGAGCAACTGCGGTTGCCCCCTGTATTTAGAGATGTCTGTCATTATCATAAGGGTCTGATCTTAGTCACGGGTCCGACGGGGTCTGGTAAGTCCACAACCCTCGCGGCGATGGTGGACTACATGAATAAGGAGATGCCCAAGCACATCATCACCATTGAAGACCCGATTGAATTTGTCCATCAAAGTCGTAAAGCCTTGATTAGACAAAGGGAAGTGGGAATGCATACCCTGAAGTTTGACAATGCCTTAAAGGCATCATTGCGGGAAGACCCCGATGTGATTCTGGTGGGGGAAATGCGGGATAGAGAGACGGTGAATACCGCACTCAAAGCGGCTCAGACGGGTCACTTAGTGATGGGAACGCTGCACACAAACAGTGCGGTTAAAACCCTGGAACGGATTCTGACGCTTTATCCGGCTGAGGAGCAACCGGCCATGCGAGTGGCGATCGCAGAATCTCTAGTAGCTATTATTGCTCAGGGTTTGTGTCGCACTACAGATGGCAAGCGTGCGGCTTTTCACGACATCCTGATCAACACAGAGGCAATTAAGGACTATATCCGCAAGGGTCAATATGATGACATTTCACAACTCATGGATGAGGGTGAATTTGACGGGATGGTCACCATGAACAAATCTCTGTTTAACCTTTATCAGGAAGGGCGGATCACGGAAGAAACCGCCCTAGAAATGTCCCCGACTCAGAACGAAATGGCGATGATGTTACGCGGTCGTATTTAGCGACCTTCACAGGAATCCCCCGCTTGAATCACAAATGGCAGGCGGGGATTCAACTGTAGTCACTGTTACCGTTCGCGCTTAATTGTGAAGACTTCACGCTAAAATAAGCACAAAGGTTTTGAGTAACAACCGCCCCCTTGACCTACCGTGAACAACCGGAAATATGGCGCTTAAGGGTAAGCTCTAATGATTTGAGGGTTTGAGCAAGGAGTAAGGGAAATTCAGGAAGGCGTAAATCTGACACTTCAATACTCGACTCTATTATCCCAAAACCCTAGTCTCTGGCTCTAGTCCTTGAAATTTGACAAACCACTTTTCCCCCAGTTGTTTAAAGGTATTGCCCTATTTACACCGGGAGCCGACTTAATTTATTGCATTGATCCCAAAAAGCAGGGTCATTGGCACATGCATTTGTGTGTGGCTCTGCAAGAAATTTTAGGATTACCGGAACCGCCTCATTTTTTAGTGCCAGGGTATACTGCAACCATTGATCGCTGGCTCGACCCTCGAACCCGACAAATACGAACTTCAGCGGAGATTTACCCGCTCGTGCGTCATCACCAAGCTCTACTCAATGCCGTATTTGGCACCGGCAATCTCGTTTGGCAATTGGCTCCCTGGCAAGAAGGATTATGCGATCCGATCGTTCTGGAGACTTATCGCCATCAGTTCCCCCAACTCTGGGAAGACCATGATTTGATTGTGCGTTTTGAGCGCACTGAGCAATTTTCCTACTCTTATAGCGGAAGTTCCCCCAGCCACCAGCTTAAGCAAGTGCCTTTAGAAAACAAACAGGGCGAAAGCTCTTACCAGGAACATTTAACCTCTTCTCCCAACGAAACTACGCTATCAGAATCCGCTTTAGGATCACAGGCAGAGGCAATTAACCACCAGGCTGTAACACAAGATTACAAGGTATCTCAGGCATTAACGCCTGAACAGGAGAATGTTACAATGGCTGGCTCTGTTAGCGCGAGTGACAGCGTTACGACAGCACAAGCGGGAGGCGATCGCGAAGCGGTGCAGCGTGATCCGTTGGATCACCAGAAGCCTAGCGCTGATCGCATTCAGGAAACGACCAACAAGCCGCCACCTCACCACCCAACCCTAGCGACAGCACACAGCAACTCTCCAGAAATGCCGCCTGATTCATCATTACAACATGCTCAAGGCTACGTATTGCGTTTGTTTGTGTCGGGACACAGTGCAGCCACAGAGTATATCCTCATGAGCTTGCACCAGTTATTAGAGAATTCTCTGCGTCTTCCCTATACCCTGAAAGTCATTGACGTTTTTAAACATCCCGATCAAGCCGAGGCGAATCAAATCTCCGCTACCCCAACATTGCTCAGAGTTTGGCCTCAACCTGTCCGACGCATCGTGGGTGATTTGACAGATGCTGAACGAATCCTACGGATACTTGCTGTTCCAGAAGACTAAATCATCACATTATTGAGTTGAGGAAGAAGTAGGAAGACAAACGTCGGGTGCACACAAGCCTAAAAACTCTAAAGTGGTTACTTCCAGAGTATCGAGAGCAATGCACCGAATGGCATGGTTATTGGTGTCAGCAACGTATAGGTGAGCCGCGATCGCGCTCAAACCGGAGGGTTCCGAGAACCTAGCCTTAATGCTTTGACCATCCTGATGACCGGCCGTTCCCTGCCCTATCATGGTCTGGCAAGTACCCGTTCGCGGGTCAACACGCTTGATTTTATGGTTGTAAGTATCAGCGACCCAAAGGTAATTTTGAGTATATTCCACACCCAATGCGTGTTGCAGGCGGACATCAGCGTCCTCACCATCGACATCGCCAAAACCAAATAATTCGCCACTACCGCAGACGGTTCGTACTGGCAGATGATCCACCAATCCCACAGCTCGAATCGAGCTAACTTCACTATCAGCAATGTATAACTCTCGACCGTCCGTCGTCAGTCCACTAGGCTGGGCAAAAGCCGCCTGATCCGGAGTTCCATCCAGACAAGCTTCTGCACCCGTGCCAGCGTAAGTTCTCAGCCAACCCGTTTCTAGCTGCATTTCCCAAATTTGATGGGAACCCGCCATGGCAATCAAGAGACAATGACCAACTTTCTCCACATCCCAAGGAGAATTCAAGCGTGTTTCTAGAGCTTTTCCACTATGAGGGCGGATGTGATGACTTTGCTCACCCGTACCAGCAATCGTTTTGACCTGCTGGTTTTTGAGATCAACTTGTCGCAGACAATGGTTTTCGGTATCTGCCACGTAGAGGAGCTGATTTTCGCTATCTAAGGTCATTCCTTGAGGGGCGAAGAATTGAGCTTCCTCAAAGGAGCCATCGGTTAAGCCGGGTTTGCCCGTTCCAATTACCTGCTGAACCTCACCACTCAGGCTACTCACCACAATCCGGTGATGGCCAGAGTCAGCAATGAATAAGCGTTCACCTTCTTCATCTGTCAGCACTTTACCCGGAAAAGCCAGGGGGGTCGCTAGGGGTTGTCGCTGCTTTTCTAGCGTCAGGCTAAGTTCCTGAAAATTGATGGTTCCTTTCTCCTGATGTTCGCGGATCACTTGCTCAATTAGCTGATCCAAAACATCTCGATTTCCCTCACCGGATACAGAACCAATCACGTACCCTTCTGGGTCAATCACCATCAAGGTAGGCCAAGCCCGAACGGCATACTGCTGCCAGACATCAAAGTTGTTGTCCACAAGAACAGGATGCTCTATGTCGTATCGGAGTACCGCCTGACGGATGTTTTCAGCCTCTTTTTCCTGGTCAAACTTAGCTGAGTGGATGCCAATAACGGTGAGGCTGTCTTTGTACTTATGTTCTAAATACTTCAAGTCTGGCAGGACATGCAAGCAATTAATGCAGCAGTATGTCCAAAAGTCAAGAACGACCACTCGTCCTTTTAACTGTTTCAGAGCTAAGGGCTGGTCTGTATTAAGCCAGATTCGAGCTTGGGGAAGTTCTGGAGTTCGGACGCGAGAAGTCTTTTTAATGCCTATCATGCCAACTGTGCAATATCTTCATCATTCTTAACGTTATCGAGTCTCAGGAATTGTTTCTTCCCCTAAAGGTAGATCGGTCACTTGTGCCTCTGAGGCTGGTGCTTCCGATTTGGGAGAAGGGGAAACTTCTGGTTGCGAAAGTTTTGGCTCTGGTGTCCCTACAATTTCCGGTAGTGTTGGCGGTAACTCAGAATTTGGAGTTGGAGTTGCTCCATTGGTTGCAGGAGATTGATCACCCTTCAACAGGTCATCAGTTAGGGATTTTTCTGGCTGTATGGGTCGAATCGGGACGGGTGTAATCACCGGAGTAGGCTCTAATTCTGGCTCTGTCAGCTCAGGCGGGATAGTGGGTTCTTCTTCCGACGCTGGGGGTTCAGTTTGTTCCGGTACCACCACGGGTTCCGAAGAGGGAGCGTCTAATACCTCTGGTATGGCAGGCTGTTCGCTGGGTGTAGCCGCCGGACGACGAAAGCGATTGAAGAAACTTCCGAACTTGGGCTTTGGCTCAGTTACAGGTGTAGTAGGAGTTGCTTCTTCCGTAGGAGTCGGTTCTTCTACGGCAGAGGGGGATTCGATGGGAGTTGGTTCTTCTACAGCAGAGGGGGATTCGGTGGGAGTCGGCGATACCTCTGGTTCTGGCATCGGTTCGGTTTCCTCTGGAACTATCACAGGCTCGTTAGTGGGAACCTCTAGTTCTGATTGTTCAGGTAAAGGGCTAGGAGCTACAGATGGACGACGGAAACGATTGAAGAAACTGCCGAACCTGGACTTTGGCTCAGTGACGGGTTCACTCGGAGGTGCTTGCTCTGTGGAAGTTGGTTCTTCTACAGGAGATGGGGATTCGCTCGATGTTGTTGGAGATTCAACAGATGGGGTGGGTTCTGCTAATGGCGTCTCTAATTCAGGAGTTGGTGTTTCTTCAACAGATGGTTCTGTAGAAGGGATGGGTTCTGGCGTAACAGTGGGTAATGGGCTGGGAGCGGGGGTCAGCGTGGGTGTTGTTTGATAGCCGGAAGTTACGATACCACGAGCCGCATCAGCAGAGATTTCGCCGCGCACTAGTTTAGAAAGGGTATCTTTTCCTTTCGGCTCGTAACTAATCAGCCGCACTGTGTTGTTGAAAACATTTTTAACCGGGTTTCCCTGTTCGTCGAGAAACTCTAGCTTCACCCAGTTCTTGCCCCGCTTAAATCCTTTCAGGTAAATCGGTTGCCAGCGATCCAGAACAAAACTTTCTCCGTTGATCGTGACGCGAATACGCCAATCGGCAATATCATCATCAGGATTTTCTTGAGCTACTAAATGCAGAGGGGCGTTTGTCAGGTAGAAGTCGAGCATAATCGGTTCGGCTCCGTAGCTACCTGTCGGGCGACTATAAGTCAGTAAGGGTATGGCTGGCTCTGGGTTGTTATCAGTACTTTTTGTAAAGACGTGAAATGTTGTCTGGGCATAGGCTCCTTCGTTCTTGAAGCTCTCATGCCAAGGACGGGAGGCAAAAACACGCAGGGTATGAGTCCCTGGGGCTAAATCTTCAAAGACAATTGGGTGGTCTAAGTCATAGACGGCTTGATAGGGTTGGTTGTCCAGAATGACATTTAAATGTGGGCCTAAACCTAAATCTGGGTCTTTAAAGAGGGGTAAATCTTGAACCTGAAATTGTACTGAGACGCTTGTGTCTTGAAGAACTTGATCAGCTCTAGGGGTCAAAATCGCGACTTGAGGCTGGTAAGCTTCCAAGCTCTGGCTTAATTTTTGAATGGCTGGGGGTGGCGCTACTTCTGAAAGCTGTCCTGTGAATTGAGGCTTGGCGGCATCGCTGTTCAGAGATGGGGATGTCTCAATACGTGAACTAGAGCTACCCCTGAAGCTGCTACAGCCCACCAATGACCAAGCTAAAACCGCAGCCATTAAGAACGAAACGAGTACTCTCCCAGTTATCCACCAGCGATTTTTACCCACTACACAACCTCCTTTTGCCACTTGCCACCGGCAATCCATCTTAACCGAAGCTGTCCATAGGCGCACTAGGGCGAAATCAGGTTTTATTCCTTGATGAATTTGGGTCGGATTTAGTTAAGCCCTGCGTTAGGTGATAGAACCTTGAGCAACCTGTACAGGAAGATAGATTCTTTCGATTAAGGTGATTTAATTTTGCAATGAAATGCAGGCTGAATCTTATTTGTCAAGGCAGGGGGATTGGGAAAACGCAATGAGGGACTCGGTTTGACACGCTATGACTTTGAATTGTGAGACTCATCGCTAGGAATATTGCGTTTTGTAAATTTTAGGTCAACTACTCTTGACTTTTTTCCATATACTTTTGCATTAAAAGCCTAAGTGGCTCTTGATTTGCTAAGAGTTTGAATTATTGTTAAGCGCTTCCGAAGACTTTGCAGAGGCAGTCCTATCATCAACTACAGAAGGTCTTCCTCTGGAACTACTTCAAGCGGAGATCTGGTTTCCCAGGAAAGCCGCCATAACATCCAAGTGCTTTCCTCGCTTATACACATCCCAATCCCCCTGTGGGGTTTTTCTCGTTCCTTGTCTAGAGAGGAGATTCCTCATGACAATTAGCCCTCCTGAGCGAGAGGCGAAAGCAAGGGTTGTAGTCGATAAAGATCCGGTACCTACTTCTTTCGAGAGATGGGGTAAACCAGGTCATTTTGATCGCACCCTCGCTAGAGGTCCAAAAACCACAACTTGGATTTGGAACCTCCACGCTAACGCTCACGATTTCGATAGTCATACTAGTGACTTAGAAGACGTATCTCGGAAAATTTTCAGCGCCCACTTCGGTCACTTGGCTGTCATCTTTGTATGGCTAAGCGGCATGTACTTCCATGGCGCTCGTTTTTCCAACTACGAAGCTTGGTTGAGCGATCCGCTCCACATCAAGCCAAGTGCTCAAGTGGTTTGGCCTATTGTGGGTCAAGGTATTTTAAACGGTGACGTCGGTGGAGGCTTCCACGGCATTCAAATCACCTCTGGATTCTTCCAAATTTGGCGTGCTGCCGGGTTCACCAACAGCTACCAGCTTTATGTCACGGCGATTGGCGGTCTCGTCATGGCTGCCCTGATGCTATTTGCTGGTTGGTTCCACTACCACAAGAAAGCTCCGAAGCTGGAATGGTTCCAAAATGTCGAATCCATGATGAATCACCACCTAGCTGGTTTGCTGGGTTGTGGCTGTCTGGGTTGGGCGGGTCACCAAATCCACGTTTCTCTGCCGATTAACAAGCTGTTGGATGCTGGTGTGGCTCCAGGAGACATTCCTCTGCCTCACGAGTTCATCTTAGATAGCAGCAAAATGGCTCAGCTGTATCCCAGCTTTGCCAAGGGATTGACTCCCTTCTTCACCTTGAACTGGGGTGAATATGCTGACTTCCTCACCTTCAAGGGGGGTTTGAACCCAGTGACAGGTGGCTTGTGGTTGTCAGATACAGCACACCATCACTTGGCGCTCGCTGTACTATTCATCGTTGCTGGCCACATGTACCGGACTAACTGGGGCATTGGTCACAGCATGAAGGAAATTCTAGAGAATCATAAAGGCCCACTCACTGGAGAAGGTCACAAAGGTCTCTACGAAGTCCTAACCACTTCTTGGCACGCTCAACTAGCCATTAACCTGGCGATGCTGGGTTCGCTGACCATCATCGTGGCGCATCACATGTACTCGATGCCACCGTATCCATACTTGGCAACGGACTACGCCACGCAGCTCTCCATCTTTACCCACCATATGTGGATTGGCGCATTCTGTATTGTGGGTGGTGCCGCTCATGGCGCTATTTACATGGTGCGGGATTACGACCCAGTGGTTAACCAAAATAACCTACTGGATCGGGTGATCCGTCACCGGGAAGCGATCATCTCTCACCTGAACTGGGTGTGTATTTTCCTAGGCTTCCATAGCTTTGGTCTGTACGTTCATAACGACACGATGCGGGCTTTTGGTCGTCCTCAAGATATGTTCTCGGATACAGCAATTCAGCTACAGCCTGTTTTTGCTCAGTGGGTTCAGAACATTCATGCCTTGGCTCCTGGAAACACCGCTCCCAACGCCCTAGAACCCGTTAGTTATGCCTTTGGCGGCGGAATTGTGGCGGTTGGTGGAAAAGTGGCGATGATGCCGATTGCGCTGGGTACGGCGGACTTTATGGTTCACCACATCCATGCATTCACCATCCACGTCACTGTGCTGATTCTGCTCAAAGGCGTACTCTTTGCTCGTAGTTCCCGTCTGATTCCAGACAAGGCTAACTTGGGCTTCCGCTTCCCCTGCGACGGACCGGGTCGTGGCGGTACCTGCCAGGTATCTGGTTGGGATCACGTCTTCCTGGGTCTGTTCTGGATGTACAACTGCATCTCGGTTGTGATTTTCCACTTTAGCTGGAAGATGCAATCCGATGTTTGGGGTACGGTAGCACCGGATGGCACAGTGTCTCACCTAGCGGGCGGCAACTTTGCAACCAGTGCGATCACGATTAATGGTTGGTTACGTGACTTCTTGTGGGCTCAAGCTTCTCAGGTGATCACGTCCTACGGCACAGCTCTTTCCGCCTACGGTCTGCTGTTCCTGGGCGCTCACTTTGTTTGGGCTTTCAGTTTGATGTTCCTGTTCAGTGGTCGCGGCTACTGGCAAGAACTGATCGAATCCATTGTTTGGGCGCATAATAAATTAAAAGTTGCCCCATCAATTCAGCCTCGCGCTCTGAGCATCATTCAGGGACGAGCTGTAGGGGTAGCTCACTACCTCCTGGGAGGAATCGTCACTACATGGGCGTTCTTCCTAGCGCGAATTATCGCAATTGGATAACGTTTCTTTGAATCGATACCAAATTTAAAGTGGGACACGCTCTTTTTGTGTCCCGCCTGTCGAGACCCTTTTAAGACCTGGAACTGTTGTTCCAGGGGGTCGCTCAGACAGAAAATGAGCAGCACCATTGCATAAGCCTCATATGTCAGCGAGGAGGATTTCCTAAGACAGATGGCAACAAAATTTCCTAAATTTAGCCAGGACCTCGCTCAAGATCCGACAACACGTCGAATCTGGTACGGGATTGCTACGGCTCACGACTTTGAAAGCCATGATGGCATGACGGAGGAAAATCTTTACCAAAAGATTTTTGCTTCTCACTTCGGTCACATTGCAATCATTTTCTTGTGGACTTCTGGCCTCCTGTTCCACGTCGCCTGGCAAGGTAACTTTGAACAGTGGATTAAAGATCCGCTCAATATCCGTCCCATCGCCCACGCGATTTGGGACCCTCAATTCGGCGCACCTGCTGTAGAAGCCTTCACCCAAGCGGGTGCGGCTAACCCAGTTGATATTTCCTACTCCGGTGTTTACTACTGGTGGTACACCCAAGGAATTCGGACGAACGGCGACTTGTATCAAGGTGCAATATTCCTGTTGATACTATCGGCAATCTTCCTGTTCGCAGGTTGGCTGCACTTACAGCCCAAGTTCCGTCCGAGCTTATCCTGGTTCAAGAGTGCTGAGTCTCGCCTGAACCATCACCTAGCAGGTCTGTTTGGTGTTAGTTCTCTGGCTTGGGCTGGTCACTTGATTCACGTTGCTATCCCCGAATCTCGTGGACAGCACGTGGGTTGGGATAATTTCCTATCGGTTAGGCCACACCCAGCAGGCTTGGCTCCGTTTTTCACCGGAAACTGGGGCGTTTATGCCCAGAACCCTGATACAACGGGTCATGTATTTGGCACGGCTCAAGGAGCAGGGACAGCCATTCTGACGTTCTTGGGTGGTTTCCATCCCCAGACCGAGTCCCTGTGGCTGACTGACATGGCGCATCACCACTTGGCGATCGCTGTGATCTTCATCGTGGCCGGTCACATGTACCGCACCAACTTCGGCATTGGTCACAGCATCAAAGAGATGCTCAACTCCAAGGCTGGTTTGGTGGGTGGCAAGAGTGAAGGTCAATTCAACCTGCCTCACCAAGGGTTGTATGACACGATGAACAACTCCTTGCACTTCCAGCTAGCATTTGCTCTGGCAGCGCTGGGTGTCATCACCTCCTTGGTGGCGCAGCACATGTATTCGATCCCGCCTTATGCCTTCATGGCTAAGGACTTCACCACCCAAGCGGCGCTCTACACCCACCACCAGTACATTGCTGGCTTCATCATGGTGGGAGCGTTTGCCCACGGCGCGATTTTCCTGGTACGAGACTATGACCCTGAATTAAATAAAGGGAATGTCTTGGATCGGGTTCTACGGCACAAAGAAGCCATCATCTCTCACTTGAGCTGGGTTTCACTGTTCTTGGGTTTCCACACTCTGGGTCTGTACGTCCACAACGATACCGTGGTCGCTTTCGGAACCCCTGAGAAGCAAATCCTGATTGAACCGGTGTTTGCTCAGTTCATCCAAGCCGCTCATGGTAAAGCCCTGTACGGCATGGACTTGCTGTTGTCCAATCCTGATAGCATCGCGACCACTGCATGGCCAAACTATGGCAATGTCTGGTTACCGGGCTGGCTGGATGCCATCAACAGCGGCACCAACTCTCTGTTCTTAACAATTGGCCCTGGCGATTTCCTGGTTCACCATGCGATCGCACTGGGTCTGCACACCACCACCCTGATTCTGGTCAAAGGTGCGTTGGATGCCCGTGGTTCTAAGCTCATGCCGGACAAGAAAGACTTCGGCTATGCTTTCCCTTGCGACGGCCCCGGCCGTGGCGGCACCTGCGACATCTCGGCTTGGGATTCCTTCTACCTCGCCATGTTCTGGATGCTCAATACCATTGGTTGGGTGACCTTCTACTGGCACTGGAAGCATCTAGGTGTTTGGCAAGGCAACGTAGCTCAGTTTAATGAGTCTTCAACTTATCTCATGGGCTGGCTGCGCGATTACCTCTGGCTGTACTCCGCTCAGCTAATTAACGGGTACAACCCCTACGGTATGAACAACCTGGCGGTCTGGTCTTGGATGTTCCTCTTCGGACACCTGGTTTGGGCAACCGGCTTCATGTTCCTGATTAGCTGGCGTGGATATTGGCAAGAGTTGATTGAAACTCTGGTTTGGGCGCACGAGCGCACTCCTCTGGCGAACTTGATTCGCTGGAAGGACAAGCCCGTTGCTCTGTCTATCGTTCAAGGTCGTGTGGTTGGTTTAGCTCACTTCACGGTTGGCTATATCCTCACCTACGCAGCGTTTGTGATTGCCTCGACGGCTGGTAAGTTTGGCTGATGAAGTTGGCTGAATCTTAGCTTTGTAGGTAATTAAATTAAGTCCCCTACCTTCGGGTGGGGGATTTTTTATGGAGTGGGCTGAGTTTTAGAGGTCGCAAAGACAGGAAAGATATCTATCCACAAAATGAATAAATTGATAGAGTTTGTGGAGCAGGCTAGAAATTCAACCTTTAGCATAGAATTAGCCGTCACTAGTAGTTGCAACGGTTTAGCTACTCCTTGCGACTCGTTGTCAGAGGTTTGATTTTGAGCCACTCGATGCCTGAACCTGATTCTTCACATACCATGGATACCGACGAATTCGACAGTGCGATCGCCAGCTTTGAAGAAATTCAGGAAGAACTCAACTACAAACAAGCACAAGACGCACTTCGAGATATTGTGAGTCATCTCGACTTGACCCCACGAGAACAAGCGGGTTTAGAGTTAGAACTTGAGGGCTTAACTACATGGCTTGACAAATTAGAGGATTCATGCATCCAGATTGCCGCCTTTGGCATGGTGGGACGGGGGAAATCATCTGTACTCAATGCCTTATTGGGTACACCCGTATTTGAGACAGGGGCTTTGCATGGCGTTACCCGCAGCAGTCATACGGCGAACTGGCAATTGAGTCAGGAAGCGGTGGGGGATAATGGTCAAGACATTCTGCGAGTTGCCTTACCAAGTAGTATCGGTAATTCCCAAGTTCAGCTAATTGACACGCCAGGAATTGACGAAGTAGACGGTGAAACCCGTGAAGCGTTGGCGCATCAGGTTGCTAGACAGGTAGACTTGATTCTCTTTATGATCGCCGGTGACATGACGAAGGTGGAATTTGACGCCCTCTCCCAACTGCGGAATGTTGGCAAACCGATGTTGCTGGTGTTTAACAAAATTGACCAATATCCCGAAGCGGATCGACAGGAAATTTATCGCAAAATTCGGGATGAGCGAGTGAAGCAATTGCTCTCCCCTGAAGAAATTGTCATGGTTGCCGCGTCCCCCTTGGTTGCTCAAGCGGTGCGACGTACCGATGGTAGTATGAACGTGCAACGGCGTCCGGGAAAACCGCAAGTCGATGAGTTGAAGCTGAAAATTCTGGAGATTTTGCACCGGGAAGGTAAATCGCTGGTAGCCCTCAACTCGATGCTTTATGCCGATGAGGTTAATGAACGGGTGGTTAATCGGAAAATGGCGATTCGGGAGGAGAGTGCCAATCAGATTATCTGGAAAGCAACGATAACCAAGGCCGTTGCGATCGCACTTAACCCCTTAACGGTTGTAGATGTCCTCACTGCCACCATTGTTGATGTGGTGATGATTTTAACCTTATCTCGCCTGTACGGCATTTCCATGACTCAGCAGGGAGCTTTAGGATTATTGCAAAAAATTGCGCTTGGCATGGGAGGGATTGGGGCTAGCGAACTATTGGTGAGTCTAGGACTCGGTTCTCTCAAAAGTTTACTCGGTCTTTCAGCACCGGCAACGGGGGGAATTTCCTTAGCACCTTATGTTTCGGTGGCACTAACTCAAGCCGGGGTTGCTGGTGTTTCTTCGTATGCGATCGGACAAGTGACTAAGACTTATTTGGCAAACGGGGCATCTTGGGGGCCAGATGGGCCAAAAGCCGTGGTAAGTCGCATTCTCTCCTCCCTAGATGAAACCTCGATTCTCAATCGTATTAAAGAGGAATTAGAAGCGAAACTCGATGGACAGCGATGGAAGATGAAAACTCGTTGATGGGAAGTCTAGTCCTGAGTTTATCTTGTCACAACTCCAGTCTAATCTGATTCAACTGATTGATGAAGTCAGTTGGGAAATACAAAATTTTGAGTCAAAGCGATCGCATGTCGTAAGATATATATCACTTAAGAATCGCTATACTCAGGAGCTATTTATGGAAGCATCTCTAATACTGTCAATTCTGGCATTAGTCGGAGTCGGCTTAACCTACTGGTTCCTGCAAGAAAAAATTGAAAAGCAGAAACAACGGTTTCGCAAAAGATTTGAAGAATTAGAAGATAGGCATGAGTCTCGAATTCTAGAAATCATCGAGTCTATGCAAGTCAACTATCAGGTGCAGTTAAAACAGGCTACTGACGAATTAAAGCAACGGTTTGAGGCTCGTCTACAGGCAACAATTAACTCTTTGCCAGAAAATAACCAAACTCAGAGAATCCAAAAAATTGATGAATTAGAAGAAGTATACCAGGCTCAACTACAAGATACAATTGATTCATTAAAAGAAAACGATGAAAATCAACCCTTAGAAAAATCTACAGAAAATACTCTGATTGATTCAGAAGATAATTTAGATCTACCTGTTGTAGAGCCGATTATTCCGGAAATCCAATCCGTAGAAACCTCTTTTGTTAATAATTTACAAGGGGATGAGCCTCTAGAACAAGAGGTCGTAGCGCCATTGACTCCGGAAATACAACCCACTCCCCTAGAAATTCCTTCTGTTAGTACTTCTTCAGCAAATTTTGAACTAGGACAAGAAATTTCAGATCCTTGGAGTGAGGAAACGCAACAGACCCCAATCGAAACTGATGTTGAAAGTATCTCTTCAGCGGTTTTTGAGCCAGAACCAGAGATTGTCGAGTTGTCCATCCAGGAAACACAACCAACCCCCATCGAAACCTCTCCTTTTAGTATTTCTTCAGAGAATATTGAACTTGAAGATGAGATTCGCGCCCAATCCAATCAGGAAATCCAACAGGAAATCGATCAAGCGCTAAAAGAAATTATTGCTGTGATTACTCCTCCAACAGATGCTGAAAATACAGCTCAAAGTGTCAACCCTACTACCAGCAAAAAAACGGAAGATATCACTGAAAAAGTAATAGCAATGGGGAAATCAAATCAAGTGGCTTATATTCCCCAACTCACTGAGTACGTTAGTCATTCCGATAGCCGTATCCGAGAATTAGTTGCATCAACCTTAGGCAATATTGCAGCTACCCAAAGCCAGAAATCAGAAGTTTCAAGAGCAATCCATCTATTAGGAAAATTAAGTCGCTCTCCAGAACCGTCCGTGCGTCAATCTGCTGTTGAAGCTTTAGGAAAAATCAAGAATGAATCCGTGATACCCTATCTCAAACAGGCATTACGAGATGCCAACCCCAATGTAGTGAAATTAGCCAGTACGGCACTCAATAAATTTAAGTTTTATCCCATCAATCAAGGAACTAAACCAACTAAAATGCCTTCAAGAATACTCAAGCGTTAGATTACCGTAAGCCGTTTTTATAGCAATTCTCAGTTCTGTGTATTATAGGTTTAGGGCACGGCATTCGTGCCCCTAAATTATTGCTGTATTCCATCCGATGGAGAACCCCTATATAGTAATCCTATTTGATTTGTGAGAAGTTTTAATAAATCACATAGGCACAGAGAATGCCGAGAGAGTTAGGAGTAATAGCAGTTTCATTTAATGCTGCTACAGATCGAGATCCCCCCTAGCCCCCCTTATTAAGGGGGGAACAAATGGAGGGTTTAAAGTCCCCCTTGTTAAGGGGGATGCGAGGGGGATCTTCTAAATGTTGCACTATTTTATGAAATTGGTATAATATAGAATCGATTACAGATAGATTCCTAACGACGTCAAGAACCAAAATTTTAAAATTAATCGAATAAGCGAGCAATCCAAACAGTAACGATAGTTAAAAGAGAAACACTACAAAATCCCCACAAAGCTGCACTTTTCCAGGTAGAACCAAATCCCAGAATGTAATGTAATATAACGCCTCCTGAACTCCCAACAAGGATGCCCATTACAATGCCTAAAATGATTGATACAGCTAGGGCTTCCTGATTATTTTGGGATTGTCTTAGACGAAAATTTTTTGTTTGTCTCTTTTTATTAATAATTTGATTAATTTGTTCCTTCTTCTGCTGGCGTTTCTCTTCCTCTTGCCTCTCTGGTGTGTAACAAATCTTATGAGCATATAGGGTTTCTGTAATCCAGCCGTCTAAAAATTGACGAGGTACTTCTTTGATAGCCACCTCTAATCTTGTGTTTAATGGGAAATCGCAATAACAGCAAGGTGCAAATGAAGGTTTTTCTAACTTTGTCAAAATATGATGTCCACAGTTAGGACAATTAACAGAATTGCTTGTATCAAATTCAATCCCATGTTTGCAGACGGGGCAACTTGTTCTTGACCTTCCAATTCGGACTTGGCTAACTTGCTTATAACAAGCATGATGAAAAAAACGAACAATAGTTGGTTGCCTAGTTTCGCCATAATCTCTAACAAATTTAAGGGCTTCTGAGCGCTTGAATAATTTACAACAAACTGTACACTTAACCCCCAAGGGATACTTGGTTGAGCAACGGGGACAACGGGAAGCTTTAGAACTAACGGTTCCGCCACATTCAATACACTGTAAAAGACTAGCCATAGGTTTTTCAGGGAGAGAGTCAATAGCCAAAATAATTCTAATTAGGTCAATTTAAAAATATTTTCGATTTAATTATGCCTCCCAAATTATAGCCATTGCCCACCTTTGAAACGCCACCGGGGAAACACAATTCGCATGACCATTTGAGAGGTAATGTAAACTCCTATCCACACTAAGCTGTAGTGAAATATAAACCCATTAATCGGTAATTCTCTGGGTACATTGGGTAAGCCAAATAGCTTCACCACAGCAACAATAAAAATAGCCTCCCAAATTCCAGCCAGGAGTTGAAACGCACCAGGCCAATCCCGATCCCAACGAAACTTCTGGAGGTAGTTATAAAGCACGTCCCAGATTAAACCAAACAGTGCTATATATCCGAGTATCCAGAAGAATTCAGAACTAGCGCCAGGGCCGATAATACCCAAGGAAAAGGGCAATGTGATCAAAACGCCTATCGTAGCTAGTAGTAATAAGCGAGTTTGCCAGCGACCAAATAGAGTAGGAGTCATAGCTCAAGATTGAAGGATTTAGAGATAAAAGATGAATTTTTTTATCTACATCTACTTCGTACTTTTGTGCTTAGGGAGATTGATTGACCACCCATTTTCCCCATTGAAATAAAGAATTGAGTCCGTTCAAACGACGGATTTTAGGTGCCTTGTTGGTCGTCATCGCATCTACGGCCCTGAGTGCCGCATACTGTAAGCCCAAAAAACTATCCACCGCCGCATAAGGGCCACCTAATGTAATTGCCCCTGCCCCATACATCCGACCCTGTGACACCCGCATTTCTACCAATTCAAAATCATTATTTACACTTAGACGCCCTAAAGGATTAAGCGGTAAGTTGTAATGCGTGATAAGGTCATTGAGGAGGGGGCTGGCGGTTGCCTGCGCGTCAAGTCCTGTAGCATCAATAATAAAGTCGGCTTCTAGACGTATTTGTCCTTTAAACTCCTTCTCCTGAATGTAAGTAATAACTCCACTAGACTCACGCTCAACCCGTTCAACTTCTCCAAACTCAATTTTGTACCAGCCTAACTTTAACCCTTGCTCGACAATCCATTGCCAATCGTGGCGAAGAGCGGTTGTTGTGCCACCCCAGTCAGCGAGTAAGCGTTGTCGCTCATGCGGGTCAGCCTTTTCTAGCATCTCTCGCAGTTCCCCACTCCAGCAAGCTTTGGGCCAGTTAAAGGGTTGAAATTCGTAGTGGTGTTCCACCCGTCGTTGGGAGGTGCCAAATTTATTGCCTTGGGGTTTGGGCGATCGCATTAAATGCACTAACCGAATATTCGTGTTCCGTAGCCTTGCTTCATACACTCGTTGTACAATCCGTGATGCCACAATCCCACGACCGCGAATCATCACCGTACCGCCATATTGTTCCAAATATTGATAAACGTGGTCATGAAGTTCGTAAGCATTCACCACTGATTTAAAATCCTGGGTTTTCTCCCGATAGGCTTGCAAATCGGGGAGAAATTTAATCGCCGGATAGCCGGTTGCTAAGTGAACATAACGAGCCACTAAGAAAGCATGGTTACGGTATCCAGTGGTCGTTCGGGAATAGGCGATCGCATAACGTCCATCTGTAGTCTTACGAATCGCCCGGACGCTTCCATAACGAAACATTTGCTCCCAACCAATCCGCTTCACCTCCCGATCCAGGGAAGCAAATACATTCTCGGCACGAGGCGTGTAGGTTTGGGCAAAGGTTGGCTCCGCAAACACCTGCCACAAATACCCTAAAGCGGTTCCCCAATGCCCCCGCACCGCATTGTGCCATGCCTCCCGCACCGCATAGCTAGGCCAACCCCAAATATTATCAGGACAAGAATCTGAATTCGAGCGTAATCGCTCATGCAGGGGAATTTGGGAATTGAGGCAAAGCTGCTTATACCGACTATAGGGCTGGGTCGCAATCCCCAACGCCGCAATCTGAGAACTCCTCACCCCGGAAATTCTCAATAAATCCGCCCAAACAAAGCTACCCAACCCCGCTCCCACGGTTGCATAATCCACTTCTTCCACCGGTAATCCTGTAGCATGAAGGTCTTGTACAGCCACTTCTAATGCTTGAAACAGGGGTGGAGGAAAATTACGAGTAGTGGTTGCCACCGGGATCGCTGGGGGTGGACTCGGATCGGGCAATCCGGTATTCGGGTTAAAGACAATCTGTGAATTCCTGGAAGCGGCAGATAGTTGTGTCCTCGCACCAAAAGCGATCGCAATTTGGTAAGGCCCAACTTGTAACGAATCGCCATGAGCCAACAACGTGCGTCCATTTGTAGCAATACGGTTACCATTGACAAAAGTACCATTGCGGCTATTTTGATCGATGACAACTAACGCGCCACTGTCTGTATCAATCAGCAGATGGAAGCGAGAAACCTCAAGGCTATTGAGAACCATCCGAGAGACAGGATGCCCTTGAATTTGGGCAGGCATGGCATTGAAGTCGCGCCCCAGTGCAATTGGAATACCCAGCGTCGGTTCTCGCCTCTCTCCGGTGGCGGGGTTATCCCAACTCAACTGAATTCGCAAAGGGGCAGAATTCATACTTTCCTATCCCTAATTACTATTGGGCGACATTAAAACACTAGCCGCTGCTGCCAAAGAAGTGCCACACCACTGACAGCCCCACTCCAATTGTTCATAGGGAGAAACTCGGTGGCATTTGGGACACTCCAATCCATAGGAGACAGTACCGGGTGCGGGTTGATTAGCGGCTTGTGAGGGTTGTGGCGGAAGTAGAATGGTTCGCGGAATACCCTGATTCGGCTTGCCAAAAGTAACTGCAACGACTTTGAGTTCGAGTTGTCCCAAAGCAATGATGCTACCCTGCCTTAAAGGGACTTCCGCTGCGACAATTTGCTTGTCATCGACAACGGGAGGATTAGTATGACGGAGGTTCCGCAGGCAAAAAATTTGGGATGAATGATTAAAAAAAATCTCAACATGCAACCCTGAGACGGTGGGGTCACTTAGCACGATGTCGCACTCCTCTGGATTGCGACCCAGCCGAACCGTTCCTGGAGACTTACTAAGCTGTGGGTGACGAATCGTTTCGCGTCTAAGCTGACCAGCTTGGAGCCACTCTAAAATTAATTCACACATAACCCTGAATTTTGAACCTTCTAATAAGAACTCCAACTGATAACTGTAGAATTCCCATTATGATTCTGGCTAGCTAAGCACGAGTTGACCATGGTATGGAATGGAACGTAATATGGATTCCCTAGAATAGACCTGTTACAAAAATACAAAGAACCCCTCCCCAACCCTCCCCGAAACGGAGAGGGAGTAAGATTTCCTCCCCCCGTTTCGGGGGGACTGAGGGGGGTCAATTCGACTTTTGCAAGAGGTCTAATAGACCGGGATGAGATCACTGAAGGCTTAATGAATCACCCCTTCAGGCCATTCCTCCTGAAACTATGTGCAAGTCTTTTTGCCCTTGCTGGCCTATCTCAATCATTCACTGCCCCCAGTGCTTTCAGCGTCGCTTTCTGGGCATCCGTTAAACCCGTGACACCTGTAATGTTCATGCCTTCGTAGGGTTTGGGGACTGGCAGTGTTTTTAGGCAATCACCTGTCTTTGCATCCCAAAGCTTAATCGTCTCATCTTGGCTGGCAGTGGCTATTGTTTGACCATCTAGACTGAAGGCAACTGACCAAACCCAATTGTCGTGTCCCTGGAGAACTTTTAGGCATTCACCAGTACTAACATCCCACAACCTCACTGTTCGATCGTGACTGCCACTTGCCAAGTGTCTACCATCAGAGCTAAACATCACTGAGACCACCATGCTGTCGTGTCCCTGCAAAGTTTTCAGGCATTGTCCCGTAGTGACATCCCAAAACTTCACGGTATTGTCAGCACTACCAGAAGCCAGGATATTATCAGAAGGACTAAACGCAACTGACCAAACCCAACTTTCATGTCCGGTACACGTTCTCAAAAGTTCCCCTGTAGTGCTATCCCATAACTTTACGGTACTATCAGCACTGGCAGAAGCCAGGATATTATCAAAAGGACTAAACGCAACTCTAAACACCCAACCCTGGTGTTCGCTGCAAGTTTTGAGGCACTGCCCTGTTTTGATATTCCAAAGCTTTACAGTATAGTCGCCACTGCTACTTGCCAACGTTTTACCATCAGGACTTATAGCAACTCCCCAGCTCCAAGCCGTATGACCTTGCAAAGTTTTCAGGCACTGTCCTGTCGTAGCATCCCATAACTTGACGCTCGTGTCATAACAGCTAGTTGCTATGATATGACCATCCGGGCTATAGGCAATGGACACAATCCGAGGACTAAGTTCCCGTAAGCTTTTAAGACACTGCCCCGTTTTGGCATTCCACAACCTGAGTGTGCGATCGCCACTGGCAAACGTCTCACCTTGAGGAGATAAAGCGACTGAGTATACTGGGCTGGTTTGCCCGTACACAGTTTTCAGACATTGACCTGTGTTAGCATCCCACAGTCTGAGTGTATAGTCTTCACTACAACTCGCTACAGTTTTGCCATCAGGACTAAAAGCAACCGATGAAACCCGGTTGGTGTGTGCTTGCAGTGTTTTGAGACACTGGCCTGATAAAACGTCCCACAATCTCACTGTCGAGTCTTCACTAGAACTAGCTAAGGTTTTGCCGTCAGGACTAAAGGCTATTGACAACACTCGTTCTGTGTGTGCTTGGCAGACGCGGAAACACTCACCTGTATTGATATCCCAGCAACGTACCAAGCAATCATTACCGCCACTAGCTAGTATTTTGCCATCGGGGCTGAAGGCAACTGACTGAACTTGGTTGTTATCACTCTGGAATGTTTTTAGGCATTGTCCTGTACTGACATCCCATAGCTTCATCGTATTGTCAGCACCGCTACTGGCTAAAGTCCGACCTTGAGGACTGAACGCAACTGACCACACTTGACCTAAGTGTGCTTGCCACATCTTTAAGCATTGTCCAGTGTTCAAATCCCAACAGCGTAAAGTTCCGTCACCACTGCCACTTGCTAGGCTATGACCATCTGGGCTGAAAGCAACTGACCATGCATTGCCGATATGTCCTGGCAACACGTTAAGACATTGTCCAGTGCTGCAATCCCATAACTTCACAGTACCGTCTGCACTACCACTGGCGAGCATTCGGCTATCTGGGCTGAAGACCACAGAAAACACTAAACTAGTGTGTCCTTTGTTAGTTATTAATAGCTGAGTTTCTGGGAGTTGCCATAAGTGAATCTCACCATTTGTACCGCCCATTGCTAGCAGCTTTCCATTTGGACTAATAGCAACTGACAAGCCACTACCAAAGTTCTCAGCAAAAACAGACGTAGCTAAATCAGCACCAGCAAAGTTTATTTGATGTAAATTTACATCTTGTAAATAAGCTTGCCAAACTGTTAAATTAGAAAAATCCCAGCCACTTAAATCGGTCTGTATATGCCGCAGGAGATTAATAACATTACCAGCCGCATATCCGGTTTCTCGTGCTGGCTTTCCTCGCAGGGATGCAAGAATGAGATTGAGCTGATTTTCTAGCGATCGCTGGCTTTCAAAACTGGAGAGCAGTCGCTTAGCAATGGGGCTGAGGATGAGGCGAGATTGAGTATCCCTCACATAGTCTTTTGCTTGGGCTTTTAGCAAGGCATGGCTCTTTAAAAGGTCAAGCTTAGTAGTAATTATCTCTTGGCATATCTGTTCGATTAACTGTTGTGTCATGTATTCCATGACAACAGGTTGTTGGGTGAAGCCGTCTGAGTTTTTTTCAATAAGCGCTCGCCTCGCAAGAGAAGCAAAAGCCTCTAAGAGTTCAGTTGGTGAGAGTTCTCTTACTAAATCTTTATGCAATCCTAAGAAAGAAACTGGCTCTCGATTGATAGCAAGCCAGTACATTAGCTCTTTTTCTAAATCAGATAGGCGATTAAACTGCCTGTCTAATAGATTACGAATATCATCAAAGACTAACGTACCTTGGGTTAATAATTCTAAGAATTTAGAAACACTACTATCAAATAAATCCCGAATGACTGAAGCTACCATTTTTAATGCCAAGGGATTTCCCGCATAGTGTTCGATCAGAACATT
Source organism: Allocoleopsis franciscana PCC 7113 (assembly GCF_000317515.1). GTDB lineage: Bacteria > Cyanobacteriota > Cyanobacteriia > Cyanobacteriales > Coleofasciculaceae > Allocoleopsis > Allocoleopsis franciscana. The sequence goes on along the minus strand of NC_019738.1, from coordinate 580,738 downwards.
CCATTCGGATTCTGACCCAGAAAAATCACCCTTGACCTGAAAAATTTTCTGTCCTACTACTGAGGACAAACCAGGCAGTTGTAATGAGCGAACAGGTAAGGTTTTACCTTCCTGTGTTGTTAGTTCTTTTGGTTTTTCCCGGCTGGTTAAGACGAGAGTACTTTTATGGGGTGTTTCTGCCAGACATCTGAGGAGTTGACCATAACCCTCATATCCTTCTCGATAGCCACCCTTGCAATCGCTGTCACGCAAAATTGATTCGGCATTATCGAGAACCACAAGACAGCGAGAAGCTCGTAAATATCCAAGTAGTTGCGAGATTCTACCGTCTACTGTATCCGGAAAAACAGCTTCCTTTTGCTGGGATAGGAATTGAATCAGATTTGCTAGAAGGTCGAGTATGGGTGGAGCGTTTCGCAGACTTCGCCAGATGACATAATCAAAATGCTCCTGAATGCGTTCTGCTATCTTGACGGAAATCGCAGTTTTGCCAATGCCGCCCATACCGAATACCATCACTAAGCGGCAGCGATCGCGCACAATCCACTGCTCTAACTTGGCTAGTTCTTCGGCACGTCCATAGAAATCAGAGACATCGATCGCTTCTCCCCAATCTTGACACCTATTGGCAGTCGCTCCTTCAGCAGCGATCGAGTGAGTAGTAGCGTCACTTGCATAGGTTTGAGTATTTCTACTGTCATTAGTAGGCTTACTGTTTGATGGGACTACGACGACTGGCACCTGTCGTGCCTTTCGCCGCAGGACTGATTGAACATTACTCTTAGTGACCTTTTCTCCAAATACCCGACTCAGTAGTTGCCACAACTGGAAGCCAACAAACTTGATGTACTCCGCCTCATAACCAGCATTTTTAGCAATCTCTGGATAAGAGCGCCCTTCCCAAGTCTGCCGAAACACTAGTTCTTGAACATCGTTGAGATGCTCTGGTTGAAGAACGGAGTCTAAAAAAAGGAGGGCTTCGTCAACTGTCATCTATTCACAAATCTTAACATTTCCAATCTGCTAGAGCAAATCGGAGTTTCTGGACTATCCCCCCCTTGGGTTGGGCTGTAGAAGCGCCCGAACTAGAGGGGTAATGGGCTGTTCCCCTAATTTTTAGTATAACGACGCAGCCAAAATACTAACTATTTATAACCTTTTCTCACAGACGCAATAGCAATGTCCGGGTTATTACTGAATCAGGGTGGATTGAAGTCATTTATCTCACACATTTGAATTTAGTTTGTAAAGAATTGGAAAGGGGAAGATTATGGTCGCTAATACCTTTAAAAGAAGAATTCTTTCAATTGATGGTGGTGGGATTCGAGGAATAATCCCTGCTATGATTCTTAACTATATTGAAGAAAAAACGAGGAATCGAATAGAAACAATGTTTCACATGATTTCTGGTACTTCAACTGGAGGAATTATCGCCTTAGGATTGACAAAACGCAATTCAGATTCTAGTAGTAATTATGAGGCAGAATATACTGCGGCTGAACTTATAGATTTTTATCGCAAGTACGGAAAGAAAATTTTCAGTGAATATATTCCAACTCCTATAGATGATTTATTACAGCCGAAGTTTAGTCCGATAGGCAAGCAAGAAATTTTGACGAACCTTTTAGGTGAAGCTCGTATTGAAAATGCTTTACGAGAAGTCTTTATTACAAGTTATGATATCGAATTACGAACACCTGTTTTTTTCACAAGCAACTATGACGCAGAGGAAACGGAGGGGTTAGATAGTCGCAAGATATGTAGAGGATTCACAATGGTTAACGCAGCAATGGCAACCTCTGCCGCACCAACCTTCTTCCCTCCTTATAAGCTTAAAACAGTTCATCGGACTTCCGAAGATTACTATGCCTTAGTAGATGGTGGAATTTTTGCAAATAATCCTACTTCGTTAGCGCTGATGGAGACAATGATTTCTTACAAGAGAAAGACTGGACAGGAACTACAACGAGATGACACACTTGTTGTCTCTTTGGGTACTGGCTCGTTAACAAGGAAGTACAAATATCAAGAGGCTAAAAATTGGGGGCAACTTAAATGGGCACTTCCCCTACTTAATATTGTCTTTGATGGACAGAGTGAGTCTGTTGCTTATCAGTTTAATCAATTAATGACTACTAAGGGAGATCGCAGAAACTACTATCGCTTCCAAGTACCATTAAGTGCTGATGATGGCCACGATCATATGGATAATGCAAGTCCAGCTAATATTGAGTACTTAGAAGGACTTGGCAAAATATTGATTGAACAAAGAAGGGAGAGTTTAAATCAGTTATGTGAAGTTCTGTGCCAACCTTTATAAGAGAACAATTGAGGTAATTATTGAGTATTTAATAATAAACAATAATCTGGAACTCACAACTTGTTAGCGATAGTGAAAAATCGCAATCGCTCTTTGGTTGTCTGGAGCGAGACTGATATCTTGAACATTACTTGCCTCACTCTGTCGTTATCAGCTTGAAGTGCGCGAAAAATACTTTCGAGACGATCGGGAAAAAACAGAAAGGATATTATGAAGTACCTCTCATTAAGCCAAATTGCTGTTCTAGTTACTATATCGACTGTTGTCAATTCTCTAACTATTTCCAGTAGGATTCTACTATTTCCGCAGTTAGCAAATGCACAGGACTGTGGAGTCAAAGATGGTATTCCCTTACCTTGTTGGAATGATTTTTTAGATAGCGGTCAGGGCACGTTTGATAGTATCGAGGGTAATGAATCGCTCCCTCTTTATCCGTATGCCAAGAGACCTAATGGCTGTAGCCTTCCAAAAACTCGTCCGGGTGAATACGACAATTTTGCCAGCCTTGGTTACAACTTTAGCTTTAAAGAAGTTTGTAATAACCATGATCGCTGTTACTACACGCTTGGAACCAGACCAGAAAATTGTAACGCCACATTTGCTGTGGGGCTTGCTGAGGTTTGCCGAGATAGAGCAACTCAACTACCGCCAGATCCTAAAACTTTTGTAATAGAAGTAGCTAGTGCTGGAATGTCTAGAACAAACGCGATCAAAAACTGCTATGCAAGAGCAAAAATAATGTCGGATGCAGTGATTGCAGCGCAGTACGCTAGTCACGAGGAAGCGCAAGATCGCCAGAAGCGATACCTCAGAAAAGTAGATGAGTATGTGGTGGAAGTAAAGCAGGATCTCCGGCAGCAGGGGGTTGATCTTTACAGAACTATTCTTGGACGAGACCCTGAACCTGGTGCTGCCGAGGGATTAGCAAGTAGATTGGCAAATGGCAGCACGCTTGCACGAGAACGTCAAGTTATGGCTAATAGTGAGGAGTCAAGAAACAACGCTGTAAATCTCTATAGAACTATTCTTGGACGAGACCCTGAACCTGGTGCAGCCGAGGGAATAGTAAGTAGATTGGCAAATAACAGCACGCTTGCACGAGAACGTCAAATTATGGCTAATAGTGAGGAGTCAAGAAATAACCTTGCTAATCTCTATAGAACTATTCTTGGACGAGAACCTGAAGCTGGTGCAGTTGATGGGTTAGTATCGAGACTGGCAAATGGCAGCACCCTTGCACAAGAACGTGAAATTATAGCTAATAGTGAGGAGGCTAAAAGGCGGCGTGGATTATAAGAAAACTAATGAAGTGTAGTGATTGAACATACCACCGTCTAACAATCCCGTTGCAGCAGACTGCCGAAAGTCTTTATCACAAGGGTATCTTCAAAGGGTAAAGATAAAAATCTCTCAAGCTAGGTAGCGTGGGCATTGCTCACTTTACTCTTAAAAGCTTTACTTAAAGCCAACTTGCATTGGCTGTTATGTCAGCAGGAATGGGTTGTGCGATCGCTTTCTGTTTCTCTGCAATAGTAGAGGGCGATGACTAGAAACACATGATATTGAGCAATTCCTTGCGACAGTATTTACAAATTTTAGGAACAATACAGCTATGAATATCAAACGCTTTAGTTATACCGTTGCAGCAATCTTAGCTAGTGGCTTTACGGTTATCTCGCTGCCTACTCCTAAAGCTTATGCAGGTTGCGATCTTGGCGATCGCCTCGATCCTTTTAATCGTAACTGTCCTTTGATTGGACCGGAACAACAAACACCGAAAAATGGTTCTGATGATGTTCCTGATTCAGCCTATGGTAGACCAATCAGGACAAACCAGGAGCTTCAACAGCAGGGGGTTAATCTTTACAGAACTATTCTTGGACGAGACCCTGAACCTGGCGCAGCCGAGGGAGTAGCAAGTAGATTGGCAAATGGCAGCACCCTTGCACGAGAACGTCAAGTTATGGCCAATAGTGAGGAGTCAAGAAATAACCTTGCGAATCTCTATAGAACCATTCTTGGACGAGAACCTGAAGCTGGTGCAGTTGATGGCTTAGTATCGAGACTGGCAAATGGTAGCACCCTTGCACAAGAACGGGCAATTATGAGCAATAGTGACGAAGCTAGAAGGCGACTTGGTTTATAAGGAAAGCTAATGAAGTGCAATTGGAAATAAGAAACAGCGATCGCTTCATATAATCAGCCTAATGCGCTCATAAACAGTATAGATAATCGCTATTAGGCCAGTTGGAATGGTGAGGAGCGATCGCAGGCACTGACTAATCCATCAATAGCATTAGGGTTATTCAAACAAGAAGACAAATGAAACTAAAGAGCTGCATTACCAGGAAACCTTCTATTTGGGAGGGCAATCCCGAAAGGTCTTCGGAGGAACAATTACCCTATCTGGTTGCACAAGCTTGTCAACATCCCGCCGGAAGCCCCCAGCGTCAGAAAAACTTAACTAAAATTATTCGATTAGCCGCTAACAAGCTTTGGAAAGAAAATACACCTTACTATCAAGACGCTTTGCAACAGACATGGCTGTATTTTTGCCATAATATCTGCGAAGGAAACACGGGTAAACCCTACGACCCCAATCGTGGCAGTGTCCTCACCTGGCTGAATTTCTACCTGAAACAACGGCTCCGCGATTGCTACATAAACAATCAAAAGGAGACACTTACAAGAGTTTCAACACCACTGGGGCAGTTGGATTCAGGCGAAATCAATCAAAATGTTGACCCTATAGAAAATATTCCAGCTAATCCTGACGTTCCTCCACTACTTGAAGAGATAAGAAGCTGGGCTAAAACCGATTCAGAGGGTGAATTACGCCGTATCCACATCGCCAATCATCCAGAGGTGACTTGCCAAGTCTTAATCCTGCGACGCTTGCCCCCAGAAGCGAGCTGGAAAAATCTCGCCGCAGAATTCAACCTGCCAGTTTCGACATTGAGCAGTTTTTATCAGCGCCAGTGTCTGCCCTACTTGCGTAAATTTGCTGAATCACAGGGGCATCTTTAAAAGATGAAGGATAAAAACTTCTCAAGCTAGGTGAGGCAGAGGGATTTATCCCGCACCTATTGCAGTTGATTTCCGAGCGCAACTAGGTATAAGTAGGGTTTGCTTTAAATTCTGTTTGATGCCAGTTTATCGGCCCAACGCGTTGTCTCCGGCAATCGATATTTAGTAATACAGCGCAACGTATAATCAATCGCCGTGTCTAAACTAATTCGATGACCCGGAGAAACATAAAGCGGCCTAACACCCGTGCGCGATCGCAAAACTGCCCCAACAATCCCTCCCTTATACCGCAACGGTTGCCAACTCCCTTTCTCCACGGGCAACTCCTCATGTTTACCAATCAACAACGACTTAGCCACCCCAATCGTGGGCATATTGGTCAGTACCCCCAAATGACAGGCAAGACCAAAGCGGCGGGGATGAGCAATCCCCTGACCATCACACAAGATTAAATCGGGTATCGTGCTGACTTGTTCTAGAGCATCAATCACAACCGGAACTTCTCGAAAGGAAAGAAACCCCGGAACATAGGGAAAGGTTGTGGGACGTCGTGCGATCGCCTGTTCCACCAGTTGCAAGTCAGGAAAACTTAACACCGCCACCGCCGCCCGTGAAATAGCATAGTCATTTTCAAAGCCAACATCCACCCCCGCAACATATTGCACCTCTCCCAACTGATCTTCGGTAATCACCTCCGGTTGCAGTTGGTTTTGGATGGCGATCGCTTCTTCAACAGTGAGAGGCCAAGGGTGGCGTTGGTGAATTTTCATGAGATTTTTTACGGGTAAAGGAACAAATCACAAGGCGATCGCTTTCATCATTTAAGATGACTGAAGAAAAGGTTCATTTTTTACAAGCCAAAAATCGTAAGTAATTGCCCGCCGCAATTTCCGCATCTTCATCAGAAATCACAATTACCTCATAGTTCCGCTCCTGAAAAAATTTCATCAAATCATCTTTATGAAAAAAGTAACCAATTGGGTTAACGCCCGATGTAAAATAATCTACTTCTTTATGCATTTTCGTCCGATATTTCTCGCCACTGTACTCTAGTAGTTCGTAATCTCCTTCAGGCAGCTCATCTGTTGCACAAAAGCCGCCGATGAAAATATTTTCAGACAAAGAACATAAATTTTCCAAGAACAGAAAAGGAGCTAAGCTGTGGTAGTATACGCCATGAGCAAAAACTAAATCGTAAGTTCCGTACTTGAGATGATTGACGTTATGAAAATCATCCATTACCAACTCGACATTCTTCCAGCCAAATGCGGAGCAAGCAACTAATGTTTTGATGGCATTTTCCGCTCTAGCTTCTATACAAGTTAAACTCTTAACACCTAATTTTACGAGTCCGGCTGTCAGGCATCCCTCTAAAGGACCGAATTCGATCACACTTTTTTCGGCTAAAGGGAAGACATCATTTAACTGATCAATCGGTCTAAAATAAGTTTCTCCTAGATAGTAAGAGGTAATCTCTCCTAAATTTTTCACGTAATAATCGAGGGAGGATTGAGCCACGGGGAGCAAAGTAAACGGTAAAACCAACTCATAAATAGTGGTCAATCGATTGAGATATCTCTGTTTTAGTTCCTGAATAGCGTTCCACTGATATTCACTCACGGGAATATGGCAAATAACAAGCAGTGAATATTCTGGAAAGCCATTGAGATTGATCGGATCTTGCCAATCCCATTCTAAAGTATTGACCTGAAGGTTTTTCTTGAACAAAATAGCGCCTAAAAGATTAATTTCTTCTAACTTACCCAGCAATACAATGGGTTGATGATGAATTTGAAGTTGGTGGGCAATAAATTCTTGATAAGAGGCTTGATTCCATAAATCAGGAATGACCGCATTGGCTTGATAAATCCGCTGATTATCACCCAATTCTTGATGGCTTTGATGCAGTTTGGAATTGAATTTATTGCGTAATGCTTCTAAATTTTTTTGAGGACTTCTTTGATAACTTAATTGCCAGAAATACTGTATTTTTTTCAGCATTGTTGTCTCTCCTCGAACATTACAATCCTAATCGCTGGCGGAGGATAAATTCCGCGATCGCTAAATCCACCGGTGTCGTCACCTTCAAATTCGTCTCCTCGCCTTCCACAATTCGCACGGGCAACCCACAGCGTTCAAACAAAGCCGCATCATCCGTAACTTCCCATCCCAAAGTACGCCCTTTGTCATGACACTGTTTGAGCAACTGCACATCGAATCCCTGAGGGGTCTGGGCTGCCCACAAGTTCTTGCGATCGGGTGTATCTTGAATCACGCCTGTTGGATCGACGACTTTAATCGTGTCCTTCACGGGTACAGCCGCAATTAAACCGGGACAATCTAGCAGCACGGCGGCACACCGATTCAGGAGTTGGGGGGTGGCTAAGCATCTAGCGCCATCATGAATCAATACCCGTTGTGCGTCGGCTGGTAACGCCTGCAAGCCGTTATAGACTGATTCCTGGCGAGTGTCTCCTCCCTGAATTAACTGCACAGGTTTTGAGAGGGAAAGCTCCCCCAGAATTTGCTGAAAGTCAGACTGGTCAGCGGGTTGTCCTATAATACCAATCGAGGTAACATCATCTGCCGCCTCTGCGGCTAGGAGAGTCCAAGCTAATATGGGTTTACCCATCAGGGTCAATAGAAGCTTATTGCGATCGCTCCCCATCCGCCGACCCATCCCTGCTGCTGGAATTAATAAATGCACGATCTTCCTCTTTTAGGTATCCACTCCCTTAAAATTAAGCTGATCAATAAGCTCAATCAATTGAGATGAGAATATTAGCCCTTGTCCCTGGGGGAATTGGCGACCAAGTTCTATTTTTTCCGACCCTCGATGACCTTCGAGCTTACTACCCCACAGCCGAGATTGATGTCATTGTGGAACCACGAGCAAAGGGGGCGTATCGGGTTTCGGGGTCTGTTGATGAAGTTTTGACGTTTGATTTTAAAGACCGTAACGGTCTGGCGGATTTCGGTAACTTGTTGGGGATTATTCGCGATCGCGAGTATGATGTAGCCCTCTCACTCGCACAGCGGGCTTCCATCGGACTGTTGCTGTGGATGTCTGGGATTCCCACCCGTATTGGCTACGAAGCCAATGCTGGAAAGTGGTTTCTTACCGATACTGTCCCCCTAAAAACCGAGCAGTATACGGCTGACATCTACCACGACATGCTACAGGCGTTGGGAATCAACACCCCCTGTCCAGACCTAACCCTGAGTGTTCCCAAACCCGATATTGAATGGGCGGAACGCGAACAGCAACGTCTGGGAATTGCCGAAAGTGGCTACATTCTCATTGATAACAGTTCAACCCAACTGGCTCAAGAGAAAGGCACGGAGCAAGTCTACCCTGTTGAGAAATGGCGACAGATTCTCGCAGATATTCAACAAAAACAACCGAACCTGCCGATTGTGATGCTGAGAGGGTCTGAGGATGCCCAAATGTCAGCTACCATGCTGCAATCCTTTCCCGATTTGAAAATCACTTCACCTGCGGATATCGGTAAATTAGCAGCCATGATTGCTGGGGCTAATTTAATCATCTGTACCGATAGTGCGCCCATGCATGTAGCTGTAGCCGTCGGCACCTATACAATCGCTTTATTTGGCCCAACAGAGGCGAAAAAGCGGCTACCCCAAAGTGAAAACTGCATGAGCATTCAATCCCCAACGAAGCAGATTGCGGATATCAAACCGGAAGACGTGCTAAAACAACTCTGGCGTGGCTAGTGGGTGTTCTGCTTAGGGTTTGGGCAGGCATAAGACCTGCCCCTACCGATTAATTAATCAATGAGGTCAAAAAAGGCACTATCGAGTTCATAACCCAATAGTTTAGCCATCGACTGCGCTCGCGATTGACCGGGAATCCCTTGTTGTTTTAGCCAGTTAGTGAGGACAAAGATTTTTTGCATCACGAAAATTTCTAAGGCTTCAGGATTGTACTGAATGCCTTCTGTGCGGTTAAATTGGTGCGGCACCAGCATGGCAACGTAACGGGCGAGTTCACCCGCTTTCCAATCCAACAAAAACGGCATCCAGGGATAGCAGGCATCTAAGCGAATAAACCACAGCCGCACTTCGGGAATTTCTGAGAGTTCTCGCGGATCGGTCGGATCGCGGGGATAGTCGATATCAAAGCGCAACTGCTGTTCATAAGCAGCGATCGCTCCGTCATTGAGCAGTTTTTCAATCACCGTTTGGGCTGGCGATAAGTCTAGATGGTTAATGCAGTCAGAATTGAGTGCGATAAGTTCTTCGGGCATAGCTTCGCTTCACGCCATGGTTATCGAGTCATCTGTGAAGGTGACATCTTCCATCTTCCTCTGAATCGACACCCATGTTTACGCCAGGTGTAGATGCATCCCTCTGTATGAAATTAAGACTTTTCATCCCTTCGGGGTGAGCTATCGCTCAGGGTGCCTCATCTGAAAATCGCAATCGCGTATAATTTCTATACCAAAACCCATAGGGTTGTTCGGAGGAATCGACCTTACGGGTGTGTCTTACCCAGGAGTAGCCCCTATGGCAACCGCAGCTACAACTTACAGCTTGGAAGGACAAATTCTGGAAGCCTGCTCTTGCAGTGCGCCCTGTCCCTGCTGGATTGGAGATGATCCAGATGGTGGTTATTGTGACAGCTTTGTCGCCTACCACGTTGAACGGGGGGAAGTTCAGGGAATCGATGTTTCTGGTTTAACTCTACTGAAAATTGTCTATATTCCTGGAAATGTCTTTGCTGGGAATTGGCGTGCTGTAACTTATGTGGATGCCAAAGGAACGCCAGAACAGCAACAAGCGTTGTTAAAGGTGTTTAATGGGGAACTTGGGGGCGCGATCGCAGATGTAGCCAAGTTAATCAGCGATGTACTGGATGTGCGAGTTGCCCCCATCGAGTACAACATTCACCAAGGGAAAGGCACCATCAAAATTGGTGATGTTTTGGAAAGTGAAATGGAACCCTATCGGGGGCCAGATGGACAGCCAACAAAGATAGTTGATAGCATCTTCAGCACCATTCCCGGTTCCCCAGCCTATATTGCAAAAGCACCCGTCCATCGGGTAAATTTACCTGAATTTGACATGACTTGGGAGTACAACGGTCGTAATGCGATCCAAGGCTTATTCCGGTTTGAAGAATAAAGGATAGGGCTTTGGAAAAACCTGCGGGTGCAGAACAATCATCAATACTCCTAGCTCTAAATAACGCCCTGAACCATAATTTATTAATCCTGTGGGCGGTTGTCTTCCTAGCTTGGGTGCTAACTTTTCTTGCCGTCCTCTCAGGACAAGAACACTGGCTCCATTACAATGCTCTGATTGAACACAATTCTTTACCCCTACTGCTCAAGCTGCTTCTCTTTGTAGCTGTTTGGCAGGTGATGACAGCCGCCATGATGTTGCCGAGTACGCTGCCCATGGTGCGCTTATTTGCCAAAGCCAGTCGCGGACAATCTCAACCTCAGTTGGCACTCTTGACATTTTTAGCGGCTTATGCATCCATTTGGACGGGGTTTGCCGTCCTCGCGGTTGCCGGAGATATGGGGTTACATAAGCTGGCGCATCACTGGCTATGGCTGGATCACCATCCTTGGATGATGGCGGGTTCAACCTTGGTGCTAGCGGGAGGGTTTCAGTTCAGTTCCCTGAAGGAACAGTGTTTAAATGCTTGTCGCCATCCCTTTAGTTTTCTCACCCATCATTATCAGCGAGGCTTACAAGCGGCTTGGAATTTAGGGATTCGTCATGGTTTGTACTGTTTGGGCTGTTGTTGGGCGCTGATGCTGGTGATGTTTGCGGTCGGGGTTGGGCATTTTAGCTGGATGATTGTGCTCACTGTGGTGATGACATTAGAGCGGACGTGGAACCGAGGGCGTGATATTGTGCCTGTGGTTGGGGTGGCTTTTTTGGTTTGGGGGGTTTTGGTGTTACTGCATCCGAGTTGGTTGCCAGCGTTAGGAGTCTAGTTCTAATGCAAATGCTTGGGAAAAAAGAATAAGTTTCCACTAGAAGTCTTCAGAGAATTTTTGAGGTCAGATGGACAGTTAGAGTTGGATACATTGCCATCTGGCATCGTCGTTTTGCACAGGACAATCTGGTTCAGTTTGACCCCCCCAAGCTCAGCATCCTTCAGATTGGCACGGCTAAAATTAGCGCCCAAAAGTGCAGGATTACAAATATTTTCTGTTCTTAGGGGAGCGCCTCCATGAGCAATCCATCGATCGGCGACAGGCATCTCAATCCTCAAGTTGGCATGGCTGAGATTTGCTTCCGACAAATTAGCCCCCCTCAAATCGGTACAGTGAATTGACAGGGTGTTGAGCAACGTCACCAAAACCACGCTGAGGTCGGCATGGCTTAAGTTAGCGCCATCTAGATTGGCTTTATACAATACAGCACCGCTGAGTTTAGTCTCGCTCAGATCGGCATTTTTCAGATTTGCAAACGCTAGTATTGTCGGCTTGGAAACATGTTTCAGGTTAGCTTTCTTGAGGTTGGCATTTTCCAGATTGGCTCCTTGTAAATTGGCTCCTTGTAAATTGGCTCCTTCAAGATTAGCCCCCATCAGAGCAGCATCGGCTAAATTAACTCCCTTGAGGTTGCACTTTTGGCAAGAGTTAGTTTGCCGCAAGCGTTCTAAATCGCTTTGGTCAAAGCTGCTGGCTTTGTTTGTCCCAGCTAGGGTGAAAGTGAGCGTCAAAACGAAGAAATATTTCCATGTCCAGCGATTGATACCTAAATTAGAGACTCTTAAGTTGTTCATCATCGGATTTTGGCGAGGGAAATAAGTTCAATGAGTTGGACGGGAGGCAGAATTGAGGGTAGTAATTAAAGCAGGGTCTAAGCCAGCTTGGGGAGCCAACTGAATCAGGGTATTGATAGGAACGCCCAGTCCGACAGTGATAGAACCATTCGGCTCAGAGTTGCGGGTTACTGTGCCGCGAGCGCTATGAATGCCAATGAGATGTCCTTCCTCATCTAGCAGCGAGCCTCCACTCATGCCTTTATCACTCACATTGCTATAAGCTAGACCGAACCGTTCTTGAGTGAGTTGGTTAGTGCGGTCTATCAGCTTTCCCTCATTAAAGTAGCGCATGATTCCCCCTAGCCAGCCCGTAAGATAAATAGTCTGACCAATCTGGAGAGAATCAGAATCGCCAAGTTGGATCAGGGGATAGTTGCGATCGCTACTGAAGCGTACTACCGCCAAATCAACGTTGGGCAATAGTTTGGTCTGCTTCGGATCTACGCGGTGTTCCTGACCATCAAGGGTGACCAAGGTAAAATAGTCCCCTCTCTCTCGGACAACATGGGCATTTGTCAGCCCATAGTAGGTATTACCATCCCTAGCAATTAAGACTACAGAGCCTGCGGTTTCAACACCGATGAATGTTCCCTCGCGTCCATAAATTCGAGCAGTGGACTGACGCGCAATTTCTTCAAGCTGTTCGCGAGGCAGGGCTAGACCTGTAGAATTCAGATTGAGCAAGATAATTGCAGTACCCGCCAGGACACTCAGCCAGTGGCGGATTGGTTTGTTGAGGAGCATAGTTATGATACATCTGGGTTAGATAAGTCAACTACAGCACGATTAGTAGATGCTCTCTTCAACTCTTCAACCAGGGGAAAGTCCTAAGGTGTATCCTGGCAACATCAAAAAGAAATTTTTGGTTACCGGATTACGTTAAGGCATATTTCACCCTTAGAAGGGTCATACTAGGCTAGACAAAGTGAACGAACCAGTTCATATAACTTGCCTGGGTTTGGTCAGACGAATGTACTTGGGACTCTGTTTGTTACTCAGTCAAGAATCTGAAATTTCTGCGTTTAGTTACAAAAAGTAACATACTCAGAACCCTTCTCAAGGAGATGGTACTCGAACCAAAAGCCCTCCGCACAGCTTGCTAGATAGCTTCTGGCTTAATGCATCGAATTCCTTTCCGGAGTTAATTGACTAAGCGTTAGTTGATAATCCTGAAATTTATTTTCAATCGGCGGCAGAGTTCAAACGAGCGCTTTCGCAAAATTCTTGCTAAAACTGGATATACTCTTCTCGGATTAGAAGATGATGCAAAATCAATTCCAGGCAACGAGATACTTTACAGTCTTAATCGGGTTATTACGCGATCGCACCTCATTTCTCGATGAAATTCGAGATGGTATCAAACTCAAGAGTAAGAGTACAGCACTGCTCATCTGTAGTTCAATCTTTTTTGCGATCTCTGGTGCCATTATTGGTTCATTCCATAGTTGGGAGCAGGCGATATCTTCAGCCGTCAAACTTCCAGCTCTCTATTTAATTACGTTACTAATTTGCTTCCCAACTTTATACTTTTTCAACGTTCTATTTGGTTCAAGTAAGACGGCTGGACAGCATTTTGCCATGCTCCTTGCGGCTGTCTCTGTAATTAGCGTTTTACTATTTAGCTTTGCACCTATTGTTCTATTTTTCCTCATTTCCACACGAAATTATCAGTTTTTTATCCTGTTAAATGTGGCAATCTTCACCGTTACCGGATTTATGGGTATCCAATTCCTTTATCAAGGAATGCAGTCGATGACAAAAGAGGACACTGACGGCATGGAAACCCGCATGAGTATTTTACGGTTTTGGTTGGTGCTGTATGCCTTTGTTGGCACTCAGTTAGCCTGGACATTGCGACCATTCTTTGGTACGCCGGGAACATCATTTGTATTGTTTCGCCAGTTGGAAGGGAATTTTTATCTAAGTTTGGTACAAGCGCTTGGAGAAATATTGGGATTTTAATAATCCCTACTTCCTATAGATAGGCTTTGTGGATTGACCCCTGTACACTAGACCGTGACTCGCATCAATGACGGTATCATGGATAACTTCTACAGGGAAATCAATCAGCCAGATGACCAAATTGACCTGGCAAAAGCAGCACTTTATATTGCCCAAGAAGAATATCCAGACCTGGACATCGACGAATATCTTAATGCTCTCGATGTTATGGCAGATGAGGTCGAGGAACGCTTACCCGCCGAACGCTATCCTCTACGGATGATCCAGAGCTTGAATCAATACTTCTACGATGACTTAGGTTACATCGGCAATACGAGTGATTACTACGACCCGCGCAATAGCTTCCTAAATGAGGTGATTGACCGCAGAACTGGTATTCCAATTACCCTCTCCCTCCTCTACCTGGAAGTAGCCCGACGCCTAAATTTCCCCATGGTTGGTATTAATATGCCAGGGCATTTTTTAATTCGTCCAAGCTTTGAGGGAGCAGGAATTTTTGTCGATGCTTTCAATCGAGGTGAGATTTTATTTCCACAAGATTGTGAGGAACGACTGGCACAAATCTACGGGCGTCCTGTGCCGATGGAATCCAGTTTCATCACCTCGGTTAGTTCTAGACAGATCTTGGTACGGATGTTGAGGAATCTCAAATTTATTTACCTCAATCGCAGCGACTTGCCGAAAGCGAAGACAGCCGTTGAATGCATTTTGCTGTTATTTCCTGATGCTCCCACAGAAATTCGCGATCGCGGCCTGATTTACTACCAATTGGGATATGAGCCTCAAGCCGCCCAGGATTTAGAAATTTATTTAGCTATGCTCCCTAATGCGGAAGATGCTCCTGGAATTCGTCGGTTATTGGAGCAACTAAACCGAGGTCTTTAATACCCATTCTCTCTAAAGTTGCACTTTATGAACCCCCGGCTATCACCGTCCCCCGAATTCAAGGGGGACTACAGGGGGAAATGAATTGAGCGCTTTGTGGAGAGAGCAATCATATAAGGGAATTTAAAATTTTCGCTCATTGTTTTTGTTCATTTTTCACGGCGATATATCTCTTCGGCAACTCGTTTGAGGCGTCTCAATTGGGCTTGCATATCACCTTTTGTCCAAGTAGCGGCAAAGGTGTTAAAGCCCCAGCTAATGACTGGGTTGGAAATTCCAAACTCAAAGCGGTTGAGTAGACGTGTGCCCTTGTCATTGGGTTGGCACTCCCAGCGATCGCGCCCTTGAAAAAATCCCTGGAATTCCCAAACCACTAAACCCGGTTCTCGTGCTACTACCACACTATTTAAGGTTGGTTGCAACAAAGGAATTTGGATCACAAAACGGCTGCGACTTCCGACTGCTGTACTCCACTCTCCCACCGGTTTACAGCGTAGAATTGGGTTGAGCCAGCGGTGCATCAGAGTCTGGTCAGTAATACAGCGCTCTACAACTGTCGCGCTGGCTTTGATTTGGATGGACTGTTCAAAAACTTGAGCGTTTGACTTTGACATGGAAAGGTTCCAGAGCTGATCGAGGACGGGTAATATGGCTCTACTGGCAAGCAAAGAAAGTTTAAGCCTGAAAAACCAGTAAATCTTGCATTTTTGTGGCTTAATTATCCATAAGGATAGAGGTAAAGCCGCGACTCTAGGTTTTAAATTGCCCCTGAATTTCTCAGGCTGTTAATCTTTAGTTCTCTGCATCTCTATTTAACCAACAGACTCTATTGATTGAGAGGATAAATAGCATCAATCACGTTCAGCACTGTGGTCACAATAACCCTGTTGCTGGTTTATGAAATTTGAGAATAGCGTTAGTAAGGAAGACTATGAATGAAATATGGAAAGGTATAGTCCAAACCATGAGAGTGGATGTGCCGCTCCAGGTACATTCCGTTTTGGCACAGGTACCGGATCAACCGGGAGTATTCCAGACGGGGGCAACCTATGTTGAGGGACTGTGGCAAAGTATCTGGGTCTTCGTGCCTACGTTGTTAGGTGCACTCGCGATCCTAGTGGTTGGGATTATCATCGCCCTGATTGCTTCGTCTATCACCAGGGGGGTACTCAATCGTACCCGTTTGGACAACAAAATAGCGGACTGGATCACGGGTCGGCAGGAGGGTGCAGAGGCTCCTCCCATTGAGAAGTGGATCTCCAGCGCGGTGTTTTGGATCATCATGATCTTCACTGTCGTTGGTGTTCTACAGCAACTACGGCTAGAAGTCGTTTCTCAACCCCTGAATAACTTTCTTAGCCAAATTCTGATCTTTTTACCCAAGCTCTTAGGAGCATTGATCTTTTTAGGGGTAGCTTGGCTAGTGGCGACATTAGTCAAGATGGTAACAACGCGGGCGCTGCGATTATTTCATTTAGATCAGCGTTTAGGTCAGCAAGTTAGACCACCAGAAGCTTCAGGAGAAACGTCCCCTCCCCCAACCAACCAATTTTCGCTTTCGGAAACCATTGGGAATGCCCTGTACTGGTTCATTTTTCTCCTGTTTCTCCCCTTAATTTTAGACAGCCTCGGTTTGCAGGGAACGACCTTACAACCCTTGCAGCTGATGCTGAACCAAATTCTGGGAATTGTACCCAATATTTTGGGAGCGATCGCGATCGCCGCCGTGGGTTGGTTTATTGCACAAGTGGTGCGGCGCATCGTCACAAACTTACTATCGGCAGCCGGCGCTGACCAATTAGGGCGTCGGTTTGGACTCCAGGCAACAACGGGAAGTCAGTCTCTTTCCTGGCTGGTTGGAACGGTTGTCTACGTCCTAATTTTGATTCCGACAGCGATTGCAGCTCTCCAGAGGCTACAGATTGAGGCGATTTCACTGCCTGCGATCGCCATGTTAAACCAGATTCTCAACGCGATTCCTAAAATCTTTACCGCCGCGTTGATTCTAGGTATTGCTTATGTCATTGGGCAATTTCTCAGCGATTTGGTGACCAATATCCTCACCAGCATTGGCTTCAACAATGTGTTTCAGTGGCTAGGTATCCCAACAGCCCGCGTTACCCGTACTACACCCGTTGTTCCAGCCGATGAATATGGGTTGCCCGGTACACCGAGAACTAGCTCTGAGACTGTACTACAGCCTTCAACAACTCCCACTCGAACACCATCAGAGCTAGTAGGAATTATCGTCTTAGTCGGCATCCTATTGTTTGCCACCGTTGCCGCAACAAACGTCTTGCAGTTTGAAGCCTTGACCTTAATTGTGACGGGCATTCTGGTGATTGCGGGTCGGATTCTGGCGGGGTTAGTCGTATTTGCCATTGGCCTGTGGCTTGCGAATCTAGCCTTTAATTTGATTACCAGTTCTGGCTCTCGTCAATCCAGAATCCTGGGACAAACTGCTCGGATTGCTATTATCACCTTGGTCTCAGCGATGGCACTGCAACAAATGGGTATTGCCAGTGACATTGTTAACTTAGCCTTTGGGCTGCTCTTAGGTGCTATTGCCGTGGCAATCGCCCTTGCCTTTGGTTTAGGCGCTCGTGATATTGCCGCCGCTCAAGTTCGGGAATGGCTCTCGTCCTTTAAGGAAAACCGATAAGGAAACCCCACCGCCCAACATCCAATCGGGTGCATCCTGTTTTTGTCAAAATATGGTTTGTAGGGCCGGAACTCATACGAGCACGGGGGAGCATTTGAGAGATAAACTCTCCTCACCCTTCTTGAAAGCTTACACAGTTGGGATGCTCCCCATCCAATCAACCAGGGCTTGCGCTGTAACCCTAGATGAGGGGGCGTCAGAACGCCCCCTCACCCCTCTCTTTTAGAACGATGAGTCTTGTAGGATAGGTAAAAAACAAGTCGCGCCCACTCAAAGAGTTCAGGTTCCACTCGCGCTCAGAACAATTCAGCAACCCTACATGGAGAGAAGAGGGAAGAATGCCTTTCACTGCCAGTGTCATTTCTGCTAGAGAATGGGGGGCTAGAGCTCCAAAACAGTGGCCTGAAGAAACGAGGCCGCAATATGTCATTATCCACCATACAGATATGCCTAATCCCCCTAAGGATTTATCGAGAGGAACGGTGGATGGGGGAAAACAATTGGCCAGGAGTATTCAAGGTGCCCACATGAATGAGTTTGGCTGGAACGATTCCGGTCACAACTTTTTGAATACCACCGGTGGGGTTTTACTTGAGGGTAGACAAGGTTCTCTAGATGCTATTAAACGCGGGCGTTGTGTTCGTTCCGCCCACGCTGGCAGTGTTAAAGGCAATGAGTCACCAGGGATTGAAAATGAAGGCAACTTCATGACCTACCAGATGAACGCCAAGCAGTGGGAGAGTTTGGTGGAGTTATGCGTTTCTATTTGCTCGTCCTGCAAGATTGACCCTGATAATATCAAAGGACATCGAGACTTTTCTCCAACGAATTGTCCTGGTAACTGGTTGTACAGTCAATTGCCCCGATTGCGTCAAGATGTACGTAAACGACTCGACGCACCGATTGGTGACTATCTCCGGGAAGGCGATACTGGTGTGAAAGTCAAAGAACTACAGGAACGCCTCAAAGCCCAAGGTTTTAACCCCGGTCCCATTGACAGCGTTTTTGGCATCGGTACGGTTCAAGCGGTTATTTCTTTTCAGAAGTATCACGGGTTAAATCCCGATGGTGTTGTAGGCCCAACAACTTGGAAGGTGCTGACGAGTACGCCGATACCGAAGCAAGAATCGCCCAGTACAATCGATCTGCTTGATACTTACCTGCTGTATCGCAGCTTACCTCATCAAAATCAAGCCATTCAATGGCTGCAAGGACAAATCTCAAAACCCGTCTTGGAAGAGTTCTCTAAACGGTGGGGCAATCAACCTTCTCCAGCTTCATCTTCATCTCCAACTCCAACTCCCTCTCCAACTCCCTCTCCAACTCCCTCTCCAACTCCCTCTCCATCCCTATCCTTTCTCCCCCTCCGAGAAGGAGCTAAAGGCACGCAAGTAAAACAACTTCAGGAGCGATTGCAACAGCTAGGATTTAAACCTGGGATACCTGATGGAGACTTTGGCCCTGCAACGAAAGCGGCTGTCGTTGCGTTTCAGAGGTCTAAAGGTTTAATTACAGATGGAATTGTCGGTGAAAGAACTTGGGCGGCTCTGAATCTTACCTGAAAAGACGAAGGATAGGGTGAGCCTTTCAGCAGAACCATAAAATAATTGGCACCTTAATACTCAAAAGCCCAATCTACACCAACAATCAGCTCAAAAACATCCCTCTGCTTTAAGGCTTTTTCTCATGGGTGTGAGTGATATATTTTGGCTGGTATAGTTCCAGATAGCTCGTTAATCTTACACTATGCCTCCCGAATCAGGTGCTGTTGAACTCTCTGTCGTTATTCCTCTTTACAATGAGGAACTTAATATTGATTATCTATTTGAGCGATTAAGGTCTGTCCTGATTCATCTCAACATGACCTATGAAATCGTTTGTGTGAATGATGGTAGTCGAGATAATACGCTTAGCTGTTTAATAGAGCATCATTATCAAGACCCTAGAATTAAAGTCGTCAATTTATCTCGAAATTATGGAAAAGAAATTGCTCTAAGTGCTGGTCTAGATCATGCCACGGGTGACGCTGTTATACCCATTGATGCGGATTTACAAGACCCACCTGAATTAATCGAAGAACTGGTGGCAAAATGGCGTGAGGGCTATGATGTTGTTTATGCAACACGTCGGTCTCGTGAGGGAGAAAGCTGGCTAAAGCGCTTTACAGCTAATGTGTTTTACCGAGTCATTGATAGCATCAGCCGTGTACCCATTCCCCGCGATACTGGGGATTTTCGTTTACTCGATCGCCGTGTTGTGGAGGCGATTCAACAATTGCCGGAGCGGAATCGCTTCATGAAAGGCTTGTTTGCCTGGGTAGGTTTTAAACAAACATCCGTTCTTTTTGATCGCCCATCTCGCCATAAAGGAGAAACAAAATGGAATTACTGGCGACTTTGGAATTTTGCCTTGGATGGGATTACCTCTTTTAGTTTGATCCCTTTAAAAGTATGGAGTTATATCGGTCTTTTAGTCGCCATACCCTCCTTCTTCTATGCCAGCTTTTTAGTGCTTCGGACTATACTCTTTGGAATTGATCTTCCTGGCTATGTCTCAATCATGGTGGCGGTTCTTTTTTTGGGAGGCGTACAGTTAGTTAGTTTAGGTGTGATTGGGGAATATTTGGCTCGTGTCTATGAAGAAGTAAAAGGACGCCCTCTTTACTTGGTGCGAGAAACTTATGGGTGTGACTCAACTTCAACCGTTAAGCAAAAGGTTCACTCTTCTCAAAAGAATCGGTGATAGAGGAAGGGTGCTTCGGCTATACCCCTGTGGGTAGATTTGCTGTTTCAACCCCCTTGTCAGTACACAAAGCATAGTCGTAATGAGTATGATTTAGAGACAAGGTTAAATTGAACAGCGTTTAAAAAATGGCTCATTTGAATCAACGCCGCTCTCAAAACGTCAGCGGTGACTTTTACGTCGATAGTACTTGTATTGATTGTGATACTTGCCGATGGATGGTTCCGGAAGTGTTTCAGGAGGCAGGGGGTCAGTCTGTGGTGTATCATCAACCGACATCGGAAGCTGAACGCTTGCGATCGCTCCAAGCTCTATTATCTTGTCCAACATCCTCAATTGGTACTGTTGAAACGCCGAAAGATATCAAAGCCGCTCAGCAGAGTTTTCCAATTTTAGTCGAGGACAATGTTTACCATTGCGGTTATCACTCCGAGAGTTCCTATGCGGCTACCAGCTACTTGATTCAACACTCCGAAGGCAATATCTTAGTGGATTCACCCCGATTTGCACCACCCTTAGTCAAGCGATTAGAAGACATGGGTGGAATTCGTTATATGTACCTAACCCATCGGGATGATGTTGCTGATCATCAGAAGTATGCTGAGCATTTTGGGTGCAAAAGAATCCTGCACAGCGATGATATTACCAGCAGCACTCGTGATGTGGAAATTCAACTGACGGGTTCCGAACCCGTTGAATTAGCGCCCGATTTGTTGATTATTCCTGTTCCTGGTCACAGTAAAGGTCACACCGTTTTATTGCACAATCATAAGTTTTTGTTCACGGGCGACCATCTAGCTTGGGATAAACAATTAAATCAGCTCGTTGCCTTCCGTGATTTCTGTTGGTATGCCTGGTCTGAACAAATTAAATCTATGCAAAAGTTAACTCACTATTCATTTGAGTGGGTATTACCAGGTCATGGTCACCGCTACCATACTGATGCAGAAACCATGCATCTGCTGATGCAGGAGTGTGTTGCTTGGATGCAAGCGCAATAAGAAGCCATCTGGAGACATTGGGGGAGTAACGCGATACCGACTGAAATTGTACAAGAGAGAATTGCGATCGCTAATATTTATCAATTTTGAGACTTTAATGAGCGAGGATAGAGGTGAGTCATCTGTCAGTTGTTAGCGATGAACATGCTCAAAAATCTTACTCAGTCTTTAATAACAATCCCCCTGATATCACTCTCTGTCGTCGGCCTAAACGTTACCCTTGTTTCGAGTGCTACGACAGTCATGCCTAAGCCCAATCAACCCACTGCCAGACTCATCTCTCAAACCGTAACTTGCCGTGTGGTTAATATTCAGACAGGTCAACTCGCTGTGCGCTTCTCTCCCAATGGCAAATCCAAAGCGGGTCTGAATAACGGTAATAGCGTCACCCTGCTTAGGGAAGGTTCTGCACCTTGGGCGTATGTCCGTGTCATGAATGGCCCCAACCGAGCTGTGAATGGCTTAGAAGGGTGGGTGAATTCAGACTACCTCTCCTGTGGTGAAACCAGCGAAAATCCACAAGTATCTTGTGATGTGGTTAATATTCAGAGTGGTCAACTCGCTGTGCGCTTTTCTCCCAATGGCAGATCAAAAGCGGGTTTAAATAATGGAAATACCGTCAGATGGATTAAAGACGGTTCAGCACCTTGGGTTTACGTCCGCGTCATCAACGGCCCAAACCGTCAAGTGAATGGTATAGAAGGCTGGGTTAATTCCAATTACTTATCTTGTTATGACTAGCTCGTCAATGCAGTAAACATCTCTGTAGTCAACTACTCAGGGTTACTTCGTTGAACCCTGAGCTTAAAAGAGCCAGATTTCAATAAAAGTTGTCTACCGCTATTGGTCTGACACTGGCACACACGGCTGGATGTTCTCCTAGTTCAGCCTGCTGTAAGACCCCTGGCTTGGGTCGCTTTAAGACAGGACATCTTGTGTCAGATGGCGGTAAGGAGCAAGTCACATTTATTGGATTATCTCCAAAAATGCAACGAGTACCAGTGATTTCACCTGACGGGCTTCCACTAATGCCCACTAAAGCCTCAAGAGCTAGACGTTGGCTCAACGAGGGGAAAGCTAAAATCTACTCCAACGACCTGAATGTGTTTGCTATCCAGCTAGTTGGGAAACCATCTGGGCATGAAACTCAAGACGTGGTTATAGGTATCGACCCTGGCAAGTTGTTCAGTGGTGTCGGAGTTCAAAGTTCTAAAACTACTTTGCTCAAGCTTCACCTGATTCTTCCGTTTCCAAATGTCACCAAAAAAATGACAGCAAGACGGATACTTCGGAGAGCGAGGCGAGGTCGCAGAATTAACCGTAAACTACCTTATGACCAACGGTGTCATAGAGCCAAACGGTTCGATAACAGGGTTCAAAAGAAGCTACCTCCGAGCATTAGATCCAATCGCCAACTAGAGCTAAGGGTAATCAAGGAAATAATGCGATTATTCCCGGTTTCTAACATTGTCTACGAGTACATCAAAGCTCGTGGTGATAAAGGGTTTAGCCCAGCGATGGTGGGTCAGAAAGTCATGTTGCAATGGCTATCAAAGATTGCACCAACAGATACTCGGTATGGATGGCAGACTTCCAATCTAAGGCAGTGGTTAAAACTTCCAAAGGATAAGACGGATAAGTCAAAAGCTGTGGAAGAAACGCACAGCAATGATGGTGTTGCACTAGCTGCTAGTCATTTCATTAAGTGGCGGGAATGGCAATCAAGTAATGCGCGTGGTGGGTGTTGGGAGGGTGAAGTTATTGTTACACCAGCCCCATTCAAAGTGATAGCCAAGCCAAATATCTATAGGCGTCAGCTCCACTTTGAGAATCCTGACAGTCACAAACCTAATCCCAGTCAATACCGAAAACGCAAAGGTGGAACAATCACGCCTTTTGGCTTTCGGTCTGGTGACTTTGTTCAAGCTGAAAAAGCAAGTCAAATTTACAGAGGTTGGATTGGTGGTTACACCCAAACAGGCAAATCCAAAAACATCTCAGTTTACAACCATGAGTGGAAAAGAATTGGGCAATTTAGTCCTACTAAAATCAAATTGCTTAAGCGCTCATGCAAATTATGCGTGGCTTGAGGTAGAGGGATTGGACGCCTCCAAGACGATCGGCGTCCCGCTGTCCCTCTCCTCACTAAAGCTCCGGTGGTTGCTACGCAGAACCAGGGGACTACCGCGAACACGTTGAGTGATTAATCACCACTGGCGTTCTTGTGCTATTTCGCTGGAATCGCTAACTGTTCCCTGAGAGTTCGGGCGCGTTGCGCGATCGCTTTCCAATCTTCTGTCGCAATGAGCGCTTTGGGAAATAACTCGCCGGAAAGCCCCACGGCAATCGCTCCAGCGTTGAGAAACTCTTGTGCATTTTCCAGCGAGACTCCCCCAGTGGGAATTAAAGGAATGTGACCCAGTGGCCCTTGTAAAGCCTTGATATAACTAGCTCCACCTGCCGCCTGAATGGGAAATACCTTAATGCAGCTAGCGCCTGCCTCCCAAGCGGTGACAATTTCTGTCGGAGTCAAAGCACCCGGTACGATGGGGACACCAGCCTTAACGGCGGCAGCAATTAAAGTCAGATTAACGTGGGGCGTGAATAGAAACTGGGCACCCGCCTCAATCGCCTGTTCTAACTGCTCCAAGTTTAATAACGTACCCGTGCCGATGATACAGTGCGGTAACTCCGTGCGGAGTTGGCTGATCAGTTCAGGTGCTCGTTCGCTATTCCAGGTAATTTCAATCAGCGATAATCCCCCCAGTGCTGCCGCCTGAGCCATTTTATGACCGAGTGATGGCCAAGGCGATCGAATAACAGCAATAAACCGATGTTGCTGCAACAGAGTTAACCAAAATTGATTAGACATCTTCACTCTGGGGTGCCCGGTAGAGGAGGAAGGAAAATTTTTTCAGATCCGCGCTATTCAAGGTACTTATTTTTTCTACATATTTTGTAAAATGTCGCTTTTTGGGTAACGCTAAATGTTCTGTATTTTCGATTAATACGGTCAAATTTTCTAGTTCCTCTACCAACCGATGAATATTTTATTACATCTATACCAATCCTTAGAGAGATGAAATTAAATTTAAGCTATGCTTCTCTAATTAGGGGTTAATGTAACCTGGTCGTAATTCCCTATAAGGATAAGGAGCAAGGTGGTCTGGCTTTGAGTCCATATCAATTATTTATTACCTGCATTAATTAACATTACATTTGTTTTATTGAAACCTTAACCCAACAAAAATACAATTCTATACCCTTAGTATGATGATAAAAAAGGTCAGTTTTAATTAATGTATTAGGTAAGTAGTGATTAATACAAAACAAATTTAGGAGAATACAGCAAATGGCTCTTGTAAAACTTGCAGATGCTTATCCTAACTATAAGCAAGAAATTTTTGGTGGCGATGATATCAAAGGATATGATGTCTATACCGCTACTGATGAAAAAGTGGGCAGCGTTTATGACGCTCTTGTTGATGAAACAGGCCGTTTTCGTTATCTCGTAATTGACACGGGATTTTGGGTGTTTGGCAAGAAAGTTTTGGCTCCCATTGGTCGCGTGCGAATGGATTACGATCGTCACCGTGCTTACATTACAGGCTTGACCAAAGACCAAGCTGAACGGTTACCAGAATACAACGACAACATGACCGTTGACTACGACTATGAAGAACGAGTCAGAGGGATCTATCGACCAACAACAACGACGGCTCCGGTATCGACTTCTACCTATGACCGTAACACCTACAACTATGAGCATGACCGCTCACTCTACGATACAAATGAGCAAAATCATCAGAAAATCAAACTGTATGAAGAGCGCTTACTGACCAACAAACAGCGTCAAAAGACGGGTGAAGTTGCAGTAGGTAAGCATGTTGAAACCGAAACAGCCCGAGTATCTGTTCCCATCGAAAAAGAACGGGTGATTATTGAGCGCAGTAGCCCTACTGACACCCGAGAAGTTACGCCTGGGGCGGTAGACTTCCAGGAAGGTGAAGTGGCTCGCATGGAAGTGTACGAAGAGACGGCTGACATTCAAAAGAAAGCTTATGTGCGTGAAGAAGTCAGTATCCGGAAAGAAGTTGAGCGCGACACGGTGGATGCGACAGAAACAATTCGTCGTGAAGAGTTAGACATTGATGTTGATGGTAAGCCTATGATTAACAAAAAGCACTAGGCTTTTAACGTCATAGTCTTAGTCTTAAGCCGCTTTTGACAACAAGGCTGGTCGTTGAATCAGTAAAGCGATGACTCACTTATAAGAGTGATAGGTAGAGCGGGCAATATAGCTGGCTCTACCTATCTATAAAAAAGTATTTTAATCCGGACAATAAAAAGGAGATAAAAAGATGGTTGCCGATAATCCTGTCTCTACCAAAAACAAAACCCAAATTAAAGATTTATTGGAAAAGCTGAGAAACAAGCTGAAAGGCTTTGCGATCATCAACATGCAAGGTCAATTAGTAGGGCGGGTTACAGATATCTTTTTAGATAAAAGCTATCATCTGAATGTAGTGATGTCTAAAGCGGAAGATCAAGCAAACTCGCAAGTATATTTACTCAATAGTAAATATATTGAGAAGGTTGATGCTGTACACCGCTTACTTTTTGTAGATATCACTTCTCTAGAACTTGAGAAAATCCCTCTATATTCGATTGATAATCAGCAAGTACCAGAGGTTTCAGGCAGCTCTCAAAATCTATCCCTAATTCAGGAAACCGCCAGTAATCTTGAATCACAGGAACTTCATGAAACGGATTCCAGAGAAACTCGGTCTTCGGAAACCGAAGTAGCCACGGAAGACCTGACCGAATTTGATGATAACTCAAATGTGGTGGAAGAAGAGATCGTTCGTTTGCTAGAAGAGCGAGTGGTTGTCAACCGCCGCAAGCAAAAAGTTGGCGAAGTGGTGGTTCGCAAAGAAATCGAAACTCAAATTATCGAAGTCCCTATTCAACGCGAGATATTAATTATTGAGCAAGTCGGTTCAGAGACTAAAAGGCTTGCCGCAATTGACTTAAGTAAGGGGGAAGTTAGGGGTGTTGAATTAGCCAATCCTTCGATTTCTGAGATTCATCATCCAAAAGAGTCTCGTCATGAGAAGGGTTATCCAGTTAGAGGGGAATTTGTCTCTCCGAGAGCAGCGAGTAATCTTTTAGAGGCAATTGCACTACAAAAGCGGCACGGATGCGAAAAAATTCGCGTAGAATTGACAGTGGAAAACCCAGAACTTCAGAAAACTTACCAAAACATGTTTGACCGTTGCTCTATACGCTAAGAGAGAAGTTAAGCTCTTTTCGTGGGAGCATCCCAAATGTGTAAACTGCCCCTCAGACTAGAAGTCTGGGGCTATACAAACGAAGTCCGCCAGCGCGGACTAATCTTTAGCCTGCGGAGGCAGGCTTGGTTTGTGTAGCTGCGATTTCTAATCGTCTGGTATTTTTGCTTGCATTGGGATGCTCCCCTTTTCGTTATAGGTATTTGTTGGGTGCGTTAACACCGTGTAAGGCACCCACTCAGTGCGGTAATGGCCAGTTAATGTTTAATGGCTCAATCACCACTGAGGTAGGTTAGGGTCTAATAAACAACTGGTCATTCCATTATCAAAAGAATAAGTATCTAGCCCCAATCAACAGTAGAAAAAGGCCGTAGAGTTTTTTCATGAGTTCACTACTAATGAAGGGCTGATTAGCAAATAAGGCACCAAAAAGATTACCGATCACCAAACCGAGTGCAATGATAATGGCATGTTTAATATTGAGGTTGCCGTTGCGATGGTAGACAATAGCAGCCAAAATACCAATGGGTAAAATTTGAGCAGCCACAGAAGTACCCGTGGCAAACTTCTGATCCATACCCAATAACAGTACCATGGCGGGAACCATAATTGCGCCACCGCCAATGCCAAACATGCCGCCAGCAACGCCAGCTACTAAGCCAATTATCAAAAGTTGGAAGAGTAGAGAAGACATGAGTTATTATTCGTCTTTATTGATAAGTTTTACCTTGATTGAGCCGGTTTTAATCTAAGTTCGTTCGCCGCAATTTAAAGAGCGATCGCCTTGGGTAATATGGATTTAGGCAGCATACCATGAACCCCTTTGTGCGGACGATTGACCACCTGGGTAATATGGAAATTAACCGCAAGAGAACACAAAACATAGGCATCTTCGGCACTTAACCCGGCAAAATGTTCTAGGAAAGTTATCATCTGTTGAAGGGCAAATTCAAATGCCTGATCCAGTGTTTCACCAAACCCAAGAGTAATAATATCGGTAGGGGTTTCTGCCAGGGGAGCGCTCAATTGTAAATCCTTACGCAACTTAATCTGGATAGTGCCATTCATCGACGTTTCAATTGCGGTTACATTAATTTCACCATCTCCTTGAGCTGCATGTCCGTCCCCCATAGAAAATAGTGCACCAGGGACAAATATGGGCAAAAAGATGCTTGAACCAGCTTGCAATTCTCGATTATCAATATTGCCTCCATAAACTCCGGGAGGAACCGAAGAACGGTTCGTTTCATCTGTGGCAACACCGAGGATACCAAAGAAGGGTTTCAGAGGAATAGATATGCCGCTACCGTTAGGGAATTGTGCCACACCCTTGTCTAAATCCAACGGGATAAACCGTAGTCTTGGTTCTGTAAACTGTTGGGGTAAGGCTCCCCATCCTGGGCGAATGGCGTTGAATCCGACGGGTAAACGAGGTGAGATATCTTGCAGCTTCACTTCCAGAACATCTCCCGGTTCAGCACCATTCACATAAATGGGTCCGGTGAGCAAGTGTGGCCCTGGCCCAGCTTTGCGTTTTGTGGGTAAATGTTGACAAATTTCTAGCAATTCCGCTGTCAGAAATTCCGGCGGCGCTTTGTCATAAATATAGAAACCCGTGTAAGTTTCAACATCAATGCTGTCGCCTGAATTAACCACTAATGCGGGTTCCAACTCATGGGAAAAACCGCCTAAATGAACCGTTTGACAGCTAGCTTTAAGAATGTGGTGAGTCATCTAGCTCTATAGAAGCATTAACAAAAGCATTGCCATTCAATTATGCAGGGTAGTGACGCAGTTGCGAGAGGTATCTCCAGTAGATTGGGTATTAGAGGCATTGCCTCAGCCAATCATACTATCAGGCTTATCGCTTGCTGAACAGTTTTGATGAAAATGGTAATTCCACCAGAAGTGGAGTGGGGGTAATATGGCTGAGTCAATCAATGTGTCGCTAAAACACCGATGTATTGTCGTCAGTCTTCTCGCGACTGAGCTTAATTTTTAACGATAAATCGGTTGCTTCAAGCTGCAAATTATGCTTGGCTTGTTTCTCGAAATTTGTATAAGCGTAATCTGTTAAATATAGTCTTTCTCGCTGCAAAAATTGAGTTAAAACTCTTTGTCTTCCTATCTGATAATCTACGTCAGACATCCACGAATATTCTTGACGAATTGCATGAGCATAAGTCTGGTATTCCCCCTGAGTTGCACCAAGGATAGATAAATCAGCATCCAGAAAAATTTGATTGTCTATATCAGTGGGTAAGGCTTGATGATTTTGGGTCGTCAAAATCAGGTATTTAACCCGATTAATTATGATTTGAGGAATTTTTAAGGAGTAGAGTGCAGCTTCTGCGTATTCAGCGCTTTTTTCTTCGTTATCTTGAGCTTGAGGGTCATAGATAACATCATGAAACCAAGCCGCAAGTTGAACAGGAATGTAATCTAAACTATGCGATTTCATCTGTTCAATTATTTCTAATACTTGATTAATATGCTGTAAGTTATGATAAAATCTTTCAGGGCGAGAGTAAGCATTGACTAAGTCAAAAAATACTTTTTGTTCTAACTCAGTCTCCACTAAAAATGGTTGGAGTAAAGTTTTCCAACGGAATTTTAGGATTTTCAACGTGTTGATAAAAGGCTTCATTGAATGTGATAAGAGCTAACAATGACGATTAGCAAAGACTTATGGCAGTCTAATCAAGACTTAGCACAAGCCTGTCTGGAACACCCTTTTGTACAAGGGATTGCCACTGGCACCCTCGATCGCACAAAATTCGCGTACTATGTGGGTCAAGATGCCTTTTTTCTAGAAGCTTTCGCTCGTGCTTATAGTATTGCCGCCGCTAAAGCGATGGATTGGCAAGAATTTAATACGTTTCATCGTCTTGCTGGGGGTGTTCTCGAAGAACTGAAGCTTCACGAAGGTTATGCGGCAAGCTGGGGAGTGGACTTGCGAACAGTCGAACCGGGTGCAGCAACACGTCGCTATACGGATTTTTTACTGGCAACCGCTTGGGGGTGTGAATTAAGTTTAATTACGGTGGCGATGACTCCCTGTATGCGTCTTTATGCGTTTTTAGGTCAACAATTGGCTGATGATGGGATTCCAACTCATCAATATACAGATTGGATTCGCACCTATAGTCATCCAGAGTTTGAGGAACTGGCGCAGAAGCTAGAGGGTTTAACTGACCAGTATACTCACCTGACGGCATCGGTAGAATCAACGTATCGTTATGCCATGTTGTGTGAGCGCGACTTCTTTGAGGCGGCTTGGCAACTGTGAACAGAATCTGGATGAACGAGAGGTTTGCTCCCTATCCAACCCTTTAAGAAAAATTAGCGATCGCTTGGTCAATCAACCTCGAAAGTAATTCTCGCTCAGCTTCAGGAATTCCTGCCATCGCCTGTTCCCGGATTTCCCGCGCAATCGGAGGCAACACTTCTTCTAACTCCTTGCCAGCTTGGGTTAACCAAATCCGCCAAATTCTGCGATCGCGCGAATCTCGTTCCCGACGCACTAACCCTCGTTCCTCCATGCGATCAAGTACCCCGGTTAAAGTGCCTCCGACTTGTTGTAGTCTTTCCCCAATGCTGGAGGTTGCCAATCCGTCTTCTTGCCACAAGCAACACAGGACAACCCAATGAAACGGTGTTAGTCCATACGGCTCTAATCGCTCCTGGAACGTGCGACTAAGCAGCATCGAGAGCAGTTTAATCCGGTAGCCGAGGCTTTGGGGAGCGAGAACTTCCTCCCACTCTGCCAAATGACTGCGATTCACAGAAGAAAAAGGCATCAAGCAACAATCAATGACGAGTATGCAAGATTACGGTAACATCTTTGTTTTACTTATTGTTGTTACATGTCTTAATGGGCGGCAGCCCCTGCACCAGGCTTCACTTTCTTACAGAAGAGTAAAATCACACCACTGACGAGTAGAGCAATACCGATAAAGTAAAAGCTGTCATTAAACGCCATCACGAAGGCTTCGCGGCGGATAATCCCATCAATCGTGGCGATCGCTTGATTATGAGCCGTTGTCGCGTCAATGCCTTTACTGATAACTGGAGATTAGACTACGACAAACTAACTCAGCGATAACAAAAGCTGAGAAAGAAGAACAGCCAGAGAAAAAATAGAGATTAAGCAGCTTTTTTTGTCCGTTTTTTGTGTGGTGTTTTTCCTTTTTTCACTACTGGGTAACGAGTTTTTTTAGTACGTTTGTTCCCGGCTTGCCAACCCGGAGACTTTCCACGGGGTTTGGGAGAGACAGCCGGTGTGCCAATCTCCGGTAAAAGTAATGCGAACGACTCAGCCACCCGCCCAGGAGTTAAATTTGACAGGGGTTTTTGCCAAGGAAGGTGGTGTTGTGCCACCAAGTCTCTAGCTAACCATAATTCCCAAGTCAATATGGGCATTAAATCACTCCACCTTTCACATTGGCATGGAGTACTCAGTTGAGGAACTGTCCAATGTAATCGTTGTTTAAGAAAACGATACCAGTGGTCAACAGCAAAGCGACGTAAATATTGTCGCCAAATCTCAGGCAGGGGCAGCATTTCCTGACCTACCCACACCAACCATAACGGTTGAGACTTTGAGTGTGATTGCTCCGGCAGGATACGTTCGACTAAAATTAATTGCATAGCAATTGAAGCACTACCAGAAAAATGCAGGTCTTGCCACATCCGGACTCGAAGTTGCCCAAACCTTGAGTCCTCAACTTCAACCATTTCAGTAGCTTCCCACCAAGTTGATGAGTCGTTGAGCTTAAATTTTTGACCATGTTTTCTGGGTCGTCCCTTACCTGTATAGGCAGGAGGTGCTGAGTATAAACAACGATTAGAACGAATCCTCATCAAAAAGTCGGCTTCTATCTGGGCTGTTTGATTGAGCAAGGAAGCATTGCCATATTCACTATCGAGTAAAATCATCGGACGTAGTGGCAAATACTTACAAGCTTGTTTGATTTGCCAAGCAGCTTTGCTAATCGGATTCTCCCAACTGGTAATCCGCTCATGTCTCAAAGGTAATGCCCAACTGCCCTTATGTTCGGGTATCCAAGCTATGGTACTGTATCCTTGACCGATACTAATCGGTTTGTTGGAAGCGATCGCACTTGGCTGATGGCAGTAAGTACGGTCTTGCAATGTTGGTGAATGAACTCTTGCCCAAGCCGTATGATCTACGGCTAAAACGGGGCGCTCCTGCACTAGTATCTGTTTGATATACAGGCGCATTAACTTGTTGCGATTCGGTCTACAGTCTTGTAGAGCTTCATATATGCTCGGCCACTTCCGTCGAAAAAAGGGACTTAAAGAAAATTCAGCTAGGCTATAGACATTGCGAGTTGTGAGTACAGCATCAGTCAACTCAAAAGTAGCATCCTGCGCGAAGTTAATTAAGTCGTAAACTTGTTGGCGAAATTCTTGAAGTTGTTTATAGTTCATGCAGGGGAGAAATGATCGATTTTGGTTAATTATCATTTTCTCCCCTTTCCCATGACTTATACATGTCAGGTTGGATGCTCTTGATTAGGGTAGACACGGAAACACAGAACCGGAGAGACACACGCGAGAGTTTTTGTTCTGGGCAATCATCCCGGCTTGAGCTTAAGTCTGTATCATTTCATGTCAGTTTCATTGCGCTGAGTTTTATTCGCGATTGGCACTCGCGAACTTGACTAATTTTTTTGCCGTAATTACTGCTTCTCTACTCGGCACTCCTTGCCATCGTAGTCTAAACTCCAGTGATAAACGCCTGCGTCAGTTGCTCAATCCGTTGCTGCGTTTCTGGGTCAAATACTGAAACCCCCTCACCAATCCGATTCGAGTGAAACTGCTCTCTGCGCGTCAACAGTGTGGATAAAATGGCAATTCCAATCGACCCCCCCAAATTCCGCAGCATGTTAAACAAACCAGAGGCAGAACCCGCCTGTGCCGGTTCAATCCCACCTGTGGTAATCGAAGTCAGCGGTACAATCATCAGGGGTTGTCCCGCTGCGCGAACCAATTGAGACCAGCGTAATTGCTCAATACCCGTCTCATGAGTCATGTGCGAGTTCATAAAACAACTCACAGCAAACAAGCTAAATCCAATCGCCGCTAAAAATCGAGCATCGAAACGCTGCATCAGCTTTGGCACAAAGGGAATTAAAAAGAGTTGAGGTAATCCCGACCACATGATCACCTCGCCAATTTGCATGGCAGTATAGCCCTGAATCCTAGAAAGATACAACGGCAAAATGTAGATCGAGCCGAATAGTCCTAGTCCCAAGGAAAGAGCAGAAATACTACCGATGCCGAAATTGCGACGTAATAACAAGCGCAAATTAATAAATGGTCGTCTCCGCGTCAACTCAATCCACAAGAAGAGGGACAAAAATACCACAGAAACGATCGCTAACTGGGAAATCTCTTGAGAAGCAAACCAGTCTTTGCGGTTCCCCTCTTCTAAAACCACCTCCAAGCAACCTAAACCAATCGCCATCGAGATAATCCCCCACCAATCGCCCCCCTTCAACAAATTCAGTTGCATCGGTTTGGCAGGAATCGCATAAGCGATCGCACTGAGCATCATGATTCCAGGAATCACGTTCAAATAGAAGTTGTACTGCCAACCCAGGTTATCCGTCAGCCATCCCCCCAAGGTTGGCCCAATCGAGGGTGCAAAGGTGGCAGTAATCGCAAACAGCGCCATCCCTACTGGCTGTTTAGCGGGGGGTAAACTCGTCAGCACAATGGTCAACGCCATCGGAATCAGCACCCCTCCGGTGAAGCCTTGCAGTGCGCGGAAACCAATCATCATCGGCAGATTCACCGACCAGGCACAGCAAATGGAGAAGAAAATAAACAGAGTAGTATTAAAAAATAGATATCGACGTACAGAAAAGACCTGGGACAACCAGCCGGTAAGGGGAATAACGACCACCTCCGCAACTAAATAAGCCGTGGAAATCCAAGACCCCTCTTCCAAGGAGGCACCCAACGCCGCCTGAATTTCTTGGAGTGACGAGTTGGTAATTTGGATATCCAAAACCGCCATAAATGCACCCAGCATCGCCCCCATCAGACCGATCCAGGTTTTTAGGGTCACTTGCTCGGATCTAGGCGTTTGCTCTGGCTTTCTAATTGCATCGGTATCAGTCATGAGAGATTTGCCGTTGCGAACTGAGTAGATAGATTGCCGTAATCGTAGGCTCAAATCATGAATAAGACTTAGAAATTAATCCAATTTTGTGGTAAATCGGGCGAATTAAACGCCTTAAATTTGGCAACTGCTGGGCAAAAATCATAGAACCCAAAATACAGAACAGTCCACCAATCATGACTGTATTCGGTGCACCGATGCGACTAGCTAAAGCTCCCGATGCTAAATTGCCAAAGGGTAAGACACCTAAAAACGCCATGGTATAAAAACTCATCAATCGCCCACGTTTATCTTCCTCCACAATGGTTTGTAAAATCGTATTACTTGAAGCAATTTGCAAAATTGAAGCACAGCCAACAATCAACATCATCAATAAGGACAGCCACAGAAGACGGGATTGAGAAAAAATAATCAATGCCATCCCTAACCCAGCGGGAGAAAAAGCAATAATTTTACCTAAACCCACTACACTCTGGCGCGAACTCAGGTAAATTCCTCCCATTAACGCGCCCACTCCCACCGCTGCCATGAGAAACCCTAAGGTTTGAGCGTCACCATGAAGAATTTTTGTAGCAAAGATGGGTACCAAAACCGTATAAGGCATCCCCATAAAACTGAATAAGGCGAGTAATAATAAAATCGCTCGGATAGGTGGAAACCCAAAGGCATAGTTGAATCCTTCTTTCAATCTTTGCCAGACATTGCCCTGGTGAGGAGTAATGGTTCTCGACTTGAGCTTCATCGCTAATAAGCCAGCAATGACAGCAATATAGCTGAGTCCATCAATCAGAAAACATACACCGGCTCCAACACTAGCAATCAATAATCCTGCAATCGCCGGCCCTACTAATCGAGCTCCATTGAAAACTGAGGAATTGAGTGCGATCGCATTTCCCAAATTCTCTTTTTTATCAATAATCTCCATCACAAAAGCCTGACGAGCTGGAGAATCAACGGCGTTGATTAACCCTTGAAAAAGGCTCAATAGAATAATATGCCAAATCGCAATAGTACCCGTCAGCGCTAAAAAAGCTAACAGCAAGGATTGAAGCATCGACAGGGCTTGAGTGCCTATCAAAATCCGGTGACGATTCCAACGATCGACCAGAATTCCCCCAAACGGAGCAATCACAAAATTGAGAATTTGGCTGGAAAATCCCACAATTCCTAACAATAAAGCCGAATCAGTCAATTGATAAACGAGCCAAATCGTAGCAATTTGAGTCATCCAAGTGCCAATCAGAGAAATGGCTTGACCCGTAAAAAAGAGACGGTAATTTCTCGACTCTAATGCTCGTAGAATGGGCTTCAACTTTGATACACCAAAATTCATGAATAAATGCCTATTTCTAACTCCAATCAGCCTATCCAATACAGGTAATAATCATCTCTACTCAAAGCGAGATTGCTCATTGGTATTCTATGTAATTTTTGGGGTGAGCTACTATTGATGTTCTACACTAACAACGGCTGACATCCCTGGGGTAATCCGCGATTCATATCCCTGAATACTTTGGGGATCAAAGGCAATTTTTATGGGGATACGCTGCACAATTTTGGTGAAGTTACCCGTAGCATTATCCGGAGGGAGGAGGGCAAATTGAGAGCCTGAAGCCGGTGAGATACTATCTACACGACCTTTAAAGGTGTGATGCGGGAAAGCATCCAGTTTGATCTCTACCTCTTGCCCTGGTTTAATCTCTTCCAACTGAGTTTCTTTGAAGTTTGCGGTGATCCAATAATCGCTCTCAACGATGGCCATCAAGGGGCTTCCGGGTTGTACACGTTGCCCGACTTCGATAGTTTTGCGACCCACGCGCCCACTACTGGGTGCAAAAATATTGGCGTAGGACAGTTGAAGTTGGGCGTCTTTGAGAGAAGCTTCCGCTTGTGCGATCGCCGATTGTGCCGCTGCGTACTGAGCGCGGTTCACCTGTGTTTGTTGCCCACTCGCTGTAGCCTGTTGTAATCCACCCTTGGAAGCGGTGAGTTTAGCCTGGGCACTCGCCACCCCTTCTTGAGCCTGAGCTAATTGAGACTGTGCTCTGGCGACACCTTGTTGAGCTTGAGCCAGCCTAGCTTGCGCTTGTTGTACACCTTGTTCAGCCGCACTCTTTTGGGCACGAGCTACCTCATAGGCGGCTTTGGCGGTGTCTAACTGCTGGCGGGCAATTGCGCCTTGCTGATAAAGGGTTGCGTAGCGGTTGTAATCGGTTTGAGCCTTCTGCAACGTCGCCTCTGCCTGTGAAACTTGGGCTTGAGCCACAGGAATACCGGCTTGGGCTTCGGCAACGGCGGATTGAGCCGAAGGAATCGCTGTTTTTGCCTCTTCTACAGCGGCTTGCGCGGTAGAAATCGCTGCAACGGAGGCTGTGACATCTCCTTGTGCTTGAACGGTTTTAGCTTGGGTTGTTTCTGCGGCGAGCGGAATCGTCGCTTGCGCGGCATTGGCTTGACGTTTAGCGGCTTCTAGAGCAGCTTGTGCTTGTAGGACTTTGGCCTCAAAGTCACGGGGGTCAAGCTTGACTAACAATTGTCCCTGTTTGACCAACTGGTTATCGTTCACCTCAATCTCGGAAACGGTGCCATTGACTCGGCTACTGACTGGGTGAATATGACCGGCAACGGTGGCGTTGTCGGTTTCTTCATGGGTGGAGGCGTATTGCCACTGATGATAGCCAAAGCTAGCCGCCACAATCGCCCCGATTCCTGCGATCGCAAAAATCAAAGGCTTGCGATTTTTCTGCTTTGGCGTGGGTTCCGGAGTCAATGGCTGAACTTGTCCGAGTTCTGCGTCTTGAGCAACGGCAGGCGCTTCGGGTAGAGTCGCAACTTCTACCGAATCGGTCGTTACAGACTTGGTTTGTGCAGGCAACGGTTCGACAATGGCTGTTGAAACCCGTCCGTTTGATGAGCCATGATTTGAGTGTTCCATGGTAGCGATCCCTTGCAGTTCCTAGAATTGGAGAGTTGTCGTGAAGTCTAAATTTTGGTAAGTAAGCTTTCGTTTAGAGTACGTAATATTGCCTGAGATGTACTTCCGGAGGAAGAGAAAATTAGGGATTTAGGTCATTTATTTAGGGTGCGTACTATTAAAGTAACAATACTTAAAGCTTTGAAGAATCCCCCGGTCGGGTGAGCCAGAATATCAGCCTGAGGGAAGCTGTCAAGAAAGATTGGCGATCGCAGAATCGATGAGCTGTGAAAGTCGTTCTTGTTCAGGGAGCGAAATGCCTGACATCGCCTGATCGAACACCTCTGTGACAATCGGAGGTAGCACCTCTGCCAGTTCCTTGCCCGAATCGGTGAGCCAGATGCGACAGATACGGCGATCACGGGCATCACGCTCCCGACGTACCAACCCTCGTTCTTCCATGCGATCAAGTACTCCGGTTAACGTGCCTCCGACCTGTTGCAGCCTCTCCCCAAGGGTGGAAGTAGCCAATCCATCTTCCTGCCACAAACAGCACAGCACAACCCAGTGAAACGGAGTTAGCTCAAACGGCTCCAATTGCTCCTGCAACCTGCGAGTTTGTAGCTGGGAAAGCAGTTTAATTCGGTACCCCAGATTATGAGGAGCCAGAACTTCCTCCCAATTCCCCAAGAGTCTGCGATTCAAAGAAATAGAGAGCATGGAGCCTGCAATTACTACGTACACGTACTATTAACAATAAGCCTTTTTTAGCCCTCTAACAACTCTCATCCAGGGCTGAGCCAACATCTGTTCGCCGTCGCCGAATCTCTTCTTGGCTTCTGTGTGCCCTCTGAGGCTCTGTAGTTCATTAAAACTCACATTCGCCGCCACACTTAGCCCAGTAAGCCAACCACCTCACCCGTGCCCTCAATCACGTTACCAATGATATAAGCCGCAACCTCCTGCGCCTCAAACCATTGACGAGTTTCCTCGGCCTGCGCGGGTGGTACAAGTACCACAAACCCAATGCCCATATTGAACGTATTAAACATACTCTGTACGCTCACCTCACCCGCCTCAGCCAACCACTGAAAAATCGGTGGAATCACCCAACTATTAGGGTCAAGCTGAACCGATTGATTAGCTCCCAGACAGCGCGGTAGGTTTTCTGGTAACCCTCCCCCCGTGATATGAGCCATCCCATGAATATTAATCCCAGCACGACGGGCATCCAAAATTGGCTTGACGTAAATCTGCGTAGGACTTAACAACACTTCACCTAAACTTTGACCTGCAAGCCCTTCTGGGCGAACCTGCCACCTTTGGGCGCTATCTTCCACGCCTTCACCCCTAGCCTGTTCCAGGAGTTGCGTCATGACTGGAGACTCGTTGACGATTTTCCGTACCAAACTAAAACCGTTACTGTGGACACCTTGACTCGCTAAACCAATTGCCACATCTCCCACCTGCACCTGAGAACCGTCCAACAATTGGCTCTTTTCCACAATTCCTACACAAAACCCCGCCAAGTCGTACTCTCCAGGTTGGTAGAAACCGGGCATTTCCGCTGTTTCTCCTCCCATCAATGCACATCCGGCGAGGCGACACCCTTGGGTAATGCCAGCAACTACTTGAGTGAGTTGTTCGGAATTGAGCTTGCCGGTTGCCAAATAATCCAAGAAAAAGAGCGGTTCTGCCCCAGAAGTTAAAACATCATTGACACACATCGCCACTAAGTCAATACCCACTGTGTTATGACAGTTGAGGTCTTGGGCAATTTTGAGCTTGGTGCCAACGCCATCGGTTCCTGATACCAAAACCGGTTCCCGATACCCCACGGGTAGCTGAAAGTAACCACTAAAGCCACCCAGTCCACCCAAGACTTCCGGTCGGTGCGTGCTTTGCACCAGGCTACGGATTCGTTCTACAAAATCTCGACCTGCCTCAACATCGACACCGGCTTCTCGATAATCCATCAGACAACAACAAGGTTTTGAGTTAGAGATGCAGGATGTATTTTACAGGTTGATTGGCAGCGTTGAACGTCGCGATCGCCAAATAAATTCAGGTCAAAGGTTACAAGCACTCAGAAAGCCATGACCGTTTTAGCCATAAAGCCGAAACAATTTATGTAAAGTTTTTATAAAATTTGCAGATTTTTCCGGAAACAGATAAAAACCGCAAATCCTTGCCAGGTAAGAGTTTTAAGAAAAATGAGAATTTTAAGTTTTGATAAACTTCCTGAGGATTGCCAACGATCCCTGATCCCCAAACCCAAAACTTCATGTTAGTCTGTTGCAGTTCAAGGAAACAGAGCGAACGCGGAACGAGTACGAGTTAATGGGGAGATTGCCTTTTCACAAGCTTCACAACCAGAAGCACAAAATCTCGAATTCCAAATAGCTTTTGACAACGGACTTATGAATCAACGAATTTGGAGTGGCCTGAGTGCTACTCTCCTAATGACAACCCTGGGAACGGCAACAGCAGGTCAAGCTCAACAAACGAGTCAGCTAGACCCAGCTTCTGAGAATAACTCACCCCAAACCCAGGTACGGCAGGTAACAGCAACAGCGACCCCGGCTTCAGGGCAACCACAAGTTCAACCGGAAGAAGTGGTTCAGGTCGGGGAAAGGAACTCACCGATCGCGGCAGCAGTGGAACAGGCCGAAGTCATTGCAAAAATTCAAGCCTATGAATCTGGAGGACGTCAGGTCGCAATCCTGTACGTCCGCGATATACCTGTCCTGACCTTCTGGGACTCTCAGCCTGGTACGAATCAGAGAGCACAAGTGGGTGCAACCCCCGCAGCTCCAATAAAGACGGCTTCTCGCCAGTCGGGTTCACCCAATCGGGCAATCAGGTCAGGCGAACTGGAAGGGGCGAAGCAGTATACCGCATCCTCGGAGCGGTTCGATATAGAGAATAACCCAGTTTGGCGGGCGACAGCCGTTGCGGCTAAACTGAATCAACTGCATCGAGACAACGTGGATGCTAAGGCAATTGCCGTCCGTTGGAATGATTCAGACAAAGCTTTTAGCATTCAAGTGAATGGTCAAGAAGTTGTTCAAATCAACGACAGCACATTCCTACCCGATACAACCAAAAACCTCGCTCAAGACGCTCTGCAAGCCACCAATCGCCTCCGACGCCTAATGGGCAATGCTCCACCCTTGCGAGCAATTGCTGGGATGCCACAAAAGCGTCGAGCCGCACAAGTTGCCTTTGCTCCAGTTCGAGCAGCGATGAGTGGAATTGCCTCTTGGTATGGCCCTGGATTCCATGGCAATCGTAGTGCCAGTGGCGAAGTTTACAATCAGAATGCGATGACTGCTGCTCACCGCACCTTACCCTTTGGAACCAAGGTTGTAGTCACGAACCTCAACAACGGTCGTTCTGTAGTAGTGCGAATTAATGACCGTGGGCCGTTTATCAGGGGTCGGGTGATTGACCTTTCAGCGGCGGCGGCTAGAGCCTTAGGCGTCATGCAAACGGGCATTGCGCCGGTGCAGGTACAGGTTCTCGGCGATGAAAAAACAGTAGCGTCTGACACCTACTAAGGGCAGAGGGGGAAGCCTCCCCTGCTGGAGCGCTGTAAATTTAAAAGTCCAATTCAAACGGTAGGAACGCCAGCAAACTGCTCCATTTTTGGATTTTTAACTTTAGAATTTTTGAAGTGAAGCCCTCCGGCTTTAAGCGGGGGGCTTCACTTGTTAGGCCAATCCCTGACTGGCTGGAAGTCATCGAATTGCTATTGCTAGAGCTGTAGCCATAAGAGTTAGGACTTTCTTTATGGGTCATTACGACCACATACCAGTAATAATCCTTCTGCCTTCTGCCTTTTGCCTTCTGCCTTCTGCCTTCTGCCTTCTGCCTTCTGCCTTTTGCTATAACATCAAAGTGATGCTCCTCCCATTGCCACCCTAGGGGAAAGCGTGGGGATTCCGGCGATTTAAGCTCAAACCAAATTCTAGAATTTCATGCGCCTGTTTACGACAACAGCGGGATTGCTCTGCTACTTAGAACGTTACCGCAACGGTAAGGACGTTGGTCTTGTCCCAACCATGGGAGCCTTGCATAGGGGTCACTTTAGTTTAATTGAGCGGGCAAGGCAGGAAAATAACTTAGTCATTGTCAGCATTTTTGTGAATCCACTACAGTTTGGCCCCACTGAAGATTTACAGCGATACCCACGTCAGTTGGAGGCGGATCAACAGCAGTGTGAACGGCTGGGAGTGGATGCAATTTTTGCCCCGACGGTGGTCGAATTCTACGGAAATCACCTGTCAAGCTCAGATATGGGTATCCAGGTGACTCAAGTTGTTCCACCCACCTCGATGACCTCTGTATTATGTGGTCGCTCTCGCCAGGGACACTTTCAGGGAGTCGCTACGGTGGTGACAAAGCTGTTGAACCTCGTACAACCAGAGCGTGCTTATTTCGGTCAGAAGGATGCACAGCAACTAGCAATTATCCGGCGCATTGTAGCCGATTTAAATGGGTCAGTGGAAATTGTCGCCTGTCCCATTGTGCGGGAAGCATCGGGACTGGCTCTGAGTTCCCGCAATCAATATTTGACCCCCGCACAAAGAGCTCAAGCACCGATCCTATTTCAAGCTTTGCAGCAAGCCCAGAAGGTGTTTAAATCAGGAGAGCGCGAGGGCATGAGTTTGATTGAGACGGTCAAGTCAGAATTGGCTGGAGTGAGCGAACTGCAAGTGGAGTACGTTGAACTCGTTCATCCCAAAACGTTGACCCCGTTAGAGCAAGTCGAGGACTGTGGCTTATTGGCGATCGCGGCACGTCTGGGTACCACTCGTTTAATCGACAACATCCTGCTGTATAACCGTCAGCCCATTGTAGCCATTGATGGACCGGCGGGGGCTGGGAAATCCACCGTCGCCCGCCGAGTGGCTCAGTCTTTAGGGTTGATGCATTTGGATACGGGTGCCATGTATCGCGCTGTAACTTGGCGGGTAATGGAAGCAGGAATTGACTTAGACAATGAATCGGCGATCGCTGAACTCGTCAGTCAGTCTCAAATTTATCTGACGAATGAGCCACAGGCAGAGTCAGCATTAACTCCCCAGGACTCGTTACCCTTGCGCTACCGTGTTTGGATTGATGGAGAGGATGTCACCCAAGTTATTCGTTCCCAGGAAGTCACGGGTAATGTATCTGCGATCGCGGCTCAACCAGCGGTACGCCGGGAGTTAGTCAAACAACAGCAGCAGTGGGGTTGTCAGGGTGGCATTGTGGTCGAAGGTCGTGATATTGGCACCCACGTTTTTCCCGATGCCGAACTCAAAATTTTCTTAACCGCCTCTGTCCAAGAAAGGGCAAGGCGACGCCAACAAGACCTGAAAGACCAAGAACTGCCAATTGTGAGTTTAGAGCAGCTAGAACAAGATATTCAACAGCGTGACATTCGTGATAGCACTCGTGCTTTGGCACCCCTACGCAAGGCTACTGATGCCATTGAAGTGGTCACGGATGGTCTAAGTATTACGGACGTTACCGAACACATTGTCAACCTTTACCGAACACTCCAAGCCATCCCATTATCCCTAGAGGTGTGAAGGCGAGGTGGCTGGACTTTCTTTTACAAAGAATCCGCACCCGGATGGGTGCGGAATATTAATTTCCAGTCTTATAAGTATCTATCTCTAAAATCAGTCCCTCTTATGCAGTTGGGTCAAATTTTATTCCTTTAGAGAACTCACTGTCTGAACTCTGCCGAAAAATAAAACCCGCTGGCTAGAGGACAGCGGGGAAGGCATGTGTTTAGTTAAATCATTTATAAACTGGCTAGACCGTTCAGCGATAGCGGGAAAATACTGAACTATTAGACGAGATTTTGAACTCTGTGATCAAAATTCCGAGAAATCCCGGAGATGAATTCAAGTTTGTCGTTCCTAACGTTACAATTTTTTGCCATTGTTTCTTGTGCAAGTCCTCGGTCAAACTGAGTGCCAATCCTTCAGCAACAAGAAAGCCCAGCGAAAAAAGCTGGGCGGTAATGAAGGAACATGGTAGATGTCCCCTGAAAGTGAATACACTATTACTAGACTCTCCAGACTGAGGGGAGTCTCACCCCCCTAATGGTTTATTAAGCCTAGGGCGGAGACATTATAGTCCAGCACGGCACAAATAACTGCTCCCCTATAGTCTGAAGACGTAGGGAATTAAACACTAGTGCAAGAAGGCAGAAGGCAGAAGGCAGAAGGCAGAAGAAAGAACGCTTGTACACTAAGCTTTTTAACCTTTTTGGACTGGTGGGTTATTTCTGCCGCGCTGCACTAGTGTTTCAGCGAATGAATCACTGGCAACGGTAACTGAACACTGTGGCGTGGATGAACAAAGCCCAAGACTTCTGTAGTATGCCAAGTCAGTATCAGCCCGTCCATAATGCCTTCAATCCACCCTTGTCGATTTTGAAACAGCCAATGTTGTAAATCTCGTAGGGGCATTTTACACACCGATTCAGTAGACAAACTATTAAAAATTTCTAGGGGGACAATGAACCCCAGTGTTTTTCCTTGATGTGTTATTATTGCGGCTTCAATTCCTATCTGCCAGCGGCGTCGATAGGCACGGGCGCTGGTAGTCAGTTCGGCAAGAGAGACTTGGCGGCAAAGAATACTCATAGTGAGTTATTCCTTTTTCGTCATAGCCGCACCGGAAAAATCAAGGGTTACATCTCCCGATTCCCCAGATTCATCAGTGGAGTTTGATTTAGGACTGTTTGCAGAGACACCAAAAAGATTTTTTTCGGGTCACTGAGTACAATTGCATCTATTCAATAAAATTTGAGAAATATGTCAGTTTGTAGACCTGTGTAAAGTATAGGGAATTGGGGAAGCAATGAAGATATTGGTACTTGCCTGGGAATTTCCGCCCCGGATTGTT
Source organism: Allocoleopsis franciscana PCC 7113 (assembly GCF_000317515.1). Lineage (GTDB taxonomy): Bacteria > Cyanobacteriota > Cyanobacteriia > Cyanobacteriales > Coleofasciculaceae > Allocoleopsis > Allocoleopsis franciscana. The sequence goes on along the minus strand of NC_019738.1, from coordinate 537,064 downwards.
GGGGGAATTGCTCGCCATGTGGCGGATTTATATCCAGAAATCGTTAAATTAGGGCATGAAGTTCACTTAATTACTGTGGAGTTCGGCGAAGCGCCGCTATATGAACGGGTGGATGGTGTTCATATCCATCGGGTACGTGTTGCTCCCAGTCATGACTTCTTTCACTGGATTGTGAATTTGAACGATAGCATGGGGCTTCATGGGGGCAAACTTCTTCTCGAAGAAGGGCCTTTTGATTTGATTCATGCCCATGATTGGCTAGTGGGGGATGCCGCGATCGCACTGAAGCATAACTTCAAAACCCCCATGGTGGCGACGATTCACGCCACAGAATTTGGTCGTTATAACGGTCTTTACAACGACACCCATCATTATATTTGTGGCAAAGAAAAACTGCTTGCCTATGATGCTTGGCGGGTGATTGTCTGTACTGACTATATGCGGCGGGAAGTGGAACGCGCCTTAGATACGCCTTGGGACAAAATGGATGTGATTTATAACGGCGTCCGTCCCGAAAAGAAACATCGTACCCCAGAATTTGACCACTGGAGCTTCCGTCGCCGCTTTGCTGATGATGGGGAGAAAATATTCTACTATGTGGGTCGAATGACCTATGAAAAGGGCGTCTCTATACTAATCAGCGCTGCCCAAAAAGTCTTGTGGGAAATGGGGGGCTATGCCAAGGTTGTGATTATTGGTGGTGGTAACACCGACCACTTAAAGAAGCAAGCTTGGGATTTGGGAATTGGTCACAAATGCTATTTTACGGGCTTTATGTCCGATGCTGACCTGGATAAGTTCCAAACGATCGCAGATTGTGCAGTTTTCCCCAGCCTTTACGAACCCTTTGGCATTGTGGCTCTAGAAAGCTTTGCTGCTCGTGTCCCTGTGGTAGTCTCTGACACAGGGGGATTTCCAGAGGTAGTGCAACACACCAAGACTGGCATTGTCACCTACACGAACAACCCGGACTCTCTGGCTTGGGGAATTTTGGAAGTGTTGAAAAACCCTGGCTATAGTCAGTGGTTGATTGATAATGCTTATGAAGATTTAGAGCGACGTTTCAGTTGGTCTAAAATAGCCAAGCAAACTGAGGCAGTTTATGAGCAAGTGGCACAGGAGCGATCGCAGGTTGTCTGGTTGTAAATTTTAATACCCCCTACAACAATGTTTTGTTTCTTCTGACTGCTGCCTAGAAAATTACGCTACTGAGATCTTGCACCAGTGGCAACAACCCGCCAGTGATTAAAGCCACTGTCTCATAGATCAATTCGTCTTCATACGACTGGATAGGCATTTTAGTCCACAAAGCGTGGACTTCATCTATGAGCCAAGAGTTTAAACTCTTGGCGGGTTATATTGCTCCGTAGAGAATGGTGCAAGATCTCAGTCTAGATAAAGCCCAATTCTATTTTCTCAGCATCCGTACCGCTGTAAACTCGATTGGAATAAGGTACTCGTCAGGCAGCAGAACGAGGAGACATTATTGTTATTGTTTATTCCCTGAGCTTTTCATTTGCCGATAGGCTTTTAGCCACTTCTTCAAAGGTGCCTTAGAACCAAGCTTCTTCTGCATCTCTTCAATAGATGTATAAGGGCGCTTACCAACAATCTTTGGTACAGATTTTATCCCAATTCCAGGAATAGAAGTAAGGTCAGATTTTGTATCATTGATAAAATCCAAGAATTCTTTAACGTCATGAATTTCGTCTTTAGGTTCAGCTACTTTTTCCTTGATATTAGGCTTCCCTACTCTCTCATTGTGCTTTGACTGCAAAAGAGCTTGTTCAACAGCGTCTTCTGCCTCTGGTTGCTTTGCTGCAATAAGAAATACCCAAATCTTCTGAACCCCGGCAACCTCAGCAGCTTTATAGATTGGTAGTCCAGTTAGTAACTGATACTGGTCTTCTTCCTCAGTAGGGCAAACTAGAGGAAGAGAAAAGTTAACTCCCTTCTTTTCCAAACCTTCAGCAATATTCTTAATCTCAACTTCTGAAATTTCTGAGCTTACTTCAGGGAGATTGATTTGATTAAGATAGAGAAGGTAGGGTCTAGTTTCAAGCTCATCGTATAATTCTGCCATATCATTTATTTTTTCTTACTTTCAATCAGTTGAATCGTTTGTATCAATTCTTCAGTAATTTCTGAAAACATATTACCGATGTCACTTGGAACTTCTTTATGTTGCTTAGAATATACCGATACGGGTTGGCGAGAGGATAAAGCCATCCCAACATGAGTTGAACGCTTGACATCAGAAAAGACTTTAATATCCGGAAACGTATTTTCTACTAACTTTCTGATTTTTTTGTGAAGGACAAGTTTAGCATCTGTCATCATCGGTACGATACCAAGGATATTACCTCCCTTTTGGTTTGTCTGTTCTTGAATTAATTTTGACCTTCTTAGTGGCTCAAATATTCCATAAATGGAAAGGTATTCCATCTGAGATGGAATTAACAAATATTGAGCAGCATACAGTCCGTTATCGCTAATGACATCTTTAGTAGGAGGTGTATCAATGATGACAAAATCGTACTGACCTGTCAGACATTTAAGCCCCCATTCCAGTCTTTTCCTTGGATGAGTACTAATCAGTAACTCCTGAACTTTAGTTCTATAACTGCTAGGTATTACGTCGAGCGTACCCTGGTTATTCAAATAGTTTTTAAACGAACTGGAGTGTATGTACTTGTTCGCCTTAAAATCTTTTCCAGCAGATTCTATCAAAAAATCTATCAGTTCGGGTCTATTACCAAAAGAATGTAAAACCTGCTCAATTTCTTCTAAATCATTAGCCTGCTCAATTAGATCAGCTTTGTTAACTCCTAACAATAGACTGGTATTGGCTGAATCATCCAAGTCAACAACTAAAACTCGTTTACCCTTTTTTGCGAGTTCATAGGCAAGATTCACAACTAAAGTAGTTTTACCCACGCCTCCCTTGGCTGCATGAATCGCAATTGTACGCATTTGGGAAGGAGGTGGCGGCGGTGGTGGTGGATTTTCAATACATTCGAGAATTATGTCTGCTTGTTCAGAGGCATCGATTGCGCGGAGAAGTTCCTCCATTCTGTCAAGGGCACGAAAAGTCTCTTTCTCAGAGAATGTATGATTGTGCGCCCAGTTGTTGCGGGTAGTGCGTAGTTGTCTAACCAAGGCACGTTCATCAGGACTGAGAGTTCTTCGGAAGACATCATTCCATTGATCCCACATCACTAACAGCACAGCAGAAACATCCTGCCGCAGGATTTCTGCAACAGGGCGCTTCAGATTCGGATCTTTCGGCACGCTGGGCGTTGCTGCTTCAATCCAGCGATCGCCATAAACTGAACGCATTTCCTTCTCAACGAAGGGATACAAACCCTGATGTAGAAGCCCCAATGCTCTGCCGACTAGTTCGTGGTTACTTGTCATCGTGAGATTGTAGATTAAACAAAAATAGTGCAGCGCCTCATACGACTAACCCGAACGAGGGGAGTCATGAATACTCGTTCACTAGTCTGACTCAAGATAATCTCAACATCCACCTCGGCAAGCCAGATGAACAGTTGTGTTCGGCACAGTTAAAACTCTTGTAGGATGAGCCGGAAAGCCCCTCCGCCCAGTGCAAATTAAAAGCACGACAGCTTCGCCTCAGCAGCGACGAACTTGGGCTGGGCAAAGAAGTGCCCAACACCGGACACTTTGCGAGTGCTAGCAGAGTCTCAATACACAGATCTTTGAGCAAGTTGCTTGAACCCCACCCCAACCCTCCCCTTGTTAAGGGGAGGGAGCTAAGTTCCCCCCTTACTAAGGGGGGCTAGGGGGGTATGCAACCTGCAAGAATACCAAGACTTTCCCTAGAGGTTTTGCTAATTTAAAAGAAAACTAAAATAATCTTTCAATTTAGCATCTCCAAAATGTAAATACACCCTATCTTTACAAAATCATCACAAAATCATCCTGAGTTCCGGTAACACCAAAGGAATATTGGTAAGTAAAGGGCTGAGAAACAAGAAATGTACTCAGCCGCGCTGAAGGTTGCAGGAAGAAGGATGAACGCCAAATTGTTGAGTATCAGTATCGTGCCAATGCTACTAATGGGATCGGGTCAAGTCCTGGCAACTGTGAGGACTAATCCGGTCGAAAATTGGCACTTATCTAGACTCAGTCAAAAAATTGAACAGGCTAGACTAGGTACTCAACAGCCACCACCATTTTACCGAGCAGGGAAAGACGACAAAAAAAAGGAATGTCAATGGCTGGGTTTATGTGATGGTAAAGATAAAAAGAAATAAAGAAAGGGGCATCTTTTTTTCTGCATCGAGCTAGCTTGGATTTAACAAGACAGGCACGCTCACACCCACCGAAGAAGGAAGATGACTACTCATGGGACTCGATCTACCGAGATTTTATAGAGCCTGTAATCCCAGCAAGCCCCTCGTCATGGGGAAGAGTGAAGACCGACAGTACTATATTGATTTTTCCTCAGTCCGAGGCAAAAAAATCATTGAGTCACTGAAACGAACAATTACTCTAATTTCGCCCGATGAGCCAACCTGTCAATTATTTACAGGACATATTGGTTGTGGAAAATCCACCGAATTGCTCAAACTAAAAGCCGAGTTAGAGCAAGAAGGATTCCTAGTGGTTTATTTTGAATCCTCTCAAGACTTAGACATGGCTGACGTGGATGTGACAGATATTTTACTGAGCATTGCCGGTCAGGTGAGTGAAAGTCTGGAGCAGATTAAAATTAAACTCAAACCCAGTTACTTTGCCAATCTATTTACAGAAATTGCCGATTTCTTGCAAACTCCGATCGACTTTGAAACACAGGCCGAATTATCCATTGGAATTGGTAAAATTACTGCCAAAACCAAAGAAAGTCCCAAACTAAGGCGTCGTTTGAGAGAATATCTAGAACCTCGCACAGCGGGAATTTTAGAATCCATCAACAACGAACTTCTTGCTCGCGCCACAACCGAACTGAAGCGACGAGGACAAGCGGGATTAGTCGTGATTGTAGACAACCTCGATCGCCTCGATATTCGCACCCTCCCCTCCGGACGCACCCAACCGGAGTATCTTTTTGTGGATCGGGGGGAACAGTTGCGAAAACTCAATTGTCATGTGGTTTATACGATTCCCCTGTCGTTGAACTTCTCCAATGATTGCGAAACCCTGAAAAATCGTTTAGGGGGTGGCATTCCTCCCACAATCTTGCCGATGGTGCCGGTGCAACGGCGAGATGGCACAGAATGTGAAGAGGGTATGGCGCTTTTACGGCAGATGGTGATGGTGAGAGCCTTCCCCAACGAGTCAACGGAAAAACAGCTACAGTTGATCACATCCGTGTTTGATACTCCTGAAACCCTAGACCGCTTGTGCCGCATTAGTGGGGGTCATGTGCGGAACTTAATGGGGTTGCTGTTTGGTTGCCTCAGACATGAAAATCCACCCATCTCGCGTGAGTGTTTGGAGAGCGTGATTCGAGAAAGCCGCGATTACTTAACCTCATCTATTGATGAGAATGAGTGGAAGTTGCTGTTTCAGGTGGTGCAAAATCAAACCGTCCGGGGAGATGCCGAATACACAACCCTGTTGCGTAGCATGTTTGTCTTTGAATACCGCGACAAGGATGGAACGTGGTTTGGACTCAATCCGGCTTTAGCAGAGACGCAGCAATTTAAATTATGGTTGAAACACAACGACCATCAGAGGTTGCGGTATACAACGAACGCTCCTTAACAGCGCTCGATCGCGCGATCGCATTTTCCCAAGGCGAATTTTCTTTGGTGTTAGTGCGCTGTAACTATAAGCGCCTGCGAGAGCGCATCCTGCGTCAACTGCAAGAACTTTCCGAGAACCGCTACGAGATTCGCTCCTTAGAACTCCCGACATCAGTCACAACGCTTTACACTACAATCCAAGTTCATAGTCACGGTGGACTGGAGGCGGGACAAACAGCCGGGGGACAAGGGAATCCGCAAGACACACCAGCCCAATCCCTCCCCCCCGCCCTCTTCATCCTGGGGTTAGAATCGGTAGACGCCCTTGAAGACTTACTCACGTCTACCAATCAAGTGCGGGATGAGTTTCGCAAACGCCTCCCCTTTCCTTTAATCTTGTGGGTGAATGATGAGGTGCTGCAAAAACTGGTACGGTTTGCCCCGGATTTTGCCAGTTGGGCTGCCACACCGATTAAGTTTGAAATTGCCACCAGCGAGTTAATTGATTTCCTGCGCCAAAAGGCAAACTCCCTGTTCAAAACCGTGTTACATGGGGGTTCAGGTCGATATGCACCTTGGCGGATTTGTACTCATCATTCCTTCCTAAATCTAGCCACCGATTGCCGATCGCGCCTAGAACTCGATTCTGCCCTCAAAGATTTGCAATGTCGCGGACAAGTAATCGAACCCGAATTACAAGCGGGTTTAGAATTTGTCCTGGGACAATATGATTATGCCAGCGACCTGATTGATTCTGCGATCGCTCGTTACCAAAAAAGCTTGCGGTTTTGGCGTGCTAGTAATCATTTAGAACGGCAGGGAGTGTTGTTATTTCATCTGGGCTTATGTTATTGCCGCCAAGGTGACTTGCATCGGACGCAACGACACCGCAACCTAGAAGAAGCATGGCCTTATCTTCAGCAATGTGTAGAGGTGTTTGAGCAGGCCAAACGTCCCGATTTAGTGGCTCAGTTTATCACTCAATTGGCTGAAGTACTCGAACGCCTGGAAGCTTGGGATGTGCTCAAACAGGTGGCGCACAAGTCTCTGAAATTACATCAAACTTATGGTGCCAAGGCACAACTGGCTCAGGATTACGGCTTTCTAGCTGAGGTAGCAATCCGGCAGTCGCAGTGGACTCAGGCGAACACCTATGCTCAACAAGCCATCTCCATTTTGACCGAAGTCAGTGCTCCGCCGAGTCAGAATCAAGGCTTACACCGATTTTTACTTGCCCAGTTATATTTATTATTTTTGGTGAAAGCGCTGCGCCAACTCGGACAACGGGAGGAAGCAGGGCGGCACTTGGAAGTTGCCAGTATGGGATTGCAACAGGCGATCGCAGCCAGTGAGCATCACTACGAACCCCAGCGTTACTTGCACTTACTCGAAGGACTGCGTCACCTTTATTTTGAGCAAGGTCGATACTTAGAAGCCTTTCAGGTTAAACAAGAACAACGGGCGGTTGAGCAGTTGTATGGCTTTAGAGCGTTTATTGGTGCGGCGCGTCTCCAGCCCCGCAGACCTTTAAGTAATCCTACCTTCGCATCGGTTGAGCAACAAGAAATTGTGGCTCAGGAAATTGAAGCATCTGGGCGCAAGCAGGATGTGCAACGCTTAATTGAACGGATGACGCGATCAGACCAGAAATTAACCGTGATTCATGGTCAATCGGGGGTAGGAAAGAGTTCAATCGTGATGGCAGGGTTAATCCCGGCGCTGAAACATCGCTCATTGGGCGATCGCATGGCATTGCCGGTAGTTCCGCCCTTTTACACCGATTGGATCGGGGAATTGAGAAATGCTTTGGCTCAAGCGCTGTATGAGTTTGATAACCATAGTGTTGAACAACCGATTCACTTGCGCTTAAAACCTCGTCAAGATGCTCAACAAACCATCCAAACCATCCTGGAACAGTTACGACAAAACGCCGAACATAACTTATTATCCATTCTAATTTTTGATCAATTTGAAGAATTTTTCTTTGTTTCACCCCTCTCCCAGCGCTCTTTATTTTATGATTTTTTAAATGCTTGTCTGAATATTCCTTTTGTGAAAGTGATTCTTTCCCTTCGGGAAGATTACCTGCATTATTTATTGGAACTTGAACAATTCAACGAACTAGAAGTTATTAATAATAATATTCTAGACCGAACCATTCGTTATCCTTTAGGGAACTTTTCTTTAGAAGATGCCCGTGCCGTCATCCAAAGTTTAACGGAGCGTGCTCATTTTTATTTAGAATCTTCCCTGATTGATGAATTAGTGCAGGATTTAGCAGATGGATTGGGTGCCGTTCGTCCCATTGAGTTACAAGTCGTAGGCGCACAACTGCAAGAGGAGAATATTACAACCCTAGAGCGGTATCGACAATCGGGTCCGAAGCAAAGACTGGTTGAGCGATTTTTAGAAAAAGCGATTCAAGATTGTGGGCCAGAAAATGAATATGCCGCGTGGCTGGTGCTACATTTGCTCACGGATGAAAATGACAATCGTCCGCTGAAAACTCGTGCGGAATTAGCCGCTGAATCGGGCATTGAATCGGAACAACTCGATTTAATTTTAGAAATTTTAGAGAAATCAGGTTTAGTCTTTTTGTTGCCCGAAGTTCCAGCCAACCGTTATCAACTGGTACATGATTATTTAGTTGAATTTATCCGCCAAAAGAAGCAACTAAGAATCCAAAATGAATTAGAGGAACTGCGCCAAAAAGACAAACTGAGTCAGAGTGAGATTGAACAACTTCGCGCCGAACTCAGAGAAAAAGAACTCCGAGGCAAACTCGCACAAGCCACAGCCAAACAACGGAAAGCCGAGGAACAACTCAATCAAGTCCTGAAAAAAAGTCTGCGAGAAGCGCGTTATGTTGGCATAGCGCTGTTCACGATTACGATTATTGCCGTGGGATTGGGGTTACGCGCCCTAATTGGCGAAACCAATGCCCAACTCAATGCCTTGAGTGCTTCCTCAGAAGCGCTGGTAGCCACCAACCGACCGTTTGATGCCTTGCTCAAAAGTATCCGCGCCGGTCGAGATTTGAAACGGTCTTTAGGGACAACAGCGGCAACTCGGACGCGAGTGATTACGGCACTACAGCAGACGGTGTATAGGGTGAGAGAGTACAACCGCTTGGAGGGGCATACCGATTGGGTGAGTAGCGTGAGTTGGAGTCCTGACGGTAAACACCTGGTTTCAGGGAGTAAGGATACCACGCTCAAGCTGTGGCAAGCCGACGGCACCTTGGTGAAAAACTTACCGGGTCATCAGGCTGGGGTGTATAGCGTGAGTTTTAGCCCAAATGGTAAGCTAATCGCCTCTGCCAGTGAGGATAAAACCGTCAAGTTGTGGCGGAGTGACGGGGTTCTGCTCAACACCTTGAACGGTCATACTGCTTCCGTCTCGACGGTTAGTTTTAGCCCCGACAGCAACATGATGGCTTCTGGCAGTTGGGACGGCAGGGTGAAACTGTGGAACACGAATGGTGTGTTACTGAAAACCCTAACCGGACATACAGATCGAGTGATGGGGGTGAGTTTCAGCCCGGATGGTCAACTCATTGCCTCTGCCAGTAAAGACCAGACTATCACCCTCTGGCGTCGGGATGGCACTTTCCTGAAAAGCTGGAAGGCTCATGATGCCGCCGTGATGAGTGTTAGTTTTAGTCCAGATAGCCAGACGTTGGCGAGTTCGAGTGCCGACAAAACCGTTAGACTTTGGCGTCGTGACGGTGTTCGGATGCAAACCTTGAGGGGACATAATCATTGGGTGGTCAATGTCACGTTTAGCCGTGATGGTCAGATGTTGGCGAGTGCCAGTGCGGACAACACGATTAAACTCTGGCGTCGGGACGGTACCTTGATAGAAACTCTGAAAGGACATGGGAATTTGGTTCAAGGAGTAAGCTTTAGTCCCCAGGGTCAAACAATTGCCAGTGCCAGTGCCGACAATACGATTAAATTGTGGCACATCAACAGCCGATTACTTAAAACCCTCCAGGGTCATAGCGATAGCGTCAATTATGTGAGTTGGTCGCCCGACGGCAAGACAATTGCCACAGCCAGTGACGACAAAACGGTAAAACTTTGGCATGAAGATGGTCGGTTACTCGCCAGTTTTGAGGGGCATCAGGATACCGTTAATCATGTAAGTTGGTCGCCCGACGGCAAGACAATTGCCACAGCCAGTGACGACAAAACGGTAAAACTTTGGAAAGCGGATGGCACATTGCTGAACACCTTAATCGGGCATGAGGAGGCGGTGACGAGTGTGAGTTTCAGTCCCGACGGTGAGTTCATTGCCTCTAGTAGTGCGGATAATACGGTGAAACTGTGGAAAGCGGATGGCTCTTTTGAGCAAACGTTAACCGGTCATGACAGTGACGTGAGGGGTGTGAGTTTTAGTCCTGATGGGAAGTTCATTGCTTCTGCCAGCGAAGACAAAACCGTGAAACTGTGGCAGCGCAAGGACGGTAAGTTGCTGACGACATTGAAGGGACATAATGATGCTGTTAATTGGGTGAGTTTTAGTCCGGATGGTAAGTTGATGGCTTCGGCGAGTAGTGATGGAACCGTCAACCTATGGAAGTGGGACAGTTGGAGTCGGAAGGAGCAGCCAATCCAGTCCTTGAAGGGACATAATGGTGCCGTTAATGGGGTGAATTTTAGCCCTGATGGGAAGTTAATTGCTTCTGTCAGTGAAGATAGAAAGGTGAATCTCTGGAGTCGGGACGGCAATTTAATTAAGACGTTGGAGGGTCACAGTGCTGAGGTTTATGGGGTGAGTTTTAGTCCAGATGGCAGGTGGTTAGCTTCGGCTAGTGCAGATACAAGTGTAATTCTGTGGAATTTGGATTTGAACGATTTGCTTCAGCAGGGTTGCAGTTGGCTGCATGATTATCTGAAGAATCCCAACCGTGTGCGGATGAGTGATGCGATTAGTGTAGGAGTTCCGGATCGTGTGGGCGCGGCGGGGTTAGGAACTTCAGCCATTTTTGGGGACTCTGGTGGTTTGTGTGAGGGGATTCAAGGGGTTTCTAGGGATACCAATTTCATTAAATAGCGCTACACTTTCTAAACTCCAGTTTTTAGGGGGGAACAAGAAAAGTATCTGTAGCAGGCATTGAGGAAATTGATATGAGAAATCTCCGTAGTCGGTAAATCTCCATTTATCGCCAATCTCCTTGAACGGTAAACGCTGCCCAATAATAAGGAGACTGCCAATTCTGGGATTTCCACATCTCTAGTTGTGCGGCTCTTAAAGCCGATATCGGATTTTGCCCTTCGGTGAGCATCTTCTGGTAAAATTTCGCCATCACCTCAGATGTGGCGACATCGTTAACACTCCACAAACTCACCACCACTCGCCTTGACCCAGCATACATAAAGCCTCTTGTCAAGCCCACCAAGCCTTCCCCTTTCACGTCTTTCCCTAATCCGGTTTCGCAAGCACTCAACACCACCAGTTCCGCAGGTAAGTTGAGGTTGAAGATATCCTGGAGGCGCAAGAAGCCATCTTGGGATTTGCCTTTTTGGTCATAGAGAGACAGCACGATTCCTGATAGTTCAGGATTGATGGGGTCGAGTAAGCCATGAGTGGCAAGGTGGATAATTTGGTATTGGGCTAAATTCGGGTCAGTGGCAGTGGTGCGGGAAGCATTAAAGTCTAAGGCTTGCAGACTTTGCGTGGCTGGGACGAGGGCGAGGATTTTCTTGGCTTCGGTGCCAGTATATTGCAGGCGGTCAAGTACCTTCGCACTGTCCCCTAAACCTAAGTTACGGGTGGCACGAGTGAGGGCAGAGTTGGTGGGTGTTTCAGGGGTTTGTTGGGGTGTAGTGGAAAAACGAGGGTCGTTGAGAGCGAAGATGGGGTCAGCAACAACGGCAAGGGTTTTGGCAGCAATGGGACGGTTTTGCAGTTGGCGCTGTTGAATGGCAACGGTAGAGGCGGAGGGGAGGGTGATGATTTCGTTTTGGACTAAAAGCGGGGTTGTGGGAGAGGATGGGATTGGCAGTGCGGCAAAGGGAACAGATTGCAATGCCCCATCTCCAACAATCAGTAAGCGTTTATTACCTAATTGATTAGCAACGGGGGCGAGAAGCATCTGACTCAGTGGGAGTCCGGTTTCCAGATTGGCGGCGCTATTGGGGGTGAGAGATTCGCGGAAGGTTTGGGCGGCGGCTTCGATTTCGCTGCGTTTGGGAAGTACGTAGCTGGTGATGCTATTTTTGCTCACTAACCACAGGTAACTGCGGTCTTCGCCGAGAGAATATTCTAAAAGTAAGGTATCGTCGTCGAGTACCTGTTGTTGAATCTGTTGTAAGTTTAGAGGTTCAGGATATTTCAGGGCAGCGTAACGAGGACTGGTAACCCGAATTTGGGCTTTGAGTTGGTCGAGTTGAGTGAGTAGGGATTCGGATTGTTGTTTGATTTCATCAAGTTGTTGTTCGGTATACTGACCGCTTGAGAGTTCATACCTGCGACGTTCTAGGGCATTGAGTTGTTGAGTGAGGGTGCTCTCTTGTTCTAGGAGTTTGGGGTCAACGCCTTGGCGGATGTTGGCGTTAGCTTCGGTGAGGAGTTCGAGGAGACTGCGGGCGCGGCCGCGTTCGCTGGCGTGGAGGGCGAGGGCATCGTATCCTTGATTGGGGTTTTGTTGATGCAGTTGCATCAGGAGGTCGATGTAGAACTGGTAGTAGTCCTGGACGGTAGCAAAATAGGAAGCACGGAGTTCTTGGGAGCCAATTTTGGTGCGGAGGTCTTCAACAATGGTGATGGCACTATCGATGAGGGTGAATGCTTGTTTCAGGTTGCCTTGGCTGCGTTGTAAGACGGCGAGGTTAAAGAGAGTAAGAGCTTCCCCACCTCTATCCGCCACCACCCGTAATAGGGGTAAAGCTTTGTTGTAGGATTCCAAGGCTTTCTGCTTTTCTCCCCATGAGTTGTAGATAGTGCCAATATTATTGAGACTAATAGCTTCCCCACCTCTATCCCCCACCGCCTGTGTTAGGGGCAAGGCTTGGTTAAAGAATTCCAAAGCTTTTTGCTTTTCTCCCAACGAAGAGTAGACTAAGCCCATATTATTGAGAGTAGTAGCTTCCCCACCTCTATCCCCCACCGCCTTATATAGGAGCAAAGCTTGGTTGTAGTCTTCCAATGCTTTCTGCTTTTCTCCCCATGAGTCGTAGATAAAGCCTATATTATTGAGAGTACGGCCTTCCCCTCTTCTATCTCCTACTGCCTGTAATTGGGGCAAGGCTTGGTTAAAGAATTCCAAAGCTTTTTGCTTTTCTCCCAATGAGTTGTAGACTAAGCCCATATTATTGAGAGTAGTAGCTTCCCCAGATATATACCCCACGGCCCGTGTTAGTGGCAAAGCTTGGTTAAAGAATTCTAAGGCTTTCTGCTTTTCTCCCCATGAGTCGTAGATAAAGCCTATATTATTGAGAGTAGTGGCTTCCTCTCGTGTATTCCCCAGCACCTGAAATAGGGGCAAGGCTTGGTTAAAGAATCCCAAAGCTTTTTGCTTTTCTCCCAACGAAGAGTAGACTAAGCCCATATTATTGAGAGTAGTGGCTTCCCCAGGTCTATACCCCACCGCCTGAAATAAAGGCAAGGCTTGGTTGTAGAATCCCAACGCTTCCTGCTTTTTTCCCAATGAATCGTAGACTAAGCCCATATTATTGAGAGTACTGGCTTCCATACGTCTATCCTCCACCGCCTGAAATAAGGGCAAGGCTTGGTTGTAGAATTCCAAAGCTTTCTGCTTTTCTCCCAAGTCGTCATAGACACTACCAATAGCAATGAGAGTAGTAGCTTCCATGCCTGTATTCCCCCCCGCCTGAAATAGTGGAAAGGCTTGGTTGTAAAATTCTAAAGCTTTCTGCTTTTCTCCCAAGTCGTCATAGACACGACCGAGAGCAAGGAGAGATACGGCTTCTGATATTTTGTCACCCGTTTGACGAGAGAGTATGATGGCTTGCTCAAATTTAGGAATTGCCTGTCGCAGTGATTCTGCTGTTCCTTTCTTATAGAATTGCCATGCTTCCTGAAAAACTTGTTCAGCCGCATTAGAGTTGGCTGGCTGTTGAGCTATCCTGGGAGCCATCTGCTCAAGGGTAGCGGCGAAGGATTGTGAGGCTAGAAGTAGGCAAGTTATCCCTGAAAGCGAAATGAGCTGAACTAACCCCAACCAACGTCGTTTCTGAGTTATCCCAATTGGGTTTGAGTTTGACATATATTCTCTCTCTTGCTCGCCCCTTAACAAGGCTACGGTGTAAGCACAAGTCTTTGAAAGCACCCTCCCGTCTCCTACTCTCTATATCTCAGAGTCGAGAGCTTATGCAGATAAGTTATGAACCATGAAATAAATAGAACATTTGACATTGATAGAGAATGGGCGCTACTACTAGTCCGCCTCCTCCACACCACCAGGGGTTTTAACCCCTGGCTAATAGCCCAAGTCGTCTAAAGACGACTCAAACCAAGTCCATCTAACGCGGACTCCATGAAAAAAGGGGTATTCAGTCCGGATTTGGTATCAACTACTAATTTTTAGTCCTCTTTTAGAGGACTTTAGCTATGAGACAGGGGTTTTAACCCCTGGCGGACTGGCGGACTCACTGGCGGACTTTCAAATTCGGTGCGTTACGCTGCGCTAACACACCCTACGATTTCTAGGCTATTTACCCCATCAACTGCAACGGCATTCCTTCCGTCACCGGATTCTCAACCTTCCCCTGTGCCACCAACCCATCACGAGAAACCACTTTCACCTGCCCTGTCCCCTTCATGGCAGTAAATACTGTTCCCGTTGTCACCTTCCTTAAATCAACACCCCCTAACCACAACTGAGCATTATTCCCACTCACTCGTATCACCACCGCCTGTGCTGGCGATTTAGGAGAATTAATAAAATAAGGACTTTGCCGTTGATACTCTTTCCCCACCTTCACCTCATAACGGGGCATTTGATCGAAGTCTTTAGGTATTTCTGGCAGAATCTTCTGGAATACCCGCTCAATGTTGCTATCCTCCTGCCAAAGATAATGCGTCAGTAAATAACTAAATATTCCTGCTTTAAAGCCATTAATAATAATTTCCCGCGCCAGTTGGTCAGGTGCAGTTGCTGCTAACACCACACCTTTAGCAACCCCAGCGCGATAGCCCTTAACGAAGTCTTCTGGCAACATTTTTAACCGAGATAACCACTGTTCTTGATAAGTTTTTTCATCTGATGACACTAAAACATTCTTACCCCCATCCCGCGAACGTATCCGTGCTTCTCTCGTCGCCCCACCAGAAAAACAACTATCTAAAACAGCCGTGACATTTTCAGATTTCAGGGCAGACATCAGCAAAAATAAAGTATGCCCCATAATGTCTTTCACTGACCCTCCTACCTCCGGATATCCGTCAGGTAAGTTACCATCCACCGGCACAAATGTCCCATTCAATCCTTCTTTTCCTGGCTCAACCACAATTGGATTAGGGTCAAAAATACGCGAACCATGCCCGGAATAGTGATAAACCACCACATCGCCCGGTTTCGCTTGTTTAATTAAATGTTCTTCAAACGCCGTTAAAATTCCTGCTCGTGTCGCTTTTGTATCAGGCAAAATCAAAATATCTTTCGGATTAAACCCAAAGCGATGAATCAATAAATTTCGCTGCAAATCTACATCATTGAGGCATCCTTCCAGGGGTTGTGAGGGGTAGTTATTGATGCCAACGAGTAAAGCGAGTTTGCGAGGCGTACTTTGAGCAAGGACTTGACCGTAACGTTGGGCTGATTGGAGAAAAGATAGCTGATTCAACCCAATCGCTGCCAATGCTGAACCTGTGAACTGCAAAAAATGACGACGAGTCGTGCGGGTCATAGTGAGCTAATTTTAGGTAAAAAACTCAATCTGTTCGTAACTTACCGTTTGTTCGTCAGCCGTTGAAAACTGACTCAAAAATAAGATTTTACAACGGTATCTGGTCAGAGTTTGTACAAATTTACAAGAATTACTACAATTCAGAGAAGAAAAATCCTGAAAGTGCGCGATCGCAGTTTTAGGTGTAAGACAGCCTTTGTTAACCGCCCTAGCCTCCCTTACCAATCAAGAAATACAAGAGAAACTTTTCTCGTACCTCTTATTCCCCCCTTAATAAGGGGGGTTAGGGGGGTAAACAAAAGCCCAACGAACTAACCGTTACTCAGCATCAAACCGAGGCTTCAGATAACGCCGTTGCAAAGTTAAGGTATCCGACAAATCATTGAGGCTGTAAATCACCTCCGCAATCGACTGCCTGAACCGTTCATCATCCGTAAGTTCAGAAACTTCAGACAGAAACGTTAACTCTGCTTGAATATATTCTGAGATGCAGGTGTAATTCAATCGAATGACTTGATGAATGGCTTCCATATCTGAATCAAAACAAACAACATAATGATGTTAGTAGAAATACAAATATTTGTAAATAGATCAACCCTAAAAATGATATAATTGAAATCAATACTCCTAGAATTAATCATCTCTTTCTTAATGGATGGGACAGCCTGTTTTATTAAACCCTAATCATTTAAGAGTGAGGCAGGAGTCACAAATAGCTCTCCATCAATAATTTCCTAACAATTACCGTTATTGGGAAACCTTTCCAATCAACTCTCGTCCAACAAACTTATTCAGAGATAGCTGAAGTCATCGGCACCGCTTACCCGATACAGATATCCCCATGCTCGTGAATGCTCAAAGTAGCAGTCATTTCGATGCAAGATTTACGGAATGATTAAAATAACAACGGTAGACAATAGAAGCAGCGCTGTCAGAGAAGGGAACCATGAAACTCGACTTGCAGAAATTTTACAAGGCATGTAATCCCAGTATCACCCTATCGGTGGGGGATGCCGAGGAGCGGAAGTATTATATCGATTTCTCCCCGGTTCGGGGTGGCAAGATTATCGAAGAGTTGGGACGAACCATTACCCGCCTCGCTCCCAATGAGCCAACTTGTCAATTATTTACAGGTCATATTGGCTGTGGTAAATCGACCGAGTTGTTGCGCCTCAAAGCCGAGTTAGAACGGCAAGGCTCTCATGTCGTCTACTTCGACTCCAGCAAAGACTTAGTGATGGCAGACGTGGACGTAACCGATATTTTGTTAGCCATTGCTCGCAAAGTAACGGAAAGTTTGGAGCAAGCTAAAGTCAATCTCAAACCACGAGGCTTTAGGGCTTTACTGCAAGGCGTAAGCGAGTTAATGCAAACCGAAATTGAACTTTCGGCAGAAGGTTCTGTGCCTGGATTAGGAGAAATTAAGGCAAGTACAGAAGGAGAACTTTCCCTTGGTTTCGGTCTGGGTAAAATCTCCGCAAAAGCTAAAAATAGCCCTAAATTCCGTTCTCAACTCAGGCAATATTTAGAACCGCGCACTGATGGAATTTTAGACGCGATTAACCAAGAGTTATTAGAACCTGCCATCCAAGAACTCAAGAGGCAGGGTAAAACAGGTTTAGTCGTGATTGTTGATAGCCTCGACCGGGTTGATAACACCCTAAAACCGACAGGTCGTCTTCAGCCAGAGTATCTGTTTGTAGACCGGGGCGAACAGCTCAAACAGCTCAATTGTCATGTCGTTTATACAATTCCCCTGGTGTTAATTTTTTCCAATGAATGGGGGAGGCTACGCAATCGCTTTGGTGTAGACCCAAAATTGTTACCGATGGTGCGGGTGCAATCGCGCGATGGCAGCGAGTGTGAGCAGGGGATGGAACTGTTGAGGCAAATGGTTCTCGCCAGAGCTTTCCCAGATGTTTTACCTGCACAGCGCCTACAATTCATAACAGAGGTGTTTGACTCCCCTGAAACCTTAAACCGTCTTTGTCTGGTTAGTGGCGGACATCCTCGAAATTTGTTAGGGCTAATGTATGGCTGTCTTCAGCAGCAAGACCCCCCTTTTTCTCGTGAGTGTTTGGAAGAAATCATTAGAAGACAACGCGATGCCCTTGTTCGTGCCGTTGATGATGATGAATGGGAATTGCTGCGGCAAGTCGGACACAATCAAATGGTCAGAGGAGAGGACGAATACCAAACTCTATTACGCAGTTTGTTCGTCTTTGAATATCAAGATGAACAAGGGGGATGGTTTAGTACTAATCCCATCTTGGCAGAAGCCAAACAACTAAAGTCTGAAGTCTGAGGTGTGAGCAAATATAGGGTAGTGTTAGCGAATGGTCAAGCATCAAAATAAACCTTAAGGAGGACAAAAATTAGCGAATAGGAAAACGGGGTACATACCAAAAATTCATACTTCATACTTTTAGAGTCATGATGGAGAGCCACCCAGACGATGTCAGTGCCAAAAATAATGAATCATTAAGAACTCTGGCGCGAGCAATCACGCTATCTCAAGGGTTTTTTTCCATCGTCTTAGCTCGCTGTAATTATCAGTCATTGCGACAGCCTTTAGTCCAAAAATTGCGAGAACGCTGCGCGGTTGGATTCAAAGAAATCACTCTCAAACCCTCTACCCGAACCCTTTATACAACAATTCGTGCTGCACTAGACGGCGAAGAACCCAACGCCGTTATCGTTTCTGGATTGGAATTGGTGAACGATCTAGAGGGGTTGTTGATTGCCTCAAATCATGCCAGGGATGAGTTTCGGAAACATTTCTCGTTCCCATTAGTGTTGTGGGTAACCGATGAGGTGCTGCAAAAATTCATGCGGGTGGCTCCCGATTTTACCAGTTGGGCTGCCACTCCGATTGGATTTACGATTGCCACTCCTGACTTAATCAAAGCACTAGAGCAAAATGCAGAATCGGTCTTTGAAGCCATCTTAAAAACGGGTTCGGGTAAATTTCTCAACAATACTGACCTGAATTTGGAAATGGGTTCCCGTCGCCGCTTAGAGTTAGAGTCAGCGTTGAAAGATTTGCAAAATCGAGGTGATGTTTTAGAGCCAGCGTTAGAAGCAGATTTACAATTTCTGATTGGTCTTGATGCTGATACCCATGATCGCATGGAGGAGTCTCGCCAATATTATGAGCGCAGCCTCGCGTTTTGGTTAGAGCAACTCGAAAGTCAGGAATCAGAAGCGCTTCGATTGAACGCGCCCTCTCAATCGATCAATCCCAAATTGTTTGAGCGAGTTGGATGTTTACTCTACTATCTGGGTTTGTGGTGGCGTAAATATGCAACCCTGCGCCGCTCTGAATATCGTTTTGCTTGTAGTCAAGCTAAAAATTATTTTCAACAGTGTATTGACGTGTTTAAACAGGGGAATCGCCCTGAATTGATGGGTCAGTTTATCAACTCCTTGGGTGAAACCCTGCAAAAGCTAGAGGAGTGGGATGAACTAGAAGCGATCGCTAAATTAGCCGTTCAATTACACCAAACCTATTTCGATCCGATTCGACTCTCTTATGGCTATGGTCTGTTAGCGGAATTAGCGCTTTCCAATAAAGCTTGGAAGATAGCCAGAGAATTTTCTAAATTAGCCTTACAAACAAACGCTAAATCAACTCGATTATCCTGTGATTTACTCACAAAAAACATTGATAACGTCTGGTCTCAACGACACGATCAAAATTTATATCTATTATTGTTAGCCCAAGCCCAAAAGCACCTAGGTCAACTTCCACAAGCGATTAAACTGCTAGAAATTGCTAAAACGAAAAGCAATCCTCAAATCGATCCATCGCTTTATATTCGGATTTTGGCAGAGTTGCGATCGCTTTATTGGAACCAAGGTCGCTATCTAGACGCCTTTCGGATTAAACAAAAACAAAGCGAGATTGAGTATCAATATGGGTTCCGAGCCTTTATCGGTGCGAGTCAGTTGCGGCCTCGATGCCAAGTTGCGAACCCAGCCATTGCCCCCGTCGATACACTCAGTACCATTGCCCAAGAAATTGCGGCTTCCGGTCGGCAACAAGATATTAATCGCTTAATTGAACGCATTAGCCGCACAGATTATAAATTAACCGTCATTCACGGGCCTTCAGGAGTCGGCAAAAGCTCTTTGGTAACAGCCGGGTTAGTACCAGCTTTAGAACAAAAAGCAATTGGCGATCGCGATGCTCTACCCATTGTGGTGCGCGGTTACACCAATTGGGTCAACGATTTGGGACAATCTTTATTGAGGGATTTAAGCGTATCGTTAACCGATGCTATCAGTGAAGTCAGAGATATCAACTTAGCCATTCCAGAAGACATCCCGAAATTTATTATTAACCAGTTACGAAAAAATGCAGACCGGAATCTGTTAACAGTTTTAATTTTCGATCAAATTGAAGAATTTTTCTTTATTTATTCCGAACCCAATACCCGGTGTCTGCTTTATAATTTTCTGCGCGACTGCCTGGAAATTCCTTATGTAAAAGTCATTCTTTCTCTACGGGAAGACTATCTCCACTATTTATTAGAATGCGAACGCTGCACTAATCTAGATGTTATTAATAACAATATTCTGGATAAGAAAATTCGCTATTACTTAGGGAATTTTTCACCCAAAGACGCAAAAGCCGTTATCCATAGCTTAAATGAACGCTCTCAGTTTTACTTAGAATCCACGCTAATTGATGAATTAGTCCGAGATTTAGCAGAAGATACAGGAGATGTTAGCCCGATTGAATTACAGGTCGTGGGAGCGCAACTCCATGCCGAGGCCATTGTCAGTTTAGAAGACTATCAGCGTTTAGGTTTCAATCCTAAACAAAAACTAGTTGAGCGATTTTTACAAGAAGCGATTAAAGATTGTGGTCCTCCGAATGCACGGGCAGCACTCCTTGTTTTGTACTTGCTAACCGAAGAAAATGGCACACGTCCTCCTAAGACTCGTGCGGAGTTGGCAGGAGAATTAGATGATACCGAATTAGAATCTAAGGACGAACAGCTCGATTTGGTGTTAGAAATTCTGACCAAATCAGGCTTATTAATGTTACTGCCAGATGCCCCCGCTGATCGCTATCAACTCGTTCATGATTATTTAGTCTCTTTCATCCGTCAAAAAAAGGATGCAGAGGTAGGATTAGAAGCCGCACTTCAACGGGAAAGAAATCAACGCAAACTGACCGAACAACAACTGAGTCGTGTTTCTCGACAGCGCAAGCAAGTCGGCGTTGCCGTGATTGTGGTAACCGTATTTGCCCTGATGGCGGGAGGGTTGGCGCTGCTGACAGAATCTCAACGAAAACGAGCAGAAATTGCTGAAATTAGAGCACTCAGTTCTTTATCCTCAGCTCTATTACTCTCCGACAATCAGCTTGGGGCATTAGTTGAAAGTGTCAAAGTCGGTAAACGCCTCAAGGAATTAGAACACGAGTTACAAACCTCCTTATTGACGTTGAAGAATCGGAAAATTTCATCCGATATTCGACTTCAAACTTTAGGTAGCTTACAGCAATCAGTCTACAGAATTCAAGAACGCAACCGCTTAGAGCAGCACAACGGAATCGTTAATAGTGTCAGTTTCTCACCGGACGGCAAAATGATTGCCTCTGCTAGTGCGGATACGACAATTAAACTCTGGAAGCTCAATCAAACCTTACCCAAAACTCTCGAAGGACATAATGGAATCGTTAATAGTGTTAGCTTTAGCCCCAATGGCAAGCTTATCGCCTCGGCGAGTGATGACAAAACTATCAAACTCTGGAGTATTGATGGCACCTTGCTAAGAACCTTCACAGGGCATCAGGGATGGGTTAAAAGTGTGAGTTTCTCACCCGATAGCCAACAAATCGCTTCTGGAAGTCACGACAAAACGGTCAAACTCTGGAGTGTTAATGGCACCTTGTTAAGAACTTTCACAGGACATGGAGATTGGGTTAACAACGTCAGTTTTAGCCCGGATGGCAAGCAGATTGCCTCAGGGAGTAACGATAAAACGATTAAACTCTGGAGTGTTGATGGCAGTGGAGTAAAAACCCTCACAGGACACGAAGATTGGGTTAAAAGCGTCAGTTTTAGCCCGGATGGTCAGCAGATTGCCTCCGCTAGTACGGACAAAACTATTAAACTCTGGAATACCAATGGTAGCTTCTTAAGAACGCTCGAAGGACATACAGAATGGGTGAATAGTGTTAGTTTTAGCCCGGATGGTCAGCAGATTGCCTCCGCTAGCACGGACAAAACGATCAAACTCTGGAACACCCAAGGCACGCTACTCGAATCTCTAAAAGGGCACTCTAATTCGGTTCAAGGAATCCGTTTCTCCCCCGATGGTAAAATTCTTGCTTCCGCGAGTGAGGATAACACCATTAAACTTTGGAGCTTGAGCCGTATCCCACTCCCAACCCTTAACATGCACGAACAGAAGGTGACGAGTGCCAGCTTCAGCCCTAATGGTCAAATGATTGCCTCTGCTAGTGCTGATCAAACCGTTAAAATTTGGAGCGTTAAGGGTGAATTACTCCACACCCTCACGGGACACAATGGAATCGTCAATAGCGTGAGTTTCTCGCCCGATGGTGAGACGATTGCCTCTGCTAGTGCTGATCAAACCGTTAAACTTTGGAGCATTAATGGTGAGTTACTGCACACACTCACAGGACATCAAAATTGGGTGAATAGCGTGAGTTTCTCGCCCGATGGTGAGACGATTGCCTCCGCCAGTGCGGACAAAACGGTTAGACTCTGGAACAAAGATGGCCAATTACAGAAAACTCTAACGGGGCATACCGATTGGGTGAATAGCGTGAGTTTCTCGCCCGATGGCAAGACGATTGCCTCTGCCAGTAATGACAGAACCGTTAAACTGTGGAACCTTGACGGGACTGAACTGGATACCTTGAGGGGACATACCAATGGCGTTAACGATATCCGTTTCAGTCCGGACGGCGAAATTCTTGCCTCTGCCAGTAATGACAGCACCATTAAACTCTGGAACAAAGATGGTACTTTACGCACGACTCTGTATGGACATTTAGGTCGAGTCACCAGCGTTAGATTTCACCCGGATGGTTATACTCTGGCTTCAGCCAGTGCGGACAAAACCCTCAAATTCTGGAGCTTAGATGGAAACGTCCTGAGAACACTAGAAGGAAATGGCAGTAGTATCAACAGCGTGAGTTTCTCCTGGGACGGTAAGACGATTGCTTCCGCCAGTGATGAAAAAGTCGTGATTCTCTGGAATTTTGATCTCAATGATCTACTGGTGCGTGGCTGTGCTTGGCTCCATGATTACCTAAAAAATCCTAATGCCAATATCAAGCCAGAAGAGAATCGCTACATCTGTGATTAATCTCGATCCCCATCCGCTCCAGCCGAACGTTTAAATTTCAAATTTTGTTGACAGAGCTTTATCCATAAGTCAAGATAGAGTTAATTTAAGTACTAAGAATGAAAAAAATAACAATTACAGGAACAACAAACATTGATGCAGCAAGAGTTAGGGCTTTTGCAGCTATCATTGAATTAGCTAAATTTAGACGAACTGAAAATGGCTACTAACGCCTAATTGCAGTGAGTAGTTTCTGTAACATATTTATTTTTCATTCTTAGTTGATTGCCAATTTTAAGGCAATTTTGCTCCCTTAAGATTGGCTTTGGTAAGATTGGCTCCCGTTAGGTTAGCTCCCCGCAAATCAGCATTGCTCAGGTTAGCATTACTCAAGTTAGCGCCTCGCAAATCCGCATAACTTAGGTTAGCTCCCCGCAAATCTGCACTACTCAAGTCACACCCTGGACATTGTTTGGTTTCTAGTAAACGCTTCAGGTGATTGGGTTCATAACTTTTAGCAACAGCGGGAGCTGTTAAGCCAATTGTTGTCAATAGAATAGTAATAGCCAGAAATCTTCGCCTCATGTCTTAATCCTCATGGTGTTTACAGTTCATTTATACAACGAGCCTATCGTCGATCCATACCCTTTTCATAGAGGATTTTGAATCGTGAATCCTTGACAAATTAGGAGTTTTAGGGATTCAACCGTGGCAGGTTTAAATCCCAAGGGTATGATTACGGTAGGGTAGCCAATTAATCTTTTCATAGAAGATTGATTTGGCTAGATAGGGATTAGTTTAGGGGTTTTAGGCTCATATCTCCTTCCTCCGATTGGACGAAAAAAGTAAGGAATCATGGACTTCGTAAAACCACACTTTCTTAGTACAATTAGTCAATAAATGACTACATAACTAAGGACTAATGATTCTGCGAAACAGCGTTACTTCAGTTAGTGATAAAAGGGCATACCTTTGGGAATAGGGATATACCAAATATCTACTCGTTCAGTTTCAGCTATCCAGGATTCCTTTAGTAGATCTAGAACATTTAAAATCGGCAATGTTCCCACTTGACACTTGGGTTGTCGGTACTTAGCCGAATCTTGGTAGATGGCTTAGGAATGAGGTGAATCTGCAAAAGCGATCGCCTGTTTTTTGGCACAGACACAACGCACTCTAACCCTTCACGGTAGGGGTTTGTAGACAGATGGTGCATCCGTTCTCTTTTTCTCCTGTCTCCATCCGAAGCGATCGCCGTTAGCACCATTCATTCAGAGCATCGCTTAAACTTTAATAAACCAGTTCTGCCGATACATCGCGTAGCTAACGCTCCACCACAACAAAACGGTTACCAAGGCGAATAATAGGGAACCATTCATCGCACCTGCCAAAGGCATAAAGAAATGATTATAAATCCAAATGAAGGTTGTTGGCGCGTTTTCGCCTGTGCCTATTTTGGTTTTAACCAAAATTTTAATCAGCAAAACCGAAGCGACAAAGATAGAGATAGCATTTAACCCCATCATCTCAAACGGCTTTGCCCACCGTTGTCGTTGACGTACTTCAATTGATTCATAACAAGCCGCCAGTAACAGCAACGCCCAACCTGTTGTGAACAGGACATAAGAACTCGTCCATAATTTTTTATTAATGGGAAACCAAAAGTCCCAAACTTGCCCAATCACCAAGCAACTTAAACCCAGCAGTACCAAATCCATACTGGTGGTGGACTTGATGGGTTGTTGACGTAGCCAATCTCCCGTCAGGTAACCGAATAAAACACTTACGACAGCCGGGAGAGTGCTGAATAACCCTTCGGGATCACCCATTCCATTGAAATCATCACCTTTATACAGATGCGCTGTAGGGATGATTAAGCGATCAAAATAAGCGCCGAAATTCCCTTCTCGCGTCAAGTTACCCATGCCATAATCGGGAACTGGGATGAGGGACATGGCGAACCAGTAACCAATGAGTAAAAATGCTGCGATCGCCCATTGCCCTTTTCGCGGTACGTTGAGCACAATCAGGGAGGCGATGAGGTAAGTGAGACTGATGCGCTGCAACACGCCCATGATGCGGATGCTACTCCAGTTGTATTCCCAAAAACCATTTAGGAGTATTCCTAGTGCAAACAAAATGAGGCTGCGCCGAATAATGCGCCAATAAACAGTGGGGGTTGGTTTATTGCCGTGTTTATATTTAGAGAAGGAAAACGCCATTGCCGCACCGACAATAAATAGGAAGAAGGGAAACACCAAATCTGTTGGGGTGAAACCGTTCCAGTCGGCATGAAGTAGGGGAGGATATACATTTTTATCGCCTGCTACCCCAATCATATTGACAAGAATCATGCCAGCAATGGTAATCCCGCGAAATACATCAAGGGAGGTGAGACGCTTAGAAGGTTTTAGTTGCTCGTAGGACATGGATTAGAGCTATTAGTTCATGCACAGATTGATACAGCAGATTTCAGGTAAATGAAGTACAGTTGCCCCTTTAATAAGGGGGGTTAGGGGGGTCAAAATGTACCTCATCAAATTGAAATCCGCTGTATTTTATAATCCAGGATTGCTGAGAGTTAGACAATGGCTTTTGGGAAATCTATAAAATGGCACGATTAGAGTAAAGGCGAGCCATGGCTCGCCCCTACAAATGGTGCTTGAAAGGTTAATTTGCGTAAGTTTTAATTATAAAAAATGTTTTTAAGGTAATATTTACCTTATTTTCCACCGATTTGAGGTTGGTTCAAGGGTAGAAATTGAGGAATATTGCTTTCTTTCTCTCCTTTTTCCTCCTGCCAAATTGTGAGATGATCAGAGTGTTCCACAACTAAACAAAAATTGCCTGCATTAAGCTCTGTTTGACACAGTTCAATCGCCTTTTGCCGGAAGCGATGGGAGAATGATAAACCTTCGGCTAGCCGTTTGCCCCGAAAAACAAACTCAGCGGTAATTGGATTAATTAAACCCTGAGCTTTTAGTTCCTCTGCTTTAAAAATTAACTGTTCAATTTGACATGGCTCTACAGGCAAAGTTAGGGCTTTCTGAGGTTGTTGTACGGTGCTATGACCATTCATCGGCACCTCTTTGACGAGGAGGATAAATTCACCAATTCGGATGATGTCATTCGGCTTCAGGAGGAAGTTTTCATTGGTCGAAGCCTCTTGTTTGTTCACATGGGAACCCCCTGTACTCCCCAGATCCGTAAAGTAATACTGTCCTTCTCGGTACAGAATCCTGCCATGGACACGACTCACTTCAGGACTGTTAAGAACGATATCACAGCTAGGGTGTCGGCCAATTAATCCTCCGCCTTTAATTATCGTTTCTGGCATCAGGTTTTCTTCCTGAGATTCGCCGGTTTGGTCATCAATGATTAGGAATTTGATCATATCTCCACAATTTTAGATTTAAACCCAATTATTAGACCATTAAATGTTAGAGGAACGAATTACTAGGCAAGTTCTACTCTCTTCGATTGACTTCACAACACCGTGCGGTCATCTTCTGGCATCACATTTTTATTTTGCTTGCGTCCCAGGTACGTTTGTTCCTCTGCTGAATTTCCCTTCTGGGAAGACCCAATATAAGTTTGTTGGTTTGCAATATTTCTCTTACCCCCAGGCTTAATGTGGGTTTGCTCGTCTGTGGTATTTCCCTTCTGAGAAGACCCAAGGTGCGTTGGCTCATCTCCGGTATTTTCCGTTTGGGGAGGTTTAGGCGGGTAACTCCACTCGTCTGCGGTATTTCCTTGATGAGAAGACCCTGTCTGGATTGGATTGTGGGCTGAATAGCCCTTTTGGGAGAATTTCGGCACCCTCAACTCGTCGGCTGAACTTCCTTTCTCCTGTTGGGAACGCGAATGCAGCATTCGTTCATCGACTAAGCTTCTCTTTCGGGAGCGTCTAGACGATGCTGAAGAGTTGTTTTGCCGCCATGCCTGATAACCTAAAATCAGGATAATAATAGCGATAATTCCTACAATTGCCCAAAATATCGTTGGTTCCATAGGGAGCTAAATTTCAGCTCGACAACGATTATCTCTACGACTCTTCCAACCTTAAATCCGGAGTACGTGGCGATTGTGAATCAGAATCTATCAGGGCAATTACCCAACAGGGCAGCCAAACAGCAACTCAGGTGAGACAAAACTACCGGATGCGTCGAACAGCAATCAAGTCATCAAAAACCCAACTCCCCAGCCTTTGAGCCGAATTACATCTTCAATCAACTTCCAGCGCTACACTCAAATCTCCCTTGCTCCAACGCTTATGACATTTCTTGCATAAATTTTGAAGAACAGGGTGATAGCTAATATACAGGACTTACGCATAGCCCTCCTTTTTTCAAGGAAGGGCTATTTTTTCGTTTACCAATTACCAATTACCATCCTTTGAAATTTTCACCCAGGATTGAGATTGGCTATAATAGGCAGTCTTTTGAATTCCGTCTAATATAGCGGAATATAGAGCATCAAAACGCTCAGGGTATAGTTTCTGCATCTTCTCTCAATAGCGCTGCAATCTCTATTTAAACTGGAATTCCCCTCCTATTCGCTCAACAGCTCGCTTGTCTCATGCACACGATTTCTGCCTCATTTCCCTCGGCTTGGCAAAAGCTGAGAAATCACGAAATTAGCTGCGAAGAAGCCCTCTCGCTCTTGGTGGATGACCAAGGGACGGTGAACCGGGAACGGCTGGATCAAGAAGTGACTCACCGATTCTTTCGGCATTTCCCCGATCGCAATGCCTTACCCCCTGTGATTCCCCTGCTGCTTTGGCGAGGCTGCTACTACCTGGGAAGCCCAGTGACACTATCAACACAGACGATTCAAGACCTGAGCGATCGCGCCCTCACCGAAATTAAAGTCATCCCCATCAGCAATAAAAGCTTTCGCGTCTGGTTTCACACCCAAAACCTCGACCCGAACCGCATTAGTGCTATCCCTTTGGTGAATCCTCTCACGGGGGAACTGGAAAAAGAGGACATCTCTGAAACCACAGAAGCCTACCTGGCAAAAGCCGTTGACCAGATTGGTAAAATTAAAACCCTGATTTCCGGGGCATTACGCAACCGCGCCAGCGATCTTCACCTCGAACCCATGCCCGACGGATTGAGAGTCCGCTATCGCATTGATGGGGTGTTACGGGATATTACCAAACTCAAACTCGATATCAGCCGTAAGGTAATTGTCGCCCTCAAAGTCATGTCGGGTATGGACATTGCAGAAAGTCGCCGTCCTCAAGATGGACGGATTGGCGAAAAGTATGCAGGCAATGAAGATGCCGAATTAGGCATGGATATGCGAGTGAGTACCCTCCCCTGTGTGGGTGGCGAAAAAGCGGTGATTCGCTTACTGCCCAGGCAAAATCCTTTTTCCAAAATTGAAGACTTGGGCTTCTCGGAAAAGACACTGTCCATCTATGCCAGTTGGTTGCAGCAGCCCCAAGGCATGATTATCCTCACCGGCCCCACCGGTTCGGGGAAAACCAGTACACTTTACACTAGCCTGCAACACGTCGCCACAGAGCATGTCAATGTGGTAACCGTAGAAGACCCAGTAGAGTATATCTTACCGGGCATCACCCAAACTCAGGTGCATGAACGTGCCGGAATGACCTTTGCGGCAGGATTAAGGTCAATTTTGCGCCAAGACCCCGACATCATTATGGTGGGGGAAATTCGAGATAGTGAAACGGCTGAAACCGCTGTACGCGCCGCCTTGACGGGTCATTTGGTATTTACCACACTCCATACCAATGATGCGATTGGTGCGATTCCCCGCATTAAAGATATTGGCCCAGACCCGGCTTTAATTAGTGATGCCCTACTCGGAATTGTGGCGCAGCGTTTAGTGCGTCGGGTTTGTCCCCACTGTGCTCAACCACACACACCGACAGAAAAAGAGTTACAAACACTAGGATTACAGAATCATACCAATTTGGGTTCTTGGAAACGAGGCAAGGGCTGTGATAAATGTTTCAATTCCGGCTACTTGGGGCGGGAAGCCATTGTGGAGTTATTGGATATCGATGACCGGGTACGGGAAATTATCTATGAAGGGACAATGACCCAATTGCATCACTATCTTAAGGAAATCAAGTTTGCCTCGTTTGGCATAGCGGCAAGACAAAAGGTGACAACGGGTGCAACAACGGTTGAGGAAGTATTGCGAGTGTTACCCCGAAGTGCATTTTCTCGGAATCAATTTTTAGGAAAAGATTGACCTTGTTGAACAAGCCTAAAGCCACCTTTAAGGGGCGGCTTTTTCAAGAAAACATTCGGTATTAATAACGTTATCAAGAATGCGACTCTCGTTTTATTTCATAGTTTTGACACTATGCTTTTTTAGAGAATCAACCTAGCAGCTGCTACTTAAAGAATAATCTATCTGAGGGTACAATGCGGGATGGAGGGGAGAAGTTCACGCAAAAAACATAAATTTGAGGAGAAATATTAAAAGTATTTAAAGATGGCAGCATCTTTTGTCTTGACTAGCGGTTGTTTTCACAGTTCTTAACTTAATCACCCTGAGCAAAATTGCCCTGGTTCTGGTTTTATAGCTCCCCCCAAAACATTGGGGACTGGGAAGTGTGCAATGAGACATTGAAAAAGCCAATGAGTGTCATTCCTTGCGCTTCCCTCGTCGCGAATTTTTGGGGACGCCTTCCGCTATTGCCAGAAAGCAAGCGATCAAAATGAGCAGGATGATTACATCAGGGATTGATGATGTCATTGTTGAGGAAATAGATCACCTTGTGGACAGCCATCCTCCAACAGTAGATTGTTCAAGGGTGGGAGGTGGGTCGGAAAATATTAATTATAGAGTTGGAACATCGACAGTAAACCGATTCTATCCCTCAAGGTTGTTCTTCGGCATGATGGCTCCCTGAATTCTACAATAAACATCAACTCAGGCTAGATTGAGGTGTCGTTAATGATGACCTAATGACCACCTATTCCTCATTAGTGGCTGGTGAAGGCCAAAGCAAGCGTAAAGCCATTAAGGCAAAACCAACAGCGGCGATCGCTTTGAGGATACGCGGTGGAAATAGCTGAGCCACCCCTTCTCCTGCCAGCACTCCGATCAAGCTAGCCAGTAGCAGTGCAGCGACTGAGCCAAAAAATACCGCACGGGGTGATTTGAGACTACCCCCTAGGGCGATCGCTGCCAATTGGCTCTTATCTCCAATCTCTGCCAAGAATACCGTAATGAAACTCAGTCCTAGAAGTTGCCAGTCCATAAAAAATTTAAAGGTTTGAAGGTTTGAATGCGAAGGTGCCAATGTTCAACTGGCTAACTAAAAATGCACAACATCCCACAGCAGCATCGCGGAAATGAAGAGTAACAGCGCTCCGGCTGAGGTTTCCAGGGTTTTAGGAGAAAGCCGCGTTGCCAGAAAACGTCCGATGAGTACGCCTAACAAACTGGTAGCAATTAATGCCAGCGCTGCACCAAGGAACACCACCCAAGGCGCTTCAGATTGAGCGCTCATGAGTAAGGTGGCTAACTGGGTTTTGTCTCCCATCTCTGCCAAAAAAATCGTGAAGAACGTGGAGCCAAAGATGCCCCATTTTCCCACCTGCGCGGCTTTAGCTGGCTGAAGCGACTCTTGAGGTGTTACCAGGGAATCAACGGTTGACTCAGTCACTGTGGCAACCTCAGAAGCGCGATCATCCGAAGACTTCGCCACTGTGAGGCGATGGCTGTTGTTTGAGGTGGGTTCGCTCAACGGTTGAGTTTCTGATAGGACAAGATCGATGACAGGCAGAGATGAGGATTTCACAGGCTGTGCGAATTAACGTCTGTTAGTTTTCATTTTCTTTTCATTATCTTCTCAAAAGTTTACGGAAAATAGCAAGTCGGCACCTGTGTTGGTGGGGAGCATCCCATTTTTGCAAAAATCTTTTTCTGTCTCAGTACTATCCCCTTGTCCTCCTTGTCCCCCTTGTCTCTTCTCAAAACTGTTTATGCAACTTTGGGATGCACCCTGTTGGTGAGGCTTGGCAGCATTCAAAACCGATAGCCTGAGTTAAATTCCGACTTCTCGGTCAAATCGCAGCATTTCCAAACTGCGATCGCCATAAACGCCTTCAATCTGCTGGCGACAGCAATCAATCGCAAAATCGTTTACCTCTTCTGGTTCTATCTCGTACATTTCCTGAAATACATCCGCATCCACCCGACAGAAGCGAGGTCGATTTGAGTAAATGCGGCATTCACGGGTGGCGTGGTCAAAATTCACACACCATCCCCCTTCACCCACCAGACTCAGATACAGCTCTAGCTCCTCTGAAGAAAGATAAGTCTCTAAGTCGGGACGTTCGGCGGGGTCCAGATGACAGCACGCACCACATTGCTTTACACAACACCAAGTTGCCATTAACGTAAAAAAGGGCTACAGTTCCATGCTCATCCAGCTTAACGAGTTTTGGCTTCGGCAGATGCCTGATCGGGTTTCATTGCGTTTTACAACTTTTTGTTAAGTTCCTTAAAAATATGAGGGATTTACCGAGTAAAATCTAAGCGGGAATTTTTAATTGTGCGATTGAATTGCCTGGGTCAATTCGGGAGGAAAAATGGATTTAAGCTTTTTGGGTAATGTTAATTGGGAAGTCGTTGCTCAGCTGACTATGCTAGCGGCTGTTGTGCTGGCTGGCCCCATCGTTATTTTTGCTCTGGCTGCTCTTAAGGGCGATCTGTAATAGAAGAATAGAAGACGATTGCAGGTTGAAGGTTAGGAGAGTTTTCATTAACTCGCCGGGGAAGTCTATGACTCATAGCTTTCAACCTTCTAACCTTTTAAATTTTTAAGAAAGTTCTAAAGCACGAGTTGCTGCTTTAATCAACTGATAATAATGAGGTTGTGTAACATCGACCTCTTTTGCATCTTCTCTGGTCAGTCCTAATAGCCCGATACGTTGTCCCTTCTGAATAGCTAGGACTTTTCCTTCAGAATTTCTAATTTTTAGCTCGTTTAAAGCCTCTGACAAACTACAAGTGTAGCGGCGTTCGTTGTGATAAAATTCTGCTTTTTGAGTCAGAGAGGGAGGGGCAGAAGATAAGCGAATACCGACTAACTCCAACTCAATCGCGGTGTTACCATTCCAGGTATTCTCTCGCAGTTTGTAAGCAATATCGACTCGTGAGGGTAGGGGGAAGTACTCGCCCCACCGCCATGCCAGGGCTGTCATTTTAATGGGTTGGTTGTCCTGACTGAACGTCAGTTTTAGGTGTCCCTTTCCAATAATTTTTTGCTCAACAACCTGAACATTAGGCGTCCAAAAAATGGGGTCGGGATTACCAATTCCGCAGGGATGAAATGCATCAAGTTGTTGATAGAGTTGGAGGGTTAGGTGAGTAAAGTCAGCTTGGGCATCAATGCTAACCAGTGGTTTGAGGTGTTCAGGTTGCAAACACTCATGAGCAAACTGGCTGAGAGATTTACGAAACGCTTCTAAATGTTCGGCAGGTAAGGAGAAGCCACCCGCTGCTTGATGTCCACCAAACTTGCCTAAGTAATCCTTACAGAATTCTAAGGCTTCAAACACATGAAATTCAGGAATCCCGCGTGCTGAACCGCGAATATGTTCCTTGTCTTCGTCTTCGTAGGTACCGATGAACACGGGGACGCCGTAGCGTTCCACCAAACGAGAGGCAACGATACCAATGACGCCGTGATGCCAATCAGGTTGAACGATGACTAATACACGTTCTTGTTGTAAATTAAGCTGACTCTGTTCGATGAAAGCGATCGCCTCTTGCTCAATTTGTTCACAGAGTTGTTGACGTTTTTGGTTAATTTGTTCGCACTGCATTGCCCGTTCTAAAGCAACACCTTGATCGGTGGTGGTTAGCAATTCGATCACAATTTCGGGGTCAGCTAAGCGACCGATCGCATTAATTCTAGGGCCTAACTTAAAGCCAATATCTTCGGGTTTAAGTGCTTTTTGGTCTTCACTCACGCCAGACATTTGAATCAGTGATTGAATCCCGGTTAATTCTGAATGAGGTAAAAGTCGTAACCCTCGCCGTAGCCAGCGCCGATTAATTCCCGTTAAGGGGGCTAAATCAGCAATGGTTCCCAGGGTAAACAGTTCTAATAGTTGTTTAGTTAAGCCCTGAATTTGCCCCAATTCTTGCGCGAGAGTAACGGCTAAAATATATGCGACTCCCACACCTGCCAGTCCTCGATAAGGGGAGGATTCATCTAGCTGTTTCGGGTTGAGGATGGCATCGGCTTCCGGGAGTTCGGGAGGTAAGTCGTGGTGGTCGGTAATAATAATGGTTATACCCAGTTCTACGGCTCGTGCGATCGCAGCATGGGCAGAAATCCCATTATCGACGGTTAAAATCAGCCTAAAGCCTGCCTCGGCTAATTCATCGACAATTCGCGTATTAATGCCATAACCATCTTTCATACGGCTAGGGATGGCATAGTCTACATCGGCACCCAACCAACGCAAAGCCCGAAGTAACAAGGCAGTGCTCGTCATGCCATCCGCATCATAGTCCCCACAGATGGCAATTTTTTCTTGATTAGCGATCGCTTCTTGCAGCATCTCTACACTAATCGCTAAGTCGGGAAATTCATCCATCGGTGCAGGCATCGCCTGAGTTTCGGGATTGAGAAACACCTGTGCCGCTTGGGGTGTTTGGAATCCTCGGTTAATCAGAACCTGACTCAACAGGGGTGAAAGTCCTGTGGCTTGGGCAAGTTTGGCAGCTTGTTCTGCCTGTAGCGGTGCGATTTGCCAGCGCTGATGGGGCAATTTTTGACGGCGTCCGGATGGTTCGGGATTGGTTCTGCTCAGCACGCTTACTTGAAGAAATTGATGGTGGACTACGGATAGATAGTCTACTCTACTACGACAAGCTGGGGATCTGAACCAAGAGCGATCGCGCCAGAATTTCACCAATCCTCACTCTTTGCACACAACAACAGCACACAAGCCTGACTTCCTGATTAACGTCCTCCCTTGAGTCATTTTAGATAGAGTTGCTTTAAACTACATCGTTTAGAAGCATTACTCCCTATTCTCTATTTGAGGATGTATCAGTTGTCTGGTTGTGTACTGTTGTTTTTATCAAATCTGATGAGACAGATATTAGATGAATTAGGTATTTCCTATCCTCCTTGACGAAGTTGTACTTCACTAAACTGAAATATCTGTCGGAGAACTTTATAACTGACTTCCTCCCTTGAGTACTATTACACAGAGTTGCTCTAAGTTAAACCGTTTAGAAGCATTACTCCCGATCCACTATATTGAGGATATATTCAGTTATCTTGTTGTGGCTACTAGTGTTAGATAATCTGATGAGACAGATATTAGATGAATTCGGTATTGGCTATCCTCCTTTGCGAAGTTGTCATCAACCAAGCTGGAATATCTGCCAGAGAAGCTTGATTTGCTTCTAATTTCAATGTAGTACTTTTTCGGAAAAATACAATAGATAACTCCTGTATTTTATTTTTGTTTTAAGAGTGCAATAAAAGTAAATTTAAGTTAACTTTGCTGAGAGTGATTTTCTTGAAAAATGTAACGAAACCTTAGCTTGATGCTAGGATGGTTTGAGTTTCTGCTCTGTGTTCAGACATTGTGGCACAAACCTAAATGCCTCCCTGTCCCGCCTTTCACCGCCAGATCAAGCGTAGCGGAACATAGGGTCTTCTCCGCGATTAAGATAAAAGATTAAGATCTGAGTACTGTCCCCTCTGTGTGTTACGACAAAACAGGACATTAACTCATCTACAAATCCTTAGAGGGTAGGGCTATGATAAGTGTTGCAGAATTGAGTGAACCGATGACTACCTGGGTGGGGGTATTTGTCAGCAACCTTGATGGGAAGACCATACGGGAGCTTGAGGTTGAGGCGGATGACGAGGAAACTGCCATCGTGATGCTCGATTTTTATGAGTACGACGAAACATGGCAGCAATACTCGTTTGTCGGGATTCACAAAAAAAGGTGGAATTGGCTCACGGCTCTATTTACCGCCTTCAAAAAGCTGCGCTTTATAAATCTTTCCTTTAAAAAAATTTAGGGAAAAAGTTTAAGTCGGCTGATGTTTCCTTTCCGTCTTTAACAAAGAACTAGACACCCTTACACTCTGCCTCAACATAACCATTGTGCGAGTTCATCCGGGAGCTGAATCTTTTTTCGGGTACTCGGAGCAATGCAAACATGGCGAGTCATGGCTTTTGCTAAGGATTGCTCTGACGACGCGGCAATAATTTGATACGCAATCTCAAATTGATGCTCACTCAGTGGCTGGGGTGTCAAGAGGATGATGATGGAGTCGCCGCACAACATCGGACGCAAGAAATCTACGCTGGCATGAATGATCGGAATTGCCACGGCTGAATTCGTAAAAAAGGATTGGAGATTAATCCCTGATGCGGCTAATGAGGCTTCGTAGGCTTCATGGCAAATCGATAGAACATTGGCGAAGTAAACCACACCAGCCGCATCCGTATCTGAGAAACGAATTGTACGATGATAAGTGAATGACAAGGCCAAAACCTCTCAAAATCTTTTTTTCCTACTTTATACTTCTTGAGTCACGGCACGCCCAGTCAGATTGGCAACAGCCATCACTAACTCAGTCGTATCAACTGGTTTAGACATGTGCTTTTGAAATCCCGATTCGATCGCCTGCTGACAATCTTCCTCTCTCACATAAGCCGTCAATGCTAAAGCGGGAAGACATCCTCCTTGCCGAGTCTCTCGCTCTCGAACCTGACGGATCAACATATAACCATCTTGCTGGGGCATAGAAATATCACTCACTAATACATCCGGTTGCATTTGGTCAAGAACTTGTAGTGCCTCCTGAACAGAGCCAGCCGCAATCACTTTGGCTCCCGAACTCTCCATCACCGTCGTCAGCACTTCGCGCACGTCCGGCTCATCATCGACGAGCAGAATCTGCAATCCGGAAAGCGTGTTCGAGCTTTCAACGTCGGTTTTCCGGCGAGAATCCTCGTCTTCTGTCATGACGATTCGTTGTTTTAAACTGCTCAGTTTGGATGGAGAACTGTTAGAAAGCAAAAGTTCTAGAGTAAACGTCGATCCCTTCCCCTCTCCCTCACTCTCGACAGAGATATTTCCGTGATGCAGTTCTACTAAATGGCGAACAATGGCTAATCCCAGCCCTAAACCTCCGTGAGAGCGGGTTGTCGTGCTATCGGCTTGGCGAAAACGATCAAAAACATAGGGAATAAATTCTGGTTGGATGCCAATCCCCGTGTCTTTCACCTGAATGTGTACACGAGAACCCACCCGTAAAGAACGCACCTCAATTTTTCCCTCTTCCGGGGTAAACTTAATCGCATTCGTGAGCAGATTCCAAATAATTTGCTGCAAACGATCTGGGTCACCAATCACTCGTTCCAGGGAGGGATCGAGGCAGGATTCCAATTGTAGCGATTTGGCCTCAGCGGTGGGACGCACCGCCTCTATTGCCGCCTCAATCACGGGAATCAGGGTAATCGGACGTAGATTGAGTTGCAGCTTGCCCCGAATAATCCGGGACACATCTAAAATATCCTCAATCATTTGAGCCTGAGCCTGGGCATTTCGTTCAATGGTTTCCAAGGCACGGGCGATTGTGGCTTCGTCAAAGGAACGGGTACGCAGCAGTCGCGCCCAACCCAGTACAGAGTTTAGGGGGGTGCGGAGTTCGTGAGAAAGAGTAGCTAAAAACTCATCCTTCATCCGATTCGCCGCTTCTGCCTCAATGCGTGCGGCTTGTTCACGGATCACTTGAGCGCGTGCTTCTTCGGCTATCTTGCGATTGGTGATGTCTTCTAGGGTACCGACATGACCCAGTAATTCGCCTTGCGCCGAGAGCATGGGGGACGTTCGGACATGCACCTGACGCAGAATTCCATCGGGGGTTTGTACGCGAAACTCACTGGAGTATTCACGGTTTGCTAGTGTCCAGTTCAACCAATCGATCTGGACTTGAGCGCGGTCTTCCGAATGCACCGACTGCAACCAAGCCTCTCCTAAACTTTCCTGAAGCGACAGACCACAAATCGATTGGAAACGGGGGTTGGTGTAGGTACAACGACCTTCCACATCCGTGAGGAAAATGCCCACGGGGGAGGAAGCGCTCAAGGAGCGAAATCGCTCTTCACTTTCCCGGAGTTCGCTGTTGACGGCGGTCAGTTCGGCGGCTTGGCGCTTGACTTCTTCCGTCTTTTTGAACAGGTCAACAAATACAGCGACCTTAGAGGCTAAGATGTCCGGTTCAATGGGTTTGAATAGGTAATCTACCGCGCCCAAGGAATAGCCTTTGAACATCTGCTTATCGCTGGTGCTATAGGCGGTGAGGAAAATAATCGGTGTATGCTGCGATCGCGGTCGCTTGCGGATTAAAGTCGCGGTTTCAAATCCATCCATCCCTGGCATCTGAACATCCAGCAGAATTACCGCAAAATCCTGACTCAGCAGACATCTTAAGGCTTCTTCACCAGAATTGGCTCTGACCAAATGCTGACCCAGACCACTTAAGACGGCCTCCAAGGCCATCAGATTTTCTGGGTGGTCATCCACCATCAGGACGTTAACTTTTGCTTGAGACGGCATAGTTCTACCTCAGCGCCAAGTGGCAAAGGTTGACGAGAAAAGGAGCAATTTCACGGAGAGGGAAAATCCAATACGCTGTCACAACCGTGTTGGAGACACGCTGCTGCTGCTGTAAAGCGGCGAGCGCGGCTTTTGGCATGGTTGGGCTTTGAGCCGTTGTCGGTTCCTCAATGATTGCCAAACCGCCTTGTTCTTGGATTTTGA
The DNA here is from genome assembly GCF_000317515.1 of Allocoleopsis franciscana PCC 7113. Classification (GTDB taxonomy): domain Bacteria; phylum Cyanobacteriota; class Cyanobacteriia; order Cyanobacteriales; family Coleofasciculaceae; genus Allocoleopsis; species Allocoleopsis franciscana. Next base: position 499,342 of record NC_019738.1, on the reverse strand, counting down.
GCAGCCCCTGACTTCCATCATGACTCGCGCCGGTCAAAATTACCCCAATCACTCCCTCTGCGTAAGCATCAGCGGCTGATTCAAACAATACATCAATGGAAGGTCGTGCATGACAAACGGCACCTTCTGTCGAGAGGGCAAAGTGACCCTCTTCGATGAGCAAGTGATAGTCAGGGGGGGCTAAGTAGACTCGTCCTGGTGCGATCGCTTCTTTGTCTTCTGCTTCAGTAATCGGCAAAGCGCAATAGTCCTGTAAGAAGACGCTTAAGCTATCCTTGGAGTCTCGGTGACGATGTTGGACAATCGCCACGGGCAAGGGGAAGCTTTTGGGCAGACTGGGAAGCAAAATCTGGAGAGCCTGTAACCCCCCTAATGATGTACCCACTACAACAATTTTATATGGACAATCCTTCATGGAAGCCATTGCCTCCCTTCGAGATGGAAGGGACTGGGGACTGGGGATGAGCCGTCCGGAGCTTTCGTCCCAACAAAAGGGGATATGAGCCTAGAGAACCCGAATACAGGCAGACATGGGGAAGCCAGGATATCTTCAATCCCTCTCTCTACATCCTCTTCTTTCCAATCCCTACCCAATCCTGCGGTAAAGCTTCTCACGCTTATCTAACGCCTCATACTGATGTTCGTGTGGGGTGAATTTAAGCGACTCTTGGCGTCCTAAACCTAAGATGCCAAATCGACTCATGCTTTCATACAATAACTTGTGTACTCGCTCTTGGAGCGATTGATTGAAATATATAAGGACGTTCCGACACAATATGACATTAAATTCATTAAAAGATCCATCTATCGCTAGATTATGTTGAGAAAAAATGATATTTTCTTTTAGGTATGAACGAAACATCGCGTGTTCATAAGCGGCTGTGTAGTATTGAGAGAAAGATTGCTTACCCCCAGCTTGCAGATAATTTTGAGTGTAGTCTTGCATCGCCTTCATGGAATATACACCGAGCTTGGCTTGCTTTAATACAAGTTCATTCATATCGGTTGCATAAATACGGCAACGGTGATATAATCCTTCCTCCTCTAGGAGAATTGCCATAGAATACACCTCCTCCCCCGTTGAGCATCCGGCGTGCCAAATGCGAATGAACGGGTAGGTGCGTAAAAGTGGCACGACATTCTGGCGGAAAGCCAGGTAAAAGCTGGGGTCGCGGAACATGGAAGTTACATTAACCGACAGACCCAAAAGAAATCGCTCCAGACAGGTAGCGTCATGAAGCACCTTCTCTTGTAGCCCCGAAACGCTGGTTAACTGCTCGGCTTGGACGGCATTCCAGATACGGCGCTTGAGGGAGGCGAGAGCATAATCTCGAAAATCGAACCCGTAATAGCGAAAAAGAGCTTCTAAAAATAGCTGAATTTCGATGTCTTCGAGTTCGTCCTTTTTTTGGACAGGGTTGTAGTAGGGGACAGGCATGTGCTTATGACAGGACAGGGTGACCGATGAGACCTTGAAGGATGAAGCCGTGTAGTCTGTTTCATCCTAGGCTGTACCCGACTCTGTTAACATCTTTCTTCCTTCATACTTTTTGCCAGCCTCCTACCTCCTGCCTTCTACCTCCTACCTCCTGCCTTCTGCCTTCTACCTCCTACCTCCTACCTCCTGCCTTCTGCCACTAACGATAGAGCCAAACACGCAACAGAGAGAGTAATTGCTCAGAATCCACGGGTTTGGTAATATAGTCCGACGCTCCAGCTTCAATGCACTTTTCGCGATCACCTTTCATCGCTTTGGCGGTGAGGGCAATAATCGGCAAAGAGGCATATTCACTGATATTACGGATAGCCCGCGTCGTTTCATACCCGTCCATCTCTGGCATCATCACATCCATGAGAATCACATCGATATTCGGAGTTTGTTGTAAGAGAGCTAAGCCATCCCTGCCGTTTTCAGAATAGAAGATTTGCATCTGATGATGCTCTAACATACTCGTCAAGGCAAAGATATTCCGCACATCGTCGTCTACAATCAGCACCCTCTTGCCCGCAAGGACAGGGTCGGATTGATAAAGTTGTTCCAACATCTGCTGCTTTGGCTCTGGCAAGTCACGCTGAACCCGGTGCAAGAATAGAGCCGTTTCATCCAAAAGACGCTCTGGCGATCGCACATCTTTGATAATGATCGTTTCAGCCATGCGCTTGAGTTCCGTTTCTTCGGTTCGCGTTAGCTCTTGCCCGGTGTAAATGATGATCGGCAACTTGGAAAGACCCGGTTCTTGCTTAATCTGCTCAATGAGTTCAAACCCGGTCATATCGGGCAGCCCCAAATCCAGGACAATGCAATCAAATAATCCTGTTTTCAGGGTCGCTAGCGCCTCTGCCCCTGTTCCCACCGCCGTTGTAGACACATCATGGTTACCGATCAGCTCGATAATACTCTGGCGTTGCGTCTCATTATCTTCCACCACCAACAAATTTTTCACCTGACGCTCAACAAAGCTCTTAATGCCAGAGATGGCTTCGAGCAGCGTATCGGGGTTGATGGGTTTTTGTAAATAAGCGATCGCGCCCAATTGTAGACCCCGTTGTCGTCCCTCCTCAACGGTGAGGATATGCACAGGAATATGACGTGTATTCGGGTCATGCTTTAAGCGATCAAGCACCATCCAACCATCCATTCCGGGCAACTGAATATCCAGAGTAATGGCATCCGGCTGATATTCCCGCGCCATCGCTAGACCGATATCACTGCGTGCAGCCACCAGCACCTTAAACCCCTGTTCCCGTGCCATATCCAAAAGGATACGAGCGAATTTGAGGTCATCTTCGATAATTAATAGTACGCGATCATCGGGTTGGATATTCTCCCGGTCATCGGCAATGGATATCGCCCCATCCTGCTGCGGTAGCGATGTGGAAAGATAAGAAATGGCTGGCGAAGACGAGGGCAACAGGGAGGAGGGGGAAACGGGAGATTGAGGCAGCATAGACCCAGAAAAACTCTCCAACATAGGTCTGGAGAGTTCCCCTTCTCCCCTTACCTGTTCAGCGGAACTCCATCCGTTCCCCTGTCCTACCACACCGCCCCGCATGACTGTCCCATCTGTTCCCCCTTGGTAAGAATCAGGGAGGTAAAGAGTAAACGTACTTCCTTGACCGGGGCTACTCAGCAAAGTAATTTCTCCGCCCAACAGTCGAGCAATTTCGCGGCTAATGGACAAGCCCAAACCCGTGCCCCCGTATTTCCGGCTAGTGGAGCCATCCGCTTGCTGAAACGCTTCAAAAATCACCTTCTGTTTATCCAAAGGAATGCCGATGCCTGTATCGCTCACCGAGAAGGCAATCACCGTCGTTGCCCGATTCAAGACCTCATGAGTCAGACTCCAGCCATGATTGGCGATGGTAACCCGCAAGTTGACTTGCCCTTGAGCCGTGAACTTAAAAGCATTAGCGAGCAGATTTTTTAACACTTGTTGCAAGCGCTTCGAGTCAGTATAGATGGCTCGTGGCAGACTGGAGTCGAATTCTAAACTAAAATCGAGTCTCTTATCCTGGGCGACTTGACGGAAAGTGCGTTCCATGTGAGTCGCTAGGTCGCTAAAACGCATCTGGTCAATCTCAACGCCCATGGTGCCTGATTCAATTTTGGCCAAATCCAAAATGTCATTAATTAGAGTGAGTAGATCGGTGCCCGCCGAATGAATGGTTCGGGCATATTCCACTTGCTTACCCGACAAATTCTTCTCGGTGTTATCCGAGAGCAATCTTGCCAGAATTAACAGGCTGTTGAGCGGTGTCCGCAACTCATGGGACATATTCGCCAAGAATTCCGACTTGTACTTCGAGGTTAGCGCCAGTTGCTCAGCCTTTTCTTCCAGCGCCTGCCGTGCCTGTTCAATTTCCCGATTTTTGCGCTCAACTTCTCGGTTTTGCAGGGCTAACAACTCTGATCGCTCTTCGAGTTCTTCGTTGGTTTGTTGTAACTCTTCCTGCTGACTCTTGAGCAGTTCCTCCGAGGCTTTGAGAGATTGGGCTTGTTGTTCGAGGCGTTTGTTGGTTTGGGTGAGTTCTTTTTGCTGGGCTTGCAGTTCTTCGGTGAGGGACTGGGACTGCTTGAGCAACTCCTCAGTACGCATACTCGCGGCAATGGTGTTTAAAACGATCGCAATACTTTCAGTGAGTTGGTCGAAGAATGTCAAATGAATCTCATTAAAGCGCCTAAACGATGCCAGTTCAATCACTGCCGTGACCATGCCCTCAAACAGCACAGGTAAAACGACTGCATTGCGGGGTGAGGATTCTCCTAAACCCGAACTGATTTTGATATAGTCGTCCGGAAGTTCCGTAATTAAAATCCGTTCCTTTTCTAAGGCGCATTGCCCCACTAAGCCTTCTCCTAAGCGGAAGCGATTCGCCAGATTCTTGCGTTCGCGGTAGGCATAGCTACTTAAAAGCTTCAGCAGGGGATGAGTTTCGTTCCCATCCATAATGTAGAACACACCATGCTGGGCACCCACCAAGGGGGTGAGTTCGGACAAGATGAGTTTGGAAACCGTTTCCAAATCCCGTTGTCCTTGCAGCATTCGGGTAAACTTGGCGAGGTTGGTTTTCAACCAGTCTTGCTCGGTGTTCTTCTGGGTAGTTTCCCGTAGATTGGCAATCATCTGGTTGATGTTGTCTTTGAGGACCGCCACTTCACCCTGCGCCTCTACGGCAATCGATCGCGTTAAGTCGCCCTTGGTTACCGCAATTGCCACTTCTGCGATCGCCCGTAACTGGGTGGTTAGGGTTGCCGCCAGTTCGTTCACATTATCCGTCAAATCTCGCCAGGTTCCCGCCGCCCCCGGCACCTTGGCTTGTCCACCCAATTTCCCTTCAATCCCCACTTCCCGCGCCACCGTGGTAACTTGGTCGGCAAAGGTAGCTAGGGTGTCGATCATCTCGTTGATCGTATCGGCTAAGGTTTCAATCTCGCCCTTCGCATCCAACATCAACTTCCGCTTCAAGTCCCCATTCGCCACTGCCGTGACGATTTTGGCAATGCCTCGCACTTGGGCTGTGAGATTTCCTGCCATTGAGTTCACCGAATCGGTAAGGTCTTTCCACGTCCCCGCCACCCCGGTAACATGGGCTTGACCGCCTAATTTCCCTTCCGTCCCCACCTCTCGCGCCACCCTAGTGACCTCTGAGGCGAAGGAGGAAAGCTGATCCACCATGACGTTGATCGTATTTTTCAGGTCGAAAATCTCGCCCTTCACATCAACCGTGATTTTCTTCGATAAGTCACCATTCGCCACCGCCTTCGTAACTTCGGCAATATTCCGCACTTGGGCGGTGAGATTCCCCGCCATCGAGTTGACATTATCGGTTAAATCCTTCCAGGTTCCGCCCACCCCTCTCACATAAGCTTGGACGCCTAATTTTCCTTCCGTCCCCACCTCACGGGCGACCCTGGTTACCTCGGAGGCAAAGGAGTTGAGCTGGTCTACCATCGTGTTAATGGTATTCTTCAACTCCAAAATCTCGCCCTTCACATCCACGGTAATCTTCTTAGAGAGGTCGCCGTTTGCCACCGCCGTCGTGACTTCGGCAATGTTCCGCACCTGGGCGGTAAGGCTTCCCGCCATGAAGTTCACCGAATCGGTTAAATCTTTCCAGGTACCCGCCACCCCCTTCACTTCGGCTTGGACGCCTAATTTTCCTTCCGTCCCCACCTCTCGCGCCACTCGGGTTACCTCAGAGGCAAAGGAATTGAGCTGATCTACCATGACATTCACGGTATTTTTCAACTCCAAAATTTCCCCTTTGACATCCACGGTAATTTTCTTGGAGAGGTCGCCGTTTGCCACAGCAGTTGTCACGGCGGCAATGTTCCGCACTTGGGATGTCAGAGAACCCGCCATGAAATTCACCGAATCGGTCAAATCTTTCCAGGTACCGGCTACCCCCCGGACATCGGCTTGCACTCCTAGTTTCCCTTCACTCCCCACCTCACGGGCAACGCGGGTTACCTCAGAAGCAAAGGAACTAAGCTGATCCACCATGATATTAATAGTGTTTTTCAGCTCTAAAATCTCACCTTTAACCTGAACTGTGATTTTCTTAGACAGGTCACCATTAGCGATCGCCGTTGCCACTTCGGCAATGTTTCGCACCTGTCCGGTGAGATTCCCCGCCATCAAGTTCACGTTGTCGGTTAAGTCTTTCCAGGTTCCGGCAACGCCTCGCACTTCTGCCTGCACACCCAGCTTGCCTTCCGTCCCCACCTCTCGCGCTACCCTGGTGACCTCCGAGGCAAAGGAACTAAGCTGATCCACCATAATATTGATGGTGTTCTTGAGTTCGAGAATTTCGCCTCTCACATCCACGGTAATCTTCTTGGAGAGGTCGCCATTCGCCACTGCTGTCGTCACTTCGGCAATATTCCGGACTTGGGCGGTTAGATTCCCCGCCATCGAGTTCACCGAATCGGTCAAATCCTTCCAGGTACCCGCGACGCCTCGCACTTCGGCTTGGACGCCCAACTTGCCTTCACTCCCCACCTCACGGGCAACTCTGGTTACCTCCGAGGCAAAGGAATTGAGCTGATCTACCATAATATTCATGGTATTTTTCAGCTCTAAAATTTCCCCTTTTACATCAACAGTAATTTTCTTCGAGAGGTCACCATTGGCTACGGCGGTTGTGACTTCGGCAATATTACGGACTTGGGCGGTAAGACTTCCTGCCATGAAGTTCACCGATTCGGTTAAATCCTTCCAGGTACCGGCAACCCCCCGGACTTCGGCTTGTCCCCCCAGCTTTCCTTCTGCACCCACTTCTCGCGCTACCCTGGTGACCTCAGAAGCAAAGGAGTTGAGCTGATCCACCATGATATTCATAGTATTCTTCAGCTCCAAGATTTCCCCTTTCACATCGGCGGTAATTTTCTTCGAGAGGTCACCATTAGCAATTGCCGTGGCAACTTCGGCAATATTCCGCACTTGTCCGGTGAGATTTCCCGCCATCGAGTTTACACTGTCGGTGAGGTCTTTCCAGGTACCTGCAACTCCTTGCACTTCTGCCTGCACACCGAGTTTCCCTTCCGTACCCACTTCTCGCGCTACCCGCGTTACTTCTGAGGCAAAGGAGTTGAGCTGGTCTACCATCGTATTAATGGTATCTTTGAGCTCTAAGATTTCCCCTTTCACATCAACGGTAATTTTTTTGGAGAGGTCACCGTTTGCCACTGCCGTTGTGACTTCGGCAATATTACGCACCTGTGCCGTAAGGCTTCCCGCCATGAAATTCACCGAATCGGTCAAATCTTTCCACGTACCTGCCACGCCCCGAACTTCCGCTTGACCCCCTAATTTCCCATCTGCGCCCACCTCTCGCGCCACCCGCGTTACCTCTGAAGCAAAGGAGTTGAGCTGGTCTACCATGATGTTGACGGTGTTCTTCAGTTCAAAAATTTCGCCTTTGACATCAACGGTAATTTTCTTGGAGAGGTCGCCATTTGCCACGGCGGTTGTAACTTCGGCAATATTCCGGACTTGGGCGGTGAGGTTTCCTGCCATCAAGTTGACTGAGTCGGTTAAGTCTTTCCAAGTACCCGCAACGCCTCGCACTTCGGCCTGGACGCCCAGCTTGCCTTCGGTACCCACTTCTCGTGCCACCCGCGTTACCTCTGAAGCAAAGGAGTTGAGCTGGTCTACCATGATGTTCATGGTGTTCTTCAGTTCAAAAATTTCGCCTTTGACATCGACGGTAATTTTCTTGGAGAGATCGCCATTGGCCACTGCTGTGGTAACTTCGGCAATATTCCGGACTTGGGCCGTGAGGTTCCCCGCCATCAAGTTGACGTTATCGGTTAAATCCTTCCAGGTACCTGCCACTCCTTGCACTTCGGCTTGAACGCCCAGCTTGCCTTCGGTACCCACTTCTCGCGCCACCCGTGTCACTTCACTAGAAAAGGACGACAACTGAGCCACCATGGTATTCACGACTTGCGCCGTGGAGAGAAATTCACCCTTGAGGGGTCTGCCTTCAATCTCCGTTGCGATGGTTTGGGATAAGTCACCTTTCGCCACCGCCCGGATCACACGCGCCGTTTCAGCGGTAGGCTGGACTAAATCTGTAATCAGGGCATTCACCGAATCAATACTCGCTGACCACGAACCTGTTACATTTCCCAGAGAGGCACGCTGCGTAATTTTGCCTTCTTTGCCGACAATCGTACTAATCCGCTCTAATTCTGCCGCCATTCGTTCATTCCGCTCAATAATATCGTTGAGCGCATCGGCAATCTTCCCCGCCATGCCCGTCTGCTCGACGGGCATCCGTACCGAGAAGTTACCTTTTTTGACAGCCGTCAAGGTTCTCAGTAGCTGTTTTAGATCGAGATCTTCTGTATTTTGTTGAGGCGCTTGTGCAGTTGGCATAATCTGTCCCAATAGTACTGATGTCGTCTTCGGAGCAAAATGTACACCCGGCTTGGATCTGGGCGGCGGGAAGGTTCCTAAGGCAATGAATTAGATCAGGGTAATTGCATTTGGCAAAACAAAGCTGGTAATGATGGAAACCGACCTCTTGCTTATAATGGTGACTAACTCAGCCAGGAACCTTGAGGATTTGAGAGGCTTATAAAACCTAAAGTATCGCAACCAAAGGGTGAATGAACACGACATTCCCGTATCCCTAGGATGGCAGATGGATAACTTTTTCTGTAAGTCTTTTAGTGTAACCGTTCGTGTTGTTTTTAATAGTCCAGTTTTTTAAATTATCTACCTAGGTCAGGTCAACACAATATCCCTCCTAAGAGAGATGCTACTCACCAATAGGTTATCGACGCAAAAGGTAGAGGGCACCGGAGCTCATAGGAGGACAGAAGGCACCGGAACTCATCCGAGGGGGTAGAAGGGATGGGGAGCATCCCAATGCAAGCAAAAATACCAGGCGATTAGAAATCGCAGCTACACAAACCAAGCCTGCCTCCGCAGGCTAAAGATTAGTCCGCGCTGGCGGACTTCGTTTGTATAGCCCCAGACTTCTAGTCTGAGGGGCAGTTTACACATTTGGGATGCTCCCGAAGGGATGCATATTGACAGGTCAAGGTTTCAGTATTTGGCTTTATCCTAATCGCCTTCGTAACTACTATAAAAGACTTATTCAGTTCCTTGCCAGGGTACAGAATCTAATGGCAGTTGTCCACCTTGTTTTTTACCTCAATTTAAGGCAACATACAGATTTAAAATTTATGGTATAAAACGCAACAAGTGGCTAGATACGTTGGTAAGTCATTGAGTCGGATTCCCACTCTTAGCGACCCAGTAAGTCAATGATGCGATCTCTTAACAAAAAGTCATTCTTTTCTAGCTCGCACTCAACACAAACCCATTCAGAGGCAGGAATGTATTGACAGAGAGTATAAATGGGCTGTTGACTCGCCACAAGTCCCTTAAGGAGCAGTTGACGTGCTTCATCCTTGATCGCTTCTATAGAGTATTGAACGGACGTAACCATAGCTCATCTTCTCGCTTTTGCTCAGGGAATTCAGAACCAACATCATGAAAGGACTGGCTCTCCCTTAAACTTATCAAAAAATTTGATTGAAGAGAAGTCAACCGCTAAAAGACGGCATGGAAGTATCCTAGATTTATTGACAATTATTTCATCTTATCCAGGTAGTGGCAAAGTCTCTCGCTGAAAAGACTGGTGGATAGAGTTTGGTTTTTGGTACAAGTCGGTGTACTCGCTTCTGTGGCGGCGTCTTCAATGACTTGTGTAACTTGTTCCTGTAGTGCCTGTTCAATCTGTTGACTGAGAGATTGGAGGCGTTCCGGGTCAGTATAGACTTTGGCGACGTTAATCACGCGATCGCGCAATAATATTAAAAACCGCTGTTGAATATGAGTCCGAAAAGATTTGAGTTGGAGCAGGCGGGAGACATGAAACTGAGCGTTTAGATTCACTTGTTTGGCAATTTCCCCCATTGACTTACCCTGCCGATGAAATAGATGTAATGCGGTGAGAAATTTTTGGGCTTTTTCGGGGTCTTTACGCTGTAGTTTCCTAACTCGTTGTTCAGTGATATCTGCAATCGCTTGGTCTAAACAAGCGAGAAATTGTTCGTAATAAGAATCTAAAAACTCTGTTTCCAAATCAGTCGTATTTTTGTCATCCATCAAACTATGCAGTAAACTGCGCTCAGTTGTAGCATTAGCTCGATTGGGAATAATCGAGATATCAATAGATTGGGTTGGCAGAAACCCCCCCCGGACGTGAATACGGTACTTTCTCAGGTGAGACGCCATATTGTGCAGTTTTGCCAACAATGTTTCGGGACGAAGCACCTTATGGGTTTGCGTGGAGAATCGTTGAGCAATTTGCTGGAGTTGTTCTGTGGTGAGTGGCGCACATTGTCCCTTCATTCCAGCTTGGCGTTGCTTTAATCGTTGAACTCGATAGACGGCGTGGTAGCTTTCAAGAAGAAGCTTGGCTTGCTCGATTTCCATCGAAGTTAGACAGTAAAACTGTGAAAAAATACGTTCAATTTGTTTAGTAGTGGTATCGTTAAGAATTGCCCAATCGCTGATGAGATAAACTCCATGTTCAAGTAAAAACCCATTGAGTTCTCGATGATGCTTTACCAGTCGAGTTGTCCAGGTGGCTAAACGGCTCTGCTGTGGGTCAAAATTTTGCAAGATCTCCTGGGACAGAGATTGGTAAACATTTGAGGCTGAGGTTGTTTTTCCTGTCGGTTGTCTTGTGCCCTGCTCATCTAAAACAAAGCGTAATAAATCACTACAATTGAAGCCATGTTGAGTGCCAAACTGCGCTTCTAGTTTCAGGCAAACCTGTTCGATTTGGCTGGAGATAAAACATTGCAGACAACGTTGTGCTAAAACACTTCTGTTGGCTGTTTTTGTACCTGTTACGTCTTTTTCTGGCTTAGGTTGTGTATCCGTGTAGGGTTCCGTTATGTCTCTCATCCAGGAAAAAAGTTGATACTGAACCTGGCTATGGGGGACTTCACGGCGAGTGGCAACCTCTGGGAATGAGGCGAGGAAAAACGCTTTAGCTGAAGCTATTTCTTGGATTCTACGCTTTCCTGCTGCATCAAGGCTGACCAATGTCCAGTATCTTGATGCAGAATGCTTAGTACTGGGTGATGGGAATAATGTCTCCGTTAACTTTTCCTCTTTTTGAGTGAGTATTGGATTCGCCTTTTGTTGGCTAGCTGCCAAAAATTGCTCATCGCGATCGCTTAAGCTTTTATCCGTTGCCCAAGCTAAGGCATCCTGTAATCCCTGTCCCCCTAATAAATAGGATTCATTGTTTCGATTTGATGCTTCCCAGGCTAGTAAAGATGAACCATAAGGTCGCAAATTAGTTAACGTTTTCTCCACCCAAATCAGATTAAAAACTGACTGATATATGCGGTTATAAACTTTTAGCTTTCCATCCTGTTTAAAAACCAATCCTGACAAGCGCAACTCAACTTGCTCTGGACTATTGTTGGCTGCGACTTCTCCTTGTTGCAAAATTTCTTGGTACAGTCCCAGGAGTCTCAATATACGCCCTCCACTTTTAAGTAGGCGATTGCGTATTGTTTTCAAATGCTCTGGCTCATCAGTCACTTCCCAATTATCCAGCAAATGAGAGTGTACTAAGCTTTCAATCCACCCCGTAATTGTAATTTTTTCATTGTGGATATTGGATTGAGAACCTGTTATCAATCGTCCTGACTCCTGAAGAATCAGTTTACACAGTTTTTGAGTCAAAAACGGCTGTCCTCCTGTCCAATTCAATACCTCTTGAATGACATCATTCAAATTAGGGATTATGTCCATTAGAGATTGAAATAAAGGTTGAATTTCATGCCTTTTAAAACCCGTTAATTCGATGGCATTGCCGATATGAAAAAGTGTGACTTTGCGTGTAGACTTAATCAAGTCAGAGGGGGTTGCCACGCCTAATACAATCCAAGTTAAACGCTTATATTCTGGCTGGTTAGCACGATTGTTGTAGCAGGATCGGATTAAGGAAAAAAAATCATGGCTAGGAAAATTGAGGGCTAAAACACTATCGATTTCATCCACAAAAATAGCTATATTTTGATGAATTTCTTTGAGCAACACCTCTCGGATAAATTCACTCAACCGTTGCACGGGGGGAAGAAATTTGCGATCGCGCCACCAGGTGCCAATATCAACCTGATCTAAGAGATTGAAACTACTGGCTAACGTATAAGTCACCCCCGCATACCACTGATCAGGTGGGATATTCTGATTACCGATGGCTGTCAAGTCAACAGCCGCACAGCTTATCCCTTCAGCTTGCAATCGCTGCATGGTTCGCACCCGCAAGCTAGATTTTCCCGTCTGTCGCGAGTTGAGGACATAACAAAACTGCCCTGCCTTCACGCCTCGATATAAATCAGCATCAGCTTGCCTCGTCACATAGCTGGGGGCTTCTAATGGCAGGCTTCCCCCAACTTGGTACTCATAAACCGAGCGCAGTTCGGTATACATTCATTACTCCTGTTGGCAAGTCTAGGGTGACGGTGCGAGACGAACACGGAAATAATCGCGATACAAATTACAACGGGGTGTCACTTCATTGCCTCGCAAGTGGACAAGTCCCATGCTTTGTAACTTGAATCCGGGGATGGACTCTAGCTGTATTGGACTATCCGCAGACACGACTTTATATAAAGCAGCGGCTAACTCTGGATGCTGAGACAAATTCCACAAGTGCCGCCGCAAATGATCGCTATAGAGTCCGGCATCGGTGGGGGCGGTTTCTAACAGTTGAGAGAGTGTAATTTCTTGTCGAGCAATGTAATAAAGAGCTAACCGCACCAGGTAAGGATGACCCCCCACCATTACCATGAGTCGATCGATTTCTGATGTTGCCCAAGCCAGTCCATGTCGCTGAGCCAAATCTTGTACCTGTACTGATTTAAATTCGGGTAACTCAATCGGTAAACCGACATTAAAAGGTGACTGATTGATATCCATCGGAACATAAACTTCGGTGGAATGAACCACCACTAATCGAAGTTTTCTCCAAATCTCCCGATTCTTGGCTTCCTCATGCCATGCTCGTAACAAACCAAAGAAATCAGAGGTGAGTTCGGGGTATTGTAATACCCGGTCTACTTCATCCAAACCTAAAACCAGAGGTTCAGTTGTGTTGGCGAGTAAATAGCGTTCAAAATAGGACTTGCAACTCACTTTACTGCCAAAAATCCCATTCCAATAATCACCTAAACGAGCCGGTAACTGAAGTTCTAGAGCAACAACGGCACAAAACCACTGTAAGAATTGATCTAAGTCGGTGAAGACTTTGCTATCTGCCAGTTGAAAGCTTAAAGGTACGGTACGGTAGCCGAGAATTGTAGAGCGTTGGAGAATCCGAGCCATTAAAGAAGTTTTACCCATCTGTCTGGGTGCTTTAATCCGGATCAGAGCACCGGGTTTGGCGATCGCTTCGTAACAACGTTGATCAATTCCAGGGCGTTCCACATAAAATGCAGAAGCCAACTCCACTTGCCCCATGGGTAATTCTGGTTCTGCGACTGGCTGAGGTGGGTGATTGGGGGTGAGGGAATAGGGATTCGGAAATTGGGCATTTTCCCTGGGGAGTTCTGGGGTGGGGACAAAGGAACTGTTGTTACTGGCTGGGTTATCACCCGATGCCAAGAACTCCAATACCCCTTGCACCAAGTTCGGGGTATCATTGGGCGATCGCCATTCGCGCTGTGGCATCCCCCGCAGATAACCGCGCAAGTCATGGTTGAGTAAGTGGCTGGGACAATTAATCCGAATCGGTAAAATCCCTGGCTTGCTATCCGGTCGAGTGTCCTGTAATGCCTTTGCCCATCGTACCTCTTCGGTTACCATTTCACTGGAAGCGGCTAGGGTTGACAACAGTAACAACAAGTAATCACATTGATTTAATTCGGCATAGATTTGTTGGAGTCCGTGGGTTGCCATTCGCAGACTTCCATTGACGATAAAGACTTCGTAGCCTGAAGCTTTTAAAGCCGATTCCAACTCAAGGGCAAGGCTTTTATCGGGTTCAGTCCCTTGATAATAACTGATTAAAATTTTGGGATAATTGGTGCTATACACAGCATCTTTATTGATTAAACCTGGACTATATTTAGTAAACAAAGAGAACAACTCTTGACGATGGGATGAGCGTCGATTTTCAGAACGGCTTAAGCCAAAGCACACGCATGTATCTGCAATATGCTTTCTAACTGTCGCTTCAGTAATATGTAGCTGAGAGGCAATTTCTTGATCGGTTTTAAAGGCTAAAACTTTCATTAATACCTCTTTTCGTCGAGGGGTTAGCCCTGCCAAAGCTTTAGTAAACTCTGCGTAATTCATACTTTGCTTAATAAAAATAAGTGTGAGGGTTAGGAGTTTATGAGCTAGGGAAAAGAGATTTTATGGTTGGCTTGCCCCTCCGGCTAGATATACTGGTTCTTTGTATATTCTTCTTTTACCAGTCATAATTCACAAATTGAGATAGTGGTGCATTTGTGTAAGCACTTTCACAGGTGTGTAGTGAGCGCGATTCATGCCCTCTGTTGTGAGTCTTGACTACACAGCTTGCCTTGCCTCTTGAACACCTTGCCATAGTGGGGAAACATCAAGCAGTAGAAAACGAGGTGTTCTAATGAGGTTAGTGGTCAAAGAAGCTCTGTCTGCACAATCCTTAGCCTGCATGGGAAAGCTGAAAGCCCTGAACTTATCGCCAATAGCAGCTTACCTGATGAACCCCCAAAATGGTTATGGGTGGTGTTGGCGACAAGCACTCCAAGCGATTGAACGCTATAAGACGTTCTTGTTTGTCTGTTACCTGTATCCTCAAATTCGGCTGGTACCAACCCAGGAAATTGACTGTGTTTGGCACGCTCATATTTTGCATACGCGCCGATATCGCCAAGATTGCCAGTGGCTGTTTGGCTATTTCATCGATCATGAACCGGATTCTGCCATTGGGGGTGAAGCCGAGGGGCAAAATGAGGATGCGGCTTTTGTTCAAACTCAATCTCTCTTGGCGCTGTTTGAGGAATACTTCCAGACATCAGCCTTAGAAGAGTCTGAGTTCCATCCTCATGAAAATGAGTTGCTCGAATTAGCTAAAAAAATGTTTCCATCAGCCCATGAGGAGAGAGCAATTTCGGTTAACTCACATCTGTATCGTAGTGCTTGTGGCAGGCCATAACACAAGTGTACTTTTCATCCCTAGAAAGGATGAAAATTTATTATGTTCCTGACTCAAGAACATCCCAGTACTTTTGTTTCCATTACAGGTGATTCAGGTAAAGAACTTGACGGCGAATATACCCTTCAACAGAATGCCGCTGTGTTCAAAGAAATTGAATACGTATTGGAGGATTATCCCTTACATCCCTATCAAGCCGCCTTTTCTATTGGTGAGTTGCGCCAACAGCTTGTTAATCATGTCTTCCGCCATCTCCCCAAACGTTATGCTGTTAGGGGTGATGCACAACAACTGTCAACGGACGCTCAATTGCCCTACCGCTTAAAGCAGGAGCGAATCCGTTTAGATGTTTTGATTCGCGGGAGCATTCTTCATCTTCTCCGGGAAAATGCCGATTGGGTGAGTCGTCGCCTTCAGAATATGGACTGTTCCAGTCATCAGCGAGGGGAAACACTTTCCTAAAGCTCCCAATCCCTGTCTGGTAGTCCGTAATGTGCGTTGGCGGCGTTCTTTTGTTGGTGTCGTGCGATCGCCGACGCACAATCTGTGAACTCGAAGCGACCTATGGAGATACTGTGCGAGAAGCCTATCATCAGGCTAGGCATCCGTTTGATCGAGTTTGGGTCGCTAACATTTTGGTATCTAAAGGCAGAGAGTCCTTAACCTTAATGGGTTTGGGGTTAATGAATTGTTCCTTATTTCAGCCTCTATGCGGAATTGAGCGATCGCCTAGTGAAGTAACTTAATATAGCACCTCAATCTTAAATTATTCCTTCTGCACTTCAAGAGTATTGGTTATTACAGGCAATCCCCAATCGAGTCAAGAGAGTTGCTGTCCAAATTGAACAATCATGCTTTGTTGCCATGCCACCTAAAAAAGAAAAAAATGGATGTGGATGTACCAGCATTCCAATTTCATTAATCCTAGTTTTGTTAGGTTTTGGTTATTGGGGCTTTACACATCTAGATAAGCTAGATATCCGTAAATTTTTGCCTAATGATATCAGCCAATTTTTGCCTAATCATCAACAACCAACCCCTCCTACTTTGACTTCTGCGCCGACGCCGCCTATACCTGTTGCCAATTCTCCTTCACCCCAAGTAATTCCGACTGAAACACCGACAACCAATCCCCAAGTTTCACCCTCACCCGTAACCCCCAAGCAATCCCCATCACTTCAAACGCCTTGGGAGAAAAAGCGAATCAGGGGAATTTATTTAAGTCGGTATCAAGCGACGAATAATGCTAACGAGAAAATGATTCGCGAACGAGTTCGTTATTATCGCGCTCAAGGGATGAATACGATCATTCATGGAGTGTGGGGTAATGGTTGCACGATGTATAACAGCAATGTCATGCAGCAAACATTTGGATACAAAAGTTGTCCCAACCAATTTAAGGAGCAATGGTTAGATTGGTTGATCGATGAGGCGCACAAGCAGGGAATGCAAGTTCACGCCTATTTTGAAAAAGGGATTAAAATTGATAAAAATAGCCCAATTTTTGACGAAGCAATTGCTAAACGCTGGATTGTGCCTGGAGTCGATAAAACCTACGCAGGTATTGAGCATTATGTACTGGATGTAGAGATTCCAGAGGTTGCTAATTTATTCAAAAAAATCTCCGTAGAGTTCGTCCAAAAGTATCCAACCATCGATGCAGTTCAGTGGGATGATTACCTAGGTTATCATGCTGAATTACCGGGTAAAGTCGATCGCACGGCTCATTTGACTAATTTTGTGCAGCAAATGAGAGCGGACATCAAGAAAGCTAACCCAAACGTTAGTTTCGACCTTTGCCATCATAATCCTTATTGGGGGAAACGTTATTTTGCGGCGGATTGGTCAAACTGGAATGTCGATCGAGTTTTCATTCAAATTTATAACGATAATAATTTTAAGGAAGAGCTAAATTATGCAGAAAATTATGAGGGAGTTGCCATTTCAGATCAGCAGTTGTATCGCTTAAAAGACCTAGTTAATAACCCTAAAATTAATAGTGTTTTAGTGTTTCCCTCTTCTGGAAAACCAGAAGAGACTGCTGCTGCTGTCAAAAAGGCTAATCTAATGAATAACTAGGACAAGAATTTAATATATAGCAGAGGGCAGTAGGCAGTAGGCAGTAGGCAGAGGGAGCATCCCAATGCAAGCAAAAATACATGGCGATTGGAAATCGCGGCTACACAAACAAAGAATCTTAAGGATTCAAGTTTCCAGCCAAGATTGCATTTCTTGAGCTTCCGCCAGCATCCCTAAACTCTCAAAGCTTTCCTTCGCTTCCATCGCCCAGTGTTGCAATTGGGCAAGATTTCCCCTCAGCTTCTCCAAATGTGCCCAAGAACGCTTGTGGAAAGCAATCGATCGCTTATCCTGGCTAGCCAAAGCGATGGGCATACTTGTTTTTAACAGACGTTCCGCTTCCTCCAGATTGCCCTCTCCCACGAGTGCAACATCTGCTAACCAATTCAGGCTGTAGACTTCCACTTGCTGCCACTGAGCCATTCGAGCTTGTTCGAGTGCTTTTTGATAGCCGATTTTAGCTCGTTGGTAATTTTGGGTTCTGAACCAAACTTCCGCCTCGTAGTAATCAATACGAATTTGCTGACGCAGGCATTTTGGCTCTTCTAATCGAACCTGGCTGAGTAATTCTTTAGCTCGATTTAACAGTTGGTGAGCGCGATCGAATTTGCCTTGGGGAATTGACCAAACGGCCCGCTCAATTGTTAACTCTAACTGCAATATTAGGTCTTCACTGTCTTGGAGATTGGATACTTGTGCACACAGAGCATCCACTTCTGCTAGTCGCTCTGGTTTGCCCATTACCATCAGGGTTAATGTCCATCCCTTATCGCTCAGAGCTTCTGCGATCGCGGATTGGTCTTGGCGCTGTTGAGCCGATTGAAGCAACCATTCGATCCAACTCAATCGCTCGTGCCAATACCCATGCACATAACTATATCCCTTGATGTGTTGCCACAATTTCCGAACCTGTTCATATCGGTTGTGATGAATGCACCAATCAATCGCAGCTTGCAGGTTTTCCCATTCTGGGTCTAATCCTTGGTATTCTTTCCACTGTCTCCAATGCTGTTGTCCATAGGCTTGAGAAAAGCTGAGATACCAGTTCACCCAACGTTCCCGCACCTCTTGCTCAAACTCCGGGTGAGCCTTAAGTTCAGCTATGGCATACTCGCGAGTTAAGGGATGCATATCATACCGTTCCTCACGCTGAATCACCAATCGTAGTCGATGCAACTGAGCCAAAACCTCTAACAGGTTCATCGATTTTGCCTTAAGTTGATCATTTAAATCTACTTCGGGGAAAGCAATTTGCGCGATTGCCTCTCGTGAAGCCGATTTCGCAAATAGCGCCAGTACCATCAGCAGTTGATGAGCCGGTTGCCCTCTCAGCCTTTGCATGGAATCTTCAAAACAATATTGAGCCAAGTCCTTTGCCTGAGCCAAGCGAGTGACCCATAGATCGGTGGAAACACCATAGACTGATAATTGACCGATCGCATAAACAATCCCTAAAGCCAAACCATTAGTTCTTTGGTAAATCGCCTGGAATTGATCGGGTTTAAGTTGAACTTGCTGCTCTTGAGCCTGGTGTTCAATCAAACGCATGGCTTCAGGGAGTGGCAAACCCTCTAAATAGATAGGAATGCCAAAAGCTCCTCTAAAACGGGTTGTAATCACCACTTTTACCGTTGTCGGCAGTTCATATAAAAAGGAGAGGACAGCCTCTTGATCATCCAGGGTTTCCAGATTATCAACAATCAGTAACGTATGCCGTGATTGCAAATTGTTTTGGATGCACTCTAGTTGCTCGTCGAAGTCAGCAGGAAGTGATCCAGAGCACCCTAAGGTGCGGAAGATTGCACGGAAAATATCATTCAGAGTACGTTCTCGCCTGTGGCGTTGCAAGATATGATTCCCAATCAGGTGTTGTTGTTTGGCTGAGGTAAAGATGATTGCCTCGAAGCTGGGAGCGAGTGGCGTTTTCGGTTCACCACAACTAACTTGTAAACAACAGTAAGCGGCTTCCAAAACCAAGGATGTTTTCCCCGCGCCGCCCATTCCTTCCACACTAATGTGAGCCGTCGGGTGGTGGGGAGAGAGCAGTTCTAATAGCCGAGCCATCTCGGTGTCACGACCAATCAAGGCAGTGTGATAACGGACGGGTAGGTTGTGAGCAGGACGCTTTCGTAAAATGCCGTTGGCAGATATTTGCACCGCTTGTTTTGTCTCGGCAATCGTCGCTTCAGGACTCTCTAAGTCCTGAGGATTACTGTGTTCCGCAATCTCGTCCCATTGAAGTCCTAAGATATGGCAATAGGCTTTAAAAGCACGCTCGTTAATCCCGCGTACTGTTTTCTGGGAAGCAAATCGACTCCAAGTGCCGTATGAGATATGCTTAACTAGGATTTCTCCGGATTCTATCCGTTGTTCAATTTGCTTTAACCATGAACCTTGATTAGACCTAGCAATGAGGGTCTGGATTTCATGAATATTTTGAGGCTTCTCGACTCTGAACAGTTGCTTAAAATTCCTCAACCATCTTGAGTCATTTGCTTCCCACTCATGGGTTGCCGCATGTTGCCTGATCAGGAATTGACTCGCTTCTTTCAGAGGTGTATTCTCCTCTTCCGTGACCGTCCATCCCCTCTTTTCTCTAGCTTGCTTGATTTTGGCTCGTCCCTGCTCAGAAGCCTTTAAAGTTGGTATTCCCATTGGGGATTAATTGTCAAGATCATTGACGATCAGTTTGTGTTCGATCTTATCTGATCCTGCAAAATTAGAGTCAATCTTGCATCCTAGACAATGTAGACGCCTATTGATCCAGAACTCAATCTGTTGTTGTGGGAGTGCGGTGTGTATTCGATTAGTGATTGGGCTATCTTAAATGACGCGAAATGTAAGCAGCTAGAGCGAATCTTAGGGGAATTTCATCATCTGAGTGAATCGGAAATTACCCTAGCTTGTATTTTGCTGGAAAGCTATCATGCGGTTTATCGGCGCGATCGACTAAGGCAACGTCGAGACTCGTTCACCTCTGGTGAATCAAGCAGGAAACAACCCTGTGTGCCGCCGACAGCTAAGCAACTTCAGGAAATTGCGCGGCGGGTGAATGCTAAGATTCCCTGCAACTTACGATCACAAGAGGTTGTGAATCGACTTCAAGATTTGGCAAAACGCCTAAGATACTATCGTCGGTATGTCAGGGTAGGCTTAAGAAACCGAGGCGGTTTGGATGAGCTAAACTATCGCCCCAATTTCAACCCCACTCGGTCTGATGGCTCTGAAAATAACGGGAATATCCTATTTTTGCGGATGTAATCTTGGTTAGAGCGAGCAAATTTTATACACTTATAGATAGAATTCTTCGCATCCCCCGATCGGATGGAAAATCTCATATATGTGCATAAGCTCTCGACGCTCAGAGATATAGCAGGTAGGATAAGACATTTCCGCTAGGAAGTCTGTCATCTGCTCACGTTGAGGTGCATCCCATGAGCGCAGTCCAAAACCCAGTCTATGAATATCAAATCGGCGGATGTCTACCCCCTGATGCTCCTACCTACGTGGTGCGGCACGCTGACTCGGATCTCTATAATGCCCTGAAGAAGGGAGAGTTCTGCTATGTATTGAATTCTCGGCAAATGGGCAAGTCTAGCTTGCGGGTACGCACCCTACAGCGATTGCAAGATGAGGGGGTTGCCTGTGCAGGAGTCGATCTGAGTGCGATCGTTACGGCTAACATCACTCCAGATCAATGGTATGCGGGAGTAATTTACAGCATTATTAGTAGCTTAGAGCTAGATAATATCTTTACTTTAGATCATTTAGACCACTGGTGGACGGAGCGGAGTTTACTCTCTTCGGTGCAGCGATTTAGCCAGTTTATTGAAGAGGTGCTGCTGAAGTTAATTCCGCAAAATATTGTGATTTTTTTTGACGAAATTGATAGCCTGATTCAGCTCAATTTTAGACAGGAATTTTTCTTGGCGATTCAAGCCTGCTATAACAAGCGTGCTCACAGACGAGACTATAAACGCCTTACCTTCGCACTGCTAGGGGTGGCAACTCCATCCGATTTAATTCGAGGGAACCACTGTACTTGTTTTAACATTGGTCGAGCGATCGAACTGTGTGGCTTTGAGTGGCACGAAGCTCAGTCATTAGTACGGGGATTGGAAGGGAAAGTGAAGAATCCCCAAGCTGTATTAAAAGAAGTATTGGCATGGACGGGAGGACAACCCTTTCTCACCCAAAAGTTATGTAAGCTCATCCTGCAAGAATCAGGCAACAGAAATCAGAACTTAGGCGAATTTCTACATATTCCCAAAGCCCAAAACCACAAGCCTAAAGCCTCAATCACGGAATGGGTGGAGCAGTTGGTGTGTCAGCACTGGATTGAAAATTGGGAAGCAACGGATGAGCCTGAACATCTCAGGACAATACGCGATCGACTTCTCAGCAGTGAACAGCGCGATCGACTCCTGCGCCTCTATCAACAAATTTGGCAACGCGAGGAGGTTCCAGCCCATGATACCCCAGAAGAAATGGAATTGCGCTTGTCGGGATTGGTGGTTAAGCAGCAAGGTAAGTTAAGAGTTTCTAACCGCCTTTACCGAGATGTGTTCAATTCCAATTGGCTGAGCGCGGTACTCCCGACCTCAGAACCTGATGATATAGAAATCAGTAAGCAGATTCTGTATAATCACCTAATCTATTGGGTGCAAAGGGAGTCGCCACCACAGCTTCTTGTTCGCTTGCGCCAGTTGTTTATTGAAGGTATGGGTTATCCCCATCCAGAAATTGCGGCAGCTTTATATAGAATTATCGCCTCAAAACTGGCTGAACAAGAGTTTAATTCTATCCTCAATCGCTGCTGTTATATCCTGATTAACCGCTGGATTATGCACCCCAAACGTGATGCGGCTTACGCTGAATTGGTGGCGCTATTTGAAAGTGCATCCAATTCTAGAATGGAGCTTTTTCACTCTTCTCCAAACAGACGCTTGCAGGAGTTAATGCGGAAGTTTGTTGAGAGTGAGGAGTATCACAAAATTATTGGAGACACTACAGGTCGTAAACCAGAATCCCATTCTAAACCAGAGCGCCCCTTAGGTGAGTTAATTTGTCGGTATCCCTACTTATATACCCATTATCTGCTGGGTGAGGGCTGCTCTTCGGAACAGCAACAAACCATTCGGGAATTGCAAGCTCAAAGGCAACAGAAATTTGAAATCCATTTGTCCCAGTACGCGACTTACCTGGCGCGACGAGTCCAAATGGAACGCCAAATTTCCAATAAAAGTGAGCCGATTATTGCACCTGTGCGAAATCCCACCCTATTAAATGATCGTCAACTGTTTCTGGCTCTCAAGCAATTTGTTGGAAAAGTGGAAGGTTCCTATACTTATAGAGATTTGGCTAAAGTCTTTTTAGCTCGCACTCATCAAGCTTCTTGTTATGGTCAATTTAAAAAAGATTTATATGGGTATCTGATTGCATCGATCAATCCAGAATATGGTAAATATCGATTTAATCAACGATTAGCAAAGCAGCTAGAAAACACTTTCCCTGAATCCGATTTTCAAAAAGTAAACAATTTTCTGTTGGTAGAAACGTGCCGTCAATTATTCAATTTTTTAGTTGCCAGCCCCAAGCGACCCGAACACCTATTTTTTATTGACCTCATTTCTAATAATGGCTCCCTGAGAACTACGGTGCTTTTACTCAAAATTGCCTTACTTTCAAAGCATGTAAAGCCTCATTTAGAACAACGATTTTCCATTTTATTTGACCATTATGAATCTCAGGCTGTCAATGACATTCTCTGGTTAGTCGAATCTCTAGAAAATTTAAATGTTGCCTTAGGCGTGAATTTTGGAGCTGTCGATCTTTCGTTAATCAGTACATTTTTTTAGCCAGTAAAATTAGCTAATTTTCCTAAATAAATGCAGAAGCAAAAACGTTTATTTCGTTTAAGCTTATTATTATGTCTTGTCGCTTTGGTAGTATCGCTAATCTTTAACGCGCTCCTGTTCCTCCAAGCGAGGTCATATTACCTACAACTGAACGCAACCAATTTAGACCCCTTGGGACTAAGCGCCTTTAGTGCCGATTCCCAACCCAATAGTATTCCTGCCGCCTCTACAACCATCGTAGTATTCTTTGGCGACTCGCGAGCAGAAATGTGGCCTATTCCTCCAAAACTCAAAGGCTTTTCTTTTATTAATCGAGGTATCAACACTCAGACTTCAGTCCAGGTATTGGGACGCTTTGATAAGCATGTTTTGCCATTACATCCCAAGATTATCATTGTGCAAGTTGGAATTAACGATTTAAAAACAATCCCACTATTTCCTCATCGGAAAGATGCCATTATTAGCAACTGCAAAGCTAATATTCAACAGATCGTCGAGCGTTCCGTAAAGAGTGGTGCTACCGTGATTTTAACAACCATTTTTCCGATTGGCCCAGTCCCCTTAACTCGTCAATTATTTTGGTCACCTGATATTGCCCAAGCGGTATTGGAAGTAAACGCTTATATATCTTCGCTAAAAGCTAAGAATATCTTGATTTTAGATGCTTACTCACTTTTAGTAGAGAAGAATCAAGTGAAAAGCAACTATGTGTACGATACCTTGCATCTCAACGAGAGAGGGTATAAGGTGCTAAATCAGGAGTTAACCCAAATACTATCTACGGTGAAGCTTTTACTCCTATCCAACTTCAACTCGAAATTTGTTTAAGTCCCGTTAATGAAGGAGAGCTGATCATCGAATGTTATAGAAATGTTATAGAAAGATTAAGCATCAGAACGAAGCTTTTATTGCAAGTTAGATATATGACAGCTTACACGTCACGGTAAAAAGGCAAATCTCTCAAATAGACACTTCTTGAATCTCCGCTAAGCTAGGAAGCAAATTGCTGCGCTCGCTCATCACGCCTTCCGATGTCCGTTCACAACGAATGGCAAAGTTACACTCGTTACAATATCCTTTTTCTTGGGACACTTGAGGAAAGAGAATTCCCTTTTCACAGTAGTCCTCCATCCAGCGATCGAGTTTATTCAACAAACGAGTTAATTCTTGACCCGTCTTTTCATGCTGTGCATTGCTATATGTAAATTTAATGCTTTGCGGCTGCGGTTGGGACTTAACAAACCAGTAAGTCATCGAAATTTGTTCAGGAGTATAATCGCTGGTTTCTGCCAACACATAGAGATACAATCGCGTTTGCCAATCTTTAGTTAGCCAAGTTTTCTTTTTGGGTAGGGGATAGGTTTTCCAGTCGAGAATTTGAGCGTTAGTTTCGTCTTCAATTAATAAGTCGTAGATAACCGTCAATAAATATCCTCGGAAATTCAGTGTGCGGCAATGTTCAGATTCGCGGAAGGTTTGAGGAACAGGTGTTAAAACATCGGTTGCTGTATTCACCAAGGCAGTAACCCAATGTTGCAGTTGAGCATCTTCCTCAACCAGCGATTCTATAGGTAACCCTAGTTCTCGTTGTTGCATCAAGAGGTGAAAGCGGCTTCCCCAAGCAAGGCGTTCTTGTTGCTCTGGTGAAACGGGTGTTCCTAACTGTTCTAAGTATATGTGTTGAAACTTTCGTGGGCAGGTTTCGAGGAGGTTCAGTTGTCCTTGGGACAGAGGCGTGAGGGAGGATAACATTTGGAATTTGGGATGATTAATTGTCAGTAAAATAAACCACAGAAGACACAGAGTAAAGGAAGAAAGAGGGTGTTTTATTAATAATTGATGATGAGTTAGGATGTTTTTGTGAGTACAAAAACACTTCCTTCATTGCCTCGCCCAATTCGCATATCGTTGTCAAGATAGGTAATATCCAACCAGCCTCGCTGCTCACGCTTCTCAATGGGAAAATCCAGGGATGGAAAAAACTTTTTGCCGGATTCGATTTGGTGGATAAAATCATTCGGGGACTGATAGCCGATTAAGCGTTGCAGACCGATGATAAACCGTTCAAATTTGACATTAACTCGGCGTTCGTTCACTGGCTCAAATCGCGCACAAACGCTAACTAAGCCTTCGAGATAAGGTAGACCCGGAAGTTCAGCAATGTTGTAAATTCTGGCACCTGAGGTACGAACGCATTGATAGATTTGACCAAGTTGCGCTAAGGGAAATCGATCAATATTTAATAACTCTTGACTGGTGGTATAAAGTAAACGCCAGTTACCCTCTAAGAGGTCAGTGGCCTCAACGGGTCGAGGCGTGGGGTTGCGGTCTTCCAGCCGCGCAACTGCCGAAAGAATGGCTATTTTATCGGTTTCGGTCGCCAACAGACCGCGATTCTTACCGGCGATCGCTTCTAGTACTTCTGCTTTGCTAACCATCTGATAGTTACCTCTATTGATACTTACTGTAGGAGACTTCTCTTCCTGCCACGTCACTTGGAGATGTCTGTGGTATTACCTCTTTTCCTCTGTTGATTCAAGAAGAAAGCAGAGGTGTTAGGGTAGATTTGATAAGTTGCTTGATGGTTCTCTCTTAGCTTAGCCGAGTCTGATTCCGAAGCATCAATCGCTCTTTCTCCCTGTTAAGCTCTAGAATACAGAATCTCTAATCCTCGTTTATTCAGCAAATCTTCCCATGTACAATCCTTCTTTACGTGAAGAACCTCGAGATCAACTCGCTGATGTCATTCCTGTGAAGCAAGAGACTTCACTGTTGGATTGGCTAGAAACCAATAATCGCCTAGTCGCTCGTGATAGTGACGATGCCTCTTTCCTTGATAATGAAGAAGAAATCTCCGAACTAATGGGAGTAGAGGATGGCGCTTTTGACGATGATGATGATGATGATGATCTCGATGATGATGTCTAATCTGCTTTGAAGATTGACGGTTGAAGGTTGTACTTCACAGGAGTACCCGAAGGGTCGGTTGCAAGGTTTAACAGGTCAACTTGCTAACTTTCAACCCCATTAAACCTGAAAGCCCATTTCTTGTAGTCCCTGGCGGAGGCGTTGAGCTTCCGCCAAGTTTTTTTGTGCTTCGTGGAGGGCGATCGCACTCTTAAATGCCGCTAAACTTTCTGGTACTTTACCCAGTTTCAGCAATACCACTCCCAGGTTTTGCTGAGCGTCGGCATAGTCAGGGTTGAGTTGAATCGCTTTCTGGTAGGATGCGATTGCCCCCTCCAACTGCCCTAGTGCCTTTAAGGTCATCCCCAAATTATTGTGTCCTGCGGCAAAACTGGGGTCAATCTTTAACGTGGTTTCATAGGCCATTTTGGCATGGGTTAAATCGCCCACGCCCAACAGCAAGTTACCCAAGTTGTTGTAAGCGCCAAGTTTCAACGACAGGAGAATCGGTTGCTGGATGGCAGATTGATAATGCTCTACGGCGAACTCAAGATTTTTTAAGCGCGTGTAAGCATTACCGAGATGGTAGTGAAGTTCAAATAACACCGGAGCCTCTACTGGAATCGCCCTCAATCCCCGTTCCAAGAGTTTGACCCCTTCGCTGACCTGATTGATCTGAATATACAGCGCTCCCAATTTGCTGCATACATAAGCGTCCTGGGGATGCTGGTTCAGATATCCTTCCATCGCTTGTCGCGCTTTGGTGTATTTATCCCGTGCGGCGATCGCACCGGGTTGGTAGCCATAGTGTTCGATCGCCACAGTAGACAAAGAAACAACTTGCCATTGAGGTTCTCGCTGTAACAACGCTTGCACGCTGTCATCGATCATGGCGTGATAAGGGCGAGAAAAGCGAATCTGCGGATGATTGCGAAATAACCGGGAAACGAGAGAATAGGGAGATTGAGAAGCACCCACTTCTTTGCGTACCAGGTTAATCACCAGGTTATGATCAAACGCGATCGCCTGCTGTATCTGAGGCACAATTTCTGGATTTAGTACTTCATCCGCATCCAATACCAGCACCCACTTTCCCTGCACATGGTTGAGAGCGTGATTCCGAGCCGCCGAAAAATCGTTGCACCACTCAAAGTGATACACCCCAGCTCCGAATTTTTGGGCAATTTCAACCGTGCGATCACCAGAACCAGTATCTAGGATTACCATCTCATCGACAACATCCTGGACACTCCTCAAGCATTGGGACAAAGAGGCTTCCTCATTTTTGACAATCATGCACAGGCTCAGATCCATTTCGCTAAACTGAGCTACCGGGTAAAGGGGTTAAGAGGAGCCGAATTGTCCTCATACCACGGGGTTGTTTGCTCCGGTTCAGGCTGTAACTGGGTTTTAGGCTTATCTTTATCTGACAAGGCTGTTAGGGTTTGTTCTCCCACAATGCCATCCACTTTGAGTCCTTTTGATCGCTGGAATAGGCGGACGGCTTCTTGGGTTTTTATATCGAAGACGCCGTTGGCATCATTCTGAAAACCTGCGGTTGCCAACTGTTTCTGAATCTCACTGACTTTCGAGCCGCGATCACCGATTTGCCAAAAACTCTTCGTCGATTCATCTACCGCTTGAGTCTCAGGCTCCTCTATGGATTCCCAACGGATACTCTTCTTCCCATCAGGCTTTGGCTGATTCAGTGTCAACTCATCAGGCTTTGGCTGATTCAGTGTCACTTCATCAGGAGTTGGTTGATTCAGCTTAAATTCATCAGGCTTTGGTTGATTCAGCTTCAACTCATCAGGATTTGACTCATTTGCCAGCGTTCTGGATTCCGACTTGTCTGATAAGGCTGTCAGTGTCTCCTTGCCAACAATCCCATCCACTTTGAGTCCTTTGGCTTGTTGGAATAGACGAACCGCTTCTTGGGTTTCCTGATCAAAAACGCCGTTGGTACTGCTGGGATAGCCGGAATCTGCCAATATTTTCTGAATTTCACCGACTTTCGAGTCGCGATCGCCGATTTTCCAAATTGGGTGAGAAGGCTCCTCTACCGCTTGCTTTCGTTGTCCCTGTAGGGCGGATTTAGTGCTGGTTCCTACCACACCATCGGCTGCCAGTCCCTTAGCTCGCTGATATCTAAGAACCGCTTGCTTGGTCAGTGGGCCGTAATAGCCAGTTGTCGGGCCGTTAAAGTAGCCCAGTCTCTGCAAACGCTGTTGGAGAGCCATTACTTCCGAGTTGCGATCGCCTGGTTTAACCAGGGCAAACGCCTGTTTCGCTAATCCTAAGATACCGAGCACGACAGTTAGAGATAGCAGAGGAACGGCTGCACGTGTTGAGAACTGGGGTGAATTAAGACAAGTTAAAAGTTTAGGGTTCTTCCAGATCGCCGCCAAGGCGTAATGGGTGTCTGTTGATTCTTCATTGGCGGCAGCCACATGAAGGTAAGCAAGCGTTTCCATAGTTTTAATGTTACCTCACTCATGAATAAGCACTAGTTTAGCTCGAAGATTTACCGACGAATAATCCTGATTGCTGAGGAACTCCCGATCAGGTTAACCCTTAAGGGGTAATCCACGTCGCCTGTGTATCCGTTGAATTCAGAAGTTCTTTGAATCACTGATTTCGGCAGCTCATTACCTCTAGTAAGAGGTTTTACGATCGGGCTTACGCTTCCCTGACAAAATTTATAGAATTTCAGCTCTTATCGTGCCTTAATTTTCTGTAAAAGTTTGCTCTCTTAAAAGCTTATGCATTACAATTAAACGCTTTTTGGTTCAGTCTTACAGAGATTCCGATCTGAGAAAATCCTAAAATTATCAACAGACTCCAATTCTTCTTTCTCTGTGTTTTTGATCAATTTTCCCCCAATCGTTTAGCCAAAATCCCAGCTTTTTGGGTTCCATAGCCGTAGTTGTAACCTCTCGTAATGGTGGAAACCCGAACCATTTTAGTGGAGCGATCGCCGACTCTAGAGGGAGTCCAGTTGGGTTAAGAAATTTTACAATTATTAAAGTAACGGTTTCATAAAACAGCTTTAAACCTATGAGTATTAAAGATAAACCTCAACTCCCTCGCAGTCGGCAGATTGCCAATATTCTATTCTTAGTGGCAGGTTTGTTCTTGGTGGCAAACTTATTTTTGCCTGCCTTTTTGGGACCACAGACTCAGCGAGTCCCCTATAGCATATTCATCGACCAAGTGCAAGATGGTAAAGTGGCGCAGGCTTACGTCGGGCAAGACCAGATTCGCTACCAGCTTAAAGGGGAAGGCGACCAACCCGGACAAGTCCTCTCTACCACCCCCATCTTCGACCTAGATTTACCCAAACGGCTAGAAGATAAAGGGGTTCAGTTCGCTGCGGCTCCACCGGCAAAGGGAAACTGGTTTACCACGCTCCTAGGTTGGGTGATTCCTCCCCTGATTTTCGTGGGTATTTTGCAGTTCTTTGCAGGACGCTTTGGTGGCGGTGGCCCACAAGGTGCGCTCTCCTTTACCAAAAGCAAGGCTAAAGTTTATGTAGAAGGCGAATCGACAAAAATCACCTTTGCCGATGTGGCTGGGGTAGAAGAAGCGAAGACTGAATTAGTAGAAATTGTTGATTTCCTGAAAACTCCGCAGCGGTTTACGAATATTGGAGCTCGTATTCCCAAAGGTGTGCTACTGGTTGGTCCTCCAGGAACCGGTAAAACCCTCTTAGCTAAAGCGGTAGCGGGAGAAGCGGGTGTACCCTTCTTCAGTATCTCTGGTTCCGAATTTGTGGAACTGTTTGTCGGTGCGGGTGCGGCACGAGTACGGGATTTGTTTGAACAGGCGAAACAGAAAGCACCTTGCATTGTGTTCATTGATGAATTGGATGCGATTGGCAAGTCTCGTGCCAGTGGTGGGTTCATGGGGGGTAACGATGAGCGGGAACAAACCCTGAACCAGTTGCTGACGGAGATGGATGGTTTTGCGGCAAGTAATACCACAGTGATTGTGCTAGCAGCGACCAACCGTCCTGAATCCTTAGACCCTGCATTGTTACGTCCGGGACGCTTTGACCGTCAGGTGTTAGTGGATCGCCCTGATTTATCGGGACGGGAAGCGATTTTAAATATCTACGCTCAGAAGGTGAAGCTGGGTGATGATATAGACTTACATGCGCTCGCCGCTCGTACCCCTGGTTTTGCCGGTGCAGATTTGGCGAATTTGGTCAATGAAGCCGCGTTATTAGCCGCACGCGCAAGGCATGAAACCGTTTCTCAGGCAGACTTTAACGAAGCGATCGAGCGAGTCGTGGCAGGTTTAGAGAAGAAAAGCCGCGTCCTCAATGAAAAAGAGAAAAAGATTGTGGCTTACCACGAAGTAGGTCACGCTATCGTGGGTGCGCTGATGCCGGGAGGAAGTAAGGTGGCGAAAATCTCCATCGTGCCTCGCGGGATGGCAGCGCTTGGTTACACCTTACAACTACCCACAGAAGACCGCTTTTTGATGGATGAAGGCGAACTTCGGGGTCAGATTGCCACACTGTTGGGTGGACGTTCCGCCGAAGAGGTTGTCTTTGGTAGCATTACAACAGGTGCCGCCAATGACTTGCAGCGGGCGACTGATTTGGCAGAACGGATGGTCACCACCTACGGCATGAGCAAGGTACTCGGCCCCCTCGCTTACGAGAAGGGTCAACAGAATAACTTCTTGGGGGATGGTGCAATGATGAATCCCCGCCGGATGGTGAGTGATGAAACCGCAAAAGCGATCGATGAAGAGGTGAAGGAGATTGTTGAAGGCGCACATCAGCAAGCCTTAGATATTCTCAACAACAATCGAGATTTGCTGGAAAAAATTGCACAGAGAATCTTAGATGTTGAGGTCATCGAAGGTGAGGAATTACAAAATCTCCTCACTCAAGTCCGCTCTATAGAAAAGGTGCCTGCGACTGTTTAAAGTAGCTGAAGTTGAACAGTGAGGTGTGGGATAGGTTGATATTCCACACCTTTTCCCATGAAGTTTGATACCCAATCCGACTTATAGATCCATTTTTTAAGCGTCTGGACAATCTCTTCCCACTTCTTTCATCCTCATGCTTAGCTTTGGCTCCATTCTCCCACTTCTCCCATCCTCATGCTTAGCTCCGACCTCACTCCCCCATCCCACCGCTCTACTATCTTTGAATGCAACTCGGCGGAAGAGGTAAACTACCATCTGACTTCAAAGAGGAAACGTTAAATTGGCAGACCACTCATTTTTATACTATTGCTTCGTCTTTTTCGGGGCTATTCTTGCCCGTTACTTTCTCATCGCTGGGGGAACCTACTTGATCTTCTATTCGGATCTGGGGAAGCGCTTCCCCAAGCGAGGGTTGCGTCGATCGCCACCCCTATGGAGGTCGATCCAAAAGGATTTGGAATTATCTGTTCTGTCTGCGGTAGTTTTTGCCCTGTGCGCTGCATTGATGATGTCAGAGTACGGTTTGGAAGTCACTCGCTTGTACACTGACCCACGCCAGTATGGGCTGTGGTATTTGGGGGTTAGCTTTGTTGGGGTGCTGATCCTCCAGGATACGTACTTTTATTTCATGCATCGGATGTTTCATCATCCCTTGCTCCTAAAGTGGCTGCACCAGGGTCATCACCGTTCGGGAGACCCGACACCGTGGACATCCTTTGCGTTCGACCTACCAGAGGCACTGATTCAAGCGATCTTCTTTGTCAGTGTAATTTTTGTCGTACCGATCCATTTCATCACCTTGATTGCCGTACTCCTGACGATGACGGTATGGTCTGTGTTGAATCATCTGGGATTCGAGTTATTTCCCTCATCGTTTCCCCGCCACTGGCTGGGACAGTGGTTCATCGGTTCGACGCATCACTCCATCCATCATCGCAAGTACACAGTACACTACGGGCTTTACTTCACGTTCTGGGACAAGATGCTCGGTACTGACGACCCTAATTATGAGAATGAGTTTGATTTGGTTCTCAGACGGTAATCCATAAGACTGACGCCTTGGCAAGACGCTCAGTCTTGTTCAAAAAGATGGACTTTCATCTAAGGACGACATCCTAACCTTTGGGATTGCGATCGCATATTGACGGATTAGCTTCAGTTTTAATTTAACAATTGGCTTAAAGGAATAAATGGAACTGATAATGATAATCAGGGCAAGTAAGAGTAGGAGATAATATCCTCGAAGGATGTAACCGAAGTCATGTTCTACAAACAACAAAATCATGACTCGGAGATTTCAGAAATGGAGATAAAGACATATCTTGTTCTAATCGTCAAATTATCTTCTGGCTATAAGGTGAACTGAACTCAAGAGTAGCTCATTGGGATACTCTTCATCCCCTGCATCATGGGAAGCTTTTTCGGTTCTCTTGTGATGAATCGTATCAATCACTACATTCATCTACTTGTTGGGGACTTTATCTAGTCCATCGATGCTGTATGAGCCGTTTGAGGGAGTTTTATCTATAAAGTTGTGATATTTCTCGGCCTATGGCTTAGAGGCTTTCGAGAGCCACCGGGTCGGAACACTAGATCTTCGAGAACGGCTTCGTTGTTGAGCAAGCGTCCTTTTATCCCCAATAGCTCGTTAAGGGCGGCTACCTGTATTTTTGGCAATCTAAACGAGAATTCATGTCAAGCCTCTTACAGCAGAATTAATACAAAGCTTCATTTTTCTTATGGCAGTCAGGGCGAAATAATTATGAAGTGTAAAGTGTGAACAATACTCTTTGACTTTAGATAGAAAACATTCCGAAAAAGCTTAAGATTTCTCTACCTTTCGATTATACCCTCTGATAGAGGTGACGAAGCTGTTCAGCTTGATATTGTGAATATACAAAGCAAGAAAATATTTAATCAAAAACGGAGAAAATCAAAATGGTAATTAATGTTATTGCTTGGCTCGTTTTAGGTCTGATTGCTGGTGCGATCGCCAAAGCTATTTATCCGGGTCACCAAGGTGGTGGAATCTTTGCAACAATTGGTTTAGGAATTTTGGGTGCTATGGTTGGAGGCTGGCTGGGTAATCTCTTCTTGGGAACCACGGCAGGAGCCACAGCAGGCGCTTTAAGTATACCCAGTGTTATCTTCGCTATTATCGGGGCCTTAGTTCTGCTCTTCCTGTGGGGCTTGTTCACCAGACGGGCTGCGTAACTGTCTCGTTCTAAGCTCGGTATCAATCAAGCTCGGAAAAAGACGTTAAGTAACGAGGGGGAAAATCAACATGACGGGTATTCTCGCGTGGATCATTTTGGGTCTGATTGCTGGTGCGATCGCCAAAGCCATCTATCCCGGTCCTCAAGGCGGTGGAATCTTTGCAACAATTGGTTTAGGAATTCTGGGTGCGTTAGTAGGGGGATGGTTGGGTAGCGTGTTGCTCCCAGGTTCGGGGGCGGCAGCAGCATCAGTAGGAGCTTTGACGCTACCTAGCATTATTTTTGCAGTTCTGGGTGCGATTGTGGTGATCTTCATTTGGGGTTTATTGACCAGACGCGCTCTCTAAACCTCAACCTTTGGAAAAACTCCATTTCAGGCTCTGCTGACGCCTTATCCCCCATGTTAACGATGGGGGTTTTTACATAAATAAATTTTCCCTCTCCACATTAAGGTTTTTCTGGTCTTGTGAGACTTAAAATTTTGACTTCCAAAGGGATTGGGGATGAGCAATTAGGAATTTCCGGACTGGACAAGGGAAATACACTAAGCTGGAGACGTTAAATTGACAATGGTCTCTAAATAAACAGCAAGGAGATATAGAATGCTGGAGTTGTACCAATTTGAGCTATCGCAATACTCTGAAAAAGTACGGCTCATCCTGGACTATAAAGGGCTAGCTTATCGAAAAATCGAAGTGACGCCAGGAGTAGGGCAGCTAGAAGTCTTCCAGCTATCTGGTCAACGGAAGCTACCCGTGCTTAAAGATGGGGATACTGTAATTAGTGATTCTACGGCGATCGCCATGTATTTGGATCGCAAGTATCCCGACAGACCGCTAATTCCCACCGATCCCAAACAACGGGGGCTGTGCTTGCTCATCGAAGAGTGGGCGGATGAGTCGATTGGGGTTAAAAGTCGGAAGGTACTCTATGGGGCAATGAGCCAAAGTCCCACTTTCCGGACATCGGTTTTGCCCAACACGACACCTGACTTTCTCAAAACCATAGTCGGTGCCGTCCCGCCAGAAGTACTTGAGATGTTGGGTACAGGTGTTGGGGCTGGCCCAGATGCGGTAAAAGATGCTAAAGATGCCCTAAAGCAAGACTTGGAAGCCCTGAGTCTGCTGCTTCTGGATAGTCCTTATCTGGTCGGAAACCAACCTACCTTAGCTGATTTTGCAGTCGCGGGTGTTAGCCTGTTGCTCAAGTTTCCCGAAGGTCCTTACCTGGATTTGCCTGAAAACATTAAAGGTAAGGGAATTCCTGGTTTAGCCGATAGTAGCGTGTACGAAACCTTCTTTAACTGGCGCGACCGCCTTTATGCCGCTTATCGCAAGCCTCTGATTTCTACTGGAACAAACGGTTCTGCACCGACATCCATCGAGATTGATTAGGTCGTTTGGCTCAAACGCTTGATTAATTGATAATATTTACCGACCCAGAGGGCTGGGTCGTTATTTTTTCGTTACATAACTTTTCATCTAGTTAATAGGTCAGTGATAGCATGTGTGATCGCCCCTCAATCTACCATCATCAACTCGATCGCATACAATCGCACATAGACACAACAATTGCCAACTGTTAGCATGAAATTATCAAATCATTCTTTGAAAATTTCATGCTCAGTCTAAGTGACATTTATCCTCTCTCGGAGTTCCAGCGGGGTGCGAAAGCTTTCCTGGCAAGACTCAAAGAAACTAAAGCACCCATAGTTCTAACGGTTAATGGTAAAGCTACTGCCGTTGTTCAAGATGCTGAAGGCTACCAGCAACTTCTCGATAGGATTGAGTTACTGGAGTCTATTGTGGGTATCCGCAAAAGTATTGAAGAATTTGAGCAAGGTAAAGGGATACCTCTGAAGCAAGCATTTGCAGAACTTCGGGAAAAGTATGGTTTACCAGATTGAAATATCTCCTACTGCGGTGGCTGATATAGAAAGCATTTTTCTTTGGATTAAGGAGGATTCACCGGAAAATGCTTATCGCTGGGTAAGAGGGTGTTATGAAATTATGTTGACGCTGGAAAATTTTCCCCGGCGTTGTGCTTTGGCGATCGAAAGTGAGTATATGGGAATAGAGGTACGGCAACTTCTCTATAAAAAGCAATTCAATATTTTATTTACTGTTAGTGAAATAGTTGAGCAAGAGCAAGGAATTGTGCGTATTCATCGTGTGCGTCATTGTTCTCAACAAGCACTTCAAAGTATAGATCAACTCTTCGGTGATGAACCAGAAACTTAAACCGAGAGCGCACTTCTCCCCACAAACAAGCGATCGCCTCCCCTCTCTTGCTCCCCCCTTACCAAGGGGGGCGGGGGGGGGTAAAAACACTGATAACGATTAACTCTCTATAAAATCCCACTACAGCAATGACCCAAATTTATAACAGAACATCCGAGAAAGCGAAACGGCAACAGCTTCGACGGAATATGACAAAAGCTGAATTGTGGCAGAAATTGAGTGTGATTGCAGCGTCTCAATCCCATAGCACAAACCACTTGCACTAAAGACTTTGTTGTTGACTTAAATTTTGTTGTTTACTGGAGGCTTGTAAGTTAACCGTGAATACCCCCCAAAACTCAGTGAACCAGGTAAGGTTACCTGGTTCACGCAAAACTTATTCAATACACTATGCAACTAAAGTTTACAGATGCTTACAGCCTTCACTAAACAGTCTTGAGTATTCTTCCGTTCCTCGGTTTTTAGTTTGGTTTGGCTCTCTGTTTTAACCGCATTGTTAGCTACTCACCGCTGAACTTTATACATCAGCTTTGCCACAAGTTAATTTAAAACACGCGCCGTCCTTTTTTAGTCTTTCTACCAAGCTATAGTAAGCTGTAAGTGGCTCAGGGCAGGAGGCACAACCCCGAATCCCGATTGATTTCTGTGCCTACTATCAAGATATCAAGTCTTTTCAATACAGGCTAGTCTCTGTTACATAAATTTGTTTAACGGAGGATAAAGCTGTCAGGGCAGAAGCGATGGTATAGACAAAAAAACACTCCTCAACCCTGACCAAAACGAATAGGATTCAAACCCTTAACCGATGTGTAGCGGTTAGGGCGTACTCGCACGGACAGGGCCGTTGTAGTCCATCGTTACATTGCCTTCTGTAGAAACGGTAACCACGCTCTCATAGGAGGGAATCGTCTCACCTGGCATCGTCCCTCTGAACGTAAATGTCCAGGTACCATTCCCATTGTCTACATAGGGGGACTGAGCAGCCGGCCCATGCATGGAGCTTTCAGCGCGATAGAAACCTAAACCTCCATTAGCCCTTTCCGCCGCTTGCCGTGCTAAATTTTTGGCGCGATTGAGGTCAATGAGAACGCTGCGGTCTAGTCTACGCTCGGTCGTTGGAGTACCCTCAGTCGTAGTGGGTGTCTGGGCGACAAGAGGCAATGAACCAAGCGTTAAAGCCGTCAGCACGGTTACACAAGCCAAAGCACTTTGTTTCAACATCATAGATTTCCCCTTTTTCTCTCTAAGCCAGTATCTGCTTTTTCAGGTCAACGGTAGAGATGTATGTTTGTTTCACTCCTGAATCAGTAAAACAGAAAAAAGTTCCCTCTTGACCCAAGTTCCCTTTTCATTTACTTTCCCGTAAACCGTTTTGCCTTTGTAATAGAAACTAGAGGAGCTTCCCCCATCCAGATTCATGGCTTGCTCCACGCCTTGAGCTTTCATGAAGGCGGCTAATGCTGGCAAGGATAACCCGGAGGCGGTGGGCGCTTCTGGCTTTTGAGCCACCATGACCACGAGCAGGCTGCCATCACGGGTAATCCCGATCGCACTTCGAGCATTAGGTTGCTTGCTCCCCAGTGGGTCTCGTATGATTTTACCGTTGGCAAACGCGAGAAAACCTTCTGGAATTTCAGTCAACTCTGGCAATAAGCGGGGGCCACCCCCTAGGGCATCCAAGAGTTGGCATCCGGTGGGAGGAGCTTGGCTGTGAAGGGCAATATCATAACGAATTGTTTGACCACAACGGTAGCGTCGGAATTCTGTCCGGTTGAGGATTTTCTGAAAGTAAGGCATTAATTTAGGATTGTTCATCAGTCGCTTGTTCTGCCTAGGGTCTGCCACCCAGACGCCTTGCTGCATCACATAGGAGGTCGATTGTTGATTTTCTGGATCGAAAAAGCCTCCATTGATGGCTGCGATCGCTCCGTGTTTCTGGGCAAAGCTTTCTAGGGAACTTAACCCTGAGGAGATGGCGGGAGTCACCCCAAAACGACTTGATGCGGGAATTAACAGGGTGTGAACTACGCTTTGTTGTATGCGGTGGGTTTGGTATTGGAGACCTTGTTCGGCAGAAGGCGAAACGGCTGAAGAGGGAAAAGAGGTTGGTTTGCGATCAGGTTTACAGGAGAGCAGAATTCCGAACCCCATTAAGCTCAAGCTCAATAACATGATTTTTCTCAATCGCTTTTCCTCTTTTCCTCTGAAAGCTTATTAGAGAAAAGTGTAAAGTTTTTGGGTAAAGAATTTAACATAGAGACAAGGATGTGTGGCTCAGCCTTGGGGATGATAAATACCTGAAATTTGGGTGCCGCCAATAAATTTTTTAGCTATTAGATTGGAGAGCGTTTGTAGGATACCTACAAGCGTTAAAGTAGCTCTTGGGAGAGTGACAGTTATTAATCTGGTCTATTCGTACATTGTTTGGAGTTGATAGAGTTTAACATTAATTACTAGATTTTAATTCTCTAACCATCATCTCCTCATTACCCCCACAATTAATGAGTCGAACATCAATTTAGGTTCTTGATTAAAAAGTCAAGAAGCGATAAGTCTGAGCCTAATTTTGTGAAGACTCTCAACTCGTCGAGCCTCACTCACCGGATTTTTGTGAAGTTTTAATTATTGGGAGAGTGAATTATGATTCGTTCTATAGCTCCGCTCGTTTACTATGACCATGTTGATAGCACCTACATCAAAATTGGTACAGGAAGTTGGCTGCATTGGTTAGCCCAGAACAAAAGCTTCAGGTATGAATCATTTTGGGGGTCTTTTATCGCTTGTAAAGAGCAGCAAGGGGAAGAAACATTTTGGATAGCTTATCGACGTGTCAAAGAGCAGCAAAGATCTGCTGACTTAGGTTTTACTGAAGACTTAACGGTCGAAAACTTGCTAGATACGGCTAAAAAGCTCAGTGCCAGTAATACAAGACCTTGGGACGGTAAGCATCCAACCCCAAGCCCTGATGAGAATCCTCATAACCAATCAGAAACTATTCCTCAAGGTATCGAACTGAATGCTGCTCGTCAATGGTGCATTTTTTATATCCATCCCGATGGGCGAGAAGAGTTTTTGGGTGCGTCTTGGAAAAAGGAACAAGCCCTCAATTACCTGCAAAATCTCTTAGCACTAAATTTCCCATCGGAATTAATCAGTAGCTTGCCGGGTAACAGATCAAACCGCTATGAAGTGAGAGAGGAATTGGTCATACCCATTGGCTACACACAGACAAGATTGGAGAGAAATAGTTTTGGATTCCAGGCATCCACTCAAGAAATAGAACTTCGTACCCAGGTTTCACAGCTACGTCAGCAAATCTCAAAATTGCAAAGGCAATTAGATCAAGAACGTCATCTCAATTCCAAGTTTATTTGGAATTGAATAGTACATCAAAGCACTCTTAAATTCATGGATTGAAATAGCTTTCACTTTCGAGCAAAAAAGCTTTATTTTCTGGGATAAATTGTCTATTTGCTTAACCTTGATACCTACTTAAAAAGGCACCTGATCTAATTGCTCATTTGGTATTTGGACTGGTTCAAGAGCTATATTCTTGGAGTTGATGCCAATCGGCTGGCTCGATACCTGAAAAAATGTAACACCCATGGTGACCAGTGCCGGGTCAGCGGCTATGGCTAGTACTATTGTTATAATCATTGCTTCTATTAGCCTTTTCATCACCACTCTCCTCATGCCAATGACGAATTTTGGAATTATTAAATATTTCAATCCCGTAATAAATATTTAAAAATCCCAAAACCTATTAACCTTCTATTACTAGTCTAGCCAGGACACATAAAGATATAATTAATAACTTTCTTTTTTGAGCAAGCTTTTTTATTGATTTGATAAAGTTTTAAATTCTCTCACTAGAAATAAATATGGGTTCTGATTTCTATAAACTCCTCGCCCTTCTCTACTAGGCGAGGAGAGGTAGCTCATCCCAGACCCATGCCATCGGTTTCAGAGATTAATAATTTACCTTCGCCTTGATAAAACCATACATACCCCTCGCCACCGCCTTTTCCAAAATGACCTATTTTTCGATAATCTTCTTCAATTCCGTTGGTAAATCCTTTAACAATGTCACAATCAGCAATCAACGTTTCACCTCGCTTAAGTTTGATAACTTTAGCGGGTGAAGAGGTACCAGCTATAACTTGAGATTTGTTCTCCGGTAAAGATTTTAGAACAATCCTCCATCGACCATCATTAGAACCAGCCATTTGCCGGAATTTTAATCGTTTAGCACCTATCACTACATTGTCAGAACAAAACTGAAAGATAGCATCATCAAATTCCCATTGTTCTGAATCTGAAAGCTCAATTGGTGTGTAATGCAAGAAATATCCTTTTTGTCTAGGTTCCAGGTGAACTCGACCTGTCCCTTTATACAGAGGAGCGTTGTAATCCATTTCCGTCCTCAACGCTACCCACAAATCTTTCAGACGGTTATCGCTTTTATAAACACCATAACTCAATTGACCAATACAACTGTGTAGAGCACCTTTTTGAATAATTACTCCAGAATTATCTAGGTGAATTTCAACTTGCTGAACAAAGGGAATAGATCGGGTGGGATGGTAAAATTTGTTTGTTTCTTTGTTAATGTTATTTTGCAAATACCATAAATCTGTAGGTTCGATGATTTTGACTTCGTATTGCATGATGTTATTCAGGGGTTAAGTGGAGATATATTAATATAATAAGCGGTATAGTATCCAATTTTTTTCAGATGCAATTCCTTCGTCGCCTAGTTGTGCTACTTCTGCTAACGCTACTGACGATGTTAAGCGCAATCGCTTGCAACAGTAGCACTGGCATTAAAGTCGGCTCGAAAGATTTCACCGAACAATTTATTTTGGGGGAAATGTATGCCCTAGTGCTAGAAAATCAAGGCTTGAAAGTAGAACGTAAACTTAACCTCGGTGGTACACCTGTAGCTCAAGCTGGTTTGGAAAGTGGTCAAATTGATTTGTATCCAGAATATACGGGAACGGGTTTATTAACAGTAATTAAACAACCCGCTCAAAGTAACCAAAAGTCGGTATTTAATACAGTGGCTAAAGCCTATCGAGAAAAATTTAACTTAGTCTGGCTTGAACCTGCTCCGATGAATAATACTCAAGCACTGGTAATGACTCAAGAAGGCTCTAAAAAATATGGAATTAAGACAATTTCTCAAATGGTTGCTAAAGCCAGCCAATTAACAATGATTGGGCCACCTGAATTTGAGGCACGTGAGGATGGATTACCCGGTTTGAAAAAAGCTTATGGGGATTTTAAGCTCAAAAAATTCATTCCCGCCGATCCAGGTTTAAGGTATAAAACCCTAAACAATGCTCAAGCCGATGTTGCAGTTGCCTTTGGGACAGATGGTGAAATTAGTGCCTTAAAATTGGTGGTTTTAGAAGATGATAAAAACTTGTTTCCACCTTATCAAGTGGCTCCAGTCATACGTCAAGAAACGCTAGATCAAAATCCAGGGATTCGAGACGCTCTCAATACCTTATCTCCGAAACTGACAACCGAAACCATGCAGCGCCTAAACTACGAGGTTAGTGGTAAACAACGTGAACCGGCGGAAGTGGCTAAGGAATTTTTGACTCAAGAAGGATTGTTAAAAAAGCCTTAGTTAAAATCGGTAAGCAACAAGGCTGAGGAAAAATCAGTGAGTGCAATACGGTTTGAGGAGGTGTTCCTAAAATTTCCTGGTGTATCCCACCCAGCGGTAAATGGCTGCACTTGTAAAATCGAAGCCGGTCAATTAGTCGTGATTTTGGGGCCATCGGGTTGTGGGAAAA
This sequence comes from Allocoleopsis franciscana PCC 7113, assembly GCF_000317515.1. GTDB lineage: Bacteria > Cyanobacteriota > Cyanobacteriia > Cyanobacteriales > Coleofasciculaceae > Allocoleopsis > Allocoleopsis franciscana. The sequence goes on along the minus strand of NC_019738.1, from coordinate 458,111 downwards.
CAACCCTGCTGAAGATGGTCAATCGCTTATATGAGCCAACTTCGGGTAGAATTTACCTCGATGGTACTGACATCCAAAAGATACAAGTTACCCAGTTACGTCGGCAGATGGGTTACGTGATTCAGCAGTCTGGGTTGTTTCCTCACATGACAGTGGCAGAGAATATTGCTGTAGTGCCGAAGCTGTTGGGTTGGTCGAGGGTGCAGTACCAAGCACGAGTGGATGAGTTGTTGATGCTCGTGGAACTATCCCCTCAAGAATACCGCGATCGCTACCCGGCGCAACTCTCTGGAGGACAGCAGCAACGAGTTGGATTGGCGCGTGCTTTGGCGGGTGATCCGAAAGTTATGTTAATGGATGAGCCATTTGGAGCCATTGACGCGATTACTCGCCAGACGTTACAGGATGAGATTTTGCGTCTCCAGCGTCAGCTTAAGAAAACGATTCTGTTTGTGTCTCATGATGTTGAGGAAGCGCTGCGTCTTGCTGACAAAATCATGATTCTGCAAAAAGGGCAGATTGTGCAGTTTGATACACCCTTGAATATCCTCACACGACCCGCTAATCCTTTTATATATGAATTGATGGGTGCGGATGATCGGGTACGCCAATTGAGTTTGCTGCGAGTGGAGACGGCAATGGCAAGCGTCTCACCAGATTATCAACCTCAAAATGAACACACAATCGGACGATATGATAACTTGCGTCAAGCGTTATCCGTGTTGCTACGAACGGGTGCACAGAAGTTAACGGTACTCGATGGTGAGGATGTGGTTGGTATCCTTACCCTTGAACAAATTCGGGATTCTGCAAGGATGGAAGTTAATCGTTAAGATGACATTCTGCTATGGCATATTTTCCAGGAACTATATCAATCCGTTGGCATTGGAATCATAAATTTTTAACGCAAAGAGCGCGGAGGGTGACGCAGAGGAACGCGGAGGTTTTTGCCTCATTCCAATAGCATTGAAAATGATATTACTCGACAATGACATCAGCATGAACTCATCTCCCACGAGGGAGCCAATTGGACACTAGCAGGAGGTGCAATCGATGGAACATCATGAAGGAAAGCCGAAACGAACATCTCGGCGTAATTTTTTGGGGCAGGCACTAACCGCCGCAGGAACGGCGATAGCTGCCCCTACATTGCTCAATCAGGCTACAGCAGCAAAGGAAGCTCGCTCTATGCAATCCCCTGAAGGTGAAATGCCAATAACACTGACAGTAAATGGTGAGATGCGATCGCTTACCATTGAACCACGAGTGACACTCCTCGATGCTCTGCGGGAACGTCTAGAGCTCACAGGCAGTAAAAAAGGCTGCGATCATGGACAGTGTGGAGCTTGTACCGTTCTCGTTGATGGACAACGGGTGTACTCTTGTCTCTCCCTTGCTGTGATGCAGGAAGGTAAGCAAATTGTCACCGTTGAAGGACTGGCAAAAGGCGATGTTCTCCATCCCGTGCAAGCGGCGTTTATCGATAATGATGGATTTCAGTGCGGCTACTGTACACCGGGACAGATTTGTGCATCAGTTGCTCTCCTCGATGAAGTTAAACGAGGTTGTGCCAGCTCGGTTACCTCAGATTTAAACCGTCCTCCCCAACTTGGGGAACTCTCCGAAGCGGAAATTAAAGAGCGGTTGAGTGGTAATCTCTGTCGGTGTAGTGCTTACAACGGTATTGTTGCCGCCGTACAACAAGCGGCTGGACAAACCCCTCCCTCTGCCGCTGCAACCATGATGGTAACTGAAGCACAGGAGATGCCAGCATGAACAAATTTTCCTACATTCGTGCCACTTCTGTCAAAGATGCGGTGCAACGGGCGTCTACTGACGAGAATGCCCTGTTTATCGCGGGTGGCACGAACCTAGTTGACCGGATGAAAGTTTTTCTAGATGAGCCATCGCAACTCATCGACATTTCCCGGCTTCAGATGCAGCGCATTGAGCCAATAGCTGGGGGGGGTTTACGCATCGGCGCATTGGTGAGTAATACCGCAGTGGCTGACCATCCCGATGTCCGACGCAACTATCCCATGCTATCCCGTGCAATTCTCTCTGGTGCCTCTCAGCAAATTCGCAATGTCGCCTCGGTTGGCGGTAATCTCCTGCAACGTACCCGTTGCCCCTACTACTACGACACGGCATTTGCTTGCAATAAACGGGAACCGGGAAGCGGCTGTCCTGCGGCAACGGGAATTAACCGAATGCACGCGCTGTTTGGAGCTAGCGACCAGTGTATCGCTGTTCATCCCTCGGATATGTGCGTTCCCCTAGCAGCGTTGGATGCCATTGTTGAAGTGGAAGGGCCAAAGGGTAAGCGGCAAATCCCGTTTACAGAGTTCCACCGTTTACCGGGTAACATGCCCCAACAGGACAGTAATTTAGAGCCAGGGGAACTGATTACTGCTGTTGTGGTGCCCCCTGTGCCGTTTGCCAAGTCGGGTGTTTATCTCAAGTTGCGGGATAGGGCTTCCTATGCTTTTGCCTTAATTTCCGTTGCGGCTGCTATTGATGTTGCTGGTGACAGTATTAAAGATGTACGTCTAGCAATGGGTGGGGTTGCTCACAAACCTTGGCGTCCCACGGAAGCAGAGAAGTTTTTGATTGGCAAACCCGCTAATGCCGAAACATTCCAGCAGGCGGCGGAGATTGCCCTACAGGGAGCCAAACCCCTGACTCACAACAGCTTCAAAGTCGAATTAGCTAAACGTGCCATTAAGCGATCGCTCACAGTATCAGCCAAAGGAGGAGGTGTAGCATGAACAAAGTAATTGGCACTGCTGTGTCGCGCAAGGATGGACGCGCTAAGGTAACGGGTACAGCGACTTACGCGGCAGAACACCAAATTCCGGGACTAATTCACGGGTATTTAGTCACAGCGACGATTGCCAACGGGCGGATTAAAAGCATCGATACCAGTGCAGCTCAAAAGGCACCGGGGGTAATTGCTGTTTTCACCCATAAGAACGCCCCCAAGGTGTTCACGCCCGCTAATAACTTCATGACCTCGAAAATTTACGAGGCGCGTCTGCCCTTGTCGGATGATAAAGTTCACTATGGTGGGCAAATTATCGGCTTAGTGGTGGCAGATACATTGGAGCGATCGCGTCACGCCGCACACTTAGTTAAAGTTGAATACGAGACGCAAAAGCCAGTAGTTGAAGCGAAGAACGCGACGTTCAAAGAAGCTCCGCCCCAGATGGGTGAGGAGTTTAAGTTCGAGAAGGGCCAGTTTGCGGCAGGGATGGCAAACGCCGCCACGAAGATTGAGGCGACTTACACGACTTCCACCGAACTACACGCCGCGATGGAACCCCATGCTACCATTGCTCAGTGGCAAGGACAGGACTCGCTTACCGTTTACGAACCCTCCCAGTGGGTAATGGGCTGTCAGCGCACCTACGCTGATTTATTCGGTCTTCCTGCGGAAAAGGTACGGATTGTTACGCCCTTCCTCGGTGGCGGTTTCGGTTCTAAAGCCTTCCCGTGGCCTCACGGCATTCTCTGTACAGCAGCAGCACGTCAACTCCAACGTCCTCTTAAGGTTGTCCTCCACCGACGGCAGGTAACCGCCAACGCCGGACATCGGTCTGAAACTGAGCAAACAATTCGTTTGGCGGCAAATGCAGATGGTATGCTGAGTGCCATTTCCCACGAGGCGAAATCCTGCACGTCACCAGTAGAATCCTTCTCAGAACCTTGTACAGGCATCACCCCAGCGATGTACGCTGCCCCCAACCTGCGGCTGAACCAGGAACTCGCCGTGATGAACGTAGGCACCCCAACATTCATGCGGGCACCAGGGGAAAATCCGGGCATGTGGGCGATGGAATCTGCAATGGATGAACTCGCCTGGGCGTTGAAGCTAGACCCGGTAGAACTGCGCCTGAAAAACGAGACGAAAGAACACCAGAAGAAGGGGTTACCGTTCTCAGCCAAGCATTTTGCCGATTGCCTCAAGGTGGGTGCAGAAAAGTTCGGCTGGAAAGACCGAAAAATGGAAACTCGTGCGCTAACCCGCGACGGTAAACTCATTGGTTGGGGCATGGCTGCTGCAACATTCCCTGGATTGCGCGGCAAAGCATCCGTCAAGGTGCGGCTGTTGCCAGACGGTAAAGTCCATGTCCTCACTTCTGGAAATGACATGGGTACAGGTTCCTATACGGTAGTTGCGGTGACAGCAGCCGAGACATTAGGAGTTCCTGTGGAAAACGTGCGGGTAGAGATGGGCGACTCGCTACTCCCGGATGGTGGACTCGCTGGGGGTTCCATGATGACCGCATCCTTGGCTCCTGCTGTGATGCAAGCCTGTCAGGACGTACTCAAAGCCGCTAACTGTACAACCGCATCAGATGCCTGTGCAGCCTTGCGTCAATCCGGACGTGCAGCGTTTGAGGCAACAGCTTCTTCTGCTCCCGGTGAGGAGGGGAAGAAATGGGCGTTTCAGTCTTGGGGTGCTCACTTCTGCGAGGTTGCCGTAGATGAAGAAATCGGACGCCTGCGGGTAACGCGCTGGGTGTCGGTGATGGACGTTGGGCGAGTGATGAATGCCAAGACTGCCGCAAGTCAGGTGCGGGGTGGGGTAATCATGGGGATTGGGCAAGCCTTGATGGAGGAGTGTCACTTTGACCCTAATCTCGGTAATCCCGTGGTTTATGACCTGGCAACTTATCATTTTCCAGCTCACGCAGATATTCCGCGCATTGAGGTAGCGTTCGTCGGTGAACCCGATTTGAACTTTAACCCAGTGGGCGCAAGAGGTGTGGGTGAAATTGGAATTACGGGGGTTTCGGCTGCTGTTGCTAATGCGGTTTACCATGCGACGGGTAAGCGGTTGCGGAGTTTGCCGTTGACACCGGATAAGTTGATTGGTTGAAGTTGGGAAACTTCGATTTTAGGATGCGGTTTAGCATAAGAAATTAAGTGCTAGACCGCACCGATTACGCTGTGAGAACGAAAGCACAGAAAGTTATGTTAAAAGCGATCGGTGCGGTTGCAATAAGATGAAAGGGAGGTGAAGAGGTAGGCAAGCGAGGAAATGGGAGAGCATGGGAAGGTTTTGTTGTTAAGCTAGGGCTTGAGGATAAGTAGTTAAATTCAGAATTGGCGGTTTGTAAAGTGGATGTTCTAATTGAGTCAACAAAGGCTTTTGAAAAGGATCTTGCCAGACTGAGTGAAAATGAGAAAGCAGTAGCTATACAAAAAATCAACGATTGCGCTAGCCTTTTCCCAACTCAGAAAGCTAATGTGTATCGTAAGCTGCGTCGTCTACCCATAGCATCAACCCTTAATGATTACGAATCTTCGCTTTACACGCTTCGGCTTTCTCAAAAACTAAGAATGATTTTGACCGTTGACGAAGATCCAATTTTTGGGCAAGTTATCTTTACTCTTTTCCGAGTAGTTAAACACAATGAACTCGATCAAGCGTATAAAAGTGTAGCCGAGTCTTTGTATCAAAATCTACTTCACCACAATCGAGAAGCTGCCCAAATTTCGTAAGTTTGTTTATGGCACAAACCCTGACTCTATGTGATGAATTTGGCATTATTCACGAAGCCATGAAGATTTTGCCAGATGACGAGCTAAAGATTGGTTTTCTTGAAGCTTTGGCAGAGCTTGAAGACAACGAGTGTCACAGAACAAGGAACTTTCCCAAAACGAGACTACACAAAGTAAAGGGTGTGAAGCAGGCAATTTATCGTGCTGATATTGATAAAGTCTCAGGTTGGCGCATTCACGTTCAATACATCAATGGACAAATTCATCTAAAGGACATTATTGAGGGGCAAAGACACGATGATGTAATTGAGGTAATTAAATCTAAGAAAGTACGCTATGAGTAATCCTTACTACTCATCAACAAGTCTAAGTGCTACCATCCAGAGTTTAGCAGGATTATCATCCGGTGCAATGTTGATTTCTGCGACAACACCATTAGGAACAATGATGTCACCACAAAGTTCCGAGAGCAGATGAATCTGACTAATCTTGGCAAGCACAATCAATGGGGAAGCATTTACCACCCATCGTCTATTCACGCGCCAATTCCTCTGCTAATTCTTCGGGAGTGACTTGAAAGGGGGAAACGTTAAAGCGGTTAAGGGCTTCCAAAAATTGGTGACGGCTGACACCTGCGATTTCAGCTGCCTTAGATTGGGAGACAATGCCAAGCTCATACCATTTGACACCAGCAGCTAAACGCATTTCTTGAACAAACGTTTCTGGATTACTACGGAGTGCTGAAAAAACACTATCTGGAAGTTCAATGCTAATCTGCATGGTAATGAAAGTCCTTTGGCTCAAAGTTATTGTTAGGCTAACATTCTCAGGGATAGCCCGTGTATTCACAGCAGCCTAACTTCACTGTTAGCTTGCTGGAACGGCTCACGCCACGGCAAAATCAGTGTACTGTCGAGTTTTAGGGTCATGGAATGCCAACACAATGTCTTCTTTAGGAAGACCAGCACAACTCAATATACTCAGTCAAAATACGCTTCAATAGCTTTGGATATTCAATTAGTTTATCCATTGCACAATCTCCTCTAGCTCTGTATCCACAACAATAAGTGGCAATTGATGTTTATTGAGGATAAGTTGAATTACATCTTGATTGAAGAAAGCAAATCGCCCACAGACTAAAAGTCTGGGGCTATAAAAACGAAGTCCGCCTACGCGGACTCAATTTAGCCTGCGGAGGCAGGCTTTGTTTTTGTAGCCGCGATTTACAATCGCCAGGTATTTTTGCTCTGGTGAATGTACTGTGAGCGCATTTTAAGTACACTTGAACTATAACTATAATAAGAAGTTCTAGTATCAGCGATGCCAAATATCAATATCTCGCACCAAGCAAATATAGCCCTTGCGTCAAAGTGATCGATACCTTCGGCTGTTGAAGTCGATAAAGAACTCGAAGAGATGGGCATCTCTAAGAAAAAAATCGTAGTGGGCTTCCATCATCCTTCTATGCGTGAGTATTCCGACTTTGCTACTGCTTAAGTATGACCTCCTCCACCCTTGTTACCAATAATTACGTGCAGTAAGTTATCGAGAAGCCGATCGCGTTCCATTGGCACAAGATCACCACTATGCAACACATCCCGCAGAATCACGAAATGAACCAGTGTCCCAACAAACATTCGTGCCGCGACTTCTGGATCGGGAATCTGTAGTTCAGGATGGGATGCAAAGTATTGCGAGAGTAGCTCAAGGGTTGGTTTTTCGATGTTCTGCACGAACGCCCGTGCTAACTCAGGAAATCGTCCTGACTCGCCAATAATAATTCTGAGAAACGTAAGAACCTGGGGATCGTCAGCGACATTCTCCAGCATCCCGATCGCAAAGCGTCTCAAAAACGAAGCTGGATCGTCCTGTACCGATTGCAGCCTTTCTAAACTGAAGATTTCTTTCTTACATGCTAATCGCTGCACGAGTGCTGTAAACAACCCCTGTTTGCCCTGAAAGTGGCTGTAAACCGTTGCTTTAGAAACACCTGCGGCAGCAGCCACCTTATCCATGCTGGTGGCAGCGTAGCCGTTGGCTAAAAATTCTTGCATCGCACCATCTAGGATAGCGTTGGTCTTCTCGGCTGACAGTTCACGGTCTACACTCTTAGTCTTTTTCATAGTTCAATTTTGATTTCCCAAGCCTGGGGAGGCTTACACGATGCTATTTGCGTAACTCCCGATCTGTTTGAAGCATACCTCTTGACTTAATCATACTAAACCGTTTAGTTTAAAAACATAACTAAACTAGACAGTTTAGTTTTTGTACTACGATGATCGGGAGCTTGCCCATGCTGCAAGATGTATCCGCTAACGGTTCCTCTGCTAAAACACCTCGATGGACGGGATTGGCGATCGCTGCTTTACTATTTGGGGGTGGAGTCTTTGCCTACAATGTATGGCGGTTGCAATCCACGCAGGTGACACAACCTCCAACAACAGTCGTCGAGCCACCCAAAATTAAAACAGTCACAGCCTTAGGACGACTGGAACCTCAGGGAGAAGTGATTAAACTATCCGCTCCAACCTCCAATAACAGCAATCGGGTGGAGCAATTGCTGGTGAAAGAAGGCGATCGCATCAAAGCTGGGCAGACAATTGCGATTTTGGATAGTCGCGATCGCCTCCAAGCGGCATTTGAGCAAGCACAGGAAGATGTACGAGTTGCCCAGGCAAAGCTGGCGATTACCCAAGCGGGAGCCAAACAAGGAGAAATCAAAGCCCAACGCGCTGAAATTACCCGTTTAGAAGCCCAACGCCAGGGAGATATTGAAGCTCAAGCGGCAACCGTTGCTCGATTACAGTCAGAATTGCGAAACGCTGAAACTGAATACTCTCGTTACCAATCCTTGTATCAGGAAGGCGCAATCTCTGCATCAAATCGGGATAGTAAACGCCTCACCCTGGAAACCGCGCAAAAAAATCTGCAAGAAGCACAGGCGGTATTAGAACGCATTCGATCCACCAGTCCGGCACAACTAAATCAGGCAAGAGCAAATCTAGAGCGAATTGCTGAAGTACGTCCGGTTGATGTGAAGGCGAATCAAGTTGAGATCGATCGCGCAGTTGCAGCCATGAAGCAGGCAAAAGCGGAACTAGAGAAAGCATACGTGCGATCGCCCATTGATGGTGAGATTCTCGATATTCATACCCGTGCGGGTGAAGTCGTTTCTAATGATGGCATTGCCGAGATTGGGCAAACCGAGCGCATGTATGCCATTGCCGAAGTTTATCAGAGCGACATTAGTAAAGTGAAACCGGGACAACAGGTACGAGTGACGAGCGATTCCATTCCTGGTGAACTGGTAGGAACCGTAGAACGCATCGACTCCCAAGTGCGGCGACAAACCATTGTCAATACTGACCCTAGCACCAATATTGACAGTAGGGTGATTGAAGTACACGTAGCTTTGGATGCAGCATCGAGCAAAAAAGCGGCTAAATTTACCAACTTGCAAGTTACGGCAGCGATCGAACTATGATTGGATTCATCCAGCAATTGCAACGACGCACCCCCTTGGGATGGCTGCAACTTAGTCGTGAAAAAAGCCGTCTGCTTGTAGCATTATCAGGCATTGCCTTTGCCGATGTCTTGATGTTCATGCAGTTAGGTTTTCAATCAGCTCTGTACGACAGCAATACTAAACTCAGTCGTGCCTTAGACGCTGACATTGTTTTAGTCAGTCCCCAAGCTCGAAACACGCAAAATTTATCTACATTTTCACGACGACGATTGTATCAGGCAAAGGATGTTCCGGGGGTCAAATCAGCAGAAGCATTTTATTCTAATATCATCACTTGGAAGCATCCAGATACTCGTAAAGAAACCTCGATTCAAGCCCTTGGACTTAATCCCGAACAGCCAGTTTTGAATCTGCCAGAAGTCAATCAACAACTCGACAAAATTAAGTTACCTGATGTTGTCTTATTCGATCGCAAATCCAGAGGCAATTACAAAAAGGCGATCGCTCAGATTGAACAAGGCAAAGCCGTCACAACCGAAGTGGAGCGGCGTACCATCACGATTGCCGGAGTATTTTCACTAGGAGCCTCATTTGGAGCCGATGGAATTCTAGTCACCAGCGATCAAACCTTCTTACGACTATTTCCTCGTCGGCAAGCTGTTAGCATCAACCTCGGCTTAATTAAACTCGAACCAGGCTACAATCCCGAACAAATTGCCACCGCCCTTAAGTCTCATCTCCCCAATGATGTAAGAGTTCTCACCCATCAACAATATATCGAGTTTGAGGAAAGCTACTGGAAACAAGAAAGCCCGATTGGATTCATTTTCGGGTTAGGGACAGGCATGGCATTTATGGTGGGAGTAGTGATTGTTTACCAAGTGCTTTCAACGGATGTTAACAGCCACATGAAAGAATATGCCACATTCAAAGCGATAGGTTATCGCAACCAATACCTCCTCGCCGTAGTGTTTGAAGAAGCAATTATTCTCGCCTTTTTAGGCTTCATTCCCGGTTTAGTCTTACCTATTGGGCTTTACCAATTAGCTGCCAATGCAACCGCACTTCCCATCTACATGAAAGCTTCGCGAGCCGTACTCGTCTTAATTCTGACCATCGTGATGTGCGCTATTTCTGGAGCGATCGCTACTCGAAAACTTCAATCCGCCGACCCTGCGGATATGTTTTAGGCAATGGAGGGAGAAGCAAGACTTTCATCACCAATTATCTCACTCCCATTTGCCCCGGAATATTTCAAAAAACTCCGCGTCCCTCTGCGTCTCCCTCAGCGCTCTCTGCGTTAAGAATATAATTTCAATCACCTAATCCTACTATGTCTAAACCCGTAATTTCTATCCAAAACCTCAATCACTTCTTCGGTCACAGTCAATTACGAAAACAAGTTCTATTCGATATCAACCTAGAAATTAACGCAGGCGAAATTGTAATCATGACTGGCCCTTCCGGTTCTGGGAAAACCACATTACTCACACTCGTCGGTGGCTTACGTTCTGCCCAATTTGGTAACTTAAAAGTCTTGGGGCGAGAACTTTGTGGTGCTAGTGAAAAGCAGCTCACTTTAGCACGTCGGAATAATGGCTATATCTTCCAGGCGCATAATTTGCACGGCAGTTTAACCGCTCTACAAAACGTCAAAATGGGTTTAGAATTGCACAATCATTTGTCGTTGCAAGAAATGAAAGAGCGTTCTGCTCAAATGTTAGAACAGGTTGGTTTAGGGCATCGCCTCAACTACTATCCTGATGACCTTTCTGGCGGACAAAAACAACGAGTAGCGATCGCACGTGCATTAGTCAGTCATCCCAAAATTGTGCTTGCCGATGAACCAACCGCCGCCCTGGATAGTAAATCAGGTCGAGATGTGGTAAACCTAATGCAAACGTTAGCGAAGGAACAGGGTTGCACAATTTTGCTCGTTACCCATGACAATCGGATTCTAGATGTTGCCGATCGCATTGTACAGATGGAAGATGGCAAGTTAGCCAATAATGCTGTCTTGAGTGCAACCGCTTAACCCGTTGGACTTTATGTAGGTTGAGTAGCTACCTCTCTAGGACTGAAGATGAGACACTATGGAATGGGGTATCTTTTAACAATGATTTTCAAGATTGGCTGTGTAACTATAAACCCTCAATAAATGGTTAAATTGTTGGCTGAGTTAGATACCCCTCTACTACTGGAATGGGGTATTCTTGATTACCCGAAAACCTATGAAAGAGTTACAAAACATCCTCAAAATATTTGAGCAAAATAAGAATTATGGTCAAAGTATAGCCCTCGCTACCCTTGTCAAAGCCCAAGGTTCTACTTATCGACGCCCCGGTGCGCGAATGTTGATGACATCACAAGGACAGATGGTGGGTTCCCTTAGTGGCGGTTGTTTAGAGGGTGATGTGTTTGAGCAGGCTCAAGTTGTCATGGATTCGGGCAAACCCATCGTTGTGCAGTACGATACTATGTCCGATGATGACATTATCTGGGGACTTGGACTGGGCTGCAATGGCATTGTTCAGATTCTTATCGAGCGAGTAGAAGAAGAGAGTCCGTTAACTCCTATCTTGCACCACCCCCCTAACCTCCTCATCCTTACTAAAGCTCCGGCTTATCAAGAGGGGAACTCTGACTCAAAATTGCCTTCCCCCCTTAGTAAGGGGGGACTGAGGGGGGTAAACCATCTGGCGTTTTTGGCTGAGTGCCTCCACCAACGGCAAGCAGGAATTCTGGCAACGGTGTTTCACGTTGAGGGGCAAGTTAAGGCAGAAGTTGCAACCCGTTTAATGGTGTATCCAGATGGGACACTCATGAGTAACATCGAAGATGCCGATTTAGTGGCTCAAATCCGCGATGATGCCTGGAAAGTGCTTGATGAGAGTCGTTCAACGGTAAAATCCTATCCCTTACCGACGGGTAAAGCCGAGGTTTTTATCGAAGTCATCCAGCCGCCAGTGCCGCTGATGATTTTTGGAGCTGGTCACGATGCCGTACCATTGGTACACTTGGCGCAAGAATTGGGATGGTATATAACCCTAGTTGATAGCCGAAAAGTTGAGACTACACGAGAGCGGTTTTCAAGTGCAGATGAAGTCATTCTTTCCCGTCCAGAGAGTATAGGTAATTGCATTCACATCAACAACCGCACAATGGCTGTAGTCATGACTCATAATTACCTTCACGACCTTGAAATATTAAAAATCCTTTTGCCTTCTCCTGTGCGATATTTAGGTATTCTCGGCCCCAAAAGCCGCACCGAAAAGCTACTTCAAGACTTGCAAGAACAGGAAATTATTCCAACTGAAAATCAATTACAACGCTTATACAGTCCCGTTGGACTTAACATTGGTGCGGATACGCCGGAAGAAATTGCTCTATCAATAGTGGCTGAAATTAAAGCCGTTCTTACCAATCACTCAGGAGGGTCACTCAAAAATAAATTAGGCCCCATTCATGACTAAGGGATAGTATGAATTCTCGCACTGTTGGTCTGATGATTTTAGCAGCAGGAGCATCTACTCGCATGGGTACTCCAAAGCAATTGTTAACCTATCGAGGATGTAGTTTTGTTCACCACATCATAGAAGTTGCAGTCGCCTCCCTCTGTCAACCTATTGCTGTCGTTCTTGGGGCAAATGTGGAACGAATTAAGCCTGAAATTAGCCAGTTCCCCGTACAAATCGTAGAAAATCAAGACTGGGAGGAGGGGATGAGTGCTTCGATACGGGTTGGACTCGAAGCGCTACTTGCTGTGAATCAAAACTTAGATGCCGTTGCGATCGCACTTTGCGATCAGCCCTTTGTTTTGTCCCAAACGCTCAATCAACTTGTTGAAGCATACCATTTAACACGGAAACCGATTATTGCGTCCGAGTATTCAGAAACATTCGGTGTACCCGCTTTATTCAGCCGTACTATGTTTTCAGAACTCATGACTCTCAAGAGTAATGAAGGGGCAAAACAATTGATTAAAAGACACATTCATGAAGTTTATAGTATTCCTTTTCCTGGTGGTGCAATTGATATTGATACACCAAATGATTATGAGCAATTACAGTTTATTTAAATCCCCGACTTCTTAAAAAAGTCGGGAATATCGTCTTGATTTTGGATTCTGAATTATTATGACTTCTTCAATCCATCAGCGCAGTTTGTACCAACAAGTTATTCTCGAACACTCAAAGAAACCTCGACATCAAGGCAAAACAGACCCGGTGCATGGGTATCATCGAGGTCATAATCCGATGTGTGGTGACACAATTGAACTAACTGTAAAACTAAATCAGACAGGCGACAGAATTGAAGATGTCAAATTTGAAGGAGAAGGGTGTGCGATCGCGATCGCCTCAGCGGATTTGATGGCGGATGCGGTGCAGGGCAAAAGCATCCAAGAAGCTTTAGAGATGGTGCAACAATTCCGTAACATGATGCAAGGAAAAGCAGAGTTTCCTCTTGATGTGCGTAAATTAAATGTCTTGCAAGGTATCTCCCAGTTTCCTATACGTATTAAGTGTGCGACACTATGTTGGCATACTCTAAAAGCAGCACTGGAATCATCCCAAGTCCATACTTCTACTGTGGAAAGTGAGCAATAAACCTCAACTTTTTTCAGAAACACTTTCAACGTTGGCTCAGCAATACAGGTAATCGTCCTACCTTTAATCTTCGATGATTGGGTAGGGCGGTTTTTGTCCCATCTAAATGGTGGACTTGCCGCACACCAGTATTTTCAGGTATCGCTAAGTTTTGTTCCTGCTTGGGATTCCAGACAATCCAGAAGGGTTTACCCTCCTCACTCGTAAACTCACACATCCATGTATTCTTTTGATCGGGTTCGCAGCGTTTCATCCGTGAACCAATTAACCATGTTTGAATTTCGGCATAAGCCTTAGCGGCAGGGGTTAGGGTTTTCTTATCCTCCTCCACCATCAACATCGTCACCACATTACGGTTATCCCAGGCATACCAGTAAAAACGCTCCATTCCTGAAGCCCAATTCACGAGGTAAGTTCGGGCGACATAAGCCATACTATCTTCCGCCGAATAGAAAACATTTTCGCCTTTATTGCCATACCCAGTTTCAGTGTTCCATAACGGCTTTTGAGCAAGTCCGTGCTTAGCCATGACATCTTGCACTTCTCGAATTAGGGATAGGCTGTCTTCAGGGGTTTTTTCCTTGCCAATGTAAAAGTGTGCTCCAATCACATCAGCGTATTTGTTCCCTCCCTTAGCAAAATATTCGTCAAACCACTTGAACCCACCCCAATCGGCATACAACGAGGGCGACACGACTGTAATGGATGGATCGACTTGCTTGAGAATCGTGTAAGCCTCACGGGCTAAGGCGACCATCTCGTCAACCGTACCACTAAAAAAATGTTTGAGATTGGGTTCATTCCAAATTTCGTAGTAGCGGATTTTACCTTGATAACGAGTGGCAACAGTGCGGACATAGTTGCGCCAGTCGTCCATGTTTTTCGGTTCAGAGGCAGTGGGACCATCCCCATAAGGAGAGGAGTCGTCTGGGCGTGCGGCAGCCCATTTGGGGGTTATGCCTAGGGTGTAGACGAGTTCAACTCCATGACGCTGAGCGAGTTCTACACAGTAATCTAGGGTTCTGAAATCCCATTCACCTTTTTGTCGCTCCAAATGCGCCCAAAAAGCCAAGCCATGATGAGTTGCGGCATCCCACAATCTCCAAGTTGCGATTGGCACAGCAGGCCAAGGAATTTTATCAGAATCCGCGATATGCATCCCAAACAGCGATCGCCCAATGGGTTTCGTGGGTATCGTGCTGATTCGCGTATCGCTTAGGTGCGTCGCTGATAGATTGAGGACAGAGGGCTGATGGTAAACAATAACTCCCACCAAGACTAGAATCGCGAGTGCCAAAAGGACAAGCCATTTACGGAACTTAATCAAAGTGAGTCTCATCGTAGATGCCTATGCGATTTGAGTATTGATTCCCAACTCTTGGACTCTTGGTTGCTAATGCTCCATACTCAATTCTTTTTTAGCCAATTATGCTAGTCCATGCACCCTAGTCAGCCTCTCCAATTAGACCGAACATGTCTAACCTTCAACCTATTGATCACGTTAAGGAAACAATCATTCCTTCCCGTGCGAGAAACCCGCCGTCAAAGGTATCTTTTACTTCCACCTCTACGGTATCGAGGAAATCATCGGAGTGATTTGGCTCATGGTGAAAGATGGCTAACCGCTTAGCACCGGTTTCCTTTGCAGCTTTCACACCTTCCTGCCATGTAGAGTGTCCCCAACCCACCTTCGGTGTCTTTTGGTTGTGGTATTCCTCGTCCGTATACATGGCATCATAAATAATCAAGTCGGCATCACGACCCAGACGCAGGACATTTTCATCAGGGCGATCGGGGAAATGTTCGGTATCGGTGCAGTAGAACGCCGAATGCCCTTGCCATGAAACCCGATAGCCCATCGCCCCATTGGGATGGTTGAGACGACCGGTTTCAATGGTGATATCATCGAGCATCATGGTTTCACCACAGACGAGGTCATAGTACTTTAAGTCCGCCTGGATTTCTTTAAAGGGTACGGGGGAATTGATATGCAAAACGCGATCGCAGAAATGCTCTTGCATGGTTGCGCCTTCTGGTGCAGAGCCATGAATATGTAACGTATTGCCCTCCGCAAAGGCTGGGATGAAGAACGGCACGCCTTGGATGTGATCCCAGTGATA
Organism: Allocoleopsis franciscana PCC 7113; assembly: GCF_000317515.1. Taxonomy (GTDB): domain Bacteria; phylum Cyanobacteriota; class Cyanobacteriia; order Cyanobacteriales; family Coleofasciculaceae; genus Allocoleopsis; species Allocoleopsis franciscana. The sequence continues at coordinate 442,410 of NC_019738.1, read as the reverse complement.
ATGAGTAAAAAACCAATAGGCTTCAATCGGCTGCAAAGGTTCTAAACTTTTCCCTAACATCCGCAACCCCGTGCCGCCATCAAAAATTAGGCGCTTTCCACCAACGTGCATTTCTACACAAGAGGTATTGCCACCATAACGAACAGTATCTTTTCCGGGAGAGGGGACACTGCCTCGGACTCCCCAAAATTGGACAACAAACTCAGAGGAAGGACTAATTTCCATTGGTAAACTAAACTAAGGCATTAAAGTACGGCATTGACCCTGATGACGCAGTAGATGATCGCACAATACTAAAGCGACCATTGCTTCTACCATAGGCACTGCTCTGGGTAAGACGCAAGGGTCGTGACGGCCTTTAGCGGCTAGTATTGTTTCTGAACCTGCGCTGGTTACAGTGCGCTGTTCTTTTCGTATGGTAGCAGTGGGTTTAAACGCCACTCGCAAAACAATCGCTTCACCGTTACTAATCCCCCCCTGAATACCGCCAGAGCGGTTGGTTACGGTACGCACTGCGCCAGTTTCGTCGAGATAAAATTCGTCGTTGTGTTCACTACCAGTCAGGAGCGTTCCGGCAAAGCCAGAGCCAATTTCAAATCCTTTACTGGCGGGTAGGGACATTACACCCTTTGCTAAATCTGCTTCTAGCTTATCAAATACCGGTTCTCCTAGCCCTTTAGGCATATTTCGGGCGACGCATTCAACCACACCACCCAAGGAGTCTCCACTCCGTCCAATTTGCTCAATCCGTTCGACCATTCGTTCTGCACATTCTGCATCAGGACAGCGAGCGATATTGCTTTCGACTTGTTCTAGAGTTACGGTGTTGGGGTCAACAACGCCTTCTAAATCTTGAATCCGCTTAACGTAACCGATAATTTCTACGTCAGCGACTAACTTAAGAATTTTTTTAGCGATCGCACCGGCGGCAACTCGTCCAATGGTTTCCCGTGCCGAAGAACGTCCACCCCCTTGCCAATTGCGAATCCCATATTTGGCATCATAGGTGGCATCGGCATGAGACGGGCGATAGGTCTGTTGCATCTCGTCGTAATCTTGAGAACGAGTGTCTTTATTTCGCACCATAATCGCGATCGGCGTTCCCAGGGTTTTGCCCTCAAACACCCCGGAAATAATCTCGCAAGTGTCTGCTTCTTTGCGAGGTGTGGTGATTTTGCTTTGTCCCGGACGCCTGCGATCGAGTTCGACTTGAATTTCTTCGGCAGAAATTTCGAGTCGAGGTGGACATCCATCAATCACGACGCCAACGCCTCCCCCGTGCGATTCCCCAAACGTTGTAATGCGAAACAGATGCCCAAACGTGTTGCCCATAGTGGCTGAATTAAAAAGACCTGAGTCTTAAGATTTTAACAGCGATCGCATAAGAGTACCGCCCAAGCTCATGCGATCGCTTACTTGTTCTTCATACAGAAGAAATCACTTTTTGAGGGATTGTTGAATCGGTCGTCCTTAATTCTTCAGAAATCTGAGGTAAGTATTTTGTGAACTCTTTCTTAGTGGTTTCAATGTTGCAGTCAAACTTAGTAGATATAGCTGATTTAGAGAGTTTATCGAAGACAGACAAACAAAAAAGCGCCCCCCTTGCGGAGAGCGCTTTTTTTAAGCTAAGTTCTTAAGAATTAGCCATTGATGACAGGAGCGGTTAGAGCCACAGGAGCCGCTTCACCCGCCGCCAAGTCGAGGGGGAAGTTGTGAGCGTTACGCTCGTGCATTACTTCAAATCCCAAGTTAGCGCGGTTGAGTACATCAGCCCAGGTACCAATCACGCGACCTTGAGAGTCGATGATGGACTGGTTGAAGTTGAATCCATTCAGGTTGAACGCCATGGTGCTGATGCCCAAAGCGGTGAACCAAATGCCAACTACAGGCCAAGCAGCGAGGAAGAAGTGCAAGCTACGGCTGTTGTTGAAAGAAGCATATTGGAAAATCAACCGACCGAAGTAACCGTGAGCAGCAACGATGTTGTAGGTTTCTTCTTCTTGACCGAACTTGTAACCGTAGTTTTGAGATTCGGTTTCGGTTGTCTCACGAACCAGAGAGCTGGTAACGAGACTTCCGTGCATTGCAGAGAACAAGGAACCGCCGAACACACCAGCCACACCGAGTTGGTGGAAGGGGTGCATCAGGATGTTGTGCTCAGCTTGGAACACGAACATGAAGTTGAAGGTTCCAGAGATGCCCAGGGGCATACCATCAGAGAAAGAACCTTGTCCGATGGGGTAAATCAGGAATACAGCGGTTGCAGCCGCCACAGGAGCGCTGTAAGCAACAGCAATCCAAGGGCGCATCCCTAAGCGGTAGCTGAGTTCCCACTCACGTCCCATGTAGCAGAAGACGCCGATGAGGAAGTGGAAAATTACCAACTGGTAAGGGCCACCGTTGTAAAGCCACTCGTCTAAGCTAGCTGCTTCCCAAATTGGGTAGAAGTGCAAGCCGATGGCGTTAGAAGAAGGAACAACGGCTCCACTGATGATGTTGTTACCAAACAGCAGAGAGCCAGCAACAGGCTCACGGATACCATCGATGTCCACAGGAGGAGCAGCGATGAAGGCGATGATAAAGCAGGTAGTGGCAGTTAGCAGGGTAGGAATCATCAGGACACCGAACCAGCCTACATAGAGGCGGTTGTTGGTGCTAGTGACCCACTCGCAAAACCGTTCCCACACGTTCGCAGATTCGCGACGCTGTAATGTGGTTGTCATGTTTTTATGATGGCTTAATAATTTTTCAAGGTTCAGCGGGCGCTTTTGTGTTCGCCCATACTTAACTTAACCCATCTGTTGCGTTTTGTAAAGCTATTTTGAGTAATTACTCTCATTTTTATTAAATTTGATATCAAAAATCGTCTGTAACCCTTTTCCTGAAAGGCTTGTCAGCTTTAAAGTTTTTAAATTTAACTGGGTGGACAGGCAAGGTGCCCATCCCACGCCTAGTTTCCCAAATAGAGTCATGCACAACTGAATGCCTGTCAGCTTCAACCCAATCATGTAGCGATGAGATGGGTATCGCCTTTGGCTTCCACATCTGGATGAAGGGTCTAAAAATCAAGCTGGGAGAGAACTTTTTCCATGTCTAAGTCCAAAAACGGGTTGACGGGTTTGTACATCCAGTAACTTGGTGATAGTGAATCTGAGCCGATTCTTTCAAACCCCAACGCCATTGCTAAGCTCTCATAGCTGTAGACGGGATGGAGAATCATCACATATAAATCGCATAGGTTGGGAAAGTCCACCTGCATTTGTCTTAAGGTTTCTTGCGTATCCTTCAAGAATCTACACACATTCTCTGTAGTCTGATAGGGAGTATCGATTTTCCAACTCCGTACAAAGACACTACAGCAATCTGGATCGGGAGGGATAGCGATTTGCAGTGGATCGATCTCAGCATTAGAACCTAAATGCAGGGTTTTGCTGGGAGGGAGAAAGAAATTTTTCTCACAATCTTCAGCGGTAGGATACAAAAGGTAAAATCCTACAGGCTTGGAGTTATCACAACGACGCAATACCCGCATACCTTTGGGGTATTCCTTGACCCAACGGCGCAGGACATTAACAATCTTGAGTTTAACAGCAGCGGTGTCGCTGTTTAGCCAGCTATAGAGGTTAGATAGAACTTCTGCCACGAAGACAGCATCGCTGTGGTGGAAAGCATCCACCTCTACAGGTTGAGGAGATGGCGGTGGCTTGAGCTGATAGAGGATTTGAATACAAAGACTATTGCCATCAAATTTTTTCTGGATAAGTCCGCGATCACGCAGCTTATCCAGCATCATTCCCGCCGCGCGATCGCTTCCCTGATCTTGGTCACAATAGAAAAGTGTAGCGGCTTCCTGAAGAGTACAAGAGACAAAACCATCGGGTAGTGGCAATTCTGTAAGTGGAAATTTCAGGTGTTCTCCCAGCTTTCGCTGCTTGACTATAAGATAAGCCCACAATCGGAGATAACATCTAGCCTGACGCGCCGTTAGGGTAATCTGTTCGCAAATCCTGGAGATGTATTTTTGTTGTTGTTCAATCGGGAAACACTCATTGATATCTTCTGGCCCCATATCATCCAGGTTGCTGCGCTTTGGGTTCCTAAAATGTTACTACGAAATTCAGTGTTCTAAGCATTAAGTAACCTAGAGGATAGATTGCCTCATCTATTTTGTTACTCTCGCTACTAATAGGCGATACGAATCTTTTCAAAACTCTGATAAGAATAAAAAACTCTCTCTACTTCAGGCCACTTCACCCCCCTTCATCTGACAGCACCCACTTCAGGCCGTTTGAGGCATCTACAACAGACTCATGGCAGATACATCGATGCAGAAAGCAGAATGACAGTAATACTCAACGGGTCAGTCTTGCGGCAACTTAACTTTTTTGTTGACAATCCTCAAGAACATTCAAAATGGTCATTTTCAGTGGTGAACTCAAGAGCAATATCGAAACAGTAAAAACATCCAAGTATTCCAGTAAAGCTTTTAAAGAGATATACTCTCAAAAATCTAAACAACCTTATTGGTTGCAATATATTATCGAAGGCTTGGTTGATGGTGTTTTGGTTCTAACTCAACAAGGAGAGTGGGTTTATGCGAATGAATGTGGGCGTCAAATTTGCCACCAACTCGCCCCAAATCAATCACAGAAGAATTTTGTACCATCAGCCATCTGGCGTGTTTGCGAATTGTTGCTTGCTCGCCTTGAGCCATTTGCTGATCAAGAGATGGTTGTCAACAATGAAATTAAACTTGCAAATTCATTTAGTTTTCGGATTCGAGTTCGCTGGTTGGTATTAGAAGAAAGTGCTTGTCATTACTTTTTGGTGACAATCGAAGACCAACATCAGGCTAGAAAAATACAAGCGATTGCAGACGCTAAAAAATATGGCTTAACTCGCCGTGAAGCAGAGGTTTGGTCACTGCATCAATCTAAGCTTTCTTACACAGAAATTGCAGATAAATTGTACATTACACTCAACACTGTCAAAAAGCACATCAAGAATATTTACGCCAAGCAACAAGGATTTATAGAAAATTGAAAATAAGCCATCGTTAAATTTCTCCTTTTTTTCGTTCAATTCATCGGTTGCTTAACTCTCTGTCGTGGGGGTTGCATCACCAATTATTTTTGAGTTTCAGTGACGCTGCTTTGTTCATTATTTAGAGGTATGATATTTAGCCTTTTCCGAACTTCAACCAATGGAGTATGCCAATCGGATTGAATATCCCAATCAATTAAAGATTGGGATTGCCGACTCATCTTGAGGACTTTTCTAATTTCTTGAAAATTACACATACCGCTTAGCCATCCTACTAAGACAACGATCGCACTCGTTGGACGAAACACTTGAGCACGGGTGAAGATCTGAAGCAGAAATTCATCACGGGGTGAGGAGGTGAAGCCTGTAATAACATGCCAAATATCATGAGTTCGCTGAATCAAATCCCCACTATTAATCGGGTTGAAACCATTTTGATCGAGGAAATAGGCAACTTCACGGCCTAATGTACCATTCGGTAACTGACGTAATTCTTCCAATTCTTCTGGGGTGATTGTAAATTCTTGCTCAGGATAAATTTGAGGATTAACCGTCTGAGCAAGCTTCAAGATAATTTTCAACCAGAATGGCATGATAAAGTCCTTCTTTCTTAGAGTTGTCTTTAATATGTCTGTAGATTAAAAAATTTTTCTAATCGGCGATAGTACCCCAGAGGGTACTCTTATTCAAAAAAATTGTGGGTAGAAACAAAGGTATGACAGGATAGATCAGGTAGTTCATAGAGCCTGATCTGTCTTTTATCCTGTTACTTTCTACTCTCACAGGATATCTAAAATTCCGGGGAAGGGTAGCAAAACTCAAGCTTTGAAACGATTTCTGCCATGTCTAAAACTAAAAACTGATCGACTGCCATGTACAACCAGTAGACCGCTATCTTCGGATCGATCCCAATTTTTTGAAACCCTAAAGCCTGTGCTAGTGCTTCATATCTAGGATGGATTAAGAGCGCGTAGAAATCACAAAGATTGGGAAAATCAGCTTGCATTCGCCTTAAGGTATGCTGCACATCTTCTAAAAAACGATGCACATTGTGCCAATTTTTATAAGGCGCATCAATCATCCAGCTACGTACCATAATTGAGGTACAGTCATCCTTACCGGGGATAGCCATTTGAACAGGATCGATATCCGAGGCGGAACTTAAATGGAGACTTCTTCCGGGAGGGAGAGAAAATTTTTCCTCAGATTCCGGCGCGACGGGATAAAGCACGTAAAACCCCACCGGATGAGAGGTATCACAACGACGCAGCACGCGCATCCCAGTGGGATATTGTACTGCCCAAGAGCGTAGTAATTGTTTAATCTTGTGGGGTACAGTTGCCGTCGTTTTGTTTAGCCAGTTGTAGTTGTGAGCAAGAAAACTCGCCACGGGAACGGCGTCGGTTCGGGGGTTAAATTCATCGAGTACGAACTCTATTGGGTGTGCTGACTCAAAGGATTCGTGCAGGTTCGGCACACAGGAAATCTGCAAACAAATCGTATTGCCATCAAAATCTTTATCAATTAACCCAAGGGCAGCCAAGATATCAATCATCATACCTGCCGCGCGATCGCTTCCTCGGTCTTTGTTAGCATAAAACAATTCTGCTGCTTCCCGATGGGTGCAAGCAACATAACCTTTTGGAAGTTGCAATTGAGTTAACGGTTGTCTCAAATGAGATCCTAATTCTTGTTGCTGCTTGAGTAGTAGATAAGTCCACAGCCGCACAAAACATTCAGCTCGACGACGTGTTAAACCCACTCGTCGGGGATTTAGGAGCATTGAAACGTAATTGCGCTGTTGCTCAATCGGAAACCACTGATCGATCAATTCTGGATTCATATCCCGTAGGTTGTTGAACGAATAGAGACTTTGGTCGAGTCAATTCGTGTTCCGTAGCTGTAGTACTTATCGTTGTTTTTTGACTATTTATGCAATCCGTCTCGTCTAAAAACAGATTTCGTGTTTTAGAACGAAACTTAATCCTCGTTTAAACAGTCACTACGGATACTAATTGCCTCTAATCACTGAAGCAATCTAGATCAACACCCTGAAATCCTATGATTTCGTATTGTATTAGCAAAAGCCTTACATCGCTGAAAAACTTCACCTTACTTCAGCCTCATTCAGCTTTCCTCTATTTCTAGAACAGAATTCGGTAAGTTTGGGAAATCTCCGATTCAATCCTTGTAGCTACACCCAACCAAAACGCAAAATGACTTTAACCCTCAACTGAGAAGAGTCTCCCATCGCTTGACTCCTCAGTTGTGATTTTGAAGGAGATTCACGATGTCCATGTTGGCAGCTAAACTGAACCGTCACCTTAAAACTGTTGAAACATTTAATTCTTCTGACAAACAGCTCAAAGCATCTTATTCTCAACATTCAAAACACCCTGATTTGCTGCAAGCCATTATTGAAAGTTTTATGGACGGTGTTTTAATTTTGACCGAACAAGGAGAGTTGATTCACGCGAATAAGCGTGCGCTTCGTATTTGTCAGCAATTTTCCTCGGAGCAATTACAACCCAAGTTAGTCCCTCTACCCATTTGGCGAATTTGCCAATCATTGCTCGATAGCCGCGAGCTATTTCCAGAAAAAACCATGATTATTGAAGCGGAAATAGACACGCATAATGCAGAGGTTTTACGTGTTAGGGTTCGATGGCTCCAGTTCGCTCAAAGTGATGCGCCTAACTTGTTAATAACCCTCGAGAACAGGAGCCAGTCTACTAAAAATACAGCGTTCACGGAAGCACAACAATATAATTTGACTCCTCGTGAGTCCGAAGTTTGGTCACTCCGTCGTGCCAATTATTCTTATAAAGAAATCGCTGCCAAATTGTATATTACGACCAACACCGTCAAGAAACACCTGAAAAACGTTTACGCCAAACAACAAACCAGTGCTTGGAGCCAAGAAGAACGAGACATCAGTTAGTTTGAGTCAACCTAATTTCAGCTTGTAACTCTTCTTTTGAGTAACTAGAGGATTTTTTCACCCAGCCGTTGGAGTCCTCTAGTGTTGCATTCACGCCTTGAGTCTTGGAGAATTTTACACAAAAACCGGAACGTTGTTGGATACGTCACACTTCTAAATAAATGACTGTGTGATGATCGAACCCATGCCAGTTTCCCACCCCCGAACCGTTACCTACAGTCCTGCTTACACCCTCGTTCCGACTTACGAGTGCTTTAATCGCTGTACCTACTGCAATTTTCGCACCGATTCAGGGAAAAGCCCTTGGTTGAGCCTCTCTGAGGCAGAAAATAAGCTGAAACAGCTTCAGACTCAGGGTGTGTGTGAAATCCTCATCCTCAGTGGGGAGGTACATCCCCACTCATCACGTCGAGCTGAATGGTTCCAACGAATTTATGATTTAGGTGAACTCGCCCTATCCTTGGGATTTTTGCCCCATACCAATGCCGGCCCCCTGAGTTTTGAGGAAATGAAAGCCCTCAAACAGGTGAATGTGTCGATGGGATTAATGCTGGAACAGTTAACGCCCAAGTTACTACAAACTGTTCACCGTCAGGCTCCCAGTAAGATACCAGGGGTACGTCTGCAACAGTTAGAATGGGCAGGAGAATTGCAGATTCCGTTTACAACAGGGTTATTGTTGGGGATTGGGGAGACTCAAGAGGATTGGTGGGAGACATTGGAGGCGATCGCACGGATTCACTATACTTATGGTCATATCCAAGAAGTCATCCTGCAACCCCATAGTCCTGGAAGTCAGCAGAGTTGGGATGCTCCTGCTTTTGATCCCGACCAATTACCAGAGGTTATTGCCAAAGCGCGTGAAATATTGCCAGGGGATATTACGATTCAAATTCCGCCCAATTTAGTAGGACATCCACAAGGGGGGCACCCACAAGCGTGTTTGGAGGCGGGTGCTAGGGATTTGGGGGGAATTGGGCCAAAAGATGAGGTGAACCCTGATTATCCTCATCCTACTGCTCAGGAACTCAGAGAAATTTTAGAGCCTGCTGGGTGGGAGTTGGTGCCAAGATTGCCTGTTTATCCTCAATATGACAGTTGGTTGTCACCGAATTTGCGATCGCTGGTTGAGGAGTGGCGGACTACAATCAGAACTGTTGATAGCCCTAGTCCTTTGAAACTCTGAAATTGCCAGTTCTCCATCCACCTGCTTAGTCGGCAGGGAATCAATTCCCCGTCTTTACAGAGAAATTCCCCTAAAGTGGACTGATGAGCTGTGTTTGAGTCCACTTCAGTGGACTTGAACTATTAGCAAGGGAATTAATTCCCTTGCGGGTGAGTGCGTTAGTACAAGATTTCCAACTGCCTGATTCTCTACCCTCTAGGTTAGAATCGCGCTCAATGGCAAGATTGTGGAATTGGCTGAAAAGTCGATGGCAAGAATTGAAGGATTTGGCTCTAAGTGAGATATCGTTTGAGGGATTAAATGTAGAGGGGCAAATTTCCCAGTTTGCTAAGCTTACCGCCAATTTAAGGGCGGAACCGACGCCACGCCATAAGGTTCGGGACAAGGTAAATCCCCATACCCATACTGAGAACATCCTAATATATATATCGTGCCTCTACAAGTCTTCAGGAAAACGCAATCATATCCACTCCCCCTTTGTTAAGAGACTCTAACCAGAGCTCCGTCATTGTATCCCCGATCAGACTTACGCACTCAGCCAATTTGACAACGGTAGAATGGGGTTCCCAGCTTCTTGAACAACGCTCAAAACAACCCAATTTCGTTGCAGTGCGTCAATCCTACCCTCTTCCCAAAAGCAGAGTGTAAACTCCCCATAGAGACTGAAGCCCCAAATCCGAAGGAAAAGGCAAGATTCAGGCGTTGAGTCACTCATCAATGCTATGATCGCGGAGAAATTCATGCATGAACAAAGGGTAATACATATGACGCAAGCACCGGTCTCCCCTGTGGTGCTAGTCATCTTGGACGGCTGGGGCTACCGTGAAGCAACGGACGGAAATGCCATTGCCGCCGCCAAGACACCCGTGATGGATAGCCTCTGGGCAGCTTACCCCCATACTCTAATTCGCACTTCCGGGAAGGCTGTAGGGCTACCAGAGGGTCAAATGGGTAACTCAGAAGTGGGTCACCTGAATATTGGCGCTGGGCGCGTGGTTCCGCAAGAATTAGTTCGTATCTCTGATGCGGTAGAAGATGGTACGTTGAGAGACAATAAAGCGCTAATGCAAGTCTGCCAGGACGTTAAAAATCGAGGCAGTAAGCTTCACCTGGTCGGTTTGTGTTCGGACGGTGGGGTGCATTCTCACATAGACCATCTGCTTGGATTGCTGGATTTCGCTAAATCCCAAGAACTGCCTAATGTCTGTATCCACGCCATTACCGATGGTCGTGATACCCAGCCGATGGATGGGGTTGAAGCGATTCAAAAAATTGAAGATCACATTCAAAAACTCGGTGTTGGACGCATCGTCACTATCAGTGGTCGCTACTACGCCATGGATCGAGACCGACGCTGGGATCGCGTTCAGCTAGCTTATCAGGTCATGACCCAGGATGGCATGGGCGATGGTCGATCAGCCATTGAGGTGTTAAAAGCTTCCTACCAAGCAGAACTCACAGATGAGTTTGTCCTGCCCACCCGACTTGACACGGGGGCTGTGGAAGCGGGAGACGGGATCATCTTCTTTAACTTCCGCCCCGACCGTGCGCGGCAACTCACACAAGCATTCGTTGATCCCAACTTTCAAGGATTTGAGCGAGAGCAAATCCAGCCCCTTGCTTTCGCTACCTTTACCCAATATGACCCGTCATTCCCTGTACTGGTCGCGTTTGAGCCTCAAAACTTGAACAATATTCTGGGAGGAGTGATTGCTCAACACGGTTTACGTCAGTTTCGCACGGCTGAAACCGAGAAATATGCTCACGTTACTTACTTTTTCAATGGCGGTTTAGAACTGCCGTTTGAGGGTGAAGACCGGGAACTCGTCCAAAGTCCCATGGTGCCAACTTATGACCGGGCACCGGCGATGTCAGCCCAAGAAGTCACAGATGTGGCGGTAAGAGCAATTGAAAAACGCATCTACTCCCTGGTTGTGATTAACTATGCCAATACTGACATGGTTGGGCATACCGGGAATATTCCAGCCTCCGTGCAAGCGGTTGAGACAGTAGACCGATGCCTGGGACGACTCATCGAAAGCATTAACAAAGCGGGTGGTACAGCCTTGATTACCGCAGACCACGGTAATGCTGAGTATATGCGGGATGAAGCCGGCAATCCTTGGACAGCTCACACAACCAACCCCGTGCCCTTTATCCTAGTGGAAGGGGAAGGATTAAAAATCCCCGGATATGGCACAGAAGTTGCCTTAAGCAGCGACGGGCGTTTGGCAGATCTTGCGCCAACAATCCTGGAAATTTTAAAATTACCCCAGCCGCCAGAGATGACCGGTCACTCTCTGCTACAACCCGTTGAATTAGAAGTCCGGCCTAATCGAACACCTGTGCGTGTTTCTCTTTAGTCATTCGTTGCGACTAACAACCAACCACTAACAACCAATCACTTAACTATGACGATTGTTCAAGTAATACAAGCTATCTGGGCCGTATCTGCCTTAGCTTTAATTGTTTTGGTATTGCTCCATAGTCCCAAAGGCGATGGAATTGGGGGCATCGGGGGTCAAGCCCAACTTTTTACGAGCACCAAGAGTGCAGAAACTGCCCTAAACCGGATTACCTGGGTATTCTCTGTAATTTTTATTGGTTTTACTGTGGTTTTGAGCGCGGGTTGGTTGGGTAAGTGATGATCACTGCGCTACCCGTCATTTTGATACGTTCTCTGTTGAGGGAATGTCTCATGAGTCACATCTTTTTACAACCGCAGATAGAGGCGGATTAACCCAGATCATTTCAATATTTCACTGACTTAAAATATCTGCGGTTATTAATTGGAAAGATGAGACGAATGACTAGACAAAGGTTAAGGCGTCACCGGGATAGTTCCTGGAGACGCCTTCTACTATTAGGAGTGGCGATCGCTGCCAGTCTATGGCTCATCTTGTCTCAGTTACAACCGCTGAAGGCTCAATCCGTCACAATCCGTAGCGACGAAGCGATAGGGGTTAAGCCAGGAAACCCAGAGTACCGATTAAAAACTGCTGATTTATCTTCTGCATCAGTTTCCCTGCCAATGCCTCAGATTCACCCTTTGCCAACGCCTCTAGCACAATGGCAAGACGTGACAGACGCGGGTGATTACTTCTCTGAAATTAAACTCACTCCGGTAGACTATTTGGTTTGGTCACAGTTTCCTGTGAAAATTTTTGTAGATCAACCCAAAGACCCTAATGAATCATCCGCCAGTAACCAGCGTTTCCAGAAGTGGGTTGATGCCGTATTGCAGGCTGTAGGGGAATGGAATACCTATTTACCTTTGCAGGTAGTTACTCAGCGAGAAGGCGCAGATATATTGATTTTGCGCGATCGCCCGCCTGTGCAAGCCTCATTGGATCGCGAAACAGGAAAATTCAACATCCCTCGCGCTCGTTCTGCTCAAACCCGCTACGAATTTTATCTCCGCCAAACTGACAAGGCAGCGCAGGCAATATTATCACAACGGTTGACCATCCAGCTAAGTCCCCACCAAACCGATCACTATACCCTAGCAACAGCACGTCATGAACTCGGTCATGCTTTGGGCATTTGGGGGCATAGTCCTTTAGAAACGGACATCATGTACTTTTCTCAAGTCCGCTATTCGCCTCAGATTTCGGTGAGAGATATTAATACCCTGAAACGAATTTATCAACAACCAACCCGTGTAGGATGGCCTTTAGCGGCTCAGACTCGTGGTGAAGAATGAGGGGTTTAGGATTGATAAATTTTGCTCTCAATCTGGGATAGTTTCTCATCGATTTCAAAATGGTTGCACTGCTCCCATTTATCTGCGATCGCCAGAATTTGCCCCATCCGAGAGTAGGCATCCTGTGAGCAAGAAAGCTCTAGTATTCCCCAACCTCCATCCTCAATAGCGGTATCTTCAAGAACGGCGAGACTTTGTTCGAGTTCCGTTCTGGCATCTTTGAGTAATTGGCCTAAACGTTTGGCATTTCGTTTTTGAGCTTTGGCTTGTTGACGTGTGAGTAACATATTCATTCATTTAACCTCTACTGCTGATATTTCAACAATAGAAAGTTAACCTCATCCGGATGAAGTACAATATGTAACTTTGTCAAGTGTCTCTTTGATTTTGCTGAGTTTAGGCTGATTTGTCAGGGTTCCGGTGATTTGGGTGAGGACAATCTGCCAATTGGTTTTTTCGGGTTCGGTGATTAGGGCTGAGACGGTTTCTCGTGCTGGTGGGTTACAATTTCTTTGATTAAAGAATTATGAGAGGCTCTAAAATTTTTAACGCAGAGGGGCACAGAGTTTTTCGCAGAGGGACGCAAAGTTTATGAAGCTAATTTTAAGTTAGTTTTCGTTGCAGAGGAAACAAGAAAATGAGGGTTGGGTAAGGCGCGATCGCAACTCCACCCATCAACGCCACAATCCCTTAATTTCCCGCCAAATGGGTGACTTACCAGACTTAGAAACCGGATGCGTTAAAACCCCCTGACTGGGACTAAACAGAAATGCCAACATAAAAAAGCCAAAGGCAACTAAAACGATCGCAGGCCCAGAGGGTAGATTGAAAAAATAACTCAAGTACATCCCGCTAATACTAGCAATAACCCCAATTACCGAACCCAAAATCATCATTTGATGCAACCGACTTACTAATAAGTAAGCCGTTGCTCCTGGAGTAATCAGCATGGCTAGGACTAGGATGACACCCACCGCTTTGAGACTGGCAACAATCGTCAAAGCAATCAAAATCATTAAGCCAAAGTTTAGTAAATTGATAGGTAAACCAGCCGCTTGTGCACCTATCGGGTCAAAAGTATAAAACATTAATTCTTTATACAAAAGCGCGACAATGGCTAAAACAATTACTGTAATGATGGCTGTATTAATCACCTCTTGAGGCGAAACACTCAAGATATTCCCAAACAGAAAGTGATTCAGGTCAATTTTATTATCTTTCTGAACAACCGTAATTAAAGTAATACCTAAGGCAAAAAAGGCAGAAAAAACAATGCCCATTGCCGCATCTTCTTTAATTTGCGATCGCGTCCTAATCCAAGTAATCACCATCGTGCTGAGTACACCCGCGATAAATGCCCCCACAAAAATATCGGCACCCACAATAAACGCGATCGCTAGTCCCGGTAACACCGAATGACTAATAGCATCTCCCAGTAAAGCCAACCGCTGCACCATCAAATAGCTGCCAACCGAAGCGCAGACAATACCAACCAAAACGGCAACTATTAGCGATCGCTGCATGAATCCATATTGCAGCGGTTCAATTAGAGTTTCGAGCATAAGAACCGACAAACCGATTACTGATTGCTTATACCTACTGCCCTCAGACTAAAGTCTGGGGCTATACAGACTAAGTCCGCCTGCGCGGACTAGTGCAGCGCGGCAGAAATAACCCACCAGTCCAAAAAGGTTAAAAAGCTTAGTGTACAAGCGTTCTTACCTTCTTCCTTCTGCCTTCTTTTTTCTGCCTTCTTGCACTAGTGCATCTGAAACCCACGCAGGTCTGAAGCTTTAGTGAAGATTTTGTTTATGTAGCAGCGATTTCCAATCGCCAACCAAACGTATAGTATTCTCAAGCGGCCTGTTCCGAAAAGAACACAACCTGCCCCCCATAAGCACGTTGCAAATTCTCCGCACTCAGCACTTCTTGACGCGAACCACTAGCAATTAACTCACGATTCAACAAAATCAAATTATCAAAATTAGTAATCGCTTGTCCTAAATCATGATTAACAACCACTAATGTTTTGCCAGCGTCAGCCAGTTCGTGGAAAATATCAAAAATTACAGCTTCGGTTTTCTTATCAATTCCCACTAACGGCTCATCAAAGCAGAAAATCTCCGCTTCTTCCGTTAACGCCCTTGCCAAAAAGACGCGCTGCTGCTGCCCCCCCGATAGCTGTCCAATCGGGCGAGAGCGAAACTCACTCATCCCCACCCGTTCCAACGCCTCTGCCGCCAAACGCCGGGATACTGTGGAAAAGCGGCGAAACCATCCCGTCTTGCGTACTCGCCCCATCATCACCACATCCCAGACGGTTGCGGGGTAAGTCCAATCAATTTGCGATCGCTGCGGCACATAAGCAACTTTTTCCAACTGCTCCATCAAGGGTTGCCCCTGATACATCGCTGTCCCGCTTGTGGTAGGAACTAAGCCCAGCATGGCTTTAATCAGGGTACTTTTCCCCGCACCATTAGGCCCAATAACTCCCGTAAGCTTACCAGGCTGGATGTCACAATTGATATTTTTTAGCGCCTCTACCATACGGTACTGCACACCGAGTTGCTGTATGGTTACAGTTTTGATCTGTGACCTACAATTATCTCCGCATTCATAGTCTTTAAGCATTGAATCGACCTTCCGGAAAGTGGCAGTTGTCATGGTGAAGCCGTCCTGGGAGCGAAATTATGAAACAATTATGAAAATATCGTAACCTGAAAAATGAAAAGAATATGAAAATAAATGTATCAACGCTATGAACGTGAACCCTCAGTCTGAAGGAAGAAAGCAGACACTCTTGAAGAAGGCAGAAGGCAAAGGGCAGAAGGCAAAAGGTTTGGTTCCGATAGTTAGTAGCAACGCTTCACGCCAACCCTATGGGTGGATAGCCGTTACAACCTTGATTCTGGGAGTTTTAATCAGTGGATGTAACTCCACCAAGAGCAAGCCAATCGGTTCTGAGCAATCCGATAAGCCTCAAGTCGTTTCTACCAGCACGATTATCACAGACTGGACGGAGCAAGTGGGGGGAGACGAGATTCAACTGAAGGGTATCCTAAAACCAGGTGCAGACCCCCATGTTTATGAACCTGTGCCCATGGATAGTCAGGTACTCGAAGATGCCGATCTCATTCTCTACAACGGCTACAATCTGGAGCCAGGGCTGATTAAGCTGATGAATTCGGCGGGGGTAAAGGCGAAGAAATTGGCGGTTGGGGAAGTCGTTAAGCCATTGGATTTTAACTACAGTGGGAAACGAACTCCTGATCCTCATGTCTGGGGGGATGCGAAAAATGCGATCGCGATGGTAAATGCCATTCGCGATCAGTTAATCGAACTTTCACCCGAAGACAAAGAGAAATTTACCCAGAATGCAGCGCAACTTACCGCCCAATTGCAGCAAGTTGATGTTTGGATTACTCAGCAAATTCAAACCATTCCCGAAAAGCAGCGCAAGCTTGTAACCACACATGATGCATTTCAGTACTATTCTCGTGCCTACAATATACCCGTTGCAGGTACCCTAATTGGCATCAGTACCGAAGAACAACCCAGTGCCCAAACCGTGAAACGGTTGTCTGATTCTGTGAAAGCGGTGGGCGTACCCGCCATTTTTGCCGAAACCACGATTAACCCAGCTCTGATTAAAACTGTTGCACAGGAAGCTGGGGTAAAACTCGCGCCACGAGAACTCTACTCTGACTCCATTGGCGCACCAGGGGGGGAAGGGGATAGCTACGTCAAAATGATGGTGGCGAATACTCGTACTATTGTGGAAGCACTGGGCGGTCAGTACAGAGCCTTCGAGGCGACCCAAAAGCCAAAAACAACGTCTACCCGATGAGCTTGCCCTCAAACGCTGTTTTTCCAAAAATTAAATTCTTTGATTTTTCTTAATATCATAAAATTTTAATAAAAGTGAACAAATAGCGGCTTGAAGCTAAACCAATGGCTGTCAACTACTCAGATCTAGATCTTGCGCCATTAATCGATCACGCCCTGCTCAATCCAGCCGCCACACCCGAACAAGTGGAAAAGTGTTGCGGCGAGGCAGATCGATTTAACTTCGCCACGGTGTGCGTCTACCCAGTTTATGTGAAGCAAGCCACTGAGTTGCTTCGCGGCAAGAAACCGAAAGTCTGTACAGTCATTGGTTTTCCCACAGGGGCAACCACTCCAGCCGCCAAGCTTTATGAAGCACAAGAGGCTGTGGAAAATGGCGCAACAGAACTCGATGTGGTGATTCACCTGGGTGGATTGAAGGCGGGTAAAACCAACGAAGTCTACCGAGAAATTGCCCAAATTTGTGAGGCAACGGGTCAAACCGTAAAAGCGATTTTAGAAACTGCCCTCTTGACAGATGCTCAGAAGCGCCTCGCTGCGGAAATATGTATGGACGCAGGAGTGCAATTTCTGAAAACGAGTACTGGCTGGAACGGAGGTGCAACCGTGACAGATATCCGACTTTTGAAAAAAGTGACACAAGGACAAATTGGCATTAAGGCAGCAGGAGGTATACGCACATTAGAGCAAGCTTTTGAGTTAGTCCAAGCCGGAGCCACACGTCTGGGAACCTCTCGCGGGCCTGATTTACTCCGACAGCGCGATACGCTGGAAAAGGAAGATGGGGAATAGGTGAGCGCGTTAATAGGTTGGCAAGACAAGCCAATTGAACATTCAAACCTTCAACCTTCAACCTCCAACACTCTGACCCATGATCGATGAGCCGAACCTACAAAGCCACTGGTATTATTCTTAAATGTATGCCGCTTGGGGAAGCGGACAAACTAGTCACGATTTTGACGCGGGAGTTGGGTCTGATCCGAGCCGTCGCCCCGGGCGCTCGCAAACAAAACTCGCAATTGGGTGGTAGAAGTGGTTTGTTTGTCGTCAATGATCTGTTGTTGGCGAAAGGGCGATCGCTCGATAAAATTACTCAGGCTCAAACCCTGGAGTCTTACCCCGGATTGAGTAAAACTTTAGGAAAACTAGCCGCCAGTCAATACTTGGCAGAAGTCGTTCTCTGTCATGCTTTAAGTGAGCAGCCACAGGAGGAACTGTACGAGCTACTCAATGAACATCTGCGGCGTCTGGAGGGTTTGCCCTATACCAGCGATCGCCAAGCCCTGCTCTTGAGCGCTGATCCGAATTCAGAGGCATCTTCGGTACTGGCTCACTTATCCCACGGAGTTTTTCATCTGCTGGCGTTGGCAGGTATCGCGCCTCAGGTTCGAGTTTGTTGTGTTACCCAGGACTTGCTCCAACCGGATTTTAGCGACCCGGATTGGCGAGTTGGTTTTAGTGTTGACGCCGGTGGTACAGTCAGCTTAGCGGCAAAGGCGTTGGAGGGTGAGCGATTGAAGCGTTCTGTGCTAGTCGGGCAAGGGGAGCCTCAAGTGAGGGGGAACGACTCGCTCGATGTCCCGACTACACCACCTCCCAGAGTGAATATGAAATTAGATGCGATCGAGTTAACGCTGCTTCAACAGCTAGCGGCGGCTGAGTTACCGCAACTAACGGCGATTTTACCCGAACCGATCACCAACCTGTTGCATCCGGAATCCATCAATGAGGCTTGGGTAAAAGTAGAGCGAGTTTTACGAGAGTATGTCCAATATCACTATGGTCGAACGATTCGCTCAGCGACCTTAGTGGATGCCCTCTCTATTCCGGATTTCTGAGATTCACTCCCTCATAAAAAAGTCTCGTCAATATGAATTTTTGTCATCACATAAACAGTAAGAATGCAATTATCCGACCCTGAACGATTAACAAAACTACCGTGTAATGAAAAATCTGACCCCATGGCTCAGCCAACCACCTCTGGAGACGAAGCACCAAAGCCCAGTGAGGTCGAGGAGTTTCTCCCCCATACGGGTGATACCCCCCATGAGCCGTTAAGACTGGGATTTGCAGCAGTTCTGCAAAACCGTAATTTTTTAGCGCTCTGGAGCGGTCAGGTCTTTTCTCAGCTAGCAGACAAGGTTTATCTGGTACTGATGATTGCCTTGATTGCTGCTCGGTTTCAAGACGCGAATCAACCCATTAGCGGCTGGGTATCCGCGATTATGGTGGCGTTCACGATTCCCGCTGTGCTATTTGGTTCATTAGCGGGTGTTTTTGTAGACCGATGGCCTAAAAAAGCCGTGCTGGTGGCTAGTAATATTGTGCGAGGTGTGCTATTGCTAACTTTGCCCTTATTGTTATGGGTAACTCAAGGGTGGACACCGTTCTACAATTTGCCGATCGGCTTCTGCATTTTGTTAGGAATTACGTTCCTGGTTTCTACGTTGACGCAGTTTTTTTCACCGGCAGAGCAGGCTGTGATGCCGCTGATTGTGGAACGTGGAGATTTGCTCTCGGCTAACTCTTTATACACAACAACGATGATGGCGTCGTTGATTGTCGGCTTTGCCGTGGGCGAACCCCTGTTAGCATTAGCCGATACGCTAGTGCGTAGTGTCAGTCCGAATTGGGACTTTGGTAAAGAACTGCTGGTGGGAGGTTCTTATGCGATCGCCGGTTTACTCCTACTATTGCTGAAAACCGGTGAGAAGAAAAAGGTGTATGAGGGAGAACCTCCTCATGTGTTTGCGGATATTTTGGACGGTTTGCTCTATGTGAGACACCACCGACGTGTCCGCAATGCCTTGATTCAACTGGTGATTTTATTTTCGGTGTTTGCGGCTTTGTCCGTTCTCGCGGTTCGTCTGGCGGAAATGCTACCTGGTTTGAAAGCGTCCCAGTTTGGTTTTTTGCTCGCAGCGGGCGGTATCGGGATGGCTGGCGGTGCAGCGATTTTGGGGCACTGGGGTCAACGCTTCTCTCACAACCAGTTGAGTTTGTATGGTTCTATGGGGATGGCTGGTTCGTTGGTAGGTATAGCTTTATTTACCCATAGCCTCTGGCTGACTCTTTTAATGACCATCCTGTTGGGCAGTTTCGCGGCTTTGGTCGGCATCCCCATGCAGACCACAATCCAGGCAGAAACGCCAAAAGAAATGCGAGGCAAGGTGTTTGGGCTACAAAATAACGCGGTCAATATTGCTCTAAGCTTGCCCTTAGCCTTAGCCGGTGTGGCGGAAACCATCTTGGGATTAAAAACTGTATTTTTCAGTTTAGCAGCACTAGTGATCGCCGGTGGGGTCTTAAACTGGTATATTTCCGGTACAAGATTAACTATGTCAAACAAAGCTGACATATAGAGACTCGATACCCCACTCAACCTGAATGCATATCGCCTGGATTGGAAAAAAATCACCCTTTTGTGGCAATGTCACTTACGGTCGAGAAGTTACCAACTCGCTTTTAGACCGAGGCCACCAAGTTAGTTTCCTTCACTTCGCCCAAGAAGAACAAGAAGAAGCAGACGATCAAAATCCCTTCGGTTGCCAGGAAGTTTCGCTTCCTTGCCTGTACAAATCTCAGGTGTACACGATTCCGTCACCCAAAGCGAGCAAGCTATTGACGCGATCGCTAAAGCAGTTGCGACCGGATATTGTCCATGCTTCTCTGACTTTGTCCCCTTTAGATTTCGTTCTCCCGGAAATCTGCGAGGAACTCAACATCCCCTTAGTTGCGACTTTTCATCCACCTTTTGATGGAAAGCGCCGAAACTTAAAATCAGGAACGCAACTGTTCACTTATCAACTCTATGCGCCTTTCCTGGCAAACTATCACCGGGTGATTGTCTTCTCTCAACTCCAGCGGAATTTTCTAGTGCGATTAGGTGTTCCGCCCGAAAAGCTTGCCGTAATTCCCAATGGGGTTGATATCCAGAAATATGCTCCTGGCCCCTCAAATTTCAAGTTACAACTCAACGCCGAACGCTTATTTGTTTACCAAGGTCGAATTGCCACTGAAAAAAATGTGGAAGCCATGCTCAAAGCGTGGAAGCGCTCGAACTTGGGAGACTCTTGTAAGCTGGCTATTGTGGGGAATGGCCCTCTGTGTGCCTCGTTGATGCCCTTTTATGGAGAGGAATACGGCATTATTTGGGTGGGATTCGTGGCAGATGAGCAGCGACGAATTGATATCCTCAGAGCTGCTGATGTGTTTATTTTGCCCTCCCTTTTGGAAGGATTATCCTTATCCCTACTGGAAGCCATGGCTTGCGGGGTTGCTTGTGTGGCAACCGATGCGGGAGCGGATGGCGAAGTGTTGGAGGATGGTGCGGGCGTCGTTCTCACAACCCATCGGGTCACCCCCCAACTTTGCACCCTTTTGCCTCTATTTCGAGACCATCAGGAATGGACGACTTTACTGGGACAAAAAGCCCGAAAGAGGGTTCTAGAACGCTATACGCTCAGTGGTAATATTACCCAGCTCGAAAAACTCTATGCTGAGGTTCTCAAGGGGCAGCCTTTACAGCTAAGTCGTCGTCGTGCCTAGAACAGTGATCACTTCAATAGTTGGATGCTTCACACTGCCATTATCAGTAAACCAAAGTAAAGAAAGCCAGTCTCTACCCCCTTACAGGAATTTTGACTGACTGTCTATTGATTGGAGGCCAAACGAGTAGCAACGACAAGAAACTCAGTTGGAGGTTAAGCCAGAGACGTTAAAACGTACTTGACTTTTCGCCTGTAGATTCAGCCTGTTGGGCTGTCTTGCCATTTTTGTGATGGGTATGACCATTGCCATTGCGGGGCTGGATGACTCCATAACCGCCATGGTTACGTTCGTAGATCACATTGATTTCACCTGTTTTGGCATTCCGGAACATATAAAAGTCGTGATCAACTAATTGCAGCTGTTCCAGGGCTTCCTCCATGGTCATGGGGGGCATGGCGAAATACTTCATTCGCACAACATCACTTGGCAGTTCCGCCGTGCGATCACCAATCAAATCATCGGGTACAGGCACTTGTTCAACAACAATACCTGTTTTGGGTTGATCGTGAGTTTTCTTATGTTGTAGTTTTTCTTTGTATTTCCGCAGTTGGCGCTGAATCTTATCCGCGACCAAATCGATGCTGGCATATAGGTCTTCACTGCCCTCTTGAGCGCGAATGACCGTTCCATTCGCATAAATAGTCACTTCAGCAGTCTGCTTAGAATTGATCCGGGGATTGCGAGCCACAGATAGATGTACATCTACCTCAGTTGTCATATTTTGAAAATGATTAACCGCCTTTTCAATTTTTTGATGTACATACTCACGAATTGCATCGGTGATTTCGATGTTTTTGCCCTGGATTACAAGCTTCATACCGACTACTCCATCCTGTACTGTTTGAGTCGCAAAAAGCAGCAGGGGCTGCAACAAATGTATGAAGAGTGTTAGCGTTTGCTTTACCTTCGCGTGTCGTCAGGACAGTGCCCCGGCTAAAGTCTGAAAAAGATTCGCTAAGCACTGCTGTGCTTGCTAACGTTAACGCTAACGCGATCCGAGTTCACACTTGTTTTTGGGTCTTGAGTCCCCCACCCTGAATGGGTGGAAACGCCAGTTGCTAAGAGTTTAAATCTTCTCCCAACAACTCTGAAAGCTACTCTTTCTACTTCATACTTTATCCTTCAGCCTTCAATTGCTACTCTTGGATGATACTCTCACGGTAGCACTTTGTATTCTAGTGAACATAAGCCTTTGACTTCTCTTCAGATTCCTTTGCATTCTTTGACATTTGCCGAACAGTTAAAGGCTTAATGCCTGAAAATCAAAGTTTGTCAAGGGTTGAAAGTTTGAAGATTGAGGGTTAAAGGTTCAAGGTTGAGAAAATAATCTTTATCAGTTGCTCGCCTTGCTCTCTTCCTATTTCTGCTCTATCCCGTTTGAACACAAATTCCTATGACTGTGCGGCGTCGATGTTTGTTAGATAATCAAGGGTTAGTGCCTTATGCCGTCGCTTGGGATTGGCAGAGATCGCTCTTTGCCCAGCGTGTCAAAGACCCAACACTGGATGATATCCTGCTGTTGTTGGAGCATCCGCCTGTTTACACCCTGGGTCAGGGTTCAAGTCTTGAGTTTCTCAAATTTGACCCCACCGAATCCAGCGCCCAGCTTTACCAAGTGGAACGTGGGGGTGAAGTAACTTACCATTGTCCGGGTCAGTTAGTTGGCTACCCCATTCTGAATTTACGGCATTACCAACAAGACTTACATTGGTATCTGCGACAGTTGGAGGAGGTCTTAATTCAGGTCTTAAATGATTTGGGACTCCAAGGCGATCGCATTCCAGGAATGACCGGTGTCTGGCTAGAGGGACGCAAAGTGGCTGCGATCGGCATCAAAGTGTCACGCTGGATTACAATGCATGGCTTTGCTTTAAATGTGTGCCCTGAACTCATTGGCTTTGAGCGTATTGTCCCCTGTGGCATCGCTGAGAAACCGGTCGGTAGCCTTGCCCAGTTTCTCCCTGCTATTCGTGTTGAGGAAGTACGTCAGTTAGTTGCCGCCCAGTTTGCAGCGGTTTTTGACGTTGAGCTGATCGAGGTTAAATTTAAACACTCAACTTTAACAAGTTTGTGGCCCTAGATCGTTGAGCTGCAAGAAATGATCTAAATCCCCATAGGTGCCAGCATAGGTGGTTGTGGGAGAGTCATATCCCTTGAGATGAACCGTATGCTGCTTAAAGTCAAGCGGCTGTTGACCTATAACTGAAAGGTAACGGTATGTGTCTTCTCCCAACGCAATATCTAAGCCAAGTTGCTTAGTAGAGGATTCTAGACGAAAGGCAGCATTAACCGTATCCCCAATCGCCGTATAGTCGGGGCGATCGCCACTACCGGTGTTCCCCACCATGGCATAGCCTGTATTGAGTCCCGTCCCAATTCGTAAAGGGAAGGGCAAAGGGTACTGCTGACTCAGCGCCGATGTCATTTTATGCAGAGAACTCACCGCCCACATAATATTCAGGGCTTCTTGAGAGCTAACTCCATGAGCATGGCTAACCCCTTGAGAGCTATGAAACCAAATCGCCATGACCGCATCACCAATATATTTATCGACCCAACTGCCAGATCTTCGGATAATATCTCCCGACTGACGAAACCAAGTTCCAATCACGGCTGAGAGGATTTTTTCATCCAGTTGGCGAGTCAGCACGGTAAAGTCGCGGATGTCGATCACCATCACCGAAATCAAGCGACGCACATGCAAAGTCGAAGTCAGGGTTTCTTTATCCGGCACTTGGAGGACATCCGAATGACGGTCGTTAGCTGGGCAATGAAATTCCATTTCCGTCTGACCAAACATCAGGCGGTCGCCATTTCGTATCGTCACCGGAATACTGACTCGTCTTCCATTGACAAAGGAGCCATTACGGCTGCCTAAATCAATCAGATAAAAGTCGCCAGTCTCCGTACACTGTAACATCGCGTGATTTCGAGAAATCCAGCGATCAGACAGCACAAAATTATTATCATCACTGCGACCAACTGTCCAGCAATTGCTACCGACTAACGGCAGATAGCGATTACCGGTGTCGGTCGGGAGAAGCAAATAGGGAGTGGATCGCAGAGTCACCACAGGCACAGAAGCAAAAATGGGTTTAAAACAAATGTTATTTTAGTAGATGCATTCTTGAGCCATCCTAGTGATTCCGGAAAAATAACCTGCTAACTAGACCTGACCGAAAGAATTATACATACGTTAATCATTAGTAGCATTCAGGCCATAGAGGCTGCCACCCAGAATAACGTATCTACCAAAATTGTACTCAAGACGGCTCCACTAAAAGCCCACCAATGCAACTGCCTTTTGGCTAATGACCAAATCCCCACACTGAAAAGTGTAGCGACTAGTACCACGGCTAACGTTATACCCCAAGGGGTCTGCACTTGCGCGATCGCACTTTGAAAAATGGGCGTCGCTAAGGCTGGGTCAACTCGCATCACCTGACGCCAGTAAGGAATTAAATCCGTCAAATAAAAATATACATCGGTCAGCACAGTACCAAACAGAGAACCCAGGTAAAACAAATTCCCTACTTTCCCCCAACCCCGCTGCAAACTCCACAAGGCAAAAGGCAAACCAATTGCCTCTACAGGCAGGTGAATCAAGGGTTCCCATCGTAGCCATCCCCAATAAATTGATCCCGCTAGCCAACTCCAGCTAAATCCCAGCAGTAAGTCGCCCCACACTTGGGTTTCCTTGCGCTTGAACAGGGCTATTCCTAACCACACCCAACCCACTGTCATTACTAAACTGACAAAGGGTAGCTGCCTTACCAGAGGTGCTTGAACGAACACTGGCACACTCACCAAAAAAGCCGCAGACGCAAATACCATCCAAGCTGATGTTCGTGGGCTTGCTAACGCTTCGCTAGGGCAATTACCAATATTTAATAAGGCTTCACCAGAGGCGGGAAGTTTCTCAGCCTGACTGAGATAGTCTGAGGCAGAAGATGAGAACCAAGTATTGTTAAACAAGATGACTTTAATATTGTTTATTTTTCTTTACATATCTCAAGATATCACATGAGACGGATTATCCCCCCTAGGGGGATATTAGTTCTAATCTTAATCTAGTTTTGAGGAGCTGACCAGTTAAAGGACAGCCCGATCAGAGAAAAACAATAAAAACTGAGGTGGAATTCCGGATGCTGTTGATGATTTCGGTAAGCTACATCAGAAAGGTCAGTTGACGATTTACGGAAACTAACACAAGGGTAGGGAATGCTAAGCTAGTGCCGCTAGTTGTCGGGTTCATCTGTGCCTAGTGTTCTCCTAGGTAGTGAAAGTAGGGCTACTAAGCTTCCTGCTAGCCCCACAATACTTGCATATTTGTCTGGTATCGATTGGTATTTGGGTGGCAATTCTCAGCACGATTGCTACAGGGCTTTTAAAGAATGTTTAATAGCCGTCACGGGCTAGTCATTAATGAGCAGTTTACTAAACTTAATGAATACCAAGAATTATTGAACTGTGGACATGACTTAATTTAGGTAAATACAGGAAGACAGGATCAGAGTGCCACGTTGGTTGTTTGAGCAATTTAGCCATTCAGTGATGGGCGAAGGCTTAAATAGTGTCCAGTGATTAATTACGTAGAAATTTTAGGAGTCGAGTGGATGGCGACAATTTTTTTAGCGGCTGATGGTAGCGGCTGGCAAGAAGTAAGCGCAGGATTGGCTCTGATGCTTTCTGGTGGAGGGAATCTGCTCCTTGGACAGGCAAACCCAGCCAGTGAAGGGAATTTGTTAGTGGGACTGTTCCAAGCCTTTATTTTAGGGATTGTCCAAGGGTTAACAGAATTCTTGCCTATTAGTAGTACTGCTCATCTGGAAGTTTTTACTAAAGCGCTGAACTGGGAAATGGTAGCCGGAAAGCCATTTCTCGCCACGATTCAATTTGGCAGCGTTGTGGCCGTCTTAATCTATTTTTGGCAAGATCTCACCCTAATTTTTACGGGAGGATTAAAAGCTATCCGTGAAAAAGATTGGGAGCGAGAGGAGTGGAAAATCATTGTTGGGATAGCTGTAGGGACATTGCCGATTTTGGTGGGTGGACTTCTCCTGAAGAATGCTCTCAATGACGAACAATCGTCAATTAATAGCATGACGACCATTGCGATTGTTTCAATTGTGATGGCACTCTTGCTGGGATTAGCCGAGCAGATCGGCAAGCGCAAGCGGAATTTTGAGAACTTGCAGATTCAAGATGGCATCCTAATGGGGTTAGGTCAAATGCTAGCTCTAGTCCCTGGTGTTTCCCGTTCTGGCTCGACTATAACCACTGGGTTGTTTCTAGGGCTGGAACGGCAAACAGCCGCTCGATTTTCCTTTCTGTTGGGAATGCCAGCCCTTGGCATTGCTACGCTTTACCAATTTTTTAACGAAGCGTTGGGTAAGATTGACATCTCCTTGGTGATTGTAGGGACATTATCAGCATTTGTCTTTTCTTATCTGTCCATCGCTTGGCTGTTGGGTTTCTTGCAGCGACAAAGTACCTGGGTATTTGTCTGGTATCGTTTGGCATTTGGGGTAGCCATTTTGAGTGCGATCGCCACCGGGTTGTTAAGAAATACATAAAGGACTCAAACACTCTAGTTACAATTCAAGTCTGCCCAGAAGCTTACAATAATCGTGGGTGTAGCCTTAAGATTGCGACCAAGCAGACATGAGTGAATCTTCTATTCGTCCTGCCCTAATTACCAAAGTTCTTCCTGATTCGATTGCCGCTGAGGTAGGGTTTGAGCCTGGGGATGCGATCATGGCAATTAACGGCACGCATCCCCGTGACCTAATTGACTATCAGTTCTTATGTGCGGATGAAGTCCTCGAACTACAAGTCCTGGATAGGGCAGGTAAGACTCATGTAGTCGAAATTGAGAAAGACTACGACGAAGATTTAGGACTGGAATTTGAGACAGCGTTGTTTGATGGCTTGATTCAGTGCAATAACCACTGTCCTTTTTGTTTTATTGACCAACAACCACCGGGTAAGCGGCAGAGTTTATACCTCAAAGACGATGACTACCGCCTCAGCTTTCTCTATGGTTCGTACTTAACCCTAACCAATCTCACGCAAAAAGAGTGGGACAGAATCGAGCAAATGCGCGTTTCTCCCCTCTATGTCTCCGTTCATGCGACTGAACCGGATATTCGCATCCGCTTGCTCAAAAATCAGCGTGCTGGGCAGATTTTAGAGCATTTGAAATGGTTTCAGAAACGACGGCTACAAATTCATGCTCAGGTTGTCGTTTGTCCGGGAATTAACGATGGCATTCACTTGGAGCGTACTCTGTTAGATTTGGCGCAGTTCCACAAGGGATCTGTGCCTACTGTGGCTTCTGCGGCGGTGGTACCTGTCGGGTTAACACGCTTTCGACCAACAGAAGATGAACTGATACCAGTGAGTCACGAGAAGGCAGAGGAAGTGATACGCCAAGTTCAAGCACTTCAGAAGAAATTTTCTCGCCAGTTGGGGACGACTTTCGCTTGGTTAGCCGATGAATGGTTTCTGATTGCCCGACAGGAATTGCCGCCAGAATCCCATTATGAAGACTACCCTCAAATCGGTAACGGTGTCGGTTCGATTCGTCAGTTCCTCAAGCAGTTTCAAGACATCGCCTCCCAACAACTTCCCCCCAAGTTGGAGATACCTCGCCGCTTTACCTGGGTAGTGGGCAATGCTGTTGAAAAAGCTTTTGAGCCACTGGTGCAGATGTTAAATGCTGTGGAAGGATTGGAAGTCAGATTGGCACCACTGCATAGTAATTACTGGGGGCAGGAAATTACGGTAACAGGTTTGCTGACTGGACAGGATTTGCTGGAGGGGTTGAAGGGGAAAGATTTGGGCGATGGTATTCTATTGCCGTCTTTGATGCTTAAACAGGGGGATACGCGATTTTTAGATGATATGACGGTTGAAGAACTCACCCATTATTTGGGGATTCCGATCCGACCGATCAATGGTATTGAAGAACTGATTCAATCGGTTATCAGTGAACAGTGATTCGGTTGTCACAATCACGGATAGGGGGAGATATTACTGCCTCTGGAACTGACTCTTTTCTTTTGGCATAGAGGGCTTTTACACGAATAGGATGAGCATAAGCAACAGAACCCTATTCATAGATGCCTGACCCAATGACCCGAATGGGTGAAGTGTTTGAGGTGACAATTTTGCTTAGCTAGAGATCGCCCTATTCTATCGATAGTATACCGAAAGGTAGTCCAGATTACAGATAGGGGTATTCCTGTTGTCAGAGTTTTCATAGGCTTGCCTGGTCAGAACCCGGACTTCCGCTGTACCTCTATTCGCTGCAACGGACGTCAAGTTAAACAATTCAACCGAAGGTGAGCCATAGACATAGATGTTTTATGAATATCTGAAGTTTCTAAAGGCGTGACAGATCAAGCAAATGACTAGTATTTGTGAAATTGTCCAACAGGCTCTTGCCACAGGCCACCTAACAGTAGAGGCCGAAAACCAACTACGACTGCTATTACAAACAACTAAGTATGGATTGAAAGAGCTTAACGCCTTTATGACCTTGCAGGAATCGGCAATGACTGGGCTGGTTAGACAAGAGTCTCGTCAGTTGATGGACTCTCTTCACCTGTGTGCTGCGAGTTCTTCGAGCCTTTAGCGATCGCACTGATCGACAATCAATAATTCACAATTTTACTAGATTATCGTGATTTAGCCAGATTTGAACCTAAAATTTTCACATCCGGCTCAAAACGCCTGCTCTCTATCTCCCTCTCGCCTGATCTCCTTAAGACCGCCATCTAGGGTATGAAAACCGAACCGACTTCTTAGGTGCCACTTGCAGAAGCGACTATCAGAGATCTGTAATCGTCCCTCTTTCCGATAAGATTAAAAAATGCTTAGAACCAGTTAATACGGTTTGAACCATTCAAGCGTCTAGGTTGAGGAACATTTTATGAGCCAAGAAATTTTCGATAGAGTTAAGAAAATTGTAATCGAGCAACTGGAAGTTGAGCCAGAGACGGTCACACCTCAAGCCAACTTTGCCACCGACCTAAATGCCGACTCTTTGGATACCGTTGAATTGGTAATGGCTTTAGAAGAAGAGTTCGATATTGAAATCCCCGACGAAGCGGCTGAACAAATCGCCACCGTTCAATCGGCAGTAGACTATATTAGCAATAAAGTCGAAGCTCCCGCTTAAACGAAGCAACCGTCTTTAGTAAGGAGTAAGGAAGTTCTGCGTTCTGGGTAAGTAAGCCCTGTTTTACTGGCATCATGACAAACACTGAATTAAAACGCGTCGTTGTTACAGGTCTCGGCGCGATTACACCAATAGGCAACACTCTAGCTGAGTACTGGGAAGGGTTGTTGAGTGGACGCAACGGTATTGGACCGATTACGTTGTTTGATCCATTCCGCCATGATTGCCGGATTGCCGGTGAGGTGAAGGGCTTTGACCCTCATCTATATATGGAGCGTAAAGAAGCAAAGCGGATGGATCGTTTTGCTCAATTTGGCGTATCAGCAAGCCAGCAGGCCTTAGCCGATGCACAGTTTGTAATTAATGACCTGAACGCAGAACAGGTGGGTGTCATTATTGGGACTGGTATTGGGGGTCTCAAGGTATTAGAAGACCAGCAGGAAATCTACCTCACTCGCGGCCCGGATCGGTGTAGTCCATTTATGATTCCGATGATGATTGCCAATATGGCAGCGGGTCTAACAGCCATTCATACGGGGGCAAAAGGACCGAACAACTGTACGGTTACCGCTTGTGCGGCGGGGTCTAATGCTATTGGGGATGCATTTCGTTTGGTGCAGCGCGGCTATGCTCAGGCCATGATTTGTGGAGGCACAGAAGCAGCCGTTACGCCTCTATCATTAGCGGGTTTTGCAGCGTGTAAAGCGCTTTCCTGTCGCAACGATGACCCAACTCAGGCTTGTCGTCCCTTTGATCGCGATCGCGACGGTTTTGTCATGGGGGAAGGGTCAGGGATTCTCATTCTGGAAGAACTCGAACATGCCCTCAGCCGTGGAGCTAAAATTTATGCCGAAATAGTTGGCTACGGCATGACCTGCGATGCTTATCACATCACTTCACCCGTTCCGGGTGGAGAAGGGGCGTGTCGAGCCATACAACTAGCGCTGAAAGATGCAGGGATTACGCCAGAGCAGGTGAGTTATATCAACGCTCATGGTACCAGTACACCCGCTAACGACTCGACAGAAACGGCAGCGATTAAAACAGCTTTAGGTCAGTCGGCTTATCAGGTGGCGGTTAGCTCCACCAAGTCAATGACCGGTCATCTGTTGGGTGGCTCTGGTGGTATTGAAGCCGTTGCAACGGTAATGGCGGTGGCTAATGATCAAATTCCACCGACGATTAATTTGGAGAACCCTGACCCAGCTTGTGACCTCGATTATGTACCCCACAAGAGCCGCACTCAACCCGTAGAAGTGGCACTTTCAAATTCTTTTGGGTTTGGCGGTCACAATGTCACGCTAGCATTCAAGAAATACAAGCAAGAGTAATGGCAATTCGAGATTAGGCACTCCATCCATTTCGGTATTTGCAAATTGCCGACAAAAATCGGTATGGTATAAATACCTAGTCTCTTTCTGCCTTGCCCATCGATCCCGGTAATGGGATGATGGGGGTATAGCCTTGGGGCGACCGAGAGCCATTGAGTTTTAGCTCACACATATCTTGCGTTAAACCGTACATTCCTAAAGTCATTTAAAGAAAAATTATGGCCGTTGCAACCCAATCTCTCGAAGAACTGTGCATTAATTCCATCCGCTTTCTAGCCATTGATGCGGTACAGAAAGCGAATTCTGGTCATCCAGGGCTGCCAATGGGCGCGGCTCCTATGGCATTCGTGCTTTGGGACCGATTTATGCGGTTTAACCCGAAAAATCCCAAGTGGTTTAATCGCGATCGCTTTGTCTTGTCGGCGGGTCACGGCTGTATGTTACAGTACGCCCTACTCCACCTGACAGGCTACGATAGCGTGACGCTGGACGACATCAAACAGTTCCGGCAGTGGGGTTCTAAAACCCCTGGACACCCGGAAAACTTCGAGACACTCGGTGTAGAAGTCACCACAGGCCCATTAGGACAAGGAATTGCCAATGGGGTCGGTTTAGCAATGGCAGAAGCCCATTTGGCTGCCAAGTTCAACAAGCCCGATGCCAAGATTGTTGACCACTATACCTATGTGATTCTGGGTGATGGTTGCAACATGGAAGGGGTTTCTGGTGAAGCCTGTTCCTTGGCAGGACACTTGGGATTGGGCAAGTTAATTGCTCTATACGACGACAACCACATTTCCATCGACGGTTCTACGGATGTCTCCTTTACCGAAGATGTAGGGAAGCGGTTTGAAGCTTACGGTTGGCACGTTCAACATGTAGAAGATGGTAATAGTGACCTGGACGCGATCGCCAAAGCGATCGAAGCTGCCAAAGCTGTCACCGACAAGCCTTCCTTGATTAAGGTAACCACCATCATTGGATACGGTTCTCCCAACAAATCCAATACCGCCGACGTTCACGGTGCAGCTCTCGGTAAGGATGAAGTCAAAGCAACTCGCGAGAACCTGGGTTGGGAATACCCTGAGTTCGAGGTGCCAGAAGACGCCCTCAAGCACTTCCGGAAGGCGGTAGAACGCGGTGCCAACTTAGAGACCGAATGGGATCAAGCTCTAGCCGACTACAAAGCCAAGTATCCCGAAGAAGCAGCTGAGTTTGAGCGGTTCGCCAGCAACAAACTCCCCGAAGGATGGGAAAAAGCTCTCCCCACCTATACTCCAGAAGACAAGGCTCTGGCAACTCGCAAGACTTCGGAAATGACGCTGAACGCTCTGGCTCCCGTATTGCCAGAACTCATCGGTGGTTCCGCTGACTTGACCCACTCTAACTACACCTTGCTCAAAGGATTTGGTGACTTCCAAAAAGGACAGTACGCCAACCGTAACCTGCGCTTTGGGGTGCGGGAACATGGCATGGGTTCGATTTGTAACGGGATTGCCCTGCACAGTTCTGGATTGATTCCCTACTGTGCTACCTTCCTGGTATTTGCCGACTACATGCGGGCGGCGATTCGTCTTTCTGCCTTGTCGCAAGCGGGAGTCATCTACGTCATGACTCACGACTCCATTGCTTTAGGCGAAGATGGCCCCACCCACCAACCCGTGGAAACGATTGCTTCCCTACGAGCCATTCCTAACCTGTTGGTGATTCGTCCGGCTGACGGCAACGAAACCTCTGGTGCTTACAAGGTGGCTATCCAAGCGGCTAGTGAAAACCGCCCAACTCTAATGGCCTTCTCGCGGCAAAACTTACCGCAATTAGCAGGAAGTGGTATTGATCACGTTGCCAAAGGGGCTTACATCCTCTCCGATAGCGAAGGGACACCCGACCTGATCCTCATCGGTACCGGTGGCGAAACCTACCTCTGTGTTGACGCAGCTGAGAAGCTACGCGCTGAAGGGAAGAATGTCCGCGTCGTCTCGATGCCTTGTTGGGAACTGTTCGATGAGCAGGATGAAGCTTACCGTGAATCCGTATTGCCTAAAGCTGTCACTAAGCGCTTAGCTGTAGAAGCCGCTTCTAGCTTTGGTTGGTGCCGTTACCTGGGTAATGAGGGCGCGATGATTAGCATCGACCGTTTCGGCGTTTCAGCTCCTGGTGGCGTTGCCCTAGAGAAGTTTGGCTTCACCGTCGATAACGTGGTCGCCAAGGCGAAGGAACTCTTAGGGTAAGTAATACTCCTGTAAGTTCTGTTTCCTTTCCAGAGTTTAAAACATTAACAAAACAAGGCTCTCTAGGTTAGAGAGCCTTATTTGTTTTTATAGACAAGATAGATTGATATTGATTGGCACAGAGAATTTATTGATTCCAAGCCTTGGCTTGATAGTTACTCAAGCAGGTACTCAGGATTTGCTTGTCGTTATCGCCAACTTGATTAATGGGTAAATAGCCGTCGAGTCCTACGGAATGAGGATAAGTTAGCGAATCGTAAGCGTTTTCAATGTTAATTTGCCCACCTGCGGCAGCCATTTGTGCTGTCTGTTCGCGGGCGATGCTGTGAGAAAAGGCTGTTTGATTGTGGGGATTGACAACCGTCAAATTCATTTGTTTAGAATTGAGCGTGCCGTAAAAACAGGCATACTCAGAACTCGGCATGTACATGGCACCGACGACCTTGCCTTGTCGCGCTTCAAATACCACGTATTCATTACCAATCTGCCCCGGTTGTGAAGTCTGACCATACAGGTAGGTTCCATCGGGCATGGAAGAGGTTGGGTTGGGCACCTGGGCAATCGGTAGCTTGCGAAACTCCTGTGCTTTACGGTTCCACTTATTCCACTTCACTGACGGATTTGCCTTAGTCTGAGCATCAACCGCTTGTTCTTGGGGCTGCGATTTGCCGACCACGACTGGGGATGGAACCTCTGAAGCCTCGGCGGTTGCCTCTTGCTCTTGTGACTGAGGCCGTTGCGTCGCCTGAGAAGAAACGGCAG
Organism: Allocoleopsis franciscana PCC 7113; assembly: GCF_000317515.1. GTDB lineage: Bacteria > Cyanobacteriota > Cyanobacteriia > Cyanobacteriales > Coleofasciculaceae > Allocoleopsis > Allocoleopsis franciscana. The sequence continues at coordinate 408,631 of NC_019738.1, read as the reverse complement.
GGGACTCAACCATTCGCTTTTGCAGCGTTTGCGACTTAGGTACAACCGTTGCTAGGGTGGAGGGGGCTACGGAAGAGTCAACGTCAACGGCTGGTTCTTGAGGTTGGGGTACTTCTGCCGTCACTGTGGAGGGAAGCTCTGAGGAATCAACGGCTGGTTCTTGGGGTTGAGGCTCTGCTGTCACTGTGGAGGGAAGCTCTGAGGAGGCAACAGCTGGCTCTTGAGTTTGAGTTTGGGCTGTTTCCAGGGTGGATGAAGCCGTTATGGTGTTGACCGCTTGCGCTTTGTGCGGAGATGCTGTAGTCTTTACCGTTGCTACACTCACCGCTAATCCGGTCGTTAGAAGTAACCCAGCTACCGGCAATTCCCAACCCTTGAGTAGCTGACGTTGTGACGAAAAGAACCCCATTACTTGGTTAATCACCGTGGTTACCTCCTTGAAAACAAACTTTGAAACACCCTGGAAGAAAATCACTCTCGATGAAGCCGTAGACCCAGTAGAAGCCAAAATTCTTCAGAAAAATCGAAATTGAGCTTAAACCAGGCTCTATTGACTTGCATCTCTATCAATATTTATAAGCTGGAAAGAGGCTTGTTTTTGTTCATCCTCTGACCGGTTTATCAACCGTCACATCTGACCTTTGTTTTTGACCCCGATGCCCTGAAATTATTAGACATGAACCCAAAGTCAATTCCTTTATATAAGGATAGCCAATCAATTAGGGTAATGCTTCCCTCAAATGGATGAACCTTTTTTCACCCAATAGGCAGGTTTTATGAGATGCAGCGAGGCCGAAAACCAATAAACAAGGGGATGAGCAGATGTCTATCATCATCTTTTTTCACCTTGCTGTTTTTGGTTGGACTGCGCGTCTTCTGTTGATTAATCTCACTCCCTTCTTCCTTAAGGAATAAAAAGGAATAAAAGGAATAAAAGGAATAATACGTATCTTCAACGGCACCCGTTAAGATTTCTCAAATATTTATAAATCTTTGCAAAAAAAAGATGGTAGCCAGAGATGGCTACCACATTGACTGAGGCTTAGAGATTAGTCTCATCTCTATCTAGCTGGCGATATACTCCCGGAAGTTGGCGTGGCGACGCCGTAACTGTGCTAAAGCTTGGTGTTCTAACTGACGGACTCGCTCACGGCTCAGGTTGAGTCGTTGACCAACCTTAGCTAGAGATAGTTCGTTGCCATCTTCTAAGCCAAAGCGCAGTGCTAAGACTTCTCGTTGCTGAGGGGTGAGTTCGGCGAGGAGGTCATCCAAATCTTGGCGCAGTGACTCCTGAGTGGTGTAATTCACCGGAGTTTGACCATCATCCTCTAAAAGGTCAGACAGCTCAGTGTCCTGATTATCTCCCACGCGAACATCGAGAGAGACGGGTTGACGAGCGATACTCAAGTATTCACGAATCTGAGCTGGTTCTAAATCTAACTCCTGACCAATCTCGGCAGGTGTGGCGTTGCGACCAAACTTCTGAGAGAGTTCCCGTTGGACTTTTTTGATTTTGTTGAGCTTTTCGGTAATGTGGATGGGCAACCGAATCGCACGAGCTTGCTGAGCTATAGCGCGGGTAATGGCCTGACGAATCCACCAGTAAGCATAGGTGGAAAACTTGTAGCCTTTGGTGGGGTCAAATTTCTCTACACCTCGCTCTAAGCCTAAGGTTCCTTCCTGGATTAAGTCCAGAAATTCCATATTACGCTTTTGGTACTTTTTAGCGATCGCCACAACTAGACGCAAGTTCGCTTCAATCATCTTGCGCTTGGCCCATGTTCCCTGGCTTACAATTTTATTAAGTGTGGCTTCATCATGTTTGACGTGCATCGTCCACTCTTTGGTGGTCGGTTCGCGCTGCAACTTTTCAGCCAAGGCTGCCTTGGCATCCATGAGCAACATCATTTGCTGAACCTGCTTCCCATAGACAATTTCTTGCTCATGGGTCAGCAGAGGCACGCGACCAATCTCATGGAGATAAGTCCGCACCATATCTGCTGAGAACGTGGGCTTGGTCGTTTTTGTTTTCGTGTTAGCAGTAGGCATATCTTTGGAAATAACTCCCTAAACAATCAGTAAATTGATCGCGGGTTCTGGCCTCAAAAGCTTGTGCGATCTCTCACCCTGAGGATAGTTACGCGAATCGGTAGACAACATCTGATAAAAGATGTATGTGACCACCTGTCTTTTCTAGCGAGAGCAGGAGATCTAACCGTGAATATGAGTTGAAGCTGGCTACTGAGGACAGTCTTGCTTTTTCAGTTCTGCGGCGTTCCCCAGCATCTTGCTGCTCATGGCTGGGATATCAAAGCGGAAACTCGGAGTCATTATGAGTTTGCTTTAACCCTATAGTATTACAAGTTTAGACGGTGGTAAAGGGGAAAAGGTTCAACATTTCTTTACTAAAATCGGGGTGCCAAACATCTATCTATCTGTACTCCTAATGACTTCACTGGGATCAGCCAGTCTTTCTCACATCCTTCTTCATTCCATAATCTCCCAGAAAGCTGTGAACCGATAGACACTCCCAATGGAGATAACCGAACTGCGCCAGGTGGTAATATCCATAAACTTCTAGCATAGCTGAACTGCGCCCTGTTTGACCAAGCCAGAAAAATCATGTTGCCCTGACAAGGGGGGCTAGTGTTCTCCGGGTTCGCTCTCTTTGAGAGGACTTACCTACTTAAGATTCCCTAGAATCCAGAAAAAATAACATCCTAGACAAAAACAAACACAATCAATCGAGATCACTTACTCAACAAGACTGTGAACCGTTCCGTCTGTCAACTTAGGGGCTTAGGGATCACTCACTCTAGCACTACTACCCCAAAACCCACCCGATGCGCTTCACCCACTCGGAATTTAGCTAGCACCCTGGTGTTGACATTCGAGTTCAGGATTGGCTGAACCAATCGATCCTCTGGGGAGGGTATTAGGTTAACATGTTCACTCCCTTCAGCCCCATTAGAGCTTATAATCGTCTACCTGCCTGGGCTATGGACTCAAACCTAGCTGTCATACCTACAGTATTTCAGTGTATTTCGCTATATTTCTCCTGAGAGACTTTAGAAAACTCAAAGAAAAGGTAATTTTCTATTTAGAAAGTTAATTGATGAAATCATAGAATTAATAAAATTACAAACAATGTAATAAATAGAGCCTATTTATTTAAACATAACTCTTTTAGTTATATTTAAATAATAGATGATTTTGTTGTAACTAAAATTACTAGATATAGAGTGACAAGGATAGAAAAGTATATTTTTTCTATAAGCTTCCACACAAAAATAAACTTTTAGTTAAAAAAATACTCTTACAATACGTGTACTAAACGGTCTCTCTAGGAGACAAGGTAAAGCAATTCACTTAAAATTGTGAGTGGTTCAAATTAACTCATATTCGTTGGATATATATAAGCTATGAATATTAGAAAACTTCTCCGGCTTTATGATCAGGGCGATAGAGATTTTGAAGGGGTTGACCTCTGTGGAGCCGACTTGAGGGGAGTCCTTTTAATGGGAGTTAATCTTAAAGGGGCTAACCTGAGAGGTGCTGACTTGACGAGAGCCTTTTTAATTAAGTCAGATTTAAGTGGTGCTCAGATGAATTGGGCCAATTTAAGTTTTGTCAAAATGAACGAAGTCAAGCTGATAGAGACAGAGCTAACCAGAGCTAATCTCAGCGGAGCCTTTATGGTGAAATCTTTACTACCAGGGGCCAAAATGAGTGGCGCAGATCTGATGGGTGCCAATCTTAGAGGGGCTAACTTATGGGGAGCAAACCTCTGCGGATCACAGCTAGAAAGAGTCAATTTGCGAGATGCAAATCTAATGGGTGTCAACTTCAAATGGGCTAATTTATCAGAGGCAAGACTGATGGGCGCAATGTTATATGGCTCTTCTTTAAATTTTGCCAACATGAGCCGAGCCTGGTTGAAGGGAGTAGATTTGGGTGGCTTTAATTTAGAGGGCGTTAACTTCAGAAGAGCGAAATTAACGGCTGCGACGCTAGAAGGCGCTAACTTGACAGGAGCTAATTTAACTGATGCACAATTGAATCGGGTGAATCTACAGGGGGCAGATTTGAGTGGAGCTAACTTAGAGAGAGCCTGTCTCGAAGATGCTAATCTAACCGGGGCAATTTTGAGAAGAACTCAGTTGAGTGAGGCAAATATGAGCGGGACAAAGCTGTATGGGGTTGATTTCAGTGATGTCCGTCATAGTGTCGGTATTGAATCGGAATTGAGCGATTGCCCAAAGGGCAGTGCCAAAGGCGATCGCGCTTTCTACTCTGCTGCTGTTTGAAAATTCCTGAGTCGCACTGGTTCAAGGTTACGGAGTGCGATCGCTCTTCGGGGCGCTACCTTTTGGGTAATCGCCTTCTCGTGTCATTGCGGTAAAGAGGTGAAGGGCGATCGTTTTGTACTGAGGCAATATCACATTCTTTGAGACAACATCCAACATCATATTTTTGAAAAGGGCAAAATAAAAATAGACCTCCCGACTGCCTTCCAGCATGAGCTATTGTCTGAATCCCAACTGCCTGAGTCCCCAAAATCCGGATGATGCCAAATGTTGTCAACGATGTCAGTCGCGACTACTGCTCAAGGATTCGCCATTTTGGTCAATAATCTTGGCAAATGCTTATCAGGACGAAAAAAATAAATGGTACTGGGCGTTACGTCCTCAAGTTGCCGAAGCTTTAGAAGAGTTAGGCTGGGTGTAAATTAATTTGTTGATTTAAAGGAGTTAGTTATGAAATGGCAAGAAGTTTGCGACAATAAATACTTACAAGACTTACCATTCAAAATTGAATTAAATAAATGGGGACAAATTGTAATGAGTCCTGCCAAACCTAAGCACTCAATTTATCAGGGTTTAATTCAAGAGTTATTAAATTCACTACTTAATACAGGATTCGCTTTCCCAGAATGTGCGATTTCCACCTCAGATAATGTTAAAGTCGCTGATATCGTTTGGGCTTCAGATGAACGATTAAACATTATTGAAAATGAGGATGTCGCTTCCATTGCTCCTGAGCTTTGTGTTGAAATCAAATCTGCCAGCAATACCTTAGAAGAAATGCAGACAAAGAAAGATTTATATTTTGAAGCCAAAGCAGAAGAAGTTTGGGTGTGTGATAAAAATGGAAATCTTACCTTTTTTAACAAACATGGAAAATTAGATAAATCTTTGCTAGTTCCTGACTTCCCCACGTCAATTAGACGGAGACATCAGTCAGTTAACTAAAACAGCATTAAAACCCCAAATCCGCCTTAGCCACTTCAGCCGCCGCGAATAATTCTTCATCCGGCATCTCATCCCAAGAAGTATCCCCAACCTCGGCATAGAAAGTTTGATCATAGGGACGAGTTTTGACTACAACAGGCATCGGCACCGCATGACCTAAAATCAGCGCTTGTTGCTTAGAATCCAACTTTGCCAACACCGATCGCAAACTTTGCCCCCCAGATACCCCCGTAAAAATCGCCTCAATATCTTTGTCATCATTCAGCAAAGCGGTAATCCGAGTCCCAATCTGGGACATCACCTCGTTATCAATCCCCGAAGGACGCTGATCGACTACCAGTAATGTCACAAAGTACTTCCGCATTTCACGGGCAATAATCCCAAAGATGGTTTGGCGGACGGTAGCCGGATCGAGGAAACGGTGCGCTTCTTCGATGGTGATGACGAGGGGACGGGGGCGATCGCTAGGATTTTTCGTCTGCAAAAACGTCTCTGCTTTCTTCACGTAACTAGCGTGAATACGACGGCTAATCACATTCGTTGCCAACATATAAGACAACATATTCGACTGAGAACCAAACTCAATCACTACATGCTTCCCCGCTTCCAACGATTGCAAAATCTGACCCACATAATTATGTGGACAAGCGCTACGCATATACTTCAACTCATCCAGACGCAGCAATTTGCGCTGCAATGCCATGATCGAAGACTTGTTCCCTCGCTTCTCATCACAGAACATCTGGATGTCTTCATTCGTCATATTGAGTAATTGCGTAATCCAGGATTTGCCAAACTCATTGCGGAGGATAATGGCATTCTCCAGACTTGCCTCGGAAAGGTTTAACTCACCTCGCACCAGCATGATATCTTCAACTTCAATCTGGTCGTAGCTGAGATACAGTTCCTGAGTACCACGCACCCCTCGGCGTTTGGTTGATTCGGGGTCGAGGGTGTAAATTTGGACTTGTCCGGGAAAGAGTTGGCGCAATCCTTTAACCGTACTGAATTGTTTGCCCTCCGAAACCGCTTCCCAGCCATATTCCGAGTGCATGTCAAAAATTAGGTTCACCGCCGCTTGCTTGCGGATAATCCCAGATAGCAGTAATCGGGTGAGGAAGGATTTACCCGTACCGGATTTGCCAAAGACGCCGTTACTGCGTTCCACGAAACGATCTAAGTCAATGCATATTGGGACTTCCATGTCAAGAGGATTGCCGATCGCAAAATTGCGGCGAGTGGGGTCATCCTCCCAGCCAAAGACGGCACGGAAATCGCGATCGCTGGCATCATACACCTGAGAGAAGTGACTGGGAATGGTCTTAACGGGCAACAATTCCATCTCTTCGCTACTTTGCGATTGAAAAGAACCTAAGGAACTGTCTCCATTCAAGGCAACTCCTCTGGACTGATGGCTTAAGTCTTGTGGCGTAAACATCAGCATCGGTGTCAGGTTAACCGTACCAAAGGTGCCACTTCCCGCCAAAACTTCTCGTAAAAAGTCATCATCGGGACTGGGAGGGTTAGCCAGAATTCGTTGACTAGATGTCCCCAACGTGACATCAGTGAGCATACAGAAAAAGCGCGATCGCATCCCCTGTACCACTAAAAACTTACCCACTCGCATATCTTCCACCCAGATATCAGGATGCAATCGCACTTCCAGTCCTGCGGAGAGAGAGCCTTGAATGACTGAGCCTAATGGCTTATCTAAATCCATTATTACCACTGCTCTAACTTAGCAATATCTTATGTCCAATCCTTGAGGCGGGATTGCTTTGTGTAAACACCGGCTCAATTCTAAAACCCGATTTCGGAGACTTGTTACACTTAATTCTTCCTGGCGACACCTCAGTGACAAATTGCTGGGCAATCATTAAACTTAACAGCACCAAAACTAGAATGCAATTCAATCGATGACTCTGGTTAACAATGAGGCTTCTCAAGATACCTTAGCAGGACACCTTATTCATCTCCGAAGGGGGGTAAATTTACAGGTTTGTCATCATCCAGGTCAAAGTCCGGCTTTAGTCTTTCTGCATGGGGGAATGGGCAACCGATTTAACCTGCGCTCACAGTATGATTTCTTCCACGCACGGGGTAGAGAAGTCTTAGCTTACGATTTAGCGGGACACGGTCAGTCAACACCTTACCAACGCTATTTGATCGGGCGACACCAACGAGACCTTAAGCGGCTGTTGCATCGCTTTCACATCACTTCCCCTGTCTTATGTTGCCATAGCTACGGGGTACCCATCGGATTAGAGTGGGCGAGAGGCGAGACGACATCCCGTAAGTGGCTTAGTCTTGATTGCGGGTGGAACCCATGACCTTGCGCCTTGGTGGGAAGTCCCGTTAATGAAGATTCTCGCTTGGGGAGGAAGACACTTCTATCATTTACCCTGCGTACAGCAACTCACTAACTATTTATCTAGCCCTCACCGCCATGAGGTCATGGAGCAGTTTTTTGCCGAATGCCCAGTCCCAACTGAACCGCATCCCTATAAGGCACTGGAAATCTTTTGGAATTATAACTTCTTCAGGCGTTCCTCTCAGCTCAATTCCCAGATTCCAGTTTTGGTGATTAGTGGCGGAAAAGACTTCATGTTCACCTACACAATGGAGGAAGAGTTAGCAGCCTGTTTCTCAAACAGTAAACATCTACACTTGCCGGATGCTGGACATCTGATGATGGCAGAATATCCTGATGTCGTCAATGATGCGATCGCTAATCTGATCGAAATTGTTTGACTATAAATTCTTTCTTAAGAACATAAAAATACTATTTATTGGGTATTCAATTTAGCCTGCATGGTTCAAACAATACAATTTAGTGAAAATGACAGTTAAATCTTCCCCAGCCGTGAAATTACGAACACTTCTAATAACAGGGATTGGGATTGTCGCGCTCTTGGCAGGAGCCGGTTACTGGTATGTTTTTATTGCGGGTGCTCCGCAGTTAGATGCACCCCCTACAGAAGCAAAAGATAGTAAAATCAAACTTTTCTTTGAGCTCAAGACCTTCAACAGTAAGGCGATGGGCGAAGTCCGACAATATGGTGTGATTCTGCCTCCTGGCTACGAGAAAAACCCCAACAAACACTATCCTGTGATTTTCCTGCTGCATGGGGGACATGATGATGCTAACGCCTGGGTGAAAAAGATAGGAATAATACCTGTACTAGAAGACCTCTATGAAAGTGGAAAACTGCTCCCCTCAATTGTGATTACACCCGATGGCAATGATAAACGAGGTTCTAGCCCTCTATTTGACCCTCAGTATTACGATGGCCCCAATGGGAATGTTGGCACGCTGATTGGTTCAGAACTCGTTCAGATGCTAAAATCCCGCTACCGTACCTTAGAATCACCACAGTTTTGGGCGATCGGCGGACTATCGTCGGGCGGTTGGGGTGCGGTCAACATCGGCTTACATCACCGGAACACCTTTCATACGATGTTTAGTCAAATCGGTTATTTTACTGACCAAAGCGGCCCAGAAAATAGCCCTCAGAGCTTGATAAAAAAGATACCTGTAAAAGAGCGTAAGTTGTTGCACATCTATATGGATGCCGGAAAAGATGACTTAATGGGGAAAGAATTTCTTGACTCATCCCAAAAATTCCATGAGACGTTGAACGAATTGGGTATAGACAACGAGTTCCATGCCTTCCCTGGTGGTCATGGATTACAGGGACCAGACTATGGCTGGAACTACGATCACAAACACGCTCACGATTCATTATCTTTTGTGGGCAGGCAGTTCAAGAAAGCGCTAACACAGCCGAAAAACTAAGTAAAGTGTCTTTGGTAGGCCGCTTTTGCCTCTAGCCTAATAGTTAATCAGCGATTGTTAACTAGGGCTTGCTGCACAAAGGTCTAACCCTTAGCCATCAATAGTTTAAGCGGCATTGATAGTTGCTTAGCTCGCAGGAAATTTGGTAAAATTCGTCGAAACTCTAGCAGCCCCGCTCAGGTAGATGTACCGAAAAGTTGAGGATGCCCCCAGGCAAGCGGAAGATTTTGAACTGCCCTTTGAGGGAAAGTTATCACAGGATAACCGTTGGGTAATCATGGCGAAGTTAGTACCCTGGGATGAATTTGAAGAAGAATATGCCTTGAATTTTGATAGAGATATGGGTGCGCCAGCACTGCCATTTAGGGTAGCGTTGGGTTCATTAATAATAAAAGAAAAATTAGGAGTAAGCGATAGAGAGGCAGTAGAACAAATAAAAGAGAACCCTTACTTACAGTACTTTATAGGGAAAACCCATTACAGCAGTGAAGCCCCTTATGACCCATCACTATTGACAAGATTTCGGGAAAGGATAAATGTGAATCTAGTCAATCAAATAAATGAAAGAATGGTGAGTAAGAGTCAGTCAGAGATTGAGGAGGAGCCTAAAAAAAAAGCTCAGCTTCAGAAAGTCAAGAAACAAGAAAAGTCGAAAATCAAGGGAAATTAATACTGGATGCTACCTGTGCGCCAGGAGATATCAGCTATCCCAATGACTTGGGTCTATTAAATCAAGCTAGAGTCAAAACAGAAAAGATAATAGACATTCTGTATGAACCGCTGAAAGGGAAGCTAGAGAAAAAGCCAAAAACTTATAGAAACCTGGCTCGAAAAAATTACTTGCAAGTCGCCAAAAAACGGAGGCCGTCAAGGAAACAAATCAGAAAAGCAATTAGAAAACAACTGCAATATGTCAAAAGAAATTTATCTCACATAGAGCAGCTAATCCAGGTAGGTGCTTGTCTTGAGGTTTTAAGCTCCAGTGAATATAAAAGCTTACTGGTGGTGGAGGAAGTCTATCGTCAACAGCAATGGATGTATGATAAGAAAACTCAAACAATTGAGGACAGGATAGTCAGTTTAAGTCAACCGCATATCCGTCCAATTGTGAGAGGGAAAGCCGGAACTCCGGTAGAATTTGGAGCCAAACTATCGGTAAGTTTAAGAGATGGATATGTATTTTTAGACCGGATAGATTGGAATAACTTTAATGAATCAGGAGATTTCAAAGCTCAAGTAGAAGCCTTTAAAGAGGCGACAGGAGTGTATCCCGAATCGGTACACGTTGACCGAATTTATCGAACCCGCTCCAATCGAGCTTTCTGTAAAGAAAGAGGAATTAGAATCAGTGGCCCCCCTTTGGGAAGACCACCAGCCAATGTCAGTGACGAAAAGAAGAAGCAAGCACAAGAAGATGAAAGAGTTCGTAATGCTATTGAAGGAAAATTTGGAGTATCCAAACGTAGATTTAGCTTGAATCGAGTCATGGCTAAACTCTCTCACACTTCACTCGCCAGCGATTGCCATTACTTTTTTAGTCATGAATCTTTCCACCCTGCTACGGCAGGTTTTTACTTTTTTTGTGCTTCCAACTCTCATCACCTCTTTTTTTGGGTCAGTTATTAATCCCAGTTATGATTGGAGGAATTCTCAGCAACAAGAGCTTATTATTTCTTGAGCCTTAAATAACTAATTAATCCATCGGTTGTTTTCTGGAGACTTATTCAGCAAGCCCTAACTATCGTTTTATGAGGATATCGCCGTGCTAACGCGACGCACTCAAATTGGTGTATGGACTGCTGCCTTTCTAACCAGCTTAGTCGGAGTGGTTAACCTGCTGTCTGCTGTTACAGTCAGCGAATGGGCACGAGTGAAGTGGCTTAAGGGAATTTTCCCCTTTGAAGTGCGGCAAGGCGGACATCTGTTTGCAGCACTGACGGGATTTTTCTTGCTAATGCTTGCTAGTAATTTGTTGAGACGGAAGCGGATAGCGTGGCTCTTAACCGTAGGGTTGCTCATTGTCTCAATCATCAGTCACTTGCTCAAGGGGTTTGACTGGGAAGAGAGTCTTTTGTCTTTGGTGCTGCTAGTACAACTGCTGCTCATGCGGGATATCTTCACGGCACAATCAGACCGTCCTTCAATCGCCCAAGGGTTTAGGATACTCATTGGGGCATTATTATTCACCCTTGCCTACGGAACGGCTGGTTTTTTTCTCGTAGACTTGCGGCACTACGACTATAACTTTACTCTCACCGATGCCCTCTATCAAACCTTGGCAATGTTTTTCACAGAAGACAATGCTGGGTTGGTACCAAGAACTCGCTATGGGCGCTTTTTTGCCAATTCAATTTATTTGGTAGGAGGGGTTACACTTTCCTCTGCTCTGATTATGCTCTTGCGACCGGTGTTGCTGCGGGGGGAACCTGCGACTCCAGAGGAACGACAACGGGCGAAGGAAATTGTCAAGCAATATAGTCGCTCATCTTTAGCCGCTTTAACCCTATTAAAAGATAAAGCCTATTACTTTAGTCCTTCGGGACGTAGCGTAATTGCGTATGTCCCCAAAGGTCGAGGTGCGATCGCATTAGGAGACCCGATTGGCCCTGAGGATGACCGCAAGGAGGTGATTATTGGCTTTCAACAGTTTTGTCAGCGTAATGATTGGCATCCAGCCTTTTACCAGACATTGCCCGACGACTTAGAGCTTTACAGAGCACTTGGCTTTCATACCATTAAGATTGGGGAAGAAGCGATCGTTGATCTCAAAGCCTTTACCCTACAAGGCAAAGCGGCTCAAGACATGAGATCTGCATTGAACCGCATGAAAAAATTAGGGCATGAAGTCAAGTTTTACCAACCCCCTATTTCCGATCAATTGCTGCAAGAGTTAAAGCCAGTGAGCGATGAGTGGCTCAAGATGACACAAGGGTCGGAAAAACAGTTCTCGCTAGGCTGGTTTTATGAGGACTATCTGCGGGATTGTGAAATTGCCGTCGTGCAGGCGGCTGACGGTCAGATTAGCGCCTTTGCCAATCTGATACCAGAGTATGAGTTAAACAAAACTACGATTGATATGATGCGGCGACGGGTTGAGGTCGAGCAAGGGACGATGGACTTCTTATTTAGCTCAATGTTTCAGCACTTTAAAGAACGGGGCTATGACAGATTTAACCTTGGTCTATCCGCGCTTTCTGGCCTTGGGGAAAAGCCTCAGTCTCCTCGTTTAGAAAAGGCACTGAACTATCTTTACGAACACTTAAATCAGTTCTATAACTTCAAGGGATTACATGCCTTCAAAGAAAAATATAAGCCTCAGTGGGAACCTCGCTTTTTTATCTATCCCAGGAGGGTAGCGTTGCCAGAAGTTGTTGTGGCGTTGATTCGTGCTGACTCAGGAGACCGTTTACTAGATTACCTAAAACCAGGAGAGTAATAGCAGTTGAAGGTTAGAACGTTAGTTTGTAGTGAGGAATGCAATTTTTCTCAGAATGAGCACCCAAGCGCCCACTAATGCCAAAGACTGTCATAGAAAAGTATAGGCTTGAGTTATATCTGTTTGAGGTATTTTCAACACAAAAGAAAAGAAAGAAACCCTATGTATGACTATGCAATCATTGGGGCTGGGTCAGCCGGTTGTGTGCTGGCAAACCGCCTCACGGAAGAGGCAAAAACTACAGTTTTACTGCTAGAAGCAGGGGCATCCGATCAACCGCAAGCCATTCATATTCCTGCGGCTTTCTCCAAATTATTGAAAACCGAGTATGACTGGGCTTACTATACTGAAAAACAACCTTACCTAAATAACCGAGAACTTTACTGGCCTCGTGGAAAGGTACTCGGTGGAAGTAGTTCGCTGAACGCCATGATTTATATTCGGGGTAACAGTCATAAAATCATCTATGTTTTATCCCATTAGGGCAGTATTACCCTGGCTGGCGCTGCTGCTAAGTAGCATCAGCCTATTCTTAAGTAGCTGGATTGTGATCCCAGTTCCCACTATGTCTCTCCTACCCTTGGGGGTGGGAACACCCGAAGTCAGTCCTTGGCTAGTAGTCCTGAATGTGATTGCGGTGGGAGTGTCATGGTTTGGAGGACACGAGGGTTGGCTGCAACGTGGGACTTTGGGCGCTAGTTTGCTCGGACTTTTCTTAAGTCTTTTGCCTCTGATACAGCTACCTGCCACTGAGCAGCAGATGTCAGAGGTGATGCATGATACCTTAGGGGCAAACTATGAACAGCAGATTTCCCCATCGGTGCAAAATCAGTTGCGCCCTCATCCCTTTATCCTCGCGGATGCCTTCCGAGGTATTCCTCAGATGCCGGTACGCTACACCCCGGATATCCCATTTGCCGCCCCCGATGGCGTACCGCTGAATCTGGATCTATACCGCCCTCCCCAAGTAGGACAATACCCCGCGATTGTGATTATTTATGGCGGGGGTTGGCAAAGCGGTAGCGCCTCCCATTATGCGAACTTCAGCCGTTACATGGCACATCAAGGTTATACCGTGTTTGCGATCGCCTATCGCCATGCACCCCGTTATCAGTTTCCGGCTCAACTTGATGATGTCCGTGCCGCACTCACCTTTATTCAGCAGCACGCCACTGAGTATGAAACCGATATCACCCGCATCGCCTTACTCGGACGTTCCGCCGGCGGACATTTGGCAATGTTAACCGCTTATCAACCCGATGCCTTACCCGTGCGGGCAGTTGTAAGCTACTATGGGCCATTCAACCTCACTAACGGATACAAAAATCCACCCAAACCCGATCCCTACAATGTACGCGCCGTACTCGAAGCCTTTCTAGGGGGTTCACCGGATGAACAACCTGAAAAATACGTTCAAGCATCACCCGTCACTTATGTGACACGCCCACTCCCGCCCACCCTACTCGTACATGGAAGTCGTGATCATATTGTCCAAGTCCGCTTTGCCCAGAATATGCACCAACGTCTGCTTGCCGCCAACAGTAAGGCGATCCTGTTGGAAATTCCTTGGGCAGAACATGCCTTCGACGCCATCTTTCACGGCCCCAGCAATCAGCTAGCCCTCTACTATACCGAGCGTTTCTTAGCTTGGGCACTCCAGTAAGCGGGGGCGCTGAGGAGCTGAGGTGCGGGGGTGCTGGGGTGCGGGGGTGCTGGGGTGCTGAGGTGCTGAGGAAAGAAAGTTATAGCTGTCACCACCAAGGTTAGGACAGATATAAACATAAAAGCCTTCTGCCTTCTGCCTTCTGCCTTCTGCTATATCTCTTTGAACTCGCTATCACTCCCCATCTTTATCACTTTCAGTAATTATGCGGAGCAACATTCGGCAATACGGCTGAGGCACACCGCCATTCCTGAGTTCACCATTAAGATAGGATACAATTTAGCGGTCGTTTGCCAAATCTTTAACACAGCTTTACATTAAACTCAGCGAACACACTGAACATCGAAGCATTAAATGTTACACTTGATTTCACGGAATTCAGTAATTCTACATAAAAATTGATAGTGATGCCAGCAGTCATTCTTTTGGGCATCTCCACACTACTCAAGTTATTCCTTGACTGCTGCTCCACAAGCCAGAGTTTTTGATTCAGGTGTTCTGCCAAATCGTGTGACGCCATGGCGTCGGGTGCTGAGTGTCGTTACGCACAGAGCTTTTGAAGTGAGCTAAACGTTTCAAAAGCTACCAATGCCTGCGCCTGTTAACGAATCCCGTGGGAATCGTTCATCCCGAACAGGACTTAGCCAGGGTGCCCTTATCGCTGCAATCTGACTTATGTCAACGTCTTACCTAAGGTAGTTCCCTTCTCTCATGAAAAATCAACTCGATCAAGCTCTAGCCAAAACCCATTCGCAAGGACAGTATGAAGCGGCGATACAACCGTTTTCCGACTTGGCTACCCAGCAACCTCAAGATGCGAAAATTCGCATTTGGCTAGGTGCCGCCTCTCGTGAAGCTGGCGATTTGGACAAAGCTAGAGCTGAATTGCGAGAAGCGCTCAGACTGGCGGGTGATTCGGCAACGGCTGACTTAGCTCGCACGGCGTTAGTTCAACTGGAGAACGAGTCTTCAGGCAGTCCGAGTCATCCCCCGATAGCGAGTCAGGGGAGTCATTCCCCTCTGGGGCAACTCTCTGTGCCCCAAGTATTTACGAGTACGCTGAAGAACCCGCCATTTAGCATAGCTCTCTCTAGTCAGTCTCCTCAGCAATCAAGTCCTCCCTGGTGGCGGCAATTGCGATTGAGTACAAAAGCCATCCTGTTGGCGATCGCATTTGGCACACTCCCCGCGATCGGAATCGGCGCAACCAGCTACTACCTCACCAATCAAGCGATTACCACACAGGTTGCCCAAACCGGTCAAAGCCCCACCACCACGATGTCAGAGCTGAAGGCACAACTGTTGCTGACTCTGATGCTGGGAACAGGGGGAACCGTCTTATTAGTCGGTGCGATCGCCGCTTTCCTCTCCCACCGCGCCTCGCGTGAAATCAGTGCAGCCACCAACGCCGTAGAAAAATTGGGTCGGGGAGAACTCAATACTTACCTAAAAGTCCAAGGAGAAGACGAATTATCCACCTTAAGCACTCATATTAACCAACTGGCAGACCAGCTTCAGCTTCAATTTAGCCAACAAGCGGCTGAGGTGAAGCAAGAACTACTCTTGAATTCCATTTCCTCCAGCATTCGAGAAGCCTTCGACACCCAAGACATGTTCACCACGGTGGTAGCAGAAGTCCGCGCCGCCCTGAAAGCCGATCGCGTTATTGTCTATCGCTTCAATCCAGACTGGAATGGTACGATGATTGCCGAATCCGTGGGTCGGGGTTGGCCTCCTTCTCTCGGTGCTCAAATTAATGACACCTGTTTTAAAGATCGATACGTCATTCCTTACCAGAAAGGCCGGATTCGAGCGACTAACGATATTTACAACGCTGGTTTAACCGATTGTCATATCCGACAACTGGAAACCTTTTCCGTCAAAGCGAACTTAGTCGTACCAATCATTGCAGACCGACAACTTCATGGTTTATTGATTACCCACCAGTGTTCTGGCTCTCGAACCTGGAAGGAAACCGAAATTGATTTCTTAAAACAAGTCGCCACCCAGATGGGCTTTGCCCTGAACCAAGAAATCCTCCTTAAAAAGGAAGAAACTCTCCGCAAACAGCAAGAAGCGGAAGCTGAACGGGCACGGTTGTTGAATGACATCACCTCCAATATTCGGGAATCCCTGGATACGGATTATATTTTCAACACCGCCGTGGTGGAGACTCGCGCCGCCCTACAAGCCGATCGCGTGGTGGTTTATCGCTTCGAGTCGGAAGGGCACGGCATGGTTGTTGCCGAATCTGTGGCGCGGGGTTGGCCTAGTGCCTTGGGATTGCAAATGGCTAACCCTTGTTTTGAGAATCGCTATGTGATTCTTTATGAGAAAGGTCGAGTCAAAGCCAACGAGGATATTTCCAAAGCTGATTTAAGCGATTGTCACTTAAGGCAACTGGAAACCTTATCGGTCAAAGCCAACCTGATTGTGCCGATTATTGTTGACCGACAGCTTCATGGCTTGCTGATTGCCCATCAATGTTCTGCTCCCAGGACGTGGAAAGAAATCGAAATTGATTTCTTCAAGCAAGTGGCGAACCAGGTAGGGGTAGCTTTAGACCAAGCGATGCTACTTAAACAGCAGGAAACCTTGCGAAAACAGAAAGAAGCCGAAGCCGAACGCGCTCGATTACTAGCAGAAGCGGCGGAGATGGCAGCTCTTGAGCAGCGTCAACAAAAAGAAGCCGAAGCCAAACGCGCCCGTGCCTTTGCTGAAATGACCAAGCAAATTTTGCGATCGCTTAACTTGGAAGATATCTTCAGCACCACGGTGCGACAGGTGAAACAAGCCTTAAAAGCCGACCGAGTGTTAATCTACCGTTTCGATTCCGACTGGAGTGGCACCATGATTGCTGAATCCGTGGACTCGAATTGGACAATTGCCCTAGGGGCGGAGGTAGAGGACACTTGTTTTAAGGGAAATCATGGCGGACTCTACCGCAAAGGTCGCGTTCGTGCGATTAATGACATCTATCAGGCCAATTTAACCAAGTGTCATATTAAGTTACTCGAACGCTTTGAAGTTAAGGCGAATTTAGTCGCCCCGATTCTGATTCGGGATGAGTTGCTCGGTTTACTGATTGCCCATCAATGTGCCAAGCCACGAGATTGGCAAGAGGAAGAAATTAATTGGTTGGCACAGGTGGCGACACAGGTAGGAATTGCGATCGAGCAAGCTACCCTTTTGGAACAGAGAGAGCAAGCGCGTCAGGAAGCTCAAGCGAGTTTTCAAGAGCAACGCCAGCAAAAAGAAGCACTCCAGCGTCAATTGGCAGAACTGCTCAACGAAGTCAAAGGAGCCGCTAAGGGCGATCTCACCGTTCTCGCGGAGGTGAAAGAAGGGGAAATTGGCACCGTTGCAGACTTTTTCAATTCCATCATTGCCAGTCTGCGCGGCATTGTGACTCAGGTGAAACAAGCAGCGGTGCAAGTCAACGTATCCTTAGGGGAAAACGAAGGAGCCATCCGTCAACTGTCTGATCAAGCTCTTACACAGGCAGAAGAAATTACCCGTACCCTGGGTTCCGTCGAGCAAATGACGCTTTCCATTCAAGCGGTTGCCGAGAGTGCCCACCGCGCCGCCGCCGTTGCTCGCTCTGCCTCTACTACTGCCCAAGCGGGTGGACAAGCGATGGAGCGCACGGTGCAAGGAATTTTAAAATTGCGAGCCACGGTGGGAGAAACCTCCAAAAAAGTGAAGCGTTTAGGTCAATCCTCTCAGGAAATTTCCAAAGCCGTTTACTTGATTCAACAGATTGCTCAAGCAACTAACATGCTAGCGCTGAATGCTGGAATTCAAACGGCACGAGAAAATGAGGATGCCCAAAGCTTTACAGCCGTTGCAGAGGAAATCAGTGAATTGGCTGAGCGTTCAACGGCTGCCACTCAAGAAATTGAACACATTGTAGAAACCATCCAACGAGAAACCAATGAAGTAGTTGAGGCGATGGAATTGGGGACTTCTCAGGTTGTAGAAGGCACTTATTTGGTGGAAGAAACCAAGGATAGCCTCGGTCAGATTTTAGAGGTATCTCATCAGATTGATGAGTTAGTGCAATCGATTTCGAGTGCAACCGTATCTCAAGCGCAAACCTCTTTAGCGGTTACCAACTTAATGCAGAAGATTGCTAGGGTTTCTGAGCGAACCTCTGAATCTTCCCATCAAATTTCGCGCTCTTTGCAGCAAACCGTAGCTGTTGCCCAAGAACTTCAATCTTCGGTAGGAGTTTTCAAAGTGGATACCGACCATTCATGAGGAACGATGAAGTGTAAAGTGTGAAGTATGGGTAGTGCTTGGGATAATTATATTGCTCCTTAATAGCGTTAGTACCCCATTTTGCACCATCAACTCAAAGAGTTGATGACACATGAGCCATTACATAGCAAGTTGAGTTGTTGGGTGGGGAGTGCAGTTATCAAATCTGGGAAGTACAGTGGTTGATGTCAGCCATTTACAGGGTAATTTATGTATCGATCGCAACTGTTGGCAAATCCCTTCATCAGCCTCCGACGCTTGGCTCAGAAAGCTTTAGCACTCGCAGGTCTGCTGCTGTCGGGTCTAGTACTGCTAACTTGGTCACTCCCTGCACAAGCCGCCAGTCAAGTGAGTCCTCTGGTTGAAGAACAAGTCTTGCAGGTGATTCGCAAGCACCCTGAACAAATTTTACAGCTCATTCGCGAACACCCAGAAGTCATTGTGCAATCGGTTCAAGGCTACCAGCAGCAACAACAATCACAACTGCAACAGATCCGGCAGGCTTTCGTGCAAGCACTACAAATGAATCCTAAAATTGTGATTCGCGACTCTCCCACCACGGGCGCAAGTGATTTAAAAGTCGTGCTATTAGAATTCTCAGACTTTCAATGTCCCTACTGTGCCCAGGCTCATAAAATCATCCAACAGTTTATGAGCAAACATGCGGATGAAGTTACCTTAGTGTACAAACATTTCCCTCTCACTCCCATTCATCCCGAAGCCATGCCTGCGGCTAAGGCGGCTTGGGCGGCATTTCAACAAGGGAAATTTTGGGAGTACGAGGATGCTTTATTTTCCCAGCAAGACAAGTTAGGCAACTCGTTGTATGTGGCGACTGCCAAAAGCCTGAATCTGGATTTGGAGAAGTTTGAGCAAGATCAAGCCAATGCCGATAGGGCGATTGAGGAGGATATTCAGTTAGCTCAAACCTTGGGACTTTCAGGCACTCCCTTCTTTGTAATCAACGGTGAAGCCTTTTCCGGTGACGTGAAGTTATCGGATTTAGAGAAGGCTTTGACGGGTGCAAGCCAGTCTTAAAAGTGGATTCAAAACGTTGTCATGCCAACAGCCGCTCATTTAGGGTAATTTGCCAAGCTTGGGATTGAATGGTGGATAGGGGAACTTGGTAGAAATACTGACGCAAGAACTGTTCTTCTTCAACGGCGGCTAGGAACTTCTGGATGGCTTCATTTGCAACAGAGTCAGTTACCTCTAGTGAGGGTTGCCCGCTAATCGCGATCGCCCAATCCTTGTGTTTGACATAAAAGCCAAGATGTGATATGGCATCGAGTCCCAAATGGAGAATGCGATCGCTCAAATCCAGCTTTTCTTGCAATTGCACCAAAGTCGCCGTTTGTCCTGTGCGGCTGAGGAATTTAGCAATTCCCACGAGTTGTTTCCAGATTTCACCGGGTGATAGTGGGCTGGGAGGTGGATAAGCGAGGGCTAATTTTCGCTCAGATGCGATCGCACGGCGAAACCAGATTTGCAATTCGTCCCAACTGGTGGGACACTCGCTAACCGTGAGGGGATCAATCGATTTGGGATGGGGATTGTTCTCCATCTCCTGATGTCCTTCCTCACTCAGTCTCGCTGCTTTACCAGTAAAGCTTTGGCTTTCTATCTCCTCATCTGCACCGCGCCAATCTAAAATCCAATCTAATCGGGTGGGAATACTAAAGGAGGATAGATCAACCCGTGAACGCACCGCCAATAATCGCACTTCGGGACGTTTTTTGTAATTGTTGTAATCCAGTTCAACAATCGCATCGCATCTTCCTTTGGGCACTTCATCTCTGTAGTGTCCCCACCAGATTCCATGAAATCCGGTATGGCAAGAGTTGTCCCAAATTTCAAACTCAGTTTTGATGAATTGTACTTTTCGTCCTTTAAAGTCTTGGGTATTGTAGTTTCTAACTTCCTCAAACCAACAGTTTTGAATCAGCAGTTTTGGCACAGGATTTCCCATCCCACAGGGTTCGAGTAGTTTAAGTTCATAAAATAATTCTTTTCCTAACTCGGCTACAGTCACAATCAAGTCAGCTTCGAGTACGGGAGTGAGTGAGGCACCTGTCGTAGAGACTTGTTGCCGTAACTGTTGGTTAATCGCTTCAGTAAATAGAGGCAAATTTTCAATCGGGAGACTCAATCCGGCGGCAAACGGATGACCGCCAAACCGATGTAGTAGGTGTTCTTGTGACTTCACCAACTGATAAAGGTCAATATTATTCACAGAACGTGCTGAACCTCTGGCAAATTTTGGAGGGTCAGATTGTGATTGAGACTCAATGATTGTGTCTTCTTGCGCCTTATTTTCTAATTGATTATCAACCTCATTTTCTGTACTTAACAAAATCGTAGGGCGTCCATATTCCTGAGCAATTTGCCCTGCAACTAAGCCGAGAACACCAGCAGGCCATTGAGAGTCTTCAATCACAATAACACTCGTGGTTGAGAGGTCGAGTTGTTCAAGTTTGGCTTTCACTTGCTGGGTTACATCTTTTTGCAAAGATTTACGGCGAGTATTAGCTAATTCGGTTTCGGTTGCCAGTTGTTCACAGCGCTTTTCATCCGTACTGGTGAGTAATTCCACACAGAAAGATGCATCACCTTGAATGCGGCTAACAGCGTTGATTCGAGGACCCAATCCGAAGGAAATATCGGTGGGGCGATCGCCATTTCTTTGGCATAATTCCAATAAGCGAGCCACACCGGGACGTGTGATTTTAGATTTTGGGTTTTGGGTTTTGGATTGTTGTTGCAGGCGTCTAATTCCGAGTTGTGCCAGGTAGCGACAATCTCCACTGAGTTGGACTAAATCAGCAATTAATCCAATGGCGACCAAATCTAACAAGTTCTCTAACGGTTGTTGGGGAACATCGGGTAATGTTTGATAAAGGGCTTCTATTAATTTGTAGGCAACCGCAACACCGGAAAGATGGAAGAGTGGATGGTCGGGGGAAAAATAGCGGGGATTGATAATAGCCTTGACCGGTGGACGCTGTGCTGGGAGGGTGTGATGGTCGGTCACAATCACATCAATCCCTAGGGTTTGAGCATAGTCAATTTCTTTTAAATTGGTGCTACCTGTATCGCAAGTTACGATTAATCGACAACCTTGTTTTTGCAACGCATCAATACCTTGATGATTCAGACCATGAGATTCTGTGAGGCGATTGGGGATGTAATAAATAAGCTGCCATTCTTGCGGTAAAAACTGTCCTAAGCCTTCCCAGAGAACGGCGGTTGAAGTAATGCCATCGGCGTCAAAGTCTCCCCAAATTGCCACCATTTCACCGGTTCGGCAAGCTTGTTGCAAGCGTTCCACCGCCCATTGCATTTCCTGCCCAAATTCAAAGGGATTAGCGGGTTGGTAAAAGTCTGGGTTTAAGAAACCGGGCAGCGAAAGAACATCACGGATGCCCCGTTTCCATAAAAGTTGGGCGGCATGATGCCCATCTCGATCGCCTAGAACTTGAGCGGGTAGATGGGGTTTGATGGCGTCCAAGAACCATGGGGGAATTTCAGACGGTGGCGAGACTTGCCATTGAAGTTGGGGTTCAGGCATGAGATTTGTCAGTGGCGATGAGCCTAAGAGTCTGCGGCACTAACGCAGGACAGGATATTTCCCTACAATTTCTGTATTCTATGTATTTTTTGAACGAACTTGCGAATAGGCAAGCCGAGGAGAAGACGATGGATTCAAACCGTTCTGAAGTAAAACAGATGGCGACACAACTACTGGCGGCGATGATATCTAATCCACATATTTATCCCAAGGTCAGTGATGAAAGCATTCAAGGGCAGCGAGAGCGAACTCTGATTCTTTTGGCGGTTGAGATGGCTGAGGCTTTGATTGAGAAGGTGGAAAGCCGAATTCAGTGACAGCCTTTACCCAACTGATGATTCAAGGTTTCACGTTTTCCTTGAGTTCCCGAAATTTATCCGGACGCCGTGAGCAGGATATGGGATTAAGCAGTAGATGCACCCTGATGACCGCCCTCAGCAACTCGCTGAGGGTTTTTTCTTGGAAAGCGATCGCACACAACACATTAGCCGAGGCGATTGCACCCTCAACCAAGCCGATAGTATTCCGCTGATACCTCTAGTTGTTACTCTAGAGGAGTTGATCATGTCCAAAGGACAGTAAAAATGGTACAAGCAAAATCGGGTGACACCGTCAAAATTCACTATACGGGCAAACTAGACGATGGCACAGTGTTTGATTCCTCCGTTAACCGTGAACCGTTAGAATTCACACTCAATCAGGGGCAAGTCATCCCTGGTTTCGAGGAAGCGGTGATGGGAATGACTCCTGGAGAATCAAAAACTCAAAAAATTCCTGTGGATCAAGCCTATGGTCCTTATCGAGAAGAAATGGTGATTCAAGTCAACAGAGAACAACTGCCACCAGACTTGGAACCGGAAGTCGGTCAGCAATTACAAGTCCAACAGCCGAATGGACAAGCTGTGCCAGTTTTTATTACAGAGGTTTCTAATGGCAAGGTAACCTTAGATGCCAATCATCCTCTGGCTGGCGAGAACCTAACCTTTGATATTCAGTTGGTTGAAATCAGCTAAATTCTGAGACTATACCCACTCAATCCGCCAAAATTGGCAGAGTATATGAACTTTATGTGACATCTTCGCTGGTGTAGCAGCAATTTCTAATCGTCAGGGACTTTGGCTAATCCCCCTGGCCTTTTTAGCGGGTGAGGGAATTTCTTGAATTTTTCCGGATACTTTCAGATTCATGTCGGATTAAAAAACAGTAGATGCACCCTGATGACCGCCCTCAGCCCCCCGCTGAGGGTTTTTTCTTGCCCGATACCGTCTGTGTCTCAACGCCTCTTCGTCTGATAAACCGGTATGGGTCGGTCAATTCCCTTGAAACGGTGTTCTCCCATCTCCTCAAAACCCTGCTTTTGCGCCAGCATTTGATAAGTTGCTTCACTCAAGACGCATTCACCAGGAGGACAGATGCCTTCCATGCGGGAAGCTAGATTAATCGTGGCTCCTAACGCTGTATAGTCTACCCGTTGAGAACTGCCGACATCGCCAACCACGGCCTTTCCACTATTAATTGCAATGCGTAATTGCAGAGGTTCGCGCAAGACTTGATTGGCATTCAAATTCTCTAAACGAGTCAGCATTCCTTGGGCGGCGGCAACAGCCCGGTCGGCATGGTCTTTTTGAGGTTCCGGAGCACCAAAAAATGCCATGATGCAATCTCCAATATACTTATCCAAAGTCCCGCCCATAGCAAAAACTTCTTGCAACATTTCCTCGAAAAAACCATTGAGTAAGTGGGCAATTTCTGCGGGTCTTAACCGTTCTGAAAGTGCTGTAAAGCCAACAATATCTGCAAACAGAATGCTGATTTCACTCTCTTGGGGAGATAACCGACCGTCTGGTAATGCGCCTACTGAGATCAACTGTTGTACGACGGCGGGAGAGTGATATCGCTCTAATCGTTGCCGAATCATTTCTTCACTTCTAAGCTTTTGTTGCAAGAGCCAACGTTGCACACTAGAGGCTACGAGGTTGGCTAAAGTGGAAAAAAAGCTGAGGTCTTCCTCTCCCTCTTTGGCCCACTGCATTGAAGAAAAATGGGCATCGGCATACAGCACACCGACAACCTTATTTTCATCCCACAG
Organism: Allocoleopsis franciscana PCC 7113; assembly: GCF_000317515.1. Classification (GTDB taxonomy): domain Bacteria; phylum Cyanobacteriota; class Cyanobacteriia; order Cyanobacteriales; family Coleofasciculaceae; genus Allocoleopsis; species Allocoleopsis franciscana. Next base: position 384,567 of record NC_019738.1, on the reverse strand, counting down.
AGGAACAGCCATGGCGCTACCAATGTTTTTGAGTAAAATACTCTGTTGCCCCTCAAACCGTTGATCGACTTGGGCATCCGCTGTTTGAATGGCTACTTTTTCTGTAAATGCTTTTTGACAGATGGTTTGGCTAATCCAACTGCCATCAGGAGACAAATTTTCTTGTTGGAAAACATTTCGAGTTGCTGCATTGAGCAATTCAAGTTCCCCTGCACCACTCACATCAATTAATAATGCTAATCGCTCGATACTCTTGAGGTAACGAAAGACGACTTCCTGCACCTGGAAGAATATTGCTTCTATCGATTCAGCCGCACTCAGACTCTTCGCTATCTCCACCAAATCTTTGAGACGGGCAATCGTTTTGTCTTTGTTACTGATATCATCACGGTCAGCATTCGCTTGTATCCAATGCTGTTGCAGTTCTTGGACATTGTGAAGAATAGTAGCTCCTTTTTCCGAGGATTCTACCTGTCTTGCATTCGCTTGAGGCGGCTCGACCAAAATAACCGCAAGGCTAATATCTCCCAGCCAAATAACATCGCCGTCCTTAATCTTTTCCGGCGAAATCACGGGGCGTTTATTCATGAGCGTCCCATTTTTACTCCCCATATCCTCAATTGTCCATACCCCGGAGGCTGTTTTTAATAAGCGGGCATGGTATCGAGAAATTCCCTCGAAAGGCAAGTTTAAGTTGCATTCGGGCAATCGACCGATGGTAAATTCTTCTCGATTCACCGAAATTGTTTTTTCCGTATTTCCCCGTTTTAGACGAAGTTTAAGTTCAGCCATGATTCTGATACCTTTATGAAGCGAACAAGGTCTGCCAAAAATTCACTAGGCAAGGGGCTTCTCGTGGGGTCAAACCTCACCTCGCCACAAGGTTATGGCATTGCCCTGATTGCCCAAGGGACACCACCCGGAAAGGGTAATTGCTCCCCTGTCAATCTACAGGTCAAGGTTGGTCTAATCAGGGAATCATTTGAGTGTTAAAACCTGCGCGGATGTCGATCTGCTGCACACCCGATGTTCATCCACACATATCTTTACAAAAATCCGGAAACACGGTTTCTGGCTCGAAAAGTCTATTAGGCTAACGGTTTACTGCGGGGGAGCGGGCAATACCATGATAGGCGCATTACTAGACCAGCGTTACCAGGTGGTTCGAGTTCTAGGCCAAGGCGGATTTGGTCATACTTACATCGCCGAAGACACTCGCCGACCGGGCAATCCCACTTGTGTGGTCAAACATCTCAAACCCGCTTCTCGCGATCCCGAATTTTTGCAAATCGCTAGACGCCTCTTTACTCGCGAAGCCGAAACTCTGGAAAAGCTGGGCAATCATGACCAGATTCCCCGACTGTTAGCTTACTTTGAAGAAAACCAAGAGTTTTACCTCGTCGAAGAATTTATTGACGGACATCCGCTCAATGTGGAACTAGAACCGAGTCAGCCGTGGAGTGAAAGCCAGGTCATTCAACTGCTGCAAGAAGTCTTATATATCCTCGATTTTGTCCACACGAACGGTGTGATCCATCGCGACCTCAAACCGGAGAATTTAATCCGTCGCAAGCACGATAACAAGGTCGTTTTAGTGGACTTTGGTGCCGTTAAGCAAGTGCAGATGCAATCGATCGTTGCCCAAGAACTGGTCAAAGAGACGGTTGCCATTGGTACTCCAGGTTACATGCCTAGCGAACAGGGACAAGGTAGACCTCGTACTAGTAGTGATCTTTATGCTCTGGGCATGATTGGTATCCAAGCCTTAACTGGCATGAATCCCACCCAATTTGGAGAAGACCCCGATACGGGGGAAATCATCTGGCAGCAATATGCCCAAGTCAGCGATGCGTTGGCGGCGGTTCTGGCTAAGATGGTACGCCACTATTTTAAATACCGCTACCAGTCAGCAACTGAGGCATTGCAAGCACTTGAGCCACTCGCCAATCCCAACGCGGCAAAGGCTTTTGCGGCGATCGCTAGCCAGAGAGTGCGTTACTACCTCAGAGATGGCTATCAGTCTGCCTCTAAGGTGCTGCAAACAATCCAGAATATATCGGCGCTTAAGACGCGACAGGCGATCGCCACACTCAAGTCTTTACCCTCAGGTCAAGCTGCCCTCCCATCAAGTAATTTAATGGAGGAAACGGCGACGGTTCCACCCGTCCAACCTTCGCGATCGCCCATGGGTGTGGGTTCTTTTTCTACAATCCCTAGCAAATTGCCCCTAATCCTGGGAACAAGTGCTGTGACTCTTGTCATTGCCGCCGGTATTTTTTCGATGGTTCGTCCACCATCACCCTCTGCGGTGACAACGACGAATAAAACAAACGCCATACCTGACCCTAATAAATCGAATTCAACACCTGAACCCAACAAATCGAATTCAACATCTACACCCAATCAATCTGACCCAAAACCTGAACCAGAGAAAGCCCAAGACCCAAATGGTTGTACTTTCACGATGAGAAGGGCATCCAATGTCCGGGAGTCACCCAGAAGTAAAAAAACCGGGGAAGTTATCAAATCAGGAATCCAACTCACTGTCACTGGAAAAGAAGAAAATGGTTATATAGAGATTAGCTCTCCGGTGCAAGGTTGGGTTTATAAGAATCGTACTAAAAAAACTTGCCCTAAACCCAATAAAGCAGATGCCAAAAAGAGTGCATCATCAAAAGAAAACTAATGAGCAGATTTTAATGTTGAATAAGACCCATTATAGTGAGTTTGTTGGCATTGAAATAGTAGATTTTTTTAACGCAGAGAGCGCAAAGGATCGCGCAGAGGGGCGCAGAGTTTCTGTACCCCATTTTTCGCTAATTTCGGTGCCAGTCGAATTAATATTACCGATGAGCAATTTTCAAGATAGATGTAGCGCTGAAAGAAAATCTGCGATTTTCCGGATACGGTGAGAGCCATGCTGGATTAACAAATATAGATGCACCCTGATGACCGCCCTCAGCAACCTGCTGAGGGTTTTTTTCATCACTTAATAACCGACGATAATGACCCAAAGACAGATACAGAGAATAACAGATGCGAAATGTTGCGCTAAGAGCGATCGCACAGGCTGACAAGCAATTTTTTGTGTCAGAAATATTGTCAAAACCACACCAACCATCAGCGTCACCCCCTGTAAAAAGGCGATCACAGCCGGATGAGCCACAAACACAGGCAACCCTTCACCACTCAGACCAAAAGTCGCCAACGTCACGGGCAACAGCCGCCCACCTTCACTTAAACCTAAGCGCAAATAGTGAGCTAAGTTACCAGCCAGGACTAAGGGTAAGTATCCATAGGCTAGCTCTACAAAGGGTTTAGGTTTGGGATTAGGAATTGGGAATTTTAGAGCTTGAATAAGCCGATAAAATAACTGTTTCCCCCCATAGGCAATTAAAGGGATCGTGGCGGGAATGGCTAACACAAAAAGCGATAAGCCAAAATGTTGCCAAAAATCCTGTAAATTTAGGGACAATCCTAATTCTGCCTGTATTTCCGGTAATCGATGCAGAAATATCCCACCGAGCAACAATAAGAGTAGCGCTACCTCATAAGTACGGGGATTATGAGTTGTCCAAAGCTCAATTCCTGGAGGGCGCAAATTGACCTCAACGGAGCGATGAGGACAGGCTTTGAGGCAAGTCATACACAACACACAGTCCCGGTTATCTTCCAATTGAGCTGGGTGAGAATATAACGGGCAACCTGCCGTTTCCAACCCTTCACCTTTTTGGGAGCCGCCTTTGTAACATTGGTAAGTCGTACATTCCGCCGAACAAGTCCCTTGTTGCGCCCTTAATTCCGTCATCGATAACTTAGCAAATAAACCATTCATCCCCCCAATAGGACATAAATAACGGCACCAAAATCGACGTTCAAATATGGCAGAAAAAATCATTGCTCCAGCCGTAATTAACAGAAGCAAACAAGCCGATAGGTAAGCGGTATTTTCTAAATTCCAAAGTTCTTCCCACAAAAATATGAGGACAAATAAGCCAAATAAAAACCAGCCTCCCCATTTTTCAGCCGCTTCTCTAGGCCAACGCTTCAACTGACGAGGCCATAGCCACAGGGAAAGTTTCTGTGTTATTTCTCCATAAATCATGAAGGGGCAAACTGCACACCAAAGGCGTCCGACAAAGGGAAAGCCCACCAAAATTAAAGGCCACCACCACGCCCAAAAGAGATTTAACGTAAAATTTTCTTGACGATTTTGGGGGCCGACGAATCCCAATGTCACGATTAGGGCAAAAAACCATAAGGTAAATCCGTAATTAATGCGATCGGGCCACCACTCACCTCTTAAAAATCGCCTCAATCTAGGATAAGCATTTAATAGATTCAATCGAAATTGTTTCTTCTTACTCTGAGAAGGCCAGACAATTTCTTCAGTGAGTTCTTTGGCAGTGCCTAATTGTACGAGTGCTCGCTCTAGGAGGTTTTGCAATTCCCTCAAGTTGCCCGGAAAATCATACGCCTGTAATCGACGCAGGGCTTCTGGTGTGACACGGGGTTTAGAACTCCCTTTCGACCGACACCAGAGGCTAATGTAGTAATCCATCTGGTCGCTAATATCCACTTTCCGTACCCGCAGGGGTGGAACTTTGATTAAATGACTCACCCGATGTTCAATGTCTGGCTGGGCTTTTTCAGAAATCATGACAATATGAGCCTGACATTGCAATTTGGGATTTTGGATTTTAGATTTTGGATTGGGTTCTTCCCTGTTGTTGCCCTGTTCTCTTTCAACGGGTGTGTAGCTGCCGGTTTCTAACAAATTAGCCAGAGTTGGCATTAATTCTGAGGGTAATTCTTGAATATTGTTGAGAATTAATGTGCCTTGTCCGAGGGCTTCAATTAATCCTGGTTTCCCACCCGCACGACCAAACAATTCTGCACCACTTGCCTGTACAGTGCTGCAATCGACTTTAATAATAGGTTCGCGTCGGTATGCGGAACCAAAGTGAATTAGAGTGGCTATATTATCTTTTTCTAGTCCAGGTTCGCCGAAAACAAGTGCGGATTGGCGGTCTTCCCCTGCTTTTTTAATTTGTTGCCGCAATCGCACAGCATAGCGGCTTTTACCGATAATTCCCCGTTTTGCCCTACTCACTAAATAAGGCCTTAAAATAGCCTGACGCTCTTGCTCGTAACTGAGTTGAGAAGACAGTTTAGCGAGTTCAGCAGCAAGTTGGGGCGAAAAAGCTTGAGCAATTTCGGGATATTGGCTGAGTAATTCTTGAAATTGTTGGGCAGGGATTACCCACAGGTGACATTCGCTGAGGGTTTTGACGGTTCTTTGAGCGGATTGGTCAAATAGTAATTCTTGTAAATGAATAATGGCTCCTGGGAGCCAACTTATAGCCCAAGCAGAACTCGTTTGGTTAGCTCGGTCACTCTCAATACGCCCTTGTTGGAGAATGTAGAGATATTCAACGGGTGTGTCTTCAATCACCAAGCGCGTGTTACCGGGCACTACGCGCTCTTCCATCACTTGCGCGAGCGCATTGATCACGTCCTCGGAAAGAATACCGAAAGCTGTTCGTTCTTTTAGCCAAGTCACCCAATTTGGAAAGGTCATACATTAGCCCTCCAATAAAGCTTGGTTTATATTCTACAAAAAATCTATAATTATTCTTAATTTTAAAAATGGTGATAGCCAGGACAACACCCCCAAATGATAGAGCTTTCTAATCTCTGGGTGCCTCTAGCCCTTTTAGGTCTGATTATTTTAGCCGCTATTTTCTTCAGTCGCAAGAGTTGAATCCGTGTTTTTTTTCTTAAAATTAAGCGACATCTAGTAAGAACAGCGATAACAAAATTAAGTACAAAAGCAGGGCGAACACGACCACTACAAAGGGTGGTGTAATCACCATGGGTATACTGTTTTCCTCCAAGAGGCTGGGCAGAAATCCCTGGTAGCAGAGAGAATCACCACAAGTTCTATAGTTAAACAGAACCACAAAAACTTGAAAGCCAATTATTTTGGATAATAAATTTAAATTAACTTTAACTTTTGTCCGTCCTCGACGGGTGCGAAAGGTGGCACTTAAAAACAGTAAAATAGAACTTACAATATAATAAGTACTTCCAAAAATCAAGTAAAGGAAAACAGCTAACCAACCATCAGAAGTTGATAAGAAAAGGGGTACACTCAGCAGGGCGTAAATTACATAAAAGCTAAAAAACACCCAAATGTTAATTTTAATCATTGGGGTTCTATCCATTAGAACATGACAACAGATGATGTTTCCAGCTTCCCAGATGAATTGAGAGCTGTAAGAAACTAGTAGAGTTTAAATCTTTTTATTAAATCAGCGGTAACGCTGCTCGGAACCTCATTTATCTATTACGTAGAATTACACCAAGGCTAGAGAAAATTAAACCATCTTCACTGAAGCCAACTGTTGGATATCAGTTGGCTTATCAATTGAAAATCTGTTCTGCTAATCATTACTGGGAAGCTCACCGATATCCGGAGTCGTTTAACAGAAGTTGGAAAATTACCTTGAATATGGGGTAGTATAAAAAAAGCTTCTCGTTGATGTATGTAACCAGCAAAAAAGAATATCAAATCTACTCAAGCTTCAACTCCTGTTGACGCTCACACCGAAAACCAGAGTTACGCCAAGCTTCCAAATCCACAGCAGAAAGTGGCACTAATTTCAAGCATCTGGGCTGGACAACCTGACTCACAACCGCCCAAACTAAGCTGCGACTGATATCCAAACCCCCCTTTAGGACAGATTCTCGATTTCCGGGTGTGCCCTGATGTGAGGCAATATCTGTCTCAACCCAAATCCCATGAGCGCCCAACAGAATCTGTGCCATCCACTGCGATCGCGGTAAATGACTGGAAGAAGTAATTAACTTAACTTTACGAACACCCCACTGTTTGAGAATTGGGATATTAAAGTAGAAGTTATCAAAGGTAGAATCGGCACACTTTTCTAACCAAACTTGGCGGATCGGTGCCTGTTCTCGTTGAAAAATCAGCAAGATGCAGGGGTCTTCCGAGCCTTGAGAGATCAAAACTCGGACTTCTGGATGCTGTTTAGCTAACTGGGCAACGTAGATCTCTCGATCAATCCCACCTCCCAGGACGAAAAACACATCAACAGGTTCCGACGCCACTACCTGCAATCTCACAGTGTTAATTAGCAGCCAGCTACCCAGGAGGATACCTAAAATCAGTAGACTAGTGCTTAGCAAACGTCGCCCCTTGGCTCGAAACCAGTTCTTAAAATTAACCCAGTTGCGTGGAATGAGTCTACCTCTCATGTTTTATGACCCATGCTCGGACTTTGCTCAAGCCATCAGCGCTCATCATCAGTCTTACTCTATCAGCAGGACACTGGGCAAACTGGCACAAAATTTATCTAACTTGGCAATTCAAATTGAGTATATTAGCCCTAAACCGATATCTATCCTATCGGTAGTACGATCGCTGCAAAGTGTAAGCTGAGGTAGACTTCAAGCCCAGGGTCTCTCTTCAACAGACCGCTTTACAATAACTGTTAACCCTCTAACGCCAACCTCGTTCTAGCCATACTCCATGAATCAGCACCCAAAACATTTCTCTTGGCTCAAAGGCGTCTTCTTCTCTGGAGCGATCGCAACAACCGCCGCTTTATCTCTCATCGTACCGGGAGGAGGTCGCTCTGTCTTTGCCGCACTTCAGGATAGCCCCAAAAACCTAGTTGATGAGGTTTGGCAAATTGTTAACCAAGAATATGTGGATAACAAATTCAATAACGTAGATTGGCTAGCCACACGGCAACAGCTTTTGAGCAAAAACTACACATCAAAACAACAAGCCTACGAGGCCATTCGGGCCGCTCTCAAGCCGATAGGAGACCCCTACACTCGCTTCATGGACCCCGAACAATTCCAAGCGCTCACAAGCCAAACCTCCGGTGAGCTTTCTGGAGTAGGGATTCGCCTAGAACTGGACGAGAAAACGAAGGCTCTGCAAATCGTCTCACCCATTGAAAATTCTCCAGCGGCAAAGGCAAAGCTGCAACCGGGAGATGGGATCGTCGCCATTGATGGCAAATCCACGAAAGGCATGTCTCTGGAAGACGCTTCTTCCATGATTCGGGGTGAAGTGGGGACATCTGTCACATTGCGAATTTCCCGCGATGGGAAGCCGCCGTTTGATGTCAAGCTCAGCCGTGCTCAAATCGAACTTCCAGCCGTTCATCACACCCTCAAGCAGGAAGGTCAGATGCGGATTGGGTATATCAGCTTAAATGAATTTAGTGCCCATGCTCCCGAACAAATGGTGAAGGCCATTAAGAACCTGGAAAAGCAGAAAGTGGGTGGCTATGTGTTAGACCTGCGGGGAAATCCAGGAGGATTGCTCAACGCCAGTGTGGAAATTGCCCGGATGTGGCTAGACAGTGGTCTAATTGTCCGCACGGTAGATCGTAAGGGTGGGGATCAGAAGTTTTCCGCCAATAAGACCGCTCTCACGAAGTCGCCTTTGGTGGTACTCGTGGATGGCAACTCCGCCAGTGCTAGTGAGATTCTAGCCGGTGCACTCAAGGACAATAAGCGGGCAAGGGTGATCGGCAGTAAAACGTTTGGGAAAGCCGTTGTACAGTCGGTTCATTCTCTATCCGATGGTTCCGGCTTGGCGGTTACAATTCAGCATTATTTCCCACCCAATGGCGAAGATATTAACCACAAGGGAATTGAACCCGATGTCAAACTGGAATTGACAGAGGCACAAGAAAAGCAACTGGAGTCTAATCCAACCTTACGGGCGACGCAAGAAGACCCTCAATACAAACAGGCGATCGCAACTTTAACCATGAATGCCTCCCGACCCGGTTTAGGTCAACAGCCTAAGCCCCTGAGTATTCGGTAACTTAATGCTCATCCCCCGATTCAAGTGCGGGGGCTTTCACGGTAATGGGTAATGGGTAAGAATTCTCTATTACCTATTTTGGCGGACGGTGTTTCCTCCCCCGTTCCTTTTTAAGGGAAGTCAATTAAGACGGCTGCTCAAATCCGAGTTCAAGGGTAAAGCTACGCATCTTGCCGATATCACGCTGAGCTTTATCCGCAACTTCCAACGCCCAAGTCCCTTGGGGGCTTTTTCCTTTACAGGCCGCTAGTCCCGGTGCATTCACCTCGTCGTAAGTCTTCTTGATGTTATCAGTGGCTGCACCCTCACGATTGTGCAAAAGCATCGGGTCTACACCCATTTCCACAGGCGCTTTAAGGGTAACGACCAAGTCGCCAATATAACTATGCTCGATATCCACAGAAACTTTAATAGACTTGATCAGGTCGGTATTAGCGATCGCTAAAGTCAGTGTCGATGTCTCCAGGTCTTTAATCGGTACATCCTGCACTGCCGTGAAGATGGAAACAGGGGACTCTTGCTCTGGCATCGCCAGTTCCACCGCTTTGCGAGCATTCATGCGACCGTAGCCATAGAAGGGACTGCGACCACTCGCATCATAATTCCCTCCCTGTTGATCGATGCGATCGCAAGATTGTTTAATGATTTCCCGTACCTGATCCCAACGTAAATTCGGGTTGCGGGCAATGATCAAAGCCGCGACACCCGCCGCACCCGGACAGGCGCTGGAGGTTCCCCCAAAACTGTTGGTATAGTTACCCGCCGCGTCACCCTGATTCGCATTCCCCGGATTGTAACCCACCCGACCCGAACGATCCGTTGTCCAAATTCCAGGGGTTTTTGAGGGTCTGCCGTCATTGCTAGGAAAGGCACACCAAACGGCGTTGCCAAAGTCGCTATAAGCGCTTTTCACACTCGAATCATTACAAGCGGCTACCGCAATCACTTTTTCGTAGCTGGCGTAACCGTCATTATCCACACTTTCATTCCCATTCCCCGCCGCAAACAGAATCACAGATCCCTTGCCGTTACGTCCCTGGTTAATCGCAAAGTCCATCGCCAATCGTGTGGAGTCAGGCAGAGGAACGACCTGGTTATGCAGAGGATCGTTGGGGTTGTACCAAACGCCATCTGGCGGCCCCCAGCTACAGGAGATCACATCTGCACCATTTTGAGCCGCCCAAACAAAGGCATCCGCTTCGGCCTGGGAACCCAGTCCGGAAGCCAAACGAATCGGCATCAGCCGTGCCCCCGGTGCGACACCCGATGCCCCAACATTACCGTTGGCACAAGCCACACCAGCACAGGCCGTGCCGTGGTTATCTCGGTTCCCCGGTCTTGGCTCGTTCGTTTGACGGGTCACATCGCGCGGTGCAACGATCTTGCCTGCGGTGCGGAACTCCTCATGATCGAGATCCATTCCGTCGTCAATAATCGCAATAGTTGTACCCGTGCCGTTACTTAACGACCAAGCGGCCTCAACATTGGCATCGGCATTGATGGCCTGACCACTAATGGTCGTTGGCTTCAGGTGCCACTGTTGGGGGAAAGCCTGACGTTTGTTAATCTCACGCACTAATTCAGGGTGGCACAATTCCACAGATTCCTCGTTCAAAAGCCGAGAAGCAATGTCAAAAATAGTTAAACCTGTATTCTCTGGTGCGCTCACAAAGTAAGCGTTCCGTGCATACCCCAGTTCACGCTTAATCGTTAAACCGTATCGTTCTAAAATTTCCTGACAGGCACCAGACTGGGTTTCATCATCGAACTTCACGAAGATGTTTTCGGTATAAACGACCGGCTGCATCGACTGTGGATCGACCAAAACACGTCCAGCAAATTGGATGGCAGGCTCTTGGTTAAGAATGACTCGTGCAGTGTCACGCAAAGCACTGTTCTCACGAGGGTCTTTAGCACGTAAAATTTCTACACCCGCTGCACGAAACCGGGTTTCCAACTCGAATTGATCGAGAATGTTGCGGGCTTCGGGTGACACGGATGTGACTTCATAAGGTCTGGTTTCGGTCAGAATACTGCGGTTTTCCGTGCGAACTACAATGTGTTCATCACTAATTGTTAGTTCATACGGTTCACCGTTCCTACCGCCATAGCGGACTGTAACCATAAGTAAACTCCTGGGATAAAGGTCGTGAACTCTTGTGCCTAATAGGTGAAACCCAAGTTTACGGATTTAGCAATTAGACGAGGAGCCGCTACAAATTGGTCAATCAAAAATACAAAATGGGTCATTCATAATGGATTGATTTGGACAGTACCTAACTCCTCGTATCTGTCAGTTGATACAAGTCTTGAAGCCGTGTTTCCAGAATAGATAGATACCACTTAAGGAAGATGATTTATTTTCCAATTGAGTTATTTCTGATAGCAGAACCTTTGCAGATCTACAGTCCCCCTGTGATGGCTGAAGTGAGATTCCAGAAAAACTCTTTTTCCGAGTATCCCCAGCAAATTCGCTCTAGTACCCATCCGTTTGCTGCCTTATACAGTCGTCAATCAGGGTACTACGCTGTACACTACAAGCAACCGGGCACAGTAGCTCCCGGAGCGATTTTACAACTGAATGAGGGTGCGATCGCCATTTTTCCTGGCGAACCGGACGAACCCGAAAATGCCCTTGGGTTGGCTACCACCACAGGCACAGTAGGGCCAATTTATACACTACAACCCGGTGGTTCCTTCGCCGTTCCCACAGGATTGGTTTTCATCCGCTTTGCACAAGGGGTAGAAGTGGACACACAGCGCGAGGCAATCCAAAATGCGGGCTACGAAGTCGCTCAGAGCCTCTCCTACGCCCCAAATGCCGCTTGGTTACGTACCCCCTCCGGCAGCCTCCTAGAAGCCCTTAGGGGGATTTCTCGGCTAGAATCGATACCCCATGTCGAGGCCGTTGAACCCCAGATGTTAATGCCAAATACTCCACGTTAGCCAGACATCTCATGACTCAGATGCATCGCAACAAACCAACCAACACCTCCAAAACCTCTGCGTCACTCCGCGCTAACCTCTGCGATCTCTGCGTTAAAAAATAGGAGGCCCAAACCAACAACGATCAATATTTTAAACACCACCCTTCAGTTGAGTGACTAGATGCATAAGTTCTGGCAAAATAAGCTGTTGCAGGGCAAGTTTAACCGCACCCGTTGAGCCAGGAATCGAGAAAATCAGCTTAGTTTGATAAACACCTGCAATAGCGCGTGAAGCGATCGCGCGTGAGCCAATTTCCTGGTAACTTAAGAACCGAAACACTTCCCCAAATCCAGGCAACGTCTTTTCCAGTAATTTCTCCAAAGCATCATAAGTGGTATCTCGCGGTGCAATACCAGTACCCCCGTTCAAAATCACCGCATCAACATCTGACTGTTCTCCCAGCGTCTTCAACTGGGACTGAATTTCTTGAGGTTCATCCTTGAGAATTGTGTAAAAACGAATAGAGTGACCCGCATCCAAGAGTAATTGTTGAATTAGCTGACCACTTTTATCCGTTTCAGGCGATCGCGTATCACTAACGGTAATGACAGCACACTGCACTGTCATTAGGGCAGAATCGGGGTGAGGTTGTTGAGCCATAGACTAAAAACAGCAATCCTTCAGGTCGCGAGAAAAGTGTACCTGAAGGAAGCCTCTATTTATGTTGCTTGAGTAAATCCAAGACCATGCTCTTGGGCATATCGTTCCATAAAACGCATGAAACGATCCCACTCGTCTTGGGATTTGATCAGAACAAAGGCTTCTAATGCAGTTGGCTGACCATTGACAAATTTGCCCTTAACCTCTCTCGTGACAATCTCACCCTCTTCATCAATCAAATACATCCCAGTGATTTCTTCTGTACTATTGCTGTCGAGAGCTTTGGGATTTTCAAAAATAAATGTGGCAGTCCCATTACTACCATCGCGAGAGCGGGTCAGACGCACGTCAGGGATAACTTCTTCGTCAATCCCTCTAGAAAACTGAATTTGAGCCATGACTGAGTCCAATCAAATATGCTAGGTAATTTCTCTCATTATCTTACCGAGCCGACTGAACTTAAGCGAAATCGCAAACTACAACCCATAGAGACTCCCGGAGTGGCAAAATTGATAGAACTGTTACACACTAAGAACGCTTGTAGTATTTTTCAAGCCGTTTCTGTACGAGTATTTAAGCGAAATCAATGGGTAAGCAGCGTGTTCTCTCTGGGGTTCAACCAACTGGCAATCTTCACCTGGGTAACTATTTGGGAGCAATTCGCAATTGGGTAGAAGGTCAAAGCCAGTACGAAAATTTCTTCTGTGTGGTCGATTTACACGCCATTACCGCGCCCTACGATCCCACGACACTGGCATCGAATACCTACAAAATTGCTGCTCTCTACTTAGCCTGTGGGATTGATTTACAAGATTCCAGTATTTTTATTCAATCTCATATCTCCGCCCACAGCGAACTGACTTGGCTGTTTAACTGCATCACGCCCATCAACTGGCTAACCGATATGATCCAGTTTAAGGAAAAGGCGGTCAGGCAAGGGGAAAATGTGAATACAGGCTTAATGGACTATCCCGTACTCATGGCAGCCGATATTCTACTCTACGATGCGGATAAAGTCCCGGTGGGAGAAGACCAAAAGCAACATCTTGAATTAACCCGCGACATTGCCGTTCGGATCAACCACCAATTTGGTCATCCAGAAAAACCCATTCTCAAGCTACCCGATCCCCTGATTCGTAAGGAAGGGGCACGGGTAATGAGTTTGACCGATGGCACCAAGAAAATGTCCAAATCAGACCCTTCGGACTTGAGTCGAATTAATTTGCTCGATTCCCCGGACGAAATCACCAAGAAAATTAAACGGTGTAAAACAGACCCAATTAAAGGTCTAGAATTTGACAATCCAGAACGTCCGGAGTGTAATAATTTGCTGACTTTATATATGCTGCTTGCACAGAAAACCAAAGAAGAAGTAGCAGCTCAATGTCAAGATATGGGTTGGGGTCAGTTCAAACCATTACTGACGGAGGCGACGATTGAAGCGCTTACACCGATTCAACAGAAGTATCAAGCCGTGATGGACGATAAGAGTTATCTGGAGTCTGTGCTGCGAGAAGGGAGAGAGAAAGCCGAAGCGATCGCTAACGCAACCTTATTAAGGGTGAAGGCTGCTATGGGCTATTCAATGCCACTTTGATAGATTATCCTCCAATCCTAAATCGTGAGTGAAAACTCAGGTCGGATTGGGGTTGAGTACGACATTGAGCATACGGTTTTTGCCGTCTACTCCAGCAGAATTCCCTCCCTAAAGAGCGGCTTCTCGCCATTCATCCCTTGGGCAGATTGGACAGAAGTCGGATACAGGTGATACTCGTAAGTAAGCGCAATTGATGATGAGCGATTCCCTTCAACAGACAACATTTCGGACGGACATAGAGGCGATGCTGGTTGAGAGCAACTCCCACAGTCCTGTCTCTACTCAAAGCCAGTTTCGGACGGCGGCTCAATCCGGTGAATTTTTAATTACCGCCGAGGTGGCACCCCCCAAAGGCGGTGACCCCTCTCACATGATTAAAATGGCTCAAGCCCTCAAAGGTAGGGTTCATGCCGTTAATATTACCGATGGCAGTCGGGCTGTACTTAGGATGAGTTCTGTCGCCGCTTCCGTCATTTTGTTGCAGCATGGAATTGAGCCGATTTGTCAGATGGCCTGTCGCGATCGCAACCGTCTCGCCCTCCAAGCTGACCTCATGGGTGCCCATGCCCTGGGGATTCGCAATATCCTTGCCCTCACAGGTGACCCTCTCAAAGCCGGTGACCATCCCGATGCGAAAGGGGTCTTTGATTTGGAATCCGTGCGTTTATTGAAGCTCATTGGCAAGCTCAATAGTGGTTTTGATGCCAATGACAAGCCTCTAACCGATGGTGTTACCGATTTATTTACAGGTGCTGCCGTTGACCCCCAGCTCAAAAGTTGGTCTGGATTACAACGCCGTTTTGAGCGTAAACTAGAAGCGGGTGCACAGTTTTTCCAGAGCCAATTAATTACTGATTTTGAGCGACTGGAAAAGTTTATGAACGAGATTGCCGCTGGCACCAATAAGCCAATTTTAGCGGGGATATTTCTGCTCAAGTCGGCTAAAAATGCCCAATTTATCAATAAATATGTCCCAGGTGTTCACATTCCCGAAACCATCATTGACCGATTGGCAGGGGCAGATGAACCCTTACAGGAAGGAGTGAAAATTGCGGCAGAGCAAGTCCAGCTCGCACGGCAACTTTGTCAGGGTGTTCACATGATGGCGATCAAGCGGGAAGATTTGATTCCCAAAATTCTAGATTTAGCTGAAGTTCAACCCCTGAAAAGCTAAGTAAACCGGATGGGTCATTGATTAAAGGGTTGAAAGTTGAAGGTTGAAAGTAAGAACGTATCAACCTGACAACTTGCTTTGCTTGCAAACTGTCAACTTTGCTTTGGACTAACAATTGATAACGAATGACGAAGGGCAAAGAAAAAAGAACTGATGAATAAAACGGTAGACACCCGAATTTGTGAGGTTACAGTGTACAGTAACCAAGCGCTGGTGACTCGTCGAGGAGTCGTGCAGCTCACTGGTGACGAACATGAACTGGTGATTGCCCAACTGCCAGTAACGCTTTTGAGTGAGTCAATACGGGTGAGGAATAGCGGTGCCTTAAGGGTGCGCTTGTTGGGAGTCCGAACCGAACGCACCTGTGCAACAGAGAAAGTGGCACAAAAAATTGCACAGCTCAATCAAGAAATTGGGCAAATTGAGGAGCAAAAGCGCCCCGTGCAAGACGGGCTGACACTACTTAATCTGCAACGCAACTTTGTCAAAAGTTTGAGTAGTCAGTACCTGGAGCGCTTAACGAGGTTTGAAGACCCGGAACAGATGAACCTGAGTCAAATCCGGGAATTAATGGATTTTGTCGGGCAGCAGTACCATGAGTTATCTGATGCGATCGCCCAACAAGAAAAGGAACAAAAACAGCTAGACTCAAAGCTGCAATCTCTGCGGCAGCAGCTTCAACAGTTGTCAGGCACTCAGCCTCCAGAAAGCTTCAACGTCATGATTACGCTTGAACCCTCGGCAGTGGGTGAATTGGAGCTAGAGATATCCTACATTGTCTATAAAGCAAGCTGGACAGCCCTTTATGACATGCGCTTGGGTTCAAGCCATGAAAAAATTAATATCAGTTACCTCGCCGAAATTAAACAAAGTACAGGTGAAGATTGGCAGGGTGTAGCGTTGACTCTATCTACCGCTAAGCCCGGAATCGGCACCGTACCTGTCAAGCTGACCCCCTGGTATATCGACGTACAACAGCCCAATCAGTTCAGAACACCCACCCTATCAGAACCCGCTACTCTGCCATCTCGGACTCTAGCGGCTACCATGCCGTTTGCTGGGACGACACCTTCAGCGGAAGCGATGATGAAGGCTGGATATGAGTATGGTTTGACTCAAACAGCAGCCCCAGATGTCTCCAAACCCGGAGGGAGTATTACCTATCGACTCAACAGCGCTAGTTATATCCCTAGTGATGGCGTTCCTCATAAAACGACGATTTTTAATGAAGATTTCCCCTGCCGCGCTGAGTACATGGCTCTGCCTCGCGTCACCCCTTTAGCTTATCTCCAGGCCACGATTACCAATCCCCTGGCTGGAGTGATGTTATTAGCGGGCAAAGTCAATATCTTCTTGGATAAGACCTTTGTAGGAACAACACAGCTAGATAACATTGCTCCCGGACAAGAATTCAAGCTCAACTTAGGGAGTGATGAAGGAATTGTAATTCAACGGGATTTGGTTGAACATCAAATAGACCCGAAGTTGATAGGTAACCTGCGGCATCGTACCTATGCTTATCGACTGGTGATTACCAACTTCCGGGAGTGTGAAGCGAAGCTGAAACTCACAGAACAGTTGCCCGTCAGTCGTAATGAGCAAGTGAAAGTCCGTCTGACGCTCTCCAATCCGGAGATTGAGGCGGGTGAGATGGGTATGGTGGAATGGTCGCTCACATTACCGCCTCTATCTGGGCAAGAGCTGTACTATCAGTTTGCGATCGAGCATCCCCCCGAATTCACGATTGTTGGTTTGGAGATTTAGTCGAGCCTAACTGAGATATCTCGTACCCCAAGGGATAGCTCCGCACGGGTGCATTTTATGAAAAAACACCCGGTCGCTCAGCAGCAACCGGGAGCTATTGAGAGCCTCTCACCTGTATTCGATGATTGATCTACCGTTTGAATGAATCGCGCTGCTGCGCTTCGCCGCTTGGGGGGAGGTTTTTTAATTACGTTTCAAGCACGAGTTGAATGGCAATTATGGCTTCAACACGTTATCCGGAAACTTTCCTTGTACATTACCTGCGGGTGCGTACTGGCAAACCACATAGAAAGCGTTATATAGCTTACCATTCATTGTTTTCGTACCCTTGGCAGCACCACAGCCGACTTCGGTACTACTCTTCCACACCACCTGGGTAAAATGCCCTGTACCGGAAGAAAACCCTGGATTGGCATAGTCATATTTTGAAACTTCGCTGTACCAGGACTGAACCGCATTATTAGCAAGGGTATCTCCGGGAATTGAAGACGCTGTAGTGTAGGTAGCGTATATGTTTTCTCCATTACTAGTAGAACTGTGTGCAAAATCTCCACTAGAAGCTATCTGATTTGCCCAATCTTGAGCGCTACTGTTGAGAGAGTCACTTTTCGTCAGCTCAGGAGTGTGATGAGTAGCTCGATAGGTATTGTGCTTCGACAGTGCGCTACTCTGTAATGTTGCTAAGTCAATAGCCGTTTGCGCTTGAGCCAGATTACTGCTAAGTATCCCCAAGGGAATACTAGTTGCCAATCCTACCAGAGTCACCCCGATAATTTGTTGTTGATTCATTTTGGACATCAAGCTTGTATTAACCAACGTCATATCAACACATCTTTGTGTGAAAAAGGTGAAGATTACGTCTTTTGTAACCAACATTTGCACTCAGACACTCCCAGTAGGTGAGTTAGGTTAATTATTTGGTTAATTATGAAGATAGGTAACAATCGATCTGCCATTGCCTTTGCCTGTTTCTTTCCCAAAACCCATCCAGGCCGCATCACTAATGCTTTTGGCAAACTTGTGATTTTTTACCATGTTTCTCACCTGCAAATCCTCGTAGGCAAGGACGGGGCTTTAAACCCAGTTTTTTAGTAAACTGAGGTAGCCTCCACCATCTAACTCTTGCTACGGTCGTCAAACAGTTGCGTAAGTCCTGTTTATTTCTTGATCGCCATATCGGGGAGCCTACTCCACTCATTCCACGACCCATCGTAGTTCCGAACATTGGGATAACCCAGTAAATACTTCAAGACAAACCAGATATGCCCCGCTCGCGCCCCAACCGCACAGTAGGTAATTATCTCCTTGTCAGGGGTGATGCCTTTGCCATCATAGAGAGACTGCAATGCGTCAACTGATTTAAAGGTTCCGTTTGCACACCTTTGAGTAGGTTTAAGTGTTTGGGTGGGAGACTCTACATAGAAACCTCCAGCCTCAGCTAATTTATACTCAAGCATTTGTCCAATCATTCCAAAGCCAACATCAAGAATGGAACGATTAAGCCCTGATTTTTGAGCTTTCCGTTTACCCTTCTTAGCCTTGGCTGTCATCCCTTTAACATTTAACTTTTCACCAGCAACTAGGCTATTACCGCTAACTATGTTGCTGGTTGTTTTATGTAACCAGTCTTCTCTTTGGCGGGTTACTTTTCGCTGTAATTGCGAAACATAGGAGCGTTCACGCTTCCATCGTCGCGAGGCTTTGATCTTCTTTTTGAAGTTAGGCGAACGCTTTCTGCGTAATTTCTTAGATGCTGCTTTAACTCGACGCTGCCCTTCTTTGATAAAGTCTGGTTTGGCTATTTTCTCGCCAGTCGAAAGAGTAATAGCGTCTTTACAGCCCAAATCGATACCAACAGACTCAGTTTCTGTTTCTCGAACTATTTCTTTGCACTGAACAGTGATGGAAGCAAACCATGCCCCATTGCGGAACATGATGGTGCAAGTAGTAGGAACTCCCCACGTCCTTGCCTGTCCACGCATCTGAATCCTACCCAAATTAGTAATACTTAGATGCCCGTTCTTACCATTTGATTCAGTTTTCCAGCCTGACTTACAAGGATAAGTCCAGCCC
This sequence comes from Allocoleopsis franciscana PCC 7113, assembly GCF_000317515.1. Taxonomy (GTDB): domain Bacteria; phylum Cyanobacteriota; class Cyanobacteriia; order Cyanobacteriales; family Coleofasciculaceae; genus Allocoleopsis; species Allocoleopsis franciscana. The sequence goes on along the minus strand of NC_019738.1, from coordinate 365,499 downwards.
GAATAGCGACGATAAGCTTTGAGTTTTGGATATCCTCCTAACCCTTTGAAGAACCTTGAAAATGCAAAATCTACCCGCTTTAAAGTGGCTTGCAGAGCGTGAGAACCCAATGGCTTATACTCTGTCCAAACTTCTTTAAAATCAGGCAGACAATTCTGTTGGTGGCGCACCTCTTAAAATTCTTGAGGAATACATCCAGTCTCACAGTCGAGGGTGATTGGGGAACGCAGTGCCATCCTTCCCCCGCTACCCCTGGTTCAGCGAAGCAACCAGGGGATTGTCGCGAAGTGTTCAGGCAGTTGTGGGAAACTTGTTTCTCCTTCTTCTCAATTAGCGATGATTAATGAGAATCACAGCCCACTCCATCCTCACCCCTATTTGATTTAAGTATTATTGCTTCGCTAAACGGCGAGTTGCTCAGCTAATCCACCGATGAGAGCAGCCACAGCCATTCTTGTGACAGTTGTGGGTGCGGAATGTGGGATGTAATACTCTTCAACTCCATAGCGATCGTAGAACAACAGTTTCTTATCCATTTCTATTTGGGAATTACTCGGTGAACGGATTTCAAACACCACTTGCGGTGCAATTCCTTCCTCTTCCCATTGTTTGTAAGAACCGCGTGAAGCGAAGCTATCCCGAAGGGAATCGCTCTTGGGTCTGCCCAACACCACCATGACATCTGGAGCATTTACGATCGTGTTACGCCCTTCCACTGGATACCAAAACAAGTCCCCTGCAACAAAAACATTGGGGTCATCTGCATACATCCAATCCAAATTCTGCTCAATGACTACAATCCAGCGAAACTGCTTGGTATTATCTGCCATCGGCTGTCCATCACTTTCTGGGTAGATGACCTCTGTTTGGTTGGGCGAATCCAGTTGAGAAACCATAACTCAGTAGTTCATCAGAACTATCAGCTCAATTTCTAAAACCTAGCATAGGATTAGGCGATCGCTTTGGTCAGTCTACAGAAAAGCTTGAGGAAGCAGCCGTGTTAAGTTTAGGCAATCTACCGTCGCCGCCATTGCAACTGTTCGGAAAGCCGCAACAGAAACTGACGAGCCAACTTCAAAGCCTCTTGATACTGCTGTTCCGAACTATGTTCTGACCAACTTCTCCCCGTCTTCTCCTTAATAAACCCAAAAACTGCCGAATGAATCAACGCCGAATTACTCTTAAAATCCGGCTCATGTCCCTTAGCTTTCACTCGCTCCATTTCCTCAACCAACAACTTGGTTGGACGTTCAACTAACGAACAACCATTTGTCCCATCTGGAATCAAATTCTTCCCTTTAAACAAATCATTGATGAAACTCCGAACCTGCGCTCCATAAATAGCTTGAGTTTCTATCTTCGCCTTATCCGGACGAGCAACAGCCTCCGGGTGAGGCACCTCTACCACTTCCGAAGCTAACTCCGTCTCTAATCCTTTCAGAAACAGCTCATAAGCCGCTTGGGGCATCGTATCCTTGAGCCGTACACCCCCAACAACAATTTCACCCTGATCATCCAAATCGAACCCGCGTTTTTGCAGTACCACTCGCCGCGAATAGTCTCGGTAAGAAATTAGCTCCTCACCCACCAAAACCTGCCAATCTAACCCAATGTGGGAGAGAAAATGAGCCGTTCTTTCCTCTCTAGGTTCCCTGGATTTACTAACATCCACCCCCACCCCCTTGGGAAAATCACTCCAAGCGGGAGTAATTTGCACCGTGCCATCATCCAGAACCGCTTCCACCTGAATTTCGTAGGTTCTGATGCTTCTAATTTGGGTCAATTTTTCACTAATGGCATTCACTTCTTGCTGCCAAGGTGTTGACCTCTCCCCCAACCCCTCTCCTTGCAGGAGAGGGGAGTCTGGCTCTAGCATTTCTTTTTGCTCCCCCCTTCCCTGGTAGGGAAGGGGGGTTGGGGGGGTTAGGTCTTCCTCATCCACACAGTAACTTCCCCCCGACTCCGACACAACGGGACTCTTCCCCTTCACCTCTTCCAACAAACTTCCCGTAGAACGAAGTTCTTTAACTAAGGAAAACTTCGATGAAACCTCTTCCCTCACCACCACTGGTACACGCACCTGCAACATATCCCCCGGTTTAACAGTTGAAGTGTCACTTAAATGGAGAAGGGTTTCACCCGCTTCATACTCCGTTGTTAGCAGAGGACGCACCCGTTCCCGCACCACTTCTTCTCGAATCACATCCGAAGTTACTCCTAACTGAAACTTCTCAAATAACTCCCTCAGCCCTAATGCCGAATGAGTGACAACAACGCCCCAATTGGGATGCGTTAACTGGGGAAAATATCCCGGTGGTTCTCCCGGTACTCGCCGCAACGCCCTCCCCCATTCCTGTTCCGCAGGGGACATGCTTTTGAGAATACATAAACAGCAGGAAACTGAAATCCATTGATGGTCGAACCCTACCCCCACTAAACCGCAATGCACAATCACCCAATAGTCACCGCTATAAAAACGGGACAAAATTGAACTCGGACGGCCGGCTAAATCGTAAGATTCATGTTCAGAATGAATCACGCCAACTCTTCCCTGTAAAATGGGAAAGTTCTCTTCTAATAACTTGGCAACTCGATGGGTATGGGGAATATTCAACGCCCGCACCAGCATGGCATGAGGTTGTCCCGTGTGTTCGCGCTTCCTGACTAAAATCTCTACTGCCATTTCTAACACTGGCATTGAGAAAGAATCAGCGAACAAAATCTGACGAAACCACTGCTTATCTGTCTCGGCTTTATTTAAAAATTCCTCAAAGTTATATTCAATTTCTTCTCCATTCTCCTCAATCAGAAAGGCCGTCGAAGTCGCTTCCTTATACATCAACTTTTTAATCGGCGGCGGATTGAGCTTCCAAGCATCTTGAAGGGTAAACTCGTAATCGGCAACAGGAGCATATTTGAGGACACTGCGCCCCAACGCATCTTCATCTTCCACCTGGGTATAGCGAACGTGAGGAAGGGGTTGAGAGTCAGAACGGAATTTTGACCCAGTAAAATAAGTGAGCAGCGACTGCTCAAAATAATTACTAATCGTGCGATAACTCATCGCTGCCGAGAAATGCGCTTCATCCGTAATGATCACTCCAATTGAACCGGGTTCAATATCTCCTCGACTGACGAGATTGACCAAAAATTGCCGATTACTTACTAGCATATTTGCATCATTTAAGCAATAGGCATAACTATTGAAATCGCTCGCATCTAACTCGACAATCTTGGGCGGTGGCACTCCTGGCGGTAAAATCTTGAGGCGATATAGCAGCCATTCATCGTAGCGAGGACGGTGCTTATAATCTGTCGGAAAATCCTTTAAAAATCGGGCACGTAGCGTACAATTATCTGACAAAAATAATGCCGTTCTCCCTTTCATCCAAGGCGCAAGGATAAAAGGCGTAACGGCTTGAATCAGGGTTTTTCCCGTACCCACTCCCGCCAAAATCAGCGCCGCCTCTCGCGGTGATGCATCCATCTCCCCTCGACAAGCTTTCTGATAGATGGCTAACAATGCCTCTTGCTGATGGGGATAGAGTCCTGTCTGCCCTTGGAGGAGGCGGTTCAGGACAAGCGAATGATACTGGAGGAAGTAGTTGTCAGAATCTGGCATCATCGATAGCTTGACAGTGTTAAATTAGAACAAATGTTCTGTTTTAGCTCAATTCGCGTGGGTTGACCCTGCCTCTACGCGATCGCATCTGACCTTAATTCAAGATTTTACTCCTAAATATTAGAACAAATGTATTAACCCAAGCTCCTAAAATCACTTCTGCACACCGTGCTGCTTGAGAACTTTAGCGGGACTGATAAACGAAATCCCCTGATTAGACGATGTGCTAATCATCACGGCTTCAATCACAGGCTCATAAACCGTTTTTAAAGCAACCCACTCCACAATGAAGTTTGCACCCGCTCCTCCACTGGTATCATTTGCGGCAATAAAGAAATCTGTGGAAGCAAGTGGCTTGAGTTCTACTGGACTCTTAATATCCTGCCTAATCAATTTCCCATCGGTATCGTAGTAACGCACGGACGTGATGATAATCGAATTTGTCAAATCCGTATTTCGGATACTAAGCGTGGCTGACAAATTCATGGCCTGATTCTGGCTATTGTGGTGATAAATCTGCGAGTAAACAGGGACGTATACAGTTTGTCCCATCACAACTTTTGTCTGATCTAACGTGACTGCTCTGAGTGAGGTTTCACGCTTTGTATCAGGTTGTTGCCTTGGTGAGGTAGTTTGAGCTGAACAGGAGGCAAGGGCGATCGCACAAATCGCCCAACCAACCAAGAGAGACTGTTTCAGCTTTATCGGCATTTATCTGAACAAAGCACACACATTGTGGTTACAGCTTCAGTAGAGGGAACCGACTCCTGTAAACTCAAACGGTAGCTAATCTCTCAATTTCTTTCAGGAAAGCGAGTTTATGGGAGGAGTATCGGTTATGCAGTGGATTGTAGCGCAGCAAACTCCCTTGGGCAGCAATCCTGTTACAGATAGCCAAACAGCAGGAAGCATTCCTGAGCTGGTCATTATCCTAATTATTTTGCTGATGATTGCAACAGCAGTTGCGCTTATCACTCAGCGGTTGCGAATTCCCTATGTTACGGGTTTAGTGCTGGCAGGTTTACCCATTACAGAGCTTTTGTCGCGTCGAATTGGGTTAGACCCGTCTTTAGTCTTAAATCTTTTCCTACCCATTCTGATTTTTGAAGCCGCAATTAATACAGATATTAGCCGCCTCCGTAGCACCTTTAAGGCGATCGCACTTTTAGCGGGTCCAGGCTCTATTTTTTCCTCGGCAATTATCGCGGTTCTAGTTAAATTTGGCCTAGGGCTACCCTGGATTCCCGCATTGCTGATTGGAGTCATACTGGCAAATACCGATACCGTCTCGATGATCGCGGTCTTTAAGGAAATCCGTGTCCCTTCCCGATTGACCACCATTGTAGAAGGAGAAACCCTATTCAATGATGCGGCGGCTCTAGTCTCATTCAATTTGATTCTAGTCATTTATGCCACAGGTTCTCTCAGCGTTGTGGAAGGAGTGAAGGAACTGCTCGTAGTCGCCTTGGGTGGAGGACTTGTGGGAGGAATTTTAGGTTACTTAAGCCTGCCAATATTTGCTCGATTAAATGACCCCTTGAGTAGTCTATTACTAACTGTTGCCCTAGCATTAGGAACATTCCAAATCGGGCAATTTCTAGGAGTATCCGGTGCAGTTGCTGTGGTCATCGCCGGACTGATTTTTGGCAATCTTGGGCTTTCTCGCAGTCTGTCTGCCTCGGATCGAATTAACTTGTTGAGCTTTTGGGAATATGCGGGTTTTGGGGTTAATACGTTTATTTTCCTGCTCATCGGCATTGAGATTAACCCAGTGACACTGTGGAGAATTTTGCCATCTATTCTGTTGGTCATTTTGGCGTATCAACTGGGACGGATTCTCTCGGTCTATCTGTTGTTAGCAGGGCTGCGGTGGTTCGATCGTCCGATTCCCCTTCGCTGGCAGCATGTTCTGTTTCTAGGAAACATTAAAGGCTCGCTCTCGATGGCACTGGCGCTGAGTATTCCGCTCACATTGCCAGGACGGGACAATATCATTGCGCTGGTTTTTGGGGCTGTTTTATTCTCGCTGGTTGGACAGGGATTAAGCTTACCTTGGCTGGTCAAACGGTTGCAGATTAGTCGTGTTTCTGATGAGATGCAGGAAGCAGGACAGTTGCAGATTCAGTTGATTGCCTCCAAAGCGGCTCAAGATGAGCTAGATAGTTTGCTCAAATCCGGCGTGTTGCCGAAGGCCGTTTATGAGGAATTGTGGGCATCCTACCAGGCACGAGTAGCCGAATCTGAGCGGGTGTTGCGCGATTTCTACAATCAACATCGGGCAGGTCAATTGAAAAGCGATAGTAGTGGGCTAGATGCGATTCGACGGCGATTGCTCTTAGCGGAAAAGGGGGCAGTTAGCAATGCCCTCCGCAAACGAATTGTTCCAGAAGATTTGGTTCAACCCTTCATCAAAGATTTGGATGAGAAACTTCTACGGTTGGAAGATGACTAGCCTGAATGCCGAGATAATCAATCATGGCGTGGACTAGCTCAGGGCGGGTGACGACCAGAATGGTAGAGCCAGCTTCAAGGACGGTATTGCCGTTGGGAATCTCCAAATTAGCGCAGGAATGACACTGGTAGCCAATGATTAGGGAACTGGTTGGGAATCGAGGGTCTTGAGCAATTTGGGCAACGGTTCGACCGGCTACATAGCAATCGCCTGGAACGGGCAACTTCAAAACCTCAACTTGCCCTTGTTCAAAGTGCATCATCGACTCGACTTCGGGGTATTCGATCGCATTTGCCATTGTTGCGATTGCCAAATCAACCGTGCTGATAATGTGGCTAGCTTGAGCCAGTCGGTAGGCTTCGAGAAATTCGCGATCGCGCATCCGCACGACAATTCACGAGCAGTTCACGAGCATTGTCCTCAAACAGTCGCACCTCAGTCAATCAATTGGTCGGATTTGCGTCTGTTGCAGTTGGCACATAGCGCCAAGGCGTTCCAAACTTCAGTCGCGCCCCCTTGGGAAAAGGGGATTTTGTGGTCAGCCTCAAAATTTTCTGCCGTTAAAGGTGTGCCACATAGTTGGCATTGGTAACCGGCACGCCGCAAAATCAGAAGTTTTTGAGTCTTTGTGAAACACCGTCGCTGCAACTCAACCGCTCCTTTGGAAAGCTTAAGCATCATTCTAAGAGGATTCCAGACTCGAATCACAAACCCCAAAGGGACGAATTAAGGGTAAGATTAATAACTTCAAGGGTAAGCCCACCCCTGTCTGGAATACCCGATTAGCAATCATTCACACTCTCTCAGGAATCCGATCAAGATGAGCAGCACAGTGTCTGACATTGTCGTTAAGACGATGGACGCAAAGGAAAAGCCACTATCAGAATATGCAGGAAAGGTTCTCTTAATCGTCAATGTTGCTTCCTACTGTGGCTACACGTCCCAGTATGCGGGATTAGAAAAGTTAAATCAAAAGTATCAAGACGCGGGGTTACGCATTTTGGGGTTTCCCTGCAATGATTTTGGAGCGCAGGAACCCGGAAGTAATGCGGAAATTGCCCAATTTTGTTCCACTTCCTACGGCGTCAGCTTTGAATTAATGGATAAAGTTCATGCCAAGGGTTCTGAGCAACACCCCCTTTATACTCGACTTACCCAAGCCGCACAGCCATCTGGGGACGTGGCTTGGAACTTCGAGAAATTCTTGGTGAGTAAGCAAGGTGAAATCGTCGCTCGTTTTAAGAGCAGTGTGACGCCAGAGTCTCCAGAATTGATTGCTGCGATTGAAACAGAGTTAGCCAAATAACACGAGAGGTCAAGCTTCGCCATGAAGGTTGCTATCATTGGCTGTGGTTATGTGGGAAAAGCGATCGCAGATTACTGGCGTCATGAGTTAGGCTTTTTTGTCACCGCCACAACGACCCAGCCGGAAAATGTGAGTACTCTCGAAGACTATGCTCAGCGCGTTGTCGTCGTGAAAGGGAATGACCCAGTCGGATTACAATCGGTACTGCAAGACCAAGAAATTGTACTGTTGAGTGTTGGGGCTAAAAATGCTGAGGTGTACGAAGAAACATATCTGCACACCGCTCAAACTTTAGTCTCCGTCCTCAATCAATCGCCGACAGTACGACAACTAATCTATACCGGAAGTTACGCGGTTTACGGGGATAGAGACGGGGCGTGGGTGGATGAATCCTCAGCCGTTGCACCCGCTAACGCGAATGGGCAAACTCTCGCTCAAACCGAGCAAGTTTTACTCTCGGCATCTAATGATAACCTGAAGGTTTGTATCCTGCGACTAGGAGGAATTTATGGCCCTGGGCGGGAACTGGAGAAAATATTTAGGCGAGTTGCGGGTACAACCCGTCCTGGGAATGGTTATGACGCCACCAATTGGGTGCATTTAGATGATATTGTGGGTGCGATCGAATTAGCTCGGTCTAATCGACTACAGGGTATTTATAATCTCGTGGATGATGCCCATCTCACTACTCGTGAACTCCTGGATAGGGTGTGCGAACGGCACCATTTACCTCAAGTAATTTGGGATTGTTCATTGAAGAGTGTTCGACCCTATAATGCCAGGGTTAAGAATCAGAAGATTAAAGATGCTGGCTATCAGTTAAATCATCCGCAAATTAGTGTGTAATTGTTAGGAATTGGGTAATTGGTAATTGGTAATTGGTAATTGGTAATTGGTAATTGGTAATGGGAGAGCAATGATTCTTTAAATGAAGGACACAAGAAGAGGCATTATTGCCTTGTTCACGTATAACTGAATCGGGGGCTTGTATTGACTGAAAACCAAAATCCCCTCCAGGCAATATCACGCAGTGAACGACGGCAGCAGGTTCGTAGTCAACTGCAAATACTGCTGGAACAAGGAAATCTGCAAGACGCTAAAGCACTACTGGTACCCGTACAACCGGTAGATATTGCCGAAGCGATTGAGGGGTTACCCGAAGCCATGCAGGCGATCGCATTTCGCTTGCTTCCTAAAAACGAAGCGATCGAGGTTTATGAGTATCTGGACTCTAGTGTCCAAGAATCACTGATTGATAAATTCAAACGTCAAGAATTTTGCGACATTGTTGATCAGATGTCGCCCGATGATCGCGCTCGTTTGTTGGATGAATTACCGGCAAAAGTTGTCCGGCTTCTAGTTGAACAACTCAGCCCGGAAGAACGCGCCGCAACTGCCCAATTGCTGGGTTACGAAGCCGATACGGCGGGGCGACTGATGACGCCCGAATATATATCTCTGACAGAGAATTTGACGGTTAGCGAAACCCTAGAACGAATCCGTAGTTTAGCCAATGCCAGCGAGATTATCTATTATCTTTATGTCACCGATGGGGCACGACATCTGAGTGGGATTGTCTCACTACGGGATTTGGTAACGTCCCAGCCTGAGCAAACTTTGGGTGAAATTATGACTCGCGATGTGGTCTATGTTCACACAGATACAGCCCAAGGGGAAGTGGCACGACTAATTCAGCGTTACGACTTTCTTGCCGTACCTGTGGTGGATCGGGAAGAGCGTTTAGTTGGTATTGTCACAGTTGATGATGTGATCGATATTTTAGAGAGAGAAACCACGAAGGATATCTATGCGTTAGGGGGTGGTGTACAGTCGGAGGGTGACAATTATTTCCAAACTAATTTATTTGCCGTTGCTCGAAAGCGGGTGGTTTGGCTATTTGTTTTGCTGCTCACCAATACCGTCACGGGTACTATTATCCGCTCTCAAGAAGATGTCTTGCAGCAAGTGGTAACCTTAGCGGCGTTTATTCCCCTACTAACGGGCACTGGCGGGAATGTAGGTGCTCAATCTTCAACTGTCGTGATTCGGGGTTTAAATACGGATGAAATTCGGGATTTGGGAGTTGTTCAAATTGTGTTTCGAGAAGCACTGGCAGGATTCCTGTTGGGAGCTATTCTGGGGACGGTAGCAACGTTGTGGGCTTACCTACTGCAAGGGAATTTCTTTGTGGCTTTCTCGGTAGGCGTGAGTCTCGTGGCGATCGCAATTCTTGCCTCTGTTGCCGGTTCAGCATTGCCCTTTCTCTTCCGTTCCTTTGGTTTCGATCCAGCCTTAATGTCAGCCCCGTTTATCACCACAGCGGTTGATGTTTTAGGTGTCCTGATTTATTTTTATATTGCCCGCATGGTTTTGGGACTTTAATTACAGATTAATGTAACTCGTCAGATTATCATCTAAACCAGGGGATCTGGCGGAGCGTGAATAGCCAGAATGGCTCAATGTTGAAGCACCGTCTACTGATTGCAGAATTTATATTCCTCCTTGCCTCTGTGATTGGCTGGGTTATCGCCGTAAGGACAGGGCTGCTCATCTATGCAGCCGTTCCTGTTACGATCGCACTGTTACTGAACCTGCTGAATCGTCTCCGCTTAGAGGAGCAAATGAAGCGGCGGCTGACGGTAGCGATCAATCAACTAGAACGGCAACTGAAACAAGAGAATTACACCGTACAAGAACAGCAGCTAGAAAAAGCGATCGCCTCGTTAAAAGCTCAGATTCCAGAGTATCTAGCTCAGATAGAATCCTCGGAACTTGACTCCAGTGCTTTGAAAATTATCCAATTCAAAGGACAATTGACAGGCTTAGAGGAATCTCTCAATAGCATTGTGCAATACCTAAATAGTGCCTCTCTTCCCTCCAGAGTCGAGCGTTTGGAGGAGGTGATTGCCTCAACAACGGCTGAACTTCATTGGCTGGAACGTCAGCTAACGGATACTACACACAGCCGAAGTGATCAGCCTCAAAACCCATTACCAACTCTTCAACCTGAAGGCGTACCAGTTGTTAACGAATCTCAGCATTTTACGTCAGATCCTACTCATTCAATTCCTGTAGAATCGTCAACTCTTGCACCGTTTCAAGACTCTGTTTCTGTTGAAGAATCATCTGATTTCTCCCTACCTCCGCAAACTTGGAGTTTGTTGAACACCTTAACAGGACATTTAGACTGGATTCATGCCCTTGCCATTACTCCAGACGGGCAAACGTTAGTGAGTGGCAGTTTTGACAAAACGATTAAGGTGTGGCATTTACCCACTAGGAAACTCCTCCACACTCTATCGAAACATACTAAGGGAGTGCTTTGTTTAGCAATTAGTGCCGATGGCAAAATCCTAGCTAGCGGTAGTTTTGATGAGAAGATTCATTTATGGCGTCTGGATACGGGGGAGTTGATTGGCACATTGAAAGGTCATACCAGCTCAGTGCGATCGCTAGCCATGAGTGAGAATGGTCAAATGCTGATTAGTGGAAGTTTTGATGAAACCATCAAGCTCTGGCGTTTGGATCGGGGAGAATGTTTGGGTAATCTCAGCCAGTGGACTGGACAGGTATCTGCGATCGCACTGAGTTCCGATGGACAAACCCTTGCCAGTGGAGGGGGTGATGGAATCATTAGCTTACGGTTACTAGATACCACGGATGGAGAAATTAACCCTTCTCCTGCTATTACTCTTACGGGTAATCTGAGCTCCGTTTGCTCTCTCGCCATGACATCAGATGGTGAAATTTTGGCGGCGGGATGCACTGATGGAAATATTAAGTTGTGGAAGCTGGAAACCTTGGAACTTCTGGGTATATTTACAGGTCATGCAGGGCCAGTGATGTCAGTGGTTTTTAGCATAGATACGCCCACTTTAATTAGTGCTAGTGCGGACGGTACTGTGATGATTTGGCATATCAAAACGGGTCAACAGTTAGGTATTCTCCGGGATGATTCAGCCGCTTCAGTAATGGCTGTTGCTATTAGTTCGGATGGTCAATGGATTGCTAGTGGTGGTGCGGATAGCATGATTAAAATCTGGCAACGGGATTAAATTCATGGAGGTTATTCTGTAAGAATTTGTAGTGATGACTAAAGTCCTCTTATGAGGAGTAGTTTAGTACCCACCACCGAATTCTTGTACCATTTCCAAGCTTGCCTCATAACCCATCAAGAGTTTAAACTCTTGCGTCATAGCTCAATTCCACTCAAGTGGACTAAAATTCTTAGCTAGTCGTCTTTAGGTGACTTTAGCTTTAAGCCAGGAGTTTAAACTCCTGGCAGGTTATTGCGTCTGGTACAAGAGCTGAGTACTACAAACAGGATTTTATTATTGTTAATTAACCGAACTTGATATTAGAGGTAATCAGAAAATGAGGAAAATACTATACATACTCATTGGTCCCAAAGGCTCAGGCAAAACCTATATTGGAAGTCGAATCAATAAAAATACAGACATAAAATTCTTAAGAGTAGAGCCAATATGGCTAAAATTAGCGCCGGGTGAGAATGGTTGGGAAACAGTGGAGAAGGAAATCGATCACGAGTTTCAGCAGCATAGCAGAGTAATGATTGAGAGTTTAGGGGCAGGAGAAGGATTCAACCAGATGTACTCGTCATTAAAAAACAAATACGAAATCAAGTTGGTGAAAATTTATACTGATTTAGAAGAATGTTTGAGAAGAGTGAGGAATAGAGACAATTCTGAACACATCCCCGTATCAGATGATAAAGTCGAAGAATACAATAAAATAGCAGCCAGCATTAACCATAAATGGGATGCGATTATAGATAATAATAGTCTGGCTACTGATGAACATATTCTGAGAGTCATTAACTCTATATAAGCTTAAAATACGGCTAATTGTCTAGTTGAAACCGTAATTTTTGGGTCATAGTTATTTAGTATTAGAAGAAACAAATCATACATTTAAATAGGAGTAAGAAATTTGACGAAACAATTCGGCCCAGATCCAAATCGACCCTATCCAATGGTCGATCAACGGCGAGTCTGTTTTATCAAGCCTTTTATTAAGTCACCAAATATTTCTGCCGACGCGAGGCGATACGATTGTGGGCAATGATGTCTGGATTGGCTACGACGCGCTGATTATGCCGGGAGTGAAAATCGGCGATGGTGCTGTGATTGCCGCGAAGTCCGTCGTAACCAAAGACGTTCCTCCCTACACGATTGTCGGTGGCAATCCAGCGTGTTCAATCAAGCAACGATTTAGCGACGCTGAGGTAGCACAACTGTTGGAGATTCGCTGGTGGGATTGGGAAATTGAGAAAATTACCCGCCATATCGACAAGATGTGAGGAAAGTGATATCCAAGCACTGCACGATGCCGAGTGAAGGATGCATAATCGGCAAGTAGTCACGAATGATTGAGTGTGAAAGCCTTGGAAAACCGTAAACTGGACGCCTTCTCGCTAGCCGCCTTGTTGGTGTCCGCCCATTACGGTTTAGGATTTCTCTTTGGAACGGCTGAGAAAGCACTAACGTTGGGTATCGCTGGCAGTCTCTACGCTGTCTCGATTAGCGTGGGTACAATCGCGGCGATGGGACTGGCGAAGTTTTACTGGACAGAGGTTGATCAAATCTGGACATTGCTGGGAAACCGCTACGGGAACCTCGTCAAAATCCTCATAGGGTTGTTGATTTGGTCGTCACTCATTGGGATTGAAGCCGTCCAGATGATTTCTGGAGCCTTTATTCTCAAGGTTTTAGGGTTACCTGTGCTGCCGAGTATGGTGGGTTTGGCTATCTTGTTTACCTTTATCTCCTTGCTGCCAGTGGAGGAAGCTAGCTGGATATTTCAAACGTTGCTGGCTCTAAATTTCTTGGCTTTGCTTTATGCACTTTGGGTACTGCACGGTTTTTCGGATTATTTGCGATCGCCTCTTGAGTTTATCCCATCCCTGCAACGAGTGAGTCCACCGGATTTTTTGGGCATCTCTGTGTCCACGATTCTGCTCGTTCTCATCGATATGAAATGTCAGCAATTTATTGTCCAAACCAAGGATGTGCGAAATGTCTATTTCGGCTCTGTGTTGGCAGCAATTGTGATTTTTTTGATTGCTTTATTGCCTTCTGTTGTAGTAATTGCAGCCCAACAAGCGGAAATTTTGCCGATTGGCATTGATGGCAAGGAGACCATTCCCTTTATTTTGTCGTGGATTGGGGGTGGCACAGATAAACCTTTAGGAATTATCCTGATTCTGTCTTTATTGGTTCCGGCGCTAGGTGTTGGCAGCAGCGTGTTGCGGGTACAGAATAAGACTATTCTTGACTTTGGTATTCTACCTGTATTCAACAAAAATCAGTGGCTCGTCGCTGTTATTAACGCTTTTTTAGCCCTAGTCATTGCCTTAAAGGGGAGTGGTTCACTGATTGGACTGATTGTATCATTTTACGCTGTCTATTTAGCTGCCGTGTTTGTTCCCTTTATTGCCTACATAGTTGCTCAAACAGGACACTATATATTCTCCAATATGGGTGTGAGACTATCTTTGAGTATGGGGAGTATTTCGGCTTTGTCGATGCTGATTGTGACGCTATTTAATCCCACTTTTGTCATTTTTAGTCGTGTTGAGTTGAGTATTATGGCAATGGGAGTTGGATTTGGACTTTTAGGATTATTCGTCGGTCAAATTATCGATAAATATTTTCTGTTATCCCAAGTTAGGGAAGAGGTTTGAGAGATTTATTTTTTAACAGGAGAACAGATAGTAGACAAAAATATAATGAAAATATGACTATATTTTCATAGTTTAAGAAAGCCCCAAAAACTATTATTTGCTCTATTCTGGGTTTCGGCTTAACGGTAGGAGCCTACGATGTGGATGCTCACTTTGGTTTGTGTTATGCATTAGTTGAACAACGACAAACCGCAAAGGCGATCGCTCTTTATTCTTAAGTGAGTGGACAGTGACCAAGAATCTAAGGTAAACTGGTAATGAGTTTGGATTAGACCGTTCAAGATTGTAACTTAATCGGTTGCAGCAGTCTTGCCAAAATTTTTAACAATTATTTTAACGACTAACGACTGAGGCTGAAGTTCCTGATGTCTGGGCGCAAGGGCTGGAGTCTCGTCGCTAAAATGAAAGATAAGGACTATATGGATCAACAAACCCATACATTAAGAGCCTCAACTATGCAACATGAAGCGGCAACTGTGAAACCCATTCGCTCATTGGAAGACGCCCTCAATAAATGTCAAATATTGGGGATGCGTTTGAGCCGTCAACGTCGCTTCATTTTAGAACTGCTTTGGCAAGCTAAAGAACATCTTTCAGCGCGAGAAATCTATGACCGATTAAATCAGCAAGGTAAAGCGATTGGTCATACTTCTGTATATCAGAATTTGGAGGCATTATCGAGTCAAGGCATTATTGAATGTATCGAGCGTTCGGATGGTCGTCTGTACGGCAACGTCTGTGATGCTCACAGCCATGTTAACTGCCTGGATACTGCTCAGATTATTGATGTTTTTGTCCAATTGCCCGCCGATTTGCTCGACCAAATTGAGCAACAAACCGGTGTGCGGATTACGGAGTATAAGATTGACTTCTACGGTTACCGAACCCATACCGAGGAGGCGGCAAAGTCCGTCAACTAAGGTTAGTCGGTGGAAAACTTAGGAGAGAATAGCGATTTCAGGGGTTCACCCATTAGGGATAATCAAGTGGATTAGCGATCGCCGTCTCTTGCTCCCCATAATCATCTTCACTCTCACTGTACCCATCATTAGCAAAAGCAGACATTTCCTGCTCAATGTTCTCAATTTGGGCGGTTTCACCCTCATACTCATCGTCAGCGTACTGATTTCTATACCGAGCCTCTGGTAACATTAGTTCGCCTTCTGCACTTTCTATAAAGATTGGTGTTTCTTCCCCCAAAAGTTCATCATCACCCCTACTAAGAATTTTGGTGGGAGTTAAAGATTGCTTGTAAGACTGAAACTCTTCTAGGGAAAATATCGCTCCGCTATGGATAGACACGTTGGCGAGCGGTTCATCTAACTGTGCTTGAAATAGACAAGCATGGGTGAGATTCACCGATTTGAGATTAGCTCCTTTAAGGTTCGCACCCGACAAATCGGCTCCTTCTAAGTTCGCATCAGAAAGATTAGCATTCGACAGATTAGCGCCAGCCAGACTAGCTCCCGATAAATTGGCATGAACAAGATTGGCGGCCACTAAATTAATGCCAATTAACTCAGCCGCCGATAAATTGGCTCGTGCCAGGTTAGCCTCAGCCAACATCGCTTGATTTAAACAGGCTTCTGCTAACTGCATCTTTTTCAAACTACCTCGTGTCCGCTGCCAAAACGCTGTTGGAGATAGGGCAGCCGTTCGACCGATAAAACTTAACAACTGGTCGGGATCGAATTCTTGGGGAATCTCAGGATTACCACAAGGCCAAAAGGAAATTTGGGCTTCTTGCGCTCCCGAACATAACAATAAGAAGACATTGATCCCCACCGCCGCATCCACCTGTAACACATTTAAGGGGTTGTGGAGTGCAGACAACTGAGAGTGAGCTTGGTGAGCAACACCTTCATCTAGCCACTGACCTCGACAGTAGGCTCGATAGAAGCGATAGAGACGTTGAAACAGGACAGAAAAGGAAAAAACCCTAGAATTACGCCTTTGCTCCCGGCGTAGACGCTCAATCACCAGGGCTTCAATTTCTGCGGACAAAATGCCATATCCTAGCAGTGCGTAAAGATGCTGAGCCACACTGACCGCGTCATGGATTACAAAAGTGACCTCATTGTAATGATCTGGAACAGTTTGGGTTAGAGCCGTTAACTGCTTGGCAATTTCTTCAGCCCCCAAATATCCCCCTAAGCTGGGGTGGGAGAATTCGAGCTGAACAAGAGGAGAGGATAGCGCCGTAGGAGGGAGTTCGGGGGTGAGCGATGTTTTCGGCAGGAGGTGACTGGAGCCTTGGTAAGGAAGTGAGAGTTTGTTGTACTTGGCTGGGTTGGCGTTAAAACCTTCGCCTCTCCCCTGCCCCCCTGCACCGGCTTTCTCCTTCGGTTGGGAGCGGAAAAAGAGGGCTGGGAGAACTGGAGGGGAAGCCGGGGTGATTGGCTCACGACTGGCATGTTTGACGATGGGATTTAACTCAGATCTGCGGGCAATCGTCTCTGGCAGAGCCTGGTGGGTGTTCAGCTTCGCCGGTACTCCTTGGGTAATGGCATCCGATGACACTTGATATTGACCCGTTTGAATAATCGTCAGAGCCGCCACCTGCATCTGGCGACGCAACTCTTGGGGATCACGACCTTGAAGTAAATTGGCGATCGCCTCTAGAGAGCGGCTGGCATGAGCCAAACCTTCCCGGATTAACTCTGGGAGGGGACCATCTCCAGTGGCGGGTTCGCCCAATAGCCAGCGCGTCATCCGGTCGTAAATTTCAAACTTGACTTGGGGCGATTCCATCAGAAAAATGCTCTCATCCACCCAGCCATCTCGATGTAAGATGCCCAACAGATAAAGCATCAGAGGGCGCGTCACTAAACTGGCGACCTTATTGTCGGATGAACGTTGCCGAAAAGCTCCCCCATGCTTCAAAAAACTAAAATAAGCCTGAGCGATGGATTTAGATTGCAGCTTGGCCCAAGCACTGAACCATTGCCGGAACTCATCCTGCCCCATCGGCTCAACCACAATTCGATGTAGCTGGTCGGGTAAGTAAAGAGTACTGGTTTGCCGGGATTTTTTGATCAAACCATCTAACGTCGCACGACGGCTGGTCAGAAAAATTTTATGCCGGGGTAAACCGATCGCATCGGTGTCCTGATTATGGAAACGCATAACTTGTTCCATAAACGTCCAGAGATAGCGCTCCGTCTGAGTAGAGCGAGGCAGTTCATCCACACCATCCAGGATGAGTAAGCAGGGGGGTGAATGAGGGGAGAGCCAGCCATCGGTATCCGTGAAGCGTCCTACCGGGAAAGCGGATTCCAGCGTCTGCTCCAAGGTTTGCCCTAAGGTGGCATCTCTGAGCCGGATTAAGACGGGCATCCAATTGGGATAAAGTTTCTGAGCCACACGAGCCGCCCAAATCTGGCAGAAACTGGTCTTGCCACCGCCAGGAGCCGCCTCGATCACGGCGATACTGGTTTTATTGTCTAGCTGGGAAATCGCCCATTGCATCAAATCGACCGCTCGTGAGGAGCTAGAGGCTGAAGCGGAGTAATCTGGCGTGTGGTATTCCTCTTCCCGAAGGACTCGCCCTTTGAGAGGAATATATAAATCCTTGAGGGAAAAGGGTTCTGCCAGGAGAGGTTCACTGAGGGCACAGGTGAGGGCAGCTCGATAGTATTCCCGATTCAGGTTCAGTGGCAGTGAAGCCGTTGAAAGTTCAGAGGGTTGAGCTGGGACGGGTGCAATGGTGGTGTCTCGCAACGGGCCTAAATTACCTAAGCGCACAAACTTTTGCAGCTGTGATAAAGGGAGGGGATTCTCCGCAATGACCGTGAGCAGATAACCGGGAAGTCCGTTACTCAGGCGTTGCGTGAGCAATTTGGCTTCAGTGTCTTCTGTACCATTGGCGACAAACCATGCGATCGCCAAATTATTCATCTGCTGCACCAAAAACGAGTCAGACACCAGCGACAGAGCTTGTTCTGCCTGACTATCACTGAGCCGTCCCGGTCGTAAGGTTTTGATCAGTGCGACCAATTGCGGGTCGCCCAGGGATTGGTCAGCCTCTTGACCTGTGGGGACTAATGCTCGGTTGACCCAAGGTCTTCTCAATTGAGATTCTTGTTCTAAAATTCCTTGTAACGCATTTAGATAAGCAACTTGAAAGGTGAGCCAAGTGCCTTCATTACGTTTTAATGGTTTTTTCCGGCTCAAAATCCGCAACAGTCCCACCGTCAACTGGGAGAGGGCTGGAGCTGCTTCCCACGCGGCTTTTAAAGGCAACTCCAAAACATCTGTCAAGGCACTAATCGCAAAAGGATTAAGGCTCTTGACTTCCATATCCTGGGCAAGGCGAAAAGCAATGCCCGCAATCTGGGCACTATCATGTCCCAGTTGGCGGCGTTCAATGTGGCGCTCCGCTAGCCAATGCCGAATGCTTAGGCTCATGCCACCCTAGTCACTCCAAAAATTGCTCACTCATCTTATTGTGAACCCTATACAATAAGTGCGAATCACTCCGATTTCAGTCTAGAAGACTGGAGACACCGTGATCCGCTGAAGTAGGAAGGACGAAGGACGAAGTATGAACAATTGTTTTATCCTTTATCCTATGCTTTATCTTTTCAATATCGCCTACCAGGGACTTATCGCGTATCCGTGCCAAAAAGAGAATTGCACCGATTCCATGTCCAAGCGCCCCTTAAACTGGGTAAACGACGGGGACGCAAACTGGTCATCCGACTGGTAAACCACACTCACAGACCTTCGCAATCTGCCAAAGGAGAGTTGGGCGGTGGGAATGTAGAAGCTTCTCAACCGTCTATCTCCACAGCCCTTGTTCCTCTTCCCAAGCGACGATTCCAGATTCGCCGGTGGCGGTGGACGCTGCTTTGGCTGAGTGTTTTTTCCATCATGGGGGTGGCTGTTACCTCAGGAGTGTTGTTGCTGACGAAGCTGCCGCCTCCGATCAATTGTCGGCGCATCTCGGCCTTATCGGCTGATGGTGACCGCTTGTACTGTGCTAGAGCGGCGGCGGCATCCGGGAAATTAGACCAGTTAGTGGCAGCCATTGGGTTAGTTCAACATTGGCCAGAAGGGCACCCGCTCTACCCAGAAGCACAGCGCCAAATGACCGCATGGAGTCAGGCGATTCTGGCTCTGGCGCAGCAGAAAATTTATGAGGGGAACCCGAAAGAGGCGATCGCAATCGCCAGTAAAATTCCATTCAGCAGCCCCATTTATGCTGAAGCGCGAACCAAAATCACCACCTGGCAACAGCACCTCCAACGGGCGGAAGACATTACTCGTCAGTTTAAAGACGCCCTAAAAGTGCAAGGCTTCCAGAAAGCTAGCTTGCTGATTACACAACTCTCGCAGCTTAATCAAGACTCCTGGACTTTATCCCGTGTTGATAGTCTGCTTAAGCAGCTCGCCGCCGAAAAAGAGGCATGGCAGCAACTGGAGGAGGCGCGAGAGTTAGCCAGCTCTAATAGTTTGGAGCCGTTGATGGCGGCAGTCACCCTGAGTACTAAAATCAATCCCAACAGCTATGTCAAAGCTCAAGTCTTAGAGGAACAGTCCCGATGGAGTCGCTCTCTGGTGCAAATGGCGACCAATCTGTTCCAACAGCAGGATTTTACCGGGGTTGTTAGGGTGCTAGAGAAGATTCCGGTCACAACTCCCCAGTACAGAGAAGCTCAGGATTGGATTCGCCTGAGTCGTGCCAGTGAAACCGCCAAGAAGGACAATATCCTCGCCCTAGTGGATGCGCTGGCGGCAGTGCGCCCAATTGACTCAAAAAGTCCTGTACACAAACTAACCTCATCAACAGTCACGCTCTGGCAATCTCAGTTGCAAGACCTCTCTCAATTGCAATTAGCCAACCTTTTCGCTAGCACCGGACAACGCACCGGGCTGGCTTCTGCCATTGACCAAGCCGCTCGCATCGCCCTAGGACGCCCCCAACGTCAACGCGCCCAAACGTTGATTGCCCAGTGGCGCAAGGAAATTCAGCTCATTGATGACCGCAATACCCTTGTCAGTGCCCAACAACTAGCTCAAGGGGGAACCATCGTAGAACTCAAAGGAGCCGTAGAACTCGCCCGTCAAATTAAGCTGGGGCAGCCGCAGCGAATTGAGGCTCAAACGGAGATTGCGAAATGGACTCGGCAGATTCAAGCCCTCGAAGACCAACCGATCTTGGATTTAGCTGAAGCCTTTGCTCAACGTCGAGATTTAATGGCGGCAATTTCTACCGCTGGACAGATTCGTTCTAATCGACCCTTATATCCTGAAGCACAAAAGGCGATCGCCAACTGGGTCGCCCAAGTTCAAACCGCCCAAGACCGTCCGATTCTGGATGCGGCAGCCGCCCTAGCCGCTCAAGGACGTTTTGATGCTGCGATCGCCACCGCTTCTCAGATTCCGCCCGAACGAGCACTTTACCCACAAGCTCAAGCGGCGATTTCCACTTGGGCTGCACAAAAAGCGACCAGCCAAGGTGAAGCGCGATCCGCTCCCTTTGAGTCAAACTAAAGACAGTTGATGCAAGAAGGGGGAGATGGGGATCTTAAATCAGCAGGCAAATTCTTACCCAATGCTAACCAGAGTTCTTTAGTGTAGGCCGGTTTTTAGCGTGTACGCCGTCAAGCGCAAATTCCCCTCTAACAAAAGTCCCAAGTCCCCGAATTGAACTGTGAAATCCTCCTCCCCTCCCCCGATACCTTCACCGCCCCATCCAACAGAGGCGATGCCGATTCGCCTGCTCCTGATTGATGATGATCCCATCTTCCGGCTGGGTCTACGCACAGCTCTCGAAGATTTTTCTGACCTAAAAGTGGCGACACAAGCTAATTCTGGAACAGAAGCTCTAGATATCCTGATGCGCTTGCAGCCCAATACGGTGAGTGTGATCATTTTGGAACCTGTTAGTGGTCGCTCTAACATCAATCCCTTGTCTGGATTGCCGTTGTGCCAACGGTTGAAGGGTGATTACCCTGAATTGCCCGTCTTACTGCTCACCTCACAATCCGAGCCTCTCTTCCTCAGGGCAGCACAACAGTTCGGCATTGAAGGCTATTGCCCCAAAGGCGTTGCCATTGCCGATCTCGTCCAGGCTATCCGTCAGCTTGCCATCGGTCAATCCGATTGGCAGAGGCTACCCGACTTGCCACCCACCCCAATCAATTCTGTACGCCCTCCAAGTTGGCATCATCAAGTGCGCTCTTATGGACTGCAACAAATCGAAGAGTCCTTGGCACTGGTGACCCAAGAGCTACAAAAACCCAATCTTTCCAACTTTGATTGGCTGTTCTGGAGTGGACGCCGTCGAGAACTTTTGGCCGCCCGTTGGTTAGTTAATCAGCTATTGCCCACCGATGTGATCGTGGTAGAAGATAGTGGGCATTCGGAACGCCTCCCAGCAGGAGTGGGACGAAGTTCAAAGCCAAGAATAGAACCCATTCCGTCCCGGGCTGGGGGACGTTCCCCGGCGCTACCCTCCCGTTCTGCGATCGCGCTCTCTCCCCCGGCTTCCCTCTCGGCAAAAGTCCAATCCCCAAGTCCCAATCCCCAAGCCGAAACTGTCCAGCCAGCCACACCCTTTGAGCTGACCTTATCCATGCTCCAATCTGACTTGCCCAATCTCAGTGGTGTGCCGTTAGAAATTGATATTCTCGTAACTGAAAAAAAACGAGATTTACTGTATATCGTCTTACGAAAATTACAAGAAATTTTAGAAGAGTTGCGTTTTTCTCAGGTCACCCTTGAGCAACTTCCCCCTAAGCGATCGCAAATTTTGCTGGATTTATGGCAAGCCTCAATCACCGATTTTTTTGGCAAATATTACACGTTGCCCTTGGGTAACCAAAACTTAGAAATTGTTAATGTTTTACTTGGTTACGCGGTTATTGTCCAAGCTTCTACTCTAGATAAAATTCCTTTAGTCGTTGAGTTTTTATCTCAACAACTCTTTGAAACCCCTTTATTAATTGATAATGTCTCTTATTCGGCTCGGACACCTGAAGCTCTTGTCCAGGCAGAGATGTTACTACAAAACTTGATTATTCAAGTTGCCAATGCTGTGATGCAGCCGCTATTAAATGAATTTGCTGATCTTGAAGCGATTAAACAAAATTTTTACGCTCAACATCTGATTTCATCACGAGAAGTGGCTCGATTTCGCAACAATTTATCTTGGAAATATCGCCTTGCTCAATGGATAGAAGAGCCAAAAGCGATCTTCGAGAGCCGATATCCGTTGTTCGTCCTAAGCGACGCGGGCATCAAACAAACTTCTATTTATGCCCCCCGCCGTCAAGAGTTAGAACAACTGCAAGGTATTCCGTTAGCGGTGACGTTAGCCTTTGAGTCACGAGATGCGATCGCGCCTCGCCTGCGTTCTACTGTTGCCTGGGCGGGGAAAGGTGTCGTTTACATCCTCACCCAAGTCATCGGTAGAAGCATTGGATTGGTGGTTCGTGGTGTGATCCAAGGCATTGGAAATACCTTGCAGGACGCACGGTTTGGGAAAAATAGCGAACGAGGGAAGTGAACCGCCCTATTCATCAGGAGATGGAGCTTTTCAGTAGCCCTAAATCTGACAACTCAGACCAGTATTACACTCAAAGTTCAGCCCAATCTCGGTAGAAAGTCGTTGCCCTATGATTGACACAATTGACGAAAAGTCGCTCCAGGAACTGCAAGACCTGATCCAATGTGTAATCACAGCACAAACCGACAATCTTTCAGAGATCGTAAAAATTGCGCGTCTCAATCCTGCTGAAGATTTTGCTGGAGCCGATCTGAGAAATACCAGCCTCAGAGGTGCAATCCTCAGTAATGCTAACCTCAGTGGGGCTAACCTCAGAGGTGCCAACATTAGAGGTGCCATTCTGAGCAACGCCAACTTGATTTCTGCTAATTTGAGCCGATCCAACTTGAGTTATGCCAACCTCATGCGTGCCAACCTGAGCGAAGCCAAGTTGAATTCTGCTAATTTGAGCTATACAAATCTAATTATTGCCAATTTGCTCCGGGCTGATGTGAGCGAGGCGGATTTGAGAGGAGCCAACTTGGGCGGAGCAGAACTGAGTCAAGCTAACTTAGGAGGGGCAAATTTAGGAGGTGCCAATCTTTGTGGTTCTAGCTTGGGTGCAACCAACCTCAGTGGGGTGAATTTGATCCGGGCTGATTTGTGCCATGCTGTCTTAATTCGTGCCAATCTCTGCTTAGCGGATCTCATCTGTGCCGATTTAAGCTCAGCTAGCTTGTGTGGAGCAGATCTGATTGGTGCTGATCTGAGTCTTGCCAATTTCAGTGGTGCCAACCTCAGTGGTGCCAACCTCAGTGGTGCCAACCTCAGTGGTGCCAACCTCAGTGATGCCAACCTCAGTGGTGCCAACCTCAGTGACACCCAGCAACGAGGTATTACAGTCAAAAATGCTCAGTTCTCTAGAAATTTAGGAATTTCCGAGCAAACACAACTGGATTTAATTCGTCAAGGAGCAATTTTTGAGGAGGCGAATGGTAAGCACAATAGTTACAGCTTGGCTAATCTGCCAAACTGAGATAAATCGTTAAGTTTTGTAGTTTGTACTTCATTTTACTTAACAAGTAGGGGCGGTCTCACCCGATGAATATCCTATTATGATTCTCTCACTGCTACTCTACCAGGAAACCGGAGTTCAAAGAGGATGCAGCCTCCGGAACCTAAGCAAATTTGGTGAAAACAAGTCAATTAAAATATAAAGTTTTGTAAAATAAAGGCCCCTTTCTGCTGCGTCAAGATTGAGCTGTTTTACAATTTGCTACACATATATAGATATTTATTTCACTTTAATTAAGATTGGTATGATGTTGAATAAATATGGATAGCGAAAATTACGTTAAACATAGCTATGCCATCTACAGAAGGAGTGAACCTAGACAAAGCAATACAGGCCATGAGGTTCAACCCAAAAGTTTGAGGAACTCATTGGAAAAGTAAAATCTTGTAGTGAGACTCAGGAATAGCATTGTGATTGAATAGCTGCCAAAGTACCGTGGAACTCACGGGAACGAACGCTTGAGGAGGAGATTAAAACGGCTCGACATCAGAATAGAAGACCTTAAGTAAGCTAACTGAAAGAGGCCGTCTCAGCCCAAGAGTTCCACGCATTTCGTCGCGTGGGAGTGTCAAAAGTAACCCCTTGAACTATCTGATTCAAGCTTGGCAATGCATTCTCCCCTTTCAAAACAGCCTCAACCGAAGCCTGAAAACAAATATCCAGATTGCTTGTATATGGAGTTGTCAGGAATTTTAGTTCAACCTGACAGCCCAGAGCATTTAGCATTTTGGACAACATCAACTCAGAGGCAACCGATTGACCTGTACTTGACCCTCCGCTTTAACGAGCAGTGGGAATCACTAGATAAAGGACGCGTTAAGTTTGGCCTCAAAGGTGGAGAGTTGAGACTCAGACTGGAAAATAGTGAAATTCCCTATGAGTCTCGTGAGTTAGTCGGCTCCCTTGTATTGGGAAATTCTCCAGAAATGCCAGATCACCGTAGGAGTCAGTCGCGAAAGAATACGCTGGGACAGGTCATTGCGCCAAGGGCGACGACAAAACCAATCACCATTGCCTCTCACTTCAACGGTAATAAACCTCAATCTCAAGTAACTTTTGGTACACAGCCAAAGTCGTCTTTAACGGAAGCGTCCGTTACGGTTTGCCACGTAACCACTAAAGTAACTGAGGAAAATCCCGTCTGGATTTTTGAAGAAGAAATGGGTGAACCCGTATTAAAAGGGGTACTCAATCAGGTCAAGCTTGCCACCGTAAATGTATTTGCGTTGCCTTGTCGAATAGAAGCAAGGTTTGAAGTTTCCAAACGAGATGTGTGTCTAACGGATGCTGAAGGATTATGGCCGCCAGACATTAGTCGGAATAAAAGGGCAGTGTTAGACAGACTCATTATCCAGCGTTTACTGGAACCCAAATTAAAGCCCTATCTCAGTCGAGCGGAGTTGCATTATGAGTGATGACCAATCTCGACTGGATCTACAAACCCTGATCCAGCGCATTGTAGAAACAGAAACAGACAATCTTGAGCAACTCGCAACCCTGGCGGGTCTGAATCTTGCTGAAGATTTTGCCGAAGCTGACTTGAGCGGTACTGACTTGAGTGAAGCTGACCTGATTGAGGTTGATTTTAGAGGTTGCAACCTTAGGGGCACTCATCTTAAAGGCGCTCATCTCCAAGGTGCTGACTTGAGGGGGGCTGATCTCAGGGGTGCTCATCTTGACAATGCCAATCTCAGAGGTGCCAATCTCAGAGGTGCCAACCTGAGGGGCGCTGACCTCCAGAGTACTGAGTTGAACAGTGCGAACCTGAGTGATACCAACCTCAGCGAAACGATACTTTGTAGTGCTAATCTAAGCCGTGCCGACCTTAGGGGTGCCGATATCAGGGATTCTAACCTTCAAGGCGTGAGCTTGAGCGATGCCAAACTTAGGGGAGCTAATTTGGGTCGTGTGAACTTGAGCCATGCCAATCTTAAAGGAGCTTATCTGATTCGTGCCTACCTTGGGGGTGCCGATCTTAGATGTGCCGAAATTGATGGGGCGGATCTCACAGAAGCCGACCTGAGCGAAGCTAAACTCAATTGTGCCAAATTAAGGGGAACGAACCTTAAGGCGGCTAATTTGAGTCTTGCCGATTTGAGTGATGTTAACCTAATTCGGGCGAACCTGAGTAGTGCTGACCTCATGCGTGCCAACCTTAGGGATGCGGACTTAATCCGTACCAACCTGAGCGGTGCAGATCTCAGGGGTGCAGACTTGAGTCTTGCCGATTTGAGCCTTGCCAACCTCTGCCTTGCTAATTTAGGCAGTGCTAACCTGATTCGTGCCAACCTGAGCATTGCTGAATTGTGTGGTGCTAACCTCAGCGATGCCAACCTCAGTGAGGCAGACTTGAGGGGGGCGGATGTCAAAAATGCTCAGTTTGCTAGGAATATGGGAATTTCGGCTCAGACACAACGTGTTTTGCTCCGGCGGGGGGCAATTTTTGAAGATTCAACGAGTGACCGTTCGGAAGTTCTAGCGCCTTATTAAAAATTAGAAGATACGGGAACATCGAGTGATTAAATTGTGTCTCAATTTCTGAAGTTAAAAATTTATCGGTCTCGGTTAGGATTCATATCGAATCTGTGAGCATCGAAATATTTTTTTAACGCAGAGGGACACGGAGGAACGCGCAGAGGAACGCAGAGTTTTTGCAGCACAATTTCTGTGGATACCAAGTGGTATGCATACCTAGCAGATTCATTTTATCCGTGGCTGGAGTGTACAGGCTTCTGGGTTTCTGTCTCAATTACTATGTTTGAAGGCAACTGCGTATGATTTCTAATTTTAAGAGTAAAGGTGGCTGATGTTGGAAGCAAATAGGAAAATTAAAAGACCAATTTGGGCTAATTTCGCCGTTTTTGTCTTGTTATTAATAGCGAGCGGAGTTACTCTCTCTGGTTGCCAAAAAGTCTTTCCAGGAAGTAAAAACACTGAGGAAGCAACCCAAAAGCAGCCTACCAAGATTGAGCAGCAGAAATCTAATAAACAACTCAAACAAAAGCAGTCTACCAAGGCTAATCAAAAGACAAACCCGGATGAGGATACACAGGATGATGATGATCCCGAATAACGGCTGATCTTTTTAGCGTCTCGTGCTACCCTCCAAATTATGGAGATTCTACAGCATCACAGTACGCTTGCAACAACGCTGCGAGAGCGCCGTCAACGCCTCGCTAAAATGATTGATTTTCCCGCCATTCTCTGGTCAGGGCAGCGCAGTTCGCGCAATTTTCCGGCAAATGTTTACCCGTTTCGGGCGAGCAGCCACTTTCTTTATTTTGCAGGTATACCGCTAGAAAATGTGGCAATTTTCCTGCATGGTGGAAAGCTAGAATTGTTTATGGACGAGGCACCTTCTAGCCATGCTCTCTGGCATGGGGAGATGCCCAAGCGGGAGGAAATCGCTCAAGCGATTGGGGCGGATGGGGCTTTTCCTCTGTCAGAACTGCCATCACGGAGCACAGGGGCGGCGACTATTGCTGTTCAAGATGTCACTACTTACCAACAACAAACTCAAATCTTAAATCGCTCCGTAGCGCCAGCCGATGGGGCTGAAGAGATTGATGGAGAGTTAGTCCGTGCGATCGCATCTTTGCGATTGTGTCATGACCCAGGTGCTCTCTCCGAATTACGACAAGCCGCCGCCGTCACCGTAGAAGCTCATCAAGCGGGGATGAGGGCAACCCCGACGGCTAAGTTAGAAGCCGAGGTGCGGGGGGCGATGGAACATGTAATTATGGCTCACAACATGACAGATGCCTATGCCGGCATTGTCACAGTTTATGGTGAAGTGTTGCACAACGAGCAGTATCACCATCCCTTGCAACCGGGAGATTTGCTACTGGCTGATGTTGGGGCTGAAACACCGATGGGTTGGGCGTCTGATGTCACGCGCACTTGGCCTGTTACAGGAACGTTTTCCTCCACCCAACGCGATCTCTACGAGATTGTTTTAGCCGCCCATGATGCCTGTATCGACAAAATCCGCCCTGGCATCGAATATTTAGATATTCATCTGTTGGCGGCATCGGTGATTTCCCAAGGCTTGGTGGATTTAGGCATTCTGCGAGGACAGGTGTCAGATTTGGTGGAAATGGATGCTCATGCCCTGTTTTTTCCTCACGGTGTGGGTCATCTGCTGGGCTTGGATGTCCATGATATGGAAGATTTGGGAGATTTAGCGGGTTATGAGGAGGGAAGAAAGAGGAGCTCGCGCTTTGGCTTATGTTACCTGCGACTCAATCGACCCTTAAAAGCGGGAATGCTGGTGACGATTGAACCAGGGTTTTATCAAGTCCCGGCAATTTTGCATGACCAACAACTCCGTTCAAAATATCAGGAAGTGGTCAATTGGGAGCGTCTTGCCCAATTTAGCGATGTTCGAGGTATTCGCATTGAAGATGATGTTTTAGTCACGGAGGAGGGTAGCGAAGTGATCACAGCCGCTTTGCCAACTCATGCGGATGCGATCGAGCAACTCGTCCAATAAAGGATGAAGTCTAACATTTTCTGCATACTTCTTGATTATTGTTGTCGAATCTGGCTTTTAACCCAGCGCCGAAAAGAGTTAACTAGCTCTAAATAATCCACAACTCCAGCCTGAAGCAGAAAATGGTCAACTTTTTCCATGTACAAAGTTGGAAAACTCAGACTTTGCTGGCATGGAACATAGGTCTTGTTTTGTAGCTGGTAGAGGGTCAGAAATATGCCGTCGTAGCGCCAGATTTCTGGAACACCGATATGGGCAAAAACTTCTAAGCGATTTTTAGCGCTACTGGTCATATCGATTTCGATCACTAAATCAGGCGGTGGATCTTGAGTCAGGTCAATTTTCCTTTTGCCTTTAACCGCACTTTGATTCTGGATATAAAAACACTCATCCGGTTCTAGACCCATACTGAGGTCTGAACGGGTGAACGTCGTGGAACCCAGAGGATAGATGCTAATCCTCAGTTCTTCAGCGATGGTTTCGACAAAGCGACTGGCTAACTTTTTGTAAAGCTCATGCTCAGGTGAGGGAGCCATGATTTCGAGGATGCCACGATTGTAAGTAAGGCGCAATCGACGTTCGCTCAGTTCCCCTAACAACGTTTGATAGGTCTGCCAACTAATACTTGATAGCTGGATACATTGTTCTGGTTGCCTGAGCATGTTGCTGGTCATACCCTTATTTTCAGCTATTTGGGATCACGTCGTTATGCGGGTTCACATCCTCAATCTCAAAATTACTCCTCCCACGGTCGCGCTAGCGTCACACCAAATTGCACTAACGCTACAACCGTGGGGATTCTCTATGGCACGTCCTGGCTTGCCTTCCTAAGGTTTCCTCAACCCCATAGAGGCAAAACCCAGGGCAGCGCGGCAGAAATAACCATCCCGTTGAACAAGGTTAAAAAGCTTACTGTACAAACTTTCTTACCTTCTGCTTCCTGCCTTGGAGCCTACTCCTACGGAGAACGCTACGCGAACTGCCTTCTGGTACTAGTCGTTAATCTTCAAATTCGTCTATCATCCCAGGACTAATCAGGGTAATGTCAAACTCATCGAGTGGCCCCGTTGGATTGGTATTTTGTCTGAGTAGGTAGTATTTGGCACTCACCTGAGGACCAAAGACAATCTCATCCTCATTTACAAGATCGTGGGCTTGTAGTTTGCGACCATTAATCAAAAGTCCGTTGGCACTAGGTTTCCCTTTGAGATTCCCATCCACAATCTGATAGTAGTGACTGCCATCCTCGCGCTGCCGTCGCACCAAAGTAGCGTGATGGCGAGAAACAAACTGAGAGAATAGACGGATATCAGAGCTGGGGTCTCTGCCGAGAGAATACACGGCTTCTTCTAAGGGAAATTCTCTACGTCCCTTCTCGTCTTCAATAATCAATAAATGGTTTTGATTGGGTTGTGTAGGCATCGAAGAATAATAAATAGTTGAAAAACGATCACTGGGAGATTACTCAAAGATTACCCCTTGTGGCTTCCATTGAAGCTTCTCACTTCAACTGGAGTTTTCTTCAATTCCCTGAAAAAGCCTTTAGGGTAATCATTCTCAAGCTCTGGCAATGGTGTTGTGGGGAGAGGATGTAGCATGGTTAAGATGGGAATTAGTGGTTAGAGATTGCTTTCGCTACAAAGCTAGGCTAGCACGAGGCTTCAATCGGTTGCCTAGGTATATGGGTATAATGCCTCACCCTGACCTATACTTAAATTCTTTCTCAGTTAGAGACAGCAAAACTGGAATTAACTTGAGGGAAGAGATAAGTTAGCACGACAAGAGAATGGGATTCGTCTTCGGTTGGTACGTTACACACTACCCCTAGTTCCTACCGGCACAGGCTTTGCTCCCCTGATCCCCCGTCCTCGTACAGTTCCAGCCCTGCTGCTTCTGATCTATCCTGTTTGAACGCAACTTCGTATTAGGGAGCGTGCTGTGCTGCTCTCGAAATGTTTGTGATTTCACTAGCGCTTGCTAATCGCCCGACCCACATAGATGTAATCTGGGATGTTCTCTCTATTAGTTTGAATGGCTGAACAGGAAAATGCGATCGCCACCTGTGTTCCCTGTTTGGTTAGACCGACCACTTCTATATCCCGCGAAAATTCTTGTGCTAAAAAATAGCGTTGACTGGCTTCTAATAATAAATTAGATTCAACAATAACTTTAGAAATTTGCGTACCCATTAATTCTTCTTTGCTATATCCAAATAAGTTATTAGCCGATTGATTGACCATTTTGATAATCCCTGAGCGAGTCGTTACCAACAAAGCATTAGCCAGAGACTGTATAATTTTATTTAAATACTCATTAGAAGAATCCCACGCTTCTAATAAAAGGCTGACTTCATTCGATCTCTGAACTAATTTTTGTTCTAAAACCATTCTTTCAGTAACATCTTCAACAAAGACCACTAACCGATTCCCTAAATCTTGCGTATTTTGAGGTTTAAGGACATAAAGATCCACATATAATGGGTGACCTTGGACGGATAAACGTCCAATCCCTTTTAACTCAAAACTATCTTTTCGTCCTTCCAGGATAGCGATTAGAATATCTTCGACGCCCACCAGTTCTGGAAAACCAAGACAGAGGGGCTTTGTTGGCTTTACTTCTTGAGGAAAATCAGCAAACTTCTTGACTCCTAATGATGTCTCTAGAATATTCAACTGCCGATCCACAACCAAGTATTCAATTTGGCGAAGAGATAATAGTTGCTGTAAGACAGAATCCATTAGAATTAGAGCATTTGGTAGGCTAGTTTTTGAAAAATTTCATCAACAAATAAACCGGTCTTAGCTGAAGTCGAATAGGCAGCTACTATTTTATCGGGAGCATTCATCACAATACAGGCTAAATATTTGTTTCGAGTTTCCTCATCGATTAAGTCTGATTTATTTAAAGCAACAATGACAAAACTTTTAGGATTAACGGATAAAAAGCATTGAATATGGTCGGAAACATGATCGATAGTCACCTGACGATTGATATCTGCAACAACAACGGCACTACTAGCACCTTGCAAATAAGTAGGAGTCACTGCCTTGAATTTAGTATTTCCTTCTAAATCCCAGATGAGCAGTTGTACATTTACCTGTTTTTGCTGTTCAAATGATTGGCATTCAACCGTCTTTCTAGAAATTTTTACACCAACAGTGGAAAGATATTGATCACTAAACTGACGATCTACAAAACGGCGGATTAGGCTGGTCTTTCCTACACTAAAATCGCCCAACATGCAGATTTTTTTTGATATTGTTGAAGTCATTGTAATTGCTCATTTCGGTTCGAGGATAAACCTGTAGGAGAAAGCCGTTATCGGTCTGCCTGCAATAGCAAACAACAGCAAGTCCTAACCAGGATAGTCACGCTGTCAAACTGCGGAAAATAAAGCGTGTCCTCAGTCCTAGGGAAAACTTAGAATAACATTACCATGTAATATCTAACACTTTCTCATTCCAAAAACAGGATGTTTGAGTAGAGGGGGCAAAAATTGACTTTTGCAAGAAGTCTAAGGGTCATAACCTGTGATCAATTGCCTGCCGTATCTTCAAAAATGGCTCCTCGTTGCACCAAATCGCGCTTGATTACTTCTGTAATTCCCAAATTATAAGCAAACACTGTCTGGTTCACATCCGCAAAGCTGAGATTAGCAAGGCTGAGATTAGCCAGTTTCAAATCAGCACCACACAAATTAGCATTACTCAAGTTGGCACGATTCAAGTTGGTGCTGCGGAGATTGGCACCACTGAGCTTAACGCCGATAAGATTGACGCGACTCATATTTGCGCCATTCAGGTTGGTGTTACTGAGATTGGCGCGAGTTAGATTAGCCTTAAGCAGGTTAGCGCCACTCAAATCCGCTTCGCTCAGGTCTGCACCACTGAGTTCCGCTCCGATTAAGTTAGCATCCCTTAAGTTGATACGGTTAAGAATGGCGCTAATCAGAGTAGCTCCCCTCAAGTCTGCCTCGTTCAGGTTGGCATCCCTAAGATTGGCACTGATGAGCTTGGCATGAATTAGACTAGCATCTCTGAGATCAGCACGGCTGAGGTTCGCACCACTCAAGTCAGAGTTGATCAGCTTAGCATCCCTAAGATTGGCATTAATCAAGTTAACGCTACTTAAATTAGCTCCGATTAAGTTGGCATTGATCAAGTTGCTACTAATTAGGCAAGCACCACTGAGATTCGCACCCCATAAATTGGCATCTCTGAGGTTGGTATCTCTGAGATTTGCACCACTGAGATTTGCATTCTTCAAATTAGCACTACCCAAGTCAGCACGACTCAAGTCGGCACCGCTCAAGTCGGCATGATTAAGTTCAGCACGATTGAGATCCGCACGGCTCAGATTGGTGCCACTCAAATCGGCGCGGCTCAAATTAGCACCTCTCAACTTATCACCACTTAAATCTTCACCGCTGAGATCAACACCGACAAAATCTTCACAAAGATTTACGCCAGCAATTTGTGCTAATCGGGACAAGTCTTCTGTCCTTGCTCCCATAATTTGCTGGCTCAGGTTGTGAAATTGCAAAGCAAATGCTTCATTACTCATATCGCAATTCGTATCGGCTCAGATAGGTCTTTAATTTTCGCTTGAGTAAGCGACGAACAAACGCTCTCTCCAGAACGACCCTCTTCTTTTTAGCAATGGTGTGGGGTAACAAACCTGTGACATCGGTTATACGTATATCTTGTGGCGATACGGAAAAGATGGATTCCACACGGCAGGGCTTGGCGGTTACCTTCAGGGTTCCCAGTAAGATAGGCTGGAGTGAGCCTTGTAAAATACAATTATTCTGCTCTCCCAAGACAACCCAGGTTAAATTTTCCTGTGAACCCTGATGACTGACCTGAGAAATAGACAATTGGTTTTGCTCCGCTTTCTCAGCTATTTTCTGAGTGCCAATACTTCCCTTGATTGCAAGTTTTTTCTCTTTGAAAAAGACGGTGACACAGCTTTGAGTGTCACTACCTTCCGGGTTTTGTCTTCCTTGTTGTCTAGAAAGTTCAAAAGCTTGATTTAGTCCAGGGGATGCCAGGAAAATGATGCCATTTTCTACCCTTAACTGGAGTTCTCCTCCTGTTAGACCAAACTTAAGGCGACCAATAGGTAAAGGCTGTTCCTGTTCATTGAATTGTAGAGTCAAGTACAGTTTGATTTGGTCTGTTGCAGCCGATTGACGCTTGAGGTTGAAAATTCCCGGCTTTTCTGCTTGAATGAGTTTTCCTCCCAACTTGATGGATACGCAAATTGGAGATTTGTCCTCAGACAGAGTCTGAGAGGATGAGGGAGGAGGTTGTGGCATTGCCAAACGGCGATCAGTCTTCAGGGGGATGACTATAAAGTTATCATGACTGTGAAGCTATTTTCTCTCCCTAGATTGACTTTACTGTTTAACCATAACCTCCTACACAGATAAATTTCCCAGGTAATCGGGATGTACTCCAAAGCTAAAATTCCACGTAACACAACCCAACCCTGTAACTGGTCGATTGATCAACTACCGGGATTAAGCCCTCAGGATCGTACCAAACTCAAAGGAGTTGGTATTAAAACCACTGGACAACTCCTACAAACAGCCAGTACTCCACAACTGAGGCAAGCACTGGCTAATCAGTTACAAATCAAGACTCAGTACGTAAACAAGTGGGTTGCCCTAGCCGATTTGGCTCGCCTTCCGGGGATTGGTTCCCAATATTGCGGACTCGTGCTTCATGCGGGTGTGTGTTCCGTAAATCAACTGGCTCAGACTCCGATTCACCGATTGCATCAACAAATCTTACGTCTGCAAGTGACTATGATGCAGCGCAAAGATTTGTGTCCTCAGGTAGACCAAGTAGCATCCTGGATTAAGCAAGCGCGTGATTTAGCCGAAAAGCATGAATTATAAGCATAAATTGTATACTTGATACTTCATGCTTCAGCCTTCATCAGTTCCTACTCTTTGGTTAACACGCCATTGAGGAAAATATCCGCAATTCCTTCTGCCATTTCTTGCATCTGTTTGGGGGATGCTCCTGGCTCCATAATCGTTTCATGGCTGAAACCTGCAACAGCAAACATTCCCAAAAACACCTGAGCGACTATTTTGGGATTGACTCGTCGATAAATGCCTCGATCCATGGCGGTTTGGAAAAAGGCTTCCGCGACATCGGTCATTTTAATGATCACTTCTGACTGAATGCGATCGCGCAACTCCGGATGAAACTGCGCCTCCATGAAGCAAACCTTCATCATATCGGCATTCTCATGCATTCGCAGCATCCGCCGCCGCATCACCTGTGCCACCGCCTTATAACTGCCCATCTCGCTGAGTTCTGTCAGCAAATCGGTCAGAATTTCGATCCAGCCTTGAGTGGCTACCTCAATTAAGATTGCCTTTTTGTTCTCAAAATGGCGAAATAGGGTACCTTCTGCTACTCCAGCTGCACTCGCTAAATCACGGGTTGTTGTACCGTCATACCCCCGCTTCGCAAATAAATGCTGTGCGGCTTGGAGGATGCGCTGCCTTGTCTCTGTTTCTGACTGAGGAGGCCGATTTAAAATTCGCATTTGAAGTCCCAACAAAAGCTGTAGCGCTATTGTCCAACAGGATACCTAATAATTGACCAAAGTTTTATAGTTTCTCACAAATTCCTTACAAAATCAGGACAGAGAAATGTTTGAAGCTTGATGGAAAACGCCGTAAAACCCACGGATGAGAAAGCGTGGGATACAAAATTTATCAGTCTGCCCCTAGACTGGGTTTGCATTCTCTCTCAAACTCCAGTCTCCGCGACCATTCGCCGTTATGTAACTCTCTTTGTTTTTATATAACATCTCACAAAGATTTTTGCCATTATGTAACTTTTTAAATATAGTAAAAGAGTACACAACCAAAACCTAAAAAATGTGTCTCGAAGGCTAACCATCGCTGTACCCGAATCGTTATACGAACGATTACAGAATGTTAAGCAGGAAATCAATATATCTGGCGTATGCCAGGAGGCTTTGGAAATGGCTGTGACGTTGAAAGAACTAACCATTGATTCTGGTGAGCGTGAAACATTGATTGAGCGCCTCAGGTTAGAACGGAAAGCTGTTTTAATCCAAATTAAGGAAAAAGGATTCAAGTTTGGTCAGAAATCGGCTCATAATTTGAGTTATCAAGATTTTCAACGGCTTGAGCAGAGAAAGGATATTACGGCAAGCCTTGATGCAGCAGACTTTGAAAATATGTGGGAATTTCTCAATGCTCATAAACCTCAAGCGGAAATGGGATTGGATGAAGAGGGATTATGCGGCCTACTCGTCATTAGCGAGCACAACAAATCGGCTTTTGTCAAGGGTTGGATTGAGGGTGTATTGTCGGTTTGGAACGATATTAAAAACCAAGTGAATACGACAGACCTTTAATAAGCTGTGACATATTTAATTTAGCTGTTAACGTAGCTGGGGCGCTGGGGAGCAGAGGAGTTGGGGAAAGGAATGAAGCGCTTTTATCCGGTTTTCAGAAGATAAAATTTAAATGCGCGTTAGCTTACTATCGAGTCAAACGAGCTAACCAGGTCGGATAGGCAAAAGAGCGATCGCATTCTAACTTTGGCCCTCGGTAAGTTTGGCTGACTTGGCTGACGATCTCCTGAAAATGAGGATCGACTTGCACCCCAAGGCTGCTATCATTTCTGTTACCCTCTGGTACGAACATTTCTAGCGCGATACTCCACCAGACTTCATTTCTGACACTCAGTTGGGTGAGTTCGTAAGTCACGCCTTGATAGTGGCGCTGCGATCGCACTTTCTTAACCCCAACCCACGCTTTTTCCTCCACAACATTCGCTGGTATCATGCTCTGTTGATCGGAGTCATCACAAATCCACTTCAGCCATTTTTCAGCTTTCCCCTCCCAACACTCACCCAATTGTAAAATCCCCAATTCTGCCTTGCGCCACTTCACTTCTAAACGTCCCTG
The DNA here is from genome assembly GCF_000317515.1 of Allocoleopsis franciscana PCC 7113. GTDB lineage: Bacteria > Cyanobacteriota > Cyanobacteriia > Cyanobacteriales > Coleofasciculaceae > Allocoleopsis > Allocoleopsis franciscana. Next base: position 329,395 of record NC_019738.1, on the reverse strand, counting down.
GCGCAGTTTGATATTGAGATAATCGCACTCTGGTGTATATAAATACAGGTCTTCCCGTTTTTCTGGCGAACCCAAGAGTTTACCAGGACAATCCACATTAAACCAGTGTTCCACCTCATTGGCGGGTGTACCGCGAACAAACCAACGCAATTCTAGAGTTGTGAGCATCAACGACGATAGAGTGCGAACGACATTCTACCAGGGTATTATCTGATGCAATGCTCTTGGTCTGCCCCATGCCTGATCTTGCCCAAATTTTGATTTATCCCATCAAATCCTTAGACGGTGTCGCCGTAACCCAAGCCAAGGTACTCAAAAGTGGTGCTTTAGAGCATGACCGAGAATTTGCCATGGTTGATGAGCAAGGGCGATTCGTCAATGGTAAGCGTAATCCTAAAATTCACTTATTGCGATCATCCTTTGACCTCAATGCTCGGACTGTATCCTTACAGATTCAAGATACAGAGTCAACTCAAGTGTTTCACCTCGATGAGGAAAGAACGGCACTAGAAGCGTGGTTGAGTCACTATTTCGGCAAAACGGTACAGTTGCAACAGAACATCTTTCAAGGTTTTCCTGATGATACCAATGCCCCTGGGCCAACTGTAATTAGTACCGCCACGATAGAAACAGTAGCCAGTTGGTTTTCCGAAATCAGCACCAATGAGATGCGACGACGCCTAAGAACCAATGTTGAAATTGCCAATGTTCCACCCTTTTGGGAAGACCAATTATTTGGCGAAGCGGATAACATCATTCAGTTTCAAATCGGCTCGATTCAGTTTGAGGGAATTAATCCTTGTCAGCGTTGTGTAGTACCGACACGAAATTCTCTCACAGGCGAAGCTTATACAGACTTTCAGAAAATATTCATCACTAAACGTCAAGAAAGCTTACCTTCTGGGGTAGCGGCTTCTCGTTTTAATCACTTTTACCGCCTCAGTGTCAATACACGTATACCAGAATCCCAAGCGGATAAGATTTTACAAGTAGGAAATGAAGTGAATATTCAAGATACAGTAAAGGCTTAAGCAGGATATGCGGAAAATTCAACCCATTTTACTGATTATTGGGGCTGTAATCCTGCTCGTCTTCTGGGTAATTTTTGGTTTATGGAACTATAAGCAAATGACTAAACCCATCACAACGATAAGAGGTTAAATAAATCATGGCTTCAGCCGCAGAAAATAAAGACCAACAACATCCTCAAGAGAAGAACGACAAAGACATTGTTGAGCGTCTCTTACGAGAAGAACCCAGCAATCGCCATTATGCAGAACTTGCCCGATTACGGATTCGCTATTGTAGTTTTCCAGGTGCTAGAGAGATTCAACAAAACTTGGACGCTATTCTCCAGCGTTGGCAGATGACGGAAGAACAGCTATTTGAGTTAACCCGTCAGATCCATGCAACGGGTCAAGTTTACAAACGGGGTAACAACTCACAAGGGCAAGATGATTGGAGTTAGGAACCTATCTCTCCTAGTTCGGCGGACTCTCACCTTTAATCTCAGCTAACGGCTGGGAGGTGGCTTGAGGTACAGGCAGCTTCTTCGGTGCTGGGGGAAATAGGGGGGGTAAATCCTTCTGACTATTGAGCTGTTTAGTGGGATCGGGTAGCTCAACGTTAGGCTGAGGTTGTCCATTTTTTACAGCTTTGGAAGTCGCGCTGTCGGCAGTTGCATTAATCGCGGTACTGACGGGTTCAATAGTCTGAGCCACCTGGACTTGTTGTTGCAATTGTTCTGTGGAGGAAACCAGTTTACCCAAGCCATTGACTAACTGTTTCAGATTTTCGCGGAAGGCTGGATCACCCGTTAAATCATCTAAATCCGATGTAATTTTTTGGGCATTTTCAAACGTTGCCCGTGCTGAATCTAGAGTTTGTTGCAAGAGGACTACGTTATTCGGGTTATTCAGAGATGTGGAGATGTCACGCAGATTAGCGGACGCGGTTGCTGCATTAGCGGAGAGGGTTTCTAAATTCTTGAGCAGTCCCCCCACATTAATCTGACCGGCTGTGGTGTTAAGCTTACCAGCGGCAGAGCTGAGCTGCGTTGATATCGGTGTGAAGCTGGCTACAAGTCCACGCAGTTGATCGCTGGTTTGACGGACACTATCTAAGGTTCCGACTAAACTGGCTCGATTTGTAGCTACTAAATTATTGGCGGTAGCAACCAGTTTGGTTAATTCGCCAGCCGTCAAACTATATTGATTAGCTGTGTTACTTAAGCTATCCGCCGTGTTCCCAAAGCGATTCGCTGCGACACCAACTTGAGCCATGGTTTGATTGGCTGTCCGAGAAAGGGTATTGGTAGCCGTGGAGAAGCTGCCCAATTCTTGTCGCGCCGAACGAGACAAAAGAGTCAATTCGTTAGTGAGTTGGGTGACACTCGTAGCCGCAACCGCAGCGTTTTGAGTCAGAGTTTCAACGTTACCAAAAAACTTAGGGTCGGTATAAACTTCAGCAAGGCGAATGGTGTAGCGCAGTAGTTCTTCAAAACTGACACCAATCCGACCCGCAAGTCGATCATTGTTACAAATTACTAGGGTGGAATTGCATTGACGGCTCAGAGGATCGATCGATTCTGCTTTGGCTGGCAGTGGTTTTTGGGGTGTGATATCAATTGAGGTTTCGCCAACTAAACCGGCTTGATTGGCTTCAATGACCACATCTTTAGGGATTAATAAATCCGGGTCACTAATTTCCACAGTGGCATTAACGCCGTTGGTTTCCGGTGTAACTTCCGTAATTCTCCCCACCTTAACGCCGCGATAGCGTACCATCGCCCCCGTTTTCATGCCAGCAACATTGGCAAATTTCACGATGAACTGGTAGCTACGAGCACCAAATGTTTGGCCTCGTATCCATATCACCAAACCAACAAATACAGCAAGTCCTACCAGGATTAATAATCCAACAGAGCCTTCTCGAACTGTTCGCGATCGCATGATTTTTCTTCCTTCGCTATTAGCTGTTAACTTTTAGCTTTGTGCTCTCTACCTCTTACCCAGAACTAATACTGAATCACAAATAACAGCTAACCGTCAGTGAACTGATCGCTATCTACTATATTAAGTATGCTAATCGATATCTTACCCAATCGCCTGAATGGGTCCAGTGACACTAGCACTAAAAAATTGCCGTACTAGAGGATTATCCGTCGTATCAATCTCGCTAACCTTACCTTGCCACTGTATTTTGCCTCTGTAGAGAAACACAACCCGGTCAGTCGTGCGGCGAATCGTACTATCTTGGTGGGTTACCATGACGTAAGAACCGCAACCCTCATCAGCAAACTGGAGTTGACGGACTAAATCCTCAATAACGGTGGAAGCGATCGGGTCAAGACCCGCTGTGGGTTCATCGTACAGCAAAACTTGGGGGTTGTCTTTGGCATTATCGGGATTCGCCATAATAGCACGGGCAAAACTGACACGTTTACGCATTCCTCCGGATAACTCAGAGGGGTAGCGGTTGCCGATACCCGGTAAACCGACCATCTCCAGGCTGCGCGCAACCAAGTCCCGAATCCGCCTTCGCGGTAATTTTGAGTGCTGGTAAAGCAAGAAACCAACATTCTCTTCCACCGTTAATGAGTCGAACAACGCCGCCTGCTGAAACACCATGCCAATACCAATGGGGTCTTGGGCATCCTCGATTAAACCTTGGCGTTGTTGCCCTGCCACATAAATTTCACCAGTTTCAACGGGAGTGAGACCCGCAATAATTCGCAGAATGGTTGATTTCCCGGTGCCAGAAGGACCAATAATCCCCAGCGCCTCGCCCCGATAAATAGTCAAGTCAACATGATCCAGGATAATGTTATCACCGAAAGACTTGCTAACTCCCTTTAGTTCAATCAGGGGTTCTGTCATTTCCAGTTGCAGGTTAATAGGTTGAAGGTTAACAGATTATTGGTTAGTTAACAGGTTAACAAGTTGAAGGTTAGAACGTTTAACCTGCTAACGTTCCAACCTTCCAACTTTTAATAGTGAGCAGTGAGCAGTGAACAGTTGGTTACGGCTCACTATTGAATTAGCGAACTCCATTGGCTGTCGCGGCTGAATTGGCCTCTGATGAGGCTTCTAAGCCAAAAACACGGCTAAAGGCTTTTTCTACCTTGTAACCGGAGTCAATGGATTCGAGTGGGTCTTTGCGTAGACGGTGACGCAGACATAATGTGATCACACGGCGAATATCATCAACGGTGACTTCGTTCCGTCCTTCCAAGGCAGCTAGTGCTTTGGCGGCACGGTTGGTTACAATATCACCTCTAAGTCCATCCACATCGAGTTCTGAGCAGACTTGAGAAATTTTGACTCGCAAGTCATAGTCCAGCTCGACTTGAGGCAGTAGCTGTTGAGCGGCAACGAGCTTTTGCTGCATGGCTTCTTGCTCCGGCTGATGCTGCTCCATGAAGGCTTGGGGATTTAGGTCAAAGGCTGCTCGTTGTTCCACAATCTCGACACGCAAGGCTGGCTCTTTGACGGTGCGGATTTCTGCGTGCATCCCAAAGCGATCGAGGAGTTGGGGACGCAGTTCGCCTTCTTCGGGGTTGCCGGAACCGACGAGTACAAAGCGGGCGGGGTGACGAATGGAGATGCCTTCTCGTTCAACGGTGTTCCATCCACTGGCGGCGGAGTCTAGGAGGACATCGACTAAATGGTCGTCTAATAGGTTGACTTCGTCTACGTAGAGGATGCCACGATTGGCTTTGGCAAGGAGTCCGGGTTCAAAGGCTTTCACGCCTTCGGATAAGGCTTTTTCAATATCAATGGTGCCGCAGACTCGGTCTTCGGTTGCGCCTAAGGGGAGGTCAACCATTGGGACTTTTTTCTTGACAATTGAGGGATTTTGTGATGAGCTATGATCACTCATCCCGTCTGGGTCGTTGGGGTCGCTGTTAAAGGGGTCGTCGGCAATGACATCAATTTCTGGTAAGAGGTCAGCCAACGCCCGAATGGTGGTGGATTTACCGGTGCCGCGATCGCCCATGATCATAACTCCGCCGACCTTGGGGTCAATCACATTCAACAGTAGCGCCAGTTTCATTTCTTCCTGACCCACAATGGCAGTGAATGGAAAAACCATGCGGCGAGCGGTCATTGGTGCTGGGGCAGTTGGACTCACTTCAATTACCTGATAGTTAATCTTTTCTTTACGCTTATCATTTTGCCACAAAGCGATCGCTCAGCTTTGAGTGATTGATGGTGGGGGCGGGAATGACGATATAGCCGGTGGTGCTGTCGCCGAGTACCCAGTTGCGATCGCTTCCCCAGTACCACCAGTGGGCGGCGACATAGGCGCAGATCAGGCTATCGAGTTGGTCTTCCACGGCTTTGAGGGCGATTCCGGCGGTGGGGATTTCCTGGGGGAACGAACCACACAGAGACGGGGGGCACAGGGAGGGGGTGAGGGTGGGTAGGATGTTGAGGATGTATTGGTGGAGTTTCAGGAGTTCTGAGCGGCGATCGCTGAGTTTGCCTTTTTTGTATTTTAGGATGCGGGTTAGCCCAAATAGATGCACGATCGCAGGATGGGGATAGACTTCGATTTGGTAGCGTCCTGGAATTTGGGGGGTAATGATGGGGGCGTGGGTAAAGCCTCGTGCTTCTAGGACTAGACCAAATTCGATGGTGTGTTGGGCAAAGGGGCGTCCGAGATTGGCGGGGTAGCAACCGGCGTGATAGTGACGAAAGTGCTGGTGGGTGAGTTTGTCGGGTAGGCGCATCCCTGTGAGGTTGGGGATGAGGGTGGGGGCATCGACGGCAATCATGGCGGGTTCGCTGGGTGCCGTCCATTGGTCTACCCAATTTAGGATGTCTGTGGTTGTTTGCTGTCGGTTTAAATCTAGTAGCTGTAGGCTGCCATCTGACCATTCTAGGCAGCACAAACCACTTGCTCCTGAAGTCCAGCCGAGGTCAATTCCTAAAAATTTCATTACTGATATTGCAACCTCAACAATATGTTTGTAGGGGTGGGTTTAGTCCATCAATTTTTATGTAAATCGATAACTGTTATCCAAAACCCGCCCTCAACCTACCGATAAAAGATTTTAGATTTCCGTAAATTTACGGAAGCATTATATATTGCCGTTCCTGATTATTGTTTTTAATCGGCGTAGTTACAATAACTTGAGGGATTAGTCTGTAAATCTTTTATCGTATCACTCAAATTACTGAGAATTATCAAAATGTCAGCAAAGAATAAAGCCAAAGCTAATGATTCAGGAGTTAACGAACAGCAAGCCAAAACTCGCTTGCTGCTTGCCTTGTGGGATATGGGCGCAACTAAGACGGAAGTGATGAAAGGTCAACTGACTAAACGAGTTGTACAAAAGAGTCACAAGGCATCAGACTATCAAGGAATCTTTGATGAATTGGAAAAAGAGGGCGCGATCGCAAGTGAAAAAAATAAATTTTCTCTCTCTCCTCAAGGCGTGGCAAGGCTAGGCGAGTGTCTGAAAAATCCTGAACTTCAGTTTGAGGGAACGATTGTCGGGACTTGGGTTGCTAATGCCTTAGTCAGGTGGATTGCACAGATGGATGGTGCTGTCAGCACTCCTGCTGCAAAAGCGAAGACTAAGGAAAAGGCGATCGCATCCTACGATCAGTTTAAGCCAGTAGCGTTGGAAGTCTACGAAAGGCTGAACCGTGACTACAACTTAGATGATTTGGTGCCGATTTATCGGATTCGGCGGGAAATAGGCGATCGGGTTAGCCGTTCCCAGTTCAGTGAGTGGCTGATGGAGATGCAGGCTAATGACATTTTTCAGCTTCAAGGCGGCAGTGTAGAAGACAGCGCTCCAGACAAAATTGAAGATTCCATCACCACAGAGCTCGATGGATTACGCTGCTATGCCAGACTTCTGTAATTCTAAATTGTCGTTCACTCCTCACTTACTCATTTCACAAACCTATGACCAGTACTATATCTAATATCGACAACCTCATTAGAAATCACAATCCCTTCGCAGGTCATACTGTTGTTAGACCACCGCAGATATGGGCAAAGAGTTTTCCTGATGTTCCTTCAATCAATGCTCACGCCTCTAATGCTGTTTTGGAAGCCGTTAAACAAGTACGTCAAGGGCAACGTCAAGTTGTAGGCATTACTATTACGGCGGAAAAAGGGCTAGGAAAAAGCCAAATTATCAGTCGGATTCGGCACCGTTTGCAGGTAGAAACTGGTGCTTTGTTTATCTACATGAGTAAGTATGACAACCTGAACCAAATTAAGTATCAATTTCTGCAAACTGTAGTGTCTAGCCTCAGAGCATTTGGTAGTTACCAAGGGGTAATGCAGTGGCAAGAACTAGCAGCGACTTTGATTAACGAAGGAAAGAAATGGAATTACACACCTCAGCAGTATATTAGTCTATTTCCATCATGGTTGAGTAAACATTCAAACAAAGTAGTCGAACACTTCACTGATTGTATTCTTCAGATAAAGCCTCATATCAACAATCCCTACATAGTGAAAGCTATTCTTTGGACACTCTCTTCTGCACATGCTATCTATGCAACTCATTGGCTCTCTGGCTTTGAATTAACGCAGACCCAAGCCGAGACAATGGTACTCCCCAATCCCAAGAGAGAGGACAAGGAAGCGGAAGCATTAAGCACTATTCGCCAGATTCTAGATATAACAAGTGACTACAGAGTTCCTGTAATTTGCTTTGATGAATTAGATATTGCAGACGCTGATGATAATGGCTTTACAGCAGCACAAGTCATTGCCAACTTAACAAAAGATTTATACAATAACCTCGAACGCGGTGTTTTGCTGCTGGCGATGTATCCTGAAACCTGGAGAGATCAGGTTAAGACTTTGCCACAAGCAGAAGCGGTTATTGATCGGCTGGTAAGTGAACAAAGGGACAGACAACCTATCACCTTAAACTATCTGAACTCTGATGATGTTTTAGCAATAGTTTTTTATTGGTTGAAAGATTTTTACGAAGAAAATCAACTAAATCCACCTCATCCTTTCTATCCATTTGATGAAAATAAACTTAGAGACCTTGGCAAGGGTAAGCCTACCATAAGAGCGGTCTTGAAGTGGTGTGCTGAACATTTTGTTGTATCTATTTCAGATGACGATACAGGGAAGGACAATACAGGCTCAGGTAATGGTGGTTCAGGAACAACAAGGGACACCCATCCTGTTGAACCTTACTTCGAGACAGAGCTGGCAAATATTGAAGGTGATATAGATGTATTGTCGGAGGAGAATAATGATGCCATTGCTGATGCTTTATTGTTAGCATTACGGACTATAAAAAAACAAACATTAGAAGGTGTAACAATTCATGAAATTGAAGAAATTCAAGCCAGTAGTGCTGACAAAGGATACATTCACTTCAAAGTTGTCGGTAAAGAAAATAAAAAAGCAGTCAAGATTGGAGTGGCTGTTCTTCAGCAATCAGGTGGGAAATATCAGGGAGCTGCATTAAAGCGGCTAACTGACTATGAAAAATTTGACTTAACTCGCGGTTGCCTAGTTCGTTCCAAGAAAATTAATCCTGGGGCTAAAGCAGCTAGAGATGGTGTGAGAAAACTTTTGAGTCAGAAAGGCGGAGAGTGGGTACTCTTGCAGGCTCAAGACATAAAGCCTCTTTTAGCTATCTTGTTTGTTCACGATAACCGTGAAAGTTATGAGTTGAGCGAGGAGCAAATTATCGATTTTATTCAGCACAAGAGGTTAGCGATTGATAACCCTCTCATTCGAGAGATTCTAAGCGATCCTTCTGGTCAAGAGCCTGAAAACTTATTTGATGAAGATATGCCCGTTAGCATTCCTCAAACTGTATCTGATTCAGTAGATAACATCGAACTGAACATATAGCTAACCGTATGGACAAAGGAAGCCTTGCTGCAAACTCTCTCAAAGCGGGGGAATATCTTTCTTGCTTACCTAAGAGTTTATAGGCTACCTCAGCCACTGGAAGTGCCAGTTAATTTTAACCCTCGGTTTGTGCCTTTGCCGCATTCGCTGAGTGTTACTGAATCTTCGCCAGTATTGAGCGATCGCATCTTCACCCAACGCCGCCGCCAACTGGAAAAGCTAGAGCCACCATTGCATCCTGAATTGGAAGAGTTGGAAAGTGCGATCGCTCAACTCGACAACCCAGATGCCCAACCGCTGAATAATGAACTTAGACAATTCTTAGGGTGGGCTAGCAACTCACCCACCCAGCGACTTAATTCCCAGCCTGCCTGGATAAACAGTATTGCTGACTTAGGGAATCGCAGCAAAGAACAAGATACTGGAAAAAGCAACTATCAAGCTGGAACAGATTTTGAAAATGTTGTGCGCGATAGCCTTGAGTTCCTAGGATTTACCATTGACTACTCCCACAAAGGGGGCGCTGGTGGCTTAGATTTATTCTGCTCAAAACCCTATCCGCTCGTTGGTGAGTGTAAGGCAGGTAAAAAAATTCCTAACGATACGGCAGTCCAACTGTTGAATCTGGGAACGCTACGCTTGAAAAACGAAGAACTACTCAAGCAAACGGCTAAATTAATCATTGGCCCCGGTGAACCGACTCAGCAACTAGCAGACGCCGCAACAATACATAGTATGTCGATTATCAACCCCGAAACTCTTGAAAAGCTGGTCAAACTTCAAGCTGTGTATCGCAACTCAATAGACTTGTTTAAGTTGAAGGAATATTTGAAGCCAGGACAAGCTGATGATGAGGTGGAAAAATATATTGAGCAGGTTTCCAGCCAAATTAAGCTGCGATCGCACATCGTTCAGCTTGTGAAAACGTACCTAGAAAACACAGGTAATGAGAGGGTCAGTGTCCATTCCCTTCATGGTGCGTATGCAATCTCCAACCCACCTCAACCGTTGAAGTTAGAGAAACTGCACGAAATGCTAGTTGAGCTTTCCTCGCCTTTAACCGGTTATTTGGGACGAAAAGAGGGAGACGATTGGAGGCGCGATCGCTTCTACTTCCTGCGCGAGCTTAAGGTTGATTGATTACTTGATGTATGAAATGCGATCGCACCTTTTTTTTCCTGGCAAACTGAGAAGCGATCGCTCTATATATCACCGCGACAATACCATTTCGCTAAGATAAAACAAACCTAATAGAAGTCTTTGCATCTGATAAATGTCCACTCAACAGCTTCCTGATTATTTCAACTTCCTCGCTCCTGGGGATATTCGACTCAAAGGGTCAAGAATCGGAATTGAAACAATTCTTTACGATTACATCGATCGCGGTCACTCTCCAGAAGAAATTGCCCAAACTTACCCCTCGCTCACTTTAGAACAAGTCTATGCCACAATTCTTTATTACCTTCAAGACCGAAAAACCATTAGCGAATACATGAGAAACTGGATCGAACACGGTCACACAATGAGGGAACAACAGCGCCTTAATCCCCCACCCGTTTCCGAAAAACTCCGGCAATTGAGGGCAGCACGAAGAGCAGTGAAACAAGCCAATGAGTCTTAAATATCTGATTGATGAAAATGTTAATCCCCTTTATCCCAATCAGATTAGACAGCTAGAACCCGATATCGTTATCAAAGTCGTGGGAGAACCGGAAACACCTCCGAGAAGTACCCTCGATCCAGAGATTCTCTGTTGGTGTGAAGAGAATAATTTTGTGCTGGTAACCAATAACCGCACCTCTATGCCAGTACACTTGGTTGACCACATCGCGCTAGGTCGTCATGTGCCAGGTATTTTTATTCTAAATCCTAATTTAAGTGTCGGCGAAAATTTAGAAGAATTGATATTAGCTGCTCTTGCCTCTGAGGAGGATGAATATCAAGATCAGATTGTGTATTTACCCTTACCGTAATGCGTTTGGAGAGATGTTTTGAGACGAAAAGAGGGAAGTGAGTGGAAGAGCGATCGCTTCTACTTCCTACGCAAGATTAAGGCTGAATTATAACTAGATAAAGGAAATGCGATCGCACGTTGTTTTCCCTGGGAAGCTGAGGAGCGCTCGCTAAAGATACCATTGAGTAGAGGAGTGCGATCGAACTAACATAAGTGACAGACGAAACCAGACAATAAATAGCCAGACCACTTGCTAGAGAGCTAGCATCAAGAACCATAATTCCTCCCAAAAGGTAGGGTCAAGGTTTTAAGACGTTTGGTGAATTTAAAAGAGCAATGGGCGCTGCTGGCACGGGACATACTTGGCATCATATTGCCGGACAAACCACATCAAATTTACAGAGATTCGGTGCTGTAGCAATCCATAACACAGGTAATCTGGTTCGACTCGCACATGGGAAAGGCTCGATTCATCAAGAAATCACCAATTTCTACAATTCTGTACAACCCGCTCTAAGCGACTCATCAGATATCACAGTTAGAGAATGGCTCAGTACTCAATCTTTTGAAGAACAACAAGACTTTGGCATTAGAGTTATTCAAACTTTTGGAGAAATCGTTTAATGCTTACCCTAGACGTACAATCCATCTTAAAATCCATTTCCAATGAAGTTCGTTGGCAAGACATCGTCCAGTTCGATCAACTCGATGAGCGTGTTGCTATAGCCAATGACCTTTGTGCCAATATTATTGGCGTGAATGAATCGTTCATCGAATGGTGTCCCAATAATGAGCCACTCAACCTTTTGGAAACCTTAGTTTGGTGGTGGGTTGTCCGTCCCGATTTGGGAGCGGCTATTGCCATTGAAGCGCCTCAAGAACTCAAAGAGATTATCGGTCACTACATTCTGCAAAACTAGCTTATAGATACCATCTTTATAGAAGTTATTGACGCGCCAAGGACAACCATACATCCTGAATTATTCCTCTGACTTGCCACGAACTCCCTGAACAATCCGGGAAAGTTCACTCTTTTCATCCACAGCAATACGAGTGGGAGAACCACTAATAATTCGTTCGTAATTGCGGAACGAATCTTTGATATCTGGTCCCTCCTCACTGATGGTATACTCCCGAATCGCCGTATCGTGCCAGGAACCCCGCATTTTAAAGACGTTAATGGCACGGGACATTTCCCCTCGAATTTCCACGTATTGCAACATCAAAATTGTGTCCGTAATCGTAGAAATATGGGAATCTGTAATTGAGTGGGAACCCATAAATTGGTCAGTTGTATTGGTGAAAAAGCCAGTAATTTCTTCTTGCTTGGCGTAGCCAGTTACACCAATTACAAATTGCCGAAAAGCGTTATTACTAACTCCCCGTGCCAATGCTGAAAGCGAATCAATTGCAATTCGAGATGGCTTGAACTCAGCAATCTCCGATTTAATGATTTGTAAATGGTCTTCTAACCCGGCTGATTCGGGATAAGTACAAAGGATTTTCAGTAATCCCTTGTGTTCCAAATCTTCAAAATCAATCCCCCAAGAATAAGCATTCCGAGATAGCTGAGCTCGTGATTCCTCGTAAGCGAAAAGAATAGCGCGATCGCCTCGTAAGCAGGCATCTTCAATAAACTTACTAACTAACAAGGTTTTGCCCGTACCAGTCGCCCCCGTTGCCAGAATAATTGAATCTTTGAAAAAACCACCCCCGCACATTTCATCCAGAGTTTTAACCCCAGAAGAGACACGGGCATTAGAAGAACGCTGAGTCAATCGCATCGCTCCTAAGGGGAAGATATTAATGCCCTGATTCGTCATCGTAAAAGGATATTCTCCTTTCATGTGAGTTGTGCCGCGCAGCTTGAGAATTTCCATGGTACGACGGCGACGTTCTCCTTCTAAAACGTTACGCACAATCACCACATTATCTGAAACAAACTCTTCAACCCCAAACCGCGCTACCGGCCCATACTCTTCAATTCGTTCTGTCGTCATGACTGTGGTTACGCCAATTTGTTTGAGGCGTGCCACTAAGCGAAAAATTTCTCGCCTTACTACCGAGGCAGCATCATACTGCTGAAATATTGCGGTAATCGAGTCAATAGAAACTCGCTTGGCTTTGTATTTACGAATCGCATACTGAATTCGCTCAATTAAAGCAGAAAGATCGAAGTTTCCTACAACTTCTTGTCCCTCCGGATCGGGTGAAGCATCTAATATAAATAGCTTGCCATCATTAATTAATTTTTGTAAGTCCCAACCAAAACTATAGGCATTTTTAATGATATCTGTAGGAGATTCTTCAAAGGTAACAAAAACACCGGCATCATCAAAGTAGATAATACCGTTATAAAGAAACTGAACGGCTAACAAGGTTTTACCCGTGCCTGATGTTCCACTGACTAATGTGGTTCGACCAACTGGTAGGCCCCCATGACTGATATCATCGAAGCCTTCGATCAAAGTCCGTATTTTCTGGACTCCCATTAATGCAGATTCGTCTGGCTTTGGCTCAGTGGGGTTAAGTTGACTCATATTTATCGATCTAAAACAAAGATATTACTCAAAGGAAAAGAAAATATGTATTTTAGCCTATACAGACCCAAAGTCTGCTATTTATTCAATTTTCTAATCGTCTGCTTCCCCTTCCTGTAGTTCCTCATAAAGTAGATCCAATCCGATCAAGACTTTTTCTCGGTCTGAAAGATCACCAATAATTTTGCGGACAGGAGGCGGCAAGACTTTCGACAGAGTGGGGGTCGCCAAAATTTTATCTTCCTCAGCTAGCTGTGGGCTTTTTAATACATCAATCACCTTGAGAGCATAAACCCCTTGAAATTCCTGTTCTAGAATCGTTTTTAGTGTTTTCAAAGCCCTGACGGAGTTGGGTGTGTTTCCAGCGACATAGAGCTTCAGAACATAAGTTTTCTTTAATGGACTCATAAAGAAAGTAATGAGCAATCAGCAAGGAGATGGTTCAGAATACAAGAACGACCTGGAATAAGCTCTCACTAAAACATGTATAGTTAAGAGCCTCACTAAAGCTTATCGCTAAATTCCGCTTTTACGACTCTCTGGGGATTGACCGGCGATACATTTCGCCCAAGTGAGCGATTACATCGATCAGAGTCAGGCGATAGTCTAGTAAAATATCCTCACTTCTCCCTTCTAGCTTCAACTGTTTAGAAAATTCCTCCATCAGTTCCATATGAATTTCGACAATCCTCGATACTGAAATATCAGCAAAAAAAGATTTATCAACAAAGTTATCAATTCTTTGATTGAGAGTATTGTCCTGGGAAAAGTACTTCAGAACGATCTGACGATACTCTGACTTTAAATTTTCTAAGATCTTTTGCCTCTCGCTGGGCGGTAAGTGGCGTAGAAACAGTTGAGGGTTTCGTTTGTAATACACGCCTAGGTATCCGAGTCGCTCCTTGAGTTTTTCAGATAATCGACGCTGCTGCTGGAGCAGGAAACTTCGGTGGGACAGTTCGGTGGCGATCTCATCTGTGGTAAATAGATCGGGTAAGCTAGAAACAGGAGAAAGAGTGACAAACTGAGCGATCGCCTTGTCAATAAAGCCACTGAGTTCAGGCAGTTGGCTAAAATGGAGGCGAACTTCAGCCGCATGGAACAGAGGATTGGTCTGCGCGGAGGAAGAGTTATTGTTTTTTTGAGCGGGAGGAAGTGATTGGTTAGTGGTTGCGTGAAAAGAGATGACTTTGGATTCCTGGGGCAAAATAACCACAGGGAGCAGCGTTCCTTGTTCCGACAAGCGGTGAGTCACATTTTTTAAGGAACCATCATCCTCTAACACTAAGCAATCGATCTGGTGTTTATGTTGCTCAATCACATCGAAAAAATCAGATTCTGAACAAGCTGCAAGCCAAATATAGCGATCGCCACTTAGAATCTGACTCAATGACTGAGCCAGGGGTTCAGAATTTACAAAGGTACAGACAGTCAGTTGGGGAGGCAAGACAATATAGTTTAAAAAAACAAAGGATTGATTGACAGTGTTACATCACTCTTCTGGGGTACATTTTAACAATTTCTTTAGAAAAATACTTAACAATAATTTAAGCCATCTGTAAATTGTAAGTAATTGTAATTGCTATGCCATCCGTGTCCCCGATCGAGAGCAATAATTGAGCAATACCTAGTCCTTATGCTTTAGCCTAAAATTTTATGCTTTAGCTGATTTGACTATGAATCGGCTTTATTTTCAGTTCAGACGAAGAGGCGCTGCGCTTGTAGCCATCCTCTTCGTATTGCAGCAAGATTGGTCATATCCATGCCAACTCCCAGTCTAAAAGAATTTGCTCAAGCCACTCCTGTTTGCTCACAAACATCTGGCCTTGCTGACCTGCTGGAGATTTTTTCCTCTTCAGGGTGTCATGCAATTGTGGTCGTCAGCCCAGAGCATTGTCCCCTGGGAGTCGTCAACCTGCCCAAAGTGATGCCCCACCTACTCGGTGCACGGCAGTCAGGGGATTTTCCCCTCACGATGACAACGAGAGATGGCGACAGACCTATCTGTGAGCTAGAGCCGCCGATTATTGAACCATTGGCAATCCTACCAGCTCAGTTGAGTTTAAGCCAATTCTGGCCTTATCTCCAAGAATCAGAAGAAAGCCTAACGCCGAACTGGGGAGGTTGGGTACAGGGGAGCCAAAGCTTGAGTAAGAGTCTGAGCCGTCCAGCCCCACAAGAGTGGGCGGGATGTAGCCCGGAGGGGAGAGACAGAGACATTCACCCCCGAACTCAGCGAGGGTTCCACAACTCCTACGGAGACTCTCCCCCGGAGCGGACAACTCGCTACGCCAATATCCCCTTGAATTCTCACCGATTCACTCCAGAGCCGGTTCCCTGCTGTGATCAATGTCAGTCATCTCCTCAGCACTGGGCATTGGTAGATGAACAGGGCAAGTTTTCAGGATTGCTCAATAGCTGGCGGCTCTTAAAATCCTTAGCTCCAAACACTACCCAACCTGAGACGACAAATCGGGATAAACAGCCCCAGCCCACGAACCTCAAACCCTTAGTGCAACTGCTAGAACACCTGCCCTTACCCTTAAGCATACAAACGACAACAGGGCAAGTGCTGGCTCAAAATCTCATTTGGCGTCAACAGATTGGAACATCACCAAACTTAGACTGGGTCAGACGCACAACGGCTGCAATGTTGGATTTTTCATCGAATGAGCCATGCTCTACAAGAGAGAGCGTTTCTAGACCGGATGGTGTCACAACCCTAGCGAATGCAGCCAATCAGGCATCCTGTGAATCCCTCTTGCCTGCTCCTCGTGGAGTGAAAGAACGAGGTAAGAGGGCGGAACAAGCGGGGATTCAGTCCTTCTGCGCCATGGATACCCCCCGCTTGACAACAACGGTTTCTACACAGCAGGTGATCTTATCCGCACCAGTGATGAGCCAAACCCAGGAATCATCGATGGTTGGGCAAGCCTCTTCCCAAACACCGGAAGCGCTGAAAAATAGTCAGGAGCGAGTCTTCTCGTTTGTCAAAATTCCCCTATCGTCTGCCGTGTTTGAGGGAGAAAAAGCACAAGCGTGGGAGGATTTATCCAACCCTAACTCTTCTTCCTATCCTTCGAGCATCTCCGACCTGTGTGTTGTGCTGGCTCAAGACACCACAGAGCAGCAGCAAGTGACCAAAGAATTGGCTGCCAAAAATGCAGATTTAATCCATCTCAACCGACTTAAAGATGAGTTTTTAGCCTGTATTAGCCATGAGCTGAAAACACCCCTCACGGCTGTGTTGGGTTTATCCACGTTGTTGAAAGACCAAGCTTTGGGAGAACTCAATGAACGTCAAGCCCGCTATGCTCGGCTGATTTATCAAAGTGGGCGTCAGCTCATGACGCTGGTCAACGATATTCTGGATTTGACGCGGATGGAGACCGGTCAACTGGAACTGAGCTGTGAGCCAGTACAGATTCAAAGTGTATGCGATCGCGCCTATTCCCAAGCCGGTCAACTCCACCAGGAAAAAGAGCAACAGGAAGACCCCACCACAGAAACCCAATTTACCCTAGAGATTGAACCCGGTTTAGACACGCTGGTTGCCGACGAGCTACGCCTGCGCCAAATGCTCGTGCATCTACTGTCCAACGCCCTTAAATTTACAGATGTCGGCGGTAAAATGGGTTTGAGGGTCAATCGTTGGGAAGGCTGGATTGCTTTCACTGTCTGGGACACCGGCATTGGTATCCCACCGGAAAAGCAGCACTTGATCTTTCAGAAATTCCAACAACTAGAACAACCTCTAACTCGTCGTTTCGAGGGAACGGGTCTGGGATTGGTCTTAACTCAACGCCTTGCACGCTTACACGGCGGAGATGTCTCGTTTATTTCCAAGCCAGGGGAAGGTAGCCAATTTACTCTACTCTTACCCCCCTGTCCCCCTCAGTCTAGGGGAGTCGATGGGGAGATTTACACCTGTCCGAGTCCTCATGCCCAATGCCCCATCCGCAACCGTTTGGTGTTAATTGTCGAAACTGTACCTCGCTACCTGGACAGTTTAACGGAACAGCTTAAGAGTCTGGGCTATCGGGTGGTGATTGCCCGTTCCGGTACGGAAGCGATCGAAAAAGCCCGTGGCTTGCAACCCTGTGCCATCTTACTCAATCCCCTCCTCCCCCAACTTTCCGGCTGGGATGTCTTGACTCTCCTCAAGTCAGATGCCCAAACCCGCCACATCCCAGTGTTGGTGACTGCGACACAGGCTGAAAAACAGCAAGCTTATCAAAATAAAGCCGATGGCTTCTTAAGCCTACCCGTGCAAAAACCCGCCTTACTTCAGAGCCTCACGGGATTGGAACAGCAAGAGCGTCCAACAACTAGCAGCAAGGGTTTGACGATTCTACATCTGAGTCCTGTAGAGATGTACCCTCAAACCCCGGTCGATTTGCCAGCATCCTCTGACTCCTCTAACCTGAGTTCTGGGATTACTGAACTCTTGAGTCTTCAGCATTCAGACCTCAATTACCGGGTTCTTGAAGCCGATGATTTAGAGCAGGCCGAATTATTGGCTCGTGTTTGGCAACCCGATGTGGTGTTGCTTAATGCGGCGAAAATTGCAGATTCGCTCTCATACTTAGAACAGTTTTCGTTATATCCTGGTTTGCTCTCTATACCTCTGGTAACGTTGGATCACCAGACGACAGAGGCGGCGAATCAAGTCACCGGTCTTTCCGTTTATCCTTGTTTAGCGCCCGATAACGCTTCAAAAATCACGGCTTTGCTGCAAGTTCTGCAAGTGGCAGCTGGGATAAGTTACATGCCCAGCATTTTAGTGATGGATATTGGGGAGCAGGGGGTTACACAGGTAGACGATCACTCCTTATCTCAAATTGCACCCTGGCAAGACTCCAGCATCAATCCTCTTGCTTTCTCGGCTTCCGGCTGTGCGGGAAGCCATGGTGAAATCGTATTAGAACCGTTGGGTTCAGTACGGCGGGATTTGAGTCAGTCGGGTGCCAAAGGGTTGCAGCACGAAGTCCCACAGCGCACGTCAGCAGACTCCTATGCCTTATCATCAGGAGGACAAGAAGCTCTCCCCTGCCAAACGTTTCAGCAATGCTTTCAGGGAACAGGGGGTTCTGTCAGTCACGTCGAACGGGAAATGGGTGGGATGCACAACAGAGTTACTCCACAGGAACTCCATCGCCTACCAGTGAGGCAGAGTCGAAGGGTACGAAGTGCAGGGGGTAAGGGAAGATATTCCCAAACTGCCACACCCTTAAAACCTCAATCTTCTTGGCTTCAAGCCCTGATGCAATATCTTCAAACCGCTGGGTTTAGAAGCGTACTTTCCGGCTCTTGGACAGAAATATATCATCAACTCCAAGAGCAAAGTGTGGACTTACTGTTGATTCGGATTAAGGATATCAGTGATGCTTCAGGGTTGGTGAGCGGACTGCTGGCTCTGACTCAGCTACAAAAGCAAAAGCTACCACCAATTTTAGTGCTGGATCATCGATTAAATAGCGATAGTCAAGCTGTAGGGGCGCGGTTATCACCCAGGAATCAAGGAATGATCGGGAGGGTTGACTCTACATCTACTCTGGACTCTGTACTCACTGCCGTTGCTACTCAAATTCTGCGTGGAAATGCCCTGTCCATGACCCAGTTATTGGAGCAGATTAATCAGGCTCTAGGGATGTGATTTTGTATTCGTTAGCATCGGAAGCATCGGAGTCGGATGTTTTTTAACGCAGAGGATCACAGAGGTTTTCGCCAAGGGGCGCAGAGAAGATGAGAGCTGGTTTTTGGTTATAGCTGTCACCCCTTTAGCCCTTTTAGTCTGCCGTAATCCTTCTGGCGATCGCTATATCCCTCGCCCAAAAATGCGATCGCATTTTTATTGATGCAAAGAGATTCCATCTGAGTAAGGAGTTGACCCTGACTGTATACTTCGACATCCGTTAACTCAATAAATGTGCGTGAATTATTGAGTACATCTGAAATATGGAAATAATAACCATCATCAAATAAGCTGGTTCTAATCTCTCCTAAAATTTCCAGTTCATTATTTGTCAGAACCTTAACTCTCACCTGACTCATGTTCAGTCATTCCTCTACTGCAAGCCTCTATGGCTTTATCACAGAAACTTATACACTTTATGCAGTAATTAGAATATCAGCCGCAAAAAATTACGTTTATAGTCATTTTTTTGCATTTCAACTCAATCTTTAACCTATCTTGATTCACTCTTTTTAGAGAATAAACATAGAGATTGTTTGAATTGATTCACTAAGAGATTTTTGGATAAATTAAACTCGTCTTAAGATAAATGTGGGATGCTAAATAGAATTGAATTAAAAAAATAAGAGATTTCGCTAACACTCTCCTATCGGTCAGTTTAGAATGACACATTCTAACCCTGCGGAGTATATCGACCGAGAATGTTACAAAACCTCAGATCGAGGAAAATAGATTTGTAGCCTGTCTTTCCCGGTCTAACCTTGAGTTACTCCAAAACCCCCCCAACCCGAAACCAGCCACAAGACACACTCTTCAACCGCACTCGTACCAGTTTGCGCGACGCCCTCTCCTGGTATTCCAACCTGCGCCGCCACAGTGATAATCTCCCCGATGTGGAACTGCAAGCGGCGCTACGAACTGAAATCGAGAGTTTAAAATCATCCCTCGACAAGCTAGACCAGGGAGTAATTCGCATTGCTGCGTTTGGTCTGGTCAGTCGCGGGAAATCAGCCGTCGTCAATGCCTTGCTAGGGCAGAAAATTCTGCAAACCGGCCCCCTGCACGGCGTCACCCAATGGCCTCGGTCTGTACGCTGGACACCGGGCACAGAGGGGAAAGTACAGGTGGAGTTAATTGATACCCCTGGATTGGATGAAATTCAGGGTGAATCACGGGCACAGATGGCGCGGGAGGTGGCATCGCAAGCGGATTTAATTTTGTTTGTGGTGGCGGGTGACATTACACGCACCGAGTATCAGGCGCTGTGTGAACTGCGGCAAGCGCAAAAGCCGATTATCCTGGTATTCAACAAAATCGACCTCTATCCCGACCAAGACCGGGAGGCGATTTACCGTCAGTTGCAACAACTCGGTACGGGGAGTCCAAAAGATCGACGTCTGCAAAAGACGTTGACGGAAGATGAGATTGTGATGGTGGCGGCAGAACCCGCACCTTTAGAAGTGCGCGTCGAGTGGCCTGATGGTCGGGTAACTTATGAATGGGAAACGCCGCAACCGCAGATTGATCAGTTGAAACAGAAGATTTTTAAGATACTCAATCGGGAGGGGCGATCGCTTCTTGCCCTCAATGCCCTATTTCAGGCGCGGGATGCAGAGACAAACATGGCAAAGAAAACCCTTGAGTTCCGTAAAGCTGAAGCGGAAGAGTTAATCTGGCGCTTTACCAAGTATAAGTCTCTAGCGGTGGCGCTCAATCCGATTGGGGTGCTGGATGTGTTGGGCGGTGCGATCGCAGATTTAGCCTTGATTCGTTCTCTATCGCGGCTGTATGGTTTACCCATGACCAGTTACGAAGCCGGTAAACTTTGGAAGAAGATTGTCGTTAGTTCCGGTGGCTTACTACTGGGTGAAATGGGTAGCAGTATGTTGTTGGGGTTGGGGAAAAGTGCCTCTGCTGTTACCTCGGTGTTTGACAGCGCTTCAGGGGTGACTGCGTATACTGGGAGTGCGATCGCACAAGCGGGAATTGCAGGCTATGGCACTTATACAGTGGGTCAGGCGGCGCAAGTTTATCTAGAACAAGGTTGCAGTTGGGGGCCAATAGGGCCAAGTACAGTCATTCAAGACATTCTCAATCAGGTTGAACCTGATACGATTCTATATCGTTTGCGTCAGGAATTAGGGCAACAATTGGATAAAGTGGGCGAATAAGAATGGCTGTTACTTTTGTACTGGGTTAGCATCTGCTGTACACTCCACTGGAGTTTGCCAGGTATTATGAGGTGTTACGTTCGGTGCAGAAGCCGTAAGAACAACCTGCCCTTGCTCATTAATTCTCCATCCTTGGGCTTCTACTAGTTGTTTGGGGGCAGAATTGCTGGGCGTTGTTGGTGCTGAGGACGTGTTATTCTCCCTCTCCGAGTCGAGGATGACCCAGTTGGGTGTGATTAAAGATTCAGCTTGTAACGTATCGTTGGGGCTGGGTGGGATACCGCCACGTCCGGTAACGGTAAAACTTCCACCTTGGTTGGCGGCTTTGGGAGTACAACGCTGATCAATTTGTTGTGAAGCATCGACTACATTAACAGGTAATTGAGCTAAGCCTCGACTGGGGTCAACACCAGGGGTGTTGAGGGCAAATTCTCCTGATAAACCGAAGGTAGAACTAACAGTAATGTCATTTTTGGGAGTGCGTTGGGGTCGAAATTGGATGCCGAAGAGTCCTTGAGTGGTGACATAGACTCGTCCTCCGTTGCCTTGTTCGGCGTTGGCGATGATGTCGCTGCCTTCAGGGCCGGTTGGGGGTGTGGCAACGATGAAGGTGGAGTCGATGGTGACGTTACCACCGTTGGCGTTGCCGAGAGCACTGGCGGAGATGAGGCTTTCATTGTCCATCCGCAGGAAATCTAAGCCTTTTAGGGTGATGTTGGCTCCGCCTTCAGCACCACTGGTGCCGGTGACAGCAGAAATTGTACCTTGGTTGAGGGTTAGGGTATTAGCGGTAATGCTCAAATTGCCTGCTTGTCCTTGAGGGCTGCTGACGGTTACTTGTCCTCCGTCCCTAACAAACATCTGTCCAGTTTCAATAGTCAAGTTTCCTGCTGTGCCACCATTGGTTGCCTGAGCAAACAGTCCGCTATTGGGGTTTTGATTGGGGTTAGTATTTCGGTTATCAATCGAAACTTGGAGTGTGTACTGATTTCCTGGAGCTAGAGGGTTGCCTGCTATGCTCCCATTTCCGGCGAAAGAAAAATATCTGCCCACTCCAATCGTGTAGATGCCAGGAGTTTCAATTTCATAGCTAATGAAAGAGTCCAATCTGCTGGTGCTTCCGCCTGCACCCAATGCTGTTGAAGAGTCATCATTCTGAGTTAACCTTCTCCCAGCACTATCAAACAGGAAGATTTGTGTATCTAAATAACCCGTTCCAGCAGCGCTACTATTGTCGATCTCGAAAATTCCCCGACTTCCTGGCGCTTGAATCATCAACGAGTAGTAGTCAAACGTACCGTCTCCGGTGCCAAAAATAGAGACATGGGGAATGTCGGTAGATGCTTCAATATCTGGGTTGGCTTGCAGCGAAAAGAGTTCAGGAGCAATAAACTGTGCTTCAGCAATTGAGTTATTTGGTTCTATTTCGCTCACCCTACCAATGCCGTTGCCAGTGTTGCCCGTACTTCCACCCCTGTCAATAAAGTTGGGATTGCTGCCGGAAATCGTGACGCTTTCAGTAGCTCTGATATTAATATTACCGGCACTGCCAAGGCTTGAGGCTGAGGTGATGATTTGTCCCCCGGTAGTAATTTCTAACTGATCGACATTAACCTCAATGTCACCACCAGGAGCACTATTTAAGGTTCGGGCACTCAAAACGCTTCCATCAGATAGACGCAAACTATCCAAGCTCCCATGCGGTAATCCTACTGTAATTTTGCCACCCTTACCGCTGTTGCTTGTCTCAGTGGAAGTGAGAATACCGCTGGAGAGTCCCAATGGGTTGGCTCCAGAGATATCAACAAATTCAGTGGCATCAAGTTGAATATTTCCAG
This sequence comes from Allocoleopsis franciscana PCC 7113, assembly GCF_000317515.1. Lineage (GTDB taxonomy): Bacteria > Cyanobacteriota > Cyanobacteriia > Cyanobacteriales > Coleofasciculaceae > Allocoleopsis > Allocoleopsis franciscana. The sequence continues at coordinate 306,347 of NC_019738.1, read as the reverse complement.
CATCTCCCTCACCGCGAGTTTGAGCTTCCAATCTGGAACCACCTGTTAAAGAAATGGAGTTAGCTGTAAGTTTGATGTCGCCCCCCTGACCAATTGCTCCTACTTCTACAGCCGTTTTGATGCTGCTATTGTTGGCTAGAGAAATAGAGCCACCAGGAGCTATTACTGATACAGTACCGCCATCTCCCCGCCCAGAAGTAGTGGCATCAATCTGAGAGTTATTCGTTAAGGCAAGCGATCGCGTGTGAATCTCAATGTTACTCGGTTGATTGGCAATGCCTTCTGTCTTGACTGCTGTGGAAATTGAGCTATCGGAAAGCAAAACTGAGTCTGCACCTCGGACAAAAATACTGCCAGCATGTCCTTGTCCTTGAGTACTTGCATTTAGGGAAGCGTCGGTTAATGAGAGAGATCGCGTCTCAATGGTAATATCGCCACCATTGCCTACTGTTTCTATATAGCTACGGTCATCAAGTTCTACGTGGCTGAGAATATGACTGTCTATCAACTCTACTGAGTCAGTTGCCCGAACTAATATATTTCCCGCATTGCCTTGAGCGTCAGTTGATGATTTCAACTCCGAACCATCAGCCATAAAGAGAGATCGCGCCTCGACTGTGATATTGCCCCCGTTCCCTACTGTCTGCTCCTCATCGTTAGCTGCTGCGTTATAGAAATAACTATCAATCAGCGTGACGAAATCAGCCACCTGAACCGATATGTTTCCAGCATTTCCTTGCCCTAGAGTTTCTGCCAGCAAACTCGCATTATTTTCCATAAAGAGCGATCTCGCCTCAAGGCTGATATTGCCACCATTTCCCACTGCTCCATCCCCGGCATAGGTAACAATAACAGAGCCATCAATCACTTCTACTGAATCAGCTACCTTAATGGATATATCTCCAGCATTGCCTCTAGCAAAAGCTACTTGTGCATACAATTCCGCACCATCTGTCATCCGGAGCGATTGCGCTTGTATATTAATACCTCCGGAATTTCCTACTGCCCCATATAGCACTTGGCTAGAAATCCTACTGGAATTCAACGAAACTGGGCCACTCACCTGAACCGAGACACTCCCAGCATTTCCTTGACCATGAGTATCCGCGCTCACAATAACATAATCCGAATCGCCGGATAAAGAGAGTGACTCAGCTCGAATATTGATGTTGCCACCATTTCCTATTGCTTGTTCCTGTACCTCGTTGAGAATATTGCTGTCTACAACTGTTACCGCATCAGTGGCATCAAGTGTAATATCTCCAGCTTGCGAGTCAACAGTCCCTAAACCTGACCAAATACCAGCCCAAAGCTTACTGTTGCCAAAAATATTTATATTTCGGCTATGAATCGCAATACTACCGCCATCGTTGGCAACGACATCTAATACAGCTTGGTTATTAAGGGATACATCAGCTCGTGCAACACCATCAAGAAAACTCAAGTTCAATAGATTGCCATTAGTATCTAACCTTACTGTTCCAGCTCCTGCTAACCCCCCCAACTCAACTCGACCACCGGGAGCAAACACAATGCCACCTTCTAGATTTACATTACCTCCAAGCAGTAACAGACTTCGACCGAGAACTTGGAGTCCATAGGTAAAGGGAAGACCATTTACAGAAAAGCCCAATACCGTACTTGTTGCAGTGGAACGATTGACAATTTGTCCTTGATTAGAGAATTGGTTAAAAAAGAAGGCGTTGGGGTTGATTGCAAGTAAGTTACTTGTCTGAGGTTCTGAGGCGCTAAATCGTCCCGTTTCACCCAACCCCACTGCATTTGCTGTCGTTGCAACGAAAGAACCACCTATATCTAAGTTAGCGTTCGGACCAAAGATAATTCCGTTAGGATTAATTAAAAATAAGCTTGGCTGAGATTCACCAAAAGTGCCGAGTGTCCCTAGGATATCAGAGCGATTAGCACCCGTTATTCGTGCTAAGATATTCTGGATATTGGCATCAGAACTGTAAAAATAGACTCCTCTGTTTTCGCTAACATTAAAATCCTGAAAACTGTGGAACAAATTTTGCCCTCGTTGAGCTCCACCATCAATTACATCAACAGGCAAGTCGGGATCGAGAGGTGTCACAACGGAACTTTCTACACCCAACGTGGTATCGGGAATAATCTGAGCTAAGGCACGGTTTCCAGAAAAAGCAATCCCACTACTTATCCCCAACGCTACCCCTATCCCCAACGGCCAACAATGTCGCCAACTAACAGGCAGTGCCAGGTTTTTTGCGCTTGCCAAACACCCAAGGAGAAGATAGCCAGCTCTCCAGAAAGGGAAGACAGGGCGTATCATGGGATTTCTCTCAATACAGAGAGATAGATACTATGAAAATATGGTAAGCCTAAGCAATAGTACTCACCCGAAAAAATAACTTTTATTCACAAAGGTCGTTGACAAATCTTTGTGTTTGTAAAATGTATGAGTTGCGATCGCTCCGGTGGCTCAACTAGCGAAGGGGAACTGGAGTTTTACTACCCTCTCGTGTCGGGGATGGATCAATCTGTACCTCACTCGGATGAGAATCGCTATATTTAAGGCACGATTACACTAAAAGCTGCATCATCAATGCCTTTACGGGGTTGATAAATGCCTCTATAAACTTTAGAAAACAGTATAAAAACGGGCTGGGAATCCGGCAAGAAATACAGTTTACCGATCGCGCCGATATAGGAAGGCTGAACTAACTTCTTATCATTTCTCCTCAAAGGGTAATTCCAATTTTTTAATTCTTTTTTAAGAGCTACGATTGGTTGGTTTGGTTCAGATAAAGATGAAATCTCAAAACGCATAATTCCTGAATAATAAATTCCCGTATGCCATCCTCTAGGCTCATCATTCGTAAACTCAGTGCCAAATCGTCGCCGAGTTAATCTTTTAAAATCTGAAACCGAAAGTTTTGCCTCATAAGTTTTCTTGGACGTATTAAATCGAATTACCTCCATAATCATCTCTGAGGAAGGAGCATTTTTGGAGATTTCATAGTCAAGTTGCTGCTGTAATATCTTCTCTATGGGAGTTGGCAGTTCCCCTGGAGGTTGGGGATTTAATACCAGAAATTCATCATAAAGAATTGGTTGTATTGATAAGGGATTAAGATTTAATTTCCATATATATCTACCTTCCTCTTTCCCTTGAGGAAACCAAGGAAAAACATAAAAGGGAGAAGATGGAGTCAAGACAAATTCGTGATTCTGAGCGGGAAGAGTATACAGTCTTGCATCTTGGTCAAACCAAGACAAAAACTCAAAACGGGTTACTTTTTCCTTTCCTGTTATTATTTCCCAAGGAGTTTCCTTAGCCGGGAGAGGTCTGCTAAACTGAAAAAAAAATAACAAAAACGGAAGTGCTAATAAGAGGATAATAGCGAAAATCAACTTACGCCTAACCTTAATAAATCGCAAATTTATTTAACTCCTCATATCCAATGAAATCATTTCCCTTAAGAAAACCACACTATGCATTAGGTTGTAGTGAGGACTTTAGTCCTGTCGGAGTGGACGCTGAAGCGCTCACTACAAACACGCTTTTATTAATTTATTAAGGATAATCAACCGGACATCATCTGACCAATAACATTAAATAGTTAATAAACAATCAACCTTCAAACCTGAGCTAAAAATATCTAAAGCTCAATAAAAATTTGGTTCGGCAAACCTTGGACATTCAGTTCCAGTCGTGGCTTTTTATCATCGCAGATTAAGCTACCACTGTAACCGCTTGTGGAAAGTGCAAATGCTAATTGATTCCCACCCACAGCTTCTACAGTTGCGTCCCCAATCATGACTTTACATTGTGCTCCATCCACTCGTATTTCCCGACTGTTGAGTGCATCTGTAATTAAAACTTGTTTACCCTGTCTCATCACCTTGATTACTAGGTGACGAACCCCAAACCGAATGACTGCATCCCCTAGTTGCTCTATCTTTGTTCCATTTGGCAAGCCTTTAATCACAAAGTTCGTAGCCGTTGACGACTTTGATGGTTCTGCGGAGGTAGCCGTAGACTGAGAAACAGAAACTTGGGGGGTTGGACGCTCTTTCGGTGCGGCTGGGGGGGCAAGTGGCACTGTGTCCGGAGAAATTGCCCATTTAACCGCTTTTTTGAGCAATTCTGAGTGACTTTTTGCAGCTTTTTCTGTTTGCCCATGAGTTCTGGCATAATCTTCCTGTTTCTTCTTGGTTGCAATCCAACGCTCTTGGGCAAACTGACGTAATTCTGGGTTAGGGTAGGAGACAAATTGCTCGTAAAATTCCAGGGTTTCGACTAGTGAACCAATTTTTTCTAGAGCAATTCCTACTTGCTGCATCAACAGAGATTGCTGCCAGTCAGAGGCTAATAAAACTTGTTCTTTGAGAAATTTTTCATAAAGCTTACGATGCTCTTTGATAATGTCATTTGGAGTTAATTCTGAAATGGCAATTTCATATACAAAATCAAACTTTAAATCTGCTTTTTGACGTTCAGAACCGATAAGCTTAGGTGAATATTTCTCAATAAATTTAATGGCATCTGACCAATGCTTTTTGCGATAAAAATATTGCAATAAGACGGCAAGCATCTTGATGGTTGGTGCACCCTGACATGCCTTTTCAAAAGATTCTTTAACCTTGGTTAATTCATCCAACCAAATATAGACAACGAAAGCTTGTTGATATTGCTGTTTTATTTCTAACGCAGGGGCAACGTAGGGAAGCCAGTGGAGCAGACGTGGTTTTCCTGCCTTCTCCCATTCGGCAATGATACTGTTGTGTTCCCCAGCTTGCGCCAGATATTCTAATCCTTCAGGAATACCTAAAAGTTTGGCTTTCGCACGGTTATACTCAGGATTTTGGATGAGTTCACATTCTTCCCAAATTCGCACCGCTTCTTCATAGTTTTCGGCACGGTAGAAACACGCTGCCGTTAGTGCATTAAGTTGATCACTATGCTCGGATAGAGGGCTATAACCATGTATTGCTAAACTTTCTAATACCTCCCCGAACTGTTGCCATTGAGTGGGTTGAAGGCTGGGAATGTTCAGTAACCCTTCAATGCGCTTAGCATATTCCTCAATCGCTTTTTTCCATTGTTTACTATGAAGGGTTGAAGCTTGAAGGTGGGAAGATGGGCTAGAACTCTCCACACTCAACAACTTATTACCTCTAATTAAAGAGGTGAGAGTGTTGATAGCCTCTAAATCCGTAGAATCAGCAATCATAAACAGAGCTAAAGAACGCTCAATTGCCTGATTCTCAGGGTGTCGGTTGTACCAAAGCACTAACTCTGACCAGCACATTCCTTGCCAGTAGCATTCCCAAGCCTCTTCGCTTTTGTTTAAGCTGAAAAAGTAGTTTCCTGCCTCCAAAAATTTCTCTTCAAATTTGAGCGCCCAAGCTTCACAAAAATTACCTTTTTCGGTGTCATCAAGCGCCTTGTAAAACTGTCTGGCGCGTCTGAGTAAATCGGGATTTTGTGTGTTTAATCCTTTTGTCTCAAACTCATAGGCGATCGCTCCTGGGTCATCCTCGCGCAATTCTTGTATAGTTTTGGGAGTACCTGTACTGAGAGTACGAACATTTTCTTCCCAACGCTCTTTGCTTTTGGCGTAATAGAGCATGGCTTGCAACAATGCTTCGTCACTGGCGTATTGCCACAACTGGCGATCGCCTTTTTCCGAGTCCACGACAAACAAATGTTCAGTGGCTCTTGATGCAGCCACATAAAGCTTATTGAAAAAGTATTCCACCTTAACCCGTTGGTCAATCCCTTTCCCACTGAGATTCCAAACGTTTTGGTTACAATCTTCCCCAAACTTGTAAAGAATAACCTTCTTAAACTCCAATCCTTTCGCAGCGATCGCACTCAAGACATTCTTTAGCGGTTCAGGCGAATTGGGACTTGAGACTTCTACCTGCGTCACGGTGTCCCCCTCTTCCCCTTGAGAGAACTGGGGAAAAATTTCCGAGAGTATCTCATCGGCTTGGGCATAAGCCACTTCTTCCCCTTCTTCGCAAGGCACAATAATAATCGTGTCTCTGATATAGTCCGCTAGGGCTTCAGGACTAATATTCCGGTTCAAAATAAACTTTTGCGGTTCGGGGAAATTGCCCTGCTGCCATGCTGTCTGAGGCTTGAGTTCAGGGATATCAAACAAAACATGACGCCACAACTGAATTAAGTTGGTAACTTGCACAATGGGTGGAGTAGAGCGGTAATTATTCGCTAATTCTTGGAAATTAATCATCAGTTTTAACTGATCCGCAGGGTCTAGTGCTGTAATCACTTCCGCATCAAAGATAGCTTGTACACTAGACCAATGGAATCCTGTGGGGTTTAAGGTCTGAAAAGGATCTCCCGCAAAGGCGAAAGGTAGACTCTGAATCGGCTGGTATCCCAAATGATATTGGGAGAACATCGACAGCCGCATAATGAGCTGAAGTTCCAGTCGGGTAAAGTCTTGGGCTTCGTCGCAGAAAATCGCCGTATACTCAGCACGATAACACTTCAGTTGGAGTACTTTAGCAATTAAATCTTGGTCATCCCAATAGCCTTGCTCAGTGGTGATGCGCTTATACCAGCGTTCCCAGATTGTGTCATAAATACCTTGGAATTTTTCAACAGAGACGGTATGTTCCTTACGAGGAACTTCCTGCTGGTAGTCTTCGGGAGTCATGAATTCTTCCAAACCATACCCCTTAATAAAACTGCGGATAATGTGCCAGCAGGTTTCTGGGGAATAGCGTCTCCCCTGAGGCAGGTGGAGAACAACTTTGGCTAACGATTCACAGGGACTTTTTCCCTGATACAGTTGTTTAAAACGATGGAAAGAAATATATTTTTCCGGGTCAAACTGCGCTTTTTCCTGTGGCGGAAGCAAGCCAAACAAGAATTTTTGGAATGGTTGAAAATAGTGTTCAATGTTATCTTTCTCGTTCCCCTGACTCCTCTCGGCGACAAAGCGGTAATGAGACGCCAGCAGGGTACTCACTCCATCCCTCGCTACCTCCAGCAATCGCTCATTATAGGTGAGAAATAACGGCTCCCCAGGCAGAGGTTGCTCACGCCGATGTCCTCGTTTGTCGTAATACTTGCGGTAGCAGTAATCGGCAAACAGATAAAGCAGCATGGTAGACTTACCGCTACCCGCTCGTCCATTGATGAATAAAGGCAATGAACCTTGACCGGGTGCGACACTGGAAACCGACTGAAGAATCTGCTCTTCTTCCACGGAAAGAGCCAAATTAGCTTCTTTTCCCCCCTCAATTGCTAGCCAACTCTGTTCATCCGCCAGCAGATAAGAGGGATAGGAACGTTGAGCAAAGGGGGTCAACTCATGCAAACTTAAGGGACGTGCCAAGACGTTGCTGGTTGTAGAGCCATCAAATAAGGCGGTTTTTTGACCCACTTGCAGAATTTCTTCCCTGGAGGGTTTGTGATTAAAAGGCGCAAGTAGAAACAATACACCCCCAACAAAAGTGTCAGCGGTTTGCATCTCGCTGTAAAGCACATAATGTTGGTTCAATGTACACAACTTGATATTGAGCAGATCCGGAAAACCTTCACAAGGATGGGTTCCGCTTCTAATTCCTGCAACCAGTTGATAATAAGTTTCCCAAGCCTTTCGGATTTCGGGCTGTCTAAACCGGGTAACCCATTCTTCACTTTCGTAAATCAACCAATCTTCTGTAAGTGTTTCCATCTCCCACCCAGGAGGTTCTAACCAAGGACGCAGTTCGGATGGAAGTTCTGGGAGTTTCTCAACGGGAGGCTGCTTGTTTTTTTCACGGGTAAGCCAGTCTCGGATGTTTTGTAGATTGAGTTGAGGTTCGAGGTGCGTTCTGCCGTACTCTCGTGGATCTTCGAGAAACTGTTCGTAGTCGTTGTCACCTCGTTTAAAGATATCGAGTAAGCATAATAGTTGCTCGTCATCGACTCTCAGGATGCGTGCAATCAGTCTGCGGTTAAGGATTCGGCGCTTGAAGTAAGGATAGACTCGTTCAAAACGTGCCTGTACCTCATCAATTCTTTGAGTTTCCAGTTCTAGACACAGGTCATCAATCCGACCTTGAAGACCATAGAGTTCTGCCTTGTCGTTGCATCCAGAGGTGCGATAGACGTACATGGGTGAGTCTCCGCTGTTTCTGCCAAAAACACAGCTATTACCGCTATCCCTATTGTCGTCTAGCGTCGAAATGGATACGGGGATTTTTGGTTACAAAAGATACAATTAGTAAAATTTTGTTGGGTAGTTGCTTCACTGTACTGCAATTGGAACGGAGTGCAGCGGGGCAAAAATAACGATGCATTTGAAAAAGGTTACAAGCGTTACTTTACAAGCTTTCTTTCCTCCTGCCATCTGCCTTCCCTCATCTGCCTCCTTACACTTAGGGACTTCGGAGTACTGCATTAAGGGTTTTAAGTAACTCCTTTGCCGTGTATGGTTTATACAAAAAGGTTTGCACACCCAGATCACGCGCCTGTGCCAACTTCTCATCCGATACGAGTCCTGTCACCGCCACAATCTTGCCTTGAGGGTTCATTCTCCGTAACGTGCGAATCGTCGTAGGGCCATCCATAACGGGCATCATCATATCAATCAAGACCACGTTAATGTCTTCCTTGTGTTGGGCATACACTGCCAGCGCCTCAATGCCATCGCTAGCCGTCAGCACTTTGTAGGCATAAGTTTCTAGGGAGGTTTGAGTAATCTGGCGAATGGCGGCCTCATCATCCACCACAAGAATCACTTCGCCATGTCCTCTCGGCATTTCAGCGTCTTCACTGATGGGTATAGGTGTTTCCTTTAATGCTGGCAAATACACCTCAAATTCTGTACCTTGCCCCAGCTTGCTCACTACATTGACAAAACCCCCGTGACTTTTGACAATGCCGATCACGGTAGAAAGACCTAATCCTGTCCCCTTACCTACTTCTTTGGTGGTGAAAAACGGCTCAAAAATTCGATCCAAAATCTCAGGGGGGATTCCCGTTCCTGTATCCGAGATGGTAATGACAATATAAGAACCCGCTTTCGCATCAATATTCATCCGCGCTGATTGTTCGTTTAGGAACAAATTTTGGGCGGAAATGCCCAAAGTCCCCCCATCGGGTAGGGCATCGCGAGCATTCACACACAAATTCATCAGCACCTGATGCAGTTGGGTAGCATCTGCGGAAACCGTCCATAAATCCGGTGCAAGATCAGTATGCACTTCAATGGATTTAGGAAACGTTTCTTTGGCAATCTGTCTAATTTCTGATATAATATGCCTGACTTGTACCAGGGTGCGATCGCCTTTCACGCCTCGTGCAAAGGAAACCACTTGCTTAACTAATTCCGCTCCCCGTCTGGCATTATCTTCTAAAATTTTCAACCACTGCCGAGCTTGCTCATCGTGGAGTTTGAGCGCCAAAAGCTGAACCGACATTAAAATCGGGGCGAGGACATTGTTCAAGTCATGGGCAATACCGCTTGCCAGCGTGCCAATACTCTCCATCCGTTGGGCACGGAGAAACTGGGCTTCGAGTTGCTTCTTTTCGGTGATATCTGTATTGACGATTAAAATTGAGGTGGGTTGCTCCTGCTCATTTTGCACCAGTGTCCATCGACTTTCGACAATAATGGCTTTGCCGTCTTGGGTGACTTGCTGCAACTCTCCATACCAGTTACCTTCAAGAGCGACTAAGGTTTGCACCTCTTTAAGCCGAAGGCAGTTTTCAGGTGTACACAAGAGCTGATTGGCATCTCGCCCCAGCACTTCCTCTGCCTTCCAGCCGTACATCCGTTGGGCACCTTGATTCCAAAATAAGATTTGATTTTGCAGATTTTGCACCAGAATGGCATCGGTGGCAATATCCAAAAGAGCTGCCTGTTCACGAATTTTTTGTTCAGCTCGCTTACGTTCGATCGCGTAACGGATGGAACGCTCTAATAGAGGCGCTCTGAGCTGGCTTTTGTCCAGGTAATCTGCCGCTCCCGCTTTCATCGCTTCGATGTCAATTTCGCGATCGCCTTGACCGGTGAGTAAAATCATCGGTGCTCTACACCCTTGGGCAACTGCTTGCTGCAAGAGTTCCAATCCATTATGCTCGCCGAGACGATAGTCCAGCAGATAGATATCATGCTGATTTTTACCCATCACATCTAAGGCACAATCCCAATCACTAGCCCATTCCACCTCGAAGCGAGTTCCCTGACTTTCAGAGAGTAAATCGCGGGTCAGGATATAATCATCTTCGTCATCATCAACGAGCAAAATTCTGACTGGGTGGTTATCCATCTCAGTCCCTAACCTCTTTGGATGGTCGTTCAATAATCTCACAACAGCAGTGGCTCAAGGTCTTCACCTTAATTAAGCAGTTAAATCTCAGGATCGAAATCTCTCAGAGTAGAGAAGTTCTGTTATTCCATCATGCCTTCTTGACATCAAGCCATTTAAAAACAATAGGGGTATCTCTCCCGGATAAGGTTCTTTGAGCCTTCATACTTCAATTGACCAGAACTTATATATTGACACCATCTATAGCGCTCATGGGTGTTACGCTATCGTTACACACCCTAAACATAGAGACTGTGTGTTAGCCTGATTGACGTTTTTGTAGGGGCAAAGTGACGATAAAGGTTGACCCTTGCCCTTGTGTGCTGTGGGCGCTAATAGTGCCATTATGGCGTTCGACAATCTTACGGCAGATTGCCAAACCCATGCCAGTTCCCTCATAGTCGTTACGACCGTGCAGCCGATGGAAAGCTTGAAAGATGCGCTCCAGATACTGTGTATCAAAGCCAATACCATTGTCTTCGACACAGATTTGACAATGTGTAGGCTTAGCCGCATCTCCTGAAACTGACTGATTTTCACCCTTGAGCGATTGACTATAAATCCTCACTTTCGGCAGTTCGCCCTTTCGGTGGAATTTCAAAGCATTACCGATTAAGTTCTGCATCAATTGACGCATCTGCAAGGGATCGGAGTTCAGGGTTGGCAACTCGCCCACTTCTACCTGTCCCTGATTCTGCTCTAGACAAACTTCTAAATCGGATAACACTTCTTGCACAATCTGAGCCAGATCCACTGCAACAAAGGGTTGAGCCTGGGTGGTAATGCGCGAGAGCGTTAGCAAATCATGGATTAACGTCTGCATCCGTTCTGCGGCTTTTTGCATCCGTTCTAGGTAGTCACATCCTTGCTCCGTTAGCACTTCTCCATACTTACTTTGAAGTCGTTCGCCGAAGGTGATAATCTTCCGTAGGGGTTCTTGCAAGTCGTGGGAAGCGACATGGGCAAAGTTTTCCAGTTCGGTATTAGAACGAGCCAGTTCCTGACGCTGATGGGTTTCTTGTTCTAAAAGTTGAGCTTGAGCTAAAGCAATGCCAATTTGATCGGCTAGCTGTTTGAGCAGATCGGTTTCAAAACTAGACCAATGTCTGGGACGGTTACACTGATGAGCCACCAGTAAACCCCAGAGTTGTTCTTTTAATAAAATTGGTACAGCTAGCTTGGCCTTGATCTGGAAATTTTGCATAAATTCCATGAAACAAGCTGGCACATCCGCCTTTTCTACGTGATCAATGGTGTAAACTCGGCCTTGACGATACCGACTTAAGTACTCTGAGGCTAAATAATCATCCGTAACCTTACAACCTAATACAGAGGGATAGCCAGGAGCCAGGGCTTCTGTGACGACTTTGCCCAATCCATCCGAACCCAATTGAAAGATTAAAACGCGATCGCTAACGAGAATCCGTTGCACTTCGTTGACAGCAGTTTGGAGAATGTCCTCAATGTGCAAAGACTGGCGAATCTTGAGCGTGACTTCGGCAAACAATTGCGATCGCAAATTCTGTCGCTGTAATTCTTCTTGTGCTTGCTTGCGATTGGTAATATCCATATTAATTCCGGTCATCCGCACAGGCTGACCGAAGTTGTCGTAATAAACTTGACCTTTACTCGCGACCCAGTGGATACTACCGTCAGGCCAAATTACGCGAAACTCAATGTTGTAGTCAGCTCCCTCTACCAAGGCAGATTGTAGGGATTGAGTAACTCCTTCCCGATCATCCGGATGAAGACTTTTTAGGAAGCTTTTAAACGTACCCTCAAAGGAACCTGGGGCAAGACCATGAATGGCTTCGGTCGTCTCCGAGTGAATCACTTTGTCGTGTTGGAGATCCCAATCCCAAGTCCCCATCTGAGCCGCGTCTAGAGCTAACCGCAGTCGCTCCTCGCTCCGTTGCGCCCGTTCCGTCTGCTGTCGTAAGTCCTCTACCGCACGACTCGCCTGAAGCAGACGACGCACTCGTTGGCGCAGAACCGCCCAATGAATCGGCTTGGTAATGTAATCCAGTGCCCCAGCCTCAAAGGCTCGATCCACTGATTCTCGGTCTTCAAGAGCGGTGATCATTAACACAGGTATGCGATCGCCGCCTGGAAGCGATCGCAATTGAGTGCAACAGGTAAAGCCATCCATCACCGGCATGAGGGCGTCCAAAAGCACAATATCGGGCTGTAGGTGAAGGTATGCCGCTAACCCTTCCTCGCCATCACACGCTTGTGCAACCTGATAGCCGGCTTGTTCCATCGCTCGCTGTAACTGAATCCGCATGAACTTGTCGTCCTCGATCACGAGGATTAACGGAGCATCTTTCTCAGGCTGGGTGATGTTCATTTTTGAGCGTTTTGGCGTTCTAATTGCAAAGCTACCTTGACTCTTTCATACTCAGCTTCTAGCTGAGGTAACTTATCTACCCCATACTCAGTATTGCCAATCCGACTCATAACTTCTAACTTGCGGCATACATTCGAGAGGGTAATAGCACCCAATGTGGCACTGCTGGCTTTGAGATTATGTGCGCTCGATCGCAACTGCACAGCATCATTTTGGACAATCGCTTGGGCGATCGCACTCAGGAGTTTTGGCGCGTCTTCGAGATAGCAATCAATCATCTCTACCAAGACCAAATCAGCCATGTCACCCGCCATTTCCCGAAAGGATTGCAGCACCTTGGCTTCAATCGGCTCAGAGGATGAAGGTGGATTGAGGTTCGTGGCTTTGAGTGGCGAGAATTCCCTCATCTCCCCATCTCCCTCCAGGGTTGTCTTTGGGTTTCCTTTTCCAGGACTGCCCACGTAGCTCTCACTTAGCCCCCAGTTCTCTATCTCTCTATCTGGCAGGGGTTGACAATGGCTCAAAGCTTGGATTAAAGCTTTCAAGCTGATGGGTTTACATAGGTAGTCATCCATGCCTGCATTCAGGCACTCCTCCCGATCGCCTTGCATGGCATTCGCCGTCATGGCAATAATCCGAGGGCGCTTGTGAGATGTTGCAGGCTTGGATGGTTGGTTCCTGTCCGAGTTCTGAGAATTCTGATTGGCTTCGCCGAATTCCCCATCGCCTGAAAGCTCTTGACAAATACAACGTGTGGCGGTTAACCCATCCATCAGCGGCATTTGCACATCCATCAGCACCACATCATAGGATTTACGCTTGACAGCATCGAGTACTTCTAATCCATTACTCACCACATCGGCTTGATAGCCAATCCGTTTTAATAGATGCAAGGCAACCTTTTGATTTACCCCATTGTCCTCCGCTAACAAAATCCGCAAGGGCAACTGTGTGGCGAGTTGCAGAGGGTTCTCTGGTAGAGTCACGGGGAGGGGATTCACCGAGATAGATGACCCAGCTAAAATCTGATTCAAGACCGAGTCAAGCTGGGACTGTTTAATCGGCTTCGTCAGGAAAGCGGCTAAATCTACAGGTACATGAGTCTGGTTAGCCCTTTCTAACCCGTTGATCGAGGTCAACAAAACTAGGGGTAAGGTTTGATAATTAGAATAGCTGCGGATTTTCGTCGCGAGGGTTAGACCATCCATTCCGGGCATCTGCATATCTAGAAGTGCCATGTCCAAGGGTTGTCCTTGATTGAGCCAGTCGAACGCTTCCGCTGCCGATGCCGCCCCATAAATGAGCATTCCCCAAGACTGGAGTTGCTGGGTTAAAATTTGCCGATAAGTGTCGTTATCATCCACAATCAGCAGGCGCTTACCTTGGAATTGAGGCGGGAAGTTGTCAGAATTCATAGGGGATGAATCAGCAGTAGCCGCTGCCACGAGAGTGAAATAAAATGTGGAACCCCGATTCACTTGGCTTTCTACCCACATCCGACCCCCCATCATTTCACTCAACTGTTTACCGATCGCTAATCCCAATCCGGTTCCACCATATTTACGGGTGGTGGAAGCATCCACTTGACTGAAGGATTTGAACAATCGGTCGATGCGATCGGGGGGAATTCCAATGCCTGTATCCTTAACGGCAAATTGGAACTCGAACTTGGTTGCAGGTTGCAGGTTATAGCAAGTTTCATTCGTATATAGTATTTTCTCTCCCTTGTCCCCCTTATCCCCCTTATCCCCCTTGTCTCCCTTGTCCCCCTCCAACTCTTTGGCTGTCACTGAAACCACCACTTCTCCTGTCTGTGTGAACTTAACCGCATTACTGACTAAATTCACTAAAATTTGGCGTAAACGAGTGACATCTCCCACAATTATGCTGGGGGTTTGAGGATGCATCCCGTAAGCCAGTTCGATGCCTTTTTCTGCGGCTTTAAGGGCTAAAATATCCAGGGATTCTTCAATGCAACTTTGCAAATTAAACGCCTGTTTTTCCAATTCGACGCTGCCGGACTCAATTTTTGAGAGGTCAAGAATATCATTAATCAGGGCAAGTAAAGCCTCACTACTGCTCTGAGCGGTTGTGACAAAATCTCGCTGTTGGGGTGTTAATTCTGTGGTCAAAAGCAAGCCCGTCATGCCGATAATCGCATTCATGGGAGTCCGAATTTCGTGGCTCATATTCGCCAGGAATTGACTCTTGATGCGAGTTGCTTCTTCCGATTCGGCTTTTGCCTTTTCCAGTTGTTGATTTGTTTGAGATAATTCTTGGCTGCTAGCCACAAGTTCTAATTGAGCTAAATACGGCTCGGTAATATCATCTAATATCCAGAGACGACCGGGCACATCGCGGACACGGGTGGGGGTGCTAGAGATACTCAGCACTTTAGGTTGTGGCTGACTGAAAATCCAGTTCCAGTTACGAATTTCGGCCTGAGGTTGGGAGAAAAATTGTGCGGCCTGTGCCACAATTTCAGTTTGATTATCCGCACGGGTACGTAACATCGCCATCGCCTGAGCCAGCATCGGAGGTTCTACAGCGCCTGGGGAGAGTTCCAATTGATTGGCGGCAGATTGATTGAGCCAGCCTTGCTCTCCACTTTCATCAATGAACACTACGCCTTGATGAATCGTTTGTAACATGGAACTGAAGCGTGCCTGTAATTTGTCCAAGCGTAAGGTGGTATCACTAAAGCTCAGTAGGGTACGTAACTCACCCCGTAGGGATTCGATAAAGTCTTGCAGATGGGAGGGAAAATCCGTCCGGCGTTGCCACAGCAGCAGAATTGCCCCCTCTCTGCCATCGGATAAGGTGAGGGGCACGACAGCTAGGGATTGGATGCCTTGGGCGAGCAGAACATGGGAAGCACTGGGAGTTGCGGGGTAATTGGAATAGTAGAGACAACGGTTTTCCCTGGTCGCTTCTTCAAACAGTGTGGGTGTTGTCAGTGGGTCGGGAAGTGCCTTGGGGGGTAGACAAACCAATGCTTGAGCGGTTACCTCATCGAGTCGGCGCACAGCGATCGCGGCGTCAGCACAGACGATGTCACGTAGGAGGGCGACGGCTTGATCAATCAGGGTGTTAGAAGTATCTGTGGTATCAGTATGAGTAAGGGTCGCAAGTACCGATTGAGAGGCTAAGCGCCACTCCAAACCTAGTAAAAACTGGCGTAACCCGATACCCAGCCCAGCCGCAATCCCAAATTCCAGAGATGGGCGCACTGCATTCACTCCATCCCCATGCAACAGTCCTACTAACAGGGTACCTAAACCCACTAAAGGTATCACTTGCCCAAGACGTAGGGGCAACAAGGTAAAACCGAGCCAACCTAGCAGGGTTAATATCTGCATCGGTGCCCATCCATCGTGGCACACCCATCCGCTTAGGACGAGGGTGAGTGCGAATAGGAGCGGTCGAAACGTCGGTAGCCCGTCAGGAGGACGAAGCTGTAACCATGACATAGAGAATTTCCGGTTAAGCAGCAAGACATGAGGCGATCGCATGGGTGACCACATCGGGTGCGCTGATATGAGGTAAGTGTCCCCGCGCCTGGATGGGAATCAGTTGACTGTCTGCAATCTTATCCGCCATATACTGACCCACTTCAATCGGTACCGCGATGTCATCACTGGCCTGTAGAATTGTTGTAGGTAATGTGAGTCGCGGCAACTCCGCTCGGTGATCAGATTGGAAGATTACACGGGCGACGGCTTGGGCGATATCAGGACGGATGGCTCCTAAGGTATTGGCAAACTCCAACGCTAGTTCGGGTTTTTCGGGGTTACCCATGGCGATGGGCGCAAAACCACTTACCCAAGCATAGTAATTGGATGACATCGCCGCATACAGGGCATCCAGGTCAGACTGATCAAAGCCACCGATATACCCCTCATCATTGAGATAACGGGGAGAGGCACTAATAAAGATCAGTTGACTGAAGCGCTGGGGTTCGACTAAGGCCGCCAGTAGACTCACCATGCCACTCACAGAGTGACCCACCAGAATGCACTGGGTCAACTTTAATTCGGCGCACAAATCCAGCAAATCCTCAGAATAGCTGTAGAGGCTACTGTAGCGGTGGGGACTATAGGCCGAAAAATCTGACTTCCCTGCTCCAACATGATCAAATAGGACAATACGATAATTAGACGAAAATGCCGCAACCTGATGCCGCCAAGCAGTCTGATCGGAGCCAAAGCCAGGGGCAAAGATAATGGTTTTACTACCATTACCCAGTATTTTTACATTATTCCGCTCAAGGATGCTAGTTCCCATTACCCATTACCCATTACCCATTACCAGTTTCCTCCCTCTTGAGAGGGCAATTCAACAATTTCAAACCAGTATTTACTCAAGGTTTGCATGACTTCAATTAAGGAGCTAAAAGTCACAGGCTTGGTGATGTAAGAATTCGCGCCGAGATAATAGCTCCGAAGAATATCTTCTTCCGCCTGCGAGGTGGTCAGTACTAAAACAGGAATTTGTCGCAAATGCGGGTCTGATTTGAGTTCCTTGAGTACCTCACGACCATCTTTTTTCGGCATGTTCAGGTCTAGCAGGATGAGACCTGGACGCGGCGCACTGCCCGGAACTGAATATTTGCCACGTTGGTAGAGATAATCCATCAGTTCTTCGCCATCACTGACGAAATGCAAATCATTGGCTAAGCGGCTTTCAGCTAGGGCTTCTCTTGCCAACATGCAATCATCCGGATCGTCATCTGCCATCAAAATCGTCACAGGGTGTCGCCGTCCTTTCACTTTGCCCGATCTCCTTGACGTTGTTGGAGGGGTAGTGTTATGATGAAGGTCGCTCCAAGGTTTGGTGAGCTTTGAGCTGTAATAGTGCCGTCGTGGCGTTCAACAATCTTACGACAGATTGCTAAGCCCATTCCAGTTCCTTCGTATTCGCTACGACCATGTAGGCGTTGGAAAGCGTTAAAAATTCGATCCAGATATTTTTCATCAAATCCAATGCCGTTATCTTCAATAAAGATTTGACAACGCTCGATTCTGTTGAGTCCCTGAGTGGGTTGCCGTTCCCAATCGGTTAGCTGTTGGCTATAAATTTTAATAATGGGGGGTTCCTCTTGGCGGTAGAATTTTAGGGCATTGCCGATCAGGTTTTGCAGCAACTGACGCATTTGGATGGGATCAGCTTCTAGGATAGGTAGTTCGCCTACCTCAATTCGTCCATTAGCCTGCTGAATGCTCACTTCTAAATCAGATAAAACTTCTTGTAGCACCTGCGTTAGCTTCGTTGTCACAAAAGGCTGTGCCCTGGTTGTTACCCGCGAAAGAGTCAGCAAGTCGTTGATCAAAGCTTGCATCCGTTCGGCAGCATTTTGCATCCGTTTCAGGTAATCACGCCCTTGCTCGGTTAAGACCTCACTATACTTGACCTTAAGCCGATCGCCAAATGCCTGAATTTTGCGTAATGGTTCTTGCAAGTCGTGGGAGGCAACATAGGCAAATTCTTGCAGTTCTGCATTAGAGCGTGCGAGTTCCAATCGCTGTCTGGTTTCTCGTTCCAAGAGTTGAGCTTGAGCCAAGGCAAGACCAATTTGCTCGGACAACTGTTGCAACAGTTCCGTTTCAAAACTCGTCCACGGCCTGGGATGGGTACAATGATGGGCAATCAAAAGACCCCAGAGTTGCCCGGAGAGCAAAATGGGGACGACTAACTTAGCCTTAACTCCCCAAGGATGGAGAAATTCTAACAAGCAAGGCGTCATTTCAGCATAAGCTTGTTCTACATCCGCGATCGCATGTACCTGTCCCTGTCGGTAGAGTTCCTGGTACTTTAAAGGAAACACTTCTTCAGCAAAAGACATACCGAGAATGGCAGGCCATCCAGGCTGAACCGCCTCTGTCACCGTACACCCCTTACCATCAGGCCATACCCGATAAATTAACACCCGATCAACCTGAAGAATTTTTTGCACCTCTGTAACAGTGGTTTGCAAAATGTCTTCAAGCTGTAAGGATTGACGAATCTTCAGCGTAATTTCGGTAAACAGTTGCGATCGCCGATGTTGACGCTGTAACTCCGCTTCCGCCTGCTGGCATTCCGTGATGTCATGACCAATGCCCAAAAATCCGGTAATATTACCTTCTAAATCCCGCACAGCCGTGATGGAAAGTAATACGGGAAAGCGCGAACCATCCTTACGGATGTAAGTCCATTCGCGCTCATCAATTTTTCCCAGCCGAGTTTTGGCGACAAAGGATTCAAATCCCGGTTCAACCCAAAATCCCAATTCCTCGCTTAATTCTTGTGCGCGTTGCACCACTTCTGCATAATCGTGGATCACCAAAGGCGTTACTTTACCCACCACTTCTTCTGCGGTGTAGCCCAACAGACGTTGTGCTGCCGCATTGAAAGTGCGAATGATGCCATCGGGGGTGGTGGAAATAATCGCGTAGTTGGCACTATCTAAGATGGCGCGCTGGAACTGAGTCGTTTCGATCAGAGCCTTCTCCGCTCGCCTGCGTTCCGTGACATCGTTCGCTAGAACCAGTTGAGCTTGTCTGCCGACAAAAGTGAGACTGTAGGTCGTAATTTCAACCTCAATCAAAGAGCCATCCTTCTTCCGATGTCTCCATACCCCTTTCTTGTTGAGTCCAGGAGTAACGTTAGCCATATTTTCCAGTAAAGCCGGAATATCGGCGGCAGGACGAATATCGGCGATTGTCATAGCGAGAAATTCCTCTCGCGAGTACCCGTAGTGGTTAATTGCCGCTTCATTGACCGCTACAATTGCTAACGTTTCCAGGTCATTCACCCACATTGGTTGAGGATTGTTTTCAAACAGCAGCCGATAGCGTTCCTCTGAACTTTGTAGTGATTCCTGTGCCTGTTTCCGTTGGTTGATATCCTCAAAATAAACGGATAATCCTTGCTTTCCAGGGTAGGCATGGACAGAGAACCAAGTTTTGAGGGGAGGATAAAAAGCTTCAAATTCAACGCTAACTTCTTCTGTTACGGCTCGGTGATACTCCTGATAAAACAGGGACGTGACAGCTTCCGGAAACTCGTCCCAGACGGATTGTCCCAAAAGTTCTGATCGCTTTCTTTGTAACAGACGTTCGGCTTGCTGATTGACATAGGTAAATCGCCACTCACCATCTAAAGCGAAGAAGGCATCGGTGATACTCTCTAGAATTTTTGTAATCTGGTTATGTGCCGCCTGCTCTCTATGCAAAAGTTGAAGCCGCTCTTGCTCAGCTTGCTTGAGTTGGGTAATGTCGCGGGCTACACAATAGAGCAAACCATCTTTAACATGAGGAAAAGCAGTCCAAGCAAGCCACTTGTAAGAACCATCTTTACAGCGATAGCGATTCTCCAAGTAGATGGTGGGCGCACCTCTCGTCAGCTTCTGCACTTCTGCAAGAGTTGCTGCTTTGTCGTCCGGATGAACAAAATTTAGGAAGGGTTGGCTTTGCAGTTCTTCACGGCTGTATCCCAGCGTCTTTTCATAGGCTGGGTTTAAGTGTTTGAAATAGCCATCCAAACCTGCAATACAGAGTAAATCAAGAGATAGGTTGAAGAAGCCTTGCAAAGCTCCCTGTAAGGCATTGCGCTCCTCTTGTGCTTGCTGATACTCCCTAATGTCATAAGTCAACTTTATGAGTTGCTGGCTCTGTTGCTTCGTCTGCGCCAATTCTGCTACGGTGCGTTTTAGCTCCAGTTGCGTCATCACTTGGCGGCTTAAGGTTTGTAAGGCGCTCAACTGCTGGGGACTTAGTTCTCGTGGTACGTAGTCAATCACGCAAAGTGACCCTAGCGCATAGCCAGCGGCGGTAATTAGAGGTGCGCCTGCATAAAACCGAACGTGAGGCTCAGCGGTGACTAAAGGGTTCGTGACAAATCGTTCGTCAGCCCAAGCATCTTGGACAACCAAGATTTCAGTTCCTAGGATGGTATGGGCGCAAAAGGAAATTTCACGGCTTGTTTCCGAGACTGTCCAACCAATTTTTGATTTAACCCATTGACGATGATGATCAACCAGCGTGATCAGAGCAATTGGCGTTTCACAAATTTGCGCGGCTAAACAGGTGAAATCATCGAATGCCTCTTCAGGAGCCGTGTCGAGAATGTTGTACTGACTAAGAGCCTCAAGTCTGGCTGTTTCATGAGTGGGCACGGGAGCTTTCATTCGGTTGAAACATATTTCCTTAGTTCGGAACCCGTAATAGGTATGATTTAACTGTGATATTTAAACCCTGGTACTCTTCAGTATATTTCAGCCCTCAGCAAGTCAACACGATCAGGCTGACATAGACAAAGAGTGATGCAAAAACAATTAAAAATTTAGGATTAACCATGTCGGTTGTTTCTCCCACTCAACAACATACTCAAGATAGTTTTTCGATTACTTTTGCACCCTTATCATTGGCAGAAATCTATGCACTCGCCGATGATCCGGCCAATGGGGCGGTTGTCGTGATGAGTGGTACAGTTCGCAATCAAACGGATGGCAAGCCAGTCGTCGCGCTAGAATATCAGGCTTATGAACCGATGGCGGTGCGCGTGTTTGAGGCGATCGCAGATGATATCCGTAACAGGTGGACAGATGTCAATCGCGTGGTGATTCACCATCGCACAGGGCGGTTACAAATTGGCGAGATTAGCGTCATCGTTGCGGTAGGCTGTCCTCATCGCTCAGAAGCGTTTGCCGCCTGTAAGTATGCGATCGATACCTTGAAACACAACGCCCCGATTTGGAAAAAAGAACATTGGGCGGATGGTTCCACTAGCTGGGTAAGTATTGGGGCTTGCGAACAGGTTGATACTCCATGCTGAACATTAGCTGATACTCCCTTCAAACCCACATTCCGCACCTTGAAGTGTCACACTACGTAATTTTGGTAATGGGTAATGGAAAGAGTTTTTTACGTAGTGTATGTAGTATAGGTTACTAACTTTCAATTCCCAATTGCGTAAAAACCGATTGTGCCAGTCGAGGGTGCGGAATGTGAGTTACAGCACTCCCAATGACACAAAGGTATGTTTGTCGTTGATTCATTTACGTATATAACTTTTTTTCCTTCTGCCTACTCCTGCGGAGAACGCTGCGTGAACTGCCCCCTGTCTTCTGCCTTCTTGCACTTAGCGTTTCAAAACTTGAGCGATCGCATCTTCTAATTCACCTTTACTCAAAGGGGTAATAATAAATACCTCTTGATAGGTTTTCCCAGACCGAGCAATAATCTTAAAGCCCCCACGAATCGGCACCGATACTTTTAATTGCATCCGGGGACAATGACTTTTAGCCCGTCCAATGACGGCAGGGGTAATCGTTTGAATTCCCGTGTATTTGGTGAGACGTTCGAGAACTGGAATCAAACCCGGAATGTGAGTGGAATGATTCCAAACCAGCCTGCCGTCGTTGGTGTTGCTCATTCAGTTATGCTGCTTCTATGGGAGCCATCGTTAACCCTGCACGGCTCAACTGTTGGTGATAAAGTTCCGCTTGTTCTTGCGGGCCAACCCAAACAATGGCTTGACCTTCAAAATGAACTTGATTAGTGAGTTCCCAGGCGCGATCGCTCGTCATTCCAGGAATATACTTTACCAAACAGTCGTGAACGTGCTGAAACGTGTTGAAATCGTCGTCGAGCACAATCACCTTGTAATTGGGATAGTGCTGGCGAGTCACTTGACCCGATTTTTCAGGAGCTATAACTGGCGATGTAGATGTCGCGTAAGAAACCGCTAATTGTACCATAGTCATAGGGCAGTTACGAAAATCTTTCACCTAAAATTAAGCAACCTGCATTCTTATCTAGTTTACCTACCTGTGGTTGTTTCTTACCCTAAAAAGGGGATAAGAAC
The DNA here is from genome assembly GCF_000317515.1 of Allocoleopsis franciscana PCC 7113. GTDB lineage: Bacteria > Cyanobacteriota > Cyanobacteriia > Cyanobacteriales > Coleofasciculaceae > Allocoleopsis > Allocoleopsis franciscana. Next base: position 283,840 of record NC_019738.1, on the reverse strand, counting down.
TTCAAACGGCTAATCGGTTGGATAGCTTCAAAATGGGTAGTTCATTGAGTCGTGTCCAAACACGTCGCTTATAGGCTTCGAGAGACTGGCTTGCGTCGCCTCATCTGCCGGAAACAGACTTTCAATCCGCAACTCCTGCAACGTAATATCATGAGGAGTGCCTAACGTGGCAATTGTTGAAAATAAGCTAAGGCTCAGTCCGTCTTTGACAAACTGTACTGTCAATAAAGGTAATTGCCAGGTGCGAGGTAGGGATTGCTGCCACAAGTCGGGAACATCTGGATAAGCTTGTAGTTCTTGGAAAAGAGCCATCGATTCGTCGCTATGTCCATCCACGAACGCTTCTCGATACACCCGTTGAATCAGATGGCTACTGATTTCTTCCCAATTCGCCACAAACGGCTTGAAGCCTTGAGGATGAAACATTAGTCGCATCAGATTGATTTTGCCGTCGATGCAAAAGCGGCGTTGCAACTCGTCTGGATGAATTAACCAGCTGGTTAAGCGTTGCGCCGCTGTATTGCTTTGGAGCAAATTCCAGTAGCGATCCATTACTAATGCCGGATAGGGTTCTTGCTGGTGCAAAATAAACTCTATAGCTTTGCGGATGGGTTCAACTTCAGGGGTTGATAAATCGCTTTGGGAATAAATCGGCGCAAAACCCGCTGCCGTGAGCATGATGTTTTGATCGCGTAGGGGAACATCTAGCACAGCCGCCAGTTGCATTACCATGTCCCGGCTAGGATTAGCTCTATTTGATTCTAAGAAGCTGATGTGCCGCTGAGAGACATTACCCGCTAAAGCCAAATCGAGTTGACTCAAACCCCGTTGATTGCGCCAGTGTTTCAGCAAATTAGCAAAGGAGGCATCTCGGTTAGGAGATGATGGCGTTGAGGTTGAAGCGATGCCCATTTCACTGTCCTTATTACCTGATAGGTAATTGTTTCTATTATCTCGTGGAGTCACAATCAAAGCAACAGGATCGATAGCGAACTTTTTACGCTTCGCCAAACCAAGTCTCTGTTGAAGTGTTGATCACAAAAGGAAGTGAACTGATGTCCAATGCAACTTATCTACAGCGGCAAATCCCTACAGGTCAAAAAATTATATCCGTTAAATCGCTCTATCTGCTGCTGACGATTGTTGGTGCGATCGCACCTTGGAGCGTTCTGCTGACTTTCTTTCTCCAGAATGGTCTTGCTATCAATTTGTTTTTCCAGAATGCATTCGCTAATCATGTCGCTTCTGCGGTAGCAATAGATTTGCTCATTTGTGCAGATGTCTTCTTCTGTTTCTCATTTATTGAACTGAAGCGATTAGGTTTGTCCCGTCGCTGGTTGTCTCTTTATGTTGTCGTTACTTTTGGGATTGGTTTATCTTGCGCCTTGCCTTTATTTTTATATTGGCGGGAACGAACGTTAGAAACCATGACCTTTAAGGAGTAGTAAAATTTGGCTAAAACCCCAACCTTGTGACATCCTTAATGCCTATCCTACCTACTCCACGCCTGCGATAAATTAATAGAACTTTGGGTCATGGGTAATCGAGAATTGGTACACTGTGCTGGTTTTCCTATTACCCATTACCCATGCCCTATTACCCCAACAATTGATATGTAGCAGGCTTAAACGATCAAGGTATCACTGCCATTTATCCCAAGTTTCATTGAAAATCGAAGTATCAGGAAACGCCGTGGGGTTGCCAGTTTTTTCAATTCGTTGCCGTAATTCTTGCAGTTGCGGCTCTTGTCGTGGCAGTTGATCTACCAGCTCATAAGGGGCTATCCCCTTGTCCAAGGCAAACGCGGCTGTAATTCCGGCGGCTGCACCGGATGACCATTCAAAGGAATGGACTCGATAAGCGGCGGCGGCAATGTGACTGGTGGCAATACTTTTTCCTGCCACTAACATGTTGTTGATTTTTTGAGGAATCATCGCCCGCAGGGGAATTTGGAAGGGGTAAGCCTGACCGGCTCCTTGCCTTTCACCCTCACGCTCCTTGTTCCCAGGGGCTTCGGGGGGACTCATCATCATACAGGGATGGAAATCGATCGCATAATGCCCAATGCCCACAGAATCAGGATAAATTGTGGAGCGAGTCCGTCTTCTCACCTCTTCTGGGGACTTTCTGCCAGCCACCACAGAAACAGATTCGAGTCCAGCCAGGGCAGTCCGCAAGCTGCGATAGGTTTCCGGCGAGAGTGTCTGGCGGTAATAGTCATCTTTGTAGTCGCGGCGGGATATATCAATTTCCCAGATACTAAAACCATTGGGATAGCCATAGGCAGGGCGTCCAATCAATCGCCGTCCTTCCCGCATGTAAGGATACTTGGATAAACCATGTACCGTTCCCATTGGGGAATCTAAACCAGATAAGAACTTTTGATTGGGTTGTGGCTGCTTCACACCAGCGCCGAGTTGAGAGTCGGTATTTCCAGCCACCAGCCAGTGGAAATAGCCCTTGGATATTTCCTCTCCCTTGCGTAACGCATCGATTCGCAAGCCACCCATCCAGCCTCCGGGTTGCAACTGTCCCGTCGCTTGCAACTGTTCGCGAGTGTAAACCAAGTTATCTTGTGCGGTGCCTGGACGGTAGTCGTTCCCCCACGTCCAGTTTTGCATGGAAATATCGCCCGGAGTGGGAGCAGTGTACGTGATGCCACCAAACTTTTTGGTTTCACCCTTCTGGGGACTCCAAATCCGCCGATAGGTGTGTACTAACCCAAAGTCTGCCAATCGTTTCAGTTCATAGCTGTAATAGGGTTCGTACTGAGGATAGAACGAGGGCATCTGATGGGTTTGAGGCTCCTTCGTGGTTTCCATGGCAAAAGTATAGGTAAAACCTTGGGTGCAATAGGGGTCGCCAGTCGCGCTAGAGGAGGAGGGTTCTAAGTAGGAGCGAGGATCAATACCCAAACGGTGGGGAACATCCGCCAAACCAATCAGTTCCCCCGTTTCAGTGGCATCGATCACGTACCAAGTCAGTGCTGGGCCTTTGAGTACGCGTTTGGGGGCGAAGCGAATAATGGTTTTATCAAAACGAGAGGAATTGTTGTAGCTGTATGCATCCTCAATGGTTTGGGAGAGGGGGAAGGTGTTGAGGGGAGGAGTACCTTTGGTAGGTTTATGCTGAATCGCGATCGCACTATTAATCCGATCCCCAGTAATATCAAGGTCTTTAACCACTGTGGACGGGTACCACTTGAGCGTGCCTTTGCCGCGTTTGGCAGCATCTCTTAAAATGCCCTCTAGGATTTTGTCCGCATCGCGAGGAAGAAAGCAGGATTCACTCACCCAGCAGTCTCCAGGATTCAATTCGCCATAATAGCGTTTGATGCGCTCTCGCAGTTCCAGGTAGCCGCGAGAATAGAAAAGACGCGATCGTTGAGTGGGGCGTTCATCCAGTGCAGAGGTTCCTTGAGCAGAAATTTGTCCGCCAACCCAGTCGGTAATCTCCGTGAGACACACCGTTCGCCCTGCCATTAAGCCTTCATAGGCACTAGCCGCACCGGCTAGTCCACCCCCAACGACTAAAATGTCACAGGTTTCTTCTTTATCCACAGTTCTGGGTGGGGCAGAAAAAGCCGGTGGGGTGAGGGATGTGAGGGAAATGAGGGTAAGAGTCAGTGTTATTAGCTTTCGCTTCATTTTTTGCAGAAATTCTGGTCGTATCAGATGCTAGATTATGTTAGCTCTGTGACGTTACCTTCATCCAACAAGTTCATTTTGCTCTAAATCTCCTCTTCATAGGGGAAGTAAGCCTCTTTTAACAACAACTCGATCCTGATTCTTCTCCTACATTTTTTATGCTTTTTATTGCTGTTGATAGCAAATTCGTCTTGTATATCCCCTTTGATCTTGTGATCTCCTGTAGTTAGTTCTACTCTGTGTGAACTCTGTGGTTCCTTCCAAAAGGAGGGAGCGAACCCGGATTTCGCATAAATAAAGGTAGGGCAAGCTTGAGTTGTAGTAATCACCCAATCAGGTGAGTTTCGACTCACCCTATCTATTACAGCCAACAGGTGAAGTGGCAACATTTTATTTCCGATTAACTTGATTACAGAACGAGTTAATCAAGCCAATGAATAAACTCCTGTCTGCCAGTCTCCTAACTTTTGTTACTGCACCCACCTTTTTACTGTTCACTCAAGCCGCTCAAGCGGATACTAAAACCTCTACCTACTGCTATCCCGTTGTTCAACGTGAGGTTATCCAGAACGCGGCTGATCATCCCACTGCCTATACAAATGGTTATAGTGAAGGTCGTCAAAGCGCCCGCATAGGAGACGCTTACAAGCCACGTTCCGCTGGTGGGGAATTCTCTCGTGGTTTTGATGATGGTTACTATGGTCGTCCTTTTTCAGGTCAGCAATATGCGGTTCCTGACAGAGTCAGAGAATTTACCACTCAGCAATGCGAAACCTACACCGGAAACCAGGATAATGATGACCGTTACTACCGTGACAGGGATAGAAGGAATTGGCGTCGTCCAATGAGACCGGAGATGCCTCGTCGTCCCTATCGCTGGTAATGATTTATTGGAAAAGTGAGGAAGTTGGCAGCACGATTGGCAGGCTATTGTCGTCCCCAATTTTACCTCCTGCCTACTGTCCTCTCCCTTCTGTAGACAGAGACTGAAAGCATTTTTTCACTGCTTTGCCTGGGGATGTATTAAACATCTACACCAAGCGAAAAATAAACGGGTAACGGTATGATTTGTTAGGATATTTGAGGACTTTGACAATAGCGATAATGGGCATAACAAAACTAATAATCGCTAACAAAAGCAGTAATGGAAACCCAATAACTACGACGACTAATAAGGCAGAAATGAGGAAATAGATATAAAGATTGATATGGAAGTTGAGGGATTCTTTGGCGTTTTCTTTGACAATTGGGTCTTCATTCGTTAATAAAATGATAATGGGGATGCCAATCGACACAAGAGTAGAACTAAAAAAGATGGCTCCATGACAGATTGCCGATAAAATCTTCCGCTGTTCCTCTAAGTTTTCCATACCGCTACCCTCAGAGTCCGTTGAGTTTTTGGATTGATACTTTCGATGGTAGATGATCGAAACTTAGTGTTGCCATCAATCTTCAGGACGATCGCACCTATAATCGCACGGCTATTCTTGGCGTTTGAATGTCTGAGAAAATAACCCTGCAACGCCTGCTAACCCGAATAAAACTTTAGTTAACCAATCTCCCCAACGCACATAAGGGGTTTCCGTCTGCCGTCGATAAATGGTTTCTGCGTGAGTTTCATAAGTATTAATCCCAGACATCCACAGGGTTCTGCCATGGGGGTCTACAATGGCAGAATAGCCAGTGTTTGTAGCCCGCACAGCCCACCGATCCGTTTCGATCGCTCGCATCACATCCTGAGCATGGTGCTGAGCTGGCATCTCTGAGCTGTAATGGGCATCATTGGAAGAACTGAGAATAAACTGACCCCCAGCCGCCGCTTGACGCCGGAAATGTTCAGCAAAGGCTGATTCATAGCAAATTCCTGCGATCGCACGACCAAATGGCGTCTCAAATAGCTGGGTGGGCGAACCCGCTACGAGGTGAGCCTCCAGAGGAGAAAGACGATCAATCAAACCACCTAAAACGGACTCAAAGGGAATATATTCCCCTAAGGGCACTAACTTGGCTTTGTCATAACGGCTAAATGTCTCGCCGTTACCCATAATCGTAAACAGACTATTCGTATAGCTACGTCCCCGCTCACCAAAAGCTCCCACCCAAGCCACAACACCCTGCTCCAAAATAGCGGAGTAGAAGTCTTGACGTTTCAAGTCACTCAAGAAAAAAGGTAAAGCCCCTTCGGGTGTTAACACCGCATCAACGCCCTGATTGACTAATTTCAGATAGCCGTTCGTGTATCTTTCCAAAGCACGACGCTTACCTTCTGTGAACAGTTTAATCGTGTTGCCGATGTTACCTTGAACAATCCCAACCTTTAAAGCCGCTTCTTGGGGTTGAATTAAGGGGCGACTTTCCAGTCCAAAACCAATCAGGTGCAAGACAACCAAGAGTCCCGCTGCTATGCCGAGAAGAGTGGCAGGTTGCAGGTGAGAACGTTTAACAGGGGATGTTACCGCTAACAACCTTCTAGCGTTCAACTCTTGGGCATCCCTTCGGTGTTGATCGCTAATCCACGCTTCGGCAACTAAACCATTCACCGCCACAATTGCCGCCGTCACGGTCGCAGGGCCAGACAACTTTCCCAGGTGTAAGATGACTAAGTTATGAGGACTCTGGGTATAAGACAAGGAAGTCCACCACAGGGAGCCAGCACTCCAAATCGATTCCAAGCCACACCAGAGAGCTGTGCCAATTAGAACACGAACCAAGGCTGAGATTCTAGACTTTTGATGAATCCAAAATAACAAGGCTGCCCAAATCCCGACTAAGGCAGCCCCCCAGAGGGTAATGAACGTCCAACAGAAAATGGCGATCGCTAAACTGGCTAGCCACGGCACTCCCATCCAAGTCATCGGATGAATGCCGGTAATCCAAAACAAGGCTAAGCCGTGATAACCAATCCCCCAAACTAAACCTGACAAAGCACCTTGACGAACACTCTGAGCCTTGGCAACCCAAAACCAGATGGGAACCAGTGCCACCCATGCTAACGGCCATGCCTCTACAGGTGCCGGGGTCAACCCCATCAAGATACCGCCCACTAATGGCACCAGGAAACGAGAGGCTGAAGAGAATTGCTTTGAAGGTTTCATAGTGAGTGCGAATTCAAGGGTTGAAGGTGGGACAGTTGCACGGTTGAAAGTTAAAAGAATGGTTTTAACTGACATCTTGCACCAGTCGCAACAGCCCACCAGGGAATGAATTCCCTGGCTCACAGCTCGCATTCGTCTAAAGACGACTGGATAAGAGTTTTAGTCCATTTTAATGGACTTGAGCTATGACGCCGGAGTTTGAACTCCGGGCGGGTGTTCGGGCTAACTGACAAGGGTGCAGAATCTCAGTTTTAACGTTCAACTTTCAATGTGCTCGCCTTTCAACCCCTTGACCTTACAACGACTCTTCCAGTGCTTCCACTTCCTCCTCCTCACCGGAGAGAGGCACTAAGGCAACCGCTGCGATCGCATCATCGTCATCCAGTCGTTGCACTCTCACCCCTGTTGCCATCCGGGACTGGGGGGAAATCGCGTTAATCGCCTGACGAATTATAATCCCTCGACTCGTGATGATCATCAATTCATCACCTTCATTAACCACCCGTAAAGCGGCTAATTTGTCTTTGGGTAAACGGAACTTCGTCGCCAGGATTCCCATCCCCGCCCGATTCTGTAACCGGAACTGAGACACTGGCACCCGCTTGCCATAACCCCCCATGGTGACAACCAGTACCCAGGGGCCTTGACCTGCGGTTACGACTAACTCTTGCTCTTCGGAAACCGCTTCGTTGACAGTCTCGCTTACCTCATTGAGGTCTTCCACTTCTTCTTCAACAGTAGCCTCAATCGCGCTTGCCATCTCGGCGACAACCTGACCAGGGATAATATCCATGCTGATCAACTCATCTTTAGCCCGCAGTTTCATGGCCTTAACGCCCCTAGTAGCACGACCGAGGGGACGCAGTTGGTCGTTATCCGTCTTGAAATGAATCGCCATCCCTTGACGCGACCCAATGATGATGCTGTCGGTTTGTGTGGCGCGTTGTACCCAGCGTAACTGGTCGCCTTCTTCCAGGGAAATGGCAATCAATCCATTGGCTCGAATATTACTGAAAGCGTCCAATGCTGTTTTCTTGATGTAACCTTTACGGGTCAACATCACTAGATACTCATGGTCGGTGAACTCAGACACCGGCACAATGGAGGTGATTTTTTCCTCACGGGGAATCGGCAGCAACTGGACAATGGGGACACCTCGTGCTGTGCGCGAAGCCGAGGGGATGTGGTATGCCTTGAGGCAGTAGGTAACGCCGCGCTCACTAAAGAACAGAATGCTGTCGTGGTCGCAACAAGTGAGGAAATGCTCCACCCCGTCATCCTCTTTCATCCGGGTGCCTGCCTTACCGCGAGTGGCTCTGGCTTGTGCCCCAAATTCGTTAACGGCCATCCGCTTGATGTAACCTTGCTCTGTGAGCAGAATTACCGCTTTCTCATTGGCAATGAGGTCGGTGTCATCAATCTCGCCTTCCATCGGTTGAATGATGGTACGGCGTGGTGTGGCATGGGTTGCTTTGAGCTGATTAACTTCTGTTTCAATAATTTCCAGGATGCGACTTCTGCGGGCGAGGATATCTTCTAAGTCGGCAATTCTCGCTTGTAATTCCTCGTGTTCCGCTTGAATTTTCTCGGCTTCCAGAGCAGTTAGGCGTCGCAGTTGCATTTGCAGAATTGCGTCAGCCTGGGCTTCTGAAAGTCCGTAGACTTCCATTAACTCTGCTTTAGCTGTGGGAGTATCTGCGGCATGGCGGATCAGTTGAATAATCCGATCTAGATTGCCCAGAGCAATCAATAACCCTTGGAGGATGTGGTCTCGTTCTTGGGCTTTTCGTAATTCGTATTGAGTCCGTCGGGTAATCGTCTCAATCCGGAAATCCAAGAAGACGCTCAAGAACTTCTTGAGGCTTAAAAGCTGGGGTTCATTGTTCACCAACGCCAGCATATTCGCCCCAAAGTTCATCTGTATGGGCGTTTGTTTGTAGAGGTTGTTGAGTACAACACGAGGATAGGCATCGCGTTTGAGTTCAATGACGATCCGCATCCCGTCGCGATCGCTTTCATCCCGAATATCGGAAATGCCTTCAATTCGCTTATCATTGACCATTTCCGCAATCTTCTCGATCAGCGCTGCCTTATTGGTTTGGTAAGGCAACTCTGTGATAATGATGGCTTCTCGGTCTGGACGCCCACGATGTTCAATGGTTTCAATCTGGGCAACGCCCCGCATCGTGATCGAACCGCGACCGGTGGTAAAGGCTTCTTTGATCCCGGCGGTTCCCAGAATCTGACCTCCTGTGGGAAAGTCAGGGCCAGGAATATACCGCATTAACTCCAAATCCGTTATGTCGGGATTATGAATTAATGCCAGCACGCCATCAATTAATTCTCCCAGGTTGTGGGGGGGAATATTGGTTGCCATCCCCACGGCAATTCCACTGGAACCATTAAGCAGTAACTGCGGGATACGGGCGGGTAAGACGGTGGGTTCTTGCTGGGAACCGTCGAAGTTATCGATGAAGTCTACGGTTTCTGACTCAATATCCCGCAGCATGGCGTCTGTGGCTATGGGACGCAAGCGACACTCGGTGTAACGCATTGCTGCTGGTGGGTCGTTGTCCACCGAGCCAAAGTTACCGTGCCCGTTGATGAGGGGCGCTCGCATGGAGAAATCCTGAGCCATCCGCACTAAGGCGTCATAAACGGCGGTATCTCCATGAGGGTGATACTTACCCAACACTTCTCCCACGACACGGGCGCATTTCCGAAACGGGCGGTCTGGTGTAAGACCCAGCTCATGCATGGCATAGAGAATCCGCCGATGTACTGGCTTGAGTCCATCCCTAGCATCCGGCAGCGCCCGACCTACAATCACGCTCATCGCGTATTCTAGGTATGACTGTTGCATCTCGTTCCGCAGATTTGTCGGGACAATTCGCTCCTGGGAGGTACTCATAGAACGAAAAACTCCATTAAAATTCAAGAAAATGGCAGCAAAATAGAGAAAAGCTGCAAAAAATGCCACTTTTCAAGCATAGAGTTGCCAAATATTGTTACTTTCTCTTAAAATTTTAACACAATTCGGGACTCTCAGTCGGTGTCGCTGGGAGTCATGACTCATGCAACGACGACTACTGAAAAAATAAACCCAGCGTTACTTTCTAAGAACTTCGGTACTTTTTTGAGATATTTTTGGAGATTAGGAATTAAAGTAAGATTGCAGGGCAGCAGCAAAGCGCGAACGCATTAATTTCGCTCCGGAGAAAACAGCCAAAATGGAAACAGCCATTGCATTGATTGCCTTTTTTATTATCACGACCCTTGTGATGCCCAATCTTCTGTCCAAGGAAATCATCCTGGGATTGGTTGTCTTAGGCATCATCGCTATTGCACAGCCTACGCTCTTGAATCGAGAACAAGTAATTGCGTTAGTTGCATTTGGCATCTTGTTTAGCCTGATCATTCCCGAACTCATGAAAGGGAAGTAACGTTACCTGGATTGGCATAGGTGTCCTCGTGTGGCAGTGTTTAAATTTAACAACACAGTAATCACGAGAATGTTTAATTACCGTGCTTGTGTCCCCACGGTTACATCGTGGCGGATGGAGACGGTTTTAAGCAGGAAATTATAACCTGTTGCTTTTTCCCATAAATCCTTGTTGGCTAGGCGGATAGCCTATTCCTTACGGGCATAGAGTTGGGGTTTGGGGTCTGGGAGGTTTAAAAGCACGGCATAGCAGACGTGTTTGAAAAAGTTCTCACTCAGCAATTGCTTCTGGATGAGATTTGAGTTGTGAAGTGATCAGGGGCACTTTAGGCGCGAGGAAAAACCCGACTAAACTGGCAAACAAGATGGGGGTGAAAGGGGCAAAATTAGTGAGTTTGGAGAGGAGTAAGGTTGTACTAATCGGTGTGCGTGTCACTGCGGCATTTAGCGCTGCCATTGTGCAAATCATCGCCAAAGCCGGATTCATTCCTGGGATTAAAGCCGCGATCGCCTTACCCAGACAAGCACCCGTGAAAAAGATGGGAATAATAAACCCGCCTCGCCAGCCTCCTGTGACGGTAAGGCTGATTGTCGCCATTTTGGCAAACGCTAAACCCAATAGGAAGAAGACAGGAAAAGAACCATCGAGAACCGCCTCTAACTCTTGGTGTCCAAAATAACGGGTTAGAGGCAAAACAGCCCCAAAACCCCCCAATCCTAAGCCTGCTACAGTGGTTCGCACATAAATGGGGCCGGGAATCTTGGCAAATAAGCGATCGCATCCTCGGAAAATCGCCATAAAAAGCCATCCCGCTATGGCTCCGACGATACCGAACACAATAGCCAGAGCAAAATCATCGATGTTATCGAGGGTGTAATGAGGAAAATGCCAGGTGGGTGCAATTCCGAGTTTGGTAATGGCAGCAAACACTAAGTAACTTGCACAACTAGAGACGATCGCCGGCAGTAAGGCTTCGTAATACTCCACAACGTGCTGATGATGTAAAATCTCTAGGGCAAACATGGCACCGCCCAGAGGTGCACCAAACAGAGCCGTGAAACCTCCTGCCATTGCGGCTAGACTCATGGAGCGAAGTTCTTCACCATCCAGATTGAGGCGATCAGCAAACCACGTGCCAAAAGAACCCGTGACTTGTACTAAAGGGGCTTCTGGGCCAGCACTGCCGCCTGCTGATATGCTCACTAAAGAAGCGAGCAGCATGGACGGATTTTTACGCGCATCCAAGCGTCCGCCGCGAAAGTGGATATTATCGACAATTACCGCAATTTCACCTGGATTTCCTAAAAAATAAATCACAAGGCCAATCACCAATCCCGCTAGGGGCATCACAATTAACAGGCTTGAGCCTGTAAACTGTTCCAGAGCGTGAGTGATGAGTTCCAATATATACCAATACAGTCCAGCGAAAAGACCGCAAGCTGTACCAACCACGGCCCAGCGGATCACCCATCGTGACAGCATGATTGGATTACGTTTGACAAGGCCAAAGAGTTGAGGGAATGTCCAACGGTGAGAGGGTTCAGTGGGCGGCTTTTGAGGTAGCACTGCTTGTTGCCTGATTTAATGAAGTGAAGCAAAAGATACAGAATATATATATTTTTAATGCTAAGGGTTTTATCTCAAAAAGCTAGCGCCGTTTAACTTGGTCGAACGCTTCACACAGTTCCTCAAACGTGCAGCCAAGAAACTCCATTAAAAGCCTAAAGTGCTTTAGCCGTGGCTCCTTCTTGCCATTCTCCCAATCACTAACGGTTGAAACGCTCACGCCCATAGTAACTGCTAGCTGTGCCTGAGTGAAATTGGCACGTTCCCTTAATTGTGCAAGGGTCAATGGTTGATCTCTTTTCGTTTCCATTATAGACTAAAGCAGTTACACAAAAGTCGAAGTACTAAAGCGAGTAAGAGAAGACGACTCGGAAAGCCGCCATCGACGGTTAATCTTAGTTTTCTGCCCTTACCTAGTGTGCCAGAGGAGCGGACAGCTATTGGGCTGAACTTCGCATGGCTGTCTGCTGCCTCATGACTGAGACTTCGGCTTGATTGCAGAAAAAAGCGATCGCGTAAAAGTGCGATCGCCCACACAATCTATCTTCTAATGTCCCATGAAAAAACCATTTTCAGCCAGGTCAACCCGATTTGGCTCAGACACCTTACTAGAACGGCTCCATCCTTGGTGCATCATCCGCCCATTTCCGAATATGCGCTCCAAAATTGTCGGACGCTTCCGCCGCCGAATTGATGCAGAAGGACATCTGCGAGTACTCAAGCAAATGCTCCCAACGGTTCCTTTTGAAATCATGTTCGACGTGCCGATGGAAGAAACGGACGCCCAAGAGATTCAGGAACCACTTCATCGTTGAAACCCCACCCCAGCCCTCCCCTTGGTAAGGGGTATGACGAGAAAAGTTACCCGTTTTTAAACCAAATTTGGACAAAACGCTGGGAAAACATAGGGTGCGTCACGACGCACCCTACCAAAACATTCCCGATTAAACAGCCGTTGCCGCCGTTTCAGAACCCGTCGGTTGAGGCTGAGGCGCTTCCGGTATCAGACGCCCTACCACCTGCTTGACAAATCCCTGCAAAAATGATGTCCTCTGATTTTGTTGGAACACCGCTTGCAGCTTCTGTCCCAGTCGCTCCAGGTTAAACGCTTGCCCCGTAGTTTCGCTAACCTCTTGCTCTTGGAAGTACTCAATCAGACTCAAACCCGCCAATCGGGTTAAATAAGCCGCGCTCACCCCCTGCACCGCTCCCCCGGCAACGTAAGTGAAGGCATTCCCTTTGAGAATACTGCCGATCGCTTGCGTGGAAAGCTCCACCAAACCCAACTTCAGCATCAAACTGCCCAAAGTTTTAGCCGCTGCTTGGGCTTGTTGCAACGAAAACTTTTGCTGATAAATCGCGCCTAAATCACTCACCACCTGAGCACTAATCGCCGCCGTTGCCAGCAAATCCAGCGCCGGAACCGGGTTAGCAAACGCCGCCGCTGCCGCAATCCACTGATACTGCTCAATGATGGGTAAAGCGCGATCGCGTCTGACTTGATTTAATGCCGCTTTCACCTCAGCCTTCAGTGCTGCTGCTTCCCGGATTGTGGTTGCCCAGACTAATTGCCGCTCTTCTTGAGCAATGATGGAACTTAATCGCTCCGTAAGTACCGTCAGATCGGGGGTTTGTTCTTCCATCCACTCTTGCACCGATGCATCAGCCTGATGCTGACGTACTTTCAGGGGGGAAGGATGAGATGCGATCGCAACTACATCCTCTGCTGCCAATCGTCCCGCCATCCGTTGCCGCAACTGTTGCAACACACTGGCTCGTTCGGTGGGTAAATACTGGTCTTGTTTATTAAACACCAGCATTACTCGCTGATTCGCGGCTTTGAGTTGCTGCAAAATTTGAAACTCAGTATCCGTCAGATCGCCTGCCGTGACAAATAACAGCAAATCAGAGGAAAAAGCCATCTCTCTAGCGATAGTTTCTGCGGCAACATCGGTATCCGTGCCCACAAACAAGGCCGGTGTTTCTTTTAAACTCAGAGCTTGCGGCTGTTGATGTAACCAGCTAGACTCCAAGACTTGAACCAACTTGGTTTTACCAACACTCCTACCCCCAGTGACTGCAATTTGTATCTTCTGCCGATCTAACTCTGGGGTTAGCTGAGTCAGTCGTTGCCGTAACTGGGGAAGGGAAGCATGATTTTCGGATTCTGTTTCCAGCAGCTTAATCAGGGTTTGGGCTTTGGCGATCGCTTTTTCCACCGTCTCCCTGTCTACCGGTGCTGCCGTCAGCGACAAATCAAGGTTTTTAGAGGTTTTCTTGCCAAACAACCATAAACCAGCGCCGAGTGCGACGGCACCTAACATCCCAAACTCACCCACTTGACCGACCGAGTCATGAAAACTCTGCAACAGCCAGAGTGACACTGATAAGCCAACTCCTCCCACTAAAATCGGTCGCTGTAAATTGACAGACATCTTTCTCTCCCCAAAGCTAATCCGACCAAGACTCAATCTATTGCAACAGAACGCCTGGTAGGTCTCCCTCTTTCCATGCTAATCCCAGGTGTATCCCCTCTCCTATACTAAGAACCTATCCCAGAATTCATGGGAATAAACAACTGGGTGTGCAGGTATTGATCGCTTAAGCTTCATGTAACAACTCGGTGCAATACCCGATTCAGGACAGGAAAACACTGAGTCTCGCTAAGTGTGCCAAGGGTGCATAAACTCGATCGCTGTTCCTGCTCAAAGGTAGTAGCATCTTTAAGATATGCTCTCTAACAACCGCTGTGTCTTATAAAAATCCCCTACCTAACTACATCAATGGGGAGTGGTGCATCTCCCAAGCGAGTGAATTTTTGAATGTGGTGAACCCTGCTACTGCTGAGGTACTCACTCAGGTGCCTCTGTCACCGAAAAGTGATGTGGAGGCGGCTACCCAAGCGGCTGCTGATGCTTTCAAGAGTTGGCGGCGCGTCCCTCCCACCGATCGCATCCAATACCTGTTCAAACTCAAATTCTTACTCGAAGACCATATCGAAGAGTTATCCCGCACCATTACCCTCGAATGTGGGAAAACCTATGGAGAATCAAAAGCCGAGTGGCAACGGGCGATCGAGAATGTAGAAGTTGCCTGTGGTATTCCCATGCTGATGCAGGGGTACAACTTAGAAGATGTGGCGCGTGGCATTGACGAAATGATGATTCGTCAACCGATGGGAGTGACAGCAATTATTGCTCCGTTTAATTTCCCTGGCATGATTCCGTTTTGGTTCATGCCCTATGCGATCGCTTGTGGCAATACTTGTATTATCAAACCCTCAGAAAAAGTCCCGTTGACGCTACAAAAGGTGTTTGAATTACTCGAAAAAACCGGATTGCCCAAGGGTGTGGTTAATTTGGTGAATGGGGCGAAAGAAGTTGTTGATGCAATCTTAGAACATCCTACAATTCGCGCCATTAGCTTTGTTGGTTCTTCACCCGTAGCTCAATACGTTTATAGCAAAGGGGCGGCACATGGCAAGCGGATGCAATGTCAGGGAGGAGCGAAAAATCCGATTATTATCCTCCCCGATGCGGATATGGAAATGACCACCCGAATTGCTGCCGATAGTGCCTTTGGCTGTGCGGGACAGCGTTGTTTAGCGGCATCGGTGGCGGTTACAGTGGGAGAAGCACGGCATATTTTTACAGATGCGATCGCCAATGCAGCACAAACCAGAGTCGTTGGCTTTGGCTTGGATGATGGTGTACAAATGGGTCCGGTTATTACCTCTCAAAGTAAAGCGCGAATTGAGGGATTAATTCAACAGGGAGCAGATGAAGGGGCGAAGGTATTAGTAGACGGACGAAATCTAAAGGTTTCCGGTTACGAACAGGGTAACTTTATTCGACCCACCATTCTGCAAAATGTAGACCCAAAAAGTGAAATTGCCCGGACTGAAATCTTTGGTCCAGTGTTAGGGTTGATGCACTTGGAGACAATAGAAGATGCGATCGCATTAGTGAATAGTGGTCAATGGGGAAATATGGCTTGTTTGTTCACCAATAGTGGTGCAGCGGCACGGCAGTTTCGTTATGAGGCAGAAGCGGGAAATATTGGGATTAATATTGGCGTCGCGGCACCAATGGCCTTCTTTCCTTTTAGTGGCTGGAAGGAAAGTTTTTATGGAGATTTACACGGTCAGGGACGAGACGCGGTAGAGTTCTTTACGCAAACAAAAGTGGTTGTTGAGCGTTGGCCTAAAAACTGGTCGCGTCAGTTTTAAAGGAGATATGGCTAAAATCCCCCTATATCTGTGTCGTCTCCTCTGTACGATTCAAGCTCCGACCGAAAATCTAAAATGTAGTAGTAGAATAACAGATTCACTCGGGTTTTGAATCTTGTAAGATTGGGCAAATGCCTCAGTCGGTTTTTTCTTTAATTTGATACGCTAACACAAAACGGTTGTGGGAACCTTAGAAGCTGTGGATATTCAAATCGGGCGGGGCAAAAGTGCTCGCCGAGCCTACGGAATCGATGAAATTGCACTGTGTCCGGGGACTAGAACCCTAGACCCCAGTTTAGCGGATACTCGCTGGCGCATTGGCGGCATTGAGCGAGAAATCCCTATCATCGCCAGTGCGATGGATGGGGTGGTAGATGTCCGCATGGCGGTTCTGTTGTCCCAGCTTGGGGCGTTGGGTGTTCTCAACTTAGAGGGCATTCAAACTCGCTATGCAGACCCAGTACCAGTACTTGAGCGCATTGCCTCAGTGGGCAAGACAGAGTTTGTCACTCTCATGCAGGAATTGTATGCTGAGCCAATTAAGCCAGAACTGATTACCCAGCGAATTCGGGAAATCAAAGAGCAAGGAGGAATTGCTGCTGTCAGCGCGACACCTGTTGGGGCGATGAAATACGGCGAGATTGTGGGTAAAGCCGGTGCCGATCTATTTTTTGTCCAGGGAACAGTGGTTTCCACGGCTCATCTCTCCCCCGAATCGGTCACTCCTCTGGATTTGGCCCAGTTCTGCCAAGAGATGCCGATGCCGGTGATTTTGGGGAATTGTGTCACCTATGACGTGGCCCTTAACTTGATGAAAGCAGGTGCGGCGGCTGTAATGGTCGGCATTGGCCCTGGTGCAGCTTGTACCTCTCGTGGGGTTTTGGGTGTGGGTGTGCCTCAGGCTACGGCAGTCGCAGATTGTGCGGCGGCTCGTGACGACTACTACAATGAAACGGGTAATTATGTCCCTGTGATTGCCGATGGCGGTTTAGTAACCGGTGGCGACATCTGTAAATGTATTGCCTGTGGAGCCGATGGCGTCATGATTGGCTCACCGTTTGCCCGTGCTCAAGAGGCACCCGGACGAGGATTTCATTGGGGGATGGCAACGCCTAGCCCGGTTTTACCACGGGGCACACGCATCCAAGTAGGTAGTACGGGGACCTTGGAACAAATTCTCGTTGGCCCTGCACAACTCGATGACGGCACCCACAACCTTTTGGGGGCGTTAAAAACCAGTATGGGTACCTTGGGAGCCAAAAACCTCAAGGAAATGCAGCAAGTTGAAGTGGTCATTGCCCCTTCACTGCTGACGGAAGGCAAAGTATACCAGAAAGCTCAGCAGTTAGGAATGGGTAAATAGTTGCCTCAGATCGATTGGCATCGCGCTGCTGCTAGCAGATTACGGTTGAACCCTGGATCTGGGAAGAAAAAAGTTACTCGGTTTAAGGCTTACGCCTATCCTTAAAAATTTTTAGTATCCCCTGATGAGCCATAGAAAAACTATGGCTGTCGCTTACAATAGAGAGAGCGGAGACGCATGTTTCCGTTCACTCCTCACACCACACTCCGCCCGACTACGTTCGGGCGGTTCCTTTTTTGGCTAAGGATCTGGCATGAATTCATAATTTATGAAAATCATCAAATGCTTTTCTTGGATGATTTATGTCTAAATATATACTTTTTTTCATGTCTTACCTGCGTTTTGGCTGTGGTAGAATTCCATAGATACATAGAACAAAGTACACGCAAGGATTTCCAGGCATGTCAGCAGCCGTACAAGTTACAGACGCCAGCTTTAAGCAAGACGTACTTGAAAGCGACATTCCCGTCTTAGTTGATTTTTGGGCTCCCTGGTGTGGTCCCTGTCGAATGGTTGCGCCTGTCGTGGATGAAATTGCGCAGCAATACGACGGTAAAGTCAAGGTTGTTAAACTCAACACAGACGAGAATCCTCAAATAGCTAGCCAGTACGGTATCCGCAGCATTCCCACCTTGATGATTTTTAAGGGGGGTCAGCGCGTAGATATGGTAGTGGGTGCCGTTCCTAAAACGACTCTGGCGAATACGTTAGAAAAATATATCTAATTTATCGGTAGCGGCAGTAAGCGTTAGCGTAGCAGATTACGACAGCGCCAAAGTCTCAGCGATCGCCACGAGGGTTAGCGTATAGACGCCAAGGAAGTCGAATCCAGCGTAAGCTACACCATAGACTTATTGCTAAGCGCATCCAACTAGCACCTGTACGCCAAGCCAAACACCTCCTAGCTACATTCAATACAGCACGGCAAACAAAATTGACGACTGACTGAAGAGTCAACTCAAATGTGAGTCTAAAGTCAAACTCTCATCAATCAAGTTGCCGTATTTTTCCACGCACTCTACAGCTAGAGGCATCAGACTCTAGACATAATTTAACAACTTCGGTAAAGCGCCTTGAGCCATTAAGGCTTAGGTGCTTTTCGAGTTGAACTTTAGAGAGTCAGGGAGCCATGCCGAAATAATGTGTCAAAAGATACACATCCTCCCCATGGCTGTTGCAAATCTCGATAAAATAGAGAGCCATTAGTTAATCATTTATGGCTCAATCTGCTCCAGACCCTGCCCTTAAGTCACTTCAAACACAATTAACGGCACTGATTGACCAACTACCCACTTTGCAACATGGGAAATGGATTCAACGGGCGCTATCCGTGCTATTGCGACTGGCTGGAGAGGAAATCGATCGCTTGGACTGGAAAATCTTAACCGCTTCCATACAAGATATGGATCGGGCGTTTCAAGTTTTTTATCCCTATCGGCATGTTCGGAAAGTCACGATTTTCGGTTCAGCCCGCATTACTCCCGATGCCCCGGAATACAAGCTGGCATCTGAGTTTGCGCGTTATTTAGTGCAGCAGGGATTTATGGTGATGACCGGTGCAGGTAGTGGCATTATGGAAGCCGGCCACGAAGGCGCAGGCCCGGAAATGTCTTTTGGCTTGAATATTCAGTTACCCTTTGAGCAGGGGGCAAATTCTTTTATTCAAGGCGACCCCAAGCTGATTGATTTTAAATATTTCTTTACACGCAAGTTATTCTTCCTTCGGGAAAGTGATGCGATCGCACTTTTTCCTGGTGGCTTTGGTACCCAGGATGAAGCCTTTGAGTGTTTAACCCTTTGCCAAACGGGGCGAAGTGGGCCAGTGCCTTTGGTATTAATTGATAAACCCGGTGGCAACTACTGGCAAGACTGGGATGCTTATGTTCGCAATCATCTCATTCAAGGCGGTTTAGTCAGTCCGGAAGATACAAGTCTTTATACGGTCACGGACGACTTAAATGTGGCTTACGAAGCGATCGATAGCTTTTATCGACTCTATCACTCCAGCCGCTACGTTGGCGATCGATTGGTGATTCGCCTCAAATCTGAGTTATCAGATGACCAAGTTGAACAGCTCAATGAGAATTTTAGCGACATTTTGGTCAAGGGTCGGATTGAAAAAAGTAAGGCTTTACCTCAAGAAACCCCTGACGAAACCACTGACTTACCTCGCCTAATTTTGTACTTCAACCAACGAGACTCTGGGCGTCTTTATCAGCTACTCGCCACTATTAGCCAGATGGGTGCATCTTCTCCGGCAGCAACTCATCCAGAACTTAAATAATAGGGTGCATCCGGAAATAGTTTACTCATAATCCAGGGGCAGTAGAACCTGAAATTCTGTGCCCTTGTCTGGCTGAGAACACAAGAGTAATTCCCCGCCATGTTTCTGAGTAACAATTTGATGGCTAATGGTTAACCCTAAACCGGTTCCCTTGCCCACCGGCTTTGTTGTGAAGAACATTTCAAAAATCCGCTGTTGAATTTCCGGTGGCATCCCTTGACCATTATCCATAATCCGTACCAATAGCCATTCTGCCGCCGATCGTTCGACAATTTCAGTGCTAATCTCAATCAGAGGTTGCCCTGCCGAGTTACCCCCTGGTTGCTCACATCGCTGATCGGTGAGCGCATCAATGGCATTACTAATCAAATTCATGAACACTTGACTGAGTTGACCGGAGTAGCAATTGATCAGCGGTACCTCTCCATAAGTTCTTATAATCTTAATACCTCCTTTGTTCAGGCGGTTATTTAAAATGATTAAAGTATTCTCAATACATTCATGAATATCTGCTGGCTGACGCTTGGTTTCACTCAAGTGGGAGAAGTATTGCAAGCCTCCGACAATTTTGGTGAGTCGTTCTGACCCCGCTCCCATACTGTTCAAAATTTTGGGTAAATCTTCTAGGATAAACTCAATATCAGAGTCTTGTTTTAGCTCAGCGAGGCTATCAGATATGTCGGTTATCTGAATTTCATAAGCGGACAAAACCGCCATCAGTTTTGTACAGTAGTTAGAGAGGAATTCAAAGTTACAGGTAATACAACCAACCGGATTTTTAATTTCATGGGCAATGCTGGCAAGCATTTGCCCCAGAGTCGCCATTTTTTCTGTTTGAATGAGTTGAGCTTGAGTCTGTTCGTTCAGTAACTGGGTTGCCAATTCATGAATATTGGATTGAGCTACTAACAACTGATGCACATCAAGCAAGCGGTATGTTCCCACGCCCAGTTCAACCACAATTGGTTCATAGAGCATTTCAGCGGGGCGTTGTAACGAACGGCGAGCAGCTTCCACAATTGGTGTCTCACCTTGGAGCCTCAAAACCTCTGCACTCGCAAAGCGATACAACGAATAGAGAGGGCGCTTCAAAAATAATTCCAGTCCATAAGGGCGGCTCATTTGTTCCAGAAAGCGACGCCGCGAAATCATGCCCACAAACTGATTGTGCTCCGTAAGAATCACTCCTGGTAACAACGGATTTTGTTGAAAGGTTTGAGCAACTTCCTTACCTGGATGAGAACATTCAACCTGACAATCGTAGAGTGATAGTTCTTGGAGCGTTGACTCTAGGCGCAGATTATGATTTTTGGGCTGGGGTGGGACGGGTAGCTGTGTGTAGGGTTCCGTTAAGGCAACCATAAGAAAATCCCCTGGATTGACATCATTTGTATCAGAATAAGCCGATTTTAAACTTTAATTTAACATTGAAGTTTGATATTCAAGCCAGGTGTTATAGCATTTAGTTATTTCAAAAAGTGTAGCCTTAATTATCTCTAAGGTTACTAACCCTAGGTTAAATTTGGGTTATCCTTAATCAGAATTTTTCTGTCTTAATACAAGACAAAAAATATACAAAATTGAAAAACAAACTTTAGAGAAAAAACCGATGAAATGTGCTTCTATAGGAGAAATTTTAGCTGATGCAAGAGAAGACGAGGGATCAGCGAATTAACATTTTTTGCCCAAGCAACTGCCTTGTAGTCAGGGCTTCACTCTTGGGAACAGCTCTGGTCGGTGACGTGAAGGCCAGAATTAAAACAAATTTTTCCCTACCCTAACAAGCTACTCATTCAGTGAGCGCTTGAGTACACCCTGCATAGCACCTGCCACTTTCTGCAAACGTGGTCTCTAGCCTGATGACCTTAACTGTCATTGTACCCTTAAAGAAAATCAACATCACCTATAATCAGCCCAGTTTTAGACTTGCACTTCCACAAGATGACACTTCCTTTAGCCATCACACCCAGCAAAACCCTCCCTTTTAACCTGATAGTCAAGCCTGTTGTTGCAACTTTTGTGAATTTATCTGTGTCAGGGAGTGCATTAATTGAATAAAGAGTAATATTCTTTTTCGATACAATGGCGAAACTCGCCTCCCTACAGGGAAAATACCATCCGATAAGCCGAACGCATGAATCAGTTGAACAACGCCTTTACCTTATTCTTGAGCTTGCTGGTCGAAGCCATCCCTTTTTTGCTCCTAGGGGTTTTGCTCTCCAGCTTACTGCTCTTTTTGGTCGAGGATGAGCGCAAACTCATGGAATCATTGCCTCGAAACCCATTGTTAGGGGCGATTGTGGGCAGTTTTGGGGGTCTGTTCTTCCCGGTCTGTGAGTGTGGCAACGTGCCAGTGGCACGCCGTCTGCTGCTTCAAGGAGCACCGACCCCTGTGGCGATTGGGTTTTTGCTGGCATCACCAACAATTAATCCGATTGTGATCGCTTCAACCTATATAGCGTTTCGAGACCAACCCGAAATTGTGGTGTTGCGGGTACTATTTTCCTTAGGGATTGCGGTTGTGATTAGCTGTGTTTTCAGTGTTCAGGCTGACTTACGTCCCCTGCTGCAACCGATGACCACTCGCTCTATGGGGCAACCTGCAAGCGAACGAACACCAAAGGGAAAAACGGCCTCTGGCAATCAAGAGTCAAAACCCGCGCTGTTACAATCCGGCTCATTTTTACTCGGTGAACCCGGTGCTCCTGTAAGGATGGATGCGACGGTTTTACAAGCAACATTATTGGGTACCAAACCCCGTAAACCGTTACGCTACAAACTGCGTTTAGTCTTAGAAAATACGGTGCAAGAGTTGCGGGAGTTAGGAGGAGTCTTAGTTTTGGGAAGTGCGATCGCCGCAGCCATTCAAGTCGCCGTCCCCCGTGAAGTCATCCTCAGCCTAGGCCAAGGGCCAGTTACGTCGATTCTGGCGATGATGCTGTTGGGAACCATTGTGTCCATTTGTTCCACCGTGGATGCATTCTTTGCCCTCGCCTTCGCCTCAGCGTTTACTAGTGGCTCGTTGTTAGCTTTTCTAGTACTCGGTCCGATGATTGACCTCAAGGCGATCGGTTTGATGTTATCGGTGTTTAAGCCAAGGGCAATTTTTTATATCTTTGGTCTAACGGCACAGTTAACATTTTTGTTGACCTTGTTTGTTAATCTGCGGATTAGTTAATGTTTGCTGTAGGGTGAACTGATTTAAATCTAGCTTTTGCCATTCAATCTTTTAACTACAACCGAAGTTTATGAGTTCCAATCAAACTTCCAGACGGCCTCGGAAGCAGCGCCCTCAATTTCAAAACCTTTTTCTCCCCCTATTAGATATTTTGGCTCTGGCAGCTTGGGGTATTTTGATGCTCAAGTACAAGCTAACGGATCAATTAGGTTTGTTGATTCACAAAAATTACTTTGCGCTGGTTGTTGCCACGGGTATTGCTCTCTTAATACTGGCAGCGTTGAGAACATCCCAGTTGGTTAATCAGATGCGTCAACAGGCCGCAGGAAGGGTACCGATGATGCCGGTGGGTCAACACATTAGCTTATTTCCCCCCGGATGGAGTACGACTCTGCTATTAGCGGCTGCTATTTTGGGGTTAGTTATCAAACCACAAGTGTTTGCGAGTCAGACGGCCATTCAGCGAGGTGTTACGGAATCGGTCACTATGACACGAACGCAACCCCAGTCTTTTAAGAGTAACAGTAGACCAGAGGAACGATCGCTAATTGAATGGGTACGAACGCTTGCAGTTTATCCCGAACCGGACGCTTATACGGGTCAGGCGGTGAAAGTCAAAGGCTTTGTGGTCTATCCTCCAAATCAGCCCTCACAATATCTGTTAATTTCTCGCTTTGTGATTACCTGCTGTGCGGCAGACGCTTACCCTGTTGCATTACCCGTCAAGCTTAATGGCAATCGCGATGCTTATCCCCTTGACAGTTGGCAAGAAGTGGAAGGTCGAATGATTACCGAAACTCTGGATGGAAAACGCCAACTTGTGATTGAGGCAACTTCCCTCAAAAAAATTGCCAAACCAGCTAATCCTTACTATTACTAATCCAATTTGCTATACTCGCCTAAGTTCATACGAGAAAACCTCTAATGGAATAGACCGTGTGAAAACCTATTTTCATACGCTCCTAGTTTAACAAGCTGTTCGTTGAGCAAGGCTCAAAGGGGAGTTCATGCCATTCATATTAAGCAATAAAATTCGATATCTCGGACTTTTATTAGTGCTTTCGCTCCTGATGGTGTTGATTATAAACACCCCCTTGATCGCTCAGAGCAAACCAAGTTCCATCCAACCGAATTGGACTCTTATCTGGAGTGATGAATTCAACGGAACCAGCGTCGATACGACCAAGTGGAATATCATCGACCGTATTGGCGATATCAACAATGAACTGCACTATAATACGCCGGATGCTGTTTCCGTAAGTGATGGTTACCTCGTGATCAAAAGCGACAAGGTAGACCTTGGTGGGCGAGCATACATTTCTGGTAAAATCAACACTCGGGGCAAGTTCGACTTCACCTATGGTCGGGTAGAAATTTGTTCGCAGCAGGCTGCAACTCAAGGACTGCTTTCGGCTGAGTGGCTATTGCACTACCAAGACACCGGTGATAGCGCCTCTCAATATTGGCCGCCAGAGTTCGACGTAGTGGAGGTATTAGGGAAAGATTCGTCCACTGCTTACCAGTCCGTCCACTATGGCATCTGCTACCATTGCCGTTGGCCTAGTAAAGCCTCTTCTACGACGAAGATCAACGGCTCAAACTTTACCTCGAAGTTTCATATCTTTGCCCTGGAATGGGAACCAACAGAGATTCGGTGGTACATTGACGGGCGCTTGACTAAGGCATGGACTACGCCTATCACTACTGATGATCCGCCAATAATTGATGAGCCAATGCAAATCATTTTAGGTACCGCAGTTGGCGGGAATTGGCCTGGTTCCCCTGATACCACAACAGTGTTTCCCGCCTACCACTATGTTGACTATGTACGGGTATACCAGCGCACTGCACGTAGTCGGTAGGTTTTCTTAATCTGCTTTCAATCTAGTTGTTTTTATATTGTTAAATATAGAACTTACGCACTGCAACGAAATCTCCTTGTTCTAATCGTTGTTTAAGAAGCTGAAAGCCTCATCCAGCCGTTGCAGAAGGGGCTGAGTGCGTAAGTTCTGAAATTTATTCCTCTAGCCGAATTGGATGTTGCTTTCTTACTCGCTCCCCCTAACCTAAAAAATTCCGGAAAACGCCTTATCACTCTTGTTGCTGTTGCTTAGGGAAAACTCTGGCTAAAACTCACGTTAGGTTCTAGGTAGCAGGTAGATGATACAACGTCAATCTCAAGCGACGAAATCTTTTAGCGTCTTAATTGGCCTCTTACGCGATCGCAGCGCATTTTTGGAAGAAATTCGTTCCGGTGCCAAGCTGAGCAGCAAGAGTACGGCTCTACTCATCTGTAGTTCCATCTTTTTTGCCCTCTATGGTGCGATTATTGGCTCATTTAACGGTTGGGCACAAGCTTTATCCTCTGCCGTAAAACTTCCTTCACTCTACTTAATTACCCTAATCATTTGTTTTCCTACCTTATACTTTTTCAATATTCTGTTTGGTTCGAGGAAAACGGCGGGACAGCATTTTGTCATGCTTCTCACGGCTGCTTCTGTGATTAGTGTTTTATTGTTTAGCTTTGCGCCAATTTCTCTATTTTTTCTAATTACAACCTATAATTACCAGTTTTTTAAATTGTTGAATGTTGGCATTCTTGCTGTTACTGGCTTGATTGGAGTGAAGTTCCTTTATCAAGGGATGCAGCTATTGTCCAAGGAGGATGAGGAAGGGCTAAAAACTCGGATGAGTATTTTACGCTTTTGGTTGTTTCTTTATGGTTTTGTGGGTACACAGTTGGCCTGGACATTACGACCTTTCTTTGGCAAACCCGACTCGCCGTTTGAATTATTTCGTGAAATGCAGGGAAACTTTTATTTAGATGTTTTTCAAGCCTTGGGAGAAATTTTTGGTACTCGTTAGGTGCGGGTCACTGACCTGCACCCAATCGCGAAATCTAAATTCTTTAAACTCCCCTTGAATGATCAGCTTAATTCAGGCATTGATCCGGCGATATCGCGCCTGTACCCCCATATGAATGCCATAAGCCACCAGGCCAAGAGCAACAATTCCTAACAGCCAAGGACCATAGGGCTGCTGTGCTAGAGATTGCAGTGCTCCATCCAGTCCTCGTGCTTGGTTTGGATTAGACTGGCGTGCAGCCTGTAGCAAGAAAAAACCAGTGATCACGAAAACAACGCCTCGTGCTGCCACCCCAAATCGACCCAAGCGCGTCGCCCAAGTTTCTTCGGTAGGACTCATTTCCTGCAACTTCAGATGTTTACGGAATTTGGCTTTGTAGGCTTTATAAAATTGGTAAAAGCCAAGACCAATGACTAATGCACCACCAAGGCCAACTAACCATTGACCAAAGGGTTGTGACATCAAGCGTGCTGTCCAATCTTGAGTTGAATTACTATTACTGCTACTAGCACTCGAACCCATCGCTAGCCGAATGGCACTCAAGGCTAAACTGGCATAAATTATTCCACTGATTGCGGCACCCAATCGCTTTGCCAAACCTTCAGCATCATGGCCTTTGTGTTCTGGGTCTTGAACGGCTTCAACGAATCGCCAAATTACATATCCAATTAAACCTAATGCTATTAACGCTAACAAAAATTTTCCAAATGGTTGTGCGGCAATTGCGCCAAGAGCACCTTTTTGATCGGTCGTTTTACCACCTGTGCCAAAGGCGGCTTGTACTGCCAACACTCCAATAATTGCATATACAATTCCCTTGGCGGTATAGCCCAATCGCGCTAGTCTTTCCACCCACATATTTCCCTCCTTAGAGACTTTGCAGTAACCTTGCAAGTTACTCAACAAAAGTGGAAAAGCAACCCCGAACAGGTCAACTGTTCTGCCTCGCGCTTGATGTTATATGTGCAGATTACCAGTCACTAACTGATGAGTACATCTATCTCAATGCTGAATTGTTACCTATCTAATTCAGTACTTTGAGCATCTATCCCTAATAGAGAATAATTTTTTGAAGAAAGACGCAATTAGACATTAGTGATTTTTTTGTTGGTTTGGATTTGAGTTCCATCGAAGCGTAACGCTCTGGAATCGTAGCGAAATCCGTCGCCAGTGCCTTTAAAATTTAGATGCTGTTGTCCGGCTGACCTGAATTACTTGACATATAGCCCAATAATCAAGGTAAGATGAGAGATTGTCTGCTCTTACCTGCTCGGATCAGGTTGAGACATATCAAAAGCTGGAAAAGATGATTAAAGCGTCTTTTGCGCCTGATCAACCAGCTACCTGTACGGCAACCCTTCAAGGACAATCCCATGAGTTATGCAATTATCGAAACCGGTGGTAAGCAACTGCGAGTAGAACCCGGTCGCTTTTACGACATTGAACTGTTAGCTGTTCAACCCGAAGAAAACGTCACCATTAATAGCGTTTTGCTCGTTCAGCATAATGGTGAACTGACAATCGGTCGGCCCTTCGTTGAAGGTGCAGCCGTTGAGGGCACGGTGCTGCGACACTTTCGCGGTCGCAAAATCCTCGTCTACAAGATGAAGCCCAAGAAGAAGACTCGCAAGAAGCGGGGACATCGGCAGGAAATTACCCGCCTGATGATTAACTCAATCAGTATGAATGGTTCTGTTGTCGCTTCTTCTTCACAGGAGCAAAACGAGACACCTGTCACAACTGAGGCACCCAGCACCGAGGAATCCACCGAAGCTACTTCACAATAGAAATAGGCTTCAATCCTAGTAGGGGTGGGCATGGGTTACACCTCTACGATTTAAGTTGACTGTAAACAACACTTACTCAGGACATTATGGCTCATAAGAAAGGAACAGGTAGTACTCGTAATGGTCGTGACTCGAATGCTCAACGCCTAGGTGTTAAACGCTTCGGGGGACAGGTCGTCAAAGCTGGTAACATCTTGATCCGTCAGCGCGGTACCAAGTTTCACCCAGGTGTCAATGTGGGTCGCGGTAGCGATGACACCTTGTTTGCGCTGATTGATGGCGTCGTCACCTTCGAGAGAAAAGATAGAAGCCGTAAAAAAGTTAGCGTTTACCCTGTTGCGGCTCAAGTGCCTGCGGAAGCAGAAATGGCAACTGCTGAGGCTTAAATTTCTTAACTCGTAATTTTTGCTGATTAACAGCAAAAGCACCCTTCATGGGTGCTTTTTTTGTCGTAAATTTTTAAGAAATTTTGAAACAGATGAAGGGGGTCATTGCTGGGCTGGGCAAGCGACAATGGGAGTTGGGGCATCGCAGCACATGATCAGGGATGCTGCACAAATTCTGTGAATAGTGTACTTAGACCATCTCGCTTTTGATCTGCTAAACATCGCTCCGCCTATCTGTTGGTTAAAGCTCTGGCTTAACAAGGGGGAGAAAGAAAAGGATCTGTAGCAAGTCTCTAGAGAATTGGTATGAATCACTGCATAGTGTAAGTCCTGCCCTCTCTTAGGCGCTCCTAATTCAGAAGCGCACTGATGCACCCCCCGATGTCACGACAATCTCTAAGCCGCTTATTTGCTAAGGTTTCCGGAAAAGTTCCCTTGCGGACTGTCCTAATTGTCCCCTTCGTTCTGCAAATTGTTGGGGCAGTAGGCCTTGTGGGGTATCTTTCCTTTATGAACGGGCAGAAAGCGGTAAATGACCTCGCCACCCAATTACGCAGTGAAATTAGCAATCGCATCGATCAACATCTCGATACTTATTTTGCTACTCCTCATCAGATTAATCAAATTAATTCCGATGCGATTGAGTTAGGACTGCTGAACCTTAATAACTTTAAAACGACAGGACGCTACTTTTGGAAACAAATGCAAGTGTTCCAGGTTGGCTACATTTCCTATGGCAACACCAAGGGTGAATTTATTGGAGTTGAACGCATAGAAAATGGTAAGCTGCTGATTAATGAACTTTCCCAGTCTAACCCCGGTAAACTCTACATTTACGCCACAGATAACCAGGGAAATCGCACGGAACTCCGGCAAATCAAAGACTGGAACCCACATACAGAGGCTTGGTATACGGATGCTATAAAAGCAGGTAAACCCCTATGGAGTCAAATTTACCAGTGGGAAGATCAGCCGGATATTATATCGCTCTCTGCGAGCTATCCAGTCTACGACAAGACGAAGAAAATTGTAGGCGTTCTTAGCATCGACCATCTCCTTTCTCAGATTAGCCATTTTCTGGCTAACTTAAAAGTGAGCCAGTCGGGAAAGACCTTTATCCTGGAACGGAACGGTTTACTGGTAGGTAGTTCCACTAGCGAACGACCCTTCAGAGTTGTTGATGGTAAAGCCCAGAGATTAAAAGCATTAGATAGTAAAGATGCATTAATTCGATTAACAACCCAATATTTGAAAGACCATTTTGGTAACCTGAGTAAGATTAACAAGAGTCAACAGCTCAATTTCCAGATTGCGGGACAGCGCCAATTTATCCAAGTTACCCCTTGGCGAGATCAGTTGGGTCTAAATTGGCTGATTGTGGTCGTTGTGCCAGAAGTCGACTTTATGGGGCAAATCAACGCCAACACCGACACCACTATTGCATTATGTTTGGCGGCATTAGTGATTGCCATCATTTTCTGCATTCTTACGGCGCGGTGGGTGACAAGACCCATTTTGCGCTTAAACGCAGCGGCTAAAAATCTTGCTCAAGGCAAATGGGAGCAGTTGATAGAAATAGAACGCTCCGATGAACTAGGAGAACTCGCTAAGTCATTTAGTACGATGTCAGGGCAGTTGAAACAGCTATTTACAACTCTCGAAGCTAATAATGCCGAAATGAAAGACTTAAATGAGGCATTGCATGAGAGTGAAAATCGACTGGCTCAATTCCTTGATGCGGTACCCGTCGGCGTGACAGTCCACGATGCAACAGGCAAAATTTGCTATGCCAATACTACGGCTCAAAGTATATTAGGCAGGGGCATCATTTCAGAAGAATCACCCGCTCAATTAGCAGAGGTTTATCAAATCTATCTCGCCGATACCGATCAATTATGCCCCCTAGAACGCCTACCAGCATTGCGAGCATTAAACGGCGAAAGTTTGACAATAGATGATTTAGTTATTCATCGAGAAGAAAAAATTGTTCCGGTGGAAGCGAGTGCCACACCAATCTTTGATGAAAAGGGTGCAATCGCTTATGCCATTGTTGCCTTTACGGATATCACTAAACGCAAACAATCGGAGGCTGAACGGATTCATTTTACTGAAGAATTGGAACTAAAAAATCAAGCATTACAGCACCTCGATGAACTCAAAGATGAGTTTTTAGCAAATACCTCTCATGAACTTCGTACACCTCTCAACGGCATGATTGGCATCGCTGAGTCAATGCTGGATGGAGCCACGGGAGAACTTTCTGAACTTCAACAAAAAAATCTTTTACTCATTGCTCAAAGCGGACGCCGCTTAGCCGCCCTCGTCAATGATATTCTCGATTTTTCAAAACTGAAACACAAAACCATTGAACTGCAACTGAAACCCATAGGGATGCGAGAAATTGTTGAAGTAGTTCTTAATCTGAGTCAACCCCTAATTAAAAACAAAAATTTACAGCTTATTAATGCCATTCCGCCTAATCTGACTCCAGCCGAGGCTGATGAAAATCGCTTACAACAAATTTTGTACAACTTAGTTGGAAACGCGATTAAATTTACCGATACTGGTATTGTAGAGATTTCGGCTAATTTGCAAGTGGGAGAAGAAAAAATTGAGATGGGCAATACCGGAATTCATAGCCTTAGAAGACCTCAGATTCAAATTACTGTCTCCGATACTGGTATTGGTATTCCAGAAGACAAACTCGACCGAATTTTTGAATCTTTTGAACAAGCGGATGGTTCCACGGCACGTGAATACGGCGGGACTGGCTTAGGGCTAGCTGTTACCAAAAAACTGGTGGAGTTACATGGAGGCTCGATTCATGTTGAATCAACAGTAGGGGTAGGTTCACGCTTTACGTTTACTCTAACAGCAGCATTGGGTCAGTCGTCAGAACTCAATAATCTGTCTTATTCGTCTTGCCTGTTGCCTGCAATATCTAAACTTAATCAAGAAGAGAGTATCCAACCCTTACAAATAACCCAAGAAGACCAAGGACAACAATTCCAAATTATGATTGTGGATGATGAGCCAGTCAATCTTCAGGTACTCATCAACCATCTATCGCTGCAAAATTATGCCATTACTCAGGCTAGCAATGGTATAGACGCATTAGCAATGATTGAACAGGGTTTCAAACCCGATATCGTTTTGCTCGATGTCATGATGCCGAGAATGACGGGTTATGAAGTTTGCCAAAAACTCCGTGAAAAGTTTCCTGCTTATGAACTTCCGGTTGTGATGTTGACCGCGAAAAATCAAGTCACTGACTTAGTGGAAGGGTTTAGTGTCGGCGCTAATGATTATTTGAGTAAACCTATCTCTAAAAACGAACTTTTAGCTCGGATTAAAACTCATCTAATCCTCTCAAACCTCGCCGTTGCTTATGGTCGTTTTGTGCCTCATCAATTCCTGCACTTATTAAATAAAGAAAGTATTATTGATGTTCAATTGGGCGATCATATCCAGAAGAAAATGTCTATCCTATTTTCGGATATTCGTTCCTTCACGACTCTCTCAGAGAGCATGAAGCCGGAAGATACTTTTAAGTTTATTAATGCCTATCTATCTCGCATGGAATCCGTCATTGTCGAAAATCAGGGGTTTATTGATAAATACATCGGCGATGGGATTATGGCTTTGTTTAGCGGCAGTGCTGATGATGCCGTTAAAGCTGGAATTACCATGCTGCATCGGCTCACAGAATATAATCAACATCGCGCCAATTCTGGGTATATTCCGGTCAGAATTGGTATTGGCATTAATACAGGTTCTTTGATGCTAGGAACGGTAGGGGGAAAGAATCGAATGGATGGTACGGTGATTAGTGATGCGGTCAACATCGCCTCGCGCCTAGAAACCTTGACCAAATATTATGGTGTATCCTTATTAATCTCTCATCATACTTTAGCGAATTTACAACACCCAACGAATTATCGTATCCGCTTTATTGAACAAGTTAAAGTGAAGGGGAAGTCTCAAGCTGTAGCGGTCTTTGAAGTTTTTGATGGAGATGAGCCAGAAATTCAAAAGGGAAAGTTAGCCACAAAAATGACATTTGAACAGGCTGTATGGCTCTACAATCTAGGTTTAAAGAATGAGGCGGCACAACTGTTGAAAGGTGTTTTGAACGTTAACCCAAGGGATAGAGTGGCTCAAATCTATCTGGAGCGTTGTCAGTCGAGAGTTTCCTACGAAGGCGATGAGCATTCCACGCCGCTAGGCTAATTTTCCGCTGGCTGTTATCCTCAAACTTTATACTAAGTTGCAGTCAAAGGGAGTAGATAGAAGGACAAGGGGGACAAGGGAGAGAAAGTACTACGTATGAAGGCATCTCGGTATTAAAAGCTGAAGATAAAGGAAGCAATAGGAGAAATTTTATGAAGACAATGACCTCATAATGTAACAAAATATAAACCTTACGGAGCGACCAATCGAGGCAAAAGCCTCTAATCAGCCGAATACAGGCGTTGACTGCTAACCAAATTACATTCTAGTCACCCATCAAATTTAACAGAATGTAACCTATTCTGAGAGTAAGACGAGAAAACGAAGCTTTAAACTGTTAAGACATTGCCCATGTCCAACAGTTATTCCCCAATCCGTTAGTTTTTCAAGTCTTAGCAATATGTTCCCAACCCATCGTCCTCGCCGCCTCCGCAAAACAGCCCCTCTACGCCGGATGGTGCGTGAGAATGTTTTAACCACCAATGATTTGATTTACCCTCTATTTGCCGTACCGGGTACTGGTGTCGCGAATGAAGTCCGCTCTATGCCTGGAGTTTACCAATTATCGATTGACAAAATTGTTGAAGAGGCTAAGGAAGTTTACGACCTTGGCATTCCCTCGATTATTCTATTCGGCATTCCCGAAGATAAAGATACAGATGCCACAGGCGCTTGGCACGATTGCGGCATGGTGCAGAAAGCCGCGACAGCCGTGAAAGAAGCCGTGCCCGATTTGGTGGTGATTGCTGATACTTGTTTGTGTGAGTACACCAGTCACGGTCATTGTGGTTACTTGGAAGTCGGTGATTTGACAGGTCGTGTCCTCAACGATCCGACATTGGAATTGCTGAAGAAAACAGCCGTGTCACAAGCGAAAGCGGGTGCTGATATCATCGCGCCTTCCGGGATGATGGACGGCTTTGTGCAGGCGATTCGCCAAGGATTGGATGAGGCTGGATTTGAGGAGACGCCGATTCTTTCCTATGCGGCGAAGTATGCCTCGTCTTACTATGGCCCATTCCGAGATGCTGCCGATTCAGCGCCCCAATTTGGCGATCGCAGAACATACCAAATGGACCCCGCTAATGCTCGCGAAGCCCTCAAAGAAATCGAATTAGATATTGCTGAGGGGGCGGATATGCTGATGGTTAAACCCGCCTTGGCGTATATGGATATCATCTGGCGCGTGAAGGAAGCCAGCAACTTACCGGTTGCGGCTTATAACGTTTCGGGTGAGTATTCGATGGTTAAAGCGGCAGCCCTCAATGGCTGGATTGACGAACAACGTATGGTGCTGGAGACGTTGATGGGGTTCAAGCGTGCGGGTGCTGATTTGATTCTCACTTATCACGCGAAAGATGCTGCTCGTTGGCTGCAAGGATAAAAGGTAAGCTATTTTATTCAAAAACAATACAAAGTCCGCATCGGCGGACTTTTTTGTAGGAAAAAATTGACTGTAGTCACTGAAGTAAAGCTCAAACTCGATGAAACTTCAGCTCTTGGTATGGAGAATGGTCACCTAACGGTTCATAGAAGATTCAACGAGAGATTCCACGCTAGAGGCTCCAGGTTGCTCCTCTGGTTTTCTCGTATACCACCAAGCCCAAGCCATAAAAACCGCCTGAAACGGAAGCCTAAACCAATAGAACAAAGGATGATGAGGAATGCCCTCAATGGGAATGCTATGAATCGCCTGGTAAATGTTAGCTGGAAAGACGGCAATAAATAGTGCAATCAGTCCCCAAGCTGCCGCAACACTAACCAATGGAATGAGTAAACCAATGCCTCCCAAAATCTCAAAGAAGCCACTGATGTAAACCATCGCCAATCTATCCCCAAATTGAGGCGGGACAATCGAGGCGTATTCTAGGGGTTTGACAAAGTGTGTAATCCCCACCACGATGATGGATACCGAAAGAATAGCTCGGAAAATTTCCTTGAGACGAGGGGATGTACTGGGGTTTGAGGTCATGGTCTATCTTAGTAGAACTCATCTCTACAGTATCAACCGATGATTTAGCTCTACTTCTACCAAAAAGAGGAAGCTTAGTAATCCTTACTCAATCTCAGGTGTATTGCGCTCAAGTGACAATAACTCCCTGATAATGTTAGGAACTCATAACAAAAAAAGGCTTCTATGTTCCACTAATGTTGGAAATCATTACAATAATGAATTGTGCCTGAGTATAATTTCACAAGTTTAGGCAAATCTTTCTGACCAGGCACAAAAAAATCTGGTATCCCTCACCAGGTACATTTTGTAACATTCAGAAGGAATTTTGGAATGGATTGCCGCCATATTCAATTTTGCGATCGCAAATCTAAAATCGATTATCATCAACTTCAATCACTATTCGGCTTGGGAGCTTTTTGGGCAAAAGAGCGAAAAATTGATGAGTTAAAAATAGCGATCGCCAACAGCGAACCCGTAATCAGCGTTTGGGACGGTGAACAGCTCATTGGTTTTTCACGGGCAACCTCAGATGGTATTTACCGAGGCACAATTTGGGATGTAGTGATTCACCCCGACTATCGCGGTGTAGGTTTAGGGCGTAAGTTAGTTGAAACAGTACTATCTCATCCCCGGATGAACCGGGTAGAGCGAGTCTACCTGATGACCACCCATCAACAAAGTTTCTACGAGCGCATTGGTTTTGAGACCAATTCCACCACCACAATGGTGCTGCATAACCAGCCCATACATCGCTCTATGCCAACGCCTGCTCTACAGGCTCAGGAATCGCTAGGGGCATAGAACATTGAAGTCGGATGAAATTTTCAGTGGCTGAGGTTGCGGCGAGTTCTTCATCCGAGAGGGGTAGCACTTCCAGCTTTCCTTGCATCACTTCAACCAGGGTTTGAGCCATCAATAAGGTTAGCCCTGGTGACAGTTCAGCCGTTTGCATGGGTGGCTTTTCCGCCTCAGGCGTCGTAGCGAGTAAATCAACCACTTCACTCCAGGCACTGGTTGGAGTTTGCACATCAATCCAGATCCCCACTTCTTGAGAGTCTGGGACACTAAAAGCGGAAATCTTAATACAGCCTTCTTTCAGGTCGGCTAACTTCGTAATGGCACTGTCTACAATAGCCACTAATACCTGCCGGAAGCGACGTGAGTCTGCTAAAACATAGATTTCTGGGTCAGGAAGAACAACATCATACTGAAGATTGCTATTAGCCGCCTGCATGTGGGTTAGACCTTGAACCTCTGCCAAAATCTGTGTTAACGGCAAGGGGTGAATGTCTAAACGATTGCTGCCGTGTTCAATTTTCGATACCGTAATCACCTCGTCTAAAATTTTCACCATCTTTAGGGCTGAAGTGTTGGCTTGAGCCACAAATTCTCGTTCTTCCTCTGGTGAGTCACACAAATCGGACAAAATGAGCTGATGCATACCGATTAAACTACTCAGAGGCGATCGCAATTCATGAGCCGTCCGAGCCAAAAATCCCCCTTTAAACTGGCTCATTTCTTGGGCCATGAGGTAAGCGAGTTGGATTTGCTTGAGTTGTTCCTCAAGAGGCTCAACGTTGGCTTCAACAGGCTTGGGTTCTTCCTCAAGAGGCTCAATGTCCTTTGGGAGAGGCTTGGGTTCTTCCTGGAGAGGCTCGATGTGCGCTTTGGGAGACGGGAGATCATTCATAGGTGTCTCTTGAGGTAAAGATGGGGTGGAAATCGCAGGTTGTGGGACAGAGCGGGTGATACGGCTCCCCAAAAACCCCAACCCGACGCCCAATAGCAAAAAGATTAACTCCATTACGCCTATGCCTCTCAACAAAAATTCAATATAGATTCTGTCCGGCAGGGCAGGACAGTAAAATCTTCTCAAGCATAGCGAGTATTTTAGACTTCCTAGGAAAGGTTAAGGCTGGGTACACGAGCCGTATTAACGCTTTGCACTCTCTAGGTGCTTTCTAGCTGAATGCTTCCTTGCCGTAAAATCTTCCAGCCGCTACTCGTCCACTTGGCAACCGTCGAAGGAACTCCCGTCGTGCTGATTTTATCGGCTTCCAATTCAGGACTTTCAAGGGTGAGAACCGCCGGAAAATAGGCCTCTATTTCTGCCATTGTTTGCAAGGGAGGCTCACCGGAGCGATTGGCGCTGGTGGTTGCCAACGGCCCTGTTTGGGACAAAATCGCGATCGCAATTCTAGAGTTTGGCACTCGTATCCCGATGGTAGTGGGGTCAGTTGGGTTCATAGCCGCCGGGACTCTGGCTGAGGCAGGCAACACCAATGTGAGTGCTCCTGGCCAGTATTTTTGAGCAACTTGCTGCCAAATCTCCATTTCCGCCGCCGTACCTTGCACAAAAGGCCAGAGGGCGGCTGGAAATGCCCCCATTAAAATCAAGGGTTTCTCTTGAGAGCGCTGCTTGGCGGCAAATATTAATTCTGAGCGGTCAGGGCGCACGGCTAGGGCGGGTACTGTATCTGTGGGAAAGCTGACTAGTTGACCGATGCTTGCGCCAGCCACCAAAGCCGACAGGGAAACTTGAGTCATTGTCAATGGGTTGGAAGTTAGAAGGTTGAAAGTTGCAGGTTAGCAGGTTGCCGATGATTCTCCAAACCTTCCAAACTTTCCCACCTACAACCCTCACGTTTCAACCCCTTCACTCCGATAAGCCAGAGCGAAGCGGTCAATGCCTGCCAAATCGGAAACAATCTGAATATGGCAATAGCTGCCTTGCTCTTCTAGCAACTGAGTGACCGCATCGGCTTGCCCTGCCATCATTTCAATCAGCCAGATACCGCCAGGACGCAGATAGTTGGGAGAGGTTTCAATCAGGTGCCGAATGCAATCTAGACCATCGCTGCCACCGTCTAGGGCTAGATGAGGTTCATGGTCACGCACTTCTGGTTCTAGTTGTTGTACCAAAGTGCTAGGAATATAAGGAGGGTTGCTGACAATACCACTAAAGTGACCTTTAAGAGTGTCCAGAGGCTCCCACCAAGACCCTTGGTAAAACTGAATCCGTTGGGCACAGCCTAGCTGTTGAGCATTCTGTTGAGCCATGGCTAGGGCATCAGCGCTGTAATCCACGGCGTGAATGGTGGCAGCCGGGAAAACTCCAGCGAGTCCCAGGGCGATGACACCACTTCCAGTTCCTAAATCCGCCCAGTGTCCTGATCCCAGATTGGGTATTGGACTGTTTTTGACCGCGCTTACAGCCAAGTCAATTAGGTACTCAGTTTCTGGGCGAGGAATCAGAACGGCAGGCGAAACGTTGACTCGAAAATGACGCCAGGGGGCTACTCCAGCTAAGTACTGAATCGGCGATCGCTGATCAATACGCTGATCCCACAGTTGGGATAGCACCGACAAAGGAAATGGCAAGTTGATTTGGGGTCGCTCCTTAAAGGACTCCAAGCGCAGCGTCAGGGAGTCCAGTCCAGCCACTTCGGTGAGCAGCCAATCGACTTCAGCTGTTGGGACACCCGCTTCGAGGGCGGACTTACGAGCCTCCTGACGCCACTGCCAGAGAGCTAGTCCTGAGATGACTGACCTGTCATCGTCAGCGCTATTTCTTCCCAAGCCTCGCCCTCCTCGCTGCAACGGTTATGGGTGCCTTATCGCCGTTGTTGACCACCTTGGGGCGCATTTTGCCCAGGGGCAGGCGGTAGGCTACGCAAGAAGGAGATGGCTTCTTGTGTTGGCACGATCATAACGTTACTCAGTTCCTGATTGTTGCTGGTTTGTAAGGTGTAAATGACGCCCTCCAGGGGTACGGCTTCGACTTTAACTGTAGATGCCAAGTCAGGCTTCTGCTGTTTGAAGCGGTCTACCATCACCTGCAATTGCTCTTTCTCAAAAAAGAAGGGAATCACCGCCTTCCCATTTTCTTGAACGGTTAGGTATCCGTTTTCTCTACCTCCTCTCGCTACAAACAAGGGTGTGCCCTGAAATGACTGCCCTTGTTGACCAGCTTGGCCGGCAATAGCTTGTGCAGCTTGTAATTGTTGCTGCACGGGGATAAAGGCAAAGTTTAAACCTTCTGGCTTATTTTGATTTTCTTGTCTCAGTTTGTAGATTTGCGCCAAAGATACAGGAACCACCTGCACGTTTTTGGCTAAATCGGGCTTTTCTTTCTGCAACCGTTGAACAAAAGCTTGAGCATCTTTCTGGCTAATAAAAACCCCTGCTACCGCTTGAGCTTTATTTTGCCCATCGGGGATTGTCGCAACCAGGGGAGCGCCTTGGGGATCGGTAACAGTAAACACGGGTACCGGTTGCAGTTTTTCCATTACCTGCTGCTCTGGTAATGCCAGTGCCTTTAGATTTTCTAAACCGAAGGAACCGAGTAGTGCTGTTCCGACTAAACCTAGTGTTGCGCTCCAGCGAACCAGTGATTTCATGGTCATTACCTCAGATTTTTTCCTCAGAATACTTAGCCACCATTAAAGTAATGCTCTTGCCTTGGGATGACTTATTGAGAGTTTAGAGTAGCAAGAGTAAATATGCATCAAAGCTTTTTTGACTTTATCGATGTTGTCGTTTAACTTTCACCATTTATCGTAGAATTACTCATTAACTCCAACCATTTTCTTCTGCATGGGTGAATTTCCTGACTCTGTGTAATCTCAAATAGTTCCACCCCATTTCCT
Organism: Allocoleopsis franciscana PCC 7113; assembly: GCF_000317515.1. Taxonomy (GTDB): domain Bacteria; phylum Cyanobacteriota; class Cyanobacteriia; order Cyanobacteriales; family Coleofasciculaceae; genus Allocoleopsis; species Allocoleopsis franciscana. Next base: position 245,165 of record NC_019738.1, on the reverse strand, counting down.
TGAGCCAGATTACCGAATCCGTCCTAATTTCTCAAGCTTAAATCGGCTGCCCTGAACTTTATTAGGCTAGGGAGCCGAAAGTGAATTATTATACGACAGTAGAGACCTGAAGGCAATCTTTCCCCCTAAAAAAGTTTTGGCTCCTCTCCAGGCTGACTGTAGCCGTGATAGCCATCGCCCTTGGATGATTTTCGGGGATATTGACGATTTTAAGAGGATACAGTCAACAAAAAATCAACGCTTCAATCCAGCTCCTATCAACAGGTGTAGTCCTCTTAGATTCCATTTCTGAGTAAGTGGGTACTACTGTGTGAGGGAAATTCAATTATTAATCAATCGGGATGACAGGATTTGAACCTGCGACATCCTGCTCCCAAAGCAGGCGCGCTACCAAGCTGCGCTACATCCCGGTGCCTTTTGCTAGTATAACTTGCTTTCGGCGGATTAGAGTCCAATGACAAAAATTTTTTGACCGTTAATCTGGATACCAGAACATGCCTTTAATGCCTTCTGGATCAGCCATAAATCCCATTCTGCGATAAAAATTCACCACATGGGGATCGGCAAACAGGGTTATGTTGCTAATATCTTCATTCCGCAGTTTCCTAATCATGTACTTCATCAAAGCCTTACCTAGCCCCTTGGTTTGGAAATCTGGATGAACGACTACATCCCAGATTGTGGCATTAAAAGCATGGTCAGAAGTGGCACGAGCAAAGCCAATTAGGCGTTTCGTGTTACCTCGCTGCTGCCACATCGAAGTCACCAGGAAGCTGTGCTGAATGGCTTTTTTTACTTTACGCATGGGTCGCCGAGACCAGCCAACGGCATCACAGAGTTCCTCTAACTCATAAAGGTCGATATCTCGATCTGTGCTAAAAAATATGCGGGAAGTGTTATCGGTGCGATCGATCGTACCTTCTATTGCTTCCCCCTCAAACTGTGTTTGCCCAGAGGCAGCATCAGAACTGCTAAAAAAGCTTTTCCAAAAACCCATGAAGGTATGGCTGTGGCATTTTCCTACTTCTGTCCCCAAGGCGAGAGCAGACTTCCTTTTCCTAACGGATAAGACTTTCTGCTTTGGATAGAGACCAGACTTAACACTAGAAGTTTATCCCAAACTGGAGAGGTAAAGTTTCTATAGATTGGAACATTGGCGGGAATCTACCCCGAAACATCCGTAGATGGCGGCTAGATTCACCAGTACCCCTTGTTTATCAAAACATTCCAAATAGCATAAACTTAGGGTTTGGCGATAAGTCTTATCGGGCTAAATCGACGCGAAACTTCGTGAAATCGATAATAACACAACTAACAGCTCCCCTGTATCTATCTATCCCAGAATCGCGAAAAGACCCAGGCTTGTCCTTCTTTAGGTAGACTTAGGGTACCCTCGCAGAATTTGTGAGAAATTAACCAGATACAGCAGGTTCTTTCCTTAGAAGTGTCTGTCGCTGTGTCTGGCTAAAAGCTTTTGAGCACAGCGATGGCTTAGGTCAACCTCATTACCTTGGTACGAGTCCTACCCCTACCCCTACTTATGGCTGCGGGTTTGAAAACATCTACATTAGAACTCCTTAAGCGCTTTAATCGGGCGTTTCCTCAGTTTTATGAACAGTTTGTCAGTAGTGAGATCCAACTGCAAAACCTGAGGCTCGCCTACCGGCTGTACAAAAGTAGGCGGGCGGTGATTGAGATCCAACCGGAAGGCTCCAAAAGTGCCCTGCATTTTGCTTACCGGAACCAATCGTTTCTCCTCAGTGATATTTTTGGCGTTCTAGCGGCCTATGGACTGACGATTCATAGCCTCAGTCTCTATGGTCAAATCAGCCCGCCGATGCTGGTCTTTATCAAACTGGTGGTGTCTAGGGGTAGCCAAGCGCTGACCAACACAACATCAGAAAATGTCTGTCGGGCGATTCGAGAGGCGTTAGCAGGGCGGTTTGAAGTCGAAGAAATGCTGGCAGTGGAGTTTAATCTCGATGCTGGCTTGGAACAAGTGGAAACAGAATTTTACGTCGATCCAGTTTTCCATCTCCCGGCACTCTTGATTGAGGCGGACAACCAGCCCGGCTTATTCTACAAAGTCATGTATGCCATCTGGCAAGAAGATTTACTGGTGGTCAATGCCAACTTGCTGGTGTGGCGTGGACGAACCCGGTTAATCCTGTACTTATTGGGACCCAACGAAAACTTGATTCCTGAATACCTGGGTCAAAAAATTGCTGAAAGTGTGCGGCAGCGATTACTCGGTCGCCGATTTTAGGGAAAGGGTTGAAAGTTGAAGGTTATCAGGTTCGCTCAATCATCTTCAATCGGCTCACCAGACTAACGCTCAACCCCTTCCTATGACTCAATTTTCGATAGGATAAAAATATGGCATTCATTGATATTCTGGGAGCTGCTCACGCTTACGAACTGACCCCTCCCCCGACATCCCCCTCTCCTGTCCTTGTTTTTATCCACGGCTGGCTTTTAAGCCGCAATTATTGGCAGCCGTTAATTGAGGCGTTGGCACCGGATTATCAGTGCCTTACTTATGACCTGAGGGGATTTGGTGATTCTCTACCCCAAATGAATAAAACTCAAAACCGTATTGAGTTACTTGATGCTAAATTACCAGACACTGATGCGCTCAAACAGGCCCCTTCCAGGTACACCCTAGCCGCCTATGCTCAGGATTTGAATCTTTTGCTGCAACAGCTAGATATAGACTGTGCTTGGCTCATTGGTCACTCCTTGGGCGGCAGCATTGCCCTCTGGGGTGCGTCGATGGCTTCGGATCGAGTCAAGGGGGTTATTTGTGTCAATGCTGGAGGCGGAATTTACATCAAAGAAGAATTTGAGCGATTTCGGGCTGTGGGTCAACAACTAGTGAAGCAACGACCCCGTTGGCTTTGTTACCTGCCTTTGCTGGACTTGCTCTTGATGCGATCGCAGGTGGCACGTCCGATCCCACGTCGCTGGGGACGCCAGCGGCTGATTGATTTCGTTGCCGCTAGTCCTGAAGCGGCTGTTGGAGCATTACTCGATTCCACCACAGAAGCCGAAGTGAATCGGTTACCTGAAGTAGTGTCGAAGCTCACGCAGCCCGTTTATTTTATAGCGGGTGCCAACGATAAGATCATGGAACCCAAGTACGTGCGCCATCTGGCTAGCTTCCACTCGTTATTTCAAGGCTGTGATGAGAATGTGATTGAAATTCCTGAGTGTGGGCATCTAGCTATGGTAGAGCAGCCAGACAAGCTGGAGATTCAACTCCGTAAGATTCTCCTGAGTCATTAACGTCCCACTCATTGGCGATTGCCCCAGAGTGCAGGCAAAGCTGATCACGGATCGCTTTTTAACACTAATAAACACTAAAATCTAAAATCCTCTAAATTTCTTCCCTTTCCTGGGATAAAGCAGACGCGGTTACCGAAAGCGTAACAGAGTCGCTTGGTGGTTGGAAGGACAGGCATATTAGCAATAATTAGATTTCGTGCATAACTTTTAATGAAAAAGGTGACAAATTCTACAGCTTATGTAGGCTCTATCAGCGCTGCCAGGGTTTTCTGAGCATCTTTAAGCCAAAGATAGCCTCAAAATTAATGAATTTGACACGGACTGTACTCGCTTTTCTACTTTTCATTAAGTTAGGCAACAGTTCAACAATCTTTCATGCCTAACGTTCCTAGATTAAAGACAATAATAAAATTCATCTTTTTAGAGGGAGGCGATGCTACAACAAGATCCCAGAAACTATCAAATTTTGTTTCTCTCACTCTTCCTCATATTGGGAATCGGAACAAGAGACTGGACACTACGACCTGACTTGATTCTTATTGTGACGATTACTTGCCTTCTGACCCAGTGGGTAGCAGTATCGTTGTGGTCAAATCCACGAGAAAAAATTATGACTTGGTTAAAGGCCAAGGGGATCGAAAGTTTTATTGCCAAGTTTCAAGTGGGCAATTGCAATATTAAATTTTGTAACAGTAATACCCATCTTCAGTTGCCTATTGCTTCACTGACTCAAGACCAAAATAGCTCAGAAAAAGAAAATTTGGGGTTAGTAAGTTTTTCCCACGTAACTTCACTTAAAAGTGCAATGATTACAGCCTTGAGCTTAAGTTTGTTGCTACGGGCTGACCACTACACCACCATGATTTTGGCAGGGTCTTTAGCCATTTTAAGTAAATTCTTGTTTCAATTTAAACACAAACATTTTTTTAATCCGGCTAACTTTGGTATTATTGCGGCTTTACTCTTGACTCATGATGCCTGGGTTTCACCCGGACAGTGGGGAGAAGATGGCTGGTGTGCCTTATTGTTTGCAGGGACTGGTGGGCTAGTTTTGAAACGAGTAGGTCGCTGGGACACAACAGTAGCTTTTTTGGGTGCCTACACTTTGCTAGAAGCGATTCGCAATCTTTGGCTCGGTTGGACATGGGATGTCTTTAGCCATCGATTAATGAGTGGATCATTGTTACTTTTTGCCTTATTTATGATTACCGATCCTCGCTCAATTCCTAATACGAGAATCAGTCGCATGATTTGGGCTGGATGCATTGCTATTCTCACCTTCATCCTACGAAATAATTTCTTCATTCCTACCTCTGTTTTCTGGGCTTTATTTGCTCTTTCTCCTTTAATTGTGATTTTAGATCTTATCTGGTCATCTTCTAGATTTTCTTGGGATGAAACTTCTGTAAATAACATAGAAAATTTGGCTGATTCGTCAAAACTGAAGCCATTGAGCCTCAGTTGATGAACGATAAAAAATCTTGATTACGACTATTTTAACCAACCTTAAGGAGATGAAAATGAGATTATTTCGATGCTTAATAACTTTACTACTAACATTTATAGTCACGATTGGCTTAACTCAAAAAGCCTGGGCATTTTGTGGTTTCTATGTGGCAAAAGCGGACAGTAAGCTTTACAATCAGGCGTCTCAAGTCATCATGGCAAGAGATGGCGATCGCACCGTTCTAACAATGGCAAACGACTTTCAAGGAGAGGTCAAAGATTTTGCGATTGTTGTGCCGGTGCCTGTGGTCATCCAACAAGAGCAGGTGAATGTAGGCGACCCCAATATTATGGAACGGCTGGATGAATTTAGTGCGCCGCGATTGGTGGAATATTTTGATTCAGACCCTTGTGCACCTCCTCCACCGCCCATGATGGCTGCCCCCGGAAGAACGTTAGGGGGTGGAACAAGGGGTGGCCCCAGTGAAAGTGACAGTGCTTTGGGCGTTACGGTAGAAGCCCGATTTACTGTAGGAGAATATGACATTCTCATCCTCAGCGCCAAAGAATCTGACGGACTAGAAACTTGGCTCAAACGCAACGGTTACAAACTGCCGAAAGGGGCGAATCAACTCCTACGACCCTATATTAGGCAGAACATGAAATTCTTTGTGGCTAAAGTCAACCTCCAAGAATTTGAAAAAGCTGGCTATCAATTTCTGCGCCCCCTTCAGATAGCCTACGAATCACCCAAATTCATGTTGCCTATTCGATTAGGCATGATGAATGCGTCTACGGCGCAAGACCTGATTGTTTATGTCTTATCACCAAAAGGTCAAGCCGAAGTTACCAACTACCGCACTGTGAATGTTCCTTCAGATACTGAGATACCTGTTTTTGTAAAAAACGAGTTTGGTGATTTCTACAAGGCAATGTTCCAAACTTCCTATACTCGTGAAGATAGAAAAGTTGCTTTTAGGGAATATGCCTGGGATATGGGAAGCTGTGACCCTTGCTCAGCGGAACCTTTAAATCCAGAAGAACTGAAGAAAGCCGGTGTTTTTTGGATTTCTCCAAATGCACGGAATAATGTATTTATCACCCGCCTCCATGTGCGCTATACCCGTGATAAGTTTCCTGAAGATTTGATGTTTCAAGAAACGTCTAATCGCCAACAGTTTCAGGGACGATATATATTGCGTCATCCCTTCACCGGAGAGATGAAGTGTGAGGCAGGGCGACAATATCAACGCTCTTTGAAGGAGCGATTTGAACAGGAAGCGAAGACTTTGGCGAAGCTAACTGGCTGGGATATTCAGGATATCCGAAAGAAAACCAATGTGGCTCAAGGTCAATCTACACCTTGGTGGCGCAATCTTTGGCCTTAAGGAATATTCGCTTGCCTGCTGGGTATAACACAGGATTTTGTAAGGACACGATATGTCGTGTCCTTATGTGTGGTCATTGCAACTGAAAACCTCTATATTCGTTGGTCATAAGTTATCGATCATTGGGTAGAAGTCTACAGTTTTTAGTTTTCTATCCCTAGTAAGTGAAGAAATCATCGTTCGCATTATCTAGGCGCGTTTGCTCTAAGTCCTAGGACTGAAAATATCGCTAACAAACAAAAAACTCCTGAACGCTAACAATACTCTTGCAGAGGTTAGATGAAGACTACCTAGGAGTATTCTTAGCAACATGGTCACAGTTACAAGTAGTGCAGATAATGGGGCCGGTACCCTGAGAGCAGCGATCGCTTCTGCTGTGCCAGGGGAGACGATTCAATTTGACCCCAGTCTCGCGAATCAGACCATAATCCTTACCAGTGGTCAACTCGAAATCAACAAAAACCTGATTATTGATGGTGCCAATGCTCCCGGTTTAACGATTAGTGGAAATAATTCATATCGGGTGTTTGATGTCAATGTCGATCCGAATTTTAATCCAACCACGGTGACACTGCGGAATCTAGCGATCGCCAATGGGACAAGCACTGGAATGGGTGAAGAAGGAGCAGGAGGAGGAATTCGTACAGCCAGTGACACAACCCTAACGGTAGAGAATAGCCAATTTAATAACAACGCCTCTTTGGGTAGTGGCGGAGGAGCGATTTGGGGCGGGTTTCGCAGCACCATTACGGTCGTTAATAGCCAATTTGTGGGAAATGATGGCACAGTCGGTGCCGATGAGCGAGGGGGTGGTGCGATCGCCGTCAAAAGTGAAAGCAATCTCACGGTTCGGGATAGCCAATTTACCAATAACCGAGGGATTAACGGTGGGGCGATTAACAGCCTGTTGAGCAGTCTAACGGTGGAAAATTCTACTTTTGTCAATAACGACTCAACACCCGGTGGACTCTTGAGTTTACCTCCCCGCTATACCAGGGGTTACGGTGGCGCAATCTACACCGATGGCGCTTCGGGAGGGCAGATTTCGATTCGCGGCAGTCGATTTGACGGCAATAAAGGTGCAGGACAGGGGGGAGGACTATTTCTGTTTGCCTATGGTTCCGACCAAGTGATGGTTGAAAATAGCGCGATTATCAACAACCAGGTGATTAAGGATGCTAAGGGAGACTCCTTCGGCGGTGGCATTCGCCAAGGTAACGTACCGTTAACAATCAACAACACGACCTTCGCCAACAATTCGGCGCTGCAACAAGGTGGCGGTTTGTGGGTAGGAGAACAAGCGCCTCTGAGTATTACCAACAGTACGTTTTCGGGCAACAAAGTTCAGGATACGGATGGCGGTGGTTCAGGGGGTGCGATCGCACTCATCACAGGTACGAGTCCCACCAATATCGTCAACACAACGTTTGCCAACAATTCCGCTGGATGGTCTGCCGGAGCAATTTTAAGCGGAGAGCAAACCCCTGTCACACTCAGCAATTCGATTTTTGCCAATAATACAGCAGGAAATCCCTACAACATCGATCAGCAGACCAACCGGGAATTAACCGATGGGGGGAATAATCTGCAATTTCCTGCCAAGCTGACAGACGGTGACCCTAATGATAATAATGTCACAGCAACGATTACGATCGCAGACTGGGCAGAGTTCCCTAGACACTGTATTCTTCTTCACACCAGAAGCGAATGCCGATAATTTTGACCATCTGCAAGTCTCAGAAGTCGGCAACGGCAGCTATCGTCTGGCTTGGGAAGACAACTTCGGTGGTGGGGATGCGGACTTTAACGACATGGTACTGAATGTGCAACTTATCGAATCCGGTGATTCGCTAACGGGTTTGGTGCCAACACAAAGTATAGTCAACCCGGAGATTGCTTCTAACGATTCATTGGGGGCTGCGGGGGTGGATGAGTCTACAGATAGTATCGACAATCTCAACTCAGACTATACAGTTGCCGATATTTCCGAAAGCCAAGTGGATTCAACAACAGGGCTACTTGGAGGGATATCAGGCGAGACGTCGGATACATTGTTGAGTTTGAATAACCCTCAAGGAGTGGCTGACTCTCCTTTATGGGGGACGAATTCGGATTTGAATCTCTGACATCTCACCACTCAAAATCGTGGATGAACAAATCCTGTGAGTCGCCGCTTTCTGGTTATGTTAGCGGCATTCAGTTGCTGATTCCTTCACCGATTAGGGTTGGGGTAGATATAGTTTTTAGTGTGTGTGTGAGGAACTAAAACGATGAGGCAAAAACTGAAACAAACCAATGGTGTGACTTACAGGCAGATAGAAAGCGATTTTCCCCGGACTGATAAGGGGTTTAGCGACCTTTGCCAACGGGCTTGGGTGGAAATTAACCAAGGGGCTTTATCCCATAATGTGGGGCAACTGAGAAAGCTTTTGTCAGCCTCAACTCAACTGATGGCAGTGGTGAAAGCGGATGCCTACGGGCATGGGGCAACAATGGTTGCTCGAATTGCTTTAGAGGCGGGTGCCCATGGGCTATGTGTTGCCACATTACAAGAGGGGATTCAACTTCGAGAAGCGGGGATTGAAGCGCCGATTTTGCTCTTGGGGGCGATGAATACTCCTGAACAAGTAAAGGCGATCGCTCATTGGCAATTGGAACCCACAATTTGCACCCCCCAGCAAGCTTGGATTTTTTCGGAAACGCTGAGTGAGTTGCAAAAAACCTTACCCGTGCATCTTAAGTTAGATACAGGGATGTCGCGGTTGGGAATGCCTTGGCAAGAAGCTACACAATTTGTGGAATTAGTCAAGCGACTGCCTTATCTGGAAATTGCTAGTATCTACTCTCATTTGGCGACAGCAGATAGTCCCGATCCCACGATTATGAGATTGCAACATCAGCGGTTTGAGGAGGCGATCGCACAACTTCGCCATGCAGGAATCAAGCCACCTCGTTTGCATCTGGCTAACTCTGCTGCCACCTTAGCAGACTCATCACTACACTACGATTGGGTACGCGCAGGACTTGCCTTGTATGGGCTTTATCCGGCTGAACACTTGCGAAATGCTGTTGAGCTCCACCCAGTGATGCAGGTGAAAGCGCGAGTGACGCAAGTGAAAACCATTCCCCCTGGTACGGGTGTTAGCTATGGTTATCAATTCATTGCCGACAAGGAAACGCGGATTGCGATCGTGGGTATTGGCTACGCGGACGGAGTTCCTCGCAACCTCTCGAATAAAATGACTGTTCTGATTCAAGGTCAGCAGGTACGGCAAATTGGCGCGATTACAATGGATCAGATGATGCTGGATGTGAGTGCTATTTCTGACTTGGAAACGGGGGAAGTGGTGACGCTAATTGGGCAGGATGGAAACTTGTCAATTTCTGCTGACGATTGGGCACAAACTTTAGGAACCATTTCTTGGGAAATTCTTTGCAGCTTTAAGCATCGGTTGCCGCGTGTAGCAGTCAGTGACGGGATGTTAGCGTAGCGAAGCAAGACGTTTTCCACACCGAACATTTTGACTGAATCTGTACAGAAACGTTGTGCAAAACTGTTCGTAAATTAGATGAGTGATCGCTCTTGGGGAGTGGGTAAGAGGGAGCGATCGCTTCATTCATTAAATTAAGGGAGACTTTGATGCTGAATGGTGATGGATACACAAAGATCTTTAGTGCTAGTTGATACATTAAGGAATGTTAATCGTAACTGTGGCATAATTAATAGTTATGCACAGGTTTTTGAAATGCTGTTACTTGAGTAAAAGTTAAGTACTTGATACAAAGTTTTTTACAGTATGATTAGCGAACAACATCGAGAGCATCTTGAAAAATACTGGAGGCTTAGTCAGCGTTTTTTCCAAGAAGGCGATTATGCCCTTTCCACTTTTTTCGCTACTTCGTTAATTGAAGAAGTAGGGAAAGTTATTATTTTAGGTAATAAACAAGTTTCAGGAAAATTGGACAAACAAGCTTTTTATAAGCATCAAAATAAGTACATTTATGCAGTTTATACAACATTATTAATCAATTCGCGTGTCACTCGAATTTACGGAGAAAATGAGAATCGTTTTGCAAATTGGTTTCGAGAAGAAGAGTTATTTAAATTGCGAAATAAAGCCTTGTATGCAGAAATAAGCCCAGAAGGAGTCTTAGTACCTGAGCAAATGATTGATTCTAAAGATTCTTTTCTTCTCATATGTATTGGTGGCGAGATATTAGCCGAAATTCAGGGAATATATACAGGAACGGGAGCTAGTGCATGGAACCGACTTATAGACGAGATTGATACCTTTAGAGAAAGTAATTCACAATACATGATGTGAGCAGAGAGCGGCATAACAACGCTGGTGCAGTGGACTGACCCAAGCCGCTTGTGTGGGATTTAACGGTTATCGGCAGCCGCTGACCAGGAACGTTGGGCTGCTTTATATCTTGGTGTTGACACTGCCTCAAGGTTGTCTGCGAGGAATTGAAGGTAGTTGTGATTGAGATGGTCTTCAGATTAGAGCAGTCTAAGCTAGACTGTTTACTTTACACTGTATGGTGTTCGAGGTTAGGTATGGCTAGCAAAGTTGTCGTTGTCGTAGATAATTCAAACGTCTTTATTGAGGGACAGAAATTCAGTGCCAAGATGAAGGATATAGTCAAGCAAAACCCTAATGATAGAGACCCACAAGATCCTTCCTGGCGAATCGATTTTGGAAAGTTATTGCTAGCAGTTTCAAATGGCAGAACCGTTGAACGGGCTATTCTTGTAGGCTCAAGACCTCCACAAAACGATACTGTCTGGCAAGCTGCACAGAACCATGGCTTTTCAGTAACAGTGCATGACCGCAACTCAATGAATGAGGAGAAAGCCGTTGACACAGAACTTGTTGCTCAGACAACTGAAATTATTTGTACTACAACAGAGGTGATGGACTTAGCTATTCTATCTGGAGATAGGGACTTCATCCCGTTAGTAAGTGTTGCTCATCGACGGCATTGGATGGTTGAAATGTGGGCGTTCAAAAATGCTTACAACCCTGCTGGTCAGATGGCAATGGAGGTTGATTCCATCAAACCACTCGATGACATCTTCAATGAAATTAGCACATATGCGTATTCCTATCCTTAAATATCATCTTAGAAGCTAATCTTCATGTTGCCTAAGCTTTTTCCAATGAGATAGCCGTGAATGAGGCGTTGAGAATGCTCATCGAGGTTGCACAGCGCCAGCAACACACCAATGATGTGCAACAGATACAAAGGTAAGCTGTCAGCATCCAAGATCACGTAGCAACAACCCGTGTTCGAGCTTGTGAGCGAGATTTAGGTTTGGTTTTCACTACAATTTCCACATCTCGACCCAAAGCATTCAAGAAACGAAACAACCGTACAGTTGAAAAGCCTGATAACTTGCCGTTGATTAGAGCAGATACTTTTGGCTGGTCAATCCCTAAAAGCTCTGCGGCTTCAGCCTGCGTCATGCCTTGCTTAGTAATAATGCTGCTGATCTTACGTGCGAGTTCAGCTTTCACAAGCAATTCATCCGAATTTTCTAAACCCAAATCGGCAAACACATTACCGCTACTTGCTTGCACTCTAATTTCCTGAGTCATTTTCCTCTCCCTTTTGCTGCTTGTGATAGTTTTCTGCGTAATGCTCTTGTGCTCGTTTAAGTCTTGTTTCAATCAAATCAATATCCTGCTTTGGCGTAGCGATTCCTTGCTTTGATTTCTTTTGGAAGGCGTGCAACACATAAATTACGCCAGCAAGTTTCACCGTGTAAACAGTTCGGTAAGTATCTCCATCGAAGTCTTCCACAACTTCAAGCACCCTAGCACCCTTAAATCCCTTGAGTGGTTTAGCTGAAGGATGCTTCTCACCGCATTGAGCCAAGTACAAGGCATAGCCAACGACTTGCTGAACCTCCTCTGGAAAATCTTTCAAATCCTCAAGGGAGCTTCCAACCCATTCAACTGGTTTCAACAATGAACTCATCCCTTAAATATGCTAGAACTAGCATATTATTGTCAATCGAAGCAGCGCCTCTTGAGTGATGATGGAAGCGTTATCAAAAAAAAGACTCAGTGATTTAGGCGCAATTCCCTATGATAAGTCTGGCGATCCCATCGATTGGTTTTGGCGGATTGCTAGGCTCTACTACCAAGGTATGGCAACAATAACATTTAGGGTGAAGCACAATATTGATAATGCTGTGCCCGACTGAAAAGGGCGGAATTAATTATGGACAAACCCTAAGTTCCCTATGACAAGTTTGGCGTTTGATGTGACACCCGTGCTCAATCGGTTTGATATGGCATCGTGGTTTAACAAAAACTTGATCGATCTAGGCTTTCAGGTTGGCACAAAACTGCTGTGGGCGCTTGCCATTATCCTCATTACCCGCTATGCAATTGATCTGGTTGCTCGTTTCACGCGCCGAGCGTTCAATCCGGTTGAGCCAACCTTACGCAAGTTTCTGATTCAGGCATCAGAAATCCTCACCTTGGTGGTTGGCATTGTTGCGTTCTTGAGTGCGTTGGGGATTCAAGCCACCAGCTTGGTTGCTGTGGTGGGGGCTGCTGGTTTAGCGATCGGTTTAGCTTTGCAGAATACTTTGTCTCATTTTGCTGCTGGCGTGATGCTCCTGAACCAACGCCCCTTTGAAGTCGGTGATTTCATTGAAGGGCCACAGGGGGTCAAGGGTGTAGTGGATGCGATCGGTATTTTTTCAACCACGGTAGTTACGCCGGACAATATCAAGATTACAGTACCGAACAGCAATCTCTTTAGTGGTGTGTTGAAAAATACGACAGCCATGAGGACGCGGCGGGTAGATTTGAAAATTGATATTGGCGATCGCCCCATTGAACCCACTATTATTTTGCTGTTGTCCCTCGTACAACCCCATCCCCTGGTTTTAAGTAACCCAAAAACCACTTGCCATGTGGCATCTATTTCTCCGAGAGCCACCATCCTGTATTTGCGCCCTTGGTGTAGAGCGGAAGCCTATGAACAGGTACAATCAGAGATTCTTCAGTTAGTCAAAGAAGCACTGAACGAGACTAACTTGTCGTCGGCTGGAGAACGAGAACCGATTGATGACCCTTGGTAACCAATCAAAAAGCCTGCGGCTGAAAGAGTATAAGTCTTACAACCAGCAGGCTAGGGATCATCATTTGCTCAAGGTGTTTAAGCGCTAACTTGTTCCAATGCTTTCGCCGGCTTCTCTAATAACTTTGTGTAGAGTTCGCTTAGTTGATGCGCGACACCATCCCAGCTAAACTTCTCTTCAACACGCTTTCTCGCGCCTTGACCCAGTTGATTCCGCCATTCGGGGTTAGACAGAATGCGGTCAATTGCTGTGGCAAAGGCAACTTCATCTTTGGCGGGTGCCAAAAGACCGGTTTGTTCGGGAACCACAGTAAATTGTAAACCGCCGACATCGCTGGCAACAACGGGTGTGCCACAGGCCATTGCTTCAATTGCTACCAAACCAAAGGGTTCGTAATGGCTGGGCACTACACAGACATCAGCGGCGGTGTAGTATGCCGGGAGGATATCATCCCCGATACGTCCGGGGAAGATCGTGAAATCACTCATCCCAAGTTCAGCGACAATTTTTTCAATCCGCTCACGCTCTATGCCATCACTTTGACCAGGACGAGAGCCACCACCGATCACGAGCTTAATCTTCTCATGACCCCGCAACTTTGACTGACCCACGGCTCGCACTAGGGTTTCAATGCCCTTGCGCTCGTCAAAGCGTCCTACATAGAAGACCATTTTGGCGTCTGAGTCGATACCTAAGGCGGCACGCGCTGCTTCCTTACTCAAGGCACCAAAACGGTGAATGTCAGTACCACAGGGAATGATGTCAATATTGCCTTTCGTAGAAACGAGCGATCGCATGTGTTCGGTTTCCTGCGGACTCGTTGCCACAATTCGCTCGGCTGTCTCCAAAACCGCCTTTTCAAAGTTCAATCGGGTAGTGGCAATCATGGGGATCGTTGTCACCGACTTATATTTAACCGCACCCAACGAATGGTAGGTATGAACCTGCTTCACGGCTTGGCGCTTTTTCAGTTCCATTCCCACCCAGGCAGAAATCCAATAATTCGTGTGTACTAGCGAATACTTAATCCCAGACTGCTGTTGAAACTTAACGAGTTCCTCCACAAACGTGTTGGCATACCCAAAAATTTCGTCTCGCGGTACAAATTCCTCTGGACCTGCTGTTAAACGAATAGTCCGACAGCGCGGACTATGCTCAACGATTTTGGGTTGCTCTGCACTGGAGCAACGGGTAAACATATCAACATGCCATCCTTGGTTGGCAAGCGCTTCACCCACTTGGCGCACATAAACGTTCTGTCCCCCAGCCTCTTCTTTTCCGATTTCCACTGCTGGGTCACCGTGTACTGAGATCAGAGCAATGTGCTGTTTGCTTGTAATGTCCATAGGTTTGATTGGTTCTGGATTTTGACGAAGGTTTGAACGGATTAACGGTCTACTTCTTACCCACGTTTCCCTCATCACGAACTTTCTTCTATTTTATTTAAGAAATGTTAAGAGTCAAGGGTGGAGCTTTACCTCTCCTGATGGGTAGAGATGTCTGACTAACCGGAAAACGGCTGAGTCTAGGTAGTCACCTAACGCAAATCGCGATTTCTCCTCGTAGTATTTCTCCTCCAATTGCCAGGAAAGACAATTCTTTCCTTACGAAAGAGAGAACGCTCTCTTCTTCGCAAATCAGTATACCGTTGAGCGCCCAAAGTTGCAAAATGTAAAGTCAACAAAGCTGGATAACCAGGGTTTACGAAGCAAAAGAGGGGAAATTCCCTTTTTAGACACCAACCAAAGCCCAGCTTGAGTCGCCACGGCTACAGGGGAATTCTGTTAGGCTGACTAAAGGTGATTGAACGCTGTGCGAATAAAACCGAGTAAGAAGTGTTCGGCAGTAGTTGACCCATACCGCTAAGGTGCTACACTGATAAAGCGGTCAAAACGGAATGGCTATCCGATGAATATCAAATGTAGTCAAACCTTGACCAAACCGTAAAAACCCACCTGGAGAGGTGGCTGAGTGGTCGAAAGCGGCAGATTGCTAATCTGTTGTACGGCAGGTAACTCCGTACCGAGGGTTCGAATCCCTCCCTCTCCGTTAATCCATTAATAATTACCCTTCGTCACCCTATTAAGGCTGGGCAGTAACTGGATTGGCGTTTCAAAAACCGTTACCAATCATCGGTCTAGAGGAAGATGCGCTTAAGATGTAGATTTATTCAATTGTGATCTACTGGTGACAGTAAAGGAGAGAAACATTCAAATGAGTAAACTCGCCTTAGTTCATAGCCTCAAACCCCGTTCAGCAATGGCTCTAGCCCTCACAACCCTGGCGACAGGCGTGCTCGCGGCAGCTTGTACGGGTAACCAAGGAGGAACCACCGCTGATGGAAACACAGTCAAAATTGTTTCCAGTCTGCCCATGACAGGAAGTGGCATAGGTCAGAATCAAACCATTGTGAATGGGATCAAGCAAGTTCTTGATGAAACCAACTCAACGGCTTGTGATGGCAAGGTCAAGATTACTTATGAAAGCTATGACGATGCTACGGCTGCCGCTGGCAAATGGGACCCCGCACAGGTTACCTCAAACGCCAACAAAGCGGTTGCCGATAAATCCGTAGTTGCGGTGATTGGTCACTTTAACTCCGGTGCGGCTAAGCTATCTATTCCCATTCTCAACAAGTCCAACTTAGTCATGGTTAGTCCTGCCAATACTTATCCTGGCTTGACTAAACCTGGAAAGGGCGAGGCCAATGAGCCTAATATTTATTATCCCAATGGCAAGCGGAACTATGCGCGTGTGGTTCCGGCTGATGATCTTCAGGGGGTTGCAGGGGCTAAATGGGCTAAATCCCTAGGAGCCAAAAAAGTTTTTATTCTCGATGATCAAGAACTTTACGGCAAAGGGCTAGCTGATATTTTTGAAGCGACCGCCAAAAAGGAAGGGTTGCAAGTTTTAGGACACGAAGGAATCGACGCCAAAGCCAGTGACTATAAAGCCTTGATGACCAAAATCAAAGCCCTCGGACCCGACCTCATCTATTTTGGGGGCACAACTCAAACCAACGCTGGACAGTTAATTAAGGATATGCGTAACGTTGGGATGAGTGGGGATAAGGTCAAATTCATGGGGCCGGATGGCATCTTTGAAAAGGCGTTAATTGATGCAGCCGGTAAAGATGCCGAAGGTGTTTATGCCACCTTTGGCGGCGTGCCAGCCAAAGAGCTAAAAGGGACAGGCCAAAAGTGGTATGAGAGCTACAAGAAAAAATACGCGGCAGAACCCGAAGCCTATGCGGCTTATGGCTATGAATCTGCCAAGGTGATTGTAGATGCCATTAACAAAGTCTGCAAAAATGACCGCGATGCCATTCGGGAAGCTGTCCTGAATACCAAAGATTTTAATGGGGTACTCGGAACTTGGAGTTTTGACCCAAATGGCGACACAACCCTCACCACTTTATCAGGGAATGTTGTCAAAAATGGCAAGTGGGAGTTTGTGAGTGTACTCAAAGCGCAGTAAGTGGCACAGCTAGCTCACTTTACCGAGTCGTTAGTCCTGAGTTGAGGGTCAATTTCCCTCGACTGACTAAGGACTGATCGCGATGGATGAACCGTATTCACCCATAAGCACCTTACGGCATAACCGCTCGCGAAGCGGTAGCGAGTCCATGAGCATCTGATACCAAATCTTCCTTGATAGCTGCCTTCTGCCTTCTGCCTTCTGCCTTCTGCCTTCTGCCTCCTGCCTCCTGCCTTGTCTCCACCAACAAAGGGGTAGTTTACCCGGATTTGGTAAGAGCTTCGCTCTATAATCTATACGCACTATAGCAACCTCTAACCAACCGTTATGAAACGATGGCGCAAACCCCTTCTATACCTTGTTGTCGCCTACCTGATCCTCTTGTTAGGTCCCATTGCCGGGTTTGACTTGCCCCGAATTATGGGGGATATCGCTCGTGACCCTCAAGTTTTGATCCAACAAATCTTGGTGGGTCTCGTTAACGGTGGAATCATTGCCATTATTGCGCTGGGTTACACGTTGGTTTACGGCATTATTGAGCTAATTAATTTTGCTCACGGGGACTTATATATGTTGGGTGCATTTGCCTCCCTCACAGTTATTGGTGCCTTTGGCGTTACAGATGGTGTATCTCTACAAGTGGCTATCCCGGCGATGTTCGTAGCCTTAATCATCGCGACTGTTTTTTGTGCGGGTCTAAACATTATTACGGAACGATATGCCTATAGACCGTTGCGGAATGCACCCCGGCTTGCACCGTTGATCTCAGCCATTGGAATGTCGTTTATTTTTCAAAACACAGGATTGTTTTGGGGTGGACTCAAATCGTTTATCCCAGTTATGGGGGCTAATGCGGCCGCACCTAAAAGCTTTCCTGATTTATTGCCCCGAATTGATATTCTCAAGGCTATGGGCATTGAGTCCCGTATCGTCTTTACCACTAAAGACTTAATTGTGTTGATTGTTGCTGTTGCTTTAATGGTGGGGCTACATCTGTTTGTGCAGTACACCCGTTTGGGTAAAGCGATGCGGGCAACGGCTCAGAATCGGGATGCAGCGCTGATTATGGGGATCGATGTGGATCGGATTATTGCGTTGACCTTTTTGATTGGTGGGGCATTGGCGGGAGCAGCAGGGCTGCTGGTTGGACTCTACAACAACACCATTGTGTTTACGATGGGCTTTACGGCAGGATTACGCGCTTTTACCGCTGCTGTGTTAGGTGGAATTGGCAACATTATTGGTGCCATGTTAGGTGGGGTGTTAATTGGGTTGCTTTCTGCATTAAGTGACCAATATCTCTCTAGCCGTTGGACGAATGCTTGGGTATTCGCTGTTTTGGTGATTATTTTGGCCTTCCGACCAGGGGGTTTATTGGGAGAGAATGTTCAGGAAAAGGTATGAAATTTGGGTAATGGCTCATAAGTAATACATAAAAAGTAATTACCAATTACCAATTACCAATTACCCATAAGGGATATGACACAGCAGATTATTAAGGCAATTAAATCAAGTGGTATTTTAGGAACGATCGCAGCTCTCACTGTCTTGCTATTTGGTGGTTGGAGTGGTGCGGTAATCGGTTGGTTGCTGGGTTCGGCAGCGGGCTTTATGCGCTGTCAGGGCAGGAGAATTATCACACCGCAAGAGGGCGCGAAACTCGGCGCGATCGCAGGACTTGTATTGGGAATTTGGTTGTTAATTGCTAGCTTGTTACAAGCACTGTTCGCACCCGTTTTAGGACAACCAATAGTCAGCTTATCGGACAGTTTACAGTATGGGATCTTGGCGTTGGTTGTTGCGGCTTTAGCCGGAGGAGTCATGGGAGCCTTACAAGGTTTACCTATTGGACGCAGGAGAACTGCAACGCTGGTAACCCTAGCCTTTATTTTGATTCTCTTTCCTTTTGTTGATCAATTGGCTCAAACCAACTGGATCGCCATCATCATCCAAATCCAAATCTTTATCATGCTCGCCTTAGGACTTAATATTACAGTGGGCTATGCAGGGTTACTGGATTTGGGCTATGCGGCCTTCTTTGCGATCGGGGCTTATACCACGGGCTTATTATCGTCTCCCCAACTCAATATTGCTTGGAATTTCTGGTTTGTACTGCCCATTGCTGCATTGGTCGCCGCAATTTTTGGCGTGATTTTGGGGTCGCCAACCTTACGTCTACGGGGGGATTACTTAGCCATTGTAACCCTCGGTTTTGGGGAAATTGTTCCTGTTATCTTTCGTAATTTAACGGATGTCAGAATTGAGGAACCCATCTCTAAAATTGTGGGTAGCTTAGCAGGTCGTCCAGAGTGGGCGATTTGTTTAGTCGGATGCGATCGCCCCCTTAACCTAACAGGAGGTGAAGCTGGAATTAATCCGATTGGTCGCCCTACTCTCCCGTTCATCGGCACCTTTGACGCTAGCGACTATCTGCCCTGGTACTACTTAATTCTTTTGCTGGTTGTATTCTCCTATTTCATGATTAGTCGTCTGAAAGATTCTCGCTTGGGACGAGCATGGACGGCAATCCGTGAAGATGAACTCGCGGCTAGCGCGATGGGAATTAATTTAGTCAAAACGAAACTATTAGCCTTTGCCATGGGGGCAACCTTTTCCGGATTTGCAGGTGCATTTTATGCCGCTAATATCAGCGCCATCTTTCCCAGCGTGTTCGATTTTTCCGTTTCCGTCATCATCTTATGTATGGTGATTTTGGGTGGCTTAGGTAATATGACTGGGGTCATCCTGGGGGGAATTATTATCATGTCGGCGGATAGACTCTATCTTCCTCGACTGGCGCAAGTTTTGAATAGTTTCCTGAATACTTCCGTATTACCTAATATTGGGAGTCCACCATTGAGAGACTTTATTGCCACCAGTATTGACCCACTTCAGATGCGCCTGTTTCTGTTTGGTTTAACCTTAGTCATTATGATGATCGTCCGTCCAGAGGGACTAGTGCCAGATGCCCTACATCGTGCCGAACTGCACTCTCAGGATGATGCGATGAAAGAGTCTTTAGCAGAGGCAAGGAGTCAATAATGTCACTACTGGAAGCCCGTCAACTGACCATGCGTTTCGGGGGACTGACCGCCGTTAAACAGGTTGATTTTACGATTGAAAGAGGTATTATTGCGAGTCTAATTGGCCCAAACGGAGCAGGCAAAACGACCTTTTTTAATATGCTCACGGGGATTTATGTCCCTACATCGGGTCAATTACGGCTGGAGAATCAAGAGATTACTGGGGCAAAACCTGATAAGCTCACAAGTCTGGGAATTGCTCGGACGTTCCAGAATATTCGCCTATTTAATAACATGTCGGTGTTAGAAAATGTCTTAGTGGGTAGACATAGCCGTCTTAAAACGGGTTTAGTCGGTGCCTTACTTCGTCCCCCCAAGGTGCGTCTGGAGGAGCGTCAAGCGAGGCAAAAAGCACTGGCTATGCTTGATTTTGTGGGTTTAGGTGCCTCCAAAGGGCCAGAGTTAGCCAAAAACCTCTCCTATGGTGATCAGCGTCGCTTGGAAATTGCCAGAGCGCTAGCCTCTGAACCTAAGATACTCCTATTAGATGAGCCAACGGCTGGAATGAACCCCAACGAAACGGCTGATTTAACTCGTTTTATCCATCGCATCCGGGATGAATTAAATTTGAGCATCTTGCTCATTGAACATGATATGAAGGTGGTGATGGGCATTAGCGACAGGGTTAGTGTGATGGAGTATGGTACTAAAATTGCTGAAGGCACTCCCGCTGAAGTTCAATCTGATCCTCGTGTCATTGAAGCTTATTTAGGTAAAGAAGAAGAAGATCCAATGGCTAATCGTTAATGGGAATCAAAAAATATTATCAATCTTTTGCAATAACCAATGCTCAATTAGCTATTAGCCCTTAAAAATGCTGGAAATCAAAGACCTTCACACTTATTATGGTAACATTCATGCCCTCAAGGGAATTTCTTTAGAGGTTGAACAGGGTGAAGTTGTTAGTTTAATTGGCAGTAATGGTGCAGGTAAAACCACCACACTTCGCACAATTCAAGGCTTATTAAAACCTCGTCAGGGCAAAATCCTATTTGAAGGAAATTCTTTAGAGTCATTATCGGCACAAGCGATTGTCCGTTTAGGCATTTCTCAAAGTCCTGAAGGTCGTCTCATTTTCCCCCGGATGACGGTGCAAGAAAATCTCGAAATGGGGGCTTTTTCGCGCCGGGATGCTGTTGGAATTAAGTCCGATCTGGAAAAAGCATTACATCTTTTTCCGCGCCTGAGAGAGCGAATTAATCAAAAAGGGGGAACGTTGAGTGGTGGCGAACAACAAATGCTAGCGATCGCACGAGCTATGATGGCACGACCCCGCTTATTATTGTTAGATGAGCCAAGTATGGGTTTAGCCCCTATGCTGGTTAGCCAAATTTTTTCGATTATTCGGGATATTAACATCCAAGGAACTACAATTTTATTAGTCGAACAAAATGCTCGTATGGCTTTGACTGTATCCCATCGAGGTTATGTCCTACAAACGGGTGAGATTGTACTCACCGGCACAGCGAAAGACTTACAATCAAATGAGACAGTTCGCAAGGCATATTTAGGCGAAACTTAAAATTGGCTGTTCAGATTTTACTTTGTTGGCAAGTAAAGCAAAACTTCCATACCTCAAACAAGTATCTCTCAAAAACCCATACTCATCCAACTAATTTCTAAAACCAATGGCTTGCCACCTAAAGCGGATAAGATAGCCAAGCCTTGATTGGCATCCAGTAGTATTTGTTCTCCAGAGGTCAAAATAATATCTTCTCCAGCAACGGTTAGCCAAGCACTACCTGACAATACATGGAGTTGTTGGCAGACTGAAGGAATCCGAAATAGTTTACCCGTTTCGAGGGTATATTGAGCAGAAACAAAAGACTTTAGATTGCCCTGAATTAGATTAGTAAAATCTCTAAATCGATTTGAGCAAAAGCCGAAAGACCCTAAAAGGGGTGATAAAAAGAAAATCTTGGCAACCCGATAACTCATACCTAAACGCATGAGCTTTAACCTCTCTTCAATTTTCAGATGATGTTTTTACTGTATTGATTCTCTCGGTGAGAATCTAATCATAGATTGCATGACAACTATGAACAAAATAGATACCGACTTTCTGTCTAGTGCAGCGCGGCGAAAATACCCCACTAGTCCAAAAAGGTTAAAAAGCTTACTGTACAAACGTTCTTACCTTCTGCCTTTTTTCTACTCCTACGGAGAACGCTACGCGAACTGCCTTCTTGCACTAGTGCGGTCGTGAAGTACACAAGGCTAATGAATTTGTATATATACTGTCTGCTAAAAGCAGCAACCTGAAAAGGCACAGTCTTGTGATATTTGACTAGAATAGTCCCTAAATTTTTGATGGAAACCGACTATAGATAAAGCCCCCTAGGAAAAATAATTTCATCTAGAGGGCGGGCTGTTAAGTTAAGAACCTAGAGGTTTATAACCGAACGTTAGAAACCAGAGAACTGATAGCCGACGCCGATGGCAATTCCAATAGAGGTTGTGTCTCCAAAGAAACCCGCATTAACCGTGGCATTGGCAACAAATTGTCTAGATAGAGGGACATCCGCGCCACCTGTGAGCAAGAAACCCACAGTGTTATCATCCGATGTAGAAAAGGCAACACCCCCACCCACAAACGGAGCGAACGGAATTGGCTCAAAGGGATCGGCGGACTGAAGAAAGAAATCGTAAGTAAGCGGGAGCAGAAAATCGGTACTCTCTCCAATGATGACGGAAGGTCGAAAGGAAATGGCACGAGTCAAACCAATTTTACTGTTAATTAAAAAGCCACCCTGACCTATCCCAGTACCACCACTCAAACCGAGATTGCCACCAATCCCAACGTAGCTCCGACCCCCACGAGTAGCTCGACCCGGATCAACATTTTCCAGGTCTTGAGCTACAGTCATATCTGCCTGCTCAGGGGCTACCTCAGTCTGGGGAACCGTCTCTGGCTGCGCGGTGAGATGGGTTGCAGAGGTCGAGACGGTTCCGGGCATCAGGCTGCTTTCACTCACGCCTACCGTTGCCTCCGGTGCCGCTTGCAGGTCGCCATCTATCGCTGCGGCTTGTAGTTTTTGAGCTTCAGCTAGGTCAGAAGTGGAGTCTGAGACGTTGGCTTGTGGGCGATTAGGCTCAACGACCATTTGTTCTGGGATTGCTACGGAAGTAGGATTAGTCGCGAGTGGGTCAATCGTTGTAGCCGATGTCTGGGCAGGCTCAACCGTCTGCATCGGTGCATAAGCGGGTACCGCAGGCTCCACAGGAGGAGTGGAATCAGCTAGCAGTGGATTAACAGTAGCCATGGGTGTCACAGTAGGCGCATCGACTTGCATCGGTGCATCAGTCGGTGCGGAACGCCCTAAGGATAAATCAGTGCTAGGTGTTTGCGCCCTAGCAGCCCCGGTGCTGCTGACAACGGTTAACGCTGTCATACCGAGTAGGAAGGAAACGAGTTTAAAAGAGATACTGTTCACGGTCACCCCTCGACAATGATGTCAGAAACGGCAAGAAACTCAACTTATTCGTCAATTTTCTCGGATTATAGTCTTGAGATCACTAAAATCCCTGAGGTCAATTTAAAAGATTCTACGATTTAACGCTACCTACTCTGGAAGAGATTTAACAAAAAGATCTTCCATCCATGGGAGGATTTTAGAGTATGCCCTACGCTTGACTGTATGTGTTCTGCGGCAAGCGTGGGAATAAGCGAGGTAGAGGTAAAAGATTACACGACTTGTAGGGTGCGTCGCCACGCATATTATTCCTAATCCCCATCAGCCATCTCATCTTGTACAAAGAATCACACCTTCAGACTCCCCCTCTTCGCATTACCTTATTAGAAGCACTACTATTTCTAACCCTTGCTGCCCGACTGGGGAAGTCGCTTTCATCATAAATTTCGCCGACCAATTCTTCTAAAATATCTTCCAATGTCACCAATCCTACGGTGCCACCATATTCATCAACGACAATGGCAATATGTAGCCTTTGTTGCAGCATTTCTTTGAGAAGATTAGCGACCCGTTTTGTATCCGGAACATAGACGGGCGGGTCCATTGCCTCTGTGACTAAGACCGGACTACGACCTTCTTTTTGAGCTAATGTTAACTGCTGGAGTGCCCGCTTCAGGTGAACAATTCCTACGATTTGGTCTTTTGACTCTTCTTGAACGGGAATCCGGGAATATCCTGTCTCCAAGCAGAAATTTACGAGATTCTGCAAGGTTTCCTCATGGGAAATCGTTCGCATCTCAATCCGGGGCTTAACTAAATCCCGAACATTGAGGCTATCTAACATTAAAGCTTTGGAGAGCAGTTGGTGTTTATCCAAATCGAGTTTTCCTTTACCCCCCAACACCTCAATTAGTAACTTGAGGTCTTTTAAGGATTCACCTTCCTGAACCACTCCCCCTTGAAAAAATCGAATCGCTGTTTGAACGATTTTTTCCATCAAATAGATGATCCCAAAACAGTCTAAAATCCTAGACAGCCAATAGATCGGACGTACTATTAATCTAAAAACTGGCAGTACATTGTTGATTGCCAAAGATTTGGGGGTAATCTCGCCAAAAATCAATACTAGAATTGTGACAACGGCAGTAGCAACGCCCAGACCGGCACTGCCTAGCCAAAGCGCAAAAAGGTTACTGGTAAGGATGGCTGAAAAATTATTGACCAGGTTGTTGCCGACTAAAAGTGTGGTGATAAACCGAGACCGCTTCTCTAAAACCAGCCGAAATATTCCACTGGGGTCACCTTGGTCTTTAATCAGTGACCTGAGTTTGAGGTTATCGAGTGCCGTAATGGCAGTCTCTGAGCCGGAAAAGGTAGCTGATAGTACCAGCATCAAGACTAGTACAGTAATATCAAGCCCAACATTTCCCAAAAGGGGACCGAGTTCAGAGGCAGCAAGAAAATACAATGGAAAGGGTACTGACAAAAAAATCACGCTTAGAGCGCAGTGTTTTTAACTGCAAAATTTATGAAAAGAAATTTTTACCAGATTTAGCTGGTAAGGGAAAATCCAAATAGAATGCTTAAAATTCTACTTTAGCGTTAAAGCACTGAAGCGATCGGTTTAAAGCAGAAGTTAGTAGATCTCGTAACGCCGTTACCACTAACACGACGATCATTCGCCCCTAACTCAATACTCTCGCCTCCAGCGCGGTTCTATTTAGGGCGATTGTTGCAACAGACATGTTTATTTGTACAGAATTCATCAGGTAACAGGCCGTGAATTCCATTGTGCAGGAGCAAATTTCTGAAACTCTTGTGGGATAAACGAGAAAATCCGTCCGTGAAATGCAATTTGCATGTACCATAGCTGAACTTTGACCTTTGCTAGACGCGATCGCAAGACGGTGGTTTAAACCAATTGAGTTTGAGCCACTCGCTCACTCTCGCTGTCTAGGCAGGCGGAAGTGACCGCTGAGGTACTGGCGAAGCTAGCCCCTCAAACGACCCGTAAGGAAAGCTCCAACACTCATCAATTAGCCCACTGTGTAGGCACTTTGAAGTGCCCACCAAAGAAGCAAGCCAATACTGCCCAAAACCAGTACCGCCGAAATCGCGATCGCCTTCGGGCTATCAGCTCCCTTAAATTTCATGATTCCACGATTTAGGTCTGACATATTGCTTTGGCTCCTATCTTTAAAATTTAAGGCATGTAACAACTCGAATATATCCTGGTCTAGATTATCGATCAAAGGAGGATAAATCCATACTTTATGGGAGCGATTGAGAAGCGATAGAGGTGAGGCGTGAACATCTTACTGGTGAGTTTGCTCGTGTGGGTTGGGTTATTACTGATGCTAGAAGCGGGATTGCGGTGGCTTTTTGGCTTCGGCAATCCCCTGCTTTATTTAGCCGATCCGGAAATGGGGTATTTGCTAGCCCCAAACCAACGCACGAAGCGATTTGGCAAGCGTATTGCCATTAACGAGTATTCCATGCGAAGTCCGACCATTACCAGGACGCGACCCCCCTCAACACTGCGGGTTTTATTACTGGGAGATTCCGTTGCGAATGGGGCGTGGTGGACTGACCAAGATCGAACCCTTTCCGCACTGATGACGCTTCACCTCAAACTTTCAATTCCCGAAGCTTTAGGCGAAAATCTGAACCGACAAACGCCATTTGCACAAGTAGAAGTTCTCAATGCCTCGGCTAACTCTTGGGGGCCTCGTAATGAGTTAGCGTATTTACAACGTTTTGGAACCTTTGAGGCTCAGGCGATCGTATTGTTGCTCAATACCGATGATTTGTTTGCCGCCGCACCAACTTCCCAAGCGGTAGGACACGCTCTCAATTATCCGAACCGCAAACCCCCGTGTGCTTTGGCTGAAGTGTACACTCGTTACCTGTCACCGCAGCTATCGCGCATCGGAATGAAGGCTGTTAACCCAAAACTTGAGGAATTGAGAGCTCAAGAAAGCGGAGAATTGGCGCTGATGCCTCTACTACCCCCTACTTCCTTGGACAATACCCCATCCGTTGCGAACGAGCAGCTTGACACCTGCCAAAAAGGCTCTGACACCAACGGAGCTATTGATTGGAAGCCACAGGTTTCACCAGGCATAACACCCCTTTCTGGCTTAGCGCAGCCGCCCACAGAAGCCTCAAAGAACAATCCCTTGGATAGCAATTTGGATGCCATTCGTCAAATTCAGTCCTTTGCCACACGTGCTGGTGCTGAGTTTATCCTCGCTATGACACCTCTATTGCGAGAATTGGGTGAACCTGGACCGCTTGACTACGAGCTGAAAGCACGCGCTCGTCTCACTCAGCTAACCCAAGATGAATTCATTCACTATCTAGATTTTTTGCCTTTGTTCAACCACTGGGATACGCCTCAGAGGTTATACCGTGACCACATACACCTGAGTCCTCTAGGAAATGAGAGAGTGAGTGAAGCGATCTCGCGATCGCTTCAGCAAGTGTTGCGAGAATCAGCCAAGTTCACGGCTGGGGAAGAGGGAATGAGTCAGTCTTAAACATAAGCCTCATCGCTCCTAGTGCAGCATGGCAAAAATAACTGACCAGCTAAAATCTCCCCTGCTCCCCCGCTCCCCTGCTTGTACAGAGGTGGTCAGAAACTTTTGCCGGGATGCACTAGTCCCTGGTTGTAGCCCCAAGTCAAACCTCAAGGCTACTCATAGGGGTTAATAGGTGACAACTGACACAGGGCGAACATGCAGATCGCGGCGATCATAGTCCAAGGGCTGCCAAACTTGACCGTCCAGAGCGATTTGCTCAATCAGACTCGCCAAGCGGAGAGCCTTTAGTGCCTGTTCACCCCCGACAGAAGGTTGATTTCCGCCTCGCACACAGCCTACAAAGTGTTCTAACTCGGCGCAGAGTTTGTCAATGTTGCTGGTGTAAACCTTCTCAATCAACCCATCTTGGCGATAAAGCACCTGACCATAATCTGTCATGCAATTTGCTGTCGTTTGCCGATGAATCAAAATCTCATTGTTGAGAAAATCAGCTTCCGTCAGCGAGTTTTTGCAATGAGCCGCAATTCGCCGAATTTTGCGGTGTGTCACTTTGCTCGCGGTTAAGGTCGCCACAATTCCATTGGCAAAACCCAAGGTAGCCGTCACATAGTCTAAATAGCCAGAATTGTCGGCACGGCTGCCACTGGCTGTCAACTTCACCACAGGCGCGGCTGCAAGTTCTAACAGCAGGTCAATGTCATGAATCATCAGATCCAGGACAACGGAGACATCATTGGCTCTATCCGAATAGGGACTCATCCGGTGAGCTTCAAGAGCGAGTAACTCTTCTGTCTTCAAAACTTTGCCCAGTTCCTGAAAAGCGGGGTTAAAGCGTTCAATGTGCCCAACTTGCAGGATGGATTGAGATTCGGCTGCGGCATTCACCAAAGACTCGGCTTCGGCAATACTGGCAGCGATCGGTTTTTCTACTAAGACATGAACCCCCGCTTGCAGACAAGTTATCCCAACTTGGTGATGCAACTTTGTGGGAACGGCAACACAGACGGCATCTACATACGGTAGAAGGTCTCGATAATCCTCAAAAAAACGGACACGGTATTTACTTGCCATGTCCAAACCACGTTCGACATTAATGTCTGCCACCCCTACAAGTTCTACGTCTTTGAGAAAACTTACAACGCGGGCATGATGTTGTCCCATATTGCCAACGCCGATAACGCCAATTTTAATTGGCTGCGGCAGGCTGCGCTGCACATGGGCATCCAGATGTCTTTGGCACATTCTATCTTGCACTCTTGTCTGCTCCTCCACCACGGGAACTAAGTCGATTTGCTTATTCTGAGCCGCCTTAAACCATCCAGATAGTACCACAGCCCCTCTAAGTGTGAAGAATTCCAAAGTTTTGCCTAGATCCCTCAAAATTTCAGGAGGTCTTTGGGGCGGTCATTTTCTTTTCATTGTGGTTTTACTACTTCTAGAGCGTCGGATAGATGTGTCAGTTTCTGGGTTGTCCATTAAGGCTACGATTTCCAGTACTTTTGGACTACTTCAACTCCCCTGTCATCTCACAACGCAGTTTTACAGCCATTCACACGGCTGATTGAAAAACCGCGATTCCTTGTTCGGTCTGTGCGTCCATGAGACGGAAATATAGCACAAGACAAGAAGACACCGGCTCTCTCCTGTGAGGAGGCAGAGGGCAGCAGGTTTATTACTGGTATGTGGTCATTTCAAATGTAATAATGATTAACTTGTTGGCTAGTTAGCCTCGAAGATATAGCCTAAAACCTAGTAGCTCATGAATGAAGGAATTAGATTTTGAAAGCCGTTATTTTGTTATCTGGAGGATTAGACTCTTCGACAACTCTCTATCAAGCCAAGGCAGATGGTTATGAATGCTATGCCATTTCCTTTGACTATCAACAGCGCCACCGGCGAGAACTCGAATATGCTAAAGCGATCGCAGGTTGTGCGCGTGTAAAGGAGCATCAAATCGTCAGTTTTGATTTGCGACAGTGGGGCGGTTCTGCGTTAACAGATAATGACCTAGATTTACCCGAAGAACGTACCTTGGATGAGATGTCTCAAAACATCCCAATTACCTATGTACCGGCTCGGAATACAATTTTTTTGAGCTTTGGTTTATCTTATGCGGAAGCGATCGATGCTCAAAGAGTTTATGTCGGAGTCAATGCGTTGGATTATTCCGGTTATCCCGATTGCCGTCCGGACTATATCCAAGCCATGCAAAAAGTTTTTGATTTAGGTACAAAGCAAGGTCGGGAGGGAACCGCTATTGAGATTGCGACGCCTCTGATTGACCTGAAAAAAACTGAGATAATTCAGCTAGGTAATCAGCTCGGTGTCCCTTGGGAACACACTTGGTCTTGCTATGCTGGTGGTGATTTGGCTTGTGGTGTTTGTGATTCCTGCCGTTTGCGGCTGGCGGCTTTTGCTGAATTGGGATTGCAAGACCCGCTCCCTTATTCAGTGAGAAGCAAAGAACTAAACTGATGAATCATTAAGTCTGGATTTAGCCGTGTCATTTCATTTTTCATTCTTGACACTTTAGCCTTTATTTGACTTTGATTTTTGCACAACAAACTCATCCTTTTACCTTTTATAAGAATTATTTTAGGTTTCATCAGGGGAAAAATTAGGATAGATTAATCTGATGTTTGTCTCCCAAGAATGACTTGCTGCCTTAATCCCGATTGCCAGAATCCCTTAAATCCAGATGGCTTCAAATTTTGTCACTGTTGCGGGACAAAACTGGCGCTGTTGCGAAACCGCTATCATCCCATTCAGCCTCTGGGTCGTGGGGGATTTGGCAGAACTTATCTGGCTGAAGATATAGACAAGCTGAATGAACGTTGCGTCATTAAGCAATTTACACCACAAATTAAAGGAAGTGGAGCTATTGAGAAGGCAACTCAACTGTTTGAGCAAGAAGCAAGGCGACTGCAACAGTTAGGTCAACATCCACAGGTTCCTGCACTATTGGCATATTTTAAGGACGGTGATGATCTGTATTTAGTACAGGAGTTTATTGAGGGGCAAACATTGCTAACAGAGTTGGAACAGCACGGGACATTTAATGAGTTCAAAATTCGAGAATTGCTGTTTGACTTTTTAGCTGTATTGAAGTTTATCCATCAACAGGGTGTCATTCATCGGGATATTAAACCAGACAATATCATGCGCCGCAGGCAGGATGGGAAGTTGGTGCTGATCGACTTCGGTGTAGCCAAATATTTGAGTGGCACAGTCGTGATACCAAAGACTTACTGCGGAACTCAGGGTTATGCCCCACTCGAACAGATAACCTATGGCGAAGCTTATCCCGCCAGTGATATTTATGGCTTAGGGGCGACCTGTATTCATCTATTGACTGGCATGAGTCCTCATCTCCTCTACGACCCGAAGGAAGCCCGTTGGTTATGGCAAGACAAGTCCCAAGGTGCTGCTATTAGTAAGCAGCTCAGGCAGATGTTGAACAAGATGCTCAAGGTTGAGGTGAAAGCACGATATCAATCTGCCGAGGAGGTACTTCAAGACTTAACCTCTCCCATGATTGGGAATTGGTATGGCGAGTTTGACCATAAATTGGCAAATTTTACGATTACTTACCACTTAGGGAGTTGGTTTGGTGGAATTTTAACCGTTCATTCTCCTAATGGCCTTTCTCGGATTGGGATTCAGGGTAATCTTGACTACAGAACACAGACCATCCAAATGCGAGAAGTACGCGTCCTCTCAGAACCTTATTCAGGGTTGTGGAATTTGGGAAGAAATTCAGGAACGCTGTCATCCGATCAAAAGCAAATGTCCGGAATGGGGCAAGATTCACTGCAAAATTCATACTCCTGGTCATTCTTTAAGATGGGGACAAGAGTGGAAATTTGGTATGGCGAGTTTGACAATCAAGCAGCGATGCTGACGGTTACGCCTGAGTCCGGTAACTCATTGAGTGGAACGTTGAGTATCCAATCCTCTAATTTTAAGGGGCTTTATCGGATTGCGATTCAGGGAAATGTTGATCCCCAGACGAATAAGGTAACCCTACGAAAACTTCGTGTCCTCTCACAACCGACACAATCGACTTCAGAAAACTGGGTCATGCGTATTGCCTCAAAAGCGGCATCAGGTCATTGGGTACTGGGAGAAAGTCAAGGCATTTTGTCGTTAGATGGGCTGCAAATGATGGGTAAGGGACAATCCCCCAATCAACTGCCCTACTGGTGGGCTTTTTCTCTCGATAAATCGGAGTGGCACGACCGCTATTCGGAGTCTTTGTAGGAATCTACATCGAGATTCCGCGTTGCCTCATCTTTTGGAATCTCCTCTGCTGTGTCCGTTTCTATCACCATATCGGGGATGGAAATCTCTTCTTGGGGCGTGGTTGTTGACTCTAGACGGTTAATGCGAATTTGATGTACACGTGGACCTTCCGCAGAAACGACAGTTAGATCCAGATTGTCATAATTGAGGGTTTCACCCTGTAGGGGAATTTTTTGAAATTGGTAGAGGAGAAAGCCTCCTAAGGTTTGGTATTCGTCAGCTAAGGGTAAGTTTAAATCCAAAAGTTCGTTGACTTCTTCCAAATCCATTTGGGCTTGCACCAGAAAAGTCTGTTCATCCAGAATTTGTACGGGTAATTCCTCTGGACTTTCGGGTTCAGAGTTGTCACCAATAATTTCAGCAATTAAGTCTTTCAGGGTGACTAACCCGGCTGTACCACCGAACTCATCCACAACCATCACCATAACCAGGTGCGATCGCTGCATCAAGGGCAAGAGTTCCGAAAGCGGAATTGATTCTGGTACAAACCGAGCGGGACGAATCCAGGGCAGAATGGGTGTTTCTGGCGTAAGCTGTCCTTGGGAGAGGGGTTGGGCTAATTCTTTGAAGTAAATAATTCCCTGAATGTCATCCAGGGATTCGCCCATCACTGGATAGCGCGAGTGACCCGTTTGGTCAATTTCCTCTAACAACGTCTGGAAGGTTGCCGTACTGGGAATAGCCGCAATGCTGGTGCGGGGAACCATCACCTCCACCGCCTCCACATCACCAAACTCAAACACATTTTTCAGGAGTTCGCGTTCTTCCGCCTCTAGTCCGGTAGACTCGCGTTCGGTGGTAATAATCAGTTGTAACTCTTCTGGAGTCACCCGGTTATACCAGCCTTGACCGGTATATTGGATACCCACAAGCCGCAGGAGCAAGCGAGTTGATTGGTTTAAAATCCAGATGAAGGGATTAAAAAAACGGGCGATCGCGAGGCTAGGAGGACCGAGAAACCGTGCCAACTGTTCTGAGTAAAGCAGAGCAACGGATTTGGGGCAGAGTTCGCCGAGAACAATTTGCAGATAGGCAATCAGAAAAAAAGTGATGGGAATGGCTAGAGAATGAGCCATAAACTGGCTAACTGATGGTGGCAAGGGCAATTGCCTAAGTCCCGCCGCTACCAGAACTGCCATAGTACTCTCCCCAATCCAGCCTAATGCCAAACTGGAAAGCGTAATTCCGATCTGAGTGGTCGAGAGTAAACGCTCGATGCTGCGTTGTAAGGATTGAACGGTTTTCGCCTGAACATCACCCGCATCTGCTAGCTGATTGATGCGCGATCGCCGCACGGAAACCATGGCAAACTCAGCCGTGACAAAAAAGGCATTGATTGCAATCAGAAGCAGCACTGATAACAATCGCAGTACAATGTCTTGACCGGTGAGGTTAGAATAAACGCTCACAAAAACTTTCGCAACCTGGGGCAGCCCATCCCTTGCAGGAATGGGAGAAAGAACGACACCGCACCTGGAAACGATGGGTAGAGAGCGGTGCTGTCTCTACCCATCCCTATGGGAAGAACGATCGGATTTGGCAACTGTATCAAAAGTAGAAAAATCTAAAGCTTGTCCTAAAAGAATTGTTACTTTTTACGGTTGATGGACTCTAAGGGCTTATCGGGCGACGGGAATTTCGGACATTTTTAGCTGAAGTCTTTGATCAGGATAATCTGTCAATGTTAACGAAAGCTTTTGGGCATTATCAATCAAAGCGGAGGGAATACTCACTGTTCCTGAATATTCCTGCCCATCGGGAGGCAATTCTCCTGGCAAGCCTTCAGTAATCGCGCTCAAGGCACGACCTTGCTCGTCCGTAACGTTCAAAAAGCTATAGAGAAATCGTACTGCATTGGCTCCCTGATTTTTGAGCGTCACATTCAACAATAAAGAACCTCCCTGCTGAGTAGCGGAGCGTAACTCTAACATCACGCCCCGATCCTCACTTTTGATCGGTAAGTTGAGATTAGGATTGGCACTGGCAAAGGATGCCTGTGTGAACGTTGGCTCAGGCGATGGCTGGCTATCTGGAGCAGAGGAGCTGCTATTGTTAGCTTGCTCGTCCTTGTCCTCCGGTTTGGAGTTGTTCTTGTTCTCTGGTTTGGCATCCTTGCCACTATTCTTGATGTACTCGTTAACCTTCGTCAGGATGTCTTCTTCCCGCAAAATAGCTAACCCTTCTTTCCCAGGAACAGCTTTCTGTTTATCCGCGATATCTTTGATTGGGCGAACATCCGGCTGGGTAACGCCTTTGAGGGCTTCGTGACCGAGAGTGAATCCCCACATCGAACTCACAAAACCGGCACCTAACATCATTGCCAGCAGAATTAAAGTGAGAGCTACAGTTGAGTTTAATTTCATGAGTGATTCAAGTTACTCCGCACATGCTCCGTGAAGTGGCTGTCAGCTATGCTTCTCTTACAGCTCGATAGCCTTTCAACACAAAATCTTGACATAAAAATTCATAGAAAAGGGCTTGCTGCCAAAACTAACAAGCCGTTTCTATCTTAGTTGTCTGTTTTAGCACTTACTCAAAAAAAGTCAATCTCTATTTTCAAGAAACACAAGGGGAGAGTGGGAGAGACATTCTAGTGCTGTTTTTTCACGCATAACGAAAGGTATGCCCTTAGTAGGAGGCTCCCATCCATAACGAGTTGATTGAAGAATCCTCGCCCCTAGATAAAGTGGGTGTGCCAATATGGTAATAATAGATTAACCAGGGTTGGCCGAGCGGTTGAGGCAGCGAACTCATAATTCGCGCAAGGCAGGTTCAACTCCTGCACCCTGGATTGGACAACTCGCGTTTCAATGCCCGTTTCGTCAATGACCCCAACACAGGGCTATCGAGGGGGTACGGTATCGAAAATAAACTCACCTCCCTCCAGCCGATTACCAAAACGGGGGGGGCCAGAAAGGAGCCGTACTGAAGTATCGAAGGGATTAGCCAAGTCGGGGGTACGAATGACAGGGCCAGTGGAAGCCTGTAGTTCTAAAAGTTCTTGATAAAGCTTAAAGACACGTTCAGCATCCCGTTCAAGTTCTAAATCAGGAAAACCTGCACCCCAAGGTACACCGGCACCAATAATGTAATTAATTTGCCGATCAATCTTGCGGTTGCGGTAGAAGTCTCCAGATTCTCGGAAAAAAGCGCGATTAAATGCCTCTGGAATGGTTTCGAGACGCCTGGGTGGGGTACTGAAGGATGCATCAAGCTCTAAAGTTCTAGGGCCAGTATATTCTACGGCTGGGTTCGGGACAGTGGTTTGGGCGTTTGCTGCTGAGAAAAGCCCACTAGAAGCGGCAGTAAGAACCAACGAACTGAGCAACTGGGTCAACCGCATTGGCATAATCCTCACACTCATAATTTTCTCAATAATATCTGATATTGCAGTTTAAGATTGTTGAGGGGCGGTGGCAGAGGGCGATCGCGCCAATTGGCTCTCTTCACCAGTGCCCATTTTCCACTGTTTGACTGTAACTAATGATTGACTCACTTCAACCCTCACCGGACTCCAGCACTACCATTGATTTAACTCAACAGCGTCAATTCCTGTTGGATTTATTGTGCCAACTGGCTTATAAAGAGGGGGATTTTGTTCTCTCGTCAGGACAGCGAAGTTTCTATTACATCAATGGCAAGCAAGTTACGCTCCATCCCCAAGGAGCCTTAGCGATTGGGCGTCTGCTATTATCCTCTCTGCCCTTGGATACCGCAGGGGTTGCTGGTTTGACCCTAGGGGCTGACCCGATTGTGAGTGCTGTCAGTGTTGTGTCAGCGCTTGAAAATCGACCCATCCCAGCGCTGATTATCCGTAAAGAAGCCAAAGGGCATGGCACAATGGCCTATATTGAAGGACCGAGTCTGCCCCCTGGGGCGAAGGTGGTGGTTTTAGAAGATGTTGTGACCACTGGGCAATCCGCACTGAAGGCTGTCGAGCGTCTCAAGGATGCCGGTTACAGCGTGGAACAGGTAATGGCGTTAGTGGATCGACAACAAGGTGGTGCCGAGTTGTACGAGTCAACCGGACTGAAATTTCAGACCTTGTTTACGATTCAAGAACTCCAACAGCGGTATAAACAGCTACAGGCTTAATTCATTACATCCCTACGGCTCATGAACTGACCCGCCTGATTATTGATTCGTCGGGTTGTCCTGAGTTTCCCCTGCGGGAGTGGGTGAAACATTCCCTGATGACTTGGCATCAGGTAGTGGCTTCTGTTGTTGGGGTTCTTCAGGGGGAGTGGTTGGGTTTTTGTTCGCTTCGGCGTCAGCTTCGGCTTTTCTTTTTTTAGCTTCCTCAATGAGTTGAGTAAACTTGTCTCGCCAATAGCGTTGCTCAAAAAACTTTGGATCAGTTGTTACAATGAGTACCTTCTTCCAGTCACCTTCATCAACAGCTTTTTGCAGTTCGTTATATTTGGCTTCAGCCGCTTTCCAATCGTCCTGCCACTTTTGAATTTTGGCTTGAGCTTCCTTATAAGCCTCACTGCCTGGGAGGACTTTCCGAGCGTCAGCGATCGCGCCTTGCAAGTCTCCATTCTCATACTTATCCGCTGCTGTGTCTAACGTCTTGGAACTGTTATCAACAGGTTTTGGCGGGGTCGTTGAGGGTTTCGGCTGGGGAGTCTCAATTGGTTTCTGAGTTACTGTCGTCTCCACAGGTTTTGGACTCACGGTCGTTTCAATCGGCTTTGGATTGACTTGAGCCGTCTCGATGGGTGTCTGATTCGCTGAGGTACATTTGATGTATTGGCTATCGTTAAAAACCCATCCTTTCTTGGGTGCGCTAATTTCCACCCAGCCATTTTGTTCTGCGCCAGTGAGAGAAAGAGAGGTACCTTGCTTAACCGTGGCAACGACCGAGCCTTTGGGTCCGGAGCGGATGTTTAATCCCCTACTAGCTACTGTGCAACGTCCTGGGGATGTATCTGCCACCTGAGTCCCATTACCACTATAGTTGGATGACAAGGAACCATCACGCAGCGCGAAAGCCATGCCAACTGCACCGACGGCGATCGCCATCCCGATGCCAACCAGAAGGGGCATTTTATCAGAAGAACCACCTCTAGGAGTACTTACTGGAGTAGCAACAGGTTGTCTGGGAGGTACTCCTGGACTAGCTGCCAAAGTTTGGCGTTCTGAGATTGAGGCGGGTGGATAAGGTGGCGGCGATACCTGTTCCCTTTGTCCGAACGGAGGGGCATCATTTGCCGATGGAGTCCTGGGGACGGCAGGGTAAGGAGTAGGGGGTGAGTAAGTATTGTTCAGCAGGCGCAGTGATTCTAACGCTTCTGCCGCTGACTGGTAACGGTCTTTGAAGTGATAGCGCACCATCTTTGATAAGATCGTTGCCAACCCTCGGCTGATCGGCACTAAGTGCTGCCAGAGGATTTCGCCTGTACTGAGGTCTTCTTGGAAATTAATGGGCATCAGACCTGTAAGAGCCTGGATCGCAATAATTCCTAATGCATAAATATCACTAGTAGGGCGTGGCTGGCCTAGAGCCTGTTCACTTGCCATATAGCCAGGAGTCCCGATGGCAACAGTGTTGCTGGCTCTGCCCTGAGTCGCCGCAAACTGAGTACGGATTTGTTTGACCGCACCAAAATCCACTAAGACTAATTTATGGTCTGAGTTGCGCCGGATCAGATTGTCGGGTTTGATATCGCGATGAATAACGCCGTGAGAGTGGACAAAGTCTAAAATACCCAAGACTTCTTCGAGCAGCGTCATAACTCGGCTTTCTTCCCACCGCTGCCCTGGTTGCAGCTCTTGAGAAAGCGTATGACCTTCAATAAACTCTTGCACTAAGTAGAACTCTTGGTCTTCCTCAAAATAAGCTAAAAGGCGAGGAATCTGGTCGTGATGTCCTAGCTGTTCCAGAGTTTCAGCTTCGCTGTTGAATAAACGTCGCGCTGTTTCCAAAAAATTTGGATCGCTGCTCAGAGGCTTCAGTTGCTTGACAACACAAGTTGGGTTACCAGGACGCCTGGTATCCTGTGCCAGGTAGGTTCTACCAAATCCACCAGCACCGAGTACTTGAGTGACTTCGTAACGCCTGTCAAGTAGCTTGCCTAACATGGGGGTGACGCGCTCGCATAGTTCATTTTCCAATCTTGGCATAGGCTCATGCAGAACGTATGCGTGGGTTATGCCACTTCGCCTTCATCTCGCTAAATGTCACTCACGAGAGAAAAGCGAAGATGCCATTGTAGCAGGTCGCCCGGTTAGGCAACGGTATCGCTGGGTGATCGCTGTTTCGGTAATACTTTTGGCTTTTCTGTGGGACTCAATTTTCAATCCTGAACCCCAATAGAGTGGAGCGAGGGTAGCGTGACGGTAAAGGTCGAACCCTTGCCCACAAAGCTATCGACAGATATATGGCCTCTTTGCAAGTCCACACACTGTTTGACGAGCGCTAGTCCTAAACCCGTCCCTTGAGTGGCAGCTACGTTAGATGCCCGGTGGAAGGACTCAAATAATCGGGGCATATCTTTGGAGGGAATGCCAATTCCCTCGTCTTGAATCCGAAAGACCACTTTGTCAGGATGACCAGTTAGGTCTAATTGGACGGCGCTTCCTGGGGGAGAGTACTTGAGGGCGTTACCCAGGAGATTTATGAGGATGTATCGAACAAGCTTTTCATCGAGAAAATACACCATGGAGCTGGCTGGTTCATGCTCCAGTGAGGTCGTGTCAGAAAGCTCCACTTTACACTCTCCCATCGGAGTGAATGTAATGTTGTGTTGATTTCTATCCGCTACGATTAGTTCACTAACCAAAGAGCGACACAGTTGCACTAAGTCTACAGGAGCGGGTTGAAGTTGCAAGTTGCCCGCTTCGGCCTCGGAAAGGAGCAAGACATCCTCTACCATCGAGTTCATCTGCTCGATCGCACTAGAGATGCGGCTTAAATGCTCCAATCGTTTTTCCTGTAAGAGGCGGTCTGAATAACGTCTGAGCAAGTCTACAGAAGACTGTATTGTTGTGAGAGGAGTGCGGAACTCGTGAGAGGTCATAGCGATAAAGCGTGACTTGGCTTCTGAGAGTTCTCGTTCCCGCTGAAGTGCCTTTAACGTCTCTTCCTCCACCTGCTTGCGTTCAGTAATATCTACTACTGTTCCGAACAGTTGGATAACTTGCCCAGCGCTGTTAAGAATAGCTTCTCCCTTAGTCTCGATATGCCGGATTTGACCATTCGGTCGCTTGATCCGAAAGACGACTTCGTAGGATTCCCCATGGGTGAGTGCTCGATAGACGGATTGCTCAAAACTGTCTCGGTCATCGGGATGCATCATCTCGATGAGTTGGGTATAAGTGGGTTGGGGACCTGCGGGGTCAAGACCAAAAATGCGGAACTTTTCCTCTGACCACATCAACTGCTGCGATCGCACATCCAACTCCCAGATTCCGAAATGGGCAATTCTTTGTGCCGCAACCAGATGAGCTTCACACTTTTTCAGTTGATCTTCTACACTCTTGCGCTCAGTAACATCCATCATCACACTACTTAATCTCCTGGGTTGACCTTATTTCATCAAACACAAAATCGCCCTTCTCTGCCGCCCAACGAGTCGTATCATCAGGGAGCAACAGGCGATATTCCCAGCTCAAGGGTATTCCTTACTTTCTAACACAAGCCTACATTGTCCCCTTTTGATCTCGATGATGGCTGTGATCAAGGTAACTTTACTAAGCTTGGTACTTCAGGACTCGCGATATTCTTCAAGGCGCAGAAAATGCACTCGTCCGGACGCCTCACCCGCCACAATTGTTACCCCATCCGGTGCAACGGCACAAGACAACAATGCACCATCTCCGATGAAAGTAGCAATAACCTGTCGGCTTTCCAAATCCCAAACTTTAAATGTCTTATCCCAAGAACCTGAAAGCACTCGCTTACCATCTGGCGTTACCACTACCGTTAAGACCGGCTCAGTATGACCGATGAGGGTGAATAATTGCCTTCTCTTTTTCAAATCCCAGACTTTAATCGTTTTATCATAAGAACCAGAAATCAGGAAATTGCCATCAGCCGTGACTGCCAGAGAACAGACTCCACTCCTATGACCGATGAGGGTAAACAGTTCTCGCCGACTGTTCAAATCCCAAATTTTAAATGTATTGTCATAGGAACCGGAAATCAGGCGCTGACCATCAGGAGTTACGGCGATCGCATCGATTCCTCTCTTATGTCCCGTGAGGGTAAAGAGTTCCTCTCCTGTTTCTAAATTCCAAACTTTAAGGGTCTTATCATAAGAACCAGAAATCACCCACTGACCATCCGGTGTGACGTCTACCGCATTAACCCTACCGTTATGACCGGTAAAGGTAAAAAATTTCTCTCTCGTTTCCAGATTCCAAAGGATGAGCGTGCTATCTTCTGACCCAGAAATAATCCAATTTTCCGTAGCTGCGATCGCATGAATTTTACTGGTATGTCCTGTCAGGGTGAAGTGTTCTTTCCCCGTTACCCAGTCCCAGACTTTAAGCGTCGTGTCATCGGAACCGGAAATCACCCACTTTTGTGTTGTGGCGATCGCCTTCACACCGCCCATATAGCCGACAAGTGTGAACTGTTCTTTCTGTTTAATGTCTAAATTCCAAACTTTAATCGTCTTGTCATTTGCCCCGGAAACCACTCCTGTACCGTTAGGGATTGCCGCCACGGCGTTAACCCTGCCAGTATGACCGATCAGTGTGAACAGTTCCTCTCCCGTTTTCAGGTTCCAGACTTTGAGTGTCTTATCGTAAGACCCAGAAATCAGACGTTTGCCATCAGGGGTTACAGCGATCGCACGTACTGATTGAGTATGACCGGTTAGGGTGAACAGTTCTCTCGCCGTTTTCAGATGCCAGATTTTCAATGTGGTGTCATCAGAACCGGAAATCATCCACTTACCATTCGGTGAAACCGCGATTGTTTGTATCGCTTCGGAATGAGCAATCAGGGTCGAACGTTCCTTTTTTTTGGCTTTGAGATGCCAGATTTTCAATGTGGTGTCATCAGAACCGGAAATCACTCGCTTGCTATCAGGAGTCAGTGCGATCGCTTGGATAGAGTCGAGATGACCACTGAGGGCAAATACTTCCTCCCCTGTTGACAAATTCCATATTTTGAGCGTGGTGTCATCAGCAGCGGAAATCACCCGTTGGCTATCGGGAGTGACTGCGATCGCTTGTATTTTACCGAGATGCCCTGTCAGGGTGAACCGTTCTTCTCCTGTTGTCAAATCCCAAACTTTAAGCGTTTTATCACTGGAACCGGAAATCAGGAGTTGCCCATCTGGAGTCACGGCAACGGCTTTGACAGCTTTAGTATGTCCGGTAAGGGTTGAGAGTTCCTCTCCGGTTGCTAAATTCCAGACTTTAATGGTTGTGTCATTCGACCCAGAAATCACCCACCGACTATCGGGTGTCACGGCAACAGCTTGTACTGCCTCAGTATGCCCTGTGAGAGTGCGTAACAATGCGCCGCCCGGAGGCATCAAGCTAGAAGTTAAAGGACGTAGCCAGGGGGTTTGTTGGGGTTTAGCCTGCTGTAACAGAGTTTGAATTTCTGGGACTTCAAACGACAGCAAACGCCCCAGTAATTGCCCTGCCAGTTGAGTTTTGTCCTTGGCGAGAATGTGGGCTGAGAGTC
Source organism: Allocoleopsis franciscana PCC 7113 (assembly GCF_000317515.1). Classification (GTDB taxonomy): domain Bacteria; phylum Cyanobacteriota; class Cyanobacteriia; order Cyanobacteriales; family Coleofasciculaceae; genus Allocoleopsis; species Allocoleopsis franciscana. Next base: position 204,481 of record NC_019738.1, on the reverse strand, counting down.
TTAATGCTCCTTGAATTAACTTTAAGGTGTCGGCTTTAGCCTTTTGATTTCCCTTTATCCTTGTTCGATCCGCATCCGCTTCTAATTGGCAATGTTTAGTCTCTGCTTGATGGGTTAGATATCCCTTAACAAAAGGAGGATGATGCTTATGTCGTTGTCCGTTTGGAGAAATAGAGGGATGATATTCGTCTTTTTGTTTTCCGTCGTCCGGGATGTTGGGAGAAACTGAAGGGGTGGCTAAGTCATAATCCTCAATTAAAAGTTGCACTCCCAAAGCCAAAAGCTTAGCTTCAATAAAATCGAAATCTGTGAGTAAGCGGTGCAATCGCTCAAACTGAGACGCCTTCGCCAAGTGACTCGGTAAAGTTTCCAAGGCGTACTGTCGCCTTTCTGGTGACATTTTAGCTAAGCGATCGCCTAATTCACCCATTGGCAATTTTAAATTTACAGCCCCAATTCTTGTGCTAAGTTATCGGCAATCATCGCATTAATTCCCTGTATCGTGATCCCAGCCGCCTGTACGATATCTTGGCAATGCAGAAAATCCTGGAAACTCGTGTGATAGATGCTGTACCCAGTCTCTCCATCAAGGCGTTGTTCGCGCAAAAACTGCTGCCATTCATCCAATACTTCTTGCACTGTCAAGGCATCCTCCCCGGAAAATTCGGAAATTAACTGACGGGAGACGGGTTTTCGGGCTTCTGCTAAAACATAGACAATCTTAATCTTGGTTCGGGGCAGGGGTTTGGCTGTCATGCCCATATTTTGCCAATGTTGGTAGTAATATTGCTCCAATCCTTCCGGTAAATTCTCGATGCTTAAATCTTGGTAAGTACCGCTTTCAATGGCTGGCAATACATAGCGCAAGTACATGAAATTGTGATCGCTTTTCTCAGCTAAGATGGTCACAAAAGCCTCAACCGTCAATTCCTGATTGCCAATCCATATCTGTAAAGCCTCACTTTGTTGAACACGGCATCGAATATAGGTTTTGGCATCTTGTAAACTCTCTGCCGCATACTGCATTAACTCAAACACACGATGGTGGTTCACCACCAAGGGGACGGGTGTCATGCGTTTGGTTAGGATAAAGTAAACGTTATGGGGTAAAGAGGCGGGGAGATACAGGACATTTGCACCGGGCGTCTGGCTACTCAAATCCACTTCATCTAAGGCATCAACGACAATCACTAATTTAGAAGTCGATTTTGTTCCTGTACTTAGGGTTGTCGTGGCATAGGTATCGTCTACACTCGTGTCTAGCCTGCTAATTTCATTCAACAGCCGTGCTAAGAAGTTGCCATCGCGAGTATGTTCAGGGGTTAAGGGGAGCGAATAGGGGAGTTTGTAGCGTTCAATCAGTTGAGTGCAGACGCATTTCAAGAATTCTTCAGCCCGATTGATGCCTTGCGATCGCACATTAAAGTGTGCCACACATCGTGTCCGCTTGACGTACTCGGCAAGGATTGCACTTTTTCCCACACCGGGGTCAGCTTCAATAATAAAATAGCCGCAAGCTTCATGCTGCAAGAACTCTTCAATCGCCTCAAACACATAATTTCGTCCGACAAATCCTTCGGTTTTATCGGTAATGAGAGATTGAAAAGGCAGGGGAATCCCTTGAGTTTCTAGTTCCTCGCCGCTTGAGGATGGAGGTGGACAGGTTGGAGCAATTAGAGTTGACGATTCAATCGAATCGGGTTCTGTACGATCAAACAATTGTTCTAAGGCTTCCAGTGCTTCGCTGGCATTTTTGTAACGTTGGCGATAGTCATAGCGCACCATTTTATCTAAAATAGCGGCTAAATCCGGGCTAATATAAGCGCGATCGCTGACTAACTTACAACCCAACTCACCCGTGTTGGCATCTTGCGGTAGTTTTCTAGGAGATAATCCGGTCAAAGATTGCAGACAAACCATCCCTACAGCATAAATATCACTACTAAAGTGGGGATTAGAAGCTTGTTGTTCGCTAGGCATATAGCCAGGAGAACCAATGGGAATGGTGAGGCTGGTTTGTTGGGGAGTATAACGCGCCTGGTGCCGAACTTGTTTAACCGCGCCAAAATCAATCAGAACAATCTTGCCATCTCTATTACGTCGAATTAAATTAGCGGGTTTAATATCGCGATGAATGACATTTTGTTGATGGACAAAGGTTAATACTTGCAAGATATCTTGCAAAATCCGCATGACGGAGGCTTCGCTTAACGTTTTGCGGTGAGCCAGTTCTTTTTCTAACGTTTGACCTTCTATATAATCTTGGACTAAATAAAACTTTCCCTCTTGTTCAAAGTGAGCTAAAAGGCGAGGAATTTGGTCATGTTCGCCTAATCGGTATAACATTTCCGCCTCACGCTCAAATAAGCGTTGCGCTATAGCCAAGGTTGCGGAATCGCTATCTCTAGGTTTGAGTTGCTTAACGACACACAAGGGGTTCCCAGGTAAATGCATGTCTTTAGCCAGAAAGGTTTGACCAAATCCCCCCATCCCCAAGGGTTCGACAACCTGATAATGACCCGCTAGTGTGGTTTCCATATAGTGCAATTGCTCGTGACAAGGAGCAGGCTTCTCGATAATTGAGTGTAACTTGACCACTTAGATTTATTCAGATTTTCCACAGATTGTGGGGTAGGCATCCTATCTTCCGATCAAAGGAGCGATCGCCTTGTGAGAGTCGTTATAGTGGCAAATATGTGATCAGGCGTATTGTCCCGATGTCGAAAAAGCGCGATGAGTCGTTACACAGTTCTAGCCCAGCCCCAGGGACTGGTATTTCCTCAAATTACCAGATGACTCAGCGAGAGGCACAGATAGCGTCTCGTTTTAATCGACAGTATCAGGGTGAAGCCTTTGAACTGCCGGAGGAAGTGGAGGCGATGCCCATTTTTCAGGAGTGGGTGGGGGGAACCCTGACGGGTAAAGTTGCTTCAAATTTTTGGGAAATTGCGAAACCTCAAAAGAATCAGCGTTGTTTGGATATTGGTTGTGGGGTTAGCTTTTTGATTTATCCCTGGCGGGATTGGGATGCCTATTTTTATGGTCAGGAAATTAGTGTTGTGGCACGGGATGCCCTGAATGCCAGAGGTTCTCAGTTGAACTCGAAGCTGTTCAAGGGGGTGGCATTGGGGACGGCACAACAGTTGGCTTATGAATCTGGGCAATTTGATTTAGCGATCGCAACAGGATGGAGTTGCTATTACCCCCTTGATTATTGGGCTGATGTGATGACCCAAGTCAAGCGGGTACTGAAGCCGGGGGGGCAATTTGTGTTTGATATCCTTAATCCAGAGCAACCACTAGCCGAGGATTGGGCTGTTTTGGAAATGTATCTGGGTGCGGAGGTGTTTTTAGAACCTATTGCTGAGTGGGAAAATGTGATTAAAGCCGCAGGCGCTAAGGTGGCGAGGCGACAATCAGGTGAGTTGTTTGACTTGTACGTAGTTCGTTGGTCTTGAAATGCTTCCATCCGCTTGCCAGTGCGGCAAAGTCAAACTTCAAATTACAACTAGTACAACATTTGAGGAATAAATTTTGATGGGGGCGGTGGGACTTGAACCCACACGACCGTTTAAGGTCAACGGATTTTAAGTCCGTAGCGTCTACCATTCCGCCACGCCCCCGTGCTAGGCTGCACAGAATTCTAATAATACTATAGAACCCTCGCAATTATCTATTGCACCACTAAGTAGGTCTTATATGCAAGTAGAACCGTAACGAACTGTCACACTGTAGAATGGGAAAGTTGAGCAAGCCGCTTTGAGTCTTAAGTTGAAGCGAGTCGGCTGCTCCTCAGCGTGCGAATATGCCCCGCACACCCTTTACCAGCACTTTTTCGTGGTTTGCCCTGAACAGAAACTATGCTTGTTGCACTGCTGTACCTGGCCTTGAGCGGAGTCTACCTTTTAGTCGTTCCTGCCGCTCTGTATCTCTATCTACAAAAACGGTGGTATATTGCTAGCTCCTTTGAGCGGGGTTTTATGTACTTCCTCGTGTTCTTTTTCTTTCCCGGTTTGTTGCTCCTGAGTCCCTTCCTGAACTTTCGCCCTAAGCGGCGTCAGATTCAGGCATAAATGGCATCTGCTGAATTATTGCTAAATGCGACGAATTGACGCGATTGGAATTGCCTTTGGTGTTTTTGCCGCTGGCGGAATCATCTATGTACTGTTACAGTTTGCTGGGCTGGATAGTCTGAAAGCAGGCATCTGGAGTCAGGCGTTACTGGTTGGCGGTTTGATTGGCTGGCTGTTGACCTATTTATTCCGAGTTAGCACCAAGAATATGACCTACAACCAACAAGTGAAAGACTATAAGGACGCTGTCCTGCAAAAGCGCTTCGACGAGATGACTCCTGAAGAACTAGCCCAACTGCAAGCAGAAATTGAACAGGAGCAACGTTCCGAGTCCCCTGATCGGTAATAATGAACATTGCTCCAGTTTTTTCACCCCTAGATTACGTCGTGGGGTCAATCCCAAATCCCAAATCCCAAATTCAAAATCGAATGACCTCGGTTTCCGCTTGTTTCAAATCCCTACACGATGCTTCTCAGTGCGCCCTGATTCCCTTTATCACGGCTGGCGACCCCGATTTGAAGACGACAGCGGAAGCGTTACGCATTCTCGACCAATCGGGTGCTGATTTGATTGAATTAGGGGTGCCTTACTCAGACCCCCTGGCGGATGGCCCGACCATTCAAGCCGCAGCAACGAGAGCCTTACAACAGGGCGTGCGCTTGGATGATGTGTTAGGGATGGTAAAGGATGTTGCGCCCCAACTCAAAGCGCCGATTATCCTGTTTACTTACTACAACCCCATTCTCAATCGAGGCATTGAATCATTTTTAAAGCAGATTGCGGAAGTGGGGATCAAAGGGTTAGTGGTACCTGACTTGCCTTTGGAAGAGGCAGAATCTCTCCTCACACCTGCGGCAAAAATTGGGATTGAGGTGGTTTTACTGGTTGCACCCACCAGTTCAAAAGAACGCATCGAAGCGATCGCCCATCAATCTCAGGGCTTCATTTATCTGGTTAGCGTTACAGGCGTCACGGGAGTCCGAAACCAGATAGAATCACGAGTTCAAGATATTCTCCAGCAGATGCGTACTGTAACCGATAAGCCCATTGGTGTTGGCTTTGGTATCTCCCAGCCCGAACAAGCTCGACAGATCAAAGCTTGGGGAGCGGATGCGGTAATTGTCGGTAGTGCCTTTGTCAAACGATTGGCAGATGGCACACCCGCTGAGGGATTGTCTGCCATTGGTGAGTTTTGCCAAAGCTTGAAGTCAGCCATTAGGGATTAGTCAACAGGCAGAGCGGGTTGTCGTTCAATTCCATATCCTTTAAGAGGGGCACCAATCTTTGCCTAATGACAAGACTGGAGTGATACTCAATCCGGTCAGAAAACCCTTTGATTCCTGGACGGGCAGGGGAGCGGGGGAGCGGGGGAGAAAAATACTGAATTTAGAAAGGGGGGGCTATCAATGCAGATTTGGTATGACACCATAACTGCGTTTATTTGTGCCTACCTACTTATGCATAAGTCACAAGAGCCTGAGAGATAAGTAAACATAACTAGGCTACGCAACCCAATGGCAAGAGACGGTATGAACTTCATACATAACGGAAACCGAAGAGTCTCTTTCTACTACTCCATGAGTCTTGGCTTTCCAGATAGTCCCTCATGGTGGAAATGCCGCTACCAAGGATGAAAATAAGAAGTATCAGGAACGATTTCGTATAGTTTCCGACTCTACTTTCATAACGACATCTACTGACAAAAAGCTAGGGTGAACGTCTTTGCCAGATCAATAAACTGCCAGGGATTTTCTTAATTCATATTCTTGTCTTTTTGTCAATCGCTAAGCTCTAATGATTTAACTAAGAGGGGTTTGAAGTATGGGGTATCACAAGTTGAGTTCTTATGTGGCAACTTTTTCCGTTGCTTTGTGTGTTGCACTTGCGCCGTTGTCTTTGGAAACACCACCACTCAGCGCACAGCCGCTATACGTTAGTATCAAATTTCCTAGCACGCCTGTAGGGTCTCCCCGGACAGCAATCGGGGGAGGGACGCGTGGAGGACGACTCATGTCTGGAGTCAGCTTGTCTTCCCATTTAACTGTCTTGTCTCCCCAAAACAATATAGTAACAACCGTTTCAGACCAGCCAACTTTATATTGGTATATTCCTAAAACAGAAGCAAAATCCGCAGATTTTGTGGTTTATGACCCTGAGGGACAGCTTGTTTACCAAACCAAGGTGGCACTCGAAGGTATTCCGGGTGTGGTGAAGCTTAGCCTTCCCAGAACTGTAGAGTTGAAAATGGGTCAAGAATACGATTGGACATTAGCGCTCGATCAGAGTCCGGAAAATGAAGAACAGAATCGGTCGGTGGGAGGGAAGATCAAGCGTACTGCCCTCACTGCAACACAAAAAGCTCAGTTAGCCGCCGCCAGACAACCTCTACAGCAGGCAGAGATTTATGCAGAAGCGGGAATTTGGCAAGAAACTATCAGTATTCTGGCTCAATTACGCCATGATCGTCCGAGCGATCGCAATATTAATGCGGCTTGGAAAGAACTGTTAGAGTCAGTGGAGCTAAAAGAAATCGCGAATGCACCACTGATTGAGTGCTGTAGAGTCGATAAGTAGGTTGGCATATTTGTCGTTGAGGCAAGGCAGAAGGCAGTTCGCGCAGCGTTCTCCCCAGGAGTAGGCAGAAGGAATAAGGGTTTTAAGCTCTTAACATTTGTTCACATACCTGCGCTTATTTGTACCTACCTACTTAACTGAACAAAAAGGATGAAGGATAGAAGATACAAAATGAACCCGAAAATTGTTTCATACTTCATACTTTAACTTCTGGCTTTACTTCATCCTTACTGTTCAATTTTGAACACAATCTTATGAAAGAACGATTCAAGCGGTTGCTTTGGAATTGGCGCGGGGTGTGGATTACGGCTCCCACGACGGCAGGATTAGTGATTCTCCTGCGAATGCTGGGCCTTTTACAGCCTTGGGAGTGGACTGCTTATGATCAGTATTTTCGGCTGCGTCCCCTTGAATCAAAAGACGAGCGAATTGTGATTGTCGGTATTGATGAAGCCGATATCCGAGCCATTGGACAACCCATTATTCCCGATGAAGTGTATGCGCGATTATTAGAAAAACTCAAAGCGATGCAGCCGAGAGCTATCGGGTTGGACATTTATCGCGATTTACCTGTAGAACCGGGTCATAAGAAATTAGTTCAGGTGTTTAAATCTACCCCGAATCTCATTGGAATTCAAAAGGTAGTAGGAAATAGCAGCCGAGAGGCAGTGGCACCTCCCCCCGTACTCAAAGCGAAAGGACAAGTGGGTTCTAATGATTTGATCGTGGATGCTGATAACAAAATACGGCGTGATTTGTTATTTGTACAGACTCCACAAGGGGAAATGATGCCCAGTTTGGGTATGTATTTGGCGTTGCTGTATCTGGAGAAGGAAGGCATCCAGATCCAAGAAATTCCAGAAACAACCAATTGGCGGTTGGGTAAAACAACTTTTGAGCGCTTTCAATCCCATGATGGGGGATATATCCGAGCAGATGATGGAGGCTACCAGGTATTGTTGAATTACCGGGGACCGAGCAATCGCTTCACCATTGTCCCGATGAGAGATATTCTCAACGATAAGGTGCCGAAGGATTGGGGGCGCGATCGCATCATTTTAATTGGTGGAGTGAGTGAGACTTTCCCCGATTTATACTTTACCCCTTACAGTAGCACTCTGCTCAGCAGCCCAGAGCGCATGGCTGGGGTAGAAATTCATGCTAATATCACCAGTCAGGTACTCAGCGCCGCTGTTGAAGGTCGTTCTCTGCTCAAGAGTTGGCCTGAACCCTTAGAGTGGCTGTGGGTTTTGGTTTGGGCTACCGTAGGTGGTGTTTTAAGTTGGCAGGGACGATACACCGGTGGGGTTACCAATTTGTCCATCCATCGCGCATTGGGGCCACTTCTAGCTGGCGGAACTTTGGTCGGCAGCACCTATATAGCTTTTGTGGGGGGATGGTGGATACCGGTTATTCCACCCGTTTTAGCTTTGTCGGGTTCTGCCTTGGTCATTATGGCTTATATTGCTCAAACGGCTAGAGGAATTCGTAAGACGTTTGGGCGCTATTTGACGGATGAAGTGGTTGCTAATTTACTAGAACATCCTGAAGGATTAAAACTCGGTGGCGAGAGACGGAAAATTACAATTTTGACGTCGGATTTAAGAGGATTCACAGCTCTATCGGAACGATTATCTCCTGAAGAGGTGATTAAAGTTCTCAACCTTTACTTAGGGTACATGGCAGATGTGATTACTCAGTACCAGGGAACTATTGATGAGTTTATGGGGGATGGAATTTTAGTTTTGTTTGGTGCTCCTACGGCGAGAGAGGATGATGCTCAAAGAGCGATCGCCTGTGGAATTGCCATGCAGCTAGCCATGGATTCAGTTAATGAAAAAATGAAGCAATTAGACTTGCCACACCTAGAAATGGGTATTGGAATCAATACGGGTGATGTAGTCGTGGGGAATATTGGCTCAGAGAAACGTACCAAGTACGGTGTTGTAGGTAGCCAAGTTAACCTAACTTACCGCATTGAATCTTATACAGTAGGAGGTCAAGTACTGATATCAGAATTAACCTTAAAAGAAGCTGGCTCAATTGTTAAAGTGGAGGGGCAAAAGGAGGTCTATACCAAAGGTGTTAAAAAGCCCGTCACCATCTATGATATTGTCGGGATTAGTGGAGAATACAATCTATTTTTGAAACAACAAGAAGAAGAATTCTTTCCATTGGCTGAAGCTATTCCGATTCAATACGCTATTCTCGATGGGAAGCATGTTAGTGCTGTTATGTTAAGAGGCAATTTAGTCAAACTATCGGCTAAAGGGGCTGAAGTCAGTTCTCAATCTCCTGTCGTTGCTTTAAGTAATATTAAATTCAATTTATTAACTTCAAATACCCCAGACTCAGCCACTGAAGATATCTATGCAAAAGTTATCGAAAAAAAGACGGACAATGGAAATTTTTGCATTCATTTTACTTCTTTACCCCCAGATATAGAAGCAATGCTCGATGAACTTTACGAATCTACCTCTTCTCATCATTAATGCCGAGATAGTGAAATAATAACCCTCGATGAAAGAGATAGATTGAAGTTAATATTGGTAGGTTCTGAGTAATACATCCTGATTTGCTCCTCACATTGCAGGAAATGGTAAAACAAGAATCCCTAAGCCTAAGTCGAAGTCGGATCGAGTAATTTAATCTGGCGCTGAAACGCCCTAAGATACTTTATTTAGCTCCAGCCAAATGAAGTTATGAATACATTGGGCGGGATTGAAACATAAATTATCTCATAACCCTAAATTAATCTTTTTAAATTAATCTGGCTAATGAATTTTATAATTCTTTTATAATCGGTATTTAAGTAATAAGTTAACTCAAGGGTAAAGTATAAAGGATGTTAGCGCATTATGAAATATGAAGTATGCCATTACATCACCTCCAAAGAAATCAGGGGGAGACATGACAAATCTCATTGTTTTACACCTGAATCTTGAATCCTGCTGAAGCTACCGATGTCTTTAAAAATATTTCATCCTATCATTTAGAAATAGCTACCTCCCTTATCCTCCACAAGCCAGAGTTCTTCAGTTACAGAAGATTTTCTTTCATCCCTACACATGTAACGGACAATAATGAACAATATTCCGCAGGAAATTTTCACAAGAATCTACCATATTGTGGCTTCACCCCTTTTTAAACTTGGGGACACTCCTGTATCAATTGGCTCAATATTTCAACTTATTTTATCATTACTATTCGTTTTTTTTATTACTCGTGCTTGCAAGAATTTCCTTAAGCATCGACTGCTTATTAGATTGAACATTGATGAGGGTAATCGAGAAGCGATCGCAACCATCATTAGTTATAGTTTTGGCACATTAGGTTTAATCGTCGTCCTGCAAACAACTGGCTTTAATCTTGCTTCTTTAGCCGTCTTAGTCGGTGGCTTAGGTGTTGGAATTGGATTAGGATTACAAGACGCAACAAAAAACTTTGTCAGTGGTTTAACTTTATTGCTGGAAAGAAAGTTGAAGGTGGGAGACTTTGTTGAACTTAATAGTCTTTCAGGCTTTATAAGAGAAATTTCAATTCGCTCTACTTTAATTCGTACAAGAGATGGAGCATATGTAGTCGTTCCTAATAGCAAACTGGCAGAGGATAGAATTGTCAACTGGAGCTATGATGGCTTCAAGTCAAGAATTAAAGTTCCTGTGGGTGTTTCCTACAACAGCGATCCAGTAGTCGTAACAGAAATTCTTTTAAAGTCAGCGTATATGGAAAAAGCCGTATTTCATGAGCCGACTCCCGAAGTTATTTTTAAGGGCTTTATGGATAGTTGTTTAGGTTTTGAACTCTGGGTATGGGTAAATCGAATTGACCGAGAACCTCAGATTAAAAGCTCTTTGAATTTTATCATTGAATATAACTTACGCCAACAAGGAATCACGATTCCCTTCCCACAAATGGATTTGTGGTTTCGTAATGCTGAAGTATTCAGCCCAAGCCCGATTTCTAGGAGTAATGGACACGATACACCTCAAATGGTGCAGCAAGAATTACCTAAACAACTGTCAAAGCCCTTAGCGATTAGAGATTTGCTCAGGCAAGTTACTTACTTTCACAATTTTACTGACTTAGAATTACGGCAATTGATTGAAATCGGGTATCGCAAACGTCTAGGAGAATCCAGAATCTTATTTCGAGAAGGCGATCCAGGGGATGCCTTTTATATTATTCTTTCGGGTTCTATCGAAGTCTTTGTCGAGAAGTTGGATAAGCGGCTCACAACCCTAGAAACAGGGAATTTTTTTGGAGAACTTTCTTTAATGTTAGGCATTCCTCGGACAGCATCCGTTCGAGCCTTAGAAGATACTATTTTATTTGTGATCAATAACAAGGGATTTGAAAAACTATTGCACGAACAGCCAGAGTTAGCCGAAATTATCATTGAAGAGTTAGGCAAGCATCAAGAAGAATTAGCGGAGCGGCAACAGCAGTTACGAGCGATGGGGTTAGTGGATGCCGCAGAGGATGATAAAAATCCTGTAGCTTGGGTTCGGAAACGGTTAAATAACCTCTTTAGCCTTTAAGTTAGTAATAAGTCAAAAAGAAAGCTGATAGTACTGAGTTGGGCATCGAGATATCCTAAGTGACAGGCGTCCTGCTTGTTCGGCAAAGCCTCCTGAACCATCATTACCAGCTTTCAGCTAAGGTGCATTTTACTAACGAGGGAAAGATGAGCGATCGCAGCCCAACACAAAACCCACTCATTCAGGAAATAACTGAACTACGCCGAGAAGTTGCCCACCTTAGGGGCGTAAAAACCGTGTTTGATGCTCAGCAGGAACTCATGAGGAGTTTAGTAACCATGTTGCAAACATCAAATGGAACCTTAATGTTAAGGGGATTGTTGCAACAAACGTTGAGCATTGCTCGTCGCATCACCAACGCTGAAGAAGGGAGTCTATTTTTACTTGATGAGTCCGGTATTGTCACCGAGAGTATCCTAGCTCGCGGCGCTACCATCCGCGCACAGAAACAACGACTAATTGGCGAAGTTTTAAACAAAGGATTGGCAGGCTGGGTTGTCCGAAACCGCCAAGTTGGATTGATCACCGACACATTAAAGGATGAGCGCTGGATCACACTACACAATCAGCCTTACGAAGTTCGCTCTGCACTCTGTGTTCCCATCCTCAAGGGTAAGCTATTACTCGGTGTTCTCACGCTAATGCACTCACAGCCAGAACACTTTAGTCCCGATTCCGCACGTTTAATGCAGATGACGGCTCAGCAAATGGCTATAATTCTGGAAAATGCCGAACTTTATAGTAAATTCCGACACGCTGACTCAGAATTACAGCATAAAGAGTTAAACCTCATTGAAGAAGAGATGACGAGTGAGGATGAATTATCGAAGCTCGGCATTTATATTATGTTTGGAGATGGGAATTTTCTCTACGTTAACCATCGGTTCGCTGAAATTTTTGGCTATACCTTTGGGGAACTCATCTCCTTGGAGTCAGTAATCAACCTCGTTACTCCCAAGAATCGTGGTTTTATAGCTAAGCAAATTAATCAATGTCTTCAGGGGCAAATTCAACGCCTTTTATGTCGATTTAAAGGGCAACGGAAAGATGGCAGACAGATTGAGCTAAAAATTTGCGGAACCCGAACTAAATTGTACGGCAAGTTTGTGATTATCGGAGCTTTAGCGGAAGCTGAATCAACGTTAGTTAAATAATAAAATGTCAAGTATGAAAAATAAAATTTTGATTTCAACCTTCAACCTCCACCCTGCAATATTTTAAGATAACCTTGCAAGCCACCATCGAGGAACTCTCTCAAATTCTGGTTTTTCGGCATTTAGAGCCTTCAGAGTTAGAACGCTTACAACCCTTTAGCCAAGTTCAGCAATACCAGCAAGGGGAAATCCTCATGCAAGAAGGCGATCGCCTTTCCTCAAAACTGCACAGTCTGCTTAAGGGTTCTTTGCGTGTCACCAAGACAGCGCCAACTGGCAAGGAAACCATCCTCCGCACCTTATTCGCTGGAGAAATTTTTGCAGCACCCGCTATTTTTGGCAATGGGATTGCTCCCGCCACTGTCACCGCCGAGACGAATTGCCAGATTCTCACGATTGAACGGGATGGCTTAGTAGAGGCTATTCGCCAAACGCCTGAGATCGCTTTGCGAATGCTGAGTGTCTTCAATCAGCGACTCCAACTGCTTCATGATACGGTTCATGGATTAGTCTCCGAACGAGCGATCGTGCGCTTGGCACAGTTCATTCAGTATTTTGTTTCTCACTCTGGAACCGAAATCACTCCGGAAGGTCAGCGACTGAACATCAAACTTCCCTATTATCAAATTGCCCGCAGTATTGGGATTACCTATGAAGAGTGCGTGCGGTTGTTTAAGACGATTCAGTCAGTTGTCACGTACAGTCGTGGGGGTAAAATTACGGTGTTAGACTTAGAAGCTTTAGCCGCGATTGCCTCTGGTAATGACAGTTTTGTATGAGCCTTCTGGGCATCAAAACCTTTAAAAAGCAATCTTGTTTGAAGTTTTCACAAATTCTTCACACTTATTCTTTACTCTTTAAATATAAGCCTTTGGACACTGAAACCCTCTCGCCTCGATGGGAACGAGAGGGCATTTTTTTTGGTAATTGATTTTTAGGTTTGACAGAGTTTGTATTCAGTCTCCTGGGTGAAGATAGATCTTTTCCCCACCGTTAGTGCGAAAACCGACTGATCGCCCCATTCATCTGTTAGCTTCGGCATTTTGGATGACTGAACCGACACTCTAAGAGTCGCTGTCACCAACGCACGAGAGAGCCACAAAAGCGCTTTGGTGAGTTCAATACCAAGTCCCTCCGTAAATATACGGTTGCAGAATTTATTTTATTTGACCTTTCATTGAGAAAGAACTAGAGCTTCACTCCTCAGTTCCTTGGGTGCAACGATGCAGTTGAGAGATAGCAACCGCATCTACTCTCAAATCCCCCTCGAATTAAGGATAGATAGCAACATTTTGAGTATTATTCCTAAAGCTCTCCGCCATACACAGCAAGCCCTGAACAACTCCTTGTTTTCATTGTTCCAGCTTTACCGCCGGCAGGAAAACATCACAATACCTACCCCTAGATTGCAGAGGCTTCCCACACCAAAAGCCATGTCCGCACCATACCCTGACAATGAGAATCAACGGCTTCTGGCACTCCAGCGTTATCAAATTCTCGATACCTTACCGGAACAAGCATTTGACGATCTGACCGTGCTAGCTGCCTCGATTTGCGACACACCCATTGCCTTAGTCAGCCTAGTGGATGAAAAACGGCAGTGGTTTAAGTCAAAAGTTGGACTGGAAGCCACAGAAACACCCAGAGAAATGGCTTTCTGCGCTCATGCCATTCTTTCGCCTTCAGAGCCGCTGATTGTGCCCAATGCTTTAGAGGATGAGCGGTTTGCCTCCAATCCGCTCGTTGTAAGTGACCCTAACATTCGGTTTTATTCAGGAGTTCCCCTCGTGACACCGGATCACTTCCCCTTGGGCACCCTTTGTGTGATTGACCGGGTTCCACGCCAGTTAACCAGTCAGCAACTCACTGCGCTTCAAGCTTTGGCGCGGCAAGTGATCAGCCAGCTAGAGCTACGGCTGAATCTCGCTAAGTTAGAGCAGACAGTGGTGCAGCAGAAATGTACAGAGGAAGCACTGCTCAGCAGTGTTGCAACCAATCGTGCTCTGTTGAATGCCATCCCCGACTTGATGTTTCGCCTCAATCGAGATGGTGTTTTTGTGAACTACCAAGCACCAAAAGAGAGCCAGTTGTTTCTCTACGAAGCTGATTTCCTGGGCAAAAAAGTACAGGAGGTTCTGCCCAGTTCCATCGCTCAACCCTTTCTGGAGGGTATGGAACAAGCTCGACAAACGGGTGAACTACAAGTTTTGGAGTATCAATGGTCTTGGCAAGGAAACACATCGTATTGGGAAGCGCGGTTGGCAGTCTGTGAAGGGGATGAAATCGTGGCGATTCTACGTAATATCACGGAACGTAAACAGGTAGAAGACGAACTACGTGAGACTCTCAAAAAAGAGAAAGAACTTAATGAACTCAAATCTCGCTTTATTTCCACGGCATCCCATGAATTTCGCACTCCTCTAACGGCCATTTTAGGGTCAGCGGAATTACTAGAGTGTTACAGCGATAAGTGGAGTGACCAGAAAAAACAAGTTCACTTTGAGCGGATTTACTCCCGCGTCAAACACATGACTCAAATGTTGGATGATGTCTTACTAGTCGGTAAGGCTGAAGCCGGAAAATTAGAGTTTAATCCTGCTCCGATGAACGTGATTGAGTTCTGTCACGGTTTGGTGGAAGAGTTACAACTCTCTACGGGTCGTCAACACACCATCATCTTTACGCCTCAAGGTTCAGGTTGTAAATCCGATAGCTCTCCCGATTTAAATCTTTGTATTTCCGTGGCTCTGGATGAAAAACTCTTGTTCCATATTTTGAGTAACTTACTCTCAAATGCTATCAAGTATTCCCCGGTTGGTAGTACCATTGGCTTTATTCTCACCTGCCTCGACAGCCATTTGGAATTTCAGATACAAGACCAAGGTATCGGGATTCCAGAAGAAGACCAGCCCCGTTTATTTGAAGCATTCCATCGCGCTAACAATGCCAGTAAGTTTCCTGGGACAGGGCTAGGTTTAGTGGTTGTGAAAAATGCTGTTGAGTTACATGGTGGCTCTATCAAAGTCAACAGTCAAATGGGTGTGGGAACAACCTTTACCGTGACGCTCCCACTCATTACTTCTAGTGGTGAAAAGGAAATCGGCATGGAGTGAAGTATACCTAAAAACCGCTAAGCCGTTTCTAACCACTCAAAAATTCTATCTAACTGCTCCAACGTCACCAATCCGTATTGCCAAAGAATCATCGGCAATACATTGGCGGTATCGGGATGATGACGGATAGCTAGATCAATAGAAGCCGATGGAATCGCCAACTCATCTTGCAAAAAACCAATTAAACTGTGGAACCGTGTAGACTTCATTAACTTGAACGTGAAACAAAAATTTTGAGCATCTTAGTCCTGAAACCTGACAGGAAAATCACCTATCCTGGAAATGATCACTGACTGAGCGTTGGCTCAACGAGAGAATGTCCTGGTTATGCAATTCTACTGTTAGACACAACTACTGAACGTTATAGACTGCTCCGGTTACTTTACCAAATCTTTGTCATAACATCCCTCATGTCTCTAAAATTGAAACAATCTTGGGTATGAGGGTGATTATAGGTTGTTTTAAGAAATAAGGCTTCACCTGAAGAGTTCACCCGATTGGGTGAAAAAGCAAGAAAGTCCAGAAAGCTTTATTAACATCAACTCAAAAAGAGCAAACACTCCGAAAGCGCCCAGCTTAATAAAGCTAAAACCATCAGGCAGAAGGTGAGGTATTCACTGTACTCCATTTTGGCACCTCAATGGACTCTAAGTACATTCAGTCGCTCAGGAATCTAAACCTGTTCACATTAAAAATAAGAAAAACTATGTTTTTCTACTTCTATCTAAAGTCAAGGCATTTATGAGCAACTGAAAAATCAACCCATGTAAATCAGAGTGACACTGATCCTGTTCAAAAATCCGCTGTTCAATATTTAGTCAGCACTTTAATCGGAGTTTTACTCATTGTTCTTCTAGCTGCCAGTGCTTATTACAGAATTTTTAACTTCTAATTTGTCTTCATCAGAGAGAGTGTCCATCACACGGACACCCTCTTTACATTGGCTTGCCTTCTTGCACTAGTTCGCTAATCTCCCATCCTGATCGCACTTTGTTCTAAGGTGCAGCTAGGGAACCCCCACTGAGTCCAGCATCGCGGAGTCGCATCGCACCAATATTCCGGCTGAGTACCGCCAATCCTGCAAGGTGTGCCTGTAACCCTGCTGTACTCGCACAGCAATCTGTGAAGACAATGGGTTCAATGCCAATGTCGAACAAATCCATGGCGATTTTCAGAACGCACATATCGGTATCAATGCCAACAATCGAGATCTGTTCAATACGCTGCTGGCGGAGGTAGTCGGTTAACTCATCCGGCATCCCGCATAGTCCCAGTTTGGAAAAGATGAATTCCTGTTGAGCAAAGGGTTGGAGTTCCGGAACAACGTCGGTTTCTGGCTCCCGATTACAACTATGCCAATTGAGGAAGCGATTATATGGGCCATCGGGTGCGTTCACAAATCGAGTAAACAAAAGGGGTGAATAGCGATCGCGTTCGATTAAACTGACGATTCGTTGGGGGATATGATGTGTAAATGTGTTGATGAAACCGACCTGCACATCGACGATTAATAAAGGTTGAGACATTGAGAAGCTCTGAGGAAGCAGTGGATAGGGTCAGGAGTGGATAGTTTCATCATCAAAGTTTTAAGCTATAACTTCTACCCGTCTCAAGGCATAATCTTTTAGAATCTAGGCGATCGCAGATGATTGCCTTAACTCTCTACTGCTACATGAGCATCGATTGAAGCTATATCGCTTCCCTTATGTTTGTTGCACAGCGTGCATGAGAGCGCCAAGTTATCAGCTTCGGTTAATCCGCCATGTTTTTCAGCAATGATATGGTCTATTTCGTGAGGGGCGAATGCAGTTGCTTCAGAAATCAGGCAGTATTCACAGCATCCTTTGCCACGCTCGCAAACGAGGCGTCTTAGCGCAGATGGAATATATGTGCTGCTCATTTCTGACTCAATTCCTTGAGTTTTAGGTATGCTTTCGCCTTTGCCATCCGGATTAAGTGTTCAAGGTATTGATATTGCTCCCAAATCTGTGACTCAGTAGGCGTTAAACCTTGGGTGCGGTTCTTGTCTAGCAGGCTACTGATTTGAGCTTGCAAGCTTTCAGAGGGACGCAGGGCAATAATTTCTTCGGGTGTAGGGAGTGTTGCTAAAAATTCCAAGACTTCAGCTACACCTGTAAATCCCGTTTGAGAACTGGCATTCAACTCCCGCAATCCCAATTCCAAGATTTGCGGTAGTTTGTCTTCTAGCAAACTCAGTCGCGATACGAATTCTTCGGGGAGATCGAGTGTAATCTGCATGATGACCTCTCGGAGGCTTTGGAATCACTATAACAACTGCGAGAAGTCCCTTTGAGTAAAATCTCGGACAAAAAGCGATCGCTTTTTTCGTTGCAGAGGAGGGGAGGTGCGATCATAGATTCAGCGCCTGTGAGATTCCTTACCTATCTTTCTATTTCAGTTATCTTTACTTCTAATAATTTCAATACCTTGTTTAAAGTATCGCTCCACTCTTTATGCTGCTGACTATAATGTTGATCTGAAAGAATAATTTTTATTTTTCCTACAAGTTGCTTCAAATTTCCAATTTCTGTACTTGATTTAACAATAGCCAAATGTTCTGTGCATTCTCTTACCGCATTATCAATATCTGTCGTAATATCCTGACCTCGGTTTGCTGCTACACCAAGCGATAGAAATTTGTCTAGATAAATTTTCAATAATCCTTCTTCGTATTCTTGTACGCTAAAAATCTCCTTGCTTTGGTGAATTTTAGCAATTTGTTCGCTAACAAATTTACAGACTATAAGCATACTATTAACTGCTTTCACAGCTTCATCCAGGGTTTTAGCTTGAATTTTATACCGGATATCCATATCTGGAACTAAATCATGAAGATACTTAACTTGCTCGTGGATATGTTTCTTTTTGGGTTGCGTTTTAGGTAATCTTTCGTACAGCATTATTAGGTGATGACCACACATCTTTAATCCATTTTTACCTCTGTCATACTTTTTAACGACAGCGTTATGATAATCTAACTCTACCCAAAGAGCTTTCAAAAACTTTTCTGCTGCTTGATGTGAATGAAATATTGTATTCTGGATGTCAATTAGGTTTGAGGTTGATGCTTCAATATCTACAGCCCCTCTTTCAAGAAAATCCTTTGCTTCTTCGCGTAAATGTTGTAAGAAGTTACCTAAACTCCAAATTGCATTGAAAGCGTAATATCCTAGTTCAAATTCTTGTAATATCTGATCTTGTTCGATTGAATTCAAAGAACATTTCATTTTTTCTGTTAAATTTTCCACAAAATTCAAAACATCAATTCCTGCGGCACAACAAACAGTAGGATAGTTAATATAATAAATTTCTCCTCTTAGTTTAAATGGTTTTCTGCCAATATCAAAAATTGATAGCGTCTTTTTGGAATACATATCCCAATACCAAATCCCTATTTTGTCGAAAAGATTAGAACCTTCAAACTCTCCAAAAATTTTTTTATCTTCCGGAGAAAGACTAAAACTAGAATTCGGACAAAACAGTTTTAGAGCTTCTATTCGACGGCGAAATTTAACGGTAATACCTTGTTTAATGAGTTCAGTATCAATTTCTTGCATTCTGTTCTCAAATTCTTCCTGATTCATTATTCCTTCTCCCTAAAACTGAGTTTTTCGTATGAGCAGTAAGCTACTGCTGTAACTCCCTTAAAAAATTACCCCCGAAAGAAAACTCTCCAGGGGTTTTGAACAACAATTCATGCGTGCTGTCCCGCTTTTACTTTTGAGTGTCAGCGGGAAGTTGAAGCTGCTCTAATGGTCGAGATAGCCAGATAGATATCTCTCTCTGTCCATCCTTATAGACCACTCCGCCACTCAGTAGCGACAGAACGAGCAGTATAGGTGGCACTTGTCGAGTGAACAAGTTCACAGACGGTTTCATGATGTAGTCCTTTCAGAATTTATCTGATCGGAACACACAGGCTGTGTGCCGATCCGGCACCACACATGAATTGCTGCAAGTCGATTCTAGCCCATCGAAGAACAAGTCTACCACCAGGCAGAATACAGAGCTGAACACACCCCGTACAAAAAATCCCCAATCATCGAGGATTGGGGAATCCCAGAAATTTAGTATCGATTCACTATTCAATAGCCTCTAATTCTACTGAACGCTTAGGTCTAAAATCTCGTTAAATGAGCTGGCAAAATTGAAAGAGCAACAAGGGTGAGGAAACAGAAAGCCGTTCCCGTTTCGAGCATCGCTACCCATTGAATTTTTGCAGTGCGATACCATTCCTGATTTAAGGCAATAAGACCAAATTTGAGCAGCGCTAATCCAAATGCTAAAGCCGCGATTAAAGGTAGCCAACCCAGATAGTAGAGGGTCGCAACAATTAAGGTTGCGATCGCATGATAAACCACTCCCGGAACGATGGAACTCGTTTTCGGCTTACGCAACTTGACGGTAAAAATGGTGCTGGAAAAGTAGAGCGTGTTGAGTACCCATAACCCCATTGCCGTAGCTGAAAGGGTGCCAGTGGTAGCGGCGTAGGCAAGAGGAGCACAAAGGCAAACCGCTGCAAAGGTAATGAACTCATTGAAAATGGATTTTTGTTCGCGGTGGAAAACGGAAACCGCATCCACAACCAGTGCTGCAACGGCTCCTAAGTAGAGCCACAAAAGTATCGGGAAACTGAGATAGAGGTAAAATGCGATCGCAAGTGACACAGCAGAGTACACCCCGCCCCACACTAGAAAACGAGGCTTGAGACTCCGCCGTTGCTTGATTTGAAGGACAATGGGATGCTCAGCCTGAAAGCCAAAGAACGCACACACCAAAGCCAATGTAGTTGCCAGTGTCCAAGCTTGCGCTAATGCAGCTCCAGTCAGGAAAGATACCAGCAACACGACATAAACCCCATGTTCATGAGAAATTGTCGGTCGATACCAAATTTGAGAATTGGATTTAGTACTGCTTGCATCCGATAAAGGTTTTTCTGTTACCCCATTGATGGCTGGCTGAGTCATGTCAATACTTGCATTCAAAGTTTAAAATCTCAAATTGTTATGACATCTGTATTGGCTCTTTTTCAACTACCTCTTGCGCGATTTACCACTTTGTTTGTTAATTACAGCCTTAGTTCCTTCAGGCAAATCTCTATGGTTAAAACTATGAAGACTATTGAAGGTTTATTGAGCATCATTTCTTTGACAAGCAATCATCGTTTTAACCTGTTACATCTGTCTATCATTCTGTAGAATACACCCTCAAGGTAGAAAACTAATCCTCAAAAAGTTGGATCACTACAACGACTGATTCAAAATTCGTTAAGCGGCAGATTGCACATACGGTTTTTCATTACGTGCGGCAACAATAAGGACTAAACAAAGGGCTGCGATCGCTTTTTGCCATTCCTTCCGTACCTTCTCCTCTTCAACCCCATCAAAGGTCGCGAGCAAGCGAGGAATTGACCGTTCTAAAGCCGGACGAGGTACGGGACGATGTAGTTCAACTAAGCGAGTCAGGCTTTCTTGATGGTTGAGGAAACCAATCACCCACGTAGTTGTATGGTCTGGGCTATCAGGAACTCGCTGGAGGTTTAACTCATTTTTCAGCCAATCGTAAAAAGCTGGTAATTTCTCAGCCAAAACACCTCCGGCTGTCGGTAAAGTTTCTTTGAGGAGTTGAGTGTCCAAACTTCCTAATAATTCGTTGACGGCAGGAAAGGTCAGAAACTCTTGCAAACTGAATGATAGTAATGTTTCTAACTCAGCGGTGGATAGTCCAAGGTGTTGAGAAAAAATGTTCAGCATTGACAAGAAAACTAAATTGATCAGACTGGATTAACGTTATTAAATCTGTTAATGGCTTTCAGATAGCGTTAGGAGAAACCCTAAGTTTTGCTCCGCTTTTAACGCATGGGGAGCGTGAGCTTTCATGAAAACAAACAAACCTGGTTCTAATTTAATCTCTTTTCCCTCTAAAGTCAGAATCCCCTGACCTTCAATAACATTGATGACAGCATTGCGAGTTGAGGTATGTTCAGAAATACTCGTGTCAGCGGCTAAACAAAACAGCGTGTACTGACAATTATTATCCTTGAATAAAACTTTACTCAATACTCCATCTGCTGGATATTCAATTCGTTCTCGTAGGGGAAAATAACAAGATGAATCGGCTTTGATTGTAGAAGTCATGATGAATATACCTCTTAAGGTAGGTGTGAGAAATATTGTTGTGTACAATCAACAATATATAAAACAATTAGTTCAATCAATTCCCGTTAATCAGCAACCGCACATAGCGAGATATAGCCCAAATCTTGCTGATGTTGCTTGAATGCATGGTGCATTTGTAGAACTCGCTCACGAATAGGCGCTTTTGTTAAGACATTCCACACAATTCGAGCCGTATCAACAACACCTTCATCCCGCAGCATTTGCAGGGGGTTTAATAATCCCATCGCTCCAGTTTGATGCTGTTGCACATTTAGTCCAGCCGTTTCACAGGCTTTACTCCAGTTCTCCAATGAAAGAGGTTTGGTGTTCATCCGAATAACCTGGGACAATGTGTGATGAACTTCTTCTTCATGGTCGTAAACTAACAATTCATGAGAAAGAAACTTACCCCCTGGTTTGAGTTTGTTACGAATACCCTGCAAGATTTTGGCTTTACCCGCAGGAGATTGCATGGACAAAATGGCTTCTGCAAACACATAATCAAACTGTCCAGAAATCATTTCTAGGTGAAAAATATCCCCTTCAATGACTTCTACCTGTCCTTCTAACCCAGCCGCTTGGATATTCTCTCGTGCGCGTGCCACACTACTGGGATTTTTTTCAACGCCAACCACACGGACGCCAAAACGTTTGGCTAATGCGATCGCACTGTAACCAAAACTCGAAGCTAGCTCCAGTACTGTCTCTTCAGGTTGGAAATTCGCCCAACTAAATAACTGTTCTGTCGCAGTACGTCCACCGGGTCGTAAAATCTTCTTACCAGCCGCTGCTAAGACTTGATGAGCGGGTGCCGTTTTGAAGTTGAGGGTAGCGTTGGTCATTGGTGTGACCTCCTGAATCGTCTCTACCCTTATATTGCTTGAAGTGTTTGATAAAGTCTCTGAGCTAGCTCATAGTTGGGGTCTAACTTGGAGTTCAGAGCCTCCAGAGTTTCATTCCCCTCGTTTACCGATTACCTTGGTGGGTACACCAACCGCGATTGAATAGGGGGGGATATCTTTAGTCACAACGGCTCCAGCTCCAATCACACTGCCCTTACCAATCGTAACTCCATCGACTACCGTCACCCCATATCCGAGCCAGCAATCATCCTCAACCGTAATTCCCTTTGCTGTATGTCCTTGGGTATTGATGGGTCGATTGGGGTCAGAAAAGATGTGATTAACAGCAATCAGAGATACACGCGGTGCTAGCAGACAGTCTTGCCCAATTTTGATATGACCGGGGCCATTGAGCCATACATTAACGTTAACGAAGGTACGGTCACCAATCTCGACTGTTGTGTTATCAAGACCGACAATATTAACCCCCTTCAGGAGGCAAACCCCACGACCAAGATTAATCTTATTATTCTCACCTGGAGCCTTGAGAGTAACGTTAGGAGAAATCACTACTGAATCTCCAATTTCAATATTAGAAGTACCGACAAATTCAATGCCACGATCCAGGAAAACAGAATCACCGATTCGGGCAAAAATGGTTGGATAAAAAATTCTTCGCAATACATGACCTCTTGCTGCTCCTGGTATCCATCCGATTAGGCTGGTTATCAATCGTTCTTTGAGACTCAACCGACGAGAAGGGGTTAATTGAGCTTTTTGAATCTCCTCGGCAGGATTGATGATGGCTGGGATTCCAAGTTCATTACTTGACATCTAATTGTTCCTCAATCTTCAATTCAAATATAGGGAGTACATTTACATAGAGAGTGTTTGCTTTCGTTTGGTATAAGACGCGATGCTCTCTGATTGAAAAATTAGTGAACGGTTTCGCAGGCAATTTTTGGGCGATCGCGTCTTACACTGATATCAATCTTTCCCTGCTACCCTACTCAAGCTTTAAGTCACAGGGTTTGAGGACTAGGTAGCACTAGCGACTAGATTTTTGGCGTTGGGATAGACTGAGTGTTGTACAGAACGGATGAACTCAGCCCGCGAACGGTGCATCTCGTCGATGGTTCTGCCCTGCATAAATCCAATTCCCGCTAGTCCGGCTTGTGTCCAACGCGATCGCTCGCCTATCGCAGACTGAATGGCACTCGATAGGCTGTTAATATTAGCGGGTTCAAAACTCCAGCGCGGCTGTAAATCACGCAGCGAGGTTTCTAGGGTAACCGTGCGTGAATGGAGCAATACGCAACCCGAAGCGGCTGCATCGTAAGCGACTCTTTGTTCCTCTAAGCCGCGAGTTGGAACAAAAACAATGTGATAAGAGCGCAGACGTTCAAAGAAGACTGGGCCGTAGGGAACGGGATCGACAAAGCGAATCTTGTCGGTATGGTTGCGTGCCAGAGCGATTAGTTGTTCTTTATACGGACCAGAACCCATGATATCGAGTTGGTAAGCGGGTAACTGATCGCCGAGGTTAATCAGCGCTTGAATCACGTCGTCCGCACCTTTCCATGCCTCAAGTCGAACGGGAAGAATCATCCGAATTGGTTGATCTGATGATTGTTCAAACTTGCGCCTTACGTCCTCTTCATTGGCAACATCTTCTTTTTGCAACCAGACGGCTTGATTGGTGCTTGAGCGACGTGCTAAGTGCCCATACCTTTTTTGTACTCCAAGTCCTAGGAAAAATGTAGCATCAGCATCCGTTACACGCTGCTTGATTTGTGAGTCTACTAACTTAGCTTTGAGCGATGACAAACCGCCACTTTTTTCGAGTATGGATGTTGGGTCACTGTCCAAGTAAAATACTCGGATTCCCTTGCTGTATAAGCGTCCGATCTCGTAACTTAATGTTGTGACATCCCACAAATTAATGCCGCAAACTGTATGCCAAACTGTCGCATCACGAACTTCCTCAATTAAGGCGGCTCTCACGGCTAGATAATGCAGAGGCCAACTACGCATTCCCCCGCTCCAAGGTAACAGGCGAAACGAAAGTCCTGGGTAATCATCCAAGGAAATGGTGTAGGAATCTTGGATGATTGTGCCATCAGGAACCTGCGGACAAATCAGTCGTAGTTTTGGCTCGTATTTGAGTTGTGTGAGAATATCGCGAGCTAACCCGGTAGGAATGGATATGTGTTTTTCGTCAATAAGGAAAACCGGAATAGGAAAAGTGATTTTGTACATACGTTTCTGCTTTATAGGCTACTGAGGAAACCAAAAATAAAGGATATAGGACGTAGCAATTGCCGCATAATGGGAGGAAAAATTCTTGATTCATGGGGAAGGAGAAAGACGACCCTCAACAAACGATGACGAATGATTTTTTGGGATGGAACTGGGCAAGAATTTCTCATTCCCCAACCTTTAGATTTCATACAGTGCAAGTGAATCTGACCCGTTTAGCAGGAGAGATTCAAGACTTTATTTGTTTTCTGGCTTTCAAACCGTGCTTTGAGTCTTTCTTGAATGTATTCAAAGATTTGCTCGTGGTAGTGTGGAGCTGCACCGATAAAGAACACCCGATCCAAAACTACATTAGCATTGGGATAATTCTCAGCATTCTCTAAGTGTTTATAAGCGGGTTGCAGCAAAATGTTGCCGGCGAAATAGTTCCGCGTTTGGATTTTGTTTTTCTCGAAGTATTCCACAAGCGATCGCTTGGATTCAGAGTCGGGACATACAATAGGCGTGCCAAACCAACAGGTGGTTGCTTCTGGCAATTCATTGGGGACTTTGATTCCCTCTACATATTCTTCTAGAATGCCTTGTAGTCGCTTTTTACTCTGAATTCTTCTTTGTTCAATTTCCTCAAACTTTTCTAACTGTACTGAACCAATCGCTCCTTGAAAGTCTAACGGCTTCAGGTTATAGCCGATGTTTGTAAACACATACCTGTGGTCAACAACGCCATCATAATCAGGCAACCAATGATCGAATCGCTTGCCACAGCCTCCACAAGGCAATAAGTTGGTTGCTCCAACGCAATCACAAGCGCGTCCCCACCAAGCTAGCGATCGGGCAATTTTAATAATTTCCTTGATATTCGAGGAAACCATGCCTCCTTCCCCAGTGCTGATATGGTGTGCTGGGTAGAAGGAGGTAGATGAGGCGATGGCATATTCATTGAGGTACTTTCCTCGCCAAGTGCTGCCTAGGCTATCACAATTGTCGAGCAAGAGTTCGATGCTATGCTTCTTACAAATTTCCAGTAACCTATCCATATTCGGAGGGTTACCTAAAACTGGAGATAAGAAAATCGCTTTAGTTTTTGGAGTGATTTTTTCCTCAATCAACTCTAAATCAAAGTTAAGAGAATCTAATTCAATATCGATGAAGACGGGTTTGAGGTTATTTTGGAGAAGCGGAGCTAGAGTTGTAGGGAATCCAACGACAGACAATATAATTTCGTCTCCGTCTTGCCATTCAAGATACTTTTTAACCGCTCCAATCAGAGCTAAATTGGCTGAACTACCGGAGTTAACCATTACGGAATGATTCAGTTTGAATTTCTTAGAAAACTGAGCTTCAAACTTATGAACCATTTCTCCGCTGGTAATCCACTTACCTTCTAAAATAGCCTTCATCATGGCTATGATTTCTTTGTTATCCCAGTAAGGGCCGGAGTAGTATACGGGGGTTTCAAAGGGAACAAAAGTATCTGGAGTTGTATTGTACAGATACTTGAAGATCTGATGGTTGTTGCCAACATTAGTTAGGAAATCTTGAATTTCTGCCTCTAGAGTCATGGATGTCTCCTTTGAAATTACTGAATCTCAAGAGTGGAATGATTGAAACTTGACATAGCAAGCTCTGGCGAGATAAAAACTCTAGCCTTGGGTATTTTCCTGGAAAAACTCACATAGGTATTCGGTGTCGATTAAAGGCGTTTAACTCGACACATGGCATGAAAACGAGAAGCTTTTAAATCGGCTTGGACTTTCCAGAACTGTTTGGATTAGTCTAAGGTTCTACGCTTCTTACTCACTAAGCTGACTAAGGGTAACCCCTATAGATGGGTAACTCTACTTTAGTCGAAGAAAACTGATGTCTCGAAAAATATCTCCAGAAAGGCTTAATTTACAAGTTGTCGCAATCGAGTAAATTGAGAGACTTTATGGACTATGACTACTTTCACCTTCTAGAATTCTTGTTGAGGTAGAATCTCAATCTACTCTTCTACTTTCGATAGTACAACTAATATTCCCAGAATAGTAAGTATAACTATAAAGAGATTATGTGAAGATTGTGAAGGAATTCGGGAGGAAATTGTGAAGGAATTGCCGGAATCCAAACTGGAGCCTAAATCCTGGAATAGAAGGTGGGCGGAGTTTGTCCTGATTCTTCTTTCTGGCTCTTCCTTGTTACTTTGTACTTTTTTAATATTCTCTTGCCAGAGTTAAGAGAAGAGGCTAAAAGTAGCTTAACCCGTATCGCTGGTTATGTTTAAAAATTGCGATAGCCGAACTCTGCCATTAGCCCATTCTCTTCTCAAGGACATTGTAAAGATGGCAAACTTCTATACTCTATTCTTCTACTTTTCCCATTCTCAATTCTCAATTCGGTTAATTACTTTGAGGAGGAGGGTTGGGATGTTGGATACAGCGGAACTGGATCGATTTTGCCTAGGCGCTTAGGAGACCAAAAGCGAACAAAGGCCTTGCCAATAATATAGTCGTGAGGAACAAATCCCCAGGAACGACTGTCATAGCTGTAATCGCGGTTATCACCCATTACGAGATAAGACTTGGCTGGCACGGTGACGGGTCCCCACTGATAGCTCAGATTCTCTGCAATATATTTTTCTGACAAGAGTCCATCATTAATGTAGACTCGGCCCTGTTTAATCTCGACTTTCTCTCCTGGTAAACCAATCACTCGTTTGATCAGCGTATCGCGTACATTTTGCTGCTTGAGCTTTTCGGTGGGAGAAAATACAATGATGTCCCCTCGTTCCGGGTTTGACCAACGATAGCTTAATTTGTCGATTACCAGGCGGTCATTAACCTCTAGAGTAGGAAGCATCGACCCGGAGGCAACATAGCGAGATTCTGCGACAAGGATGTGAAACCCAAAAGAGAACACCAAACTCAGTGCCACTGTCTTACATCCCTCTAACCAGAGATTGTTGCGGTTTAGCTGGGCATCATTGTTAAAATCTTGGTTGTCCGGATCAGGCATAAGCGTTGAGAAGGGTATCAGTGAATGGTTGAATAGATGGGTGTTAAACCTTGCTACCCGAAAGGAGCAGCAAAGCTGTGAACCTTTTGACGTGAAAAGCGCCAATAATGCTCCTGCGAGATTCTAATAACCTAGTTGTTGCTCCATCGGCTGCATTCCTAGGCAATTCTCTGAGTTGGATTGGGTGTACCTTACCTAATGAGCTAGGAGGGCTGTGAGATTGGGTTTGACGAGCATTAGCATCGTACTTGTAGAGATAGACCGTTTCACGCTTAAAAAAATCTCAAGGCTTTTACTCCAGTGGCTGGCATCAGTGTATTATTTTCAGGGCACAGCAAGTCAATCGGCTGGGCGTCAAGTCAGGCAGTCTCATCTATTCAAAAGAGATAATTAGTATAAAAATGGCTGATCAGGGGACTTAAAAGTTTTAGACCTCGCTAAGGTGGACAATTTAACAAATGTAGTTTTGAATGAATGAGCAGATATTAACAGGGCAAGAGCGACTACCCCCCCTTCCGTAAGGAAATGGCGTATTAATCCGAGGTTAAGTAATGTCCAAGTGAGGAGTATCAGAGTGCATCCATTCCCATTATTGATGATTCAGTTGCAGTTTAGAGGTAAGGGCGATGAGTGATGGTATGGCTTTCCTGACAGGAGCTGCCTTCGCTGGGGTGGCAGTTCTTTTTCTGATGAGAGGAGGGGCCGGGGCAAATCTTGGCGCAACAGTTCCACCTGTTGCACAACTCCCACAAGTCTCACAGCCTCCTTTGACCACTCCTTTTATGAATGGCACACAACCGCAGGCTATGCCTACGGTTTCACCCGGCTCAGCTTTATACAGCCCTGACCAACAACGGCTTGTCATGCAGCTAGAGCAACAACGAACTGAAATTGAGCAGCTTAAGCAGCAACTGCAAAATCAGCAATCGTTCATGCAAAGGATGACGGCGCAAAACGAGACGAATGCGAATAGTTTGTTTGCACAAACTAAACCCCAATCCGAGCAAACTCAAGTGGGGCAGCAAGAAAATCCGATGCTTTCAGGATTAGTCTGGGCGTTAGGAGGTATGGCAGTCACGATTAGTGGCGGTGTTGTCGTCATTGGGGCATTATCTGTACTTTCTCGACAACAACGTCCGCCTCGGACAACCTATGTGGTGCAACATCCCTATTCGGCGGCTCTTCCCCCGACTATACAAACCAGACGAAGAGAGTATATGCCTCCTCCAGTTATGGAGAGACAAGTTGAGCATATAGATTACGATTAATTAGCCATTAGGGATTTAGGACTGAGAGCTTTCGGTACAGGTTTTATGGTTATCGTTGGCTCTAAAGACCTAATCAAGAAAGCTGTCGCCTAGCGCATCTAGGGACAGCTATTTTTTTGTTATTGAATTAACCATTCACGCTGCTCATATCAGGGTAGCGATCGCCTGCTGCAATGCTCTTCGGTGCTACCTCGTCTATACGCTGTAGTTCAGCTTGAGTTAAGGTAATCTCCACAGCCGCCACATTCTCTTCCAGGTAAGTGCGGCGCTTGGTTCCAGGGATGGGCACGATATCGTTCCCTTGAGCCAGTAACCAGGCGATCGCTAGTTGCCCCGGTGTAACCCCTTTTTCGGTCGCAATTTCCTTTACAGCCTGGACAAGCTGGAGATTCTTATTAAAATTTTCACCTTGGAACCTGGGCGAATATCGGCGATAGTCATCCGCCGCCAAATCATCCAAGCTGGTAATCTCTCCTGAGAGAAAGCCTCGACCTAGAGGACTATAGGCCACAAACCCAATCCCTAATTCACGGATAGTCGCGAGAATTTCGTCTTCTGGGTCGCGGCTCCAGAGGGAATACTCCGTCTGTAAAGCGGTAATGGGGTGCACTTGATGGGCACGTCGAATCGTCGCGGGAGCTGCCTCAGAAAGGCCAATGTAGCGGACTTTTCCCTGTTGTACCAATTCTGCCATCGCACCCACGGTCTCCTCGATGGGAACATTAGGATCGACACGATGCTGGTAGTAGAGGTCAATGTAGTCCGTTCCTAGGCGTTGTAATGAAGCATCACAGGCTTGATGCACATAGTCAGGGCTACCATTGATGCCGCGAAAGCTTTTATCCTCACCGCGCACGATACCAAACTTTGTGGCGACAATCACGCGATCGCGACGGTCTTTAATCGCTTTCCCAACTAGCTGCTCATTCGTATGCGGGCCATACATATCTGCTGTATCCAGCAGGGTGACTCCCAGTTCTAATGCGCGGTGAAGCGTGGCAATAGATTCGGTTTCATCCCCGCCACTGTAGAACTCCGACATTCCCATACATCCAAGCCCCAACTCTGAAACAATGAGTCCTTGGCTTCCGAGTTTGCGTGTTTTCATGCTTTTTCTCCTAATTTCTTGATCAATTTCATCTGTTGTCGTCTAACGTTTCCGACAGACATACTGGGCATATTCGGGGGTTAGGTAATCAGCTTGTTCAATCTCAAAACCAGCACGAGTCAACATCCCTTCAAGAATCCATGCGAATGTGCTGTATTCTTCGCGAACATGAGTCTGGAAATCGCTGACGGTAAAACCTTCACCCGCTGGGTTTGCCACTCGTTCAATCCAGGCATCAATACGGGAATAATAGTCACTGGGGTTGAACGAGAACACTACATCCCGCAGGTAAAGAATCCCTCCAACCTTCAACATCGATGCCATACGCAACAGTCCTACCATCTTCCAGAAGTCCGGCAAGTGATGGAACGCGGCCTTTGTGACAATGAAATCAGCCGGATTGCCTTGATGCTCGTAAGTCAGAAATCCAGCATGATGGAACTTAATGTTCTCAGCCTTAGCAGCGCCAACCTTTTTTTGGGCATAAGCCAGCATGGTTGGTGACACGTCCACCACATGGACGCAGGCACCTGCCTTACAGGCTTGAATGGCAAACGTTCCAGTACCCGCACCTAAGTCAATGACGGTATGACTGGCTGAGATACCTAGCCACTCAATTAATTTGCGTTCAGCTTGTTCGCTACTTGATCGCTGATTACAGTCGTATGCCTCAACTTGTAACCTATCCTCAAAGTCAACTCCGATTTGTTGAAATTCGTTATAGAACCATGCAGGAAGTACGCTCATAGTAGTTCACTCTCTAGTTGCTAAGGTCGCAGTACTCGATGCATATCCAAGACCGGTGGGGCGATTTCAGTCTGCGTCAGCATCTCGTGAATCTGTCCCCGGTGGTGGGTTTGATGGTTAAAAAAGTGAGCCACGAGCAAGTTGACGGGATCGCTATGAATATTTCCGGCGTTATTACGGTAGGTAATCGTACTCGCTAAAAACTCTTCAGCTAAACCTGAGGCAAACGCTTCAATCCGCTGATCTTCCGCTATCCGCACCTCTCGCAACTCGTCGAAGTCTTCATAGAGAATTGCGTCGAGTCCCGTAGACGGAATCTCTCCACCCTCAAATCTTGTCAGCCAAATGCGATCGCCCACCATGATGTGGTTCAGCGTCCCATGAATACTCTTAAAAAAGGCTGGTCGGATACGCTTGCGTTCTGCATCGGTTAGTTGTGAGCAACTCTCATAAACTCTGCGGTTGGCTAGGGTGTTGTATCGGGCAAGCATTTGAAAATGCTGTAGGAGCATACTCAAGATTTCCCCCACTCTAAAGTAACTTTGACGTTAACGTTAATATTGACCTAAAAAAATTAGGGCTGGCTGACTTGCTCTATGTATTGCTGTACTTTAGCAATGTTGGCTTGCAGCTCTGAACGGAACTGCGTTAGGGCGATGATTTTCTCATCTGTCTCCTGGAGATGAGCCATGAGAATTTCCAACAATTTTTGCTTCCCCCGTAACATTGTCGGTTCTTGAAAAAACAGGTCGAGGATACTGCCAATCTCTTCTAGAGATAGCCCAAGAGATTGGAGCGCATCAATTTTGCGGAGTCTGGCTAGTTCAGCCTCGGTGTAGTACCGAAAGCCCTTTCCCTCGCGTTCGCTGGGACTTAAGAGTCCCAAGTTTTCGTAGTAGCGAATTGTTCGAGGAGTAACGCCAGCTTTCTCAGCAAGTTCCCCGATACGCATTTTTTCAGTCAAGTTTTCTTTCGTATCAACCTTAACGTTAACGTTAATTTGAGTGTAACGACCTTCGACCAGGCTGTCAAGCGTGAGTCTGGGTTGGAGTGCTACTGCCTTTTCAGCAATTTCCAACATTCTTGTGCGATCGCCCAATCTTCTTCCGTATGTACAACAAACACACGAATCGCTGAATCGGTGGCGGCAATATCGATATCCACAGGGGAGGCATCATTCTTGTGGGAATCGAGTTTCAAACCGAGAAATCCAAACGCCTCACAAGCAGCGGATCGAATGGCGGCTGAGTTTTCCCCAATCCCACCCGTAAACACCAAAGCATCCAATCCTCCCAAAGAGGCAAGCATGGCACCGATATGCTTCCGCAGAGAATGGATGTACATATCCAAGGCTAATTTTGCCCGTGAGTTGCCCTGGTTCATTTCACTGATAATCTGGCGTAAATCACCTGATACTCCTGAAATTCCCTTCATGCCAGATGCTTTATTCAGGGTTTCATCTAAGGATTGGGCATCGTAATCAGCCTTTCGTAACAAGTGAATGAGGATACCAGGGTCGATGGAGCCAGAACGACTGCCCATCATCAAGCCCTCTAGGGGAGTGAATCCCATTGTGGTATCAATGCTCTCACCGTCGCGGATTGCAGCAAGGGAAGCACCATTCCCTAAATGACAGGTAATCAGACGCAAGGAGGCTAAGTCTTTACCCATTAGCTGAGCCGTGCGATTCGCACAGTATTGATGGCTGATACCATGAAATCCATAGCGCCGAATCCCTTGCTCAAAGAATTCGTAGGGAATGGGGTAAGTAGCCGCCACCAACGGCAAATTGGCATGAAAGGCGGTATCAAAGACAGCAACTTGAGGTGTAGCCGTTCCCAGGATTTTCTCAATTGTTTCGATCCCTTCCAGGTTGACTGGATTGTGAACAGGGGCGAAACTGGAAAGATTCGCGATCGCATCCTTGACTTCTAGCTTAATCAAGGTTGCCTGCCGATACTCCTGCCCTCCATGCACCACGCGATGACCGACAACAGCAATCTCAGCTAGATGATCAATCACCTGAGTCTGTCCACTTGTTAGGGTTTCTAACATCTGAGCCATCACATCCGGTCGCGAATCGGTTTTTAACTCTTCTTCCAAGCCAATTGAACTGGACGTTTTGACCTCAAGTTCTGCTATTCCTGGGCGTTTTGTCCAATCTATCTTCGCTTCCCAAAGCGGTATCGGTGGCAATTCTGGCAATGTATCACCAAGTTGGTACAGGCAACTCTTCTGACTACTCGACCCCGCATTGAGTACTAAGATTTTCATGATCATCCCTTAATTTACTCTCACTGTGGGCGCTCAATCGCTCACTACAAACATGCTTTTATTAAGGGTAATCAACTGGACATCATATTACATTTCTTCTAGTTCCTTACCTTTGGTTTCCTTAATAAAAAGTGCCACGAAAAAGATGGAGATGGCGGCTGCGATCGTATAAATACCATAGGCAGAACCGAGGCCGAAGGTGTTAAGCAAGGGAGGAAAGGTCGTGGAGACGATAAAATTAGCAATCCACTGAATCGAGGCAGCAAGTGAAAGTGCAGCCGCTCGAATTTTATTGTTAAATATTTCCCCTAACAACACCCAAACAATCGGCCCCCAAGAGAAGCCGAAGAAGACGACATAGAGGTTAGCGGCGAGAAGGGCAATAATGCCAGCAGAACCCGTCAGGCTTGGATTACCAGTGGCAGGGTCGATCGCCGCGTTGCCAAAAACAAGCGCCAGTGTTCCTAAGGTAACGGTCATCCCAATTGACCCTAACAGCAGGAGAGGCTTGCGACCAAACTTGTCTACGGTAGCGATCGCAATAAAGGTGGTCACAATATTAACAATGCCTGTGATTACCGTAATTAATAGGGAATCCCGTTCTGAGAATCCGACAGCCTGCCACAAAATACTGCTGTAATAAAAGATAACGTTAATACCCACGAACTGCTGGAGGATAGATAGACCCATTCCCACCCAGACAATCGGCAATAGACCACCCCGTCGGCTTAGGAGGTCAGAGAATTGAGGTTTGCGCTCCATGTTAACCGTCTGGCGGATTTCCTCAACTTTGGAGAGTACATCACCCCCCACAACCTTGGCGAGAACATCCGCCGCTTTCCGGTCTTGACCCTGAGCAACCAGATATCGAGGCGATTCGGGAATCATCAAAGCCGCTACCCCGTAGAGGATGGCTGGCGGAATTTCTGACCAAAACATCCAGCGCCAAGCAGACACCCCAAACCAAAACGGTGCTTCGGCTGACCCGCCTGCTCCCAACGCGATAAAGTAATCACTCAGTAAGGCAATGAAGATACCCACGACAATCGCCATTTGTTGCAGCGAACCCAGCCTTCCTCGTAGGTGAGCGGGAGCCACCTCTGCAATATAAGCCGGTGCAATCACGCTAGCCATACCCACTGCAATTCCACCCAAGGCACGCCAGAAGATGAAATCCCAGATGCCAAACGCCATACCCGAACCAATGGCACTGAGGGTAAACAACACAGATGCCATCGCCATGGTCTTGATGCGTCCTTGGCGATCAGCGAGGGGGCCAGCAAAGAAGGCTCCTAGTGCAGAACCCAACAATGCAGAAGACACGGCAAAACCCGTCATCCCACTAGTCGCGTTATAGGCTTTTTGTAGTGCTCCGACGGCACCATTGATTACTGCCGTATCAAACCCGAACAAAAAGCCACCAAGGGCGGCGGCACCAGCAATTAGAATCAGATAAGAAGTCTTGGGTTTAGCAGCAATATCCTACCTTTGAGTAAACATGATTTTATTCCTAAACGTTTGATCAACATCATTGGTTCAATGGGGTTGCGCTTGAATTGAACTTTGCGATCGCCTACGAATTACACCCCGATTTCGCGAACAGCACCAGCCTAATGCAGCGCATTTCAAGTGCGTAGTTAGTCAACAATAAATTTCAGTGACATCCTATCTGGACAGCCAGTAAGCCGCCCCATCATTCCGATCCTTGGATTCAAAGCAATAGATAGTGTCACCCGCTCTTAGAGTGGGCTAACTCAAACTTTTTCACTGAATTTCTATAGGTAGAGAGTATTTTTTATAGCATGAAAATTTTGGGGTATTAATCTCTCTGGCGACAGAGAGTAAGAGGATAAGGCATGTTGGAGCAAGAGATTCAATGCTCTTTCAACTTATATCAATAAGCTTTTATATGTATTAATTCTTTATCCTAAAAATATTAAAAAATGGCAAATATGTGTTGGTTAGCCATTTTCAAAACAGAACGAAATCCTTAAGATTTTATTGATAAATAAGCTTCGGAGCCACGATATCTGATAATAAGTCTTCATCACCTTTTGAGATTTAGCAATCGGAAGGATAAACCATGATTGAGCTTTACCAATCTTCACCCTGTTGGGGATTACCCGATTTAAGTCCTTTTTGTATCAAACTACATACATATTTTCGGATTGCTAAATTGCCCTATGAAGTGAGCAGGGAACTAACGTTTCAAGATGCGCCTAAAGGGAAGATCCCATTTATTCGATACAACGGTAAACTTATTGGCGACTCGAATTTAATTATTGATTATCTGAATAAAACCTTGGAAGTTGAGCCAAATGGAAACTTAAGCAAGGAAGAAAAAGCTGTTTCCTTAGCATTCCTACGGCTAATAGAAGAAAATCTTTATTGGGTGGCGATTTATTATATCTATAAAATAGAAGATAACTGGTTATCCTATAGAACGATTCTAGAAGAATTAATATTAAAGGAATTTCCAGAATCTATTCAAAACCAGATTCTTGAAGAGTTACATGACCAAATCTTAAAACAATTATGGGGTCATGGTATGGGTCGTCATTCTGAGTCGGAAATCTATGAAATTGGAAAGCGTGATTTGTCCGCTTTGTCTGATTTCTTGGGAGATAAGCCGTTTTTCATGGGTGCAAAAGCAACCACTCTTGATGCGGCTGCCTATGGCTTGCTCTCACGATTAATCTATGATAATTCGCAATCCCTTCTCAAAGAGCAAGCGCTAAAACTCGATAATTTACAACGATTTTGTCAGCGAGTGAGGGCAGAGTTTTACACAGAACAGGAGACAAAAGCCTGGAATGTTAAAGTTGGGTCATAGGTCAGAAAGAAAAATTAATCAACCACCGTCTATCAGAAAAGAAAGGGAGCGTTATTAACGCCCCCTTCTCTTAACGAGAACTGTTGCAATTGCTTGGGAAAACGGTATCACTTCTTAGCCGGAGCACCCGATCGCACCGTTCCCCCTTCATCAGCAGCATCTGTTGATTTCGTTTCACTGGGTGTTTCAGGTTGAGCACCGCCAGAGTAAGGCCACTTCCAGTCGCGAACTTCAGGCAAATCATCCCCATATTTGGAAATGTAATGCACATGCTCGACTAACTTATCGTGGAGCTTCTGTTTGACATGCGCTCCGATATACTGAAGTCCGGGCACGCGATCGATCACATCCATCACTAGATGGAAGCGATCCATATCATTCCGTACCACCATGTCAAAAGGCGTGCTCGTTGTACCCTCTTCCTTATATCCCCGCACATGCAGGTTCTTGTGGTTTGTCCGGCGGTAGGTTAGGCGGTGAATCAGCCAGGGATAGCCATGATAGGCAAAAATCACAGGTTTATCGGGTGTAAAGATCGAGTCAAAATCTTTATCATTCAGACCATGAGGATGTTCGGTTTCAGGTTGGAGTTTCATCAAGTCCACCACGTTCACCACCCGTACCTTGAGTTCAGGGAAGTTCTGGCGCAATAAATCAACTGCCGCCAACGTTTCCAGGGTGGGAATATCGCCACAACAAGCCATGACCACATCGGGTTCACTGTTCTGGTCGTTGCTAGCCCATTCCCAAATACCAACACCTGCTGTACAGTGCTTAATCGCTGCATCCATATCTAAATACTGCAACGCGGGCTGTTTTCCAGCGACGACGACGTTGACATAGTGACGGCTACGCAAACAGTGGTCGGTCACAGACAATAGGGTATTAGCGTCCGGTGGCAGGTAAACCCGGATTACACTGGCTTTCTTGTTGACGACATGGTCAATAAAACCGGGGTCTTGGTGGCTGAAACCATTGTGGTCTTGTCGCCAGACGTGAGAGGTTAAGAGGTAGTTGAGAGAAGCGATCGGTCTGCGCCAGGGAATGTGACGGCAACTCTCCAGCCACTTGGCGTGCTGGTTGAACATCGAGTCAACGAGGTGAATAAACGCCTCGTAGCAAGAGAAGAAGCCATGACGCCCTGTGAGCAAATAGCCTTCCAGCCAACCCTGGCAGGTATGTTCGCTGAGCATTTCCATGACTCGCCCATCGGGAGAAAGATGATCGTCGTAGGGGTAGGTTTCATCCATCCAGGTGCGATCTGTGGCTTCAAACACATCGCCCCAGCGGTTGGACGCCGTCTCATCTGGCCCAACAATCCGGAAGTTGCGGCTTTGTTGGTTGCGCCTCATCACATCCCGTAGGAATTGACCCATGACGCGAGTGGCTTCTGCATTGGTAGTGCCGGGATGGGTCACCTCCACCGCATAATCTTGGAAGTCGGGCATCTTCAAATCACGCAGCAGAATTCCGCCGTTGGCGTGGGGGTTGTCACCCATGCGCCGATGTCCTTTGGGAGCGAGTTCTGCGAGTTCGTCAATTAACTTGCCATTTTCATCGAAGAGTTCTTCAGGCTTGTAACTCTTCATCCAGTCTTCGAGCAGTTTAATATGGTCTGGCTTGCTGGCGAGTTCGGCAAAGGGAACTTGGTGACTCCGCCAAAAATCCTCGGTTTTCTTGCCATCCACTTCTTTCGGGCCTGTCCAACCCTTGGGCGATCGCAAAATAATGATGGGCCATTGAGGACGCTTGGTGTTGCCATTAACACGGGCATCATGCTGGATGGCCTTAATTTCTTCAATTACGGTGTCCAGGGTTCCCGCCATCAATTGGTGCATGGCTTCGGGTTCTGAACCTTCGACGAAATAGGGCTTGTAACCGTAGCCAACAAACAGGCTTTCTAACTCCTCATGGCTAATCCGGGATAGGACTGTCGGATTCGCAATTTTGTAGCCGTTCAGGTGCAGGATGGGCAGTACAACCCCATCGGTGGCAGGGTTGAGGAACTTATTGGAGTGCCAAGCTGTAGCCAGGGGGCCGGTTTCTGCTTCCCCGTCACCCACTACACAGCAGACTAATAAGTCAGGGTTATCGAAGGCAGCACCATAAGCATGGGAAACCGCATAACCCAGTTCACCCCCTTCGTGGATTGAACCCGGAGTTTCAGGGGCAACGTGGCTGGGAATGCCACGGGGGAAGGAGAACTGTTTGAACAATCGCTTCATCCCTGCCGCATCTTGAGACACATTGGGATAGTACTCGCTATAGGTGCCTTCTAGGTAGGTATTGGCAACTAGCCCAGGCCCCCCATGCCCAGGTCCTGCAATGTAGATGCTGTTTAGGTCGTATTTCTTAATGATGCGGTTGAAGTGGACGTAGATAAAGTTAAGTCCTGGAGTCGTGCCCCAATGTCCCAGCAACCTAGGCTTAACATGTTCTAGCTTGAGAGGTTCCTTAAGCAGTGGATTATCTAATAAATAGATTTGTCCTACAGAAAGGTAGTTAGCCGCACGCCAATAGGCGTTCATTTTGTGTAATTCTTCTGCGGAAAGAGAGCCTTGTTGTGCTCTGGGAGTGGTCGCTTGAATCATAACTTAATTTCTGCCTTGTGGACTTTGCAATTTTGAAGCAGTTAGGTTAAAAGTGATTGATTCAGTACAAGTCAAAAAATGACCCATGACCTCTTGATCAATGATAAAGCGCTGCAATCGCTAACTTTCGCTTCAAGGGCTGAGGCGGTTTCGGGCTTAGCGAACACAACTTCAGCCCCGATGTTACGAAAGAGCTTGAAAATGTTTTGGAATATCCCGTTGATGTCAGTCGTCAACGCTTTGACGGACTCACTTTGTTATTTTGGATGTTCACAAACACATCGTATCTGCATTCTACTAATTCATTTCTCCGTGACTAGAGAAGTACTTCTTTAGATAGAGAATTATATACTTTATAAATTAAGTCTTGTTTCTTTTGTAGGATTTTATTCAAAAATAAAAGTGCGATTGCCTCTGAATTTGCTACAGGAAGCGATCGCACCTTGCAAGTCTTATCTGATACCTCAGTTAGGAAACGCTCGGCAATTTCCCTACTGAATGTTGGTCTTTATACGGAAAGCTTCACCAATGCATCTTTCACGGCTGAAGGCAATTGTCGCAAAATCTTGCCTTTTTCACGATCAACGGCAACTAATGTAATACGTGCTGTTAAATAGAGTTCTTCTCCATCGAGGGATTGAATCTGATAATCCCAATTGATTCGCACACCTTCCATATCTGCCATACGGGTTCTAACAGCGGCTGCCATTCCCATCCGCAGGGAGCGGTGATAGCGGATGGAAAGTTCGACAACCGGTAACTCACATCCCAAGGCGACTAACTCAGCATAATCGATGCCGATTGAGCGCAAGCATTCAACTCGTGCTTCTTCCATCCAGGCTAGGTAAGCGCCATGCCAAACAACACCCGAATAATCGGTGTGATGGGGTTGTGCCCGCACCAGATATTCAAACCAGTTCTCTGTAGTAGCTGTTAAAGAATAGTTTTGGATTTCGGCACTGGGTGGCAATTGAGCTGAGGTATATGATTGTTCCGGCATTTGACCAATGATTTTAGTGTATTGAATACGGCAGGATGAATTGACTGTGATCATCCACCTCTTGATCATGCAAAAGAGTTCACAACGGCTGCAACTCTATTTTGGACTTTGGGGCGGTGCCCGTGGCAAGAATCAATTGATTCTTGCCCCTGCTGAAAAACTCAATAATCTTTATCAGAAATTTTTATGTAAAGTATTTCGATGCAGTTACTTGGGTTTGTTTAAAGCTAGTCTGAAAAGCTCCGGTAATAATCTCGTTCCTTTTGTTTTAATTAAATTAGGCGTATTTATGGTCTGGGAACATCAGGCTTTAACGCCACTCCCACGAGGGGTTACTTGTTTCGGCTTGATGGAGGCTGATCCAGATGAACAGACGCTTACAATCCGTAACCAAAAATTAAGTTGGGTTAACCTTTGTCTTTTTCCATTACAAAAGGAGTACTCCTTGATGCATTCATCCGTTACCAAAAGCATGAAACACTGAAGTTTGTTCGGTGTGAAATGTCATACATGAGTGTAGCGGCTCCGTAGGAGCTAGCATAAAAGCTACTTCATTGCCCATCGTTTTTAACAAAATCCGTTGGCGTAGCTTTGTCAATAGCCTCTAGTTCTCGGAAAGTCATTGCTGCTGTCTTGCTTGAAAAACTTCACACTGTTTCTCTAATGATCTGGCATTCTTTCTGTGCATCCACAACAAAAAGGATAAACATTGAACATCCTGGAATTTTCTCTGTTCGTTTGGGTTGGAGCGTTTACGGCTGGCTTTTTAGGGTCACTCACTGGCTTAGGGGGTGGAGTGGTGATTGTGCCCCTCTTAACTTCAGTGTTTAGTGTTGATATTCGCTACGCTGTTGGCGCTTCCTTAGTCTCTGTTATTGCAACTTCTTCCGGAGCAGCATCGACCTATATTAAGAAGGGGTTTACCAATCTGCGACTGGGAATGTTTTTAGAAGTCGCGACCACAATTGGAGCCATAATCGGTGCATTGATTGCCACCTTTGTTTCGGTTAAAGCCCTCACCATTGTGTTGGCTATTGTCTTACTTTATTCCGCCTATTTGTCACAACAACCGCGAATTGAATCCCCGGATACGGAATCTTCTGACCCTTTCGTGGATCATCTCAGACTGAATGGAACTTATCCCACTACCGATGGATTAATGTCTTATCAGGTTCATGCGGTTCCGGTTGGGTTTAGTGTGATGTTAGTCGCTGGGGTGCTTTCCGGATTACTGGGTATTGGTTCGGGCGCATTTAAGGTGCTGGCAATGGATCAGGCTATGCGTCTGCCCTTTAAAGTTTCCACTACTACTAGCAATTTTATGATAGGTGTAACAGCCGCTGCCTCAGCAGGAGTTTACCTGGCGCGGGGTTACATCGATCCAGGTTTGTCAATGCCGGTGATGTTAGGAGTACTGCCTGGGGCTTTTTTGGGAGCTAGGGTTTTGGTCGGAGCTAAAACTCAGATTTTGAGGACGATTTTCAGTTTTGTCCTCGTGGTAATGGCGTTCAAGATGGTTTACAACAGTCTAACTGGGGGGCAATAGAGAGTGTATCCATTAGGGAAGTTAGCGAATGAGGAACAAGTTGAGAGCGAGAGTAACCTTACCCCTCTATCTAGTGATTGCACGCCGCACAACGCCAAGAGCGATCGCCATTTGGAGGAATTTATCAGTAATTTACTCAAATACGGGGTTCTTCTCGCTAGCGCCATCGTTTTCTTGGGCGGCATTTTGTACTTAATTCGCCACGGGACTGAACCGGCTGACTATCGGTTTTTTCAAGGAACGCCTTCTGAATTTTGTTCTCCAGAGGGTGTGCTGAAAGCGGTTTTTTCTGGAAGTCGGCGTGGCTTAATTCAACTTGGACTACTGATACTGATTGCCACACCGATCGCACGAGTTATATTTTCCTTTTTGGTATTTCTACGACAACGGGATTTTACTTATATTATTGTCACTTTGTGTGTACTCATGGCGCTGATTTACAGCATGATAGGAGCCTATGTTTAGGATGTATCACGATGTTTACATCCTAAACATTTTTTTCAATTATTGAGAGTGCGTCCCGAAAGTCAACATCTGTTCAAAAGCTTTTGAAAGACGAGTTTGAAAACGTCGTTGATGCTTCAGTTTCAAAAAAGGACGCACGATTTCCAACGTCACAGCAGCGCCATTTCTATGGTCTTTAACTTGAATTGCACGCAGGCTATCAAGCTGGAGTTCTTTTTTGACCATCAATTCAGAAATGGCGGCTGCACCAACACTGCTTTCAATGACGGCTTTGACCATTTCGCCACTGTGCAAGACTAAAACAGTATTCAAATCCGAGGGCATAATTCCCCAATTTTGCAGGGCTTGCTCAAATCTTTGTTGAGTTCCAGAACCTGCTTCTCGCATCACCCAATCGGTGTGATAAAGTTCGGTCAGGGCAACCTCTCCCTGCGGAAACCAAGGGTGAGATTGACCTACAATAATCACTAAGCGATCGCCCCCTACACTATCTTCTTCTAGAATATTTTTAACGGCTGGTTTAACCTCTCCTTCCACTAAGCCTAAATCAAACAGTCCCGTCGCCGTCCCTTCACATATTTCTTCCGTATTAGCGAGTGTACAATGGACTGA
This sequence comes from Allocoleopsis franciscana PCC 7113, assembly GCF_000317515.1. Lineage (GTDB taxonomy): Bacteria > Cyanobacteriota > Cyanobacteriia > Cyanobacteriales > Coleofasciculaceae > Allocoleopsis > Allocoleopsis franciscana. The sequence goes on along the minus strand of NC_019738.1, from coordinate 162,307 downwards.
AATTCCAGGATGTTTGTGCTTAAATTGGCTAATCTTATCCGGCAACCAATAGTTGCCAATTGTGAGACTCGAACCTAATTTTAATTCACCTCTTTGGAGATTATTTAATTCCTGTAAACCCCGCTCTGTCAAAGCGACTTGGTCGATAATTTTTTGGGCTTCTGCTTGTAATAACTTTCCAGCCTCAGTTATTTCAATGTGGCGACCAATCCGATGAAAGAGTTTCGGTTCTTCATGAGTCAGTATGCTAAATCAATAGCTAAATAAGTCAATAAAGATGAATAAATGCGAAAGAAAGTCAACCAAGTGGTTGTCGGTATTGACAAAGAAGGTCATATCCTATTAACTATAAACCGTCAAAACAGGGATTGAACGCATAGATAGTGAGATGGCCACAAAAAAGAGAATAAAGCTGCTGACAGAACTCTTGAATATAAAAGGAATAAAAGTAATTTCACATCGTCAACATGAAGGGATTGGCATAATTGTACAGGTGGAATTAATTGGCAAAGAAAGTAATTGCCCTCGTTGTGGAGCAAAAAGTCGTAGATTACACCAAAATCATCGACACATAGTAAAAGATTTACCTTGGGGAGAAATGCCAGTGTTTTTAGAAATAAACAGACGACAATTTAAGTGTGAAAAGTGTGAGAAACCGTTTAGTGAACAGTTAGAATTTGTCAGTTCAAGAAGAACGTACACAAAACGGTTGGCTAATCAAATAATTCAAGACGTTTTAGAAAACGATATCCACAGCGTAGCGAAAAAAGGAGTGGTAACAACGGCGGAAATAGAAAGGATGTTAAAAGACGCATCAAAAGACCTGTTAAAAATCAAACCTATAGACTTAAAAAGATTAGGAATTGATGAAATAGCACTGATTAAAGGGAAGGGGAATTATTGTGCAGTATTAGTAGATTTAATAAAAACCGCAAAATGCCGGGAAGAAAAAGCAGAACATTCGCCAGTGTTAGAGGGATTAAAGAAAAGTAAATATGTCTTGCTCAAGAACGAATCCGACCTAAGTGAACAGCAAAAAGTTAAACTGATTCAAGTCAAGAATGTATCTCTTACTCTCAAGAGAATGCATGAATTAAAAGAGCAAATTCGCCAAATTTTCACTCAGACCCAGCATTGGTTAGCCGGATTATTTCACTTGGGAGGATGGCTGAAGCAAGCGAAAAGCTATTTTCCTGATAGCCAGAAGACTATCATCCGTTGGTTGGATGAGATCATTGCTTACTTTGATAACAGAACGACTAGCGGTGTTGTGGAGGGGATTAACAACAAACTTAAGTTGATTAAGCGCTCGGCTTATGGGTTTCGGAACTTTGACAATTATCGAATTAGATGTTTGCTTAACTGGCATTTCATTTGTTAGTTTAGCATACTACATCCTGAAGAACCAAAAAATTAAAGATTTAATGAAGTTTCTGGCTCAAAAATAACAAGAGTTGATGAACTTCCCCTAATTCTTGCCAATGAGACCAGAAGCAGCATAATATTTTATCAAGCTTTTCTACAGTAATCCGATCGTCTTACCGTAGATCTAATTCACCAAAACTTTGTTATGGAGAGAAGGGCGTGAATTGGCGCAAAGGGGCTGGGTCTACGACCAACCCATTGCTCGTCGGCGTTGCTGTGTTTTGGCAGAAACGCTAAAGCAGACTACCAGTGTGAAGCGCATCTATCCCAAGGAATATGGTTTTCACACTCTTACCCTCTCAGACAGGACAGCCCTATGCACTATTTACTACTACCGTTCTTAAGCTTCTTAGTTGGCATCGTCGTTGGGTTAACGGGAGTGGGTGGAGCATCGCTCATCACTCCGATGTTGATTTTCCTGTTCCAAGTCCCACCTTCGATTGCAGTTAGCTCTGATGTGGTGGCTGCCACATTAATGAAGGTTATCGGCGGCGTCAAGCACTGGCGGCAGCAAACCCTTGACCTGCAAGTTGTCAAATGGCTGGCATTGGGGAGTGTTCCTGGGTCACTGACTGGAGTTGGGATTTTATACCTGCTCAAGCATATAGGAGCGATTAACCTGGATTACATCCTGCTCCGCTTGATCGGTGCCATGATGTTGGTGGTCACGGTATCAGCACTGGCGCAGTTACTGCTCAAGACGTTTATACCGAAGTTAAAGTTACCTGAACTGCCCAAGTTTGACTTAAAAACTAAGTCGGGTCGTCTTCAAAGTGTCAGTGTGGGTGCAGTTTTAGGTAGTATGGTGGGTCTGACTAGTGTGTCCTCTGGTTCGATGTTTGCACTGGTGCTGATTGCCTTTTTCCGCCTTGACTCTCGTAAGTTGGTGGGTACAGATATTTCACAAGCCGCAATTTTGTTGCTGTTTACTTCTTTGGGACACCTCGGCCTTGGGACGGTTGACTGGAGTTTGGTATTACCGATCTGGTTGGGTACGGTACCGGGAGTATTAGTAGGTGCTAGGCTCTGCAAAATTACCCCTCAACGGACTCTCCGCTTTGTGATTTATTCCATCCTATTAATGGTAAGTTGGAAGTTGGTTTATCAAGCTTGAAGTGGGCTGCCAAATTTTGACATTAGACGTTCTACTGTCCCTATCAGCTAGGGAGCATCCCAATTTTGCAAGAAGGCAAGAGAACGGGAAGTTTATTCGCGATTTTTACTCGCGAATAAAGGCCGACTAGGCGGATGTTGCCCTAACTGCGACAATTTAATTAGTTAGGGAGCCTCTTTATGACAATGACACCAGAAGACAAAAAACTTTTAGCCGACCATATCAAGGCGATAGCTAAAATTCTCTATAAAAATACTCCACAAGAGAAAATTGAGACGTTAGAGGGTATTGAAACAGCGGTGCGCGACCAAGTGCTAGAACATGTCAGCCCCCAAATAACCTTTTTTTTATCGGAGAAAAGACGGGAACAGAATCGGGACGCATCCGAACGATAAGAAGTTGTGTGGGTCGGATAAAAATCACTCAAAAACAAGCGTCACGTTTAGGAATTGAGCCGTATCGACGGTTAAGTCCTCTTCTGGAAAAATGCTGTTTATTACTTGCAGCAAATGAATCATTTCAAGATGCAGAGAATGACCTGAAAGTCTTGACCGGGGTAGAAGTAGGTCACAGCACTCATCATCGCCAAGCCCAGAAAGTAGAGCTATCGCCACCTAATATTAAACAAAAACTGACAGAAGTTTGTCTCGATGGTGGGAAAGTGCGTTTACGCTCACAGGAAAAAGGTAAACCCGCCTACTGGAAGGAGTATAAAACCGGACGACTACAAGGAATATATTACGGAGCCTTCTTTCAAGATAATTTTTCTCTAATTAATTGGGTGAACAGCCAAAACCTGGCTCGAACCATTTATTGCTTGGGTGATGGACACGATGGGGTGTGGAACCTATTTGCACAAATAGCCGACGACCAGACCCGACAAGAAATTCTTGACTGGTATCATTTGAAAGAGAACCTCTATAAAATTCAGGCATCGAAAAAGTTTTTAGAACAAATCGAAGCAGATTTGTGGCAAGGAGTGGTCGAAGAAGCGATTAGTAAACTCCGGAAAACTAACTATGTCGGGGCTACTAACTTTATAAGTTATCTACGTAAACATAGGCATCGCTTAGTCAATTATATGTACTTTCAAGCCGAACAATTAAGTTCGATTGCTTCGGGAGCTGTAGAGTCTGCGGTCAAACAGATAGACAAGCGGCTACAAATAGTCGGCGCTCAATGGAAGTCCCAAAATTTACCGCAAATGCTGCAACTGCGGTGCGCTTATCTGAATCGACAGCTTGCTCCAAGCGCTTAAAAAACCCAAAAACAGTATGAAAAGAAGCACGCTGCTTTTTTTCGCGAGTTACAATCGCGAATAATTAGGATTTATCTTTATGCCTCGAAAGACTTCCAAGGATATTGAGCGAGATAAACTCGCTCGATTTGAGCGTATTAAAAAGGCGATAGCAGCGTTAGAAAAACAACAAAGACAAATATTAAAACAGGGTGAGCTGGCTCCATCCGGGGCTTGGGTAGCGCGTTATCAAGTTCGGCAAAATAATAAGAAATATTGGTACTACAAATTACAAGTGCCGACTCCATACTTCCCATGCGCGACCTCCGAAGAGTTGAGTAAATACAAGCATCTGGGGAAAGCTGGTACTACTGACCATATAGATGCTGTCATGTCTGTTTTTAGGCGTTCTGTTATCGATGAGATACAGAAGCTCATCCGTTCCCTAGATGATTGCTTGCTGGATATTACTTCTGGAGCCGAGCAGGAGGAAGAAAAACCGCAGGATTGAATCTCCCGAAGTATTCGCGATTATTACTCGCGAATAATGGCTGTCCCTTTATTTTTGCACAATTGGGATGCTCCCATCAGCTATCACTAAACTTGCCATTCGGCTAACGCGATCGCAATTCCTTGTTTTAAGTTAGGTGTTAGGTTCTCATCAATGGCTAACTGTTCTAACTGCTGATGTGCCGTTGGGAAGTTTTTCAAAGCGGCGATCGCATGTAGTCTGACACTGTCTGTGGGATCTGCCAATAATTCCAACAAAGCATCCATGGTACTGTGTTCTCCCAAATGACCCCAGGCTTGTGTCAGGGCTTGTCTGACAGGAATAGACTGGGCGGCAGGGTGTTCTGAATAGAAGAAATCGAGGAGAATCTGAGCCGCTCTGATTTTAAGTCCTGGTTGTTCTATGCGTCCCAGTACGGTGATCATTTCATGCACAGCTTCCATCGATACATTTGGCAGTGCTTGCTGTAAATAATCTAAAGCTTTGCTGGTTTCTATCCAGCCCAATGCCCGAATGAAGTCGATTTGTAAAGGAATCGGTGTTGCTGGGGACTGAATCACCTTAAATATCGCCTCAGCCGCCTCATCGGTTCTTGAACGCCCTAATGCAAGTGCTGCTTGCTGGCAAACGTCTCGATTGAAGTCATAAAGTAAAGGTTGGAGACGATTGAGTAAATCTAATTCTGCCCACAAATCAGATCGCAAGCCTAAACCCGTCACAGCTTCCTTTCTCACCACGGCTGCATCATCTTTCAACGCCTCAAGTAGAATGGGTGGAATTCTGGAGTCATGGAAACTGCTGAGGGCTTCAATCGCTGTAGAACGGACTGCAACTTGGGAATCGTGAACCACACTCAGCAAGGGTTCAATAATTTCTGGCCGGCGGATTTGGGAGAGTGCAGTGGTTGCCCACAACCGGGTTTCTGGATTAAGTAATAGATCCCCCAAAGCGCCAACGGCTGAGTTTCCCAAACTAGAGAGAGCACTTGCTGCCATAGCAACTAAGTCTTCATCATCAGCCGTTTTGAGCAAATTGACTAAGGTAAGAATCACAGTAGGATGGTTAAAGTCTGCCAAGATGCGACCGGCAAACCAGCGTGCCTCCATCTGTGCTTCGTCATCTTCTAGAATTTCAATTAGGGGTGCGATCGCTCGTTCTCCCAGTTTGGGAAACAGCTTAGCCACCTCCCAGCGTTCTCGAAAATCTCCTGCATCGAGAACCTCTAAAGCCAAATTTAAGACTTGCTCTAAATCTGTCTCATTGAGCGGTGCTGATTCAGCATCCGTGTTTGTAGCGTTCGTACCTAATGGCAGACGCTGTAAGCATTGATTGAGCAATGACCAATTTCCCTGATTCGCCGCAGCAGTCGCTTGTTCTAAAAGCTCTGACATGATCTAATTTTTGGTTTTGGCGAGATTAATTCTACCCAATCCAAAACCTAAAATCGCGTTGTTAAAGCTCGTCCCCATCTTAGAATAACCCTTTGCCATTGACCAGTTGCCAAATTGTGGCAGTACCCCAAGTCACAGCATATATCGACTGGGTGACAATCAGCATCAGGATTGCGATTACAGCAATCAGGAGGCTACAGGTAATGATGGCAACTTCTTCTGAGACAATAGCTGATGTTTCTTGAGCTTTTCTTTGCCTACAACTTACGATTAAGTATGTGTTCTTGAGGTCTTGATCTAAAGTTGATGTTTGGTTAAACATTTTGGCTTTGATGGGTATATAAGACAGATGGACTATTTATCTTTAAACACTCTTTTAAATGGCTTGTGTATATATATGTAGAGAAGTTATGGATATTGGGAAAATCTATGGTTACATTTCTTTTGTCGGCTCATATTCTATGAGTAACTTCTCAGCCTAAGATTCAGCAATTAGGCTGAATTAAACTCCGCATAAGTGTTGAAATTGAAACCATTCAAATCTTATTTAAATTCAGTCTATATTTATGCTGCTCTGTCAAGAGAGGCATGAACCCCCATTTATAGAGAGCCGACGCTAGCGTCAGCGAGTCTGAAGGAGCCAGCGCAGATTGCCGTCATCCAAAAATTGGTGTGCATGAAAAAGCGCCTGGGAGTCTTGCCGTGTTTCGACCCCAAGCGCTTTTTCGTTGTAACTTTATCTCCTCACACAAGAGTAACTATATCCCGTTCCATCTCGAAATCGGATTCAAGGACGTGACACTTTCGGAAGTGACACTCACCTGGCAAAAGCAATCCATTTGGATAAAGCCCTTACAGCCTCTTCGCCTTGAGTACCAATCTCTTCATAAATCTTAATAAAAAAATTACTTTCCCGTGTTTGGTTACCGAATTAGCCCACAAAAGGCTGGATTTGACATTCCATCTAGCTTTGGGACGTTAATGGGATCAACCTTAGGGCTGAATATTTGGTTCTCAGCCCCCCTTTTATGTTTAAACTGCATAGTAATTATGCTTTTTCTTCATAAAGTGAAACATATTGTAACTGAAGATACAAATTCTCCCTTAGAGCGCAAATAACCTTATCTGCAAATAACCATTTAAAGAGCAATCGAATTAGTGTTCTGGAAGACCTTGGGAACATTGGAACACTACCCCGAAGAGGAAAAACTTATGACAAGCGCAACCAAGCCAGTGGGCAGTCTCAACAAATTTGAAAAATTCAAGGCAGAGAAAGATGGTCTTGCGATTAAGTCAGAGTTAGAGCAATTTGCCCAACTTGGCTGGGAAGCGATGAATGAAACGGATCGCGAACATCGGCTTAAGTGGCTCGGAGTCTTCTTCCGACCCGTGACTCCCGGCAAGTTTATGGTGCGGATGCGTTTACCGAACGGTATTCTCAGCAGCACTCAAATGCGAGTGTTAGCGGAGGTTGTGCAACGCTACGGCGAAGACGGCAGTGCTGATATCACCACCCGGCAAAACATTCAGCTACGAGGTATCCGAATTGAAGATATCCCAGATATTTTTACACGATTTGAGCAAGTCGGTTTGACCTCGGTGCAATCAGGGATGGATAACGTCCGTAACATCACCGGTTCGCCCGTGGCTGGGATAGACGCCGCTGAATTGATTGATACGCGGGAGTTGGTGCAACAGGTTCAAGACATGATCACCAACCAGGGGAAAGGGAACCCAGAGTTTACCAACCTACCCCGGAAATTCAATATTGCGATCGCAGGAGGCCGTGACAACTCCGTTCATGCGGAAATTAACGACCTTGCCTTTGTCCCGGCTTACAAAGATGGCATCCTCGGCTTTAACGTCGTCGTGGGCGGCTTCTTCTCTGCCAAACGCTGTGATGCCGCGATTCCCCTACAGGCTTGGGTGACACCCAATGATGTTGTGGATGTCTGCCGTGCCGTCTTAGAGGTCTACCGTGACCATGGTCTGCGGGCAAACCGACAAAAAGCGCGGCTGATGTGGCTGATTGATGAATGGGGTATCGACAAGTTTCGCCGTGAAATCGAAAATGCCCTAGGAAGAACCCTGCAACCAGAGGCAGAAAAAGACGAATTCAATTGGGACAAGCGGGATCATATTGGTGTCTTTCCTCAGAAGCAACCCGAACTCAACTATGTCGGTCTACACATCCCCATGGGACGCCTGTATGCCCAGGATATGTTCGACCTGGCACGCATCGCTGAGGTCTACGGCAATGGCGAAATTCGCCTCACCGTTGAGCAAAACGTGATTATCCCGAATGTTCCCGATTCTCGCTTAGATGCTTTCCTGGTTGAGCCTTTACTAGAGCGCTTTTCCATTAACCCCGACCCCTTGACACGAGCCTTAGTCTCTTGCACCGGCGCTCAATTTTGTAACTTTGCTCTGATTGAAACCAAAAATCGGGCATTGACCCTAATTAAGCAGTTAGAAGCCGAACTCGACTTGCCGCGTCCAGTGCGAGTTCACTGGACAGGTTGCCCCAACTCCTGCGGTCAACCCCAAGTGGCAGACATTGGTTTGATGGGCACCAAGGTTCGTAAAGACGGCAAAGCGGTTGAAGGCGTCGATTTATATATGGGCGGCAAAGTTGGAAAAGATGCCCATTTGGGTACCTGTGTGCAAAAGGGCATTGCTTGCGAAGACCTCAAACCCGTACTGCATCAGTTACTGATTGAACAGTTTGGAGCCAGACCACGACAAGAAGCTGTGGTTTCTTCCTAAATAAATCTGCCTCATCGATCTAATCCCTCAAAGACAACTGACTTTCCCAGTTTCAGTCAAGCAAATCGCTGATACCTTTTATTTTCCTTCTTACCTCCTATTACCCGATTGGAAACTAGAATGACCTCGTTGAATAGACGGAAATTTATCCTCACCGCAGGTGCTGCTACGGCGGCTTCTCTATTAGCTCACGGCTGTAGCTCTAGTAGCACGAGTTCAACATCGAGTACTACAACAGCGGCTAATGTCAACCCGGCTGATGCACCCGAAGTCACCACCGCTAAACTGGGATTTATTGCCTTAACGGATGCTGCGCCCCTGATCATTGCTAAGGAAAAGGGCTTGTTCGAGAAGTACGGCATGAAGGATGTCAAGGTTGAGAAGCAGGCATCCTGGGGGACAACTCGTGACAACCTGGAACTAGGCTCTGGTGGTGGTGGCATTGATGGAGCACACATCCTGACTCCCATGCCTTACCTGATTTCAACCGGAGCCGTCACCAAGGGTAACCAGAAGGTTCCCATGTATATTCTGGCTCGGTTAAATCTCGATGGTCAGTGCATTTCGGTTTCCAAAACTTACAAGGATTTGAAGGTAGACCTCAAGAGTAATCCTTTAAAAGAAGCCTTTGCGAAAGGCAAATCGAGTGGCAAAGAACTGAAATGTGCCATGACGTTTCCGGGTGGTACTCACGACCTTTGGATACGCTACTGGTTATCGGCGGGTGGAATCGACCCAGAAAAAGATGTCTCCACGATTGTTGTGCCTCCAGCTCAGATGGTAGCCAACATGAAAGTCGATAACATGGAAGCCTTCTGCGTATGCGAACCGTGGAACAAACAATTGATTAGTCAAGGGATTGGCTATACGGCCTTGACAACTGGCGAACTTTGGAACAATCACCCAGAAAAAGCCTTTGGAATGCGGGCTGATTGGGTTGATAAGCATCCCAAGGCAACAATGGCTCTCCTGAAAGCGGTGATGGAAGCGCAGATATGGTGCGACAAGATGGAAAACAAAGAAGAGATGTGCAAAATCATCTCCAAGCGAGAGTGGATTAAAGTTGATCCCAAAGATGTTATAGACCGAGCCAAGGGTAAGTTTGACTATGGCGATGGTCGTGTTGTTGAGAACAGCCCCCATATTCTGAAGTATTGGTCTAATAATGCCTCTTATCCTTACAAGAGTCATGACATGTGGTTTTTGACAGAAGATATTCGTTGGGGGTATCTGCCACCGGATACCGATATCAAGGCAGTCGTTGACAAAGTCAATCGAGAAGACTTGTGGAAAGAAGCAGCTAAAGCTATTGGGGTACCCGCCGCCGAGATTCCTACCAGTACATCTCGTGGTGTCGAAACATTCTTCGATGGCGTTAAGTTCGACCCAGAAAAACCAGAAGAATATTTGAAGAGCCTCAAGATTAAAAAAGTCAAAGTATAACTTAGACCCGGATTGAAATTGTGGATTGAGAGTTAAAGTTCCCGCCTCAATCCCAAAACGTTTATTACTTCACCACCTGCCTAACTTAAACTCAAATGACAGCAAATCTGGAAAGTCGTCCTCGGCGCGATGTTCGGTCTAATTCCATCATTGCTCTGATCCAAAAGCGAGCACAAAAAGTCATCCGTCCGCTGATTGCGCTCATAATTCTTTTGGTAATCTGGCAACTTCTGTGTTCCAGTCCAACCTCAAATTTACCCAGCCCACTCAAAGTCTTTCAGGAAACCTGGGACCCTTTGATTATCAACCCCTTCTTTGATGCGGGTGGGATAGATAAAGGGTTGGGTTTACAGATTTTAGCGAGCTTGGCACGAGTTGCCATTGGCTTCTTTTTAGCAGCGATTACTGGAATTGCACTGGGTATTTTGATTGGTGGCAATCCCTTTGTATACGATGCTTTAGACCCAATTTTTCAGGTTTTACGAACCGTTCCACCTCTAGCTTGGTTACCTATTTCCCTAGCTGCATTTCGCGATAGTCAACCTTCGGCAATTTTTGTGATTTTTATTACAGCAATTTGGCCCATCATTATTAACACTACAGTAGGCGTCCAACAAATCCCCCAAGACTACAAAAACGTGGCTCGCGTATTGCGCCTGTCTCGACAAAAGTACTTCTTTAAAGTGCTATTTCCTGCCTCTGTTCCTTATATATTCACGGGATTAAGAATTGGCATTGGTTTATCTTGGTTAGCGATTGTCGCCGCTGAAATGTTAGTGGGTGGTGTAGGGATTGGCTTCTTTATTTGGGATGCTTGGAACAGTTCCCGACTCAGTGAAATTATCCTGGCGCTGATTTATGTCGGTATCGTCGGTCTCTTACTAGACCGATTAGTAGGATTTGTTGCTTCTAAAGTTGTTCCTGAAGAACAGAAAAATCAATAATTTTAGTCATTAGTCCTGAGTTTGCTGCAAATAACGAATGACTAGCTAAAGACTGAATGGCAAAAAGCTGACTGTGTTTGTGGTCAATCAGAGAGGGCTAGAGCGCAACGACAAAAGACGTAATCAGTGCTATTCGACTAACGACAAATGACTAATGGCTAAGGAGCAACAAAATGTCTGTATTTGTTGAAATTGACCACATTGATCGCGTATTTCCACTACCGAATGGTGGAAGCTATACGGCACTCAAAAATATTGAACTGAGAATTCGACAGGGTGAGTTCGTTACCTTAATTGGACACTCTGGTTGTGGCAAATCCACGCTTTTGAATATTATTGCTGGGTTGGATCAACCCACTCATGGAGGCATCATTCTAGAGGGTCGGCAGGTGACTCAACCCGGTCCCGATCGCATGGTGGTATTCCAAAACTACTCCCTCTTACCCTGGCTAACCGTCCGGGAAAACATCGCCCTGGCAGTGGACGAAGTGATGGCGAATCGACCCAAGGGTGAGCGTAAAGGCATTGTCGAACACCATATTGAACTGGTGGGTTTGAGACAGGCGGCGAAAAAGCGACCCAGTGAGCTTTCGGGGGGGATGAAACAACGGGTGGCGATCGCACGCGCTTTAGCGATTCGTCCCAAATTATTGCTACTCGATGAACCGTTTGGGGCGCTGGATGCCCTGACACGAGGCGGTTTGCAAGAGCAATTGATGAAAATCTGCGAAGAGAGCCATGTTACCTGCGTGATGGTGACTCACGACGTGGACGAAGCACTCTTGCTATCCGATCGCATCGTCATGCTCACCAACGGGCCAGAATCTCATATTGGACAGATTATCGAAGTAGAAATTCCCCGCCCCCGCCATCGTCTGGAAGTGGTGAATCATCCCAGTTACTACCGCTTGCGGAATGAGATGATTTACTTCCTCAATCAACAGAAGAAAGCCAAGCAGCGCCAATCAAAGCAGCCGCAAGTGATCGCCCGCAATGGCTTAGAAAAAGTCAATCTGGAAATAGGCTTTATTCCCCTCACCGATTGTGCCCCCTTAGTGGTTGCCAAAGAGAAAGGATTTTTCGCCAAATACGGGTTAGAAGAAGTGACCCTCAACCGCGAACCCAGTTGGAAAGCGATCGCGAAAGGTATTGTTTCCGGACGCCTAGACGCCGCTCAAATGGTAGCTGGGATGCCCCTCACCCTGACGGTTGGGGCAGGAAATAAAACTCCAGTCCCTGTCGTCACAGCCTTAACGTTGTCCCGTAATGGCAATGCAATTACCCTGAGTAAGCGCCTGTACGATCAGGGTGTTCGCACTCTGGCTGATTTCAAAGCGGCAATTCAAGCCACTCCGGATAAAGTTCATACCTTGGGCATGGTTTATCCCTCCTCCATGCACAACCTGATGCTGCGTTACTGGTTAGCTTCAGGCGGAATTGACCCAGATCAAGATGTTTCATTGACGGTGATTCCCCCGGCTCAAATGGTGTCCAATTTAAAAGCCGGAAATATCGATGGATATTGTGTAGGTGAACCGTGGAACTCTCGCGCTGTCTACGAAGAACTCGGCTTTGTCATTGCCACGGATATGGAACTCTGGCCGGGACATCCGGAAAAAGTACTGGGTGTGCGCGAAGAGTGGGTGAACAAGTACCCCCAAACTCATATCGCCCTGGTGAAGGCGCTTTTGGAAGCCTGCGAATACTGTGATGACCCACGTAACCGGGAAGAGATTTTGGGCTTACTGACACAAGAGCAGTATGTGGGTTCTGCCCCAGAATATACTCGCCCTGGCTTTATTGACCCCTACAATCGCGGTACTGGAGAACTTCCTCAACAACTCCCCCGCTTCAACCAGTTTTATGTAGATAAAACCAACTATCCCGACCAAATTGAGGGGTTATGGTTACTCACTCAACTCGCTCGCTGGGGGATTATCCCTTTCCCCAAAAACTGGGTCAACATTGTAGACCGAGTGCGGCGCATCGACTTGTTTGGTGCAGCAGCACGAGATTTGGGCTTTTCAGATATTGGGCATGACCGCGGCCCAATCCGCATGTTTGACGGTACAGTCTTTGATCCCGATGACCCACTGGAGTACCTCAATAGCCTGGAAATCAAACGCCCAATTCGTGTCGAAGAAGTTGACATCGACTCTTTCGTGACTCCAGTGGCCTAAGGTTAGGGATGGGATAGAAAATTGCTAGAACGTTCTCCTAGTGCAACATGGCAAAAGTTTCTTCTGTCCTCGTATGAACTCCCGCCCAGCTCCCCCGCTCCCCATTCCGCCATTAAAAACTTTATCTCCCTCCTCCTATTACCATCATGACTGGATTCAACACCGACGCTCTTGTTCATCAAATTTCCCATACTCAAAATCAAAAACCGAAGGGAGACCCCTTACTGGTGATTGAGGATGTTGCTAAGGTTTATCCCACACCAGAAGGCAACCACACGGTTCTCAGTGGCGTCAACCTCACCGTTCATGAAGGTGAGTTTATTTGTCTGATTGGTCACTCTGGCTGCGGTAAGTCCACACTTTTGAACATGGTGGCAGGTTTCTCGCGTCCGACTTACGGGAACGTACTGCTCAAAGGTCAGCGCATCACCGAACCGGGGCCTGATCGGATGATGGTGTTTCAGAACTATGCTTTGCTGCCTTGGTTAAGTGCCTTTGAAAATATTTACTTGGCGGTAGATGCAGTTTATACAGACAGACCTCACTCAAAGAAAAAAGAGATGGTGTCTGAATTGCTGGAGATGGTGGGGCTGACAGAATCGGCGGACAAAAAACCCTCGCAGCTATCGGGAGGGATGAAGCAACGGGTGGCGATCGCACGCGCCCTAGCAATTCGTCCCGAAATCTTGATTTTGGACGAACCCTTCGGAGCTTTAGATGCGATTACGAAAGAAGAGTTACAAGAAGAACTGTTGAAAATCTGGACAGAGTATAGAGTGACTGTCCTGATGATTACCCATGATATTGATGAGGCCCTCTTTCTTGCTGACCGCGTTGTAATGATGACCAATGGGCCAGCCGCTCATATTGGTGAGGTACTTGACATTCCCTTCCAACGTCCTAGAAATCGCGCTCGCCTGATCGAAAATCCTCAATACTACGAACTACGGAACTACGCTTTGGACTTCCTCTACCGCCGCTTTGCCCATACAGAGGTGGATTAGTTCCATATTTAGTTTTAGGTTCAGCTAGATATCAGAAGATTCATCTTTAGATCAGGGGTCGGAAAGCTTCGTCCCCTGATACTGTGCTGAAATAGTCTAAGTTTTCTTGCACTAACCTTTAATTGTCTTGTTTATAAGTATTCCTGATGAAAAAAGTAGCAAACCTTGATTGGTCTATCTTGTTTTATGCTCGCTACTCCCCTTTATTTCTTTCCACGGCGGATTTCATGTATAAAATGCATGACTTCAATGCAATTAAGCGAAATCAATAGCTATTTTGTAGCTAAAGATACGAATTTAAACCTTTAATCCTCATAGGGTTACTAAGAAGACGAATTGAGCAATGTTCTCTTGCCAAATCACTAATTACTAGGAAGTAAGTACGTAAGAATTTGAATGCACATCCATTAGTTAGTAAGATGTCAATTTTGATTCTACAAATCTCTGTCAATGAGCAAGTTCACTATCAACTTCTAGGAATAGGCTAAGTCTGTCTAAAGATAGAATCTGAAAACCAAGGCGGTTTCTTTGTAGTAGAAGATACGAAATCACCCTATAAAGCAGACTAGCCTAACAAAAAAGTATTCTCTAACAATCCTAAATCAATTGTCAGATTTGATGGGTTTAACCCATCATTAGCAATCCTAAAATTGCTAATACATCTCATTATTCAACTGTTACAAATTCACGACTAGGAGACTATTTCATGCTCGGACAATTATGGTCATTTCGCGGTCGATACCGAATCTTGCATCTGACCTGGTTTGCTTTTTTTCTATCATTTGTAGTTTGGTTCAACTTTGCTCCGTTTGCGACAGCGGTGAAAGCCGATTTAGGTCTCACGGAACCCCAAATGCGAACCATCGCTATCTGTAATGTGGCTCTGACAGTGCCTGCACGAATTATTATCGGCATGTTGTTAGACCGCTTCGGTCCTCGCCTCACCTACTCGTTGCTATTAATGTATGCAGCGATTCCCTGTTTGCTATTTGCGTTTGCTCAAAACTTTGACCAATTGGTGATTAGCCGCTTGCTCCTCAGTATCGTGGGTGCAGGGTTTGTGATTGGCATCCGCATGGTAGCAGAATGGTTCCCGCCCAAAGAAATAGGGGTGGCAGAAGGAATTTATGGGGGCTGGGGCAACTTTGGTTCTGCTGGGGCTGCTTTCATTCTCCCCTCCGTTGCTACAGCCATGGCCTTTCTAGCAGGGGGTCAAATTAACTGGCGATTTGCGATCGCACTGACGGGTATCATTGCGGGCGTCTACGGTGTGATCTATTATTTTAACGTTCAAGACACGCCTCCCGGCAAAGTCTATCAGCGACCCAACCGTCATGGCGGCATAGAAGTGACCACGAAAAAAAGCTTCTGGGCCATGCTGGCGATGAACATTCCCCTGATCGGTGCCTTAGGCGTCCTCGCTTGGCGCTTAGGTAAGGTTAAGTTTCTCACGGCTAGTCAGCTAACCATTGTTCTGTTATTTCTCGTTGGTTTGTATCTGTTCCAAGCCTATAAGTCCTGGGATGTCAACAAAGAGTTGATGACCGGTAAAAAGCGCTATCCGGCTGAAGACCGCTATTCATTTTCCCAAGTCGCAATTTTAGAACTGACCTACTTTGTTAACTTTGGTTCTGAACTGGCTGTGGTTTCCATGCTGCCAGGGTTTTTTGAAACCACCTTCAGCTTAAATAAAGTCGTTGCCGGGATGATTGCCGCTAGTTATGCTTTTATGAATCTGGCAGCCCGTCCGGGAGGTGGCTTGATTTCTGACAAACTCGGCAGCCGCAAGTGGACAATGACAGTACTAACCGGTGGTATGGGGCTGGGCTATCTGCTGTTGAGTAGCGTGAGTGGAGGTGGGTGGCTTCCCTTTGCTATTTTGCTAACGATGCTGGCTTCCTTCTTTGTCCAAGCGGGTGAAGGTTCCACCTTTGCGATGGTGCCTTTAATTAAGCGGCGAGTGACCGGTCAGATTGCGGGTAATGTTGGTGCCTATGGTAACGTCGGCGCGGTGATTTACCTGACTCTCTACAGCTTCTTGGAAGGTGCGACTGGCAACCGAATTTTTTTCCAGACGTTGGGATTGGCAGCCATGGTTGTCGCTTTCCTGTGCGCTTTCTTCCTCAAAGAACCCAAAGGCTCTTTTGCTGAACACCATGAGGATGAAGCGCCAGAGATGGGATTTACAAAAACGCCCATCCTCGCGGAGGACAGAGACTAAACTAAAACTGAAAAGTTCAGCATGAGGTATTGGGTGTAGAAGATTGAACGCCCAATACCTTCTCCTAGTTAAGGACTATTTATTCTTTTTTATTTGCTCCTATTTTTATTTGCTCCTATTTGTATAGAGATAGTTAACATCTGGACTTACGTCGCTAAGTTGATATACAAATTCTAGGAATACGCAGGGCGTAGCTCATCCTATAAAGTAGAATTTCTGCATCATCCAGAGAAATGTTAAATAAGCATTAAGGCTATGCAGAACCTTCATCGTGACTTCTGATTGGTAACTATATATACCAATCTGTAAGCTTAAGTCCTTGTAATTTAAATTTGAAGAATTTATTAGAGGGATAATAAATTTTTATCCGGTTGAGTAGTAATGCCAAGAAAAAAAAACATCTTACAATTTACGTAGTAATATAAGCTTATTCTAAATTTCATTTATTCCTAAAGTCAGATTTATAGAAATAAGCCTTGGTTAGATTGAACTTTCAAGAATAGTTGTAGCAAGATTTACGAAATTAATGGCTTGGGCTGCTTAACCTAACAGTAAATCAGGATTGCTGAGGTGGTTAATGAGAATTTGATGGTTCAACAGCAATCCCTGCAAATACAAGAATTAAAAATAGGTGTAACCGATGACAACAGCAGATAAGAAAAAAATTAATCCCATCGAAAAAGCCAAAGCTCAAAAACATCCTTTATTACTCAAGCAAGAACTGGAACAGTTATCCCAATTGGGCTGGGAGGCAATGGATGAATTTGAACGCGACCATGGACTAAAGTGGTTAGGCTTTTTCTATCGCCCAGTGACTCCTGGCAAGTTTATGCTGCGGCTGCGGATACCCAATGGCATTTTGACCAGTTCTCAGCTACGAGTACTCGCGGAAATTGTGCAGCGATACACAGAGGCGGCAGGCTTTCAACAGGAAGGCAATGCGGATATCACCACGCGGCAAAATATCCAGCTACGCGGCATTCATCTTGAGGATATTGCCGCAATCATTGAGCGATTGCGGAAAGCGGACTTGACCAGTGTTCAATCAGGTATGGACAATGTGCGGAATCTCACCGGTTCACCCGTGGCGGGCATTGATGCTGATGAGTTGATTGATACCAGAGACATCGTTTGCCAACTCCAAGATGCCATCACCAACAAAGGGGAGGGGAATTTTGACTTAAGCAACCTTCCTCGGAAGTTCAATATTGCCGTTGCCGGTTGTCGAGACAATTCAGTTCATGCCGAAATTAATGATATTGCCTTCATTCCGGCCTATAAAGATGGCAAGTTAGGGTTTAACGTGATCGTGGGTGGCTTTTTCTCCGCCAAACGCTGTGCAGCCGCTATTCCCCTGGATGCTTGGGTGGAACCTGACGATGTGGTGCCCTTATCGTTAGCCATTTTGATAGTTTTTCGCGACCACGGTGAACGTGGCAATCGCCAGAAGACTCGTTTGATGTATCTTATTGAAGAGTGGGGAATGGAGAAGTTTCGCACGGAAGTCGAAACGCAATTGGGCTACCCTTTGCAAAAAGCAGCAGCCAAAGATGAAATTATCTGGGAAAAACGTGACCACCTCGGTATCTATAGCCAAAAACAACCGGGCTTAAACTATGTTGGCTTGCACGTTCCCATTGGTCGGCTGTATGCTTCGGACATGTTTGAGGTCTCAAGGCTGGCAGAAGTTTACGGCAATGGCGAGATTCGCCTCACCGTTGAGCAAAATCTGATTATTCCTAATATCCCTGATTCTCGCCTGGAAGCCTTCTTAAAGGAGCCACTGGTTCAACAGCGTTTTCCCATCGATCCCAAACCCTTACAACGGGCGTTAGTCTCTTGTACCGGCGCTGAATTCTGTGGTTTTGCGATTATTGAAACGAAAAATCGTGCTCTAGCCATGATTCAGGAACTGGAGGCTGAACTTGAAACGCCTCACCCCGTAAGAATCCATTGGACAGGCTGCCCGAATTCTTGCGGTCAACCCCAAGTGGCGGATATCGGACTAATGGGTACGAAAGCCCGCAAAGATGGACAGATGGTGGAAGCCGTAGACCTCTACATGGGTGGCAAAGTGGGCAAGGATGCTCATTTGGGGAGTTGTGTCATGCCAAAGATTCCTTGTGAAGACTTAAAACCTGTCTTGCGGGATCTCCTGATCGAACACTTCGGTGCTCGACCCCGACAAGCGGCTGTGGTTTCAGTATGATTCTTCTCTTACTTAGGATTCAAGATTTTCGGAAGGTGCGATCGCTATGACTGATGCAACAAAAACACTCTGTCCTTACTGTGGTGTTGGCTGCGGACTAGAGGTCGCACCACCCGCGCAAGCTGGTAAAGCGACGAATCGAGATGCAGAAGGAACCCCGATTTGGAAGGTAAAGGGCGATCGCTCCCATCCCTCTAGTCAGGGCATGGTGTGTGTCAAAGGGGCAACCATTAGCGAATCTTTGGACAAAGACCGACTGAAGTATCCCATGATGCGTCACTCTCTGGATCAACCCTTCCGCCGGGTTAGCTGGGATGAAGCATTAGATGCGATCGCCAATCGGATTCGCACCGTTCAAGTCACCCAAGGGGCAGACGGGATCTGTATGTATGGTTCGGGTCAGTTTCAAACTGAGGACTACTACATCGCCCAAAAACTCATGAAAGGCTGTTTGGGTACCAATAATTTTGACGCTAACTCCCGTCTGTGTATGTCCTCAGCCGTATCGGGTTACATCCAAAGTTTTGGATCGGATGGCCCTCCTTGTTGCTACGACGACTTAGAACTGACAGATTGCGCCTTTCTCATCGGCACGAATACGGCGGAATGCCACCCAATTATCTTCAACCGTCTGCGGAAATACCACAAACAAAACAAAAAAGTCAAAATGATTGTGGTTGACCCCCGCAAGACACCCACGGCGGAAGCGGCTGACTTGCATTTGGCGATTCGACCGGGTACAGATATTGATTTACTCAACGGTATCGCTCATCTGCTGATGCGTTGGGGTCACTATAATTCTGTGTTTATTGATGAATGCACCAGTGGTTTTTCCGAATATGCGGAGGTGATTCGTCACTATCCACCGGAATTGGTTGCCAAAAAGTGTGGCATTCGGTTGGATGAACTAGAGACGGCAGCCAAATACTGGGGTCAGTCTGAACGAGTCCTGTCCTTATGGTCGATGGGTGTGAATCAGTCTTCGGAGGGGACGGCGAAGGTACGGACAATTATTAATTTGCATCTGATGACCGGCAACATCGGCAAACCCGGTGCAGGCCCATTTTCCCTGACCGGTCAGCCGAATGCCATGGGAGGACGGGAAGCCGGGGGTCTTTGTCACATTTTACCCGGATATCGCTTGGTCAAGAATCCCCAGCATCGCCAGGAATTGGAGCAGTTTTGGGGTCTACCCGCTGGGAGCATTGCAGCGGATCGCGGTCGCACCGCTTGGGAGATGATGACTGGATTGGAAACCGGAGAGGTGGGTTTGTTGTGGGTGGCGGCGACCAATCCGGCGGTGAGTATGCCAGATGTTGAACGGACGAAGGCGGCGTTGTTGCGATCGCCATTCACGGTTTATCAAGATGCTTACTATCCCACAGAAACGGCTGCCTATGCTCACGTCCTACTGCCTGCGGCGCAGTGGAGTGAAAAAACAGGCACCATGACCAACTCAGAACGCATGGTGACACTTTGCCCTAAGTTTCGCCATGCTCCCGGAGAAGCTAAAGCGGACTGGGAAATCTTTGCGGAAGTGGGGCGTCGCTTAGGTTTTGTTGACCAGTTTGCGTTCCAAGACTCTGCGGAAGTTCGCGCAGAGTTTATCCAAGTGACTCGCGGGCGCGTGTGTGATCAGACGGGTATGAGTTACCAACGCTTGCAAGCCGAAGGGCCGCTGCAATGGCCTTGCCCAGATGAGTTGCTGGTTCAAGGTTTGAATAGTAATAAAGTTAAGATTCAACCTTCAAACCCAAAACGTCTGTATACCGATTTGCGCTTTCCTACACCCGATGGACGTGCCCGGTTTGGGGCTTATCACTCACGCGGGTTAGCCGAACGGCCTGATCCAAATTACCCCTTTATCTTGACAACTGGGCGTCTTTATGGTCACTGGCACACCCAAACTCGGACGGGACGAATTCCCAAAATTGTGCAAATGCATCCTAATCCCTTTATCGAGATTCATCCCCGTGATGCCGAGAAGTTGGGGATTCAGGATGAAACGTGGGTGGAAGTGCGATCGCGTCGTGGTATTTGTCGTTTCCAAGCCCAAGTCACAAAAGCGATCGCACCAGGTACCGTTTTCGTCCCTATGCACTGGGGCGCATTGTGGGCGGATGGTGCAGAAGCCAATGCCCTCACTCACCCAGAATCTTGCCCCGATTCCCTACAACCGGAATTGAAAGCCTGTGCAGTACAACTGTTGCCTGTATCGGCTGAAACCCCTATAAGTAGTCAGTCATTTCAGTCCAGTTTAAGGGCTTGGTTTTCACCGTCCCTCTCTGTGTGAGACGAAAAGAAAAGCGATTGCTTCTGGCGTTGTCCCCCTATGAATTTCGGCTTGGGCAATCGCCCGAAGTTTTAGGGTAACAGTTGACCTGAATTATGAAGTTGCTATTGGAGCTTGTAGTCCTCTGGATGGTAATATCATTTCGGTAGCTGTCTTCCCTAAAAAAATGCGGCAGTTAAAAAAAATTTTCTATCTATTCATTACTTCTTGTAGGGACAGTAATTTTCTAAGTGGTATAAGCCGGATAGAGGGGTTTGTCTCTAAAGTGCTGTCTGTGGTGATGGTGGTAGTCATCTTAGTTTCAGTTTATGACCTAGTTGTTTTTCTAGCTCAGGAGCTGTTTACCACACCTTTAGGCTTTTTTAACAAAACTTTATTCCAAACGTTTGGCCTGTTTCTCAATGTTCTGATTGCCCTCGAAATTCTAGAAAATATTACCGCTTATCTACGAAAGCATGTTATTCAAGTTGAACTGGTTATTGTTACGTCTTTAATTGCTGTTGCTCGTAAAATTATTATTCTTGACCTTCAAAAAGTCACGGGAACGGAGATAATCGGGTTGTCGATCGCTATTCTCTCTTTATCAATTAGTTATTTTATTATCCGTTTTACAAATCCTAGAGAACCGCATGATAAGCACTAAAATTTTCTAAATTAGTCAATTTATTTTTATGATCAAAATAATAGATGGACTAAAAATATTTAAAGTCATTTTGCAATCAGAAATCCAACCTTTAAAACTTAAAAAGTCTAAAATAAATGTCTCATTTTTTCCAATTTGAAGCCGACTTTGTAGAGTCTTTACGCTGCATTCCTATGCAAGTACGAATGAAATTAGATACTTGCGGAGTCAAACTTAAATTAACTCACTGGAACCAATTTACACTGGAAGAGCGTGAAGCATTGGTAGAGATGCTCTGCACCACAACCGATGAAATAGAAACCTATCGGGAATATTTACAAAATCGAGTGATCGAGCATACAGGTTCACCCGCTTCCACACTTCCCATAGAACCCCAACCGGCCTGGATGGATAGCACAACCATTCCTGCAAGTATTCAGGAAAAAGCGCAAGAATTAGCTGTATCTATCACAGTTCAGCAGTGGGCAACACTCAGCCCTGCCCAGCGTTTTGCTCTTATTAAGCTCAGCCGTCCCAGTCATGAAAACCACAATTTTTTACCAGCCCTCAAGGAGTTTCAACTCATTTGAATGGCTAGAAAATTGACAGGGACGATGAGTTGCCTCTGAAAAGTCCTAACTCTCCAAACTCTAAGAGGCTGTTTCTAAAGAATTGTAAATCGCAGGAGCTCCCCCTAAATCCCCCTTCAAAAGGGGGACTTTCAAGAGTTTTTGTTCCCCCTTTTTTAAGGGGGGCTAGGGGGGATCTATCCAATTGTTAGGCAACTTAGCCAGTTAACATTACTTTGGAAACAGTCTCTATGGCTGACTTACCTGTTTCAAAGCCGCTTCGAGGCTATCCAATTGAGCACCATTGGCAATAACCTGATCATTCATAATTAAGAAAGGAGTTCCTGTAACGCCTAATTTTTCTGCCATTTCTACATCTTTCTGAATGGCTGCACTCGCTGCCTGACCATTTCGGTCTTGATCAAACCGCTTGAGATCCAGATTTAAAGCTTTAGCGGTTGCCACATAAAGAGGTTCACCTAAATTCTGTTGGTTTTCAAACAACGCATCATGAAACTCCCAGAATTTCCCTTGTTGACCCGCGGCCCAAGCCGCTTTTGCCGACGGCATCGCTTCCGGATGAATTTGAGTCAGGGGTAGATGTTTATAGACTAAGGTAACTTGATTCTGACGAGTTGCCATGAACTGCTTCAGCGTCTCATGAGCCTTAGAACAATAAGGACATTGAAAATCAGAGAATTCCAGGAGTACAATTTTTTGCTCTTTAGCTCCCGTGGTTGGGGAGTCACCAATCACAGCTTTGGGATTGGATTTCATCTGTTCCAGAAAAGCTTTTTGAGCTTGTTGCTGTTGATCAGCTTGCTTTTGCTGGTAAGCCTGCAACGACTCCACCAGCACTTGTGGATTGTTGCGAATCACCTGTAAAACTTTGGCTTCTAACTCTGAGTCGGTTGGCTTACTGTTGTCGGCTTTGGTGGGTGGCATTGAACAGCTAACCAGTCCCACGCACAAAACCAGTCCGATTAATCTCAATACGTACTGAGAGTCAACGTGGTGTCTATGGGAGAAGAGGTTCATATTAATCAAAAGCCACCATCTGGAACGAAGAGTACACCGTAATGATGACACATCTAGGTCTGGGTGGACGGCGATTCGTGGAGGGCTTTTACGATTAGGTTAGGATGGCGCTGGCAAGCAGCAAAGCCCTAGTGCAAGAAGGCAGAAGGAAAGAAGGCAGAAGGCAGAAGACAGAAGGAAAGAAAGTTTGTACAGTAAGGTTTTTAATCTTTTTTCAGTGGTGGGTTATTTCTGCCGTGCTGCACTAGATTCAACTCGTTCATCTTCTCACTGCTCCGTGCCCTCTGCGCCTGGAGTGGTTCGTTCCCTCTCACCCCTATGGCAAAATAAGACAAGGCTCGTCTTCATATAGTGTTCCCCAATGACAGCAACAACTCCCACTCAGCAAACCCAATACGACCCCAAAACCACCGAAGCCAAGTGGCAGAAATACTGGGAAGAACACCAGACGTTCAAAGCCGACCCTAATCACCAAGGCGAACCCTACTCCATCGTGATTCCGCCGCCCAACGTTACGGGCAGCTTACACATGGGACACGCCTTTGAGAGTGCTTTAATTGATACCCTCGTCCGCTACCACCGGATGAAAGGGCGTAATACCTTGTGGCTACCGGGCACTGACCACGCCAGTATTGCGGTGCATACCATGCTGGAAAAGCAACTGAAAAAAGAGGGCACAACCCGCAAAGCATTAGGACGTGAACAGTTTCTGGAACGGGCTTGGCAGTGGAAAGAAGATTCTAAAGGGACAATTGTTAACCAACTACGGCGCTTAGGGGTGTCGGCAGATTGGTCGCGGGAACGCTTCACGATGGATGAAGGCTTATCCAAAGCCGTGATCAAAGCTTTTGTCAGTCTTTATGAAGAAGGCTTAATTTACCGGGGCGAGTACTTGGTGAACTGGTGTCCTGCTACCCAATCGGCTGTCTCAGACGTAGAGGTGGAAAACCAAGAAGTTAATGGAAATCTCTGGCATTTCCGCTACCCCCTCAGCGATGGCAGTGGTTTTGTGGAAGTGGCAACAACTCGACCCGAAACCATGCTGGGCGATACAGCCGTTGCTGTCAATCCTAATGATGAGCGCTACAAGGATTTGATTGGCAAGACGCTAACCCTGCCGATTATGGGGCGGGAAATTCCGATTATTGCGGATGAGTTAGTTGACCCAGAGTTTGGCACCGGTTGCGTGAAGGTGACACCTGCCCATGACCCGAATGACTTCCAGATGGGTCAGCGTCATAATTTGCCCTTCATCAACATTATGAATAAGGATGGCACCCTCAACGACAAGGCAGGGCCATTCGAGGGGCAAGACCGCTTTGAAGCCCGGAAGAATGTGGTGAAGCGCCTAGAGGAAGATGGCGTCTTGGTGAAGGTGGAGGACTACAAGCATACCGTCCCCTATAGCGATCGCGGCAAAGTCCCAATCGAACCTCTCCTCTCCACTCAGTGGTTCGTCAAAATTCGCCCTATGGCTGACAAGGGATTGGACTTCCTCGACCAGCAGCATTCACCCGTATTTGTGCCAGAACGCTGGACAAAGGTTTACCGGGATTGGCTGGTGAAGTTAGAAGATTGGTGCATTTCCCGCCAACTGTGGTGGGGACATCAAATTCCCGCCTGGTATGCGGTGAGTGAAACCGATGGAGAAATTACAGACCATACTCCTTTTGTCGTTGCCTCTAATGAGGAGGAAGCCAAAGAAAAGGCAATTTCACAATTTGGCGAAAATGTCAAGATAAAACAAGACCCGGATGTGCTGGATACGTGGTTTTCTTCGGGATTATGGCCTTTCTCCACCATGGGTTGGCCTGAAGACACAGCAGACTTAAAGACCTACTATCCTACGACAACCCTGGTTACCGGCTTTGACATCATTTTCTTCTGGGTGGCACGGATGACGATGATGGGAGCGCATTTCACGGAAAAGATGCCGTTTAAGACCGTTTACATCCACGGATTGGTGCGGGATGAGAACAACAAGAAGATGTCCAAAACTTCAGGCAATGGCATTGACCCCTTGTTGCTGATCGATAAGTATGGAACTGACGCCCTGCGCTATACCCTGGTTAAAGAAGTGGCTGGGGCGGGTCAAGATATTCGCTTGGAGTACAACCGCAAGACGGATGAGTCTGCCTCGGTAGAAGCGTCTCGCAACTTCGCCAACAAGCTGTGGAATGCGTCTCGGTTTGTGATGATGAATCTCGATGGTAAGACGCCTGAGGAGTTGGGAACCCCTCTCGAAGGGGGGGTCGAGGTTTTGGAATTGAGCGATCGCTGGATTCTCTCGCGCTTCTATCAAGTGGTGCGTCAAAGCAACGATGCTCTGGACAACTACAGCATGGGAGAAGCGGCGAAGGGACTCTATGATTTCATCTGGGGGGACTTCTGCGACTGGTACATTGAAATGGTCAAATCGCGGTTGCGTGAGGATGCTTCTTCTGCGTCGCGAAAAGTGGCTCAAGCGACTCTCGCCTATGTGTTAGAAGGCATTCTCAAATTGCTTCATCCATTTATGCCTCACATCACTGAAGAGATTTGGCATACCCTGACGCAAAAATCCGATCAGGCTTTGGCAGTGCAAGCTTATCCAGAAGTGGGGGATATAGAAGGGACGAACTGGAGTGAGCCAGTCTTGGTGGACACCCAAACGCGATCGCCTTTACCCGCCCCGACAGCCGAAACCCCCAAAACAAAGCTGGAACAGATTGCCAGTGCTAGCGATTCGGGGGTATTATCTCGCCTGAATTCATCGTGGAATCAATCGTCATCAATCGGGAATCAAGTTGCCAAAGTTTTGTCTGAATTGCCGGATGAGATAGGTAAGTTTTTCAATCAATACCAACAGCCGATGATTGTGGTTGCCCTGTTGCTGGTCACAATCATTACTCTCAAAGTCACGTTAGCAGCCGTCAGCGCCATCAATAGTTTCCCCATCCTACAACCGACATTTGAAATGGTTGGTCTAGGATACACAATATGGTTTGCTTCCCGCTATTTACTCACGGTTGCGAAGCGGCAAGAGTTGGGCGCTGCAACTCAAGCACTTAAAGAACAAGTGATTGGCACAGGAGAACCCAAACAAGTATCAAGGCTGACACAAGAGGACAAAAAAAGCTCCCCATCCTTAATCTCTGGGTCTACTTCTGTGATTGACCCACAACTGGAGCAACAGTTTGAGCTACTGATTAGTACAATTCGCACCATCCGCAACCTCCGGGCAGAGGCAGAGATCAAACCTGGTGTGAAGGTAACAGTGATTCTACAAAGTAGTAGTGATGAAGAACGTCAAATTCTTGAGGCAGGGCAGTCTTATATTAAAGATTTGGCAAAAGTGGAAAGTTTGACCATTACCCCAGCCTTAGAGCAAGAACTCAAGACAACGATGGCGGGTGTCGTCGGTACAGTTCAAGTCCTGATGCCCTTGGAAGGCGTGGTGGATTTCGATGCTCTGCGTGCAAAGTTAGAACGAGATTTAGGTAAAGTAGAAGCGGAAGCTAAATCGCTGTCCGGGCGTCTGGCGAATCAAAACTTTGTCAGCAAAGCTCCGGCAGACGTTGTGCAGGGTGCGAAAGAGGCTTTGGCAGAAGCTGAAAAACAAGCGGAAATTTTACGCGATCGCCTTTCTCAGATATAGAGATGCGATGGATTTGATGAGTTCCGGTCTTGAGTGTCTCTAACCTCCTAATGAACAAGAATGAACGCCAATGCTACACCTAGCCCAAGTACAAAACAATGAAAGTGCAGGGGGGGTGGAACTGCAATTACTAGCCCGCCAAAACTCCGAACACACATGGGCTGTAATTAACCCAGAAAGTATTGCACTAACGAACAGCAAATCTCTGAATGAAGGTTTGTTGGTGTTAGTGGATCTTTCTGAAAACCACGAAATTCTCAGCATCCAGCAAGCCAAAGATTGGGTGTTGGATTTGGTACAAAAGTACCTAACCATTGAGGTTAACCCCACCTTTTTACAGGAAGAAGCGGAACGGGTTGAACAGTGGCGGCAAGACTTAACCTTGCAAAGTCAGGATTTGACTCGCCGCAATCTGGAGTTGGAAGCGCGTCGCGAACAACTCCAAACATTGGAAGAAGAGTTGAAGCAGGAAAAGGAGAAACTAGAGCAGCGCAATAAAGAATCGGACTCCAGCGAAACTGATTCCTAATACCAGTTTCCTAAATGCTTGCTACAAATACTTTTCTGATTCCACCTTCATTAAGGGGTTAGTATTATAGCACAATTCAATGAAATTGGTATAAGCGCGGCTGTGGGAAAGACTGGGGATAGGAGAGGGAACTCTTCCCCTATCCCCAGCTCTGCATTTTTCCTACCTTCTGTAGGATTGATCAGGACGCTCAGGATAAGGAAGAGGGAGACGGGGAACGGGTGGTAGCTAAAACGCTCGACAGTGCTCCATGCGGTTCACCTAAAAGTACCACCGAACAAGTGAGTTGTTTCACCAGTGGGGTGGTTACTTCACCAATCGCTAACCCATCCGCACCGACCCGACGGCGTAGCGATCGCAAAACCACTAAATCCTGACCCTGAGAGGCTTTCAGAATTGCTTGCGTCACATTGTCCTGGGGAATAATTTCAACTTCAGTTGGCGGTGGATCGGGCGACAGTTGAGAGACAATCAGCGATAACTGAGAACGAGTCCAGGCAATCTTGCCCTGTGGAGTTCTGGGGTCGCAGACGTGGACTAATGTCACCTGAGCTTGATTGACCTGAGCCAAAATCTGAGCAAAGCGCACAGGTCGTATTGCTGAGGTTGATAAGTTTTCCACAGGGACTAAAATCCGCCGAATTTTCAGGGGGGAATCCAACAGGCGTGCCACGGCTACTAAACAGTGCGCTGACCACAAAACACTATCGGTCACATTACCAAACAAGCGGGCGCGAAACCCTAGCCGTCCACCCCAACCCAGCACAATCATACTGGCATCTTGTTCTCGACTCGCATGAGTAATGGCAGGAGCAACGTCGTACTCAATTCGCAGTTGGGGTGACGCTTCAACGCCCAATTCCCGACTTAGATCTTGTGCTCGGTCAAGCAACATCTGGCTTCGCCGAACCGCTTTATCCATTTCCGGGTCATCCATGCGAGCATGAGCCTGCGCGATTGCCAACGGTACAATTCGACCACTTTCGTGCCGTGCCAACAACGTTGCCATTTCCATCAAGTACCGTTCGGTTTGAGGATTGGAAACCGGCACCACAACGGTAAAGTCACCCGTCTTTTTCGACTCTACGGGAGGGTCTAACGGATCGATAGCATCAGCTATAGTCGTCGCATCTGGAGTGAGTTGAGCCGCCGCTCGTGCCGTAATCAACGGCCCCAGAATTGATGTCACCAGCATCATTAAGATCACAGTATTTAAGACAGCTTCACTGAGAATCTTCTGCTGATATCCCACCAGGGTTGCCGCCAGAGTCGCCGCCACTTGGGGTAAGGATAGTGACCACATCGTCAGCAATTGCTGTTGATTGTAGTTATAGATCAGCTTGATGATATAGGCTGCAACAAACTTACTCCCGATCAACCCCCCGATAATTGCCAGCGTCAGCCCAAAAGAGGACAGGGTTTTGACAAAAGAATTTAAATCGAGCAGCAAGCCCATATCCACAAAAAAGATGGGGATAAATAGAACGCTGCCAATAAACTCGACCTTTTCTTTGACCGGCCCATCCCCGACAACGTCGTTTACGGCTAAACCCGCAAGGAAGGCTCCCACTATTTTTTCCACTCCCACTAGCTGTGCT
Source organism: Allocoleopsis franciscana PCC 7113 (assembly GCF_000317515.1). GTDB lineage: Bacteria > Cyanobacteriota > Cyanobacteriia > Cyanobacteriales > Coleofasciculaceae > Allocoleopsis > Allocoleopsis franciscana. The sequence goes on along the minus strand of NC_019738.1, from coordinate 133,576 downwards.
CCCACTGAAGCCAGGAACACCGCCAGCAGTACAAACAAGAATTGATTCCCTTGGTCACCTTTAGTACGACGGAAAAATTCTTTCCCCAGCCAGTCAAAGCCAAATAGAATGGCAAGTGAATAGATGGTCAACGATATCAGCAAAACCGCTAAGCTGGTAGCTGAGAAGTTCCCTTTATTCACACCGACACAAATAGCTAGAACCAGCAAAGCGCCAATATCTGTAAAAATCGTGGCACCAATCGTGACGGTGACGGCTTCATCATTGACGACACCTAGACGTTGAACAATTGGATAGGCGAGAAGCGTATGGGACGCCAGTAGAGAGCCAATCAAAATAGACGCATTCCAATCAAAGCCGCCAACCAGACGGCCGACTAGGGTTCCGGTAATTAACGGTACGAGGAACGTCGTGCTTCCAAATGCCAGGGAGCGATTTCTGGTTTTGCGGAACTGCGCGAGGTCAATTTCTAGCCCTGCGACAAACATCAGATAAATTTTTCCGATGTCTGAGAGCAATGTCATCGTCTCAGATTTGTTGTTGAGTAAGTTCAGTCCACTCGAACCCAGCAAAACCCCTGCTGCGAGCAAACCCACTAATCCAGGCAGTCGCAGTCGCTCAAAGATTGGAGGCACCAATAAAATAACCGCTAAAAGAAGCGCAAAGGAAACAACGGGTTCCTTGAGAGATGCTGTAATTGATTCCATAAGCACCGGGCTAGGAGATAGATGGCTGGTGTAGCTGATGACTGAACGAAGACAGGGATAACTCCCCAATAGTTATGACTTTCAGTTTCGCAGCAATAGTCGAACCCCGCACATTATATTTACCGAAATTAATGGGTCGAAAGCCCCGCCCTAGAAGGGCGGCTTTTTTGTTTATAGCTACAAACAGCCATAAATATGGTAAGATACCATCATGATCGTACTTGAGTTTAAGTTGAAAGGTAAACCAGCGCAATATCGGGTCATTGACGAAATGATCACCACCTCGCAGTTTATCCGAAACAAGGCACTCCGGTACTGGATGGATAATCAAAACGTTAAGCTATCTGATCTCTACAAACAATGTGCTGTATTAGCTAAAAAGTTTGAATGGGCAGGAAAACTTAACTCAATGGCGCGTCAAGCTTCGGCGGAACGTGCTATTTTTGCTATCCAACGTTTCTTGGCTAATTGCAAAGCCAACAAACCCGGAAAGAAGGGATACCCTCAGTTTAAGAAGTTCACTCGTTCTGTGGAGTATAAAACTTCAGGTTGGAAGCTTTCTTCTGATAAAAGAAGTTTAACTTTCACCGATGGGTTTGCGGCAGGCACATTTAAGCTGGTTGGTTCTCGTGACTTGCATTTTTATGCTCAAGAGGAGATAAAGCGAGTACGGGTCATCAAGAGAGCTGATGGGTACTATACCCAGTTCTGCATCGCTGTAGATCGGGTAGAAGAAGTTGTACCAACAGGTAAGGCTATTGGAATAGATGTAGGACTCAACCACTTCTTGACCGATAGCGCTGGAGCAACCATTCCTAATCCTCGCCATCTTCGGAAAAGCGAAAAGGCGTTAAAGAGGGCACAACGCCAGGTATCCAGCAAAAAATTGCGTTCAGCCAACCGGAAAAAGGCTATTAACAAGTTAGGCAGAAAACACCTCAAAGTCAGTAGGCAGCGTAAAGACTTTGCCATTAAGACAGCATTGTGCGTAGTGAAATCTAGCGATTTCGTAGCCTATGAAGACTTGCAGGTAAGAAATCTGGTGAAAAACCACAAGCTTGCCAAAAGCATCAGTGATGCAGCTTGGTCACAGTTTACTCAATGGTTGCAGTACCTAGGGAAAGTGTATGGGAAGACGGTGGTTGCTGTCGCTCCCCAATACACCTCTCAAAACTGCTCAACCTGTGGCAATACAGTGAAAAAGTCGCTATCAGTAAGGACTCATGTGTGCGGGTGTGGCACGGTACTAGACCGCGACCACAACGCAGCATTGAATATCTTAGCTAAGGCTTTAAGGCAAGCTGGAATCGACTTAAATACCCTGGGGCACAGGGAAATTAACGCTTTCGGACAGACCGACCTCTACTCGTTGATGGAAACATCAGCAAGCAAGCCGACTGGTTGAAGAAAGAATCCTCGCGCCTCTACTGCCGAGGAGTGTCAAAAATCCTATTTTTATCTTGTAAGTATGGGAATCAAAAATGAGCGTTTCTCATGTACCCAGGTACGAAAATCGGGCGAGAGCGAGCGTCCTCTCATTCCCATCGGCTCATTTTTGTTCTCAATACACTACCAATGTATTTGACTTAAAATATACCGCAAGCGGTCATAATCATCCTTGAGTAGGATGCTCAGCGTTCGTCCAGCTTGCACTAACCAACCACGGTCAGCCTTACGTAATTGATAAACCTCTCGAATAGCCGCAGCCGTTAAGGCTTCGACGGGCGCTCCATTCACTTGCAAGAGTGTTCGTAAGAAATCCAACTGCTCACTGAAATGGATGATTTCTTCGGGTTGGCATTGGTAGACCGCTTGATGAATTTGCGGCGGACGGGGGGGAAGATATTGATAGGCGGGGTCACTGGGATGCTTAGAACCGTTACTCCCCTGAGTTGGCGGCATAAATCCCACAATCGCCGCACGGAACTCGGTTTTTAGCATGGCAAAAATTTGAGGCTGCTGCTCTCGCAATTCACTCAAAGATAACCCCAACGCTCTAGCCCGATGTACAGAATCAATTGGGCTGGTGGTGGCGTAATAAACTACGGCTAGGACTTGGTTTCCTGACTCTTCATCCACAGACCTCACCCAGCTCCCAAAGGGAGGCATCACCGGAAAGCTTAAATCTTCCGGCTCCAGACACTGAGCCAAAAACTCTGTTGTTGCTGTTTCGATCACCTCCGCAATGTGATGATCGGGGCGATCGCCAAGTGAAAATTGGGGTAGAGGAAGACGCATAGGAAGTATGAAGGAGGTTCGGCGTAGCCGTTGCCGCAAAGTAGGATGAAGCTGATGCTCGGCCAAAGATTTAGGAATCAATCAACCGATAGGAAAGCCATGAACTCCTTTTCATGCTTCATCCTTGATACTTCGATCCTTTATTTGCCCTTTTTCCCGGTTGTGAGTTCGACAGCTTCTAATTCAGAGAGTTGGAACGTGATTAACTTGTCCCAGTTGCCTCCTTCAAATAAGACAGCCGCTTTCCCATCACTCACTCGTTGGACGAGTCCTTGAAAGTGGTAATAGATGTCGTTTGCATTAATTACGCGAACAATGGAACCTGGAAGAATCATGAATCTCTACGAATTAAGTTTGTATTAATAGCTTACTCTTGAGTCACTGGTCATTGATAAGAACGATACTCGAATGACGAATGACTCATAACTAAAACTTTAATCGAGGTCGATGATTGGCTACCGATTGAACCAACCCAAGACCGAGAAAGTTTGCCAGCAGAGCCGATCGCCCATAACTGAGTAGGGGCAGCGGAATCCCGGTAATTGGAGCTACACCAATATTCATCCCGATGTTAACAATGGTCTGAAACACAATCATGGATAGGACTCCAATGGCGATCAGAGAGCCAAAGTTATCCTTGGCATTCTGAGCAATAATCACCAAGCGCAGACAGAGAAACCAGAAGGCGAGTAGGACGCATAAGCAGCCGATGAAACCGAGTTCTTCCCCTATGGCAGAGAAAATAAAGTCAGTATGCTGTTCTGGGATAAAACGGAGTTGGGTTTGAGTTCCCTGATGAAGTCCTCTTCCCCAAATGCCACCAGCTCCGATCGCAATCTTAGATTGGATCAGGTGATACCCTCCTCCCAATGGGTCTTGATCAGGGTCTAAAAATAGCAGCAAGCGAGCTTTTTGATAATCCTTCAACAGCCCCCATAGCATGTGCCCTAAACCACCTGAAACCGCATTTACGGCTAAGGCTCCCAATGCTCCTAATATCGGCCAAGAAAAGCTGCGCCAGCCAATATAGACCATTCCGCCCAGCCAGAAGAACCAAGCCGGTAAATAGGCGTTGAAGACGATCGCTGAGATAATTGGAGAAATCATCAGTAGCAGCCAACCTGGATTGGCATTGCCCCAGTAGAGCATCCCCATCGTAATAGAGCCAAATACCAGTGAGGTTCCTAGGTTAGGTTCCAAAAAGACAAAGAGCCAGGGAACTGCCGCCACTCCTAAAGTTCTTAAAACCGCCATCAAGGTTGACGCGGGTTCCGAGTGAAGAATCGCCGCCAGACTAATAATTAACCCAATTTTTGCAAATTCCGAGGGTTGAACCTGGAAGCCCAAGATGCCGATCCACCGTTGAGCACCGTTGGCACTAGTACCAAGGAACATTACCGCGATTAAACCCACAAGTGTGATGGCATAAACAACCCAATGCCATTGGATCAGGAGTTCGTAGCGCCAGCGTGCGAGCGTTAGGATGATGGCTAATCCAATACCGCCAATAATCCAATGCCACCACCAGTCTGTTTGCCCATTATTTAGTTCAGCACTGCGAATCATCACCCCGCCAAGACCGGTGAGACCCAGGGTTAAGCCTAACAGGGGCCAGTCTAATTGCTGCCAGGGTGCCAGGAACGACTTCCAGCGCATCCCAACGTGCGTACCAAATACTGATCGTTGCAACATAAAGCTCGTGAAGATTCTTGATTCTTATTGTTAGCAATTAGCTCTGTTCGAGCCTGAGTTTCAGGAATTTTAGAAAAGATTTTCTTCTAAAGGCTGAAGGATGCAAAGGGTTACTCTCAAAAAGCAGTTCTTCACTGATGACAAAGAGGAAATTTACAGTTGGCTACATTTCACACTTTATACTTCATCCTTCAAACTGCATCCTTCAAGAGCTACTCAAGGCGGCGACCGAGACTTTGGCAGCAATCTGGGATGCGATCGCCACTAATGCCTTAGCCGACGCTGAATCGGGTTCGCCCACCACGACTGGCACTCCTGCATCCCCTCCTTGTCTGAGGGAAATTTCTAGGGGAATACATCCCAATAGGGGAATATTTAACTCCTTGGAGGTCTTCTCGCCTCCTCCCGAACCAAACAAATCGTAATGCCGATCCGGTAGGTCGGGTGGAATAAAGTAACTCATGTTCTCTACGATACCCAACACCGATACTCCCATCTGCTGAAACATTTTCAATCCCCGACGGGAGTCCAACAGTGCCACGGTTTGCGGTGTTGTTACAATTATTGCTCCTGCCATGGGTACCGCTTGCACCATGGTTAACTGGGCATCTCCAGTTCCCGGCGGCATATCCACAATCAGATAATCCAATTCACCCCAATTGACCTGGTAGAGGAACTGGCGAATAATACCATTCAACATGGGTCCTCGCCAAATCACAGGCTGGTCTGGGTCAATCAAAAAGCCCATGGATACTAATTTGACGCCATGATTAAAGGCGGGTTCCAATACTTCACCTTTTGCACCTTGCTGTACCATCACTTTGGCGTCTTTTAACCCCAGCATCGCGGGTGCATTGGGGCCATAAATATCCGCGTCGAGTAAACCGACTTTGGCACCCGCTTGTGCCAGAGCAACGGCGACATTCACGGCGACAGTACTCTTGCCGACGCCACCTTTACCACTGGAAATCGCCAGAATATTTTTCACCCCATCAATGCCTGTGCGATCGGGCAGGGATTTTTGCTGAGGCGTCTCGGCGGTGACATCCACCAAGACTTTTTCGACACCGGGTAATTGCTTAACGGCTTTCTGGCAATCTTCAACAATAAATTCCCGCAAGGGGCAAGCGGGGGTTGTCAATACTAAGGTAAAGCTAACCGTGCCATTATCGATTGTGACATTCCGGATCATATTCAATTCCACCAAACTCTTGCGGAGTTCCGGGTCTTGAACGGGTCGTAATACGTCTAGAACTGAACTAGCATCAAGCATAACAATTTACATTCCTTGCCTCAGCTATGAAGTCTGGAGCCAATTCGTTAGGGATTCTTCATAGATCTTAAGGGTTCGTTGCTAAATTGATGGGTTTAGTCGAGTAACAGATGGATTAATTTGACTCTCAACCAGGCGCTACCCTTGAATGGGTGTCAGCATCCTCACCTTGTTGAAGGTTACGAGCTGATCAAATAGGGTCAGCTATGGGGCATCGTCATGGAGTATATCGCAGGGGAAACTCTAGCCAATGGCGGTATTCTTTCAGAATATGAAGCGTTGCACTACATGGAGCCAATGGGTAAGGCACTGGCTCTGGCTCATCAAAATCGGTTGCTGCATCGAGATGTGAGGCTACAAGATATCATGGTGCGAGATGATTCAGTCTGAAGCGGTTTTAACTGAGTTCTTGCACCATTCTCAAGTTCGCCCGAAAGCCCGCCTTGAACTCAAGTTCAAGGCTGATAGTCCAAGTCCATCTATGATCCGTGAGAAATCTAAGCTAAAACTTAGACCCAACAAGCCTCCATCCGAGCATAAAAATCACTCCTGACTCCCCAAAAATTTAACTGATCGAACTTCATCAATTTACCACTCGCTAAAGTTGGGAGATGACCTACGGGTGCCCAAGTTAAGGAAAAACTGAGGTCTTCATATTTTTTCCATTTTGTGATTAACACCAGGCGACTGCGTTCGCGCCACCCTACCCGTAGACCAAATTCCTCGTAAAGCGCATTATCATATTGACCAAATTCGCCACCAATGCCCCGCCAGATTTCTTTTTGTACGCTAAAGCCGAATTGCCCACTACTATACTTGACCCAAAGCTGATCGATGGTATGCAGATCCGTACAAGGGAAATTTTCAATTGAATCGATATTCAGATATCCTTCTGTCTGCCGATGAACAGCCTTTAGGATGACGATTAACGTTTCCTTATCGGCTTCTTCCCATTCTCCAGCTTTTAATAAATCTCGCAATCTCGTATAGTCGATTCCTGAATCAGAACTGAGGTCATCAGGTGCTTCGGGATCAATGCTGAGGCCAAATGTTTTCTGTTTTTTAATTAAGGTTTGTGTGACCACATTAGATGTTTCGCCAAGACGCTCATAGTTTTCAACAATTTTGAAATACTTGGATTCAATTTTGCGATATTCTGCCTCTGGGTCATGATTGGGATCTGGGTTCAATAAAAGAGTGAGCAGAATATCAAACTCTTTTTCATCCAGAATTATATTTGGCTCGAACTGGGGCTTAATTTCTTTGATTTTACTTTTAGCATAGTTATGCCATTCCCGCAAATAAATTAAACCCACTCCGTCTCGATCTGCTGCGCCTGTCTCAATCCCTTCTACTAAGTATTGAGTATAGAGAGAAAGGCTTGCTTCTCCCGGTTCAAAAACCGTTTGTGTCGTGGTGGAAGACGTGAGAATCGCTCGCCCCGTAGCACCTAATTCTTTATTAAGATTGACACTTAAACTTTCGGTTGGCTTGCCCTCAGTCTGGGTGGCACTGTAGCAACAGTCAAGGATCAGGATTTGTCGCTTAGCATCGCAAATCATCAATTCTTGTTGCACCAGACTGGCTGGTACCGCTGTTGATGGCAAGTCCTCTTTATTTGTGTTCGGGGTCGTAAAATAGAAATGTTCCTCCTGATCAATCAGGACGTAACCAGAGAAAAATAGCAGTGCTAAGTCATTCACTCCACATTTGGCAAATACCTGTTGAATTGCCTTTTGCATTGCTCCCAGATCAGGATTGAGCAGTGTCTCTACTTGGTCAAAACCACCCAGGTTCGGATCTTGCAAAACTCGTTGCATGGCTGCTACATTATTGGTTGCCTCCGAATGAGGAGGTAATTGAGTTCCGCATTCACTCACTCCAATCAGCAGTGCGACCTTCTTAGGCATTTGCTCCTCCAAATGATTAGCAACATTTACATCTTCACGCTTGTCAATTTCAAATCAGGATGAAAAACTCGTCAACTTGGATGATGCAGGAATAAGTAAAAAAGTTCCCATAGATTAATAAAATTATGAGAGAAAAGCATAATGAAGGACAATAAGATGTGATTGGTATCCTCGAACTGGAGTTTGCAGAACAATCCACCTTGATTGTTAAAATCATTGATAGGATAGATAATGATTCAATGCTAAAAACAATTTTCCGGATGCTGATTATAAATAAATAGCATTATGCTATTGCTAATCACGACTCACTAGGTGCCAGAATTAAGTGAGTTTTAAGATAAGTTACCTCTAAAGATAGAGGCGTTAAGTTTGACGATATGGTGAGCCTATACAGGCTTGATCGAAAATAAAGCAAGTTTTTGCTTACCCGGTAGTACCTTTGTACGAATCAACTTCAAATTAAGTTCCTACTAACGTTCTACTAGGTGCCATGAGTTGCTCTGTACGAAAGGAGGCAGGCATACTCAAATTGGCATTTGGGTCGAATAGAATACCTGCTAGGTTCGTCAAAAATCGGATATAATTTTTACCAGTAATTTGAATCAGAGCATAAATCAGGGAGGAGTCGCCCCCAACAAGCCATCCCAGGATATGGCTAGTTTCTGGATGAGGCAGACAGTTAGCAATCTAACTTGAATTGAGTCCCAATGGCTGGAAACTTTGGAACAGCTTTGTGCCGTCTTTGGAAAGAATACTACCTGAGATGTTGTACTAGTTGCTGTTTTAAATAACAATGCTACCTGTGTCGTCACTTGCAGTAGTCATGGATGGAGCGAGTACAGGGGGAAAATCCTGAGGCAACACGACTTTTAAAGAATTGCTCCAATCAGAACAATCAATAATCTTTCCGATGAGCTGTAGAAAACTTTAAACAGTTATTTCGCTGAGAAAACCGCTTAATAAGAGGTTTTCTCTTTAGCCAGATTAAGCTATTCATCAAAATTGCGTTTCCATCTGGAAAACTTCCATGTCATCTTTATCAAAGCCTTCTACCGTGGTGGGTCTTTCTCTCATCGCTACTCTATCCCTACTCGTAGCCACCTACACTCAATATACTCGTGTTCAGGCCAGAGGAATCAAGCCCCAGCCATCCACTCTAACCGCTTCATCTCAATTAAATTCCAAGTTAGGTTCCCGTCTTACTACTGAAGCTAACCCAGAACTGGCTTGGTTTAACTTAACGGATTGGATGTACTTGCTGAATCGCAGCGATCCCCAGTCTCCTGAAGGTGTTTTAGCACATGTCGTGGCCTCTATTTTTACGCGAGATACAGGCGCACTAGCTAGTCAAATGGAAAATTCTTCAATACAGTTTGGACTCGATCAATGGCTAACTGAAAAAGGTAAACACAATAAGAGGAAGTTGGCAAGTTTAGATACATCTTCTCCTTGGCCTAATACGCTCACAATAGCCAAAACAGAATCGTCAATGAATGGGGAGAAGTATACCTATTGGCTCAAAGGAACCGCACGAACTTCTGAACCTGGTGTCTTTTATCCCATCGAATTTTCGATCCAACTGGTCAAGGATACTCAAGGGAAATGGCTAGTGAATGATTTCCATCTCATCCCTCAATCCTGGGAACGGCGATAAGGAAAATATACGGGTCAGGTAAATCCAGCCTGATTTGGAAATTATTGGGTTAACCCATGAGAGTTCTCTCCCTATCTTTAAAGGGGGATACATCCAAATTAGTCTTAGCTGGGTAAAAACTTTAATGCCAAACCTAAAAACTTACAGCCAATAGTATATCTATCTCAAGAAAGATATTCTGATTATCAAGAAGTACTTAACAGAGTAAAATTTACGCAAGGTAATGACCGGACAACGTTTTTAGAGCACTTTTTAGGGTGAATGCGCCATCATCAATAACAGTTGATCGACATTCTGAAGTAGACAATTTATAAACTGACCACTAGCCGCTTTCAATGACGCCAGTTGGAGAGATGCTAGAAGAGGGTGAGGAGCGAACATTTTCGTATCAGCCACAAAAGTACAAAACACAACCCAGCTATTGACCAGCTGGGTTTTCTTTATAGGCTATGGCTAAAAATTGAGATTAGTATTGGGCTAAACATGGAATCTCATGCACCGATTGATGGTGAGGAGTTTTCTAGTTATGCATTTGAGGTGTTAGCGATAAGCCGCCTTGCCCAAACACCTAATCCTGTTAAGCAATTCTCTGGCGCTGTTGTTTGCAAACGGTATAATTTAAGGGAGATTAACCTGAATAGCCGTGATTTGAGTCGTGCATTTCTCAGAAGTTCTGGCTTAACTCGTGCCATTCTCTAAAAAATGGTCGCTCTAGACAAAGAGTTATGCCTGAGCCAAACTGCCTTTTATCTTGCTTGCACTAATGTTCAATTCAAATCTGTGTTCTCGCTCATTTCCCGATAGACCATTTTTTATTGATTGGTTTACGTTTATTTGGTTCAATAAACCGGTGTTAATCGCTGCCATTTGTTTATGTTTGTTTGGGCTTTACTGGGCCATTCAACATCTACGATGGAAACGTCAGTTAAATCGTATGAGAATCGTTTTAGGGCTTTTAGGTTTTACTATTATTTCATTAGTCATATTTTTCGTTCTCGACAAAGCACTACTACGCTTTCTGCCATCTGATTTCACGACTAAAGCTGATGCGATTGTAGTCTTAGGACGAGGCCCACTCTTTAATAACACCCGAATTGAGCGTACTACTGAGCTTTGGCAAGCGAAACAAGCACCCATAATTTTTGTAAGCGGTAGAGGCGATTCTGTGGACATCATGAAGCGACTGGAAGCCGAAGGCATTCCTCAGACTGCCTTAGATGGTGAAAATTGTTCTCTAACCACTCAAGAGAATGCGGCATTTACAGCAGCTATATTACAACCAAGAGGGATTCGTCGAATTATTTTGGTTACTGATTGGCCTCACATGTGGCGTTCTTTACTGGTGTTTCGCGCCTATGGGTTTAAAGTCATTTCTCAGACTAGCGAAATACCTTCTTATGTGGGTGGGTTAAGAGCAAGGTTCTTTCTCCGGCTAAGAGAGTATACAGCACTAGTTAGCTATGGTTTACGGGGATGGTATTTTCCTAACCGTTCACCTGAGCTGAACAGTCCTGACCTTCAGGATTTGCTAGAGAAGGCTGAAAAATATGGATATGGTCAGCAGCAACGCCTCTAAGAATAATACCGATTAGGCTGACAGATAACACGGCCTGGATAGAGTGAGATGGTTACTTGTATAAAAGTGACTGGGTATAAATAAAACGGTGAACTAGACTTTGAGTCAGAAAACTTAATATTTCGATACACACTTATCTCGATACATAGCCTACCTAAGTCAGGAAGATGTCCTGAGCTTGGTACGTATAATGAGACGCTTTCTTGAGGTTATTCAGCCTTATTGTCTCAATTATTTTTAGTTCATCAGAATTTAATAGAGTCAACATCTTTACAGACTCTTAACATAATTTCTTAGCTCTAGAATAAACCAACTCTTGAAGCCATAAGCAAAAGGCTTGGTCTATCCTCTTCAACAGAAACAACGGAAGATAAAATTTTAGAAAAGTCTTGGCAGGTTTATAGACAATAAGAGACAAATCATGTCACTCTTAGAGTTGAGAGTAATTGCACGGAGCCTCTCTAAAGCATCACGAAATTAACCATCCTTATTTCGTTACACAAACTTGAGATTTTGGTAACGATTGTTTTTCGCGAGGTTAAATTAGGGTCAGGGAAACCTTTTAGAAGAATTGTGATTGCCTGGAACAAGTGCATAAATCTATCGATTTATCAACTATTAAAGTAGTTAAAAGCTGAATATAATATCCTGGAACTTTTCCTCGAAACGTTTCCCAACGGTCGTTTGGATAATTTGTCCTGTCATATCTATATCTTTCGAGAGATGAACTTTATCACTGTTGTAATAGGCTGGAAACTGGGGTTCTTAAGTCAAGCTTTTACGATGCTTCTTCCATTTTCGATAGCCATTATTGCCACCCTAATCGGTGTTTATCTATTTTTTCTAATTGTCGTTTCCACACGGTTATTTCACTTATTCTGGGCATCGATTGAGGATGAAGATTAAACCCGAATGTATCTAATTTGCCTTTGGTAAAATCAGAGGTTTGAGCAGTTGAACGATCTGCTGATTAATCGTATTCAGATGAAAACGTTGGCTAGCTGTATCTCGTGCTTGGTGCGCGACTATTGTCCTAGCCTCTGGTTGTTGACGACAGTTGGTAATCACGTCTGCGAGTAGAGCCGAATCTCCTGGTGGTATTAACCAACCCGTCTGCTCATGTTCTACTAATTCGACTACGCCTCCCGCCTTTGCCGCTACCACAGGGCATCCGCAGAGCATCGCTTCAACAACAACTCGCCCAAAAGGTTCAGGAGCAACTGAAGTATGGGCTACTAAATCACAGGCACTCATCAGTTGCACAATGTCGGAACGAAATCCTAAAAATCGAATCCGTTTTTCAATCCCTAATTCTGCAACTTGTTGATGTAAAGATTGGGCATAATCTTGCTCACCAAATAGGGCTTCTCCGACAAAAATAGCTGTCACGTCTTCAGGGCACTGAGTCAAGGCTTCGATTAAGATATGCTGCCCCTTCCAAGGCGACAAACGGCTAAAGTGACCCACAATAAACTGTCCATCAAGTCCCAGTTGCTGTCTTAGGGTTTTGCGCTGAGATTCATCAGCTCGATAGAAGTCCGGATTGAACCCATTGTAGACCACGGCTGTGAGAGGTGATCGCCCTCCAGCTTCCACAAATGCGGCTTGACTGGCTTGAGAATTGGCAATGACTAAGGACGCTTGGGTGTTAGCCAACGTCACCGCGATCGCACGATTGGTTCGGCTAAAGTGGTCTAATGATAAAATATCATGCAAGTGATAGACCAGAGGACGACGGCTCAAAAAGCTAGCCAGAGCACCGACAACCAACGCTTTTTGGGTATTGGCGTAAATCAGATCGTAATCACGGGCTTTTTGAGCAACCTTAGCAATCAGAGGCAGTAGAGAACCCATACTGCTTAACCCCTGCATCAAGCTGCTTTCTTTGCGAACTTGGATCGACTCCGTAGTGAGAACCTCAACTGGAATATCCTGCTGTTCGAGTAATTCTCTAAACGGGCCATCGGCAAATAAACCCACTAGACAACTGTCTCGATAGGGTTTAGCTATATCTATGAGGCATAACTCTGCACCACCGGGTTTACCGCTTTGGTCAAGGAAAAGAATTTTCATCAGTGATAGAATTCTCCTCCTTACCCTAAAAGAACGTTACGAACCTGTTGTGCGATGTTCTGCCAGTCGAAATGGGTTGCCGCATACTCACGACAGGCGGATCGATCAGGTAGAGGGATTTTTTCCAGTAACACCTGTTCTAACGTTTTCGCGATCGCCATGGGTTCAGCCGCAGCAGCAATCAATTCTGGTGAGAAGGCTTCTAAGACTTCTGGCATTCCACCCACTGGCGTACACAAAGCGGGAGTGCCACAGGCTAGAGATTCGACAATTGCCAAGCCAAAACCTTCTAAAGATTGACTGGGCATTACACTCAAGTCAGCTGCTTGATAAGCGAGAGGTAATTGATCATCCGGTAAAAAACCCAGAAATCTAACCTGTTCATCCAAGCCTAATTCCTGACACTGTTGTTCTAGTGAAGCCTTGAGTGGCCCTTTTCCAGCAATGGCAAGCCAGACATCAGGAACCTGAGGCTTAATCATCGATATCGCTGTTAATAATTTATCCAACCCAACCCGATGAACTAAGCGACGAGGTGTGAAGAGAATTTTGCGGTCTTGAGGCCAGTTTAGCTGAGTGCGTGCTTGTTGACGAGATAAATTGGACTGAAAGCGCTTCAGATCCACTCCACCGGGAATAACATAAATCTTGCTCCAAGGAACGTGATACTCTTGGTGCAAAATCTGACCAAACGCCTTACTTAAGACAATAAAGCGATCACAATGGGGATAAACTTGTCGCTCTACCCAGTCCCGAAAGAAAACCCCGACTTTTCCCACTCCTTCCTGCTGGCATTCTAATGCCCAAGGGCCATGAAAAGAGAAAGTAATCGGTACTCCCTTGGGCAACACTTGCATCAGTGGCAGACTATACAAGGCAAAGTTCAAGTTAATGGCATCAGGTTTCTTGGTGTTTGATCGGCTCAAAAAATTGCGGCGCATCAACCATAGTCGTTGCCACAATCGATCACTAGGTTCTGCTAAATTTGTCAGTTTTATCGGACAATTTTGGGGTTCTTCGGGGAATCCAACTCCACATAACTCAACTTGATCCCCATAGGCAGCTAGCTGATGCGTGAGTTCGTAAACATAGCGATCGAGTCCTCCTGGAGTTTTGGGAAACCAGCCCAGCCCAACGCAGAGAATAGATGCAGACGCTGTACCAGGATTGCTAATGTTACCTTCCACCTAGTTTTCTCCAACGATGTCACACATAACCCATGGTTCATTGTAATAAATAATCAACAATGAACCATGATCCTGTTTGTGTTAACTTTGCACCGTGCGAGGCTTGCGTCCGGGATTGGCAAGTTTTTTAGCTAACCGATAACTTGGAGCTTCGACAGCAAGATAAAAAGCGTAAGCAATGGGGATGCACAATACACTAAAGAGTAGAGGAATTAGAAAATTCGCTGGTTTCGTACCAAATAAACTCAGCCAAATTTCCCCACACAGTCTGAACAATGGGTAATTGATCAAATACAGTGAGTAAGAAATTAATCCTAAGAAGGAAAATATTTTCTTCATTCGATCACTCAGGAAGCCGAGTGGATCTGGCTGTGTCATTCCCCACAGCATCAATGTAAAGTAGAACCCTCCCCAGATCAATTCTTGAATCACGATAAAAAGTTTCAACAAAGTTACGGCTATACCAATAACAAAAGTCAATGCCATGACTCCCCACCACCAGGGTTGCCATTTTGGCAATTTATCTTTCCCTGTCCATTCAGCTAATAAAGCTCCAGCACACCAAATAATCCAATAAACTGCAAAATGCCCTCCATTCTCAACCAGGGTATTGTTGTAATTTTGCAAATTAGGACCTAACGCAATGACTAAGGCTCCGATGGAAACAATAGCCACTGCAAACATTGACCACTTGATTCCATAGCGCCTTAAGAGCCAGTAAAAAATGGGATAGGCAACATAAAGTTCTACTTCAATTGGCAAAGACCATAGCGCTGGATTTGTATACATCTGACCTGCATCCGGGCTATAGTTTTGCACCATAAATACAGTTTGCCAAACTTTAGCGATTGGAGATACTTCCTGATTGAATTGAACCCTTAAAATCCATTCAATTAAGATACAGCCTATAACTGCTGCAATGTAAGGTGGATAAATTCGCAGCAAACGGCGAATACTATACGATTTTAGTTCCCATAAGCGGCCCAAGGCCGAATAACTATAGTGAATGCCAAATCCACTCACCAGAAAGAAGAGCATTACGGAAGGACGAAGAAAAGGAATTGGAATAGATAACAACGCGACTGCACGATCAAAAAAACTGAACGATTCTGGTTGTGTACTGATGGCAACCCAACCAACCCAAAGATCCACTCTTACATGATATAAAACGATCCCAAACGCAGAGATGCCTCTGAGAAAATCAATCCAGGTGAAATGAGACTTTGAATTCATAAGCTTTAACGGTTCGTGAAGTTGCTATGGTGCTATTGGAAACTCTCCTAGTCAGACATAATCTCTATGTTGCCATTTTTGTGACAAAACTTCAGATCAGACTTTTCCAGTAAATTGTCTTTGCCGTTAACCTGGGTCAGTTGTTCAATATGTGTGTGGACTTGAGACAGAGTGCGGACAATCGCGGCAAACAATGTACTCTGGGCTAATGGTTAGCATGAAAGCTAATCATTTAATGGATTCCAAGCTTGCCAAGATTCTACAAGAAATGTTAACTCTAAATAAATAATTTTTTTTAACAGATTAAAATAGCTAGCTTCATTAAAACTTCATAAAAATTTCATCAAAACTTTATTGATGAAGGTAACACAAGTGTAATTAAGGACACAACAATTGCTGACAAATTCCTCCCGATAAGCACAGATGACTCTAATTTTCAACTCAAAAATCCATTCAAAGGTCGCTTGAGAAGATGATCAACCAGAGATTCTTATCGTTGCTTACACAATTTTGGCAGGGAAACCGATCGCAGATTAAAACGCCGAACTCAGTGCAATGGCTGATCAAAAAGGCCAACACTCTACGCAAAAATCTCAGTCAGGTTCAGGTTTATTGTTACCGTCCTAGAGTCCGTTTACCGCTCTATTTCTTTGCAGGACTGCTCATTTTTACCTCATTGGCCTGCTATGTGACAACTGGGGCGATGTCCGAAACCTCCTACAAAACCTCTTGGCTAGGCAACACTTTTGGTGGTGGCGATAAGTGGGTACAAATTCAGATTAGTGCCATGTATGTCACTCCCGATGGCACCGTTTATACCAATAGCTTATGGGATGAAGCCGGTCGGGAGGCGGGGATTTACAAAGACGGAGACGTAATTGGTCGGGCTGATGCGCTACACGGATGGGGAAGGGTTGGAGGCATTGCGGTTGCAGCGAATAGTAAATACCTGTTTGTGGGTATGGTTCAAGGCAACGAGGGAGGAAAACTTACGGGAGTGAACTATCCCCCGAAAGGGACTGACTGGTACTGCGTGCGGCGTTACAACTTACAGGGTAAACCGGCCTCCTTCTCCGGTAAATTCTGGGACGGCAGTATGTTAATGATTAATACGTCTAGTCAGGTCACGGGCTTGGCTACCGCCGATAACGAGTTATATGTGAGTGACCCAGCCGGTAACCGTATTCTGGTCTTAGATACAGACACGATGCAAGAACGGCGAGACTGGAAGTTGAAAAATCCTCGACAGATAGCCGTCGATTCTCAAGGGAACTTGTGGATTATTCAAGCTAAAGATGGCGACAATCCAGCAAAAATTGTGCATTATTCCAAAACGGGACAGCCATTGCCATCACAGATTACAGGGATTGATGAGCCAAGCGCGATCGCAGTTGACAATCAAGGCAGACTATTGGTGGCAGACAATGGCCCACGTCAGCAGGTGTTGATTTACGACATTACAGACAAACCCAAGCAAGTTGGCACCTTTGGTGTGGAAGGAGGCATTTATTCCGGCATCCGAGGAGAAGTCGGTGATTTGAAACTCTACGGCATTACAGGCGTAGGCACCGATGCCGCTGGAAATATTTACATCAGTAACGATGGGTTTAACCGAACAGGTGCGGATTTGAGAAAGTATGACCCTCAAGGACAGTTACAGTGGCGATTATTGGGTCTGATTTTTCTGGATAATGCCGATGCTGACTTGGACAGTGACGGGGTGAACGTCTTCACTAAAGATGAGCATTATGTCATGGACTACAGCAAGACAAACGGAGGGGAATGGACGTACAAAGAACTAACTCTTGATCGCTTCCGCTATCCCGACGATCCGCGACTGCAAAAAACGAATCATACCCCCACGTCCGCATTCATTCGTCGCATTGGCGGTAAACGTTTTTTGTATTTAACGGATATGTATGCGACTCAGCTCAGTGTTTACCGATTTGATGATAAAATAGCGGTCCCCGCTACTATTTTTTCCAAAATCCACACAGAATGGCCGACAAATCAACCCCTAAAGCAAAATTGGCTATGGAGCGACAAAAATGGAAATGGTGCCATTCAAGCCAATGAATACGAAAATTTAGGACCAGAAGAACCTGCGATTTGGGGGTGGGAGATTGATAGTAAGGGCGATATCTGGCAAACCTCTGAGTCTGGCTTTATCCAGCACTATCGTTTTCAAGGCTTGGATCAATACGGTAGCCCCCGCTACTCCAAGGCGGCGTCAGAACGGATACCCATGCCAGCACCCTTTACCACACTCAACCGGATTGAGTATGTCCCTGAGCAAGATGTGATGTACCTAGGAGGGTATACGAAAGAGCGTCCCAATGCCGATGGGGATTGGGGATTAGTGGGTACGGAGATAGTACGTTATGACAATTGGAGCAAGTCCAAAACCAACATACGTTGGCGCATCCCTCTGCCCTATGCTCCAAACGCTAACCCAAAACTGAATATCAAGTCGATGGATGTCGCCGGAGACAGAGTGTTTACCGCAGCCACCAGAACCGCAGAAGTTTACGTTTATGATGCTGGAAATGGCTCTTTACTGGAGAAGTTAAGTCCAGGGCCAGAGGTGGCTAGGGAGAGTGGCTGGGTTGATACTCCCTACGGATTGCGCGCCTTCAGGAGAGAGAATGGAGAATATTTGGTATTTGTCGAGGAAGTATTGAAAGGCAAGGTACTCGTATATCGCCTGCCAGGGATGAAATCAGCTCATCGATTGAATCATTCACCTGCTTAGGTTTCTAGTTCTGATTTGTATTCGTTTTGCCAGTCCCATCTACCCAGAGCAATATTGATGCGAATTCTACACATTCTTAACCATATCCAAGAGATCGGTAACGGAATTGTCAATGTCGCGATCGATTTGGCTTGTCTGCAAGCCAAAACAGGGCATGATGTAGCTGTTGCCTCGGCGGGTGGAGAATATGAGGCATTACTATCTGAGTATGGTGCAAAACACTTCAAAATCGATCAGACCAGAACACCGATTAATCTGATTAAAGCCGCTTCAATGTATCGAGTGGCGGTGCAAGAGTTTAAACCTGATATCGTTCATGCTCATATGATGACGGGAGTGGTCTTGGCACGCCTGTTAAAAATGAGTTCAGGATATACTCTGGTTTCTACAGTGCATAACGAATTTCAGCGAAGTGCCGTGCTGATGGGATGGGCTGAGAGAGTAATTGCCGTTAGCCAAGCTGTTGCCCAATCTATGGTGCAACGAGGTATTGCTGAGAATAAGTTACGGATCGTCTCGAACGGGACGTTGGGTAGCCCCCGCACTCGCCAACTGAAAGAGTATCAGCCTCTATCCTTAAAGCGTCCTGCAATCGCCACGGTTGCTGGTATGTATCGGCGTAAAGGAATTGCTGAGTTAATTGAGGCATTCGCGCAGGTTGCTGCCAATTTTCCGCAAGCACAGCTTTACATCGTGGGCAATGGTCCTGATCGGGAATTATTTGAGGCGCAGGCCAAACTGACAACCGTGAGCGATCGCATTCATTTTGAAGGTTTCCAACCCGAACCTCAACGCTATCTGCTGGCAAGTGATATCTTCGTGCTAGCCTCTCACCGCGATCCCTCTCCCCTGGTTATTCCAGAAGCCCGTGAAGCAGGCTGTGCCATTGTAGCCACAGCGGTGGACGGCATTCCGGAAGCTTTAGATGGAGGGCAAGCCGGTTTTTTAGTTCCACCATCAGATAGCAAAGCACTAGCCGGCGCTTTGGAGCAATTGCTCAGTGACCCTAATGTTTTACAACAGTGGAAAGAGCAAGCTCAACACAATCTTGATCGGCTCAATGTAGTGCGTGTCCATCAGGAAACAATGATGGTGTATGAGGAGCTAATCGCCAACTCGAAGTAAAGAAACCGAGTAAGCGAAAAACCATTTTCAGGAAAACAGCATCTAGACATTAGAGAAAGTCATGAAAAAACTAATCGTCCATGTAGCTCAACTTGAGGTGTCTGAGTCGTCGGGCATGGGAAGAGTGATGTGGCATTGGAAGAATGAGTTTGAAAAACGAGGCTACGAGTTCATACATATTGGGAAAAATGAAGTAGGGAAATTGCCCCATAAAGCATTATTTCCTTATCGCGCCCATCAACTTTATAAACGTCTGGGTCGTCCAGCAGATGTATTATTAATTCACGAACCTGTACCAGGACCTTTTCTCAATTCAAAAACTCCTGTTGTCGTTTACAGCCAAGGTTCAGAACGGCGTGCCTGGGACTTAGCTTTAAAACAAAACGATGGCACAATTCACGAAATTAACTGGAAGCGAAAAATACTGTTTCCGTTATGGAGTTTACGTCATTGCGATCTAGGCTTTCGCAAAGCGGCATTAGTATTATTATGCAACCAACAAGATGCTGACTTTGCCGAACAGTATTATCGTCAAGGGAGAGAGCGTTATTTTGTATTTAGAAATGGTGTCAATCCTTTCAAAATCGATGAAACAGTACAGCCTCAAGAACCCTGTACTATCTTGTTCTTAGGTTCTTGGATTAAGAGAAAAGGAATTCAAACCCTCGTTGAAGCCGCTCGTTTACTCTATCAATCAAGCGTGTCAGTCAAGTGGCTTTTGGTTGGTACTTGCGTGGAGCGGGACAAGCTGATAGAAGATTGGCCAAAAGAGCTTTGGTCGTCAGTCGAGGTTGTTCCTTTTTACCCACCCAAAACCGAAGAAGACTTTTTCGCTCGTTCCAATATTTTCATTTTGCCCAGTATTTTTGAAGGGCAATCACTAGCACTCTTACAAGCAATGGAAGCTGGTCGATGCTGCATTACAACCAGTTGCTGCGGTCAACTGGATTTAATTCAACATGGTCAAAATGGATTACTTCACGAACCAGGAAATGCTCAGCAGCTTGCTTCGTTAATCGAGGAATGTACAAAAAATGAAGAATTAAGACTACGTTTGGGGATAAATGTTAAAGCATCAGTTCAAGACCGGAGTTGGGAAAATGTATCTGCTGAAATAGTAGATCGGATTGAAAAGGTACTACTGTAAAATATCCGTTTTCCCCAACAATTCCATAACCTTTGGCTGTTGATAGTATTTATTGGCAGCTAAGCTCATCCCTAAAAATGACCACAAAACTAAGCCAGAAAAGCCAAGTTGTGCACTATTACTCACTAGCTGTGCAAAACAAGCGATGCTAATGGCGCGGGAAGTACTGGCAAACATATCAATGCGATTTTCTGAGGATTGGGCTAACTTGACGGCAATCAGGAGAATTCCACCTAGATAAGGAATGCCTCCAAACCAGCCGAGTGTTAGAAAAATTTCTAAAATTCCGCTGTCAATCACAAGCACCTCAAGTTGCCCATTCTCTTTGACAATCCAAATACTTCCTAACCCATTGCCCATCGCATTCGTCAGGGCGAGTTCGAGGTTATTTTTGTAAATCTCTTGTCTAACGGCTGCGCTATCGTCGTCCTCAAGATTCGTGAAGGTTTGTAGACGTGTCCCAATAATTTCCGAGAAGGGTTCTATCGCCGTTAACGGAACAACACACAAGGCAACAACCAGTACTGTAATCATCAAGCGCATCTGAAGACGCGGCTTGACAAAACTGATGGTCAAAAACATTCCGATCAACCAACCTAACCAAGCCGTGCGTACTAGAGTGAGCAAAAAGGACAAGTAACCAACAGCGGCAGCAGGAAATCGTAAAACGCTTTTACTGGTAAATAACAGTAGCAGACCTGCCACCATCATGTAAGAAAAAGGAGCCGTTGAGTTCATCGTACTCCATACTCGCATTGAAAAAGGTTCGGGTCTTCCTGCACTGACAAGCTGCGAACTGATCAGCCAAAACCGATCCCACTCTGGTGCTATTAAGTATTGCACCACACCGTAAGCTCCGGTGACTAATACACCCCAGAGAAAGGTACGCTGAATATTTTGGCGATAGCTAGGATACTCTCGCCAGTGTACATACAGGTGAAAGGCAAAGAGAATCGGCCCCAACCAGTCGAGGAGAGCACGAACGACGCTAACAGGAGGGAACTTAATCAGTCCAGCCAGAAAGGCATAGAGAACACCTAGAGCCGATAAGACAAAAGGAAAGCTACCTTGACGATAGGATTTGGGAAGATGATGAAAGAATGTCGCTACACAGATAAACGTTACCAGATACGGTGCGATTAGGATGATACCTTGGGGATCCCAACCATTGCGATAATCAATCAAACGACGGACAAATGCCGTTACAAACCAAATCCACCAGGTGAACCCAATATAAAGAATGGGATACCGCACGTACAAGAGTACGCCAACCGCGAACGCTCCGACTGGAAACAACAAACGCAGGATACTGCCAGCACCCGCTAAGATGCCTAGCGCAGTACACAAGATCAGTCCTAAGATTGCTGTCCAAGCTAGGGCTGGTTGCAGTCCGAACGAGAAACCCTGATTAGGGCGGGTGCGAGAAAGTGTCTCGTGTTCAGTCATATTAAGTCCGGTTGTATCGGTACCGTATACACCGATAGGCGATCGCAAACGCTTCACGAAGATCGTTGCTGCTGTTTATGAAACATGGGTGTAGCACTTGGATTCGTTTGTGCTTGCCAACTCAATACCCCTTGCCAACGTCCGCGAATAGACGCCAGCCACTTTTTCCCGGCTAAAGAGCCTTCCTTTGCGCTGAATCTCAACCACTGCAAGAAACCGGGCGCATCTCGCGTACCCACTAACATCGCCCAGACCAAAAAGACAGTTCGCTGTATCCACGAAAAGTGTTCTAGCAAAATTAAGGTTTCATTGTGGACGGCATTGGTAACGGCGAGATCGTTAAACGTGTCTCTCTTATCTTCATCAAAACGCTGCCCTCGAAAGTGGTCTACTGCTACTTTAGGGTCATAGATTAGCGTCCAACCCGCCCGCCTCAAGGCCAAGGTAAAGGCTACCTCAAAGTGGACTTGAGCGCCTGTCCCTCGCATCCGTGGGTCAAAACGCAATCCAGCGATCGCAGTTCGGCGAAAACTCATATTCACTCCCTTGAGGACATCTACCTCACGGGGTTCGCCAACGCCGATGTGATGATTGCCGATGACGCGTCCAAACCACTGAACTTGACCCACAACTTCACGCGCACCATCTTCCAACTCTGTACCGTGGTACACCCAGTCACGTCCACCAACGCCACCCACTCGGTCATCCGCCAGAAAATAAGTCTCAATGCGTTCCAGCCAATCCGGGTGAGGGCCGGCATCGTCATCAGTGAAGGCGATGATATCCCCTTTTGCCACCTCAAGACCTGTATTCATCGCAGCCACCACACCTGTAATGCTGACCGTCTCAGTCCGCAGAGGTAAGGAACCCAGATTGAAGGCTTCCAGGAACGCCCAGGTTTCTGTATCCGTATCGCGAACCACCAAGATCACCTCATCGGCAGGTCGGGTCTGCTTTTGTAGCTCCTCCAGACATTTTGCTAGGTCTTTCGTGCGGCGATAGGTGGGTACAATCACTGTAATTTTCATCGCTTGCTCAGCTCCTCGAATCGATCAACATAGCGTTGCGCCATCTTTTGCCAGCTATGGTCTTCGGCTACACTTCGGGCAGCTTTGCCCATACGATGCCTGAGTTCGGGGTTGCTGGCCAGTTGACACAAAGCTTCTGCCAGACCTTTCCTGTCTTCTGTATCCGACAAAACCACCCCACACTCTGGCGAGATCAGTTCCGACGCTCCCGTTGTAATTGCTGTGACAATCGGTAACCCGGACGCCATAGCTTCAATCACCACCAAGCCAAACGGCTCGTAACGAGAGGGAAAGACAAAGATATCCACCGATCGCATGAGTTCCGGAACAATCCCTGAGGGATTGTCTAAAAAGTGTACGCGATCGCTCAATCCCAGTTGTTCGGCTAGCTGGGGATACGGACTCCCTTCCAGAATACCAACCACAGCTAAGTGCAATTCAGGAACATCCACCATCGCATGTAGCACGGTATCTAAGTTCTTGCGATTGATGCGAATGTCGCCGATAAACAGGGCAAGGGGGACATCTTCAGGCAGACCGAATTTTTTCCGATTGCCTGCACCAGGGAAAAATTCTTCTAACCCGACGCCACACCAAATTACTTCAATCGCTTCTTTGGCAATGCCGATGTCCACCAATTCCTGCTGCACTCTGTGAGATACGGCTACGACCACTTTGGCTTGCAGGAAGGCGTTTTTTTCCCAACGGGCATTTAACACGGTATAGAGCCATTGGTAAAACCCATACACATCTCGACGCCCTCGCGAAATATGTAATGGCGATTGCAGCCAAGCACCATGTACGAACGGTACGAGATTAACATCACTGGCAGCCCAGGTCACTGCGCCGTTCGCTAATACCAGGTCAAACTCTTGGCGGTGTTGGCGCAACCACTGGGCGCTGCGCCAAGCGAAGATGATTTCGTTGAGCAGTTCTGTCGGCAACTTCTTAACCGAAAACTGAACCGAGTTGACCTGACTGTTTTGTTGCAGTTCTGGAGCAACATGACTCGCTAGCAAAGTAACGTGGTAACCCCGCCGAATGGCTTCCCAGGCTATTTCATAATTGACTCGACCCTGACCATTCCCTTTCACAACCCAGGGGGTAATAATGCAAAGTTTCATCTTGATTAACTTAAGAGCTTCTGTTGCTTGCGATCAGTCAAGTACTCCTTGACGACATAGGAAAATACAGTACGAAGTGTATCAATGGGTTTGAGAAGTCCTCCCAACCCTTCTAGTTTTAGAGTATGAGCAAATGTATGGGCTGAGGCTATACCCAGATAGACAAGCGCTTTCAATGCATTTTTTTCTGTAGAAAAGTAGCGTTTAAAGGTGACATAAAGTCGAGACGCTTCGTGGTATGGTTGATAAAATTCTCGATTAACTTTTGAAGGAAAATGTAAATTAATAGCATCTGGACATAGAATAATTTTATATCCTTCTTGAATCGCTCTGGTTGTTAAATCCACTTCATCACACCCGTAAACTAATTTTTCATCGAATACCACCTTTTTAAAAATATCAACTGGAAAAATAGCACTATTGATGACTACGCTTTTTAAAATATCACCATCTTTGTAGTCAATTTTTTGAAACCCTAAAAAATCTTGTTCGTGGGGAAAAACTAGCATATCATCGGTTTTTTCTATCCCCGTAATGATTAAATGAGACGTATCTTCTCCCTGAGAGTGAGTTTCCAAAGCTGTAAAAATAGTTTCTAAAAACGTTTCTCCTAAAACAACATCATCATCAATAAAAAGGACATGGGAACCTGTAACAGCCTGCAATGCGTTATTGCGATTTGCACCTAAACCGCGCCGAGGTCCTGGCAAATACTTGACCTTAGGAAAACTGGATTCAACAAGCGTTTGTGTTTCAGGATTGGTGCTGTCATCCGATACAATAACTTCATAAACTGGATAAGTTGAACGTTCAATCGAATTTAAGGCATTCTTCAGTTCTGGAGGTCTATTTCTGGTGCAAATGCACACCGACACCTGATAAAACATAGTTTTCCTTCTATTTCAATAAGGGACGTTACAAGAGGGCATTTTGTAGGTCTTAAAATCGACTTGCTAAGGCATGGGGGGTGAAACTTAGAGTCAATGCCGCTAGGGTTCGTAAACTGGGATTTTGTCCTAGAGCCTTCCACAGGTAAGGACGCGCTTCAGCCGTCCGGTTTGCCCGCAATAGGTTAATTCCTACAGAGGTCATGGCACGAGCCCATCTTTTCTGAAAGTGTGGCTTTAGGTCTTTTAAACGATCATCCGCCATAAAACGCGAGTAGCTGAAAATCTCACACTGTTCTTTTCGGATATTAGTCTCAACATCTTTTTTCGAGTAAGAATAGGTGTAACTTTGTGTATGAACTCGATATCGAGTCAGGCGTTCTGGATAATAATAGGCTCCGCGTCCAGAGCGGCAGCAGAGATAGTTAATGTAAGCATCCCATAAACCGCCGACCTCTATGGGAATCTCATCCCAATCTAAAGAGGTTTTCCGAATCACGGCAGCGCAGGCAGGAGCGACGGCACTCTCGACGATAGCAAGTTGGCAGAAGGGTTGATATACTCCTTCTTGGAGACGATCTCGATGGTTAGTTTTCGTACAGGTTTCGGTTTCTGGATAGTTAATTCTACCCTCTTCATCGACAATGTAGTGATCGCAAAATGCTAGCGCTAAATCTGGATTAGCCTCCAAGGGTGGAACCAGTTTTTCTAAGAAATCTGGATTCCACAGATCGTCATCATTGAGATGAGCAACATACTTCCCTCGCGCTTCTTTGAAGATACTTCCAATATTACGAATCATGCCCAAGTTAGTGGCATTGTGCCGAAAAATAATCCGCGAGTCTTGAAACGCGTCAACAATTGGCTGAGGGCTTTCAGGGCTAAAATCGTCAGCAACAAGAATCTCAATATTTTGATAAGTTTGCTCAACCGCGCTTGTAATAGCGGCCTTGAGGTAGGCGGGACGGTTATACGTTGGGATCAGAACACTCACTAATGGCTCTTGCGAACTCGTATTGATCGGCTTAATGTTGAATTGGGATTCAGATTGAAAAGTCATGGGTTTAAGAGTTTGACTTGATAGCCTATGCCGAATGAAGAGCGATCGCAATTTTCATAGGGTTACAAGGAATCTCCCATTCTTGAGCCAAAGAATTTTGGATGAGGAAGACAAATCCGACTAGCTAACTACTCCCTACACTGTTGCCAAGTCTGCCACCCCTGCCAGCGTCCGAGTAGTGAAACCCACCACTTCTGTACGCCGATCGCGCCTTCGCGAGGAAGAAATCGCACTAATTGCACTAAGCCTCGTGCCTCTGATGTTCCCACTAAGATTGCCCACAGGAGAAAAATAACGCGTTGAACGGGTGGAAAGTGTTCCAGCAAAATGAACGTTTCGTTGTGGACGGCATTCTGACAAGCTGAGGCATTAAATTCATAGCGCGAACCTTCCTCCCGTGCGCCTGGATAGTGATTTACTGCGACTTCCGGGTCGTAAATCAGCTTATACCCTGCTCGTTTCAAGGCTAAGGAAAAAGCGACATCATTGAGTGGTTGAGCTCCCGTACCCCGCAGACGCTGATCGAATCGCAATTGGGCGATTGCTGTCCGCCGAAAACCCATATTCGCTCCCCTAAGCGTATCGACTTCACGGGGATTGCCCGCACCGAGGTGATGGTGAGGAATGAACCGTCCCATCCACTGCAACTTTCCTACTACTTCCAGTACGCCATCTGCACCCTCAGCTAACTGGGTGCCATCATATAACCAGTCACGCCCTCCAACACCACCTACACTTTTATCGGTCAAAAAGTGGCTTTCCATGCGTTCCAACCATTGAGGGCGGGGGGCGGCATCGTCATCTGTAATCGCGACAATCTCTCCATTGGCGTTGTCTAGACCTGTATTAAGGGCTGCTACTTGCCCTGGAACGCTTACCGTTACAGTTTTCAGGGGCAAAGAGGCAACATCAAATCCTTCAAGCATACTTCGGGTTGGAGTATCGCTATCTCGTACTACGACTAACACCTCATCCGGTGGTCGAGTTTGATGCTTTAGGGACTCCAAACAACGGACGAGATCGTTTGGGCGGCGATAGGTGGGAATCAACACAGTGATGGTCATCATAGGACATGGTTCGATACTTTTTGATTCACTTTCGCTAATCAATATATTCATTTCTAGAGCCATCCTAGATTTAACGGGTGATCCAGACGCTTACTAAAGGGTGTTTTACACTCATCGGGAGTCTCTCACCTTTTCTTAGCTATCCTACATAACCTGATTCATGCTGCATTTGATGATATTTCCAAAGCTTTCCCCGTTGTTCCAGCAATTCTTGATACTTTCCTTGTTCTACAATTTGTCCCTGTTCGAGTACCACAACCTTATCAGCGCTGGCAATTGTTGAGAGTCGATGAGCGATCGCAATGACCGTGCGACCAATTGATAACTTCTCCAACGACTCCTGAATCAATCGTTCTGATACAGAATCTAATGCACTGGTTGCCTCATCCAAAATTAAAATTTCTGGATTACGTAACAAAGCACGAGCGATCGCAAGACGCTGACGCTGACCTCCAGATAACCGAACGCCTCGGTCTCCTAGTTGTGTTTCAAAGCCATCTGGCATCTCTTGTATAAATTCCACTGCATTGGCTAGTCGCGCGGCCTCTAAAATTTCATCTTCACTCGCGCCTTCTGTGCCATAGGCAATATTGTTACGAACAGAAGTATTAAAAATAAATGTATCCTGACTCACCACAGCGAGCTTTCGGCGCAGCGAGTTGATCTCAAACTCTCGTAGATCAACTCCATCAATGAGAACATTACCTCTTGTTGGGTCGTAGAATCGTGGAATCAGATCAGCCAGCGTTGTTTTGCCAGCACCGGAGCCTCCAACCAGCGCCGTCATCTGTCCCCGCTCAATGGTTAGTGTAATATCATGCAGAACCAAATTACTGGCATCGTAGCCAAAATCCACAGATATAAAGTCAATTGAACGCTTTAAACCTGAAAACTCAGTCTCTCCATTTTTAAAATATTTTTTATTGTCAGTTCTCAAAAGCTCTTTAATATTATCCGCAGAACCATAAAGAGTGCTAAGTTGCGCCATAACATTATTGACCGACTGTAGACTTGGCACTAAGCGAAACAGCACAAAGAAAAATGTCAGCAATGAAGCAACCTGTAGCGTCCCATTGGCTACAAAAACCGTAAAAGCCACAATAATCATACTAATTAGAATTGTGGTCGCTAACCCCTCGGCAAGAGGTTTCACCACTGCCCAAGCTCTTATCGCCTTACCATAGGAACTGACTATGTTAGAACTAGCCCCATAGAACTGCTTCCGCTCAAAGTCTTGAGTAGCAAATGCCTGAACTGTGCGAATCCCGTTAATAAACTCCATCGCCGTCGAGGTAAACTGACCACTAGCTTTTGTGACTCCGAAACTAGCCTCTCGTATTCGTGCGTTCAGCGTTGATAGGCCTACTGCCAAAAGAGTGAATAGCAGCATTGAAATTACTGTTAGCTGCCAGGATAGTAAAAACATCGATAAAAAGTAGACCGCCGCCGTCAGGCTACTGGTGAGCAAAAAAGCAAATCCACCGAAAACTTGCTTAATCCTCTCAATTTCAGTAGTAATGGTATTAATTAGCTCACCAGAACGTGTTTTGGCAAAGTAACTTAAGCTCAACGCTTGAAGTTGCTCAAAAATCTGTTTACGGAGACGATCTAGTAAATTTAATTGAGCCAGTTCGGTATAAATAGATGCCAAGTAGTTAAAGGCGGCACGCGTCCAAGTGGTCAATAAAATCAGAGCCGATATTCGATAAAGCCGACTCGTTGCAGATGTATT
The DNA here is from genome assembly GCF_000317515.1 of Allocoleopsis franciscana PCC 7113. GTDB lineage: Bacteria > Cyanobacteriota > Cyanobacteriia > Cyanobacteriales > Coleofasciculaceae > Allocoleopsis > Allocoleopsis franciscana. Next base: position 104,665 of record NC_019738.1, on the reverse strand, counting down.
GATTCCCAGAATCCAAATGTCAAACCACTCAATTCCTGTCTGAACAGGGTTGGCATTAGGAGTCGTCAAACTTTGCAAAAACGAAAGCAAAAAACCAATGCCAACTCCCTCAAAAGTTGCAGCCAGAAATGTGAACAAGAGCGCCAAGAGGGCTATTTGAGGAAAATGCTTGAACTCTCGCAGAATCAAGTAATTATTCTGCCAGAAATTGGTAGCCTTCAGCAGACTGCGGATTGGCCTGGGAAGTTTGAGATGCATGGAGATTTTCGTCAGATTAGTCGTGGACGGCAGACAAGCCGATATGACTCAGGGACGCCAAAACGTTGGCTCAAGCTTCCTATGGTGGACATCGGCTTATGGATTGAGCAATAGCAGTCCTACAGAGGAAATTAACTATTTTTACCATCTGAACTTATTCCAATGTCTTGGGCGAGTATTAGGATGCAACTTCCCCGTCCTTTAAATTCGGCTGAGTCTCTTTGAGCCTTGCTAACTCTAGTTCATCATGTTAAGAAGGGTTAACTTAGAAAGTAGAGACAAGTCAAAGGAAATGGGTTAATTGCAGTAAACGCTTTGTAACAAATGGCTAAGCCAACGGCTGAAAGTATGAGACTAGGATTCAAACAATTTACCAGGACTTACGCGAGAATTCTACAGGCAGGGTGTTTGTTGTCTAATTGCAAGGATTTTACTAACGTACAGTGATCGCGGATTCTTGCTGTACATCAATGTCAAAGAATTAGAGCGTGCTACCAGGATGTCTTGGCCGTTTATGAAGGGTAGATCTTAACAAACTTCTGATCAGCCACGCCACCGTTTTGCCCTTGCTTATGCTTCAGCAACAAATTCACTAGACGCTCGTCCCCAAAGCAGGACATCCATCTGTTGTTGAGCTTTTGGGTCTGGTTGCACGACCTGAGATAACGTTAAAGGACGTACTCCGAGCAAACTCATTTCACCGCGCAGTACATTCAATAATTGTGGTATTTCGTCAAGGCGATATTTACGCATCCAGCGTTCTATTGAGGTAGGCCGAGAGTTAGGATGATTGGGAGATGTGTGAAACTTGAGAGCCTTGAAAAGTTTGCCACGTAACCCAATGCGCCAGCTAAAAGCAAAAATGGTCTTGGATGAATAGGGATACATTAATGCCATCAACGCCAACATCACTGGGCTTAACCCGATAAGTAACACAAGAGCTACTATCCAATCAAGAACTCGCATGACACTCCCAGCCCAAGAATTTGGCCTTTTGGGTAGCTTCTGGCTCATCGTTCCCTGTAAAAGAAACGCTGGCTTCTTGGCTTGCTCACACGCTTCAGCCCAGTGCTTCAAATCAGCCTCTCCCATCATTGGATCTAGGCGCACAAGTCGCACAGGAGATTTCTTTAAGCACTCTACTAACCGTTGTTTACTAGAGAGTGAAGATAGATGACTCTGTTGAAAATTGTGGCAAGGCTGCACTAAGAGTTGTCCTTGCCTCCATTGCAGCTTGCACTGAGTGGATAGAGGCTCTCGATGCTGTTCTGGCAAATTTAAGGATTGGCTTTGAAGCGCAATACTTATGGTACTCATTGCTCCTCCGAATCAATTTAGTAGCCCTTGGTTATTATCTAAGAGTAAGATATTAGCGAGAAATAGCTAGAAAAGAAAACTTCTCTTCATGATTTCTTTAAAAAACTTTTACAGCTTCTTGAAAAAAAAACGCTCTAATCCAAAGAAATGTAGTATAATATACAGACAATAAAACTATAAAATGATATACTCCAGGCTTAGGGTTCTGTCAAAACGTTAGCTGCTAAGTTATGTTCACCCCAGGTGAGTCATTAAGTCCTGTCAGCTATCGGCTAAAACTCCTATCCAATTTCCAGTCTGCTTGAATAGCTTATAATGTGTTGGGCTACAGATTCCTTCATCTGTATCAGCTCATCATCAAACGAAAAACCCCTTCCGCTTCCATGCCATCAACACTGTCACGGGGTTCTATCGGTAAAATAAGCAAGCATTAACATAATTGAGACTAGTAGAAGCGTTCGTTTTGTTCTCTTAGAACCTTTAGAACCAGCCATTAATACAGAGTTCTCTAGGTTTGTGACCAAATGAACTAAAGGGTATAGCAACTTGATGTTACTGAGATGACTTTTTTCATCAATCGAGCTTAAGGTTCAAGGACTGTTTGAGTTCTTACTAGAATGCAACTATTGGGTGCACCCTATGAAAATTGCTTTAGTTCACGATTATTTAACGCAACCAGGTGGGGCGGAGCGCGTATTTGAGCTGCTTTGTAAGCGCTACCCCAATGCCGACATTTTTACATCTATATACGATCCCAAACTACCTCTTGACTTCGGAGAGCGTGAGATTTACACAACTGGATTACAAAATATTCCTGGAGCCATTAAATATAAATATTTTAGGCTTCTGGCTCCCTTATATTTTCAAGCTTTTCGCTCCTTTGATTTGGAAGAGTACGATCTGATTATTAGCAGTAGTACCAGCTTTGCTAAGGCGGTCAAAAAAAGGCCAGGAGCTATACACATTTGCTTCTGCCACAATGTTACTCGCTTTTTATGGGATACCAACACTTATCTTCGAGAATATGCTACCTATCGTAAAATTTATCCATTCCTCAAACCCGCTTTTAAAGCTCTCAAAAAGTTAGACCTAGAATATGCTCAAGAACCAGACTATTACATTGCAAATTCTAGTATTGTCGCCCATCGAATCCAACGGTTTTATAAAAAACCAGCACAGGTAATTAACTACCCAATTGATAGTAGTAAATTCACTTTTTCCGAAGAAAAAGATGATTTTTACTTCGCATCTGCCCGTCTAATTAGTTATAAGAGAATTGATGTAATTGTTGAAGCCTTTAATTGGTTAGGATGGCCGTTATTGATTTCAGGCAATGGTCCAGAAAGGGAGCGTTTAGAAGCCAGAGCTTTAAGTAATATTAAATTTCTAGGACATGTACCCGACTCCAAACGAAGTATTCTGATGGCAAGAGCTCGCTCGGTGATTGTAGCGGCATTAGAAGACTATGGCTTAGTCCCAGTAGAGGCTAATGCTAGTGGTACACCCGTAATTGCCTATGGGGCGGGTGGGGTGCTGGATACTCAAATACCCGGTAAGACAGGAGTCTTTTTCTCTCGGCAAACACCGGAATCCATTCAAGCGGCATTGCTCGAAGCCAGTAAGATTAATTGGGACTATAGAAAAATTCGAGAGCACGCCCTCAGTCAGTTTTCAGAAGAAGTATTCTTTAATAAAGTGGAGCAGGTCATTGAAGATATCTGTGGCTCACATCGTTCGTACAGTTTACTCCATTAGGGTGTTTCTCCCTAGGAGATGGTAGAAATGACTCAAAGCAATCTCAATACAGTTCCTGACACAGACCCAGGGTATGGACAGCTTTTTGCAATCTTAATCCGCCGACGGCTTTGGTTACTCGGTATATTGTGCCTTGCTTTGGGTATTGCTACCTTCAAAGCCTTTACGACTAAGTCAACCTATGTAAGCTCTCTCCAACTGCTAGTAGAACCCAATTATCAAAGCAAAAGACAAGACGGGCAAGAGGGAGCAGAAAAGCAGATTGTCGATCCCAACATTCAGGTAGACAGTGCAACTCAGCTTAACCTAATGCAGGGTTCGCAGCTCCTGCAAAAAGCCCTAGATTTACTGCGTCCTGATTATCCGGATCTGACGCTCAAGGAGCTTAGAAAATCTTTAAGCGTTTTCCAGGTTGAGGGTAGTCAGGATGATAGCAAAACCAAGATTTTTGCAGCCAACTATACCGCTAACGATCCGGTTAAGACGCAAAAAGTCCTCCAGGCTGTACAGCGGGTTTATTTGAATTACAACCGAGAGCAACAGAGATTACGTTTAGCCAAAGGTCTTGCTTTCATTGATGAGCAATTACCCAAGGCTCGTTTAAGCGTGACTCAGTCTGAGGCCGCCTTGGAAAAGTTTCGCAAAACTCAGAATCTAATTGAGCCAGACGCTCAGACAACAGCTCTAACCACTGCCCTAAACGCCATTCAAGATGAACGCAGGAGGAACCAGGCTCAGTATCGGGAGCTTCAGGCTAGCTACAATACTTTACAGCAGCAAGTGGCTCGTTCTCCGCAAGATGCACTCGTTTCCTCACGTCTGAGTCAGTCTACTCGTTACCAATCATTACTCGACGAAATTCAAAAAACAGACTTGGCGCTTGCTGAGCAACGAAAGCGGTTCACCGATGACAACCCAACGATTCAAAAGCTTCTGTTTCAGCGTCAGCAGCAGCTTGCTTTATTAGAGAAAGAAGGGGAGCGTGCGGTTGGGAAAAATTCTTCTCAGCTCAAGGGAGAGAATCTTCTCACTGAAGGACAGCTAGGTGAAACGGACGTGAATCTTACCAACAAGCTTCTGGAGCTAGAGAGTAGTATCCGGGGACTTATGGCACGGGAACAGACCCTAGCAGAGAAAGAGCAACAACTCCGTGTAGAACTCGAACGGTTTCCCAGCGTGCTAGCGGATTACAATCGCCTGCAACCCGAAATCAAACTGAAGCGCGAAACCCTTGATCAGTTAGAGAAAGCACGGCAAGAATTGAGTTTAGAAATTGCCAGGGGAGGATTTGATTGGCAAGTTGTTGAGCAACCTCTACTGGGAGAGAAAACAGGCCCGAAAAAAGCACAGATCATTTTACTCGGCGCAGTCGCTGGGGTAATGCTGGGTGGAATTGCCGCCTTTATCCGTGAAACGATGGATGATGCGGTTCGCAGTTCTGATGAGTTAAAACAGCAAGTTGCCTTACCTGTGTTGGGTATGACTCCAGTCTTGCCAAAAGCGAAAAAGAGCGAACCGAGGATGCTTCTGCCTTTCGGTAAGTCCCAAGCTTTGGAACCAGTCGGGAACCAACCCATTATCAAATTGCCTTTTGGCAAGCCAAAAGTGCTAGCCCCCTGGACGGTTGAAGTCCTTCATTGGTCACCGTCTTGGCAATCCCTGGATCTGATTTATAAAAACATTCAACTTCTGAGTTCTGTTTCCACGCTCCGCTCTCTGATGGTCACATCCGCTGTCGCGGGTGAAGGAAAATCAACTTTGGCGTTAGGTTTAGCCATTAGTGCAGCTCGTTTACATCAGCGGGTACTGCTGATTGATGCCGATTTACGCAATCCAACGCTACACGAAAAACTAAATCTTCCTAATGATTATGGGCTGTCAACCCTACTCTCTAGTGACGCCCCCTTGCCAATCCAGACCAGTCTTCATGCCTCAAGCGCGTACATTGATGTCATCACTTCTGGGCCAATCTCACCCGATCCAGCCAACCTGTTGAGTTCCCCGCGCATGGGAGAATTGATGGCAGAGTTTGAGCAAAGCTATGACTTAGTCTTGGTTGATGCTCCCCCAGTTCTTGGTTTAGTGGATTCAATTTTAACCGCATCCTATTGCGGGGGCGTGCTATTGGTCGCACGCATGGGACAAATCACCAAAACCGAACTGACACAGGCTACAGCTATGTTGAGTAAGTTGAACCTGATTGGAGTTGTAGCAAATGGAGACAATAGTTCTTACAACAGCTATGCACCCCAGTCAACTCGTGGAGCCAACAAAGAGGATTGGGGAACGGAAAGAACTGCTCAACTCGTTTCTGGAGTACCGATTCATTATGAGGGGAACCCTAAAAATGCTGAACCAGTGAATTCAGAAAAATAATCGGAACACCTGGTAAAGCATCATCAACATCTTTATCCCGTCCAGAAATTGTGTCTTATGTTCCTAACAAAGTGAATCTCCCTTGGTTACGGTAAAAGTATTTCTTGATAGTGTTCTCTAACTTTCTCAAAATTCATCGGAAGAAGCGGGTGGTGTCACAGTAATCTGCCATAAAGCCGTTTGCGGCACGGTAGCCAGAGTCAGGGACAACACATTTTGCCTCCATTCCTGCTCACAAATCTCTACACCACTTGCTTCTACTCGACTCCCAGATACTAACCCAGTCCAGAAAATTTGGAAACTTCGCTCAGGAAGCATTCCTAAATAACTCCCTCGGACGGATTCACCTGTGAGAAGATAACCATCCCCCTCACGATGTTGGGTAAAACGGCGACGACTACCTGCCTCAGTGCGGTAAGCGGTGCTTTCCCCATCATCTTCGTAAAAGTCTAGTTCACCGTCTGCCCCTGCATAGACCTCTAAAATTAAATCAGTTGGCGGTGTCGTTCCAACGCGGCGCGAAAATTCCGCTAGGGGCAAAATCGCTCCAGCTTGCACAAAAACGGGTATGCGATCAAGCGGGATATACAAGTTTAAATGCTGAATACCTATGTAGAATTGACCCGTTGAGCGTTCCCACCATTCACCTTCGGGCAAATAAACCGAACGGTAACCACCAGCTTCAACTACGGGAGCCACTAGGATGCGATCGCCCAATAAAAACTGTGTGGTTACCTGATAAGCTTGTTCATCTTCAGGATACGCCAGGTATAAGGGACGACATAAGGGCAAACCCGTCTCATAGGCCACTCGGCTTAAGTGATATAAGTAGGGCACTAGTTGTATCCTGAGCCGCAATGCCTTGCTGATCGCATTGAGTACCCATTGTCCATAACTCCAAGGTTCGCGCCGACCATGATCGGAATGAACGCGGACAATAGGACAAAAGCATCCAAATTGTACCCACCGTACAAAGAGCTCTGGGTCAATTAGGGGTACACCGGGGACATGACCGAAAAACCCCCCTAAATCGTGTGACCAATAACTCACTCCCACATTACCCGCTCTTGTCGTGAAATCTACTAAAAACCGCAGAACTTCCCAGTGGGAATAGGTATCAGCAGAGAACTGTACGGGGTAGCGATGAGAACCAAGCCCACCGGTACGGGAGAGAATCAGGGGACGCTGATTGCGACGGGTTTCCAGATGGGTGAAATAAACATGATTCGTCCATAATTGGGAATTCACACCTGGATGCTTGGCGTTAGCACCATCAATCCACCAAAAATCAATGCCATCTTCCTCATGAGGACTGTGCAGCACTTGCATGAATAAATTAGCTTCTGACTGAGACGCCAGATTGAATAACAACCAACCTTCATCCGCGTTAGCATTCGCTAAACTATCCAGGGTTGGCGCATCAGGTTGCCAGGACTCAAAAATCCAGTCGGTGGTGGGATTTTTCACCGGGAAGACATTACCTGCTTTCACCTCATCCGGATTCAGTCCCCGTGCTGCACACAAAGCGGAGAACTGACTTTCCTGTGGGGATACGCCTTCAATGTGGACATTCGCACCAATATGTAACCCAGTACCATGTGCCCATTGCAGAAACCCTTGGGGATTCGGGAAAAATTGCTCGTTCCAGTCCCAACCACACCAACCGGCTAAGTGCCAATCGACATCGAGGACGAGAACATCCAAGGGTAATTCGAGTTGATCAAATTGCTGGACAAGCTGCTGATAATCTGTATCATGCATTTGGTCATACAGGGAAAACCACACCCCAAAAGCCCAACGCGGCAGCATGGGGATGCGTCCACACAGTTGGACAAAATCTTGCAAGGCTTGGGCGTAGTCTGTACCGTAGCCGAAAAAGTACCAGTCTTGACCGTTAGCATCCGATCGCTCACTCAGCCCTCCCTCTTTCACCAGCGCACTGCTGGAATCATTCAAGACGCTGTAACCACTACGACTTAACACTCCAGGAGGATAGTGACGCCATTGTTGCAAAAATTCCTGCATGGGTTCGGGGAGTTCATCCAGGCGGAAATGATTCAGGTACCCTAGGGGTGGATCTTCAAAACCGGTGTTTTCCCCGCGATCGCGCAAACTCTTGTGAATGGCTTTCAACGGCGTGTAGAGCCATTCTTGGGTGTGAGGGAAGTCTTGAAACACTGAAGCTGGATGCACTCCAGTGGGGTGAAAGTCTCGGTGAATCAGGTCTAAGCTGGTGAAGGTGCCGCCCAAGTTCTCAGTATCGACGGTTGAAGGCGTCCAATTGAAAGTCTTGTTGTCACAATTTACATCAATATTTAGGTTGGCATCATTGAAAGGTTTACCATCAGGTCGATAGACGATTTGGATCAATTCCGTATACAGGTGAAGTACTCCTGTTTCAGCCCACTCAATACTCTTAAACGGTATCGGTTGGGGGCGAGTTAAAACGATCACCGTGGGAGAGTCTTCAAATTGTCCTGTGGCAGACCACTCCAGACGTACTAAGCCATGATTTAAGGCGCTAAAACGAGCCGTTCCACAGATAACGCTGTTACCGACGAGTTGGTATTGCACAAATTCACTCCTGCTGAATCTCCAAGACTTTACACCCTTTTTAGCTTATTAAGGTGTAGTTATTAGTGGAGCAAAACAGGTAAACCCGGCTTAAAAAATCACCAATTTCAGCCTTAAAGCACTTGCAAAAAATAATTGTTACCCTTTAATAATTAAACCTCTGGCAAAAGTTGAAAAACTCCTTCTCAATGCCTCAATCTTTCTAAAAGGAAGGGTTTCCATCATTAATGCAAGAGGTCTATTAAATAAAGTCGGGTTTTATACTTAAGGAAATAGCTTATGACGCTACCTTATTGGGCTAAACCCACCTCGAACAAGCCATTGATTTATTAAGAAATCTCTAAAAGCCTATCAATAAAACCAAACCCAAAATTCCTAATAGGGCATAGACGATCCAGCCCACACTATTATCTGGGGTCTGAGTTCCATTCATTGCTGCTCCACAATGTGGACAAAATTGATCATCGGATTCCACCAGACCTTGACAAGTTCCACAGTGTACTAATATTTTGTTATTTTCAGGACTTGGGGAATTTAGATGTTCAAATTCGGAGCCACAATGTGGACAAAATTTATCAAGAGTTGATATGGAAAATTTACAATGAGGGCAAAGTAAATGTTCTTTAACTGAAGAAGTTTTCATCTTTTTTATCTCCATTAATTATTGATTATTGAATTAACTAAAATTCATGAATTCCTGACAACTGTTAAATTTGATGTTGAGTTATTTTCAAATTCACCGATAGACACGATGCCGCCTAATCGTGAATCTTAAAATTCAGGACTTGCTAGGTATTATTAAGTTAAGTATTTATCCTAAACTTTGATGTACTTCTATTGATTTTTGTTGCCATAATTCTATGACTTCTAATTATTTATTATGTGAAAAATATTCCAAAATTAAAGTCTTTGCTCATGATTCGTAATGCTGGAATGAAAGTAAAAATTAGAAGACAAAGGGATACCGCGATCCCCCTGAATTTACTCCTTCATCGGAAGTTCCTCCGTCGCAAATTAGTACTTGTGTACTAATTATGATGGACAGATATGTACCTCAAGGACTAACTTCGTTATCCTGCTTCTTTACTTGCACAAGGCAAATAAATCATCTAAGGACTGACTCAGGAGCAAATGTATTAAAAGTTACAAAACACCGATCTAGACGGTGCTAGAAAGTGTCATGCTGTCTATAAAGATAGATAAAAAAATTCGTGAGGAGCCAAGACTTTGAGGAAGGTAGAAGCCATTATTCGACCCTTTAAGCTAGACGAAGTTAAAATCGCCCTAGTCAATGCTGGTATTGTCGGGATGACGGTTTCGGAAGTCCGAGGATTTGGACGCCAGAAAGGTCAAACCGAGCGCTATCGCGGTTCTGAGTACACCGTTGAGTTCTTGCAAAAGCTCAAGGTGGAAATTGTTGTTGAGGATAGTCAGGTTGACATGGTAGTAGAAAAAATCATCGCCGCTGCTCGAACCGGTGAAATTGGAGACGGTAAGATCTTCATTAGTCCCGTCGAACAAGTCGTCCGGATTCGCACAGGGGAAAAAAATCTAGAAGCCGTTTAATCTGTGACATTCTGATATCCCCATTGGAAAGCTGAGGCTCTGCTATTCGGGCTTAGTGCCTCAGTTCCAAATTTCTGTATCTCTAAGAATTAAGCTAACTGGCTTAACTGAGGCAAGAGTGCTTCAAACGCTTTGCCTCGATGGCTGTAACGCCGCTTCATCTCTGGCGTCATTTCGGCAAACGTCAAACCTTGTTCGGGTACATAAAAGATGGGATCGTAGCCGAAGCCGCCAGTTCCACGAGGAGTCTGTAAAATTTCTCCTCGGCAGATGCCTTCAACTTGAAGCGCGATCGCTCCATCCGGACGTGCGATCGCCACCACACACACAAACTGCGCTCCTCGATTGTCTTCTTCACCGAGTTCCCTCAACAGTCGTTCAATCCGCTCGCTGTCTGTGTTTCCATAACGTGCAGAGTAGATACCAGGGGCACCATCGAGAGCATCAACTTCTAATCCGGAATCATCTGCGATCGCCCATTCTCCAGTTGCCTGAGCGACGGCTGACGCTTTGAGACAAGCATTAGCCACGAATGTATCTTCGGTTTCCTCAATGTCTAATTCCGGTGGTTTTAACTGCAATTTCCACCCCTTGTCTGACAGGTACGTCTGCATCTCACGCAGCTTGCCGGGATTTCCTGTCGCTACAACCAGCACTGTCATAATGTTCAATCTCGTGTTTCAGCGATTTTAGCGATGAGCATGAAACTGGATGGAAGGGTAGATGACCCAAAGGGTAGAAAAACACCAATGATTTAGTCGTCTCCCGTAGACCAACAGCCAGCATCTTGAATGCTAACAGCTAATGGCTTTATACAGAATTCGCCCAATCTTTCGCCCAGTTGAGGGTATGATGCACCTGCTTCAGTGTTGGGGCTTCACAGTACAGTCGGAGGACGGGTTCAGTGCCACTGAAGCGAATCAGCAACCAACTGTCATCGGCTAACCGGAATTTATACCCGTCGATGGTTAGACAATCCACCACTTTCTGATCGGCAATTTTGGTCAAGGGCTGAGATTGTAATTGTTCCAACAAACGCGATCGCACATCCATGCTGGCGAGATGTAAATCGATTCGGTCATAAGCCGAAGTATAACCAGTGCGTTGTTGTAGGCGTTTGTAGAGGTCACTCAAATCCATTCCGGACTGAGCGATCGCTTCTAGGACATAAAGGGCAGACAACAGGGCATCCCGTTCTGGAATATGGTTGCCATAACCAATTCCTCCCGATTCCTCCCCACCGAGTAAGACGGGGGTGGATAACATGCGATCAGCGATGTACTTGTAGCCAATGGGAGTTTCATACATCGGCAATTGATATAAGGCTGCTACACGGGGCATTAAGTCGGAGCCGCTGATCGTTTTGACCACTTCCCCGCTAAAATGACGGCGTTCGGCTAGATGTTCAATTAGAACGGGAATGAGAATTTGCGAACTGAGGAAGTTGCCTTCACCATCTACAGCGGCAATGCGATCGCTATCCCCGTCAAACACCAAACCGACTTGCAGGCCTGCATCCTTTTGCCGTCGGTGAGTTCGCATCACGCGGAATAGCTGAGAAAGGTAGCGCGGTAAGGGTTCTGGGGCACCCCCGCCAAATAAGGGGTCGCGGGAGCTATTGATTTCGGTGATCGGCGCACCGAGAATCTGACTTAAGCCACCTGCTGCTGCGCCATGCATCACATCGGCGAAGACAGTCAATTTCCCCTGAGTCATCAGTTCCTGAATCCGAGCCAGATCCACTTTGGAGCGGATTTCATCACAGTAACTCGGCCAGGGATTGAATGTTTTGAAGCTTCCGGGAGTGCGAACCTCTACGGGTGTTTGACTGAGTTGGGCTTCGATCTTTTGCGTGGTTTCTGGGGAAACCGAACCCCCAAAAGACCCTTTGACTTTTAATCCCAGGTAGCTTCCAGGATTATGACTGGCGGTCAGCACCAAAGCTCCCAAAGCATTTTGTTGCTTGGCAGCCCAGCTAAATGCAGGAGTTGGAGCATAACTTTCTGACAGCATGACATCAAATCCAGCGGCTTGGACGACCTCTGCTGTCTTTTTGGCAAACTCTTCTGCCATGAAGCGCCGATCATAGCCCACAATAATCGTGTTACTACCGGTGCTTTCGCCATAAACCTCTGCCAGGACTTTGGCAGCTATCGGTGCGACAAAAGTAACGCGCTCAAAGGTGAAATCGGCGGCGATAACGCCTCGCCACCCGTCTGTCCCAAACTTAATTGAATCTGCGGCAATCGGCATAATACAATAGTCGAATTTTCTCAATTTCCAAGACTGACCGCAGGATCTTAGCACTTGTTAGGCTTTGTGTCTTGCTAGGGTCAAGAGAGTGGTTACTCTTGTGTTGGTGCTGGCACGTCAGTCTTCAAGACGGCTCACTCTTCGCTGCTCGTGTCAGTCGCCTGGATGCCAAAATCGGGAAGATTGGACAGAAACGATCGCAACCTCATTCGCTCGATATAAGGCCAGCCCCCTGACTCTTCAATATCTCTTAACAGAGCATAAAGCTGTTGCCGATTACTCGGTAACGAGGCTTGGAACAATCCCTCATGAATATCGCGATGCGTCTGCTCTAAGGCTCGTAGCAAGGCCAACAGCGCTCGACTATTCCCTTGATGGCGATGTGCTAATGCCTGAATCTCGGCGGTTAGGGATGGCAGTTCGGACTCTAGCTGCCTTAAATCTGAATCTTTTTCACGGTTCATGGATTGACTTAAAAATTTGCTAGATGCAATGTGAGAGCTTTGTTCAGATTAAAGGCGACCCTTCGGAGTGTACAATGCTCTTAAACAAGAGCAGAGGCTTACGCATCCGGTGCCATCTCATGGGCTGTTCTCGACCTGGCAGCAGTTCAATTGATGGAATTTTTCACCGCAAGTGTTTGTTTGCCTCAAACTATAGCATGGGTAGATAGTCAGGAATTCCCGCTACTTGTAGTCGTGGGAATGTCATACTGTCCTTTCTCTACCTAGCACCGCAAGGTGCTGCATTGTTTCCCTCCCCCTTTGGGAGTGGGCATTCAAACCGCCCTAAGTTTTTTGTGAATTGTGGGCATCTCTTGTCGATGTCTTGAGGACAGCAGTTGTTGCACTCTTAACATTATTGGAGTCCAATTCACGCATCACATAAGAGAAATTTTCAGATTTAGATATTGACGATTGAGGTTGACCATGAGGTATCGTGCTTTTATTGTTGCCTTCCTGGCTTTGTGCCTGGGGGTGTTAACGGCTTGTAGTGAAGGTCCAGCCAGTGCGACCGATGCTCCGCTCACCTATGACCAGATCAAAAATACTGGTCTAGCCAATAACTGCCCACAACTGGCAGAAACGACTCGCGGTTCTATTCCGATAGATTCCAGTCAGTCCTATATACTGACAGACCTGTGCTTACAACCAACAACCTTCTTTGTCAAGGAAGAACCGACGAATAAGCGTCAACAGGCCGAGTATATTCCCGGAAAGTTAGTGACACGGCTCACGTCATCCCTTGACCAAATTCGTGGTCCTTTAAAAGCAGGTCAAGATGGCAGTTTGACGTTTGTTGAAGAAGAAGGAATTGACTTTCAACCCATCACTGTTAAGTTGCCTGGAGGGGAGTTAGTTCCTTTCCTGTTCACCATCAAAAGTTTAGTAGCTACATCTCAGCCCGGTGTCGATAGCATCAATACGTCTACTGATTTTAAAGGTGAGTTCAAGGTACCCTCTTACCGGGGTTCTGTTTTCCTTGATCCGAAAGGACGCGGTGTTGCCTCTGGCTATGATAATGCTGTTGCTATCCCTTCCCAAGCGGATAAGACAGATATCACCCGTGCCAATGTTAAGCGAGTGACGACTCTTCCGGGTCACATCTCCCTCCAGATTGCCAAGGTAGATAGTAGCACTGGCGAAATTGCCGGTACATTTGAGAGCGAACAGCCCTCTGATACTGACTTGGGTGCTGATGACCCCGAAGAAGTATTGGTGCGCGGCATCTTTTATGGTCGCGTTGAACCCGGAGAAGCTTAGTATTTTTGGTTCTTTTGGCTGAGCGTCGGCTAAAGCCATCAGAGATTTTGTAAGAACGTGGTTAAAGGGGCGTGTGCCCCTTTTTTTGTAGGATTCAGTTAACCCGAAAACCGGATTTTACGGCCCATAAATTGGGTGTCCTCAAATAATGTCTATCCGAGGGGAGATTATTTCCTCCTGCTGAGAAAACGAGTCTTAGTGAGGATAGAGTGATGGGAATGCCTCAGTGAAACCACGGTCTCTCCTAACCCGTGATTTCAGTGAAAATACTATTTTGAAAAATCTCAATGAACTGATAATATAAAGGCTCTAACAACAGCAGATCTACCGATGACAAGATTGAGTCGTGTAAAGTAGCTATCAATCATTGTCCAGCTTACATGCGGTTGTCGTAATGGGTGCAAAGCAGTTAAAAAAATCTAAAGCCTGTGTTCCAAATCACAGCATCGACCTGTCTGGGAAACTCAAACTAAGTTTAGAGTCGCCTATCAGACGTGCTCTACCATCACCAATCCTGCCATGTCTACCTCTACCACCCATGAACTGAAGCACGAGAGCCTACAATTATTGCGGGAGTACCAGCAGACCGGCTCATCAGAGATTCGCAACCGACTCGTTCACCTCAATTTCGGACTGGTTAGAAAAGAGGCTCATCACTGGGTCAATCAGTGTACCGAAAGTTATGAAGATTTACTTCAAGTAGGCTGTCTTGGCTTAATTCGTGCTGTTGAACGGTTTGACACAACCAAAGGAAGTGCTTTTAGCTCCTTTGCGATTCCTTACATCCGTGGGGAAATTCAGCACTATTTGCGCGATCGCGGTTGCTCGGTTCGCATTCCTCGACGCTGGCTGGCGCTACGGCAACAGTCTGTGGAACTGATTCAAGAATTACGGGTAAAACTTAATCGACAGCCGACCGATTCTGAAATCGCCTTAGCACTAGAGATTTCTCTTGCTGAATGGCAAGAAATTAAGCTAGCTCACCAAAATCGCGAACCGCTAAGTTTGGATACACCGGTGGGAGACGCCGAAGAGGGAACTTCCAGCTTAGGTGAACTGGTCCCCGATCCGCGCTATCGCAGTTTTCAGTTAGCCCAAGAAGATCAAATTCGCCTGCAACAAGCTTTGGCGCTCCTGGAAAAACGGACTCGTGATGTTCTAGAATTTGTTTTTTTACACGACTTGACTCAAAAAGAGGTGGCAGAACGCCTGGACATTAGCGTCGTGACGGTCTCCCGGCGTGTGAAAAAAGGACTAGATGCCCTGAAAAAATTCATGAGTGGAGCAGAGCATTAAGCGCCTCACTGAGGAGGTTAACAGGCTATATAAGGCAAGACCAAGACCTTAGTAAACACAGCTGAAGCGCGGTAGACTCTGTTCCCGTAGTCGTTACGAAAGTTGAATCAGTTACTAACGCTGACGGCTATTCCGGCTATCGGGACGAAAAGGTTCACCATCGCGAATCTCCCCAGTGTAGATTTGTCCGTTCGCGAACGTTAATACTCCTCTGCCTTCAGGTTGTCCAGCACGCAACTCTCCCGTATAGCTTCGATAAGGAGAACCTGACGGATAAGTGCAAGTTCCTTTACCCGTAAATTTGCTATTGTAAAAAGTCCCTTGGCAGCGTACACCATTGGCGTGTATTAAGGTACCATTACCCTTGACTTGACCTAGGTAAAAGCCTCCTGTGTAGCGTTGTCCATTCGCAAACGTAAAGGTTCCTTGACCGTGGGGTACACCGTTGCGGACGCTTCCTACGTAGCGATCGCCTGTCGAGAACGTAAAGGTTCCTGTGCCATTCGGCTGACCGTTGCGGATGCTTCCTTCATAGCGGTCATTATTGGCAAACAAAAACATTCCCCTGCCGTTAGGTTGACCGTTGGTAACCTGTCCCTCATAGCGGTCATCATTGTTATACACAAAGATACCCCTACCGTTGGGCTGACCGTTGCGGATCTCCCCCTCGTAGTAGTCATAAGGACTACCGCCTCCTGCCTCTGAGAAAACACATAGCCCTCTACCATTGCGTCCTTGGAACTGTCCCTCGCAGGTTGTACCATCATTGAGTGTCAACAATGCGGCTTGTGAAGGTATTGGATTCATACAACTTAATGCAATTTCCATACTAGAAGCCACTAACAAGGCTATCCCTAGTCGTTGAATGGAAGGAATCATCGATAATACAACTCCTGTTTTATATTTCATGGGGTAAGTTGAGCGAGGCTGTCGAAACGCAGACTCATTCAAATGAAAACTTGATAGGCAAAACTTTAAGGAATTTGAAGAGTATAGAGTAAGTCAGCGATCTTCTAACTAAAGTTTAGCTCTAGAGGTGAACTACCATGCTTCATTTCTACGAAATAAAAGCTTGGCGTCCAGCTTCGCGGGGAGTTGCCGTCACTGATGACTGGCGTCCCGGCTTAGTCTTACACTCCCTCCACTGGCAGTCGCCCTCGTGCCAGTGGCGAGAAGCTTAAGCGCTTCGGCAAGAATATTTTTTGCCTCATTAATATCCCTGTCATAATGTGTTTTACAGCTTGGACTTGTCCAAGCCCGAACATCAAGCAGCATTTCACCTATCTGATGTAGGCATTCGTGACAGATGTTACTGGATGGAAAGAATCGGTCAACTTGCATTAATACCTTGCCTTCCCACTCACATTTATATTTGAGCATTCCAACAAATGTTGACCCGCTAGAATCGCTAATTGCCTTAGCTAGATTGTGATTTTTTACCATCCCTTTGACATTCAAACTCTCTACAGCGATAACTTGGTTTTCGTTTACCAGCCGTCGAGAAAGTTGATCAAGGAAATTTTTCTGTACATTAGCAATATACTGTTCTGTTTTCCAATCAGGTATCATAGCGGATTGACCGCAACTTTTGACAAAAACATCTCGCTCACTCCTGCTCTTGTCTGGGAAGTTCCAACAACTGTTTCGATATACTTAAAGATATCTACACATCGGATCGAGTTCTGAGTCTGAGATTGATAAGGTCGGCGGTGTCTTCTGGTAAATCCTTGGGGAACTGGTCATGCGTAAAATTTCATTAATTGCGTTGGTGAGTGTACTCGCTCTGTTAACAAACGGCTGTCTGATTGGCAACCAGGAAGATCAGGCGGTGACAGAAACCCCCTCGCCTCAGCCTGCTGCCTCTGTAAGCCCTCCCAAACCCTCACCTGCTGCAACTTCCACTCCTTTCGGAAGTAAGCCTTTGGTTGCCCAACAACCGGGAACTAGCTCAGCGGTACCTGGTTTGATTCAGCCTGAACTCCCTGAAAATGCAGTAAAACGAGTTCCTCTGGGGAAGAAAAGTGATCCATTTTCGGCTGTTCCCGTACAACCGCAAGTGACAGTATCACCCAACCAATCTGCTAGCCAGGGTGCTAACAATCGACCAGTGCCCACTGTACCTCAGCTTCCTGCACCACAACTGCCTAAAATCCCATTAGCTCCACAAACAAAAAATAATGGGCCACAGAGAAATAATGGGTCACAGAGAAATAATGGGTCACAGACTCAGAGAAAAGGTGTGATTGCCGCCCAACCATTACCGAATCTCCTCAAGTTGCCGCCGCCACCCACAGCAAAAGGCTCAAATTCATCCCCTTCTGGTTCTGGGTCACAACCAGGTCAAACAGCAAAATTGGCTCCCCCTGGAGCTGCTCCCAAGATTGTACCCGAATTGCCAAAACTGCCAGAACCAACCCAAGCACAAGGAGTTCAAGTAACAGGAGTTGTTGAAGTGGGTGGTGTGCAGATGGCAATCGTGAAAGTTCCCAATGAACCCGATCGCTACGTCCGGGAAGGACAACGCATTGCCAATGGACAAGTTCTGGTCAAGCGAATTGAGACCAATCGAGGCCCAAACCCGGTCGTGATTTTGGAGCAGTATGGTGTTGAGGTGGCCAGAGGTGTTGGTGAAACGCCCTCCACATCTCCTGGTGGACCCGGACAACCCCCACCACCCCCGACAGCTTCTGTGCCACCCGCCTCGACACCAAGCCATACAACTGTCTCTTCTCCAGCTTGACTTGATTGGATAGTTTGTTAAAAAGGAGTACAAAACATCGTGCTGGAGCTGCTGCGTCATCAAATTCGTTGTCCTGGGTTACCCTTGGCTGTATATCGGGAGGTCGCAGCTCACTTGCGGCAAGTGCCAGGGGTGGATGTGGGTTTGGTTTCTCAGACGGCGGCATCATTTGATTATCACCAAAGTCAAGTCGGTGGATTGTGGATTCAGTATGCTGACGCTTCTGATGCTTTGAGCCGGGAACGAGTGAACCAAATTTTGGCATACTATCAAAACCGCTATGGTGCCTGGGAAGCAGAAACTTCCCAGGAAATGCCGTAGGACATCATTGGGAAGCGAAAGTTTAATGGGTTCAATTCAGGCTTTACGAGGAACACGGGATATTCTGCCGGAGGAAGTCCGGTATTGGCAGTGGGTTGAGGCGATCGCACGGCAAATTCTTGATAGAGCCGCTTATCAGGAAATTCGTCCCCCTATCTTTGAGCGGACGGATCTATTTGCACGGGGTATTGGTGAAGCCACCGATATCGTGGGCAAGGAAATGTACACTTTTAATGATCGAGCCACTCCGCCCCGTTCTGTGACTTTACGCCCAGAAGGAACAGCGGGTGTAGTTCGGGCTTTGATTCAAAACAATCTCTACGCCAGTGGAGGGGTACAACGCCTCTGGTACACTGGGCCAATGTTTCGCTATGAAAATCCTCAAGCTGGGCGTCAGCGGCAATTTCATCAATTGGGAGTTGAGGTGATTGGGAGTGCCGATCCGAGGGCGGATGCTGAGGTAATTGCGATCGCCACCGATATCCTACAAACGCTGGGACTCAAGAACCTCCGTTTTGACCTCAACTCTGTGGGAAATCTAGAAGATAGGCATCAGTATCGGGAGGCACTCGTGAATTACCTGATGCCTTACCAAGATGAGTTAGACAAAGACTCTCAGGAACGTCTCACTCGCAATCCCATGAGGATTTTGGATAGTAAAGACGAGCGCACCCAGAAAATTACTCAGGATGCCCCCAGTATTTTGGACTATCTCGGCTCAGACTCCAAGCGTCACTTTGAACAAGTGCAGCAATTGTTGAGTAATTTAGGGATTTGCTACCAGCTTAATCCTCGCTTAGTTCGCGGGTTGGATTACTATACCCACACGGCTTTTGAAATTATCTCCGATGACTTAGGGGCACAAGCCACAGTTTGTGGAGGGGGTCGCTACGATGGATTGGTTCAGGAATTGGGGGGTGCCCCGACGCCTGCGGTCGGATGGGCTATTGGTCTGGAGCGTTTAATTATACTGTTGCAGCAAATACAAGAGACTCCTCGCCAAGGACTCGATTTTTATGTGGTATCCAGAGGCGAGGCCGCCGAAGCTCAATCGCTCAAACTCGCGCAACAGCTACGTCAGGCTGGATTTAGCGTTGAATTAGACTTGAGCGGCAGTGCCTTTAAAAAGCAATTTGCTCGTGCTTCCCGTAGCGGTGCCGTGGCGTGCCTGATTCTGGGTGAAGAGGAGGCTCAAACCCAAACGGTTCAGCTCAAGTGGATGGCGTCTAAAGAACAAAGTGCGATCGCCATCGCTGACTTACTAGAAAAAGCAGATGAGCTACGAGGCCAGATTGAGAGCTTGAAATAGCGGCTGGGTGATTCGTGAGCGAATTTCTAGCAACTTTCTAGCAACCATTAAACTAAAGAAATTAAAGAATTGGATGTTAGAGATTAAACTCTAGACGGAAGCCTCTTCCACAGTCCAAACTAATAGCTCATAGAAGAATCGCTAATAGCTATGGAATATTGGGAATTTCTACTACAAAAAGAGGGCGATCGCACTTGGCTGCCCATAAACTCAAAGACTGAAATCAAAGCGGGTCGGTATCGCGTCGTGGCTCACTCCTCCCGGATCAATACGGATGTGGAAATTTGCATCACTCATGACAGCACCGAAGAAGTTCCGCCGAAACGAAGGTCTCAGAAGCGATCGCGCCGTACTAACCCAGAAGGGTTAATGGTAGTAATTCCCTTTACCTACCTCAGACCCGGATTCTGGGAATTTCGTTGCTGTGGCGATATCATGTCCGATTTTTTGGGTAACTCCTGGCAGCAGTCTGTTCAATTGGTCGTTTTGGCAGAAGTCACACCCATGGCACTGCCTGAACCCCCATCAGCGCTTCTCGCCCCAGCTAAAACCGAGATTGAGGCAGATTTAGGCGAAAATGAACAGTCTCTTATCACCGCTAAAAGTGACCTCGTTGAACCGACCCCAATAGAAACTGAAATTCCTCAGTCTACCCCTATCGTGGCTTCAGATGCGATCGGGAGCGAACAGGAATGGGGGGTGGAGAAGAGAGAGGAAGAAGACGAAAACACCCCGCCGCCCAAACATTCGGTCAGTTCATTAGAAGCAACCCCATTAGGCCAACAGGATGAAGTCCCGCAGGAGGTAATGACCTCTGAGGAGCAAATGTCTGAGGTGGAAAGTGAGATCATCGCCAAACTCCAGCAGATTCAGGCGAGTCTGGAAATCGTCCCTGAACCTCCTGCCGATCAATCATCCCTTCAACCCCTACCGACAGCTTCCACGTCCGATAGCGAGGACATTGTTGATACTGAGGTTGTGCTGGCTTTCTTAGCAAACCAAGCCATTCGCCCTGAACCCGCTGAGTCAGAAGAGAACGACAATACGCTCACCGTGTACTTGCCTGAAGTTGCAACATCGACCAACCCCATTTTGGATCAATCCTTGCAAATGCTGGAGCAAATCCTGCAACAGGTGCTTGAGCCAGTCATGCAAGAGTTTGAGCGACCTGAACCTTCCCAACCTCTGATTGTGCAGGAGTTAGAGGAGTTGGTCGAGAGCACCACTAATCAGCAAGGACTCCTATTAACCCTGGACGAAGAAGCCTTAGTTGCACGACGAGGAGAGTGTTTGAGGATTTCGGGTCAAGTGGATGTTTTAGATGTTAATCAGTTGAGTAGTGGTGAAATATCCAGGGACTTGAAGACGGCTTTTCAAGGTAGCCTGCGCTATGAGTTGCGCGACCCTCAAAGCTCACGAATCTTGCTAGAAGTTCAACAGCCTCTACCCGAACAGCCGCTTCCGATCGCATTTAGGCATACCCTAGAGATTCCTTCAGATTGCCCGACCCGTCTGATTTTAGGAAAAGTTACGCTTTACGACAGGCAAGGACACTTATCCAATTCGTCAACATCAGTTGCTTTAGCCAGTCAACCTTTTAGTGTCACGGCTGATTTAGAAGAGTTACTAGGAGCAATTATTCCAGGAACCCAGGCCATGCCTGTAGCCAAAGTGCTGGTACTCGCTCAGAACCTCGCGCCCCTATCAGAATCTCAGGAAGGATGGCTAGAAACATCTGCCCCCTCTCTAGATCCGCCTGTACTTGACTTGGTAGACGTGACCCAAAGTCATCCGCCGCTTTCTCTAAAACCTTCTTCGGCGAGTCCCTTGCCGCCACAACTTTACCAACCAACCGTCACATCCAAACCCTCAAGATCTCCCCAACTGCCAAAACTGCCTAAAGTGCGCTCCATTAGCCAAAGCGCTGAATCATTGGTTGGGTCGTCGGAATCACCTGTTGGGATTCTCAGTGAACTTGAGTCGGTGAAGTTTCCTTCTCCAGATGCGGTCGAGCCGACGCAACCGCTCTCATTGCCGGAAGACTCTTCCTCTACAGTACCAAAGTCTTTGGTATCCGATACACCTCAAGATACGACTCCAGAGCCACAACTTCAAAATGCCCTGCAACAGTTAGAAGTGGCGATTTCACAAATACAGAGCGCAGGTTCTTTATCGAGTAAGGCGATTACCCAAAGCGTACCACCACAAGCAATTGCTCAAGAAGCACAGGCATTGCCCTTCGCTCCAGAACAATCAGACTCTCCCATTCCGGTTGTTGAGTCTCCCAATAATGGGTCACTAAAGGATAGTACTACTAATGAAAACGAACTCGCTAAGGTGGGTACCCAAGATTCTCTGGACATCTTTAACGCTGACTTTTTAGAAGATGTGGCGTTGGCCTCAAAACCCCCTAACCAGAAGCCATCATCAGAGGTTTTAGAAGGAGCTGAGGATGTAGAATTGACGGGAGAATCTCCCCTGGAAGAAGCGGAGGAGATTGATGAATGGGCGATATCTATCTATAGTTCTGATTCCTCACTTACTGACTCAGATGTTGTGGGAGAACAGATGCTATCCACCGAAATGCCTCCAATGCCTGAGCAGGTTGCTGGTAACGGTAAGGCAGTGATTCCGGATAGCGTTAGTCAGAAGGAAGCCATTACCTCAGAACTAGGACTTACCAATGAACCTAGTGAGCCTTCGTCAGAGTCGGTGGTTGTGGATAATGCCTTTCAATCGTTAAACATACAAGACCGTTTTTGGTCGCGGCTTAATTCTATCGCGGCAGATTCTGCTTTGTCCAAGTGGCTGAGCGGTGAATTATCCCCTCCTAGCCATTCAGTAGAACATGAGGCAGATGAGGCGGTCAATCAACTCTCTGAGTCTGAGCCAGTCGGAATTAATGTGGAAGAAGTGACACAACCACTGACCTCTAACACATTGCTCACTGATTTTGATGAGGCGATATGGGAAGAAGGCAGCGATGAATTTGACGCCCCAATGGCTTTGGGTAGCCCCCCAGAGGGCATGACCGAGGCTGAATCCCTGCAACCGCCTTCCTTGGACGAGAGTTTTTTCCCAAAAACAGAAATATTTGAGCCGTCAGCGGCGGTTGATATCACGGATACAGATTGGTCTACTCAATCTAATGAATTTGTGGTAGACGACGAAGACCTAGCCGTACCGGAAACACCTATGGTTACACCGGAAGTTAAGGTGAAAACTGAGACAATAGAAACGGTTTCTGCCCCGGTGCCGCTGACACCTCAACTTCAACAGGAGATTTTCTCCCCACGGCAGTTGGCACTACCCATCCCTGCACCCGAACTCTCTATACCTACCAGCAAACTGGCGGCTGGAGAACTGGTCACTCTCCGGGTCACATTGCCACCTCATCCAGCTCGTCTGTGTGTCAAGCTGTGGGTTCAAGACCGTCAAAGCCGCTCTTTGTTGGATGGGCCACGCTGGTTAATGGATCTGATTCCTGATCGCACTGGTGAGCAAGAGGCGCTGACTCAGTTAACGGTTCCTTTTGGTAGTGTGGAAATTCGGTTTGAAGCGATCGCGGTTGATATTGATAGTCAACGGGAGAGTCGCAAAGTAGCCGTTGATTGTGTAGTGGTGCCTTCAAACTTATCCGATTTCTCTCTTGATGAGTTTGAACTCTAAACAATCATGACTCATTAAAATACCGCCCATTTGAGTCAAGTGGGCGGTATAGACTTTTGATGACTATTTTGCTGTCAAATAAACATCAAATTAATTCTTCATTAACCACAGCTTGGGAGGGAACCTACAGCGAGGAACCTAGCCCCGCGTAGGCACCATAAAAGAAAATACCAAGAATTACGATTACACCGGTTCCCGCAACTGTGGCAACAATCCACAAAGGAATTTTTCCTGTTCCAGCCATAACTTCTACCTCCTAATTCACAACAAAAATCATTACCAGTAAATCCAGTTAATTGAAGAAATAACTGGAAAACAGAATACCGAGAACAAAAATGAGTAACAAACCTAAGTAAAGGGAAGTCCGATTGAGTTCAACGGGTTGGTTATTTGGATTGGGAGCTCTTTCTGGCATCGTTGTTTCTCCTAACGTTGGATAAACTGCATAGCTGCGATCGCGCCCAAGAAGAAAACAGTCGGCACGCCCAGTGTATGAACAGCTAGCCATCTAACTGTAAAAATTGGATAAGAAATGGGTTGATTTGGAGTATTACCTGTCATTGTCTTAAACCTGTTTTAGAACTACTTACCTAAGAATTGCTGGATTTGCTGTTTGGCTTCGTAGCGATCGCTTAGAATGGGTGCTTCCACACGGTCTTGGGTGAAATACTCATTAGGACGGGGTGTACCAAACACATCATAGGCCAGACCCGTTTGCACAAATAGCCAGCCAGCAATAAACAAAGCGGGAATAGTGATACTGTGAATTACCCAGTAACGAACACTTGTAATAATGTCCCCAAAAGGACGCTCTCCAGTTGAACCTGACACAGCTATTTCCTCCTTCCTTTCAACATTTGAAAACTCAATCACTATAATACGAAATCGGCTTCCCTCGCTTCAAGTGATTTCACTTGTTTTAAGCCGCTTCTGAAGGTGGCTCATATCTGAGCAAAACGCCCTTCTGACCAATGATAAATCCTTGCTCTGCTGTTACAAAAACGATTTTGTAAAAATTGGCAGGTACATTCTCAATCTCGCGGTCTTTTTGCCAGGTTTTGCCACCATCAAAGCTACAAAGCAAATTCCCACTACCACCAGCAACCCAAATTTCTTCAGGTGTACGGTAGGCTAGGTCGAGGAATCCCCAGCTCGTTGAAAATTCTGGATTTTGAGACTCATCCCAGGTTTCTGGGTCTTCAGGGCGACTAAACTGCACTTGTCCTCCCCGCGCCAGCAACCAAAGACGCCCATCTTTTCCATATCCCATACTCTGAAGACGCCTGGAACTGTTGCGGTTATGCTGTACCCAAGCATTCTGACCGGGTTCCCAAGTTGAGAAGAAGTTCCCTCTAGCGGAAACAGCAATGTATTTGCCATCTTCAGATCGGGAAATATTCCGGACAACACCCACGGCTTCTTCAACCATGGCTTTCCAAGTCTGACCGCTATCTTTTGTTTGATAAATCGCTCCGACCGTGGTCGTCATCTCGGCGGATTTGGGGCCAAGAGCCAAGATGGTATTCGGCGAACCGGGTAACTTTTCGCTTAAGGGGATGCGAGACCAAGAAGCTCCGCTATCTGTAGTATGCAGCAAAATTGAGGGTTCACCCACAATCCAGCCTTCGTCACCAGCAAAGCTCACAGACGTAAAGCGATAGTTTGTCTCTCCCAGCTCCAACCCTTTTTCTTGCCAGGTTTTACCGCCATCTTTTGTTTCTAAAAGAGTGGCATTACTCCCTACTGCCCATCCATGGTTCAGGTCACCGGTAAAACCAACATCCTGTAAGGTGGCTTCCGTTGATGTGGGAACAACCTGCCAGGGATTATAACTTACAGATGGAACTTTACTACAGCTAACACAAAATAGGGCGATTCCCAGCAATATTACAATTTGTTTCAGCGCTTTCATCAAATCGCTCATAACCTCCAGAACTGTCATTGGTCAGACAAAAGTCAAAACTCAAAACTCAGAAGTGATTGCTCCCCTATTCCCCAGTCCCCAAGACAGTCACTAACTGTGTCCCAATCAGCGCAAACCATAGAGACTGAGAAAGAACAAGAAGCCTAAAGCCAAGGCACCAAAAATTAATAGATTTTTTTGCCCTGGGGTCAAACGGTTAACCCCTAAGCCATAGTTCAGGTTCTCTTGAAAGCCAGAAGGCGCTCCACTCGAACCAATGTTCTCAAACTGAGAAGTTCGAGCGCCGCAGACGGGACAACGCCAGTCATTGGGCAACTCTTCAAAAGGCGTCCCTGGAGGAACATCACGATTACTATCTCCCTTGGTAGGCTCATAGACGTAGCCGCAAGAGCGGCATTCATAACGACTTGGCGCTGTCTCAGCAAGGGTTTGCTCTTTGGCTTGCTCGCTCATCGCTCACAGTTACAATTAGGACGCAAATCTTAAAATGTATGTTAAAAAAATTATCGCACAGATGGACAACTTTACTACCTAAGTGAAAACTCCTGTATATACCGTTACAGTCACAGGAAAGAAATTCTTCGCACCGCAAGCCGCTAGCGCCGCGCCTATGCTCCTTACAGGAAGAGATACTTGTACGTTACGAAACAAAAACGCTATGGCGGATGCCGATACCCGTCGCCTTCCGATACAAGAATTCTCATAATTTTAGGTCAAGGTAATCTTTACAATTGAAACATAGAGTGATATGAGTGGGAAGTTCCGATCTACCTTTACAACCGATCCGGTGAAACCCACTCCATCCAAACCCTAACTGGGCTGGCACTCTGAAAAATTAGAACAAGGTCAATAAATTGGCTGGAAGAGTACGATTGCTTTTAATAATGCTTCCGCTAAGCTCCTCCAATTAGGACAAAACAACCGAACCCGTATAATTAAGAAGGTTAAAGAATTAATAACGCAAGTTTTTAGTGGCAGTTACCCATCGTGTTTGTTCTTAGCGGCTACGAGTATCTCCTAGGCTTCTTACTAGCTTGCAGTTTAGTCCCCCTTTTAGCACTGACTGCATCTAAGCTTTTGCGACCCAGTACCGGGGGACCTGAGCGGCGTACCACATACGAATCCGGAATGGAACCCATAGGGGGAGCATGGATTCAGTTCAACATCCGTTACTACATGTTTGCGCTGGTCTTCGTGATATTCGATGTGGAAACGGTATTTCTGTATCCTTGGGCTGTCGCCTTCAGTCGCCTCGGACTGCTGGCTTTCATTGAAGCCTTAATTTTTATAGCAATTCTTGTGGTTGCTCTGGTTTACGCGTGGCGCAAAGGAGCCCTTGAATGGTCATGAACCCCAATCCAACAACGAACAGTGCTGCTTTAGGTAAGCAGCAAAATGAACGAATTATCAACCCAATTGAGCGACCAACCGTCACTCAAGATCTTTCAGAAAATGTCATTTTGACTACAGTCGATGACCTCTACAACTGGGCACGCCTTTCCAGCCTATGGCCTATGTTGTATGGAACAGCCTGCTGCTTCATTGAATTTGCCGCTCTGATTGGCTCCCGCTTTGACTTTGATCGGTTTGGCTTAGTGCCTCGTTCTAGCCCCCGTCAAGCTGACTTAATCATTACGGCTGGCACAATCACCATGAAAATGGCACCCGCTCTGGTTCGTCTTTACGAGCAAATGCCAGACCCCAAATATGTGATTGCTATGGGAGCTTGTACCATCACAGGTGGTATGTTCAGCGTGGATTCCCCAACCGCCGTGCGCGGAGTGGATAAGTTAATTCCTGTGGATGTGTATATCCCTGGTTGTCCTCCCCGTCCCGAAGCCATCATTGATGCGATTATTAAGCTGCGTAAAAAGGTAGCCAACGACTCTATCCAGGAAAGATCTCAGCTTAAGCAGACTCATCGGTACTACAGCACAACCCACAAAATGAACGTAGTACCAGATATTTTGACAGGTAAGTACTTGCAGTCGGAAACTCGCTACACTCCGCCCAAGGAGTTGACCGAAGCGATGGGAATGCCAGTACCACCAGCTCTCAAATCGGATCAAAAGCAGGAGGTATCTCGTGGCTGAAGAATCAAAACCAGCGACTCAAGAAGCCTCGGAAATAGTACAGGCGGGCAAGGTTTCGGGTTGGTTGCAGGAAAACGGCTTTGACAATGAGTTAATGGAACCTGATCACCTAGGTGTTGAGGTGATTAAGGTTGATCCAGAAGTCTTAATACCCGTTGCTACGGCTTTGTATGCCTATGGATTTAACTATTTACAGTGTCAAGGTGGCTATGATACAGGGCCAGGTGGTGAGTTAGTCAGCTTTTATCACTTGATTAAACTTAGAGATAAGGCTGACCGACCTGAGGAACTGCGCGTTAAAGTATTTTTACCGCGAGATAATCCTACGGTGCCCTCTGTTTACTGGATTTGGAAAGCCGCCGATTGGCAAGAGCGAGAAACCTACGATATGTACGGCATTGTCTATGAAGGGCACCCAAATTTAAAACGGATTTTGATGCCGGAAGATTGGGTGGGTTGGCCTTTACGCAAGGATTATATCTCGCCTGATTTTTACGAGTTACAAGATGCCTATTAAATTAGGTAGCGCTTCTTAATTCTGAATTTTTGATAGAAAGCACTCACTTCTTGTTTGAAGTGGGTGTTTATTTTTAGGAGGCGATCGCTCGTTTAAAAGCTCTCGTTTAAAAGCTTTAGATTTGAGGCACAGGGTTTCAAGAGCATAAGTTCAAGATTGCCAGCTTGAGAGTCAGAAAACCCCCTCCCCTGTATTTTGCGGCTGAGTAGAATCCGCTAATATATCAAGGCATCCGTAAACCGCAACAACTTAGGGAAACACCGGTGCAAGTCCGGGGCTGTGCGGCAGCTGTCAGAGGAAAGGATGAAGGATAAAGGATGAAGGATGAAAAAAGGTTGACTTGTAAAAGCTCAACCTTAAAAAGTACAACCAAGTAATTGTTGTCACAATTACGTTCTGTCCTTCATACTTCCTTAAGCCAGAACGCCTATTTGTTGCCTGTCCACTCTATCTCCTGCCTCGCACGGGAAGAAGCTTGAACGTTAATGTCTACCGCCAATACAATCGATTTCACCCCTGACTCTCTATCTTTACCCCCTCTACCGCTACAACGACCTTTGTTGATGATTGGTCATGGCACTAGGGATGAGGATGGGCGTCAAGCATTTCTGGATTTTGCTCAAGCGTACCAGGCTTTAGATCCCTCCCGCCCTGTTCTGCCCTGTTTTCTAGAACTAACCGGCCCAACCATTCAGGAGGGGGTAGATCAGTGTGTAGCACAAGGCTACACCGAACTCTCAGTTTTACCGATTCTGCTATTTGCTGCACGACACAATAAGTTTGATGTCACCAATGAGTTAGACAGAGCTAGAGCCAAACATCCACAAGTTAAATTTCACTATGGGCGGCATTTTGGCATTACTCCAGGAATACTCGAATTATGGCGCGATCGCCTTGCTGCATTGGATGGTTTACCACAAGAGCAGCAAGTTAACCCGTTAGATGTTGAAAGGTCTAACCTTCAACCTTCAACCTTAAGACAAGATACCGTCTTGCTTTTTGTC
The DNA here is from genome assembly GCF_000317515.1 of Allocoleopsis franciscana PCC 7113. Lineage (GTDB taxonomy): Bacteria > Cyanobacteriota > Cyanobacteriia > Cyanobacteriales > Coleofasciculaceae > Allocoleopsis > Allocoleopsis franciscana. Next base: position 75,930 of record NC_019738.1, on the reverse strand, counting down.
GGTCGAGGTTCTAGCGACCCGGATGCCAATGGGGATGTGTACAAAATGGCTCGCGTTCTCTGGGAAGGGAGCGGCTACCAAACGGTTGAAACTTGCTTTATCGGCATTACCCATCCTCGTTTAGAAGAAGGCTTTCGTCGTGCTCGCTTGTACCAACCCAAGCGGATTATTGTTCTGCCGTATTTCCTGTTTACAGGTGCCTTAGTCAAGAAGATTTTTGACATCACTGCCCAGCAGCAGGAGAAATATCCAGAAATTTCGATGACCTGTTTGCCAGAAATGGGAATTCAGTCTCAGCTTTTATCGATTCTACGGGAGCGGGAAATTGAGACTCAACTGGGGCAGGTACAAATGAATTGTGAGATGTGCAAGTTCCGGCTGGCAGCGGTTGGGAAAGATGGCGCTCACGGTCACTCTCACGACCATAATCACCAACATGGTCATCACCATGATCACGGACATCACCACTCCCACCCAGCGCCAGACCCTTATGCTGATTTGGGGCAATATCACCAACGCATTTGGAAGGCTCCTTAATTAGGATGAGGGGTGACGGAAAAGGGATAGGAGGCTGATTAAGAGTCTTAAGTTTAAGTTAAGGAATCCTACACCTCTCCATCTCTGTGTTATGTAGAAGGCTAAATTTTTCAGGATGGTGTCTCTGTGCCCGTCCTGAATTACCTATTTAGGCGAGAAGATAGAACTAAGTGACGCAATCAGCGCTTATGTAAAAGCTAAAGGATGAAGCTTGAAGGATGAAAACTTAGGATACACCTGCTTCTCCATCACCCTTTAGACTGTAGGTGAAATAGTTTGCCTGTAGCTTATGTCTAAGGAATTTGCTGTTGGCGATCGCGTCCGGGTGATCGCACTACCACGCTACGTCAAGACGGCTGAACCCATGCCGATGCTGCGCCCCCCAAATGTGATTCACATTGGGGAAGAGGGTATCATTCTTGATCGGCGTCCTGGGGGATATTGGGGTGTTCGCTTTACCAAAGGAGCGTTTCTGATGGATAGTCAGTACATTGAGTCGGTCGATACCGCCTCAACAACTCCCCAAAGCCATGAACCGCTACCAGAATCCTCCGAAACCTAATTCACTACGCCCAACTTACAAGTAATTTTCTAGACAGATAAAGTGACGCAGTTATCTTACCTCTGTCTTCAATTTACTGGGTGTTTGTAGATGCATCGGCTCTGCGTGATCGGGTTGAAGCCCTCACCAAAGGTAATCGGACGTGTTTGTTCTAACGGCACTCCCTTCCCCTTGACTGAGACTAACTACCGCTTTGGTTTCCATCCTTAGTGTGAGCTGAGTACGGACGCCGTTTGTTGTGCAGTGTTAACTTCAACACTAGGTGCAGGCTGTAGCTATCTTAAGAGTGCATAGGCTGGTGTGAAGTCATAGAGATCTGGTATCAGAGTCCATGCCTCTGAGAAGTCTGTCTCAATACATCACATCTATATATAGATGACAAAGTGGCAATTTCCTGAAATACGGAAACTTTCGTAAGGTAATCTTTGACACTAATGCCGTTGATCTTTATTTTATACAGGCATAAGCGAAAAAACTTCGGTAACACTTTAGCGGATTGATTCGTGTACTGTTGAGGCTAATGTTAATGATTGGCAGTCTGGCGGGAATTGGGAGATGAATTTTTACGACTTGCTTCGGTCTCTCGGCATCGCCGATCCCAGTGGAACTGGCTGGCTGGCGGTGGTTTTTACCTTTGCGTTAGCTTGGGGGGTAACTTGGCGTTTTATTCCATCAGTGCGCTCTTTTGCGTTACGGGTTGGTTGGGCTGACCAACCTAATGCTAGACGACTGAACCGAGAACCTTTACCCAATGCGGGTGGATTAGCTATCTATGCCGGAGTGGTTGCGGCACTAATACTCGCAAGCCTGTTAAGACCTATTGTGATCGAAGGGGTCTTAGCTGAAGTCCTAAGCATTCTCTTGGGCGGCTCAATCTTGGTACTGGTAGGCTTCATTGATGACCAGTTTGGGCTACCTCCCCTATTTCGCCTGTTGACTCAAATTCTTTCGGCACTTTTGTTAGTCGCCAATCACAGTGGAATTGAAGCGACCTTTGGTACTCCGATTGACCCCTTGTTCTCGGTGGTTCTCACTGTACTTTGGGTTGTGGGAATTACCAATGCCATCAATTTAATGGATGGGATGGACGGATTGGCTGGGGGAGTGAGCTTTATCACCGCAATGAGCCTTTTGGCAGTTTCCGCTCAATTTCCCTCGCGTGCAGCCGCTACCTTGCTTTTAGCGGCACTGGGAGGGGCTGCACTCGGCTTCTTACGGCATAATTTCCATCCGTCCCACATCATTATGGGGGATGCCGGAGCTTACTTCTTCGGTTATGTGCTGGCGGCAACCAGCATCTTAGGCAACTTGAAAGTAACCACAGTCTTTGCTCTGGTGCCCCCAGTTCTGTTCTTGCTCTTGCCCGTGCTGGATACCACCCAGGTTTTTATTCGGCGACTGATGGCGGGTAAAAATCCCCTCAGTACCCCTGGGAAAGACCACCTGCATCACCGCTTGTTAGCCTTAGGATTATCCCAGCGCCGCACCGCCATCACCCTTTGGGGGCTGACTGGGGTTGCCAACTGGGTGGCGATGAAACTGCAAGGTATGACTCCAATCGTGATTCATGCCACCATGGCTAGCATCGTTATGCTGTTAAGCTTTACGGTTTGGCAACGGATGCGGAATGTAGCTTCAAAGTCTCCCTAAGGGGGTGATGTGGCACTTAGGGATGCGGAATGTAAACTTTATTTACCCTATCCAGGTTCAAACGATATTGCAGTTCATCGAAGAAAGAAGTCTGGGCGACTATCGTAAAACTATAGACGTCCAAGGGCTAGCGTCGATGAGGAAGCAACAGGCCCAACGCTAGCTAAAGCCCCTAAAGTCGCTGCCAATATTGATGAAACGCGCATATTTTACTCTGGATGAGGTGCTTATCCGAACACTCAGCTTTGCCCCTATGTTTAGTTGCAAATCACCAATTATCCTTTGGTTTCCAGAGTCAGTCCTCACGAAGTCAAGTTTAAGAAAATTATTTGCCAATTGGTGATTAAGATGTAAGCTTTCTTAACAAATCTTAGTAATAAAACCCAATTGCAGTTTCTAGTAGATATTATTTAATTGTTTTGGGGTTAGATTGAAAAAATACTTCATGATTATTGCTAATAGTATTCGTTAAGCTAAAAGTAGGACAGAGATTTAGAGGGAGTTCTATGAACGCTGTTTTTGCCACTGGCTCAAAGCAACCCTCATGGCAAACGATTGCGATGTTTGCCTTGGGGTTTTGGCTGAGTGGCAGTCTAATTGTCGATTTTGTACTCATGCCCGGTCTTTATGCGGCTGGAATGATGAGTCAATCCAGTTTTGCAATAGCTGGTTATTCTATTTTCTGGGTTTTTAATCGTATCGAGCTGTTGTGTGCTGCTCTGGTATTAGTCAGCCTTTTAGCGCTTCGTGGAACGTCAAATCTTTATCATCAGGTAAGACGCTGGGCGATTTTCTTATCGGCGCTCTTGTTAACAATTGCCATCATTTATACCTATTTCATGACGCCGCAGATGAGCGCCCTGGCAGTACAACTGAATCTTTTTGATCCAAGTACTGAGTTACCGACCGAAATGGTTTCCATGCAGGGAGGATATTGGCTGCTAGAAGTTGTCAAGTTAGTGGCAGGTGCCACAGTGCTTGGCTGGTGCTACCGCGATTCCCGTCGGCTGACCTAACCAGATTTAAGCATTAATGTCAATGGCTCCTCACGGGTGTGGGGAGCTTTTTGTTGAGAAAAATATTTGTTAAGGAAACAAAGGGAGAACGATGTATTGTATTTAACAGAGAATTTCTATTCCCAAATTTTCTAGAATTGACAGATTAATTCTCAAAAATATGAACCATGATTAATCACAGAAAGCTGAGTGTATATCTACCCGAAAAACTTTACCAAGTTCTTATTTATTATCAAGGTCAACAAGGATTTGAGACGGCCTCCGATGCTACTGTCGAAATCCTATCTCAGTTTTTTAATAAAGCCAATGAAGGTAAACAGTATGCAACGGTGGAGCAAGTAGAAACACTGAAGGAAAACGTTATCCACCTAAGCCAGCAAATTGTACAACTCCGGCAATTAATCACGAGTTCTGCTCCAAACGCAGCAGATAGAACACTGTATGCCGAAAGTAACCCCTACAATGTTGAAAGTACCAACTTTGAGGAAGCAGAAGATGAACCGGATGAAATCTTGTCTGATTTTATAGAACATTAATTTTTAGGTTACGCTATTCCTCATAGTGTTTTTAGCCTCGTCTTACTCCTGCTCACATCATGACAAGTTCTACTGCTACACTACTGATTTCTTGCCCTGATCAAAAAGGACTTGTCGCCAAAATTGCCAATTTCATCTACTCTAACGGCGGTAATATTATCCATGCTGACCAACATACAGATTTTGCGGCTGGATTGTTTTTAACCCGCCTCGAATGGCAGTTGGATGGCTTCAATTTACCCCGTGAGTTGATTGGACCAGCCTTTAATGCGATCGCACAACCCTTACAAGCAGAATGGCAGCTTCACTTTTCGGATACTATTCCTCGAATTGCTATCTGGGTGAGTCAGCAAGACCACTGCTTATTAGACTTACTTTGGCGACAACGGGCTAAGGAATTTTCAGCAGAAATTCCATTAATTATTAGTAATCACCCTAATCTCCAAGAGATTAGTGAACAATTTGGGGCAGACTTTAAACACGTTCCAATCACCAAAGAAACTAAAGCTGAGCAAGAAGCCAAACAGTTAGAACTCCTGCATCATTACAACATTGATCTGGTGATTCTGGCTAAGTACATGCAAGTTATTAGTTCAGAATTTATTAGCCAATTTCCCAAAATTATCAACATTCACCATTCCTTTCTGCCCGCTTTTGTCGGTGCTAAACCTTACCACAAAGCTCATGAACGAGGCGTTAAAATCATTGGTGCTACAGCCCACTATGTCACGCCCGAACTGGATGCAGGCCCAATTATTGAGCAAGATGTGGCACGAGTCAGCCATCGGGATAGTGTTGCTGACCTGATTCGTAAAGGTAAGGACTTAGAGCGAGTCGTTTTAGCTAGGGCAGTACGCCTACACTTGCGCCATCAAGTACTCGTTTATAGTAATCGTACAGTGGTATTTGCTTAAAAATTCATACGTAATGTAATAGTTGGAAATTCCGTTTTTGAAATCTTTTACTTCAGAATCCCGAAACCTCAAAAGCCACTGCCAAACCCGGTGATGCTGATTATGGAATGCTTTACATCGCGGTAGCTGATGGTGGGAGCGATGGTTTTCCTGTGAGCGATACAGACCCCCTGGATAATGGACAGGATTTAGGCACACCGCGAGGAAAAATTCTACGCATCAAGCCGTTGGGAAATAATAGCATCAATGGTAAATATGGCATTCCTGCTGACAATCCATTTGTGGACGATGGCGACTCGAAGACACTGGATGAAATTTGGGCCTATGGATTGCGTAACCCTCATCGATTTAGCTGGGATACTGGCGGTGACGGCAAGATGTTGATAGTCGATACGGGTCAGGCTTTTATTGAAGAAGTGAATCTTGGCAAGAATCCCCCAATTATCGAAGCACAGTGCAGTCAATGCTATGACAACGCGCGACACCATTGAAAAGCTACTACAGGGGAAGTGATAACGAGATGGCGTCAAAAGTGATTAGCTACTCCCCTTTCTCCCTGGTTGCACGCCTGGAATTTTGAGGCGGATACGGTAAAGGCTATTGCTTGCGGTAATGTAAAGGGTTTTGTAGTCCTCATCGCCCCAGGCTATATTGGCAGCCACTTCAGGCACTTCAATCGTGCCTAATAGATTGCCTGATGGAGAGAAAACCCATATTCCCCCTGGCCCAGTACTGTAAACATTTCCCTCAAGGTCTACCTTCATTCCATCTGGTACACCCTGTTTATTCGGGTCTTTCAATTCTGCAAATAACTGTCCATTTTCCAAAGTACCGTCCGATTTGACATCGAAAACACGAATGTGACCTTCTTGGGAATCATTTACATATAGTTTTGTTTCATCCGGGGAAAAAGCAATGCCATTTGGACGCACGAAATCTTTCACTAACAAAGTCACTTTCCCATCTGGTGCGAGGCGATAGACACCATAGAAGCCCAGTTCCTCCTGCTCAGATTGAATGCCATAGGGGGGGTCAGTGAAGTAGATGCTTCCATCAGATTTGACCACCAAATCATTTGGACTGTTGAGTCGCTTTCCCTCGAACTGGCTTGCCAGCGTAACAACCGTGCCGTCGTTTTCAGTACGAGATACACGGCGATTACTATGTTCAGCACTGAGTAAACGCCCTTCCCGGTCTAGAGTATTACCATTAGTATTGCCAGAAGGACGACGAAATATTTCTGGTTTTTTATTGGCTGTCCATTGATAGATAGTATTGGCAGGAATATCACTAAAGAGTAAGAACCCTTTCGGATGCCAAAGAGGCCCTTCTATAAACTGGAAGCCTCCCGCTACTTTTTCGACTTGGGCGTTATCATCTAAAATCACTTGTAGACTATTCTTGTTGCTCATATTCCTCAACTGTGCTGAAGTTAAGCCGGATTGAGAACGAGACTTGGAGCATCGAAACCCTAAATCATTTCTTGCTTCAGTAACGCTGTTGCTGGGCGCAGTGCCTAAAACGGTAAATAAAAGGCTGTATAGAGTAACTCTCAAGATTATATTTTTCATGCTAATATTGTTAATTATTTTAGATATCCGTGATAATTAACCTAAAATCCTTACCCTCTAAATCAGAAGTTTATGATAATTCCTGGTAGCATCTATCTGATAAATTTCGAGCATAATGAGATGAATGGTGATATCTTTGTCTTCGCACTTAGAACAGTCTTTAACTTTTAATTCCTTTTGACACTCTCCCGAATTCAAGTCGGAGAATTCTAAGGGGAATGCGCGGCGGAAGACTCTTTCAGGGGGTTGAAGTTTGGCGTTAGTGGTGATAGTCCCTATGATTAGCGCAGAGCGATCGCAACTCAGGGTATTGGTTCGCAGGCTACAACACAATCACGATTGATGTAGCACCCAAGCTTCACCCTCTGATTGCCAGATAGACCTTGCTTTTACAAAACGAAGCGGGCGGCGAGAATCGAACTCGCATCATTAGCTTGGAAGGCTAAGGTTTTACCACTAAACTACGCCCGCAAATGTTTATGCATGAAATTTCACTTTACTGAGTTTAGCACACCTTTCGGCTAAATTGGCAAGAGTCAACCCCACTCAATTTTGCGTCGGACTAATGGTCAGGGTGAGGCTGTAGTCTCGGTAAACAGGTTTACCTGCCATCTGTGTTGGAGTACATTGTTGCTGCTCCACAAGCTTCTTTGCCAGTTGCTCCGCTTGAGGGGCACTCAGATTTTGAGGTAGTGCTTGAGGAAGTAGGCGCAGCAGTGTTGCTTTCCCAAGGTTATCAATCAATACTTCCACTTTCAACGGCAAAGCTTTATCTAAAGTAATTCCCAGAGGGGTTAGATAATCGCTAGGGAGTGGATTGCTGTCTGATTCGCAGGTAGCCAGCTTGTCGCCGTCATTAATGTGGAGAACATCTTGGGCATTACTCACTGGCTCAAGCCTGCCCAGAGCGACTATGAATCCGCCACCTTGCTTAGAGTTAGATGAATTCTGCCCTGCGGGTGAACCCGTAGAAGCAAAGGGACTGGGAGAGGGAGAGGGTGTTGACCCATTTGTTTGATTACCCTGGTTACCGGGTGAGTTAGGGTTGCTTGAGGGAGTCTGTGTTCCAGATGGCTGATTGTTGGAAGGAGTGGGCGTAGGAGAACGGCTTGGTTTTGGTGTTTCTGGGGACTGGTTTTGAGCCGGTTTGGTTGTTGGCGAGTTCGTTGCTATCGGTACCCCTTTGGAGGGGGATGAATTCGTGGTACCGGATGCCGTTGTCTCTTTAGTCTGCGGTGAGTTGCTAGGGACTGAACTGGAGGACGCTGGAGTGTTAGGAACTGAGTTTGTCGGAGTGTTGGCTGATGGCGGATTTTGGGTGATGGTTGAGGTCGTCGCTGGCGTGGGTGGAAGTGAGATTTGGCCTTCGGAGGCTACAGCAATCACATCTATAGGAATGAAAATTCTAGCCGCCGGAAAGTGATTAAGACGTACCATCATCCATAAACGCAGCATCCCAAAGGCAAATAAATGGATGACCAGAGAACTTAAAACAACAATCGCCCACAGCCCTGGTGGGTCGGAGTGACTCCGCTCAGCCACAGGAGTGTAAGCCGTTGGCTTCTGATTGGGTTGAGTCATACTTGCTACCAATGGTGACGCCCTTCTTTTTAATACTGCCAAAAAGCTTCTGTCGATCTGGACAAACGGCTAAGATAACTTAACTATTTACAGAAATACGGATATTTTTGTCACATTAGACCCATTTGGGAGAGCCACAATGAGCATGAAAGAAAATAATCCATCCCTGCCGATACGTGTAGTGGTTGTTATCCTGGTTATCCTGCTTTGGCTCACCCTCAGTGGCTGGAGAATTCAACGTCCTCCAACGGCTAAATCAACTGGTGTTTATCAGGAGCATATTGTTCATAGCTCAGACGGCATTGGTAAATTTTACATGGGTCGAGAAATCGCTAAAGTCATGGGGCATACAGAAGCCCTCTGGCTAGAACGACCGAGTCGAGAGATGACTGAGCAACCGCAGCAAGTTGTAGACGCCCTTGACCTGAAACCAACAGATGTTGTAGCGGATATTGGGGCAGGCACTGGCTATTTTAGCTTTCGCCTCAGTTCATCAATACCACAAGGGAAAGTGCTGGCGGTCGATATTCAACCAGAAATGATTGATATTATGGATTTTCTCAAACAAGAGAATAAAATTACCAACGTTGAACCGATTTTGGGTAGTGTAACCGACCCTAATTTACCCCAAGAGAGTGTTGACTTGGCGCTGATGGTAGATGCTTACCATGAATTTGAGTATCCCAAAGAGATGATGGAGGGAATTGTGCGATCGCTTAAACCCGGTGGACGGGTGGTACTGGTTGAGTACAGGCGTGAAAATCCTTTGGTTCCGATTAAAGCGCTCCACAAAATGACTCAAAAGCAAGCGCGTAAAGAAATGAATGCGGTGGGTTTACAATGGCTAGAAACTCTAAAATTCCTGCCTCAACAGCACGTAATGATTTTCCAAAAACCAAAGGAGCAATGAGTCCGTTAGGAAAAGAATAAAAAGCGCCAATCTTACGTTAACGCTTTACCCATAATCTCCGAATAGCAGACGTACCAAAAATAAAGTGTAATATTGATTTCGCTGAACAACTTGGGGAAACCCTCTAAAAGATTAGAGATTGCCCCACTATTCAAATGTAGCGAGTCTACCGTGATACCTATTGCTAATAAACTCAATCCAATCAGTAAGATGTAGTAGGGAGTGGATTGAATTCGTCGCTTAAAAGCTAATCCGTATCCAACGAGAATAATAGCGTAGACGGAGATAGTAGCAAGCTTGGGAATGCCTGCAATACTGAGGACAACGTGAAGTCGATAAATTTCGTTAAATAGAAAACCTCCTGTTAAAAGTGCAGAACACAGAATAAAAAAGTTTTCTTTTCGGCGAGGTTTAATTTTTCTGAGCAAGGCAAAACTAAACGCACAAACTACGGGGGGAACAGCGCACAGAATTTGGAAGGTATTCGTTAAAAACCCGACATCCAAAGATGCAGCGAAAGGCGGGTGACGGAATAACTCTTGTACCGATGAGCCAAAGAATTTGGCATAGACAATCAGCGCCAAAACCAGCAGTAAAGATAAACTATTGAGCCAAAAAAACGAGCGGTGAGTTTTCATAACATGACTTGGAACGTGATTGGCTCAATAGATATACAAGGTTAGATGATGTAGTTCCGCACATCTGATTATATGAGGCGACTGGGAAAGGGTGCTTTCACTAGTTCTTTTTACCGAACTTTGCCTTCAAATCTTCTATCGTTGGCGATTTCGGTTCTATGCGCTTGCCGATCTTTTTGCTATTTCCTTCACCACTGGCTTTATCGGGTGACTTCATAGACAAGCTAATTCGCTTTAATTTTTCATCCACTTCCAACACCCGTACTTTCACCACCTGCCCCACTTTGACAATTTCTTTGGGGTCTTTAACAAATCGGTCTGCTAGCTGTGAGATATGCACCAATCCATCTTGATGTACACCGATATCAACAAATGCCCCAAAATTAGCAACATTCGTGACACTACCTTCGAGTTCCATGCCGATTTGTAAGTCAGAAATTTCCTTGATTCCTTCTTTAAAGGTGGCATACTTAAACTCAGCGCGTGGGTCTCTTCCTGGCTTTTCTAGTTCGCTGATGATATCGCGCAGGGTGGGTAAGCCAACGGTATCGGTCACGTATTTCTTCAAGTCAATTGACTTAAGTTGCTCTGCGGCTTGAGAAATTTGTGTCAAGGGGACTTTTAAATCCGACGCGATCGCTTCTACAACCGGATAACTTTCAGGGTGTACGGCGGTATTATCTAACGGATTCTCCCCATTACGAATTCTCAGGAATCCTGCCGCCTGTTCAAATGCTTTTGGCCCCAATTTAGCAACTTTTAGGAGTTTACGACGATTGGTAAATGCGCCATGCTCATTGCGATAGTTGACAATATTTTTGGCAATTGTAGGTGTCATGCCAGAAACAAACGTGAGCAATTCTTTGGATGCAGTATTTAAATCGACACCCACATAATTCACACAACTTTCTACCGTTTCATCCAGCTTCTTCTTAAGCAATTTCTGATCCACATCGTGCTGGTACTGTCCGACACCAATCGATTTAGGGTCAATTTTCACTAATTCAGCCAGTGGGTCTTGTAATCGGCGTCCAATACTAATTGAACCGCGTACTGTAACATCTTGGTCGGGAAACTCTTCTCGTGCCACCTCGCTGGCTGAATAAATTGAGGCACCCGATTCATTAACTATTACCTTAATCGGTTGGCGATCGCTTGTTTTCAGGACTTCAGCGACAAACTCATCCGTCTCGCGGGACGCTGTACCGTTACCGATCGCAATGAGCTCAATCTTGTACTTCTCAATCAAACTCTTAACTATACTAGCCGCTTGCACACGTTGACCCGCACCGGTATGGGGAAATATTGTTTGGTATTCCAGAAATTTTCCCGTTTCATTTAAAACAGTGACCTTACAGCCAGTCCGAAAACCTGGGTCAATCGCTAATGTTGGCTTCATTCCCGCCGGCGCTGACAGCAACAACTCGCGGAGATTGGTTTCAAAGGTCTTAATTGATTCGATATCCGCGTAAGCTTTCCTATCGGCGCGAACTTCGGTTGTCAGGGACGTTTTCATCAGACGGTTGAAGGCATCTTTAAGCATTCCCCGATAAAAGTCCCGCACGGCTGGAATCTTTGTGCGAATCTCTTCTGATTCCAAGTAAGACTGTACTGCATCTTCATCAAAAGAAAGGTCTAAATTTAATATCCCCTCACTCTCACCTCGGAATAATGCCAGCATATTATGGGGGATAATATCTTTTGCATTAACTTGGAAATTCCGGTACATTTCAAATTTGGTGGAACCTTCCGGATAGTCATCTTTAATTCGCGAAATGAAGACTCCATTTTGCATCAAGTAATCTCTCAGATAAGCACGCACATCTGCTTTTTCAGAAACTTCTTCTGCCAAGATATCAGAAGCCCCTTTGAACACATCTTCTAATGTCTTAACGCCCTTCTCATCAGAGATATATTTGGCTGCTTCTTGCTCTAATGAGGCAGGTTTGGCAGTGGGATTATTCAGGGATTTAATAAATTCAGCAAGGGGTTCTAACCCTTTTTCCCTAGCAATTGTTGCTCTTGTGCGTCGCTTGGGTTTGTAGGGTAGATAAAGGTCTTCTAATTCGTTTTTCTGTAAGCAGCCTGCGATTTTGCTTTGGAGTTCATCAGTCAGCTTACCTTGAGATGCGATCGCTTCCAAAATTGATGCCTTCCTGTTTTCCAGTTCCGTCAGGTAGGTATATCTCTCTGAAAGGTCACGCAGTTGAATTTCGTCAAGGGAGCCTGTACGCTCTTTACGGTAACGTGCGATGAAGGGAACGGTGGCACCCTCAGCGAAGAGTTTGAGGGCATTTTGGATTTGAGAAGGTCTGAGGGAAAGTTCCTCTGCCAGTGTTTGAGGGATATTCAGCATCGGGTCTGTGTTCGTCTACCTTTTACAGGATAAGCACAGAAATTAGGCATTGACCTATTGTTGGGGCGAGTTGACGGAAAAATTTTATTAATAATCGATAAGTCTTTCAATCGAAGAGTTTCCTTACCCCGATACAGTTTATCGCTCAGTCGTCCCAGTACAATACCTTGGCTAGTCTTGCGTTCACGCCAATTCACTTTCCAACAACAGATCTATATTTCTTAACCTAATAATCGAGTTGGAAAATTAAGTAGTTCTACCCAGATGAGCTTCCAATAGAATTTCTGCCTATATTTTGCTAACAGCTTGATTTTATTCCACAAAATGAAAACTTCAAGTCTTAGCCGGACGGAAAATTCTCTCATTGACATTTTGTTTTTTGAGAAAAATGGTAGATTGCTTACGAGAGAGGCTTTTTAGGTCATTACATAGGCAAAATATTTTTGATTATACTTACGGATGGCTCTAAGTGATCACTTCTCATTCTTAATATTCTCTGTAACTGAAAAAGCGCTCAGGAGTCTTGCCGTGTTTCGACCCCAAGCGCTTTTTCTTCCTTTCTCCTCACACCCACAGCATTAATATACACTATTTGCTTTATTCGTCAAGTCGCCAAATGATCACTGATACTAATTTGTACTCAACGTATAGTAAAGCAGTGGGATGCATCAAACATCTCAAATGGTAGAGTACGCTTCAACGGTGAGGAACTCTAGCTGCTTCATAAACAGGCAGACAGGGCAACGAACCTTTTTCCCGGCTAAATGGAGCGCTGCATTGAAACTAATCAGTTGCTCATTGTGTCAATTACCATTAAGGTCATTTAGTCGGTACTGGGTTAGCATTTACAAAGGGTGAGTTCGAGCCTCGACCTCTCTCCTTCGCTACCCCCTTGGTTACATCGTTTTTCAGCAAGCTACAGCTAAAGGCGGAAATCTGTCTGTTATACTAGCTTGCCTACAGGAGAGCGTGGTACGTTATGAATAGTGTAAACATTCTGTAATAATCAGAATAAGGGAAAACAATTAACCTTAATCCTGCTACTTGCGAACCCAAGGTCTACATGCGGGTCGTAATTGCCCTGGATGAATGGTATATAGGAGTTTGGCTTTATTACATCAGTCTATTGTGTTGAGGTTGGTAAGGATCGTCAGAGATTGTCTGGACGTAGGAACCGTTCGTCAATCCAATCCATCCTTAGCCAAGATGACTGCTCCTGCTAACAAATTTGTTTGAATCCAAGTCTGGAGGTATTTCTCATGTCCGTTCGTCTCTACGTAGGCAATTTACCAAAAGAAGAAGTAAACCGCGATGAACTACATGCTGTTTTTGTAGATGTTGGTGAGTCTGTTTCCACAAAGGTGATCAAAGACCGCAAAACTGGCAAGTGCCGGGGGTTTGCCTTTGTCACCGTACCAACAGATGAACAGGCGGATGAGATCATTGAGAAATTCAATGGTCACATGTTCCAAGAGAGCGCCCTAAAAATCGAAAAAGCTCTACCACGCTCAAAGAGTCAACAAGAGGAAGAAGAACCCCAACGCTCATCGAGCAATCACACTCCTCCTACTCGTCGTGCAGGCAATAAAAAGTCTAAGCGTGGTAATGACCAACGTACAACAGCAGCATCCTCTGACGCAGGCGGATTTCAACCTGATCCGCGTTGGGCGGGTGAGTTGGCGAAGCTAAAAGAGCTTTTATCAGCTCAAGCTAGCAATCCCTAGCTGCGATCGAAATGTTGTACTCACTCAGGTTATTCTTCTCGATAATCTGAGTGCAGTGCAATCAAGGGTTGTCCATTTTAAGGGATTCAAAATGGTAAACTCTCGCAACGGGTACTGTAACTCTTCGTCTCTTGAGAGATTTGGGGTTAGAGTGCCCGTAAGCTGTTGGTTTGATAGTTTTTTAAGGCTTAGTGCCACCGCTCAAAGCCCTTGAGCCAGCAGTAGAAGCGCCACAGATAAGGTGATGAGAATGGCATTGTAGATGGCATGATCCGCTGTGCTAGCTCTGACTCCAGCTTCCTGCGCTTTGGCTTCATCCTTAAATTGTCGTAAATGCCGATGATAAGCATATTTATAACGACAAGCAAATAAAAATCCTGGAACAGATAGAGTTAAAGCCCAACACAGAGGAATTCCCATAATGAGATGAATTAAGCCAAACTTAATCGAACTCATGGTTATCCCTTTCCAGGAGTGGACGCCCTGACGAAAAATTTTCTCTTCAACTTCCGCCCAAAACGGAAAACCTAAAATAAAAATCATCCAAACAGGAATCATGAAAATCCATCGATAGTCAAAGCCACTGCCATGAATTTCACTAATTTTTTGACCGGCTTGAGATGCGGTAGTTAAGGGTTGTAATGCGACATTTCCTGAATTTCCGAAAATTAGAGAACCCCAGCCCCATCTTAGAAATTCAGGGACAAGAAGATAAACCACTACGCCTAAAGTGATGGTAATAGCAACAATAATCAAGGCACGAAAATAGCTTAAAACACCACTTTTAAAGTAAATATTGACCACAAACCTTAGCTTTGAGCGATTCCCCCATAATTCACGAATAATCAAGGTAAAAATAGCAGTTGAAAAGATTACAGGCAAGGCTTTACTGAGTAGCGCACTCCACCAAGTACTGCTTCCATAGATCGACACAAGTATTGAGGCTAAAACAAATAATAAACAGTACTTTAACGGGGTGTAGAAAATAATTTTAAATAATAAAAATGCTTTGGTTTGTATTTTTTCTCCCATTAGTTTTGATTTCAGCTCCTTCCACTTTGGGTCTTCAACAGCAACTCAATTTCAACAGGCACTATCGCCATCAGACGAACTTTCCTGCACTTCGTCCTAACGAACAATGCTCTTTTAAGAGTCTCGCTCCCGGCTCATGAGAGAATAACCAACGGATAGTAGATTAATTAGTGCGGCGTCAGGGCATATTTAGCCTCACGCCATCCTAACCCATAAACCTTGGGTGTGACCTTAAAGGAGTTTTTGTCATGACCGGAGAAATTGACCCGATTAAAGTGATGAAGCAGGAAGTTGGCAAAGCGGCAGCCGCTCTTGTAAAGTCAGGTACGATTGTCGGACTAGGTACAGGTTCAACGACTGCCTATGCCATCGAGTATTTGGGAAATCGCCTGAAGTCGGGTGAACTTACAGACATCCAAGGCATTCCCACATCTTTCCAAGCAGAAGTCTTGGCGAAAAAGTATGGAATTCCTTTAACCACACTGGATGCCGTTGATCACATTGATATTGCCATTGATGGTGCGGATGAAGTTGATCCGCAGAAAAATTTGATCAAAGGCGGCGGTGCGGCTCATACTCGTGAGAAAGTTGTTGATGCTTTAGCCGACCAATTTATTGTTGTCGTGGATGGAAATAAATTAGTTGATCGCTTAGGTTCTACTTTCTTGTTGCCTGTGGAAGTTATTCCCATGGCAATTACGCCGGTGATGCGGGCGATTGAAAAGCTAGGTGGAAAGCCAGAGTTACGTATGGGTGTGAAAAAAGCAGGTCCCGTGATTACTGACCAGGGCAACATGGTAATTGACGTAAAATTTGACTCCATCGATAACCCCGCTGAACTGGAAAAGACTTTAAATAATATTCCAGGCGTCTTGGAAAATGGCTTATTTGTTGGGGTTGCCGATAAAGTTCTGATTGGTGAAGTTAAAGATGGTCAGCCTGTTGTTCGAGAAATGTAAAATCGCTCATGGTTAGGGGATTGATTGGCATTAGCGGCTAAGCGATGGTCGCTACGGGTTTGCAAAACATTATTGAAGGCCAAACTGCCGAAGGCATCGCCGATTGAATTCGCTTACTTTTTGAGGGGCAATCAGCTTTCATCAATCGTTAATCATTAGCCATACTAGTGCAAGAAGGCAGAAAAAAGAAGGCAGAAAAAAGAAGGTAAGAACGCTTGTACACTAAGCTTTTTAACCTTTTTGGACTGGTGGGTTATTTCTGCCGCGCTGCACTAGGAATGGGTGCTGGTGATTATTGGCTGAAGATTAATTGATTTAGAAAGAATTTTATGGGGATGCAATATCGAAGATTTGGGCGAACCCAATTACAGATGCCAATCTTTTCTTGTGGTGGTATGAGATACCAATACAGCTGGAAAGATCGACCACTGTGGCGAGTTCGTCGGCGTAGTCAGCAAAATTTGGCAGCGATTGTTCATCGGTCTCTAGAAGTAGGCATCAATCACATTGAAACTGCTCGTGCTTATGGTACCTCTGATCTGCAATTAGGACCCATTCTCAAGAGGCTTCCCCGTGAGCAAATGATTATCCAGACTAAAGTGATGCTGGAATGCAGTCCAAAAGAATTTCGGCGTAAGTTTGACCAGTCGTTGGCTAATCTTAAGCTAGACTACGTTGACTTGTTAGGGCTGCACGGGATTAATACGCATGGGCTACTTCACGATACCATCCGCCCTGGTGGCTTTTTGGATGTGGTACGGCAACTACAAGAGCAAGGGAAAGTCAGATTTGTGGGCTTTTCTACCCATGGCCCCACGGATGTGATTGTTAAGGCTATAGAAACGAACCAATTTGATTATGTGAACCTGCATTGGTACTACATTAACCAGTCCAACTGGCCTGCAATCGAGGCAGCTAGCCGTCATGATATGGGAGTTTTTATTATCAGTCCTTCAGATAAAGGGGGAATGTTACAAAAACCTTCCCAGAAATTAGTAAATTTGTGTGTCCCTCTGAGTCCGATGGTGTTTAATGATTTATTCTGTCTGTCCCATCCTCAAGTGCATACTTTGAGTATAGGAGCATTCAAACCAACGGATTTTGATGAACACCTGAAGGCGGTGGAATTGCTGGATCAAGCGGATGAACTCTTATCACCTATTCTTGTGCGCTTGGAACAAGAAGCGATCGCTATTTTGGGAGAAAAGTGGGTCAAAACATGGCAGATTGGCTTACCAACCTCTGAAGAAACGCCAGGACTGGTGAACATTCCTGTGATCTTGTGGCTGAGAAATCTTGCTCTGGCCTACGATATGGTGGAATATGCCAAAGGGCGCTATAACTTGTTAGATGGTGCAAGTCACTGGTTTCCTGGTAGCAGAGCCGACCGAATCAGAGAATTAGACTTACGATATTGTTTGCGTCATAGTCCTCACGCGGACAAAATTCCTGCCTTGCTGGAAGACGCCCATCGGCTTTTAGGTGGTGAGCAAGTTAAGCGCTTATCCCAACAATAATTACCTTGGTTTTTACAGTTTTATCTGCGTGGGAATTAAATAACCTCTACGACTTAAATAGTTTGATTCTTTTGTTGCAATTATTTTTTTAGAGGTAGCTCTTTAAGCGGTGCAGAAGAACGTAAGTAAATGCAGTGACGGACACTTTTACTAATGGGTGTTGTAAATTCTTCAATGAACTCAATTCCTCCACCTAATTTTTCCAGAATGGATTTAAGAGATTCTGTCTCTTCATCGGTCCAATGACCTCGATAGAGAATCGCTAAACCCCCTGTTTTCAACAAGGGTAGGGCATACTCAGCACACACTGAAGCTGGTGCAACCGCTCTGAGGAGAGCAATATCGTAAGTTTGTCGATGCTGAAGCTGATGAGTGAGTGATTCAGCTCTACCGACTAAAGTAGTAACATTTTGAATGCCTAACTGAGTGATTAAAGCCTCCAAAAAGGTAATTTTTTTGCGGGTGGAATCTAGTAAGGTAACGGAATGATGGGGAAAGGCGATCGCTACTGGTATTCCTGGAAATCCTGCCCCTGTTCCTATATCAATCAGCTTCAAAGATTGGGGCTGAATTTCACTGTTACCTTTTAAATTCTGTATGAGTGATGTAGGCGTTGCTGCTACGAATCCTGATTCCTGTGTCCAAAATCCCCGCAAAGAATCCCACAAATGTTTCTCCCAGAAATCCATTGGTTCCGTGATTCGGGTTAAATTCAACCGTTGATTTCCTTCTAAAATGCCTTCATAAAACTGTTGAAATAGCCCCTGTTGTTCATCCGTTGGCTGCCATCCTAGAGTTAGCTGCCAGATATCTAGCATCTCAGGTAGTAATAATGTCTCACTTGCGCCCATCGATCGATTTCGTTAAATGACTTGGTTAATCGTCTGTGTTTTTTGCTCACGGGTCAAACAGTTGAAGCTGAAAAAGCCTCAACTTTTCAGTTTGTCAACTTTAATGAGTGAACACAATCAATCTTTAAACATGTTTTTATGAAGGGTAATCAACCGGACAGGACATCATAATGATGGAAGAAAAATAAGATTCAAGTGACAAGTTGTGGGGTATTACTTCTAGGTTTTAGAGTTACGGGATCAACTTCTTGCAATTCCCCATGATTCAGTGTCCAGCAGCGATCAGAAATTTGCAATAATTCACCCGCATCGTGAGTCACGACCAACAGTGTCCAATGGGCTTTGAGCTTTGCCAACAGACTTACTAGCTGTCGCCGCATCGACCAATCTAGACCCGCTGTGGGTTCATCCAACATGAGAATATGGGGTTGGCGAATCAACTGTACGGCTAAAGCAAGCCGTCGCTGCTGTCCCCCACTTAGGGCATGGGGTGAAGTGTGTAGCGATAAGTCAGCCAGTCCGACTTCCCCAAGCGCTTCATAAACCCTCTCAGACCCCAACTCCGGATGCCCCAGCCGCAGTTCCTCTAGAATTGTACTACCACAAAAATGCCGTTCGGGAAATTGAAAGACCAGCCCTCCGAGCTGTTGCAAATGTTCCGGCGTGAGTTCTTGGTCTCGCCAGAAGGCACCCCCTGCCGTTTGCTGTGCTAACCCTGCCAAAATTTCCAATAATGTACTTTTACCTGAGCCACTAGGACCAATGACCAGTCCTAGTTGTTGGGGTGCCAGTTGTAGATTCAGAGATTTTAAGATGGCTAGGGGGGTAGCAGGAGGGTGGTACGTTAAGTTTCTAAGATATAGCATTAAGGTTCGTAATACCGTGCCAACAAGGTAAGTCTCATCGCTAAAATATATTGATGTCAAGGTTGATTGACCTCCTTGACCGACAACGTTAACTGAGCTGAGTAGCGGCTAACTTGAGAAAGCAATGAGTTCTTCTCAATTGTGACAAACATAACACTGATAATCCCAACTCTTAAAACTGGAACATTCAATCAACTGCAACGTCAGACTTTTATTAAGCATCATTTTTATTAAGGATAGCAATGACGACTTGGTTACCTGCGCCAAAACGGACGGTGACAGCTCTTGCCAGTGCTGCGGCTGTGGTACTCAGTTTGTGGGTGTCACCCACCTTGGCAAAAGATCCCTTTCGCGCCAATAATCCTCGCCCCATTGGAGATAATACAGAAGCAGCTTTTGAATATATCTTCAAAGCGGGAAACTACAAAGCTGCCAAAGGTTACCTAGAGAAAGCGGAACAGAGTGAGCCGAATGAACCCCTTACTTATGCCATGTTAGCGTCTCTAGCTTTCACAACTCAAGAATGGGATACCCTGAAAAGCTATGCCGCTAAAACTCAGCAAACAGCTCAAAAACTAAAATCTACTGACCCTTTACGGGGAAATCTTTACACCGCCGTTGGTCATTTCTTAGAAGGGACTTACGAATTTAAAACAGAGGGTCCGGTTGGAGCTGTGAGCAAATTGCAGAAAGTTTTTCAATATCTAGATGAAGCCAAAAAAATTGACCCCAACGACCCTGAATTGAATTTATTGACAGGTTATATGGATTTGATGTTAGCGGTCAATTTACCGTTTTCTGACCCCGCTCAGGCGGTGGAGAAACTAGAAAAATATGCGGCTCCTTCTTACTTAGCTTATCGCGGTATTGCTGTGGGATATCGGGATTTGAAAAAGTATTCTAAAGCGCTGGAGTTTGTGGATCGTGCCCTGAAACTAACACCTAATAATCCAGAGGTTTTATACCTAAAGGCACAAATTCTGAGGAATCAGGGGAAGAATAAAGAAGCTCAAGATTTTTTTAATAAAGCAGGGCAAAAACTGGAGCAATTACCTAATTATTCCGCTGCACAAATTACCTACGAACAGTGCAGAAACCAAAATCGCATCGATAACGGCAGTGAAGACAAAGGTTGGAATTGTGCAGAGGAGAGGAATAAAATTAGACAACGACCTAACTGAACAGGGATGGAAGCGGGTTATCGGCACTCTAGATGTCTGCCGCCTTACGCCTTCCAAGGCTAGACAGTAAAAAGTGTTTGGAGTTTAGCCCCCCAAGAGTGGAATAAATTTGTTAAGGAAATTTCATATTTATGGCAAAGGTTGGCAGATGCGCCAATCTTTTTTGTATCTTTCACTACATTTTTTCCATAGATTCATTGCTATTCTTCCCGTAGCAAAGACTCAGGATCATTCTCTGTAAAGTTTAAAAATTTTCTCAACTAATTACTGATTGGGTGAAAACCTTAGACTGTTTTGAAGTCATTCAAAATTACAGAGTGTAAGGAAAAATTAACAGCTTCTAGGGTTCCGGTTTGAATTATTCAAATGCTGGTCCGAGAGAAGCAAGCTGGCTCATCTAAGCTCTCTCCTTTCTAAAGTATTAGATGAATCGGTTACACGGCGGGAGAAAAGCCCGGGAGAAACATCAGTTCATTAGACTGATTGTGTCCTCTCCTGGGCTTGTTGCATTGATTCCTCATGTTGTTCGATTCAACTCGCTCATGTCAATTGTTTTGACAACTTCTCAGGAGTGCCAATGACTGAAAATAATTCTGAAAACCCCTTATTTCAAAGTCCAGATGGGAACGGACATTATCCGACTCAAGCGCAACGGGCACTGGATTTAGAGGCTCGATTGCCGCAGACGGGTTGGCAACAGGAGGTGTCGAAGGGGCTGGAATACGGTTTGGAAGCGGCAGAGAGTATTCGCGATCGCACTATTCCCACTTTTTCACGCGGTGAGCTTCCTCACTATGCCGGGATTAACACCTTCATGAAAGCCCCCTATGTAGAGGATGTTCGTAAGGTTGGGGAATATGATGTGGCGATTGTGGGTGTTCCTCACGATTCGGGTACTACCTATCGTCCTGGCACTCGCTTTGGTCCCCAAGGAATTCGCCGCATTTCTGCGTTGTATACGCCCTACAATTTTGAGTTGGGAATTGATTTACGCGAACAAATCAAACTTTGTGATGTGGGCGATATCTTCACCATTCCCGCCAACAACGAAAAGTCATTTGACCAGATTTCTAAAGGTATTGCTCACATCTTTAGCTCTGGAGCATTCCCCATTATTCTAGGCGGTGATCATTCTATTGGGTTCCCCACTGTTCGGGGCATTTGTCGGCACTTAGGCGACAAGAAAGTCGGCATTATTCACTTCGATCGCCACGTCGATACCCAAGAAACCGACTTAGATGAGCGGATGCACACCTGCCCTTGGTTTCATGCCACCAATATGAAAAACGCACCGGCAAAGAACTTGGTGCAATTGGGGATTGGCGGTTGGCAATGCCCCCGCGAGGGCATTAAATTTTACCGGGAACGGGCAAATAGTAATATCCTAACCGTGACCGACATTACCGAAATGGGCTTAGATGCTGCCGTAGATTTTGCTCTAGAAAGGGCATTAGATGGCACCGATTGTGTCTACATCAGCTTTGATATTGACTGCATTGATGCAGGCTTTGTCCCTGGCACCGGCTGGCCTGAACCCGGAGGACTCTTGCCCCGCGAAGCCCTGCATTTGTTAGGCAAAATTGTGCAAAAAGCTCCTGTTTGTGGTTTGGAAGTCGTGGAAGTTTCCCCACCTTATGACATCAGTGATATTACATCTCTGATGGCAACTCGTGTGATTTGCGACACGATGGCGCATTTGGTTCTATCCGGTCAGTTGCCGCGCAAAGAGAAACCCGCCTACATTCATCCAGAATCCCAGCCCGAACTTGTAGCGTGGACTTAAACAATGCATGAGACTGATATGACCAAAGCGCTAATTGTAACCGTGCGGGACTGGTGGGAAGCACAACCGGAACACCCCAAAATTTCCCATATTTATCTCACAGTAGGTCAGTTCACTTGTGTAGAACCTGCGAGTTTACAATTTGCCTTTGAAGTTCAAACCCGAAACACTTTTTTAGATGGAGCAAAACTGGTAATTCAGGAAACTCCATTAATTGCTTTTTGTCATCGCTGCCAACAGGAATATCGTCCCGAAATCGGCATTCAATATGCTTGTCCAGATTGTAGTTCACCGATGGAAGACATTCGCTCTGGGCGAGAGTTGAAAATCGATCGCGTTGAATATGCACAACTCAATCCGATAGTTTCGGGCGGACAAGATGCCCGATTTGCATAAGGCTTGATAGGGGCGGGTTTAGTGATCAATTTTCACGGGTTGAAGATAACTTTTATTCAAAACCTGCCCTTAATTCACAATTACCAATTACCAAACTAAATTATGCACCAAACCTTTGACGCCGCCCTAGGAATTAATTTACTCCATGCCAACCAGGAAGGAGCCAACCACAATCGCGCCCATTTTGATGAGTGGGGCATTACTTGCTTCAATGTCATGAGTTCTCCCGGTGCGGGTAAAACTGTTCTCCTAGAACAGACGCTAGCCGCCCTCAGTAATAAAGTAAAGATTGCTGTGATCGAAGGCGATATGACCACTGAACTCGACGCCGACCGCCTGCGTAAATACGGTGTTCCTGTGATTGCCATCAACACCGGACGTTCCTGCCACTTAGATTCCAAAATGGTTGCAGGGGGTCTCCATCAGCTAGAGCATCACTACAACCCATCTGAATTTGATTTGGTACTGGTGGAAAATGTCGGCAACTTGGTTTGTCCGGCTGAATTTGAAGTAGGTGAACATGCCAAAGTCGCTCTATTAAGTTTAACAGAAGGAGAAGATAAGCCCCTGAAATATCCGGTGATGTTTCAAGAAGCTGATTGTTTGCTGATTACCAAGATGGACTTAGCCCCTCATCTGGATGTTGACGTGAATCGGATTGTCGCCAATGTGCGGCAAATGAATCCTGATGTCACCATTATTCCTGTTTCTGCAAAGACGGGTGAAGGGTTAGAGGCTTGGTTTGATTGGATATGTTCTCAAATTGAACAGGAATTTCTTTCAGAGCAACAGTTATCAGTTACTCATTGACCCTGAAATCTCAGTATCCGTGGTGAAGATGATGCTAATCCTAATAGGTGCGAAGTCTGTTCGCAATAATTACTCCCGAACAGACTTGACCTTTTTCAATTTCTATTTAAGCTTCTTCCCAAAGTTTGCGTACATGATCAGGGAGCCAGCTAGCAATTTCCTGAATCCGCTCTTCAGAAAGTTCGTCTTTGGTGGCGGAGAACACGGCTGAAACCGCCTGTTCTCGCTCAACTGTTCGCGGCATTCCGCTTTCATTTGCAACCCGGAACAGGAAGCGATCAGAATCAATTTTGAAGATGCCTGGGCCTTGCCAGGGTGGACGAACCCGACTCAAAAATCCCACGATTGGATTTGTATCTTTCCAGAGCTCGGCGACTTCCATCTGGAGTGCTTTCTCCTCTGTCGGTAGAACCTCTGTATGAAGTTCTGCCTCGACACGATCAGCCGCTTCTGTTGTCATTAAGTCGCGCATGACGCGAAACACCACTTCCGTAAAATCTCTGGCGTCGTACAGATCGGCAAATCCGCTTTTAACCATCACCTTTTCCAGAAACGAGCGATGTTCATCTGCGATCGCAGTCCGCTCATCTTCAATCTCAGTTGGGTCAATTTCTGGAATGTTATTTCTGTATGTTTTATCTGGCATTGTTTGGTTGTGCTTCTTAAATGTTGAGCAATTATGCTTACTTTTGTAAGATCGCACAACTTAAAAACATTTAGTATCACCCAGAAGTTCGAGATGCTATGTATCCAAAAGTTATAGATTTAGGTTTCCACCTCAGCCGGAACGCTATGTAACAGACGTTACGGATTAGCGACCGCTCTATCGGCTACATCCAATAGGTAACCACTTGGCAAAAATCATCGCTGTGAAACGTTGACCGTTCGCTGTCAATCACCTTCAGAAATATGTGCCATGAAAATCCGCTCACTTTTCTCCTACGTTATTCTTTTCCTGGTCACATTGACATTTACGATAGGTTGCACCAATCCTGCGGTCTACATCAAAACAACCAATCAAAGCAATTCTGTATCCTCAGCCGGTGTTGATGCCGTTCGTTTGGGTTTTAGTGCATGGCCTGGTTGGTTTCCGTGGCAAATTGCTCAGGACGAAGGCATATTTAAAGCCAATAATGTTCAAGTAGACCTGAAGTGGTTTGATGGATATCTGGAATCTATCAGTACTCTCACAGCCGGACAGATTGATGCGAATAGCCAAACCCTGGGCGACACGGTTAATTCCGTAGCGGGGGGTGCCGACCAAGTTATTGTGCTGGTCAATGACAACTCCACAGGCAATGATAAGGTGATTGTCCGCGAGGGGATTAACTCAGTTGCCGACTTGAAAGGGAAAAAAGTTGCCGCAGAAGAAGGGACTGTGGATCACTTTCTACTCTTGTTAGGACTCAAACAAGCGGGCATATCGCCACAAGATATTCAATTTATCCCTTTAGAAACCGGTAAAGCCGCAGCGGCATTTGTGGGAGGTCAAGTGGATGCAGTAGCAGTCTTTGCCCCATTTACCACTCAGGCATTGAAGCGTCCAGGTAGTAAGGAACTCTTCAGTTCCAAAGATTTTCCTGGCGCAATTTCCGATCACTTGGTATTCACGCGCAAGTTTGTCAACGAACATCCAGAACAGGTACAAGCCATTGTTGATTCCTGGTTTGTCACATTGGACTATATGAAGACAAATCGGGACAAATCCTACAAGACTATGGCAAAACGGGCGGGTGTCACGGTGAACGAATATCAGGAGTATGCTGACGGCACTCAACTATTCACATTAGAGGAAAATTTAAAAGCGTTTCAACCGGGCAATACCATGACTTCCTTACAGTTTGCAGCCCAAGAAATGAGCAAGTTTCTCACAGAGGTTGGTCTAACAAAAACTCAACCCGACATCAGCCGTTTATTTGATGACCGCTTTATTCAGGCATACGCTAAGAAATTTAATCAAGCATAAATCGGCGAACCAGAGAAATGTTTTTAATAAGTCTGATTCTTTACCGTTGATGGAATTCAATCATGAATCAAAGTCCTGGATCGATTCGATCATTCATTCGACCGACAACACTAAAACCTACTGTTTTCTGGCAAATTGCCGAAGACATCCCCAAACCCCTGAACACGGTGTTAGTAATTACTTCCATTGGTGTTCCCTTACTGCTGTGGTGGTTGGTGACTACATTTGGCAACATAGACCCTAAGTTTTTGCCCTCACCAGGTAAAGTTTTGGAAGCGTTTGGGCGACTGTGGAGTACTCGCGAACTCCTCAAGGATACTGTGGCGAGTCTATGGCGGGTTGGTGTTGGA
Organism: Allocoleopsis franciscana PCC 7113; assembly: GCF_000317515.1. GTDB lineage: Bacteria > Cyanobacteriota > Cyanobacteriia > Cyanobacteriales > Coleofasciculaceae > Allocoleopsis > Allocoleopsis franciscana. The sequence goes on along the minus strand of NC_019738.1, from coordinate 50,224 downwards.
TTCCTGTTTGCAGCTCTTTTTTCCATCCCCGTTGGCGTGCTAATGGGCAGTTTTGCTAGTATTCGCGCATTGCTCGAACCTATCTTCGGGTTGATGCGTTATATGCCTGCGCCTGCATTTATTCCCTTACTCATCCTCTACCTCGGTATTGGAGAAGAACCCAAAATTACTCTTATCTTTATCGGAGTCTTTTTCTTTAACTCCTTAATGGTCATGGATACGGTGAAGTTCGTACCTAAAGACCTGATCGAATCAACCTACATGTTAGGAGGTAATCGTCTACAAACTTTATTTCAGGTGATTTTTCCTCATGTCTTACCGGGAATTATTGATGCTTGTCGAATCAACCTAGCTGCTGCTTGGCAGTTAGTCATTGTCTCAGAACTCATTGCAGCAACAGAAGGTTTAGGGCGTCGGATTAGTGTGGCAGGTCGATTTCTGAGAACAGATGAAATTTTTGTGGGGTTAATTGTCATCGGAGTGATTGGACTATCATTCGATCTTTTATTCCAATACTTTCTACGGGTTTCCTGCAAGTGGGCAAACCAGAAGCGCTAACCCTTTTTTTACTGACTTTATCCCTGAAATTGTTACCTATTTTACAGCATCTACTCTAGGTGAATTGATAACGAATACCTATTCTCTATTTAGAGGTTTAATCCATGTATCTGCAAATTACCCATTTACATAAGCACTTCAATACAAAAAATGGAGCGTTAGTTGTCCTCAAAGACATTAATATGACAATTGAGCAGGGTGAATTTATCTGCGCGGTGGGTGCATCGGGATCGGGTAAATCTACCTTACTGCGGCAGATTGCTGGACTCGATACTCCCACTTTGGGGGAAGTCAGCATTGATGGTCAGTGCGTCACTGGGCCAGGGCCGGATCGGGGAATGGTGTTTCAGCACTACACCCTCTATCCTTGGATGACTGTACAGGAAAATGCTGAGTTTGGACTGAAGCTTCAAGGCGTACCCAAAAAACAACGGCGCGAACAAGCTAGCTACTACCTGAGTGTGGTGGGGTTGACTGAGTTTGCCAAATCCTTGCCGAAAGAGTTATCGGGTGGGATGAAGCAACGAGTGGCGATCGCTCGTGCTCTCACTTCGGAACCCAAAGTGCTGTTGATGGATGAACCCTTCGGTGCATTAGACATCCACACCAAAGAGTCAATGCATGAGTTCATGCTCGACCTATGGCAGCGCACCAATATTACAATTTTTATGATCACCCATGACGTAGAGGAAGCCGTATTTCTCTCGAATCGCATCTACGCTCTCGGTACTCGTCCCGGTACAGTAAGGAAGGAAATTTCGATCAAGCTGCCCCATCGTACCCATACCGTGAAGCGACACTCTACATTCCACGACTACCGGGATGAACTCATGGAACTGATGCGAAGACATGGACAGGAGGCGATCGCTGCTGCTTAACTGGGATAAGCCGTTCAATTTTTCCCTGAGTCTAAAAAAGACCAGCTGCGGTGACGGCTGGTCTTTGTAGAAGTAATAATTTCGTTGTTGCTCTACATTGGGGAAATCCAAGCTGCGCGTTCCCAATCGGCAGCAGAAAGATTTCTTTATTTCTTTATTGTAACAGGGAATACGATTTTTTTGTAACCAAAATTTACAAGTTTACAGAGCAACCTCTTTCCTTAGATAGTTGCTACCTTGCTGAGGATGTCCCCATAGGACTCGCTCATGTTTATAAACCGTCATACCCGGTTTAGCCCCTTTGGGCTTATAAACGTGCTTAGGCTTGGTGTAAACAACCGGAACTTGGTCACTTTGACGCCCCCGACTGTAGTGAGCCGCCAGATCAGCGGCAAACTGCAAATCTGCTTCATCAGGCACAGTTCCTGGCTCTAAGCGGAGGAGAACATGGCTACCCGCAATCTCTTGAGTGTGGAACCAAAGGTCATAGTCTCCTGCCGTCCGAAACGTCAGATGGTCATTCTGGCGATTGTTGCGACCAATCAACAATTCAAATCCACTCGGTGTCCGATAGCGATAGGGCACAGAAACATCCGTAACTTCTCGATTCCGCTGATCGGGGGAGTCTAAATACTTTTGCTGAATCAGTTCCTCGCGAATTTCCTGTAGTGTTTGTAAATCGTCTGAGGACTTGTAAGCATCTAGCTGAGTTAAGGATGCCTCTACTTGTTCTAAATACTGAATTTCTCCCTGTACCTCTTGGAGTAACGGCTCCACCGCATGACGAGCGCGTTTCAGCTTTTGGTGACGCTTGTAGAGCAATTGAGCATTTTGGACGGCATTTTTCTCTGGGTTTAGAGGAATTATCACGGGTTGAGCCGTATCAAAGTCTAACAGTTCAATAGACTTCATCCCCGGTTGCCAATCCTGGAGGTGCGCCATCAATAGGTCAGCTTGTTGTCGATATTGGTCGGCTTGGTCAGATTGCTGCAAGCGTTCTTGAAAGGTCGAGGCTTTCTGACGCAGTTTTCCGAGAACATTGCCCAGTTTTTGGGTGAGTTGGTGATGGAGTTGATTAAATTCTTGTTGGTTTAGCTCGGCAGTGTAGTAATCATTGAGTAAGGTTTGGACATTCTTTGCCGATTGAACAGCACCCCAACCCATGACTGTATAACCTTGCTCAGTCCAACCGGGTTGAAAACCTAATTGCAGGGTAGAACCTTCAACTGTGGATGGCTCACTTTTGAATCCTTCTTCCCAATTCTGAATTCCCAAAGTTTGCAGCCATTGTTGCCAGCATTCAAACAACCGTTGCCAATCAGAGGCACTAAGAGTTTCTGTGGATTTGTCAGCATTCAGTCCAGCCGCTTGCGCCATTGATCGTACCAATGCTGGACTCAAACCCCGGTAACTTTTGAGCAACTGACGCTGCAATGCGCCCGGTACTAAACTGACTCGTTCTTGCCAGCGTTCTAGGGATTCGTCCAAACTAGGGGCTGTACCCATGAGAGCGGGTGGTTTTTCGTAAGGCTGACCGGTTTGAATGGGACGGACACTTGATTGCTGAGAACTCACTTGATGGGCTGCTGTGATCATGACATTGTCACCACCTGCCAGGATGACATTACTGTATTTGCCCATAATTTCGACGTAGAGGTGATAGCTCACATGGTCTCCGGGTCGTCGAGCAAACTGCAAATCTAATACACGCTCCCACGGTGCAATCAATTCTATGGATACTAGAGCCAGCCCACTTAATTGGTGACGCAGTTGGTCGCTAAAGGTAAAGGTATCGGGAGTCCGAGGCGGTGGATCACCCAGATAAATTCGAGCGGCTTGAGGATGCCAGGAGATTGTGAGCCAACCCCGATGTTTTAGGGTGCGTAAGCAGAGCGCAATGGTGTAGCGATCGCGCTGATATACTTGTTCGGCACGCCCTGGTACCCAGTCAGAACGCAGTTCATCACAAGCTGCTGTTAGGGTGGTAAAGTCAACTGGTTGCACAAGCTGTCTTTTCCGTAATCACAATTAGGCATCTGTACCATCCTCGCAGATCCAGACTAGAACTCGTAATGGTTTTCCGAACTCCTTCTGGAGAGGGGTCCCTACTAAGGACTAGTACAATAGTTTCCCGAACTAGGACTGGGTAACCATGACCACCAATCGATTCCTGTATTAGCTTCTGGCTCAGGTGCTGGCGAATTGACCGGATCTGCTGGGGTTGGATTTGTGTTAGGCGAAGGGGTTAGAGAATTTACATTCCCAACTTGAATCTGATAAGCCAGATTATTGGGGTTCTGTGGTTTGTTAAGCCAACTTAGCATAGCATTACCCGTCAAGGTAAAACTCTCTTGAATATCACGAATCCCAAAAATATTTACTTTGTTGTTAGGGGATGAGGCCGCAATCCCAGAAATTGATAGAGTCGTGGATGAGTCGGTCAGGATTAAGTTATTCAGAAGGACGCTGGTCAAATCGGCTGTTGCTTTTGTATATATGAAAATGTCCTTAAAAAAGCCCTCGCTTTGAGTTTCTAAGGTTGTCTCTCCAACTGTATATTTGACAATTGAACCATCGTAACTTAGTGAAAATGGTTGTTTTTTCCCCTTAGACCAGACAAAATCGACGCTGAGATCAGCCTGAGCTTCATTTTCCAAGAAAAGACTTCCAAACTGGCTTCCCGCGACAAAGGTCGGTTGGCTCATCAAGGTTTTCAGCTCAGCCTCGGAAACCGTGCTAAACCCGATTGCATTCGCCGCCAGGGGTGATAAAGATAGCCCCAATGTTGCCAGAACAATTGTAAAAAATGATTGACTTACACCCATGATTTCACTCTGTTTTTGCACTAGAATTGCAAGCTCATATTTCTAATTTGAGCTTAGATAAGTGAAAATTTTGTGAATAAAATTTTTTCCAATAATTTTCATTGTTTATTTGATTCAATATTTTTCTCTTGCCAGCATAAACCTTGTCTTTGCTTATGGAACTCACCTGAGATAGGGTTTTACAAGAAGTTAATTTTAAGTGAATTTTTATAAATTTATAGTGAAGATTACTGACTATTACAAGCCCAATTGACCTTGAACACTAGGAGGTTTGGGTCGTCCAGCACGACAGACAACAGCCTTTAGTCGAAGAAAGCCAACTGGATGCAGCCCACAGATCTATCTCCAGACTGGTTCTGTGCAAAAGGTAAATCGAGGAAAATAAAAGCCAAAATCAGGATTTTCTGTGGAATTTAGCCTTGTAAGGCTAAATTATTGTGGATACCATGGAAATTGAATCCTGAAAATCGCTCTTTATGCGGCTCTTCCCGCTAGTGCTTCATGGACATTCAACTGATTAATATCGGTTTTGGCAATATCGTATCGGCAAACCGAGTCGTTGCGATTGTTTCTCCAGAGTCTGCTCCAATCAAGCGGATCATTACCGATGCACGAGATCGCGGACAGCTTATTGATGCAACTTACGGTCGTCGTACTAGAGCTGTGATTATTACAGATTCGAGCCACATCATTCTCTCCGCTATTCAACCGGAAACAGTTGCTCATCGCTTCGTGATCAGCAAAGATGGTCAAAGCAGCCCTAATTAAACCATCTCTCCCTCAACATGCAAGCAGGCAAACTCATCGTCGTAACAGGTCCCAGTGGTGTTGGTAAAGGGACTTTGCTGCGATCGCTCATTCAACGCCACCCAGAACTATATTTTTCCATCTCCGCGACGACACGCCAACCCCGTCCCGGTGAAATTGAGGGGCAGCACTACTACTTTGTCAGCCGAGACAAATTTGAACAAATGGTGGCGGCTGATGAGCTTCTAGAATGGGCGGAGTATGCTGGCAACTACTATGGAACACCATGCTTGCAAGTCCAACAGCAAATTCAACAGGGCCGGCTGGTTATTTTAGAAATTGAAGTAGTGGGTGCGAGAAAGATTAATCAAACTTTCCCAACAGCTTTGCGTATTTTTATTTTGCCTCCCACTTTAGCCGAACTAGAGCGGCGGATTCGCGTTCGAGGTCAAGATAGTGAAGAAGCGATCGCTCGACGCCTAACGCGAGCTCAAGCAGAGATCGATGCGGCTGATGAATTTGATGTGCAAATAGTGAACGATGACTTGGAAACAGCCCTAATTCGCTTAGAATCTATAATTTTCGCACGACCAAACTAAGCCAGAGTCTCTCATGTCCTCATCCAGCGTTTCATTGATAAGTTGTTGCATTTGAGATGAATAATCAGTGACTCTGTTTGATTACTCTTTAGATTTTAAAACTATCGATTTTCGTGCGTCGCCTGAACTGTATCGAGTCGGTAAGGGTGAGCAAGGAGTGCTGTTGGTAGAACCTTATAAATCTGAAATTCTTCCCCATTGGCGTTTTAAAACTCCAGAGATAGCAAGAGAATCTAGCGAGAAAATCTACGGCATGTTTCTGGACTATCTTCATCAGGATGATTTTGTTGGGGCAGATATGGCTCGCAAGTTTTTACAAATGGGTTATACCCGATCTCGTCGATACGCTAATCATAAAAGCGGCAGAAAATATAAGCATAACCCTCAAAAAGAAACCTCGAAAGAAGCTCAAACCAAAGCCAGAAAAGATATTTTACCGAATGAAGTAGACCCCGTTAAAGCTGAATGTGCGAAAATCTTTAAGCAAAAATGGGAGCAAGCCAAGACGAATGATCAATATATTCAGCTTTTAAAAAGACATAAAGCAAGATACGAACAAGAATAATATGGACAAGAATCAAGAAAATCAGTTCCCCAAAGATATTCTTTCAACTAAAGCCAATTAAACGGCTGAGTTACGACATACCTATTTAGATATAGGTCTTAAAGTAGGGGATAGATCGTGAAACAACTATTAACTTTGGATATTAGCTTGCTGTCCTATCAGTTGGCGTTACCCCTGTTAAATCAGGGGTAATTTAAGTATTTCTCTGCTCAAGATCAAAATAGCTATTTGTACTTAGGAACCAGGAATCTGTGAGTGGAGCAAACCTAATAGCCTTATGACCGACTCACCGAGCTCATGCACTTCTTTCCATCGGGTTGTTTCCCTACCTCATTAAAACTTCTGTACAGGCTGTATCAAACTCTACCGAACTAGAACCCTAAATCCGTTATGGTCATTGCATTATTAAGAATGTAAATTAATTTACATAATCATGCGGATTGAGCAGTTACAAGCCTTTCTGGCTGTTGCTGAGACAGGTAGCTTTGGACAAGCGGCACGCAAGTGTGAAATCACTCAGTCTACAGTCAGTCGCCAAATCCAGTCATTGGAAGCCGAGTTGGGTTTGCCACTGTTTCATCGCACGGCTCAAGCCAAACTAACCTTAGGAGGTGAACATCTCTTACCTCGCGCCCGCAAAATTTGTCAAGAGTGGGAATCGGCAACACAAGAATTAGCGGATTTGATGGCTGGAAAGCAGCCAGAACTCTGTGTGGCAGCTATTCACTCGGTCTGTGCTCATTACTTGCCTCCAGTGTTACAGAAATTTTGTCGCGACTACCCAGAGGTACAGTTGCGGGTAACGGCGTTAGGGAGCGATCGCGCCCTAAAAGTTCTCCGAGATGGGTTAGTGGATGTGGCGATCGTGATGAACAACCGCTTTTTAACCGCTAGTCCGGAAATGGTTGTCGATGTCCTCTACGAGGAACGAGTCGAAGTCTTGATGGCATCGAATCATCCCCTAACTCAGCACGAACAGGTGCCTTGGTCAGAATTGATTAAATATCCACAAGTAGTATTTAAAGACGGCTATGGGATGCAGCGGTTGGTACAAGAGCGGTTTGCTCGACAGGGGACTAAGCTACGCGCCGTTATGGAGTTAAATACCTTGGATGCGTTTCGAGGTGTTGTTCGACAGGGAGAACTGATTGCTCTACTACCTGAATCGGCTTTAGTAGAAGCTCGAACAGACTCAACCCTAGCCATTCGAGCGATCGCCTTTAACACTGAGCGAGGCTCACTCATCGGTCTTGCTCCATCAATAACGGAGGTCGGTAATATGGTTAGCGAGGCTCCGAACTCTGATAGCATCTTGACACGCCAAGTCGTCTTGGTTACGACCCAAGATCGTATCCAAATTCCCCCGATTCAGCACTTCTGTCAACTCGTGCGTCAACTGGAAAAGTCGGCAGCCAATGCAATGGCTACCCAAAATTCCATCGCTCAGCCTCACACGTCGTATGATAGTCAGCCTTTAACGCTTAAGGGTTAACCGATAATACAAATAAAGCCTAAATGATCAGATTGAAGGTGCTGAAACTTTTGTCTTGCAAAAGCGCTTAAAATCCAAAATCCAAAATGGTATAAGCTGACTTTCTATCGATCATTTTTTGTCCTCACAAAACTGAGAATCACCGAGGAAACCTACCATGAGTAATGCTTTCAGAGAATTGTTAAAGAAAGTCGGTAGTGGCGTCCACACAGGTGAAGACTTAAGTCGTGAGGAAGCGGCCGCCGCTACTCGGATGATGTTGTTGCAGGAGGCAACGCCGGCTCAGATTGGGGCATTTATGATTGCCCATCGGATTAAACGGCCTACGAGTCAAGAATTGGCAGGGATGCTGGATGCGTATGAGCAGATCGGACCGAAGCTACAACTAGAGGGGTTCGGGAATGGGCAATCGGGAATTGAGAATGAAGAAGATGCCGCAACAACGTCCTTGTTGTCCCAACCTGTAACAGTATTCGGAACACCTTATGATGGGCGATCGCGTACTGCCCCTGTAACTCCGCTCACAGCTCTGATTTTAGCGACGGCTGGAGTACGAGTGATCATGCATGGGGGAGATTGTATGCCAACGAAGTATGGCGTCCCCTTAATTGAGATTTGGCAAGGATTAGGCGTGGACTTTTCCCGCGTCACCTTGTCGCAGATTGAGCAATTATTCAAGACAACGGGTTTGGGATTGATCTATCTGCCGCAGCACTTTCCTGAAGCACAGGCATTGGTACCCTACCGCGACCAAATTGGCAAACGTCCACCCTTTGCCACAATGGAACTAATCTGGTCGCCCTATGGGGGAGATGTGCATATAGTGGCGGGGTATGTTCATCCTCCCACCGAACTGCGCTTTCGAGAAACGCTGGAGATGCGGGGGGTAAGAAAGTTCACCCTGGTTAAGGGATTAGAAGGTAGCTGTGATTTACCGCGCGATCGCACAGCAATTATTGCTATCAGTCAACCGGACGTTAGTGAAGGCTTTGAGCGTCTTTTGCTACATCCTCGTGACTATGGTTTTGCCCATCAAGAAGCGCCTCTTGACTCCACTCCTGAATTGATACAACAGATGCAGCATGTCTTAAACGGCAAACCTACGGAATTAATGTCGGTTGCCATCTGGAACGGCGGATTTTACTTATGGCGTTGTGGTGTCTGCCCAGATCTAGCCACAGGTTTTGCCAAAGCAGAATCTTTCCTCACCGAAGGTTATGCTCTCCAGAAGCTACAAGATATCCGTCATGGGATCGCCTCCCTGCAACTGGCTCATCAGCCATGAGGTTACGATAACTCTCTTACTCCCCCCTGATTCAGGGGGGTGGGGGGTCAATCAATTCTTAAAAGTTAGAGTTCATGGGATTAGCTGGGGGGGTCGGTGGGATCTTGGGGACAATGACTGGCACTGTTGGCTTTTGTGGCGGTAGTGGTACAACATTAGGGTACAAGTTTCCCGGAAAATCCTCAGCTCTAATACAACTCTCCATCACTTGACCCGAAGAAAAGTCTGTTTCGCGGCTTAAACCAACCACACATTGTGCATAGCGAAGAGGTAGAAGACTACGACGACAGTAATCCAGTACCGTAATGGGTTGTGAGTCGCGAGTATTATCTGTGATATCAAACATACAACGAGATAATTCCACAGGGCGTCTCACTCGTTTACAAGCCACCAGAGCGTCTGGTGTCAAGGTTGGTGTTAGTTTATGAATCGTAACAACACATCGGGATATCTCTTTTGGATTCAGCGTATCTGAACAAGCTGCTACAGCACCTTCTGGAGAAACTCTAGCTAAGCGCACTAACTGAGCCGCGCAGAGTTGAAACTCATTTAAAGCTACCGCAGGACGATTGGGGATTACCAGGGCTAATAGACTCGCGATGGCTATCCAGGGTACAGAGCTTTTTGTAATTGCCAGTTGACCGACTGAGAATGGGAAGAAGGGTTGGGGGGTGAGATTTTTAAAGGTGGAACGGCGACCGATGTCATTTTGCCTGCTCATGATTGTTCTTTTTAAAGATGTCACAGGATATGCTATCCGGTTGCAGACGTTCGCGGGTAACCTTAGGTCAAATCGTCAAGAGAATCCCAAGGAAATACACAACGAATTCAATATTACTGGTTTTTGGGAATTAGCAAACTCCTCTAAATATTGGCTATAGGTCTAATGTCACTTCTATTAGTAATGCTGATAACATTTCTGCTAATATCTTGCCCATTTAACACATCATGACTCAGCCATGAGCAGCGTCATTACATCACCTAAAGTCTTGTGGTTACAAGTTTGGGGACTAGCGGCTGTACAGGGAGCGATCGCCTTAACCTGGGTTATTTACAATCTTTACCTGCTGAAACTACTGACTCAGTTTGGCTTTCCTAAAGAACTCGCGACAGGAGTGCTGATTTTAGAAAATATATTAGCCGCTGTCATGGAACCTTTAATGGGTAGTCTCTCTGACCAAGTCCAGCGTTGGATTGGTACTCGCTTCCCTTTCATCTCGGTTGGTGTCGTCTTATCCTCTGCTTTGTTCATTGCCATCCCAGCTTTTGTCGCTTTCGGCTCTCCCACATCTGCCATTCGCTGGCTCTTGCCTGTCCTCATGGTAGCCTGGGCTTTAGCCATGACTGTGTTTCGTAGCCCAGCTCTATCCCTACTGGGGCGGTATGCTTTTGGCACAAACTTACCTCAAGCGGCGAGTATCCTCACTCTTGTTGGGGGAGTAGCTGGGGCAATGGGGCCTTTAGCCAATCAATTTATTCTCAACTTAGGGCCAATCGTTACCTTTTCTATCGGGTCATTCGTAATGCTGGGTGCCGCTGTTGCCTTAAGGTCAGTGAATCCCAATCGTAGCGTAGAGCCGGTAGCAGCGGAGTCTGATCCAAGTTCCCTATTAACAAGTAACTGGCGACAAATTTCTATTCCTCGCTTGGGATTAGTGTTTGGAGCAGGGGTGGGAGTGGCTTTGGGATTTCGCCTCATGATGCAAACCTTTCCTCGAATTCTTACGAGTCAAGTTCCAGCAGCGAATAAAGGTTTGATATTGGGTGGAATATTTATCGCTTTAGCACTAACGGCGATTCCCGCAGGAAATCTTGCTTCCCGTTTAGGGAATCGTCAAGCTATGAGCTATGGCTTAATCGGTATGGCTGGATTTACTGCGCTCATGGTGTTAACTCACAATGGGGTGATTGCGGTTGGAGTAGCGATCGCCCTAGGTGCAACCTTTAGTCTAGTTTCTAACGGGACTATTCCTTTTGCCCTGTCAATGGTACCACCGGATAAGGCCGGCTTAGGAACGGGTATTTATTTCAGTGGTGGAGCGGTTGCTTCTAGTTTATTTGGTGCGGTATTTAGTCAGCCAGACAGCCTGAAACCTGTCGTTGGAGCATTGCTCGCTGCTGCTGCCTTTTTGCTGGCAGCGATTTTCGTGGCGAGTAGCAGCAGGCTAGAGACAGCCAAGTAAAAGCTGAACGAGTAAGTATGAAGTATGAAACAAGCTTGGTTGCTGTTGACATCAAACTCACTACTGAAATGTTCAGTCTTTTTCCATACTTCATACCTTTTTTGGCTGAGTAGAGTGATGGCATTCAGGGGGTGAGTTTGACCTCATCCCCTATCGCCCATGTTAATACTCAGGCACAGATGGATCGACTTCCTTGCTCCATGCAGAAATTCCACCTTTCACATTGATGCCATCAATGCCCGCTTCTTTCAAGATTCCCAATGCTTTTGCAGAGCGACTGCCAAACTTACAATGGGCAATTAACCGAGAACCATTAAGCACTTGCTTAACTTTTTCTACACCCTGACCATTTTCAATTTCTGATAGCGGGATGAGGACTGAGCCAGGAAGCTTGGCAATTTCGTATTCATTAGGATTGCGAACATCGAGTAGGACAAAATCCTTCGCGTCACCATCCAGTAGCTGCTTGAGTTCCTGAACTGTGATTTCTTGCATTTCCTTCTGCCGTTTTGCCTCTTCTTCTTTAGCTTGGGTAACGCCGCAGAATTGATCGTAGTCAATTAACTTTTCAATAACAGGCCGCTCAGGGTTAGGGCGCAGTTTTAATTGACGGAACGTCATCTCTAAAGCGTTGTATAGCAACAAACGCCCACTCAGCGTTGTGCCCTGCTGGATAATAATTTTGACGGTTTCCGTTGCCTGAATTAAACCAATAATTCCTGGCAGAATACCCAAAACACCACCTTCAGCACAGGAAGGAACCATTCCGGGAGGTGGGGGTTCTGGATACAGATCTCGGTAGTTGGGGCCACCTTCGTAGTTAAACACGGTAGCTTGGCCTTCAAATCCGAAGATTGAACCATAGACGTTAGGTTTCCCTAGTAGCACACAAGCGTCATTCACCAGATAACGAGTGGGGAAGTTATCGGTGCCATCGACAACGATGTCGTAGGGCTTCATAATATCCAAAGCATTCTCTGAACACAGAAGCTCTTCGTAGAGATCTACCTGGCAGGAGGGGTTGATTTCTAGAATGCGATTTTTCGCTGACTCAATTTTCGGCTTGCCCACCCAGGAGGTGCCGTGAATCACCTGCCGTTGCAGGTTTGAGCTATCGACGACATCAAAATCTACCAGACCAAGGCGTCCAACGCCAGCAGCAGCCAGGTACAGCAGCAGGGGTGAACCCAGTCCACCACTACCAATGCAAAGCACACTAGCGGCTTTTAGGCGTTTTTGCCCCTCCAGTCCTACTTGTGGCAAAATCAGGTGTCGGGAGTAACGTTCGTACTCTTCTTTGGTTAGCTGGATTTCATCCAGATTGGGATTGAGCATTGTAGTCTAGGTAGTGCGAACACGACCTATATCCTAGCTAAATGCTTTCCATCTGTCTGTAGGGGGGGTTAATATAAATTTTTGATTAAGCTAAGACCCGATTGTATGAATTTCTTCAGGCTGAAACTGGTGGTTGTCATCCAGGCTCCAGCTTTTGAGGTCACAAGCTAATCCCTGTCGCACAGAAACAATAACATAAGAGTATTCTGGCCAAGCGATCACCCGATCAAATTCTGACGGAACGGCTGGATGGTCAG